>NZ_JBSSFI010000001.1:0-3057500 GCF_054062495.1 Bradyrhizobium sp. USDA 3311 | reverse complement strand
CGATAGTGAGCCGAAGCTCGCTGAAGGATCATCCTTAGAAAGGAGGTGATCCAGCCGCAGGTTCCCCTACGGCTACCTTGTTACGACTTCACCCCAGTCGCTGACCCTACCGTGGCCGGCTGCCTCCATTGCTGGTTAGCGCACCGTCTTCAGGTAAAGCCAACTCCCATGGTGTGACGGGCGGTGTGTACAAGGCCCGGGAACGTATTCACCGTGGCGTGCTGATCCACGATTACTAGCGATTCCAACTTCATGGGCTCGAGTTGCAGAGCCCAATCCGAACTGAGACGGCTTTTTGAGATTTGCGAAGGGTCGCCCCTTAGCATCCCATTGTCACCGCCATTGTAGCACGTGTGTAGCCCAGCCCGTAAGGGCCATGAGGACTTGACGTCATCCCCACCTTCCTCGCGGCTTATCACCGGCAGTCTCCTTAGAGTGCTCAACTAAATGGTAGCAACTAAGGACGGGGGTTGCGCTCGTTGCGGGACTTAACCCAACATCTCACGACACGAGCTGACGACAGCCATGCAGCACCTGTGTTCCAGGCTCCGAAGAGAAGGTCACATCTCTGCGACCGGTCCTGGACATGTCAAGGGCTGGTAAGGTTCTGCGCGTTGCGTCGAATTAAACCACATGCTCCACCGCTTGTGCGGGCCCCCGTCAATTCCTTTGAGTTTTAATCTTGCGACCGTACTCCCCAGGCGGAATGCTTAAAGCGTTAGCTGCGCCACTAGTGAGTAAACCCACTAACGGCTGGCATTCATCGTTTACGGCGTGGACTACCAGGGTATCTAATCCTGTTTGCTCCCCACGCTTTCGTGCCTCAGCGTCAGTATCGGGCCAGTGAGCCGCCTTCGCCACTGGTGTTCTTGCGAATATCTACGAATTTCACCTCTACACTCGCAGTTCCACTCACCTCTCCCGAACTCAAGATCTTCAGTATCAAAGGCAGTTCTGGAGTTGAGCTCCAGGATTTCACCCCTGACTTAAAGACCCGCCTACGCACCCTTTACGCCCAGTGATTCCGAGCAACGCTAGCCCCCTTCGTATTACCGCGGCTGCTGGCACGAAGTTAGCCGGGGCTTATTCTTGCGGTACCGTCATTATCTTCCCGCACAAAAGAGCTTTACAACCCTAGGGCCTTCATCACTCACGCGGCATGGCTGGATCAGGGTTGCCCCCATTGTCCAATATTCCCCACTGCTGCCTCCCGTAGGAGTTTGGGCCGTGTCTCAGTCCCAATGTGGCTGATCATCCTCTCAGACCAGCTACTGATCGTCGCCTTGGTAGGCCGTTACCCTACCAACTAGCTAATCAGACGCGGGCCGATCTTTCGGCGATAAATCTTTCCCCGTAAGGGCTTATCCGGTATTAGCACAAGTTTCCCTGTGTTGTTCCGAACCAAAAGGTACGTTCCCACGCGTTACTCACCCGTCTGCCGCTGACGTATTGCTACGCCCGCTCGACTTGCATGTGTTAAGCCTGCCGCCAGCGTTCGCTCTGAGCCAGGATCAAACTCTCAAGTTGGACTTGAACTTTGAACCGGCTGATCACAACGTTTGACGAGGTCCCACCATTTTTCATCGACCGAAATCGACGAGCTGCCTGCGATTCACATCGCTGGCAACGATGGTGTTTCCTTTAAAACGTGTACCGCCGAAGTCTTTCGTCCGGTCTCGATCAGAAAAGCCGAAGCTTTTCAGAGCCGAGACCCGCAAGGACTCCGCCGTCCACGTTTCTCTTTCTTCATCTTCACTTGTCAAACAGCCCGGGACCGGAGAGGCCCCAACCTTCCTGAGAGGAAGGGTTCCGACACCCTTACCGACGATGGATGAACTCCAACCGACTGGTGTCGGCTGTTGTGTCACTCAACAAGGTGAGGAGCATCAGTGGCGCGTTCGCTCGCCTTGGTCAGTGACCCGGCGGCGCCGCGCTCAGTGGTTGGGGTTATAGGCCCCACCTTCCGGGCTGTCAACGCCAATCGTCAACAAATCGTCGCACAGTGGATTATTGAAAAAAATCCAGTGATTCCAGCCGATTAGAGAGGGCATGAGCGCGCCGACCGCGGCCGCGCCGCAAAAATCTCAAAAAAAGTTTGGGCCCCAGGGAGCTCCGGAGGGGCTCCAAAGGAGCTCCGGAAGCGGCTTCGGGCGCCCTCCCCGGACGGGCCCGGCCGGCCGCCCCTTCAGGAAACTTTTTCCATATTAGGCGCCGTACTAGAGCCACAATCCCGCGGCGTTCTGATAAGAGACAAGCTTGAATCGCGGGGATGCCAGTGGGGGCTGCCGGCGGTTTGCGTGGGGTCAGAGGAAGGCGATCATACCGATGAAGCGGCCTTCTTCAGACATTCGAGAGACATCGAGAGATCTTTTTCCGCTTAGCTGTTCGTAATTTCGGCCGGCCCGTCATCAGGGCCTTCTGACCGCGAGCGCCTGTGCGGCTTGCCGTTTCCTGCGATGCCCCTCCAAGAGGGCGACCAGGGAGGGGCTCGAAACCGGGCTGGTATGGGCCTCTTGGGTCGTTGATTGGGGGACTTGGGTTGAACCACAGGACGTCACGCGGCGCTTACGGGCGTGAGACCGGGATCATCGATCTCGGCCACGAGCCGCCGCTTTCCGTCGATGGTTCCGAAGCCGCCGTCATCGACCGCCGTCGTGTTTCGGTCCAATGGTTCAGCGGGACAATTCTGACCGGACTTTGCGGCGCAGCCCTGATCGGCGGCGCCGTTTTCGCTTCGCTCGACGGCGAGATGACCTTCGCCAAGGTGCCGGAGCGGGTCGAAGGCGCGCTGCGTGGCGCGTTTGGCGCAGCTGATCGCGCCGCCACGCTGCACAAGAGCGACCGCCTGCCGCCACCGAACGAATCCACCGCATCGCGCAACATCGTGCGCGTCTCCACGGTGGCCCGCGTCGGCAATCGCGACGTTATGCGGGTGCGCCCCTTCGTCCGGATCGCCGGCAATCTGTCGATGACGACGAGCGACCTGTCGGCGAAAATTCCGCCGTTCAACGCCCAGCGCCTTCTCACCGACGTCGGCTCCGATCCGAAAACCGCCGCCGACGATCCCAACAACCCCGAAGCGGTCGAACCCGACGCCGAGGTCTCCTTCGTCACCAAGGACCTGTCGCCGGTGCTGCCGAAGGCCAAGATTTCCGCGGTGGTGGCGCTCGACGACATCCTGATGCGGGTCCGCGATGCCGCTAACTGGCGCGGCAATGGCGGGGTGCGCTACGCCTCGCTCGCCAATGCCACCGCCGACGTTTCCGGCGCGTCCGACATGAAGATGGCCTACGCCACCGAAGTGTCGCCGTCGGATCCCTATGCCGGCTTCGAGACGCGCGTGGTGCCGGAAAACGTCACGCTGCTGCCGAAGACCAAGGAGCAGATCACCGGCGGCAATCCCAACGGCGAGCGCGTCCATCTGGTCAAGAAGGGCGACAGCGTCGCCTCCGTCCTGCGCGATCTCGGCGCCACGGCGGACGAGATCAAGGCGATCGCCGCGACGCTCGGCCCGCGCGGCCGCGACGGCGGCCTGAAGGAAGGCGAGAAGCTCCGCATCCTGATGGCGCCCGCAAGCCCCGGCGCCCGGCTCCAGCCCTATCGCGTCGTGGTTGCAAACGACACCATGGTCGAGGCGATCGCTGCGCTGTCCGACCTCGGCAAATACGTCGCGGTCGACGTCTCCAGCATGAACACCGTCGCTGATGCCACGGCCAACGCCAACAGCGACGACGATGACGACGATGACGGCACCGGCGTGCGGCTCTACCAAAGCATCTACGAGACCGCGATGCGCAACAAAGTGCCGATGCCGGTCATCGACGACATGATCAAGATCTACTCCTACGACGTCGATTTCCAGCGCAAGGTGCAGCCTGGCGATTCCTTCGACGTGTTCTACGCCGGCGAAGACGAGGGCGTGACGTCGAACGAAAAGAACGACGTTCTGTTCGCTTCCCTCACGGTCGGCGGCGAGACCAAGAAATACTACCGCTACCAGAGTCCCGACGACGGCGTCGTCGACTACTACGACGAGAGCGGCAAGAGCGCGAAGAAGTTCCTGGTCAGGAAGCCCGTCAACAACGCCATCATGCGCTCCGGCTTCGGCGGCCGCCGCCATCCGATCCTCGGCTATGTGAAGATGCACACCGGCGTCGACTGGGCCACCGCCTACGGCACGCCGATCTTCGCCTCCGGCAACGGCGTGATCGAGAAGGCCGGCACTGAGGGCGGATACGGCAAATACATCCGCATCAAGCACAACAACGGGTACGAGACGGCCTATGGCCACATGTCGGCCTTCGCCAAGGGCATGGAAGCCGGCAAGAAGGTCCGCCAGGGCCAGGTCATCGGCTTCGTCGGCTCGACCGGCGCGTCGACCGGTCCGCACGTGCACTACGAAATCCTCGTGAACGGCCGCTTCGTCGATCCGCTGCGCGTGAAACTGCCGCGCGGCCGATCGCTGGAAGGCCCGATGCTGGCCGGCTTCGAGAAGGAGCGCGACCGGCTCGACGGCATGATGAGCGGCCGGGGCGGCGCCATCGCCCGTATCTCGGATGCGACCGGCGGACCGTTGCAGGTCACCAACCGGTAGGCCGGCAACCGGCCGACATCGACCGGACATCTTCACCAACACGGTTGAATGGGACGCTTTCGAAGCGACGCCGCTTTACGGCGACACAACGTCAAGTTTCGTTTGCCAAAGCCGGATGACGGGCGAATACTTTCCAAAAATGGGAGGTCACGCCATGAAGAACAGGCTTGCCTGCACGGCCGTCATTGCTGCGATTTTCTGCACCACGAGCGCGTCAGCCCAGAAATTACCGGAGACTTGGGAGGTCACGAAACTCGTCCCCGGCTCGGCGTTCCATGGCGTGCATGGGCTCGGGATCGACAAGGCCGGCCATCTGTTTGCCGGCAGCGTCGCCGGCGCCATGCTCTACGAGGTGGATATCGCTAGCGGTACCGCCAAGGTTGCAATCCCGGCTCCGATCGGAATGGCCGACGACATCGCATTCGCGCCCGACGGCACCATGGCCTGGACCGGCTTCCTGGCCGGCGATCTCTATTCGCGCAAGGGCGACGGCCCGATCAAGAAGCTCGCCTCCGGCCTTCCCGGCATCAATTCGCTGGCCTTCCGCAAGGACGGCAGGCTCTACGCCACGACGGTCTTCCTCGGCGACACGCTCTACGAGATCGACGTCGAAGGCGTCAAACCGCCGCGTCAGATCATGGAGAAGATGGGCGGCCTCAACGGCTTCGAGTTCGGTCCCGACGACAAGCTCTACGGCCCGCTCTGGTTCAAGGGACAGGTCGCCAAGGTCGACGTCGACAGGGCCGAGCTGACGGTGGTTGCCGACGGCTTCAAGGTCCCGGCCGCGGTGAATTTCGATTCCAAGGGCAATCTGTGGGTGGTCGACACCGCGCTCGGCCAGCTCGTTCGGGTCGATCCCAAGTCGGGCGCCAAGACCATGGTCGCGCAGCTGAAGCCGTCGCTGGACAACCTCGCGATCGACGAGAAGGACCGCATCTACGTCTCCAACATGGCCGACAACGGTATCCAGGAGGTCGATCCGGCCAGCGGCCAGGCCAAGCAAATCATCATCGGCAAGCTCGCGTTGCCCGGCGGCATCGGCGTCACCTCGGAGAATGGCAAGGATACGATCCACGTCGCCGACGTGTTCGCCTATCGCACCGTGGACGGTACGACCGGCGAGGTCACCGAGAAGGCGCGCATGCACGCCGCCGGCGTCACGCTCGAATATCCGATGAGCGCCACGGCAAAGGGCAACGACGTGATCCTGTCGAGCTGGTTCACCGGCACGGTGCAGGTGATCGACAACAAGACCGGCGCGACGCGCGACATGCTGCATGACTTCAAGGCGCCGCATGATGCGATCGTGCTCGAGGACGGCAGCATCCTGGTGGCCGAGCTCGGCACCAAATCGCTGGTCCGCGTCAGCGGCGAGCACGGCAAGGATCGCACCACGCTGATCGGCGACCTCGAGGGTCCGGTGGGGCTCGTCGCCGGATCGCATGGCGACGTCTATGTCACCGAGGCCTTCGCGGGTGTCGTGTCCAAGATCGAGCAAAACGGCGAGAAGACCGTGCTCGCCAAGGAGTTGAAGATGCCCGAGGGCCTCGCGCGCACCAGCGACGGCAAGCTGATCGTGGCGGAAGTCGGCGCCAGGCGGCTGATCGAGATCACGCCGGAGGACGGCAAGATCACCGAGATCGCGGCCGATCTCCCGATCGGCCTTGCGGGCGCACCCGGCGGCCTGCCCACCCACATCCCGACCGGCGTCGCCATCGGCGCCACCGGCGTCATCTATTTTTCCTCCGACATCGAGAATGCGATCTACAAGGCGGTGAAGAAGTAGCGTCTGCCAGCGGAATCCGGCTGCGGGGGAACCGGCGCGCGGGTTCCCGGTTAGAGGCTAACGGGACCGACCAGCAGGAGGATCGCCCCATGACGCGCCTCTCACGCGACGATGTCGTCAAGGCCGTGGATCGGGCCGACGAGGTCACCATTGCCCAGATTATCGGGACCGGCGCGACCGTCGAGGAGCTCGCCGAAGCCCAGGCCTGGCTCGCCAATGACGAGCCGTTGATCAACGATTTGCGACCGCTGGCGCAGGGACGGGTGCGCGAGCTGGTCGATATCTTGTCCGAGCTTGAAGAAGACGACGACGAGGCCGGACCGGCCGAGCCCGGCTCCGCGTCCGCCGTCGGCTAGGATCAGCCCAAAACAATTCGCCCCGGAGAAGTGAACCTCTCCGGGGCGATCTGTCGTTTCAGGCAGCGATGACGCTCAGTTCAACTTCCGCTTCGACGCCGGCGCCTCGAACTGGGCGATCTCCGCGGTTTGCGGGGCCTTGCCGTTGAAGGTCAGCACGTTGCCTTCGGACGAGATCGCGACGTTGTCGCCGTCCTTGACGTCGCCGGCCAGGATCATCTCGGCGAGCGGGTCCCTGGAGGTAGCGCTGGATCACCCGCTTGAGCGGCCGTGCGCCGTAGGCGGGATCCCAGCCCTTGGCGGCGAGCCAGTCGCGGGCCGCGCCGTCGAGCGTCAGCACGATCTTGCGATCGGTCAGCAGCTTCTGCAGCCGGGCGAACTGGATCTCGACGATCCGGCCCATCTCGCTCCGCTGCAAGCGGTGGAACAGGATGATCTCGTCGACGCGGTTGAGGAATTCGGGGCGGAAATGTCCCCGCACCATTCCCATCACCTGCTCGCGCACGGCCGACGTATCTTCGCCCTCGGGTTGATTCACCAAAAACTCCGAACCGAGGTTCGAGGTCATGATGATCAGCGTGTTGCGGAAATCGACGGTGCGGCCCTGGCCATCGGTCAGGCGGCCGTCGTCGAGCACCTGCAGCAGAACGTTGAAGACGTCAGGATGCGCCTTCTCGATCTCGTCGAACAGCACGACCTGATAGGGCCGTCGCCGCACCGCTTCGGTGAGCGCGCCGCCCTCGTCATAGCCGACATAGCCCGGAGGCGCGCCGATCAGCCGCGAGACCGAATGCTTCTCCATGTACTCGGACATGTCGAGGCGGACCATCGCGGTCTCGTCGTTGAACAGGTACTCCGCGAGCGCCTTGGTCAGCTCGGTCTTGCCGACGCCGGTGGGGCCTAAGAACATGAACGAGCCCATCGGCCGGTTCGGATCCTGGAGACCCGCGCGGGAGCGGCGCACGGCGGTTGCGACCGCATGGACGGCTTCGGCCTGGCCGACGACGCGCTTGCCGAGGGAGTCCTCCATCTTCAGGAGCTTGTCCTTCTCGCCCTCCAGCATCTTGTCGACGGGCACGCCGGTCCAGCGCGAGACCACCTGCGCGATGTGGTTGGCGGTGACCGCCTCCTCCATCATCTCGCCGGAGTTCTCCTTGGCCTCGATGTCCGCAAGCTGCCGTTCGAGCTCGGGGATCCGGCCATAGGCTAGCTCGCCGGCACGCTGGAATTCGCCGCGCCGCTGCGCATTGGCGAGCTCGACACGCAAACCGTCGAGCTCGGCCTTGAGCTTCTGCGCATCGGAGAGCTTGTTCTTCTCCGCGCTCCAGCGCGCCGTCAACGACGCGGATTTTTCCTCGAGCTCGACGAGTTCCTTTTCAAGCGTCTGCAGGCGGCTCTTCGAACCGGCATCGCTCTCCTTCTTCAATGCTTCCTGTTCGATCTTCAGCCGGATGATTTCCCGATCCATCGAATCGAGCTCTTCCGGCTTGGAATCGACCTGCATCTTCAGGCGCGCGGCGGCCTCGTCCATGAGGTCGATCGCCTTGTCGGGCAGGAAGCGGTCGGTGATGTAGCGGTTGGACAACGTCGCGGAGGCAACAAGCGCGGAATCGGTGATCCGCACGCCATGGTGCTGCTCGTACTTGTCCTTCAGGCCGCGCAGGATCGAGATGGTGTCCTCGACCGAGGGCTCGCTGACGAAGATCGGCTGGAAGCGCCGCGCCAGCGCCGCGTCCTTCTCGACATGCTTCTGGTACTCGTCGAGCGTGGTCGCGCCGATGCAGTGCAGCTCGCCGCGGGCGAGCGCCGGCTTCAGCAGGTTCGATGCGTCCATCGCGCCGTCGCCCTTGCCTGCCCCAATCAGCGTGTGCATCTCGTCGATGAACAGGATGAAGGTGCCCTCGCTCCCGGTCACTTCCTGGAGCACGGCCTTCAGCCGTTCCTCGAACTCGCCGCGGTATTTCGCGCCGGCGATCAGTGCGCCCAAGTCGAGCGAGAGCAGCTTCTTGTCCTTCAGGCTCTCCGGCACGTCGCCATTGACGATGCGCAGCGCGAGGCCCTCGGCGATGGCGGTCTTGCCGACGCCGGGCTCGCCGATCAGGACGGGATTGTTCTTGGTCCGGCGCGAGAGCACCTGGATGGTGCGGCGGATCTCCTCGTCGCGGCCGATGACCGGGTCGAGCTTGCCGTCGCGCGCGGCCTGGGTCAGGTCGCGGGCATATTTCTTCAGCGCGTCATAGGCGTTCTCGGCGGTCGCCGAGTCGGCCGTGCGGCCCTTGCGCAGGGCCTCGATCGCCGCGTTGAGGTTTTGCGGGGTGACACCACCCTTGCCGAGGATCGCGCCGGCCTCGCTGGTCTTCTCCAGCGTGAGGCCAAGCAGCAGCCGCTCGACGGTGACAAAACTGTCGCCGGCCTTCTCGCCGGCCTTTTCGGCGGCATCGAAGGTGCGTGCGAGCTCTGGCGCCAGATAGATCTGCCCGGCGCCGCCGCCGGAGACCTTCGGCACCTTGTTCAGGGCGTCCTCGGTCGCCTTCAAAATTGCGCGGGAATTGCCGCCGGCACGATCGATCAGACCGGCAGCGAGCCCCTCATTGTCGTCCAGCAGCACTTTCAGAACGTGCAGGGTCGAAAACTGCTGGTGCCCCTCGCGCACCGCAAGCGACTGCGCGGACTGGATGAAGCCCCTGGAGCGTTCGGTATACTTCTCGATGTTCATCTTTTCTTTCCCTCGGCCTGCCCATGGAGCCCTCTAAGGCACTCCAAACGGCATCTTCATTGGGTTTCCGATTACCGCATTGACGTTTCTCAACCGGTAACGGTCGTTATTTACCGACGCTGCCGCCGGCCTGAGGCAGATGTGGGAAGCGGGCTGCGGGAGCGAAAGAGGCGTCTTCACAATTTCGTGCGCGCATCGGCCCGCTTGGCGCGGCGTGGCCGAATCCCCTAAGTAGCGCCATGACAGCCAGCCAGACCGCCGAGATTACCGGCCTCTACCGCTATCCCATCAAGGGCCTCACCCCGGAACCCCTGCCCCGCGTTGCCTTGCGGGTCGGCGAGACCCTGCCCGCCGACCGTCGCTACGCCATCGAGAACGGCCCGAGCGGGTTCGATCCCGAGGCGCCGGCCTGGAAGCCGAAAATCCAGTTTCTGATGCTGGCGCGCAATGAGCGGCTGGCTTCGCTCGACAGCCGGTTCGAGGACGCGACCAACCGCCTGACCATCCGCAAGGACGGCCAGATCGTCGCCAGCGGCGATCTGGAGACCGCCGCCGGGCGCGCCGCCATCGAGCGCTATTTCACCGAGAACTTCCAGCCGGAGTTGAAGGGCCCGCCAAAAGTCCTGTCGGGCCGCGACCACAGCTTTTCCGACGTCGCCCGCAAGGTCGTCTCCATCATCAATCTGGACAGCGTCAGCGCGATCGAGACCATGCTCGGCGGCGCCGCCGTGCATCCCCTGCGCTTCCGCGCCAATCTCTACGTGAAGGGCTGGCCGGCATGGTCCGAGCTCGACCTCGTCGGCCAGACGCTCGCGATCGGTCAGGCCCGGTTGCAAGTGGTCAAGCGCATCGTCCGTTGCCCGGCCACCAACGTGGACCCGGTGACCGCAAAGCGCGATCTCGAGATTCCGCCGACGCTCTCGCGGCATCTCGGACATATGGACTGCGGCATCTATGCCGAGGTGATCGCCGGCGGCGAGATCGGCGTGGGGGATGCGGTCGCGGTGGAAGAGCCGAAGCTGGTGTGAGCTGAGCTGCCGTAGGGTGGGCCAAGCGAAGCGTGCCCACCAGCTTTATCTCTGCGGAGCGAGATGGTGGGCACGGCGCTAACGCGCCTTTGCCCACCCTACGCTCCCTCACCTCAGTTCGGCATCACATACGCATAGATGCGGCCGCGCGAGACCGGCGCCTCGCGGACGCGGTTGCCGTTGTTGCCGGAGATCATGATCGGATTTCCCTGCGCGTCGACGCCGGTGATGATGCCAACGTGGCCGCCCCGGCCGCCGCGCGACATCACCGCGATGGCACCGACCTGCGGGCCGGAGACACGCGTGCCGTAACGCGCGAACGAATTCGCCATGTCCGAGCCGGTGCCCCGGTGGCCGGTCTTCTCAAGCACCATGTTCATGAAGCGCGCGCACCACAGGCTGCCACGCCCGGTCGGGTTGCCGCCGAGATAGCGGCGCGCCTCGGACACGAGGCCCGATCCGCCGCCGAAGCCGCTGCTCATACCCATGTTGCCGGCGTTGCCATTGTCGCCAGCGCTGCTCTTGTTGACAGCGTGGCTCATGTTACGGGCGCGGCTCACTTTGCCGGCGCGGCTCACGTTTCCACCGATGCCCATTTCACCGCCGCCCAGATAGCGCGTGTAACCCATGCCGCCGCTATTGGCGTTCGGATCGTAGCTGGCCTGCGTGTCCATGAAGCCGCCGGCCTGCAACTGCGCCGCGCTGCGCTCGAAGCGCGAACTGCGGGCCTGGTGCCGGTAATGATGATATCTGCTGGCGTGATGCGCGTAAGCGTGCCGCTCTGCGCTATGACGATGCGGCCGTGCCGAGGCCGGAGACGAGAACGCGGCGACCGCCGCGAAGAACAGCGCCAGCGCGACAACACAACGCGACAGGCGAGACGCAAACAACTCGAACATTAGTCATCCTTCGTTGACACCCCCACTTCCCAGCCGGCCCGTGCGCGGCCGACATCCCTCGGGCCGTTAAGCCGCCCCATGTGGCGAGAAAAAGACACCGTGCCGGTGAATAGCTGGGTTGATTTTGTGTCGGTGCCGGCCTGACGCTGCCGCATTGCGGACAACAGCATTAACTGCGATCCTTCACATGCGGCTAGAAGAGAGGGAAACGGTTAATGCCCCACGCCACGACCAGGGACGACGTCCGCATCTATTTCGAGGAAGCGGGCCAGGGAACGCCGATTATTTTCCTGCACGAATTCGCGGCCGACTACACCAATTGGGAGCCGCAGATGCGCTACTTCTCGCGCGGCCACCGCTGCATCACCTATTCGGCGCGCGGCTACACGCCGTCGGACGTGCCTGAGGGCGAGGTCTACACCTACACGCATTTCTATACCGACGCGCTCGCGGTGCTCGATCATCTCAGGATCGACCGCGCGCATCTCGTCGGGCTCTCGATGGGCGCTTATTCGTCGCTTCAAATCGGACTGAACGCGCCGCAGCGGGCGCTGTCGATGACGCTAGCCGGCGTCGGCTCCGGTTCGGAGATCGAGAATCTCGACGCCTGGCGCAAGCAATGCCGCGCCAATGCCGAGCAATTCGAGACGCTCGGCTCCACGGAGGTGGCGAAAGTCACGCGCGAGGCGCCGAGCCGGATTCCCTTCCTGGTGAAGGACCCGCGCGGCCACGCCGATTTCTACGCCGCGCTGGCGCGGCACGATGCCAGGGGATCGGCGCGCACGATGCGCGGCTTCCAGGGCGGCCGTCCCTCGATCTACACCATGACGGACGCGATCAGGGGCGTCGCGACGCCGGCGCTGATCATCTGTGGCGACGAGGATGACCCTTGCGTCGGGCCGAGCCTGTTCCTGAAGAAGCATCTTCCGGCCGCGGGCCTCGCGATGTTTCCGAAGTCGGGGCACGTGCTCAATCTCGAGGAGCCCGCGCTGTTCAACGAGACCGTGGAGCGGTTCGTCACGCTGGTGGAAGCAGGTCGATGGCCGGCGCGCGATCCGAGGTCGGTGGCGGCGCAATAGTTTACCCTGTCATTCCGGGGCGCTCGAAGAGCGAACCCGGAATGACGCCTACGGCGTCACTTCCCCTGCCCGCGCGTGAGCAGAAACACGCCCTGCTCGCCGAACATATTCCACACCCACCAGGGCAGGTTCAGCGGCACCGGGCGGCCATAGAGATCGAGCGCCACCGAGCGTTCCATCTTGACGTTGATCTCGTCGCAGAGCTCGACGAAATCCTTGATGGTGCAGAAGTGGATGTTGGCGGTGTCGTACCAGGTCGCCGGCAGGTTCTCGGTGCGCGGCATGTGGCCGCCGATCAGGAGCTGGAGCCGCATCTTCCAGAAGCCGAAGTTCGGGAACGAGACGATGGCGCGGCGGCCGATGCGCAGGAGATTTTCCAGCACCACACGCGGCTGCCGCGTCGCCTGGAGCGTCTGCGACAGGATCACGTAGTCGAAGGCATCATCGGGATAGTTCACGAGGTCGGTATCGGCGTCGCCCTGCACCACCGCGAGGCCCTTGGCGACACAGCGGTTGACGCCCTCGCGCGACAATTCGATGCCGCGGCCGTCGATGCCGCGGGTCTCCAGAAGCTGGAGCAGATCACCGTCGCCGCAGCCGACATCGAGCACCTTGGAGCCCGGCTTGACCATCTCGGCGACGAGCAGATGGTCGGCGCGAAAATGACCGGACTGTTCCGCGCTAAGGCCGCCCAGCGGCAGCACTTCCTGCACTGACATCCTAGCCACCCCTGCCGTTGAGTCCGCGCGCCTTGCCGGCCGATTCCAGGAAGGCGCGGGCGATGTCGAAGAATTCGGGCACGTCGAGCAGGAAGGCGTCATGGCCGCGATCGGTCTCGATCTCGGCGAACGATACCCGCGCGCTCGACGCATTCAGCGCATGCACCAACGCGCGCGATTCCGAGGTCGGGAACAGCCAGTCGCTGGTGAAGGAGACCACGCAGAAGCGCGTCTTGATGCCCGCGAACGCCTTCGCCAGCACGCCGCCATGGTCGCCGGCGATGTCGAAATAGTCCATCGCGCGCGTCAGATAGAGATAGGAGTTGGCGTCGAAGCGCTCGACAAAGGACGAGCCTTGGTAGCGCAGATAGGACTCGACCTGGAAGTCGGCGTCGAACGAGAAGGTCGGCAGGTCGCGGTCCTGCATGCGCCGGCCGAACTTGCGATGCAGCGCCGCGTCGGAGAGATAGGTGATGTGCGCCGCCATCCGTGCGACCGCAAGGCCGCGATGCGGATGGATGCCGCGATCGGCGTAGCCGCCATTGTGCCAGTCGGGATCGGCCATCACAGCCTGGCGACCGAGCTCGTGAAAGGCGATGTTCTGCGCCGAGTGCCGCGTCGAGCAGGCAATTGCCAGCGCGGAATACACGCGCTCGGGGTAGGCCGCCGTCCATTGCAGCACCTGCATGCCGCCCATCGAGCCGCCGACCACCGCGAACAGCGTGTCGATGCCGAGCCGGTCGATCAGCATCGCCTGCGCGCGAACCATGTCGGGGATGGTGATGACCGGGAAATCCAGGCCCCACACTTTGCCGGTCGCGGGATTGATCGAGGCCGGCCCGGTCGAGCCCATGCAGCCACCGATCACATTGGCGCAGATGATGAAGTATTGGCTCGGATCGAGCGGACGGCCCGCACCGACGAGGGTTTCCCACCAGCCGGGCTTGCCGGTGACGGGGTGCACATTGGCGACATGCTGGTCGCCGGTCAGCGCATGGCAGATCAGGATCGCGTTGGAGCGATCGGCGTTGAGCTCGCCATAGGTCTGGTAGGCGATCTGGAACGGGGTGAGATCTATGCCGCAGTCGAGCGGCAACGGCTGATCAGCGCCGAACTGCGCGACGAGCGAACTCGGATGATCCACTTCATGCGACCGCTCATCGGCACTGATCGCGGGACTGGATATCGACGTGACGCCAACCATCTGACCATCGACCTCGTTTGCGATCGGACTTCAGACCGCTACTTGCATCAGGCCATAAAAAACCCGGCCTGAACGATAGGTTCGGCCGGGATCGGAAGCGTCCCCGGCCTGTTTAGCGAGTTTTTTAACGTGGCTGCAAGCCGGCCGGCTCAAATGACCACGGAACAGGCAAAACTTAACGGCTTGGACGGTTTTCGTCAAGATACGGTCCTGATTGACCAAATTCGTCCCCGTCGCGTCAGCCGAAAAGGCCCGATTTCCCTTTGCATTTCTCTTTGCTTTCGCCGCTCCGACTGCCTAATCAAGACATCGACCGCGGCGGGTCCGACCTGATGGACCCGCATTGGAACGCCTCTCAACAGCACTTGCCAGATATGTCCCAACGTCCGCCCGCGCCACCATCGTTGCAGGAATTGCGCAAGGAGATCGACGCGATCGACGAGGGCATGCATCGCCTCCTGATGCAGCGCGGCGACATCATCGACCGCCTGATCCAGGTGAAGCAGACCCAGGAGGTGGGCTCGGCGTTCCGGCCTGCGCGCGAGGCCGACATGATGCGGCGGATCGTGGAGCGCCATCGCGGCATCCTGCCGCTCGACACGGTCGAGAGCATCTGGCGCGTCATCATCGCGACGTTCACTTACGTGCAGGCGCCGTTCGCGGTGCATGCCGACATCTCGGTGAGCGAGCCCGCGATGCGCGATTCCGTGCGATTCCATTTCGGCTTCACCGTGCCTTACGTCGCGCATTTCAGCGCGCAGGCCGCGGTCGAGGCGGTCGCGAAATCCAAGGGCGATCTGGCGCTGGTCTCGGCGACTTCCAGCCGCACCCCGTGGTGGCTGGAGCTGGAAGCAGAAGGCGCACCGAAGATCATCGCGCGGCTGCCCTTCGTCGAGCGTGCCGACCATCCGGCCGCGCTGCCCGTGTTCGCGATCTCGCGCGTCGCCGACAGTGCCCTGGTGACGGAGGTGGAGACTTTCAGCGTGCGCGTCTCGGGGTGGAATGCCGAGATCGCGCGGGCGCTGTCGCCGCTCGCCGACATCGTGGCGGTGCCCGATACCGCCTTCGATGGCGCCGCGCTGCTGGTCTCGGTCACGAGCGCGAGCAGCATCGACAAGATCAAGGCTGCCCTGATCGAGGCGGGGGCCTCGGTGCGCTCCACGGCCCTCGTCGGCAGCCACGCGACGCGCTATACGGTGCCCCCGACCGGGTCGAAATCGTAAGTTACGAGCCGCCTGCCATTCCGGAGTTGAAGATGTCCCGCCCCGTGCCGAACCCCGGCATTCTCGATATTGCGCCCTACACGCCCGGCAAGAGCCCGGTGCCGGAGCCGGGCCGCAAGGTGTTCAAGCTCTCGGCCAACGAGACGCCGTTCGGCCCCTCGCCCAGGGCGATCGAGGCCTTCAAGAAGGTGGCTGATCATCTGGAAAACTATCCGGAAGGCACCTCGCGGGTGCTGCGCGAAGCCATCGGCCGCACCTTCGGCCTCGACCCCAACCGCATCATCTGCGGCGCCGGCTCGGACGAGATCCTCAACCTGCTCGCCCACACCTATCTCGGCCAGGGCGACGAGGCGATCTCGACCACGCACGGCTTCCTGGTCTACCCGATCGCCACCATGGCGGTCGGCGCCAGGAACGTCATCGCACAGGAGAAGAACCTCACCTGCGACGTCGACGCCATCCTCAAGGCTGTGACGCCGAAGACGAAGCTGGTGTGGCTCGCCAATCCGAACAACCCGACCGGCACCTATATTCCGTTCGACGAGGTCAAGCGCCTGCGCGCCGGCCTGCCCTCGCACGTGCTGCTGGTGCTGGACGCCGCCTATTGCGACTACGTCTCGCGCAACGATTACGAGATGGGCATCGAGCTCGTCGCCACCACGGAGAACACCGTGGTGACGCACACCTTCTCCAAGATCCACGGCCTCGCCGCGCTGCGCATCGGCTGGATGTTCGGGCCCGAGCACATCATCGACGCGGTCAACCGCATCCGCGGTCCGTTCAACGTGTCGACGCCGGCAATGTACGCCGCGGTCGCCGCGATCGAGGACACCGCGCATCAGGCGATGTCGAAGCAGTTCACCGAGACCTGGCGCAACTGGCTCACCGAGGAGATCGGCAAGCTCGGCCTGAAGGTGACGCCGAGCGTCGCCAATTTCGTGCTGATCCACTTCCCGACCGACAGGGGCAGGACCTCGGACGACGCCGACGCCTTCCTCACCAAGCGAGGCCTCGTGCTGCGGGCATTGAAGAATTACGGCCTGCCGCATTCCCTGCGCATGACCATCGGCACCGAGGAGGCCAACCGCCTCGTCGTGGACGGTTTGCGCGACTTCATGGCCGGCAAATGAGCGTACAGCCGCACTTCCAGCGCATCGCCCTGATCGGCTTCGGCCTGATCGGCGGCTCGATCGCGCGCGCTGCGAAGCTCCAGGGCCTGGCCGGCGAGATCGTCACCACCGCGCGCTCGGAGAAGACGCGCGCGCGGGTGCTCGAGCTCGGCATCGTCGATCAGGTCGTGGCGACCAATGCGGAAGCGGTGAAGGATGCCGATCTCGTCATCCTCTGCATTCCCGTCGGCGCCTGCGGACCGGTGGCGCAGGAGATCGCCGCGCATCTGAAGCCCGGCGCGATCGTCTCCGACGTCGGCTCTGTGAAGGGCGCGATCGTCAGGGACATGGCGCCGCATCTGCCGAAGACCGTTCATTTCGTGCCGGCGCACCCCGTGGCGGGCACCGAGCACTCGGGGCCGGATTCCGGCTTTGCCGAGCTCTTCATCAACCGCTGGTGCATCCTCACCCCGCCGGAAGGCGTCGACGCGTCGGCCACCGATCGCTTGCGCGCCTTCTGGGCGGCGATGGGTGCCAAGGTCGAGGTGATGACGCCGGATCATCATGATCTCGTGCTCGCGATCACCAGCCATCTGCCGCATCTGATCGCCTACACCATCGTCGGCACCGCCGACGAGCTGGCGCAGGTGACGGAATCGGAAGTGATCAAGTTCTCCGCCGGCGGCTTCCGCGACTTCACCCGCATCGCGGCGTCCGACCCGACGATGTGGCGCGACGTCTTCCTCGCCAACAAGGAAGCCGTGCTGGAGATGCTCGGCACCTTCACCGAGGATCTGGCAAAACTCACCCGCGCGATCCGGCGCGGCGACGGCGAAGCGCTGTTCGACCACTTCACCCGCACCCGCGCCATCCGTCGCGGCATCGTCGAGATCGGTCAGGATTCGGCGGCGCCCGATTTCGGCCGGCCGCATGCGGCGCTGAAGAAGCCGTAGCTCCTGTCATTCCGGGGCGCCCGAAGGGCGAGCCCGGAATCCATTGGGCCACAGCGCACGCGGTGAAATGGATTCCGGGTTCGATGCTACGCATCGCCCCGGAATGACGAGAGAGGTTTCAATACAGCGGCGGAATCTGGCCGACCTTGACCGGGCCGAGCAGTACGGCGCCGTCGACGAACTTCAGCGGGAAGCTGCGGGCCTTCTTGCCTTCCAGCGTGCTCTCGGTGCCGATCGAATTGATGCCGGCGGCGACGCCGGCATTGGCGTTCTGCTTGATGACCTTGCCGAGGCCGGGAACGGCGCGATCGAGCGCGCCGAACAGATTGTTGAGATCCTGCGACTTCACGCCGGGCGCGACGCGGTCGAGGGTTGCCTGCGGCACACCCTCTTCCAGCATCTTCTCGATACCCATCGCCGGGATCACGCGCTCGAGGCCCGTCACCGTCATCTGCAATTCGCCGTCGAGTCGGCCATTGGCCGAGAGCCCGAGCGTGCCGGCCGCGACCGCGATCATCTCGCCCTGCTGGATCCGCGACTGCACGATCTCGATATGGCCGCCGGCGGCCTGGATCTCGCGGAAGCGTTGCGGCCATGGCTTTGGGGTGAGGTCGGAGAGCCCGGTGACCTTGGCGCGCGTGTCCGCCTCGAACGGCTCGGCGAGCAAGGGGTGAACACCCTGGATGCTGCCCTGCGCGACGTGGAGCACGGTCTCGATCACGGGATGATCGGACGGCGATCCGTCCGCGAGGCGCCCGTGCAGCTCGACCTGCTTGGCGCGCGCGAGCGGCACCTGCACGCTGCCGTCGAGCCGGTTGATGACGGGATCGTCGAACACGATGGAGGCGCGGTCCGGCACCGCCGGCAGGCCGACCACGCTGCTGCGGCCCCTGCTCCAGTTCACCACGAAGGTGTTTTGCGTAACGCCGTCGGTGAGGGTCGCCGGCGCCGAGAATTCGGCGATGACGCGCTTGGGATCGTAGACCTGGGCGACGACCAGGATGTTGTCGAGCCTCGCCGTGAACGGCGTCTTGCTCGCGTTCTGCGAGACCAGGGCGACGCTGGCGCCGGAGCACTGGACCTCGAAGCGGAACGGGAAGCCCGCGATCGAGCGCTTGGCGCAATCATAGATGCGGCCGGACTTGGCCTCCTGCGCGCGCCAGGCGTCTGCGGCGATTTCGGCCTGCGAAGCGGCGTAGAACCAGAAGCAGCTCCACGCGACGGCGAGGATCAGGAGGAGAATGGGTGCGGTGAAAAGGCCCCAACGGGGGCGGCGGCCTGCGGCAACGGTCAGATTGGACATGCGGCGACCCTTTGGCCTCAGATTTTGTCAAATGTAAGCGAGGTCGGCTTGCTCCGAAAGGCGGAGAATTCGCTTCGCTTGGGGGCGCGGTTCTGGTAGCCGTGCCCGCCATGTCGGAAATCACCCTCCCATCCGTCACCACAGCCAACGGCGACCTCTGGGTGTTCGGCTACGGCTCGCTGATGTGGCGGCCGGGCTTCGAATTCGAGGAGCGCGTCCCGGCGCGGCTGGTCGGCGAGCATCGTGCGCTCTGCGTCTATTCCTTCGTGCATCGCGGCACGCCGGAGAAGCCGGGCCTGGTGCTCGGGCTCGATCGCGGCGGCGCCTGTCGCGGCATCGCGTTCCGCGTCGCCGAAAAGAACCGTGCCGACGTCGTCGCCTATTTGCGCGAACGCGAGCAGGTGACGTCGGTCTACCGCGAGGTGATGCGCTCGGTGTGGCTGGAGAACGATGCGCGGCAGCGCGTCTCCGCACTCGCTTATGTCGTCGACCGCGGCCATGTGCAATATGCCGGCCGGCTGTCGCTCGCCGATCAGCATCGCCACGTGCTCCAGGGGCACGGCCAGTCCGGGGCCAACCGCGACTACGTGACGGCGACGGTGAAGTCGATCGAGGCCGAAGGCTTTCGCGACACGCAACTGCATCAGCTCGCGACGATGCTGCATGGGGAGGCGCATTCCCTGCACGCGCCGGCTCCGAGCGAAGATCGCGAAAGCCGCTAGCTGCCAGTCGGCGCGTAGCTCGGCGCCGAGCCGATCAGCTGCTCCTGCTCCTTGCGGCCCGCTTCGACGAGGCGGTCGGTCGCCTCTTCGATCGCCGTTTGCACGCGGGAGAGATACTCGTCCTTCGGCAGGCCCGGCGGCAGCGGATCGAGAAACTCCACCACCAGCGTGCCGGGATAGCGCATGAAGGTGCGGCGCGGCCAGAACAGGCCGGAATTGAGCGCAATCGGCAGACACGGCACGCCGCAGGACGAATAGATCTGCGCAAAACCGGTCTTGTAGTCGGGGGGCGCGCCCGGCGCGCGGCGCGTGCCTTCCGGAAAGATCACGAGCTGGCGGCCGCTGCGCACCGCGTCGCGCGCCCGCCGCGTCATGTCCAGCAGCGCCTTCACGCCGGCCTTGCGGTCAATCGCGATCATCCCGGTCTTGACCAGGAACTGACCGAACACCGGGATCTGCATGAGCTGACGCTTGAGGATGAAGATCGGGCGGTCGAAGAATCCCGGCAGCACGAAGGTTTCCCAGAACGACTGATGCTTTGCCACGATCACCAGCGGCCCCTGCGGGATCTTCTCCTGCCCGCGGAATTCCACCTTGATGTTGCAGATCACCCGCATCAGGACCAGCGTCGCCTTCGCCCACCATTGCGCGACCGTCAGCATGGCGCGCGGAGGCATTGCAAAGGTCGGCAGCGCCACGATCGCGAGACACACCAGCACGGCGTAGAACAGCACGTTGAACACGAGCGAGCGCAGGAAAATCAAGAACATCGACGATCCGATCAATTGCCGATCAATTGGCCTGTGCAGTGGCGGGCCGCTTCGGCTGCATCCCGGGAGGCTGCTCCGATACTTCGGGCGAAAGGTCAATCCCGAAATCCTCCAGCCGCACCCTGACTTCGGCCGCGATATATTTGACATATTCCGACAGCAGCAGCCGCAAGGTGGACGCCGAGGCCCACCACGGCTCCTCGCGCCATTTGTCGCCGACCACGGCGAACGGGATCAGAATCGTCTCCGGCATCGCGTGCGAGAATTCCACCAGCGCGCGCGGCATGTGATAGTTCGAGGTCACCACGATCAGCGATTTGAATCGGCGCGCCTGCGCCCAGCGCCGCGCCTCCGCCGCGTTGCCGCGGGTCGAGAGCGCGGTGCGGTCGAGGTCGACGCAGCAGGTCATGAAGGACTGGTTCTCCGGCAGGGTCCGCGAGATGTCGCTTGCGGTCGAGGTCGGATGCACCCCGGAAATCAGGAGCCGCCTGCCGTAGCCGGCAGCCAGCAACTCCATCGCATCCGACACCCGCGAGGAGCCGCCGGTCAAGACCACGATGCCGTCCGCCTTGCGGTCCGGCGCGATCTCGGCGCCGCGCAACTGCGACAGGAACGCGATGAAGCCCGCCGCCGCGCCGACGAAGGCGAACGCGATCGTCGACACCACGGCTGCGCGCAGCCAGCCGCGCGGCAATTTCGGCGATCGATCGTCGGTCGGCGAGGTCATGCGATGTCGGTAATCCCTTCCCGGATGATTTTAAAACGTTTTGAGGCGAAGTGGAGTCCGGTTTATTCACCTTCTCCCACAAGGGGGAAGGAAGAAGCACAACCTCAATCCACATCATTCAGCGTCGCGAACAGCGTCTGGCGCGAGGCGACGGCGGTGATGGCGCCGATCAACACCGCCTGCACCGCGAGCACGACATAGCCGGAGGGCCGCAGCGAGAAGGTGCCCAGCAGGGCGGCGAACTGGTCGCCGACGGGCGTCCCCGAAAACCAGCCGGCGATCGACTCGGAGAAGCCGAACACCAGCATGGCGGCGCCGCCGCCGATCACGCCACCCTCCAGGCCCAGCCTGAGGAAATGGCGCAGGAAGCGGTTGGCGATGTAGCGGTCGCCGGCGCCGACGAAATGCAGGACCTCGACGATCGGACGGTTCGCCGCCATGGCGCCGCGGGTCGCGAACGAGACCGAGATGATCGTCGCGATGATGACGAGCGCGAGGATGCCGAGACCGGCGAGCACGGTTGCGTTGGTCATCGAGCGCATGCGCTCGATCCAGGCGCGGTGATCGTCGACACTGGCGCTTGGCGCCACTTGCGTCACGCGGGCGCGCAAGGCGGCGAGATCGAGCGCCGTGCCGGGCTGCACGCGCGCGATGATCATGCGCGGCACCGGCAGATCGTCCATCGACAGTCCGGTGCCGAGCCAGGGCTCGAGCAGCTTGCCGCTCTCGTCCTTGGTGAACGGCTTGACCTCGACGATGCCGGCTTGCGCGCGCATCGCCTCGGTCACCGCGGCGGTGTCGCGCTCGAGGTCGCGCCCGGACTGCGGGCGAACCTGGATGGTGATTTCGCTCGCGACGTCCGACTGCCATTCGGCGGCGGAGGCGCTGACCAGCAGCACCGTGCCCGTGGTCATCGAAGCGAGGAAGGTCATGATGGCGACGACGGCGACCAGCGCGCGGCCGTGGATCGAGGCGCGCGGCACGATCGGCGACATGTTGCGCGCCTTGGCCGGAAGCTGCGGACGCTCCTGTCCGAGATCGACCAGCACGCCGCGCTCGTCGGGCTTACTCATAGACGTGCAGCCGTCCCTGATGCAGCACCAGCCGCCGCGCCTCGTACTGATCCATCAGGCCGATGTCGTGGGTCGCAATGATGACGGCGGTGCCCGATTTGTTGAGCTCGATGAAAAGGCGCAGCAGGCGGCGGCCGAGCGTCGGATCGACGCTGCCGGTCGGCTCGTCCGCGAGCAGAAGCTGCGGCCGCGAGATCACGGCGCGCGCGATCGCCGCACGCTGCTTCTCGCCGCCGGACAGGATCGGCGGCAGCGCGTCCATGCGTTCGCCGAGTCCGACCCAGCGCAAGAGGTCGATGACCTCCTTGCGATAGCTCGACTCGCTGCGGCCCATGACGCGGAACGGCAACGCGACGTTCTCGTAGGTCGTCATGTGGTCGAGCAGGCGGAAATCCTGGAGTACGATGCCGATGCGCTTGCGCAAGTCGGCGATCTCGTCCTTGCCGAGCTGCGAGATGTCGTGGCCGAACAGGTTGACGAGGCCGCGCGTCGGCCGGTGCGACAGGAACAGCAGGCGCAAGAGCGAGGTCTTGCCGGCGCCGGACGGGCCGGTGAGGAACTGGAAGGAGTGCGCCGGGATCTGGAAATTGAGGTCGCGCAGGATCTCCGGCCCCAGGCCGTAACGCAATCCGACATTTTCGAACCGAACCAAGCTCAGCTCCGTTCGAGAGGGGGCGATGGAAGCGACGCGACGCTCCGCCACACGCGATCAACGGTTTTTGCGACCGTTATGGTTTCCGGTTCGTTAACGGTCGCCCTGTAGCATCCAGTACGCCCGGGTCTCCGCGACCTTGGCATCGTCAAGACTCGTTCATGCATCAAGGCTCGTCCATGCATATCGTCTGCCCCCATTGTACGACATCCTACGCCATCAAGCTTGCAAGCCTGGGGGCGAACGGGCGGACAGTCCGCTGCTCCCGGTGCAAGCAGACCTGGGTCGCCTATGCCGAGGATGCCATCGAGGAGGCGTCCGTCCCGGCCATGGCCGCCGCCAGCCAGGCCGACGACCAGTCCGACCTCGCCGAGCAGTGGAACTCCTACGCCAAGGACGACGGCGCCACCGACACGCCTGTCGTCGACAGCCCCTCCATCGCCAGCGACTGGCCGGAGGAGGACGCCAAGGAGACCGAGGACGAGTGGTCGGCGGCGGCCCGGGACGCCGAGGACGAGGTCGACGGCGCGCAGCACCAGTCCTGGTTCCGCGGCCTGTTCAGCCGGCGCGGGGCACGGGTGAGGCGTCAGGCCCCCACCGCGGCGCCGCGAAAGTCCCATTTCGGCCTGCCGACCGCCTGCGCCGCCATGGGCGCACTGGTGCTGGCCCTGATCGTCTGGCGTGGCGACATGGTGCGGCTGCTGCCGCAGACCGCGGCCTTCTACAAGATGGTCGGCCTCGACGTTAACCTGCGCGGGCTGGCCTTCAAGGACGTCAAGCTCTCCAGCGAGACCGTTGACGGTAAGCAGGTGCTGGTGATCGAGGGCGTCATCGTCGGCGAGGGCAAGAAGCCGCTCGATATCCCGCGGCTGCGCTTCGCGGTGCGCGACGCGCAGGGCGCGGAGATCTATGCCTGGAATACGGTGCTGGAGCAGACCGTGCTGCGGCCCGGCGAGCGCGCCTTCTTCCGCTCGCGCCTGGCCTCCCCGCCGCCGGAGGGCCGCAATATCGACGTTCGCTTCTTCAACCGGCGCGACATTGCCGGCGGCAGCGTGTAATCAGGCTCGCAAGGTCCGCACGGGAGGTTGGTCCCAAGGTTGGTCCCATGCCAAAAATCTTGATCGCCGACGACGAGGATTCGATGCGCCAGCTGGTGGCGCGCGCCATCGCCATGGACGGGCACGAGACCGTGACCGCGCAGGACGGCGCCGAGGCGCTGGAGATCCTGACCCGCGAGGACGGCGCATTCGATCTGCTGCTCACCGACATCCAGATGCCGGTCATGGACGGCATCGCGCTGGCGCTCTCCGCCGCACGCGATTTCCCCGACCTGACGATTTTGCTGATGACCGGATTTGCCGACCAGCGCGAGCGCGCCTCGAACCTCAACGCGCTGGTGCATGACGTCGTGACAAAACCGTTCTCGGTCGCCGACATCCGCACGGCGGTGGCGGACGCGCTGGCGGCGAAGAAGAGGTAGCGCGCGCCGCACTTGTAGCACTGCTGTTACGCGATCCTCGTCCCTCATACACGGTGTCGTCCTGGCGAAGGCCAGGATCCATACCGCGAGGTCTATCTTTTAGGAATCGATAGCCGTACCGGACGACGAGTCTTCGCCAAACCACTCCCTGGGGTAATGGGTCCTGGCCTTCGCCAGGACGACATTGGGGAGATAGTCGCGCTATCGCCTCAAAAATCCTTCAGCAGCCGCTCGATATAATCGAGCTCGATCTGCGGACGCGAGGTGTCCCCTAAGCGGCGGCGGAGCTCTTCGAGGATGCGGCGAACGCGCTGGGCGTCGATCTCGCCGGGGATCTTGACCGTGTAGTCGTCGCCGAACTCGCGGCCGTGAAGCGGGCGGCCGAGCGGATCGGTCTGATTGCCGCCGCTCTGCTGGCGGCCGGCCCGGTTGCCGGGACCATCGCCCTGCCCCTCGCCATCGCCCTGCTGCATCGCCTCGGCCATCTTCTGCGCACCCTTGCGCAAGGCGTCGAGAGCCTTGCCCTGCGAGTCCACGGCGCCGTCTGCATTGCCCTCGCCGAGCTTTGAGCCGGCATCGCCCATGGCACCGTCGGCGGTGTCCAGGCTGCCGTCGTCATCGTCACCGTCCTGATCGCCATCCTGACCGGGCTGTCCCTGGTCGCCCTGCTGGCCCTTCTGCCCCTGCTGCCCTTTCTGGCCCTTTTGTCCCTTCTGCGTGAGGCCGCGCTTGGCGAGCTCGTCCTGCAGCTTCTTCAGCCGGTCGCGCAGCGCCTGCTGGTCCTGCTGGAGGTCCGACATCGACTGATCGCCCTGCTGCTTGCCGCGCGAGCGGTCACGCCGGGAGTCCTGGCCCTGCTTGTAGGTCTTGTCGCGCAATTGCTGCTGCTTGCGGATCATGTCGCTGAGCTCGTTGAGCGCCTGCTCCATGTCGCTGTCGCCGGATTGCCCGGGCTGCGCCATCTGGAGATTTTCCATGATCTGCGCCAGCTGCTCGAGCATGCGCTGCGCCGCCTCGCGATTGCCTTCGCGCGCCGCCTTCTCGATCTGCTTCAGAAGATCTTCCAGATCCCGCTGCGTGATAACGGAGCGATCGCGATTGGAGGATTGGTTCCTTTCCGTCGCGCGCTTGTACTCCTCGAGCTTCTGAATGGCATCGGATTGATTGTTCAGGCTGCGCCCGGATTCCTTCTGCCGGAGGTTATCGCCGGCATCCTGCATCGCCTTTTCCGCGCCATCGAGCAGCGCATCGGGATCCTGATCCTGCTGGGCAGCGACGGACGGAAGGCCTCCCAACAGGAAGGCGAGGCAGGCGATCGAGATCGCCTTCAAGACTGGCACGCGCGCTAGCTTCCGCATTTCCGGTCCCGCGTAAACTGATTGGCCCCGTCGTCCCCCGCCTTGGCCCGGTTGCTCGCCGACTTCCGATAGGCCTGAAGTTGCTGACGCAATGCGTCCTGCTGCTGCGCCAGCTCCTCGAGCTGCTCGGGCGTCGCGTGCTGGGTCTTCTGTCGCAGCTCGACGGCCTTGTCGAGGATGAGCTGGACTTCCGCGGGGAACGGCTGCCGGGGTCCCAGCGGATTTTGCTCCGCGCGCCGGGCGAGGTCGCGCACCTTGCCGGCCATGGCCTCGCGGAGCTTTTGCGTCAGCACCCTGATCTCGTCCTCGCCGGCACCGCGCTCCAGCGCCCGCTTGAGCGCGTCCTGCGCCGAGCGCAGCGCGGCGTTGACGCTGCCGGCGACACCGTCGTCCTCGATGGTGACTGCGAACGCCCACATGCTCGCCACGACGTCGCGCATCGCGTCGTCGGTGCGGGCCGCCTCGAGCTGGAGCGCGAGGCTGCGGAGACCGAGATAGCAGCCGGCATCCGGGGTGAACAATTCGGGCGCGATCATCAGCGCGTCGAGCGCGGCATAGACGTCGGAATTCTTGTTGGCGTCGAGCGCGAGGATGCGGCGCTGCTCGATCAGCGCGCGCGCGAGCGAGTTCGTGAACAGCCGCTCGGGCAGGCGCATGTTGAAGGGTTCGCTTCTAGCCTCGTTGCCGGCCTCGTCCTTGGCGGTGAGGGTCAGCGTGACGTCGGCGCCGGCATAGGGGTCCTCGCTGAGGTCCTTCACCGTCTGGCCGACGCCGTTGCGGGTGCGCGCATTCGGCAGCACCAGCGGGAATTGCGGCGGCTGGAACAGCGGCCGTGCGGCCGCCTTGGTATCGGCTTCCTTGGTGGCTTCCTTCGCGCCGTCCTTCGCACCGTCCCTGGCATCGGCGGCGCGCAGGCCAATGTGCGCCTCGGCGCCGGTGACGCCGTAATCGTCCTCGATCTTGTAGGAGAGCTGAAGCGCGCCGCGCGCCTGGCGCTCCGGATCCTTGGCCAGCGCAATCGTCGGCGCGCGGTCCGGCGTTGCCGCAAACGCCCACTGCGGCTGGCCGGAGGGCGCCCGAACATGCGCGGTGCCGTCGCCGGTGATGGCGAAATGCTTCTCGTTGGTGCCCTTGGGCGTGGCTTCAGTGGGGGCGACCTCCTTGAGGCCGCCGGAGACGGCGACATCCAGGCTGCCGCCGGAGGAACGCACGATCAGGGTCGAGCCGGCGGGAACGGCGAGCGGACCGCTGGCGGGCAGCGCCGCGGCCTCCCTGTTGGCGGCCGACAGGATCACAGGCGGCTTGCCGGTGTAGAGCGGCGGCGTGACCCAGGCATCGACGCGAACATTGGTCGGCGCCAGCACGCCGTTCCAGTCGAAGGCCGCCCCGAGCCGCATCGCACGCTCGTCGCCGGCGGCGAAGAAGGTCGCAACCAGCATCACCATGACCAGCGCACGCAGCGCCCAAGGATCATGCAGAGCGAGCCGCGGGCGCGGCAGACCGGCACGGATGCGCTTGAGCGAGGCCAGCGTGCGCTCACGCTGCGCCTGCCACAGCGCCTTCGCAACCGGGTCCTGCGAGGTCAGCGTGTCCGTGAGCGTGGTGGCCGGGCGGTGACGGATGCCGGAGCCGCGATCGAGCCGGCCCAAAGCCTCCTCGCGGCTCGGCCAGCGGAAGCGAACCAGCGGGAACAGGGCGGCAATCGCGATGCCGGCGAAAACGACGAGACCGATGGCGCGGGCAAGGAACGGCAGCGCCAGCCAGAGACCGGCCCAGGACAGCGCCAGGAACAGGCCGACGACGGTCAGAAGCCGCGCCAGATTCGGCCAGGCACGCTCCCACGCGATGGCATATCTCGCCCGATCGAGGGCCTGCGCCAGCTTCAACCGCGACAGAGCGTCGCCATCGCGGATCGGGTCTGACGGGTCAGGGGTGACGCCGTTCAATAAGCTCTCCAGGTTGCCCGGTGGAGAAGAGCGTATCACAACGGCAGCACTGAGGCATCCGTTCCTGTACGGGAGACACCCCTTTTCCCGCATAACACGAGGACGTGACTGGCCCGCCGCAACCCCGTAATTTCCGCGCCGCCATCCAAGGGACATGCAAAGGGAAACGAAGGAAACGCCATGGACAAGAAGATGCACGACAAGGGCCTGGAAGTCCGCAAAGCGGTGCTGGGGGAAGCCTATGTCAACAACGCCCTGAAGAACGTCGACGACTTCAACCGTCCGTTCCAGGAGATGCTCAACGAATATTGCTGGGGCACGGTGTGGGGCCGCGAGGAGCTGCCGCGCAAGACCCGCAGCATGCTCAACATCGCGATGATCGCGATCCTCAACCGCCAGCACGAATTCCGTGCGCATCTAAAGGGCGCGCTCACCAACGGCGTCACCCGCGACGAGATCCGCGAGATCCTGATGCAGGTCGCGATCTACGGCGGCATGCCGGCCGCAGTCGACAGCTTTCGCATCGCGCGCGAGGTGTTCGCGGAGATTGATGGGAAGGCGTGAGGGGGCAGGCTCTCGCCACTGTCGTCCCGGACAAGCGAAGCGGAGCGTAGCGCCGATCCGGGACCCATACCCACAGGCGGATGTGGTTAGCGGGACTCGGAGTGACCGCTTTCGCGCTGCGACTCCTCCCTGGGGCTATGGGTCCCGGATCTGCGCGCGCTTGAGGCGCGCTTGTCCGGGACGACACCGGGGATAGAGCGCGGATTTTCACGACAACAACGAATAATCAACACAAGGAAACACCATGGACATCGGATTCATCGGCCTCGGAAACATGGGTTTCCCGATGGCGCGGCGGCTGATCGAGGCTGGCAACCGGCTCGTCGTGTTCGACACGCGCAAGGAGGTCGTGGACAAGCTCGTGGCGCGCGGTGCGACGCCGGCGACGTCGCCAAAGGACGTTGCCGATCAGGTCGAGACCGTGATGGCGAGCCTGCCCTCGCTGCAGGCTTCGCTCGAAGTTGCAACGGGGACGAACGGCGTGATCGAGGGAAGCCGCGTCAAGCGCTTCATCGATCTGTCCACCGTCGGCTCGACGATGGCTTCGAAGATTCACGGCCTGCTCGCCAAGCGCGACATCGTACAGATCGACTGCCCCGTCTCCGGCGGCGTCGGCGGCGCCGAGAAGGGCACGCTGGCGGTAATGGTGTCGGGGCCGAAGGCGGAGTTCGAGCTGCTCAAGCCGGCGCTCGATGTGATCGGAAAAGTGTTCTTCATCGGCGAGAAGCCGGGTGCCGCGCAGACCATGAAGCTCGCCAACAATTTCCTCTCGGCCACCGCGATCGTGGCGACGTCGGAGGCGGTCGTCATGGGTGTGAAGGCCGGGCTCGATCCCGCCGTGATGATCGACGTCATCAATGCCGGCTCGGGCATGAACACCGCGAGCCGCGACAAGTTTCCGCGCTCGGTGCTGCCGCGCACGTTCGATTTCGGCTTCGCCACGGGGCTGATGGTGAAGGACGTGCGCCTCGCGCTGGAGGAAATGAAGCAGCTCGGCCTGTCGATGGAAGTCGCGGATGCCGTCGGGCGGTTGTGGGAAACCGTCATCAGCGCGGAAGGCGCCGATTCCGATTTCACCGCGGCGATCAAGCCGATCGAGAAGAAGGCGGGGGTCGTGGTTGGGGGGAAGACGGGTGGTTTAGCGGGGAAGTAGTTTTCTCGCGCATCCCCTTTCCAGGTCGTCCTGGACAAGCGAGCGTAGCAAGCGCTGATCCAGGACCCATTACCACAGGGCGAGGTTTGGCGAAGACTCGTGGTTACCAGCCTCCCGCCAAAGTACTCCCTGGGGTAATGGGTCCTGGCTTTTGCCAGGACGACACCGAAATTGTCGAGGTTACGTCGCGTCTCACGATGAGATCACGACACGCCTCACAGCCACGGCGCCGGCGTGTCCATCGCGATCAGTTGCTCGACATCGATGCGCGGGCGCACCACGGCGTACTGGTCGTCCTTCACCAGCACCTCGGGCACCAGCGGCCGCGTGTTGTAGGTGCCGGCCTGCACCGCGCCATAGGCGCCGGCGGTCATGATGGCGAGGAGATCGCCCGCCTTCGGCGTCGGCAGCGTGCGGTCGAGCGCGAGATAGTCGCCGGTCTCGCAGACCGGCCCGACGACATCGGCCACCATCGTGGCCGCGTCCCGGGCCGGCTGCGTTACCGGCAGGATATCGTGATGGGCTTCATACAGCGTCGGGCGGATCAGATCGTTCATCGCAGCGTCGATGATGACGAAATTCTTGCCGTCGCCGTGCTTCACATAGATCACCTTGGCAACCAGGATGCCGGCATTGCCGACGATCATGCGGCCCGGCTCGAACATCAGCGTGCAGCCGAGATTATGGCTGACGCGCTTGACCATGGCGGCATAGGCATCGGGCGCCGGCGGCGCCTCGCGGTCCATGTAATAGGGAATGCCGAGGCCGCCGCCGAAATCGACATGCGAGATGTCGTGACCGTCGGCACGCAGCGTCTGCACGAATTCGGAAAGGATGCGAAACGCCGTCTCCATCTTGGACAGATCGGTGATCTGGCTACCGATATGCACGTCGGTGCCGGTCACCTGGATTCCAGGCAGCTTCGCCGCGCGCGCATAGACCTCGCGGGCATGCGCGATCGGGATGCCGAACTTGTTCTCGGACTTGCCGGTGGAGATCTTGGCATGCGTGCCGGCGTCGACATCGGGATTGACGCGCACGGAAATCCGCGCGGTCTTGCCCATCTCGGTCGCAAGGCGCGACAACAGCTCGAGCTCCGGCTCGGATTCGACGTTGAGGCAGAGGATGTCGGCGGCGAGCGCAGCGCGCAGCTCGTCTTCCGTCTTGCCGACGCCGGAGAACAGGATCTTGCGTGCGGGGATACCCGCGGCCAGAGCACGCTTCAATTCACCGCCGGAGACCACGTCGGCGCCGGCGCCAAGCCTGGCGAGCGTACGCAGCACCGACTGGTTGGAGTTCGCCTTCATGGCGTAGCAGACCAGCACCTTCTCGCCGGCGAAAGCATCGGCGAAGACGCGGTAATGCCGCTCCAGCGTCGCGGTCGAATAGCAATAGAACGGCGTGCCGACGGTTGCGGCCAGCTCGGACAGGTTCACCGCCTCGGCGTGCAGCACGCCGTTGCGGTAGTCGAAATGGTTCATGGCGTTGGCTCAGTTGCCCCAGCCTATTTGCTGGGTTGGTCGTCCAGGAGCGGGTCGAGAATAAACGGTTTCTTCTTGCCCTTGGACGCCGCGGGGGCGGCGTCGGCGGCGGAGCTGGGGTTGAACAGGCTCGGCGTCTTTTGGGCTGCGGTCTCGGTGTCGGTTGGAGCTGCGACGTTGGCCGTGGACGCGCCGGAGGCGGTCGGCGGCAGGTCGAGGGGACCTTTGCGGCCGCAGCCGGCAAGCGCGAGCGCCGTCAGGCTCAAGACAATGATGGCCCACCCCGAGCCGGCCGGGCGAAACTTTGACGTCACGACGAATTCCCCACTACGCGGGGCGCACCATACAGAGATTGGCGCGCTCTGGCGAGAGCCGGATGACCATGAAACATAAGCGAAATTTTGCCCCTCAGCCCAATTTTCGCTCTTTTTCCAGCCGCTTCGCCCAGCTCTTTGCCTGCGACGCCACGTTCTTCGGCGCGGTACCGCCGAAGCTGGTCCGGCTCTTCACCGACGATTCGACCGAGAGCACGCCGAGCACGTCCTTGGTGATCCTGGGCTCGATCGCCTGCATCTCCTTCAGCGGCAGCTCGTGCAGCGCCACGCCGCCCTCGGCGGCCTTGGCCACGATACGGCCGGTGACGTGGTGCGCCTCGCGGAACGGCATCTTCAGCGTCCGCACCAGCCAGTCGGCCAGATCCGTCGCGGTGGCATAGCCCTCGCCGGCGGCGGCCTTCATCTTGGCCTCATCGGGCGCGAGGTCGCGGACCATGCCGGTCATGGCGCGGATGGCGAGCGACAGCGCGGCAAAGCCCTCCATCGCGCCCTGCTTGTCCTCCTGCATGTCCTTTTGGTAGGCGAGCGGCAGGCCCTTCATCACGATCAGGAGACCGTTGAGCGCACCGATGACGCGGCCGGTCTTGGCGCGTACGAGCTCGGCGGCATCCGGGTTGCGCTTCTGCGGCATGATCGAGGAGCCGGTGGTGAACTTGTCGCTGAGGCGGATGAGGCCCACCAGCGGCGAGGTCCAGATCACGATCTCCTCGGCAAAGCGCGACATGTGCACGGCGCAGATGGAAGCCGCCGACAGCGTCTCCAGCACGAAGTCGCGGTCGGAGACCGCGTCGAGCGAGTTCGCCATCGGCCGGTCGAACAGAAGCGCCTTTGCGGTCGCGTGGCGGTCGATCGGGAACGAGGTGCCGGCAAGCGCGGCGGCGCCGAGCGGCGATTCGTTGAGCCGCTTGCGGGCGTCCTGGAAACGGCCGCGGTCGCGCGCGGCCATCTCGACATAGGCGAGCAAATGATGGCCGAAGGTCACGGGCTGCGCTGTCTGCAGATGCGTGAAGCCGGGCATCACGGTGCCGGCATGCTCCAGCGCGCGTTCCACCAGAGCCTGCTGGAACGCGGCGAGCGCGGCATCGGTCTCGTCGAGAACGTCGCGGACATAGAGACGGAAGTCGGTGGCGACCTGGTCGTTGCGCGAGCGCGCGGTGTGCAGCCGGCCGGCGGCGGGGCCGATCAGCTCGGACAGGCGGCTCTCGACATTCATGTGAATGTCCTCGAGCGCGCGCTTGAACGTGAAGCCGCCCTTGCCGATCTCTGACAAAATCGTGTCTAGACCCTTGCCGATATTTTTCGCATCAGAGGCCGTGATGATGCCCTGCGTGGCAAGCATCGCGGCGTGGGCCTTGGACGCGGCAATGTCCTGGGCATAGAGGTGACGATCGACGTCGATGGAGACGTTGATCTCTTCCATGATCTCATCGGGACGTTCCGAGAACCGGCCGCCCCACATCTTGTTGCTCATGATCCCCTGCTCACGCCTTGCTTGTCGCTGGTCACGTTTGCTGGCCGCCGCCAGCCGTATTAAGAGGCCCCTGATAGCCATATCTGCGACCGGATGACAAACGATATGCTCGACACGAAGCCCTCCGCCACGCGCCGGATCCCCCTCGTCATCGCCACCGTGGCGGTCGGCGGACTGGCCGGCTTCGCTGCGTTGTACGGGCTGGGCCTGAGCCGGGCGCCTACCGGCGATCCGGCCTGCCGGGCGGCAGTGGCTACGGCGCAAAAGATCGCCCCGCTCGCCCATGGCGAGGTGGCGGCGCTGACCATGGCGAGCGCGCCCCTGAAGCTGCCCGACCTCGCTTTCGAGGACGCCGACGGCAAGCCGAAGAAGCTGTCCGATTTCCGCGGCAAGACGCTGCTGGTGAACCTCTGGGCCACCTGGTGCGTGCCCTGTCGGAAGGAAATGCCGGCGCTGGACGAGCTCCAGGGCAAGCTTTCGGGCCCGAATTTCGAGGTGGTGGCGATCAATATCGACACCCGCGACCCCGAGAAGCCCAAGACCTTCCTGAAAGAGGCCAATTTGACCCGGCTCGGCTATTTCAACGACCAGAAAGCCAAGGTTTTCCAGGATCTTAAGGCCATAGGCCGGGCGCTCGGCATGCCGACCTCGGTGCTGGTCGACCCGCAGGGCTGCGAGATCGCGACGATCGCGGGACCGGCGGAATGGGCGAGCGAGGACGCGCTCAAGCTGATCCGGGCTGCGACGGGCAAGGCCGCCGCGGCGCTTTAAGGGTTTCAGGCCGTAACGTTGAGATTGCCGCCGACGCCGGGGCCGACATTGGCGAGCGAGGGTTGACCGGCGCCCATCAGCGTCAGGATGGTGGATTTCTCCATATCCATGTTCTGCTTGGTCAGCGTCGCCGCGATATTCGACTGCAACGCGCCTTGCTGAGCGGCCAGCATGGTGCTGACCATTGCCATCATGTCCATTACGCGAACCCTCGTACCGGCCGTAACCTAGGCGCGAGGGGTTAACGCGACATGAATTGTCACGGAGCCGTAGGGTGGGCAAAGCAAAGCGTGCCCACCAATTAGCATCCTAGTTGCGGAGACACGGTGGGCACGGCGCTTTGCGCCTTTTCCCACCCTACGACGTCAGCGCGTCGGAACCGGCTTGGCGCCGCGATAATCGTAGAAGCCGCGCTGGGTCTTGCGGCCGAGCCAGCCGGCCTCGACGTATTTCACCAATAGCGGGCACGGACGGTACTTGGAGTCGGCGAGGCCCTCGTGCAGCACCTGCATGATCGACAGGCAGGTATCGAGGCCGATGAAATCGGCAAGCTCGAGCGGACCCATCGGATGGTGCGCCCCGAGCTTCATCGCCGCGTCGATCGCCTCGACGTTGCCGACACCTTCGTACAGCGTGTAGATCGCCTCGTTGATCATCGGCAGCAGGATGCGGTTGACGATGAAGGCCGGGAAATCCTCGGAGACCGCGACCTGCTTGCCGAGCTTGGCGACGAATTCCTTGGACGCCTCGAAGGTCGCATCGTCGGTGGCGATGCCGCGGATCAGCTCCACCAGCTCCATCAGCGGCACCGGATTCATGAAGTGGATGCCGATGAAGCGCTCGGGCCGGTCGGTGGCGGCGGCAAGGCGCGTGATCGAGATCGAGGACGTATCCGAGGCGACGATCGCCTCGGGCTTCAACACGGCGCAGAGCTCGTGGAAGATCTTGCGCTTGACCTCTTCCTTCTCGACCGCGGTCTCGATCACGAGATCGCAGTCGGCGAGATCGTCGAGCTTCTCGGCGGCCACGATGCGCGACAGCGCCTTGGTCTTGGCCTCCTCGGTGACGACCTTCTTGGAGACCTGGCGGGCCAGATTGCCGTTGATGGTGGCCATGCCCGACTTGAGGCGATCGGCCGAAACGTCGTTGAGCACCACGTCGAAGCCAGCCAGCGCCGCAACATGCGCGATGCCATTGCCCATCTGCCCCGCGCCGATCACGCCGACCTTCTTGATCACTGCCGCCATAATGTCATCCACCGGAACGGCGCGCATATCGCGCCTGCCTATCCCCCAAGCCGGGAGGTCTGATTGATCAGAGCCTTGATTTAATCAGAACCTTGGCTCGAAACCTAGATTGGATCGCTCCCCCGGCGTGCCCCACGCCAAAGAAAACGCCTCAAAAATGAAACACCGGCCGGAGTGTATACCTCCGGCCGGTGTTTTGAACGGCTTTTACTTGCCGAGCTTGCCGAGTTCGGCCGTCAGCTCCGGAACCGCCTGGTAGAGGTCGGCGACCAGGCCGTAATCGGCGACCTGGAAGATCGGCGCGTCCTCGTCCTTGTTGATCGCCACGATCACCTTGGAGTCCTTCATGCCGGCCAGATGCTGGATCGCCCCGGAAATGCCCACCGCGACATAGAGCTCGGGGGCCACGACCTTGCCGGTCTGGCCAACCTGCCAGTCGTTCGGCGCATAGCCGGCGTCCACCGCCGCGCGCGAGGCACCGACACCGGCGCCGAGCTTGTCGGCGAGGGGCTCGATGTATTTGGCGAAATTCTCGCGGCTCTGCATGGCACGGCCGCCGGAGACGATGATCTTCGCCGAGGTCAGCTCGGGACGGTCGCTCTTGGCGACCTCCTCGCCAACGAACGACGACAGGCCCGGATCGGCCGCAGCCTGAACGCTCTCGACCGGCGCGCTGCCGCCCTCGCCCGCTGCGGCGAAGGTGGAGGTCCGCACCGTGATGACCTTCTTGGCGTCCTTCGACTTCACCGTCTGGATGGCGTTGCCGGCATAGATCGGACGCTCGTAGGTATCGGGGGCGACCACCTTGATGATCTCCGAGACCTGCATGACGTCGAGCAGGGCTGCGACGCGCGGCATCACGTTCTTGAAGCGCGAGGTCGCGGGCGCGACGATCGCGTCATAGGACGGGGCCAGCGAGACGATCAGCGCGGCCAGCGGCTCGGCAAGATCGTGCGCGTAAAGCGCGCCATCGGCGAGCAGCACCTTCTTCACGCCCGCGAGCTTGGCGGCGGCATCCGCCGCGGCCTTGGCACCCTCGCCGGCCACCAGCACCTCGACGTCCGCGCCGAGCGCGGCGGCCGCGGTCAGGGCCTTGTTGGTCGCATCCTTCAACGACGCGTTGTCGTGTTCGGCAATCAGAAGCGTCGTCATCAGAGCACCCCGGCTTCGTTCTTGAGTTTCGACACCAGCTCGGCGACGTCCTTGACCTTGACGCCGGCCTTGCGGCCCGCCGGCTCGGTCGTCTTGAGAACCTCGAGGCGCGCGGTGACGTCGACGCCGTAATCGGCGACGGTCTTCTCCGCGATCGGCTTCTTCTTCGCCTTCATGATGTTGGGCAGCGAGGCGTAGCGCGGCTCGTTGAGACGCAGGTCGGTGGTGACGATCGCCGGTCCCTTCAGCTTCACGGTTTGCAGACCGCCGTCGACTTCACGGGTGACCTTGAAGTCGCTTCCTTCGACCTCGAGCTTCGAGGCGAACGTCGCCTGCGACCAGCCGAGCAGCGCGGCCAGCATCTGGCCGGTCTGGTTGCTGTCGTCGTCGATCGCCTGCTTGCCGAGGATGATCAGGCCCGGCTGCTCTTCCTCAGCGACCTTCTTCAGGATCTTGGCGACGGCGAGCGGCTCGACGGTGCCCTCGGCCTTCACCAGGATGCCGCGATCGGCGCCCATGGCAAGACCGGTGCGGATCGTCTCCGACGCCTGCGCCGGTCCAATGGAAACCACCACGACCTCGGTGGCCTTGCCACCTTCCTTCAGGCGCAGCGCTTCCTCGACCGCGATTTCGTCGAACGGGTTCATCGACATCTTGACGTTGGCGAGTTCAACGCCCGATCCATCGCCCTTGACGCGGACCTTGACGTTGTAATCGACCACCCGCTTTACCGGCACTAAGACCTTCATCGATCCTCTTTCACTCAATTTGGGAGGGGGGTTATCAACTGGCGCGGAACCTAAAGGCCTGACCCGGCCCGGTCAACGCGCGAAGGGGCCAAATTTTAGACCTTAGAAATGCGCCGCTCCAATGGGTCAGCGGTTCTGGCCTGGAACCCAGAGCACGTCGCCGGCGCCGTTATGGTTGGCGGCGCGGCTGGCCACGAACAGGAAGTCCGACAGGCGATTCATATACTGGATACCAGCAGCGCCGACCGGCTCGCCCGGCTGGGCAGCCAGTTCCACCATCACGCGTTCCGCCCTGCGGCATATCGTGCGTGCGACATGGAGGTAGGCGGCAGCGGGCGTTCCCCCCGGCAGCACGAAGGAAGTGAGCGGCGCGAGCTTGTCGTTGAGCGCGTCGATGTCGTGCTCGAGCCGCTCGACCTGGCTTGCCACCACCCGCAGCCGTTCCACCTTGCCCTCACGCTCGGGCACGGCGAGGTCGGCACCGAGATCGAACAGGTCGTTCTGGATGCGGCCGAGCATCGCATCGAACTCGGGCGCATCATGGGTATGGAGACGCACGACGCCGATCGCGGCATTGGTCTCGTCCACCGTGCCATAGGCCTCGATGCGCAAATCATACTTCGGACGGCGTTCGCCCGAGCCGAGCGCTGTCGTGCCGTCGTCACCAGTCTTCGTATAGATGCGATTCAGCACAACCATGTTCAACGCCCCATCGCCCAGACCGCGATCATGGCAATGACAATCGCCACGAACTGCAGCAGCACGCGCCAGCGCATCAGCTTCTGCGAGGTGTTGGGCGAGCCGCCGCGCATCATGTTGACGAGACCGAGCAGCAGCACCAACGCCACGGCACCGGCTGCCGCCGGCAGGATGAAAGTACTCAGGATAAATGCCATCGGGGGTAGATAACACCGTGCGCGCCGGTCCGCTATCTCCCCCCACCCGTCATTCCGGGGCGCGCCAACGGGTCCGCAACGCGGCCCGGTGGCGCGAGCCCGGAATCCATCAAGCTGCGTCACGCGCGGCGAAATGGATTCCGGGCTCGATGCTCCGGGTCGTGCTTTGCGCGGTCCCGTCACATCGCCCCGGAATGACGACTGGGTTGGTCGCCGATCTGGCTTTTAAGCCAATAATATCAGAAGCTAGCTGGATGATTTCTGATCTGCATAGGTCGCCTGTCTTCTTTGCCTCTCCCGGCAAGCGGGGAGATGGTATGCGCCGGGGCAAGCCGTGAAAGCCATCCGCTACATCTACGTCGTCGTGATGGATGCGTTCTACACGTTCCTGGCCGACGACGGCTGGGCGATCGCGAGCCACATCGCGCTGTCGACATTGATGGCGCTGTTCCCGTTCCTGATCGTGCTGACCTCGCTCGCCGGCTTCTTCGGTTCCAAGGAGCTCGCCGACCAGGCCGCCAGCCTGATGCTCGAGGTCTGGCCCAAGCAGGTCGCCGACAGCCTTTCCGGCGAGATCCACGACGTGCTGACCACGACCCGCACCGGCGTGCTGACCATCGGCGCGGCGCTGTCGGTCTATTTCGCCTCGAACGGAGTCGAGGCGCTCCGCGTCGCGCTCAACCGCGCCTATGCGGTGGTGGAGATGCGGCGCTGGTATTGGCTGCGGCTGGAGTCGATCGGCTATACGCTGGTTGCGGCCTTCACCGCGCTTGCCATGGCGTTCCTGATCGTGCTCGGCCCACTCATCATCGAGGCGACGCGACGCCACATCCCGCTGTTCGTCGAGTCCAACGAGAGCATCCTCACCTGGCTGCGCTACGGCATCACCATCGGCGCGCTGGTGGTGGCGCTGATCATCCTGCATGCGTGGGTGCCGGCGGGGCGGCGCAGCTTCCTCCAGATCCTGCCCGGCATCGTCTTCACCATGGTGGCGTCGCTGATCTCGGGCATCGTGTTCGGGCAATATCTGGCGCGCTTCGCCAACAATTACGTGACGATGTATGCGGGGCTGGCCTCGGTGATCATCGCGCTGGTGTTTCTGTATTTCATCGCCGCGATCTTCGTCTACGGCGGCGAGCTCAACGCCGCGATCATCAAGTCGCGGCTACCTCACGGCGTGTCGCTTCAAGCAGCGCAGTCGCTAAAGCACGCGGAGACACGGGCTTGACCAGGAAGGCGTCGGCGCCCGCCTCGCGCGAGGCCGCCTCGTCCTCGCCGCGCCCGGAGACGCCGATGATGGGTATTTGAGCGAGCGGCGCCGGCATGGTGCGGATCCGCCGGATGGCCTCGACGCCGTCGATGCCCGGCAGCACCATGTCCATCAGCACCGCGTCGAAGGCCCCCTGTGCCAGCCGGTTCACCGCGTCCTCGCCGCGCCCGATGAACTCGGCATGATGGCCGAGCTCGGTCAAAATGGTGTTGAGCACGACGCGACCGAACGGATTGTCCTCGACGCTGAGCACGCGCAGCGCGGCCGCCGCATCGGCCTCGGCTTCGCCCTTCGCCTTGCGGGACCTGGCCGGTCCCGCCGCGTCCAGCGTCACGGTCAATGTGAAGGTGGCGCCGCCGCCGCGCCGCGGTGCGACCGAGATGTCGCCACCCATCCCGCGCGCCAACTGCTTCACCGAGGATAGCCCCAAGCCCGCGCCGCCGAAGCGCGAGGCGATGGTGACATTGGCCTGGGTGAACGGGCGGAACAGCCGCTTGATCTCGGCCATGGTCAGGCCGATGCCGCTGTCGGACACCGCGAAGGCGACGCCGACCCTGCCCTTCATCTTGTCGTTTTTCTTGCCTTTGGCTGGACGCCAAGGCGCGACCACGAGCGCCACGCCGCCCTGGTCGGTGAACTTCACCGCATTGTCGATGAGGTTCTCGAGTGCAGCGCGCAGGCGGACGGGATCGCCGACCACCAGCCCTGGCAGCTTTTCGGAGAGCTCGACCTGGGCCTGGAGGCCCTTGGCCGCGGCGCGCCCGGCGAGCGAATCGCCGGCGCTGCGGGCCAGCGCCCGCAGGTCGAACAGATCCTGCCGCAGCGCGCCGCCACCCTTCCCGGCCCCCTTGCCGGTTCGGGCGGCGTCCACGAACAGGGTGGCGAGGCTCGCCAGATGCTCGGCACCGGCCTTGATGGTGTCAGCCCAGCGCCGCTCCCGCTCCCCGAGATCCGAGGTCGCGAGCAGGTCGCTGATCGCGAGAATGCCGGTCAGGGGCGTGCGGACCTCATGGGCAAAGGCGGCAAGCGCCGCCTGGACCACGTCCGGCGCGACCACTTTGGTGGTGCGCTTGCGCACCTTTCCGGCCGCCCCGGACCGCTTCCGAGGCAATCGCCTGGACGTCCGCGTAGTGCGCGCTGGGCGCGTTTTCGCCGCCATAATTCCCCTTCGAAGTATCCCCTTCGAACCCCCGGGCCGTCAGTCGAGCATGGCACGGCGGAACCCCTGGAGTCACGGCGGTGTTTGGCTAAACCCCAGAGAAACTTCACCTAATCCCACCAGAGCGCGGATGCCGACGGGCGATGCACCGGCGTCGCGTAACTCCCGCAAGCCGGTCGAGCGGCTCGATTTCGACAGCTTCCGCCCGGCTTCATCCCGAATCAGGGCGTGGTGGCGGTAGGCGGGTTCCGGCAGGCCAAGCAGGGTTTGCAGCAGGCGGTGGACGGAGGTGGCGTGAAACAGGTCCTGGCCGCGCACCACCTCGCTGATCCCCTGGAGGCCGTCGTCGACGACCACGGACAAATGGTAGCTGGTCGGCGTCTCCTTGCGAGCCAGGATCACGTCTCCCCAGGCCTCCGGCCGCGCGGGAACGACGCCCCTCTCGCCCTCCGGCCCCTCGCCGAGCTCATTCCAGGCCAGACTGGCAACGCGCCGGCAGGCGGCCGCCATGTCGAGCCGGAGCGCATAGGGCGCGCCGGATGCGATCAACCGCGCCTGCTCGCCGGCGGACAGCGACTTGGCGTCTCCGGGATACAGCGGCGCGCCGTCGGGATCGCGCGGCCACGGCCCATCGGCCTCGCGCGCGGCCACAAGTCTTGCGATCTCGGCGCGGCTTTCGAAGGCGGGATAGACGAGGCCGAGCGCAGAGAGCTTTTCCAGCGCGGCGCGGTAATCGGAAAGATGCTCCGACTGCCGGCGCACCGGTGTTTCCCAGGCAATGCCGAGCCAGGCGAGATCCTCGTAGATCGCCGCCTCGAACTCAGGCCGGCAGCGCGTCGCATCGATGTCCTCGATCCGCAGCAACAGCCGCCCGCCGGCCTCCCGCGCGCGGTCGAAGTTGAGCAACGCCGAATAGGCGTGGCCGAGATGCAGGAAGCCGTTCGGGCTCGGAGCAAATCGGAAAACGGGTGGCGACATATGACAGGATCTCGTGATGGCCGGGCTTGACCCGGCCATCCATCTTCCATGACTCTGTTACGATGGGAGATGGATGCGCGGGTCCCGCCTACGCCGAAGGCATCAACGGGCTTTTCGGTATTGGGCCAGCGCAGCTTTAGCAGAGACGGCAAGCCCGCGCATGACGAGTTAGGCCACAATGACCATCCACCTCGAAACCCAGTCCGATCTCGAAGAGGCCGTCCACGCGCTGGTGAAGCGCGATCCTCGGCTCAAGCCCGTGCTTGCGGCTGCGGGCATGCCGGCCTTGCGGCGACGCGAACCGGGCTTCCCCGGGCTCGCGCATATCGTCTGCGGGCAGCAGCTCTCGACCGCCAGCGCCGCGGCGATCTGGGGACGGCTGTCGGCCGCGTTAGATCCGTTCGATCATGAGGCGGTGGGCCGCGCGCGCACCGACCGGCTGGGACGGCTTGGCCTGTCCGCCGCCAAGATCAAGACGCTGAAACATCTTGCGCGCGAGATCACGGCGGAGCGGCTGAACCTCGACGTGCTCGCCGAGGAAGATGCCGACGCCGCGCATCACACGCTGATCTCGCTGCCCGGCATCGGACCGTGGACGGCGGACGTCTATCTCCTGTTTTGCCTCGGCCATGGCGATGCCTGGCCGGCCGGCGACCTCGCGGTGCAGGAGGGCATCAAGATCGGCCTCGGCCTTCAGGCACGGCCGACGGAGAAGCAGATGGTGCCGCTCGCCGAACCCTGGCGTCCGCTGCGCGGCGCGGCGGCGCATCTGTGGTGGAGCTATTACCGCGCGGTGAAGAAACGCGAGGGCGTGCTCGCGGGCGAGGCGAACGCCGTTTTAAACAATGTTGCTGTTGCAAAGCCCTCACGGGTGAAAGAGAAGATGCCGGCACGAAAAAAGCCGGGACCTTCGCCATGACCTCGACCGACTTCGTCGTTGCGCGCAACGATCTCGAGCAGTGCAAGCTGATCGAGACCGCCATTCCGGATGCAGCCGCGCTGCCGCAGGATGCGCTGCTGGTGAAGGTCGAGCGCTTCGCGCTCACCGCCAACAACATCACCTATGCCGTGATGGGCGACGAGCTGAAATACTGGCAGATCTTTCCGGCGCCGCAGGGCTTCGGCAACATTCCGGTGTGGGGTTTTGGCGAGGTGATCGCCTCGAAACATCCCGGCGTCGCCGCCGGCGAGCAGTTGTTCGGCTATTTTCCGATGGCGACACATCTCGTCATCGAAGCCACGGACGTCAGCAAGCGCGGCTTGCGCGACGGGGCTGCGCATCGGCAAGGCGTGGCGCCGGTCTACAATCTCTACTCCCGCGTCACCGGCGACCCCGCCTACGCAGGCCGGCAGGGCGACTACCAGGCGCTGCTGCGACCGCTGTTCATGCTGTCGTTCCTGGTCGACGACTTCCTCGCCGAGAACGATGATTTTGGCGCGCGGACCGTGCTGCTGTCGAGCGCCTCGAGCAAGACCGCGTTCGGCCTTGCGCATCTGTTGCACACACGCGGCCGCAAGGTGATCGGCCTGACCTCAGCCGGTAATACCGGCTTCGTGACGTCGCTCGGATGTTACGACGAGGTCGTCACCTATGACCGCGTGACGTCCTTGCCATCGAATGCGCCGGTCGCCTTCGTCGACATGGCCGGCAGCAGCGCCCTGCGCGCCGAACTGCACCGGCATTTTGGCGACCAGATGAAATGCTCGGTGCGCGTCGGTTTGACACATCGCGCCACCGAGGCCGACGAAGGAGCCCTGCCCGGCGCAAAACCGCGCTGGTTCTTCGCGCCGGACCATATTCGCAAGCGGACGAAGGATTGGGGGCCTGGCGGCATCGAGCAGCGCTTTGGCGCGGCATGGTCGGGCTTCGCGCCGCTGCTGGAGAAATGCCTGCGTGTGATCGAGAGCCGCGGGCCGGAGGCGGTGCAGCGCATTTATCTCGGCACGTTGAAGGGGCGCATTCCGCCCGAGCAGGGCCATATGCTCTCGCTGCTCGGGTAAAGCGCTTTTGACATCGGCTGATCCAGTATAGCGTTCGACCTCTATTATTATTGGAGCATGATCTCTTCGGAAAACCGCTACACACTTTTCCGGATCATGCTCCAGAGGAAACGCCGCGAAGACGGCCACGAGGTCGCGAATGCTGGACAGGACGAAGGATATTTCCGTCGCCGCGCAGGCCTGGCTCGATGAATTCGCGGGCGCGCTAGGCAATCCGGAACCCGCCGCCGCGCTGGACCTCCTCTTCCTCCCCGACAGCTTTTGGCGCGATGTGCTGGCGCTGAGCTGGAACTTGCAAACGCTGGCCGGCCGCCGCGCAATCGCGCAGGCGTTGGCCGCGCTCGCGTCCAGGGCTGCGCCGACCCATTTCGAGATCGCACCGAACCGTGCGCCACCGCGCTGGCTGACGCGCGCCGGCACCAGCAACATCGAAGCCATCTTCAATTTCGAGACCGCGCTCGGCCGCGGCAGCGGCATCCTGCGGCTCGTGCCTGATAGCACCGACGGCGACCGGTTGAAGGCGTGGACGCTGCTGACCGCGCTCGACGAGCTCAAAGGCTTCGAGGAACAGCTCGGCACGTCACGGCCGCGCGGCCAGGCCTATTCGCGCGATTTCCGCGGGCCGAACTGGCTCGACCAGCGCAACACGTCGCGCGACTACGCCGATCGCGACCCGGCCGTGCTGGTGGTCGGCGGCGGCCAGGCCGGGCTCGCCATCGCGGCACGGCTTAAGCAGTTGAAGGTCGATACCTTGATCGTCGATCGCGAGGCGCGGATCGGCGACAATTGGCGCAAGCGCTATCACGCGCTCACCCTGCACAACCAGGTGCAGGTCAATCACCTGCCCTACATGCCGTTCCCGGCGAACTGGCCGGTCTATATCCCCAAGGACAAGCTCGCCAACTGGTTCGAAGCCTATGTCGATGCCATGGAGCTGAACTTCTGGACCGGCACCGAGTTCGAGGGCGGCGCTTACGACGAGGCGAAAGGCCAATGGACCGTCACGCTGCGCCGCGCGGACGGCGGCAAGCGCACCATGCATCCGCGCCATGTGGTGATGGCGACCGGCGTCAGCGGCATCGCCAATGTTCCTCACATCCCAACGCTCGAGAATTTCAGGGGCACGCTGGTGCATTCCAGCCGCTACGAGGACGGCGAAAACTGGACAGGCAAGCGCGCCATCGTCATCGGCACCGGCAACAGCGGCCACGACATCGCGCAGGATCTTTATTCCAGCGGCGCCGAGGTGACCCTGGTGCAGCGCTCGCCGACGCTGGTCACCAATATCGAGCCGTCGGCGCAGTTGGCCTATGCGACCTACAATGAGGGCACGCTCGAGGACAACGATCTGATCGCGACCTCGATGCCGACGCCGCTGGCGAAGAAGACCCATGTGATGCTGACGGAGCAGTCGAAGGAGCTCGACAGGGAGCTGCTCGACGGCCTCTCCCGCGTCGGCTTCAAGCTCGACTTCGGCGAGGCCGGCACCGGCTGGCAGTTCAAATACCTCACCCGCGGCGGCGGTTATTATTTCAACGTCGGCTGCTCCAACCTCATCGCCGAGGGGGCGATCAAGCTCAGGCAGTTTTCCGACATCGAAAGCTTCGTCGCCGAGGGCGTTCGGATGAAGGACGGCACGACCATTCCGGCCGACCTGATCGTGCTCTCGACCGGCTACAAACCGCAGGAATATCTGGTGCGAAAGCTGTTCGGCGATGGCGTAGCCGATCGCGTCGGCCCGGTCTGGGGATTTGGCGAAGGCTTCGAGCTGCGCAACATGTATGCGCGCACGAAGCAGCCCGGCCTGTGGTTCATCGCCGGCAGCCTCGCCCAGTGCCGGATCAACTCGAAATATCTCGCGCTCCAGATCAAGGCCATCGAGGAAGGGATTTTGGGGCGTGAGGTGGATACAAGGTAACACACACGTCATTCCGGGGCGCGCGTAGCGCGAGCCCGGAATCCATCTACCCCCGGGATATGCGGCCCGATGGATTCCGGGTTCACGCTACGCGCGCCCCGGAATGACAAGAGGAGAAACCCAATGCCAGCCATTCTCGGCACCGGCGAGCACCGCTACCGCGTCGTCGAAAACTTCGCGAAACTTCCGGACGGCTGGCAGCTCACCGACGTCGCCGCGGTCGCGGTCGACAGCCTCGACCGCGTCTATGTCTTCAACCGCGGCGCCCATCCGATGGTGGTGCTGGATCGCGAGGGCAATTTCCTGCGCAGTTGGGGCGAGGGCCTGTTCTCGCGCGCGCACGGCCTGCACATCGATGCCGACGACAATCTCTACTGCACCGACGACGGCGACCATACCGTGCGCAAATGCACCAGCGACGGCAAGGTGCTGCTGACGATCGGGATCCCCGCAAAGCCGGCGCCGTTCATGAGCGGCGAGCCGTTCCACCGCTGCACCCACACCGCATTGTCGCCGAAAGGCGAGATCTATGTCTCCGACGGCTATGGCAATGCGCGCGTGCACAAGTTCACGCCGGACGGCAAGCTGATCAAGAGCTGGGGCGAGCCCGGCACCGACCCCGGCCAGTTCAACATCGTGCACAACATCGCCACCGATTCCGATGGCTGGGTCTACGTCGCCGACCGCGAGAACCATCGCGTGCAGGTGTTCAATGGCGAGGGCAAATACGAGACGCAGTGGAACAACCTGCACCGGCCGTGCGCGCTGTGCTGCTGCGGCGGCAGGAGCCCGACCTTCGTGATCGGCGAGCTGGGCCCCGGCCTCGATATCAACCGCAATGTGCCCAATCTCGGCCCGCGGCTGTCGATCGTGGACGCCAAGGGAAATCGCATCGCGCGGCTCGGCGGCGAGGAAGGTCCGGGTGTGGCCAGCGGCAAATTCCTGGCCCCCCACGGCATCGCGCTGGACTCGAAGGGCGACATCTACGTCGGCGAGGTCGGTGTCACCAACTGGGCGACAAGCTTCCCGGACCAGGAGATGCCGGCCGTGGTGCGCGCGACCCGGTGCTTGCAGAAGCTGGAACGGGTACGGGAATAGCCGCCGCGGCAAGCCACGACGCGCCGCCAAAGGCGGTTCCGCGCCAGTTGCCGGCCCCGCCCCGAATCGCGGCGTTTTTGAGCGCTTTTGCCACCCCGCCGCCGCATTGCCTGCGCCTGAATAAGTCGCTCAACGGGCTTCACAATCCCGTCACGCTGCATGTAGTATGTCAATACATGCTGCTTCGCAGCGTACATGGAGGCCGGGAGCGTTACTTGAACGCACATGTCTCGCAAGGCAGTTGGCCGGTGTTGGTGCTGAATGCGGACTTCCGGCCGCTGAGTTACTACCCACTGTCTCTGTGGTCGTGGCAGGACGCGATCAAGGCGGTGTTCCTCGACCGCGTCAACATCGTTGCGCATTACGATCAGGCGGTCCGAAGTCCCACGCTGGAAATGCAGCTGCCAAGCGTGGTCTCGCTCAAATCCTTCGTCAAGCCGACCACCCACCCCGCCTTCACCCGGTTCAACGTCTTCCTGCGCGATCGTTTCGCCTGCCAATATTGCGGCTCGCCCGAAGATCTCACCTTCGATCACATCATCCCGCGCAGCAAGGGCGGCCAGACCACCTGGGAGAACGTGGTCGCGGCGTGCTCGCCCTGTAATCTGCGCAAGGGCAATCTCACCCCGGCGCAGGCCAAGATGTTTCCGCGCCAGAGCGCCTTCGCGCCGACCGTGCACCAGCTCCACCGCAACGGCCGCATGTTCCCGCCGAATTACCTGCACGACAGCTGGCTGGACTATCTCTACTGGGATACCGAACTGGATCCGTAGGGCCGGCGCGCAACCTCAAACCCCGATCGCGTTCCTCGCCACCACGTCGCGATAGAACGCCGCGCTCAGTTTCGCGACCCTCGCCTGTGTCTCGAAGTCGACCCGGTAGAGGCCGAAGCGTTTGCCGTAGCCAAAAATCCACTCGAAATTGTCCATCAGGCTCCAGAGGAAATAACCGCGGATCGGCACGCCCTCGGCGACGGCGCGCTGCATCTGGGTCAGATAGTTGCGCAGGAACATGATGCGGTCGAGGTCGTAGACCTGGCCGTCGGCGGCGATCCTATCCTCGGACGAGGTGCCGTTCTCGCTGATGTAGATGGTCTCGATGTTCCAGATCTTCGCGGCAAGGCGCGGCGCCCAGTAGATCACTTCGGGGCCGACCCGCAGCCATTCCGAATTCATGTGGGGGAACGAGGTGGGGAACGGCAGCACGTGGAAGCCGGGCGCGCGCTCGGAGGCGGTGACGTAGTATTGCGGCGCGTAGATGTTGAGGCCGACGAAGTCGGTCGGCGCACCGATGATCTTCAACTCCTCGGCGGTGAATTTCGGCGCGTCTGCGCCGGCGTAGGCGAGGAAGCCGTCGGAATATCTGCCCTCCAGCACCACGCCGAGGAAGCCGGCATTAAGCTCGCGCGTCGCGATCTCGGCGGCACGGATGTTTTCCGCCGTTGCGATCGCCGGCACGCAGGCCGCGATGTTCTCGGCTGCGCCAACCCTTGTGCCGGCGCGCCCTGAGGCGCGAATCGCCTGCACCGCAAGCCCGTGCGCCAGCGCGACGTGATGGCGGGCCTGGTTCAGCTGCACCGCCGGCAGCTTGAGGCCGGGCGCGTCGATGCCCCAGCCATAGCCGAAATTCACGAAGCGCCCGACCTCGTTCACGGTGAAGACGTTCTTGACGCGATCGGTCAGGCGCGCGGCGACGTACGCAGCGTAGTCGGCAAAGGCCTTCGAGGTGTCGCTCGACTGCCAGCCGCCGACGCGGTCCTGGAGCGCCTGCGGCAGGTCCCAGTGATAGAGCGTCGCATAAGGCTCGATGCCGTTTGCGAGCAACTCGTCGACCAGGCGGTTGTAGAAATCGAGCCCCTTGGGATTGGGTTGACCCGTCCCATCAGGAAACACCCGCGGCCATGCGATCGAGAAGCGGTAGGCCCTGACGCCGAGCGCCTTGATCAGCGCGACGTCCTCCTTGTAGCGGTGATAGTGCTCGTTGGCGCGGTCGCCGGTGGAGCCGTCCTCGATCTTGCCGGGCGTGTGGCTGAAAATGTCCCAGATCGATTTGCCGCGGCCATCCTCGTTGACGGCGCCTTCGATCTGGTAGGACGAGGTCGCCGTGCCCCATAGGAAATCCTTGGGGAAAGGTGCACCGCGCCCGGCCGATGCTGGCGTTTCGCTCTCCGCAGCGCCGACGCCCGTCGCTGCTCCCAACGCGGCAAGGCCCGCCAGCTTGGCAAAACGACGCCGCGAGAAATCCGCCGACATATCTATCTCCGCGCCTGCTCCATGTCGATCTGATAGGCGGAAATCCGGTCGATCTCGAATGCGACGCTCGGCGGCGATTGCGCATCGACGGGACCGACGCCGACGAAGAACTTCGAGCCGATCGCGAGATTGACGATCAGGTACATGGGATCGTCAAAGCCGATCGGCACCTTGATGTCGGAGACCGGCTTGCGGTCGATGAAGTAGACCAGGCGATCCGCCTCCCACAGCACACCGTAATTGTGGAATGTGCTCGAAGCGTCGCCGACCGCGAAGTCGAAGCCGCAGGACTGGATCTTCTGGGTCGACGGAATCCGCCAATGCGTCGTCATCACGAGATCGCCAGGCCGCTCGCCGCGGCCTTCCAGCACATCGACCTCCGGCGGCCAGCCGCCGTCGTCCGCCAGCATCCAGAACGCAGGCCACACCGCATGGCCGACCGGGACCTTGGCGCGGATTTCGAAATAGCCGTGCTTCTGCGCGAACCTGCCCTGCGTGGTCAGGATCCCGGAGATGTACTCGTTGTTGAACAGAACGGACTTCAATTCCTGCGGCGTGCGGCTCGCGACGATCGAGAGCACGCCGTCCTTCACCTTGAACGGATCAAGCCCGACCGGCGCCGATGCGCGCCCCGTGTAGCGCGGATCGACATAGATCTGCTGCTCGCCATTGGCGCTGGTCTTGCGCTTGAAGTCGGAGCCGTCGCCGCCCCAATAGCGCGCCTCCGGCCACGCCGCACCGCCGGCATAGTGCGGCACCCAGCGTCCGCCCGACAGCGGGTGCTCGTCGAAATCCTCGTTGAACGTCCGCCGCAACGGCAGGAACATCAGCGAGGCAGGATTGACCGTTTCGAGCTTGCGGCATTCGATCATCGACGGATCGGTCGTCACTTGCAGCGACATGGTGCCGGGCGCGCCGTCGAGATCGTCCTGCACTGCGCCGATCGCGGGCACGGCGGACAGACTGATTGCGACCAAAGCGCTCTTCGTCCAACGGCCGATCATCGCTGCACATCGAAGGTATAAGGAAGCGGATTGAGGCTAGCGCGCCCGCATTGGCGCGAGCAAGAGCGGCCATGCGGCGGCGCACGAATTTGAGGGTACCGCCCGCAGGCGGGAGCCATATTTTCGTGCACTTGCACAAACCGGGAACCAGCGGTGGGCGGGCCGGCGCTCCGTCAGGTTCGAGGTCGCCGGCGGCATATGGCTTCAGGCCCTGGACCAATCCACCGCAATACGACTGCTGACGGCGCCGCTCGCATTTCTGTCGGTCGGCATCGGCTATCTCTTCTTCACCGCGGCAACACTCGCGGGCGCGGCCTGCTCCACCTTGGCTGGCGCATGCGGGCCATCACGGAGCACGGAACCCGAAGCGCGGGCGTCCGTTCAATCTGGAGGCCCAACGCTCTCGAATACGCTGCGGGAGCGGTATCCGGGCCCGTCAAAGCACAGGGGAAGACGCGCCATGCCCACAGCCGAGAAAGATCACGTCTACAAGATCCTGGAACTGGTCGGATCGTCCGAGACCTCGATCGAGGATGCGATCAAGAACGCGGTCAGCCGCGCCGCCAAGACCATCCGCGAGATGAAATGGTTCGAGGTGGTGCAGACGCGCGGCCACATCGAGAACAACGCCGTGCGCCATTACCAGGTGACGCTGCGCGTCGGGTTTACGCTGGAGGAGTGAGGCAGGAACGCCGGGCGGATCCGGCGTGAGGTCAGCGTGGTTAACATCAGCCGACGATAACCCGTCGAAACATCGAGGACCGGTTCCGGCCGAGTACGGGATTCGCACAATCAGCGCGGATGACGCAACAGGCCGTTAAGGCGAAAGTGAGAGGTTTGCACCGAAATGGAGCAAGCCTGATGAATACGGGCCGCGACCTCGGGAAAACGCGTCTTCCGCTCTGGGCGGCGGGTTTTGTCATGCTGACTTGCTTCGCCATCCTGGGCCTGAGCGGCTGGCGCGAATGGGAAACGCGCAATGCCGAGCTCAGGACCGCCGAAATCGACGTGACCAACCTCGCGCAATCGCTGATCCAGCATGCGGACGACACGTTCGAACTCGTCGATACCATCCTCGTCGGGCTGGTCCATCGGCTCGAGCTCGATGGAACGGGTCCGGACACGATCGCAAAGCTCCAGACCTATCTGCCGACCCGCAAATCATCGGACCGCATCCGCGGCATCTTCGTCTATGACGAGACCGGCCGCTGGCTTGCCACGACCGAGCAGGTCGACTTCTCCAAATTCAACAACAGCGACCGCGAATATTTCCAGCGTCATCGCGACTCGCCGGATCCGGGCACACTGATCGGACGCCCCGTCAAGAGTCGCGCCGGCGGCCAGTGGATCATCACTGCGTCGCGCCGGGTCAACCATCCCGACGGCAGCTTCGCCGGCGTTGCCCTGCTCACGATCGACGTCAGCTATTTCGTCAAGTTCTACGAGCGCTTCGACCTCGGTCCGCACAGCTCGGCGTCGCTGCTGAACAACGACGGCATCATGCTGGCGCGCAGCCACGACGAGAGCGGCGCCTTCGTCGGACGCGACCTGTCCAACGCGCCGTTGTTCAAGCAATGGAAAAGCCGTCCGGCTGCGGCAGTCTACTATTTCAAGTCGCCGCTGGATAACGTGCAGCGGCTCAGCTACTACCAGCGCAGCAGCCGCTATCCCCTGATGGTACTGGCGAGCAAGTCGCAGGACGACGTGCTGGCCCCTTGGCGCCGCGCGGCGGGCGCACGCATGACCGTTGTCGTCGGCCTCGTCCTGCTGATCGCGGCGATCGGCTTTTACCTGGTCCGTCAGCTCTTGCAGCGGCAGCGCATGGCACAGGCTCTGATCGCCAAGGAAGCCCATTTCCGCCTGCTGGCCGAGCAATCCAGCGACATGGTGACCCGGATCGGGCTGGACAACCGGCTGATCTACGTTTCTCCGTCATGCGCGCGCATCATCGGCTGGTCTTCCGACGAACTCCTGGGGACGTCGGCCGTGGCCGGGGTTCACGCAGAGGACATGGAACGGGTCGAGCAGGCCATTGCCGCGCTGAAGAATGGCGAGGCCGAGGAGGCGAGGTTCGTCTACCGTCAGCGCCATCGCGACAAGGGCGAGATCTGGGCCGAGTCGGCCCTGCACGTGACCCGGGCGTCCGACAGCGGCGAGATCGACGGCGTCGTCGCGGTGGTGCGCGACATGACCGAGCAGAAGGACTTGCAGAACAAGCTCGCCTCGCTCGCGGCGACCGACGGCCTCACCGGGCTCGCCAACCGGCGCGCATTCGATGAGCGCCTCGCGGACGAATGGGCCCGCGCTCGCCGCGATGGCACCCAACTCTCGCTCCTGCTGATCGACGTCGATCATTTCAAGGCGTTCAACGACCATTACGGGCATTTGGCCGGCGACGGCTGCCTGCGTGCGCTGGGGCGGATCCTGTCCGCTCATCCCCGGCGGCCGGCCGACTTCGCGGCGCGCTACGGCGGCGAGGAGTTCGCCGTGCTGTTGCCGAACACCGACGCCGACGGCTGCGCCAGGGTCGGCGAGGAGATTCGCGGTGCGTTGCGCGACCTCGCCATGCTGCATGCACAGAATCCGCCCTCACGGCTCGTCACCGCGAGCGTGGGCGGCGCGACGGCGTTTCCATCCGAGACCACGACCGACTCCAGCGCGCTGGTGGCGGCCGCCGACCGCGCGCTCTATGCCGCCAAGGACAGCGGCCGCGACCGGCTGGTGATGTCGGGACAGGTCGTGCCCTGGCCCGCGAGGAGCGCGTGACGCAGTCGCCGGCCTACCAGGCGTAGCGAACGCTGCCCTTGCCGGCGTAGCTGCGGGTGACGTTCGAGAACTCGCCTTCGAAGCTCGCCGCCGCGGACCAGCCGCTCAGCCAGCTCATCTCCACGGAAGCCGTGGTGAGCGCGGAGTCGCTAGCCTGCGCAGCGCCGTTGACGACGAAGCTCGCGCCCGGCAGCGCCTGGAAGGTCGCCGGTCTTGGTCAGCGCGAGCGATCCCGCGCCGTCGCGGATCGTCCCCGAAAAGATCTTGGACGTGTTGTCGCCGCCGGTGATCAGCGTGGCGGCGCCGCCGCTGTTGCTGACCGTGCCGGCACCTGCGAGCGAGCCGATCACATTCGAGAAGCCGGCGAGATCGAGCACGGCGCCGCCGGCGACCGTGACCGCGGAATTGCTGCCGAAAGCGCTGGTCGATCCGGCCTGCAGCGTGCCCGCGTCCACAATGGTCGGTGTTGGCCCCGGACAGAATCAGCGTTCCGGCGTAGCCGTTCGCTTCGTTGACGACGACGTCGCCGGAGCCGGACAGAACGCCCGTGAGATTTACCGTGTTGCCGGTAAGAACGTTGTAGGTGGGATCACCTGTCGCGACGATGTTGTTGCCGACGCTGAAGCTGCCGTTGAAGTTCACGGTCACGCCCGTCGTGCCGCCATTGAGCGTCAAGGCGCCGCTGCCAAGCGCGGTGCCATTGCCGACGACAAGCGTCGTGCCCTCGTTGATGGTGGTGCCGCCGCTATAGGTATTGGCGCCCGAGAGCGTCAGCGTGCCGCCATTGCTCTTGGTGATCGCGACACTGCCGCCCTGGTCGGCGGCGTTGGTCCCGCCGCCGGGACTGCTGCCGCCGGAGCCGATATAGTCGGTGATGCCATTGGCAATGGACTGGTTGCCAGAGCCAAAGCCGAGCACGGTGCTCGTCCCGCCGGTGCCCTGGAAGAAGATGCCGGAGCCGAAGGCCGAGCCGTTGCCGCCGCCGTTGAGGCCCGTGCCGCCCGAAACGCTGCTCGTCGTTTGCGAAAGATCGCCCTGAACGGCCACCGTCCCGCCGCTCTGCACGAAGATGGCACCGCCGGCACCGAGGCCACCACCACCGGAGTTGGATCCGGTCCCACCACTGCCGCCATTGCCGGCGCCAAAGCCGCCGCTCCCGGCAGCCGTGATCCCGCCGCCGCCGCCTCCCCCGAAGCCGCCGGCACCGCCGGTCGAGGTGGACAATCCGGCTGCCGAGCCACCTCCGCCGCCGTAGCCGCCCGAACCGCCCGTTGTTGCTCCGCCCGCATTGGCACCGCCACCGCCACCGCCAAAACCGCCCGCGCCTCCAGCCACGGGCCCCCCGCCGGACGAACCACCGCCGCCACCGCTGGCGAAACCACCGGCGCCTCCGGTCTGGGGACCACTACCGCCGTTATGCACCCCACCGCTCGAACCGCCGGCAGTGCCCGAGCTGTTGGCGTCCGAGCCGACGAATAGTCCACCGCCTCCAGCCGGAGTCAGAGGATAGGACTTGCCGCCCATGCCGCCCCCGCCGCCCACCTCTCCGAAGTTGTCCACGACGCCGCCGCCCTTGGCCTGCGTGTTCGAGACGGCGACGTTCGACAAGGTCAATGCGCCGTTGCTGGAAACGAAGACCGCGCCGCCGAGTCCGGCGCCGGCACCGGAGCCCAAACCGGCTCCGCCCTGCGCCACCGCATTGGCGATGGTCAGGCTCTTCAGTGTCACCGAATAGGTCGAGCCGGTGGTCCCGGCATCGCCGATGAAGAACGGCCGGTAGGTGCCGGCGCCGCTGATGGTCGGGTTGTTACCATTGCCGTCAATGGTGATGTTCTTGGTGATGATCGGCAGCTCGCTCAGGAGCGTGATGGTACCGCTGACCTGAAACAGGATGGTGTCGCCGCTCGTGGCGCTGGCGATCTCCCCCCGCAGGCTGCCGGCGCCGCTGTCGGCCGTAGAGGTCACCACCAGCGTCGCTGCGCGCGCCGCACCGGACAGGCCGAAGAACGATGCCATGACCGCAACACTTGCGAGCGCTGCACACCGGCGTGCACCAAGCCGAAGGCTCGTCTGCCCGATCGACAGGCACGAGGGCGGACGCAATCTGGTCGTCACGAAGAGCCTCGGACGCAAGCTGCGTGGCAACGCTGGTGATCTCGACGCGTCGTTAGCAGACTGGACACCTGCACAATGTGCCCGGTGTCTCAGGCGTGGATTTCGGTGAACAGTGATGCATGTGCGGCACATCGAGGCCGCGCGCCCGCAGCCTCGTCGAACGCCCTCATCGTCCGACGTCGCTTGCGTCCTCGTTGCCGAACCGCTACATGCGGGGGTGATGCTGGTCTGCTGCCGGGCTCAGAACATTAAGGCGCGCGACCTCGTCGAGGCGTGATGCGGACGAGACGGCGGTGAACAAGACGATGCTGGCGGACGACCCTGAACACGGGCCGAGCGCGCTGAGACAGTTGCGCGCGATGACCGTGGACATCTGCGATGTCATTGCGCTCACCGACGAGAACGATTTCCACATCACCACCACGACAGTGATGGCCGGCAACGCATTGCTGGTCGATTCTCGCGCCACTGACCTCGAATACGACCGGACGCCTGCGCACATCGCACGCGGCGGCCTCGACCACTATCAGATGACCCTCTGCATCGAAGGCGAGATGCGGTTCAGCTCCGGTCGCCGCGAGGTGACGTTGCGGCCCGGTGACATTTGCCTGCTCGACATGGCGCAGCCGAACCGGACGGTGTTTCGCGGCGGTAGCGGACGCACCCACCTGATGGCAATCATCGTGCAACGGTCGATGCTGGCGCCACGGCTCGCGCATCCGGATTCGGCGACGGCTACCCTGTTGCCGTCAGACCACCCTCACGCGCGCCTGCTCGCAAGCCATTACGCAGCGCTTGCGCTGCCGCCTGAGCCAGAGGCGGGCAGCGTCGAGGCCACGATCGAGGCCATCGCCGACATCGTTGCCGCGGCTGCGGGCGGCACGGCCGACATCGCCGAAGGCGTCGAGCGGGCCGAGCGACATCTTTATCTGGCAATGATCAAGCGCCGCATCGCGGACAATCTCGAGACCGACGCGCTCGGCGTAAGCGAGCTCTGCCGCCATTTCCAGATTTCGCGCGCGACGCTTTACCGGCTGTTCGAGGCAGATGGCGGGCTGGCGCATTACGTGAGAGAGCAGCGGCTCAATCTCGCCTTTCAGCGGCTGTTGTCGCCGGCGGCGCAGGACAAACGTCTAATCGACCTCGCTGTCGGCTTGCGGTTCAGCAGCGACTCCACCTTCATCCGGGCGTTTCGCCGCAAGTTCGGCCTGACGCCGGGCGAGCTCAGGGAGCTGACCGACACGTGGCTCCGCGAGACCGGAGCGATCCCGGCTTTCGATACAGTGTTGCACCAGCTGGCCCGCCGCCGCGCATCACGATCGTAGAGGTGTCGCGCTCATCTCGGAGCTCGGCCCGGCCTGGATTTGTCGTCCACGTTCCAGCGGGATATGACTACGAATCGACCGGACATTTAAGCCAATCCGAGAGTGCTACCGTGACTGACGCGATCAAGCTCGTCCTCTTCGACATGGACAATGTCCTGTGCAACTACGACAGGGGACAGCGTGTGGCATGCCTGGCGGAGCTCGCGGGATCGACCAGCGAGCTCGTCCACAAGGTGATCTGGGACAGCGGATTCGAGCTGCTCGGCGATTCCGGCGCTCTCGACGCCCCTGACTATCTGCGGGGCTTTGGCGAACGCATGGGCTATCCGCTGTCGCTCGACGAGTGGGTGGAGGCGCGGCGCCGCTCGATGCAGCCCGATCACGCGATGCTGGAGATTGCCCGACGTCTGCGCAAGACCGTCGATATTGCCGTCCTGACCAACAATACCACGCTGGTCGCCGACCACATCGACACGCTGCTGCCGGACTTGCGGCCGCTGTTCGGCTCCCGGATCTACACTTCGGCCCAGTTCAAGACGGCAAAGCCGGACCCGCGCTGCTATCGCCGCTGCCTGGCCGAGCTCGACGTGATGCCGCAGACCGTGCTGTTCGTCGACGATCTCCCGGCCAATGTTGCCGGCGCGCGCGAGGCGGGCCTGTTCGCGCATCACCACACGTCGGTGGAGGCTTTCAGGCAGGCCCTCTCGGCGCACGGCGTGCTTCAGGGCGAATGAATACGCCTTCCGCTTTGCCCGGCCTCAGGCGAGATGGCACGCCACGAAGTGACCGCCAGCGCCCTCCTTCAGCTCGGGCGCGCTCTCCGCGCAGCGCGGCTGGGCGATCGGACAGCGGGTGTGGAAGTGGCAGCCTGACGGCGGCTTCATCGGGCTCGGCACGTCGCCCTTGAGGCGGATGCGCTCACGCTTGAGCTTGGGATCGGGCACCGGCACCGCTGACAACAGCGCCCTGGTGTAGGGGTGCTGCGGGTTGCGGTAGAGGTCGCTGGCTTTCGCCAGCTCGACGATGCGGCCGAGATACATCACCGCGACGCGGTCGGAGATGTGCTCGACCACCGAGAGGTCGTGCGCGACGAAGAGATAGGTGAGGTTCAGCTCGGCCTGGAGATCCTCCAGCAGATTGATGACCTGCGCCTGGATCGACACGTCGAGCGCGGAGACCGGCTCGTCGCAGACGATCAGCTTCGGCTCGACCGCGAGCGCCCGCGCGATCACGATGCGCTGGCGCTGGCCGCCGGAGAATTCGTGCGGGTAGCGGCGCATGTGCTCGGCCTTGAGGCCGACCTTGACCAGCAGGCTCGCGACGCGCTCCTCCCGCTCCTTGGCCGATGAGCCGAGCTTGTGGATGATGAGCGCCTCGCCGAGAATCGTACCCACCGTCATGCGCGGATTGAGCGAGGCAAACGGATCCTGGAACACGAGCTGCATGTTCCGCCGCATCGCGCGCAGATCGTTGCCGCCGAGCTGGCGCACATCCTGGCCGTCGAAGGTGACCTCGCCGTCGGTCGGCTCGATCAGGCGCAGCACGCAGCGGCCCGTCGTCGACTTGCCGCAGCCGGATTCACCGACGAGACCGAGCGTCTCGCCGCGATTGACCGAGAACGACACGCCGTCGACCGCATAGACGCTGCCGACCTGGCGCGACAGCAGGCCGCCGAGCACGGGGAAATGTTTCTTCAGACCGCTGACGCGGAGCAAGGGTTCGCTCATGTCGCGGCTCCCAACTGCGTATCCCCCAGGTGACAGGCCATGCGGTGGCCGGGCGAGACCTCGCGGAGCAGCGGCTCCTTCTCGGTGCAGACGTTCATCGCGAACTTGCAGCGCGGCGCGAAGCGGCAGCCGACCGGCGGATTGATCAGGATCGGCACCGAGCCGCCGATCGCCTCCAGCCGCGTCTTGTGCTCGCTGTCGAGGTCGATGCGCGGGATCGAGCGGATCAGGCCTTGCGTATAGGGATGGCGGGGATCGGCGAAGAGATCGTCGACGCTCGCCTCCTCCACCACCTTGCCGGCATACATCACGACGACGCGCTGCGCGGTCTCGGCGACGACGCCCATGGCATGGGTGATCAGCATCACCGCCATGCCGAAGCGTTCCTTCATGTCCTGCAGGAGGTCGAGGATCTGGGCCTGGATGGTGACGTCGAGCGCGGTGGTGGGCTCGTCGGCGATGATCAGCTTCGGCTTGCAGGCGAGCGCCATCGCGATCATCACGCGCTGGCGCATGCCGCCGGAGAACTGGTGCGGGTAGTTGTGCACGCGGCCTTCGGCGTTGGGGATCTGCACCAGCTTGAGCATCTCGATGGTGCGCTCGAGCGCCTGCTTCTTCGTCACCGCTTCATGCCGGCGCAGGCTCTCGGCGATCTGCTCGCCGACGGTGAGCACCGGGTTGAGCGAGGTCATCGGCTCCTGAAAGATGAAGCCGATCTCCTTGGCGCGGATCTCGTCGAGCTGATTGCTCGTCAGCGGCACGAGATCGCGGCCTTCGAAGATGATCTGGCCGGCGGCGATGCGGCCGGGCGGCATCGCGATCAGTTTCAGGATCGACATCGCCGTCACGGTCTTGCCGCAGCCGGACTCGCCGACGACACAGAGCGTCTCGCCGCGGTTGATGGAGATGTCGACGCCGTCGACGGCCTGCAGGATGCCGTCGTCGGTGGAGAAATGGGTTTTCAGGCCCTTGATCTCGAGCAGCGGCGCCATCAGATCACCCGTCGCGCATCGAGCGCGTCACGCAGGCCGTCGCCGATGAAGTTGATGGCGACCACCGCGATGAAGATCGCGCCGCCCGGAAACAGCGCCCAGTGCGGACCGATATCGAGGAAGTCCTTGGCGTCGTACAGCAGCCGCCCCCAGGTCGGGGTGTCCGGCGGAAAGCCGAGGCCGAGGAAGGACAATGTCGATTCCGCGATGATGGCGGCGGCGACGTCGATGGTGCCGGCGATGATCACCGGACCGAGCGCATTGGGCAGGATGTGGCGCACCACCTGCCGCACCGGGCTGGCGCCGAGCGCGCGCGCGGCCTCGACGAACTCCTTCTCGCGGATCGACAGGAACTGCGCGCGCACGAGGCGGGCGACCGGCATCCAGCGCAGGCCCCCGATCACGAGCACGATCAGGATGAAGATGCCGCCCTCGGGGCCGAACGCGGCCTTGAGCCCGTCGCGGAACAGATAGATCAGCAGCAGCAGCAGCGGCAGCTGCGGCAGCGACAAGAAGAGATCGGTGAGCCACATCAGCCCGTGACCGACCGCACCGCGCGACATGCCGGCAAGCGCGCCGATCAGCGTGCCGACGAACACCGAGACCAGCATCGCGGCAAGGCCGACCGCGAGCGAGATGCGCCCGCCATAGATCATGCGGGCGAGGATGTCCTGCCCGAGATCGTCGGTGCCGAAGGGATGGGCGAGCGAGGGCCCCTGCATGCCCGCCACGATGTCGATGTCGTCGATCTTGACCCGCCAGACGAAGGGGCCGGCGACCACCGCCAGCACCAGAATGAGGAGCAGGAACGCACTGACCACGGCAAGCTTGTGGCGGCTATAGCGCCGCCACGTCTCGCGCCAGGGCGAGTAGACGCGCCGCTCAGCGGAGGGAGATGCGAGGGTCAAGCCAGCCATACAGGACGTCCGCGATGAGATTGAACAGGACCACAAGACACGCGAAGACGAAGGTGACGGCCATCACCACCGGCGTGTCGTTGGAAAGGATGGAGGAGATCAGCAGCGAGCCGATGCCGGGGATGCGGAAGATCTGCTCGGTGACGATGGCGCCGCCGAACACCGCCGGCATCTGGAGCGCGATCAGCGTGACGACCGGGATCATCGCATTGCGCATCACATGCTTGACGATGACCTTGGCCTGCCCAAGTCCCTTTGCACGCGCCGTGGTGACGTAGTCGAGCCGGATCACGTCCAGCATCGCCGAGCGCACGAAGCGCGTCATCGACGCCGCCTGGAACAGGCCGAGCACCGCCACCGGCATGATCGCCTGCCGGATCATCTCGAGCACCCAGCGGATGCCGGTGGCCTTGATGTCGCTGGAATAGACGAAGGGCAGCCAGTCCAGCGTGACCGAGAAGATCAGGATGAACAGGATGCCGGTGAAGAAGGTGGGCAGCGAGAAGCCGACGAAGGCCAGCACGTTGGCGATCTGGTCAAACAGTGAATACGGCTTGGTCGCCGCGTAGACGCCGACCGGAATCGCGATCAGGAGCGCCAGGATCTGCGCCGAGCCGATCACATAGAGCGTCGCCGGCAGGCGCTGGAGGATGAGCGCATCGACGTTCATCCGGCTGACGAAGGAAAACCCCCAATCGCCATGCGCCATGGCGGAGAGCCAGTGCAGGTAGCGCAGATAGATCGGATCGTCGAGGCCGAACTTCGCCCGAAGCGCGGCAGCGACTTCGGGCGGTACGTTCGGATTGGTCGCCAGTTCCGAAAACGGATCGCCGGGGGCGAGCGCCAGCACGACGAACAGCAGGAGCGAAATGCCGAGCAGGCTCGGAATGGCGATCAGCAGGCGACGCAGGACATATTGACTCATAGGGAAAGACCCCGCCTAGGCCTGCGCGATCATACCTCCCGGTACCAGTCGAACAGGTTGTCGGTCTCGTTCGCCCAACCGCTGACCACGCAAACCAGGTTGTTGGCAGCGGCCTCCACCTTGAGGCGATGCTGCACCGGGATGAACACGGTGTCCCCGATCAGGATATCGTTAGCCTTGATGTAGAGCGCCGCGCGCTTGACCGGGTCCATCTCGCCTTCCGCGGCCAGGATCGTGTCGTCATACTCCTTGTTGACGTAGCGCGGGAAATTCTGTCCCTGCCACTTGTTCTCCTTGGTCGCCACATTCGCCGACATATAGCGCCGCATGTGCTGGGACGGATCCGGCTGGCTCATCGGGATCTGGAACATCTCCATGTCGGCATAGAACTTCGGGTAGATGTCGGGATTGCCGGCGTCGGAGGAGAAGAACACCGAGGCGACGACCGACTTCAGCTCGACGTCGATGCCAGCCTTCTGGCAGGCCTGCTTGACGATGGCCTGGGTCTTCTGGCGCGGGCCGTTGATCGAGGTCTGGTACAGAAGCTTCAGCTTCTTGCCGTCCTTCTCGCGGACGCCGTCCGCACCCGGTTTCCAGCCGGCGTCATCCAGCATCTTCGACGCCTTCTCGATGCTGAATTCCCAGCTCGTGTTCTTGGAGACGAACTTTTCGGGGCCGTTGAGGAAGTTCGCCGTGGTGCGGCCTGCGCGGCCGTAGATCACCTTCTTCACCGCTTCACGATCGACCAGCATCGCCAGCGCCTTGCGTACGGCGGGATCGGAGAACAGCGGGTGCTTCGTCTTCATCGAAGAGCGCTCGCCATCGACCTCGGTGTTCGGGTCGGTGAAATTCAGCGCGATGAACTCGGTGTCTCCGCCCACGGCGTAGATGGCCTTGCCCTTGCCGCCCTTCTCCAGGCGCAACAGCACGTCGTCTTCGACCTGGATGTTATAGCCGAAATCGTATTCGCCGGTCTGGATCACCGCGCGCGCCGCCGAGACGGCATCGCCGCCGCCCTTCATTTCGAGCGTGTCGAAATACGGACGGTTCGGCATGTGATAGTCGGGATTGAGCTCACCGCGGACGAGATCGCCCGGCTTGAACTCGAGGAATTTGTACGGGCCGGTGCCGACCGGCGAGAGGTTGTTCGGCGCCTCACGGGACTTCGCGCCTTTGTAATCCGCGAACAGATGCTTGGGGATGATGGTGTTCGGAGCCCCGACGAAAGCATCGGCCCAGAACGGCGTCGGCTTGCTGAAGACGATGCGGACGGTGAGGTCATCCACCTTCTCGACGACGATGTCGCGATAGGTCGCAATGGTGACCGCGGAGGTCGCGGGATCCTTGGCGTATTCCCAGTTGAACACGACGTCGTCGGCGGTGAACGGCTTGCCGTCGTGCCATTTGACGCCGGGCTTGAGCTTCCAGGTGACCGACTTGCCGTCGGCGGCGAGGCCGCCGTTCTGGATCGACGGGATTTCGGCGGCCAGAACCAGCTTCATGTTGCCGTCCGGATCCCAACAGGCAAGCGGCTCGTAGAACAGGCGCGAACCGTCCTGGTCCTTGGTGCCGGTGGCGAAATGCGGATTGAGCAGGGTCGGCCCCTGCCACCACAGCAGCTTCAGTGCGCCGCCGCCGCCGCGCTTGGTCGGCTTGTAGGTCGAAACGCCTTCCGCCATGGCGACGCCGCCCAGCGCGAGGATCTGGTTGGCCAGCGGTGCGGTCAGACCGACAGCGGCAAGACGCTGGATGAAGGCACGGCGATCCATCCGTCCGTCCTTCACTTGGCCGATCATCGAACGCAGTTCTTTATCCAGCATGGTTTGTCCCCCGTCTGGTTCCCGAATGGATGCAGGCGGCCGCGATGCGACCGCCGGGTTTTGTCTGGCCGTAGATGGCACACCGAATAGGCCGCCCGTCAACTGCGACTGTGTGTATGCAAACGGTGTTCTGGCTGTCCGTTGGGCAAAACTGCGTTCCGCAGCCCAAGCGTTCGGCAATCCGGCGTCAAAACAAGCCGGAATTCACGTTGCACTGCGGAAAATTTGTTCGCCGGATCAGACGAAGTATCGAGACGAAATTCTACACCACGGACATATCCAGTGGCGGCGCGACGTGGTCCGGCAGCGGACAGACGTAAGGTGTCTTGGCTGTTCGCCTCGCGAGGTCGGCTTTCGCGGCCTTGATCAGCTCCGGTTCCGTGAGCGCCTTGATGCCGATACCCGCCATCGCCTTGGCCGCCTGCACCATGGCCTTGTGGGCATGCGGGCTCTTGCCCTGCGCCACCACCTGCCAGGTGTGGAACGGCGTGCCGATTGCAACCGTCGGTGCGTGAACCTGCACGGTCGGCACCACCCAGCTCACGTCGCCAACGTCGGTCGAGCCGACCAGCGGGTTGCGCTTGGCATCGAGCGGCACCAGGAAGTCGGCCAGCGGCCGATCGGTCGGCTCCATCCCGATCGCGTAGTAAACCGAGGCAATGTCCTTGTCGGTCAGCGTCGATCGGATCTGGGTGGCAAACCCCTTGTCCGCGTCGTCGAAATGCGGCGGTCCGAGCTCTTCCATGACCCGATGCAGCGCCTGCTCCAGCGGCGTATTCGGCAGAATGTTGGAGACCGCGGAGATGATCTTCATCTCGACCTTGGTCTCGGTCATCAGCGCCGCGCCGTCCGCGATCTTGCTCACGCGGCCGACCAGCTCGTTCATGCCGGGCAGATCGCGGGCGCGGATCGAGTAGCGCACGCGCGCATGCGCCTGCACCACGTTGGGCGCAATGCCGCCGGTGTCGAGCAGCGCGTAATGCACCCGTGCGTCGCTCGGCATGTGCTCGCGCATGTAGTTCACGCCGACATTCATCAGCTCCACCGCATCGAGCGCGGAACGGCCGAGATGCGGCGAGGCGGCCGCATGCGAGGTGCGGCCTGTGAAAATGAAGTCGGCGCGCGTGTTCGCGAGCGACGGCGTCACCGCCACTTCCCAGAAGCTGTGCGGATGCCAGGTGATGGCGACGTCGGCATCCTCGAACGCGCCGGAGCGCACCATGAACGCCTTTGCCGCGCCGCCTTCTTCAGCCGGGCAGCCATAGTAGCGCACGCGGCCCGGCACCTTGTTCTCGGCGAGCCAGTCCTTCACCGCGGTCGCGGCGAGCAGTGCCGCAGAACCGAGCAGATTGTGACCGCAGCCATGGCCATGGCCGCCGGTCTCGACCGGACGATGTTCCGCCACGCCCGCCTCCTGGCTGAGACCCGGCAGCGCGTCATATTCCCCCATGAAGGCGATGATCGGTCCGCCCTCGCCCCATTCGCCCATCAGCGCGGTCGGGATGCCGGCGACGTTCTCGGTGATACGGAAGCCCTGATGGCGCAGTTCGGCGAGATGCTCGGCGGCGGACCGCGCCTCGGTGTAACAAACCTCCGGCATGCCCCAGACCTTGTCGCTGAGGTCGATGAAACGCGCCTTGATCGTGTCGACGCCACGCCAGATGTCGCTGCGGTTGTCCATGTTTCGGTCCGTGATCTCTTGGTCAAACGAAGCGGCAATGGTTAGCAGCTTCATTACACGGCGCCTAGCACCTCGCCGGACAGCAGCCATGCGGCGGATGCCGGATCGAAGGACCGCCGGGCCGCCAACCGCGCGCGAAACGGTCCCGCGCCTTTCGAAGATTTCACACGGCGTTCTGCTGAATAGTTGGGAAACGAGGCTTTCAAGACGGCCTTCTCCGGCCTAAATTATCCATGCTTCGCGCGTCGTTCCGCTAGCCACGGCGGAGCGATGCACTCAGCCAGGAGAACTCCATGCCCGCCCTGACCGAATGGAGAGTGCCGCCGGCCAATCAGCCGCGTGCGAGCGAATACGGTTTCGATCTCGACCGCGCGCTCGCGTCCGTCGTCGGCCTGCACGCCATCATCCCGCCGGACGCGTTCAGCGCAGAGACGCTGGGCACCGAGCGCGCCGGCAACGGCGTCGTCATCGACGACGGGCTGGTGCTGACCATCGGCTATCTCATCACCGAGGCGGAATCGGTGTGGCTGCACCTCGCCGACGGGCGCGTCGTCGAGGGACATGCCCTCGGTTTCGATTCGGTCACCGGCTTCGGCCTTGTGCAGGCGCTGGGTGAGCTCGACGTCGAACCCTTGCCGCTCGGCAGCTCGGCGGAGACCCGGGTCGGCGACCGCGTCGTGGTCGGCGGCGCCGGCGGCCGCACGCGATCGGTTGCGAGCCAGATCGTGGCCAAGCAGGAATTCGCCGGTTACTGGGAATATCTGCTGGATGAGGCCGTCTTCACACATCCCGCGCACCCGAACTGGGGCGGCACCGGCTTGCTCAACGAGCGCGGCGAGTTGATCGGCATCGGCTCGCTCCAGCTCGAGCGCGAACGCGACGGCAAGGCCGAGCATGTCAATATGATCGTGCCGATCGACCTGTTGAAGCCGATCCTGGAGGATCTGCGCAAGTTCGGCCGCGTCAACAAGCCGTCGCGGCCCTGGCTCGGGCTCTATTCAACCGAGATCGACAACCGCGTGGTGGTGATCGGGATCTCCGCCAACGGGCCGGCCGCCCGCGCCGAGCTCAAGACCGGCGACGTCATCCTCGCCGTCGACGGCGAGAAGATCATCAGCCAGACCGCCTTCTACAAGAAGATGTGGGCGCTCGGCGCCGCCGGCGTCGACGTCCCGCTCACCGTGCATCATGAAGGCGTCACCTTCGACGTCACGGTGACCTCGACCGACCGCTTCAAGCTGTTGAAGGCGCCGAAGCTGCACTGACCGGCCGAACTGAAGCAAGGAAGCGCGATGACCGAGGCCGTCGTTGACGACATCGTGGCCGTGCTGCCGCCGCTGCTGAACGCGCTGGAGGCGCTCGGCTTCTTCACCCGTCACCTGCATCCGCCAGCCTTCGCGTCCGTGATGAACGCGATCGGCGCGCCGGACGACGCACTGCAAGCCGCACATTCGGCGATCGGCACCTGGCCTGAACAATTCGCCGGCTTGCGCGACCTGCTCGATGGTGCCTGCAGCGAGACGCTCGCCGCCTTTGCCGGCATTCGCGAGGTCGGGCGCGGCAACGGCGATCTCGTCGCCGTCTTCCGCGCACTGCGCCACGTACCGCGCGCGCTGGAGGCGCTTTATCCGCTTGCCGTGCAATTTCCGCCGGTCAGCAGCTTCTTCCTCAACGCCGCGAGGCGCGAGGACGAAATTCTGCTGGCACGGCTCGAGGCTGGCGCGGGCGAGCACAGTGGCATCTTCCACGATCACAACGAGCCCGGCAGCCGCGGCGGCTTCTCGGTCTATGTCCCCGAATATTATTCGCCGGAGCGCGCGATGCCGCTGGTGATGGCGCTGCATGGCGGCAGCGGCAATGGCCGTGGATTCCTGTGGAGCTGGCTCCGCGATGCCCGCAGCTTGGGTGCGATCCTGGTGGCGCCGACTGCGACCGGTCAGACCTGGGCGCTGATGGGCGACGACACTGATACGCCCAACCTCATGCGCATCCTCGAGACTGTGCGCAGCCGCTGGTCCATCGACGGCTCGCGCATGCTGCTGACCGGCATGAGCGACGGAGGCACGTTCTGCTACGTTAGCGGGCTCGATGGCGCATCGCCCTTTACGCATCTCGCGCCGGTGTCGGCGACCTTCCACCCGCTGATGGCGGAGATGGCGGATGCTGCGCGCCTGCAGCGCCTGCCGATCTTCATCACCCACGGCAAGCTCGACTGGATGTTTCCTGTGCAGACCGCGCGACAGACGCAAGCGGCGCTCTCCGCCGCCGGCGCCGACGTCGTTTATCGCGAGATCGACGATCTCAGCCACACCTATCCGCGCGAGATCAATGCGGAGCTGCTGGCGTGGCTGAACGGATAATGAACAACCTCTCCTTAGATGCGCCGCATGGCCGCGGAACCATCGCGCCGTGCCGACGTTATCGGCGCGACACCGGAGGTTCGCTATGAAGACTTTTTTCGGAATGATTTTGGGCGCGCTGCTTCTCGCGGGCGGCGTCTATGTCTATGACTCCATGCAGACCTCATCCGTCGCCAATGGCGAGGTCGCGACCACCAATCGCACCATCGTGAACTGGGATGTCGCAAAGGCCGACTGGGATGCTCTGCGCGATCGCGCGCACAAGGACTGGGTCCGCATCTCGTCGAAGTAACGTCGCTGACATCATGAACAAGGCGCCGTCGCGGTCCGCGGCGGCGCCTTCGTATTGGGCGTGTCAGTTGCGGCGAGCGCCTTAGTTCATCTTGGCCTTGCGCGCGTCGGCGATGACCTGCTCGAATTCGGTTATGCTGAGCACGCCGGGCACGCGGTACTTGCCGACAATGAAGGCCGGGGTGCCGCGGAAGCCGAAGGCTTCGGCCTGCTCGTTGTTGCGCTTGAGGATGGCGTCGATGTCCTTGGCGTGGTCGGTGAGATCGCGCTTCAGCCGGTCCATGTCGACGCCGGCAGCCGCCAGAAGCTCATTGATGCGCGGCTCGGTCAGGCGCGAGCTGACGCCCATCATGGCGTCATGGGCCTGATGGTACTTGTCTTGGAATTTCGCCGCGAGCGCGATCCGCGCCGCCGTGACCGACACCGGCCCGAGGATCGGCCAGTCCTTCATCACCAGCCTCACCTTGCCGTCGTCCTGGACGACCTGGCGCAGTTCGGGCTCGAGCTTGCGGCAATAGGGGCAATTGTAGTCGGACCATTCGACGATGGTGATATTGCCCTCGGGATTGCCGGCGACGGGCGTGTCCGGATCGCGCAGCACCTTGGTTTCGGTCAGCACCTCGTCATCGGCGGCGGCTGCCAGCGCCGAGGTGATGGTGCCCGCCGCCAGGGCGCCCGCCCCGATCAGCGTCAGCGCGGCGCGCCGCGTCGGCACAAGGCCCTTATTCCTGAATCCAGCCATATCTCGTCCCATTTCGGTCCCATCCCCGTCGATACGGATCGAGACCGGGAATTGTTACAGGTCATATAGAGTGTTGCGGCGGCGATGTCATCGCACCAGCAGCGTGACCGCCAGCGGGACCAGGAACGAGGTCACCAAAGCGTTCAGGCTCATGGCGATGCCGGAAAAGACGCCAGCGATCTCGTCGACCTGGAACGCGCGCGCGGTGCCGATGCCGTGCGCGGCAAGGCCGGCGGCAAATCCGCGCGCCCGGAAATCGGTGACGCCGGTGCGGTTCATCAGCGGCGTCACGATGATCGCACCCATGATGCCGGTGAGGATGACCGCAACCGCCGCCAGCGAGGGATCGGCATGCAGGGATTCGGCGATGCCCATGGCAACGCCGGCCGTGACCGATTTCGGCGCCAGCGACAGCACGACGTCGCGCGGCAGCCCGGCGAGCTCGGCCAGCAGCACCACCGACACCACCGCCGTGACCGAGCCGGCAACGAGCGCTACCAGCATCGGCACGATGGATGAGACCACGCGCTTGCGGTTCTCGTAGAGCGGCACGGCGAGCGCGACGGTGGCGGGCCCCAGCAGGAAATGCACGAACTGCGCACCGGCGAAATAGGTAGTGTAGGAGGTGCCCGTTACGAGCAGGAACACACCGATGATCCACATCGCGTGCAGCACGGGATTGGCGAGCGGATGGCGCCGGCTCGCCAGCGACACCGCATCCGTGCTCGCATAGACCAGCAGGGTCACGGTCAGCCACAGCAGCGGGGACTGCGAGAGATAGACCCAGAGCGAGAACGGGTTGTCCTTCATCCGGCGTCCTGTTGCCTCAGGAGGCGGCTGACGAGGCGGAAGGCGAGCACCGTCGCAAGCAGTGTGACAACCACAGAGAGCGCGAGCACGAGGATGATGGCGACGCCGTGCGATGCGAGCAGATCGAGCTCCTGGACGACGCCGACGCCGGCCGGCACGAACAGCAGCGACAGATGAGCCAGCAATCCCTTGCCGGCGGTCTCTACGCCGCCGTTGCGCAACGGCCCGCGGGCCAGCAGCGCAAGGCGGTCGCGCGCGAGCAGCAGGATCAGCAGCAGCAGCAGGCCGAGCACGGGTCCCGGCAGCGGCAGGCCGAGGCCGCGCACGACGGCTTCGCCGATCAACTGGCAGAGCAGGATGAGGCCGAGACTTGCGAGCATGACGATCGCATCAAGGGATGCGCCGGCAGGCTTGTCAATCGCCGCTATGCGCGGGACGCACGCACCTCGGGCGAAGCCGCAACGCGGGGCAGCATCGCCATCAGGGTGCCGGTCATGGTGGCGATCAGCGTGGTCTTGCCCTCGTGCTCGGCAAAGGCCCTGGCCTCGCAGAAGGTCAGCGTGCGGCCGGGCTTGACCACCTCGGCCCTGAAGACGAAGCGCGTGCCGCGGGCAGGTGCGAGCAGCGTGGTCTTGAACTCGACGGTGAGGATATCGGCCTTGTGCGGCATCAGGGTGAAGGCGGCAACGCCGCAGGCATTGTCGAGCCCGGCCGTGATGATGCCGGCATGGATAAATCCGTTCTGCTGCGTGAATTCAGGCGAATGCAGCATCGCCAGCTCGACCTCGCCCGGCCCAAGGCGGACGATCGTGATGCCGAGCGTGCGCATCGCAGGCTGGCCGTCGAACATGGCGATGGCCGCGGCGCGATAGCCCGGGTTTTTCGGCTCGAACGCGGTCATGGCTCAAGCCTCGGCCGGTTCGGCAAGATGCCTCAAAGCGGCGTCGCGGATGGCATCGGTGAACGGCGCGGACCTTCGCAGCTCACGGTCCATATGCACGCCCGTGATCTCGCAGAACGCAGCGATCTCGCCGGTCTCGGCGTTCGTCATGTCGTGCCGGAAGCGGATCGACTTGTCGCGAACCTCGAGCAGGTGGCTGCGGATCTCGACGATGTCGCCGGCCAGCAGCTCACGCTTGTAGGTGATGTTCTGCTGCACGGCGGCCATGCCGCGACCGGAGCTGCGCAAGTAGCTCGGCGTCAGCCCAAGGCGGGCGAACAGATTCCAGTTGGCCTCGTCGAATTTGCCGACATACCACATGATGTTCATGTGGCCGACATGATCGCATTGCCACGGATAGACCGTGCCGCGATAGGTTGCCTCCTGCTCCATCGCAATTTCTCCCTGCGCTTTTCTGCCCCTTGATTGTTGATACGGTAGCGTATCAGGGCCTCGCCGCGTTAGCAATACGGTACCGTATCAAGAACCGGATGGGCTTTCTTCATGAGCGACGGCAAGGGCGATGTCTGGGTCGAGGCGGGATTTACCGAGCTCGCCCGCTCGGGGGTCGAGGGGGTGCGGGTCGAGGTGCTCGCCAAGAACCTCGGCGTCACCAAGGGCGGCTTCTACCGCCGCTTCGCCGACCGCGCCGCGTTGCTCGCGGCCATGCTGGAGCGCTGGCGCGAGGGGCGCACGGCGGCGATCGCGCAGCAGACGAGCCTCGACGGGCAGGCGCCCCGCGAACGGCTGAAGGCGGTGATCCAGCTCTACTCCGAGCGGCTCAACCCGGAAGGCATGGCGATCGAGCTGGCGATCCGGCAATGGGCCCGTTCGGACGAGAACGCCGCGGCGGCGGTGGCGAGCGTGGATGCGGCGCGGCTCAAGCACGTCGCCGAGCTCTATCGCGCGACCGGCCTCGAGGCCGAGGAGGCCGAGGCGCAGGCCTTCCTGTTCTACTGCTTCATCTTCGGCCAGAGCCTGCTGTTCGTCGAGCGCGGTCCGCGCAAGCGATCACAGCTCGTGGCGAAATCGGCCGAGAAGCTGCTGATCTAAAGCGCGATGCGATCAGGACGAATCGCCATCGCGCTTTAGACCATTGTTTGAGCATGATCTTTCCGGAAAACCGCTGTGCAGTTTTCCGGATCATGCCTCAGACGCGATGGCCGGAGCCTTGCTCCGGCCATCGCGTCAAGTCGAAGCTCAGGCGGCGCCCTTCAGCTTCTTGTTGCATTCGCTATAATAGCCGCCGCCCTTCTCGATCCACTTCATGCCGCCATTGCCGTTGGTGGTCTTGTTGGCGTTGTACTGGTCGACGCAGGTGTGCAGGCGAGCCTTGCCGGCAGTTTCCTTGGCGTATTTCGGATCGATCGCGTTCGGATAGATCGCGGGACCGGCAGGCAGGCTCGGCGCCGGCGCGGCGGCGGGGGCTGCCTCCTTCTTTGCCTGCTTCGGCTCTGCAGGAGCGGCGGGCGCAGCCGGAGCAGCCGCGGTCGGCGCAGCGGCAGGCGTCGCGTCCGCGCCGCACTGGGCCTTGCGGAAGTCATTCCACTTCATGGTGCCGAGCGAGCCGTCCTTCTTGGCCGCCTGATATTTCGCGCTGCACTCCTGCGAGGTCAGCGCCTGTGCCGGCGCGGCGGCCACCAATGCCGCGACACCCGACGCCACGATCGCACACAACAATTTTGTCTGAATGGTCATCCCTAGGTCTCCTCCTTGGTCTTCCCCGACGGAAGTTAAACGAGGATTGCTATCCTAGCGTGCCGGTCGCTTGCGACAAGGATGCGATGGCTTTCGCCGCCAAAATATAGTGATCCCGTCACTCGGCTCATTCATGTCGCGTTCAGCAACGCGAGCCGACGTTCCAGCCCTTCGCCATTTTCCCAAGAAGAGTGCAACACCATGACCCTCGCCTCTCGCCTCGCCGCCGTCGCCCTCGCCTCCCTGCTCGCCACCGGCACCGCCTTTGCGCAGACCGCCGCGCCGGCCGCCAAGACCGACACCAAGACCACAACCGCCGCGCCCACGGACAAGAAGGCACCAAAGGAGCACTCGGCCGAGTCGCTCGAATGCTCCAAGCAGGCGGATGCCAAGGGGCTGCATGGCAAGGAGCGCAAGAAATTCCGCTCCGAATGCATCAAGACCGCCAAGGCCGGCTCGGCCGCGCCGGCCGCCGCGGACAAGAAGTAAATCAGTCCCCCGGCTTCGGCGAGACGCGTGCGCATTGCGGCATGACCTAGCCGCAATTGTGCGCTTCTCGCCGATTTGCGATAAGGTGGCGTGAAGCAAATCACCGCCTCCCTGCCGTTCGAATGGCCGAGCCGTGCCAAGATATTGAGCACGGTGGAGACACTCGTCATCGGCACTGCCGGCGGCCTCGTGTTTCTCGTCGCCAATCTCCCCGGCGGGCTGATCTCGGGCTCGATGATCGCGGTTGGTATCGCCGCGATCGCCGGCCGCCAGCTGACGCTGCCGCCGATCCTGACCCAGACCGTGCTGGTGCTGCTCGGCATCTCGCTGGGCTCGGTCGTCTCGCGCCACCTGATCCAGCAGGTCAGCGCCTATCCCCTCACCATCGGCCTGCTCGCACTTGCGACCTTCTGCTCCACCTTCGGCTCGAGCTATTACCTCCAGCGCGTCCATGGCTGGGATCGCACCTCGGCCTTCCTCGCCGGCAGCCCCGGCGCGCTGTCGCAGATCACGATTTTGGCGGTCGAGCGCGGCGCCGACCTGCCGGGCATCGCGGTGGTGCAGACCATGCGCGTCATCATCCTCACCGCCGCGCTGCCGATGGTGCTGGCGCTCGCGGGCGTGGCGCCTTCCGCTGCGCCGTCCCTGACGACGGCCATTGCCTCGCCGCTCGATCTCGTGGAGCTGGTCGCGGCCTCGCTGGCCGCGGCGCTCGTCCTGCGGCTGATCAGGTTTCCGGCGAGCTGGATGTTCGGCGCGATGATCGCCTCCAGCGTGCTGCATGGCGCCGGCTGGGTCGAGGGCGGCCTGCCGAACTGGGTGCGCGGCGTGGCGCTGATCGGCATCGGCGCCCTGATCGGCAGCCGTTTCGCGCGGATGCGAATCAAGACCCTCGCCGGCCACATCAACGCGGCGCTGGGATCATTTGCCGTGGCAATCGCCGTCTCGGCGATCTTCGTCGGCATCGTCGCCCTCACCACGCAGGTGAAGTTCTCGGACGTCGTCGTCGCCTTCGCGCCGGGCGCGATGGACGCCATGCTGGCCCTGGCCCTGACGCTGCACATCGACCCGATCTTCGTCGGCGCCCATCACCTGTCGCGCTTCGTGTTCGTGACGATCGCGACGCCCGGCATCGTGCACCTGTTCGGGCGCACGCAGGACGACGTGGACGATTGAGCGGACGCAGCTCGCGTAGGGTGGGCAAAGCGCTGCGTGCCCACCAACAACTGGCGTGAATGTTGATGAATGGTGGGCACGGCGCGTAAGGAGCGCACCTTTGCCCACCCTACGGCAGCTACGTACGCTTCGCCGTCGCTGCAAATCCCCAGGCGGCGATGGCGGCCATCAGCAGCGAGATCAGCACGTTGTAGCCGGCGAGCGAAAGGCCGAGGAAGCGCCACTGCACCTCGTCGCAGCGCACCACCTTCACGGTGTCGAGCCGCGAGAGCAGATCATTGGCGCTGCCGAGATTGACGACCGGGCCGGAGCAGTCGGTCGGCCCCTTCCAAAACCCCCATTCGACGCCGGAATGGTAAGTGCCGAGCCCGGCATTGGCGAGCGTCGCCAGCGCGAGGATCGCAAGCCCCGCGAGCAGCAGCGGTCGCGGCGCGCCGCTCCTCGCCGCAAGCGCGGTCAGCGCGCCGAGCGGGATCGCGAGATAATAGGCGTAGCGCTGCTCCAGGCAGAGCGGACAAGGCACAATCCCCAGCACGAGCTGGAAGAACCAGGCGCCCGCGATCGTGGCTGCCGCAATCAGCGTGACGAGCAGCGAGGCGATCAGGGCGGGGCTCGTGGCCGCCGGCTTGAATGCAGGTATTGCGGCACTCTGGGTCGTCACGGCAGCCTCTTCCGGTCGGTCGCTTTCCTTAGCCTCTAACCCCGGCCCAAGCGGCTGTCGAGAACAGCCGGGATCACTTTGGCGCGGGTTGACCCCGCTTTGTCCATGGCTATAGTCCGCCGGCTTCGCGACGCTCGCTTTGGGGGCCGACCGAGGGCCCCTGTGGCGGAACTGGTAGACGCGCTCGACTCAAAATCGAGTTCCGCAAGGAGTGCTGGTTCGATTCCGGCCAGGGGCACCAACTAGGCTGTTCAAGCCCGTTCTAAAGCGTCCGCAACCGTCCGCGCAGTGTTCGGAAACCCTTGAAAAATAGGTACATCCGCGTACATCGGTGTTCGTCACCGTTTGTTCTCATCCGATCCCAGCCGTCCGATTTGTTGGTATTTTTGTTGGTATCGTGTTGGTATCGGGAGAACAAACGTTCACGGCGACTTTGGCTATTCCCAGCGAAGGAATTGGGCAGATGGCCCGCAAGAACGACGGCGCGTGCGCAAACCCCAAGCAGATCAGGACTGACGTCGACTGCCGCGCCGCCCGACCGAAATTCGACAACGGCGCGTGGAGCCCCGCCAAGATTTCGGACGTGACCGGCGGCGGTCTCTATCTCTTCGTCACGCCGGACAAGAGCAGGCCCGGCAACGCTGCCTCCAGGCTCTGGCGGATGGCCTACCGCTTCCACAGCCGTCAGAAAACCTATTCCATCGGCCCTTACGGCAACGGCAAGGATGGCACGTTCTCGCTCGCCGACGCACGGCGCGAGCGCGACAAGGCCAAAGTCCTGCTCAAGGACGGCAAAGACCCAAGCACCGAGAAGCAGTTCGACAAGCACAGGCAGGCGGCCCGGCCTTTCGGGCAATGGGCCGACGAGTGGCTTGCCAAGAAGAAGGTGGAGAAAGTCAAACGCGGCAGGATCGTCGCGGTGCGCGCCCCCAAGACCATCGAGGTGCTTGAGCTCCGCGTCGGCTACGTCAAGGATCGCTTCGGCAAGCTGCGCAGGCAGGACATCAAGCGTCCGGACGTGCTCGCATTCATGCGTTCATACGAAGCCGAGGGAAAGCTCGAAACCCGCGATCGCGTGCGCAGTATCGGTGAGCAAATTTTCGACTATGCCGATGTCGAAGGCGACGGCTACAATCCATTTCGCAACCTGAATGGGCAGATGATTGCCAACATTTCGACGCCGCGTCCCGGCGTCACCGAACCACGCGACGTGACGCGCGTCTTCAAACTCATCAGCGCACCGTGGACGAGAGCGAAGTTTAGTGACGTTGTTGGCCTTGCCTTGCGCTTCGATGCACTGACCATTCCCCGCCCCGGCATGGTCAATGAAATGGAGTGGAGCGAGGTCGATTGGGACGCCGAACGCTGGACTATTCCAGCCGTCAAGATGAAGACCGGTTGGGACCATGTCGTGCCTTTGTCACGGCAGGCACTCGCAATCCTCCGCAGCGTTCAGAAACTGACCGGCCATCGCCGGTACGCGTTCTCCTGCTCGAAGGATGCCCCGCTATCGAACAACACGCTCAACAAACGCTTGCGGCTGCTTGGCATTGACACCAAGACTGATCATTGCGCCCACGGATTCCGGACCACCTTCTCGACCCTGTCTCACCACGAAGAGATCAAGGATGCCAAGGCTTGGGATGGCGATGTCGTCGAGCTGCAGCTCGCGCATCTCGATAACTCTACCGTGGAAGGTCTCTACAAGAAGCACGGACCGCTCGCACTGATCGGCTCGCGTACGAAGCTGATGCAGCATTGGGCTGATCGGATCGACCACTGGCTCGATCCCAAGAAGGTAATGCCGATCAAGGGAGGCGCGCAGGGTTGAGTCACACCTATCATCAGTTGGATAAGTTGCCCAAATTCAATCCGTGGCAAGCTGATGTCGGCGAGAAATGGTCCGCGAGTAGGTTCAAATTCTGGACACGCAACACCCGATTATTGCGATTGGTCGAACAGGAAATCCCCCAGCTTGTTGCATGAAAGATTCTCTGCCGGGGGCGAATGCAAAAGAATGTCAGCAACAGCGGCGACCGGAATCGTGGTCGCCGCCCGGTGTCCATCGTATGCTCAGTGTCCAGCATCGGCGCCCGCCTGGCGAAAACGCGCGACAGAGGGTATTACGGCCCTCAATCACCATGTCTGGCCACGATCGGACGAAGGTTGAATTCCGCGCCTCGACGTCGCCTCTACGGGCCATTCGACTTCTGCCGCGATCGCATCGGATGCATTCCGGGGAACGCAGTCTGGCACATCGTCAGCAATATGAGCGCCCTCGGGCGTCAACGCTCCGCAAGTCTCGACAAACGTTTCTGCTTGGCGAAGTTTTGGCCAGGTCGCCACTGCCATGATCAAGCGCAGGACATCGTCCTCGCCAAGTCGGATGCCCGAGACGAACCGCCAGAAGGAATCTGCCAGCCTCGCTCAGGCGGCGCGCCACGCGTTTACCTCTCGCGGGATCAAAGTCAAGGGCATCGACTGCCGCGAGAACATCGGTAAGTTTTGCCAATTCTCGGTTTCCTTTTTCGAAAGTGTCGACCAGGTGGGTGTGAAATAAGCCGCTCGCAGCGGCATCACGACTCAATGGCCGGAAAAAGGGCGACGCCGGTCAAGCCGGCGCGCCAGTTTGCACGTTACGTCTGGATCAGCATTCCTACAACTCTATACGGTCCGAGTTCAGGGTAGGGACGCACGTCGACAAAGAGATTGGCGGTCAGCTCAGAAACTTCACGGCGAGACGGCGCTCATCACGCCATACAACCGAGCAATCAATATCTAAGCCAGCACCTGGAACGCGCAGGCCGAAAGCCGCGGGCACGAAAGGCGCGCTATCGATTTGGACGATCGCAGAGGAATCCGTGAGGTGGCGGACCTTGCACCGCACAGGACTGCCGTCGACCAATATCTGCGCAGCATAGACACTACGTCGCCGCCCGTTCGCCACGTCTCGCTGCCCCCCGCTCTAGCGCGCGGGAGGTATTAATCTGCGATTCCAGTCTCAAATGAGGCTAGAACATGGTTTCATTGCTAGGCCGCGAGCTTTTTCTTCAGCGAGCCCAACACTCGCCAGAGCGGCATCCTGCAGCGCCACGGCCTGCGCTCGCCGGCTTTGCCATCACCCCAACCGTTCGTGGCAGCACTCTCGCGCGAGGTCAGTGCGCGCTCACGTTCTTAACGGACGACTAAGGGAAAACGCTGGAGACGCGATTGCCTGTATCAGGTTCGACAAGGCGCGGCACGGCAGAGATCAAGCGCCTGGTGTAGTCTGCGCGTGGATTGACAAATATCTGCTCTGTCTCGCCGCTTTCGACAACACGACCATTGCGCATGACCATCACGCGGTCGCTGAGATGACGCACGACCCCAAGATCATGCGAGATGAAGAGATAGCTCATGCCAAGCTGGGCTTTCAGGTCGCTGAGGAGATCCAGAATTTGCGCCTGAATTGACACGTCGAGGGCAGACACTGGTTCGTCACAGACGATCACCGACGGCCCTGGGGCAATCGCGCGCGCGATGGCGACCCGCTGACGTTGCCCCCCAGAGAGCTCGAGCGGGCGGCGCCCCAAGAAGACAGGCGCTAACCCGACCAGATCCAGCAGCTTAATCACGCGCCTGCGCCGCTCCTGCTTCGGTCCGATGTCCCGGGAAAGGCTGTCGGATATGATGCGCTCAACCGTCCAGCGAGGATCAAACGAGCTCAAAGGATCCTGGTAGATGATCGAGATGGAACGGCGCCTCGCCCTGCGCTCGCGCTCCCTGAGCGCGGTCCAGGGCTGCCCATCAAACTGAACAGCTCCCTCATCTGGCAGGTCCAGGGCCAGCACCATCCGAGCGGTTGTGGACTTGCCTGATCCGGACTCACCGACAATGCCCAATGTCTCACCAGATCGCAGCTCGAAGGATACGTCGTTAACGACGGTTCGCAAGATGCCGTCCGGACCCTTGAAGCGCTTCACGAGGTTAGTCGCGCCGAGCACAACTCGACTTGCATCGGCGGAGGGCAGCTGCGGCGGCTTTGGCGCCGAGATCGACAGCCGGGTTGCCGGCGTTCGAGACAGGCGCGAGCCGCGCGGACGGTTCGACGGCACTGCGTCGAGGAGCTGGCGAGTATAGGGGTGTTGCGGATCATGGAAAACGTGGTCTGCCGATCCACGCTCGACAACTTCGCCCTCGCGCATGACCATGACGTCGTCCGCAAGGCGCAAGGCCACCGCAAGGTCATGGCTGATCAGGATAAGGGCCTTGCCGCGCGCCTTGGCCCCCCCAAGCAGTGCCAGCACCTGAGCTTGCACGGTCACGTCCAGGGCGGTAGTTGGCTCGTCCGCGATCAGGAGGCGTGGATCGAGCGCAAGTGCCGCAGCGATGAGCGCGCGCTGGCGCTGGCCACCGGATAATTGATGCGGGAGTTGCCGGGCTTTGATCTCGGGATCAGGAACACCGACGAGTTTGAGGAGCTCAAGCACACGCTCATCGAGCTCCTCGCGGGAAGTGACCGCACGATGAAGAAGCAATCCCTCCCCAATCTCTTTGCCGACCTCCCGGAGCGGATCAAGGGAGACCAGTGCATCCTGTAGAACGAAGCCGATTTCCTTGCCACGGATCCGCCGCCAGGCGCGATCGTCGAGTGATGCCAGGTCCATCCCGGCAAAGCTCAGTTGGCGCGCATGGACATGCGCGCGCCGGCCGGCAAGCCCCACGAGAGCGCGAGAGGTCACGCTCTTGCCTGAGCCGGACTCGCCGACAATGGCGAGGCACCGCCCCGGCCGAAGTGAGAAGGACACGCCGCGCACAGCTGTGCCCTCAGGAACATTGCGCCCGAACGAGACCCGCAGCGAATCGACGTTGAGGAGGTCTGTCTGCTGGGAGACAAGCTTCGGAGCAACGTGCAGCATGTCAGGCCTTTCCTTCCAGACGATCTTGAAAATAGCTTCCGAGAATAGTGACGCTGAGGGCAAATACCACGACGGCTAAGCCCGGCATGATCTCCAGCCACCACGCATAGATCACATAGTTGCGTCCGGCGTTGAGCAGCGCGCCCCATTCAGGCGCCGGTGGAGCAACGCCAAGGCCGAGAAATGCAAGGCCCGAGGCCCAGATAATGGCTTGGCCAACGCCCAGCGTCATCATCACCATTAGTGGGCTCATTGCGTTTGGAAGAATGTGCTTCAAAACAATACGCGGATAAGGATGCCCGATCGCCTTGGCCGCCTCCACATAGGCCGCTCCTTTGACGGCAAGGATCTGGCCCCTGATCATGCGCCCATAACCCGGCGCCGTGCCGATTCCGACCGCTATGATTTCGGTCGAGAGCGATGGCCCCAAGACGCTGACGAAGAGAAGCGCGAGGAACAGCGTGGGAAGTGCGAAGAGCACGTCCAGGAGACGACTGAGAATGTTGTCGAGCGCGCCCCCTGCGAGTCCGGCCGTAACCCCGAGGATCAATGCAATAGACATGCTTAAGCCGGTTGCCCCAAAGCCGATGGCCAGGGACTGACCTGCTCCCTCCACAATCCGGGAGTAGAGATCACGGCCGGATTGGTCTGTCCCTAGCCAGTGCGCGACCGAAGGGGCTCGCAGCGAGGCGGCTAAATCTATCGCCAGCGGATCATGTGTCTGCAGCAGTTTAGGCGCGATCGCCGCGATGATAAAGAACGCCGCTGTAATGGCAGCACCGTAGACCCGTGCGGGAATAGTGCGGGCGGTCGCCCGCCCTCCGCCGAACAGCGAAGACAGGGTGGCTTCGGCAAACGTGCTCATGTCAGTTTGATCCTCGGATCAACCAGCCGGTAGGTGAGATCGACGACCAAGCTGGCAACGACGAACAGACCGGCGGAAATCAAAACCGCCCCTGAGACCACTGGTACGTCTCGTGAAGACGTTGCGGCGACAAGGACGCCGCCGAGCCCCTGGCGCGCAAAAACCGCCTCGATCAAGATTGCTCCAGATAGCAGCTTGCCAAGCGCCCACCCCGACAACGTGATGCCAGGCAAAGCCGCATGACGCAGGACATGGCGGAATCTGACGCCAAGATCTCCCATGCCTCGTGCTCGCGCCGACGTTACGAACGGTTGGTCGAGCACACGCGTGAACTCATGCAGGACCACCTGCCCGAAAAAGCCTGACAACTCCAAAGCCAGTGCGAGCGTTGGAAGAACGAGGCCCATGGCGGAGTTGCCCCCAACAACCGGAAAAACGCGCAATTGGACTGCGAAGACGACGAGTAGGATGGTCGCCAGCCAGTAAGGCGGCAAGGTTGCTAAAAAAACTTGCATCCCACTGAGCAGCTTAGCCCCGATATTGTCTCTACCGGCAGCAAACAAGGTGGTTAGGATGGCGATAACCCATGCAGCCACGAGTGCTGCGATCGCCAGCACGATTGTAGGGCCAATCTGTTCTGCGATGATCTCGAGCACCGGCCGATGCTGCTGGTAGGATTGACCGAGATCTCCATGCAGAATGCCCCAGATGTACTTCGCGTACTGGATAGCAAGCGGCTGATCAAAGCCGTATTTCGCATTGATCGCTGCAAGCTCCGCGGCGGGCGCCTCTCCGACATTGCCACTCCTCACACTGAAGATGATCTGCCCCCGATCGCCCGGCAGCAGGCACTGAATGAGGAAAGTGAAGCTCGCCGCAGCCCACACGACAACGGCACCGGACAGGAACCGCCGCACCAACCAAACAGCTGGACTGTGGGCTGCAAGGTTCACGAATGTCATTTCTTGTCAGTGAAGTGGGCGTCATAGAAGACCGGCTCGCCGACCGAGCCGCGGTCCAACCAGACGTCTTTAAGATTGCTCGCAGTGGCGACAGTGACGTCCAGAACCGTAAACCCAATCACAGGCGCTTGATCTATGATTTTGCGCTCGGCCTGTTGATAGAGGGCGGTGCGCGACGCATCATCGAAGCTTTGTTCCGCCTTCTGAATGACATCCCACAACGCCTGGTCCTGATAGCGAGATGGATTAAAGCCGTTGCGCTGGCCATCCTGGTCCGGCTTCCATGAAATGCGAAAGATCTCAGCACCCGGCGCAACCCAATACAAGAGCACGATCTCGTAATCGTTGAGCCCGAGATTCTTCCCGGCAAAGAAATCCGCTTGATTTGTCGGCTGAAGGCGCACGTCAAATCCAGCCGCCTTTGCCTGGCTCTGCAGTACCTGCAGAGCCTGCTCGCCATCGGGCTTTAGAAAGGCGCTCGAGTAAGAAATCCGTATGAGAAGTGGCTTACCGTTCTTGACGCGAACGCCGCCCTTGTTGCGCTCGGTCCAACCAGCCCGGTCCAGGAGCCGATTGGCTTTGCCAACATCGTACGCATAGGATTGCCCAAACTCGCTGATATATTCCGGCGAGCTCTGGCTGAGCGCGCCATTGCCTTCAAATGGCAAAGAGCCCAGAAAGGACGATTCAATGGCAGCCTTTCGATCGGTCGAATATGCGAATGCCTGGCGGACAAGCACGTCGTCAAACGGCGGCCGTGCAGCAAAAAGCGCGAGGCGCAACGGGGTACCGCCGGTAATGTGCCGCAACACGTTGAAGCGGGAGTTGGCGTCCTTCCACGCGACAGCCGGAATGTCATACGCGGCATCGGTCTCATCCGTGAGCAGTGAGCCGTATCGGACCGTCTGATCGGCAAGGAACTTCCAGTCGATACCATCAACATAAGCCGGGCCCTGGTGCTTTGCGGTGGCCGGCGCCGAATTGTAGTTGGGGTTGCGGCGGAATATGACCTCTCGCCCGTGAGACCACTTCTCAACGATGAACGGCCCCGATCCGACAGGGCTTTCGCAATTCGCAGCAAGGCCCCGCTTGAGTGCGGTTGGCGACAAGATGCCCTGGGACGATTGGGCGAGGACATTGAGCAGCGGCTCAAACGGTGTTTTGAGCGTTATGCGCAAGCTCAGGGGTGCAATAGCAGTTGCCGATTCAAAGCTATCGCTGAGGTAAGGAGCAGCGGTGGGATTTCGAAGATCCGGGTTAGTGCTGAGCCATCCGTTGATATTATCAGCAATGGCCTGCGCATCGAGGGCTGTGCCGTCCGTAAATTTCACATTTGGCTTGATCTCGAACGTATAGACCTTCCTGTCCTCCGAAGTTGCCCAGGATGTTGCAAGCCAGGGGAGTATTTTTCCGTCATTGCTGCGTGCAACCAGATTGTCGCTAAACTGCCGCTGAAGGTACCATTGCTGTACCCAGCCCCCGTACAGGCAAGGAGGCTCTTGGAAGTGGCCGTATCGAATGATGCCTCCGTGCTTCGGATTGTCGGATGAAGCGTTTCCTGCAGAGGCGCCAGGCGGTACAGCAGTCAGCGACAGGCTTGCAACCGATAACAGAACGGGCATCGCCTTTCGCATTCTGTGACCTGTCGGTCGAAGGCTAGACAGTTCCAGCGAGGGTTCGTCCGATCGAGACATATCAAGCTCCACATTGTTTGGTGTAAGACCGCGGCATCAGCCGATCAGACAGTTGCATGCTGTTCTGCAGGCTCGGCTGCGGGGATGCCAAAATGTTCGCGCAGCGTCTCGCCGCGATATTCGGTCCGGAACAACCCTCGCCGCTGCAAGATCGGAACGACATGGTCGACAAAGGCCGGAGTGCCATCTTCGAGCACGTCCGGAATGATGTTGAAGCCATCAACCGCCCCTGCGCGAAACCACTCTCCGATCGAACTGGCAATCTGCTCGGGAGTGCCCACCAGCAGGCGATGGCCAAAGGCTTGAACACTGCCGATGATTTCGCGAACCGTGCGGCCTTGCCGTGCCAAGGTCTCGATCGTGCGGTGATGACCGACCGAGAACGCAACATGATGTGGATCGGGCAATAGCTCCTCCGGAATGGGCCTGTCCAGGCTGAGCTTTTCGATAGGCACCTCAATGCTTCGCGCCAGAGCAGTCAGGGCCCGCTCCAGATCAAGCAATTCGTCGACATCTTGTTTGCGACGCTGCGCCTCCTGTTCGGTGCCTCCGATGAAGGTGACGAGCCCAGGAAGGATCAGTGGAGCCAAGCGCCGGCCCAAGTGCTGCGAGAGGGAGCGCAGGCGCCCCGCTTCACGCTGTGCCGTCGCGAGATCGCCAGCGGCGGAGAACACAACGTCGGCGCTGCGAGCGGCAAGGCGCAAGCCAGGATCGGACCCTCCGGCCTGCACGATGATTGGGTGACCTTGTCGTGAGCCAGGGTGAGTGAGCGGCCCGCGGAGAGCGAACGGATTTTTCTTTTCATCAAGTAGCCGGAACTGAGCCGGATTGGCATACACTCCGGATTTCTGGTCAGCGATGATCGTTCCCTCGCCCCAGCTCAGCCAGAGGGCGCGGACGGTTTCGACGAAGACTTCCGCGCGGCTGTAGCGCTCCTCGCGGCCGAGCTGGCGGCCACCGAAGTTCGCCACCGTTGCAGGGCTAGAGGTTGTGACGGCATTCCAGCCGGCCCGTCCGCCGCTGATGACATCGAGCGACTGGAAACGCCGCGCCAGATTGTAGGGATCGTTATAGGTCGTCGATGCAGTTGCGATCAGTCCGATATGTTTCGTCTCGCGCGCGATCGTGGCGAGGACGAGCGTCGGCTCCAGCCCATTGAGCGGCGGTTGACGAGTAATGTCAGAGGGTATCGCGGGCGTGTCCGCGAGAAATACAGCATTCAGCAGGCCAGTCTCGGCGACTTTCGCGGCCCGAACATAGTGCTCGATGTCGAAGAAAGCGCTTGGATTGGTTCCTGGCCGCCTCCAGGACGCGGAGTGACCGCCCGCGCCGTGTAGATTAAGGCCAATATGCAGCGTACGGGTCATAGAAGATTGATTCTCTCGGGACCGTGAATTCAAAGGCAGCTAATTGCGGCCGCAACACTGTGCGGCCGAATCGGGCGCGGCGCTGCACAGCAGCTATGATGCGTGGAAACTGACTTGGAACGACGCTCGCGACAGCTGTGAGCGGCGGTGAAACACGAATACAGCGCAACTAGCGTCAGCAGCCCGACCCCTTCTCTGCGTTGCGACTTCATTGCGAACAAGCCACGATGAGTGCCTTCTCTCGAAAATTCCACGGCCGACGCTCTGCCGTAGGTGATGGCAAAGCTAGCTGCGCGGCACACGAACGCAATAGTTGCGTATTTCAAAGTAATCGCGCGACTTGGTATTGCCTTCTATGACGATCCCTTCACGTGCCCCTCTGCGCAGGATTTGCGCAGAGTTCTTTGCAGTCGCGCAGAAATTCGTTAATGGCTGGATCCGATGCTCACCCGCGGTTAAGCGTCACTTGCGTACGGATTGGCCTGCGTTGCATAGCGAACCGGATGTGATTCCCGTCTGGCCTGCGAGCGCTGGTCTCGGAGGGTGCGATGGCACTCTTGCGTCCGGAAATGGACGCGCGCTCCGTAGGATTAGCCCAAGGCGCTGCAGCGTCCTTTGCCCGATGATGCGGTGAAGATCGTCATGCGTGCGAAGCCAAGGAAGACAAGATCGCAGCCTCGTCGGCGAGACATTGGGTCTGTTTCCAACTTCAACAGTGGCAAGCCAGCCCAGGACGACTGTCTCGGCCTTTGTGAAATTGGCCATCATGATCGTCTCTCCATAGTTAGCGAGACGCCCAAGAGCACTGCATATGCCGGCTTGATGGAAAGCAGACAGACAGCCATCCAAACCGAATGTTTCAAGCGTAACGGCCAGGACCTCCCACTTGACGAGATATTGAAGTTGCAGGTGGTAAAGTTGGGTTCGCGTCAGGCGCCCCTGCACGTGCCGAAAGGACAATCCTACAAATCGGGTGCCAACAGCTCACAACGTCTTCGGGCTTGGCAATCCATCCATTGGATTCCTAGGCTGCAACTTTTTCCAAAAAGCCTCCAATTACGCGGCGCAGTTCGGCGGTACGAAGAGCCACATCGGATGACGCAGTCTTGGCATCTACGGCTGCTTGGCTCGTACGATCGGCGACAGCCGCGACGGTGGACAGATTCGACTCCAGATCATGTGTGTCAGGCAGCCGCCATGTTCTATCGAATTGCTGACGCGCATAGTCGTAGCGTCGAATCGATGAACGGCCGCAGCAATGTTGGCAGCCACCTTGTTGACGACCACTACGAGGATCGCGATCTCTGATTTCAAGCAACGGTTCTCGCAGATCGAGCTGGCGGCGGTTGAACGATCACGAACACGCTTGGCAACGCACTTTGCAACGGCGTTCTCGATGTCCTAATCGTCACTGGGAGCCGACCACTACTCGACATTAACGCGTTGCCACTGTGGAGCGAGCGTGTTCTGGCTGTCTTACCGCATGATCATTTCGCGGCGCGGGACACTGTCTACTGGACTGATCTGCGGGACGAGACGGTGTTTCTGAGTCATTACGATCCGGGAAAAGATTTTTTCTAATCTCCAAGCTCGGTATCGCCTGAAAACCGTCCTAAATTCGAGCACCACGACGTCAGCCGCGACATCATCAAGAGCCTAATCAGCATGAATACAGGAATCAGCTTGGTGCTCGAATCCGACATTAACTATGGGGGCCTCGTCTACCGCGAGCTGCGCGACGGCGGCGGTCCGAGCCGCTTCGACTTTTCGGCTTATTGGCGGCCCGACAATGATAACCCAGCGTTGGCCGCCTTCTTGAAGCTGCTCTCCGAGCGCTACCCCTCGCCTCCCCTCGGGCGTTGACGCTCCCGTCGGGCCTTCCTAAAGCTCCTGTCCGCCGCCATGAACCGCGCCAGCATGGGCGCGATCAGTTTTGCCGGATCCTGGGGCGGCCGCCCCGTTTCCTGAGCCAGGATTTCGGCGTAGGCGACAAGGTCCCGGTGGACGCTCGCGGGCAATTCGTGCGTCACCTTGGTCGGCTTATCGTCCTCGATCGCTCCGAGCTTCAGCTTGGCCATTGTCCTCACCCTCTGTACGGTTCGAGCACCAGATCGCGGTTGACGATGACCCTCACCGGAAATCCCGGGCGGATCGTCAATGTCGGCTGGATGTTGAGATTGCGGCGGACCAGCTGCTGGCCAGTTTGATTCGCGGAATCCCCCGCCCCGCGCCGGAGCGCAGCAATGAGGTCGCTATTCGTGCTACCCGTATCCGCTCCGGAATTCACCTCGGTGCCGACGGCGAGCAGGGTTGAAAGCGCGGCGGCGCCCAAGAGCTCTTTCCAGTGATTGTCGACCTCGTCTTCGAGGCCTGAGTACCCCGCTGCGTCCGCCCCGGGCTGGCGCTCCAGCACGATCGAACGCCCATTCGGCATGATGAGCCGGGACCAAACCAGCAGCACGCGCGACTGGCCAAAGGCGACCTGGCTGTCGTACGTGCCGATGAGTCTTGCTCCCTGGGGGATAAGGCGGGCTCGGCCGGTAGGGGAATCGTAGACCGCTTCTGTTACTTGCGCCGTGATTTGCCCCGGCAGATCGGACCGAATACCCGTGATGAGAGCAGCCGGAATAACGGTCCCGGCTTGCACCACGAATGGAGAAGCTGGCCTCGTCAGTCGATCTGGGCTGGTGGTGCGGCGATCGACGGATGCACTTACGAAAGCAAGTTTCCGGTCCTGTCCATTCTGCGCGAACGCTTCATCGGACGATGTCGCGGCATTCGAAGGAGTTTCATTGGGCGCCGTCACAGCGGCCGACGGACGGACGTTGGTGCTGGCAAACACCTTACTGGTGCGTGCCGCTTCGCTCTCCTGGTTGACGCGCTGCTGTTCGGGATCAACCCCGAGCGGGCTCGAAGTCGACGACCCTTGGGCGGCGACGATCGGCCGGCCGAGATCGCCTGGCAAAGGAGGCCCGAGACGAGGCACGTTTTTCGGGATCTCGGTGTAGTCCTTGGGCAGGGTTGCAAGCTGATCGGCGACACTGTGGTGATCGGTCGCGTAGAGCCCTTCCGACGCCGGAGTGCGCGATCGCTTCTCCTGCAGAGCCCAGAACACCGCGCCAGAGATGAGCACGAGCACAAGGGCGCCACCACCCGCAAGCACCTTGCGCGACAGGCGCGCCACCTGCTGACGGTCCGGCCGGAGCCGCAGGGTTTCGGCGATCTCGCCCGGCGGCTTAACGCGAGGTGCATCGTTGGGCGTGTCATTTGCGTGGCTAGTATCGCTCACTGCGGCCTCCCGTCGGTCCGCACGATCCTGACCTTCTGATGGTGCTCCTCGCCCAACCTCAGTTCCGCGGCCGCGAACAGCCGGTCCACGATCAGTAGGTTGCCGTAGGCGCGGTAGTTGACGAGCTCGGTCTTGCCGTCAGGCCCGATCACGAACAGCGGCGGCATCTCGCCCTGCCCGATCCCCGGCGAAAACTCGACATAGACCTTGCGGCCATCGTCGTAGGCGTTGACCGGACGCCAGGGCGGGCTGTCGCCCTCGATGGCGTAGCGATAGCGGCGCGCTGCTAGATCCGGGATGAAGGGCGTCGGCGACAGAGCCCGATGACGCGCGCCTCCATCCTCCGGATAGAACCACGCAACCGAAGCCATATAGGGCTTTTCGCGGGAGCGGAGCTCGACCAGGTAAGTGCGCCGGTTGGTGTTGATGACGAGATTCGTCTCAATCGAGGGGCGTGTCGGCTTGACCATGATGTGGACACGACGCGTGTCACCGTTCCCGCTCTCGGTATCGCCGACAACCCACCGCACCGTATCACCAGCTGCAACCGGCCCCGAGCCGATCAGCTGCTCCCCGGGCTCGAGCGCAATGTCCGTAATTCGACCCGGCGCGGCATAGATCTGATAGAGGGCGCCCGGGCTATAGGAAAACACCTGCACTGCATTGAAGTAGCCGGCTTTGCGCGGCTGCACCCGTGCGGCATCATTTGCCGTTTCGATGCGCTCGATGGGCTCCTTGGCTTCCGCGCTCTTGCCGCCGCGTGCAGCCTTCCAGCTAGGTGGCACATGCAGCGGCCGTGGACGATCATCGGCAGGCGCCGGCAAATCGGGCGGCGGCGGAAGCTCGCTATCATAGCTGATTTGCGGCGGCTTGAACGTGGAGCAGCCGCTAAGAGTGGAGACACAGATTAGAAGAGCCAGAGGCAAGCGCGGCCGCACTTTCCGTGACGCAAGAAGAACATGTGACGGCATGGTCAGCCCAACTCCTTCGACCAGTTGATGGCGTTGACATAGATGCCAAGTGGATTCTTCCGCAGCCGGTCCAGGTCACGTGGCATCTCCGCGACGACTGTGAGGATCGCGCTCCATCGCTCGGTCGCGGCGAGTTGACCGTTGTCGTAACGGCGCTCGATCCAGGCCAGACGAAAACTCTCTGGCGAAGCCCGGATCACGCTCGAGACCTCGATTGCAATTTGCATCTTGCCGAGCCTGGCGAACGGATCGTTGTTCCGAGCATAGTCGTTGAGTGCCGCCGCGCCCCGGTCGGTCGTAAAGTCGTAGGCGCGGAGCCAGTTTTCGCGAAGGATGATCGCGTCCATCGGCAGGCCGCGCACGTGCTCGATGAAGCGCGCCAGATGAAACGCGACTTGCGGGTCTGTCGGCTGATAGCTGGCATTTGCCGGCGCAACCGTCTTTGCTTCACCCAATTGATCGACCTCGACCACCCAAGGCGTAATCGTGCCGTGCGCTGATTGCCAGACCAGAGCGCCGGCAAAACCAGCAGAGAGGAAAAGGCAGCCAAAGGCCATCAAACGCCAGTTCTTGGCCTGAACGCGCGCCGCGCCAATGCGGTCATCCCAGACCTGGGCTGCGCGTTGATAAGGAGTGACTGCTGCCGGTGTGCGGCCATAGTGCACGGCCGATCGTTTGAACATCGTTTGCCCCCCAAGAGATGACCAAGAACGGGATTGAAAAGAGAAAGCATCAGCGATCCCCTTGCGAGAGGTCGACAGATCCGCCGCCTCCGCCGTGATCACCCGAGCGAATCGCGTGCGTTGCAGCTGATGCCCCATGCTGGACCGTCTGTGCCCGCTTCATCCGACGAACCCATGCGGGTGCACTGTCTGACGCGCCAGAAGCTTCCCCTTCCCTCTTACCGGCATTGCTCGCGCCATCGCCAAAACCTGCCGCGACTGAGCGCAAGGGGCTTGCAGCAGCCGAACCGCTCGCCTCGAAACCGGCGTGGCTCGCCGTCCGAAACACGCTCGCCGCACCACTCGCAATGGCGCTTCCGCCGCGCGACGCGCCCGCGATGGCGCCGCTGGCGAGACCGGCAGCGCCGGCTGCAAGGCCGGCGCCAGCCGCAATCACCCCACCAGCCGCAAGTCCAGTGCCGACCGCGCTACCCGCGCCAAGCTGCGGGCCGCCAGAAACGATGCCGTTGGCGATGCCAGGTCCGAAGATGCCGAGACCAAGTAGGGAGAGAGCGCCGAGCACCAGCGCCATCGCGTTCTCGATGGCTGGCTGGTTGCCGCCGAAACCTGCCGTGAATTGCGAGAACAAGGTCGATCCGATGCCGACAATGACCGCGAGGACCAGGACTTTTACGCCTGACGAGATCACGTTTCCCAGCACCCGCTCGGCCGCAAAGGCGGTCTTGCCGAACAGACCGAAGGGGATCAGGACGAAGCCGGCAAGTGTCGTCAGCTTGAACTCGATCAGCGTGACGAAGAGCTGGATGGCCAGGACAAAGAAGGCCAGTAGCACCACGATCCAAGCGAACAGGAGAACCGCGATCTGGACGAAGTTCTCGAAGAAGCTGACATAGCCCATCAGCGAGGAAATCGAATCAAGGATGGGACGGCCGGCATCGAGCCCGACTTGGGCGATTCGGCCCGGCCGCAAGAAATCCGCCGATGAGAGGCTTGTGCCCGAAGCCTTCAGTCCAAGACCTGCAAAACTCTCAAAGACGATGCGGGCAAGGCTATTCCAATTGCCGATCAGGTAGGCAAAGACGCCGACGAACAGCGTCTTTTTGACAAGCCGGGCGATGATCTCCTCATCGCTCCCTAGGGACCAGAACAGGCCGGCGAGCGTGAGGTCGATTGCGGCCAATGTGGTCGCAAGATAGCTGACTTCGCCCCCAACGAAGCCAAATCCGGAGTCGATGTAGCGCGTGAAGGTTTCCAGGAACTGGTCGATGACACCGGTGCCGCCCATGGCTCACTCGCTTTGGCTCGGAATAGATGGATAACCGGCCGGGAGACGGCTTTCGTCCTTACGCGGCACAAGAGATGGCGATGGCCCGACGCCCGCCCGGCTATCCGCACCGCTTGAGAATCCACTTCCCTTCAAGAACTGGCTGCGTTGTTCCGCCCAGATCTTCTGGCATTCGAGGAGAGCGTCTTTCTGCTTGTAGGTGACGGTGCGGCATTGCTCGAGCTTTGCCGCGATCGGGTCGGGCTTCGCAGCGCCCGAGGCGGAAGATGGGGTAGCGCTCTCATCGCCGCGCAGACGAATGGCGCAGACCGCAACGAACAGGACAGCCAGGCTAAGTGCCACCGCCACCGGCAGCCGTTCAAATCTGGACTTCATCATCAGTGGAACATCTGCACGGTTGTTGGTTGATAGCCCTGGCCCTGGATCAGAAAGCGCCGCAGCTGCTCCCTCCCCTGGTCCTGCGCTGCTGCCCGCTGCGCTGCCTGAAGCGTTTGCGCCCGACCTTGCGCGGCCACGGCGGCGGTAAGGTCCGCTAGCTGCTGCGCTTGCAGTGCAAGGAGCTGATTGCCGGCCTGGCTCGCCTGAAGTGCGCCTGACGCGCCCTGGCTCGCGGTGACCAGGGCCGACATCTGGGTCCGATTGGTGTCGAGATTGCCGACAACGCTCGCCTGCACGCGCATGGCGTCCTGCAGCCCGGCAACGGAGTTCTGCCAGCGTGTTTGCGCGTTGGCGACCATGAACCCATTGGACACGCTCGATGATGCGGGTGCGTAAGTTGTGGAAAAGGCGCGATCGATCTGCTGGACGTCGTAGGCGATCCGCTGGGCCTGCGAGAGCAGCTGCTGAGTACGCTGAATCGACTGCTCGAGCTGCTGCAGGGACGAATATGGCAGGCTCGCCAGGTTCTTCGCCTGGTTGATCAGCATCTGCGCTTCGTTCTGCAGAGATGTGATCTGGTTGTTGATCTGCTGCAACTCGCGCGCCGCTGTAAGGACGTTCTGCACGTAGTTGTTGGGGTCGAACACGATCCATTGTGCCTTGCCCTCTCGGGGCACTTGCATGACGGCCATAGCGACCAAGCTCGCTGCCGTCAGCTGACGGAGACGGTTCATGACAAGCTTCCTTCCTTCGCAAGCTGCGGAATGAGATTGCAGGCCCAGCTCATGTCTCGTGCCTTCAACCACCCAGTGACAAACTCGTCCCGCCCGTGCTCCTTAAGGACTTGCTCAATGAGAGCCTGATCGGCCTTGGAAGACGCGGCTGCAAAGGCAAGCGCGATTTCGCCAAGGCCGAGCTCGAACAGCCGGTTGCCTCGGCGCGACTGGCAGTAGTAATCGCGCTTGGGCGTGGCTCGGGCGAGGATTTCGATTTGCCGGTCGTTCAGTCCAAAACGCCGGTAGATCGTCATGATCTGCGGCTCGATGGCCCGGTCATTTGGCAACAAGATCCGGGTCGGGCAGCTCTCGACGATGGCGGATGCAATTGCGGACCCGTCGATATCCGCAAGCGACTGGGTCGCAAACACGACGGAGGCATTCTTCTTGCGAAGCGTCTTCAACCATTCGCGGAGCTTTCCGGCAAAATCGGCATCATCGAGCGCAAGCCAGCCCTCATCGATGATGAGCAGGGTCGGACGGCCGTCAAACCGGTCCTCGATCCGGTGAAACAGGTAGGAAAGGACCGCGGGCGCGACATCGGTTCCGATCAATCCGTCGGTCTCGAAGACCTGGACGGAAGCCTCTCCCAGCCGCTCGCGTTCCGCATCCAAGAGCCGCTCGAAGGGACCACCGAGACAGTAGGGCTGCAGCGCGCGCTTTAGGGCATTGGATTGGAGCAGAACGGAAATGCCAGTCAGCGTGCGCTCCCCGACTGGCGCGGAGGCAAGCGACGTCAATGCTGACCAGACATGATCCTTCGTCTCGGGCGTGACCTCGATCCGTTCGCGGCCCAAGATCGACGCGATCCAATCGGCTGCCCAGCCGCGCTCGCCAACGTCCTCAATGCGCGCAAGCGGCTGAAGAGCAACGAACGCTGCGGATTCTCCGGCAACCGCGCCGCCAAGGTCATGCCAGTCGCCGCCCATGGCGATTGCGGCTGCGCGGATCGACCCGCCGAAATCGAAAGCGAAGATCTGAGCTTGCGGATAACGGCGGAACTGCAGCGCCATCAGTGCGAGCAGCACGGATTTGCCGGCACCGGTTGGCCCAACCACGAGGGTGTGGCCGACATCTCCGACATGAAGCGAGAAGCGGAACGGGGTGGAGCCTTCCGTCTTGCCGAAGAACAGCGGAGGCGCCTTGAAATGATGGTCCCTCACTTCTCCTGCCCAGACAGCAGACAGCGGGATCATATGGGCGAGATTCAAGGTCGAGACCGGCGGCTGGCGGATGTTCGCATAAGCCTGTCCCGGCAAGCTGCCGAGCCAGGCTTCGACCGCATTGACCGTCTCGGCCATGCAGGTGAAGTCGCGGCCCTGGATCACCTTTTCGACGAGGCGCAGCTTTTCATCAGCTGCACGCGGATCCCGGTCCCAGACCGTGACGGTTGCCGTGACAAAGGCCTCGCCGATCTGATCCGAGCCGAGCTCCTGCAGCGCGCTGTCAGCATCCATCGCCTTGTTGTGGGCATCGGTGTCGAGCAGCGTTGCGGCCTCGTTGGTCATCGCCTCCTTGAGGATCGCGGCGATCGACTTTCGCTTGGCAAACCATTGCCGCCGAATCTTCGTCAGAAGCTTCGTCGCATCCGTCTTGTCGAGCATGATGGCCCGGGTCGACCAGCGATACGGAAAGGCCAGCCGGTTGAGATCGTCGAGAATGCCGGGCGTCGTCGCGCTCGGAAATCCCACGATCGTCAGCACGCGCAGATGCGCCTCCCCCAGCATCGGTTCCAGCCCGCCGGTCAGCGGCTGGTCGGCAAGGAGCGCATCGAGATACATCGGGATTTCGGGCACGCGCACGCGGTGCCGCTTGGTCGAGACTGTCGAGTGAAGGTAGGTCAGCGTTTGCTCGTCATCGAGCCAGCCGCATTCCGGCATGAAACCTTCAACGAGCTGCAGCACACGGTTGGTCCGGTCCACAAAGCCGGCAAGCACCTCTCGCGCGTCCGCTCCCGCGCCGCGGTGGCTGCCCTCGTAGAGGAGACGCTCTGCCACCGCTGCGCTCTCGGCGGGCGGCAGATAGAGAAACGTCAGGTAGTAGCTCGATTCATAGTGGCTTCCGGCCTCCTCGAACTGCGCTTTGCGCTCCGCATCCACCAAGGCGGAGGCGATATCCGGGAAGATATCCGGCGGATAGCGTCCCGCCGAATGCCGTTGCGACTCCACGAAGATTGCCCACCCGGAGCCGAGACGCCGCAGCGCGTTGTTCAGCCGGCCTGCGACCGCGACAAGCTCAGCCGGGACAGAACTGTCGAGATCTGGCCCTCTGAACCGCGCTGTCCGCTGAAACGAGCCATCTTTGTTGAGGATGATTCCCTCATCGACCAGGGCGGCCCAGGGTAGGAAGTCGGCTAGGCGCGTGTTTGAGCGGCGATATTCGGCAAGATTCATCATTGACCGACTTCAGGTGCTGAGATGACCGGGGACGCGAACGTGGCGGCGCACGACTTCGACGAATTCTGGATCGCGCTTCGCAGCCCAGACCGCGGCCATGTGGCCGATGAAGGCCAGGAGAAGCCCTGCTAGCCACAACCGCAGGCCGAGGCCGAGCGCGGCGGCCAACGTGCCGTTGAGAATCGCGACTGAGCGTGGCGCGCCGCCCATCAGGATCGGTTCAGTGAGCGCGCGGTGGACGGGCGCGACAAAGCCTGCGACTGGCTCATCCATCAGATCAACACCCCGCCACCGAACGAGAAGAACGACAGAAAGAAGCTAGAGGCGGCGAAGGCGATCGACAGACCAAACACGATCTGGATCAGACGCCGGAAACCGCCTGACGTGTCGCCGAAGGCGAGCGACAGCCCGGTCACGATGATGATGATGACCGCGATAATCTTGGCGACCGGGCCTTCAACCGATTGGAGGATCTGGTTGAGCGGCTGCTCCCAGGGCATGTTCGAGCCGGCGGCCCATGCCGGTTGAGTTGCCAGATAAAGAGCCGCGAATGCGATGACTGAAAAGCTCCGGCCAAGAGATGATGGCGTGGTCATGACTGATCTCCGATCTTCGAAAGGCTGTAATCGCCCGATGGTCCGAGCCCGGTGACAGAGGCGATCTCGCTCATGCGTCGCTCGGCACCACGGCCGGACAGCACGGCGATGACGTTGATGGTCTCGGCGATCAGCGCGCGCGGGACCGTCACGACGGCCTCCTGGACGAGCTGCTCGAGCCGCCGCAGGGCTCCAAGCGCGGTGCCGGCGTGAATCGTGCCGATACCGCCGGGATGGCCCGTCCCCCAGGCTTTCAAGAGGTCTAGCGCCTCGGCACCGCGCACCTCGCCGACCGGGATGCGGTCAGGCCGCAAGCGAAGCGATGAGCGCACCAGATCCGACAGCGAGACGACGCCGTCCTTGGTCCGCAGCGCCACAAGGTTCGGCGCCTGGCATTGAAGCTCCCGCGTATCTTCGATGAGGACGACGCGGTCTGACGTTTTGGCGACCTCGGCCAGAAGCGCATTCGTCAATGTGGTCTTGCCGGTCGAAGTGCCGCCCGCGACCAGGATGTTCTTCCTTGCGGCAACCGCCTCGCGCAGCGCGCTCGCCTGCTCCGCGTTCATGATGCCGGCAGCGACATAGTCGGCGAGGCCAAAGACGGCCACGGCGGGTTTACGGATCGCGAACGCCGGCGCGGCCACGACTGGCGGCAGCAATCCTTCGAAACGTTCGCCCGTTTCCGGCAGCTCGGCCGAGATCCGGGGCGAGCCCGGATGAACTTCGGCGCCGACATAATGCGCCACCAGGCGGACAATGCGCTCGCCGTCGGCCGGAGGTAAGCTCTCGCCAGTGTCAGTGAGCCCGCTCGACAGCCGATCGATCCACAGCCGGCCATCTGGGTTGAGCATCACCTCGACGACGGAAGGATCTTCCAAGAAGCCTGCGATTGCGGGCCCTAACGCCGTGCGGAGCATGCGCGCTCCGCGTAGCTCAGCTTCCGAATGAAATGAATGGATGACCACGACTGCCCCCAAGGAAACCGAGGCAGCTGACGATCAGCGGCCTCTCATGGGGACAACTAGAAAAGGCAGAACCTGCGCCATCGCAACAAGGGGACCACGTCGTTCGTAGCCTGGCGTAGAAAGAGAAAGATTCGGAAAGAATGTCATTGACGAGCCGAAGAACGGGGGCATTGCGACATCAGCCCAACGACAGCCTGGCGTCACCACGCCCCACTTTCATCCGCCTGCAGGATGACAAGCTCCGCTGGTGGACTAACGACCTCGACCGAGCTCGAGCCGCCCGCGCCACGACGTGTGCGGAAGCTCCAACCCTTCCTTTCAGGCCAACGAGCCATGGCCGCAGCCGGGCGATAGCCTCGCGTCACCACGCCTTATCTTCATCCGTCTCCAGGATGACAACCTCAGCCGCCGGGACAATGACCTCATCAGAGCTCCATCGGCCCGTTCCTTGACGTGCGACCAAAGGTCCAACCCTCCCTTTTCAGGCCTCCGAACCACGGGACGGCAAAACAGACGAGCGTCGCCAGCTGCAGCAACACGTTCACTCCGAAAGCGATCTGGTAGGCGATCAAGGGATAATGCCCCGCCTGGAGAGGCCATTGCTCCAGAATCAGTCCCGTTCCGTACTGCACGATGAACGCCCAGCCAAATTGCAGGACGTTCAATGCGCCGTTGGCTCGCGCGACGAGTTCAGTCGGGAAATAGTCCCCTATGATGGCGTAGGTCAGAGCTGTCGCTGATGCGGCGACCGATACGGCGTACCAGGGAAGAAGTGACAGCCGGGGCGGATGCAGGATCAGCACAAGCTCAGCGCCGATCAACATCACCGCGACGACCGCAAAGAGAGCTTCCGTTGTCTTGCCGCGACGGCGCACCCAGTTTGCAAGCAGGCCCAGGAGCAGGGCACTGAGACTCAAAGTAAGCGCCATGGCGAACAGTTCATCGACGAGACTCGTCCGGTCCAGCCGCTCGACATCGTCAAGCCAGGGTGCCGCCCACAAGGATTGCAGTGCCCAGGCCGATCCGATGCAGGTCGCCGACAAAGGCGCAATTCGCCAGAAGCGCGCGTCCGAATAGATGGTTTTCAGGGTGGCAGGCTTCGTGCTCGGCAGAGACCCCGTGGATCGTTCTGGAACCACAAGATAAATCAAAATGCCAGCAAGCGCAGTCACTGCCGCCAGCGCCTCGAATAACCCCCTCCAGCCGATCCCGTCCAGGAGCACCTCGGCCGGCGCTGTTGCTGTGACCGCCCCCAATGATCCCAGCATGATCATGAAGCCATTGAGAAGAGCCATACGTTCTCTCGGAAACCAGAGGACGATGATTTTTAAGCCTGACATCAGGGCGGCTGCGGTTCCAAGCCCGATCATCGCCCGACCAACGAGGAGCGACATGATTCCCGTTGATAGTCCAAAGAGCGCGGCACCCGCTGCAGCAACGCCTAACAGTGTGCTCTGGACCCGCCGCGGGCCGAAGCGGTCCAGACACATGCCGATGGGAATTTGGACCGCCATGACGATCAGGAAATAGATCGACGTGAGCAGCCCAATATCGGCAGCGCCAAGCCCGAGATCAGAGGTGAGGCGTCCAGCAATCAGCGTATTGATCGTCCGGAACAGGTAGGACAGGTAGTACCCGGCCGCGAAGGGAAGAAACACGCAGGCGATGAGCCGCGAAACTGGAAGGCGCTCGAGGCGTTTTTCGGAGAATATTTTGCTCAGCCCTTGTTTCGGCGCGCTTCTCCCGGCCCGGTCGGCCAGCTCAACAGAAGGAGTTGGGCAGGCTCCGAAAGTTCAGACTGCTGCCGCCCTCCTCGGCGGCAGCGCTCGGCTCGGTTTCTCCACGCGCGGCGGCTGCGGACGAAGCTTCCCGATTTAATTGCTCTGGAGCCGTAATGCCTGATGGGCGGCCGTGAGCTTCAGACGCAGGTCGACTGGCCCTTCCCAGCCGATCGATGGTCTCCCGTATCAATGGCTGTCCGAGCCGAACCCGGCGCTCGACCTGCTCGACCAATACCTTGAAGCGCCGCTCGCCGAGCAGGCACGCCTCCCGCTGCTCCGATGGCGGCATGGGAGGTGTCACGGTGAGGTGATAGCGCGCATGCAGACCCACCGTCTCGGCAATGATCGCGATCTCGCGCTCAAGCCTCGCCATCTGGCCACTCATGCGCTCCAGAGCCTCATGAACGCCCCCCTCGATCGGCAGCGCAGGACTGAAAAAGCGCTCAAGTGCCGTCTCGACGACCACGCTCTTGCCGAGTCCCGGGCGATCGGTCGCAGCTTCAAGCCGCTCGACCATGCTCTCGGAGAGCTGCACAGTGACCTTCTTGGTTCGCGGAGCTTCGTTCGAGACCGGCTGGGCATCGCTACCAGCTTGATTCAACTTCGAGCTGGGCTGGCTTTCGAGGCCTTCATCGACTTGCATATTTCCGTGTTCCCCACTTTGCGACCGCTCAAAGCCACACGACGAGGCGTGTCCAGCCCGCGACGCAGATCCGATCGATAACGATGAATCGCCCCAGCGATGACGGGCTCACAAAGAAGCAGGCCAAACACGACATCAACCGCACGAACATGCCCGTCGCGCTCTGGCGTAGGCAAAGAAAGGAAGGGTGGCCTGATCAGAGCCGGACCTGTTCGGCTCGCGGGGCCAACATCCCAAATGACGGCTATGGAAGCGTTGGACTTGAACGAGGCGTTAGTCCCTTCGTCGCTTCACGGCTGGCTGTCGGTGCAAGAGCCGGCCTATCTCGGAATCGGTCTTCAGAAACGAGAGCCGTTAAATCGCCCATCTGCTGCGGAAACCTTCCTCACTCAGGTTTCTCCGAGGCGTCAAAGTCCATGCTCACTTCTTTAAGAACGGTCGATCCGCTGGAAAGCCGCCGTCCGAGCGCTTCAACAAAGCGATTGTAGCGCTCCGCCCCTTTGGCGCGCGCGGCTGGTCCCGATTGTTCAGGGAGCGCCGGGGTCGAGGTCAGCCAGAAGCGGATGAACAGCGCAATCGTCTCAAGCGTTACACCGTCGTTGCGTTCAAGGCGTTCGAGTACGCGCGCGATCCGGTCGAGCCGCTTGGCGATCGCCGCCTCGCGCCGATCGGAATCGTCCGGGCAGAGGAACGAGGCGATCGCGGCCTCGGCGACCAACGACTTGGACTGGCCACGATGATTTGCGAAACTATCGAGGCTCTTGGAGATCTCCGGATCGAGGTAGATGCTGAGCTGGGTCTTCTTCATTTTGACAGGCTCAGAGGTCCATGCCATCGTCAGGGTCGAGGCTGACGTTTCGCGCGACGCCCTGAATAGATCGGCTGAAGGCTTGCGCCTGGACGGCATCGGCGTCACCCTCATCCAGGCCTGCATCGAACTCATGTTCGGCAAGCGGCACCTTGACCTCGATCTCCTCATGCTGCGGCAATTCCGGCTCCCGGCGAAGGCCTCCGTTCGGGTCGTCGCTCTTGCGCTTGCGGCTCGTGAGCAGCACGCTCGAAGGAGCAATTGACGCTTGCGATGACCAATCATCGGGCTGCGCAGCCAAGGTGGCACGTTCGGGGCCCGGCGGCTTCAGCACCCGCCGCTGGAACTGCGGATCCTCGTAGTAGCGGACCTTGGTGGCACGCAGCGGGTGCACTCCGGAAACCATCACGATCGCCTCTTTGGGCGAGAGTTGCATGACTTCGCCGGGCGTTAGCAAGGGCCGCGAGGTTTCCTGGCGGCTTACCATCAGGTGTCCAAGCCATGGGCTTAACCGGTGCCCGGCATAGTTCTTCATGGCTCGCAGCTCGGTGGCGGTCCCAAGCGCGTCGGAGACGCGCTTGGCAGTCCGGTCGTCATTGGTCGAGAAAGCGATCCGGACATGGCAATTGTCAAGAATCGCGTGGTTCGGTCCATAGGCGCGTTCGAGCTGGTTAAGGCTCTGGGTGATGAGAAAGCTGCGGATGCCGTAGCCAGCCATAAACGCGAGCTGGCTCTCGAAGAAGTCGAGCCGGCCAAGGGCTGCGAACTCATCGAGCATCAGGAGGAGCTTCTGCCGGCGCCGGTCAGGATCCAGGCTCTCGGTCAACCGCCGCCCGATCTGGTTGAGGATGAGCCGCATCAAGGGTTTTGTCCGGACGATGTCGGATGGCGGAACGACGAGGTAGAGTGAGACGGGTCGAGGACCGTCGACGAGATCGCGGATGCGCCAGGCGCTCCGTGCGGTGATCTTGGCAACCACCGGATCGCGATAGAGCCCCAGGAAGCTCATTGCGGTTGAGAGAACGCCCGAGCGCTCGTTCTCGCTCTTGTTGAGAAGTTCTCGCGCAGCCGAGGCCACGACGGGATGGACGCTGGTTCCAAGATGGGCCGTTGCGAGCATTGCGTTCAGCGTCACCTCAATCGGACGGGCTGGATCCGACAGAAAGTTTGCGACGCCCGCGAGCGTCTTGTCGGCTTCCGCGTAGAGGACATGCAGGATCGCGCCGACGAGCAGCGAATGGCTGGTCTTTTCCCAATGATTGCGCCGCTCCAGCGCACCTTCAGGGTCGACGAGGATATCAGCGATGTTCTGGGCGTCTCGCACCTCGCAATCTCCACGACGGATCTCCAGAAGCGGATTGTAAGCGGCGCTGGCCGGATTGGTTGGATCGAACAACAGCACGGGTCCAAAATGCGCGCGCCAGCCGGAGGTCAGCTGGAAATTCTCCCCCTTGATGTCATGAACAATGGTCGATGCGGGCCAGGTCAGAAGGGTTGGGATGACAAGGCCGACGCCCTTGCCCGATCGCGTCGGGGCAAAGCAGAGCACATGCTCGGGCCCGTCATGCCGCAGATAATGGCCCTGAAACCGGCCAAGCACGACGCCATCAGCCCCCAATAGGCCTGCGCGCCTCACCTCCCGCGCGTCGGCCCAGCGCGCGGAGCCGTAGGTGGTGACGTCTCTCGCCTCTTGTGCCCGAAAGACCGAAAGCATCATTGCTAACGCAATTGCCGCGATGCCGCCGCCCGCGGCAATGGCGCCGCCCTGAAGGAAGATGCGGGGTGCGTAAGCATCGAATTGGAACCACCAGACGAAGAAGGCTGCCGGCTGGTAAATCGGCCAATGCCCGAGCCTGAACCACGCGGGTCCAAGCTGCGGCTGAAACGCAAGTTGCCAGGCGGTCCATTCGGTCGCCGCCCACAGGAAGGCGAGCACGACCAGACAAACCAGGATTACCTGATGCCAAATGATCTTCGTCGCGGACATGGATTTAGATGTGGACACCACCTCCGTGCTGCACACAACAAGAGCCACGCGCACGTCGCAATCGCGCGCGTCGCAGCGCAGGATCTGCGGCGCAGAGCGAAAGCTGCGTTTGCGCTCAAAACGCCAATCGACGCTGTGGAGACCGGCGATGCGCCTACGCACCGTGCAGAACCGTGCAATGATGCATGGCGCTCCGCAAAGACAATGATCTCCACAGACGAACAGCAGTCACTGTCTCAGCCGAGCGCTTGCGTCGAGATTCCGGTAAGACAGGCAACACCGGAGATTTGCTCAGACCCCGTTGCTGATGCACCGTCGATCGGACCAACTTGAGTTCACGGCGCTCCTTTCCGCAAGGTCGCGTTGTCTCGATCGCCTCAGGAGCGGTTTAAGCGGTCACGGCGAGGTTCGGCGACGTTTTTGCGCGCGACATACCATGGATGCGCAGCAATCCCGCGACAGGCATCGAATAATCTGCGGAGTGACACGGGGTCACCTCACAATCAAGGTCGCACCAAGCTCAAATGACAAAGTTGCGCCTGCACAGATTGGCTTCTCGGCTCGGCCGCGCTGCAATAGTGGTGCTTGCCGGCGTCGCCGCGACAAACGCGGCGGGCTGCCCGCGGCCGAATGCACTGGGCACGTCACGCGTTCTCGCTGTCGATGCGACGACCTATCCGCGCGTGGGATTAAACAACTTTCCAGAGACCCTTCCTCTGGCGGACCATGAGATCGTCCTCACCTTCGATGACGGGCCGCGTCCGCCGAACACGGAAAAGGTGCTGGAGGCGCTCGCACACGAATGCGCACGGGCCACGTTCTTCCTGGTCGGCAGGTCCGCCGCGGAATATCCTGCACTCGTTCGGCGCATCGCCGCCCAGGGCCATACGATTGCGCACCATAGCTGGTCGCACCCGATGATGTCGAAGATTCCGTTCGAGCAGGCGAAAGAGGCCATCGATCGCGGTATCGCGGCCGTTGAAATGGCGCTCAACGGCGTTTCGACTAAAACCCCGTCGACACCCTTCTTCCGCTTCCCATATTTCGACGCGACGCCTGCGACGCTCGATCTCTTACAGTCGCGCGGGATCGTCGTGTTCGGAGCTGACCTTTGGGCGAGCGACTGGGAGAACGTCACCCCGGAGCAGGAGCTCAAGAATGTAATCGAGCGGCTCGAGGCCGCTCGTAAGGGCATCATTCTGCTGCATGACGCGCAGCCCCGAACGGCGGCCATGATGCCCGCGTTCCTACGCTACCTGCATGAGAACGGGTATCGGGTCGTGCATCTGGTACCCGCTATTTCGGCCCAGAAGAACGCCGAAGTGCCACATTGATGCCTAGCGTCACGTCGCTCCCTGCCATTATAACGCTCGCAGAAAGACGCGCATTGGCGAGAGCACGACAAGGGCGCTATAGATCGTTTCTGGGCGGTATCGCGACCCGATCAGGATCGAAGATAACGAACCTGTTGATGTGGCGTCGCAATTCAGGCCGCTTTCGACGCTCTTGCGCCAAAACGAAGCAAAAGCTGCCCCACCTCGGCGGCCGGCCTGGCGGCGCTGAACAAGAATCCTTGCACCTCGTTGCAGCCCTCGGCGCGAAGCCAATCGAGCTGCTCGGTGGTCTCCACCCCTTCCGCGGTCGTGGTGATGTTGAGGCTGCGCCCGAGGCTCGAGATCGCGCGCACGATGGCGCCGCAGTCGGAACGTATCGCCAGATCCTTTACAAAGGAGCGATCGATCTTGATCTTGTCGAAAGGAAAGCTGCGCAAGTAGCTCAGGCTGGAATAACCGGTTCCAAAATCGTCCAGTGAGATGGAAACTCCAAGCTCGCGCAGCTCGTGAAGAATCGCGAGATTGGCCTCGGTCTCGGCCAGGAATACGGACTCGGTGATTTCGAGCTCGAGCCGCTTAGGCGCCAAGCCCGAATTGGCCAGTGCTGAAATCACCACCTGGACGAGGTGACGGCTACGGAATTGTGCCGGCGACAGGTTGACCGCGACCTTGATCTCGGACGGCCACTTCACCGCCTCGTTGCAGGCATCGCGCAGCACCCACTCGCCGAGGGGCGCGATCAGGCCGATTTCCTCTGCCAACGGAATGAACTCCGCGGGTGAGATCATGCCCTTCTCCGGATGGCGCCAGCGCAGCAGCGCCTCAAACCCTGAGATCTTGTCGCTCGCGATGTCGACCAGGGGCTGATAGTGCAACTCGAACTCGCTATCGGCAAAGGCGCGGCGCAGGTCGAGCTCCAGCTCGCGGCGTCGCTGCGCCTGGTAATCCATCTCGCGCTCGAAGAAGCGATGTGTGCCGCGGCCATCCTCTTTGGCGCGATAGAGCGCCATATCGGCGTTGCGCATCAGCTCCTCGCTGCTCGTACCGTCGCCTGGTGAGAGCGCAATTCCGACCGAGGCGCCGATCACCACCTGATTGCCGTCGATCTCATAAGGCGCACTCAAACTCCTGATCAGTTCGGCCGCGAAATCGCTTGCCCGGTTCGGCGAGATGTCGTCGGTCAGGATGACGGCAAATTCGTCTCCGCCGAGCCGTGCCGCCAGATTGTTGCCGGCGACACGCGAGCGCAACCGGTCGGCCACCTGCTCGAGCAGGTGATCTCCCATGGCATGGCCGAATGAATCGTTGACGTTCTTGAAGAGGTCAAGGTCGATGCACAGCACTGCGACGTGTTTGCCGGCTGCATTGCCGTTTTCGAGTGCGTCGCCTAGCCGCTCCCGGTGGAGCGCTCGGTTGGCAAGGTTCGTCAATCCATCGTGGAGTGCCATATGGGCGATGCGGGCCTCGGCCTTCCGTCGTTCGGTGATGTCGACCACCACGACCAAATAGCCCTCGCGGCCCTCGATTATGAGGCGTCGCCCGAAGGCAAGCACACAAATCTCGCTGCCATCGGCCTTGACATGACGCCAGGGATGTTCGGACTGATAGATATCGCCGGCGTCCCGTAGCGCCCGCGTATAGCCGACCTGCTCGTCTTTTGGCCAGATCTCCTGAACTTTCATTCGCAGGAAAGTCTCGCGGGCATAGCCATAGTGCTGCACCGCCGCGTCGTTAACCCTCACAAAGTCCATCGTCTCGGCGTCGAAGGCCCACATCGGCATTGGATTGCTGTCGAACAGCAGCCTGAACGAGGCGTCTCGGCGCTTCAAGGACGTAACGTCGGAAATAACCAGGGACACGATATTGCCGAAGGCGCTAACCCCCAAGCGCAGGCTCCGATCATCGTCTTCGATCTCGAACTGGTCACTCTGGTCGTTCGTGACCGCAGCCCGCAACCGCCCTACAACCTCTTGCGAACAGAGCAGATGGTCTGAATTGCTCAGACGCTGCCACAGCAGGCTGTGTTCTGCCACGTCGAGGAGCTTCACCGCCGCTTGATTATGGTGCACGACCTGAAAATCAAGCGGCCTGCCCGTCGGATCGCGAAGGGCTGAGAGCGAGACTACGCCGTCATCAGTCGTGCAAAAGATCGCATCGATTAGATTGAATTCCGTGCCGCTCTCGTTGACATAGGCGCCGACCAGTGTGCCGCCCCAACGCGAGAAGGTCGGCAGGGCCAGCACATCGTACGTCCGCACCATGCCTGCGCGCACGCAATGTGCGGCCGCGAGATAGGGACGGTTGTGTGCAATCGCGTTCGAGACTGCCTCACTGAGGACTGTCGCACAATCCGGGCGTAGCGCGTCCATCGGAATGTTCCAGCGCGCATCGCCCAGCCAATTCTGCGCATAGCGACCAGTGCGCGAAACAGCAAACGCGCCATTGTCACACTTGAGCAGCACCAGATGATCGGCGAGCCGCCCGAGGCTCCCGAGCAACACATTTTCATAGCGGGGAAGCGTTTCGCCGGGCTTGAGCGCAGCCTGCCACTTGCGCCGCAGGACCGGCACGTCATCGAACAGCTTCGCATCCAATTTCGTGGATTGACCCTTGGCAGCATTCATCACACGCCCCCGAGACCTAAACTTCCTGCCCGCGCGGCATCAAATCCAGCTCGGCTTAATTCGCTGTTAAAGCGATGACGCAGTCAGCTCTGGTGCGGCTCACCAATAGCCGCTCCGAGGACCCCGTGATCGTCTTCGACGCATCTCGACGCAGGAAATCGTCGGCACGGCGGATAATTCGACGGAAATACGCCGGTAGGGAGCAGTATGACGATGAGAAACTTCAGGCGAGCGGTTTGAATGTCGCATAGCGACCCGCGGAGCGTTCCATCAATTATCCGCGTAATGTTTGTTCGATGTCGGATTTGTAATAACTCCGATCTGCCGAACGGACGAAATTGCTTCTAACTTCGTTCTAGCGAGCAACGCCGTGAATGGCCCCAAGCAACCCAAAAAGGGTTCCAGCTTATCAACGTGCTGCTATGTGAATTTCGTGAGCACACGAACAAGGCAGTGGGCATCAGCGAGCGATCCGCGATGATGATCTTGCCTGAGACTCCGGACCCAAGGAGATGCGGCGCAAACAACCACATGTCAAAGAATTATGACGGCGAGCAGCGCGAGGAGGCCAGGCATGAGAAAGAGTGATGTAACGTGTTCCGAGTGCGGTGCTGGCTTCCGCCGTATTGAGCTTACGTCTGAGCGCGGCATCGAATGCAAGCACCACTGCCCTGCTTGCGGCACACTGATCGAAGCGTGCGGGTCGGATCACCTCATTGTTTACCGGCTGACGGTGCAGCCATCAATCAAAGCGGTCCGCAATCAGTAAAGCCTTCTCAGTTGGCGCGCGCTGGACAGGTGCTCGGTGCTGCCACTTGAATTGTGTTCGATGGCGAGATCGAAGCCGGCCTTGTACACGGGGGCGACGCCTTGAGCTTGAAAAGCACTGGTTGGTTGAGCAGCTCATAAGCTAGCGCGGGCATCGACAGCAAGCTCGGCCTTCGCGCCGCGGACGGCTCTTCCGTATGCTTGCTTTTGCGCCATAGGAAAGCTCATCAGGCATCCCGAGCGAGCGCCGATGAAGCCGCCAAACAACGTGCCGAAGAGCACGACGGTGGCCGAGATCGGCCATAGGGCGTTGGTCCAGCTCGTCTCGACCGAGATGATCGCCGCCATCTCGCGCCGTCGTGGCGCACGTCTCCAGACGATCTGCGGACATGCACCGAGGCAATGCGGCAACGGCAGGTGACTGTGCAACGGCAATCCGCTCGACGTCGTAGGAGCGCGCAGTTTGGCGCGGGCATCGGCGGGTCAGAGCGAGAGGTCGCGCTTGCGCCCGAAACTCCAATCCACGCCGCCAGGACCGGCGATGCCGTTCACCTGCCTGCCCAGCTCACGCTCCAGCGACGGTAGCCACGGCACGAGCTGAAAGCCCAGGCCATTGTCGATCATGGCGAAGCGGCCCGACGCCAGCGACAGCCGTTGGCGATAAGTCCCGGTAACGGCCTCGCCCGCCTCGGCCGGCAAATGCGTCAGCCCCGTTTCAGAGGCCAGGCGGCGGCCTACGATCTCGAGCTCGCGGTTGCGCAGGGTTCCAATCAGGTTACGGCCAAGCATGATCTTGTCGCCGTCGCGGCGGGCAAGGCCCTGCTCCGCCAGCACGTCGATCCGCCGATCGAGTGCAGCGCGGACCTCAGCACCGAAGCCGGCCCGTGAGAGATCCACGGGTTCACGCGCGACGAGGCGCCGGTCGAGCCAGGTCGCCCCTTCCGCCGCCACCTGCTGGTCAAGACTGAGGTCTGAGCGGACGGCCAGCGCGATCCGCTGCCGGCCCCTCGTATCCTCGAAACGCCGCAGCTCCACGATGCCGCCAATAGGCCCGTCGCCAGCCGCTTCGATGTCGGGGAGCTTGAGATGATGCACCCTTCCGTCGATCCCGTCGACAATGGCAAAAGCTGTGCCTTTGAGCTCGTCATCGAGCCCGCGCCCCACGAGCCGACCGATCAAGGGTTCGCCGTGGTGCTCGCCTTCGAGTGCCCAGGATGACGGTGCGCGCGTGGCGCCATCCTTTGTGAGGCTCCTGTGCAGCCGCTTGATGATGTCGCCACGCTCGCCAAGCTCTCGCAGGCGCTGCTCTGCATCTGCCGCCAGCACCCAGCGCGCCGGCCCGGCCGGCTCGGCCAGGCCCAGCCGCTCGAGGGTGCGCATCCTTCCGATCCGGATCTCCCGCAGCGGGTCTCGCGCGGCTTCCCGGTCCGGCCGGAGGTCAATGACTCCATCCGCGGCGCTCGCTTCCCGGGCAAGCGCCCGGTCGAGCCTGGTCCAACGTTCAGCCGCCACGTCCCCGTCGAGGTTTTGGCGGATCTCGAGCTCTGAACGCGGGCCGAGTTCGCGGGTCACAAGGTCGCCGGCCCGGGCGCGCAACCCCGTTGAGATATAGTCACGGCTGATAACGAGGTCTTTTCCGTCATCGTCGCGGCCGCGCACGAGGATGTGGATATGCGGATGCTCGGTGTTCCAATGATCGACCGCCACCCAATCGAGCCGGGTGCCAAGGTCCCGCGCAGCCTGATTCATCAGTTCGCGGGTGAAGGTCCGTAAGCTTTCCAGTTCCGCGGCATCATCGGGCGAGACGATAAATCGGAAATGATGCCGATCACCTTCGCAGCGCTCGGCGAAGGCGCGGCCGTCTGCCTCGTCGCCCGCCGCGTCAAAGAGTTTTCCTGGTGCCCCGTCGCGGGTAACCCCATCACGCTGGAGATAGCCGATATGGGCACGCAGCGCGCCTGGCGAACGCATCCGCCGCACAACACGCGCCTTGACGATGGCGCCGCGTGCGCGGTTATTGAGGAGCCGCGACGCGGCAAGGCTCGCCGCGCGGCCGCGCCCAAACGTGCTGCCGCGCCTCACGCCACTACGAGAAAGCCCGCCCGCCTTCTGCGCCGCCGTGAGCGCCTGCGCCAGAAAGGATTTTGTCCGAGCCCCGCGGGTCGAGCGGATGCGGCCGGGACGGATGCGGAAATCGTCGTTTTTGGCCATCGCGAGCTCACAAGGTGTCGAAAGCTGAGCAACGATGATGCGTTGCTGAGAAATGCAGGTTGCGCGGGAAGGTGCGCAATGTTTGCGAGATCACTGGAATTCTCCGGTTCTCCTCGCCCCAACCGACCGACCGCACCTTGCGGTTTTTATCCTGCCCTCCCCAGTCGTCTGATCCGTGCTCTGTGCCGACCGCCCTCATCCCTGCGACGGCCTTCGCCGGCATGCGGCGACATGCGATTGCGATCATCGGGGCTGCACTTCATCTGAGCCGCGCAAGAATAGGCCCGTCGCGCGCGGTACGAGCGTAGATGCACGTGTGACAGCCAAGTCTTTTGACGAACTGAGTGATTGCTGAACTGATGCCGATGAACCGTTAGCCGAGGGGCTATCGGTTCGCCGAACAAACATCGGCGCGTGTCTCCAATCGACACTCTGTTTGGCGGTCGCGTTACCGTGCCCGCCCCGATCAATGCCGAGCAAAGCTGCAAGTCGCCGGACATAGGCCTGCGTTTCGTCTGGAAGCGGTCGACCCGCCGCCAGGTGCTCCTCGTATCGATTCGGGCCTACGTTGTAGGCCGCAAGAAAGCCTCCCTCTCCGAAGCGATCGAGCATCTCGCGAAGATACGCTGTGCCAGCCACGATGTTGTCGTGAGGGTCAAACGGATCAATCCCCAGACCGTAGCGGACGCTCAGTTCGACCCAGGTCTGCGGCATAATTTGCATCAGTCCGAGCGCGCCGCGCGACGATACCGCATGCGCTTTCCCGCCGCTCTCGACCTCGATCACTTTCAGGATCCAATGCTCCGGAATCCCAAACCGATGCGAAGCTTCGGTTACGAAGCCTGCATGCGGCGTGATAGCAGCCGAATCCGAGCGAAGCGTAGCTTGTGCGAGCGATGCAGGCTCCGCCTTTCCGGTCAACGGCAATCCGAGCGTCAGCAGGATGCCGAGACCGCAAACTATGATGACACAAGGAAACCGACGTCTGACCGTTATGGAAAAGGCACATCTGCCTCGGCCTCGCGCCATGTGAGCGCAGCAGGTCTGTGCGCCAATTTTCGGGAATGTGGCCGGAACGGAGGAATGGCATTGTGGCCGGGCGAATGACGGGATGGCCGGCAGATTGACAAAGGAGGACATGTTCACTCGTCCCTGATCCACAGCGGGACCGCCCGCCCGATGACTGCGGACATCGCGATGGGGCCGAAATAGCGGCCATCGAGCGAATTGGCCGACTGCCAGTTCATGAGAAAGACTTCGTCGGACGCAATGACCCGGCAGCCCTGCCAGGCTGGCAGCGGACGGTCGCGACCATCGCGTTCACGCGCTTCACCCATCTCGATGTTGTCGACAACAATTTTGAGCCCCGTTCTGCAGACCGTTTGCCTCGGGAGCCCCAGCACTCGTTTCAGCATGGGCACGCCGCTCGGCAAATAGCCGTTGAAATCGAGGAAGCTTGCCAGGGGCTCCGGCGGCCGAACGGCCACTAGTTCAGTGACCTCCAATGGTCCGGCGTCTTGCAGACGATAGAGCCCGATCGGAGCGCTTTCGGATGCGTTCCAGATGAAGGATGGTGTGGTTCGATCGCCCGATGACAGGGCGAGAGCGGTGGCCCCAAGCATGGAGATAATAATTATGAACCGTGCCATCAGAACGTAATCCGTCGCCGATTGAGCCAGGCTTGGTGGCGTGCGCGGGTGTACGTACGTGGGCCCTCGTTGACCGACAGGCGGTTGTGAACGTGGTGCCAGTATTCTGGCGCAGCATCGGCGGGATTGATTCCGAGCGCCTCTACGGCTTCGATTAATTGCAGCACGCGCTCAACCTTGGGCCAGCCGGAAAGTCGCAGAAGGCTTTCGCCGCCGGGACTGATCCAAGGAACGGTCGAGTATCGCTGTCCTGGTGCGACCGCACGCAGAATGTCGATGCGAGACAGCACCGTGCCGAAGTCATTTGACGTCCAACGCACGAATGCGAAGATGCTGCCTGGCGCGAACGAAAGGACGCGCCGGTGAGCATCTACGATCTTTTCCGTAACCGGCTTGCCGAACCGAATGCGGTTCTCGATGCGTTTCTCGAGCCACAGGAGCTCAACGTTTGTGACATCACTCACCTGACGCCTCCTTGTGCTTAAGAGAGCTTGTGAAGGAGCCAACATGTCGCCGCCAGCGCATTGCGGGCGCAGACTTGCGAGCGCGGCTGTACGATAGTGGTGAAGCGGACATGCATCGGCGTCGCCGCCCTGCAGCAATGCCGGTCGCGCCAACGAGCTCTGTTCCGTTAGAAGGAATCCGAAGGATTCCTTGTTAGGAAAGTTACGGCAGCAGGAAGTACTTGCGCCGCAACGCTTTAGCCATGCTTTTGGTCCCCGATGGCACGAGCCGGCGTTCCCCGATGGCACGAGGGTTCTGGTCCCCGATAGCACGACGCGATTCACAGGTTATCCCCCGCTGGAGACACGAGCCGACGTTTGCGCAATCGCTGGGTGAGCGGCTCGATGGGAATCGGCGCGAAGTTCAATCGCTCTGCGCCATTCGGGTCGTGCGTGATGAGAAGCTGATACCCCGGCAAGTTCTGATGACGGACGATCTGACGCACGTCGTAAGCAAAATGTTTGAGCGGTGACAGGCTGCCTGACTTGGCATGCAAGTGCAAAAGGTCGAAGCTCCAGCCGCCACGTTGACGGCCGCCGTGCTTGCGTACGAGACGGTAGAGCCAGCGCTCCAATCCGCCAGTCAGATCGAAATACGCGCGGTCAATGGTCAGCACGAGCGCTTCGTTGAGAACACCGGCATAGAACCAGTCCGGTAGTATCAGCTCGAGTCCCCGCGGACGGCCGTGGACGTCCGCTGTCTCTTTCCATTCGTTGATCCAGGAGAAACGATGCGCTCGCCGCGCTGTCGGCTGCCGGATCGACGTCAAGACTGTGGTCGATTGCAGCCGATCGAGTGCGGCCTTGAGGCGGTCGTAATCGCGCGCACTGGTGCCGCGGCCGACGAAGGTCAGGATCTCGTAGGGTGTGGCGGCCATCAATCGGGATGTCTTCAGACCGGCGTCACGGGCCTCGACGATTTGCGATGCAGCCCAGATCAGAACGTCCGCGTCCCAGATGGTCGCCATACCGTGTTCCGGCACGGATTCGACCCGGATTGTGATGGTTCCCACGCGAAAGTCGATTGGTACAATTCGTTTTGACTTAGCCAGCGAGAAGAACGGATACGCCATCAGGTCTTGCGCGTCGCGCGGCGCCAGATTGCCAGGAAGCGCGCGAAACAGATCGAGTTGGTCTCGCTCGGAGTAGCGCTTTGTATGTAGGGAGAAGTTGCTGTTCGGCATATGGTCAGCGCCGCTCCTTGCCCGCATACGGGATGGGTGTGTGCCGTTTGGCCGGCAACACCGATCCATTTCCTGGATCGCTGGTCGATGTCTTGGCTCCGCGGTCGACCCACGCCTTCAAGTCCTCAAGCGCATAGACGACGCGGCCACCCAGCTTGCGGTAGGTCGGACCCGTGCCATAGGTGCGATGCTTTTCGAGCGTGCGACCGGACAGGCCGAGAAAGCGCGCGGCTTCTGGCGTTCGTAAATATCGCGGCGGCAGGCCGGCGTTTGGATCGGGCATCTTCGAGCCTCCGTGACCTCTGGGGCGCGACCGAGTGGCATTGCGCGTCGGCGGTCACGATGGCGGAGAAGGAGTGGTTAGGGGGATGCCGAAGATGCAAAGATGAATTTCGGCACCCTGCTCTATTCCTTGCGAGACGTTGGCCGAAGCAATGCGCGATAGCCGCCGCGTACCAGCGCACGACCAGCCTGCACCAGGCGGATGGTCCGGCTGCGCAGATCATGGGTCTTCCAGGCGCGCTCAGAGATGCGTTGATTGCCGAACAGCACTTCGGCGAAGACGCGATAAGATGCGCCATCCATATACGCATCCAGTGCTCGCAACGCTAACGCCAGCCTTGCTCGCTGTTGCACCGAAAGCTGATGATAGGGAGGTCCCGTCGGGCGGCCGTTAATGGCACGCCACAGCCGATGTGAGGCATAGGCGCGGATTTCGAAATCCGCATCAAGGGGCAGTTCAGCGGAATAGAAAGCCCCAAACTGAGGTGCCTGCTTCAGCCAAAGGTGATGTTGCGTTCCCCGAATACGGCGTGCCAACCATCCGAAGCCCGTTTAATACTGCCCGACGCAAGGTCGGCAAGCGGTAGCGGCGCGCCGACAACCTGCGAGGCAGGCGCGCTACGCGCGAGCGGCACCACGCTCGGCAAGACCTCTGGTGCCCAGAAGATGGTTTGCTGAAAAAAGACCCCTCGGGGTCATGGGCGAAAGCAGATCCCCCAGCTCCTTCTGAATTCGGCGCCCACGTCCCCGCCTTTCGCACGAAACTCTCGATAATCAATCCGGTAATTGGGACTTCGCCTGAGCGTTTCCCAGGCAAAGTCCGCCCTCTCCCCTGATTTGATTGCGCGCTGATAGGGCTCTGGTGAGCGCCAGTCGAACTCCGACATTGCAAAGATTCCCCGCGTCAGATTGTCGCGCAATGTCTATGAAGCCCTTGGTTGTGACGCAAGTCGCAAATTTCGCATCGCGTGATGCGTAGGAGCGATCACTTTGGAGCACGGAAAGGCTTGATCTCGATGGCAGACTTCAAACGGTGGAATTTTGCTATCTTGTGGCTCTGCCGCGAAGCAAATGGCGGTAACCGTGGTCGGCCATCCAATTTGCTCGTGCCAGGTGGGTATCAAATGCATTGCGGGCGCGTGAGGGTTCACGATCTGGATCGACACGCAACACAATCCGAGCCACTTCCTTCCAATCGGCCCCCTCGGCCGCCGCATCAAGCAGGCGCCAGTTGGTCACGAGATGCTGCTCATCGTAGATCGTGAGCACCGGCGCATCGGGGGCCGACTCGGCGACCTCTGGATCAGGTGGCGGCGTCAGCATGGTTCTTGCCATCAACTTTGTTGCTCAACATTACTCATTCTTCGCGAGCAATGCCATATGGGCGCCATAATATGGCAAGCCTAGGCATAAACTCGCTGACCTCGTCATCGACGTGTGCGTTAAGCGCGGTGTCCGACATCCCAATTCTCGTCATCCGCTTTGGGAATACATACTATAGGAGATAAACCTCATAGTATGTAAAGACGCAACTTGCGCAGATGGACATACGCAAGTTGGTAGGCCGGAATTTCACTCGGCTGCGGAAGCAGAAGGGCTTCACGCAGGAGAAATTCGCGGAGGCCTCTGGCTTTACTCAACAGTATATCAGCGGGTTGGAACGTGGCCGACGTAATCCGACTGTCGTGACGCTGTTCGAACTCGCAAGCACGTTAGGTGTTAGTCACGTCGACCTTATCTTGCCTGACGAAGAATTTACCAGGCGCCCCAAAGCGAAAATCATAGACCACGTCGGATTCGGACCATGCGGTTTGGCGCGCCTTCCTGGCACCTAGGAAGAACCCCGCCCGAGCAGCTCGGGCGGGGTTGAAGGTATTTTACTCACCGTTCTTGCGCGGCCGCGACCAGAGCAGGTTGTAACCCTCGCCACCTTCATCGTCGAACAGGTTCGCGTAGATCGGTGCGTTGAAGGAGGGATCATCGAGCTTGAGCGAGAGGTAGTCGCGGCCCTCCTCGGAGCGCTTCGACCAGGCGGCTCCGATCTCGGCTCGGCCCACATAGATGCGGTGGCTCGGGGCGTTGTCGTTGGAGCGGTTCGTCTCGGCGACGATACGGACGCCCTTGGCCTGCAGGCTCAGGGTGACGATCTCGCCCTGAAAATCGTTGCCGACCTTCTTGAAGGAACCGATGTTAGCCATGTCACTTCTCCTGTTGTGTTTCGAGCCCGCGACCACCGCGGCCTCGATGGCGATCTGCAGGCCGAAGACGATCGGCGACGCACCCGCCCGGGGGCCGGAGCGCAGCGGAGGACGCCGTTGTGGCGACTTTCTTGACTCGCGAGGAATGGGCGAAGCCCAGGGGAAGAAAGTCGCATCAACGGCGTTGCGGCTCAGACGATCGAGGCGAAGCCGGTCTTCGGCCAGATCAAGCCAACGAGGCCACGTGCGTCGCGTGCTGAACCCGCAATCTCGGGAGAAAACATGGCGTAGCCCGGTTGCGCTGAACAAGAGGTGGGAACGATTCGGCGCAAAAGGAGAAACAATCTGCTGCAAAGGGCGGTATCGTCTCTGAAAAAACGATCGAGACATCGCCGCTCCACCGCTTCTATGTGGGCCGAGCCGAGATTGGGTGCGGCATGGTCGAGGCATTTCGAGGAGGACTGCCTCTCCCACCTCAGGTCCCGATCATTCCCTTCAATGCGCCTGATCTACGCGAACCTGTTCGATGATGAAGGCGGTGAGCGATCATCCTTCGCGCGTGGCGGCCGGAAGAATTGGCTGTGTCCGATTCTCTACCACCCTGCCAGGTCGAACGGGCCAGGCTCCGCAAAAACGGTCAAGCGCGTCCACGCTGTGCCGCCCACACAGACCGCGCCCAGGCAAGCGAAGATCTCACGCCAGGCAGGCAAAGGCACGCCGATATGGGACAGAGCGAACGCCACCTGATAGCCAGCGACGGCCGCCGGAACAGCGTATGCGGTCGCGATCACGATGCGCAAGGCCAGGCGTCGGCTAGCAGTGAAGGCGACCTGGCCAAGGACAAGCGTCAGCGCGCCGCTGACGATCCCGACAAGCAGTGCGCCAAGGAGGCTGGCGCCACCCTCGAACGCCGCCATCCCGATATTAAACGCGACGAAAAACGGAAGGGCATATACCGCGAGGGCGAAGATCAGCCAGCAGAACAGACCAACGCCGATGGCGTTGAGGGCAAGCATGGTGGTGGCTCCATGTGCATAGGATTAAGGATTGCGCCTTCCACCACCACCACGGCGCATCTTCATACATGAAACCGAAACGAGGCGGAGTTGCGGCGTATGCAATTCCGCTTTGACGCCTTGGAGACCAGAAGACGGCGCTCACGCGCCGCCAAACTTCCAGACGGGGATGCCGAGGCGCTTCGCCTTGTCAGCGAGGTTGTCCTGAATTCCCGTGCCCGGGAAGTGCATGACGCCGATCGGCAGGAGTTCGAGCATGGCGTCATTGCGCTTGAAGGGGGCCGCCTTGGCGTGCTTTGTCCAGTCAGGCTTGAAGGCGATCTGAGGCACTTTGCGGTGGGTCGCCCATTTGGAGGCAATCAGTTCGGCTCCTTTCGGAGAGCCGCCGTGGAGCAAAACCATGTCTGGATGCTTGGCGTGAACCTTGTCGAGGCGGTCCCAGATGAGGTGATGGTCGTTGAAGTCGAGCCCACCGGTGAGTGCGATCTTTGGTCCCGGTGGCAACATGACTTCAGTCTCGGCGCGACGCTTGGCTGCGATGAAGTCGCGGGAGTCGATTATGGCCGCGGTTAGCGTGCGGTGGTTTACCAGCGATCCCGATCGGGGGCGCCAGGTTGAACCGGTGTGGGTCTCAAAGCGCTCGATGGCCTGGTCGCGGAAGACCTCGAGGCAGCTGCGGCGCTCGATCAAAGTGATGCCTTCGGCCGTCAGGCGCTCGAGTTCGACCGATCGGACTTCGGAGCCGTTCTGCTCGCGCTGGCTTTTCTGCTGCGCCTGTTCGTTATCGTCGAGATGGCGTTCGATGCGGTCGACGGCCCGGTGGAACAGATTGACGGTCGACCAGAGCAGATCGTCAAGATCTGGCTCGAGCCGTGTGTCGCTCAACGTCGCGACGAGGGCATCGAAGATATCGGCGACGGCGCCGGTGATGATCTTGCCCTCGGGAAGCGGCCGTGGATCAGGCTCGTTGTCGAAGGGTCGGTAGCCGAACAGCTGTAGTTCGGTGAGGACGTGATCGGTCGGAGATACGGCGTGCGGCGGTTCGATGTCGTCGTGGTCGGCCATTTGAGGAGTTCCTTTGCCGGATCGGCCGCGCCCATCGCGGCCTTCGTGGCGATCACTCAGACGGCGGGCGGAACGGGCCAGAACCCGAAGGGCCGAAGCGACAGCAGAGGATGGCGGAGACCGGCTATTTTGCCTCGCGATGCAAAGCGCGCTAGCCAGATGGCGGGTTTGTCTTCTCATCGCCGGCGCGCGGCGGAAAATAGCCGGGCGTAGCCATTGCCGGCCCGGTCCCGGTTGCCGTCCGATCGCCCTCTAGAAGGCCGAGGTCGCGTCCTCTTCTGGCAATGGCCTCGTTATGAGCGACCTATCAACGTCGATCGAAGCACCGGCCTATTCTGCGACTACCGTCGACGAATGCAGGAAGCGGACGACGTCCTCTGGTACGAGTTGAAGCCGCAACGCTGCTCGGAGAGTCTCGAGACCGAAGATGTGCAGGTCTTCGTTGAAATCTCCCAGCCGGGGCGACAACGCGATCGCTTCAACACCGACGGCTTCTGCACGCTGGCTAAGAGTAGCCTGCACGGCATCTCCGGCGGCATCAGCGTCGCGGGCGATATAGAGCCGACGCAGGCCAGACGGCAGCATCAGGGCTGCAAGGTGACTGGCCGAAAGCGCGGCTGCCATCGGCAACGTCGGCAGCACGTAACGCAGCGACAGCATGGTCTCGAGACCCTCGCCGGCGGCGAGCACGTCGTCCACCGCGCCAAATCGAACGGCATTGCCGAGCAAGTCGCCCATAGCCCGTCGTGGAGTATCGATTGGGGCCTTGCCGAGCCGCACGCGATCAAATCCGTCTGGGTCGAGCCAAGTGCGGTGCACGCCGGAGATCCGCCCATCGAGGTCCGTGACGCCAGCTATCATCGCCGGCCAGGTCTCGGTCGGCAAATGCTCGCCCGGTCGGTAGTAGCAACGTGGGTGGAAGCGCAGACTGCCACCATGGTGGATGCGGGCTATTCCGCGGCGCCGCAAATAAGTCTCGACCACCGTGCCTTCGATCGGGCTAGAGATCGCAAAGAGCCGACGGGCGGCTTCCTGCGATCCGACCGGCGCAGGCGAACGAATGGGTTTCGAGGCCAGCTGCTGCTCGGGACGAGGCAGCCTCAGAAACCGCCGCGCCTCCTCGGCGACCTCGCGGAAGTCTCGCAAGGCCAGGCTTTCGCGGATGATGTCGAGGAGATCACCATGCTCGCCGGTCGCAGCATCAGTCCACTTGCCGGCGGGACCCTTCGGCGATTCCTGGAGCCGCACGAACATCGAGCGGCCCGGCGTGTTGTGGACGTCTCCGACCACCCAATACCGCCCCGCCCGCTTGCCATGGGAAAGATAATGTCGGCACACCGCCTCGGCCTCGCGCGCGAGGCGGTGTGCCAGTTCGGAAGCATCGCGGGACATCACGCGGCCTTGCGCTCACTGACGCGCGCGACCGGATACGTGTCGAGCACCTTTGTCAGGATCCCGACGCCGCTCGCGTCCGTGGGCACAAACATGCGCAGCTTCCAGGATATGATCTCTCCAAAGAGGCCGTAAGCTCGGAGGCGATCGCGCATCGCGTCGTTGAATCCCGACAGCTCGATGCGCCATGCGCCTATCACCCGGACGCGGCGAAGCTGGAGCCCCTCCGCGAGGTCGAGGACGGTGCGTCCCTCCATTACCGCGGCAAAGGCAGCGTCCGGCGTCAGCGTGGGCGTGTCCGCCGAGACGACGTTTGCGACCCACGCGGCAGAAACCTTGCGGCCGATGATGCGTTCGCCCGCATCGGTCTGGAGCCGATAGACACGTGTCGATTCGTTCGGCAATCGTTTCCAGATGGGTAACAGCAAGCCGGCCACGACGTGAATCGTGCTTTCCGTGAACTCAGGCACCTCGGCAAGCTCCGCCAGCCAGGCCGCGGCAAAACGTTCGCGATCCGCTTCAAGCCAATGGCTCTCCACCATCATGTTCAAGGGGACCTGATGCTGCTCCATAGGCCGGATCAGGCGGACGCGGCGCTCGATCTCGCCGTCGTCGAGCATGATGCTCGGGGCCGGAACCTGCACGGCGGCCCGTCCCGACCGCTCGTTGATCAGCAGGACAGCATGATTGGAAAGACGAGCAAGGGCGTCATCCAAACCAACAGGATGGTTGCGCTGGCGTTGGGTGATGCTGAGCCGCCGTGTCTCGGCGCCTGTGCGCGGATGGACATAGATCGTCCGCCGGCCGCTGACGACAAAGCTTTCGGCGCGGAGCGTTTCCAGCCCGACGTCGTAGGTGCCCGACGCGACAGCGCCTTCGATTCGACCGGTCAAGAGCTGCTCGAAGGCGGTGAACAGGACATTCTGTAGGTCGATGGTGAGCGCCAACAACCTGTTCAGGAAGGTCGTGATCGGCGGCAGATCATCCCTGAGCCCATTGGCGTCCGTCAGCTTCAGGCCGGTGGCATCCTCGAACCTCTCGAGTGAGCATCCGTCGACCTTGCCCCGCGCGAGCAACGTGTAGAGTTGACGCAACGCGTCCCGCCCGTACTGGCTTTCGAGATTGTCCTCGGGCCGAAACAGGCCCTGCCCTCCGGTCTGGCGCTGGCCGCGGGTAATGGCCCCCAATGTGTCGAGCCGACGCGCGATGGTGCTGAGGAAGCGCTTTTCCGCCTTCACGTCGGTCGCGATGGGCCGAAACAGCGGCGGCTGCGCCTGATTGGTCCGGTTGGTCCGGCCGAGCCCCTGGATCGCGGCGTCGGCCTTCCAGCCGGGCTCAAGCAGGTAATGGACCCGCAAGCGGCGATTCCGGGCAGAGAGTTCGGCATGGTAGCTCCTCCCCGTGCCGCCCGCGTCGGAGAACACCAGGATGCGCTTGACGTCGTCCATGAAGGCCGAGGTCTCGGCGAGGTTTGCCGACCCGGCGCGGTTTTCGACCACCAACCGGTCGCCCTTGCGAATGATACGGCGCGAGCGGCCGGTCACTTCGGCGACCATGTCGGTGCCGAAGCGCTGCACGATTTGATCCAGCGCGCCGGGTACCGGAGGCAGCGAGGCGAGCTTCTCGATGAGGCGGCCGCGTCGTGCCACGGCCTCCCGGCTCTCGACCGGCTGGCCATCGCGATAGACAGGTCGAGAGCAGAGGTTACCCTCAGAGTCGGTGAACGGTTCGTAGAGCTGGACCGGGAAGGAATGAGCGAGATAGTCGAGCACATACTCGCGCGGGGTGATCTCGACCTGGACGTCGCCCCAGTCTTCGGTCGGGATCTCGGCGAGCCGGCGCTCCATCAGCGCTTCGCCCGTTGAGACAATCTGGATGACAGCGGCATGGCCGGCGTCGAGATCGCGGTCGATCGATCGGACGAGCGACGGCGTCTTCATCGAGGTCAGCAGATGACCGAAGAAGCGCTGTTTGGCGCTCTCGAAGGCGGATCGGGCCGCGGACTTTGCCTGCCCGTTCAGCGTTCCGGTTTCGCCGGTGATGTTGGCGGCCCGCATCGCCGCGTCGAGGTTGTTATGGATGATGCTGAACGCATCTGCATAGGCGTCATAGATGCGAACCTGCTCCGGTTTAAGCTTGTGTTCGACGAGCTCGTACTCGACGCCCTCATAGGACAATGAGCGGGCGGCGTAGAGACCGAGCGCCTTGAGGTCGCGCGCCAGCACCTCCATCGCCGCGACCCCGCCCCCCTCGATTGCCTCGACGAACTCGGCTCGCGTGGCGAATGGGAAATCGGCGCCGCCCCAAAGGCCGAGGCGTTGCGCGTAAGCGAGGTTGTGAACCGTGGTAGCGCCCGTCGCCGACACATATACCACGCGAGCATTGGGCAAGGCGTGCTGGAGCCTCAGGCCCGCGCGCCCCTGCTGGGAGGCCGCCTGGTCACCGCGTTCGCCCTTGCCGCCGACCGCGTTCTGCATGGCATGGCTCTCGTCGAAGACGATCACTCCGTCGAAGTCGGATCCCAACCATTCAACGATCTGCCTGACACGCGAAAGCTTTTCGCCACGCTCGTCGGTGCGCAGCGTAGCGTAGGTGGCAAAAAGGATGCCTTCCGAAAGCCGGACCGGGGTGCCCTGGCGAAACCGGGACAGGGGCGTAACGAGCAGCCGCTCCATGCTGAGCGCTGACCAGTCGCGCTGGGCATCTTCGATCAGCTTGTCGGATTTGCTGATCCAGACCGCACGGCGGCGGCCCTTGAGCCAATTGTCGAGAAGGATGCCGGCGACCTGCCGCCCCTTGCCCGCGCCGGTGCCATCGCCGAGAAACCAGCCGCGGCGAAAACGGACGGCATTCTCTGCATCGTCACGCGCGGCGGCCACAACATCAAAGGTCGCATCGACCGTCCAGGAGCCCGCGAGGAATTCGGAATGCGCCTCGCCCGCATAAATGACGCTTTCGAGCTGGGCGTCCGACAGAACTCCGTCTGCCACCAGACTTAAAGGTAGATGCGGACGGTAGGACGGCTTCGGTGGCGCAACGGACGCCATCGCCGCGGATTGCACGAGCTTGGTCGGATGTGCGCATGATCCGGGAATACGGATCGACTGCAATCCGTACTCCTCGTACAGCGCGTCGGTGAGGCGGGCGCCTTCCGGCGGCGACCATTCGACGGTCTCGTACGCAAGTTTCACACCTTCGGGTGCGCTCCCCGAAGTGGACGAGGGGCTTGGTGCAATGGCGCCGGCCGATCGGGGCATTGCAGGGCGCCTAACGATGTCGGCTACGACCGGCGCGGCGACAGGCAGCCTCGGAGGCACATGCTGTGTTACCCAATTGAGCAAGGTGGCGACATCGCCGGCCATGCCTTGTGAGACAGGAAAAGCCTTTGGATCGGCAGCAGGCGACTTGTCGATTACGAGCAATCTCGTATCCGTCTGAGTGCCGTGCTTGGCGTAGACGGCGCCGTCGATCGCGGCGGAAAACACGACCCGTCCGCGCTCCTGGAGGCGAACAAAGGCCTCTAGCCACGCCGGGTTATCCGGCGCAAGGCCTGCGCCCGCGATGGCGACGAGGCGCCCACCATCGCAAAGTCGCGCGAGCGCCGAAGCGATGTGCCGAAAAGCGGCGTCCGGCATCTGTCGATCGACATTCGCTACCGCGGAGAACGGCGGGTTCATCAGAACCACGTTTGGTACGAGGTTCACGTCGAGATGATCATCGATCTGCGCGGCGTCGAACCGCGTGACCTCAACGTTGGCGAACAAATGATCCAGCAGCGCCGTGCGGCCTTCGGCCAACTCGTTCAGCATCAGAGAGCCGCCGGCGAGCTCGGCAAAGATGGCGAGCAAGCCGGTCCCCGCGGATGGCTCCAGAACGCGGTCGGCAGGCGTAATACCGGCTGCGGCGCATGCGGCCAGCCCAAGCGGGATCGGTGTCGAGAATTGCTGAAGCGCCTGACTGTCTTCGGAACGCCGCGTATGAGTCGGCAGACAGCTCGCGATTCTCGCGAGCATTGGCAGCATCGCGGCCGTCGAGCCAGCCCTGGCGCGCATGGCCGGACCGAACTTGCGCAGGAAGAGAACGGTTGCCGCCTCGCAGACGTCATAGGCGGTCTTCCAGTTCCAAGCGCCGGGCGCGTCCGAGCCACCGAATGCAGCCTCCATGGCGCTACGCAGGACGGCCGAATCGATGCGACGGCCGCGTTCGAGATCCGTCAAGAGCCGTCGCGCGGCCCCGACGGCGGCAGAGGTGAGAGTGGCAGCGGCACGCATCGAGAGCAACGCGGCGGCAGCGCCGCCCGCGAGAGATTTGGTCATGACAGGATTTCTCGGGAGAGCAGGAACGGGTCGAACCATCAGGCGCTCTCCTTTGGCCCGACGGCTCAAACCCTTCCCGGCCCTGCTCTCCCTCTCAGCCCTCGCCCATAAAAATGGGGACCGGCGCTGTACACCGGTCCCCAAGCAACTGCGGGATGGCCGGAGCCATCCCGCTCAACGATGTCACTCAGCCGCGTCGAGCTGTTGCGGATCATCGTCGCCGGCGTTCTCTCGATCCTCATCGTCGGCGAGGAATTCGGGCAGCGGGCCCGTTTCACCCTCCTGCTCCACCGACGACGCGCTGGGGTCGACCAGACGCAGCGGTTCCGGCAACCAGCCCGAGCCATCGAGCAGACGCTCAGCCTCCTTCGCCATGTCAGCTTTCTTCAGGTGGTCGATCAGTTGCGCCGACGACTCGCCCTTGGCTTCCCGGATCGCTTCCAGGATGCGAGGTTTAGTGACCCGGCCGAGATAGTTATCGACGGTCGGTCGCCAGCCGGCCTGCACCATGTCGAGCCCTACCGCGCGCGCCAGCACATTGGCCTGGTCGAGACGCGTGCGGACACCATGGACGGAGAAGCGGCCCTGAATGTAGCGGCTGGCCGGCTCGTAGACGGCGTTGACCGCAAATGACGCACAGTGAGCGAACAGGGACGCCTGAGCGGCACCGTCGAGAGCTGTGAGCGCATCCCAGAGATCGTTCTCGCCCTTCGGCAACCGTGCTTTCCAGGACTCATGCCGCGCCTCGACGGCCTTCGCGGACGCGCTCTCTCGCAGGCCAGGGGCTTGAGCAGGAAAGGTCGGCGTGTGAAGTCCGATCTCAAGAGAACTTCCGGAGGAGGCAAACCGGTAAAAGGCGGTCAGCACGAAGTTGTGCAGCACCGCCTGGAACGCGATCGCGGGATTTTCTGCCAGCGCATCCCGCAATGCCAGGGTTCGATGCGCCGTCAGTTCGGTGATGAGACGGTCCGGCAGCGGTCGCGCCGCATCCTCGTCATCATCCTCGGTATCAGCAGCACCGCCAGCAACCGAGATGGCCGTCTGCTGCACAGTGGGACTACTTGACCCTTGGCCGCCGCTCGACGATGTATGGGCGTCCTGCCCGACAGCCGGATGATCTTCCTGCGGCGCTTCGTCCTCGCGTCGGACATAGCCCCGGTCCACCGAGAGCCGTCCTTCGGAATCAATACTGACGAAGCAGCCGGCGCGGGAGATGTCGACGGGATCATAGATGATCGAGCGCTGTTCGAACGCAATCAGGGCAGCTTCGATTTCACCGAGGCGCTGATCGACGTCGTCGGGCAGCTCGTCGGCGTCTTGGTACTCGGATTCCCGCTTGGCATGCTCGGCTTTCAGGGCGTCGATCGTCGCCTGCTCCTCCGCGGTGAGGTCGGCAGGTGTGCCATCGAGTTCCCGAAGGCCCGTGGCATGACCGAAGGGGAAGTCGAGAGCAACCTTGATCCACTTCCATCCTTCCCTGGCGATGGTTTCGGCCTCAGCGGTGAGTTTTTCGGTAACGAGCCGATCGAGCAGCGCGACGTCTTGCAGCCAACCGCCATCATCATGCTGAAAGAGGTCGCGCTCGACGGCGCCGCCTGCTTGCCCGTAAGCGTCAACACCAACGAAGCGAGCCCGACGGTCCGAGGCGCGGACGGCATTTTCTGTCAACGCCCGCCGAAGTTGGTAGGGCTCATCATGGCCGGAGCGACATGCGTTCACCCAGACCTGCTCCTGGCGAGCCTGATCGCCCGTGACGGAGAACGCCATGAGCTGTTCGAGAGTCATGCCGTCTTCGGCATAGACCTCATGCAGCTTCGGCGACACCGACGCCAGCCGCAGGCGTTGCCTGACGATCGCCGGGGTCACGAAATGGCGCGCGGCGATATCTTCCTCGCTGAGGCCAGCATCGCTCAGAGTCCTGAACGCTCGGAATTGGTCCAATGGATGCAGACCGACCCGTTCGTCATTCTCCGCGAGCGAGTCATCTTCTGCGATGCCGCCCTCGCGGACGACGCACGGAACAGCCTGCGTCTTCGCCATGCGCTTCTGTTTCACCAGAAGCTCCAAAGCGCGATAACGCCTGCCGCCGGCGGGCACTTCGAACATGCCAGTCTCATTGCCCTCGCCGTCGAGGACTGCTCGAACGTTCAGGCTCTGCAGCAGGGTGCGCTGGGCGATGCTTTCCGCGAGCTGTTCGATCGAAACACCGGCCTTCACGCGCCGCACGTTGGACTGGCTGAGCACCAACTTGTTGAAGGGGATGTCGCGCGACGGCGACAGCGTGATCTTCTGGACTTTCGTCATTTGGACTCTCCACGATGGGCCGCCAGGAGACTCTCTCTCGGCTTCCAACCCGTCGCGAAGCCCCTCCGCTCCTCTCACTCTGACCTGGAACAACGTCACGCGGCTTCGTGATCGCTTATCCCTGCTTCCGCGGCCGCGGCGGGATCGATGTCGGCAACGAAGCCGAGCAAATAGTCCGCGGCCTTGCTAGCCTGCGAGGCGGCACGCACGATGGCGCGATTGTCTTCGCGCAGGACTTCAAGCCAGGAGCCGATATAGTCGGCATGGCGAACGGTTGGGACGATCCCGAGCGACGCGCAGCTGAAAGCGGAACTCAACTCGGCGACCAGTTCTTCGAAGGCATATTTCTTCGTACCGTAGGATCCGCTCTGGTCGCGGTTCAGACGCGATGAATGCCCGGTCGCATGACCGAGTTCGTGCAACGCGGTGCGGTGCCAGTTGATCGGCTCGAAATAAGCCTGCGGCGGCGGGACCTGAACATAGTCTTCGACTGTTGCATAGAATGCGCGAACTCCACCAATCCGAAATGGAATTCCGCTGGCCTTGATCAGGGCTTCGACCGTGGGTTCGATGAGGCCAGCCGGCGGTGGCGGCGCAGCGGTTGCAATGCCGTCAGGCAGTTCCTCGCACTGATCGGTGTTGAAAACGGTAAAATCGTTTGAGGAATGGAATCGCTTGCGCGTCTTCGCCTGTCTCAGCGGCGCGTCGCTTCTCGTCATTCGGCACGAAACGATCCGCGTAGACAATAGTGGTGCCGCGCTCTCCCTTGCGAACGTGGCCGCCAAGCGAGAGCGCCTGGCGGAAGGTGAGCCAACTTTGCCCGGTGAATCCGCGTTCGATAACGGACCCCCAGAGGATAAGAATGTTGACGCCACTGTATTGCCGGTTGGTCGACGCGTTTTTCGGCATCGCCAACGGCGCTTTCGCCGCGGCCGTACCCCAGGGCTGAACCCAGGGGACGCGTCCGGCCTCAAGCTCGGCAATGATCTTGTCGGTGATTTCGTTATAGAGGTTCGCGCGGTCCTGGCCGGCGCGCGCACCAACAGTAGGGTTTGGCATCGCGGTTCTCCGCGACGGGCGCCGCGAGTCTCTCTCGCAGCTCGTAACCCGTCACGGATAAACCCAGCCCGCACTCTTACTCTCAGCCCTTTGCGCAATCTGACTTAGGGCCGCAGGCCCGACCAGGCGTGCGCCAGAGGCGCATCGCCTAAACGGAAAATGGCACCCGCAGGAGCGTGAGCATAGCGACGCCGAAGGCGGCACGCGGGACCGAGTGCAGCGACGAGACCGGTTAAAAGGGCACCCGGGAATGGGGCAGTGATAGCGACGCCGGCATGACGGCGGGCCCCTTTCCCGAGTGCCCCCGGCGAGGAGCACCAAAAGCTCTGGCGCGAGGGATCGAAGCCGCACGGCCGAGACGCTGCGCGGCTCGGTTCACGAGAGCCCGGTGCGGCTCTGGCCGCACGCGCACACGCAGTGAAAGACCTGAGCGGACGTGATTCAGGCAATCCCGCGAGAACCGCCTGGCACTTTTCACAGCGGCCTCGGAATGGGGAAACCCTGTTCTTTGCTGACTGGGAATCCCAGCCTTGTGTTAGCAGCCGGAACAAACGACGGGCTACAGGATTCGTCGTATTCGGAGTCTATCTCAATGCTGATGACCAGTGAACGAAGGCCACCAATACGTACACTGCGGGGATGGGCGATCCACGTTCTCCAAGAAGTAGGCGCCATCCGCGAGTGCGAGGAGCACGGCTGGATGCAGGACCGCGCCGATCCGCATGCGCGGGAGCGGGCCTTCGATATGGCCCGTCGAGACCCGCCAGCAGACGTGTCCCCCGATGCAGCGGTGGCCGCGGTTCGCGACGTGCTGGACTCGATCGGCGACACCTGCCCAGAATGTCCCCCTGACTAGAAGGACCGGCGCCGAGCACCGACGCCAACTCAGCCCTCCGGTTCAGCGGCCTAGCCGCTTCTCCACGCGCTTCCGCGCATTGCCGACTTTTTTGACAGCCTTCTTCACCGCCGGCGCCGACTTACCTGTCTTCTTCGCCTCGTACCGCACTTCGTAGTCCTGCCCGCCGGCTACCCGTGCCCGGTCCTGTTTTCGCCCGCGCGCCGTCTTTGACTTCTTCGCTGCCGCCATGGATACCTCCTGTTCGTGGCGTCGAGGCAACGCAACAAGGATTCGACGGTTCCGGAACGATTCGAACTGTGTCAATTTGAATCGGCTGTAGCGTGGAGTTCTTCAGTGGCGTTTCAGCGTAAAAAGCCGGCGGCTATCGGCGTCAAGGCGTCCTTCCCCGGCTTCATCGAACCGGCCTTGGCCACCTCGATCGAAAAGGTGCCATCCGGAGAGCGCTGGAGTCACGAAATCAAGTTCGACGGCTACCGTGTTCAGGTCCATCTGGCCAACGAGACGGCGAAGATCTTCACCCGGCGCGGCCACGATTGGACGCATCGCTTCAAGAAGGTCGCCCATGACGCCTGGCGGATCAAGGCGAACTCGGCGGTGGTGGACGGCGAGATCGTGGTACCTGCCCCCGACGGCACGACCGACTTCTCGGTCCTGCAGAACGAGCTCAAGGGCAAATCGAAGAGCATCGTGCTCGTAGCGTTCGATCTGCTCTATCTGAACGGCCGAGATATCCGGAAGCTACCGCTCTTTCAGCGCAAGGCCGAACTCAAGAAGATCCTGACCGGCACCGATATCCAGTTCAGCGAAAGTTTCGAGATCGACGGCAGCGAAATGTTCGCGCACGCCTGCAAGCTCGGCCTCGAAGGCGTGGTCTCGAAGGTCCGGGGCAGCGCCTATCCGACGGGACGCACGAATGATTGGGTCAAAAAGACCTGCGTACAGCGTGAGACGCTGACCATTGCCGGTTTCGCACTCGATGGGACGAAGTGGGACGGCATCTACGTCGGCCGGCGCAAGGGCGATGATCTGCTTTACGCCGGCAAAGTCGACCACGGCTTCGACAAGGTCTCGGCCGCCGATCTGCAGAAGCGGCTTAAACCCCTCATCCGAAAGACCCAACCATATACCAAGCGCATCGGTCACAAGGGCATCTGGGTCGAACCCAAGCTTTTGGCCGAGATCGAGTATCGCGCGAAGTCGGCCGAGGGAAAGGTTCGCCACCCCTTCTTCCGGGGCCTGCGGGAGGACCTGTGATGGATGCGTTCGATCGCTTCTGGCAGTGGGCGAACAAGCCCCCCGAAAGTCCGCTGACGATTCCGGTGTGTTTCGGCATTGCCGATCGGGGGTCCCAGTCCAATGCCGATTGACAGTTCTGGCGAAAGAGCTCGGCAAGGCACGCGCGATGGCAAACATCCTGGCTACCCAATCGGCGGAGATGCGGGCCAAAGGCGAGGCGATGATCCAGCAAGCCGACAGGCTGCTTTGCGAAAGTTGGAACGAGCGGATGTGGAGTGACGGCGAACCGATCGATCCGTCACCGACCATCGACCAGGCCGTGAACGGAGGCTTTCCCTGGCTGGAGATCAGGTGCGCGCGCTGCAAGACCCCAAGCGACGTGGATCTCGCGGCGATGAAGCACCCGCCGACCACTTTCGTGCACGATCTCGCCAGCCGGCTTCGCTGCCGGAAATGCGCCAAGGCGGGGCGGCGTCCATCCGCAACTCTGCTACAGTTGACGTGGCAGCCGCGCCACCCTCGAACCGAATCCTGACTGATGTGCAATCTTTATTCGATCACGACCAACCAGGCCGCGATCAGCGCGCTGTTCCGCGTCGTGAACCGTTACGTTGGCAATTTGGCGCCGATGCCCGGTGTGTTTCCCGATTACAAGGCACCGATTGTGCGCAACGCGGTCGAGGGGCGCGAACTCGCTACGGCGCGGTGGGGAATGCCATCGTCGTCAAAGGCGCTGATGGACGCCACCAAGAAACGAGCCGAAAAGCTGCAGGCCAAAGGCAAGGCAGCGGATTTCAAGGATTTGCTCAGAATGGAGCCGGACGGCGGCACGACCAACATCCGCAACGTGAAGAGCAAGCACTGGACGCGATGGTTAGGAACCGAAAACCGCTGTGTGGTACCCTTCAACTCCTTCAGCGAATTCAACAAGGCTGAGGGCGGCGATATCTGGTTCGCGCTCGACGAGACCCGTCCCCTCGCATGCTTCGCCGGCATCTGGACCAACTGGACGTCCGTCCGGAAGGTCAAAGAAGGTGAGACGACCAACGACCTCTTCGCATTTCTCACAACGGAGTCGAATACGGAGGTTGGCGCCATCCACCCCAAGGCGATGCCGGTCATCCTGACAACGCCGGAAGAAGTCGAGACCTGGATGACGGCTCCACTCGACGAAGTCTTGAACTTGCAGCGACCGCTTCCGGATGGATCGCTCAGGATCGTCGCCCGCGGCGTCAAGGAAGACCCGGCCGGGCAGACAACGTGACTGGCGAGGACGACGACCAGACAGAGGGCTCACCCCGTCAGCGCAAAATAATCCACATCGACATGTACGCCTTCTACGCGTCCGTCGGGCAGCGTGATAATCCGGACTTGCGGGGCAAGCGAGAACCAACTCCAAGACGAGGGGCGCGCTCTGAAGAATTTAGCTCTTCTCCGCCGAGCGCCGCCAGAGACGCAGACTTTGAGCGACGACACTGCGTTCGGGGATTAGCCTCGACTTAGCTCCCGATTCCGATAGTGCGGCGGTTGCGTGGTCTAAAATAACAGTATGGTCAGTATTTTTGGCACCGCACAAAATGGCGATGTCCCCAGGTTATCCAACCTCCCTTTATCCCGGTTGACCTCTGCGCTCTAAAGTTGCAGCATGTTCACTTATTGTTCCCTGGCGATATAAGTCTCTTAAAGTCCCTCTATTTGCAGCGCCATTCCATGAGAGTTGATGCACGTGAGCTCTTCCGACATGTCACCGCCGAGAAGTCAGAACTTTATCGGAAAATCATGGATGCATTCGCTGCGGCTAAGCGACAGTTCCGCCTCCATCTGAGACCAGACGAAGTTCTTGCCGATGCGCAGTGGGATACCGCACCTCCGAAGATCGAAGATCTTCAAGGTGCTTTGGCGCAGCTAACTGAATGGGGCAATCTCGAGTCGCAGCCCGACACAGCTCGTGTTGCTAGTATCAGTGACTTCTACCGTGCCCGTTTTTTGTATCGTCTTACTGAGGGTGGAGAGGCCGTCGAGTCAGCCCTTACTGTATTCAGCCAAGCACTAAGGCGGCGAGCCGAGCTGCAGAGCGTTGCGCTCGAAGACATTGCAAAGCAGCTACAGGTTCTGCGTAACCTCTCGCAAGATTCCATCTTCGACGATGCAAAAATTCATGAGACCCTGCGTGATTTGGTTCGAGTGTTCGAAGGTCTCGCCGAAAACGCCCAGGCATTCATGGCGAGCATCGGACGCAGCATCGAGCTTCAGCATTCGGATACAACTGCAATTATCGCCTATAAGAAGAGGCTGATCGACTATCTCGATCGATTCATCGGCGACCTTGTCAGCCGCTCGGGCGGCATCGCACAGCATCTTATCGCGCTTGATCCAGTCATTCGTGAGCTTTTGCGGCAAGCGTCGCAACGCGAAGCCCGAGATGCGGCTCCCGGGCAAGACAACGAACAACAGGATGCGCTAGCTCGGTCGCTTGATGCTTGGACGGAGCGATGGAAGGGTTTGCGAGGCTGGTTCGTTAGCCCAGGAAATGATCCGCCGCAGGGCGAGGTGCTAAGATCCAGGGCGCGATCGGCCATTCCGCATCTGCTCGCGGTTATCGCTGCATTGAACGAACGCCGCAGCGGCCGCAGCGATCGATCCGCAGACTTTCGCGTCCTTGCCCATTGGTTTGCAGATTGTGGCAGCGAGGACGGGGCACATCGGCTTGCCCGCGCTGCATTCGCACTCAATCCGGCACGGCACTTCCTAATTGGCGCGGAAATCGCTGACCTGCCAGCTACGACGCCTTGGAATGATGCTCCGCCCGTACGTATTCACCCGCGCTTACGCGAATATGGTGAGATGGCCCCACGTGGTCCGCTACCGCGCGTGCAGGACCGTCAGGCCGAGCGAGAACGGTTACAAGCGCAGCTATCGTTCCGTAAATTGGCCAATCGAAGTCGCCATGATAGAGGAGGCGGCCGCCGGCGGTTACCAGTTGCTGCAGAATAACGCGTTGCGCGGCAGCAGGCATTCCCTCGGTGCATACCATCGGCGCACAGTTCGCGCCGAGTTTGTCGGCCGCGATAGCAAGCAAATTGGGGTTCTCACAAACGTAGACATTTCGCGATCTCACGTCCCAGAGCGGATTGGAACGTAACAGAAAGCGAAGTGAGGCGTAATTCGGCTCCCCGGACGACGGCGTCTGACTGCTGTCGATGTTCAGGTTCAGAAACAGTGCAGGCCGCGCTAGTTCGTTGACTAGAATCCCTGCTCTAGCCCAAATGTCCCGAATCCGATCTTCACCGATGCCGCGAATGTCGTCGCTCTCAAACAGCCGATTCTCGTCATCGGTGCGTTCGTCGCGACCCTTCTTGCGCCAGACAGCGAGTACCAAGGTCGCCACGGCTTCGCCCATGTCGAGCGCATGCGCGTCGCCTAGCGTTCCGGCGGCCAACTGTGCACGGGTCATGCCCTTGGCTGGCAGAAGCTTGAGAACCGTATCCGCCTGCGAGCAAAGCCGCGCAGCGACGTCCGGGTCACTATTTGACAACCGCTTGAGCAGGCCCGCGCCCGAGGGAACTTGAAGAAAGCTCGAGAAATCCAGATGAGTTGCGAAAGATATCGCCTTCGACCATCTCGCGTTCAATTCGGTCTGAGCAGTTTCTGCGTGAATGATAGGGCCGTCGATCGACTCCAGCGCTTCGCGCAACGAGCTTGCCACGCCTGCTCGGCTTAGGGCCGCATCGATCACTTGTACATCGATCTGCATGGAGCCCGAGAAACGTGCGGGCCGACCGATGAGCCCGGCAAGCGCGGAATGCTCGTCCCTGTTGAGGTTTGAAATGCGAAGGCGCTCTATTTTCCCATCCACCGGACCTCGCTCAAAGCGCTGTCGAAGACGCATTCTCAGCGATGCAAGTGCATCGCCGCCGAGCAGACGTCGGAGACGGCCGTCCCCCTCAATCATGCGTCCGCAAACCTTCGATTCGGATCATCTTCACGCTGCTTCGCACGACCATCCCACGTCCAACGAGAGACGTGTACTGCGTCGATATTCTCAAGTCTCTGAAGGTGGCAAATGGATACGCCCGGTAATTCAGCATAGCATCCCCACTCGCGTTCGCTTGTTACGACGAAGTCGAGGTCGAATTCACGAATCAACGCCATGCAGTGAGCTCGCGCAGAATCGTCGATGCCTGCAAAGACTTCGTCGAGTAACACGAGCCGCGGAGAGTGCGGCGAGCCGCTCTGGCTATAAAAGCTTGCGACCGCTGCGAACAACGGAACCGTCAGGCCTAGCGCTCGTTCACCACTCGATGCTGGCCCGGAGAGCTTGCGCCACTGCTTGTCCTGCCAACGTTGGACTGTGAATTGATGCCAATGACGATAGTCGAGGGCTCTGCTCAATTGATCGAGGAGACTGCCGCCCGTAGTCGCGTCGGCGTTCGTACGTTCGATGTTGATTCGATCTTGGAGCATGGCGCCGACCACGCTGCGATCCTCGGAACTCCAAAGGTCCGTACTCGTGTTCAGCAGTCGTTTTCGGGCGGCATCCAGTCCAACGGGTGCCCCGTCGGCCCCCTCGGCCAGCGGCAGCCATTGCAACCGGAAGCGAACTCCGGTGGATGTTGGTCGCTTGTATAGCTCCTCGTTGATGGCATCGACCTTCCGATCAGCGTCCTGCATTAGCCTTTGAATCGCGGCGGCAATCTCGGCTTGAAGGTGATTTTCGAGTATCTCTCGTTCTCGTGCCGTCAGGAGCTCATGACGCTGAGCAATCTCGCCCTCGAGTCGCTCCTTAAGCCGATCAGGCCGCTCCGGTCGATTTTGGTAGACGACAGTCACGACCAGTTCATAGTCGGCCGTCTGGTCCATTTGGGCCTGGTGGCCAAGCGCGCTAAGTGCGCGGCTGAGTTCGGTATAATCCGTAGACAGATGGCTTTGGATTCGCTTCCATGCTTCGTCGTCATGCGGAACGTCCGAAAGGGCTTGTTCGGCCCGACGTGCGAGCGTCAGTGCCGGTTCGATCGTCCACACACCTCGAGGATCAGGTAGGTCAATTTCCGGAAGCGCGATGGATAGAAGGTCGGTTGCAGCGAATCCCTGCAATCGAGTGATGGCTTCTTGACGCGCGGCGGCTCGCTCCTGCAATAGCTCGTCGGCCGAGATTACCTTTTGATCCGCACGTGCACGTTCCTCGCCTGCGCTGCGCGCAGTTTTTCCCGTTTCCTTTGAATCGGTTTCGCTGAGTTCGAGCGCGGTCCGAGCGGCCTCGAGCTTGGCTTGTAGTTCGGCAACTTTCGTTCCCACCGTTTCTTGAAGTGTTTCTAACCGTATCCTCGCCTCGATAGCCTTGCGCCCCTGCTCGACTGCGTACGCAATATTTGCGTCGGCCTCTTGTTTGGCGTCTTGTTCACGGTTCTGTTGCTTCTGCAACTCCGATTGGGCCTGACGCAACTCGCGGGCCGTATGTGCAAGCGCCAGAACCTTTTCTGTCAGCTGCGCAAGCATCGTATCGACCGCATTCAATTGGACATGATCCTCAGGAAGATGCAGGTCTGACAAAGGAGAAGTTGAGAGAGACGTTAGCCGATCATGGGCAAGTCTATGACACCGCGGCGAGCTATCGCCGTGCCGTGGATGAGCATCTTTTCCAGCTGGGTAATGCCCGCTATTCCGCGCTGATGGACACACTAATTCAACTTCGGCAACCTCAGTTGTCGAAGAAACCGGATGAAGCCAATTTGTCGGCCGCGCTGACGGAAGCATTGCCTCCGCTGTCCACCGACCTTCTCACGGACGTGGCCGATGCGCTCAATCAACTGGAGGAAGATCGTCGGCAGTTGCACGACTACCAAGCGCTCGCTCGTCACGTCGGCCAGGGTTGCGCATCGGCAATCATGTGATGCGCGAATTTGGAGCCATACCGTGGCGGTTCGACGTAACGGAATATCTGGCGGCAGTAGCACGCGCCCCACGTCCCGGCTTTGCATTGACTGGCCTTGAGGTCCACGCCTCTTGGGACGAAGCTCTGACAGCAGCGATGCGAACCCATGGTCTTGCGATAGCCGAAGAAAGCCTGGCCGATGAACTGCTACAGGATTTGGCTCGATGATCGCCCGCTCCACCCTCGTCGTAGACGGGCCATTGGCGATACGCATGCAGCGGCTAGCGGCTGCACGCCAAGGAAACATCGGTCGTGAAATCCTCACCCTTCCGCTTGTTGCCGCGCGGCTGGCCGGCGGGTTTATCGCCCCCGTCACTACCGACGTTCTTTATCCTGCCATTCAAGCGGCTTTGGCCGCCGGCGGCTTCCAAGATCTTGGCAGCGTTTCGAGCCTGCCGGGCATGCCTCGAGCCGTGCTTCAGGCGCTCGACGCAGTATGGCGTGCAGATATTGACCTATCATCCCTTCCCCAGCACGTTGGGCGCTTTGCAGATCTACATCTGCTTGAGACACGCATAAGGGAGCTTCTTCCTCCCTCCAGGAGGCTGCCTCGCGATCTTCGCGGCGCCGCGATGTCAAGGGTATCGCAGTCGAAGACCTTGCTCGGGCCGGTTACGCTTGGCGGGATAGTGGAGATCGATGCCGTCTGGCGTCCCTTGCTGAATGGAATCGCCCACTTCACCGAGCTTTCCTGGGATTCACCTGTCCAAGCCGAGATTGCGTGGTTCAAGGGCACGCTTCGCCGACGCACGGCGGTTGCTCCGGCAAACTTTTTGGCTGAGGCCAGTGGCGATCCGAAATCCGAGGTCGTCGAAGCACTTCGATGGGTACGTCAGCTCTTGTCGTCGGGCCAAGCAAAGGCCGAGGAGATCGCGATAGCGGCGACGTCGACGCCGGGCTGGGACGATCACTTTCTCGCCTACGCAAACAATGCCGGACTCCCGCTCCACTTCTCGCATGGCGTTCCGGCACTCAGCACGCCTGAAGGACAGGCCTGTGCTGCCTTAGCAGACATCTTGACGAACGGCCTGAGCCAGGAACGCGTTTGGCGGCTTTTCAGACGCCTGCCGGCGCGTCCCTTCATAAGTACTCTTCCAGAAGATTGGTTCTCGTCGATACCTCGGAATGCCGGCCTGAGGACTCTGAATCAGTGGCGGGAAGCACTCATCGTGGGTCGATCGTATCGTGCGGCTGGCGACCTAGCTGAGACCGTCCTCCTTCCGGTTCTCGACCTCCTTGCACGGGGACCCAACATCGGGCTAGAGGCCGGCCGCCTGCTACTCAGCGGGGCCAGCTTGGCCATGTGGGAGGAAGCATCACGGAGCGCGCCGCCCCACGCTGTAGCGCTATCGCTGCAGGCATTGCGGGTACTTGATGGGCGAGATCCGGCCAACAGTGTTGTTTGGTGTCCCGCGTCGCACCTGGCTGCGAGCCCGCGACCATTTGTCCGTTTGCTCGGCATGACAAATCGATTGTGGCCTCGCTTTGAGAATGATGATCCTCTCATCCCCGACCATCTTCTCGACCGGCGTACATTGCATGGACTCACGACGGCAGACCGCGACCGTTTACATTTTGACGTCATCCGCAGTGCAACGCGCGAGATATTGGTGCTGTCTCGACCGGAGCGTAACGCGAAGGGCAGCGTCCTCTCCCCGAGCTCGCTGTGGCCAAAGGACGAGGCCATTCATAAGCGGGACCGCATTCCTCCACACGCATTCAGTGAAGCCGACCGACTATTGGCCCGACCTCGCGAGGCAGGGCAGCTCGAACACGTCCGCCAAAGTCAGCTTTGCTGGCGAAATTGGCAACGAGAATCAACTCTGACTCGCCACGACGGCTTGATCGCGTCCGACCATCCCGCGGTTCTGGCCGCCCTCGCCCGCACTCAATCAACGACGTCGCTTCAGCGCCTTCTGCGAGATCCGCTTGGCTTCGTCTGGCGTTACGCTCTGGGATGGCACTCCACACGCTTGGATCCCGAGCCCCTTCAGCTTGATCCAATGGCTTTTGGCGAACTCGTGCACGAGCTTATCAGTGGCGCGATCGCACGGCTTGAACCGAGCCCAGGGTTCGCTCGCGCAAACCCCGATGAGATCGAGGCCGCAATCGCTGCGGCCTCGTCGAGGATTATGGCTTCTTGGCCCCTACAACGCTCCGTACCGCCAGCTACACTTTGGCAGCATACAGTGAAAGAAGCAGCCCGGCGCACGGCCAAGGGGCTTGCATCTGACGAGCCGACGAGGGCCGACACACGAAGCTGGAGCGAGGTCCCGTTCGGCCAGGAAGCATCAATTGGCAGCGAATTGCCATGGAATGAGACGATCAAAATTCCCATTGTTCAGGCCGACCTCATCTACGGCGGTAGGATCGATCGTCTCGACATCCGCGCTTCGGGCGATGGCGCGCAGATTACCGACTACAAGAGCACCAAGCCGCCACCAAAAAGTCAGCAGATCGTACTCGGCCAGGGGCGCGAGCTTCAGCGGGTGCTCTACGCACTGACGGTCCGCACGCTTCTTCCGGAGGTCAGAACGGTTGTCGCAAGGTTGATCTACCTCGCTGATGAGCCTGCCAAGTTCGAATTGAGAGGCGACGAACTGGACAATGCGATTGTCGAGGCCACCAATTTCCTAGCGGCAGCAGTAGAGATCCTGCGGAGTGGACGGATCGCGCCACGGTGGGAGCAGGACGCGCACTACGATGATATGCGCCTTGCCCTTCCTGCGGATCGTGAAAGCTACCTCCGACGCAAAGGGGGCGACTTTCGCGCCGCCAACCGGAAGCTTGCCAAGCTGTGGAATTCGTCCAAATGACACTGGTCGATCAGGACAATCGCATTCGCGCCATGACCGACTTCACGTCGGTCATTCTTGTCGAGGCCGCCGCTGGAACGGGAAAAACCTCACTCATGGCCGGCCGCGTCGCAATGATGTTGGCGGCCGGCTTCCCGCCCGGAGACATTGCCGCCATCACCTTTACCGACTTGGCTGCGGGCCAGCTCGCTCGCCGCATCAGGGAGACCGTAGAATCCCTGCTTGCAGGCGACACACCCGATTTCGTCAAGCCCGTGCTCCCTACCGGCCTCACCGCGGCGCAGTACGCGGCACTCTCTGCGGCGGCCCCGAGGCTCGACGAACTGACAGCCACGACGATCCACGGCTTTTGTCAGGCCGTCATCCATAGCCACGGTGTGCAGGCCGGACTCGATCCGGGCGCACGCATCGTCGATGAAACGGTGGCCGAAGCGCTTTTTCGCAGCGAGCTTTCCGCGTGGTTTTCCCGCAGGCTCGCCGAGGGCGCCATTGAGAACGACCCGATTGTCGTGCTGGCGGAAGAAATCCCACTGAAGGTCGTCGATCTCATTCGCGAACTTGCCATGCTCCGTCGGGAGCACCCGGAAGCGGCTCCGATACCTCCGCTACAGAGTGTTCGACCCGACATCGTGTTTGCTCAGGCCGTCGACGACTTTTTTCGATGGCAGACAAGCATCGACAATGACAACTGTTTGCGGGGAATTGCTCATGAGCTGCGTCGGCTCTCGGCGCGATATGTACGCGTTTTCGATAGCGCACCGGATTTCGCGACCCTATGGCGGCTGTGCGATGCCGGTCCATGTCGATTGTTCGCCAAGGGACTTCAGCTCAAGTCCTATGTTGATGCAGCGGAGCTCTTTGGCGCGCACCCCGGCGAGTCGGGCAGCGAGGCCGCGATCCGGCACTATCAGATGGCCGCTGACGCTTGGAACGAGTTGATCGGACATATCGCGAGCTTGCTCGTCTGCATTTTGTCGTCATCGCTCGATCTGCTGCTGGAAAGCTACGAGGGCCGAAAACGGGCAGCCGCGGTGCTCGACTTCGATGACCTCCTCTTGCATGTACGGTCCCTTGTCCGCCGTCACGAAGAAGTCCGTCGCGCGATTGGACGACGTTACAAGTATATACTGGTCGACGAATTTCAGGATACGGACCGCATTCAGAGCGAAATCCTCTTCTCCATTGCAGCAACTGACGACCGAGTGGAACGCTGGGAAGATCGTCGGCTGCGGCCCGGCTCTCTATTCCTGGTAGGGGATCCCAAGCAGGCAATCTATCGGTTCCGAGGCGCGGATATAGAGATCTATGAACTTTGTCGCCGGCTCATCGGCGCACAAGACGGCGGGGCCGTCATCGAAGTAACGGCCAACTTTAGATCTCAAAAGGCGATCATTCGACACGTTAATTCGTGTTTTGAGACGGTCTTCGGCAAGACCGGGCAGCCCAGATACGTCGCGCTTGCGCCGACCATCGCTGACGGCTCCTACCCCACACCGTGCGTGGCTCGGTTTACGATCCAAGTTGTGACTGAAGGACGTATCTATGCGGAGATGTTCCGCGAGGCCGAAGCCGAAAAGGTTGCGGACATCTGTTCTCGCCTAATCGGCAACGTGTTGATCCGGCGCGCAGATGACTCATTGTCTCCTCTTCAGCCCGGGGACATTGCGCTTGTATCGCCAGGGCACACCGAACTCTGGCGCTACGAACGCGCGCTGGAGCAGCGAAACCTTGCCGTATCGTCGCAAGCCGGTCAGTCGCTCATGCGTCGGCAGGAGACTCAGGATATCCTCGCACTCCTTCGTGTACTGGCGGATTCCTCCGACACCCTCGCCTTTGGTGCGCTCATGCGTGGTCCATTGGTCGGGCTGAGCGACCAGCAACTCTTGGACATCACTGCGGGGCTGCCGGAGATGAACGGGCGCCCGCACTTCTTCAGCGTAAGGACCAATCCTTCGACGAACCAACATCCCGTCGCGAAAGCCATCCTTATCAGCCTGCAAGACCTCCGGCGGCGCGCAGCCATCTCGACGCCGAGCCTGATCCTGGCTGAAGCGATTGAACGTCTGAACGTACGGGTGATTTTGGCGGCTCGCCACCGCAATCGTAACGCACGTGCGCTCGCTAACCTGGACGCCCTCATCGAGCGCGCGCGTGGCTATGGAATAGCAGGGCTACGCCCATTCGTTCGAGACCTGCAGGCGGAGTGGGAACGCAAAGTGAGGGCGCCAGAGGGACGGGTCGATGCTGCCGAGCACGCGATTGAAATTGTCACCATACACAAAGCGAAGGGTCTGGAATGGCCGGTCGTGATACCGATCAATTCAACGACTGAGCTCTATCGACCGGATCAGTTCGTGCATCGGCAGTCCGACAATACCCTCCACTGGATGGTTGGAGGCGTCGCGCCACCAGACTTGGCCGCGGCCCGCGCGGAGGAAAGTCGGGAAGACGCAAATCAGCGCGAGAGAATTTGGTACGTAGCCTGTACTCGAGCGCGAGATCTTCTAATCCTTCCGCATATCCCACAGGCTGCGAAAGACTCATGGTTCACTTCAATCGATCTCCGACACGGGGAGCTCCCAGAATTAGATGTTTCCGGCTTTCCGGAATCGTACCAGCGGCAAGCGACAGCGCACGAGAACAAGCAATCTTCTGACATTTTCGCGGCAGAGCAAGGAAGGGTGAGCGAGAGCGCACCGACCGTTGTCTGGCGCCGTCCGAGCGACCACGATCGAGATCGCCTAGCTGATCCTATCGACACAGTTGTCGTGGCTGACTCGCTTGCCGAACAGATGGAAGTGGTCGGCGGCGGAGCATTGCGCGGGATTGTCCTCCACAAGATGATGGAGGAGTTCCTGACGGGCGGGTTGGAGGCCCAGGAGAGACCAGTGGCTTCACGTGCGGACGAGTTGCTCGCCCAGTTGCTAACGGACGCAGACGAGAGGGAGATCCGCCCGGATGCGACGGAGATGGCGAGATGCGCGTTGCGAACTTTAGGCCTGCCGGAGATAGCGGAGATGCGCCCCTTTCTTCTGCCTGAAATGACGATTTGGGGTTCCGAGGACGGTGTCCTGATTGCAGGCCGAGCGGATGCGCTTGCGATCAGAGAGGGTCACGTGGAGGTGGCCATTGATTGGAAGTCGGATATCACCCCGAGTTCTACAGTACGAAACCGCTACGCCTCGCAGCTCAGCGATTATCTGAAGGCGACAGGCGCCAAGCGCGGAATGCTCGTATTTATGAGTCTTGGCGAGATAGTGTGGGTCGAGAATCCGGCCTCCTCATTGGCTCGCCGTCCCGAAGAAGACGGGATAATTCACGAAGCGAGGCCCTTATGATCACGATCAGCCGCGACTGGTGGGAACATCTCGCGCCCAAGGTCATGCACCGGCGGCGGAGTGAGATTGAGACCCTGCTCCGCCAGTGGTGCAGGACCGGATATGGCGCCCATTGGCTAAGTGTCGCCAAGCAAAAGGGAGGCGTTATTCGTGCGAAGCCGGGGGATTTCATACCGGTCGTGCACCTCGTTGCACTGGGTGATGGACCCGTCTTCATAGCGCCTCAGAACCGCGTAAAGGAGGGGCTTCGGACGGTTGGTTCTGACCAATTCAAGTCAGGGCAAATGCTGGAAGCGGGTGAACTAGCGTTAGGAACGGAGATCAGGTTTGACCTCGTGCTGGATCCAGTCCTGCTGGCAGCGGCGGATCGCCTAGAGACCTCTCCGCGCATATTTGGCGTCACGCAGCCTAGCCAAGTGTTCTCCGCGCCAGCCCAACTGCTGATTGCACCAAAGGCGTGGCCGAAGAAGTCTTACGTTCTTTACCAGCATATATTTGGTGAGGGACCATCCTACCCGGACGATGGCTTCTTCTATGTTGGCGTTACGACGCGAAGCTGGCAGAAGCGCTGGGCAGAGCATCGTCGGGCTGTTGATGCCGGAAGCCCACTGCTGTTTCATCGCAAACTCCGCGAGGAACTGCGCGAAGGACGCGTCACCTATATCCACCATAAGATCATGGGGATTACAGACGATCTCGAGGCTCTTTACGCGACGGAGGAATGGCTCGTCAAAGGACATTGGTCTGACGCACGGCGCTTGAACATGATCCCCGGCGGGAAGTCTGGGCTGAAATATCTTCGAGAGAACGGGATGCTGGCCGAGCGCGTTGTGCCGATGCCCGACGAACGCGATCGGCTGTTAGAGGCCTGGTTACGGGATAACCCGCGTAAAGGTCTCCCGGCACCGTGGGTGTCGGATAAGTGGAAAGACAACGATTGGGCCATTGCGCAGATCTGCGGGCGGGATGACCGCCTTTCAGTTGAGCAAGTGCGCGCCATTCGTGAGCTCGCGGCTCGCTACTCAGCGGAGACCATAGCCGAGAGGATCGGAGCCAGAAGTAAGGAACAGGTTCAGCGCGTGATCGACGGTGAAACCTACACTCGTGTGGTTTGAACACACCGGCGACGGCCCGGATTGGCAGATTTGGAACTGGGGACCTGCCCTTGGGATAAGCCGCTGAAGTCACGGTTCAACGCAGTTTTTCGGGGCATCGACATCCTGTTGAGCGGAAAGATCCTGGAGGGCGGACACCTCGATCATTAGACCTAGTTCGCGTGCGACTACAGCGACGATCCGGATTTCGCCTTTGCGCACCGTATCGTCGACGCTCGAAAGTTCGTGTTCTCCCGAACTCCTCCCGAAACCAAATGGGCTGGAACCGAACTTGCGAGAGTGCCCTTGGTGGACGAAATCGTCGCGCTCAAGGCGGAGTCGGGCCGCAATCTCATCGACTTTGGCGGCGCGGGTTTTGCCTCGGCCTTGGGGGCAAATGACGTCGTCGACGAACATCAATTCTACATGAACCAGGTCGCGCTGGGCGAAGGGCTTTCTATTCCCAGCGAGCTGCCCCGCGCTTCCAAAATTCGAGCTGCAGGAGGTGAGGGCTACAGGTTGTAGAGTCGTTGTCGGTGGTAAAATGCACCCTCATTCGTAGGGCAGCTCCCCGAACAGTCCGATCATGAGATCCCCGTCGTACAGAGAAAACGGAATCTCGACGTAGTGGTCGGGGTGACGAGTAAGAGCGCGCCCGTCGTTCGGGCCATTTTTGGTATGGCCGCGGATGTACTCGCCATTCTCCTTGATGTAGGGCAGCACGACCAGCCGACCGTGGTTGGTGGAGAGAATTGTGCCCTCTTTCCAGACCGTCGCCCCTTCGGCCTCGCGTGTCGAAGAGGTCTCCTTCACCTGCCAGCCAATGCCACCGTCGGCCTCGTACCAAAAGACGATACCATTCGAGACCAGGACGCGTTCGCCTCGCGCGAGCGCTTCGGCGAGGAGGCGCTGCACGCTTGCAAGCTGAAGCAGTTGATTGGCGCGGGGCAGCAGGATTTGTCTGATCCTAGCTTTCGCCTTGCCCCAATGCATGGTCGTGCTGAGACCGAAGCCATTCGCAATCTTCGCTCGCTCGGCGGTGTGCGCCGCCTTCTCACCAGCGAGATACGGCTTCGACCAGATGCCGTCGTGCCCGAGGAACAGCAGGTAGTGTGCCCAACGGTTGTTCGATCGACCGACCTTGGCGACCTTGAGATAGGGCATAGCCGCAAGCTGTTCCGCGAGATCGGCACGATAACGCTCTGCCTCTGGTGCGAGCTTCAGCGCATCGGCACTCGGCTGCTCGTCGTCAGCATGACGACGCAGGGCTTCGGCGAGCATCAGCGCCTCTTCGTCCTGCAAGCGCTGCTTTGCTTGCAGGGCTTTGTCGACCTTCAGTTGCAGGGATCGCTTGGCGACCGGGTCCATCGCACGATTAGAGAGCGCCGCTTGTAGAACGGGATTGAGCGCGCTGGCCGCCGCAATGGCGGCGTCTCGATCAGGATAGTGGTCGGCAAAAACCGCGTCATTGTCGCCCGGCACCAGGCGCTCGCGCCAGATTGGAGCGAGTTCACCTTTGTCGACAAGCTCCTGCATGAACCAACGTTCGTGCAGCGGGCGGTAATGGGGCCAGACCGCGAGGATGGTATCGGATGCGCGCTTCAGCTCGGACCATTTCATGCCGCTTTATCCTGACGGGTCCGCACGTCGGCGATCCATTTTTCCAGGACATCGATCTCGCCCTCGATAAGCGCGGGGGCTGGCAAGCGCGGATTGATCTCACCGGGCTGACTATGGAGGAGTGCCGAACAGCGCCCAAAGGCCTCCCGCATCACGGTACAATCAGCGTCGGTAAGCACCGTCAGTTTGATGAGCCCCGTCGTGTCGACCTTGCGCGACAAGCGGCGGATCACCGGCCCCACCACTTCCTCGACGGCGCGTTCCCATGTGGTGCGAAGTTGATCCTGGAAGGACGTCACCTCGCGAAGCCACTTCGCCTGATCGCCGCGCTCGTGATGGATTTTCACGTTCGCAAGATGCGCCTTCATCCCCTCGATCACTTTGTCGAGCGGCATGACGCTGGCCGGCGGCTCCTGGTGACAATAGCCGGCGTTGTCGACGCCGCGGCTGATCAGCCGATAGGCTACCGGTGTCGCCTCCCGCTCTTTGGTCGCCCGGCAGGCTTCATCAAGAAGGAGCAGGAAGGCCATATCGTGGGTGAAGACGATCACCTGCCGGGTCTGCCCGGCCTCGGCCAGTCGGGCGGCAACCTTGTCCCGGTGTAGATGGTCGAGTGAGGAGACGGGGTCGTCGAACACGATCGCCGACTGGGCGTCGATGGTCGAAAGCTCCGCCATGAAAGCGGCGAGCGCCACGCAGCGATGCTCGCCTTCGCTCAGGACTTTACCAACCGGCTCACTCGGCCTGTTGATGAGCCGGACCTGGAAGAAGGGAACGCCCGCGCTGGTTTTCGCCTGCTGAAGCTCGATGGCAAGACCGGCGACGCCGAGCTTGTTTACCTCGATGGCGAACTGGCCACGCAAGCGGTTGGTGACGAGCGCCTGCGCGATACGGGCGCTCTGGGTCGTGATCTTGTTCGTCGCCGTGTCCTTGTTGGCCTTCTCGATCGCCTCGATCGCCTTGAGGCGTTCGATCTGGGCCAGCACATCGGCTTTCACCACACCGAGCCATTTGCGGTCGGTGAGGCCATCACGCTCCGCGATGAGCGCTGCCCGCTGTGGAGAATTGGCCTCCGCCTGGAGGCCGGCAATGCGGGCGGCTATATCATCGAGCACCGTGCGCAAAGGGACGACGGAAGGGACTGCTGCAGGCGGAAGGACCGGCATCGCCGCCAAGTGGTGAGTTCTGAGATGCGCGCGCAGCCGCCAGGCCAGTTGCAGGATTTCACGGCGAAGAGTGGCCGCCAGTTTTTCCTCGCCGAGGTCATCCCGCATCAGGGCGACGATTGCCAGCAGGCCCGTCATCAAGATGGCTTTCGACGAGACTTCCTCGCACTTCTCACTGTAGGCGTCAGCGGCTTCCTGCTCACGGCGCTTGCTCTCGTCCTGAACAAAGGTCTCAAAACTGCGGAGCCGCTGCGCGGCCTCCTCGCTGAGCGGCTGTTGGCAGAGGACGCAATGGGCGCCGCCTTCCGTTACCGGAAACGGCCGATCCGGGTAGGCAGATGCGCGCGAATAATCGCGGGCGGCCTCCCACAAGACCTTCCAAACGTCAGAACCGATGTCGGGCAGCGGTTCATCGGCGAAGAGATTTGCGGATGCGGCTGCTGCGGCGGAGCGCGCGTTCGACAAATGCGTGTGGGCTTCGCTGAGCTCTGTCCACGTTTCATCCGTGGCGACCGCAGCCAGGTGCTCAAGCTGGCTGACAATAGTCTTGATGCGGCTTTCCTGGCCCTGGAGCTGACGAACGGTCCGGGTCGGATCACTTGAGAGATCTGTTGTGAGCGTCTGGAGGCGTGCTTCCTCGTCGGGCGATAGGCCGGCGAGGTTCTCGATGTCTTCCGGTTTGGTCTTGCCCGACAGCCCGGTGATCAGCTTGCCGACTGCAGTGTCCTGCTTGCATTCGGGTGTGGAGAGGACAGCCGGCGTCTGTCCCTGGAGCGCCTTAATCTCCGCAGCCAGCTTGGCCTTTACGTCCTGACAGGCCTGCGCGAGGCCGGCGAGAATGCGGAGCGGAAGTGGAGTGTAGGCGAGATCGTTGGTGTTCTCGACATGGACGTTGGCGGTTCGGGAATCGAACACGCTCACGGCGGAAAGCATTGGGTCCGGCGCGCTGCCCTGGGTCCACGACGCGCTTCGCTTCTGTGCGCCGATAAAGAAGTCGATGCAGGCGGCGGGAGTGCCGGGGCTGGCCGCGTAGATGTTAGGCAGGATCGCATCGCCTTTCGGCGAACGCGCGCGGCAAAGCTGCTTGAGAACGCGAGCATATCCGGACTTACCTGCGCCATTGTCACCATAGATGACCGTGAGGCCGGCTTTGCCAAAGGATAGCCGCTCGCCGGGGCGAGGGCGTTGACGTGCGAGAGGCCATGAAGGGCGCCAAGGCTGACGACGGCATGGCTGGCCGACGGGTCGCGGACGTGGCTGGCGTCGAGGGGCACTCCCTGTTCGGCGGCCTTGCAGATGGCGACAAGCGTTATGATATCGGCGCTTTCCAGCAGGGGCTGACTACATAGCCTCCGCAGCGCATCGCGCTGCCAAGCCGGCAAATCCGCCGACCATTTGAGAATGTCGGCAAGAGCTGCTGCTTCGTTCGAAAGATCCTCGTCCTGTCCGTCCATGGTTTCCCCCGACCTTTACCTGCTGCCACAGGCCCCGTTTCTATGTTCCCGCAATCACCATCTCAGGTCCCTCTGATGATGCGGCGTTCCTGGCCGAGCGGCACGATCCAGCCCCCCGCACGATCAGACCGTGCAAAGTCATCCGGCTGCGCGGTCTCGGTCAGCCGGACGCGCACTGCGTCGGGCTCGGCGTCGATGGCGGCGCGGATGAGATCCCGGTCTATCCCAACGAAGATCGGCCGGAGATTGAGGCGGGCGAGCGCTTCCTGATCGGCACCGGAAATATCGGCATCGTTTACAGGTCCGGCGCGTGTGACGATTCCACCGACAAGCCCGCTGATCGCGCTCGCCTTTTCAACATCGTCCACCGGGGCGGCGTCGAGCAGCGATCGTGCCGTCTGGACGTCAGCCTGGAGCCGGTTGGCGAAGGGCTGATGGGTCATGCGCTTCAGGGCATCCGACAGTTCGACATGACCAAGTGGCCGAATCAGATTGGCGATGTGGAGGCGGAGCAGCCCAATGAAGAGTGCGTCCTTCTCCTCTGGCTTGATGGGCTCGCCCTCGTCCACGGGGTCTTTGACCGAGAGATGGGCATTGGCCGGGCCTGAGACGGCCATGCCCCAACGTGTTGCGACGGCGATGCGCTTCACGGTGACCTTGCGGCCTCGGGCCGTCACATCAATTCGCGCGGCCTGCTTCCAGGCGCGGGCCAATGCCGCTGCCGGACCTCCTGCATCATGGCAGCCCTTGGCCTCCGCGACGGTCAGGGAGGCCAAGTCGGAGGCACAAGCGACCCAGTCGGGCAGATCACCTCGGGACAAGCGCTTGATCTTCACCTTTCGGCGCCCGTCGAGATCGATGACGCGGCTGCCGAGATGCGCGAAAATCGACAGGCTGAAGTACCGCTCAAGGTAGGCGCGCGCGATGAAGCGCCCGAACAGACCAGATAGGGCCACCTTCACCTCGCGGGCCTGACCAAGTGGCTCCTTGAAAATGAAGGGCGTTCCAGAGCCGGTTGGGGTGAGCAGCGCATCCAGAATGGACCATGCGCCATAGGCAGCGCCCGGCGTTTGCAGCACTTCCCGGATACCGGCGTCCTCGATGGCTGCGACATCAAGGTCGACGGTGGGACCAGTGACGGGATTGGCGGTCGGCGGGTCGAAGCTGTGAAGAAAGGTTCTCGTCATAAGGCGAGCGCTCGGTTCAGGTCGTCGTGCTCGAATGCGCTGGCCATGCGGGTGATCTCGGCCCCGCGGGCGCCCACCGCCTTCGCGGTGTGGCGCCAAGTCGCGGTGATGGTGGCGACTTCCTTGATAATCGCGCGAGCCTGTACCAGCGTCAGCGCGAAGAACTCGGAAGCAGCCTCCAGCAGATCGAGCGAACAGGTACCCTCGTCGAGATCGATGTTGGTTGTCAGAACCCGCGCCTTGAGATCCGTCGGGACAGGATTGAGATCGTAGGCCGGAGAGAGCGACCATCCTGCCTTTCCGAGCCAAAGGAAACCGTGGTTGCGCAGATGATCGTCGACATTGGAGATCAGCACATTGAAGACGACGCGCCGATAAAGAGCATGGGCGTCGGTCTTGCTCTGCGCGCCATATTCAGCGAGGGCATCGACGATTTCGGGATAGCTGCCGCGTTCGCCGTCCCTGATGCCCATCATCGCCATGGCTGACAAGAACGGAATGCGGATTGCGCCACGCCGATCGAAGCGCCGCGACAGCATGACCCTCTTACCGGCGACGTCGATCAATTCGTGTCTGGGGGTGACGATGCCAGCTTGGCCCGCGAGGCGCAGAGCGATCTCCTCCCATGTCTCCATGCTGTAGTCGTCAGTTTCCTTGGGGAACTTGGCGATGGAGAGTTGCCCGTGTTGGTCGATCACCGACGCCTTGGGCCGCGCCCCGCCCAAGGAGGAGCCAGGAGCGAAGATGAGTTGCATATCTTCGTCGGTTTCCTCGTCGCGAAGGATACGTTCGGTGATCTGAAGCAGGCGGCCAAGCTCGACCAGGGCAGGCACGCCCGTGCGAATCGGCGCCTGGAAGGTATCATCGCCAGCCCAGCGAAAGCGCAGCGCACCCAATCGGGTCTCGTCGGCGACGCCGAGGAGATAATCGCTCTCCGCGAGGGTACGGACCGCACGGCCTTCGCGTTCGGCGAGGCGGCGCGCGGCACGCTGCATGAGGCGACGGCCCCAGGTGTCAGGAGCCGAATCGCCAATGGAACCGAAAGTTGCAAGGCCGGCGGGCGGCGCGAAGGCGCCGCGGCCGAGAGCAAGGGCGGGTTCAAGCGAGAAGGCGTCGGGGTCTTCCAGCCACGCGCCGTCATATTCGAAGAGAATCGTCTCGGCGCCGCGAACGCGACTGCTTCGCGCCAGCCCGATCTGGCGCGCGCGACCTTCGAGATCGATATGGACCTCGAAATCAGCCATTACGGGGCGGTCCAGCCGGCCGTTTGAGATGGACGCGCTTGGGCAGCTCGGCACTGGCGAGGGCCCGCCCGACGCTATCGTTGCTGATGTCGGCAATCTGGCTCAGGCCGTCGAGGAGACCGAGCGCTTGGAGGACACCGGCATAGATGCCGATGCTGACGTTGGTGTCGCCGGCTTCGACTCTCTGGAGGGTGGAGCGGGACGTGAAGGCGCGTTCCGCCACGACCGCCATGGGCAGCCGTCGGCGGCGGCGGGCGTCATGGATGTCCGCGCCCAGCTTGCGCAGGGCGCGCCGCACAGCGGCGGGAGGATTGTGAGGAGTCGGCATTTGCTACCTTCGCACTACAAAATTTGGCTATATGTAGCACGAAGCTAACAGTTTTGCCAGTCCCTTCGGGTTGCCCGCGCTACGCTGGAATAGCGCCACCCAATGGAGACAGCCAGCGAGGCCTCGTCGGACTCGGGCAGCTGGCTACCCGAGACCCTCCTTGCGAACAAAACAAGAAACACGGATCGTGAGGGTTCCGCCGTGACTGATTCGAACAACGCGCAAGTGCCATATCGATGTCTGCATTCGAAGTGGCGTTGGGGAAATTGATGCAATCAAGGAATGCCAAACGGCAACTCGATACGCTTGAGCAACGCTTCGAGCTCGATGAAACCTTCCTGTCATCCCCAAATACGGCCGCGCTGAAATCTGCAGTGATCCGTGCGACCGACCGTCGTACTGGCGATCCGGTGGTCCTTAAATACTGGGCAAAGACCGGAACCGCGGTCGACGCGGACTTCCGAGAACTGTGGCGGCATGAAATGCGCCAGAGCGAGCGCGTGCGTGCTTTCCCGCGGGGGAATGAAGTCGTTGTCGAGGTTCTGGCCTCGGGAGAAAGTGACGATGCATTTTACATTGTCATGCCAAGCGACGTCGCTCCGCTAGAACACGCCTCACGATTTGTGCGCCCCGATCATTGGCTCCGCAGCCTACACGGACCGCGTCAGCGCGTTCTCCTCTGGAAGAATTTGCGCCGTTTGGCGGAAGCTCTCGGTGCCGTTCACGGCCAGGGGTTGGTCCATGGCCGGATCGATGGCCGAGCCGTCTATTCTACTGGAGCCGCGACAACTCCGGATTTTCGCTTGGGCGGGTTCGAGTTTTGCCTGCGGGTCGCAGAACTCAACAAGGCTCCACTGCATGTCATCGCCAAGAGCCGTCCGGTCGGCTCGGTCATCTTTTCCTTCCTCGACGACTGGCGCGCGCTGGGCAAGGTCATCGCCGATCTCATCGGCCTTGATGCAAACAAGCTCGACGAAGAGGACATTCCGTTCATTGAAGGGCGCGCGAAAATCGATTTGCGTGCCTCAGAAATTGACCTGATCCGACTGCTATTTGAACCAGAACGCAATCGTATCCTCGATGCCGCAACGGTCACGAACCGAGTTGACGCTATTCTCAACGATTTGGATGCGGAAGCATTCGCCGATAACGGCCGTTATGTGCTGGCACTTCAACTCGGGCAGGCGCCGACCGATCTGGTTCAGTACCAGGCGGATCAAGGGCTTGGTCCGCGAGATATCAGACGGCGGCACCACGAGGTAAAGCGTCGTAGGACTATCGAAGATGACAGAGAGCTAGGTGATTGGATCACTGAATTAGTGTTGCGGAGTTCGCCAACGTTCGCCGACGCTTATTCAACGAATATTCGACGACTTCACCAGAGTAGATCTAAATCATTGAAATAACTGGCGCTCCCTAGGGGAATCGAACCCCTGTTTCAGCCTTGAGAGAGCATTGGTGTCAACGCTCCTTGCAAGTTGGTGCGGGTGCGACTCCGTCCATTTTCCTTCACACTGACCGCAACCCACAGGCCGGACTAAGCGGCATCTGGACAATGTGCCAGGCGCGTAAATTTCGCTTGCGCTCAAGCGAGCGAAGTTCACCCGTCCTCTCGTGGTAGCTATCTGGTAGCTAGAACAATCCGCAAGCCTTCGAGGAGTTCAGTGAGTCGTTGATTTTGCTGGTACAGTTGGGTGGGCTCGAACCACCGACCTCCTGTTCCACAGACAGGCGCTCTAACCAACTGAGCTACAACTGCATCCTTGCGAGCCGCCCCTGGGGCTACCTGAAAAGGCCGGTCACCGAGGGGGGCTGGACGGGGCGGAAACTAGGTGCAACGGCCGTTTTTGGCAAGGCCGCAAACGGGCGGAATCCACCCTCAAACGACGTTATTTGCAAAGGAAAACCCGGGCCTGGGCCCGGGTTTCTTATTATTTGGGCATGATCTCATCGAAAGACCGCCGTGCACTTCGCGCGCGGCCCTTCGGGTCCGGATCAGGCCCTGATCAAACCGGCCCCGTCGCTCAGGCGGCGGGCGGGTAGAGCTTCGAGGCGCTGGCCTTGATCGGCTCGGCGGCGGCGGTGGCGGCGCGCTGGGCGATCTCGGCGAGCTCCTTGGCCTGGGCCTGGAAGGTCTCGAGCTGCTTTTTGCCATGGCTGCTCCACAGCGCGAACGCATCCGACGGCGATTTCACGCCGAGCAGCTCCTGGGTGAAGTCCAGATGGGCGGTGGTGTTGGCCTTCATGAACTCCATCAGCTTGGCGGTGTACTCGTTCGCGCCCTTGCTGGCGGAGGAGAACAGGGCCTCGATGGTGCCGTTATGGCTTTCGGCCGCGTCCTTGAACTTGGCGTAGCTCTCGCGGGCCTGCGAAACGCCCTTTTCGGCGAACGCACGCATCTGCTCGGGCACCTCGAACGGAATGATCGAGGCAGAAAACGGATCAGTCGCACCTGTCATTGTTGGTCCCTCACGGTCTTGGAAAATGGAGTGAGCCTTCTGGCGCGCCCGCCGGCCAACCGGGGCCCTCTGTGGCGGATACGAAGACTGGATACGCGTAACGAAAAAGATGGCTCGTCCAACGCCCAGCAGTATCACTGGGTAACATGTCAACATTGTGCAGCGCAACGCGATCCAGGGGGCGCAGAGAAAATTTAATCGCGGGGAGGATGAGGTTCCGGGGTATGGGAACCCGTGGTTGCGGTACCACGATGTTGAATTCCAAGACCGCGCGGTCGGGCTGCTTACCCTCCCCTGGAGGGTCCGAGACGAGCGTAGCTCGCTCGTGGGTCGATCGCGCGCAGCGCGGGCGGGGTGGGGTGATCTCTCCACTCGGGCAGTGCGAAATGCGGAGAGACTGTCACCCCACCTGGGTTCGCATGCCGCTTCGCGCCAAGCGAACCCATCCTCCCCCTCCAGGGGAGGATGGGCAGCTGTGATGCCGCGCTAGTCTACCGGGCCCGCGGCGCGCGAATCCTGCGGATGCAGCGGCCGCGCGGCTTGCGGGGGCGGCCGGATTAAGGTTATCGCGGCTTTAGGGCTTCCCCCATAGGCTGGGGCCGTGGACCTGCCCGCGCCCGCGCGCGATACTAACCCTTTCTTAAGGCTGTCATTCCCGGCAGCCCTAGGGCCAGAGGCGTGACAGCGAGACTTAAAGCCGGTTGGATGAGTCATTCGGATTTCCAGTTGCGAGGCGTGGGCGATCCCCGGCTGGCCGTGCATGCGACATCCCCGCTGCCCGCGTGGCTCTGGTCGGTCGACGGCACGCGCGTGCTGTGGGCCAATCCGGTCGGCGCAAAATTCTTCGGCGCGGCGCATGCCGCAGTGCTGGCGGAAAAGACGTTCGGCCCGGCCGACAGCCATCGCCGCCAGGTCGCCCGGCTCGCCCGGCAGCTGCCGGCGAGCGGCACGGTGCGGCTCGAACGGCTGCGCGGCTTCGGCGCCCGGCTCGGAACGCTGATGACCTGCGCCTGCACGCGGCTGACCTTCGCCGATGGCGGCCAGGCCGTGCTCGTCACCGCGATGGAGCCATCGGTGCGCACCATGCCGCTGATCGAGCGCCTGCATCGCCTCGTCGCGGGCGCCAGGATGCCGATGGCGGCGTTCGCGCCCGACGGAATGTTCGTCGGCGCCAGCGAAGCCGCCCGCTCCCTGCTCGGCTTCCGCGATCTCGGCGAAGCCGGGCTCGAACGGGCCCGCGGCGATGCGCTTCGCAACGGCCGCGCCGAGACGCCGATCGGCATCGGCCAGATGGTGCTGCAACGGGTCGGCCTCGGTGCCGATATCGGCCTGGTCGCGCTGATCGAGCCGGCCGCCGCGCAAGCGGCAGCGGCGAGCGATGCCGCCCCGGCCGCATCCGCATCCGAGAGCACGCCTGACGTCACGCCCGCGGCGCCGGCTCAATCCACGCCGCAAACCGAGCAGGCTCCGAACGCGCCACCGCCGTCGAACGACCCGCTAGCCGCGATCGCGATGTTCGATGCCTTCGCCGAGCCGGTAGAAACGCCCGCGCCGGCCGAGACGATCGCGCCCGCGTTGCCCGCGAGCGAGGCGGCGCCGGAGATCGCAACGGTCCAGGAGACTGTCGAAGAAGCCGTCGCCGAGACGGTTGAAGAGACGGCCCAGGAATCGGCTGAAGAGCCGGCTGACGCGCCCAAAACTCCGGTTGAAAACCACCCCTCAGCCATTGTCTCGCCGCAGGCCGCGTCGATCACTACCGGCATGGTCGAGCCGCCGTCGGGTCCCACGGAGACGCCCGCGCCGCATCAGCATCCGCTGCGCTTCCTCTGGCAGATGGATGCAGAGGGCCGCTTTGTGCTGGCGTCCTGCGAGTTCATCCGCCTGATGGGCGCGCACACGGCCGCCGGCTTCGGCCGCCCCTGGCGCGAGATCGCCGAGGAATTCTCGCTCGACCCGGAGGGGCGCGTGGCGCAGGCGCTGGCCAGCCACGACACCTGGGCCGGGATCACTGTGAACTGGCCGGCCGATGGCGGCGAGCATCTGCCGGTCGAGCTCGCGGGCCTGCCGGTCTACGACCACGCGCGCAATTTCGCCGGCTTCAAGGGCTTTGGCGTCTGCCGCGATCTCGACGGCCTCAACCGGCTCGATGCGCTCCGGCGCTTCGAGCTGCTCGCCGAACCGCCGGCGCAGCACGGCCTGTCCGCCCACATCGCCGAGCCAGATCCGGAGCCCGTGGCAGAGGCGCCGCCGCCGCCGGCCGAGCCGCCTGCACCCGAGCCTGAGCCCGCACCCGAAGCTGAACTGCCCGCCCCCGCCCTCGACGCGAATTCACATCCAACCGATCCGGAAACGCCAGTGGAAACGCCTCCCAACGTCGTGCCGTTCCGCCCGCCCGGCGATACCAGATCACCTGGTGATCAGAGATCGCCGACGCTGACGCCGATCGAGAACAGCGCGTTCAACGAGCTCGCCCGGCAATTGTCCGAGCGCCTCGAACGCGAGCGTGAGACGATCGCCACCGCGACGACCGAACCGCCGGCGGAGAGCACGCCCGAACCGCTGATCGAGGCGCCGCACGCGCCGGCCGAATGGCTGACCGAGCCGGCGCCGCCGGCGCGCGGCCACAGCATGCGCGACCGCGCGCTGCTCGACCTCTTGCCGACCGGCATCCTGATCTATCGGCTCGACCGCCTGCTCTACGCCAACCCGGCGTTCCTCGCGCGCATGGGCCATGCCAGCGTGAGCGCGCTGGAGAATGCCGGCGGCCTCGATGCTCTCTATGTCGAGCCGGGCGTATCGCCCGCCAGCAGCACCTCGCAAGGCGGCACGCCGGTCACGATCAGCGCGACGCTTCCCAACGGCGAAGAGCCGCTTCCGACCACCGAGGCGCATCTGCACACGATCGACTGGGACGGCGAGAGCGCGCATGCGCTGGTCTGCGCGCTGCCGGCTGCTGCGCCTGTCGTTACTGCGCCCGCCGTTGCCGAGCCTGTCGCCGCGCTGTCCGTTGCCGCCGAGCCAGTCGTCACCGAGCCACTTGTCGCGGAGTCTTTCCCCTACGCGTCCGAGCTCGAGTCCCAGGCCGGCGATGCCGACGCCGAGGATCTCGCCGCGATCCTCGACACCACGGCCGAGGGCATCGTGATGTTCGATGCGGAAGGCAACATCCTCGTCTGCAACCGCAGCGCCGAAGCGCTGTTCGGCTACGACGGCGAAGCGCTGCTCGAGCAGAACCTGGTGTCGCTGTTCGCGCCGGAGAGCCAGCAGATCGTCGCCGACTATCTCGAAAGCCTGAAGAGCCAGGACATTTCCAGCCTGCTCGATCACGGCCGCGAGGTGCTGGGGCGCGAGAAGAAGGGCGGCGTCATCCCGCTCGCCATGATCATGGGCCGCACAAGGCCCGACGGCCCGAACTTCTTCGCCGTGTTCCGCGACCTCTCCCAGAGCAAGAAGGGCGAGAGCGAGCTGACGCAGGCCCGCCGTCTCGTCGACGGCGCGGCGAATGCCAAGGCCGACATGCTGGCGCGGATCAGCCACGAGATCCGCACGCCGCTCAACGCCATCATCGGCTTTGCCGAGGTGATGATCTCCGAACGCTTCGGCACGCTCGGCAACGAGCGCTACGGCGAATACATGAAGGACATCCGCGCCTCCGGCGAGCGCGTCATCGCGATCATCGACGATTTGCTGGAGCTGTCGCGGATCGAGACCGGCAAGCTCGACCTCAACTTCGCCAACCTCAACCTCAACGACCTGGTCGAGGCCTGCGTCGTGGTGATGCAGCCGCAGGCCAACCGCGAGCGCATCATCATCCGCACCTCGCTCGGCCATGCGCTGCCGCAGGTGAGCGTGGACGCGCGCGCGATGCGGCAGATCACCATGAACCTGATCTCGAACTCGATCCGGCTCGCCAGCGCCGGCGGCCAGGTGATCGTCTCGACCGCGCTCAACGATCGCGGCGAGGTCGCGCTTCGCATCCGCGACACCGGCCACGGCCTTAGCGAGCGCGAGGTCGCGGCCGCGATGGAGCCGTTCCGCACCCCGCCGCCGGGCGATGCCGAGGACAATTCGGCGCTGAGCCTGTCGCTGACCAAAGCGCTGGTCGAAGCCAACCGCGCCCGGTTCAACATCAAGAGCGCAGGCCACGGCACGCTGATCGAAGTGGTGTTCGCGCCCGCGCTGGCGCGGGCTTGAGGCTCGGCGAAATCAAACCTGGTCGACTGGGCGAGGACCACCTCTCCCCAGCGGGGAGGTGGCGCGAGCCCGCGGTTCGACCGATCGAACCAAGCGCGAAGGCTCACGCCGCGCGCACGGTGGCGCTGCGAGGCGCTCAGGGAAATGCTTGCGCCTCCATGGATTGGCCGAACCATCGCGACGCGGCCTGAGCAATCTCCTCATCGTCGGGCGTACCGTCGCAGGCCCACGCGACGAAGCCGTCGGGGCGCACCAACGCTGCACTCAGGCCCAGCCGGTCCTTCGCGTCATCGGCGACATATGTGATCCGGTCGCCCCAGCGGCTTGCAAGCATCCGCAGCGACGCACGGGAGCCGAAGTCCAGCAATAACCCTTTCGCCGTCCTGAGACGTTCTCCGACCGTCGTCCCGTCAGCGAATTCGAAATCGGGAGCACTCCGGCCGACAAGCGGATGGCTGCCGCCGAGATCGTAGCGGAGCGAAACGCCGCGCACGCGCTCGGCGAAATAGGTCGCACCGTCCCGCGTCTCGATGAGATCGCGAATGATGGCTTGGAGCGCGCGGGTGCTCGGTGTCGGCCGCATGATCGCGACCTGCGCGCGCGACCAGTCGAGGATTTGCGCGCCCACAGGATGCCGCTCGCGCGAATAGCTGTCGAGGAGATCGGCCGGTGCGCCGCCGCAGATCGTCGCCGCCAGCTTCCAGCCCAGGTTCATCGCATCGCCAAGACCGAGATTGAGGCCCTGGCCGCCCAGCGGCGAATGGATGTGGGCAGCGTCGCCCGCCAGGAGCACACGCCCTCTGCGATACGTGGTTGCCTGATGGGCCCGATCCGTCCAGGTGGCGGCGAGCCGAAGCGCCGTGACGGTGACGTCGGTGCAGGAGACGCGACGCAGGACGCTCTGCACATGCTCGCGTGTGATCGGCTCGGTGCGGTGGAAAGCTCCGCCGTCGAAATCGACCATCGCGATCGTCCCGGGCTGCGCATAGGTATACATGCCGGCGGGCGTGTGGTTGCGGCCCTGGCGAAGCCTGTCCGGATCGGCCAGCTCGACGTCGATGGAATAGCCCGTGAACTCGGGGTCGGTGCCGACGAAGTCAAAGCCACCGATCTTGCGCACCGTGCTGCGGCCGCCGTCGCATCCGACGAGCCAGCGTCCCCGGAAGGTCTCGCCGGCCGCCTGCACTGTCACGTCTTCGCTCGAGGCGACAACGGCATTCACGGCAAAACCGCGCCGGATCTCGACGCCCATGCTGCATGCGCGCGCGGCCAGAACGGATTCGAGCGTTTCCATATCGACGGCGAGGTTGGCGTCGGCTGACGTTGGCAGACGCCAGGACCACTTCGCGGCATCGATGTTGTCCTGATAGAACTGGATGCCGGCGAAATGACCCGCGGGCCGTCGCGTCTGCTGCATCCAGTGGGCTGCACGCTTGATCGCGCCTGAGGCGGGCTGCTGCGCGGCCACGATCTCTTCCAGCAGGCCACGCCGGTGAAAGGCCTCGAGTGTGGAGATCGAAAGACCGCGCAGGCCAAACGGGAGTTGCTTCAGGGCCGAATGCGAATCTCGCGATTGCTCCAGCACCAGCACCTGGAGACCGGCGAGCCGCAACTCGCACGCGAGAAACAGGCCGACGGGACCGGCACCGGCAATGACGACATCGTATGGAATCGAGGATTGATCGGGCATGAGACGCTCCTGTGGTCGATGTTCGACCGGAGCGTTCCCTGGGCTTGAGAATCACACGGACGAACGATTGGGCGCCCTGGTGGCGTCCGATGTTCGTCGCGGGGATCTCGTGCACAAGGCCAAAGACCAGAGCTTTCGTTACCGAAAGGACTTGGGCTTACCAGACCAAGTCTGCCTTTTCCGACAGAAGTGATATAGTTTCGTGACGATCGATCTGCAACGAAAAAGGCACGGCGCTTGCGGCGCCGTGCCTTTCACATTCATGTGGCCCGGATCAGCTGTAGATCTCGAACAGGCCGGCGCCACCCTGGCCGCCGCCGATGCACATCGTCACCACGCCCCACTTCGCCTTGCGGCGCGCGCCTTCCTGGAGCAGGTGGCCGGTGAGACGTGCGCCGGTCATGCCGAAGGGATGGCCGATCGCGATCGAGCCGCCATTGACGTTGTACTTGGCGGGATCGATGCCGAGCTGGTCGCGGCAATACAGGCACTGGCTGGCGAAGGCCTCGTTGAGCTCCCACAGATCGATGTCGTCGATCTTGAGGCCGGTGCGCTTCAGAAGCTTCGGAATCGCGAACACCGGGCCGATGCCCATCTCGTCGGGCTCGCAGCCGGCGGTCGCCCAGGCGACGAAGCGGCCGAGCGGCTTGAGGCCGCGCTTCTCGGCGTCCTTGGCTTCCATCAGGACGACGGCGGCGGCGCCGTCCGAGAGCTGGCTGGCATTGCCGGCGGTGACGAACTTGCCGGGGCCCTTCACCGGCTCGAGCTTGGCAAGGCCCTCTAGCGTGGTCTCGGGCCGGTTGCACTCGTCACGGTCGACGACGTAGTCGACGATGCTCTCCGCCTTGGTCTGCTTGTCGACGACCTTCATCTTGGTCTTCATCGGGACGATCTCGTCCTTGAACTTGTTCGCCTGCTGGGCCGCGGCCATGCGGCGCTGCGATTCCAGCGAGAACTCGTCCTGGTATTCGCGGCTGAGCTTGTAGCGCTCGGCGACGATGTCGGCGGTGTCGATCATCGCCATGAAGATGTCGGGCGCAACCTTGAGCAGCTCAGGATCGACCCATTCCTTCGGCGAGCCGCCGCCCGGAATGGAAATGCTCTCGACGCCGCCGGCGACGATGCAGTCGGCGCCGTCGGAGCGGATCGAGTTGGCGGCCATCGCGATGGTCTGGAGCCCTGAGGAGCAGAAGCGGTTCACCGAGACGCCGGCGGTGGTCTTCGGCAGGCCGGCGAGCAGAGCGGCCTGGCGGCCGATGTTCGGCGCGCCGTGGGCGCAATTGCCGAGGTAGCAGTCCTCGACATAGTCCTTGTCGACGCCGGCGCGATCGACCGCGTGGCGGATGGCGTGGGCCGCGAGCGACATCGGCGGCGTGATGTTGAACCCGCCGCGGCCGGATTTCGCAAGACCCGTGCGCGCATAGGAAACGATGACGGCTTCACGCATTGTTTTCTCCCTTGTCGAACGATTTTGAACGGAGCGTCCTGGTCGCCATTGGTACACAAAGTTGGAAGGCTGCGGGAGAAATAAAAACGCCGCCCCCGGTGAGGGAGGCGGCGTTGTTCCGCGGGTCGGAATATATGATACGCGTCATTCCGGGGCGGCTCGAAGAGCCGAACCCGAAATCTCGAGATTCTCAGGTGCGCAATTGCGCACCGGAGTTTACTCTTCGCGTGCCCCGGAATGACGGAGTGTCAGAACGTCAGCGCCTTGGCCTGCTTGACCTGCGGCAGCGCCTGCACCTTGGCGAGCACGTCGGCCGGCACCGCGCCGTCGACCTCGACCAGCGCGATGGCGTCGCCGCCCAGCTTGACGCGGCCGAGATGGAAGGTCGCGATGTTGAGCTTGGCGGCGCCAAGCAGGCTCGCGAACGCGCCGATGAAGCCGGGCTTGTCCTCGTTGGTCACGTAGATCATCGACTTGCCGAACTCGGCGTCGACGCGGATGCCCTTGACGTCGACGAGGCGCGGCTTGCCGTCATGATACACGGTGCCGGAGACCGAGCGCTCCTGGCGCTCGGTCGCCACCGTGACGGTGATCAGGCTCTCATAGTCGCTCTGGGCGGCGCGCACGATCTCGTCCACCACCATGCCGCGCTCCTTGGCGACCACGGGCGCGGACACCACGTTGACCTCGCCCAGCATCGGCCGCAGCAGGCCCGACAGCACGGCGGAGGTGATCGCCTTGATCTTCATCTCGGCAACATGGCCCTCATAGGTGATCTCGACCTTGAGGATGCCGCTCTCGGTGAGCTGGCCGGCGAACGAGCCGAGCTTCTCGGCGAGCGCGATGAACGGCTTCAGCTTCGGCGCTTCTTCCGCCGTGATCGAGGGGAAGTTGACCGCGTTCGAGATGGCGCCGGTGAGCAGATAGTCCGACATCTGCTCGGCGACCTGGAGCGCGACGTTCTCCTGCGCTTCGGTGGTGGAGGCGCCGAGATGCGGCGTGCAGATCACGTTGGGATGGCCGAACAGCACGTTGGTATTCGCGGGCTCCTCGACGAAGACGTCGAAGGCGGCGCCCGCGATGTGCTTGGAATTCAGCGCATCAACCACCGCCTGCTCGTCGACGAGACCGCCGCGGGCGCAGTTGATCAGGCGCACGCCCTTCTTCATCTTGGCGATCGCGGCAGCATCGATGATGTTCTTGGTCTTCTCGGTCAGCGGGGTGTGCAGCGTGATGAAGTCGGCGCGCTTGAGGAGGTCGTCGAGATCGACCTTCTCGACGCCGATGTCCTTGGCGCGCTCCGGCGACAGGAACGGATCGAACGCGACCACCTTCATGCGCAGGCCGAGCGCGCGGTCCGCGACGATCGAGCCGATATTGCCGCAGCCGACCACCCCTAACACCTTGCCGGTGATCTCGACGCCCATGAAGCGGTTCTTCTCCCACTTGCCGGCCTGGGTCGAGGCGTCGGCCTGCGGGATCTCGCGGGCGAGCGCGAGCATCAGGGTGATGGCGTGCTCGGCGGTCGTGATCGAATTGCCGAACGGCGTGTTCATCACGATGATGCCCTTGGCCGTGGCGGCGGGGATCTCGACGTTGTCGACGCCGATGCCGGCGCGGCCGATCACCTTGAGGTTGGTTGCCTTCTCGAGGATCTTGGCGGTCGCCTTGGTCGCGGAGCGGATCGCGAGGCCGTCGTAATTGCCGATGATCTCGGCGAGCTTGTCCTTGTCCTTGCCGAGATTGGGCTGGAAGTCGACCTCGATGCCGCGATCCTTGAAGATCTGCACGGCGGCGGGCGAGAGCGCGTCGGAAATGAGAACTTTGGGTTTGGTCATGGGAATGATCCTCTACCTTCCTCGCAAAGAGGGGCGGCCTTCGGGAGCAGGGTGATGCTGTTTCTTCTCCCTCTCCCCGTTCTTACGGGGAGAGTTGGGGTGAGGGGCAGCCACAGGCGAAGGTACTCGCGGAGAGAGCCCCTCACCCGGATTGCTGCGCAATCCGGCCTCTCCCCGTAAGGACGGGGAGAGGCTAAGAGCTCACGCCGCCTTGGCGAGCTGCGCCTTGGTCTCAGCGAAGGCCCAGTCGATCCACTGGGTCAGGAGCTCGACGTCCCTGGCCTCGACAGTGGCGCCGCACCAGATGCGCAAGCCGGCCGGTGCATCGCGATAGTAGGCGAAGTCGTAGCCGGCGCCTTCCTTCTCGACCAGCGCGACCAGCTTCTTGGAGAACTCGGCCTGCGCATCGTCCGAGAGCGCGGTGAGCGCGGGATCGATGAACTTCAGGCACACCGAGGTGTTGGAGCGGATCGAAGCGTCCTTGGCCAGGAAGTCGATCCAGGGCGTCCTCGCCTTCCAGTCGGCCAGCACCTTGGTGTTGGCGTCGGCGCGCGCGATCAGCGCCTTGAGGCCACCGATCGACTTGGCCCAGTTCAGCGCGTCGAGATAGTCCTCGACACAGAGCATCGACGGCGTGTTGATTGTCTCGCCGACGAAGATGCCTTCGTTGATCTTGCCGCCCTTGGTCATGCGGAAGATCTTCGGCAGCGGCCAGGCCGGCTTGTAGGTCTCGAGCCGCTCCACCGCGCGGGGCGACAGGATCAGCATGCCGTGCGCGGCTTCGCCGCCGAGCGCCTTCTGCCAGGAGAAGGTGACGACGTCGAGCTTGGCCCAGTCGAGGGCCTGCGCGAACGCCGCCGAGGTGGCGTCGCAAATGGTCAGGCCTTCGCGGGTCGCGCTGATCCAGTCGGCGTTCGGGACGCGCACGCCTGAGGTGGTGCCGTTCCAGGTGAAGACGACGTCCGACTTCGGATCGACCTTGGAGAGATCGGGGATTTCACCATAGGCCGCATTGAGCTTGGTGACGTCCTTGAGCTTCAATTCCTTGACGATGTCGCTGACCCAGCCTTCGCCGAAGGATTCCCAGGCGAGCGTGGTGACGGGCCGCGCACCAAGCAGCGACCACAGCGCCATCTCGACCGCGCCGGTATCGGAGGCCGGCACGATGCCGATGCGATAATCGGCCGGCACTTCAAGCACTTCGCGCGTCAGATCGATCGCGAGCTTGAGCTTGGTCTTGCCGACCTTCGCGCGATGCGAACGGCCGAGCGCTGCGTCCTTGAGATTTTGGGCATTCCAGCCGGGGCGCTTGGCGCAGGGGCCGGAGGAGAAATGCGGCACGTTGGGCCGCGAAGCGGGCTTCGCTACAGTCATATTCTACCCTTCCAGATAGTAAGCCTCCCGTTGGGGGGAGGTGTCCCGCCGCGGCTGATACGGGAAACGGGAAGAGTCGTCAAGGAAGTTCCGGCACCTCACGCGCGAGTGATGGCACTTCCGGCGCGATATCGGGGGATTCAACCCTGGCGAGCGCGTTCAGCAAGTCCGTGGCCTCGCTGATCAATTGCGCGGCTTTGCGTCGGCTGCCGACCTTCAAAATGCATTTGTCATTGGCCTGCACAACATAGTCGTTGCCGACCTTGATCATCGAATAGCTTGTCATCGAAATCCCCGAACCGACCGAGCTCGGTGTCTGACGCTGCCGTAGCACCGTTCGTTCCCGGCTCAACGTGAACGACGGCTGGGTAGTTTACCGGCTCTTAACATGAACGAATGCGCGATCCGAATTCGCTGATTACGCAAGGCGCGCGACCGGAGCCCCATTCCGATACAATCGGAATGGGGCTCTTGATTTTTGTGTTGACGCGTTTTCTTTACGCGAACCGGTATCCACTTCGCTCGAAAACGCTCTTACTGCCTCAAAAGCGGACAGTCATGCCGACATGACTCGCCGTGAACCCGAGCCGCTTGTAGAAGCGCTGCGCGTCCACTCGCGTCTGATGCGTCAACAGCTCGACCAGGTTACAGCCACGCGCTTTCGCTTCCGCGATGGCCCATTGCACCAATTGCTCGCCGATGCCGCGGCTGCGACAATCGGCGGCAACGCGCACGTCTTCGAGCAGACCGCGGATGCCGCCTTGCGAGCTGATGCCTGCCAGAACAGCAAGTTGCAGGCAGCCGACCACCCTGCCCTCGCTCTCGGCAACCACCAGCATGAGATTTGGATCGCGCTCGACCCGCGCGAACGCCTCGTAATAGGCGGCAGGCAGCGGCTCCTCCACGCGCTCGCGGCCGCGCCCGAGATGATCGTCGGCGAGCATCGCCACGATCGCAGCGACGTCCTCGCGGCGCGCGCGACGAATGGAGACGGATTTGGCGTTCATACGGAAACTCCAGGACTCAGCGCGCCGGCGGCAGGCCGAGAAAGGTCTCGACTTCGCCGATCCAGCGGCGGACCGCCGCGTAGCGAGCAAGATCGAAGCCGCCCTCATGCGCGACGCGCGTATAAGCGAGCAGCGAGACGTCGGCGAGCGAAACCGCTTCGCCGGCGAAGAAGCGGCTGCCGGAGAGATGCTGCTCCATGCGGTCGAGCGCCGCATAGCCGCGCTTGACCTTTTCGGGATCGAGCTCGGAGGCGTCCTTGCCGAGGTAGACGAGCTGAAAGCGGCACACCGCGATATAGGGCTCGTGGCTGTACTGCTCCCAGAACAGCCATTCATCCATCTTGGCAGCAGTAAAGGCGTCGCGCGGGATCAGCGCGCTGTCGCGGGCGAGATAGCGGATGATGGCATTGGATTGCGCCAGCGTGCGGCCGTCGTCGAACGCAACGGTCGGCACCTGGCCGGCACCGTTCATCGCCAGAAATTGCGGCGTACGCGTCTCGCCCTTGCGGGTGTCGATGTCGATCCAGTCGTAGGGCAATGCGAGCTTGTCGCAGACCCACTTCACCTTGAGACAATTGCCGGAGTTGGTATCGCCGTAGATCTTCATCGCTGCCGCCCCGCTTCGGAGCGACAGAGCATCAGGACGGAGGGAATCTGTCAACCGCGCTGCGGCGATGCAGCGTCAGAACTTGTAGCCGAGTCCGACGCGCGCATTGTTCAGCGTCACCGAGGTGTTCATGACCGGCGAGAATTTCACGTATTCGTATTCCACGCGCGCGAACAGACCGTCCCAGATGCAGTATTCGACGCCGAGGCCGGCGGTCCAGCCCACCGCGAATGCGTTGGTTCGACGCTGAGTCTGCGACTGAGACTGAGCCGGAACGGCCTGCGGCGCTCCGAAGGTGGTCGTGGTCAACGTGGCGCCGCCGACGACAATCGTATTCGTCACATCCTGACGCAAATCCACAATGCTCGTCACCGAGCGGGACACGTCCATTCGGCCGACCGCAGCGCCCATGAAGGCATACGGCATGAAATCGCCGCCGTCCCAACCCACCCGGCCCCGGAGCGTGATCATGTCCTTGACTTTCGCCGCGGCAGTGCCGGTCAGCGTCACGTCATAATTGTCGGTGACGTTCGCAGCGTGCGCGTCGCCGGGCGGGTTGACGATCGTGAGCGAGTTGGTGCCCGACGTGAGCGTCGAGAGGTTGTTGAAGTAGCTGTAGGTGCCCTCAAGACCGAGAATGGCATCGTACCATTGCCAGTTGCGGCCGACGAAGGCGCCGAAATTTGTGCTCTGCGTGTTGGTCTTGTTCATCAGCGACCAATTCGCGGTCGGCTGCTGCAGCACGCTGTCGCGGAAAATGAAATTGGTCAGGCCGACGACGCTCTGGCTGAAATCGGTCGCGTCGGCCGTGTAGCCGCCATTGACGCCGACATAGGCGCCATCCCAACGATGGGACGTCTTGGACAGACCGTCGGTGAAGCCGCCGCGCAGGACGGGCAGATCCGGCATGTCGGCCGCGTGTGCGGCGGATACAGATCCGAACACCGCCGCCACCAACCAAAGCCTACGCATTGCAACGCTCCAAATCGAACTCGAACTTTCGCCATGATCATGGCTCGTTAACCTTAACCAATGGTTGCGCCGGAGCCCTTCGTCGCCGCGAGCAATGAAAAATACGCAAAGCAAAACGGCGCGGGATGATCCCGCGCCGTTAAGAAGTCCTAACCGATGAGGCTGACGATCAGCCCTTGGTGACGAGCGGCGGCGGCACGTAGGCCGGCGGGCTGTTGAGATCCCAGCGCACGCCGAGCTTGAGGTCGTGCGAGGTGAGCTCCTTGAGCTTGATCGAGGTCGGGCCCGAAGCGCTGTTGTCGAACAAGCGGAAGTTGCCGGGCGCCGCGTCGCCGAGGTTCATGTAGCTGTAGGCCAGTTCGACGGTGAACCCGGGATTGACCTTGTAGGCGAGACCGGCGTGGGCGGCCCAGGCGAAGTTCCACTTTCCGCTGTCGGCGAAGTAGGCAACGCTGGCGCTCGGGGTCGGGGTCAGTGCGGCGAGATAGGCAATGCCGTCGTCGCGGAAGCCGCTGATCTTGTTGTAGGAGCCGCCGACACCGGCGCCGATGAACGGGGTGATGCACCACCAGGTGCCGAGATCGACATAGGCGTTGGCCATGACGACCCACTCGGACTTGCTGCCGCTGTAGTTGTCGGAACCGACGAAGCCGGGCCCAATGACGTTGTCCGCACCATGCAGGTTGGCCTTGCCCCGGTACTGGCCGATCACGTCCGCACGAAACCAGTTGTTGAAGCGATAGCCGACGCCGAGGTCGAACAGCGGGGACGAGTCGAAGCCGAGTCCCTCCGTCGTCTTCGTAAACCCGGGCGCTACGGTGGCCTCGATGCTCTTGGCGCGCTGGTTGGTCATGCCGATGTCACCGCGCAGATACCAGCCGCCGAAGTCGGCGGGCGGAGCCGGCGGCGCGTACATGGGAGGGGGCGCCGCGATCGGCATATCGGCGGCGAACGCCATCGACGAGATCAGGGATGCCGCACCCGCGGCAAGGAGAGACTTAACGCTACGCATTGGCTTCGTCCTTATGGCCGGTGAGGCAAAATGCAGACGCCTCACGTTCTGGAAACTCACGGCCCGGACGATGGCAGCAAATGTTTAAGCGCCACTTAACCCTAATTTTTAAGGTTGATTTTTTCTGACTGTACACGCGGATGCGGCGGAAGCGTTGCAAAAATGCAGCGCCCTTTGTCCTCATTTGCTAACGATGTATGAAGCCGCGTTGCTGCAAAAAAGGATCTGTTAACGCGCGTGCCGCGGCAGTTTTGGCAGGAACACGGCGAGCAGCCCGATCGCCGGGAGGTAAGCGCAGACCTGATAGACGAACTCGATCGAGGTGTGGTCGGCGAGCTTGCCGAGCACGGCCGCGCCGAGGCCTCCGATGCCGAAGGCGACGCCGAAGAACACGCCGGAGATCATGCCGAAGCGGTGCGGCACCAGTTCCTGCGCGAACACGATGATCGACGACGTCGTCGACGAGATGATCAGGCCGATGATGACGCTGAGCACCGCGCTGGCGTGGAGCCCGGCATAAGGCAGCGCCAGCGTGAACGGCAGCGCGCCCAGAATCGAGATCCAGATCACGATCTTGCGCCCGAAGCGATCCCCGAGCGGACCACCGAGAAACGCGCCGACCGCGTTCGCGGCAAGGAAGACGAAGAGATAGATCTGCGCGGCCTGCGTCGACACGCCGAAGCGGTCGATCAGATAGAAGATGTAGTAGCTCGACAGGCTCGAGACGTAGAGCTGCTTCGAGAACAGCAGGGCCACCAGCACGAGCAGCGCGACCGCGACGCGGCGCGAACTCGGCGCGTCAGGATGGGCTTGAACCGCCGCCGTCTTCTTCGCCTTGATCTGCGGCGCGTACCAGCGGCCGATGCGCCAGAGAACGACGATGGCAAGGAACGCGATCGAGGAGAACCAGGCGATGCTGCCCTGCCCGAACGGCACCACGATCAGCGCCGCCAGCACCGGGCCCATCGACGTGCCGAAGCTGCCGCCGAGCTGGAACACCGATTGCGCGAAGCCGTAGCGGCCGCCGGAGGCGAGCCGCGCGATGCGCGCGGATTCCGGATGAAACACCGCCGAGCCGAGACCGACCAGCGCAGCGGCGACGAGGATGACGAGATATTGGTGCGCGGCGCTGAGCAGCAAGAGACCGAAGAAGGTCGAGGCCATGCCGATCGCCAGCGAATAAGGCTGCGCCTTCTTGTCGGTGTAGTGCCCGACCACCGGCTGAAGCAGCGAGGCCGTGAACTGGAAGGCCAGCGTGATCATGCCGATCTGCGCGAAGTCGAGCGCGTAGGTGTCCTTCAGGATCGGGTACACCGAGGCGATCAGCGACTGCATGGTGTCGTTGAGGAAGTGCGAGAAGCTGATGCCGGCGAGCACGACATAGGCCGGCCCCGCAGCCCTGGCGGCAGCGGGCGCCACGTCGCTGACGACGACGGGCTCGGTCAGCGTTTCCGCAGGTACGACGACTGGCTTGTTCAACGGACCAATCCCAGGAGGCGCGGCGAACCGCCGCATCCGCTAGTTACGATGCAAGCGGCGGTGGAACCACCGCCAAACGTCGATAGCTGGGATGCGCTCGTCTGCCCCTCTCCCCTTGTGGGAGAGGGTGGATCGCCGCGCAGCGGCGAGACGGGTGAGGGGTCTGCCTCCGCGAGTCGATCTAGCAGCTGTGGTCAGGGATAGAACCCCTCATCCGGCGCTTCGCGCCACCTTCTCCCACAAGGGGAGAAGGAAGAGCTCAGGCCGCCGCCTGTCCGAGCGCCGAGACGATCGTGTCGACGACGTCCTCGACCAGGATGCGGTCCTCGCCTTCGCCCATGACGCGGATCACGGGCTCGGTGCCGGAGGAGCGGATCAGCAGGCGGCCATGGCCGTTGAGGCGCTTCTCGCCGTCGGAGATCGCCGATTTGACGTCGGAATCGTCGAGCGGCTTGCCGCCTTTGTGCCGGACGTTCTTGAGGATCTGCGGCAGCGGATCGAAGCGGTGGCAGACTTCCGACACCGGCCGGCGCGACTTCTGCACCACGGCCAGCACCTGCAAGGCGGCAACGAAGCCGTCGCCGGTGGTGGCGTAGTCGGACAGGATGATGTGGCCGGACTGCTCGCCACCGAGATTGTAGCCGCCGCTCAGCATCTGCTCGAGCACGTAGCGGTCGCCGACCGGCGTGCGCACGAGATCGAGCCCCTGCCCTTTCAGGAAGCGCTCGAGCCCGAGATTGGACATCACGGTGGCGACGATGCCCGGCCGCGACAGCCGGCCGTCTTCCTTCCAGCTCTGCGCGATCACCGCGAGCAGCTGGTCGCCGTCGACGACATGGCCGCGCTCGTCGACCAGGATGACGCGATCGGCGTCACCGTCCAGCGCAATGCCGATGTCGGCGCGCATCTCGCGCACCTTCTTCGACAGCGCTTCCGGCGAAGTCGAGCCGCAATCCTTGTTGATGTTGAAGCCATCGGGCTCGACGCCGATCGGCACCACGTCGGCGCCCAGCTCCCACAGCGCTTCCGGCACCACCTTGTAGGCGGCGCCGTTGGCGCAATCGACGACGACGCGCAGCCCGTCGAGCGACAGATCGCGCGGCAGCGTGCGCTTGGCGAATTCGATGTAGCGGTCATGCACGCCGTCGATACGGCGGGCGCGGCCGAGGCTCGCGCTCTGCGCCAGCCGCTTGTCGATGGGCTCGTCGAGCAGCTGCTCGATCTGCTTCTCGACGTCGTCGGAGAGCTTGAAGCCCTGCGGACCGAACAGCTTGATGCCGTTGTCCTCGAACAAATTGTGCGAGGCCGAGATCATCACGCCGAGATCGGCGCGCATCGACTTGGTCAGCATCGCAACCGCCGGCGTCGGCATCGGGCCGACCAGCAGCACGTCCATGCCGACCGAGGTGAAGCCGGCGACCATCGCATATTCGATCATGTAGCCGGACAGGCGGGTGTCCTTGCCGATCACGACCCGATGGCGGTGGTCACCGCGCTGAAACGCAAGGCCCGCGGCCTGGCCGACCTTGAGCGCGAGCTCCGGCGTGATCAGTCCGTTGGCGCGGCCCCTAATCCCGTCCGTCCCGAAATATTTGCGGCTCATATCGTCCCCCACGCAACAACCAGGGAATCCCCTCTACAACCACGGAGTGCCCGAACGGGCCCCGCATCCCTGATTTGCTGAGGTCTTATAAGGCCATCACGGCTAACTTGGCTTCAAAAAATGTGATTAATCATTACGGAATAGGGGCCGCCTTCGGCCCGCTAACTAATTGTTAACACTATATTTCCCGTTAGGGAACCGAAATGGGGCGGAACCCGCCCCTATTTGGAGCGCTTCACATGGCCGTCGCCGCGGCTCGGCGCCGGCTGGGTGACGTTGACGGGATCCGAGCCCGGGAAGGTCTCTTCGAGGCCCTCCTCCAGGGCGTCCTCGAGATCCTTTTTCTCCTTGATCTCTTCCGGTGTCGGTGCGGCGTGCGGTCTCGTCATGGCACCCTCCTCTCAAACGATTTGGCTGTGCATCCAACCATGCTAGATGACCCCTCGATCTTCCGATGCAAGACTTTCGGATACGAGACGGGCCCGGGGACACGTTCATGAAGCACATCACCTGTATCGACGATCTTCGCGCGCTGCATAAGCGCCGCGTGCCGAAGGCGTTCTTCGATTATTGCGACCGCGGCTCCTATGCCGAGGAAACGCTGCGCGCCAACCGCGAGGACATGCAGGCGATCAAGTTCCGCCAGCGCATCCTGGTCGACGTCTCCAAGCGCGACACCTCGACCACGATCCTCGGCGAGACCTCGACCATGCCGCTGGTGCTCGCGCCCGTGGGCCTGCTGGGCATGCAGCATGGCGACGGCGAGATCCACGCCTGCCGCGCCGCACAGGCCGCCGGCATCCCGTTCACGCAGTCGACGATGTCGATCTGCTCGATCGAGGACATCGCCGCCAGTGTCGAGAAGCCGTTCTGGTTCCAGCTCTACGTGATGAAGGACCGCGGCTTCATCAAGGCGCTGATCGAACGCGCGATCGCGGCGAAATGCTCGGCGCTGGTGCTGACCGTCGATCTCCAGGTGATCGGCCAGCGCCACCAGGACATCAAGAACGGCATGACCGTGCCGCCGGAATGGTCGCTCTCGAAGCTGATCGATTTCGCCACCAAGCCGGCCTGGGTGTCGGGTGTGTTGCAGGGCAAGCGCCGCACCTTCGGCAATCTCGCCGGCCACCTGAAGGTCAGCGACGACATCACGTCGCTGTCGACCTGGATCAACTCGCAGTTCGACACCTCGCTGAACTGGAACGACATCGATTGGATCCGCAGCATCTGGCCGGGCAAGCTGGTCCTGAAGGGCATTCTCGATGTCGAGGACGCCGAACTCGCCGCGAAGACCGGCGCGCAGGCGATCGTGGTCTCCAACCATGGCGGCCGGCAGCTCGACGGCGCACCGTCCTCGATCGAGGTGCTGCCCGAGATCGTCGATGCTGTCGGTGACAGGATGGAGATCATGTTCGACGGCGGCATCCGCTCCGGCCAGGACGTGATGCGCGCGCTCGCGCTCGGCGCAAAGTCCTGCATGATCGGCCGCGCCTATGCCTATGGCTTAGGGGCCGGCGGCCAGGCCGGCGTCGCCAAGGCGATCGACATCATCCAGAAGGAACTGCTGACGACCATGGGCCTGTGCGGCGTCAACAGGATCGAGGAGATCGACGATCACATCATCGCGGTGTGACCGCAGCGTCGGTGCCGTAGGGTGGGCAAAGCGAAAGCGTGCCCACCATCCTGCAGGTCTGCGGATCGATGGTGGGCACGGCGCAGGCACACCTTTGCCCACCCTACGATTCCGAGGCGCTCGAAAGCCTCCACAATCTCGGCTGTCGTCCCGGCGCAGGCCGGGATCCATAACCACAGGCAGGCGCGGTTACGGGGACTCGGAGTGACCTGCTTCGCGCAACAACTTCATCTTGTGGTTATGGATCCCGGATCTGCGCGCGCCTAAGGGCGCGCTTGTCCGGGACGACGGAATTTGTGGCAGTAGTCGCGCCTCATATCTCGCCCCCTCACATCGGCGGCGTAATCCCGTCCCTGCCGACGTTGACGCGGTTCGCTTCCAGCGAGCCGTCCTCCTTCTTCGCCGCGCCGAAGATGATCAGCTTGGCGCCCGGCTTGATCTCGGACCTGTCGCTGGCGACGAAGCTGACGATCGGGGTATCCGGCGGCACCACGACTTTCTTCTCGCCGTCCTTGTATTTCACCGTGATGTTCTGACCGTCGGTGCCCTTCACGGTCTGCGTCACGGTGGCATTGGTCATGGTCGAGTTGGCGCGCGCGTCCCAGGGCCGAAAACCTTCGGCCGCGCCGCGCTGGTTCTCCGGGAAGATATGCACCGCGATCGCCCTCTGGGTGCCGTCGGGCTCCGGCATGGCGGTGACGCCGATATAGGAGCCTTCCTTGATCTCCGACAGCTCCGTCTTCACCACGGCGAAGACCGCGACGTTGTCGGTCATGCGCACATTCACGTCGCTGCCTTCACGCGTCTTGATGTCGAGCATGTTGCCGTCGACGTTCGCGATGGTGCCGCGGATGCGCACCGTCGGCGCCTGCTGCGCCGAGACAGAGGAAACAGCGATAAAGGTCGCGAAGGCTGCCGCGACGGCACGCGGCATCCAGGTGTTCAGCTTCGGCATGATTATCCCCTCCAGGGAGTTGCGACGGTCAAACACGGCAACCCCGTGTGACCGCCGCTATTCCCGGCCGTGACGATCACATCGGCGGCGTGAGGCCGTCGCGCCCGACGTTGACGCGGTTGGTCTCGAACGAGCCGTCCGGCAACTGCTTCATGAAGGCGATCACCTTGGCGCCGGCCTTCAGGTCGGTCTTGTCGCCGGGCACGAAGGTCACCACCGGCGTGTTGTCGGGGACGAACACCTTCTTCTCGCCGTCCTTGTACTTGACCAGCAGCGTATGGCCGTCGCTGCCGACCACGCTCTCCGACACCGTGGCGTTGGTCATGCTCGAGTTGGGCTTGAGGTCATAGGGGCGCGAGCCTTCGCCGGTGCCGCGCATGCTCTCCGGAAACACATGCACCTCGACGGCATTGTCGCCGCCGTCAGGTCCCGGCACGGTGGTGGCGCCGACGAAGGAGCCGGGCTTGATGTCGGCGAGTGAAATTTTGGTAATGCCGGACACGCGCACATCGGAGGCGATGTGGAGCTTGACGTCCTCGCCGCTGCGCGACTTGACCTGCAGGATGTCGCCGTTGACGCTCTCGATCGTGCCGCGCACCCGCGTCGGCACCGGCGCCCTTTGCGCGAAGGCATAGAGGGTGGAAGCGGCCACCATCGCGACGGCGATGAGCGGACGTGTGAAAGTTGCACGTTGAACAGACATGATGGTCTCCGATTGTCCCCACGGATAGAGAACTCCGAAGACCGCGCGCTATTCTTTCAAGACTTTGTGAGATCGGCCTCGACCAATGCGCGCAGCTCGGCCGTGACCCGCGGCCGCCGGCCGAACCACAGCTCGAAGCCGCGCACGGCCTGGTGCAGCAGCATGCCGAGACCGTCGGCGGTCCTGAGGCCGCGTGCCTTTGCTGCGGCGAGCAGCGGCGTCACCAGGGGAACATAGACGAGATCGGCGACGACGGCCGCCTGCGGCAGGCGTGCAACATCAACATCGAGTGAAGGCTGACCGCGCATGCCGAGCGAGGTCGTGTTCACGAGAAGTTTTGCACGCGGCAGCACGTCGTCGATCCCGTCCCACGTAACGGGCTGCACGTTCGGCCCGAACTGCTTCGCCAGCGTCTCGGCCCGCGCGATGGTGCGATTGGCGAGATGGATGCGTTTGATGCCGCGCTCGCGCAGGCCGAACACGACCGCGCGCGCGGAGCCGCCGGCCCCGAGCACCAGCGCCTCCTCGGCCGTGTCCCAGCCGGGCGCGCTGGCATCGAGATTGTTGATGAAGCCCTCGACGTCGGTGTTGGTCGAGCGCAGCTCGCCGTCCTCGAACCACAGCGTGTTGGCGGCGCCGACGGCCTTGGCGCGCGCATCTGGCGTCGACAGCGCCAGCACGCCCTCCTTGTGCGGGATGGTGACGTTGGCGCCGACGAAGCCGCGCAGCGACAGCCGCAGCACGAAATCGCGGAGATCCTCGGGCGGGACGGCCTCGATGACATAGCCGCCGGCGATACCGAGCGTGCGCAGCCAATAATGATGGATCAGCGGCGAGCGCGAATGCGCGGCGGGCCATCCGATCAAACAGGCTGCGGGAGCCTTGGTCACGGTCATCTTCTCCCCGGATCGTATCGGAGGCGATCCATTTCGCGTCCCGCGGGCTCTGTCAAGCGCGCGGGCACGATTCCCGCACAGCGCTTCCGCAAGGCCGTGATGCGGCGCCGGCTTGAGAAGGTGCGCGCCGTCAGGTCGCGGCCATATCATCGGCCGCGGACAGAGCCGCGCCGCCCTTGATGTCGGCGACCGCGCGCGCGATGGTCACGCGATAGCGCGCGCGGGGCGGGGTGACGCCAAGGGTGAGCAGCGCGCGGCGGACGGCGGGCGAGGCGCCGGTGATGAGCAGCCGGATGCCCCGGCGGTGGGCCTTGGCGGCGACGCGACCGAGCACGTTGGCCGCCGTCGAATCCAGGAACGGCACCGCGGCGAAATCGACCACCAAGCCCTTGCGCTTGTCGGCGATGCCGTCGAGCACGCTTCCGATCGCGGAGGCGGCGTCGAAGAGAAACGCGCCGGTGATGCGATAGACCAGCACGTCGCGATCGACCAGACAGTCTGGATTGCTTCGCTGCGCTCGCAATGACGGAGAGGAGGAGGCTGCGTGAGTCCAACTTTCGCCGTGCGCGTGGATACAGCCCCTCACCCCACCTCTCCCCGTAAGAACGGGGAGAGGGAGTGAGAGAGCGTGCTTCCCTCACTGCGCGAGAGACAGAGTCACGCCGCGTGCTGATGCGCGGCGATGATCTGGTCGGCGGCGCGGCCCGTGACTTCGGCCATGTGGTCGAACGTACGGGTGAAGCTGCCGGCGCCAGCCGTGGCCGAGCGCAGCTCGACGATCAGCTCGCCGATCTCGGCTTCCGGCATCATGGCGCGGACGCAGTCCCAACCGCTCCAGCCGTCGCGGGTGTCGAAGCCGAGGATCTGGCCGCGCCGCGCCGACAGGATCGCGTTGATCTTGGCGGTGGCATCCGTCGGGCAGACAATCTCGACCACGTGGATCGGCTCCAGCAATACCGGCTGGCATTGCGGCAGGCCTTCATTAAGTCCGACCCGCGCGGCGGTGCGGAAGGCGAGATCGGAGGAATCGACGCTGTGATAGGAGCCATCGGTCAGCGTCACCTGCACGTCGGTAACGGGGAAACCGAGCGGACCGCGCGTGAGCCCGTCGACGACACCTTCTTCCACCGCCGGGATGTAGTTGCGCGGCACCGCGCCGCCCACCACCTTCTCGGCGAATTTGAAGCCGTCGCCACGCGGCAGCGGCTTGATGTCGAGCACGACATCGCCGAACTGGCCGTGGCCGCCGGACTGCTTCTTGTGACGCCCGCGCTGGGTGATCGGCTTGCGGATGGTCTCCTGATAGCCGATCGCGGGCGGCTGCGAGGTGACCTTGACGCCGAAGCGATCGCGCAGGCGTTCGCTGGCGACGCGCAGATGCATCTCGCCCTGGCCCCACAGCACGGTGTCGTGGGTCTTTGCGTTCTGCACGACCATGAGCGAGGGATCCTCCTCATGCAGCCGCGTCAGCGCCTGGCCGAGCTTGACGTCGTCCTTGCGGTCGGTGGCCGCGACCGAGATCGCAAGCACTGCCGATGTCGGTTCTGCCGTGACCAGCGCCGCCGGCTGGGTCTTGCCGCTCGAGACCATGTCGCCGGTCTTGACCGGATCGAGCTTGGCGAGCGCGACCGTGTCGCCGGCTTCCGCCGCGGCGCGCTTGGTGTCGTAGGCACCGTTGACGGCGAGGATGCCGGAGATGCGCCCCGCGCCGCCGGAGGAGGATTGCAGCGTGGCACCGTCGTCGAGATGGCCGGCGAGCAGCCGCGTCAGCGACAGCTTTCCGCCATGCTGCGAATGCAGCGTCTTGAAGACGTAGCCAAGCGCGTCCTTGCTCTCCGGTGCGCCGAGACGCTTTGCAGTCTCCGCAACACCCGGCGCCTCGTGGCGCAGCGCCTTCATCAGGCGCAGCACGCCGTTTTCGCGCGCCGCGGCGCCGAGCAGCACCGGGCAGATCAGCCCTTCGCGCAATTCGCGGGCGAGATCGTCGAACACGGCGTCGCGCGGCGGCTGGATGTCTTCGAGCAGTTGTTCCATCAGCGCATCGTCGTGGTCGGCGAGCTTCTCCAGCATCGAGAAGCGGGCCTCCTTCTCGCGGTCGCGATCGCCGCCTGCGAGCGCGATGACCTCGGAGGCCTTGTGCTCGCGATAGATGAAAGCGCGCTCCAGCGCGAGATCGACGAAGCCCTCGATCAACTCGTCCTTCCAGATCGGGATCTGGCGCAGCACCAGCGGCACGCGCGAGGCGGGCTGGAGCGTTGCGAGCGTCTCGCGGATGCGCTTGTTGGCGCGGTCGATCTTGTTGAGGAACAGGAAACGCGGAATCTTCAGCTCCTCCAGCTCGCGCAGGATGATCTGAAGCTGGGGCAGCTTCTTCTCGTCGGCTTCGCAGACCACGACCGCGGCATCGACCGCGGGCAACGCGGCGCGCATGTCGTGGGCGAATTCGACGGAACCGGGACAGTCGAGGAAGGTGTAGCTGTCGCCCATGAAACTCGTGGTGGCGGCAGTGAGGCCGACGGTCATCTTGTGATGACGGGCCTCGGGCGTCGCGTCGCCGACGGAAGTTCCGGCATCGACGCTGCCGGCACGCGGGATTGCGCCCGTTCGTGCCAATATCGCTTCAAGAAGTGTGGTTTTACCGCTTTGGAATGGGCCCACCAGCGCAATGCACCGTGGACCTCGGGGACTTCTGACGTCTTGTCCCATTCGCCGCCTCCTTGGTGTGGAGCTCGGCCCATGATTGGGTCGGCAAACGCGGATGCTCTGCCCGTCCCCGAGATTTGGCAAGCGTCAAACGTCGCTGCGGTGCGTCCTTGTGATCGCGCCGGTGGAACGGCGCGATCACACGCATAATTGTTAACGGCCGGGGCGGAGTTCCAGGCTTTCGAGGCCGGCGGCGACGTTGAGTCCGACCTGGCCCTGCACGCTGAGCGGCTGGAGCGCGATCGAATTGTTGGAGCCGCCGACCAGCGCATTGCCACCGATACCGACGCCGACCGAAGCGCTGCCCTGCGCGCCGGCATAATTGCCGGAGAGATCGCCGGGGCCGAGCCGGTCGACCGGCGCGAACACGCCCCAGGCCAGCGTCGTCTCCTGGGTGATGCCGATGTCGAGACCGACTTTGCGGATGGTCGCGACATAGCGATCCTCCGGCAAACCGTCGGCACGCAGGACGCAGCCGAGATTGGTCACCGATCCCACGATGAAGCCAACGCTGGCACCGCCGCGGCATTCGAGCACGCCAACCCGGACCATCCGCTGCTGCTGAGCGTCGCTGTTTGCGACGGAGGCAACGAGGCTGGCGGCAGTGAGCCCGGCGAAGATGAACGAACGGCGCATGAATGTCTCCGGCGATGAATGTGATGCGAGCAGAGAGTCGCGCCTGCAAGCGAGGCGCGACGTTCTATGCCACAAGAGTCGTAGTGGTGCCAGATCACGCGTGACGATAAGCGTGCAAACAATAAAAAGGCCCGCCAGAGGCGGGCCTTTTCGATAGGTATTTGCGACAGGCTCAGCGGAGATTGCCGCAGAAGCGCTGGATGCGCTTGCAGGCGTCTTCGAGGTCCGAGGTCTTGGTCGCGTAGGAGATGCGGAACGCCGGGCCGAGGCCGAAGGCCGAACCCTGCACTACGGCGACGCCTTCGGTCTCCAGCAGCTCGGTGACGAACTGCTCGTCGTTGGAGATCACGTTGCCCGACGGCGCTTTCTTGCCGATCGTGCCGGCGCAGGACGGATAGACGTAGAACGCACCCTCGGGGCGCGGGCACTCGATGCCGTTCGCCTGGTTGAGCATGGAGACGACGAGGTCGCGGCGCTCCTTGAACACCTTGTTGTTGGCGGGGATGAAGTCCTGCGGACCGTTCAGCGCCTCCACCGAGGCCCACTGCGCGATCGAGCACGGGTTCGAGGTCGACTGCGACTGGATGGTCGCCATCGCCTTGATGAGCTGGGCAGGGCCGCCGGCATAGCCGATGCGCCAGCCGGTCATGCAATAGGCCTTCGACACGCCGTTCACGGTGAGCGTGCGGTCGTAGAGGCTGGGCTCGACCTGCGCGACCGTGGTGAACTGGAAGTCGTCATAGACGAGGTGCTCGTACATGTCGTCGGTCATCACCCACACATGCGGGTGCTTGACCAGCACGTCGGTGAGCGCCTTCAGCTCGGCCCTGGTGTAGGCAGCGCCGGTCGGGTTCGACGGCGAGCACAGGATCACCCATTTGGTCTTCGGCGTGATCGCGCGCTCGAGCGCTTCGGCCCCGAGCTTGAAGCCGGTCGCCGCGGTGCAGACCACCGGCACCGGCTCGCCGCCGGCGAGCGCCACCATCTCGGGATAGCTGACCCAGTACGGCGCCGGGATGATCACCTCGTCGCCCGGATTGATGGTCGCCATCAGCGCGTTGTAGAGCACCTGCTTGCCGCCGGTGCCGACGATGACCTGGTTCGGCTTGTTAGACGACGCCGTTCTCGCGCTGAAACTTCGCGATGATGGCTTCCTTCAGCTCGGGGATGCCGTCGACCGCGGTGTACTTGGTCTTGCCGGCTTCGATGGCGTGGATCGCCGCCAGCTTGATGTTGGCGGGCGTGTCGAAGTCGGGCTCGCCGGCACCTAAGCCGATGACGTTGCGGCCCGCCGCTTTCAGCGCGCGTGCTTTATCCGTGACCGCGATGGTCGCGGACGGCTTCACACGGTCGAGCGCAGCGGCAAGGAAGGACATCGTCATCTCCTGACAAGCGTCGTGACCCATGGGTCGTCACGACTCTGATTGTGGGAATGAAGCCACCCTAAAACGTGTGCCGCTGCGCCGCAAGAAACTTCGGCCCGATCTCGAAAAAGTTTACGGATTCCGGCGTTTCGAGGCGGGATTTCCCGCAATATTCCGTAACTTTGCCGTCCGAATCCCTCATATCCGGCAAGGCCTGTCCTCGGAGCAATTTTGCGTGTTTGCCGTCGCCAAACCAGACCGTCGTCATGCCCAGGCTTAGCCGTCCGAAGGACCCGGGCATCCACGTTCTTTCTGCCGTGCGGCGAGGCGTGGATGGCCGGGACATAGGCGAGCGAAAGCGACGCCGTCCTTCGGACGGCTATGCCCGGCCATCACGATGTGGAAGCATGGCGCCCTGAACCGATCGCCCCTCTCGCGGAGCAACGCATCCACACGTTGACGCAAGCGTGATCTGATTTGCATCGTCGCGTGGAAATGATCTTCCGTGGCGTTGCAGTGCGGTAGGGTTTTCGAGTTTTTCTATTGGCTGGCTCTTGCGGCGGATTCGCATCGGCATCATTGTTTAGCCGCGTTGCGGGGCAACAAGCGCCGCGCCTTCCCGTCCTCGGTTTAGAACTCCCAGAATGTACAAGCTCTATTCGATGCAACGCTCCGGCAACAGCTACAAGGTCCGCCTTGCGCTGGCGCTGTTGAACTTGCCTTACGAAGCGGTCGAGGTGGACATTCTGCGCGGCGAGAGCCGGACGCCGGACTTTCTGTCCAAGAACCCGTCAGGCCAGGTGCCGCTTCTCGAGGTCGACGGCAACCGTTATCTCGCCGAGTCCAACGCCATCCTCTGGTACGTCGCCGTCGGCACGCCGCTCGCGCCGGAGAACCGCATCGATCGCGCCGAGGCGCTGCAATGGATGTTCTTCGAGCAGCACGCGCTCGAGCCGAACATCGGCGCCGCCTATTTCTGGCTGTCGCTGGTCAAGGGCGGCCGCGACCTCCAGACCCATTCGCTGGAGGACTGGATGGAACGCGGCTATGGCGCGCTCCAGGTGATGGAGAACCATCTCAAGACCAACGCCTATTTTGCCGCGCGCCAGCTCACGGTCGCCGACATCGCGCTGTACGGCTACACCCATCTCGCCGACCGCTGCGATTTCGACCTTTCGACCTTCCCGGCGATCCGGGACTGGCTGAAGCGCGTCGAGGCCGCGCCCGGCTTCGTCGCGATGGACTGGCGGCCGGCCGACATCGACGACCCCGCCAGCATCGCCGCCAGCGCCTGATGGCGCGGGCCCGGGCGAATAGCGGGCATAAGGGTCGTCTTTGCCGCAATCCCGCCATTTTCGTTGCGGCAGCCGCCGCAATATTGCCGGTTGAAACTGGGAAATTCTGGAACGTCGCGGGTGATTCGCTCGCACGTTGAAGGATTTAGACCCATGATTCGGGCGTCCGGCACGGCAGGCTTTCAGGGCCAACCCGCTACCGTTTCGTCTTCCCGGCTGACCAACGCGGTCGCGGCCTCGCTCGCCGTCGCCGCGCTCTCGCTGTGCCTGATCGTCACCCTGACGGTGCTGTCGACCAAGGCGACCATGGCGATGGGCCTGCCGGTCTGATTCCCGTTTCATCCTGGACCAGCCTTCAGGGCGCCGCGTGACCCGCGCCGACCGGCATCGCGACAGGACGTCGATGAAGTCACCTGTGGTAGTCGTTGCAATCACCCTGACTGCGGCCATCCTGGTCGCGGCGTCGCTGTTGATTTTCACCGGCATGCGCAAGAGCTCGGGCACCTCGACGCTGAATGCGCCCGCGTCGCAGCAACGCGTCAGGCACGCGCACTTGGTCTAAAATCATCCGAAAGCTTTGCGCACCGCCGCAAGCCGCCCTTAAGCACTTCGCACGAATTCGCACCGCACCGGTGCAACCATCAGTCACTGTTGCCGCCTTACCTCGTTCAGGGAGGAACGAGACAGGCCCATGCGATACGGATGGCGTGCGATCTGTGGTCCGGTGCTGACAGCGGCGACCCTGCTGCTGGCGATCCTTTTCGATCGCGCCATCCCCTCGCCCGCACCGCTGCTCGTCTGCATCGTGGCGCTTGCCGGCGCGCTGTCGGGTTTCGCCTCCGCCATCACCAGCGCAGCCCTCGCCGTGACCGGCACGGTGCTGCTCCTGTTCTTCCACCGCGCCATGCCCTTGGCGACCGCGGATCTGGCGCAGCTCGGCCTCCTCGCGGTGACGACCGCCGGCACTGCCGCGATCAGCGGCCTGATGCGCGAACGGCTGCTCGGCACCTTTGCCGCCGAGCGCCAGAGCCACGCCACCGCCGCGCGGCTGTCGGCCGCGCTCGACCAGGTCGATATCGGCATCGTGCTGCTGGATGCCGAGACGCGCGCCGAATTCATCAACTGCGCGTTCCGCGATTATTTTGCGGTGCCGGACGACATCGCCGACGGCAAGCCGCCCTTCGTCGCGCTGATGTATCACGGCCGCGACACCGGCGCGTTCGAGCTGCCGGAGGACGAGCTCGCCACCTTCATCGCGCAGCGCATGGAGATGGTGCGCATCGGCGATGCCACGCCGATCAACATCGCCTTGCGCAGTGGCGAGGTGCTGCGCTTCGTCTGCGCCGCGCTGCCCGATGGCGGGCGCATGCTGAGCTACACCCCGGTAACCGACCTCGTGCGCCACACCGATGCGCCCTCGCGCGCCGACTATTACCGTTCGCTGCGTGACCCCACCGGCCGCAGGCTGATCCGGCACCTGCGCGCCGCGGAATAGCGTCACAGCACGATTGATCGACGCGCCCTTCATCACGTATGAAGGTTGCTTCATCGATCGCGGAATTTCCAGATGTCGCTCACCGTTCGCTCCGTCACCAAGCAGGACTACGATCAATGGCTGCCGCTGTGGGACGGCTACAACGCCTTCTACGGCCGTTCGGGCCCGACCGCGCTCGCGCCCGAGATCACGCGGATGACGTGGCAGCGCTTCTTCGATGCCTATGAACCCGTGCATGCGCTGGTCGCCGAAAGCGACGGCCGGCTGCTCGGGCTGACGCACTACCTGTTCCATCGCAGCACCACCGCGATCGAGCCGTCCTGCTATTTGCAGGATCTGTTCACGCTGGAGGCCGCGCGCGGCAAGGGCGTCGCCTCGGCGCTGATCCATGGCGTGTACGAGCGGGCGAAACTGGCGGGATCGCCGCGGGTCTACTGGCAGACGCACGAGACCAACGTCACGGCGCAGCGCCTGTACGACAAGGTCGCGGAGCGGTCCGGCTTCATCGTCTATCGCAAGCTGTTCTGATCCTCGCACGCAGCCTGTGGATAACTCCCGCTGTCACCTACGCGTTACATAGCGGGACTAGGCTCCACCTGCGTCTGATCAGGCCCCCCGTCACCGATCAAGCGCCCCAAAGCGGTCCCCGTCAGTCGCCGCGTCTGACAGGGGCCGCATTTTTTTGTCCGCTCTGCCGGCATGGCAGCAGCGCGGCGAGCAGCTTGCTGGCGCGGTGCACCGCGGTCACAATGTGCTGCTGCTCGTCTGACAGGATCTCCCATGGAAATTCGCAATCTCGGCGCCTCCGGCCTTCGCGTGTCTGCGGTCGGGCTCGGCTGCAACAATTTCGGCCAGCGCACCGACCTCGAGACCTCGCGCAAGGTGATCCATCGCGCGCTCGACCTCGGCATCACGCTGTTCGACACCGCCGACATCTATTCGAACATGGGCGGCTCGGAAAACGTGCTCGGCACTGTGCTGGGCGATCGCCGCAAGGACATCGTGCTGGCGACGAAATATTCCAAGCCGATGGCGGAGGACGGAACCAAGCAGGGCGCCTCGCGCCGCTACATCATGGCCGCCGTGGAAGCGAGCCTGAAGCGGCTGAAGACCGACTACATCGATCTCTACCAGCAGCACGACTATGACCCGCTGACGCCGATCGAGGAGAGCTTGCGCGCGCTCGACGATCTCGTCCGGCAGGGCAAGGTCCGCTACATCGGCAATTCGAACTTTCCGGCCTGGCGGATCGCCGAGGCCGAGTACGTCGCACGCGCGATGAATGTCAGCCGCTTCGTCTCCTGCCAGGACGAATATTCCCTGGTGGTGCGCGACATCGAGAAGGACTTGCTGCCGGCAGCAACGGAATACAAGCTCGGCCTGTTGCCGTTCTTCCCGCTCGCCAGCGGACTCCTGACCGGAAAGTACCGGAAGGGCGAGAGCGCGCCTGACGACACCCGCTTCGGCAAGGTGCCGCGGCTGCGCGACCGCTACGTCACTCCGCGCAACGAGGACATCGTCGAGAAGCTCCAGGCCTTCGCCAAGGCGCGCGGCCACAGCATGCTCGAGCTTGCCTTCTCCTGGCTCGCCGCGCGCCCGCAGGTGTCGAGCGTGATCGCCGGCGCCACCCGCGTCGAGCAGATCGAGGAAAACGTCAAGGCGATCGCGTGGAAGCTCAGCACTGATGATCTTGCCGAGATCGACACGATCACCCTGGGCTGACGTTTGAAGCGCGGCGCTATTTCGCGCCGCGCCCCACCGTCTGCATCACTTCGAAGCCTTCGAATTGCGGATGGCCGAGATAAAGCGGCTTGTTGTCGCCGGCCTTGTGATGCGCGGCCCGAAAAGCCTCCGACTTGGTCCACGCCTCGAACGCCGCGTGGTTCGCCCACACGGTGTGCGAGGCATACAGCGTGTGGTCCTCGAGCTCGGGGCCGCGCAGCAGATGGAATTCGACGAAGCCCGGCACCTTGTCCAGATGCGTGTCGCGCGAGAGCCAGACCTGCTCGAAGGCGGCCTCGGAGCCCTTGGCGACGCGGAAGCGGTTCATGGCGATGTACATGGGTGGTCTCTCCTGATGCTCAGGCGATTATCTCGTCATTCCGGGATGCGCCGCAAGGCGCAGGCCCGGAATCCATAACCCCGATCGGGAGTATGGATTCCGGGCTCGCGCCAAGAGGCGCACCCCGGAATGACGGCGTTTGTGGATTAGGCCACCAATCCCTTCATCGGCCTTGCGCTTGCGCTGTCCGGGAACACCGTCTCGGCCAGCACGCGATCGGACAGGCCAAACTGGCCTTGCAGCACGCCCTTGATCACGGAGCGCAAGTCCGTGGTGGGCTTGAGGTCGCGGGCCTCATAGAGGTTGGCGGGCTTGAGGCCCGGCCAGTCGGAGATGACGCGGCCGCCCTTCACCGCGCCGCCGGCGAGCAGCGCGACGGTGGCGGTGCCGTGATCGGTGCCGTCGGTGCCGTTGATGCGCGCGGTGCGGCCGAATTCGGTTGCGACGACGACGACGGTGTCGCGCCAGCGCTCGCCGAGGCCGCTCTCGAATTCGGCGAGCGCGCCGTCGAGCCCGCCGAGCAGGAAGGCGAGACGCCCGACCGGGCCGCCTTCATTGGCGTGCGTATCCCAGCCGTCGAAGGCGAGCGCGGCGATGCGCGGGCCGTCGTCGGCCGCCATCAGCTTGGCTGCGCCGCGCGCGACCTGGCGCATCTGCGCGACCTGATTGCCGCCCTTCGGCTTCATGTCGTCGCCGCTTGCGGCCTTCTCCAACTGGAGGCCCTGCGAGAGGGCCATCGCCAACGCGGGATCGCGGTGACGGTAGAGATCGACGAGCCGCATCGCGGTGTCGTCGTCGGCCTGCGGCAGCGCCACCGGCGCCCAGCCGACGGTGGGCGCATTGCCGCGCAGCACCAGCGGCGTGGTCGGCCCGACCGCAAGGCCGCTCGAGACGCGCTCGCCGCGCGGCAGCGCTTCCAGCGCGCGGTTGAGCCAGCCGGACTGCACCCGGCCGGGGCCGGCATAGCCGCTTTCGAGCACGTCCTGGCCGTCGAAATGCGAACGGTCGCGGTAGGGCGTCGCCACCGCGTGGATCACCGCGCCATGCATGTCGCGATACATGCGCGCGAACTCCGGCATAGCCGGATGCAGCGCGAAGAAGGAATCGAGCATGATCGCGGGATGCGCGCCGTCCGCCGCGAGCGCGATCGACCCGTGCAGGCCGGCATAATCGGGGTCGCCGACCGGCGCGACGGTCGAGAGCCCGTCGAGCGCACCGCGCAGGATCACCACGATCAGCCGGGGATCGCGACCGTCGGCCGCGCGCGCGAATTTCGGCAAATAGGCCCAGGCCGCGAAGGAGGCCCCGCCGAGCAGGAGGCCGCGGCGCGAGGTGAGGAGCCGGTTCTCGACGCAGTCGATCATCATCATCTCCTCTGCATTTCCGGCGACATCAGCAGCAGCGCCAGCGCCTGCTGGCGCGATTCCGCGCGCTCGATGGTCCTTCGCGTTTCGATCGACGCCGCGTCTGCCGCTGCGAATTCCAGCAGGTCGAGCGGGTCGATGTTGTTGCCGAGCCGCGCGCCCATCTGCGCGGCGATGTCGAGCCGCAGCTTCATGCCTTCGGGCGCGGCCCAGGCCGCAACGGTGTCCGGGAAACCGTTGGGACCGGACGGCGACCACAGCGGCTGGCCGAGCAGATTGAGACCGTTCAGATAGGCGCCGGGATCCTCCGGCACGCGCGCGAGCAGCCGGCCGCTCGCGACCAGGAAATCGTAAGGGCTGCGCATCTTGGTCAGCGGCGCCTTCCAGACCTCGTCAGAATCGACCAACGCGGTCGCCATGGCCTTGAGATCACCGTCGGTCTTGACGAAGACGTCGCGCAGGCGCGCGACCAATGCCTGAGGCGGATCGTCGGCGACAAAATGACTGACGAGCTTGGTCGCGATGAAATTCGCGGTCGAAGGATGCCGGGCGATGTCGGCGAGCGCCGCCTCGCCCTGCGCCAGCCCCGTCGGCTCGTAGGTCTTGCCGAGCAGCACTTGCGGCCCGGGCTGGTGTGCATTGACGTTGAAGGCGAAGGAGCCGGGTGTGCCGAGCCCGCCTTGCCTTCCGGCAAAGGTCCAGCCCGTGATGATGCGCGCGAGCGAGGTGACGTCCTCCTGCGTGTAGCCGCCGCCGACGCCGAGCGTATGCAGCTCCATGATCTCGCGCGCGAGATTTTCGTTGAGCCCGCGCTTGCGGTTCTGCCCCGCCCGCGAGTCCGGCCCGAGCGATTGCTGGTTGTCGAGGAAGAACAGCATCGCCGGATGCTGCTCGACCGCCTTGAGCATGTCGGCGAAGCGCCCAAGCACGTGCGGCCGGATCGCCTCGCGCTCGAACGCGCCGGCCCAGATTCGCGCCAGCTCGCCCTTGCTCGCGGAGATGCAGAAATGGTTGGACCAGAACACGACCAGCCGCTCGGTGAAGCCGCACTCGACCAGCGTCGCACGCTGCAAGCGCGCCAGCGCTTCGGCACGAAAGGTTTTCTGGATCACGTTGAGCGGCTGCGGTGCAGGTTTTGCGGCCGGCGGTGCAGCCATGTTCGGCTGCATGGTCTCGGGCTTCGCCGCAGCGTCGGCCGGCTTGGCTTCGGCCATCTGGCCGGCGATCTCGGTCGCAGCCGTGTTCAGCGAGAGATTGCGGCGGGGCCCGGGCTTCTGATCGGCCGGCGGCTGCGGCGGCTGTGCTTCGGGCGGCGTGCCGGCCTTGGCGGCGGCCTCGCGCGCCTGCTTGACCTCGTCCTGATAGGCGAACACGGCCTGGCCGAGTTGCGGCGTCGATAGCAGGCCGGGCGCTTCCAGCAGCACGCCGTTGGGGCGCGCCAGTTCCGCCTTCACGAAACCGCGCGGATCGGACGCCGCGTTGATCAGATCGCCGGATGCCCCGCCGCGGGCGCCGAAGCCGAAGCGGTTGAGCGCGACGAGGGCGGCTTGCGAATCGCGGGCCATCGATTTGTCCTTCGCGGATTGCCAACCGCTTTCCTGGTCTGTGCGCGGCGGATAATATACCGCGGCGGGAGATGAACCCGACATGAAAATGACGGCACAGCTTTTGCGCAAATCATGACAATTCCGAAAGAATCCTCAATGCAGGAACCGCGCCGTCTCACCTGCTCCCGCTGCGGCACCGAGTTCGGCTGCGACCTCTCAGGCACCTGCTGGTGCGCGGAGGAAACCGCGCGACTGCCGATGCCGGTCAAGGGCGAGGACTGTTTGTGCCGGGACTGTCTGCGCAAGGCGGCGGCGCGTAGCCCGGATGGAGCGCAAGCGTAATCCGGGCTACGGCAGTATCGTAGGGTGGGCAAAGCGAAGCGTGCCCACCATTTTCATTGCGCGTGTGGGGAGATGGTGGGCACGGCGCTTTGCGCCTTTGCTCACCCTACGAAGCGACAAAACTTACACCGCATGCCCCGGCGAGGTCCGCGCCATGCCGTCGAACGCATCGAGCAGCTTCTCGCGCCAGGCGTAGACCGGATCATCCGCCTCCAGCAGCTTGAACGGGCTCGTCACGCGCGCCCACTGAAAACCGCCGAACACGATGTAGTCGGCATAGTTCGGCGCGCCGCCGCCGATGAAGGGCTGCTTCTTCAACGTTTGCCGCATCATCTCCAACGATTTGCGGAAGGCGACCACGCCGGCATCGCGGCTGGCCATGATCTCTTCCAGCGTCTTGCCGCCAAAGCGCGCCTCGCGCGATTGGCGGAAATAGGCGGCATCGACGTCGGCGAGATTCTTCGCGATGTCGGCGATGATCAGCGGAAAGATGCCGCCGACGATGGCGATGTCGCCGAAGGCGTTGATCATGCGCGCCATTGCGCGGCCGCCCTCGCCGCCGAACAGCGACGGGCGATCCGGAAACCTGTCTTCGAGATAGTTCGCGATCGTCCAGGAATCGACGACGGGCTTGTCATCATGCAGGAGCACCGGGACCTTCTCCGAGCCGTGCGGCGCGATCGCGCTCTTCTCGGTGAAGCGCCAGGGCAGTGATTCCGCCGCCAGCCCCTTGTGCGCCAGCGCCATCCGCGTGCGCCAGCAATACGGGCTGAAGGGACGCGAGGCGTCGGTGCCGACGAGTTCGAACAGTTTGAGCGACATGGCCGGTGCTCCGTCATCGCGAACGCAGCGAAGCAATCCAGACTGCCGCCGCGGAGACATTCTGGATTGCTTCGCTGGCGCTCGCAATGATGATGTGGAGACCTCACCGCCCGTGCGTGCGCAAGAACCTCTCGCCTTCCTCCGTGACCGCGATCACCAGCCCGAGGCCTGCAACCGTCTCGCGCGCGACGTAGCCGCGGTCGGCGGCGTCTTCCCAGATGGTGAGGCGCGGGCACGAGGTCTTCCAGGTCGAAATCACCTCGGCATAGGCGCGCGGCTCGCGCGCGACCCATTCGACGAAGTCCAGCACCAGCGGATCGGCAGTCTCGCTCATTGCAAACCTCCCTTGTCGAAGGCCGCCAGCACCGGGGTGCGAACCAGGAGCCAGCCGCCATAGGCGACGTAGTAGCAGGCGATGGTGGTGATCAGCTTGTTCGACCAGACGATGAATTGCTGGTCGGTCATGGCTTCGAGAATGCGGCGCGCGAGCGTGGTGCCGAGCATGGATGCTGCGATCGCGACGCCGGCGAGCACGGGATCGAGGCTCGCGGCCTGGTCGATGATGCCGCCGAAATAGATCAGCTTGGTGAAGTGGCTGACGAGCTGGCACATCGCCTTCGTCGCCACCTTCTCGCGCCGGCCGGAATCGCCGCCGAGGAAGAAGGTGTCGAGCAGCGGCCCCGACACGCCGGTCATCAGCATCAAGCCCATGCAGATCGTGCCATAGACGGTGCCCTGCCAGAGCCTATCAGGGTCCGGCTTGATGTTCGTCGGCAGCAGCCGCGCCATGAACGGGGTGATGCCGAGCAGCAGCAGCGCCATCGGCTTGTCAGGCACGTAGCGGGTGAGCGACCAGGCCGCGAGCGCGATGGTCGCGCCGACCATATAGTTCGCGACCGGCCGCCAGCGGATATGCGCCCGCCACAGGAACGCACGCCAGCCGTTCGAGGCCATCTGCGTGATCGCATGCAGCACCATCGCGGTCGGCAGCGGCATCAGGGCCAGCAGCACGCCGATCAGGATCAGCCCGCCCGCCATGCCGAACAGCCCCGACAGGAACGCGGTGGCGACCATCAGCAATCCAAGGGCAGCGATCATCATGGGCGTCACGCGGGGTCTCCGTGGCAAGTGAGGGACGCAGACTCTGCGCTCTCCCTCGCCCCGCTTGCGGGGAGAGGGTGGGGTGAGGGGGAGCCTCCACAAGGGAGGTGGCAGTTGGACTCGCGGAGACTCCCCCTCACCCGGAATTTGCTGTCGCAAATTCCGGCCTCTCCCCGCAGGCGGGGAGAGGCGAAGAAGCAGCCTCCCGCTCGACAAAATCAGCGTGGATTACGCTGATATTTCTGCCTCGCTTGCTCCCCTCGCGCAAACTGAGTTATCTTGCCCTGGCATCAGCTTTCCTGAGGGTCGGTCATTTGCGGCGGCTGCTCTTTCTCAACGGCATCAAGGCATTCGAGGCGGCGGCGCGGACCGGCAGCTTTGCTGCGGCGGGCGTCGAGCTCAACGTGTCGGCGGCCGCGGTCAGCCGCATGGTGCATCTGCTGGAGGAGCGGCTCGGCGTCGCGCTGTTCGAGCGCAAGGCCAACAGGCTGGTGCTGACGCAGGCGGGACGCGCCTATCAGAGCGGGCTGACGCCGATCTTCGATGCGCTCGCCAGCCTGACCGCGCAGGTGACGGCCCCCTCCAGCGTCCGCGTGCTCACCATCGGCGTCGGCCACACCTTTGCGATGCGCTGGCTGATCCCGCGCCTGTCGGAGTTTCGCAACGAGGAGCCCGACATCGAGGTGCGCTTCACCACCGGCGGCGCGTCGGTGCCGTTCGGCGAGGACTGGAGCTGCGGCATCAAGCTCGGCACCGGCGACTGGCCCGGTCTCGTCGCCGAGCCGCTGTTCGCCGGCGACCTCACGCCGGTCTGCGTGCCCCGTCTCGCCGCGAGCCTGAAGCGCCCGGCCGATCTCAGGGGACCCAGCCTGATCCGCGTCGCACATTCAGCCGAGGACTGGCCGATCTGGCTGAAGGCCGCCAACCTCGCGCGCATCAATGCGCGCGGGCCGGAATTCCAGTTTTACGGCCAGGCGCTCCAGGCCGCCGCCGACGGGCTCGGCATCGCCATGGGCATCCGGCCCTACATCGACGACGATCTCGCCGCCGGGCGCCTGGTAGCGCCGTTCGACCTCTCGGTGCCCAAGGGCATGCGCTGGTATCTGGTCTATCGCAGCTTCCAGACCGAGCAGCGCGACTTTGCCGCGTTCCGCCGCTGGATCATGCGGGCGGCGTCGGAACCCGCCGCCCGTCCGGCGAGGCGCACCGGCCGCACCACCGCGCGGAACTGAAATTCAGCGGTTCCGCGGGCAAAAAACCCCGTCGCATGTGAACCGCTTCACATCCTGAAATCCGCAAACGTGGTCCCCTGACCCTCCAACAAGGCGCTCGAGCAACAGACTCGACCAAGACACTCCGGGGACTACCAATGACGACCATCTACGACGGCTTTGACATCGAATCCTTCGAAGCTGGCAAGGGGCTGTGGCACGCCCGCATCCGGCGCGCCGATTTCAGCCTGGTTGCCATCGACGGCGTGCTGTTTCCGGCCATGGAGGTCGGCTTCGCCTGGCCCGATCGCGACGCCGCGATTGCCGATGCCAAGCACCACATCGATCGCTTCCGCCGGCGGGCCGACAGCGACGACGAATAATCGGTCAGGGACGGCGAAGGGGAACCGGTCATGTCAATCACCGAATTCGACGACGGAGCGCGGCCTCGGATCTACAACCGCGCCGTCCTGTCGAATTGTCCCGAATGCGACGGCGATCTCACGGTGCTCCGCGTGATCGGCGGCCGCGCCGGGTGCGAGTACTGGACCATGCGCTGCACCGATTGCGGCGGGATCCACCTCGACATCCTCAAGCCGCATGGGACGGCCGAGGACAACGAGGGCCCGCTGCCGGCGGCGTGACGTTTCGGCCTGCTGCCAACCTGCTGTCAGCAGCCTGCGCACGGACGGGCATTCGCCCTTTCCTGAGGGGCGGACTCGTCCCATATTCGCCTCATGGCGAAGAAACCTGCATCCTCCGAAAAATCCGGCAAATCCCCCAAGTCCAAGGCTCCGTCCAAGGCCCCGAACTCGAAGGCGCACCGCCCTGACGTGCAGCCGATCGGGCCGGCGCTGGCCGAGCTGCTCAATCCCGCCATCAACCGCGGCGATGCCGGGCTTGGATCGGGCACCGGCCTGCAGCCGCCGCCGGATAATTCGCGCGACCGCCGCGCCGGGGGCGAGGCCGCCGCGCATCGCGCGCGCGCCTCGACGCCGAAGGACTTTCCCAGTGACCGCCCGGCGGGACTCGACGAGGCGCCGCAGGCCAATTACGGCACCGCGGCCACGATCCCGACGCTCGATCCGGAACTGGCGCGGCAGCTCGGGCTGCCCACCGAGGAGGACGATGCCGAGGCGCTGGCGCGTCCGCCGCGCAGCAAAATGGAGGCGCTCGGCGTCAAGGCGACCGCGGATGCGCTGGAGTCGCTGATCCGCGAGGGCCGGCCGGAGTTCCGCAAGGACGACGGCTCCACGAAGGTATGGACCCCGCATCGGCCGCCGCGCCCGGAAAAGTCCGAAGGTGGCGTGCGCTTCGAGATCAAGTCGCACTACGAACCGCGCGGCGACCAGCCGACCGCGATCGCCGAGCTGGTCGAGGGCATCCAGCGCAACGACCGCAGCCAAGTGCTGCTCGGCGTCACCGGAAGCGGCAAGACCTACACCATGGCCAAGGTAATCGAGGCGACGCAGCGCCCCGCCATCATCCTGGCGCCGAACAAGACGCTGGCCGCCCAGCTCTATGGCGAGTTCAAGAACTTCTTCCCCCACAACGCGGTCGAATATTTCGTCTCGTATTACGACTACTACCAGCCGGAAGCCTACGTGCCGCGCACCGACACCTATATCGAGAAGGATTCCTCCATCAACGAGCAGATCGACCGCATGCGCCACTCGGCGACGCGCGCGCTGCTCGAACGCGACGACGTCATCATCGTCGCCTCGGTGTCCTGCATCTACGGTATCGGCTCGGTCGAGACCTACACCGCGATGACCTTCGCGCTGAAGAAGGGCGAGCGCATCGACCAGCGCCAGCTGATCGCCGACCTCGTCGCGCTCCAGTACAAGCGCACCCAGGCCGATTTCACCCGCGGCACCTTCCGGGTCAGAGGCGACGTCATCGACATCTTCCCGGCGCACTATGAGGACCGCGCCTGGCGCGTGAACCTGTTCGGCGACACGATCGAGACCATCGAGGAGTTCGATCCGCTCACCGGCCACAAGCAGGACGAGCTCGAATTCATCAAGATGTACGCCAACTCGCACTATGTGACGCCGCGCCCGACGCTGGTGCAGGCGATCAAGTCGATCAAATCGGAATTGAAGCAGCGGCTCGATCAGCTGCACGACCAGGGCCGCCTTTTGGAAGCGCAGCGGCTGGAGCAGCGCACCACCTTCGACCTCGAGATGATGGAGGCGACCGGAAGCTGCGCCGGCATCGAGAACTATTCGCGCTATCTCACCGGACGCCTGCCCGGCGAGCCGCCGCCGACGCTGTTCGAATACGTGCCCGACAACGCGCTGGTGTTCGCCGACGAAAGCCACGTCACCGTCCCCCAGATCGGCGCCATGTTCAAAGGCGACTTCCGCCGCAAGGCGACGCTCGCCGAATACGGTTTCCGCCTGCCCTCCTGCATGGACAACCGCCCGCTCCGCTTCGAGGAATGGGACATGATGCGGCCGCAGACCATCGCGGTGTCGGCGACGCCGAGCGGCTGGGAGCTGAACGAGAGCGGCGGCGTGTTCGTCGAGCAGGTCATTCGCCCGACCGGGCTTATTGATCCTCCGGTCAACATTCGCCCCGCCCGCACCCAGGTCGACGATCTCGTCGGCGAAGTCCGCGCCACCGCGCAGGCCGGCTATCGCTCGCTGATCACGGTGCTGACCAAGCGCATGGCCGAGGACCTCACCGAATATCTGCACGAGCAGGGCATTCGCGTCCGCTACATGCACTCGGATATCGACACCATCGAGCGCATCGAGATCATCCGGGATCTCCGGCTCGGCGCCTTCGACGCGCTGGTCGGCATCAACCTCCTGCGCGAGGGCCTCGACATTCCCGAATGCGCGCTGGTCGCGATTCTCGACGCCGACAAGGAAGGCTTTTTGCGCAGTGAAACGTCCTTGATCCAGACCATCGGCCGCGCCGCGCGCAACGTCGACGGCAAGGTGATCCTCTATGCCGACCAGATGACCGGCTCGATGGAGCGCGCCATCGCGGAGACCAACCGCCGCCGGGAGAAGCAGGTCGAGTACAACACCGCCAACGGCATCACGCCGGAGAGCGTGAAGAAGCAGATCGGCGACATCCTCAACTCCGTCTACGAGCGCGACCACGTGCTGGTCGAGGTCGGCGGCCACGACATGACCGACGACGTCATCTCGATCGGCCACAATTTCGAAGCCGTGCTCGCCGATCTCGAAACCCGCATGCGCGAGGCCGCGGCCGATTTGAACTTCGAGGAAGCCGCGCGCCTGCGCGACGAAGTCAAGCGCCTGCGCGCCACCGAACTCGCGGTGGTCGACGACCCCACCGCCAAGCAGCGCACCGTCCAGGGCAAGGCCGGCGCCTATGCCGGCACCAAGAAGTACGGCGACGCGGCGAACCTGCCCGTCAGCGCGATGAAGAGGAAAACCGTGAGCTCCGCGCTGAAGGCCAGCGGCGTCGGCAGCGGCTCGAAGGTGCACAAGCCGCATCTCGACGAGATGCACGGCCCGGAATCGCTGCCCTACCGCGAGAAGCCGAGCCTGCCCGCAAAGCCGTTCGGCAGCACGAGCCGGATCATCCAGCCGACGGACTCGCGACAGTCAGGACCGGAGTTCGGCCCCACCCCGCGCTCCAGCGGCGGCGCGCCGGGGCATCGCGGCGGGTGGAAGAAGAGGTAGGGGGCGCGGGGTCATCCGCGTTGTTCGTGGTTATGGATTCCGGGCTCGCGACTTCGTCGCGCCCCGGAATGACGAGGGAGAGATATCTCCCTCACCCCACGCTCGCCGTCACCACGGCCATCACCGACAGCAGCAGCACGATGGTCACGGGCTGGAGCGAGGCGACCGGCTGGGTGCGCCAGGCGGTGATCTTCTCAGCGAGCGATAGGTGGGCCTCGAAGAACTTTGGTTCGTAGACGGTCTTGAAGAAGGCGGGGAAGCTCGGACCCACGGCCACCGCGAGCAGCGCGTGGGCGAGCGAGGCGATTGCGACGAAGATGGCGACGCCGGGGTCGCCGACGAGGTCGTGGTTGCCGAGCAGCTTGAGCAGCATCGCGGCGGTGGCGAAGGTCGGGAAGCTCTGGAGGGTCGCGGTCAGCGCGAGGCCCTCGATCGCGTTGTGCAGGCGGGACTTTGGGGATGACGTTAGTCGCGATGCCGCGCGGGTGATGTGAGTTGGGTCACGCGCCTTTTTGGCGCCGGAACAAGAGGCGAGATGGATTCCGGGTTCGCGCCAAGTGGCGCGCCCCGGAATGACAGGGAGCTACAGCTTCCCCTGCCCGTTCACCTGGCCCTGCTGTTGCCGCTGCCTTTCCTGTTCCTTGGCGTGGTGCCGGCCGTAGAGGCAGCCGGCGGCGGCGCCGAGGACGCCGTGATGGCCGGCATAGTGGCCGGCGACGCCGCCGACGACGGCGCCCTTGATGCAGCCCTTGGCGTTGGCGGTGGAGGTCGCACCACAGATGAGAAGCGCGGCAGTGACGGCGAGAAGGAGGGATTTCATGGATCGATGTCTCCGGATTCGGTGTCGGCGTCTCAACGGGCGCGGGCGCATCGCGGTTCCACGCGCCTGCGCGGCCCCGGCATTGCGCAAGGCGATTTCGTGCAGGCGCACGGGCGCTCAACCCATAATTGCAGCCATGAACCTGGCATTGCGCTTGCGCGTCATATCGACTGCAACACTCCTGTGGTTTCGCGGATTGCCGGTGCGCGAAACCGCGCGTTAGCGTTGCGCAACGCCATGCGGCCAATGAGGACGGGCGGAATGACAGTCGAGAAGCTCAATCGCCAGCGCGTCGTGCATCTGCTCGACGCCTTCGCGCGCGGCGACATCGAGGCCGCGCTGTCGTGCTGCACCGACGATGTCGACTTCCTCACCCACGCGCCGATCGACATCCTGCCGCACATGGTGCCGCGCCACGGCAAGGCCGAATTGCGCGCGCTCTGGCAGACGGTCTGGGTGCGCTATTCGGAGATCCGCTACAAGGCGCCGCATATCGTCGCCGAGGGCGACGAGGTCGCCACCTACATGCAGACCTATTTCAGGAAGCGCAGCAACGACCGCGTCGTGCAGTTCGACATGGCGGTGTTCTACACCTTCCGCAACGGACAGGTGGCGCAGATCCGCGAGATCATCGATTCCTACGATCTGGTGCAGCAGGTGCTGGAGCGCGAGATCGGACCGCTGATCGTGGGGGCGCGGGTGGACGGGGGTTAATCCCGACCGCGCTCTTCGCGACGTCGTCCTGGCGAAAGCCAGGACCCATTACCCCGACTGCCGATATGGTGGCACCTTGCTAACCGCTAGCGTGCCCATTGCAGGATTCGGTGGCTATGGGTCCTGGCTTTCGCCAGGACGACACCGAGAATGCGGGAACCAGCGCTCGTACGCTTGAGCCCCCCGGAAGATTACGGGGTTCTGTTGTAAATCTCACAAAACGCGATCAATTGTGCATTGCGAAAACGTGAATTGCGTTTTGGCCGAAATTCCGTATTTTGTTCGCATACAAACGAGTTGAGCGGCCCCGCGGCACGTTTCCTGTGCATCGGGCTGTTTTCCGTTTTTTTGCAAGCCAGCTTCAGGACTGCCCAAAATGACAGAGCACAGCCTCTGGCGTTTCTCGCGCGCATTGCACCGCGCGATCAACGACCGGCATTTCGAGGATATCGAGGCCCTGATCGACGAGGACGTCGAGTGGGCGCTCTATGGCCCGATCGACATGTTTCCGTTCCTCGGCGCACGCCAGGGCAAGGACGCCGTGCTCGACGTCATCCGCCAGCTCGCCGACAATTTCCAGGTCCGCCGCTTCGATCGCGAGAGCATCATGCTCGGCGTCGATTCCGCCGCCTCGATGCTGCGCTATTCGCTGACGGCGCTGGATTCCAACAAGCCGATTTCCTTGCGGGTCGCGCAGTTCGCCCAGTTCAGGGCGGGCAAGCTCGTCAGCTTGCGCGTGCTGATCGACACCTTCGACCTGGTCGAGCAGGCACTCGGCCGTGCCATTCATCTGCCGAAGATGAGCAGCGTCGGCTGAGGGGGGACGCCAACGGGCCCCGCTCTTCGGGACCGATGACGATGCGTGGTGCGACGTCCTGGCCTCCAGCCCCGCCGGATGCCGTCGTGCCGGAAGCCCGTCGTCGGGCGCGCGCCTCTCGCGCGGCCCGTTGGTTCGCCATTCCAGTTGTTTGAGCATGTTTTTTTGGAAAACCGCTGCACACTTTGCCGGATCATGTTCTGGGCGAGGCGAGTCGCCATAATTTCGCAACGATAGATCAGCATCCTTTGCGCGGAATGGCGCATGCTCACTGCGGAAGGCCGATATATATTATCGGACAGCATGCGCCGGGGTTCGCGGGCAGGACGATGGAATTCTCAACAGGTTTTGGCTGGACCAGGCTGCCGGTGCTGGCGGCCGCGTTCATTCTGGGCTCGGTGCTGACGGTCTCGGCGCAGATCATCCCGCCCTTCTCCGCGGCCACGCCCGACGAGGACGCCGAGGCGGCCGAAGCCCCCGACGCCAACGACCCCGACGTGCTCAAAGGCATCGACGTCGACAAGCTCGACTGGGGCCAACTCGCGATCGACGCCGGCACGCTCAACGACCTCATCGCCGCCAAGAAGCGCGCGCAGGCCGCCGCCAATGACGGGATGAACTGGGCGTCGAACGCCAATGCCAACGGCTCCTCGGCGGTGACGGTGAAGCAGTCGGTATCCTCGTTCTGGGACGCCCGCATCGGCGCCGACATGACGGTGACGAGCGAGCCGCGGACGATGTCCGAGCTCTTGGCGCAGAAGGCCGCCAATGGCGGCAACCTGCCGCAATCCTCCGGCAGCGCCTGGGCGGCGGCGACCGCGCCCGGCGCGGGCCCGATCTGGGACAAGACGGCGGTGGAAGCCCGCGTCGACCCCGGCGCCGAGCAGAGCAAGCTCGGCGCGTCGCTGACCAAATCGGTGCCGCTGTCGGGCGACACGTCGCTGACACTCCAGAACGGCTACAGCGTCAACCAGCAGGGCACGACCGCGGTCCCCGGCATCGGCGGGCACATCACGCGCAATTACGAGACCGACCAGTCCGCCAAGGTCACCCTCACCGACACCGGCACCAGCATCACCGCCGGCCAGACGCTCTCGACCACCGACGACAAATGGCTGCGCAAGTTCGGCGCCGAGCAAAAGCTGTTCGACAACGTCACCGTCTCCGGCTCGGTCGGCGAGACCTCGCAGGGCGCGATCAACAAGAGCCTGACGGCGGGGTTCAAGAAGAGCTGGTGAGTGTGTTTTCGCCTCTCCCCGCAAGCGGGGCGAGGGAGTCAGACACCGGCCGTGCCGCGAAGGCACTCCGCCGCAGTCGCCGTTCAGACATTCCTAACCATACGCCACGGCAAAACCCCCGAATGGTCCGCCCTTGCCGCATCTCGGCCTAGTTACGGTCAAAATCCGACGCCCTGATGGGGATCGCCTTACAGACGTCGTCGTGCGGGGGACACTCGCGCTGCGCTCAACGCGAACAGGGGAACAACGATGAACGCCATTCGTCCGGAAAAGATCGAAGCCGCCGAGACCGAGACCGTCGACAGCAATCTGGCCGCGGTGACCGAGGTCGAAGCCGGCATCCGCGACTTCGTCCGCAACGACATCGCCTATCTGCGCCGGCCTGCGGCGACGAGCGCCGACGCACCGCCGCTCGATCCGAGCGCGGAGGCCACCGTCACCAACGTCAACTCGCTGATCCAGCGCGTCGCCGGCACCTCGCTCGCCGAGATCGAGAATCTGATCTCCGAGCTCGAGAGCCTGCGCGACCTGCTCCATGCCGAAGGCCAGCGCGTCCAGCGCGAGATCTCCGGCTACGCCCAGCTCAGCCAGGCCGCGATGAAGTCGACCCGCATGATCGCCGACAACGTCGCGCAGTGGAAGCGCGCCGCCGACGGCCTGCGCAACAGCTGATCGGTCAGCCACCCGGCATCACCGGCCGCCGCGTTCCGAAAGGGGCGCGGCGGTTTTGATTCATGATGTGTGTGATGGGTGCACACTCTCCTCAACGAAGGTGTCATCGCCCGGCTTGACCGGGCGATCCAGTACTCCGAGACGGTGAGGCAAGAACCGACAGGCCACGGCGTACTGGATGCCCTGGTCAAGCCTGGGCATGACAGCGGAGGGCTTGGCAGGCGGCCACGCAAGGACGTCGGCCACAGCCCCCTTTGAACCCTCCACCCCTCCCCGGCGACCAATGCCAGGCGCCCGTCGGTTTTACGCGGGCTCAGGGGGACATTTCATGGAAAGCATTCGGCCCGACACCACGGAGCCCATACCGCTGCGACCCGCGCCGAACCAGTTCGGCACGATCATGCTGCGCTTCGTTGGATTATTGGCGGTTGCGATCGCGGTGCTGGCGTTCGTCTATAGCCGCTGAGCGGAAGCCGGACACCGGCCCCGAAACGTTAACGAGCTCTTACCGGGCGGCTTCCACGGTCGAGGCTTCCAGGGTGTAGGCGCCATCGGCATAGCCCTTCACCACCATGCCGGCGACCAGCATCACGGCCAGCGTCGCGGTAGCAAAGATAAATCCGACAAACTTGAGTGCGCCGCGGTCTGCCATGGTCCTCGTCCCCTGTACTCTGCCCAATTCGTTTCAATTAGACAGCGACAGGTTCATAATTGGTTAGCAACTCGATGGTTCCCCCAACTGCTTCGCGGGTAACCATGTTGCGCAGGCTTATGGCAGCCGCCCGGAATCGCGTCCATAGCGCGCGGGCAACACTCGCGCTCTTTTCAGCCCTTCATCTTGGAACTGATCTAACCGCCCTTCCGCATCGGCACGAAGGCTGAGGCGGTGATGGCGTAGACCTCTTCGCCGCGCTGGTTGGTGCCGGTGGTGCGGGCCGTCAAAATGCCCCAGCCGGGGCGCGAGGCGGAGCTGCGCTTGTCGATGACGACATTGGCGTAAGAAACGGTATCGCCGGCGAGCACCGGCCGGATCCAGCGCAGGTCGCGAAAGCCCGGTGACGGGCCCCACACCGCGACCTCCTCGCCGCGCGCTGCGGCCTCTCGCGCCAGACGTTGGCCGTCCGCGACAAGCAGGCTCATGCAGGCCGAGCCGACATGCCAGCCCGAGGCCGCGAGCCCGCCGAACAGCGAGTTCTTGCCTTCCTCCTCGTCGAGGTGAAAGCGCTGCGGATCGAATTTTTGGGCGAATGTCTTGATCGACTCCGCGGTGAACGTATAGGCGCCGATCTCACGGCGATGGCCGATCTCGATCTCCTCGAAAAACGGCATCAGACCGCCCCCTCGCGCCGCTCGATCAGGATCGGCGAGGTCATCTCGCACAGCACCTGCCCCGCCGCGTTGCGCACGGTGCATTTGAACTTGACGATGCCGAGGTCGGGGCGGCTCTTCGAGGCGCGCGCCTCCATGACATCGACGTCCAGCATGAGGTCGTCGCCGGGCCTGAGCGGCGACAGCCAGCGCACCTCGTCAACGCCGGGGGAGCCGAGCGAGGCGGCGCGGGTGATGAAGCCGTCGGCCATCATCCGCATCATCAGCGAGCACAGGTGCCAGCCCGAGCCGGACAGGCCGCGCAGCATGCTCTTGCTGGCGGCGTCCTCGTCCAGGTGCATCGGTTGCGGATCGAACTCGGCGGCGAAGGCCAAGATCTCGTCGCGGGTGACATGGCGCGGGCCGAACGTTCCGAACCGGCCGGGCGGGAAGTCTTCAAAGGTCAGGGTCATCTTGGGATTGCTGGCGGAAATGACAGATTGTGGCCGCACTTTGCGGCAATCTCAACCCGCCGGCCCGCATGGCTCGTGCTACATTCGACGCGGCGATTCTGGCCTTGAGTCGGGTCAACCGAGGGCCGAAGCCCGATTTGACAAGGCCCGATTTGTCCGGGGGAGAGCGATGTTTTCATTCAGCGACCTGTTTCAGTGGGACCGCTTTATCACGCCGACGATCATCAAGACCTTCTACTGGCTGGTGATCGCGCTGATCTGCCTGTTCGGCCTCTCCGGCATCTTCTCCGGCCTAGCTGCGATGGCGATCAGCCCGTTCGGCGGCTTCCTGGTGCTGCTGTCGTCGATCGCGAGCGTCGTCGTCGGCATCGTGTTCTCGCGCATCGTCGCGGAACTGATCCTGATCGTCTTCCGCATCAACGAGCATCTCGGCGCGATCCGGGACCAGGGCGGCGGGATGCGGTAGCCCATCATTCCGGGGCGCGCGCAGCGCGAACCCGGAATCCATCGGGCCTCAGAACAAGTGGATGAATGGATTCCGGGCTCGCGCCAAGAGGCGCGCCCCGGAATGACAGCTCCGGCTTACGTATTGAACCGGAAATGCATCACGTCGCCGTCGGCGACGACGTATTCCTTGCCTTCGAGGCGGAGCTTGCCGGCATCGCGGGCGCCGGCTTCGCCGCCGAGCGCGACGTAGTCGTCAAACGCGATCGTCTCGGCGCGGATGAAGCCTTTCTCGAAATCGGTGTGGATCACGCCGGCCGCTCCCGGCGCCTTGGTGCCGCGATGGATGGTCCAGGCACGCGCTTCCTTCGGGCCCACCGTGAAATAGGTGATGAGGTCGAGCAGCGTGTAGCCGGCGCGGATCAGGCGGTCGAGGCCGGCCTCTTCGAGACCCAGCGTCTCCAGGAAGTCGGCGCGTTCTTCGCGCGAAATGGTGGCGATCTCGGATTCGATCTTGGCCGAGATGACGACGGCGACGGCGCCTTCCTTGGCGGCCTGCTCCTGCACCGCCTTGGAGAACGAATTGCCGGTCGCGGCCGAACCTTCCTCGACGTTGCAGACATAGAGCACGGGCTTGGACGAGAGCAGGCCGAGCATCCCGAAGGCGCGCTCCTCCTCCGCCTTGCGCTCGACGAGGCGCGCGGGCTTGCCCTCGCGCAGCAGCACCAGGGTGCGGTTGACGAGGTCGAGCTGCTCCTTGGCGTCCTTGTCGTTGCCCTTGGCCTTCTTGGTGAGGTTGTCGACGCGCTTCTCGAGGCTGTCGAGGTCGGCGAGCATCAGCTCGGTCTCGATGGTCTCGATGTCGGCGAGCGGGGCGATCTTGCCCTCGACATGGGTGATGTCGGAGTCTTCAAAGCAGCGCACGACATGCGCGATGGCGTCGACCTCGCGGATGTTGGCGAGGAACTGGTTGCCGAGGCCTTCGCCCTTGGAGGCGCCGCGCACGAGGCCCGCGATGTCGACGAAGGTCAGCCGGGTCGGAATGATCTGGCCGGACTTGGCGATCGCCGCAAGCTTGTCGAGCCGCGGATCGGGCACGGCCACCTCGCCGACATTCGGCTCGATGGTGCAGAACGGATAGTTCGCAGCCTGCGCCGCGGCCGTCTCGGTCAGCGCATTGAACAAGGTCGACTTGCCGACATTGGGCAATCCGACGATCCCGCATTTGAATCCCACGAGCGTTATTCCTTGCCGTTGTCGTCCTTGGTCAAAAACCCCTTCGCCTGCATGGCAAGATGCACCCTGTTGGCGAAGGTCGCGTCCGTGCCCTTGGCGATCAGCGCCGCGTGCTCGGCGACCGCGTCGCAGAGCGTCGCCACCCAGTCGTTGTCGGCCTTGGCGAAGTCCGACAGCACGTGGCCGTGCACCAGTTCCTTGACGCCGGGATGACCGATGCCGAGCCTGACACGGCGGTAGTCGTTGCCGATATGCGCCGAGATCGAGCGCAGACCGTTGTGGCCGGCGATACCGCCGCCGACCTTCACCCGCACCTTGCCCGGCGGCAGCTCGAGCTCGTCATGGAACACGGTGACGTCGCCAGGGGCGATCTTGAAGAAGCCTGCCGCCTCCTGAACGCTCCGGCCGGAATCGTTCATGTAGGTCGTCGGCTTGAGCAGGATCACGCGCTCGGTGCCGAGCGCGCCTTCCGAGGTCTCGCCCTGAAACCTGCGGCGCCATGGCGAGAAACCATGACGCCGCGCGATCTCGTCGACGGCCATGAAGCCGATATTGTGCCGGTTACGTGCGTATTTTGCGCCGGGATTGCCGAGCCCAACAAAGAGTCGCATGACGCGGCGCGCCCCTCGCTCGGCGCGCGGGTCACAGGACCGCGCGCCAGCTCTTTGAGAGATTACTTCTTCTTGTCGCCGCCGGCGGGAGCCTTGGCAGCCGCTGCCGGAGCAGCAGCGGCCGGAGCAGCCGCACCAGCCGCAGGAGCCGCCGCAGCCGGAGCCGCGCCACCAGCAGCTGCCGCAGCAGCAGCCTTCTGCTCTTCGGCGTAGCCGGACGGCGGCACGATGGTGACGAGGGTCGCGTCCTCGCGGGTCAGCGCCTTCACGCCGGCCGGCAGCTTGACGTCCGACAGATGCAGCGAGTGACCGATTTCGAGCGAGCCGACGTCGGCCTCGATGTACTGCGGGATGCTCTCGACGCCGCATTCGAGCTCGATCGCGTGGGCAACGATGTTGACGGTGCCGCCGCGCTTCACGCCCGGGGAGGCTTCCGACTTCACCACGTGCAAGGGAACGCTGATGCGGATGGTGGCGCCTTCGCCGAGCCGCATGAAGTCGACATGGATCGGGAAGTCCTTGACCGGATCGAGGTGATAGTCGCGCGGAATCACGCGGTGCTTCTTGCCCTCGAGGTCGATGTCGACCAGCGTGGTCAGGAACCGGCCGGCCAGGATGCGCTGGCGCAGTTCGCGATCTTCAATCGAGATCGTGACGGGGGGCTGGTTGTTGCCATAGATCACTCCGGGCACTCTGCCGGCGCGACGCTCAGCCCGGGCGGCCCCCTTGCCGCTCTTCGGACGTGCGGTCGCCTTCAATTCCTTGACGGTCGTCGCCATAACGTTAAGTCCTTGTTTTTGCAAAAGTTAATGGGCCGCAGCGCGGCCCATGGCATCGTCCACAGCAAGCCTCCAGGGGTGCGGGGGCCGCGAACGTGGCGGGCTTTTACCCGGAAGATGCGGAAATGACAAGAAGAATGGGCTGGCGGACCGCGCCGGACTAGCCGTCATTCCGGGGCGGTCGCGACAGCGACCGAACCCGGAATCTCGAGGTTCCGGGTTCGATGCTGCGCATCGCCCCGGAATGGGTACGGTTACCCGCCCAGCTTCGCCTCCAGCGCCGTGATGCGCGCCTTCAGGGCTTCGTTCTCCTCGCGCGCCAGGCGGGCCATGTCCTTGACCGCCTCGAACTCCTCGCGCTTGACGAGGTCCATGTCGCGCAGGAATTTTTCGGCCTGGGTCCGCATCACCGTGTCGAACTCGCGCTTGACGCCCTGAGCCGCACCGGCGGCGTCGTTCATCAGGCGGCCGATCTCGTCGAAAAACCGGTTGTTGGTCTGGGTCATGTCGGTCTCCTGGCGGCCTGCGATAAACTTTGCGCGAACTCTCGGAAAGACAATGGCAATCCGATCGGGCCGGATCAAGGGCCGATCGGCCGTATCCTTGTCATGCCCCGGTTTCCTTGCAATCGTATTCAACGTCCCGGCATAAGAAGAATCACAAGGCGCACGAGATGATCGACCAGCAGATCGCGATTCCCACCAAGGACGGCCACACCGCAACCTTCATCAGCCATCCCGAGCGTGGCGGGCCGTTTCCGGTCATCCTGTTCTACATGGATGCGCCGGCGATCCGCGAAGAGCTGCGCGACATGGCGCGCCGGCTCGCGACATCAGGCTATTACGTGATGCTGCCGAACCTCTATTACCGCTCCGGCGTGATGGAGCTGGGCGCGCTGCCGGCCGACCCGAACGCACCGGAGCGCAAGCGCATGTTCGCGCTGATGAGCTCGCTCACCATTCCCATGATCATGGACGACACACGCGCGCTGCTCACTTACGCCGAGGGCCAGGCCGCCGCGAACACGAAGATTGTCGGCACCGTCGGCTACTGCATGAGCGGCCGCTACGCGGTCAACGCCGCCACGCATTTCCCCGATCGCGTCAAGGCCGCCGCCTCGGTCTACGGGGTGCAGCTCGCAACCGACCAGGACGACAGCCCGCATCTGGCCCCAGCCAAGACCAGGGCCGAGCTCTACTTCGCCTGCGCCGAGACCGATGTCTACGCGCCGCCGGAGATTATCGAAAAGGTCAAAGAGGGCATGAAAGGTGCCAAGGCCGAGGTCGAGATCTATCCCGGCACGCATCACGGCTTCGCCTTCCCCAAGCGCCCGGTCTATGACCGCGACGCCGCCGAGCGGCACTGGGAGCGTCTGCTGGCGCTCTATCGCCGCAATCTCGTGTGAGCAGCAGTATGATCGGCCTGTCCGCGAACTCGGTGCACCTCTCCCGCTTGCGGGGGAGGTCGGCGCGAAGCGCCGGGTGGGGGTTCTCTCCACACGGAGATTATCTCGATTGCGGAGACACCCCCTCCCCAACCCTCCCCCGCAAGCGGGAGAGGGGGCAAAGCTCCGTCGGGGCCGCAGCTTGCCCATCAAACTCTAGAAACAAGGCGTGATGCCCTTTCTTCTCATCGACTTTCCCGCCTTCAAGCCGATCGCGATCGAGATCGGTCCGTTTGCGATCCGCTGGTACGCGCTGGCCTATATCTGCGGCATCGTGTTCGGCTGGCTCTATGCGCGCTCGCTCCTGAAGAACGAGCGCTTGTGGGGCGGGCCGGCGCCGATCTCGCTGGTGCAGGTCGACGACTTCATCCTGTGGGTCACGCTCGGCATCATCCTCGGCGGCCGGACCGGCTACGTGCTGTTCTACAATCTGCCCTTCTTCATCGAGCACCCCGCCGCGATCTTCCGACTGTGGGAGGGCGGCATGTCGTTCCACGGCGGCTTCCTCGGCTGCGTCGTCGCGGTGATGTGGTTCGCCTACCGCAACGGGATCCCGATCCTGTCGCTCGGCGACATCACCACCGCGGTCGCGCCGGTAGGGCTGCTGCTCGGGCGCATCGCCAATTTCATCAACGGCGAATTGTGGGGCCGTGCCACCGATGCGAGCCTGCCCTGGGCGATGGTCTTCCCCAACGATCCGACCCAGCTGCCGCGCCATCCGAGCCAGCTCTATGAGGCCGGCATGGAGGGCATCCTGCTGTTCACGGTGCTTGCGATCATGATCCGCCTCGGCGCCCTGAAGCGGCCCGGAATGATCCTCGGCGCCTTCATCCTGATCTATGGTCTGACCCGGATCGCCGGCGAGCATTTCCGCGAGCCGGACGCCCAGCTCGGCTTCCTCTGGGGCGGATTAACCATGGGCATGCTGTTGTCGATCCCGATGCTTATTGTAGGTCTCATACTTATTGTATTGGCTATCAGGCGCGGTGCGCCGAGGCCGATCGAGGCCATTCGTTAATTCCTTTCGAGAAGAAGGCCGTGACCGAACAGCCGCTACTCAACGAGATCAAGGCGCTGATCAAATCCTCAGGCCCCATGCCGGTCTGGCGGTACATGGAACTGTGCCTGATGCATCCGCGCTATGGCTATTATGTCTCGCGCGATCCGCTCGGGCGTGAGGGCGACTTCACCACCGCGCCCGAGGTCAGCCAGATGTTCGGCGAGCTGCTGGGCCTGTGGACCGCCTCGGTGTGGAAGCAGATGGGCTCGCCGCAATCTTTGCGGCTGGTCGAGCTCGGCCCCGGCCGTGGTACCATGATGGCGGATGCGCTGCGCGCGCTTCGCGTGCTGCCGCCGCTCTACCAGGCGCTTCAGATCCACCTGGTCGAGGTCAATCCCGTCCTGCGCGAACGGCAGAGTGCGACGCTGTCGGGCGCGCGCAACGTCGCCTGGCACGACAGCATCGACGACGTGCCCGAAGGCCCGAGCATCATCCTCGCCAACGAATATTTCGACGTGCTGCCGATCCACCAGATGGTGAAGCGCGAGAACGGCTGGCACGAGCGCGTGATCGAGATCGATCCCAACGGCAAGCTTCAGTTCGGCGCGGCCTCCGAGCCGACGCCGCGCTTCGACGTGCTGCTGCCGCCCCTGGTGCGCGCCGCGCCGGTCGGCGCCGTGTTCGAATGGCGTCCCGACGGCGAGGTCATGAAGCTCGCCACGCGCGTGCGCGACCAGGACGGTGCGGCGCTGATCATCGATTACGGCCATTTGCGCAGCGATGCCGGCGACACCTTCCAGGCGATCGCGCGCCACACCTTCACCGATCCCTTGAAGGCGCCGGGCCAGGCCGACGTCACCGCCCATGTCGATTTCCAGGCACTGGCGCGCGCAGCCGAGGACGTCGGCGCCCGCGTGCACGGGCCGGTGACGCAGGGCGACTTCCTCAAGCGCGTCGGCATCGACACCCGCGCGGCCGCCTTGATGCAGAAGGCGACGCCCGAGGTCGCCACCGACATTTCGGTGGCGCTCAAGCGCCTGACCGACACCGGGCGCAGCGGCATGGGCTCGATGTTCAAGGTGCTCGGCATCTCCGAGCCGCGGCTAATTGGCCTTGCCGGCCTCAGCGATCTCGAACACGCCGGAGGGAACTGATGACCGTCGCTTCGTCACTGCTGTCGGCGGTGCCAGGGCTGCGCCATTCCTTCTTCACCCGTGAAGGCGGCGTCTCCGGCGGCATCTACTCGGCGCTGAACGGCGGCCTCGGCTCCAACGATGATCAGGCCCTCGTCGCCGAGAACCGCCGCCGCATGGCCGAGCATGTCGGCGTGGCGCCGGAACGTTTCCTCAGCCTGCACCAGATCCATTCGCCCGACGTGCTCATTGCCGAGACGCCGTGGCCGAGCGGGCCGCGGCCGAAGGGCGACGCGCTGGTCACCAGGACGCCCGGCATCGCGCTCGGCGTCTCCACCGCCGATTGCGGGCCGGTGCTGTTCGTCGATCCCAATGCGCGCGTGATCGGCGGTGCCCATGCCGGCTGGAAGGGCGCGCTGACCGGCGTGCTGGAGTCCACGATTCTAGCGATGGAAAAGCTCGGCGCCACGCGCGGCGGCATCATCGCCGCGATCGGCCCGCTGATCCGGCAGGAGAGCTACGAGGTCGGCAACGAGTTCGTGGCGCGCTTCATCGAGGCGGACGCGGACAACGCGATGTTCTTCATCCCGTCGGTGCGCGAGGGCCACGCGATGTTCGACCTCGCCGGCTTCATCCGGACGCGGCTGGAGGCCGCCGGCATCCTGATGATCGACGACCTCGGCCTCGACACCTATGCCGACGAGCGCTTCTTCAGCTATCGCCGCTCGGTGCATCGCAAGGAGCCGGATTACGGCCGCCACGTCCACGCGATCGCGCTCGAGGGGTGAACACACAGGCAACACGCCGTCATTCCGGGGCTCGCGAAGCGAGAACCCGGAATCATCGTGCAGCAATTTATGCGGAGAAATGGATTCCGGGTTCGCGCCAAGTGGGCGCGCCCCGGAATGACAGTGGGATGTGTCGCCCCTGCCCTAGACGTTAATGCGTTTTAACGATATCGCTGCCCTCCATAATGAGGGACGCGTCATTCATCCTGGGCCGCGCGGGTTCGCGCGTGCTGGCGGTCATGCTGCTGGCAGCGGCGACCGCGCTTGGCGGTTGCGCCGGCGGCGGCGGTGCCGCCAACTCCTATGCGATGGCGCCGAGCGCCGGCAGTGGAGCGACGGTGGCGTTCGAATCCATCGACGGGCCGCCGCCACAGGTGTTCGACCGCATGGTCGGCGTGCTCGACAGCGAATCCAAGCTGCGCAGCCTGTCCGTGGTCTCCCGCGAGGGGACGGCTGCCTATCGCGTGCGCAGCTACCTCTCCGCCCAGATCGTGCGCGGCAGGACCGTGATCGCCTGGGTCTGGGACGTCTACGACGCCAACCAGCAGCGGGCGCTGCGCCTCTCCGGCGAGGAACCCACCTCGGCCAAGGGTGGCCGCGATGCGACGCGCGATCCGTGGAGCGCCGCCGACGACCTGGTGCTGCGGAAGATCGCCCAGGCCGGATTCAGCGGACTTTCCAACATGATCAACGGCACGCCGGAGGCGCCAAGCGCTGCTCCGGGCCTGCGGGGACCTGCGGTGGCAAGCGTCACCCCGGAGGCTCCGGCACCGGAGATGCCGGCCTCGGCGCTCGGCTACGCCGAGCGATAACCCCCGCTAAACCACGGCCTCAAGTTGCGGCCAAACCGTTGGCCCGACTCAGGATTTTCAAAGGGAAAACGTAGCATCCCGGGTTGCCATTGCAGCCCCCGGCCTGATATTTCCTCGCCCGTCGTAACCGTGCTTCGAGTGGGTATTCCCAGATGTTGAACGTCCTATCCAGCAAAGCGCGGGAGGAAGCGTCCATGTCGGCCAAGAACGGCTCCATCAAGCTTGTCGCCGGCAACTCCAATCCGGCTCTCGCCCAGGCCATCGCGCAAGGCCTCCACCTGCCGCTGACCAAGGCGGTGGTCCGGCGCTTCGCCGACATGGAGATCTTCGTCGAGATCCAGGAGAACGTCCGCGGCTCGGATGCCTTCATCATCCAGTCGACCTCGTTCCCGGCGAACGACCACCTGATGGAGCTCCTGATCATCACCGACGCGCTGCGCCGCTCCTCGGCGCGCCGCATCACCGCGGTGCTGCCCTATTTCGGCTACGCCCGGCAGGACCGCAAATCGGGCTCGCGCACGCCGATCTCGGCCAAGCTCGTCGCCAACCTGATCACGCAGGCCGGCGTCGACCGCGTCATGACGCTCGACCTGCATGCCGGCCAGATCCAGGGCTTCTTCGACATCCCGACCGACAATCTCTACGCGGCACCGCTGATGGTGCGCGACATCAAGGACAAGTTCGACCTGTCCAAGACGATGGTGATCTCGCCCGACGTCGGCGGCGTGGCCCGCGCGCGCGGCCTCGCCAAGCGCATCAACACCCCGCTCGCCATCGTCGACAAGCGCCGCGAGCGGCCGGGTGAATCCGAGGTCATGAACGTAATCGGCGACGTCGCCGGCTACACCTGTATCCTGGTCGACGACATCGTGGACTCCGGCGGCACGCTGGTGAACGCGGCCGACGCGCTGATCGCCAAGGGCGCCAAGGACGTGTACGCCTACATCACCCACGGCGTGCTCTCCGGCGGCGCGGCCGCCCGTATCACGAACTCCAAGCTGAAGGAGCTCGTGATCACCGACTCGATCCTGCCGACGGACGCGGTGAGCAAGGCGCCGAACATCCGCACGCTCCCGATCGCCAGCCTGATCTCGGACGCGATCGCGCGCACCGCCGCGGAAGAGTCGGTGTCGAGCCTGTTCGATTGATTTTTCTTCGCCTCTCCCCGCTTGCGGGGAGAGGCCGGAATTCGAAGCGCGGATTCCGGGTGAGGGGGACTCTCCGCGAGTCTTCACTCTCACCGTCCCTGTGGAGACTCCCCCTCACCCCACCCTCTCAGCGCGAGCGAAGCTCGTCGCGGCCCCGCATCCGCCTCGCCAAGGCTTCGGCGGGCAAGAGCGGGGCGAGGGAGCGCGCGACGCTTGCGTCCCTTACGACCTAGTCCCACGGGTTGTTGCCAACCGCGGCCCATGACATCATCCGGACGCCGAGTCATCTCTGCCCTCTGGATGCCTGATGCCACGCCGGAAATTTGCCTGGGAGAAGCTGTCGGACGACGAATTGCTCGAGCAACGTCTCAGCAGCCTGAGGGTTACGGTCGAAGGCACCTGGCTCGAGGATTGCGTCGCCACCCTCCACGAGGAGCTCGAAGAGCGGGGCATCCGGCTGCGGCCGCACACATGGATCTCGAGCGAATGGTTCAGTCCGGGCGATGTACCCGGCATCGCCATCCCATTCTATCTCGCCCATCCCCGCCTGATGAAGCTCGAGAAGAAGATGATGTTCGACGTCGAGGGCGGAACCTGGCGCGAGTGTATGGCCATCCTCCGTCACGAGGCGGGCCATGCCATCCAGCACGGCTATCAGCTGCAGCGCCGCCGGCGCTGGCAGCAGCTGTTCGGTCCGTCGTCGAAGCACTATCCGCGCTACTACCGGCCCAATCCGGCGAGCCGGCGCTATGTCCAGCATCTCCGGCTCTGGTACGCGCAGAGCCATCCTGACGAGGATTTCGCCGAGACTTTTGCGGTGTGGCTGCGGCCGCGTTCGAACTGGCGAACACGATATGCCGGCTGGCCCGCACTGAAGAAGCTCGAATATGTCGACGAGCTGATGGGCGAGATTGCGGGAAAGCGGCCGCTGATCACGACACGGGAGCGTGTCGACCCGTTGAGCAAGCTCGGCCAGACGCTCGAAGACCACTACAAGAAGAAGCAGGCGTTCTACGCCTTCACGCCGCCGAAGACCTACGACCGCGACCTCTCGAGGCTGTTTTCCGCCGATCCACGGCATCACCGCTCAAAACCGGCTTCGAGCCTGATCAGACGGCACCGCGCCCAGATCAGGCAATTGGTCGCGCGGTGGACGGGCGAGAACCAGCTCACGCTCGATGCCGTGCTTGACGACATGATCTCCCGCTGCCGCGAGCTCGATCTGCGCGCGGTCGGCCCCGAACAGAAGCTCGTTCTCGATTTCACCGTCCTCGTGACCGCCAAGACGATGCACGCGCTGTTTGGCCCGTCTCGGCGCAAATGGATCGCGCTATGAGACGCTTGCGTATTCTGGTCCTGATGCATCCGGATTTCATGCCTCCGGATTCAAGCGACGGATACACCGCGCAGGAAATCAACGCGTGGAAAACGGAATACGACGTGGTGAGCACCTTGCGCGCGGCCGGCCACGAGGTTCGCGCCCTCGGCGCGCAGGACGAAATCAAGCCGGTGCGCGAGGCGATCGAGGAGTTCAAGCCGCACGTGGTTTTCACGTTACTGGAGGAATTCCACAACAACGTCGCCTACGACCAGCACATCGCCAGCTATCTCGAGCTGATGAAAGTCCCTTATACCGGGTGCAATCCGCGCGGCCTGATCCTGGCGCGCGGCAAGGATTTGTCCAAGACGCTGGTGCATCACCGTCGGATCGCGGCGCCGGCCTTCGCCGTCTTCCCGATGCGCCGCAAGGTGAAACGCCCGACGCGCCTTGCGCTGCCGCTGATCGTCAAGAGCCTGAACATGGACGGGTCCTTCGGCATCTCGCAGGCATCGATCGTCGATACCGACGAGAAGCTCGCGGAACGGGTCGCCTTCATCCACGAGCGGGTCGAATCCGCCGCGATCGCCGAGCAGTTCATCGAGGGGCGCGAGCTTTACGTCGGCGTGCTCGGCAACAACCGGCTGCGCGTCCTGCCGATCTGGGAACTGAAATTCGGCAGCATGGGCGGGCGCAGGTCACGGCACATCGCCACGGAGAAAGCCAAGCACGACACCGACTATCAGGAGAAGGTCGGCATCGTCGACGGGCCGGCGAAGGACCTCGCGCCCGAAGTCACCGCGCGCATCCAGCGCGCCGCGAAACGCATCTACCGAGCGCTTGGCCTCGACGGCTACGCCCGTATCGATTTTCGTCTCGCCGCCGACGGCACGCCGTATTTCATCGAGGCCAATCCCAACCCCGAGATCGCCAGGAGCCAGGAGTTCGCCACGGCGGCTCAACATGCCGGGCTCAAATATCCGGATCTCCTGCAGCGCATCCTGGCTCTCGGAATAAGCCGGGCCAAGGCGGGGGTGTCGCTGGGGTGATGCAAGATGGCAGCGATCATAGAGTAACCCCTCATCCTTCGAGACGTGCTACGCGCTCCCTGGGATGAGGGGTGATAGTCGTTGCGTTGGGTTAGGCAATTCCCGCCGCGACCTGGCCGCGCAAACGCTCCAGGCCTAGCAGCGTGTTGGCGCAGGCTTCCGCGACCTCGACGCCCTTGATCGCAAAATGCCTGCGGAAGAAATCGTAGTGCACTTCGGTCTCGTGGAATTGCTGCGGCGTCAGCACCGCCGAGAACACCGGCACCTCGGTGCGCAGCTGCACGTCCATCAGCGCCTTGATCACGGTGTCGGCGACGAACTCGTGGCGATAGATGCCACCGTCGACGACGAGGCCGGCCGCGACGATCGCGGTGTAGCGCCGCGTCTTGGCGAGGATCTGCGCGTGCAGCGGGATCTCGAACGAGCCCGGCACCTCGAACACGTCGACATGGGTGAGGTGGCGCGCCTCGGCCTCCTTCATGAAGGCGATGCGGGCCTCCTCGACCACGTCGCGGTGCCAGCAGGCCTGCACGAAGGCCACCCGCTGCGGCTTTGCAAAACGCGGATGTTCGATTGCCGGCGGATCCACGGGAACCGGCGGCTGGGTTGTCTCGGCAGTTTCGGCTTTGAAAGTTTCGGCTTGGGAAGTTTGGACTTGGGGATCTTGCAACATCTGATTCATGGCTTTCCTCAGTTAAGGACCAGAATCAGGGCACACGGAACGACAAACAGCCGCACCTTGCGATGCGTCTGCCACCGACCGTTCTCTTTCATCCGGACTTTAACCGTCGGCTTCGGAGTTGCACCGAATCTGCTGACCCTTCCCTCCGAGGGGTCCCGAGGGAATCCCTATCAAGGAGAAGGCGCTCGCGGGCTTAGGCCTTTCGGCCCTTACCGCCGGTGGGGACTTTCACCCCGCCCTGAGAACTTATCCACCCGATATGGGTGGACTATTCCGAATTATGACGAACCGGGGGACGGCCAGCAAGAACCTTCCTTATGGGTACTACGCATGTGCCTATGACGTCAGGGCGAAACTCTGCGAAAATCCTGCGGGGCAGAAGGTCGAACAGGGCGGGACCGATCCGGACCCGCAAGGAGGGCACCGGCACATGGAACGCAGCAGGCGCCGGCCGATCCGATTCCGGTTTGTTCTCCTCCGTTAAGAATTGTGGCGGAGATGAGCTGTGGACGAACGAGTCCTGACTTGTGGACGGACTCGGCAGCCAGTTGCGCAGATTCCGCAAATCACATCAGTTGATCCGCGACAAGCCCGCGCTGATCCCGGGATCGCGAGAGCGACGCCAAGGGGATCGCCTTAGCAATATTAAGGGAGCGCGCGCCGGACCAACCGCGTGCGTATCAAAGACAACAAGAAGGCAAGAGGTCGAGACGGCATGTCCCTGCTCGAAGGCGCTATCGATTCCAGAAATCACCCGCTCGCGGTGGTCGAGGATATCGCTGCCAGCAACAACTGGCCGTTCGAACGCTCCGGCGAAGACGAACTCACGATTGTCTCGAAGGGACAATGGACCGACTACCAGCTCTCCTTCACCTGGATGGGCGGGATCGAGGCGCTGCATCTGGCCTGCGCGTTCGACATGAAGATTCCGGTCGCACGGCGGAGCGAAGTGCAGCGGCTCGTCGCCGCCGTCAACGAGCAGTTGTGGGTCGGCCATTTCGACCTGTGGACCAACACCGGCATGGTCATGCACCGCCAGGCCCTGGTGCTGCCGGGCGGACTCACCGCTTCGACCGCGCAATGCGAAGCCATGCTCGCCGGCGCCATCCACGCCTGCGAGCGCTACTTCCCGGCGTTCCAGTTCGTGGTGTGGGCGGGCAAGACCACGACGGAAGCGATGGACGCGGCGATGTTCGACACGGTGGGAGAGGCGTAGGGCCTCTCGTGACGTAAGGGCGCTCCCTCCCCACGTCATCCCGGACAAGCGCGCCCAAAGCGCGCGCAGATCCGGGATCCATACCGCGTGATTTCGTTTGTGGCACGCGGCTTGTTGCCAACAGCTGCATCCACTAGAAACATTCGTGGTTATGGGTCCCGGCCTTCGCCGGGACGACACCGAATTTGTGGTGACCACAGTGGCGAACAGCACTCTTCAAAACATCACCGGCACCATCCTTCTCGCCGGCGCCGGCAAGATGGGCGGCGCGATGCTGACCGGATGGCTGGCGGGCGGACTCGATCCGCGCCGTGTCGCGGTGGTCGACCCGCACATCGCGCCTGAGATCAGCGCGCTTGCCGCCAAGGGCGTGGCGCTCAATCCCGATGCGAAGGCGGCAGGTCAGGTCGAGACGATGGTCGTCGCGGTGAAGCCGCAGATGTTCCGCGAGGCCGGCGCGAAGCTGAAGCCCTTCGTCTCGGAGAAGACCTCCGTGGTCTCGATCATGGCGGGAACCACGATCGCCTCGCTTCAGGAGGTCTGCGGCGGCGCTGTCGTGCGCGCGATGCCGAACACGCCGGCCGCGATCGGCCGCGGCATCACGGTGGCGGTTGCGGCGAACAACGTCAGCACCGCGCAACGCGCGGTGGCCGACGCGCTGCTGCGCGCCACCGGCTCGGTCGAATGGGTCGAGGATGAGAGCCTGATGGATGCGGTGACCGCGGTGTCCGGCTCGGGACCGGCCTATGTGTTCCTGCTCGCCGAGGAACTTGCGCGCGCCGGTGTCGAAGCGGGATTGCCCGAGGCGCTGGCGACGAAGCTCGCGCGCGAAACGGTGGCAGGCTCGGGCGAGCTGCTGCATCAATCCGAGCTGCCCTCCGGCACGCTGCGCCAGAACGTCACCTCGCCCGGCGGCACCACGGCCGCAGCGCTCGGCGTGCTGATGGGCGAGCCCGGCCTGCGCGACCTGATGATCCGTGCAATCGCAGCGGCGACGCAGCGGTCGAAGGAATTGGCGAAGTAGCAAGATGCCGTAGGGTGGGCAAAGCGAAGCGTGCCCACCACATCTGTCTTGCACGCTGAGCAATGGTGGGCACGGCGCTTCGCGCCTTTGCCCACCCTACGATTTCGAGCCTGCCCCGAGCCGCTTGTTGAACATCTCGACATTGACGAGCCCGCGCGCGTGGCGGCCCTCGCCGAGCTTGCGCGTGCCCTCGAACGCCTCGACTTCGAAACGGATGACGCGGCGCTCGACCGCGACCACCTTCGCGGTGGTCCGCACCGTCGCGCCGACCAGGGCGGCTGCGAGATGGCGGATGTCGACCTCGGTGCCGACCGTGACCCAGCCCGGCTGAAGCGCAGGGCGGATCGCATCGCCCGACGTCATCTCCATCTCGAGGATCATCATCGGCGTCGCATAGACAAAAGGCATGCCCGGCACGAAGTGCCCGACCGTGCGCTCCACTGGGACCACCAGCGTGCGCTCCGCGCTCATGCCTGTCGTGATGAAGTCGCGTGCGTCCATGACTTCTCGCTCGTCATTCCGGGGCGCGCGAAGCGCGAACCCGGAATCCAGAAGTTTACAGCTCGAGATTCCGGGTTCAGCCCTGACGGGCTGCCCCGGAATGACGCTAACGCGTCACTTCTTCGCAGCCGCCGCGCGCTCCACGAACGTCTTGCCGCCCTTCATCTTGTGGCGGAGCGGGGCTTCGTTGATCTGGATGACGACGGCATCGGCGTCGACGCCGAGATTCTTCACCAGGGCCTGCGTGATGTCACGCATCATGCCGGCCTTCTGTTCATCGGTGCGGCCTTCGGCCATGCTGACGGTGATCTCAGGCATCGTTTTCTCCCTGCTGCTGTCGTCATGATCGGGCTTGTCCCGATCATTCAAAGTCGTGTGCATCAAACAGGACGTGGATGCCCGGGACAAGCCCGGGCATCAGGCGATGCGCGAATGGCTAGCCCCAGCTCACGTCATGGCGCGCCAGCACCTCGCGCACCTTTGCGACGAGGTCGGCTTCGCCGCACGAGAACTGCGCCGGGCGGCTCTCGCGCCATTCCTGGTTCGAGGCGATCGCGGCAGCCGCCTTCGCGCCCTCGATCAGGTCCTTGATCTGCACCTCGCCGCGCGCCTTTTCATCCGAGCCCTGGATGATGACGCAGGGCGCGTTGCGGCGGTCGGCATATTTGAGCTGGTTGCCCATGTTCTTGGGATTGCCGAGATAGAGCTCGGCGCGGACACCAGCGGTGCGCAGGCTTGCCACCATCTTCTGGTAGTCGGCGACGCGGTCGCGGTCGAACACGGTGACGACGACGGGACCGAACTCGGGCCGCGTGTCGAGCTTGCCGAGCAGCGTCAGCGCAGCCTGGAGCCGCGAGACGCCGATCGAGAATCCGGTCGCCGGCACCGGCTCGCCGCGGAAGCGCGAGACGAGGCCGTCGTAGCGGCCACCGCCACCGACGGAGCCGAAGCGTACCGGGCGGCCCTTCTCGTCCTTGGTGTCGAGCAGGAGTTCGACCTCGTAGACGGGGCCGGTGTAGTATTCGAGGCCGCGCACGACGGAGGGGTCGATCTTGATGCGGTCCGCACCGTACCCCGACGCCATGACCAGCTTGGCGATCTCTTCCAGCTCGCTCACGCCGGCCTGACCAACTTCGCTCTTGGCGAGGTAAGCTTCCGCCGCGGCAATGGCTTCTTTCCAATCGTCGCGCGGTTTGGTGATGGCCAGAACAACGTCGGCCTCCGCCGCGCTCAAATTGGCGCCTTTCGTGAAGTCGCCCTTGCCCTCTTCGCCACCATCCCACCTGCCGGGACCGAGCAATTTGCGCACCTCGTCGGCGGGAAACTTGTCGAGCTTGTCGATTGCGCGCAGCACTGTCAGCCGACGTGCGGCATTCTCGTCGCCGGCAAGTCCAATGGCTTCCAGAACACCGTCGAGCACTTTTCGGTTGTTCACCTTCACCACGTACTGGCCGCGCTGAACGCCAAGCGCCTCCATCGTGTCCGCAGCCATCATGCAGATCTCGGCATCCGCCGCCGGCGTTGCCGAGCCGACCGTGTCGGCATCGAACTGCATGAACTGGCGGAAGCGGCCGGGGCCGGGCTTCTCGTTGCGGAAGACGTAGCCGACGCGGTAGCTGCGGTAGGGCAAGACCAGACCGTTCGTCCCGTAGCGCTCGCCGACATAGCGGGCGAGCGGCGCGGTCAGATCGTAGCGCAAGCTAATCCACTGCTCGTCGTCGTCCTGGAACGAGAACACGCCCTCGTTCGGGCGGTCCTGGTCGGGCAGGAACTTGCCGAGCGCGTCGGTGTATTCCATCGCCGGCGTCTCCACCGGCTCGAAGCCGTAGAGCTCGTAGACGGCGCGGATCTTCTCGACCATCTCGCGCGTCGCCCGGATCGCGGCGGGATCGCGATCCTCGAGCCCGCGCGGCAGGCGCGCCTTCAGTTTCTGGGGTTTTTTGGGTTTTTCGGCCATGCGCGGCGTTTACCAGCCGACGCGCGAGGCGGCAACCGGGGCGGCAAGCCGGGGGCCCCAAGTCCGCCCGCCTCGGCGTCATTCCGGGGCGATGCGCAGCATCGAGCCCGGAATCTCGAGATTCCCCGGTGCGCAACTGCGCACCTCAGGTCTGGTCCTTCGGACCATCCCGGAATGACGACCCTACCTCTACGGCTGCTCCATGCGCGCCCGGAGGGCGTCCGCATCCGCCTTCGGCAGCGACTTCAGCGTCGGCTTGATGGTTTCGCCGCCGACGATCTTGCCGTTGCGCATGAACATCCAGTCCGAGATGTCGGCTTCGCTGAATGTGACCTTATCGCCTGCCCGCTTGCCGGGCAGATCACGCGGTTCGTTGGCGAACACGCCCGAATAGGCCCCGTTCGGCAGTTTCTTCACCTCGGCGATCCAGATGTGCTCGCCGCCTTTGCGGGTGAAAAAGCGCACTTTCAGGGCGTGCCCGGTTTCCGACGGCTTGGGCGCCTCATAGGACGCCCAGAAGGTCGGCAGCGTGCCGCGGGCGCGTGCGATCGCGGTGTTCATCTCGGGGTCGGTGGTGCGCACATCGACCACGGGCGAGCGGTCTTCGGCTGCGACCTCCGGCTTGGGGCCGATGGTCAGGATGCCGAAGACGGTGATGCCGGTGATTGCGGCGAGGACGACCCATTTCAGGGGCTGGGAAAGCGTGGATGCCATGATCGCGATGTCCGAATGCCTCGATGTCTCGGGCTTTGTCGCGCGATCATGGCGGGGCGTTCATGATGCCCGCTCTTCGCCTCTCCCCGCTTGCGGGGAGAGGCCGGAACGCGCGGATTCCGGGTGAGGGGGACTCTCCGCGAGTCCAACTGCCAGCGTCCCCGTGGAGACTCCCCCTCACCCCGCCCCTCTCCCCGCAAGCGGGGAGAGGGAGAAAAATCAAAACACCTTGCGGATCCAGTTGTGGGGATCGTTGGTGCGGCCGTACTGGATGTCGACGAGCTGCTTGCGCAGGCCCATGGCGACCGGGCCGGCGACGCCGCCGCTGATCTCGAAATCGCCGCTCACCGAGCGCACCTTGCCGATCGGCGAGATCACCGCCGCGGTGCCGCAGGCGAACGCTTCCTTCAGCTTGCCGCTGGCCGCATCCTTGCGCCACTGGTCGAGCGAGTACGGCTCCTCGCGCACCGTCTTGCCGGCATCCTTCGCCAGCGCGATGATGGAGTCGCGGGTGATGCCGGGCAGGATCGTGCCGAGCGGCGGCGTCGACAACGAGCCGTCCTCGAACACGAAGAAGATGTTCATGCCGCCGAGCTCCTCGACGTAGCGGCGCTCGATCGCATCGAGGAAGACCACCTGATCGCAGCCGTGCTGAATGGCTTCCGCCTGCGCACGCAGACTCGCGGCGTAATTGCCACCGCACTTGACGGCGCCGGTGCCGCCGACCGCGGCGCGCGTGTAGTTCTCCGAGACCCAGATCGACACCGGCGCAGGCCCGCCCTTGAAATAGGAGCCGACCGGTGAGGCGATCACCGCGAAGATGTATTCGGAGGACGGCTTGACGCCGAGGAAGGTCTCGCTCGCGATCATGAAGGGGCGCAGGTAAAGGCTGCCCTCGCCGCCCGGCATCCAGGCGCGATCGATGCGCACGACCTGCTCGACCGCCTCGATGAAGACGTCTTCGGGCAGCTGCGCCATCGCCATGCGATCGGCCGAGTCCCTGAAACGCCGCGCATTGGCGTCGGGGCGGAACAGGTTCACGCCGCCGTCGTCGCGCTTGTAGGCCTTGAGGCCCTCGAAAATTTCCTGGGCGTAGTGCAGGACGGCGCCGGCCGGATCGAGCTGGAAGTTGGCGCGCGCCTCGATGCGCGCCTCGTACCAGCCGCCCTTGGCCTGGTTGTAACGGACGATCGCCATGTGGTCGGTGAAGACCCGCCCGAAGCCGGGGTCCACCAGCTTGGCGACGCGGTCCTTTTCTGGAGTAGGATTGGATGCGGGCTGGATGTCGAATTTCATGCTCATGTCCTTGGCTCCCGCTGCCGGTAGCGGCGCTGTTCTGGCGCCCGCCTGCCCTGTTTCGGGTCCGGCTGGCTTGATTAGAGTTGTGGCCGGGCCACCGCCAGCCTTGTTACGGCCGGTTTCCGTGGCCAGCATGTCGCCGAGGACATGCTTTTGCGGAAGGCGGAAGTCCAGTATGTTTTGTCGAAATGCCGCTCGACAATCGCACGGTAGATCTGATCCGGCCGTCGCTGCCTGTCCGACTCTCTCCGGCCGCCTCAGCTTCGATGCCACCCGACGCGAAACGATCTAAAATTTCGTGCGGGCTGATCGTTTTGTAACATTGAACCCAAGATACGTCAATATGCCTGACATAAATTTCGCGACTCCCCCTCAAGACGCTGCCGAGCCCCGGCCGGCGGCAGGCGATGGAGGCAATTTGCGCTGGGATATCATCGAGCTGCTGTTCTTCGCCTATCGCGACTTCGTCGGCGATCCCGACCAGGAGCTGGAGGCGTTCGGCTTCGGCCGGGCCCATCACCGCGTCATGCACTTCGTCTACCGCTATCCCGGGCTCAAGGTCGCCGACCTCCTCGACGTCCTGCGCATCACAAAACAGTCGCTCGGCCGGGTGCTCAAGCAGCTCCTGGACGAGGGCTATATCGTGCAGAAGACCGGCGACAATGACCGCCGCCAGCGCCTGCTCTACGCAACGCCGAAGGGCGAGGCGCTGGTGCAGAAGCTCGCCGGGCTCCAGACCACGCGGATCACCAAGGCGCTCGCCGAGATGGCGCCGCAGGATGCGGAGACCGTCAAGCGCTTCCTGCGCGCGATGATCGACCGCGACGATCCGGACAAGGTGCTGGAGACGATCTTCGCCTCCGTCAATCAAGACGCAAAGGAGTGACCGTGCCACTCGCTGCCACGCTCGCCCGTCCGCCGGTGCAACCGGCCGACGACGCCCCGCATCTCCTGCTGGTCGACGACGACCGCCGCATCCGCGATCTGCTGTCGCGCTTCCTCGCCGGCGAAGGCTATCGCGTCTCGACCGCGGCGAGCGCCAGCGATGCGCGTTCGAAGCTCATGGGCCTGCATTTCGACCTCCTGATCCTCGACGTCATGATGCCTGGCGAGACCGGCTTCGACCTCGCCCGCTTCATCCGGACGTCCTCCTCGGTGCCGATCGTGATGCTGACGGCGCGCCACGAAGCGGAAGCCCGCATCGAAGGCCTTCAGATCGGCGCCGACGACTACGTGGCAAAGCCGTTCGAGCCACGCGAGCTCGCGCTGCGCATCAACAACATCCTCAAGCGCGCCGCCCCGCCGCCGCAGGCAGCGGTGGTGGAGAAGATCGCGTTCGGCCCCTACGTCTACCATCTCGATCGCGGCGAATTGCGCCAGGGCGAAGAGGTCATTCACCTCACCGACCGCGAGCGCGAGATGCTGCGGATTCTCTCTGAGACGCCGGGCGAGACCGTGCCGCGCAGCGCACTGACCGGCAATGGCAGCGTCAACGAGCGCGCCGTCGACGTGCAGATCAACCGCCTCAGGCGTAAGATCGAGACCGATCCCGCCAATCCGCTGTTCCTCCAGGCGGTGCGCGGCATCGGCTATCGCCTGGTGGCCTCGCCTTAAACCGCAGTGAAACGCGACCGATGAGCACGATCGATACCGGCCTGACGCTGCTGAAGAGCGCCGCCGGCCGCGTCTCCGCCGCCAATGGCTGGATGGGCAATGCGTTCAAGGGCTGGATGCCGACCGGCCTCTATGCCCGCGCGCTCCTCATCATGATCGTGCCGATGGTGATCCTGCAATCGGTCGTCGCCTTCGTGTTCATGGAGCGGCACTGGAACACGGTGACGCGCCGCCTGTCGGCCGCAGTGGTGCAGGACATCGCCGCGCTGATCGACATCTACAAGGGCTATCCGCAGGACAAGGATCGCGACCAGATCCGCCGCATCGCGCAGCAACGCCTCGGACTCGTGGTCGACTTCCTGCCCGCCGGCGACATGCCGCCGCCAGGACCAAAGCCGTTCTTCTCGCTGCTCGACCAGACGCTGTCGGTGCAGCTCGGCCGCCAGATCGGGCGCTCGTTCTGGATCGACACGGTCGGCCGCTCCAACCTCGTCGAGATCCGCATCCAGCTCGACGACGCCGTGATGCGCGTGTTCGCGCAGCGCAGTGCCGCTTACGCTTCGAACTCGGAGATCTTCCTGTTCTGGATGGTCGGCACGTCCTCGATCCTCTTGATCGTCGCGGTGCTGTTCCTGCGCAACCAGATCAAGCCGATCCTGCGCCTTGCCGATGCCGCCGAAAGCTTCGGCAAGGGCCGCGAGGCGCCGAACTTCAGGCCGCGCGGCGCGCGCGAAGTGCGGCGCGCGGCGGTCGCATTCCTGGAAATGAAATCACGCATCGAGCGCACGATGGAGCAGCGCACCGCGATGCTGGCCGGCGTCAGCCACGACCTGCGCACCATCCTGACCCGCTTCAAGCTCGAGCTGGCGCTGATCGGCGACAGCCCGGAGCTCGAGGGCATGCGCAAGGACGTCGACGAGATGTCGATGATGCTGGAGGACTACCTTGCGTTTGCCCGCGGCGATTCCGGCGAGCAGTCGCAGCCGACCGACATGGCGCAGGCGCTCGAGGAGCTGCGCAGCGATGCCGAACGCCACGGCCACGCTGCAACCGTCGCATTCAACGGATTGCCGGTGGTGACGGTGAAGCCGGCCTCGTTCAAGCGCTGCCTCGCCAACCTCGTCACCAATGCGGCGCGCTACGGCAAGAGCATCGCCATCACCGGCCAGCGCGATCACCGTTATCTGACCGTCACGGTCGACGACGACGGCCCGGGCATCCCCGCGCATCTGCGCGAAGAGGTGTTCAAGCCGTTCCTGCGGCTGGACAACGCCCGCAACCAGGACGAAGGCGGCACGGGCCTTGGCCTCGCCATCGCCCGCGACATCGCCCGCTCGCATGGCGGCGACATCACGCTGGGCGATAGCCCGATGGGCGGATTAAGGGCGAGCGTGCGGATACCGGTGTAACTGCCGTAGCCCGGATTTCGCTACGCTCCATCCGGGCTACAATCTCGCCTACTTCGGCAGCAGCGCCTTCAGCTTGTCGACGTCGCGCACGTTCATCTTGAAGCCGCCGGGCATCACGATGTCGCCGGGCTTCTGGTCCGGCTTGCAGGCGCCGAGCCATTTCGCTTCGAGCGTCATGGTGGTGTCGCGCCCCGCCGCGCCGGCGGCGCCGCCTTGCGCGTGCGAGGTGGTCTTCACCGTATAGGCCGAGTTGAAATCGCCCGTGATCTCGGCGTGCGAGGTGGTGCTGATGCCGGCGACGCTGCACTCGGAATCGCTGACATAACCGGTCGCGGTCTTCTTGATGTCCTGCTTGGCGCAGATCTGCTTGGCCATCGGGGAGACGTTGTTGTTCATCTCCTTGTCGACGGTCTCGTCGGTGCAGTGCTGCATGGTCATTTCCGGCATCTGCGAGCCGGTCCTGACCATTTTCAATTCCCACAGGCCGGCCTTGCGCACCGGCAGATCGTCGGCACTGGCGCCGCCTGCCGACACCACAAGGCAAAGGGCCGAGCCGAGCAAAGCAAGTTTGCGCGTCATGTGGGAAGCTCCCGGCTGAGAGATCGCTGCGTTACGAAAACGCCTCAGTACAGCGTGCGGATCGGCTGGTTGGCGGCGCCATAGGGCACCCAGCGGCAGGAGAACGAGATGTAGCCGCCCTCATAGGCCTGCACGCCGAGGAATTTGACGACCTTGCCGTACCGCGCGCAATGATCGACCGCGACCTGCCGCGCATCGACCTGATTGGCCATCGAATAGGCGATGATGCCGCCGGTGTCGTTGCCCTTGAACGGGGGCACAGGAAGGATATCGGCGCGCGCCGACTGGCCCGCCATCATACCCAGGGCAAGAAGGCCCGCGGCCGCAATGATTCGCATTCCCGTTACTCCAATTGGTTGGCGCCAGTTTACGGTGCCGGGACGGAAGTGAAAAGAACTGAAGCCCTGTCGGATGCGACGTTCTGGTCAACTCCTGGCCAAGTGTTGCCGCGCTGCACTTGACCTCACCCGCCCTTCGCGGCACCGTCCGACCTCCGCAGATCATCTGTCTGGATTGCCCATGCGCGCCTCGACCTCCCTGAAATCGCTCCGCTTTGCCGCCGTGCTCGGCCTCATGTTCGGGGCGCTGTCGCTCGGTGAGGCCAGGGCCGCCAATCCGCTGGAGCTGAATTTCTGGCTGAGCGGACCGCGCTATGACGGCAATGTGGCCGATTGCGACAAGGCGCTGCCGACGATCGCCACCCAGTTCTGGGAGAAGGAAAGCGCCTTCTGGAATTCCTCGTTGAAGATCACCGGCTTCTCCGCCGTGCACGAGACCGCGTTCCGACCCTGGCAGTCCGACAATATTCCGCGCCGTTATTGCACCGGCGAGGCCATGCTCAACGACGGCAAGGTGCGCAAGGTGCATTTCTCGATCATCGAGGATGGCGGCTTCGCCGGTTACGGCAATGGTGTCGAATGGTGCGTGGTCGGGCTCGACCGCAACTGGGCCTACAATCCGGCCTGCCGCGCCGCCAAGCAGTAATTCGACAGCCCTGATTCGGACCGAGCCAGCGGCCCGACACGGGCGCCGCCCGAATTTTGTTCTTGAAATGTTCTCATCGCCTGCTAGGCTCGATTGCACAGTCTAGTTGAGGGGCGTCGCCATGTTTCATTCCAGATTGCATTCGTTCTCCCGCCTGATGATCTCGCTGACCTTGGCCTTGACCTTTGCCCTGCCCCTTGCCGCCGGGCTGGTCTTGCCGGCGGGCGTCGCGAAAGCCCAGGACAGGCGGCAGAACGCGCCCGGCGAATTCGATTTCTATGTGCTGTCCCTCTCGTGGTCGCCCTCCTTCTGCGAGGAGGCGGCGGAGCGCGGCGGCCGCTCCCAGATCCAGTGCAGCGGCCGGCCCTATTCCTTCGTGGTGCACGGGCTGTGGCCGCAATATGAGAACGGCTTCCCGGAATATTGCCAGCGGCCGGCGCCGCGGCTGAACCGCAGCATCGTCTCCTCGATGCTCGACCTGATGCCGGCGCCGGGCCTGATCTTCAACGAGTGGGACAAGCACGGCACCTGCTCGGGGCTCGCCGACCGCAGCTATTTCGAGACGATCAGGAAAGCGCGCGCCGCCATCAAGATTCCGGCCGAATATCTCGAATTGTCGCAGGCCAAGACCGTGGCGCCTGCCGACGTCGAGGAGGCCTTCATCAAGGCCAATCCGGGCCTCGGCAGCGCCGCCGTCTCGGTCACCTGCAACCGGACGCGGCTGTCCGAGGTCCGCATCTGCCTCAGCAAGGACCTGCAATTCCGCGCCTGCGAGGAGATGGACCGCCGCGCCTGCCGCCGCGACCAGGTGACGATGCCGCCGATCAGGGGTGGGTAGCTGCTAAATCAGCTCCGTCATTCCGGGGCACGCGAAGCGTGAACTATGGTGCGCAGTTCGGTGCTACGTACCGCCCCGGAATGACGGGAGTTACTTTCATCGCGCGATGTCGTAACTCTCCGCCATGAACTACCGTCACGCCTTTCATGCCGGCAACTTTGCCGATGTCATCAAGCACATCGTGCTGGCGCGCATTCTCACTTATTTGCAGGACAAGCCGGGGGCGTTCCGCGTCATCGACACCCATGCCGGCGCCGGCCTCTACGATCTCGAAAGCGACGAGGCGCGGCGCGGTGGCGAATGGCTGACCGGCATCGCGCGACTGATGCAGGCGCGCCTGTCGAACGAGACCGCGGCGCTGACAAAGCCTTATCTCGACATCGTCCGCGCCTTCAATCCGAAGGGCGAGCTCAAGGCCTATCCGGGTTCGCCGCTGATCGCGCGCGGCCTGCTCAGGCCGCAGGACCGCCTCGTCGCCTGCGAACTCGAGCCGAAGGCACGCAAGGCGCTGATCGACGTGCTGCGCCGCGACGAGCAGGCACGCGTGGTCGATCTCGACGGCTGGGTGGCACTGCCGGCCTTCGTGCCGCCGAAGGAGCGGCGCGGGCTCGTGCTGATCGACCCGCCGTTCGAGGCAAAGAACGAGTTCGAACGGCTGGGCGAAGCCTTCTCGGAGGCTTTCGCAAAATGGCCGACCGGTATCTATGTAATCTGGTATCCGGCCAAGAGTCGGCGCGCCACCGATGCGCTGGCACAGCTCGTGGCGCGGCTCGCAGCCGCAGCAAAGCCACCGGGCAAATGCCTGCGCCTCGAATTCAGTGCCGCGCCGCAAGCGGACGGCGCAGCCCTCACCTCCACCGGACTGCTGATCGTCAATCCCCCTTACACGCTGCACGGCGAGCTCAAGACGATCCTGCCCGAGCTCGAAATGCCGCTCGGCCAGGGCGGCGCTGCCAGATTCCGATTAGAGGTGCCGAGGCCGTAACACTCCGGCATTCTTGGGAAAAATATGCAGGAGCGGTAGTCAATCTGCAAAGAACCGTATTATGCTATTTCTGTGACTGGCTTTACGTTCCGCTTCCGCGAATGGTTGCGGCGGAGTGAAGGCCTAAGAAAGATCCGGCCGGACCGAAAGGTCCGCCCAAGGATGGCCAGCTCCCGGGCTCCGTACGGCCCGGTCATGTCGTGACGTGAGTCTGCGTCACGACGGAGGAGCAATGAGGGGGAGTTTCCCGATGGCCATGACGGGAACGGTCAAGTTCTTCAACGGCGAGCGCGGCTACGGCTTCATCAAGCCGGATGACGGCGGTCGCGATGTCTTCGTTCACATCACTGCTGTGGAGCGAGCGGGACTGAAGGACCTTGCCGAAGGACAGCGTATTACTTTCGAAGTCGAACCGGACAAGAAGGGGAAGGGACCGAAGGCGGTCAATTTGGTCATCCTCTCCTAGCGGGCCTGACGCAAAAAAACCTGGCGCAAAAAAAGTCCCGGCCGCGAGCGGCCGGGAGGTTATTGTCCGGTATTTTCTTATTTGGCTATCAGAAGTGATAGTTGACGCCTGCGCGCACAACGCTGGCGGTATAGCCGTTTGACACGCCTGTAATTGCGAACTGACTCGTCGACAGATCGATGTAGAGATATTCGAGCTTGGCGCTCCAGTTCGGCGCGAGGCCGACTTCCGCACCGGCACCGATGGTCCAGCCGGCGCTGGTGTGCGACTCCGTCCAGCCGAAGGTCTGCGCGCGCAGCTCGCCGAAGGCGAGGCCGGCGGTGCCGTAGAACAGCACGTTGCTGAAGGCATAGCCGGCGCGGCCGCGCAGGGTGCCGAACCACGGATTGGAGAACTTCCAGGGCGCGAAGGTGTCGTCGGCGCCAGCGGCCTGGATGTCGCCCTCGACGCCGAACACCCACGGGCCATTCTGGAAATTGTAACCGGCCTGAATGCCGCCGACGAAGCCGGACGGCTTTGAGGGATTGTTGTCGACCGAGCCCCACTCATAGCCGATGTTGCCGCCGAGATACGGACCGGCCCAGCTATAGGCGTTCAGCGGCTGGTTGACGGTATAGGGGGCACGCTGCCCGTAACTGAGATCGGCGGCCTCTGCCGAAGCTGTCCAGCCGGCGGCAACCAACGCGGCTGCGCCCACAACGAGCCTCTTCATCACACACTCCAACGCAACTGCCGCAACCGGTGCGATGCCGGCGCCGCCGCGCCATGTCGCGTGGTTACGGAACCAAGACTTTTCGCGTAAGATTTATCGAGAGTTTTAAGTTAAAGGGCTGTTAAGACCCGTTACCGCGCGCTTAACAGACTTAAGGAAGCGTTACCGGGAACTGCGCCGCCATCCTGTGCGTGCAGCATGGCCGGAACTTCAAATCGGTCCCCCCAGCGCCTAAATTCGTCCCATGGTTCACGATTCCACCGACGATCCGGACGACACCCGCGTTCGCAAATCAAGGCGCGGCACGGCACCGGACGCCCCGTCCCAGGAGACGGCACCGCCCGACCTCGATCCCGCCACCACGGGCGGCGACGACGAGGACGACGCGCTTCTGCCTGACATCCTGGAAGAGAGCGGCGCAGTCGGCGAAGAGCCGCTGGCGAGCGGCCATGAGGCGATCGAGCGCGCGGTCCGGCTCGCGCCGACCTCGCCCGGCGTCTATCGCATGCTCAACGCGAATGCCGACGTGCTCTATGTCGGCAAGGCCAAGAACGTCAAAAAGCGCCTGTCCAACTACGCGCGCCAGAGTGCGCCGCAACCGGCGCGCATCCTGCGCATGATCGCCGCCACGGTGACCGTGGAGATCGTCTCGACCAACACCGAGACCGAAGCGCTGCTGCTGGAAGCCAACCTCATCAAGCAGCTCCGGCCGCGCTTCAACGTGCAGCTGCGCGACGACAAGTCGTTTCCCTATATCCTGATCACCGGCGACCACTGGGCGCCGCAGATCCTGAAGCACCGCGGAGCGCAGACCCGGCCCGGACGCTATTTCGGCCCGTTCGCCTCCGCAGGCGCCGTCAACCGCACCATCACGGCGCTGCAGCGCGCGTTTCTGATCCGCTCCTGCACCGATTCCTTCTTCGAGAGCCGCAGCAGGCCCTGCCTGCTCTACCAGATCCGCCGCTGCGCCGGTCCCTGCACCCGCGAGATTGATTTCCCCGGCTATACGACCCTGGTGCGCGAGGCGACCGACTTCCTCTCCGGCAAGAGCCATGCGGTGAAGCAGGAGCTCGCCGGCGAGATGGAGAAGGCGGCCAATGAGCTCGAATTCGAGACCGCCGCGCTCTACCGCGACCGCCTAGCCGCGCTGTCGGCGATCCAGTCGCAGCAGGGCATCAATCCGCGCACGGTGGAGGAAGCCGACGTGTTCGCCATCCACCAGGAGGGCGGCTTCTCCTGCGTCGAGGTGTTCTTCTTCCGCACCGGCCAGAACTGGGGCAACCGCGCCTATTTCCCGCGCGCGGAGAAGACCTTTACGCCCGAAGAAGTGCTCGGCTCCTTCCTCGCCCAGTTCTACGACGACAAGCCGCCGCCGAAGAACATCCTGCTTTCGCATGAGATCGAGGAGAGCGAGCTGCTTGCCAACGCGCTGTCGATCAAGGCCGGCCACAAGATCGAGGTCACCGCGCCGAAGCGCGGCGAGAAGAAGGAGCTCGTCGCCCATGCGCTGACCAATGCGCGCGAGGCGCTGGGCCGGAAGCTCGCGGACACCGCGACGCAGGGCCGCCTGCTCGATGCCATGGCGACGACGTTGAGCCTGCCGCATGCTCCCAAGCGCATCGAAGTCTACGACAACAGCCACATCCAGGGCACCAATGCGGTCGGCGCCATGATCGTCGCCGGCCCGGACGGCTTCGTGAAGAACCAGTACCGCAAGTTCAACATCAAGTCGGAAGGGGTCACGCCCGGCGACGACTACGGCATGATGCGCGAGGTGCTGGAGCGCCGCTTCAAGCGCCTCATCAATCCGCCCGAGGAGGGCGCCAAGGTCAAGGACGACGATTTTCCGCAATGGCCCGACCTCGTGATCATCGACGGCGGCCGCGGCCAGCTCAACGCCGTCCGGGAGATCTTTGCAAATCTCGGCCTGACCCGGGTGTCGCTGATGTCGGTCGCCAAGGGGCCGGACCGGGATGCCGGCCGCGAGACCCTGTTCATGCCGGAGCGCGAGGCGATCAAGCTCGAGCCGCGCGACCCCGTGCTCTATTTCATTCAGCGTCTGCGCGACGAGGCCCACCGCTTCGTCATCGGCTCGCACCGCAAGCTGCGCAAGAAGGACATCCGCGAGGCCGGTTTGCAGGAGATTCCGGGCATCGGCCCGTCACGCAAACGTGCCTTGCTGCATCATTTCGGAACCCTGAAGGAGATCGAACGGGCCTCGATCGCCGATCTCGGCAAGGTTCCGGGGGTGAGCGCCGAAAGCGCCCGCAGGATTTTCGAGTATTTCCATCCCCAGCCGGGGTGAACTAAGGGGTCCGCAGTCATATGGTCGTCGCATCCTGCACCCCATTTGGGAGCGGGACGGTTGACCTTCAGGCTTGAGCGGTATTGGTAGGACGGATGAACATCGCCACGACACGAGGGACGACCAGCCGCGCGATGTCCCTCCCGAACATCCTGACCTATGGCCGGATCGCCGCGATCCCGGTCGTGGTCGGGTGCATCTACGCGCAGTCGATTCTGGATCAGCCGTTGTGGCTGCGCTGGGTCGCGGTCGCCATTTTCATCGCGGCGGCAGTCACCGATTACCTCGACGGCTATTACGCGCGGATCTGGAATCAACAATCGGCGTTCGGCCGGATGCTCGATCCGATCGCCGACAAGCTGCTGGTCGCCTCCTGCCTACTGATGCTGGCCGCCGACGGTATCATCCATGGCTGGTCGCTGTGGGCCGCCATCGTGATCCTGTGCCGCGAGATCCTGGTCTCGGGCCTGCGCGAATATCTCGCCGCGCTGCGCGTCAGCGTGCCCGTCACCAAGCTTGCCAAGTGGAAGACCACGGTCCAGCTCGTCGCCATCGGCTTCCTGCTCGCGGGCGAGGCCGGCGACCAGGTCGTGCCCGTCGTAACCCAGATCGGCCTCTTGCTGCTGTGGGCCTCGGCGATCCTCACCATGTACACCGGCTACGATTATTTCCGCTCCGGCATCCATCACCTCATCAAGGAGGATGAGGTATGAAGGTGAAATATTTTGCCTGGGTGCGCGAACGCGTCGGCAAGGCCGAGGAAACCATCGAGCCGCCCGCGACCGTGCGCACCGTCGAGGAGCTGATCGCCTGGCTGTCCGGCCGGAGCGAGGCCTATGCCTATGCGTTCGAGAAGCCGAAGGTCATCCGCGCCGCGATCGACCATGCCCATGTCAAGTCGGACGCCGCAATCGCGGGCGCCCGCGAGATCGCGTTCTTCCCGCCGATGACCGGCGGCTAGGCCCATGACTTCCCCTGCGACCACCGGCCCCGTCACCATCCGTATTCAAGAGGACGATTTCGACATTGCGCGCGAGATCGCGCTCCTGACCAGGAGCCGGACCGACATCGGCGCGGTCGTGAGCTTCTCCGGCATCTGCCGCGGCGACGAGGATAGCGCGAAGATCGCCGCGCTGACGCTCGAACATTATCCCGGCATGGCCGAGGAAGAGATCAAGCGTCATGTCGACGAGGCAACCACGCGCTGGCCGCTCAACGGCGTCACGGTCATCCATCGCGTCGGGCGGTTCATGCCCGGCCAGAACATCGTGCTGGTGCTGACCGCCTCGCAGCATCGTCAGGCCGCATTCCAGGCGGCCGAGTTCCTGATGGACTATCTCAAGACCAGCGCGCCGTTCTGGAAGAAGGAAGAGAGCGCCACCGGCACCGGCTGGGTCGAGGCCCACGCCCGTGATGACGAGGCCGCCGCACGCTGGACGAAATCCTGATGGCAAGAGCTTCGAAAAAGACCGCGCGCGGCCGCGCCGCGCCAAAACTTGCGAAGGTCGGCCGCGGCGAGCTTGTCACGCTCATCGACTACGTCCGCTATGCCGTGAGCCGCTTCAATGAAGCCAAGCTCGCCTTCGCGCACGGCACCACCGATCCGGTGGCGGAAGCGGCCTTCCTGGTCTGCGAGGCCCTGCATCTGCATCCCGACCAGTTCGAGGCCTTTGCCCACGCCCGCGTCACCGCCGCGGAAGGCAAGACCCTCCTCGACCTGATTCATCGGCGCGTGACCACGCGCAAACCGGCCGCCTATCTCGTCAACAAGATCTACATGCGCGGCCTGCCCTTCTATGTCGACGAGCGCGTCATCGTCCCGCGCTCCTACATCGGCGAACTGCTGGATTCGCATTTCGGCGGCGACGGCGAGGCCGGCTCGCTGATCGACGACCCCACGGCCGTCGAGCGCGTGCTCGACCTCTGCACGGGTTCGGGATGCCTTGCCATCCTCGCCGCGTATCACTTCCCGAATGCAACGGTCGATGCCGTCGACATCTCCAAGGGCGCGCTCGAAGTCGCCGCGCGCAATGTCGGGGAGCACGGGCTCGATGAGCGGGTCACGCTCCATCGCGGCGACCTGTTCGCCCCGCTCGGCGATAACAGATACGACCTTATCATCACCAACCCGCCTTACGTCGATGCGGAAGGCATGGCGGCCTTGCCGCCGGAATGCCGAGCCGAGCCGAAGCTTGCCTTCGACGGCGGCGTCGACGGTCTCGACGTGGTGCGCCGGATCCTGCGCGACGCCCCTGAGCACCTGACGCCGGACGGCGGGTTGATCTGCGAGATTGGCCGCGGCCGCGAATTGGTCGACGAGGCCTTCCCGGAACTGCCGCTGCTCTGGCTGGACACCGAAGACTCCGAAGGCGAGGTATTCTGGATCGCGGCCGCCGATCTCGACTGATCGGCCGCCGCGGCGGCACTCCGCGCGGAACAAGTCAAATCCCGTCACGTTCATCCCCGACGAATGTCTCGCTCTCGGAGGATGTCCGCATGCTCGCGCCATCGGGCGAATTGCTGCGCGTCGGCGTGGCGCTGAAACTCAACCATCTCAAGCGTGCCGCCCGGTCCTACTTGCGTGACCGCACCAGCCAGGCCACGGGACGGGCGACGTCCTATGCGGTCGCGGCCGGCCTGTTCGCAGTGGCCGGGCTGTTCCTGATCGCGGCCTTCTTTGTCGGCCTGGTCGCCCTGTACCGCTGGATCGCGATCACCTACGGACAGTTCTGGGGCTTCGGTGCCGTCGGCGCCGTGCTGTTGGTCCTGGCTGCATGCTGCGGCGGCGCGGCTCTGGCCCAGATGAACCGTCGGGACAAGCCGATCGTGCCGCTGGCCAGCCGCCTGCGCGTTGCGATCGCCACCCCGCGGATTCCGCGCGGAACGGTCAAGCAGGCGGTGAAAGAGGTCGCGACGACGATTCCCCTGGCGCCGCTCGCACCCGGCGAACGCAGCCATGGCGGCAACACCCGGCCCGTGCGCGCCAACCGTCCCGTGCAGCTGGGTCTGATGCTCGCAGCCGTCGGGCTGCTGGGCTTCACGGCCGCGCGTCGGAGACGGCACGGGCACGGATTGGACGCTTGAGATGCCCGCGCGGCGCTCAGGGCAGCTCGACTCCTGGCTGCTGATCGCCACCACGGCCGTCTTCGTGCTGACCGCCGAGCGCTACTTCCAGGACCCCGGCGTGGTCCGGCCGGGGCCTCCGCAAGACCACCACAATGGCGAGGCGAATGCACCGGAAACGAGCCCGGCGCGTGCGGCCGTCCAGCCCGGCCATGGCCGCGGTGCGAAGAGTCCCCTCGCTATCCCCTGGGCCGGCTGGAAGGATATCTTCTGGCGTACCTATCAGCGCATCGACGACGATCGCCTGCTCGCCACGGCGGGCGGTGTCGTGTTCTTCGGGCTGCTCGCGATCTTCCCCGCAGTCACCGCGCTGGTCTCATCGTACGGCCTGTTCGCCGATCCCTCGACGATCAGCGCCAATCTGCAAACGCTTGCGACGATGCTGCCCGAGGGCTCGTTCCAGATCGTCGAGGACCAGGTCGCGCGTGTGGTGTCGAAGGGCAATACGACGCTTGGTGTCACCTTCCTGCTCGGCCTCCTGCTTGCGATCTGGAGCGCCAATGCCGGCGTCAAATCGATCTTCGACGCCCTCAATGTCGCCTATGAGGAGCGCGAGAAGCGCAGCTTCATCCGGCTGAACTTGGTGTCGCTGGCCTTCACGGCCGGCGGCATCGTGGCACTGCTGCTGATGGTGGGCGCCGTCGTCGCCTTCCCGCTCGCGCTCGATCATCTCGGCATGGCGCCCGAAAGCAAGCTGATCGTGGCGCTGGCACGATGGCCGCTCCTGTTCCTCATCCTGCTCGTGGCGCTTGCCATCCTCTACCGCTTCGCACCCAGCCGCGATGCGCCGCGCTGGCAATGGCTGAGCCTCGGCGCGGTGGCGGCCGCCCTGCTCTGGATTGCCGGCTCTGCCTTGCTGTCCTGGTATCTGTCCGAGTTCACCAATTACAACGCCACCTACGGCTCGCTCGGCGCGGCGATCGGCCTGATGATGTGGATGTGGATGTCCGCGATCGTCATCATGTTCGGCGCCGAGCTGAACTCGGAGATCGAACGGCAGACCCTGCGCGACACGACCACCGGGCAACCGAGGCCGCTCGGAAGCCGCGAGGCGGTCTCTGCGGATACGGTCGGCGCCGCCGCTCCGGCCTGACCTCGCCGCGAACGGACCGCTATCCCCTCGAATCAACAATGATGTTAGGGTCACGCGGCTTGGGGGAGCATGAGGCGTGACGGGTTCGCACAGTAACCCGTGTTTTCCCGGGTGAGGCAGTCAGCTCTTGAGGCGTAACGCGCGGCATGATTCGCATTTCGACGATCTTCATCGCCATCTGCATGGTTCTGGTCGCGGCCTCGCTCGGGCTGGCGCTCTACGCGGTCGCCGGCATCAGCGGAACCGAATCCGCGATCGTGGCGCTGACCGCGCTGACCTTCCTGATCCTCTACAACGCGGTGTCGATGCGGCTACGCGACCGCAGCGACGTCGGCGGCCAGATCGCCGACCTCTCGCGCGGCACCGCCGACCTCGCCCGCCAGGTGGCGGAATTCGGCCGCCGGTTGGCTGCGATCGAAGGGCGTATCGCCTCGTCCAATTCGACCAATTCCGACCGCATCCAGTCGGTGGTCGGCGAGATCAACGAGCTCGGCGGGCTGGTCAAGCAGCTCGCGTCCACCGTGTCGACCCATGAGGACCTGCTGGCCGGCGCGACGCCGCCCTCTCCCGCGCCGGTCGCAAGGGCGGAACCGGAAGCACCGATCGACCTGATCGCGCCGCTCGGGGAGCGGCCGGTGGCGCCACCACCGCTTCTCGCGGCTCCCCCGCCTCCCGCAGCGCAGCCGCGGCCGGCACCGGCAGCTCAGGCCCAAGCCGCCCATCCGGTTCAGACTGCCAATGGACGCAACCAGACCCAATTGCTGGCGACGCTGCGCAGCGCGATCGACGAGAACCGCGTCGACATCTTCCTCCAGCCGATGGTGACGCTGCCGCAGCGCAAGGTGCGGTTCTACGAGGCGGTGACACGGGTCCGCGACGAGCGCGACCAGTTGATCGCCGCCGAGGAGTTCATCAGCATCGCGGAGGCCTCGGGCCTGATCGGGCGTGTCGACAACATGGTGATGCTGCGCTGTGTACAGGTGCTGCGCCGCCTCATGGTCCGCAACAAGGACGTCGGCGTGTTCTGCAACGTCGCGGCCTCCACGCTCGGCAATTCCACCACCTTCGCGCAATGCCTCGACTTCCTCGAAGCCAACCGGGCGCTGGCGCCCTCGCTGGTGCTGGAGTTCAAGCAGTCGACCTTCCGCAATCTCGGCCCCGCCGAGTCCGAGAACCTCGCCGCGCTCGCCCAGCGCGGCTTCCGCTTCTCGATCGACCATGTCACGGATCTGCGCATCGAGCCGCGCGAGCTCGCCGACCGCGGCGTGCGCTTCATCAAGGTGCCGGCCACGCTGTTGCTCGACCCGAGGCAGGCCTCGACATCGGACATCCACCCGTCCGACCTCTCCGACCTGCTCGGCCGCTTCGGTATCGACCTGATCGCCGAGCGGATCGAAGGCGAGCGCGCCGTGGTCGATCTGCTCGACTATGACGTGCGGTTCGGCCAGGGGTTCCTGTTCGCGCCGCCCCGGCCATTGCGGCCGGAGGGGGCATCTGCTACCGGCGGGGCCTCGCCGAACCAGGCGCAGGACATTCAGGGATCCAATGTCTCCGGCACACCCAGCCCAGGCGCGACGTCAGCCGCTCCTCCAGCACAACGCATCACCGGCAACGCGGCGCTCGCGCGCCGCATCTGATCGGCCGTGCGCATCATGACCACGCTGCATTTCGCCGAAAGCCTGCGCGAGCTCGTGGGCGATGTGGACGTCGTGCTCAGCGACATCTGGGGCGTGGTTCACAACGGCCTGGAATCTTTCCCGGAAGCCTGCGAAGCGCTGCACACCTATCGCAGCCGCGGCGGTACGGTGATCCTGATCACCAATGCACCGCGCCCCGCCGACTCCGTACAGCGGCAATTGCGCAAGCTCGGCGTCGCCGACGAGACCTATGACGCGATCGTCTCGTCGGGCGATCTGACCCGGCTCTACGTCGCCGAGCATCCCGGCCGCAAGATGTTCTGGCTGGGCCCCGAGCGCGACAACTCGATCTATCGCGGCCTCGATGCGGTGACCGCACCGCTGGAAGAGGCCGACTACATCGTCTGCACCGGCCTCTATGACGACGAGACCGAGACGGCGGAAGACTATCGCGGCATGATGCTGAAGGCGCGCGAGCGCAAGCTGACTCTGGTGTGCGCCAACCCGGACATCGTGGTGGAACGCGGCGACCGGCTGATCTATTGCGCCGGCGCGATCGCCGAGCTCTATCGCGAGCTCGGCGGCGAGGTGATCTTCTACGGCAAGCCGCACCGGCCGATCTACGAGCGCGCGATGGCGCTGGCCGGCGAACGCCAGGGCCATCAGATCGACCGCAGACGCGTGCTGGCGATCGGCGATTCCGTCCGCACCGACCTCACCGGCGCGCGCGAATTCGGCATCGACTGCCTGTTCGTCACCCGCGGCATCCATGCCGAGGAGTTCGAAGGTCTCGACCAGCTCGACCCGGCATCCGTGATGGAATTGTTCGGCCACCCGCCGAAGGCGCTGATGCGCGAATTGAAGTGGTGACGGCATAGCCGTCATCCCGGGATGGTCCGAAGGACCAGACCTCAGATGCGCAATTGCGCATCGGGGGATCTCGAGATTCTCAGGTGCGCAATCGCGCACCATAGTTCGGTGCTGCGCACCGCCCCGGAATGACACTCGCAATGCAGAAGGCCCGGGACGAGCCCGGGCCTTGCGAATTCAACCGATAGCCCAGGCGCGCTTACGCGCTCGCCATGTCCGGGAAGACCGCCTCGATCTTGGTCTTCAGCGTCGCCGCGTTGAACGGCTTGACGATGTAGTTGTTCACGCCGGCCTTCTTGGCCGCGATCACGTTCTCGGTCTTCGATTCCGCCGTGATCATGATGAAAGGCGTGGTGGCGAGGTTCGGATCCGCGCGCACTTCGCGCAGCAGGTCGTAACCCGTCATCGGCTCCATGTTCCAGTCGGAGATCACGAGGCCGTACTTCTTGCCGCGCATCTTGTTCAGCGCCGCCGAACCGTCGCTGGCATCGTCGATGTTCTCGAAGCCAAGCTGCTTCAGCAGATTCCTGATGATACGGATCATGGTGCTGTAGTCATCCACCACCAGAACCGGCATCGACAAATCAACCGCCATCTCGACTCCCCCAACGCAAACCCAGGAATATTACGATTGGAGCCGCCAGGCCGGAGGCCCGTGCAGTTCCACGTTTCAAGGACTAGCACCAAGGCGTTAAACAGCGCGTTAACTGCCGCCGCCCCCGAAGAATTGAAATCGCGTTCAATGCCGCCGCCTCCCCCCGCTTGACTTCGCCGGGCGGGTCACGCCACGGTCCCGGCCGGTCCCGCCGGCTCGAGAATTTCCCCTGATGGCCCCGCATTTTACCGTTATCCGCGACACCACGCCGGATTCCGCGATCCCCCGGGGCGCCGTGGTCGCCATGGGCAATTTCGACGGGGTTCATCTCGGTCATCGCGCCGTGATCGCAGCGGCCCTGGAGATGGGCCGGGCGCATGGCCGCCCTGCGCTGGCGTTGACCTTCGAGCCGCATCCACGGCGGTTTTTCAGCCCCAACACCCCGCAATTCCGCCTGACGGACGAGCGGGCCAAGCTGCGGCTTCTGGCCGGGACCGGGCTCTCCGGCGCCGTGGTCATGACCTTCGACAAGGCGAGAGCCGGCACCAGCGCGCAAGATTTCATTCACCATGACCTGATCGGACGTCTCGGCGTCAGCGCAATCGCGGTCGGCTACGACTTCCATTTCGGCAAGGGACGGGTCGGCTCGCCGAGCCTGCTGGTCAACGAGGCGCCCCGGCTCGGCATCGAGGTCGACGTGCAGCCGCATGTCGATTTCGACGAACGGCCGGTTTCCTCCAGCGCCATCCGGATTGCGCTCGCCGAGGGCCAGCTTGACGAAGCCACCACCATGCTCGGCGCCCCCTGGTTCATCACCGGCGAGGTGATCCATGGCGAAAAGCGCGGCCGCGACCTCGGCTACCCCACCGCCAATATCCGCCTCGACGCCAATTGCGGCCTCAAGCACGGCATCTATGCGGTGCGGGTCGGCCGCGGCGCCGAGCGCCTGGACGGCGTGGCGAGCTTCGGCCGCCGCCCGACCTTTGACAATGGCGCCCCGCTGCTGGAAATCTTCCTGTTCGACTTCAAGGGCGACCTCTATGGGCAGGCGCTCGACTGCGCCTTCGTCGGCTTCATCCGCGAGGAGCTGAAGTTCGACAGCCTGGAGACCCTGATCCGCCAGATGGACGACGATTCCGCCCGCGCCCGCGCCATGCTGGCCGCCGCCCCCGACGCATTTCCGCGGCTGGGCGTCATCGATTGAGGCCGAAAACCGGCCTGCCGGACCTTTGCGCTTCCTCCGCCCGGCTGCTATGGAGTGCCCATGTTTGCGCGGCGCATCATAGGGATTAGCGGCCCGGCTTCCGCCTGAGCCTGAAGGCTCGGCGCAAGACCGGGATTTCGTCGTTTCACCCCGCGATTCTGCATCGCCATCCGTTCCCGCGCCCTTCCGAGCCAGTCAGCCTCATGTCCGAAAAGCCGCAAAAGTCCGACGCCCAAAAATCCGACGCCAAGGACTATTCGAAAACCCTGTTCCTGCCGCAGACCGAATTCCCGATGCGCGCCGGCCTGCCGCAGCGCGAGCCGGAGATCCTGAAATACTGGAACGACATCGGCCTCTACGACAGGCTGCGCCAGGAAGCCGAGGGCCGCACCAAATTCGTGCTGCATGACGGCCCGCCCTACGCCAACGGCAACATCCATATCGGCCACGCGCTGAACAAGATTCTCAAGGACGTCGTGACCAAGAGCCAGCAGATGCTCGGCTTCGACTCCAACTACGTGCCCGGCTGGGACTGCCACGGCCTGCCGATCGAATGGAAGATCGAGGAGGAGAACTACCGCAAGAAGGGCAAGCAGAAGCCCGACTTCCGCGACTCCGCCGCGATGGTCGCGTTCCGAAAAGAGTGCCGCGCCTACGCGACGCACTGGATCAACGTGCAGCGCGAGGAATTCAAGCGCCTCGGCATCATCGGCGACTGGGATCATCCCTATCAGACGATGAGCTATCCAGCCGAAGCGCAGATCGCACGCGAGTTGATGAAGTTCGCCGCCAACGGCACGCTGTATCGCGGCTCCAAGCCGGTGATGTGGAGCGTGGTCGAGAAGACCGCGCTTGCGGAAGCCGAGGTCGAGTACGAGGACTACACCTCCGACATGGTCTGGGTGAAATTCCCGGTCACCTCGCCAGCGCACGGCGCGCTCGCCTCCGCCAGCGTCGTGATCTGGACCACCACGCCGTGGACGCTGCCCGGCAACCGCGCCATCTCGTTCTCACCGAAGATCGCCTACGGCCTCTACAAGGTGACGGATGCGCCTGCGGACAATTGGGCGAAGACCGGTGATCTCCTGATCCTGGCCGATGCGCTGGCCGCAGAAGTGTTCAAGCAGGCCCGCGTCACGACCTATGAGAAGGTGCGCGAGTTGCCGGCGGACACGCTCGACGCGGTGGAATGCGCACATCCGCTGAAGGGTTTTAGCGGCGGCTACGAATTCACGGTGCCGCTGCTGCCGGGCGATCACGTCACCGACGATACCGGCACCGGCTTCGTGCACACCGCGCCCGGCCACGGCCGCGAGGACTTTGACGTCTGGATGGCGAATGCGCGCGAGTTGGAAGCGCGCGGCATCAACACCACGATCCCCTACACCGTCGACGAGAACGGCGCTTTCACCGACCACGCGCCGGGTTTTGTCGGCAAACGCGTCATCAACGACAAGGGCGAGAAGGGCGATGCCAACGAGGCCGTAATCAAGGCGCTGATCGACGCCGGCAAGCTGCTGGCCCGCGGCCGCCTCAAGCACCAATATCCGCATTCCTGGCGCTCGAAGAAGCCGGTGATCTTCCGCAACACGCCGCAATGGTTCATCGCGATGGACAAGGACATCAGCGAGAACGGCCATGCGAAGAAGGGCGACACGCTGCGCGCCCGCGCGCTGCACGCGATCTCGGTCACACAATGGGTGCCGCCGTCGGGCGAGAACCGCATCAACGGCATGATCGCCAACCGTCCGGACTGGGTGATCTCGCGCCAGCGCGCCTGGGGCGTGCCGATCGCCGTGTTCGTGCGCGAGAAGAGCGACGGCTCGGCCGAGATCCTGCAGGACGAGATCGTCAACCAGCGTATCGCCGAGGCCTTCATGGAGGAAGGCGCCGACGCCTGGTACATGGACGGCGCCCGCGAGCGCTTCCTCGGCTCCCGCGCGAGCGAGGACTGGAAGAAGGTCGACGACATCTGCGACGTCTGGTTCGATTCCGGCTCCACGCACGCCTTCGTGCTCGAGGATCGCCAGAACTTCCCGCAGCTCGGCAACATCGTCCGCAAGGTCGACGGCGGCAGCGACACCGTGATGTATCTCGAAGGCAGCGACCAGCATCGCGGCTGGTTTCATTCCTCGCTGCTGGAAAGCGCCGGCACGCGCGGTCGCGCGCCCTACGACATCGTGCTCACCCACGGCTTCACGCTCGACGAGAACGGCCGCAAGATGTCGAAATCGCTCGGCAACACGGTCGAGCCGCAGAAGGTGATCAAGGATTCGGGCGCGGACATTCTGCGCCTGTGGGTCTGCGCGACCGACTATGCCGACGACCAGCGCATCGGCCCCGAGATCCTGAAGAACACCATCGAGACCTATCGCAAGCTGCGCAACTCGATCCGCTGGATGCTTGGAACGCTGCATCACTTCAAGCCGAGCGAGAAGGTCGCCTATGCCGAGATGCCCGAGCTCGAGCGGCTGATGCTGCACGAACTGGCCGGCCATGCCGAGACCGTTCGCAACGCCTATGCCGCCTTCGACTACAAGACCGTGGTCGCAAGCCTCGCGGCCTTCATGAACTCGGAGCTGTCGGCGTTCTATTTCGATATCCGCAAGGACACGCTCTATTGCGATCCGCCGTCCTCGCCGGCGCGCAAGGCCGCGCTTACCACGATCGACCTGTTGTGCGACGCCATCCTGAAATGGCTCGCGCCGATTCTGAGCTTCACGACCGACGAAGCCTGGCGGATGTTCCGCCCCAACGCGGAGCCCTCGGTCCATTTGACCCTGTTCCCCGCCGATATCGAAAAGCTCCGCGACGATAAGCTCGCCGCGAAGTGGGAGACGATCCGCAACGTCCGCCGCGTCGTCACCGGCGCGCTCGAACTCGAACGCGCCGCCAAGAACATCGGCTCGTCGCTGGAGGCCTCGCCCGTGATCTATGTCGCCGACCGCGACATGCTGGCGACGCTGTTCGACACCGACCTCGCCGAGGTCTGCATCACCTCGAACTACGAGGTGCGCGAGGGCGAGGCGCCGGCTTCGGCGTTCCGTCTCGATGCGGTGCCAGGCGTTGCCGTCGTGGTCGAGAAGGCGGTCGGCACCAAATGCGCCCGCTCCTGGAAGATCTCGCAGACGGTCGGCGAAGACCCTGAGTATCCCGACGTCACCCCGCGCGACGCCCAGGCGCTGCGCGAATGGAAGGCGCTGGGGGTTGGGGTCTGATAGTCGTCCCGGCGAAAGCCAGGGCCCATCACCACCGCCGTCAAAGGTGAACAGAGATCGATGACCCCGAGTCTTTCAAACGATTACCGCCTGGGGTTATGGGTCCTGGCATTCGCCAGGACGACGGCGGAGTATGCCGCGGCGACGTTGGGTCACGCACGATGACCCCCCTCCGCGCCGGCATCCTCTCGGCCATCGCCACGGTCATCCTCGACCAGGCCTCGAAGCTCTGGCTGCTGAACGGGTTCGACCTCGCCCATCGCGGCGCGGTGCGGGTGACGCCGTTCTTCGACCTGGTGCTGGCCTGGAACATCGGCATCAGCTTCGGCTGGCTCCAGAACGACAGCCAGGCGGCGCAGCTCGCGCTGATGGCGGTCAAGGCCATCGCGGTGGTCGCGCTGGCGATCTGGATGGCCCGCTCCCACACCCTGCTTGCGACCGTCGCGCTCGGGCTGATCATCGGGGGGGCCATCGGCAACGGCATCGACCGACTGGCCTATGGCGCGGTGGTCGATTTCGCCCTGTTTCATCTCGATATCGGCGGAAATACCTATAATTGGTACGTGTTTAACCTCGCGGACGTGGCCATCGTTGCTGGGGTGGCGGGGCTATTGTATGATTCCTTCCTGGGGGTACCCGCCGCAAAAGCGCCCTGATCCCGGCCGATACGGACCGGCAGGTGGAACCCGGCCTTTTGCGAGGGTTGGCCGCGTGCGAGCGGCAATCTGCCACAATATGGAACAGGTACAGTGATGCGCAGCTCGAAGACCAGCGGTTCGATGGTTCGAGACCCCAAATGGGGGTTCATGCGGGCATTGAAATTGTCCGCTGTCGCGCTCGGCATCGGTCTCGTCATGTCGGCAGGCCCGGTCCGCGCCGGTGACGACGGCGACGATGATGACGACATGACCTTCGAAGAGAAGCTCATCGACAATCTGATGTCCGGTATCGGCGCCAAGAGCATGGAGAAGAAAGGTATCGAGTACCGCGAGCGGTCGCCGCTGGTGGTGCCGCCCAAGCTCGACCTGCCGCCGCCCGCCGGCACCGAAGCCAAGAACGCGCCGAACTGGCCGAAGGACCCCGACGAGAAGCGCCGCAAGGAGGCCATCGCTCAGAGGAAAAAGGCCGTCAAGGCGACGGAGAACTGGCAGGCGGCCCAGCCGCTGACGCCCGCCGAGATGAGAGCCGGCACGGCAGCTGCCCCGGAGCGCACCAGCAACGATCCGATTCAGCCGGGCACCAACGGCAACCCGTCGCTCAGCCCCGCCCAGCTCGGTTTCTCCGGTGGCCTGTGGAACATGATGAAGGGCGGCAACAGCTCCGAGGAAAAGCAATTCACGAGCGAACCCCCGCGCCAGTCGCTGGTCGAGCCCCCGCCGGGCTATCAGACGCCGTCGCCGAACTACGCCTATGGCGCCGGTCCGGACAAGTCGCGGCGGACCTATTTCGACATCATGTCGGGCAAGGACAAGGAGCAATAGCCCCCTCGCCCGCCGCGACGTCCTGACATTAGCGAACCTGGCGCCGGCGGCTCATGCGCGCCGGACGCGGCCCTTAAATTGCTTATCAGTAACTTGCCTACGCGTTGAGTTCTCTGCTTCGTGACGCGAAGCCTCAGCCGCACGGTGTAGCATACCGTGCCTCCGAGCCGGACATCCGGGCTCGGCCTTTCACCAGGGATCATAATGTCCGCAAACCGATCGGTTGCCTGCCTTTTTGCCGCGCTGCTTTCGACGAGTGTCCTGACAGCCAACGCCGCCCTCGCCCAGACCACGGTGACATCGGCCCCGCCCGCCAGCTTCACGCTCAGCAACGGCCTCCAGGTCGTGGTGATCCCGGACCACCGCACGCCCGTGGTCACGGAGATGATCTGGTACAAGGTCGGCTCGGCCGATGAGACGCCGGGCAAGTCCGGGCTCGCGCACTTCCTCGAGCACCTGATGTTCAAGGGCACCGAGAAGCATCCGGTCGGCGAATTCTCGCAGACCGTGCTCCGTGTCGGCGGCAACGAGAACGCCTCGACCTCGGTCGACTATACCAACTACTACCAGCGCGTGCCGAAAGAGCAGCTGCCGACCATGTTGGAGTTCGAGGCCGATCGCATGACCGGCCTGATCCTCAAGGACGAGAACGTGCTGCCCGAACGCGACGTCGTGCTCGAAGAGTACAACATGCGCGTCGCCAACAATCCGGACGCGCGGCTCAACGAGCAGATCATGGCCGCGCTCTATCTCAACCATCCCTATGGCCGGCCGGTGATCGGCTGGCATCAGGAGATCGAGAAGCTCGATCGCGAGGATGCGCTGGCCTTCTACCGCCGCTTCTACGCGCCGAACAACGCGATCCTGGTGATCGCCGGCGACGTCGAGGCCGCCGACATCCGCCCGCTGGTCGAGCGCAATTTCGCCTCGATCCCGGCCCAGCCCGCGATCCCGGCACGCCGCGTCCGTCCGCAGGAGCCGGACCCGGCGGCGCCGCGCACCGTCACGCTGTCCGACCCGCGCGTCGAGCAACCGAGCCTGCGTCGCTATTATCTCGTGCCCTCCGCCACGACGGCCGCGGCCGGCGAGAGTGCGGCCCTCGACGTGATGGCCCAGCTGATGGGCAGCGGCAGCAATTCCTATCTCTACCGCGCGCTCGTCGTCGACAAGCCGCTCGCGGTCTCCGCCAGCGCCAGCTATTCGAGCGTCTCGCTCGACCCGACCCAATTCGCGATCTCGGCCGCGCCGAAACCGGGCGTCGGCTTCGCCGAGGTCGAGCAGGTGATCGACGGCGTCATCGCCGACATCGCGCAGAACCCGATCCGCGCCGAGGATCTCGAGCGGGTCAAGACGCAGCTCATCGCGGAAGCGATCTACGCCCAGGACAACCAGGCCGTGCTGGCGCGCTGGTATGGCGGCGCGCTAACCACGGGCCTGTCGATCGAGGACATCAGGAGCTGGCCCGACCGCATTCGCGCGGTCACCGCCGACCAGGTTCGCGCTGTTGCGCAGAAATGGCTGGAGAAGAAGCGTTCGGTGACGGGCTATCTGATCAAGGACACCACCGCCACCAAGCGCGAGGAGAAGCGTTCGTGACCTATCCCTTCCTTCGCACGCGTCGTTTCGCGTTGGCCTTCGTCACCGGCGCTGCGCTCGCGCTCGCCGCGGTCCAGCCGTCGCAGGCCGCTGCAAAGATCCAGCGCCTGGTCTCGCCCGGCGGCATCGAGGCCTGGTTCGTGCAGGACGCCACCGTGCCGCTGATCGCCATGGAATATTCCTTTGCCGGCGGCTCGGCCCAGGACCCCAAGGACAAGTCGGGCGTCGCCAATCTCGTCGGTGATCTCCTCGACGAAGGCTCCGGCGATCTCGACTCCAAGACCTTCCACGAGCGGCTCGACCGCCGCGCCATCGAGCTTTCCTTCAGCGCGACCCGCGACACCTTCCGCGGCAGCCTGCGCATGCTGCGCGACAACAAGGACGAGGCCTTCGACCTGCTCAGGATGGCATTGACCTCGCCGCATTTCGACACCGCCGACGTCGAGCGCATCCGCTCGCAGGTGATCTCGGGCCTGCGCCGCGAGACCACCAACCCGACGTCGCTCGCGAGCCGCAAATTCCTGGAGGTCGCCTTCGGCGATCATCCCTACGGCCGGCAGACCAACGGCACGCTGGACAGCGTGCCGACCGTCACGGTCGCCGACATGAAGGACTATGTCGGCCGCGTGCTCGCCAAGGACGGGCTGAAAGTCGCAGTGGTCGGCGACGTCGATCCGGCGACCCTCGGCAAGCTGCTCGACCACACCTTCGGCAGCCTGCCCGCCAAGGCCAATCTCGTGCCGGTGCCCGACGTCGAGGCAGCCAAGCCGCCGCAGCGCGCCTTCGTGCCGCTCGACGTGCCGCAGACTGTCATCACCTTCGGCGGCCCCGGCGTGAAGCGCAGCGACCCGACCTTCATGGCGGCCTATGTCGTCAACCACATCCTCGGCGGCGGCGGATTGTCTTCCCGGCTCTATCGCGAGGTTCGCGAGAAGCGCGGGCTCGCCTATTCGGTGTTCGAATCCTTGCTCTGGATGGAGCATTCGGCGGTCTTCATCGGCAATACCGGCACCCGCGCCGACCGTGCCGGCGACACCATCGACGCCATCGAGAAGGAGGTGCGCCGCATCGCCGAGGAGGGCCCGACGCAGAAGGAGCTCGACGAGGCCAAGTCCTACCTCAAGGGCTCGCAGATGCTGGCGCTGGATACGTCCTCCAAGCTCGCGCAGGCGCTGCTGCAATACCAGCAGGACAAGCTGCCGATCGACTATATCGAGAAGCGCAACGCGATCGTCGACGCGGTGACGCTGGATGACGCCAAGGCGGCCGCCAAGCGCCTCTGGGGCCAGGGCCTCCTGACCGTCGTCGTCGGCCGCGCCCCGCAGGCCGCCGCGCAGCCGGCGGCAGCAGCGCCCAAGTCGAACTGAGGTCTTCCGTACGTTTTCTGAAATGGCCGGGCTCGCCCGGCCATTTGCGTTTCCACGATGCGCCATTGCCGAACGTGGACGTCCGGGATATGTCCGGACATCACGAATGGTGCCATCATGCTGCGGATATCCCGCGATCTCGTCATCGACGAGGACGACATCGAGATCGGCTTCGTCCGCGCCTCCGGCCCCGGCGGGCAGAACGTCAACAAGGTCGCGACCTCGGCCCAGCTGCGCTTCGACACGCGCAAGCTGACCCTACCGGAGGATGCGACGATCCGGCTCGCCCGCATCGCCGGCCAGCGCATGACCAAGGACGGCGTGATCGTGATCCACGCCCAGCGCTTCCGCACCCAGGAACGCAACCGCCAGGACGCGATCGACCGGCTCGTCGAGATCCTGAGCGAGGCGATGATACGGCCGAAGCCACGGCGCGCGACACGGCCGACCTTTGGCTCCAAGCAGCGCCGGCTCGAAGGCAAGAAGCGTCGCAGCGACGTCAAGGCCGGACGCGGCCGGAGTTTCGACGATTGAATGGGCAAAGACCTCCGGCCGCCGAGCGGCCGGAGGTTTGCAGGTTCACGTTCCGGCGTCAGTAACGCTTGCCGGTGGCGGGGCTGCCCGAAGCGGAATCGTCGACCGTCCCCTTGTGCGCCGCGCTTCCCGTTGTGCCGACCGTGCCCTTCGTCCCCTTGGTCGACTTCATGCCCGTCTTCTCACCCGCAGCTCCCGGCTGCGTAGCGAGATCCTCATCTTCGCCGACTGACGCGCCCCCCTGCATGGGTTTGCTTTGCACGGTGCCGCCAGGCTTGATGCCAGATGACGTGCCTTGCGCGAAAACGGGCGTCGCAATGAGGGCCGCAAGAGCGCATGCGATTGCAGAAGTCTTCACCAACTTCATCCATTTCTCCTGGATTTTTCGCGATGAACGGGTCGGCTGCGTCCTGCGCCGCCCGCCTGCACCGGACCGGTTCATCGCATAGAGAGTTCGAGCGGCGCGAGCGCGATGCAATCCGCCTCGTGTGGTCATCGTTTAGGGATTTCGAGGCGGTTTCGCGGAATTGTGCTCCGCATATGCGGCAGCGCGGAACACGCTCCCCGCGAGCATCTCCGCTTGCAGCGAAACAGCCCGCTACTACCACCGCATGTTTGGCGGCGCCTAGAGTTTGCGCACGTTGAATTTGACGTGGATGGGCGAGCTCTTGGCGATGCGCGCAGTCGTGCTGGGATTGTGCACCGCAGTGGTGCTGGTGGTGCGGGTTGCCGACGCGCAGATGCCCTTGCCGGCCGCAAAGCCGCCGGACGGCGCGACACTGTTCAAGCAGCAATGCGCGGTATGTCACACTTTGAGCCTGTCGGAACCGTTGCGGCAAGGTCCGCCGCTGGTCAAGATCGTGGGCCGGACCGCCGGCAAGGTCGACGGCTTCCGCTATTCGGACGGCCTCGCCAAAGCCGACTTCGCCTGGGACGAGACCCGGCTCGATGCGTGGCTGACCAATCCGCAAGCCGTCATTCCCGGCGTGGTCATGGCCTACCGGCAGGGTAAGCCGGAGACGCGCGCCGCCATCATCACCTACCTCAAGGAGCTGAACTGAATGGCCAAGCCCGTCCATTCCATGATCCGCGTGCTGAATGAGGCGCGCTCGCTCGACTTCTACCAGCGCGCCTTCGGCCTCGAAGTCACCGACCACCTGAAGTTCTCGGACTTCGCCCTGATCTATCTGCGTCACCCCTCCTCACCTTTCGAGGTGGAGCTGACGGTGAATTTCGATCGCAAGGAGCCGTACGCGCTCGGCGACGGCTACGGCCATCTCGCCGTGGTCGTCGACGATCTCGATGCCGAGCATGCCCGCTTCGAGCGCGAGAAGCTCGCACCGGGCCCCTTGCGCGACTTCAAGCACGACGGCAGGACGCTGGCGCGCTTCTTCTTCGTCAGTGATCCCGATGGCTACAAGATCGAGGTGATCCAGCGGGGCGGACGTTTCAACTGATCAACTCACAAAGATCCAAATCACAAAAATACGGAGGAATGCCATGAGAGAAGTCGATCGTCGAAGCAAGCACAGCCGCCGCGTCTTTCTCAAGGGCGCGGCGACCGCCGTGCCGGTCGTCGCTGTCGCGACCAGCGTCGCCGTCAGCATCGAGGACGCATGGGCTGATGATTCCAGCGCGTTGTCCCCGGCGACAATGAAGACGCTGCTGAAGGTCGCGCGCGACATCTATCCGCACGATATTCTCGGCGACAGCTACTACATCACCGCGATCAAGCCATGGGACGGCAAGGCGGCCAAGGACCTTGCCGTCAAGTCGCTGATCGGCGACGGCATCGCGCGGCTCGATCAGAACGCGCGGGATCGCCACAAGGTGGCTTACGCCGAAGTCCCCTGGGAAGCCGACCGCGTGGTGCTGCTGAAGGAGATCGAGCAAAGCGACTTCTTCCAGAAGGTGCGCGGCGACCTCATCGTCTCGCTCTACAACCAGAAAGAGGTCTGGCCGCGGTTCGGCTACGAGGGCTCCTCCGCCGAGCACGGCGGCTACATCAACCGCGGCTTCGCCGACATCGACTGGCTGCCGAAGGCTTAAATCGCCACCCAACGGTTCAGGAGAACGCATATGGCAAAATTCGATCTGAACGACTCCAGCGTTGTGGTGATCGTCGGCTCCGGTGCCGGCGGCGGCACGCTGGGCAACGAGCTCGCGCAGAAGGGCGTCAAGGTGGTCATTCTCGAAGCAGGGCCCCGCATCGAGAACCAGGACTTCATCAACGACGAGTGGGAGAGCTTTTCCCAGCTCGCCTGGACCGACGCCCGCACCACGTCGGGGACGTGGCGCGTCGCCAAGGACTTTTCGGGCCTCCCCGCCTGGATCGTCAAGGCGGTCGGCGGCTCGACCGTGCATTGGGCCGGCGCCTCGCTGCGCTTTGACGAGCACGAGTTCAGGGTGAAGACCGCCTACGGCAATATTCCCGGCGCCAATTTGCTCGACTGGCCGGTGACGCTGGCGGAGATGGAGCCATGGTACGCCAAGGCCGAGAACAAGATGGGCGTAACCCGCACCAACGGCATTCCCGGACTTCCCGGCAACAATAACTTCAAGGTGCTGGAGGCCGGCGCGAAGAAGCTCGGCTACAAGACCGTGCACACCGGCAACATGGCGATCAACAGCCAGCCGCGCGATGGCCGCGGCTCCTGCCAGCAGATCGGCTTCTGCTTCCAGGGCTGCAAGTCCGGCGCGAAATGGTCGACGCTCTACACCGAGATCCCCAAGGGTGAGGCCACCGGCAATCTCGAGGTGCGGCCGAGCAGCATGGCGGTCAAGATCGAGCATGACGCCGGCGGCAAGGTCACCGGTGTCGTCTACGCCGACGAGGCAGGCGCAATGCAACGCCAGAAGGCGCGCATCGTCGCGGTCGCCGGCAATTCGATCGAGAGCCCGCGGCTGCTGCTCAACAGCGCCTCGACCATGTTCCCGGATGGCCTCGCCAATTCGTCGGGACAGGTCGGCCGCAACTACATGCGGCACATGACCGGCAGCGTCTACGCCGTGTTCGAGAAGTCGGTGCACATGTATCGCGGCACCACCATGGCCGGCATCATTCGCGACGAGGCCGCCAACAATCCGAAACGCGGCTTCGTCGGCGGCTATGAGATGGAGACGCTGTCGATCGGCCTGCCGTTCATGGCGGCCTTCCTTAATCCCGGCGCCTGGGGCCGTCCGTTCACGTCAGCGCTCGACGGTTATCCCAGGATGGCCGGCATGTGGCTGGTCGGCGAGGACATGCCGCAGGAGACCAACCGCATCACGCTCGACCCGGTCGTGAAGGACAAGTTCGGCCAGCCGGTCGCGAGCGTGCATTTCGACGACCATCCCAACGACGTCGCGATGCGCGCACACGCCTACAAGCAGGGCGCCGCGGTCTACGACGCCGTCGGCGCCACCGTGACCTATCCCACGCCGCCCTATCCGAGCACGCACAATCTCGGGACCAACCGGATGAGCGAGAAGCCGCGCGACGGCGTGGTCAACAAGTTCGGGCAGAGCCACGACGTCAAGAACCTGTTCGTCTCCGACGGCAGCCAATTCACCAGCGGCGCGGCCTGCAACCCGACCCTGACAATCGTCGCGCTCGCGATCCGGCAGGCGGATTACATCGCCGGCGCGATGCAGAAGAAGGAGATCTGAGGTCAGATAGGCAACCGCTCTCTCCCCCGTCATTGCGAGCGGAGCGAAGCAGTCCAGACTGCCGACGCCTAAAGATTCTGGATTGCTTCGTCGCAAGCGCTCCTCGCAATGATGATGTGGAGGCAGTTGCGAAGCCCGGATGGAATCTCGTAGCCCGGATGGAGCGAAGCGTAATCCGGGGCGCGGACGGATGACCAGAACCCGGATTGCGCTGCGCTCCATCCGGGCTACGCACTTTTGTTGGGACAGCTATTCGGCCGCATCGAGGATCGGCGCCACCGTGGCCTTGAACTGCTGCACCGTCGCCATGTTCCTCGACCGGTAGATCAAACATGAGCAGCGCAGCAGCGAGGCGAAATTGTTGACCTCGCCGTGATGGTCGAGCACCTCGTTGTAGAGCGTGGTCAGGAACTTCCCGAGGCTCATGTTCTCCCTGGCCGCGATCTCCTCCAACGTGTCCCAGAACGCCATTTCCAGCCGGATCGAGGTGCAGTGGCCATCGATCCGCAAGGAGCGGGTCTGGGATTCGTAGTCGCGTTGGGGCTGGTGCGCGAAGAGATGGCACATGGCGTCCTCCCGTCCTGTTGCCGTTTTTTCACGATGCTACACCGCGGCCCGGCACCCCACAATCAGGACTGCAGCCGGAGATCGGTCCGTCCCGCCTGCGCGATTTTCTCGAACGTCCAATGTCTTCAATGTGATAGATGTCCCTCTTCCCCAGCCCGCCACGTTCCTGTTGCTCAACACATGCTTTTGACGCAACACGGCTTAAGATAACGCCGTTCGCGAATCCAAGACCCGAGCCCATGCCCGTCCGCCAATTGCCAGAGCAAGTCGTCAACCGCATCGCCGCCGGCGAGGTGGTCGAACGGCCCGCGAGCGTGGTCAAGGAACTGGTCGAGAACGCGATCGATGCCGGCGCGAGCCGGATCGACGTCTTCACCGACGGCGGCGGCCGGCGGCGGATCGGCATCACCGACGACGGCAGCGGGATGACGGCGAAGGACCTCGCGCTCGCGGTGGAGCGCCACGCCACCTCCAAGCTCGACGACGAGGACCTGCTCCAGATCCGCACGCTCGGGTTCCGCGGCGAGGCCCTGCCCTCGATCGGCTCGGTGGCGCGTCTGTCGATCACCACGCGCCATGCCAGCGAGCCGCACGCCTGGGCACTCACCGTCGAGGGCGGCGAGAAATCGGAAATCATGCCGGCGGCGCTGGCCCACGGCACGCGCGTCGAGGTCAACGACCTCTTCTACGCGACGCCGGCGCGGCTGAAGTTCTTGAAGACCGACCGCACCGAGGCCGAGGCGATCCGCGAGGTGGTGCGGCGGCTCGCAATGGCGCGACCGGACGTCGCCTTCACGCTTGCGGGCGAAGAGCGCGCGCCCGTGACCTGGGCCGCGGCGCTACCCGGCGCCGCCGGACGGCTGACGCGGCTCGGCGACATCCTCGGCGCGGAGTTTCGCAGCCACGCCATCGAGGTCCATGCCGAACGCGAGGGCATCGTCGTTTCCGGCTATGCCGCAGCCCCCGCGCTGACCAAAGCCAATGCGCTCGGGCAGTATCTCTTCGTCAACGGCCGCCCGGTGCGCGACAAGCTGATCCTCGGCGCCGTGCGCGCGGCCTATTCCGACTATCTGCCGCGTGACCGCCACCCCGTGCTGGCGCTGTTCGTCACGCTCGATCCGCGCGAGGTCGACGCCAACGTGCATCCGGCCAAGACCGAGGTCCGCTTCCGCAACGCGGGCCTCGTGCGCGCGCTGATCGTCCATGGATTGAAGGAGGCGCTCGCGCGCGAGGGCCGCCGCACCGCCGCCAACAGCGGCGAGAGTGCATTGTCCTCGTTCCGGCCCGCCTTCACGCCGCGCCCGGCGAGCTGGGACTGGCGGGCCTCGCCGTCCGCGCCGGTCGCACCGATGCCGTCATTCGATGGCGCGGCGGCGCCCGCCTTCACGGAGCGCGCCCAGGCGGCGTTCGATGTCGGCGCGCCCAGTGCAGACGTGCGGTTCGAGACGCAGCCCGTCAGCGACCTCGTCGACCGCCCGCTCGGCGCAGCGCGCACGCAGATCCACGAGACCTACATCGTCTCGCAGACCCGCGACGGCCTGATCATCGTCGATCAGCATGCCGCGCATGAGCGCATCGTCTATGAGCGGCTGAAGGCCTCGCTCGCCGCCAACGGCGTGCAGCGGCAGATCCTCTTGATCCCCGAGATCGTCGAGATGGACGAGGCCACGGTGGAGCGCCTGCTCGAGCGCAGCGACGAGCTGGCCTCGTTCGGGCTTGCGATCGAATCCTTTGGCCCGGGCGCGGTCGCCGTGCGCGAGACGCCGTCGCTGCTCGGCAAGACCAATGCGGGCGGGCTCTTGCGCGACCTCTCCGAGCATATGGCCGAATGGGACGAAGCGCTGCCGCTCGAGCGCCGCCTGATGCACGTCGCCGCCACCATGGCCTGCCACGGCTCGGTGCGCGCCGGCCGCAGGCTGCGGCCCGAGGAGATGAACGCCCTGCTCCGCGAGATGGAGGAGACGCCGAACTCCGGCCAGTGCAATCACGGCCGGCCGACCTATGTCGAGCTGAAGCTCTCGGATGTGGAGAAGCTGTTCGGGCGGCGGTAATTTAAGCGTTGCGCTTCAAAAACACGAACTCCGTGTCGTCATAGGCGCGCCGCTCCAGCTCCTCGAAACCTTCAGGCGCCGTAAACTGCGCGGCCTTGGCCTCTTCCACCACCAGCAGCGCGCCCGGTGTCAGCCAGCCGCCGTCGCGCAAGCTCACAAGCGCCTTCTCCGCAAGTCCCCTGCCATAGGGCGGATCGAGGAACACCAGCGAGAACGGCTCGACGGGATGCGCCGGGCCGAGATCGGTCGCATCGCGGCGATAGACTTTTGTCACCCCGCCGAGGCCGAGCGATTCTACATTGTTGCGCAACAACGCCCGCGCCTCCGCACCGTTGTCGACGAACAGCACGAACTTCGCGCCGCGCGAAGACGCCTCGATGCCGAGCGCGCCGGTGCCCGCGAAGAGATCGAGCACGCGCGCGTCCTCGATCGGATCGTCATAGGCGTGCACGAGGATGTTGAACACGGACTCGCGCAGGCGGTCCGCCGTGGGGCGGATGTCGCGCGAGGACGGTGAGGCGAGATTACGCCCCTTCAAGCGACCGCCGACGACGCGCAATTAGTCCTCCCGCGGCGTCAAATCGCGCTTGCCGTGATAGCCGCGCTTGGGACGGCGCGGGGGGCCATAGCCGCTCGCCTCCGCCTCGTTGCGCTCGCGCGCCTCCTCGCTGCCGGTGCGCTGCACCAGCACGCGGCGGCCCTTGCGGTCGTTGATCACGGCGCGCTTGCTGGCGGGCTTCTTCTCGTGCGGCGCGCCGTCATCGGTCGCAGCGGCCTTCTGCGGCACGTCGAACTGCGCACCCGACTTCTCGATCACCTTGTCGCCGAGCTGCTCGCGCAGCACGCGCGACTTGATCTCCTCGACCTGGCCTTCGGGGACCTCGCCGAGCTGGAACGGGCCGTAGGACACGCGGATCAGCCGGTTCACCTCGAGCCCGAGATGGGCGCAGACGTTGCGCACCTCGCGGTTCTTGCCTTCACGGATCGCGAACACCAGCCAGACATTGGCGCCCTGGTCGCGCTCGAGTGTCGCATCGATCGGGCCGTATTTGACGCCCTCGACCTCGATGCCAGCCTTGAGCTCGTCGAGCTGGGCCTGGGTGACGTCGCCATGGGCGCGGACGCGGTAGCGGCGCAGCCAGCCGGTGTCCGGCAGCTCGAGCGTGCGCGCGAGGCCGCCGTCATTGGTGAGCAGCAACAGGCCTTCGGTGTTGAAGTCGAGCCGGCCGACGCTGATCAGGCGCGGCAGACCTTCGGGCAGATTGTCGAACACGGTCGGACGACCCTCGGGATCGTCATGCGTGGTCATGAGGCCGCGCGGCTTGTGATAGAGGAACAGCCGCGTGCGCTCGCGCGGCGGCAACGGCTTGCCGTCGACAGTGACGACGTCGTTCGGTGTGATGTCGAGCGCCGGCGAATTGATGACGCGGCCGTTGACGGCGACGCGGCCCTGCGTGACCATCTCCTCGGCGTCGCGGCGCGAGGCAAGCCCCGCGCGCGCCAGCGCCTTGGCGATGCGCTCGCCGGCCTTCTTCGGCTTCGGCGCTTCTTCGCGGCGCGGCCGCCCCTCGAAATCCCGATCGCGCTCGCGATAGGCGCCGCGGCCGCCGAAGGCCGGGCGCTTCTCGAAGATCCGGCTCTCGTCCTCGTTTTCGCGGCGCGGACGATCACCGAACCGGCCTTCGCTGCGCGGATGCTCGTGCCAGTCGGAGCGGCCTTCCGAGCGCTCGCGCGGGCGATTGAATTTCGGGCGGTCGCCGCCGCGCTCGCCATCGCCGTCACGACGGGGACGATCGAATTTTGGACGATCATCGCGCGGGCGATCGAACTTGGGACGATCAAACTTGGGACGGTCGAATTTGGGCCGCTCGCGGAACGGACGATCGCCCGACGGACGATCGTCGCGCGAACGCGAGAACCGCGGACGGTCGTCGCCGCCTTCGCGCTTCTGCCAGGGCTTGTCTTCGCTCCGATCGCGGCCGCCAAAATCCTTGCGCGGACCCTTGCTGAAATCCTTGCGCGGCGGCCGGTCGCCGCGCGGACCCGCATCGCGCTTCTGCCACGGCTTTGAATCGCTGCGCTCGCCACGATCGCGCGGGCGGTCGCTGCGGTCCGGCGCGCCGCGCGAGAATTTCCGCTCGCCGTCGAACTTGCGCTCGGGACGGTCGCCACGCGGCGCGTAGGGCCGCTTGTCGCCGAACTTCTTGTCACCGGTCCGGCCGGCGGGGCGGGAGTCGTCCCGATCCCTGCGCGGCGGACGGTCGTCACGGCCGTAGGACGGGCGATCGCCGCGCGGCTTGAACGGGCGCTTCTCGCCGTCGCGCGCGCCGCGATCCGAAAACGGACGGTCGCCACGCGGCTTGAAGCTGCGCTCGCCGCGCTCCTCCCCACCACGGTCGTCGCGCTTGAATTTCGGGCGGTCGCTGAAATCGCGGCGCGGGGCATCGCCCTCTTCGCGGCGGCGGAACGGACGGCCCTCGCGGTCACCGCGGGGTGGGCGGCTGTCGCCCTTGCCCTCAAAGCCGCGCTTGGCGAACTTCTTCTCGGGGCCGCGCGCCTTGCCGGACCGGCCCTTGGGCGGGCCTCCCCTTGCCGGGCCTCGCCGGCCGCGGGAATCGTTGTCTTTGTCGCTGTCGCGAGGCATGAATAATCTCACTCAGGGGGTGGCCAGAGGGCAGTGTGCGCGCTCGTTCCGAGCCGCATGCTCAGGCAAAACCGGTATTCACTCTTGCTGAAGGCGGAGCTACTAGCAGGTTTCTGGCGATGATACGAGGCTTGAAAGCCCCCTCTTTCATGGATTTGGCGCTCAAAACGGCCGAAAATGCCGGAAAGGCGGGCGAAGTTCCGATCGGATGCGTGGTGGTCCGCAATTACGAGGTCATCGCCACGGCCGCCAACCGGACGCTGACCGATTACGACCCCACGGCCCATGCCGAGATCGTTGCGCTGCGCGAGGCCGCGAAAAAGATCGGCAGCGAGCGCCTGGTCGACTGCGACCTCTACGTGACGCTGGAGCCCTGCACCATGTGTGCGGGCGCGATCTCTTTTGCAAGGGTCAGGCGACTCTATTACGGCGCCGCCGACCCCAAGGGCGGCGCGGTGGAATCAGGCGTGCGCTTCTTTGCCTCGCCGACCTGCCATCACGCGCCGGACGTCTATTCCGGGGTCGGCGAGAGCGAAGCGGCGCGGCTGCTCAAGGAGTTCTTCCGGGAGCGGCGCTAGGGCGCGAGGAAGAACTCGCGCAGCGCCTTGGCGGTAACGTCAGGGTTCTCCTCGGTGAGGAAGTGCCCCGAGTCCACCGGCATGCCGTCGACGTTCGTGGCCCATTGCTTCCACGTATCCAGCGGTGTCGCTGCGGCCTGCGCGACGCCGGCGTTGCCCCACAGCGCCAGCATGGGAATGGTGATCTTCTTGCCGGCCTCGAAATCGGCCTTGTCGAGGTCGTAGTCGAAATAGGCACCGGCGCGGTAGTCCTCGCACATCGCGTGCACGCGGGCGGGATCGCGGAACGGGGCGATGTAGTGTTCGAGCGCGCGCTCGTCGATGGCCTCCAGCGTCTTCGATTTGGTCTGGCTCGCCATCTTGAAGCGCAGGAAGAACTCGCCATTGCCCGAGATCAGCGTCTCCGGCAGCGGGGCGGGCTGTGCCAGGAAGGTCCAGTGATAGATCTTCAGCGCGTAGGCGCGGTTCATCCGCTCCCAGTAATTATAGGTCGGCAGGATATCGAGCACCGCGAGCCGCGACAGCCGGCCGGGATGGTCGAGCGCGAGACGGTAGGAGACGCGGCCGCCGCGGTCGTGGCCGGCCAGCGCGAAGTGCACGTGGCCGAGGCGCTCCATCGCCTCCACCATGGCCTTGGCCATCGCGCGCTTGCTGTAGGGCATGTGCAGCGCGTCGCTCTCGGGCATGTCGGACCAGCCATAGCCCGGCAGGTCGGCGATGATCAGCGTGAACTTGTCGGCAAGCTGCGGCGCGACGCGGTGCCACATCACATGCGTCTCGGAGAAGCCGTGCAGCAGCAGGAGCGGCGGGCCCTTGCCGCCGACGCGGGCAAAGATGCGGCCGAGGGAGGTGTTGATCCACTCGGAGGCGAAGCCGGGATAGAGGTCGGCGAGATCGGACATCTTTCTGCATCCTTGTCTGGTCAGTCCTGGAGCTGCTCCCAACAAAAATGTCGAAAACAACCCCATGCACAGTAGCACGCGTCCTCGGCGAAGGGCGCTAAGCCCAACAGCCGACTACGCATTTTTGAAATGTCGATATGGCGGCGCGATGGCGCAAGGTTTTTTGCGCGCGCAGCGGAAAAACCGCTGTCAGCCCCTGGCCTTCTCGGCTTCCACCGCCTGCCAGCCGATGTCACGGCGGCAGAAGCCTTCCGGCCAGTTGATGCGGTCGACGGCCTGATAGGCGCGGCCCTGCGCCTCCGTCACGGTCGCCCCCAGCGCACAGACATTGAGCACGCGGCCGCCATTGGCAAGGATCGCGCCGTCCTTCTCAACCGTGCCGGCGTGGAAGATCTCGACGGTATCGACCTTGGCGGCCTCCTCCAGCCCCTCGATGCGCGTGCCCTTCTGGTAGTCGCCGGGATAGCCCTTTGCCGCCATCACCACGGTGAGCGCGGATTCCGGATACCAGCGCAGATCGAAATGCTTCAACTCCCCGTCGCAGGCGGCAACGAACGCCGGCACGATGTCCGACATCATGCGCAGCATCAGCACCTGGCACTCGGGATCGCCGAAGCGGACGTTGAACTCGAACAGCTTTGGCCCCTGCGTCGTCAGCATGATGCCGGCATAGAGCACGCCGCGGAACGGCGTGCCGCGCTGCTTCATGCCGGCGACCGTCGGCAGGATGATCTTGGCCATGATCGCGTCATGGATCGCCGGCGTCACCAGCGGGGTCGGCGAATAGGCGCCCATGCCGCCGGTGTTCGGGCCGACGTCATGGTCGAACACGCGCTTGTGGTCCTGAGCGGAGGCCAGCGGAATCGCGGTCTCGCCGTCGCACAGAGCGAAGAAGCTGATCTCGCGGCCCGGCAGAAACTCCTCGATCACGACCTCAGTGCCGGCTTCGCCAAAGGCGCCCTCGAACATCATGGCGATGGCGTCCTCGGCCTCGCGCACGGTCTTGGCGACGACGACACCCTTGCCGGCGGCAAGACCGTCGGCCTTCACCACGATCGGCGCGCCCTGGCTCTGGACATAGGCGCGCGCATCATCGGCGTTGGTGAAGCGCTTGTAGGCGCCGGTCGGAATGCCGAATTCGGTGCACAGCGCCTTGGTGAAGCCCTTGGAGCTTTCGAGCTGGGCGGCCGCCCCGCTCGGCCCGAACGCCTTGATGCCGGCGGCGGTGAGGTCATCGACGATGCCGGCCGCCAGCGGCGTCTCCGGGCCGACCACCACCAGCTCGACCGCGTTCGTCTTGCAGAAGTCGATCACGGCAGCATGGTCGGCAACATCGAGCGCCACGCACTCCGCCTCGCGCGCGATGCCGGCATTACCGGGCGCGCACCAGAATTTCGTGACCAGGGGGGAGGCCGCGATCTTCCATGCGAGGGCATGTTCGCGGCCGCCGGAACCGAGCAGGAGAATGTGCATCGAAGGCTCGAAAAGAGGGGTTTGCTGGGGGCGGAGGTCGCACGAATCGGAGCGCGTCTCAAGGGGAAACGCCTCGCACTCCCCGTCATTCCGGGGCGCGGCGAAGCCGCGAGCCCGGAATCCATAACCACCATCGTGAGTATGGATTCCGGGCTCGCGCCAAGAGGCGCGCCCCGGAATGACGGTGGAGAGAGGAACGCCTCGAAATGACGGTGGGGCTAAACCTGCTTCCCCGCAATGATCTCCTGCAACGTCGCCACATGCCGCGCGAAGGCGCCGCGGCCGGTAGCGGTGGCGGTGACCGTGGTCTGCGGCTTCTTGCCGACGAAGGCCTTCTCCACGGACACATATCCGGCCTTCGCCAGCGTCTCGATATGCGCGCCGAGATTGCCGTCGGTGGCGCCGGTGAGCTTTTTCAGCCGCGCGAATTCGAGGCCAGCGGACACAGGCAGCGCATTCAGCGCCGCCATGATCTTGAGCCGCAACGGCTGGTGGATGATGTCGTCGAGCTCGGCCATCAGATCCGCCGCATCCAGAGGCCGCCGAGGATCAGCCCGCCGCCGTTGACGAAAGCCATCCAGAGCGGGAACGCCTCGCCGATGAAGAAGAAGCCGATCAATGTCAGCGCGGAGATGCCGAGACCGATCGCCACGAAGGCATAGCCGAACCAGAGTCCGGCCAGCGTATAGAACAGCATGAAGTAGAGCGGCCAGAACGCGCCCAGCTGACGCGGGCCGAAATGGCCGATCACGTTGGTGCAGAGATAGCCGAATGCGAAGAACAGCACGAACACCAGCAGCAGCCTGATGTCGAAGGCTGTTCCCCGGGGATGATGCGGCGGATTGAGCAGGCGGAGTGCAACCAGGCCGCCGACACCGAGAACATCGACCGCGACCCACGCGTAGACCGCGTAGATCGGCCAGAGCCAGGTCACGAGATTGCCTGCGAACACCAGGACGCCCCACCAGATGGCCGCAAGGCTCGCCAACTCGTAGAGCTGCGATTGCTTCACGCGCTGGACGATGTCGTCGATGTCGGCGAGTGCCGCGGCAGCCTGTCTGCTGTCGATCATGTCATCCCTTCCAGTCCAAGGCTATCGCGTTTGACACCTGGGCAAGCGCCTCGTCCTTCGAGACGACCCCTTCGCGGTCTCCTCAGGATGAGGCTCAGCTGCATTGGTCCCCGTTGAAGCGACCGCCGCAAACTCCGCCCTCATCCTGAGGGTCCGCCGCAGGCGGGCGTCTCGAAGGATGGCCGCGGGGAAGCCGCTCCCATATGCGCTTGCCTTGCCATCAGCGGATCGCATCATGACTGCCCCGCCCCGCGCGTTGCCACGTCCTCGGCGATCGCCGAGATCGCCTTCGGGCTGGTGACGATGCCCATGTGGTTGATGCCGTCGATGATCTTGACGTCGACCGACGGTTTGATCGCCTGCACCGCCTCCGCATATTTATCCGAGATCATCATCTCGTCCTCGGCACCGCCGAAGATCGTGACGGGGCGTGTCGTCGCCGCGAGATCGAGACGATAGCCGCGCGTCGCGAAATTGCGCATCAGGCGGTCGGAATAGGTGGAGACGAGATACTTCGCCGAATTCGCAGGCACGGCCAAAGCAAGCACCGGAAGCTGCGAGCAGCAGTCGATGCCGAGCTTGCGGAGGGCGGTGAGGCCGAGGAGGCGGGGAACGTCGGCATTGGCCCAGCCGCCGGAATGCGGCTTGTTGGTCGGCGCGTCGTAACCGAGATAGGGCGCGAGCAGCACGGTGCGCACGAACATGTCCTGCATGATCGGCGTCGCGGCAACACGCAGCGAGAAGCCGGCGCCGGCGGAATGGCCGATCAGGGTCAGCGGCAGATCGGGCGCAGCCTTGCGGACATGCGCGACGAAATCGACCAGATCGTCCTCGAGCTGGCCGACATAGCCGATATCGCCGCGCGTGCCCGAGGCGCCGTGGCCGCGCATGTCGAGCGCCCAGGTCTCGACGCCGCGCAAGGCGATCGCATGGGTCAGCGCGTGGTTGACGGTGCCGCTGGAGCCGGAGGAGCCGTGGATGAAGATCGCGCCACGGCCGCTCGCCGGCCCGTTCGGGACATAGTGACGAAAGCCGAGCCAGCTGCCGTCACGGGCCTGAAAACGCTCGAGCGGCGGCATGGTCGAGAAGTCGACAAGCTTCACCGACTCCGAGACCGACCGCATCTCGGGCGGCCGCTCCGGTGGCGTTGCGATCATCGCGACCAGGATCAGCGCCACGGCGCCGACTGCGCACAGGGCCCATTTCAGTCCGTTCAACACGCCGTGCAGCAGCTGCTTCGCCATGGCTCAACTCCATTGAACTCACTATCAATAGAGAACTCTATATTACAGAGTACTCTCCCAATCAATCCCCGGATTGGCGCCGCGCGGCGAAAATCCTTAACGTCGGGTCTGACCCCAAAATGCCGAATCGTTTGCCGATGCCGCCCGCGGAACCCCTGCTCAACGCCCCCGAATTCACCGTCTCCGAGCTTTCACAGTCCCTGAAGCGGACGGTGGAGGATGCCTTTGGCCATGTCCGGGTCCGCGGCGAGATCTCGGGCTTTCGCGGCGCCCACTCCTCCGGCCACTGCTATTTCGCGCTCAAGGACGAGAGCGCCAAGATCGAGGCGGTGATCTGGAAGGGTGTGCACGGCCGGATGCGCTTCAAGCCCCAGGAGGGGCTCGAGGTCATCGCCACCGGCAAGCTCACGACCTATCCGGGCTCCTCGAAATACCAGATCGTCATCGAGGCGCTGGAGCCGGCCGGCATCGGCGCGCTGATGGCGCTGATGGAGGAGCGCAAGAAGAAGCTTGCCGCCGAGGGCCTGTTCGACGAGGCGCGTAAGCAGCTGCTGCCTTGGCTGCCGGAGGTGATCGGCGTCGTGACCTCGCCGACCGGCGCTGTCATCCGCGACATCCTGCACCGGCTGGAGGACCGCTTCCCCCGCCATGTGCTGGTGTGGCCGGTCAAGGTGCAGGGCGAAGGCTCGGCCGAGCAGGTCGCGGCCGCGATCCGCGGCTTCAACGCGCTGCCGGAGGGCGGCAAGATTCCGCGGCCCGACGTCTTGATCGTCGCGCGCGGCGGCGGCTCGCTGGAGGATCTCTGGTCGTTCAACGAGGAGATCGTGGTGCGGGCAGCGGCCGAAAGCATGATCCCGCTGATCTCCGCCGTGGGCCACGAGACCGACATCACGCTGATCGATTTCGTCGCCGACAAGCGCGCGCCGACGCCGACGGCGGCGGCCGAGATGGCGGTGCCGGTGCGCAGCGATCTGTTCGTCGAGGTCGCCGATCTCGCACGGCGCACCCGCGCCTATTGGCAGCGCGCCCACGAAAGCCGCCGCAGCGAATTGCGTGCGGCTGCGCGTGCGCTGCCGGCGGCCGGAGATCTGCTGGCGATCCCGCGGCAGCGGCTGGATTCGGCGGGCTCCGCCCTGCCCCGCGGCTTGAAAGCCAACACGCATGCGCATTTCCGCAGGTTTACTGCGGCGGGCGCAAAGCTGACGCTGCGGGTGCTGCACGGGCAGATCGCGCAGGCCGACCACCGGCTCACCGTGTGCGGCGAGCGGCTCGGTCTCTCCGCGCGGTCGCTGTTGCGGCAGCGGCGCGACCGCTTTGCCGGTCTCGAGGTGCGGCTGCGGGCCTCAAAACTCTCCAACGCGCAGGCGCAGCGCAACGCGATTGCCCGCCAGCGCGAGCGCACGCATCGTCTGGCCGAGCGTGCCAACCGTGCGCTGGTGACGCTGCTGCAACGGCTCGACGCCCGCGTCGAGGCCAGCGGCAAGCTACTCTCGGCGCTGTCGTACCGCGGCGTGCTCGCGCGCGGCTTTGCGCTGGTGCGGGACGAGGCCGGCCATCCCCTGCATTCGGCCGACAGCGTCGGTCCCGGCGCACGCGTCGAGATCGAGTTCGCCGACGGACGCGTCGGCGCGACGACGGACGCGGATCGCCCTGCCGCCAAACGCGCACAGCAACCGAAGCCGGCCGCGCAGGAGACCAAGCCCGCGCCGAAGCGCGTCGGCAAGCCGGTGGATCAGGGCAGTTTGTTCTGAGTTGGCGGCTCACTCTCCGTGTCGTCCTGGCGAAAGCCAGGACCCATTACCCCAGGAAGTAGTTTGGCGAAGACTGATCGTTCGGGACTAATGCCGCGTACAATCGATAGATTCCGCGGTATGGGTCCTGGCTTTCGCCAGGACGACGTTGGGGAGAGTTGGTCGCCCTCTCAATACATATCAGCGCGGAAGGGTAGGAGTCGCAACAGCCCGCCTAGCGGCAGGACAATCCCGCGTCGATCGTGGTCCAGAAGCCGCAATGTTCAGGCGCGAGCATTGGCGCGCCGGCGTGGGCTTCGAACAGGAAGATCGCGACGGTGAAGACGATCAGTGCGGAGGAAAAGAGGACGATGCGGTTGCGCATGTGGGATGCGTTTAACTGACATCGTGGTCGAATGATGGCACCGTCCCGTGCTGAAACCGCAGCCATGCGCGATCCGTAGATTCACGGTCGGCCACTCTCCGTGCAGGGCGGTGGTCGATGCGGGGCTGTCCGCCTCAAGTTGTTCCTCGGGCGGCCCCGCTTGGGAATCCGTAGCCCCCTAGCCCGCATGAGCGCAGCGATATCCGGGCTTCTGGATCTTCATCACCGCGCCAGCCACTCCGCGACGTCCTTCTGCGACTCCGCGCGCGCGACCGCATCGGTGCCGAGATGGCCGTGCTCGGGCGCGGCGGCGTCGCTGCTGCCGCTAGCTGCGTGCAGCGGCGTGTTGGCGCGGTCGAAGTCGTGATAGGCGCCGGGATAGACCACGATGCGCGCGAGCGCGCTGCGGCCATGCGCACCCTCGACCATCTGGCGGCAGGCCGGCGGCGACGACACGTCGTCATTGGCGCCGATCAAAACCAGCGTCGGCACCCGCGTACTCCAGCCGAGGCCGGCGGAGATGCGGCAATCCGGATAGAACGCGATCGCCGCGCGGAAATCCGGACCTGCGTCGCGCGCCGCGTTCTGCGGGCGCACCGCCCACAGCAGCGTGCTCGCGCCGTTGGCCCAGCCGATCAGGCTGACGCGGTCGCGCGCGACCCAGGCCTGCTTCATCAGCCAAGCGCGCGCGGCCGCGACGTCGGCGACACGCTCGCGCCGCGCCTTGACGTGCGTCTCCTTGACGCGGCATTGCGGCCCGAGCTCGCGCGAGCCGTAGCTGTCGGGCAGCAGCACCGCGTTACCGGCCTTGAGCAGCCGCTCCGCCCAGTCGCGATAGCGCGGCAATACGGGATCGGCATGGCCGCCGAGGCCGCCGCAGCCATGCAGCGCGATCACGGTCGGAAACGGCCCGGCGCCCTCGGGCTTGTAAAGCTGGGCATGCAGGATTCCGGAGCCGAGCGGAATCTCGACCTGCTGCGGCGCAGGCGCAGCGCACGCGGCCGACATCAGCAGCATCAGGAACAGGGCGGTCAATCGAAGGCGCATCGGGCTCTGCCGTATCAGGTGCCGGCCGCTTGCGCCGGGACGATCCTTCGCCCGAAGCACTATCATGCGAAAACGGCGGCAAAACATCACAAACCGGTCGGTTTACCGGGCGGACAGGCCGCCCTATCTATGCTACATCCCGTCCAACACATCGTGCCCTCCAGGGTTTTTTACGGAGAGGCCTTCCACGGAGACTTTCGACCGTGCTGAACAAGTTCGGCTCTTCCGGCAATGGCGAAGCGCAGGTGCAATATCTCGACGGCGATTTCCGCGTGATCTCGCCGGGGACCTATGTGCGCTGCGCGATCACCGACACGCGGATCCCGCTCGACGAATTGAAGTACTGGAGCGTGGACCTTCAAGAAGCCTACGCCACGCCGGCCGCGGTGCTGCAGCGGCATTTCCCCGGCGCGCCAAAGCCGCAGCCGTGAGGCCGCGCCTGCGCTGCTATTGCTGCTCAGTGGCATCCCCGCCCACGCAGGTCTTGATGAAGGTCTTCCTGGGCTCGCCGACGACCTTCTGATCGATCGCCTGCTTGAGGCAATCGACCCGCGCCTGCGCCATGCAGAGCTGCATCTGGTCGCGCTTGTCCTGTCCCTTCAGGTTTTGCGTCGTGCCGAGACACGTCACGCGCCTGGTCGCGGGAACCGGCACCGTGCCGGTCGAAGCGGCGGGCGGCGTCGTTTGTGCAAACACGGGCGCAATGATCAGACACACGAGGCTGGCGGCGACAGTCGCGGACGGCAATTTCATCGAATTCTCCTGATCGGTCCCGGACCGATAGGCGTTTTGCGATGAATGTCGCGTGAATGGCGAACTGCCGTAGGGTGCGGCAGAGCACAAGCGTGTGCCATCGCATCCATCGCCTCATAAAGCCACAAGGTTAATGGCGGCTCGCTATTCCAACCAACGTGGCACGGGCAGATTCTTCTTGCGCAGGAATTCCGGGTTGAACAACTTGGATTGATAGCGCTGTCCACCGTCCGCGAGGATGGTCACGATGGTTTTGCCTGGACCGAGGTCGCGCGCAAGCCGCATGGCGCCGACGATATTGATGGCGCTCGAGCCACCCAGCACCAGTCCTTCATGCTCGATCAGGTCGAACAGGACGGGCAAGGCCTCCTCGTCCGTGATCCGATAAGCCGTGTCGATCGGCGTGCCTTCCAGATTCTTGGTCACACGTATCTGCCCGATCCCTTCAGTGATGGAATCGCCTTCTGTCGTCAGCTCGCCTTTGGTGAACCAGTTGTAGAGAGCGGCGCCCATGGGATCGCTGAGCGCGATCTTCACGTCGGGATTGCGCTCTTTGAGCGCCCGCGCGATCCCGCCCAAAGTGCCACCGCTGCCGACGGCACAGGTAAAGCCGTCGATCCGTCCCTCCGTCTGCGCCCAGATCTCCGGACCGGTTGTGCGATAATGGCCATCCCGATTGGCGACGTTGTCAAACTGATTGGCCCAGAAGGCGCCGAGCTCCTCGGCGAGCTGACCTGAATAGCGCGCGTAATGACCCGGATTGGAATACGGCACGGCGGGCACCAGGCGCAGGTCGGCGCCGCAGAGCCGCAACATGTCCTTCTTCTCCTGACTTTGCGTGTCGGGCATCACGATCACGCTGCGATAGCCGCGTGCATTGGCCACGAGCGCGATGCCGATGCCGACATTGCCGGCCGTTCCTTCGACGATGACACCACCTGGCCTGAGCTTGCCCGATCGCTCGGCGTCGTCGATTATGGCGAGGGCCGCGCGATCCTTGATCGAACCACCGGGGTTGAGAAATTCGGCCTTGCCATAGATCTCGCAACCTGTGGCCTCTGACGGCCTTCGCAGCCTGATCAATGGCGTATTGCCGATGGAGTCGAGGAAACCCGTTCGAACACTGCTCATCGCCCACCCACCCTTGCGCTCTCGCAACTTTAGGCTGGCCAGCGGGCAATTCGGTTCTCTAGTTCGGGCGAAGCGTGCAACGTTTTGGATGCCCGACACAGCCAATCGGAAATTCCATGCTTGAGGCGCGTTGACAGACCTGCTGCCCCTCATCTTGGTGTGTCGGCGTCCCGACGATGTTCGCGCGCACCTCGACTGCGGGTCTCACAGCCAAAATGATCTCCGTCGTGCCGATCTGCGTTGCATCGAACAGCGCTTGCACTCCTTGGTGAGTCATTTCGCGCTGTGGTTGGATTCTTTGGTGCGACTTGGCGCCCTTAAGTTGTTTGACGAAGTTTTTGTGAAACAGAGGGCTGCTATAGTGCGTGTTAGGTAACTGGCCCTGCTCTTTTTATCGCGCAGACAATCAAGTCAACCAAACGGCCATCGAGCTTTGGAATTGGCGCAGTCTGTGAACGGGCTCATATCGAAGAGCCATCTGGCGGGTTACGATCACCTCGAAAATTTGCGGTGAAATATTTGTAAATCGAAAGTCAAACGATGGGGGTGATCATGCCCACCATACTGGACCTGCTCTATCGTGAATATTGCCGCGCCCGCCTCGCTGAAATGCGGAAACAGCTGCTGATCGCCGCTGAACGCTCTGAAGCTCTCGAAGCGCATTATCATCCTGCGGACCAGGGTGACGATGAGAGGACGGTCGTACAACGCAAGACCGGTCGCGGCGTGCCGACTTGAAGCGGCACCAAGACCGGCGATCTCTCCCGCGTAGCAGTGACCAAGCAATTGGCAGCAGTTTGGGAGCAAGCAATGAATACACCCGAATGCTATACTGTCATGGTGGCCTGCGCCTCGTGCCTGACCATCATCGGAATGATTGCCGTTGGAGCCTGGTGAGGGGGCCTGACCGCCGAGCCGGGATTGCACGCCGTTAGCGGGCCCGCTGCCAAGCACGTTCAGTCGGACCTAGGACGCCGGACGCAGCACGCGCCGTCCCGCATCGTCCGTCAACGGACACCGCAAGGCCTTCGCCGCGCCTCAGCGTGCAGACCTGCTTCTTGCTGTGAGAAAAGCGTTGCCGCCGCTTGATGCGATTGCGGCGGCATCGCTCGAGATCCGGATATCAGCCTCCGGGCGGAGTATACGAAGAACGCAGCTTCGCCGCGTTCTGGCGGACCTGCTTGATCTCGTCCTGCGTGAACAGCCGGGTCAGCTTCACGTTCTGCAGGGTGCCCGCCGTGACGGTCAGGCCGGAAATCGCCGGAGCCGCACTCGGATCAGGCACATCGAAAATCACCAGAACGCCTGGACCGTCGGCCGCAACGCTGTACATCGAAATCAGCTTGCCGCCGGCCGCTTCGATGAGTTTCCTCGCCGCCTCCTGGCGATTGGTCGTGGGGTTTTCCAAAATGGCGTTGAGAGCGCGTGGTGTGTATTGTCCAGTGAGGCAAAAATGCATGGCATGTTCTCCTCTGAGCTTTTGGCAATGACTCTCCCGGCCGTTCCGAACTTATCGGTACGGTCTCGCATCTGAAATGATGAAGGTACGTTGCCCGCCGTGGGCATAAACGCCGCCGATGATTGCCGGGAGTTCGGCACGTCCCGGTGACGGCTCTCATCGAAGGCTACATCAACTCCCGAACCTGCGGAAGAGAATTCATCCGCCGCGACATGTCGCCCCGGTGTCGCACGCGATCAACGCCTGCCGAACCGCCGCTCGCGCGCCTTGTAGAGATGATCGCTGATCAATTGCCGCAACTTTGCCGGGTCATCGAATTCGAGCTGCACCGCGAACGGCACGATGCCGTTGGGCACGCCCTCGCTGCCGCGCAGGCGCGCGAGATCCTTTTCCGTAGTCACAAGCGTCAGCTGCTCGCGCTGTGCTTCCGCCGCGAGCGCGGCGATCTCCTCGGGCGAGAACATGTGGTGATCGTCGAAGCGACGCGTGCGCGCGACATCGATGCCGCTGGCGCGCAGGGTGCGGAAGAAGCGTTCGGGATCGCCAATGCCGGCGAACGCGAAAACCCGTTTGCCGAACAGCTGCGCGACCGAGGCTGCATCCGGCTTCAGGCGCGCGCGCAGCTCCGGCTTGTTGCGCTTGGCAAGCTCGGCGGCGACGTCGTTGGCGGCGCGGCCGTCGCCGATCAGCACCAGCGCGTCGGTACGCGCGAGCTGGGCCTTCAGCGGCGCGCGCAGGGGACCGGCCGGAAACACCTTGCCGTTGCCGATGCCGCGCTCGCTGTCGATCACGATCAGCGAGGCATCCTTGAGCAGACGCGGGTTCTGGAAGCCGTCGTCCATCAGGATCACGGTCGCGCCTTGTGATTTGGCGAGCGCGACGCCGTCGAGGCGGTCACGCGCGACGACGACAGGGACGTCGCGCGCCATCATCAGCGGCTCGTCGCCGACATCGGCTGCGATGTGACGCGCGCCGTCGACCATCACCGGGCCCTGCAGGCGCCCGCCATAGCCGCGGCTGAGCACGACAGGCGTCTCACCGAGCTCACGCAGGAGCTTCGTCAGCGCCAGCACGGTCGGCGTCTTGCCGGCGCCGCCGACATGGTAGTTGCCGACGCAGATCACGGGGATGCCGGCGTCGAATCCCTCGAGCGCCATGCGACGCCCCGTGATCGCGCCATAGAGCGCGCCCAGGGGACGGAGGATTTGGGACTCTGGGGAACGCGGCCGGTACCAGAAGGCCGGCTCACGCATTGGCGGCTCCCATCTCGATCCGCAATTGCAGCAGATACGGCTCGAGCGCGGTCATGGTGCGCTCCAGCGCGCCGCCGAGCTGCTCGACCACGCTGCTGCCTGCGTGCTGTATCTTGTCGCGCACGGCGGGATCGGCCAGGAGCTGGCCGAGCTGCTTGACCAGGATCTCCTGCGTGTCGGCCTGGCGCGCGCCGCCGCTCGCATCGAGCGCTTCGTAGACGTCGGCGAAATTGAAGACGTGCGGACCATGGACGATCGCCGCACCGAGCTTGATCGCTTCGATCGGATTCTGGCCGCCATGGCGGATCAGCGACCCGCCCATGAACACGATCGGCGAGAGCCGGTAGAACAGGCCGAGCTCGCCCATGGTGTCGGCGACATAGACATCGGTCGCGGCCGTCGGCAGCTCCTCGCGCGAGCGCAGCGCCGGCTTCAGGCCCGACGCGGTGATCAGGCCAGCGATCGAGGAGCCGCGATCCGGATGGCGCGGCACGATCACGGTCAGAAGCTGCGGGAAGAAACCGACGAGGCTGCGATGCGCCGCCACCAGCATCTCGTCCTCGCCCGGATGGGTCGAGGCCGCGACGATGATCGGACGCCCGCGCGTCATCGCCATCAGCCGTTCGAGCTTGGCGGGATCGGCCGGCGGCGCCGGCACGTCGAGCTTGAGATTGCCGGTGGTGAGGACGTCGCGGCCGCCGAGCGCGGAGAAGCGTTCGGCATCCGTCTTCGACTGCGCCAGGCAGATGTCGAACCGCGACAGCAGCGCCGAGATGGTGCCGTACATGCGCTGCCAGCGCGGAAAGGAGCGCGGCGACATCCGACCGTTGATCAGCACCATCGGCACCCGCCGCGTTGCGCCCGCCAGGATCAGGTTCGGCCACAGATCCGATTCGATGAACAGCGCCAGCGACGGCTTCCAGTGGTCGAGGAAGCGCGCGACATAGCGCGGGGAATCATACGGCACGTATTGATGGATGACGTCGGGTGGAAAGCGTTTTGCGACGACGGCGGCCGAGGTGACGGTGCCGGATGTGAGCAGGATGCGCAAATTGAGATCGCGCAGCCGCCCGATCAGCGCCGCCGCGGCCAGAACCTCGCCGACGCTGGCGCCGTGGATCCAGACCAGCGGACCATGCGGCCGCACGTCCCGGGACAGGCCGCGCCGCTCGCCGACACGCGCGGGGTCTTCCTTGCCCTGCTTCAGCCGCCGCTTGATCAGAGCAGGCGCGAGCGGCACCAGGCCGGAAGCCAGGCGCTGGTACATCCGCAGCGTCATCGGCAGCGCTCTGGGCAGCGAATTAGGCATCTTGCGGCCCCGGGCGGCCGAGCTGCGCATAGGCGCGCCGGGTCGCTTCGTTCAACGTCTCCTCCAGCTCCAGCCGCAACGCTTCCATCATGGCGGCGTCGGCGTCCGGCGGAACGTGGATTTCCTTGATGCCGACCAATGCGCCCCGCCCGAACGGCAGGTTGATGGTGGTGCGGTCCCAGTTCTTGAGCCGGATGAAACGGCTGGTCGCCATCGCGAAAGGCATGATCGGCCGCCCCGATTCCCGTGCCAGCATGATGATGCCGAGCCCGGCCACGCGCGCGCGCTTGGGGACATCGGCGGTCAGCGCGACATTACAACCGTCCTGCAACGTCCGCACCATCTCCTTGAAGGCGCCGACGCCACCTTTACGGTGGAAGGCACTGCCATGATCCCCGGAACCGCGGATGAGGCCGATGCCGAGCCGCTCCACCGCGATGGCGTTGAACTCGCCGTCGCGGTGCCGGGAGATCAGGACCTTGGCCCGGTAGGAGTCCTTGTTCTTGATGAACGGGGTGAGGAAATGCTGGCCGTGCCAGAAGGCGAAGATCGCCGGGATCTGCGGTTCGACGATGTCATAGACGTCGGGCGGATCGAACGTGAATTTGTTGGTCCGCCAGACCAGACGCAGATATTCGGCCGCCAGGACCCCGACGGCACGCTGAAACCAGCTGCTTCGCAGCGTATTGCGAAGCAGCTTTTTCAACGCGCCTTCGTTTCTTGATTCGGGTCGAGCAGCCGGTGGAGATGGACGATGAAGTAGCGCATCTGCGCATTGTCGACCGTGCTCTGCGCCTTGGCGCGCCAGGCGACGTGGGCGGACGCATAGTTCGGGTAGAGGCCGACGATCTCGACGTCGTCGAGGTTCTTGAAGGTGTTGTGCTCGAGATCGAGCAGTTCGCCTCCGATGACGAGATGGAGCAGTTGTTGCGGGGCACTATCTGGCATGTGTTCTCTTCCTAACGGACTGCCCGGCAAAGCAGTGTTCGACAAGCACAGCGAAAGCGCTCAGGGCAAGGGACGATTTCGAAAATGCGCGACAATGCTCGCATGACGATCGCGACCCGCTGCCACCAGCACCCCGTGCGCCACTTCCCGGCGGTTATAGAGGATGGGATCTCCGGAGAGGTCGCTCATCCTACCATCCGCTTCCTGCACGATCAAATCGGCCGCCGCAAGATCCCAATCATGGCTGTTGCCGCCCGCAAAAGCCGCATCCAGCGCGCCATGGGCGACCCGGCAGAGCCGGAGCGCGAGCGAGCCGATTCGCGGGTGCAGCTTGATGTCGCCGCCGGCGGTATTGAGACGCTCGACCATCGGCTTGGGGCCGGCCATGCGGGAGAAATCCAGCGTGGACCCGGGCGTCGCCCGCACCGGCTTGTCGTTGAGCAGCGTACCCTGGCCGCGGGCCGCGAAGAAGAACTCGCCGCTGGCCGGCGCGAACACCGCGGCCAACAGCGGCGCGGCGCCCTCGACCAGCGCCACGCTGACGCACCATTCGTCGTGGCCGCCGAGATAGTTGCGCGTGCCGTCGATCGGATCGACCACCCAGACCAGCCGCCGCGACAGCCGCGTGGAATCGTCGGCGCTCTCCTCCGACAGCCAGCCATAGTCGGGCGTGGCACTGCGCAGGCGCGCTTCGAGCAGGTCGTTGACGGCGATGTCGGCTTCCGACACCGGCGAGGACGCGCCCTTGGTCCATGTCTTCAGCTCGGTGCGGAACATCGACTGCGCGAGCGCGCCCGCTTCCCGTACCGTGTCTTTCAGCAGCGCCGCGTCGCGCGTCAGGATCGTCGCGTCGAGCGAGTTCGCGTCAGCGTCCGCCAAGCGTCAAACCCTCGATACGCACCGTCGGCGCATTGATGCCGTAGCGGAATTCGAGATTGTTGGCGGGCTGCATCGACTTGAAGATCTCGAACAGGTGGCCAGCGATCGTCACCTCGCTGACGGGATAGGTGATCTCGCCGTTCTCGATCCAGAAGCCGGAGGCGCCGCGGCTGTAATCGCCGGTGACGCCGTTGACGCCCGAGCCGATCAGGTCGGTGACGTAGAAACCCTGCTTGATGTCGGCGATCAGCTCGGCCGGCGTCGGCGTGCCGGCTTCGAGATGCAGATTGTACGGCCCGGGCGAGGGCGAGGACGAGACGCCGCGATGGGCGTGGCCGGTGGTGGCAAGGCCCAGCTCCCGCGCGGTGGCGCAGTCGAGCAGCCAGGTCGTCAACACGCCCTCGTCGATCAGCGCGATCTTCTTCACCGCGACGCCCTCGGCATCGAAGGTCTGCGAGCGCAGGCCGCGCTTGCGCAGGGGATCGTCGATGATGCGGATGTTCTTGGCGAACAGCTGCTGGCCGAGCTTGTCCTTCAGGAAGCTGGTCTTGCGCGCGATCGAGGCTCCGTTGATGGCGCCGACGACATGGCCGACCAGCGAGCCCGCAACGCGCGGATCGAACACGACCGGCACCTTGCAGGTCTCGACCTTGCGCGGATTGGAGCGCGCCACGGTGCGCTCGCCGGCGGAGCGGCCGACGATCTCCGGCGACAGCAGGTCGGCGCCATGCGGCGCCGAGGTGAAGTCGTAGTCGCGCTCCATGCCGGTGCCTTCGCCTGATATCGCGGTCGCCGAGATGCCCTGGCTGGAGCGCAGGTAGGAGCCGTGGAAGCCGGTTGAGGTGACGAGCACCATGCCGCCCATGCCGGCGGAGGCCGAGGCGCCGCCGGACTTGGTCACGCCCTTCACCGCGAGCGCCGCGGCCTCGGCTTCGAGCGCGCGGCGCTCGAGCTCCGAGGTTGCCGGAATATTCGGATCGAGCAGATCGAGATCGGGGAAATCGCGCGCGAGCAGCGCGGGATCGGCGAGGCCGACATATTTGTCGTCGGGTGCGACCTTCGCCATTGCGACCGCGCGTTCGGCGAGCTTGGTCACGGCATCGCCGCTGACGTCGTTGGTCGAGACCACCGCCTGGCGCTGGCCGACCAGCACGCGCAGGCCGACATCGTCGCCCTCGGACCGCTCGGATTCCTCGACACGGCCGTCGCGCACCTCGACGCCTTGCGAGACGCCGCGCACTGCGACCGCATCGGCCGCATCCGCGCCGGCGCGCCTGGCCGCCTCGACCAGCCGCTGCGCGAGATCGGACAGCGCGGACTGATCGAACAGGTCGCGATTGGCTTTGGGCGAAAGCGTCGAGCTTGGTGAAGGGTTCACAAACGAAATCCTGTTGGGGCGGGGTTCGGGACCGGAACCCACAGATGTGCCCTGATAGCGCGGACTTCAAGCATTTTCAGTCCGCTAAAAGCTCAGATTCGCGACTTCGGCGCAACGTCTCGTCAATCATGCGCGCCAAGGTCTTGTCAATCATGAGCCGCGGTGACGCTGGGTTAACCAGCCTTTTTAAGCGGTTTCGGAAGCCGCCGCGCTAAGGTCCTCGCATCGACCGGGAACATAATCCTGGCGGGGAGAACTAAAGCCGTGAGGCGTCAAACAGCAACAAGCGGGATCGCTCCCGCCGGGTCGAGCCGCTCTCTGCGGCTCGACCCTCTTTCCCTTCCGGTCCGCTTCGATGCGCATGATCCGCGCGCCGACGGATACACAAGGCAGATCGAGCTTCATCGCGAGCGTGTCGTGCTGCGCCGTGCCGTCCGCGGCATGCGGATGGCGATCAACGTGCGCGTCAGCGACTTCTCCGGCGTCGCGCTGCGCGGCAACGACGCGGCGCAGGCCCTCGTCCTCGTCCATCGCGATCCCTCGCTCTCCGTTCCGCTGCTGGTCGGCGCCGACGGCGACGAGCTCACCGAGGCCTGGGCGGTCTGGAGCGAGATCTTCGCGCTTCCGCAGCTCGACGAAGGCGCGCGCAAGCCCGCACCGCGCCGCCGCCGCGCCAACGCGATCCGCGCCCGCCGTCCGAAATTCCTGATGCGCCGGCGCACCGCCATGGCGCGCGAGCTGTCGGTTCATCACGGCGAGCGCGAGATCATCGCGAGGAACTAAAGGTGCCGTAGGGTGGGCAAAGCGAAAGCGTGCCCGCCTATTTCCATCTCAATCTCGGCAAGATGGCGGGCACGGCGCAACAGCGCCTTTGCCCACCCTACGCATTTGCGTCACGCCGCGCGCATCACTGCGTCCGCGAACAATCCCGCAAACAACAGCAGGCCCGCATCCCGGTTCGACTTGAACAGGCGCAGGCAAAGCGCGGGATCGTCGATCCTCAAGCGCACGATCTGCGAGGCCAGATGCGCGGCGAAAGCGGCAAGCCCGAGCCAGGCGGGCCAGCGCACATCGCCTGACGCCAGCGCGACGCCGATCAGCACCACCGCAAGCCCATAGAACAGGATCAGCGCCTGGTGCGTGTGCGCGCCGAACAGGCGCGCGGTGGACTTGATGCCGATCAGCGCGTCGTCCTCGGCATCCTGATGCGCATAGATCGTGTCATAGCCGATCACCCAGGCGATCGATCCGCCATACAGCACGAGCGCGGTGACGTCGATGCGGCCGAAGGTGACGGCAAAACCCATCAAGGCGCCCCAGGAGAAGGCGAGGCCGAGCACGATCTGCGGCCACCAGGTGATGCGCTTCATGAAGGGGTAGATCGCGACGATCAGAAGCGAGACGATGCCGGTCAGGACCGCGAAGCGATTGAATTGCAGGAGCACCACGAGACCGATCAGGGCCTGCGCGACCATGAAGGCCAGCGCCTGCTTCGTGGTCACCTGCCCCGACGGCAGCGGCCGCGAGCGGGTGCGCTCGACCTTGTCGTCGAGATCGCGGTCGGTGATGTCGTTCCAGGTGCAGCCTGCCCCGCGCATGACGAAGGCGCCGATGAAGAACAGGACGATGGTGAGCGGCAGGCGGCCGGAATCGTGCGCGATGCCGGCGGCGAGCGCCGCCGACCACCAGCATGGCATCAGGAGAAGCCAGGAGCCGATCGGACGATCGAAGCGGGACAATCGCAAATAGGGCCGCGCCCATGGCGGCGCGAGCGTATCGACCCAGTTGCCGGTGGAGTCGGCAACGCGGGCGGATGTGTCGCTCATCGCGTGAGGACGTTGCCGTTGAGCGTGTCGAAGGTGCTGCCGCCCTTCTTGCCGGCATTGGCTTCAGGGGCCGAGCCCGAACCCAGCACCTCGCTCAGCGACGGGCCGGCCGGACCGCGCGGCTGGTTCTGCATCTGCTGCGCGACGTTGCAGACCTTCGTGGTCATGGCCTCGGTGTTCTTGTGGCCGTCCTTCATCTGCGCGCCGACCTGCGGCGGGATTCCGCATTTTGCAGCGTTGGTCTCGACGTACTTGATCATCTTCATTTCAGCCTGGCCGAAATTGCGGATCAGCTTGCACGCCTCGTCCGGCGGCGCGTGGCGGTCGCTCGCGGCCTTAATCGCCTTGCCGCGCTTCTCGGCCTCCTCGCGCAGGGGAATGAAGGCCTTCATGCAGTCCTCACCCGGGGCTTGCGTCGGCGGGGCCGCGCTGAAAGCGCCGGCGCCGCCGACCGGCGCGGCGCCGTTCACCGGAAACGAGGATTGCGGCGCCGTGCCGACGGAGGCTGTCGGCGCCGAGCCGTTCACGGGCGGAAACGCCGAGCTGCTCGCGGCCTGGTTCGGCAGCGGCGCCGGGAAGGCGCTTTGCGCATAGGCGCCAGCGGCCCCCATGGTGATCATGGCGGCGGTGATCGGAACCATCAAATGACGGATCATCAAGGCAGTCTCTCCGGCAGGAGCTTACGGGGTTCGGCGTCTTCCCAATTGAAGCGCAACCAGCGTGTTCGCGTTTTTACGATTCCCGCCGGCCCTTAACAACCCGTCGAATAGGGCAAGAGCGCGGCGCGCCGACGCACCAGTTTGGCAATATTTACCCCCGAAATGGCGGCTTTCGGTTAATAACGGCGGCAAATCGGACCTGAATGATGCCTTCCCACGATTTCCGCGCCCCCCGCCTGTTCGTCGATGCCCCCCTGGCCCAGGATGCCAGGGTCCCGCTCGACCGCGACCAGAGCAATTATCTCGGCAATGTGCTGCGGCTTGCCGCGGGGGCCGAGGTCCTGGCCTTCAACGGCCGCGACGGCGAATGGCAGGCCGCGATCGAAGGCCGCAAACGGCCGGATGGCCTCGTCATCCTCCAGCAGACCCGGCCGCAGGACCGGCTGGCCGACCTCACTTACGTCTTCGCCCCGCTCAAGCACGCCCGGCTCGATTACATGGTCCAGAAGGCCATTGAGATGGGCGCCGCCGGCCTGCAACCGGTCCTGACCCGGTTCACCCAGGCCTCCCGGGTCAACACCGAGCGGATGCGTGCCAACGTGGTCGAGGCCGCCGAGCAATGCGGCATCCTGAGCATCGCGACCGTGGCCGAGCCGGTGCCGCTGGAGCGCTTCCTCAGCCAGCGCGCCACCGGTCGCCTGCTCATCTTCTGCGACGAGGCCGCGGAGGTCGAAAACCCCGTTCAGAGCCTGCAAGCCGCGCGCGAGGCGGGACAAGGTATCGACGTGCTGATCGGCCCCGAAGGCGGCTTTGCCGAGGAAGAGCGGGCGCTGCTGCTGCGACAGCCGAAGATCCTGCGGCTCGCCCTGGGTCCCCGGATCATGCGGGCCGACACCGCCGCGGTGGCTGCGCTGGCGCTGGTGCAGACGGTGCTGGGCGATTGGGGCGGCAAGACTCCCTGATGCTGCGCATTGGCCGGCCGTTAAGCGATTGATCCTTTGGAGGTCGAAACCGCTTTCCGGCCATGCTAAGGGCTGCGCCAACTGGCTTGCCTCCACTTGCCTCCCCTTGCACTGCCCGGTTCCACCGGGACGATGGACCCCTGAGATGACCGCGACCGCCACCTCAAATGCTGCCGGCTCCGCCGCCTGGGCGGATACGCTGCTCTTGTCGTTCGCGCAGGCCGGCTATGTCAGGGCCGAGCCGGCGATCCTGCAACCGGCCGAGCCGTTCCTGGACCTTTCCGGCGAGGACATCCGCAAAAGCCTGTATCTGACCACGGACCTCACCGGCGAGGAGCTCTGCCTGCGCCCGGACCTGACCATACCGGTGGCGCGCGATTACCTCGCCTCCAGCCGCGCCGGCCAGCCGGCCGGGTTCAGCTATCTCGGTCCGGTGTTCCGCTACCGCAGCGGCCAGGCCAGCGAGTTTCTTCAGGCCGGCATCGAATCGTTCGGCCGCCAGGACCGCGCCGCGGCCGATGCCGAGATGCTGGCGCTGGCGCTGGAGGCGACGGGCGCCTTCGGCGTCCGCGACGTCGAGATCCGCACCGGCGATGTGGCGCTGTTCAACGCGCTGCTCGACGCGCTCAACCTCTATCCGGTCTGGCGGCGCCGCCTGGTCAAGGACTTCAACCGCAAGATCAGCCTGGAGCAGGATCTGGAACGGCTGGCGGCCGCGACGACCGCCACCCGCAGCGAATATGAGGGCGTGCTGGCGGCGCTGGCCGGCTCCGACCGCAAGGCGGCGCTCGCCTTCGTCACCGATTTGATGTCGATCGCCGGGACCACCAATGTCGGCGGCCGCACCACCGCCGAGATCGCCGACCGCTTCCTCGAGCAATCGACGCTGAAGGGCGGCGCGCTGCCCCGCGAGGCGATCACCGTGCTCAAGCGCTTCCTGTCGATCGCAGGCAATCCCGACGACGCCGTCGCCGAACTGCGTGCGCTCACCACCGACGCGAGGCTCGACCTCACGGCTGCGATCGATCAGTTCGAGAGCCGGGTCGGCTTCATGGCTGCGCGCGGCATCGACGTGAAGCAGACGCGCTTTTCGACCGCGTTCGGACGCGGGCTCGACTATTACACCGGCTTCGAATTCGAGCTGCATCACCGCGGCAATGGCGCCGAACCGCTGGTCGCCGGCGGACGCTATGACGGGCTGATGACCCAGCTCGGTTCAGCCGAGCCGATCGCCGCTGTCGGTTTCTCGGTCTGGGTGGACGCGCTGACCCGGATCGGCCGCAAGGTGGGAGCCTAAGTCATGAGCGCGCCATTCGTTCTGGCCGTTCCCTCCAAGGGCCGCCTCCAGGAAAACACCGAAGCCTTTTTCGCCCGCGCGGGCCTCAAGCTGTCGAAGGCCGGCGGCGCACGCGACTATCGCGGCACCATCGCGGGCCTCGACAATGTCGAGGTCGCCTATCTGTCGGCGAGTGAGATCGCCGCGCAGCTGTCGCGCGGCTTCGCCCATCTCGGCGTCACCGGCGAGGACCTGGTGCGCGAGAACATCGCGGACGCCGACAAGCGCGTGTCCCTGATCGAAGGCCTCGGCTTCGGCTATGCCGACGTCGTCGTCGCGGTGCCGCAGGCCTGGATCGACGTCCGCACCATGGCCGACCTCGACGACGTCACCACCGGCTTCCGCGAGCAGCATCACATGCGGATGCGGGTCGCGACCAAGTTCGTCAATCTCACCCGCGCGTTCTTCCAGAACCACGGCATCACCGATTACCGCATCGTCGAAAGCGCAGGCGCGACCGAAGGCGCGCCGGCAGCCGGCAGCGCCGAGCTGATCGTCGACATCACGACGACCGGCGCGACCCTCGCCGCCAACGGCTTGCGGGTGCTCGACGACGGCATGATCCTGCGCAGCCAGGCCAATCTGGTCGCCTCCAGGGATGCCGACTGGTCGCCGCAGGCGCGGGAGACCGCGCGCGTCATCCTCGACCACATCGCGGCGCGGGCGCGGGCCAACAAATACCGCGAGGTCCGGACCCGATTCCGGCAGTGCGACGCCGCCCTGCTCGGCGAGGCCCACAGCCGGTTCGGCGTGGAGGCCCCGTTCGGCGGGCCGACCTCGTCGGGCATGCTGACGCTGCACTGCCCGCCGGGGCAGCTCTATGCGCTCGCGAGCTTCCTGCGCGAGCATGGCGCCGAGACCGTCTCGGTGGTTTCGCTCGACTACGTGTTCGACCGGGAGAACCCGCTGTTCGCCAAGCTCGAGGCGTTCCTGCGGCGGTGAGCCTCAGGTCCGTTCAGCGTAGCGACAGCAAACGGCAGCTACCATATGCTGTTGAGATGACCTTGAACGCCTCTGGAACCTTGATCGATGACGCTGGGCTCTGATGTTTCCGGCCTGACGACCACCGCGGCCAACGCCGCCGCGAAGGGACTGTCGATTGTCGTCCCCGTCTACAACGAGGCGGCGGGCCTTGCCGCCCTGCACCAGCGCATCTGCGATCTCGCAAAGACCCTGCGGCAGCGCCATCGCCTCGCTTGCGAGGTGGTCTATGTCGACGACGGCAGCGCGGACGCGACGCTGTCGATCGCGCGCAGCCTGCCGGCCGACGCGATCGACGTCCAGGTGGTCTCGCTGTCGCGCAATTTCGGCAAGGAGGCGGCGCTGATGGCCGGCCTCGACCATGCCCGCCTCGGCGCCGTGATGTTCATGGACGGCGACGGCCAACATCCGCCGGCGCTCGTCGAGCAGCTCGTGGGACACTGGATCGATGACGGCTACGACGTCGTCTATACCGCCAAGGCGCATCGCGACAACGAAACCTTCCTGCGTCGGCTCGCCGTGCATGGCTTCTACGCCCTGATCAACTGGGGCGCCCGCCAGAAGATTCCGGAAGACGCCGGCGATTTCCGCCTGCTTTCGCCGCGCGCGGTCACGGCGCTTCGGCAACTGCCGGAGCGCAACCGCTTCTTCAAGGGCCTGGCAAGCTGGATCGGCTTCCGCCAGATCCGCGTCGACTACGAACCGTCGCCGCGCGCCCATGGCGTCACCACCTTCAACGCCGCGCGCCTGCTCGGCCTGTCGATCGAAGGCCTGACCTCGTTCTCGGTGGCACCACTGCGTTTCGCCAGCCTGCTCGGCGTCGTGCTCGCCGGCATCGCCTTCCTGTTCGGCCTCTCCATTCTCTGGGAGGTCTTCACCACCGGCAAGCAGGTCCCCGGCTATCCCTCGCTCGTGGTCGGCCTGATGACCATCGGCGGCGTGCAGCTCATCATGATCGGCATCGTCGGCGAATATATCGGCAAGATCCTCTCCGAGCTGAAGGCGCGCCCGATCTACTTCGTCGCCGAGCACAGCGAGAAGCATTTCGAGGCCGACAAGGCCGACGACGCCGCGAAGAGGACGGCGGCCGAATGAGCGCGGCGGCGGCGCCGCGGCGGATCTGGCTCTGCGCCGACGATTACGGCATCAGCCCGGGCGTCAATCGCGCCATCCGAGACCTGATCGAGCGCGGCCGCCTCAACGCCACCTCGGTGATGATGGTCGGCCCCGCGATCGCTCGCGGCGAGATCGAGGCGCTTGAGGCCGCGGCGAAGACGAGCCCGCGCTGCGCGATCGGATTGCACGTGACGCTGTCCGCGCCGTTCCGGCCGCTCACCATGCATTTCCGCCCGCTCGACGGCGACATGTTCATGCCGTTTCCGAAGCTCTTGCGCGCGGGTGTCTTGCGGCGGCTCGACCGCGAATTCTTTCGCAATGAGGTGAAGGCGCAGCTCGTGGCCTTCACGGAGGCTTTCGGCCGCGCGCCAGACTTCGTCGACGGCCATCAGCATGTGCAGCTCTATCCGCAGGTGCGCGACGGCTTTATCGACGCGGTCAGCGAAACCGCGCCGAACGCCTGGGTGCGTCAGGGCGGCCGCGACCTGCCGCTGAAGCAGCGGCTGGCCTCGCCGAAAGCCATGGTGCTCGACATCCTCAGCGCACAATTCCGCCGCCGCGCCGGCGGCGCCGGCCTCGGTTTCAATCCCGGCTTCGCCGGCGCCTATGACTTCACGCGCGCGGCCGATTTCGGCGCGCTGATGCGGCAGTTCCTGGAAGGCCTCCCCGATGGCGGCCTCGTGATGTGCCATCCCGGCTTCGTGGACGACGTCCTTGCCGCGCTTGATCCGATGACCGACGTGCGCGAACGCGAGCATGCCTATCTTGGGGGCGATGAATTCGTACGGCTGCTGGAGCAGACCAACACGACACTGGGGTGAATGGCGGCGAAAGCCGGCCGACGAGGCAGCTTGTCGCATACCGAAATTTAATCCAGCCGGCACTGTTGGGGCCACAATGGAACCCTACATCTCCTGCGCGCTTGGTTTGCGCGAGGGAGATTGATCATGACGCCGCAGGAACGCCAGCTCGTCGACGAGCTTTTTGACCGGCTTTCGAAACTGGAAAATGCACCGCGCGATCCCGACGCGATCGCCGCGATCTCCGACGGCCTGCGCAAGGCCCCCGGCGCCGTCTACGCGCTGGTGCAGACCACCCTGTTGCAGGACGAAGCGCTCAAGCGCGCCCATAACCGCATCCAGGAACTGGAAGCGGCGCAGGCGCCCGAGCCGGCCCAGTCCGGCGGCTTCCTGGATACCATGCGCGACACGCTGTTCGGTGGCGGCCCCTCGCGCGGCTCGGTTCCGAACGTGCCGCCGCGTGACGCACGGCCGGTGTGGAACAGCGGCCAGGCGATGCAACAGGCGCAACCGGGTTACGGCCAGCCGCCTTACGGGCAGGCTTACGGCCAAGGCCCAGGACAGGGCCCCGGTCAGGGCTATGGCGCCCCGCCGGTCGGCGGTGGCGGCGGCTCGTTCCTCGGTACGGCCGCGGCGGCCGCGGCCGGCGTCGTCGGCGGCTCGCTGCTGCTCTCCAGCATCCGCGGCATGATGGGCGGATCGCACCAGCAGGCCTTCGGCGACACCAACGCCCTGGGCGACCGCAGCGCTGGTGGAAGTCCCTGGGGCGGCAGCGACCAGTCCGGCGGCTCGCTCGCGCGCGATGCCGGCCTCGACGACATCGGATCGAACCGCGACCGTGGCGGCGATTCCCGCCAAGGCTTTGTCGACCAGGCTTCGAACGACGACCAGAATTACAACGATCAGAACGACAATGACGACAACGTAGACCTGGCCGACGACAGCGATTTCGGCGGCGACGATGGCGGCAGCGATTATGCGTAAGGCCGCTCGATAGCGCGCAAACAAAAACGGCCGCCGATGGGGCGGCCGTTTTCATTTCGGGGCTCGGACCTCACATCACCACGACCCTGGTGCCGACATTGACGCGACCGTAGAGGTCGATGACGTCCTCGTTGCGCATGCGGATGCAGCCGGACGAGACGTTGGTGCCGATGGTCCAGGGCTCGTTGGAGCCGTGGATGCGGTAGAGCGTGGAGCCGAGATACATCGCGCGCGCGCCGAGCGGGTTTTCCGGACCGCCTTCCATGTGCCTGGGCAGGTCGGGGCGGCGCGCGATCATTTCCGCCGGCGGGGTCCAGTCCGGCCATTCGCGCTTGGCCGTGATCGCCTTGACGCCGGACCAGGTGAAGCCGGGACGGCCGACACCGATGCCGTAGCGCATCGCCCGGCCGTTGCCCTCGACGAGATAGAGGAACTTGTTCGGCGTATCGACCACGATCGTGCCGGCACTTTCCTTGCCGCTATAGTCAACGAGTTGTTTCTCGAACTTCGGATCGAATTGACGCTGGCGCGGATCGACCGCCTCCTGCTGGAGACCTGCGCCTTGCTGATATCCGCCCTGCATCTGCGGCTCGCCCATCGGCGGCAGGCGGCGCGGATCGTTGTAGCCCGGCTGCTGCTGATACACCGGCGGCGCGTAGGCCGGACCGCGGCCGGGCCCATCGCCGAACAGGAACTCGATGAAGCCGCCGCCCATGTTCGCGTTGGAGGCGACGCGCACCGGCGCCGGCGGCACTTGCGGCTGATAAAGCACCGCGGGCGGATCGTTCGGAACGGTATTGTCGAAGGCGCTGGCGCTGGTTGCGCCGGCAACGAGGGTGCAAGCGCTGCCGAGCAGCGCGACAGACATTTTCTTGAACATCGACGTACTCTGTACTGTTTCGTCTAGATCACATGCGTCGTGCAGAGCTGATGGCTGATCGGCGTCCGCGACGTGGTCAATAAAGAGCAAAAGGCGTTTCGTTTGGTAAACGGAAACGCCGTTTTGATTCACCACGTCGCGAGCGAGAGCCCAATTTGGCGATCAGCGTTTATTTTCGATGAAAGCCTCATGCTCATGGTTAATCGCTTCTTCTCGCGTCGTCGCGCGCGGCCGCGCAACAGTTCCGGTCGTGAACCTCGTGTTAAATTGCTTCTGCCTACAAAGACGCGTGAGTGAGGTGGGGGGAGTTTCTGATGGCTATTCACCGCAAACGTTTTCGTGTCGAAGAGGCTATTGTCGGCGAGATGCCCAGCCCCGAAATGATTGAGGAGGCTGCGCCGATGCATAGCGAGATCATGGCGGAACTGCGCGCGATCCGCGCACAGATGGCGAAGGGCACCGCTGCCCCGCTGTCCGCCAGCGCGGCGATGGCGGCGATCGACGCTTCCACGGCCCATGAGCTTGCCGAGACGCGCACCATGCTCGACACCTACCGGGCGCAGATCGAGCAGTGCGAGAAGCTGAAGGTCGAGCTCGACCTCATCCACGACGCCATCGACCGCACCAAGCGCGAAATCGCGACGCTGCACGGCAAGAGCTTCGACGGCGGCGAGATGGCCAAGGTCAATGGCGAACTCGGCGCGGTCGTCGGCGGCACCGAGCAGGCGACCCAGCAGATCCTGGAAGCCGCCGAGTCGATCGACCAGGCGGCCAGCGCGATGTCCAAGGTGCAATCGGCCGACCAGCAGAAGCGGCTCGCCGACGACATCCAGGAACGCGTCATCTCGATCTTCGAGGCCTGCAACTTCCAGGACCTGACCGGCCAGCGCATCAGCAAGGTCATGACCACGATGAAGTTCATCGAGCAGCACATCAACGCGATGATGGAGATCTGGGGCGGCGTCGACGCGATCAAGGCCCATGTGCCGGCGCCGGCCGACACCCGCAGCGAGGACGAAAAACTCCTCAACGGTCCGAAGCTCGCCGGCGACGTCGGCCACGCCTCGCAGGACGACATCGACGCGCTGTTCGACTGAACGGACGCGGCATAGAGAAGAAGCAAAACGCCGGCGCGAGCCGGCGTTTTTGTTTTTGGGATTTATCTCACGCTGTCATTCCGGGGCGGCCCGCAGGACCGAACCCGGAATCTCGAGATTCTCAGGTGCGCAATTGCGCACCATAGTTCGATACTTTCGCATCGCCCCGGAATGACGGGAAGAACATCACGCCCTCGGGGCGCAGCGGACGTAGACCATGTTGCCGTAGCGGGTGGCGGCGTCCTTGTCGATGAAGCGGGTGATCAGGACGCGACCGTCGAAGGACACGATCTCGCGGTCCTGCTCGCCGGGGGTCGGACCGGCCGGCCCGATATAGTTCTTGCCGCTGGGCGAGCCCTTCAGCCGCAATTCCTGCGGTGTCGCCTGGTCGGCCAGATGCATGACCACGCCGCCGGAGGTGCCGGCGCCGATCACGTAAGGATTCTTGCACTGGGACCGCGCGGCGGCCTCGGTGCGGGCGCGGTCGGCCGGGTTCTGGAACGAGGCGAGACCCCAGCGGCCGACGATCTCGTCGGCGCGGATGCTCGCCGGCATTTCCGGGCCGGTACCGGGCTCTGCCTCGGGCGGCGGGGACGAAGACGAGAAGGACGGCAGGCTCATGCCGCCGCCGCAGGCGCCAAGCAGCAACGCCAGGCCAGATGCGGCTGCCAGATTGGCAACCTTGCGCGCGCGAGCTGAACTGATCATGGCATTCCCCCGAACAAGACCATGGCCGCACCCCTCCTGCAGCCAAGCGCAAAACCGCCACCGGAGCAATGACGTCGTTTGATACGCCGGCGCCCCGAACACGTTTCCAATGCCACCATCCTATATCCGCCTCACCAATCGCTTAACCACCTTTGCTTGACAGGATCGCGGCCAAGCCATATTTCCGGGCGCACTATTAGCACTCGGAAAGCCCGATTGCTAAGCGCGCCGTTCGATCCTCGGGACGAGGGTGGACGGAAGCGCCGCCCCACCCACTTCCACTACTTCCGAAGCGAGCCTCCAAAGGGAAACGTCATGGCTAAATCCAAATTTCGTCCGCTGCATGACCGTGTCGTGGTCAAACGTATCGACGCCGAGGAAAAGACCAAGGGCGGCATCATCATTCCGGACACCGCCAAGGAAAAGCCCTCCCAGGGCGAGGTCGTCGCCGTCGGCCCCGGCGGCCGTGACGAGACCGGCAAGCTGATCCCGATCGACCTCAAGGTCGGCGACCGCGTGCTGTTCGGCAAGTGGTCGGGCACCGAGGTCAAGATCGACAACGAAGAGCTCCTGATCATGAAGGAGTCGGACATCATGGGCGTGATGGCCTAAGGCCGTCAGCCTGAACGGCCGCTGAATGTCGTGCCCGGATCGCGTGATCCGGGCATCCATCCTTCCGCCGGGTTCGACCTGCGGATCCCGGAATCGATGCGGCCGGCAAAGCGGCAAGACGCAGCACGAAACAAGACACAGCACGAAACACGAGGGATTGCAGAAATGGCTGCCAAAGACGTCAAGTTTTCCGGAGACGCGCGCGAACGCATGCTGCGCGGCGTCGACATTCTCGCCAACGCCGTCAAAGTGACGCTCGGCCCGAAGGGCCGCAACGTCGTCATCGAGAAGAGCTTCGGCGCGCCCCGCATCACCAAGGACGGCGTCACCGTCGCCAAGGAGATCGAGCTCGAGGACAAGTTCGAGAACATGGGCGCCCAGATGGTGCGTGAGGTCGCCTCCAAGACCAACGACCTCGCCGGTGACGGCACCACCACCGCGACCGTGCTGGCCCAGGCCATCGTGCGCGAAGGCGCCAAGGCGGTTGCCGCCGGCATGAACCCGATGGACCTCAAGCGCGGCATCGACATCGCGGTTGCGGCCGTCATCAAGGACATCGAGAAGCGCGCCAAGCCGGTCGCCTCCTCCTCCGAGGTCGCCCAGGTCGGCACCATCTCGGCCAACGGCGATGCCGCCATCGGCAAGATGATTGCGCAGGCGATGCAGAAGGTCGGTAACGAGGGCGTCATCACCGTCGAGGAGAACAAGTCGCTCGACACCGAGGTCGACATCGTCGAGGGCATGAAGTTCGACCGCGGCTATCTCAGCCCCTACTTCGTCACCAACGCCGAGAAGATGACCGCCGAGCTCGAGGACGCCTACATCCTCCTGCACGAGAAGAAGCTCTCGGGCCTCCAGGCCATGCTGCCGGTGCTCGAAGCCGTGGTGCAGTCGGGCAAGCCGCTCGTGATCATCGCCGAGGACGTCGAGGGCGAGGCGCTGGCCACCCTGGTCGTCAATCGCCTGCGCGGCGGCCTCAAGGTCGCCGCCGTCAAGGCGCCGGGCTTCGGTGACCGCCGCAAGGCCATGCTCGAGGATCTCGCGATCCTCACCGGCGGCCAGCTCATCTCCGAAGAGCTCGGCATCAAGCTCGAGAACGTCACGGTGAAGATGCTCGGCCGCGCCAAGAAGGTGGTGATCGACAAGGAGAACACCACGATCGTCAACGGCGCCGGCAAGAAGCCCGACATCGAGGCCCGCGTCGGCCAGATCAAGGCGCAGATCGAGGAGACCACCTCGGACTACGACCGTGAGAAGCTCCAGGAGCGCCTCGCCAAGCTCGCCGGCGGCGTCGCGGTGATCCGCGTCGGCGGCGCGACCGAGATCGAGGTCAAGGAGAAGAAGGACCGCGTCGAGGACGCCCTCAACGCCACCCGTGCCGCGGTGCAGGAAGGCATCGTCCCCGGCGGCGGCGTCGCGCTGCTCCGCGCCAAGAAGGCGGTGGGCCGTCTCACCAACGCCAATGACGACGTCCAGGCCGGCATCAACATCGTGCTGAAGGCGCTGGAAGCCCCGATCCGCCAGATCTCCGAGAACGCGGGCGTGGAAGGCTCGATCGTCGTCGGCAAGATCCTGGAGAACAAGTCCGAGACCTTCGGCTTCGACGCCCAGAACGAGGACTATGTCGATATGGTCGAGAAGGGCATCATCGACCCCGCCAAGGTGGTGCGCACCGCGCTCCAGGACGCCTCCTCCGTGGCCGGCCTGCTGGTGACCACTGAAGCCATGGTCGCCGAGGCGCCGAAGAAGGACGCTCCGCCCGCGATGCCGGCCGGCGGCGGCATGGGCGGCTTCTGAGCCCACCGTTCCCTGACAATGTTGCGAAGGCCGCCTCCGGGCGGCCTTCTTTTTTGCCGACCATGGCTCACGCTTTCCGATTCAACCGACGGCCAAAACCCATTACGGTGGCGCCGATTCTAAAGCGCGATGAGGTCGGAACGAGTCGTCATCGCGCTTTAGGTTGTTGTTTGAGCATGATCTTTTCGGTCACACTTTTCCGGATCATGCTCCCTTGCTCGAGGATTTTATCGATGCGCGCGCTTCTGGTTTGCTCCACGGCCCTTGTGGCGGCTCTGCTTGCTGTTTCGCCGGAGGTCGCATCCGCCCAGATGAAGCTGTCGCCAAAGGCGACGGTGCCGGGCGGCCCCGAGACGCGCTATTTCACCTCGATCGACGGGCTGATGGACGGCAATGCCGACGTGATCCTGAAGGAGACGCGCCAGGGCAAGACGGTCACGGCCGCCGTGCTCGACGTCTGTTATCCGGTCGCGAAAAATTCCGACCGCAAGGATCGCTTCGTCGTCAATCTCCAGGTCGCCGGCCAGACGCTGACCGGCACGACGCAGAGCCTCGGCGCGAAGGCGCCCGTCACCGTCAAGCTGCTGCGCAAGCCGACCGGAGACACTTTCGAATTCCGCGGCCAGATTGGAATCGGCCAGGCCGTGACCGAGGTCACCTCGCCCGACAATTCCGATCTCAGCGAGAAGGAGTTTCTGGACAACCAGACCTCCGACGACGGCATCACGCCGCAGCCGAAGGACTTCACCGACGTCTCGCCGGAGGCGATCGCGGTCAAGGTCAAGCTGGATGCGGCGACCGAGTTCCTGAAGAGCCTGAAGGGCCAGGAGGTCGAGGTGACGCTGGCGAGCCTCACCGTCGGCTGCGACGCGTTGCGCGCCGGCGAGCAGACCATCAACATGTCGGTCGACCCGGAGCGCGCCGGCGCGCTGCTGGCAAAATTCAAGGCGATGCCCGGCGTCGTCGCCGCGGGCTGGACCGCGGGCATGACCGAGATGGACCGCACCATCCGCTTCGCCGCGGCCGACTGGCGCGACGGCGACAAGATCAACCGCGACAAGCTCGCAGCCGCCGTGGCGGGCGTGCTGGGCCGGACGCTCGCGGCAAAGCCGGTCTCGCAAAGCTTCAACCCGGCCACCGGCAAGCTCAAGCTGGTCTTCAAGCGGCCGAACCAGGATTTCCCAACGCTCGATCTGACCGACACGATCGAGGTCGCAGGGCTCATCTCGCCGGACAAGCCCGGCACGACCGACAAGCTCATGCTCTGGATCGGCAGCCCCGCCACCACGACCGCCGACGAGAGCAGCGGCGCCAAGCTCAATCTCTCGGACGAAGCTTCGGCCGACGAGGAGGGCGACCAGCCCGACGACAACGGCTCGGTCGAGGCGCTCGCTAAGGAATTGAAGGGCCAGCGCTGGGACGCCGACAAGTCGGTGTGGAAATAGACGGAGACACCACCTCAACCCCGGCGAAGCCTTTGGCGTAGCCGGGTCGCGGGGTATGACAGCGAGGCTAATTGCCGTTCGCGCGGAAGCGCAGCGGCTTGGGGCCGAGAAGCGTCAGCACATCGCCCTGGCGCTTCCAGGTCTCGACGCTGCCGAGCGCTGCGACGAGATCGTCGTCGGCCTGGGCCTTTGCCGGCGGGCAGGACCGGTCCTGGATCTGACCGGGGACGAAGATCACGGTGTTGCCGGCGACCGAGAACTGGCCCTTGCCGCCCTTGCACCAGAGCTCCAGCACGACCTCGCCATTGTCTCCAATCTCGATGTTCGGAATCCGCTTCGAGCCCGGCTGCGGCGACGCCTCCAGCGTCAGTTCGGTGCCGAAGGGAAAACCATCCTCCGCACGCGCGACAGTGGACATCGCAAGCACTGCAACCGTCGCACACACCATATGCCTGAGCGAAACCATGAAACCTCTCGAGCGACCTGATTTGCCGCACCTTCTATAAGACGGCGGCGCCATTGAGAAGGTTCGCTCAGCACGGACGCAAAATCCCCGCGGGGGTGAACCCCGCGGGGATTTGCGTCGAAGTGGAGCCTGTTACTTCAGCACCATCGCCGTGAACGGCCAGACATAGGCCTGCAACGTCACGAGCACGCCGACGAGGCAGGCCAGCACGATCGAGTGCCAGAACACGAAGCGCAGGATCGTGCCTTCATGGCCGTACCAGTTGGTGGCGGTGGAGGCGACGACGATCGATTGCGCGTCGATCATCTTGCCCATCACGCCGCCGGAGGAGTTCGCCGCGCCCATCAGGATCGGCGACAGGCCGAGCTGCTCGGAAGTGATCTTCTGCAAGTTTCCGAACAGCACGTTGGAGGCGGTGTCCGATCCCGTCAGCGCCACGCCGAGCCAGCCGAGCAGCGTACCGAAGAAGGGATAGAGCACGCCGGTTGCGGCGAAGGCGAGACCGAGCGTCGCATCGACGCCGGACAGGCGCGTCAGCGTGCCGATCGCGAGCATCGCCGAGATCGTGATCAGCGAGATCGCGCACAGCCGGATGGTGCGGGCGTACTCGGTCACGAGCTTGCCGGGACCGACGCCCATCAGGAAGCCGGAGATGATCGCCGCGATCAGCATGCCCGTACCGGTGAAGGACAGGTAGGTGAAGCCGAACACCGCGCTCTCCTTGGTCGGCCCTGGCGCGACCGGCGGCATCTTGTTGATCATCTGGTGCAACTCGGGAACGGGATAGTTCCAGGTGAAGATCGAGTTCGCCCAGGTCTTGAAGCCGCCATTGCCCCAGACCAGCATCACGATGCAGACCATGATCCATGGCAGCAGCGCGCTGAAGAGTTCGCTTTGCGTCAGCGGTGTCTTGTCCAGCGGCTTTGCGGCGGCCATGGTGGAGGCCGATTCGTCGCGGCCGCGCAGCGCCGGCGACAGCCAGAGCTGCCTGGGCTGCCACACCTTCAGGAACAGGATCAGCGCGCCCATCGAGATCAGCGAGGCGCCGATGTCGACGATCCACGGATTGATGAAGTTCGAGATCACGAATTGCGGGACCGCGAACGACACGCCGGTGACGAGGATCGCCGGCCAAACGTCCTTCATGCCCTTCCAGCCCGCGAACGCCCACACCACCCAGAACGGCACGATCAGCGAGAAGAACGGCAACTGCCGTCCGACCATCGCGCCGAGGATGTAGGGATCGAGCCCGGTGACCGAGGCAAGGCCCTGGATCGGCGTGCCCAGCGCGCCATAGGCGACCGGCGCGGTGTTGGCGATCAGCGACAGGCCGGAAGCGGCGAGCGGCGAGAAGCCGAGGCCGATCAGCACCGCGCCGGTGATCGCAACCGGCGTGCCGAAGCCGGAGGCGCCCTCGAAGAAGGCGCCGAACGAGAACGCGATCAGCAGCAATTGCAGCCGCCGGTCCTCGGTGACGCCGCCGACCGCGCGCTTGAGCAATTCGAAGCGTCCGGTGGTCACCGTCACCTGGTAGAGGAAGATGACGTTGAGAACGATCCAGCCGATCGGGAAGAAGCCGGTCACGACGCCGAGGATCGAGGCGCGGATCGACATGTTCACCGGCATGGTGAAGACGAAGATCGTGATCAGGTTGGCCACGATCACGGCGATGATGGCCGCGATATGCGCCTGGACGCGGCCGCTCGCGATCAGGACCAGCAGCGTGACGACGGGTACCGCCGCGGCGATCGTCGACAGCACAGGGTTGTGCAGCGGATCATAGATTTGATTCCACATGGTCTTCCTCCCCCACGCATGTGTGCCGCAGGCGGCCCGCGTGGACAGCCGAACCTGCTTGACGCTGGAAGCGATAACCCCCGAGCTGGACGCGAATTCCTCGCGAATGCGGCGGTTCCCGTCCGCTCACAAGCTCGCGAAGTCCCGAAGGCCCCCACCCCGCGCCGTTAAACCCCATGCTAGGGTTGCAAGCGCCGACAAGCCAACGCAAATTGCAGAACTTGCGACTTTAGTCTAAGCGCGCCCATTTCGGCCGTTGCCTCAGCCATTTGGCTCCAGGCATTTGTGCACATCCCCTCAGGAGACAGAGCTCTGTGAAGAACATCAGCGCCACGCTCGCGATCGTCTGGCGAATCGCCGTCCCCTATTTCCGATCCGAGGACAAATGGGTCGGCCGCGGCCTGCTCGCCGCCGTGATCGCGATGGAGCTGGCGCTGGTCGCGATCGACGTGCTCGTGAACCAGTGGCAGAACCGGTTCTACAGCGCACTGCAGGCGAGCGACTGGGACGCGTTCGTCACGCAGATCTGGATTTTCGTCGCCCTCGCCTCGATGTTTATCGCGCTGGCGGTCTACAAGCTGTACTTGAACCAATGGCTCCAGATCCGCTGGCGGCAATGGCTGACCCGGCACTATCTGGGCGAATGGCTGCAAGGCGCCACGCATTACCGCATGCAGCTCAAGGGCGATGCGGCTGACAACCCGGACCAGCGCATCACCGAGGACGTCAAGAACTTCGTCGAGCAGACCCTGACGATCGGGCTCGGCCTGCTCTCGTCGATCGTGACGCTGTTCTCCTTCGTGATCATCCTCTGGGGTCTCTCCAACGCCGCACCGCTGCACCTGTTCGGCACCGACCTCATGATCCCGGGCTATCTTTGCTGGGGCGCGCTGGTCTACGCGATCTTCGGCACCGCGCTGACGCACTGGATCGGCGCTCCGCTGGTCAACCTCAATTTCGAGCAGCAGCGCTATGAGGCCGACTTCCGCTTCCACCTCGTCCGCGTCCGCGAGAATTCCGAGCAGATCGCGCTGCTCAAGGGTGAAGGGGCCGAACGCGGCCGGCTCCTGGGTCGCTTCGGCCTTGTGATCGGCAACTGGTACGCCATCATGAGCCGGACCAAGCGCCTCACCGCGTTCACCGCGAGCTATCAGCAGGCCGCCGTGATCTTTCCCTATGTGCTGGTGGCGCCGGCCTTCTTCGCCAAGAAGATCCAGCTCGGCGACATGATGCAGACCGCATCGGCCTTTTCCAGCGTACAAGGCGCGTTGTCGTTCTTCGTCACGGCTTACCGATCGCTCGCGGAATGGCGCTCGATCGTCGCGCGTCTCGATGGCTTCGAGATGTCGGTCGATTCAGCCGCGAACCTGCCGGCACACGAGCCGGCGATCGCCCTCGAGGCCGCCGGCGGCGACCGCAATATCGACCTCGAGCAGCTCTGCGTGAACCTGCCCAACGGCACGCCGCTGGTCGCCGCCGGCGCCTTCGCCATCCAGGTGCCGGAGCGCGTGCTGGTGACGGGGCCGTCCGGCTCCGGCAAGTCGACGCTGTTCCGGGCCATCGCCGGCATCTGGCCGTTCGGCACCGGCACCATCGTCGTCCCTGAGAGGGCGAAGCTGATGATGCTGCCGCAGCGCCCCTATTTCCCCGTCGGGGTTCTGCGCGATGCCGTGGTCTATCCCGCAGCGCCTGATACATTCGACGCCGCGCGCGTCCAGGACGCGCTGATCGCGGTCGGATTGCCCGACCTCGCCGAGCGGCTCGACGAGGACGGGCACTGGAACCGGATGCTGTCGCTCGGCGAGCAGCAGCGTCTGGGTCTCGCCCGCGCGCTGCTGCATGCGCCGGACTATCTGTTCCTGGACGAGGCCACCGCCTCGCTGGACGAGCCGTCCGAGGCCCGGCTGTACCGGCTGCTGACGGAGAGGCTGCCGCAAGCCGCCATCGTCTCGATCGGCCATCGCTCGACCCTCGATGCTTTCCATACCCGCAAGGTGACGATGGTGAAGGACGGCCAGATCCACGTCCTCGGCAAGAGCGGCGAGCCGGTCCAGGCGGAATCGACCGTGGCGCGCTGAGGCGCAAGACGATCGCTATCGTAGTCGAAGGACCCCGATAAGGGCCTTTCCTTGCGGCCCATCCTTCGAGACGCCCGCCTTTGGCGGGCCCTCAGGATGAGGTCGGACTTCGCCGCAAAGTCCCAGATCCTCATGGTGAGGAGCGCCGCCCTTGCGGCGCGTCTCCCGGACGATGCTTCGCATCGCCTAGAAAACCATGAAGGCCCGGCACGATCGCAGCGCTCCAGGCCGCAAAAAGCAAAAGGGCGGCAGATTGCTCTGCCGCCCTCAGCAAGTCGTTTCGGGAAGAAACTTACTTCAGGTTGGTCATCGCCGTCAGGTCGAACGACAGCTTGGCGATGCCGGCCGCGCCGCACCAGTTGGAGCCAGCGCCGCTCGGGTTGATCGGGGTGACGTTGGTGGTGCCGGTGGCATTGAAGGCGCTGGTGAAGGCGTTGCAATCACCCTTGTTCAGGTCGGTGTCGGAGTAACGCAGATCCAGCGTGAACACCTTGTAGGTGAAGCCGATGCCGACGTTCCAGGTGTTGTAGTCCTTGTAGGGAATACCGTTGGCGAAAACGGTGCCGGCGCCGGTGCCGTAGAAGGCGTCCGAGGTGCCGAACCACTGGCGGCCGAACTCACCCGACACATACATGCCGACGCCCGAGGGACCGAAGACGGTGCTGGGCGCGGTGTACTTGGCAGTCACCGACGCGTAGTTGCCCCAGGCACCCGAGTTCAGGAAGTTCGGCGAGTAGTACTCGTTCACGCCGACGGCCCAGTTGTCGTTGATGGTGTAGTTCAGCTTGGCATAGCCTTCGAAGAAGCTGACGTTCTTCTTCATGACGTTGCCGTCGGCGAGGAATATCGTGGTGGTGCTGACGGCGCAGACGTTGCCGCCGGGAACGCCGCCGGTGAGCACGTTGTCGGCGCAGCTTCCGCCCGGATACAGGTAGCCCCAGATACCGAAGTCGAAGGCGAAGGCGCCGAAGGTCGGGCGGATACCGCCGTAGACGTCGACTTCAGCCGCAGCGCGGTTGGCGAAGGAGATGCTCTCCGCGGACACACCGGCGTAAAGCTGGAGGTCCTTGGTGACGTTGTAGCGCGGCTCGAAATAAGCGGCGACCGACGGCTGGTGGTTCGACTGGGTCACGCCGCGGAAGATGTAATCGCTGACGAGCGCACCGCCGAAGGCGATGTCCCAGGGGTCGAAGGCAGCGACCGGCGGGGCCTTCTTGGCCTTCACCGCCATATCCGCCGCGAAAGCCGAACCCGTCGTCACCATTGCCAGCGCCGTTGCCAACAAAGCCACTTTTTTCATTTCGATCCCCATCACCAGTTCTCACCCAGTCGGTTTCCCGGAAGCCCCCCGGGGCGTACGACCCAACATCAAAAATTCATGACTGCGGCAATCTGGATCGGAGGATGTGAACCGTGAAGCAAAAAACGCGGGCATCTGCTGACTTTTTAGGCGTTCTGACGATTTCACGAAAGGTTGTCTGCCTGTGTGGCTTCTCGATCACATTATTTGCCCTCCAAAGGGCACTGGAGGACGGGGTTAGTACGGAGACCTGCAGTACCGTGCTCCGCGCGCTACGAATCGGGCTGGCGCCGGGGAATGGCGGCCTCCGGCAGCCACAGCCGCGATGCAGAAAGGCCGCAGCGTCGCCGCCGCGGCCCTCCTGCTGTCGATCGTGTTCGTTGGGTTGAAGCCAGCCTTGGCCCAGCCCCTGGCCTGACCGCGGGCCTGACCTTAGGCCTAACCCTGCCCCTCGGCCGGCGTCGGTTCCGCAGAAGACGAAGGCATCGCCCAGCTTGTCTCGGCGACAGGCTCGGGAGCCGGAGCTGCCACCGGCGCTGACGGCTTCGGCGCGGGAGCTGCCTTCGCCTTCTTCGGTGCCGCCTTCTTCGCAACCTTCTTGGCGGCCTTCTTCGGTGCAGCCTTCTTTGCAGCTTTCTTGGCCGACTTCTTCGGTGCGGCCTTCTTAGCAGATTTCTTCGCTGACTTCTTGGCTGCCTTCTTCGTCGCCTTCTTCGCGGTCTTCTTCGCCGCTACAGCCTTCTTGGCCTTTTTTGCCTTCTTGCTTTTTTTCTTTTTCGCTTTCGCCATCGTGGTCCTCCTGTTGCCGCCGAACAATGGTCGATCGGACGTCTTTCCGCCGTCACCTCCGGACGAAAGCTCAGCTCGACGCGTTCAATGCCGGCCGCGACCCGCCCGTAGCCCAATCGAGAAGCTCAATCGTGTGTACGACCGGAACTGACGTGCCACTGGCAATCTGCACCATGCAGCCGATATTGCCCGCGGCAATCATGTCCGGCTTGACGCTCGCGATGTTGGCGACCTTGCGATCACGCAACCGGCCCGCAAGCTCGGGTTGGAGAATGTTGTAGGTCCCCGCCGAACCGCAACACAAATGGCTCTCGGGCACATCTTTCACCACGAATCCATTCTTGGAAAGCAATTCTTTCGGAAGGCCCGTGATTTTCTGCCCGTGCTGCAACGAACAGGCGGAGTGATAGGCGACGACGATGTTGTCGCCTATCGCAGTGGTCGCGAGATCGAGGCCGGCAACATATTCGGTGATGTCCTTGGCAAGCGCGGACACCTTCGCCGCATCGGCCGCGAACGCAGCGTCCTCGCGCAGCAGATAGCCGTAGTCCTTGATCACGGTGCCGCAGCCGGACGCCGTCACCAGGATGGCGTCGAGCCCCTCGCCGGCCGCTTCCGCCCGCCATGCCGCGATATTGGCGCGAGCCCGCGCCAGCGCATCGTGGTCGTTGCCAAGGTGATGGGTCAGCGCGCCGCAGCATTGCTCGTCCCTGACCAGGACGACCTCGATGCCGTGGCGGGTGAGAAGACTGATGGCAGCCTGGTTGATGCGCGGCGCCAGCACCTGCTGCGCGCAGCCCTGGAGCAGCGCGACCCGGCCGCGCTTCTTGCCAAGCGCCGCAAACACGCTGCCCGGGAGGGGGCCGGGCGACGGCAGCCGGTTCGGGGCCAGCGCCAGCATCGCCTTGAGGCGCTGGACCAGGCCCGGTGTCGCCGAGGGCCGCGGCGTCGGCAGGAATACGGCGAGCGGACGGGCCAGCCGCGCCAGCCACATGCTGGCGCGGAAGCGCTGCGGATCCGGCAGGACGAAGGCCAGCACCTGGCGCAGCAGCCGCTCGGTGAGTGGCCGCTGATAGCGTTGCTCGATCCTGACCCGGGCCTGGTCGACGAGGTGCATGTAGTTCACCCCGGAGGGGCAGGTCGTCATGCAGGCCAGGCACGACAGGCAGCGGTCGACATGCTTGACCACCTCGGCCGTCGGCGCCTGGTCCTTCTCCAGCATCTCCTTGATCAGATAGATGCGGCCGCGCGGGCTATCGAGCTCGTCGCCGAGCAGCACATAGGTCGGACAGGTTGCAGTGCAGAAGCCGCAATGGACGCAGGCGCGCAGGATCTTGTCGGCCTCCGCGATATCGGGATCGGCAAGCTGCGCGAGTGAGAATTCGGTCTTCATGCCGCAGCGCCCCGCGTCAGCCGTCCCCGGTTGAGAATGGACTTCGGATCGAAACCGGCCCGTACCCGCTCGCTCAGGGCGGCGATGCCTGGCGCTTGCGGATGGAACACATCGACGTCGCGCCTGACATCCTCTGCCGCCCGGATCAGCATGGCATGCCCGCCGACCGCATTCGCACGCGCGCGCACGGCCGGTTCATGCGCGTCGCCCTTCGGCGGCAGTGCGGCCCAGATCAATCCGCCGCCCCAGTCGTAAATCACGTCGCCGCCGGTCTCGCGCGCCAGCTGGGTCCCGAGCGCCGCACCTGACGCCGGCGGACAGACGATCCGCCACACCGGCCGGGCGCCCAGCGCGCCGCCGGCCGCGAACGGCAGGACGTCGCGGACGGTCGCCCACAGTGCCGCCGACGATGCGTCCTCGACCAGGGCCGCGGTTCCGAACGGCGCCAGCAATTCGCGCAGCGAACCGGCGCGGTGGGCGGCTGAAGCGGTAATGCCTTCGAGCCGCAGCACGGTCAGCGCTTCGCCCTGGCCCGCGATGTCGCCGAGCCCGTCGATCTTCGCCCGGAACGCGGATTTCGGCAGGTGGGCGGCGCCGGACACGTCGAAGGGCGAGCCGAGCGCCGCGGTCATCGCCTTGTTGGCGGCGGCATCGTCGAGCCCGCGCAGCAGCAGCGTCCGCTCGGCCTCCGGCTTCGGCATCACCTTCAGCGTGACCTCGGTCATCACCGACAGCGTGCCCCAGGAACCGGCCAGAAGCTTGCAGAGGTCGTAGCCGGTGACGTTCTTCACCACCTTGCCGCCGGTCTTGAAGCTGTCGCCGAAACCGGAGACGGCGTGCGCCCCGAGCAGGTGGTCGCGCGCCCCGCCCGCCCTGATGCGCCGCGGGCCGGCGAGGCCCGCCGCGATCATGCCGCCGATGGTGCCTGATACGGGCGTGCCGAGCAGCGGCGCGGTGTTCATCGGCTCAAAGGCGAATTGCTGGTTCTTGGCATCGATCAGCGACAGCACGTCGGCCAGCGGCGCACCGGCCTCAAGCGTCACGATCAGCTCGTTGGGCTCGTAGGAGGTGACGGCATTGAGCGCGGAGACGTCGAGCACGGCGTTGGTCGCCATCGCGTGGCCAATGCTGCGCTTGCTGCCATGACCGATGATCTCGAGCGGCTGCTCGTTGGCAATCGCCGCGCGCACCACCTCTTCGACGTCTTTGGCGTCTCTGACCTTGAGCGTATCCACGGGAAAAGGCGGTAGCGAAATTCGCCGCCAAAATCAAATGCAGCGTGACGCGGCGACCACCCAGCCGTGCAATGCCAGTGCGGCGTGCGACGAAACTCCATCAGGCCGGCTCCGCGACATCCGACAACAACGGTTCGATAAAGATCGAAGCGTTCACGACATCGACACTTCGATCACCGGCGAACCAAAGCCGACAGGCCATCGCTACAAGCTTGCGCCGATCGCGATCGAGCCCAACCGACGGAGACACACATGGAGCGATCGACATATGCGCGGCCGGCGCCGCGCGTCCACGAAACATTCAGCCGCAGGTCGGTGATCACCGCCTTCGGTGCCGTCCTGGCGATCTATCTCTCGCCGTGGACGTCGTCATCTCAAGCCCAGCAGCAAGGAGGAAAGACCATGAACCACTATGCCACGCAGAAATCCCTCAGCGACGCCGTCGACGGCGGCGGCCTGCTCGTCGTCGCGCAATGGGAGGCCAAGCCCGGCGAGGCCGACAAGGTCGCCGCGATCCTCGACCGCTTCCTGCCCGAGGCGCAGCGCGAGGACGGCGTCAAGCTGTTCCTGATCTCACGCGCCAGGGAGAATCCGGCCCAGTTCCTGTTCTACGAGCTGTTCCGCGACGAGGCCGCTTTCAAGGCGCACCAGGAGAGCGGGCACTTCAAGACGTACATCGCCGGCGAAGCCCTGCCGCTACTGGCGAAGCGCGAGCGGGCGCAATACGGGCTGCTGTAAGCGTTTCGGAGGGAAGAGGTTTGCATCGCAAGCCCCTTCCCTCCGCGCGAGCGCCTAGAACCGCGGAATGTCCGGAAACGCCAGCTTGCCCGCGTGCACGTGCATGCGGCCGAGCTCGGCGCAGCGGTGCAGGGTCGGAAACACTTTTCCGGGGTTGAGCAGGCCCTGCGCGTCGAAGGCGCATTTCAGCCGCTGCTGCTGGTTGAGGTCGATCTCGCTGAACATCTCCGGCATCAGATCGCGCTTCTCGATGCCGACGCCGTGCTCGCCGGTGAGCACCCCGCCGAACTCGACACAGGCGCGCAGAATGTCAGCGCCGAAGGCCTCGGCCCGCTCGATCTCGCCGGGCTTGTTGGCATCGTAGAGGATCAGCGGGTGCAAATTGCCGTCGCCGGCGTGGAACACATTGGCGCAGCCGAGCTGGTATTTTTCCGATAGCTCGCGGATGCGCGCCAGCGCCTTCGGCAACGCACCGCGCGGGATGGTGCCGTCCATGCAGAGATAGTCGGGCGAGATGCGGCCGACGGCCGGAAACGCGGCTTTCCGGCCCGCCCAGAACAGGTTGCGCTCGGCCTCCGAGGTCGAGATCTGGCAGGTGGTCGAGCCGCAGGCATTGGCGATGGTCTCGACGCGCGTGATCAGCTCGTCGACCTCGATCTTGGGACCGTCGAGCTCGATGATGAGCAGCGCCTCGACGTCGAGCGGATAGCCGGCATGGACGAAGGCTTCCGCGGCGTGGATCGCGGGCTTGTCCATCATCTCCATGCCGCCGGGAATGATGCCGGCGCCGATGATGCGTGCCACGCATTCGCCGGCCGCTTCGACCTCCGCGAAGCCGACCATCAGCGCGCGCGCCGTCTCCGGCTTTTGCAGAATGCGCACCGTGATCTCGGTGATGACGCCGAGCAGACCTTCGGAGCCGGTGATGACGCCCATCAGGTCGTAGCCGGCGTTCTCGCACCCCTTGCCGCCGATCCGCAGGATCTCGCCGCTCATCAGCACGATCTCGCAGCCCAGCACGTTGTTGGTGGTCATGCCGTATTTGAGGCAGTGCACGCCGCCGGAATTCTCCGCGACATTGCCGCCGATCGAGCAGGCGATCTGCGAGGACGGATCGGGCGCGTAATAGAAGCCGGCATGCGCAACCGCCTGGCTGATCGCCAGATTGGTGACACCGGGCTCGGTGACGACGACGCGGTTGTCGAAATCGATCTCGCGGATGCGCTTGAACTTGCCGAGCCCGAGCAGCACGCCGTCTTCGAGCGGCAGCGCGCCGCCGGACAGCGAGGTGCCGGAGCCGCGCGGCACCACCTTGATGCCCTGCCTGGCACAATATTTCAGGACGAGCGAGACCTGCTCGGTCGTATCGGGCAGCACCACGACCATCGGCGGCTGGCGATAGGCGGTCAGCCCGTCGGATTCATAGGCCCGCATCTCGGCGGCGCTGTCGATCACGCCTTCGCCTGATACGATTGCGCGCAAGGCGGCGACGATCTCGCTGCGACGCGCCAGCACTGCCTGGTCGCTTGCGGGCATCATGATGGCCATATTACGAAGCCTTCGTCCGACGGAGGAAATTGTCCCGGCAAATCAATCATGTCTTGCCGTCTTTGGGTAGGTCCTCCGAAGGTCGCATTGCATTGTTGCAGCGCAAGTTCTCTCTGGGGCAAGTCTGCTATCAGGAAACCTGTCAAGGATTCGCGGCTTGTCCACTTGCCCTGGACCTGCCAAAACCACGACCCTCCATCTGACCCGGGAAGAGACGAAGAGCACCCTTATGACAAAACTGACTTTCGGCGCGCTAGTTGCCCTCGCCATGACTGCCGCAGCGTCCACCGCCATGTCTTCCAAAGCGATGGCGCAGGACGCCGCCGCGGGCAAGACGTCGTTCAACAAGTGCCTGGCCTGCCACGCGATCGGCGAAGGCGCCAAGAACAAGGTCGGCCCCGAGCTCAACGGCCTCAACGGCCGCAAGTCGGGAACTGCGCCGGACTACAGCTATTCGGATGCGAACAAGAATTCCGGCATCACCTGGGACGAAGCCACGTTCAAGGAGTACATCAAGGACCCCAAGGCCAAGATCCCCGGCACCAAGATGGCGTTCGCCGGCATCAAGAACGAGACCGAGATCAACAATCTCTGGACCTTTGTCTCGCAGTTCGACAAGGACGGGAAGATCAAGCAGTAAGCGCGCGAGAGGCGGCCGCCAGAGCTTCGGTTCTGATTGAAGCAGAGCCGAAGCTCCGGCTTCTTGTTTGGACGCGTTTTCTTCACGCGAACCGGTATCCGCTTCGCTCGAAAACGCTTCAGTCGGCGGCCGCCTGCGCGGGCACGATTTTCCCGATCATCGTCTCGATCTCCGTCTTCACCAGATCCGGCACGGCGTTCTGCACCATGTGGCCGAGATCGGGCAGCACGATCAGCTTTGCATTCGGCACCTGAGCTGCGAACGGGCGCGCGTGGATATTGGTCTTCACCGTCTTGTCGGGCTCGCCGGCGATGATCGTGACCGGGGCCGATATTTCGCCATAGCGCGCGGCTTGCCCAGCCACCGACGCCTTCAACGTCACCAGATCATAGGCATTGGCGATGAACTCGCGCGGCCGCAGCAGCAGCGGCGTCGCGGAGTGCTGCACGAAACCATCGGGCATGGTCTGCGGCAGGAACACATTGCGCGCGCCGGACTCGGCGACGAAATACCCGAGCGGCAGCGTGATGGTGTAGGCGAGCAACGGGCCGATCACGGGCGCTGCGATGAGTTCGTTGTAGCGGCCGACGCCGCCGCGCCAGGGATGCGTGACGGGCGCCAGCATCACGAGGCCGGCGACGCGGCCGGGATGATCGAGCGCGAGGCGCGCGCCGAGCGCCCCGCTCCAGGAATGCACGACGAACACCGCACGATCGATTCCGAGCTTACGAAGCGCCTCGTCGATCATCCGTGCCTGGATCTGCGGCGTCGAATCCTGCCGCCGCGCGCGCGTGCTCCAGCCATGGCCGGGACGGTCGATCAGGACGACGCGATGGTCTTTTGCCAGGAGATCGCCGAGCGGGCGTCGCATCGCTTCGAGATTGGAGCTCGCGCCGTGCAGCATCACGACCGGCAGGCCTGAATCGCGCGGGCCGATGTCGACGACGTGAAGCGTCGCGCCATCGACCTCGATCATCCGGCCCTGTGGCGGAAAGGCGCGTTGCACGGCGACGATTCCGCCCTGCGTGACCAGCGCCAGCAGAACCAGCGCCGTCACGACTGTCATCACGATCATGGAGAGAATCCGGACGTAATAGGGCACCTGGCAATTACGGGCGTGGCACGCGGCAGTTTCGCCCCAGGCGCTTCAGCACTTCCACCGGAAATGAGGGGCTGTGGATATGTGCATAATCGAGGGCCAGAAAAACTCAATAGAATCAATCTAATTCCTGATTGCGCGCAGGCTTCGGACCAGCTTCATGCGGTCGTCATAGCGGTTTCCATATAATCGCCATGGTCGGTTCCGCCATTTAGGCGCGGGTGGGCGCCGATCCTCCTCGCGACCTCAGGGGATGCGGGACAGGCCGGCAGGATTTGTCCTGATTTGAACCGGAGAATTTCGATGAGCTTCAGATCGAACGACACTGCAATCGACGAGATTGTCGCAAGCTGCAACGGTGACCTGCGCGGTGCCGTGCGGGCGCTGCTCCTGATCAACGAGCATCTCGAGGCGGAGCTCGCCAGGGCTTACGCCGCAGTGGCCGATCGCGGCCTCGCCGAGCGCGGCGGCGCCGCCCTGCATTAGGTTGCGGGCCGGACCTAGTCCGTCTTGTCCTCGTCCTTTTCGTCATCGGGACTGACCGCGGGACAGGCGCGGATGGTCGAGCGGGCGAGCTTGGCGTCGGCCCTGGACTTGTAGGGACCATCGCCGAACCAGATGTCGCCGATGATGACCGGATTGCTGGTCACGATGTTGCATTTGCCGGTGGCGCGGTTGCCGACCACCCAGAACAGTCCGTCGGCGAGACTCACCGTTCCCGACGCGAGCAACAAGCTACCCGCAAAAATCAAACGCTTCATGGCTTTGCTCCTGCCATGCAGGTAGGCCTGCGGCCGCATTGGCGATACCCCAGCTCATGCGACGCGTGTGATCGTGGTTAATCCGCGTGCGCCGCAATCGCTCGGGAAATGATCAAACTATCCCTTTGCGCTGGCGCGGCCCTTCGGGTCCGGATCGTGCTCTAGATGTCGCGGCCTTCGACCTTTTCGGTCAGCGCCTTGACCTGATCGGGGATCTTCTCGAGGTGCGGATTGACGGCGAGCGCCTTGCGGTAGGCCTCGAGCGCGCGCTTCTCGTCGCCGACCTCCTGCATGATCATGCCGAGCCCCGCGAGCGCGCCGAAATGGCGGGGTTCGCGGATCAGCACTTGCTGGATGTCGGCGAGCGAGCGGCCGTAGTCGTTCTGCATGTAGTAGAGCGTGGCGCGCCGGTTCCAGGCCTCGATGTAGTCGGGCCTGAGCTTGATGACCGAATCCAGCAGCTTGATCGCGACGTCGATCTTCTGCGCGTCGACCGCGGTCTTGGCCCGCGCCATCAGCAGCGAGGCGGTATCGCTCGGGGTCTGGAGCCAGATCGCCCAGATCCGCGCCTCGACATGCTTGGCGCTGACATCGTCGGGCGCCGCCTTCAGCGCGCCGAACAGGAAATCGAGATTCTTGGTGCGATCGACCTTGGGCAGCTTGGCCGGCGCTTCGGGAAGCTTCTTCTGCTTGCCGGGCGGGGTCGGCGGCTCAACCTGCTGCGCCGCGGCCGGAGCGAGGCCGGCGGCTCCCAAAGCAAGGGCCAGACACAGGGTGCGCGCGAAAGGGAATCTGACTGCCATGGCCGAAGTCTAGACGCGCAAAGCCGCCCTTGCAAAGCAAAGGCGGCGTCAAACTCATGTGAGACCGTGGTCTTGCGGGGCACGCGAAGGCGACCGCGAGGGCAAACTCAGCCCTGGCGAGCCTTGAAGCGGCGCTGCACCTTGTTGATCACATAGACCCGGCCCTTGCGGCGGACCAGGCGGTTGGCGCGATGGCGACCGCGCAGCGATTTCAGCGAGTTACGGACCTTCATGGCGGAATCCTGAACGTTCGAAAGGCCGTGTTCGGCACTACCGTTTCGGCACGCGCGAATGTGGCAAAATGAGATTTTTCCCGCTGGCGGACGACCGCCCGGGACGGGGCGGTTCTTAAGGCATGGCGGGAGGTCATGTCAATGTTAACTGCCCGGTTCCGAACCGGCAAATTCGCGAAAACAACCCCATGCACAATAGAAGCGGCCGGATCGGCCCGATCTGCCGCATCAGAGGCCAGGCACGGCAATGACTTTTGCGGGCTGCGGTTTTGCTTCCAGCGACGCCTTGCCAAATTCGTTATATCATATAATCAATTTGGCAACCCGTCGGGAGGAAACCAATGCCGAAGCTGAAGCTGCCCAATATCGACGATGTCGTCGCCATCGACATCCACACCCACGCCGAAGAGCCCTGCGGCTGCCACGCTGACGACGGCTATGACGACTTCCAGGCGCAGATGGCGGAGTACTTCAAGTCGCCGAACAAGCATCCGCCGACCGTGCCGGAGACCGCGGCCTACTACCGCTCCAAGAACATCGCCGCCGTGATCTTCCCGGTCGACGCCGAGCGCGAGACCGGTTTCCGCCGCTACAACAATTACGAGATGCTGGAGGTCGCCTCCGACCATCTCGACGTCCTCATCCCGTTCGTCTCGATCGACCCGCACAAGGGCAAGCTCGGGGCGCGCGAGGCGCGCAAGCTGATCGAGGAATACGGCGTGCGCGGCTTCAAATTCCATCCGACCATGCAGGGCTTCTATGCCAACGACCGCATGGCCTATCCGCTCTACGAAGAGATCAACAATGGCGGCGCCATCGCGCTGTTCCACACCGGCCAGACCGGCGTCGGCTCGGGCATGCCCGGCGGCATGGGGATGCGGCTGAAATATTCCAACCCGATGTACATGGACGACGTCGCGGCCGATTTTCCCGATCTCAAGATCATCCTCGCCCATCCCTCCTTCCCCTGGCAGGAAGAGGCGCTGTCGGTCGCGACCCACAAGCCGAACGTCTACATCGACCTGTCGGGCTGGTCGCCAAAATACTTCCCGCCGATCCTGGTGCGCTACATCAACTCGATTCTGCAGGACAAGATGCTGTTCGGCTCGGACTGGCCGGTGATCACGCCGGACCGCTGGCTGTCGGACTTCGCCAAGATCGACATCCGCGACGAGATCCGGCCGAAGGTGCTGAAGGCCAACGCGCGCAAGCTGCTGGGCATCTAGCGCGGACGCTGAGAAGGCCGCTGGCGTGGCAGGGCAACGCTCGAGCTGCCGACGGCAAGGAGACCGCCAGACGGCGGTCTCCGGAAGTTCACCACGCCTGATCAGGCAGCTCGCTTGAAAGCCTCCCGCGCCGCCTCGTTGGCACGATCAAAGGCAAGGCGGGTCTCCGCCAGGGCCGCCATGAGTGCGGACCATGAGTGGGTCCCCGCCTCTCTGAGCTTCTCCAGTTTTTTCTCCGCCTCGATTGCATCGGCATTCATGCGCTTCAGGGCTGCGTCGATGTCGCCGCGGCGCTCGGACGCAAAGTTCTTGGCATCGCTGCCGAGCTTGTCGGCGGCTTCGCGCCACGCCTTGAGCTGCGCTTCGGCCTGAAGCTTGAACGTCGCCTGTTGCTGCTCGATCTGCTTGCCGAAGCTTTCGACGTATTTTCCGGCCTCGGTCTCGAACACGCGCCAATCGGCTTCCATCCTTGATTTTGCCTGGGTCCAGGCGGCCTCGCCGACCTCCGACTGCTTCTTCACGGTGTCGCGGAATTCGTCGCGCTGCTTGCAGAGATCCGCCAGAACCTTCGTGGCCTTCTCACGCGCTTCCGACTGCACCTCGGAAGCCCTGGCTTCGAGCGAGGTCACCGTTGCTTCCATTTCGTCAAGACGCTCCTTGGCCCAGTTGGTGAAGAAATTGATGTTGTTTTGCGTGACCATTGCTTCGTGTCCATGGTTCGAATGGTACCGCCCCAGTTTCCCGACTAACACGCTGCGCCACGCGTGTTCTTGACGTGAGTCAAGCAACGTCGCCGAGCTGATGAGGGCTTCGATGCCGAGGACAGAAACCCTCACTTGCCAGATCAAGCGCCAGCCCGGGACTCAAGGATTTGTAGGTCGCGAGCGGCGCCTGCGCCATTGCCGGGTGCGCGAGCATCAACAGGACGGTGGCCGCAAGCAGGGTGCGAGCGAGCATGGTTTCTCCGACGTGAGCTGGTCGACGTCGACTTTAATCTAGGGCGTGTACTCTTAACGCGCAGAAGTCCGGTCTTGAAGGCTTAGCGGAAATGTTCCGCTCGGTCAGCGCATTGCCGCTGATGACCCGATTGAGACATCCTCATGACAGTCGGGCGATGAAGAACGCGGTCTGTCGGCTGAGCCATCAAAGGCCCATGTACGCCCAAGAGGGAGTACCACCATTTTTCTATCGCGATTGGCGGCCATGAGGTTGTTATCGTCTTGTCGGAAATGGCAAAAACCCTCACCCTTGGTTCGGCCAGTTCATTCCGACATTGCTTTGATGAAAAGCTAGGAGGGAACATGCGCAAATATGTCCGTGGTACCTTCGTCGCCGCGCTAGGTCTTGCTTTTATCGGTGCGGCCCTCAGACCAATTGCAGCAGAAGAGCCTTACAAGGCTCAGCTCGACGCGTTGCGCAAATCGCTGGAGAAATATCAGGACTACAAGGTAGCCGTGCGCGACCTCTACCTGTCGACGGTGGGCTGCGTGCACTATTCTGGCGAGAAAGTTCCGCACCACATGGAGTATGCCAAAGGCGCTATGGGAGTGCACTTTGCCAATGTCACAGTGCAGGGCGCTCCCGATCCGATGAAGCCCAACGTATTGATCTACGAACCTGTGGGCAAGGAATTGAAGCTCGTGGCTGTTGAGTGGTTGGTGCCTCTAACGGCAGATACCAAGCAGCGCCCCTCTCTCTTCGACCAACCCTTCATGGGCCCGATGGAAGGACACTGGCCGCTCATTCCAAAGGAGTTTGTGCATTATGATCTGCATGCCTGGTTGTTCAAGGACAACCCGCTCGGCATGTTTGCGCCCACCAACCCGAATGTTAGCTGCGAGGGCTACGACTTTTCCCTGCTGGAAGAGCCGACCATGATGGTGCCGGGCCCATAAGCCAATCGCGAGGTCGGCTTCTGGCCCATCAGCGAAGTGGTAGCACGCCTCATTGAGGTCCGTTCAATGGGGCATAGCGGACTGAGCTTGCTCACGTTGAGTTTTTCGCGTTTTGACCCCAAAGAAGGCACGGCATCGGGCCGGGCAGATGTCGGCCTCGACCCGCTTCGGACATCGCGGTTTGGCAAACAGGGCAGTAAGACTCCCGGGCGCATCACGAGGCAATATGAAGCGGCGGGAGTTCATCGGGCTGGTTGGTGGTGCAGCTGCTTCGTCGGTTGTGGCGCATGCAAACTTTTTCCGCTTTAGCGGGCGCTAAGCGGGATGGGCAAGTAATCTTATGCTCGTCGGTTGCTACTTTTGCTGAACGCGGCTGAGATAATCGACAACAGCGAGGATGCGTTTTCGCACGACGACTTCGGGGCTTTGCTCCGGCCCGGCCATCTTCCAATAAGACGGATCAACATAGTGAGGCAAGTTGACAATGGGGTTGAATCGTTCCCCCCAAATTGGCATCTCACGAGTGCCGTGAGCAGGAATTGTTTTCGATCCATCTATGGTTTCATAGACAGCGTTCGTGGGAAAGACCCCGTTGTTGTTCTTGGCCAACACCGTCAAATCGGGAGGCGGGATCTTGAGCTGGTCGCTGACCGGTCCTTTGCCCTTTGCATCCGCGCCATGACAACTCGCGCACGAAGACTGAAATTCTGACTTGCCGATGTCGAGGTCTTCAGCCTGAGCCGCGGCAGCGAAAGCAGCGGTAAGGCCGGCAATTATCAACCAACCACACTTTACCATGTCGCGCTCCGACGCTGGCTAGAAAGGCTTTACTACTAGCCGCTTTGCGCTCCGACAGATTGACGCATATCAAGACTGGCTTCCGGCTTAGGCTTGTGAAGGTTCTGGGAGTGGCATGCTTTCGCCGGCTGATCGGACTTAAGAGCCCGCGCCCTAGAGTGATGCCGTGCTCGCCGATCTCGCGCTGCTCTGCTACCACCCGCATGGTCTGGGCGCGTCCGCCGTTCGGTCGCTATCGGGGATAGATCGGACATGGAGCGGATAACCCATGTCGGTCGCAAATGACCCTATGTATGGTCCGGCCGTGCGTAGCAAGAGGTTCGTCGATCAGGTGGTGTGGTCTTGCATCAATGTATCCGGCCTTTGGTTGGAGCATTTTCTCCGGGCCATCATGGATATCAGCGCGCGTGCGTTCTCATTAGCGGACAGGCCTCGATTGGGCCATTTGGGTCACCAGTGTTCGCATGCGCCGGGAAGACCGAACCTCCATCTCGTCTCATCCTCTCGCAGACCTCGGCTGGAACCTGTTGATGGGGTTACGTCATCGCTTGCTCCTCCTACCTCGCAGTTCCTGTGTTCGAGCCGGGGGCCGTTCCTTCGTCCCGGCCCGCAGGACGTGCGTCGCGTCGCGCGCACGGGCGGTCAAGGCCGGCCGTTGCGCTTGGCTTGCGGCTGGCTCCGGCGTTGCCAGGCCGCGCCTTGACCGCGCCGAGCACGGCGCGACGATCAAGCGGGTCGGACGCCTGCATCGTTGGTCCTTGTCAGCTCGAAGGCGCGTCCTTTAGCCAGCACCGCCCAGGCGATGCGGGCAAGCTTGTTGGCGAGTGCGATCGCCAGCACGTTGTGGTGCAATCGCTTCTTGGCGGCTTCGATCCAGGATCTGAGTCCGTAACGTTCCCAGTTCTTGATCCTGACCAGCACCACCCATGCCGCCTGGACGAACAGAACGCGGAGGTAGCGATTGCCGCGCCTTGAGATTTTGCCGAGGATCGTGCGGTCTCCCGTCGAGATCTGCTTGGGCACCAGCCCGAGCCAGGCGCCGAAGTCACGGCCTTTGGAGAAGACGTCTCCAGTGCCGATCGCGGCCACCATGGCGCTCGAAATGATCGGCCCGATGCCAGGCACCGTCATCAGGCGCGAACATGCCTGATCTTGACGGGCCAGTGCTTCGATCTCGCCGGAGAGCCTATCGATGCGCTGATCCAGCCGACGCCAGTCGCCTGCCAACTCCTCGATGACACACAACATGCGTGGCGACAGGGCATCGGTGCGCGTCGCAAGGATGGTGGGCAGTTCTGTGCGCAGGAAGCCGATACCCTGGCGCACCGCGATCCCGCGTTCCAGCATGAAGGCGCGAATCTGGTTGATGATGCCGGTGCGTTGCGACACCAGCCGCTCGCGCACCCGATGCAGCGCCTGCAGATCCAGTTGCTCCGCGGTCTTGGTCGCCACGAACTTCATCGTCGGGCGCTGCACGGCTTCGGCAATCGCTTCGGCGTCATTGAAGTCGTTCTTCGGTCCTTTGCTATAAGGGCGGACATATTTGGCCGGCATCAACCTGGCATCGTGACCTAACGATGCGAGTTTGCGGCTCAAATGATGTGCGCCGACGCAGGCTTCCATGCCGATCAGGCAAGGCGGCATATTGGCGAGCCGCGCCTCGACCTGGCCACGCGACCACTTTTGCCGCAGCACGACGGTGCCGCGCGTATCGTGGCCCACGACGTGGAACGAGTTTTTGCCGATATCGATGCCGATCACGGCGATCGCGGTACTGGGTGTCTGGGACATGGCGTGCTCCTTGTCTTGGCGCCCCTGGCCAGCTTATCGCTGGCGGGGCAGGAGCACGGCCGGACCATCCCATTAGCGGACTCTCGCATCGGCTACTAGTCAGCTTCAACGTAGCGAATGATGCTCTGATTTGAACGTTTGCAACCAATTCATCCGCGCGGGACAAAAGACGGCGGAGCAGGGGCGACGGATTAGTCCGATTGTATCCCAGCGCCAGATCGACCGTCGGCGTGCCGCCCTCGAGCGCTCTGGCGACGACGTTCGGTGCAAGCATGTTCTGCGCATAGAGCGGGACGAGGCTAATTCCGCCTGTGGAAGCCACGAGCGACATGGCCGATGATATGTTTTCGCCTTCATACTTCGCCTTGAGGGTAATGCCGACCCGAGATGCGTAATTATGTATGACCTCCTGCAAGACCGGCGATGTTCTTGCCGAGCTGACATAGATCTCGCGGGCGAGATCCTGCGGACGAATCTTCTTCCGTGATGCCAAGCGGTGTTCGGCCGGCAGCACGGGAATCAAGGGCTCCTTCGCCAATATCTTGAAGACGACGCCCTCGTTGTCTTTCTCCGGACGAAGGAAAGCGATGTCCAGCTTTCCCCGCATCAATGCCAGTGCGAGTTCTGGCGAAGATTGCGTGCTGAGCGTCACGTCGACATCGGGGGCTTCCTCGCGGAGGATGCGCAGCAACTGGGGGAGCCACATCACCTCCAGCCCGACGAGAAAGCCCATCGAGAGGACGGGCCTTTGCGGTTGCGCCGTCTGCCGGGCCCCTTCCGTTGCGGCCTCGACCTGCAGCAGCGCCAGCCGCGCATGATCGAGAAACACGCGTCCGGCAGCGGTCAGCGTCACGCCGCGCGCCTGGCGCTCCAATAACTGGACGCCGACTTCGGCTTCCAGATCGCGAATTTGCCGGCTCAAGGACGGCTGGGAGGTGTTCAGTCGCCGTTCGGCGGCGTTCAGCAGGCTGCCTTCTTCAGCGACGGCAACGAAATAGCGCAGGTGCCGGAGCTCCATGATCCCTCGTATATCTTCCAGGCATAGCTCGAAGCCTACAAGGTCTTGGTCAGGAGCCAAAGGGGGATTTACCGTTTCGCAGTCTTCAACCAAAAAAAGGACAACGAACAATGTCTTCGCCGAAGCATAGTATCGTCTTCAGCAAAGTGATCCCAGCACTCCAGGCCGATAGGAACGGCGTGATCGCAATTCAGTACGGCCTCGACAATTCTGCAGCGCGATCGAGAGTGGCGTCCCTCATTTAGCGGGAAACGCGCGCGAATGCGCAGGAGCGACGAATAGCGCCGCGCCGGATCCGGCGATAACGCGTCGGCGATCGGGTGTTGGCACGACAAGGGCTTGCCGGCGAGGCCGCTGAACATCGTGTCTTTTGGAAAGCCAGGGGGCGCGATCTGTGGCCTGATCAGCTTGCGCCTGCCTGCTTTTTTAGACCCCCGTCCGCAAACTTTTCAACAAAGATCTAACAGAGCAGATGGAGCGACTCGATGTCGACGATCACGACTACAGACGGCGTAAGCATCTTCTACAAGGATTGGGGATCAGGTCAGCCGATCGTGTTCAGCCACGGCTGGCCGCTGACAGCGGACGACTGGGATGCCCAGATGATGTTCTTCCTTCATCACGGGTATCGTGTGATCGCCCACGACCGGCGCGGCCACGGCCGGTCCGACCAGCCCGGCACCGGCAACGACATGGACCACTGGGTTGCCGACCTCGCGGCCCTGACTGAACACCTCAACCTGCGCGACGCGATACATATCGGGCATTCGACAGGTTGCGGTGAGGTCGCTCGCTATGTTGCTCGCCACCCGGCGCGCGTCGCGAAGGCCGTACTGGTCGCTTCACTGACGCCGAACATGTACCGGAGCGAGGACAATCCGTCCGGTCAACCGCCGGAGTGGTTCGAAGCGATCCGGGCAGGTATGTTGGGTAACCGGTCGGAGTTCTACCGTTTCGTCCCTGAGAATCCGTTCTACGGCTACAATCTCGACGGAGCCAAGCCTTCGGAGGCCATTATCGCCAACTGGTGGCGCCAAGGCATGGCCGGTGGTGCCCTCGCTCACTATACGACTGTCGACTCTTGGCTCGAAGACTATACCGAGGATCTCAAGAAGATCACCGTGCCGGTGCTGGTGATGCATGGCGAGGCGGATCAAGTCGTCCCATTCGCAAGTACCGTGCCGCGTGCGGTCAACCTGCTTAAGAACGGGTCGCTGAAAACTTATCCAGGCTACCCCCATGGCATGCTCACCACACATGCGGATGTCCTCAACCCCGACCTGCTCTCGTTCATCAGGACTTGACGACATCGCTCATCCATCATCGCCTCCCGCGCGAAGGAGATGCCGTTTGCAAGGCGGCCTCTCCTTCCAGTTCAAGAGATGGTGTGCAACGGCCGCCTTTGGCCCAACGCGGAAGTCCTGCGACGTCCGCTTTCGCGCCGCTATCGGGGGCATAGCGGACGTCTAACGGCGTCCCGATTAATGAGTACGCGCCCTAGCACTACTTTGGCAGAATGTGTTTTCGCCGCTGTTTTTCAAGGATTTGCTTTCGGCAATATGGGCACTGCTGGGGCGGCGGCCGAAGGATGAGATCGACGATGGCGTGACGTACGGCGGGCATGGTTGGTTGAGGCGGAGGCCCGTTGATTCTTTTTTTTCCGCCCCGCGTTTGCGAGGCGACGATGTTGCAGGAAGGCGTAGGCAATCATTGTCATAAGGGCGTGGCGATGAAGACCTTGCCATGATCGCCCTTCGAAGTGATCAAGTCCAAGTTCCTCCTTCAACTGTTGATGCGCCTGCTCACAAATCCACCGTGCCTTGATGGTGGCGGCCAGCGTGCGCAGATCCGTCATCGCCGGAAGATTGGCGAGATAGTATTTCTTCTCTCCCGAGGCGCGTTGCTCGCCAATGAGCCAGGCTTCGTCGCCTGGGAGATGCTGCTGACCTTTATCCCATATCCGCTGCGGAGGGCCGTCGGCGGTCCGGACACGGAGAGCAGCAAATCGGGCTTTGAGCCGACCTTTCGTCCCGCTACGCCAACTCACGGTTTTCCATTTGGCGCTGGCCAGCATTTGTTCTGCCGCAATCGATAAGATATCGGGCACGTGGTGCTTTCGTGGTTTCCCGCGGACTTTGGTAATCGGCCAAATGAGCTTCACATCGACCGGATACACTTTCAGGTGCCGAGGGATGCCGACAGCCCAGGCCAGCCCGCGCTCTGTTAGCCCTTGTCGAAACGGTGCGCTGAGGCCGTATCCTGCATCCGCCAGCACACATCCAAAGCGCACGTTGGCTGCCATCGCGCGGTCAATCTCGGCCAAAGCAATCTCCGGCTTGGACCGTGGCGTTCGGTGTTCGACTGGCACGCGAGCGCGCTTCAAACGAGACATGTCGCTTGTCCAACTGTCAGGCAAAAAGAGACGTAACGCGACCATCACTGGCACTTCGCCGCGCGCAAGCGTTAAAGACACCAGCGTTTGGCAATTTGCCGTTTTACCGAGAGCCGACGCGTATTGAGCCGCAACACCGACCGAGCGCTCACCCTTCTTCGGCAGTGAGGTGTCATCAATAACCAGCACCGCATCGCTGCCGCCGACAAGTCGGTCCGCCTGGTTGAGCAGCTCTGTCTCCAGCGGCGTCGCGTCCCAGACACCGTCCGCAATGAAATGGTGCAACTGGTCGTAGTTGCTCGTGGCAAGGCGTTCCGCCATCGGCTGAACGCTCTTGCGATCGCCAGGACCGATCAATCCCGCAACATATAGAGGACACATCCGCTGTCGGGTCTTATGACCCAGCCGGTCCAAGAACGGCATCAGCCAGCGTTCGAGTTCGTCTTCCCATCCCGGCATGGTCAGCCCTCCAAGAGCCGACCACCCATGAATCATTGAAAAATTGATTCGGGAATCCAATAAATCGAGGTGAAATCAACAATCTGCCAAAGTAGTGCTAGTGCAGCGCACCGTATGTCAGGTCGTCGAATACGGTGACGCTGTCGGCCTTGGTCCACAAGCCGATCATGCCGGCGTCCCTGATCGATTCGTCCTCGACCTCGAACATCGGCTTGCCGTCATACGTCACCTTGAATAGCTTTCCCGCGAATTCGCAGCGTAGGGAATGCCATTGACCTGATGGCACCGATACCTTGACGCCATAGCCACCTTTCCGGCCGACGATATCGAGCGCGCTGCGAACACCCTTGATCGTCTTGTAGAGCACGACATTGTCTTCAAGCGCGTTGGCCCGCACGACATAGTAATTGTCGGCATCCTTTGCGCGCCAGACAATACCGGCCGCACGATCCTCGGAGCCTGCGATCGCCTTGAACTTGACCTCGACGAACCCGTCCAGGATGCTGGTGCCGTTCCTGAGCGCCACTGGAAACGTCGCCTGACCGGATTGTTTCAGGACGTTCGGCTTGCTTGGCGCCGTCGACTCCGCCTCGACCGTCCATTTTGGCTGGCCGCGACCCGTCTTCGTCAGAGTCCAACCTTCGGGCGCTGCGCCGGTTGCTGCGTTGTCAAAATTTACAGTGTCTGCCATCGCGTTTCCTTCCACCGACAATAGGAACAACGCCACCCCCAAGAGCGCTACGCTCATTCTTCGCACGACGTCTAAGCTTCCCGCCTGTATTGATCGTAGAGTGTCGCAGCGTTGTCCCATTTGATCGCTTCCATGTAGATGTCGACATACTTCGCGGCCGCGGCACCGTAATCCATGTGATAGGCGTGCTCATACATGTCGAGCACCAGCACGGGGCGTCCGCCGGCCAGCGTCGTCGTGTGGTCGGCGGCCCACTGATTGACCAGCCGCTTGTCGCGCGGTGAGTAGGAAAGAATCACCCAGCCGGAGCCGCCGCCTTCGGCCTTGCCCATGGCGGAGAACTCCGCGCGCCACCGCTCCATGCTGCCGAAATCGCGCGCGATCGCCTCGGCAAGTGCTGTGCTCGGCTTGCCGGCACCGCCGAGCCCGTCGAAATAGATTTCATGGAGGATCATCGAGTTTGACGCGACGAGTTCCTCGCGCTTCAGGCCGTTGATGACGAAGTTCGGAGCTTTCGCGAAGTCGAGCTCGGCGAGTTGCGTTCCGATCGCGTTCAGTCGCTTTACGGCGCCGACATAGTTGTTCTCGTAGTGACTGACGAGCACCTTCTCCGAGATGCCGGCAATGGATTTCGGATCGAACGGCATCGGCTTGGGCTGGTATGTCATTGGCTTGGCTCCTGTTGGCTGATTGGCTTGCGCAAGGGCTTGCGTCCCCGCGAGTAGTGCGGTCGACGCCGCGGCGGCCCCCACGCCCCTGATGAAGTCTCGGCGGTCGGTATTCGTGGTCATGAAGTCCTCCACTTGATCGTCGTCCCCAACGTCCCCCGCGTACTCGCTAGCTCTTGGTGCTCGCCGTCTTGTCGCGTGCGCAAATAGACCGCGCGGTCCTCGTCGATACGGACATCGACGAGACCGGCGCGCTGGCGGCACCAATTGACGGGACAATTTCTGTGATGAGATCGAGATGAAAGCAGACATGCAGCGTCCTTGGTGACCAGGACGCGATACTTGGGCATGTCGCCTCGCGGGGAGATCGCAAATCCCCGTGCCTCGAATTAAGCGCCTGCCGGCGGCAGTGTCAATCTGCTGCGCGACGCCGCCGGGGTGACGATTTCTTGAAGAAGGTTCCGACCTTGTCGCGCACCGGGCCGTTTCGGTATTGTCCGTGCGCCTCCCGCAAAGATCCCAAAGGAGCGAGCCAATGAGCCTCAAAGCCGTCGTCTTCGACGCCTACGGAACGCTCTACGACATCCAGTCGGTCGCTGACATCACCGAGGATGCGTTTCCGGGCTATGGTGAGATCATCACGCAGGTCTGGCGCATCAAGCAGCTCGAATACACGTGGTTGCGCTCTCTGATGCAGCGCTACCAGGACTTTGACGCGGTCACGCGCGACTCACTCGCCTATACGCTGCGCATCCTTGGGCTCGCTTATGAGCGCGAGGAATTCGAGCGCGTGATCGAAAAGTATCTGCATCTCGATCTCTATCCGGATGCAACAAGCGCGCTTGCGGCCTTGAAGCCCCGACAACTCGCCATCCTCTCCAACGGCAGTCCGGACATGCTGAACGGGCTCGTGCGCAACACCAAGCTTGACGGCCTGCTCGATGCCACCATCAGTGTCGATGCCAAGAAGGTCTTCAAGCCGAGCCCGAAGGCCTATGAGCTGATCGGCGAGGTGCTCGCTACCAAGCCTGACGAGGTTCTGTTCGTGTCCTCCAATCCCTGGGACGTGGCCGGCGCGAAATCGTTCGGGCTGAACGTCGCCTGGATCGAACGGGTGACGCCGGAAGCCATGGCGCTGGCTTGCGTCGAGAACGAACTCGTGGCACCGCTGACGATGTTCAAGGCGATCCGCACCCAGATGGACGAGCTTGGCTTTGCGCCGGACCACCGCGTCCGCGCACTCTCCGAGCTGCCAAGTATCATCTGAGGTAGGTACGCCGCCCGCCCGTGAGACTGGAATGAGCCTGGAATCCGTTCGCGCCTTCTTCGCCGAGAAAGCCCCCGACATCTCCGTCATTGAATCCCCGATCAGCTCCGCGACCGTGGCGCTGGCGGCCGAGGCCTATGGTGTCGAGCCGGGGCGAATCGCCAAGACGCTGTCGTTGCGGATCGGCGAGCGCGTCATCCTGATCGTCGCCGCCGGCACCTCGCGCATGGACAACAAGAAGGTGAAGACGCAGTTCGGCGGCAAGCCGAAGATGCTGGGGCTGGAAGAGGTCGCCGAGATCACCGGCCACGAGGTCGGCGGCGTCTGTCCGTTCGGACTGAAGGCGCCGCTGCCGGTCTATTGCGACGTATCGCTGAAGGCGTTCGACGTGGTGGTGCCGGCCGCAGGCTCGACTCACAGCGCGGTGCGCATCACGCCCGAGCGGATGGCCGAGCTGACCGCGGCCGAATGGATCGATGTCTGCGAAATCAGGCCTTAAGAGACGTTAATCGTCCTCATCGTAAGGCCGCGGCTGCGGGGGCGGCGGCGCAGCATTGTAGCGCGGTGGCGGCACCGCCCGCCCTCGCGGGACCGGCTGCTGCGGCTGCATCTGGTTGTTGGATTGGAACACCGCACGGCAGGCGCTGGAGAGCTGGGGCGTGTTCTGCTGCAAGCAAGCCGTGATGCGGCTCACGTCCGGAATCTGGTCGCTGCACAGGCGCCACACATCCGGTGTGCAGGCCATCTGCTGTTCCATGGTTCCGCGATATTCTTCGGCGAATGCTGCGCCTTGCGCGACGATGCCGCCAATCGCGAGCGCCACACCCAGCGCAATCCGCTCTGTTCGCATGTCTCGATTCCTTCCAGAGTTTCTCGAATTCTCATCAATCAATGAGACGCGGGCAGGTTCTGGACGAACAAAAAAATGTGAAGGTCAGGCCGGAACCTACTCCACCCGGCCGATCTTCTTCACGGCCGTGATCAGCCGCGCACTGTCGGTCGCCACAAATTGCGAGAACTCCGGCGCGTCCTGATAGGCGACGAGACTGCCGGAGGCCTCGAAGGACTTGAGGACCTCCGGACTCGCCATCACCTGCGCCATGGCCTCGCGCAGCCGGGTCGCGATCGGCGCGGGAAGAGAGCTCTGTGCAAAGAGCCCGGCCCATATGTACATCTCGACATCCTTGTAGCCGAGCTCCTGGAAGGTCGGCACGTCGGGGAAGCTCGCGATGCGTCGCGCACCGCAATTGCCGAGCACGCGCAGCTTGCCGTCGTCGACCTGCGGCTTCAGCGTGCCGGGCGCGGCCGCGATTGCCTGCACGGTGCCGCTGAGCAACGCGGTGAGCGCGGGACCGGCGCCGCGGAACGGCACATGCAGCAATTTGATGCCGGCGCTGTTCGCAAACATCTCCATCGCCACATGCAGCGTGCCGTACGGCCCGGACGAGCCATAGGTGATCTGGCCCGGCCGCTTCTTCGCGTCCTCGATGAAATCCTGCGCGGTCTTCCATGGTGCCGAGACCGGCACCGCGAGCAGCGTGGGATCGGCGAGCACGCGCGCGATCGGCATGAACTGCGAGACTTCGTAGGCGACGGGACGGTCGAACAGCCGGTCGGCCTCCGGCAGCACCGCGAGCGACGAAAGGGTCATCAGCAGCGTGTAACCATCCGGCTCGGCGCGCGCCGCCGCGGCATTGCCGACCGATCCGCCGCCGCCGCCGGCGCGGTTGTCGACGATCACGGGCTTGCCGAGGATCCGCTCCAGCGCCATGGCCACGGGGCGCGCGGCGAGATCGGCCTGGCCGCCGGCCGGAAACGGCACGATCATGGTGATGTTGCGGGCCGGATAGCCCTGCGCGAGCGCCTGGTCCGGTAACGCAGCCCGCAACAACGGCAATGCCGCAACCGCGCGCAAGAGATCGCGTCGATCCATGGTGGTCCCTCCCCCTGATTTTCTTTGTTTCGCGGCCAGCCTAGCGCGGCGATCGGCAAGAACAAGACGTTTACGAAGTGCTAACCATGTCCGGTCCGGCCCGGAACGCATCCCCGGACCGGCTGTTGCCCTTCCAGGGAGTGAGTGATGCGCAATCTTCAAACCATTGACGTCGCGTTGGACGAGATGCTGGTCAATCTCGCGGCGATCGTGCTGCGGCTGTCAAAGCCCGAGGTGACGCGAACCCCGGAAGCGCGGCGCGCATTGGCGCAATCGGTCCACCAATACGCGGTCTGCGCGGCACGCTCGACGGACCCGCGCGTCCACGAATTGAAATCGGAACTGGAGGGGACGCTGAAGCCGAGCCTGCGCATCGTCGCGATCAACGGCGTGAAGGTGTCGTAGTCAGACCGTCTTCGCCTTCGCGCGCGTCCGCCGCTTGCACGTGCCCGGCAGTTTTGCCGCGAGAAAATCGGCAAGCGCTTCGACGCGCGCGGGGCGCGGGCCGCCAGGCGGCGTCACCAGGTGCACGGCGCCTTCGGCCTGCTTCCAGTCCTTCAGGATCACCTCGACCTCGCCGGAGGAGATGGCCTCGCCGACGATGAATTCGGGAAGCTCGGCGATGCCGAGGCCGGCGATCAGCGCCGGCATCACCGCTTCACCGTTGTTGACGCGAAGCTGCCCGCCCGGACGCACGCTTGCCTGCTCGCCGGCGGAATTGGTGTAGTGCCAGACATTGGGCGTGGAGAGATAGGCGTAGCTGAAGCATTTGTGCTCGGCCAGATGCATCGGATGCGTCGGGCGGCCGTGACGCTTGAGGTAGGACGGCGCCGCCACCGTGAAGCGCGGCATGGTGAACAGCCGCCGCGCGATCAGCGAGGAATCCGGCAGCCGCGCGATCCGCACCGCCATGTCAAAACCCTCGCCGATCAGATCGATGGTCGCATCGCTCAGATGCAGATCGACCGAGACTTCCGGATAGGTCTCGAAGAACTCCGGCAGCAGCGGCGCCACCGCCTTGATCCCGAACGTCATGGGCACGGCGAGCCGCACGAGGCCGCGCGGCGCCACCGATTGCGCCAGCGCCTCGTTCTCCGCCGCCTCACCATCGACGAGCAGGCGCGTCGCCCGTTCGGCGAGCTTGTGCCCGGCATCGGTCAGCGCGAGGCGGCGCGAGGTGCGGTTGAACAGCCGGGCGCCGAGCCGCTCCTCCAGCCGGGTGACGGCCTTCGACACCGTCGCCTTGGACATCGCGAGCTCGCTCGCGGCCCCCGCAAACGACCGTAATTCCACGACTTTTGCGAAAATCGCGAGCGCCTCAAAATCGGGGAGTTTTGCCATGGGAGGGGGTCCGTCAGGAGTAATTCAGGAAACAATGCGTTTCAACAGTTTCTATTTCTATACCATAGGCGGAGGCTTATCCAAGCGTCATCAGAAATTCAGGAATGGAGAAATCCAATGACCAAGAAGCTCTCAGGCAAGGTTGCCCTCGTCACCGGCGGTTCGCGCGGCATCGGCGCAGCCTCAGCCCGCGCGCTCGCCGATGAAGGCGCGGATGTCGCCATCAGCTACGTCGCCTCGCCTGACAAGGCCGAAGCGGTCGTCACGGAGTTGAAGGCCAGGGGCGTCAAGGCTCGCGCTTTCAAAGCCGACCAGGCCTCGGCCAAGGACGTCACCAAGCTCGTCAACGACGTCGCCAAGGAATTCGGCCATCTCGATATCCTCGTCAACAATGCCGGCGTCGCCGCGGGCGGCGCGACCGACGATGCCAAGGCCGACACCGACGCGCTGGAACGCCAGGACCAGGTCAACGTGCATGGCGTGATCGCGGCGATCCGCGCCGCCTCGCAGCTGATGGGCGAAGGCGGCCGCATCGTCACGGTCGGCTCGATGCTGGCCGACCGCGCCTCGTTCCCCGGCCTTGCCGACTACGTCGCCACCAAGGCGGCCGTGGTCGGGTACACCAAGGGCGCGGCGCGCGACCTCGGCCCGCGCGGCATCACCGTCAACGTGGTGCAGCCCGGCTCGATCAACACCGACATGAACCCGGACGACGACCGCGACTTCGCGGAAGCCCAGCGCAAGCAGCACGCGCTCCAACGCTTCGGCCGCCCCGAGGAAGTCGCCGCCGGCGTTGTCTTCCTCGCAAGCCCGGAGGCCTCCTTCGTCACCGGCACCGTGCTCAATGTCGACGGCGGGTTTGGCGCGTAACGCCAAACCCCTCCCCTCCAGTCAGGAACCCACATCCATGATCGAACTCAGACCTTTCGCAAAGCTCGGCGGCGCCGACCACGGCTGGCTCAAGGCCAAGCATCACTTCTCCTTCGCCAGCCACTACGACCCGAACAACATGGGTCACGGCTCCTTAAGGGTGTGGAACGACGACGAGATCGCGCCGAACACCGGCTTTCCCGCCCATCCCCATGCCAACATGGAAATCATCACCTATGTGCGCGAGGGCGCGATCACCCACCAGGACAACCTCGGCAACGAGGGACGCACCGAGGCGGGCGACGTGCAGGTGATGAGCGCCGGCAGCGGCATCCGTCACTCCGAGTACAATCTCGAGCCGAGCAAGACCCGGATCTTCCAGATCTGGATCGAGCCCGTGGCGCGCGGCGGCCAGCCGACCTGGGGCTCGAAGCCGTTCCCGAAAGGGGATCGCTCCGGCAAGCTCGTCACCATCGCGAGCGGCTTCAAGGACGACACGGACGCACTGCCGATCCGCGCCGATGCGCGGGTGCTCGCCACCACATTGAAGGCCGGCGAAAGCGCGGAGTACGAGCCGCAGAAGTCGCGGCATCTCTACCTCGTGCCCGCGGCAGGCTCGGTCGAGATCAACGGCGTGCGCGTCAACGCCCGCGACGGCGCCGCGATCCGCGACGAAGACCGGCTGAAGATCACGGCGCTCGAAGATTCCGAGCTCGTGCTCGTCGACGCGGCTTAGCGGCGGCGAGCTACATCATCTTCCGTCATTCCGGGATGGCGCGAAGCGCCAGACCCGGAATCTCGAGGTTCCGGGTTCGATGCTTTGCATCGCCCCGGAACGACGGAGCAATCACGAACACTCACTGATCACCCAACGGAGACCACCATGACCAAAGTTCTCGTCCTCTATTATTCCGCCTATGGCCACATCGAAGCGATGGCCAACGCCGTTGCCGAAGGCGCGCGCGAGGCCGGCGTCACCGTCGACATCAAGCGCGTGCCCGAGCTGGTTCCGGCCGAGGTCGCCAAGGCCTCGTACTACAAGGTCGACCAGGCCGCTCCGATCGCCAAGATCGAGGACCTCACCAATTACGACGCGATCATCGTCGGTACCGGCACGCGCTTCGGCCGGATGGCCTCGCAGATGGCGAACTTCCTCGACCAGGCCGGCGGGCTCTGGGCCAAGGGCGCGCTGCACGGCAAGGTCGGCGGCGCCTTCACGTCCAGCGCGACCCAGCATGGCGGCCAGGAGACGACGCTGTTCTCGATCATCACCAACCTCCTGCATTTCGGCATGGTCGTGGTCGGCATGAACTACGGCTTCGCCGGCCAGATGAAGCTCGACGAGGTCACCGGCGGCGCACCCTACGGCGCCACCACGATCACCGGCGGTGACGGCAGCCGCCAGCCCAGCGCCAACGAGCTCGCCGGCGCGCGCTATCAGGGCCGCCAGATCGCGGAGACCGCCAGGAAACTCCATGGCTGAGCGGCACGGCTGAACTCCACGGCCAAGGTGCGCGGTTAGGCTTGACGATCGACCGCATGGCTGATGCGACACGGGCGGCATTCTCTTTCGGGAATGCCGCCCCATCTACGTATTCAGGGATATTTGACCAGAAGCGATACGAATGGCTTTCGAACTGTTGTTGATTGCGCAGATGATCCGCAGGCCCGCCCAGGCGCTTGCGCGGCGCTGGTATTGCCGCAGCCTGTTCCGCGCCTCGCGCGGCCGGCTTCACTGTGCAGGTTGCACGGGATCGTGAGACGGCAATCCCCCTAGGCCTGCGTGATGTCGGCGCGAGGCTGAACTGACGCCGTCGGCGTGGGCGCCGGCGCCGTCGACAGCCACCAACCCTCACCGGCGAACCAGCACGTCTCGTCGGGAGCGCCTTTCCTCCGCAACGACTGCACGCTCTCCCATCCTCTCGCGAACGCCTCAGCCAATCGCCGACCGGCCTCCGCATCCTGCAATCCTGCGCAGCCGATGAACTGGGCCCGGCTGAGAAATTTCGCCGGCCAGATCGCGTCGTCGTCAGGACGCGTGATCATCAACATACCGCCGTGCATGCCTTCCGGCGCCAACGGAAACACCAGCCGCCCGCCGGGCCGTAGCGCCTCGAGCCACTCCGTGGCCGGCTGCGCCGCGCCGGCGCAGACATAGATCACATCCGCAGCCGGCAGATCGGACGCGATGCCCGAACGGTCGTGCACATCCGCATGGGCGATATCCCTGAGATTTTCGCGCGCCAGTCCTGCCAGACGCTGGTCGATCTCGTAGGCATGGACGCGGCCGCCGGGTCCGACGAGATGCGCGAGGATCGCGGTGTAGTAGCCGCTACCCGCACCGATCTGGATCACAGTCTCGCCTTCCTTCACGGCGCAGCCGCTGAGCCAATGGGCGTGCGCACCGGGCATCCCGATATTGAGGCCACGCGCGCTGTCGAGCGCCAGCAGCGTGTTCTGATAGATGAACGCGGGATCATCATCGGGCGTCACGACATAGGGATGACCGCCGAGACAGATCGACCACGGCCCGGGCCCGACGAAAGGCTCGCGCCTGACGGTCCGAAAGGCCTCCTCGATACGGGGATCCGCGGCTCTCGCCGCGGCGCAGATCAACTGCGCATAGAATGCGCGATATTTTGCCGAACGATCTTCCATGTCGCCTCCGTGAAACGGAGACGACGATAACACAACGATTGCGATATTCGAGCGACATCTGCAATCGGGGGGCGCGTGCTCTAGCGCGTTCCCTTGCCCATCGCCCGCGACGCGACAGCGGCCAGCCTGGGATGGCGGCGCAGGCCCTGCGCGGCATGGTCGCGCCATGCGTAAGGAGCGCCGCGCCAGGACAGCGCGACGCTGGCGTCGGTCAGCGCGACCTTCTCGGCGCCGAAGCGGCGCTTGTAGTCCTGGTTGCCGATGCTGAGATCGAAACGGCGCACGCCCTCCGCATGCAGCGCCGCCATGGTGCGCTCGGTGACGAGCAGCCCCGGCGAGCAGCTCGACCATGAATCGCCGGCGTGGCTGATCCGCAGCAGGAAATAGGTCGCGCCATGCCTGACGCCGAACGTGGTGGCAACGACGCCCTCGTCGCACACCAGCGCCGAGATGACGACATAACCATCCGCGACACCCTGGCGCGCGACGTCGCGATAGAATCGGGCATGCGTGTCGTCGTTGAGGACGAACCGCGAGCCGAGCTTGCGCATGCGCGCCTGCTGCTGCGCGTCCATCACGTCCAGCAGCTCAAGCGCGCGCGCGGCATCCGTGGCGATCTCGAACCGCGCGCCGGCGTGACGGCTGAACACGCGCCAGCAGCGCGGCATCTGCATGCGCTTGATCGAGGCCTGATAGCCGTCATAGTCGTCGCCCGTCAGCACGAGATTGCCGCTCAGCGAGCTGGATCCGATACGGCCGAGCGACACCAGCGGGTTCGGCTTGCCGCCGACATGCGCCGGCATCTTCCTCAGGCGCAGCAGGTCGAAGCGATCGGGCAAGGCGCAGAGCGCGTCGACCAGCGCCTTGCCGATCGCATCCATCGCCGCCGCATCCAACGCGGCATCGAGCGCCAGGATCGGCGCGTTGTTGTCGGAGACGCCGAGGTCGGCGAACTCGACCACGCGGATGCCGCGCCTGATATGGCTGATCATCGGCACCGCCGCGATGTCCTTGCCGGTCGCGGCATCGGAGATCACAGCGATCAGCGGCGCGAGATCGTGAAACGCCTCGTACCAGGCGCCGAGCCAGTATCCATGCTGGAACGCGGTGCGATGCCCGCCATTCAGGCGCAATGCGGCCGGCCGCCAGTCACGCACGAAATCGACCGCGATTCCCGACGTGCTGGACACCCGATCATCTGGTTGCTCGACGCTGAGAAACGCCATCCGCGGGTCATACAGTGACTGAATGTTTCCAGATAGATTATGTTTTGCCGCAGTCCACAAGTGACGTCGCCGCATATCGTTAAGCGGATGCCACTTACGGCCGTTCCGGCTGCGACAAGCTGTCAGCGCGCGGCTCCGTTTGCTCGACGCACTGGAACCTGGCCAGGAAATGCAGACCGGCCGCGGCAAGCGCGAACATGAACCAGATCGGATTCTGCCGTTCGAGCAGGAAGGTCTCGGTGGTCCCGTAGTACAGGCCGAACAGCCACACGGTCAGGAACAGTTTGACCAGCGCAGCGCTGCGGTTGTGCGCCTGGGCCGACTGGAAATTACGGAGCGGCGCGAGCACGAAGACGAGGACGACGAGCAGCAAGCCCGGCAGGCCGATGGTGACCGCGAGGTCGAGATAGCTGTTGTGGCTGTGCGCGGCGGACGTCGCCCATTCGGCGCCCTGGGCGGTCTGCCGCGCCGTCACGTCGTCCCAGAAGGCCGCATAGCCGTGGCCGATGATCGGCTTTTCGGCGACGGCCGCGAGCGCGAACTCCCAGATGGCGGAACGGCCGGTGAAAGTGGGATCGAGGGGAAGCAGCCGCGTCATGGCGCCGAGCGACGGGCTCACGACACTGCCGACCGTCAGCAGGTTCATCACGATCAGCGGGGCGAAACACATGAGCCGCTTCAGCCACGGGCTTGGCGTGGCACAGACCAGCGACGCGAGGGCGTAGATCGCAAGGCACAGCACCGACGACGTCTTGCCGCCGGTGAAGATCAGGAAGATGCCCGCCAGCGCGGCGATCGCCGGTCCCATCACGAACGACCCGACGCTGCAGAGGTAAATGCCGACATAGACCAGGATGGTCATCACGGGAGATGCGACGTTCTTGTGGCCGAAACTGCCGCGCCAATCGCCGGCGAGCTGCGGCTCGGTGACGTCGAGCGCGGTGTGCATGGAATATTGCGGCGCGAGGAAGACGCCGAGATAGCACAGCACCAGCAGCACGAGCGCGGCAGCGCCGAGACACAGGTTGAAGCTGCGCTGCGTCGGCGGCAGCAATGGCAACAGAACGGCGAGCGACGTCACGCTGGCCGCGAGCACGAAGCGCTGCATCGAAACGCCGCGGCTCTCTGAGAAGACGATGTTGATCAGCAGCCAGCCGACGAGGCAGAGATGCAGCGGGGTCACCAGGCTCTTCAGCGCGGGCGCATCCGTGGCCGCGACGAGCAGCGCGGCGATTGCAGCCAGGAGGCCGAAGGAGATGTAGGTGAGCGCCATTCGTCCGCCGACGACGGTGGTGACGTCGGGATTGCGCAAATCGGGAAACGGATCGAGCGTCACCAGCACGAGGAGCAGGGCCGCAACCGCGACGAGGCAGCGCGCCGCCAGCACGGCATTCAGACCGGCAAGCCCATCGCGCAGGACGTGGCCGAACGATCGGGCCTCGACGTCGGTCATGTCAGCGGCACTGCGATCCATGGCTCAAGGCCGGCCTGGTGAACCCGGGGAAGCAAGCGACAAGTCTTAGCTCGTCCTCGTTAACCATCCGTCAACCAGCAGGCCGGACGCGTCAGACGCCTTCTGCTGCCGCGCCACGCTTCGCGCGATCTCGTAATATTGCAGCGCTCGCTGTTCCAGCGTGAGATTGTCGAGCACGAAGCCGCGCGGATCGAACGTGCCAGCGGCGCAGCCGGCCCAGAAATCGTCCCAGCCCGCCTCGAACCCGGCGGCGTCGACGAACCTGGTGCCGCAACGGTGATCCCAGTACGGCACCGACGACACCGGTTCGAACTTCACGCGATGCGGATAATAGTCGGGGTCCCGCCACGGGCCGCCAGGGTCCCAGGCGAACACCGGCACGCCGCAGGCCAGCGCCTGCTGATAGGCGATGCCCTGGCTTTCGTTCTGGCACAGGAAGATCATCGCGCGCGAGCGCGCCAGCGCGGCCTGATAGTCCTCTTCCTTGTAGCTGCCATAGCGCAGCTCGGTGAACGAGCGCCCCTCCTTGAGCAGCCGGGCGCGGACAGGCTCGATCAACTCCGGCGCATAGCGCTCGCGGTCCCAGTGGACCTTGTCGTAGATCAGCACGTCGACGGTCTTCTGCGAGGCGCGCGACGGCGCCCAGAGATCCGTGTCGATGCCGACGGGCCAGGCCTCCGTGTCGGGCCAGTACGGCCGGTACATGTCGGCGTACCACTGGCCGGGCACCACGACCTTCTTCACCGGCAGGCGCTTGAACAGGTCGGGATCGTCGAGCGGATGATTGTGGGCGGCGACACCGAGCAGGATCGGATTCTTCCACGCGAACTTGTCGAGCAGGAAGGTGCGACCGATGATGCAGGCGACTTCCTCGGGATGCTGCGCGACGTAGCCGTAGTCGTTGACGCGGTAGCGGATGCCGAGCCGATCGAGCCCCGCGCAGAGATTGAGGAACACGCGAAGCTGCCCGCTCATGCGCGGCTCCCCGAGCAGCATGCGGCGCGCCATGCGCCGCAGATGCCGGTCGCCGGGAAACCAGCGGTCGTCCTTGTCCTCGTAGAAAAGGTTGAGGACCATGTCGTCGGGATCGTAGTCGAATGTCTTTGCGGGCACTGGAATCCATCCGCGGCAGCCGAGTGCGCATTCTCGCATGGGACCGGCTGTCGCACTCTTCCAAGTTTGCGACAGGCTTAATGCCAACGGCTTAACGTTATTCTGCGAATCCGGCGTCGCGCAGGCCTTCCGAGAAACGATTTGGCCGTAATGCGGGTATCATCCGCAGCGGCCAAGGTTGCCATCGATCGCATCTGCAGATGCGCCCTGGTTAACGAATCCTTAAAGCGAGCCGCAGCTTGATCACCGCCGAAGACGTTCTCGATTTACCGGTCAGCGCACGCGTAGCGACGCAAGCGCGCCTCCCGCTGCCGGTGGGCTCGACCACATCGGTGTCCGTCGTCATTCCCGCCAAGAACGTTGCGGCCTATGTCGGCGAAACCCTCGCCAGCGCGCTGGCGCAAGGCGAGGTGACCGAGGTGATCGTCGTGGACGACGATTCGACCGACAACACCATCGCGATCGTCCGCGCCATTCGCGACCCGCGGCTGCGCCTGATGACCAACGATTCCGCCGGCGTATCGGCCGCGCGCAATCTCGGCGCGCGACATGCCAGCGGCGAGTGGCTCCTCTTCCTCGATGCCGACGACCGCCTGCGCCCCGGCGCGGTCGCGGCACTGCTGGCCGCAGCGCGCGGCGCTCCGCGCGCCGTCCTCGTCTACGGCGACTACAACACGATCGACAGCGAGGGACGGCAGGTCGGCCGGCGCGACCTCTTGACAGGACGCCGCAAGCCCTCCGGCGACGTGCTGACGCGGCTCGCGGCCGGCAATTTCATCGTCAATGGCGGCATCGCGCTCGCGCGTGCGGAGGCCTTCCGCGCCATAGGCGGCTTCGACACCTCCCTCAGATATTGCGAGGACTGGCACTGCTGGTGCCGCCTTGCTGCGATCGGCGAGTTCGAGTTCGCACCAAAGCTTCTGCTCGACTATCGCCTGCACACGGCCAACACCATGAACGCGGCTGTGCGGACACCGCAGGATTTCTTCCCGGCGATCGCGCGGGTCTTCGACGACGGACTGATCCTGGCGAGATTGCCCGAGGGCACGGCAGCCCGGCTGCGGCAGGCGGCCGAGATTCATCTCGTCACCTATTCGGCGATGCAGGCGGTCCGCTTCGGCAGATATCGCCAGGCCTTCATCTATCTCGGGATGGTCGGCCGCCGCTCGCTCAAATCGCTGCCGCGCTCCGCGCTCAGGGTCGCCCTCGCCTGCTTTGGCATCTAGTCCGCCGCCACGGCGTCAGGACACGATCTTCGAGGCCTCGTAGGGCTTCGGCTCGATGCCGAGCGCTGCCAGCAAGGAGCCGAGCGCGACCATCACGGGATGCATCGCGACGACGGCTTTCGACGTCGCCAGCAGGCGGGCCGCGCGTAGTAAAGACAGCGGCAGCCGGCCGAGCATCTGCGCAAACACCCGCACCCGCGCCGCTGCGCCCTGCGCAGCCTTGTGCTGCACACGGTAGTTGATCGCGCCGATACGCAGACCGCGCTTTGCGATCCAGCCGAGGCTGGTGCGGCTTTGTGGCACGGTCTCGGTGATGACCGCCTCTGTCGTCCAGTGGAACGTCATGCCGGCATCGCGGCAACGCACGAAGAAGTCGCAGTCGCCGCCGCCGAGGAAGTTGAAGCGCAGATCGAAAGCCGGACTGCCGAGCCGGTCGAACGCCGCACGCGTGATCAGACAATTGCCGCAGCCATAGATCAGCGGCACCGCGCCGCTGTAGTCGTAGGCAGGGCGGAAGGCGGGATGACGCGAAAGCCAGGGCTGGCCGTCGTCGTCGAAGTCAGGCAGCACCGGCCCGCCGACCACGTCGGCGCCGGTCGCCTCTGCGGTGCGAACCATCAGCTCGAGCCAGTCGGGCGAGGCGATCTCGTCGTCGTCGATCATCAGGAAGCGGGTCGCTGCGGGAAACAGCGCCTGCGCCGTCTCGAAGGCAGCGTTGATCGCCTGACAGTTACCCTGCCGCTGCTCGACAAGGCAGATGCCCTGGAGCCGGCCGTCGGCGAGATACTCCGCGGCAACCGGCGCGCTCTCGCGCCGCGCGGCATCGTTCTCCACCATGACGACGGCGAAGGAACGCGGGGTTCGCTGGCTCGCGAGCGATTCCAGCGTCAGCCGCAGATGCTGCGGGCGGCGGAAGCAGGGAATGCAGACGACAATGCCGACCGACAGGTCGATGACGCGAGAGCTCGCCGCGATCTCCCGGTTGGGATCGCGCACGGCATCCGAGAGCCGGCTGGCGGACAGGTCTGTCGGGATCAGCGTCATGGCGTTCTAGATGCCCGAGATATGTTGAAAAAGCCCTGCGTCAATCGCATCAGCCGGTGAAGTCCCGCGAGGACACAGTGCCACGGGACAGATGCGTGCCAAAGTGAACGGCCGGACCGAGGCGCGAAACGGCACCATTCCGCGGATCTCTCGACAATGCAGACCTGCCGCCATGCGCTTAACCGCTTTCGCGTGTTTTCCCTACCAATCCATGCGCACGTGGTACTGCAAGTCGCAGTCCATCCGCTGCGGACGGCGCGACAGGGACAATGCTGTAGTTAACGGCCATGCGCATTAACCCGACCGTAAGCACCGCGACCGGTGGGGCGTCGCGGTACCAGATTTGCTCTTCGGGCATGCGAGACTTTTCCTGTAAATTTGAGTCGAACAAGCGCGGTCAGAAAATATGAACAAGCCAGCCACGATCGATTTCGCGACAGCTACGGCGATCCAGATCCCCGCGGCCACCGCGCAAGCCCAGGCGCTGCACGATCTGGTCCCCGGCGAAGCCCGCGACAGCCTGCTCGCCGTCCACGACGTACTGCGCCGCGAACTGCCGCAGGGCCGGCTCGCCATCTATGAAGCCGGCGGCGGCTCGTGCAGCGTTCTGCCGCCGGAATTGCTGAGCCGCAGCCAGGTCACCGTCGTCGACATCGACGAGGACCAGGTCCGCAACAACACCTACGCGGACGAAGCCATCCTCGGCGACGTGCAGACCTACCGCTTCGGCCGCGAGACCTTCGATCTCGTGATCTGCTACAACGTGATCGAGCATCTGCCCAACGTCGACGCTGCGCTCCTCAATTTTCGCGACGCACTCAAGCGCGGCGGGATGATCCTGATCGGCGCGCCCAATCCGCGCTCGCTGTCCGGCGTCGTCACCAAGTACTCGCCGCACTGGTTCCACGTCTGGTTCTACCGGCACATCCGCGGCATCAGGGATGCCGGCCTGCCCGGCGAACCACCGTTCCCGACCTTCTTTCATCCGCTGGTGACGTTGCCTCGGCTCGAAGCGTTTGCGGCCGCCAATGGCCTCGAGATGACCTATCGCCGTGAGGTCGAGAGTCCGCGCTATCCCGAGATGCGCCGGCGCAAACCGCTGTTCGCAGCTCTGGTCGATGCCGGCGCCGCAATGCTGAACGCCGTGCTCCCGCGCGGCACCGACGTTCGCCGCGGCGATTATCACGTCATCCTGCGGAAGAGCTGACAATCATGGCACGCGCGCGGTCCATCGCAGGACGAGCGAAGCCTGGCGGCCTTGCTGCGCGCGGTAACGAACCGTTAATCCCTTGGGGACCCCGGCATCGCGAGTGTCACAGTGACGCGCCGAGGCGCGGCGTGCGCTTAAACGCTTTGTTTGCCATTTCGGTGAATAGTCCCTCAATGAGTATGGTTAATTTTCCCTGTTGCGTTGATTGGGCACCTATATCCCGGGTGCGTGGCGTAAAGCGAAGAGTAACCCCTCAGCCCGCGGTCGTTGGAATGAAAGCTGGGGACTATGCTTGACTACAACCAGCCGATAGATCGGGCCGGACCGGAGGCCCCGCGACAAAGGCCTCAAACCGGCTTCAACGTGCTGGAGCTCGTCAATCTGCTCTGGCGGCGGAAGATCGCGATTGCCGCTGCCGCACTCCTCGGTGCGACGCTTGCCGTCACCGTGGGCAAGAGCGTGACGCCCCGCTACACCGCCACCGCCCAGCTCTATGTCGACCCGCGCGAGCTTCAGCTGGTCGATCGCGAGCTCACGCCGCGTGCCCAGGACGTCTCCGGCATGGCCATGGTGGTGGAGAGCCAGGCCCGCCTGATCACCTCGAACAGCGTGCTGCTCCAGGTGATCCAGCAGGCCGGCCTCGACAAGGACCCCGAATTCGGCGGCGGTGATGCCAGGAGCCTGATGTCGTCGCTGCTCGGCCTGATCGGCCTTCAGCCCCGTGCGCCGTCCGCCGCGGAAACCAAGGAAGTGCAGCTCGCGGCGCTCGACGCGCTGAACCGGCACATCACGGTCCGCAAGACCGAGAAGAGCTTCATCGTCGACATCGAGGTCTGGTCGACCGATCCGGCGAAAGCGGCGATGCTCGCCAACACGCTGACCAGCGCCTACCTCGCCGAATCCCGCAACTCGCAGGCTTCGGCCGCGCGACGCGCCACCAACGATCTCTCCGGCCGCCTCAAGGAGCTTCGCGAGCGGTTGCGCAGTGCCGAGACCGCGCTCGCCACCTACAAGGCCCAGAACAATTTCGTCGGCACCCAGGACGCGCTGATCAGCGACCAGCAGCTCTCTGCCAGCAATCAGCGGCTTTCCGCGGCCCGCGCGGCGACAATGGACGCACAGGCGCGGCTCGACCAGATCGAGGCGAGCCGGCGCGCCGCTGCCGATGCCGGCGCGAATTCGGAGGCGCTGCAATCGCCAACCATCGCGAACCTGCGCGCGCAATATGCCGACGCCCGCAAGAAGTACGCGGAGCAGGCCGGCGAGCTCGGCCCGCGCCATCCGGCGCTGCGCCAGACCGAGAAACAGGTCGAGGATCTCAAGCGCACCATCAACGAGGAGATCGATCGCTTCGCGCAGTCCGCCAAGAACGATCTGACGCGCGCCCGCGACTACGAGGCCTCTCTGAACCGGGCGCTGGAGGCGCAGAAGCGGCAGAGCGTGCAGCTCAGCCAGGCCGCCGTGCGCCTGCGCGAACTCGAGCGCGAGGCCGATGCCAGCCGCGACGTCTATCAGTCCTTCCTCAAGCGCTCGCGCGAGACCGAGGAGCAGGAGACCCTGAACACCTCGGCGGCCCGCGTCATCGGCGAAGCCACCGTGCCGCAGCGGCGCTCGTTCCCGCCGGCGATGAGCCTGTTCGCCATGATCGGCTTCATCTTCGGCGCGCTCGCGGCTTCGAGCTGGTTCGTCGCGGCCGAGCTCCTGTTCGCCGGCGCCCCCACGCCGGCCCGCCGTGAACGCACACCGGCGCCGCAAGGTCCCCGAGCACCAGAGACGACGCGGACTTCGGAGATTGCCCGGCCTCAGCAGGCATCGCGCACTCCGGAAGTCGCGCAGGCTCTGCCGGAAGTTGCCGCGCCATCGCTGCAGCCCTCGATGGTCGAAAGGCCCCTGATCGAAAAGCCGCTGATCGCGCGCCTGCAGGAGGCCGATGTCATCCACACGCTGGGTGCCATTCTCGCCACCGGCGGCGGCGTCGACCTGACACGGCTGGGCTGGCCGACGCTGCGCCCCGGCTTTCCCCTCACGACGCTACTCAATGCCTGGCGCGACATGCGCGCCGCGATGGCCCGGCGCGCCGGCGGCAAGGCGATGCCGGTGATCGCGCTCATTGGTGCGAGCGAGACCACCGGGCGCAGCGTGACCGCGCTGAATTTCGCGCTCGCGGCCGCGCGTGACGGTGCCCGCGTCCTGATGATCGATGCCGACCATCAGGCACGCTCGCTCTCGAACAAGGTCACCCGTCCCGGCAAGAGCGAGCCGAGCGCGCTCGGCTGGCTCTCGATCGGCAGCAAGACCGCGCGCGAGATCAAGACGGTGAACGGCATTTCGGTGCTGCCGGCCGCCGAAGGCGACGCGGGCAAAGCGGCCGAGGCCATCCGCAAGGCGATTTCGCAGGCGCGCGCCGCCGGCGGCTATGACCTCGTGGTCCTCGACGGCCCCGCGATGCCGCTCCCGGCCGGCGGCCGCAAGCTGCTCGACGATGCCGACGCACTGGTTGCGGTACTGCCGACCAGCCTCGACATCAACGACAGCCTGGAAGAGATCCTGAGCACGCTCGGCCGCGCCGAGCGCAAGCTCGTCGGCGTCGTGCTCGACGAACTCGCGCCCGCAACCCAGGCGCGCCAGCGAGGCAGACAATATGCTTGAGCGCCGCGTCAATCTGGACGGCCGGGCCGCAACCGCCGACGTGCCGCGGATCACCGTCGGCGGCCTTCGCATGGCCGCGCTCGACCTGGAAGCGACCGCCGACTTCATGATCGAGGCGACCGATCCGCGTCATCGCATCGGCCGTCCGTTGCACCTGACCTCGGCCAATGGCGAGGTGCTGGCACGCTGCTCGACCGAGCCGGAGACCGAACGCCTGTTCCGCGGCGCCGACCTGATCAACGCCGACGGCCAGCCGCTGGTGGCGGCCTCGAAGCTGCAATCCTGGTTCCCGCTGCCCGAGCGCGTCGCGACCACGGACCTGTTCCACGTCGTCGCGCGCAAGGCCGAAGCGGTCGGCCGCACCTTCTACATGTTCGGCGCCAGCGAGGCCGAGAACGCCGCGGCGGTCGAGAACGTCCGGAAGATGTATCCGAACCTCAAGATCGTCGGGCACAGCCACGGCTATCTGCGCGGCGAGGCCCTGCGCGCGAAGGTCGAGGAGATCAACGCGCTCGCGCCGGACTATCTCTGGGTCGCGCTCGGCGTGCCCAACGAGCAGGCATTCGTGGAGCAATACACGCCGCTGCTGACCAATGTTGGCGTTATCAAGACATCGGGCGGCCTTTTCAACTTTTTGTCGGGCAGCCGGTCCCGCGCGCCGCAATGGATGCAGAAATTCGGACTCGAATGGGCCTGGCGCACCTGGCTCGAGCCACGCCGCCTGTTCTGGCGCTATTTGACCACCAACCCCCGCGCACTCTATCTTCTCTTCAGCCGCAAACGGCCTTCCAATCGCTGAGAGAAGAGTAGAAGACGATATGACCGACCGACCGACCGTCCTCGTCACAGGGGGCGCGGGCTATATTGGCTCGCATGCCTGCCGCGCACTGTCTGCCGCCGGCTATCAGCCCGTCGTTTATGACAATCTCTCGACAGGTCATCGCAGCTTCGTCGCCGGCCCCCTGGTGATCGGCGACCTTCTCGACGGTGCAGCGTTGGCGCGCGCCTTCGCCGACCACAAGGTCACGGCGGTGATGCATTTCGCGGCGGCGAGCCTCGTCGGCGAATCCATGACCGATCCGCAGAAGTACTACATCAACAATGTGCAGGGCACGCTGTCGCTGCTCCAGGCGATGCGCAACGCCGGCTGCCATCGCATCGTGTTCTCCTCGACCGGCGCCGTCTACGGCAACGCCGATTCCAAGGAGCTGCCGGAAGACTTTCCCTGCGCGCCGATCAATCCCTATGGCGCCTCGAAATGGATGATCGAGCGCATGCTCGCCGACTATCGCGCGGCCTATGGCTTCGGCGCGTTCTGCCTGCGCTATTTCAACGCCAGCGGCGCCGATCCGGCCGGCGGCATCGGCGAACTGCGCGACAACGAGACCCATCTCATTCCGCGGGCCATGATGGCCCTGCAGGGCCATGTCGACTTCGCTGTGTTCGGCGACGACTACGACACGCCCGACGGCACCGCGATCCGCGACTACATCCATGTCAGCGACCTCGCCGCCGCGCATGTCGCGGCGCTGAAGCTGCTGGAACAGGGACATGCCGGCGGCAGCTTCAATCTCGGCACCGGCTCCGGCTTTTCGGTGCGCGAGATCCTCAACGCCATCAGGCAGGAGACCGGGCGCGAGGTGCCGCACACCGTCAAGCCGCGCCGCGCCGGCGATCCCACCTATCTGGTCGCCGACCCGTCCGCCGCGCGAAAAGTTCTGAACTTCGTGCCGCGTCACTCTGACCTGCCTACGGTCATCCGCACCGCTTGGGCCTGGCACCAGAAGGCACATCCGTTCAGGTCGCGTTAGGTAATCGTAACACCCGCACCTTGCCTGCCGTCCCTCCAAACGGCTAGAATGGACGTTCGCTGCCGCCGTCGGCGCATCGCTGACGGCCGCATTTCAGGCATTGCCGACGATGATGTCGGCATGCATGGCTCGGCCAATTTGCGCGAGCCAGCTTTTTCCGAGCGTCAAGGCCACGATCAAATCCGCGCGTCGGCCTGTCATCGGGTGCGGATTCCGGGAGTATCGACCGCATGCATCAGGCTGCACGCCTGGAGTTCGAGCGCGTGATGGATGAGTTCGTTCGCTGGCATGTCGTGCCCGGGGACGAGCGCTCGCCTGCGCCTGCCTGGTGGTGGGGGCCTGCCATGGCGGTGGTCGACGACCACGAGCCGATGAGCGGCGCATGGTGCTCCGAGCTCGACCTGAACGAAGGCGCGAGCTTCGCCGACGGTGCGCGCACGATACTTGCGCTGTTCGTCGAGCAGACCTCACTGACGGGGCCGCAGGATTTTCCGAGCAAGGCCGAGGCCACGGATCACGAGGTCCGCGAATTGCACCCGCAACCGTCAGACGACAGCGCATTTCAGCCGTAACGCCGCCGCTTCGCGGGCGGCGGGATCCGGTTCCGGCTGGAGCGGCGGCGCGATCGGCAGAACCATCGGCCGCAGCAGTTCGGCCATCTGCCGGGCCGGCAGCGGCTTCGAGATCAGGAAGCCCTGCATCTCGTCGCAGCCATGGGTGCGCAGGAACGCCTCCTGCTCGACGTTCTCGACGCCTTCGGCGACGACGGTCATGCCGAGCGCCTTGCCCATGCTGATGATCGCCTGCGCGATCGCCTGGTCCTCCGAATCCTGCGGCAGGTCGCGCACGAAGGAGCGGTCGATCTTGATGGTGTCGATCGGGAAGTGCTTCATCAGCGACATCGACGAATAGCCGGTGCCGAAATCGTCGATGGCGAGGCGGATGCCGCGGCTCTGGATGGCGTCGAGCACCTTGAGCGCGCGCCCGACATTGCGCATCATCATGCTCTCGGTGACCTCCAACTGGAGCAGCACCGGCGACATGCCGGAGGCCGCCAGCACCTCGTCGACATCCTGCAACAGATGTTCGTCGACGAACTGCCGCGGCGACAGGTTCACCGCCATCGACAGCGGCAACAGGCCGCGGCGCTGCCAGGCCATCGCCTGCGCGCAGGCCTCGTTCAGCACCCAGCGGCCGATCGGCACGATCAGCCCGGTTTCTTCCGCAAGCGGAATGAACTGTGCCGGCGAGACGTTGCCGAGATCGGGATGTGCCCAGCGCAGCAGCGCTTCCACGCCGGTGATCTGGCCGGTCTCCATGTCGACCTTGGGCTGGTAGTTCAGCGAAAACTGCTCGCGCTCCAGCGCCCGGCGCAGCGCGCTCTCGAGCGACAGCCGCTCGATCGACTGCGTCTTCACTTCCTTGGAGAAGAAGCGGTAGCCGTTCTTGCCGTCCTCCTTGGCGAGATACATCGCCATGTCGGCGTTCTTGGTCAGCGTCTGCGCGTCGGAGCCGTTGGCCGGATACATCGCGATGCCGATCGAGGCCGTGGTGTGACACTCGTGGCCGGCCAGCTCCATCGGCTCGGCGAGCGCCGCGAGCAACCCGGTCGCAATCCGCTGCACGTCGTCGATGTCGCCGCACTGGTCGAGGATCACCACGAACTCGTCGCCGCCGAGGCGCGCCACCACGTCGCTTGTCCGCAGCGCACCGCGCAGCCGGTTCGCCACTTCGAGCAGGAGCAGATCGCCGGCCTCGTGGCCCAGCGAATCGTTGATGACCTTGAAGCGGTCGAGATCGATGAACAGAACCGCAAAACGGTGATCGTGGCGCTGCGCGGCGTCGATCGCCTCGCGCAGCAGCCCGTTGAAGGTCTCGCGGTTCGGCAGGTCGGTCAGGCTGTCATGCGAGGCGAGGTATTCGATTCGCTCGTCCGCCTGGTTCTTCTCGTCGGTGCGATCGAAATTCTCCATCGCAAAGGAGACGTTGTCGGCGAGACGCTGCAGCAGCTCGACGAACTCGGACGTGAAGGTGCCCGGTTCGGTCGACATGTAGATCATGACGCCGACGGCCTGGTCGTGCGCGATGAGCGGAAACGCCGCGCCCGACCGTGCGCCGTCGCCGCGGACGACGGCATGGAAGACACGGACGCGATCGTCGTTGAGATAGTCGTTGCTGATGCAGGGCTGGCGTGTGCGGAATGCCGTGCCGCTCATTCCGCGCCCCTCGGGACGCTCGGGGTCGACGGAGAGGCGGATGTTGCGCGTGGTGTCGGCGGACGGCCCGGCCGCGGCCACGATCTCGAGCTGGTCGCTGTCGGCCCTGGCCAGCGCGATCGTCGTCGAGGTGAACTTGGCGCCGTTCGATGCCGCGAGGCAGACGAGGTCGAACAGCTCGGCGCGCGACTTCGCCCGCATGATCGCCTCGTTGGTGGCGCTCAGCGCCGCGAACATGCGCGTCAGGCGCTCCTTCTGCGCCTCGGTGCGGGCCTTTTCCTCGGCCCGATCGAAATTGTCGAGCGCGAACGAGACGTTCTCGGCAAGCCGCCCCAAGAGCTGGATCAGGTCCGGCGTGAACGCGCCTTCGTCGACCGAGAGGAACAGCAGCACGCCGACCGCCTTGCTGCCGTTGCTGAGCAGCGGGAAGCAGGCCCCCGATCTCGTGCCCTGGATGCGCGCGATCTGGTGCCAATGCGCCGTGCGGATGTCGGTGAGAAGCTCGTTGGCGACGCAAGGGATGCGCGTGCGGAAGGCGGTGCCGGTCAACCCCCGGCCTTCCGGATCTTCCGCCGACGTCGAGAACCGCCACGACTTGACCTGGTAGCAGCTCTCACCCTTGGTCATGGCGATGTCGAGGTAATGTCCGGTTTCGTCCACCAGCGCGATGGTCGCGGAGGAGAACGTGCCGCCGAGCACCGCGGCTTCGCAGACCACTTCGAACAATTCGGCGCGGGTCTTCACCCGCATGATGGCTTCGTTGGTCGCGCTCAGCGCCTCGAGCATGCCCCGCAGACGATTGCGCTGGATTTCGGCCTTGGCCTTTTCATCGGCGCGATCGAAATTCTCCAGCGCGAAGGCGACGTTGGCCTGAAGCTTGCGCAACAGCTCGACGAACTCGGGCGTGAAGGTACCGCGCTCCGGAGAATTGAACAGGAACACGCCCTCGACCCGGTCGCCATTCAAGAGCGGCAGCGCCGCGGACGACGCGATCCCGGTGCGGCGGGCGCTGGCCTGCCACGGCGCAATGCGGTCGTCGGCGAACACGTCGTTGCTGACCGAGGGCTGGCGTGTACGGAACGCGGTGCCTGTCAGTCCCCGCCCCTCCGGCACCTGGTCGGAGGTAGAGAACTTGAAGGTGCGGACCTGATCGGCGTTCGGCCCATAGCTGGCGACCACGCGCAGCAGCTCGGCACGATGGTCGGCGAGCGCAATGGTGACCGAGGTAAACTTGGCGCCCTTCGCCGTCGCCTCGCAGACGAGGTCGAACAGCTCGGCCCGCGTCCGCGCGCGCAGGATCGCCTCGTTGGTGGCGCTCAGCGCCGCATACATGCGGGCGAGACGCTCTTCTTCCGCGGCGATACTGGCCTTCTCTGCCTCACGGTCAAAATTCTCGATCGCGAACGAGACGTTCTCCGCCATGCGCAGGAGCAGCGCGACGACTTCCTCGTCCTTGGCCCACGACCTGCTGACGAAGGACAACAGCACGCCGACGCTTTCGCCGTGCTTGATCAGCGGCGCGACCACGCAGGCGGCGACACCGGTGTTGACGTTGGCCTGCTCCCATGGGGTTCCCCGGGTGCGGCTAGCGAGATCGTCCTCGATGATGGCCTTCTGCGTCCGGAACACCTCGCCGGAGATGCCCTTGCCGTAGGGATTCTCCGGATCGATCGAATAGCGCGCCTGGGTGACCAGCTCCAGATTCTGTCCCGTAGATGCGACCGGCTTCATCCAGTGCGAACCCGGTTCGCGGAGCAGGACGATGGTCGCAAGCGACTTGCCGCCATGCACGGAGGCGTCGCACACGAGCTGGTAGAGCTCCTGCTCGGTCTTGGCGCGGAGAATGGCCTCGTTGGTGGCGCTGATGGCGCCGAACATGCGGTTGAGCCGCCGCGTCGCCCGCTCGCTGGTCTGCCGCGCCGTCTCACGCGCGAAATTGTCGAGGGCATAGGAGATGTTGGCCGACATGCGCTCGAACAGCGACACCATCTGCTCGTTCAGCGAGCCAGCTTCGCTGCGGGTCACGTACAGCACGCCGACGCTCTTGCCGTTGCAGAGCAGCGGCAACGCCGCCGCAGCGCCAATGTGGGCCTTGGCGGCGCCCTCGCGCCACGCCAGCGAGCGCGGGTCGTTCAGATAATCGTTGCTGACGCACAGCCTCTGATCGCGAAAGGCCTCGCCGCCGACGCCCAATCCTTCCGGCGTGCCGGCGTCCGTGGTGATCTCGATCGAGCGCAGCCGCTGGATATCGTCGCCGCAGCCGGCCGCAAAGCAAAGCCGCCGGCCGTCCGGTCCCACCAGGAACACGGCCACGGCCAAAAAGTCCCCGCTCGAAAACCCGGCGTCGCAGACCTTCTGGTACAGCTCGTCCGGCGATTTCGCGTAGAGGATCGCTTCGTTTATGGCGCTCAACGCCGCAAAGGTGCGCGCGAGTGTCGTCGGCACGATCTCAGCTCCCGGGCATTTCTGCCTAATTTTCCCGGGTACTTTATGAACGGCCATCGCCTAAGTGGTCGTTATTGCGTGCCGCAAACCGTCGATCAGAGTGAACGAGCTGCGAACGACCCCCGCCAAACTGTCGAGAATACCGCCGGCCGGAACGAATCTTCGACCAAAGGCGCGCTCTCTTTACGAATTTGCAGCCCTGTATTGGTTTACGGGAGATTGATATCGGTCCTGCGCTTTGAGACGATGGTCCCCAACAAGCGCCCGCCAGCTATCATGATAGGGGCGATGACCGGGGAAACGCCATGCCGATCGTCAGGGCCGACCGCCTCACGCGCATCAGCGCCGCCCTGCTCCAGGCGGCGGGAGCTTCCCAGGAAGAGGCCGATGCGGTCGCGACCGGCTGCGTCAACGCCAATCTCGCCGGCCACGACTCCCACGGTGTGATCGCGGTTCCCACCTATATCGACCGCATCAAGGCCGGGCACATCGTTCCCGGCGCGACATGGACCATCGTGCAGGAATCGCCGACCACGACCGTAATCGACGGCCATTGGGGATTTGGTTTCCACGTCAACGCCAAGGCAATGGCGCTGACGATCGAGAAGGCGAAGACGGCGAACGTCGCCGCCTGCACCGTGTTCCGGCAGAGCCATGTCGGCCGCCTCGCCGCTTATCCGCTGATGGCGATGCGCGAAGGCATGATCGGGATTGCAACCGCGGACTCCGGCCGCTCGCCGAAGCACGTGGCGCCGTTCGGCGGCAAGGAGGCGCGGCTCGGCACCAACCCGATCTCGATCGCGGTGCCGTCCGATCTCGATGCGCCGTTCTACCTGGACATGGCGACCTCGGCGGTCGCCGCCGGCAAGATCCAGCTCGCTGTGGCCCGCGGCGATAAGATCCCGACGGGATGGATCATCGATGCCGAGGGACGGCACACCAACGACCCGACCCAGTATCGCAAGGGCGGCGCGCTGCTGCCGCTCGGCGGCACCGAGGGCTACAAGGGCAGCGGGCTTGCCGCCATGGTCGAGGTGCTGTGCGGCCTGCTCACCGGTCTCGGCTTCGGCGTCGAGCCGACGGGGCGGCACAATGACGGCTGCTTCATGGCGGTGTTCAACGTCGCCGCGTTCCGCCCGCTGAAGGAGTTCAAGCGCGAGGTCGCCGAATTCGCGCGCTATCTGAAATCGACCCCGCCCTCCGAGGGCAGCACGGGCGTCTACTATCCCGGCGAGATCGAGGGCGTGCGCGAGCAACAGCGGCTGCGTGACGGCATCGAGGTCGAGGATGCCACCTGGGACAAGCTGCGCGCGCTGGCGCGGGAATACCGGCTCGACACGGTGCTCGATCTGGCCTGACGCAATTCGGAGAACAGCAGCATGACGCGGCAGATGGTACTGGTCGGCTTCCTCCAGGCGCAAAACTGCACCAATTTGCCGAGCTCCTGGCGGCATCCGGACTCGCGCGACGATTCGATGTCGGCGGATTACTATCAGGAGATCGCCAGGATCCTCGAAGCCGGCAAGTTTCACATGGCCTTCTTCGACGATCGCCTGGCGATGCCGGACCGCTACGGCAACGACCACGCCCATACCGTCGAATACGGCATCCGCTGCGTGAAGATGGACCCGCTGATCGTGCTGACCACGATGGGCATGGTCACCGACAAGCTCGGCCTTGGCGCGACCTGCTCGACCACCTATTACGAGCCGTTCGACGTCGCGCGCCGCTTCGCGACGCTCGATTTGATGTCCGGCGGGCGCGCGGGCTGGAACGTCGTCACCTCGCTCAATGACGGCGAGGCGCTCAACATGGGCCGGGACTCCCATCCCGAACACGATTCCCGCTACGACCGCGCCGACGAGTTCATGGAGGTCGTCCTCGGCCACTGGGACACGTGGGAGGACGGCGCGCTCATCATGGACAAGAGGAGCGGCCGCTTTGCCGATCCGGCCAAGGTGAAGCGGCTCGATCACAAGGGAGCAGCCTTCAAGTCGCGCGGGCCGTTCACCGTGCCGCGTTCGCAACAGGGCCATCCTGTCATCATCCAGGCCGGCGCATCCGGCCGCGGCCAGCGCTTTGCCGGCCGCTGGGGCGAGGTGATCTTCACCGCCGCGCGCAACCTCGCCGCGGCCAAGGAGGGTTATGCGGCCGTGCGCAACGAGGCGGCCAAAGCCGGCCGCGATCCCGAGCAGATGTTCCTCTGCAACCTGACGACGCCGGTCTGCGGCGCGACCAAGGCCGAAGCCGAAGACAAGATGGCGCTGATCAACAAGCTGCCGCTCCAGATCGACGCGCTGTCGCTGCTCGCCGAAGCGCTCAATTACGATTTCGCCTCCAAGGACCTCGACGCGCCGCTGACCACGGAAGAGCTGAAGAGCATGCAGGGCATTCTGGGCATCCGCGACGGCGTGCTGAAGAATTCAGGCAAGAGCAATCCGAGCGCGCGCGATTTCGTCACCTTCTCCGGCCGCGGCCAGGTGCAGGACGCGATGGTCGGCGGCCCCAAGGAGATCGCGGACAAGCTCGAAGAGATGTTCGTCGAGCGCGGCTGCGACGGCTTCGTCATCGCGGCCACCTACGTGCCCGGCTCCTACGCCGATTTCGTTCGCCATATCGTGCCGGAGTTGCAGCGGCGCGGCTTGTTCCAGAAGGACTATCGCGGCAAGACGCTGCGGGAAAATCTCGGCTTGAGGCGGCCTGCCGCCGGCGCCTGGAAGGTGCAGCCGCGCGATGCTGCGGAATAACTGGAGGATCCGACATGCGCTGGCTGAAATTCTCCGCCTCGGACAAGACCTCCTGGGGGATCGTTGAAGGCGACCGGGTCATCGCAATCGACGGCGATCCCTTCCGCGAATGGCAGCGCACCTCGCGCACGCTTCCGCTTGGCGAGGTGAAGATCGAGCTGCCGCTGATCCCGCGCACCTTCTATTGCGTCGGCCTGAACTATTTGAAGCACCTGAAGGAGGCCGCCGACAAGCGCGGCGAGGTGCCGGCCGTGCCTGACAGGCCCGAGATCGGCTATCGCGCGCAGAACGCGCTGATCGCACACGACGAGGAGGTCGTGATCCCCTCTTTCGCGACGGACAAGATCCACTACGAGGGCGAGCTCGTCGTCGTCATCGGCAAGAAGGTCAAACACCTCACCAAGCAGAACGCGATGGATTGCGTGTTCGGCTACACCATCGGCAACGACGTCAGCGAGCGCAGCTGGCAGAAGGCGGATCGCAGCCTGTGGCGCTCGAAGAACGCCGACACGTTCAAGCCGATGGGCCCGTGGATCGAGACCGAGGCGAATCTCGCCAGGATGGAGACCGTCGTCCGCGTCAACGGCAAGGAGACCAACCGCTTCTACACCAACGACATGATCTTCGGCGTGGTGCCGTTCCTGGTCGAGCTGACCAAGTACTTTACGCTATGGCCGGGCGATGTGATCTGGATGGGCACCGACGGTGCCTCGCCGGACATCAAGCATGGCGATGTCGTGGAGATCGATATCACCGGCATCGGCACGCTGCGCAATCGGTTCGTGCGGGAGCAACGGTAGATCAGCTCGCGCCGCCTGAGCGGCCCTTCACATGATCGATAAAGGCCCGCAACTTCGGCATGATTTGTCGGTGACCGGGATAGTACAGGAACACGCCCGGCGTCATCGGCGCGAATTGCTCCAGGACGGGAACGAGCTTGCCCGCCGCCATGGCACCGGTGGCCAGCGGTGCGGGCACTTGCGCAAGACCCACACCTTCGACGGCGGCTCCGAGCATCGTCGGGAAGTCGTTGGCGATGAAAGGTCCCGCAACCACAATCTCGATCGAACGACCGTTGTCGTCGAGCGACCATGACGCAAGCGCACCGTTCGATCGTCGCAATCTCAAGCACGCGTGCTCGCGCAGATCGTCTGGCCGCTCGGGCCGACCGCGGCGGGCAAGGTAAGCCGGGCTGCCGAGGATAATGAGCGGTAGCGGATTCGTCAGGCGCACCGCGACCATGTCGGGGGCGATGAACTGGCCCAACCTGATGCCGGCGTCAAAACCTTCGGCTGCGAGGTCGACCAGTTCTTCGCTTGCGGCAAGCTCCACCTCGATCTCGGGAAATGCCCGGCAGAACGACGCGATCAGCGGCTCCAGCAGGATCGGCACGACGGAGCGCGGCACGGTGAGACGCAGGAGGCCGGCCGGTCGCTGTCCGAGCTCGCGCGCCGCCCCGCTTGCCGCGACGAGCTCCTCGAAGGCGGGTCTGGCGCGCGCAAGGAATCTTTCGCCGGCTTCGGTCAAACCGACGCTGCGGGTCGTGCGGATGAAGAGCGCGGCGCCGACGCGCGCCTCGAGCGCGCGTATCGCCTGACTGATGGCCGATGGCGTGACCCCGAGCTCAGCTGCCGCTCGGCGGAAACTGCGATGCTGGGCGACACTCAGGAACGCCTCCACGCCGTCCAGTGCACCGTGCCTGACTGTGAAGTTCTGCTTCATAGCCCGTCAACATTATCGCGAATAGTAACTCGCGGGAAGCGGCCTTACATCCGAATTGCAAATGAGCCGTGCCGTCGCCGTAACCGCCGCGATCGGAGACATGAAATCGATGAAGACAATCCGCGACGTCGTCCTGAACGTCGTCTTGGCAGTCACCCTCATACTCACAGGCGCAACCTCCATGGCCGATCCTTCACTTGCCCAATCACAGACCGCGTCGCCGACAACGGGGGTCATGGTCATCCTGACCGTCAAGGCGGGCGTCACCCGAGATCAGATCATGGCCGTCATGCCCGATGAAATCAGGCAGACCGTGCAGCTCTATCTCAACGGAACGGTTCGCGAATGGTATTCGCGATCCGACGGGCGCGGCGCCGTATTCCTGTTGAATGTCAGGGATGTCGCCGAGGGACACGCGATCATGGAGGGCCTGCCGCTCGCGCGGCGGGAACTCATGGACCACGACTACATCGCAGTCGGTCCGCTGATGCCGCTCGGTCTGCTGATGGCCAAGCCCTGAGCGTCCGCCGACGCCGAACCCACCGGCTTCGACCACACTGGCCGGACAGGCCACCACAAGGACATCCGAACGTGCCGCAAAGCTTCAACCTTCCCTTCGTGCTCAGCGTCGCCGGCGCTTTCCTGACAAGCGCGGTGGTGGCTTCGATCTACGTCTGGCCGGCACTCCGCGCCATGCCGCGCTATGAGGCCCTGAGACTGCTCGCGGCCTTCAACGCGTTCAGGTTCTTCGGCATGAATTTCATGGTGGCGGGATTCGTATCCGCGGAGTTGAGCCCGAATTTTGCCGCCGAGGTCGGATGGGGGGACCTTATTGCCGCCACTCTCGCGCTCGCGTCAATCGCAGCACTCTCCTGGCGATGGTCGATCGCAATTCCGGTGGTCTGGGCGTTCAACGTCTGGGGCACGCTGGATCTCCTGAATGCCTACTATGTGGGCGTGACGAAAATCCAGGATCCCGGCCTCTTCGGCGCCGGCATTTATATTCCAGCCCTCTACGTGCCGCTGCTGCTCGTCAGCCATGTTCTCGTCTTCATGATTCTGGTGAGGTCCGGATCGGAAGAAAAAACGGCCTGAGATGGCCGCTGGCCGCGATCTCGTGCGTCCACCGCAGCCGACCTCTCTCTAGGGAACGCCGATGAACAGCGATGCTGCTTCCGTTGCCGCCCCGGCCCAGCCTGCCATCCGGCTCGGCTTGATGTGGACCGTTCTATTCACGATCCTGTGGACCTGGCTGATCTACTCGCTCCCCGCACTTCCGCAGAGCGGCTTTCCGGCCCTCGGCGTTCGGCTGCTGGCCCATGGGCTCATTGCGCTCGGCCTGTGGCTCGGGCTCGAAAACACCGCGTTGACGCCAGAGCAACGCCGGGCGACCTGGCTGGTCGTCATAGTCCCCTTCACGCTTTGGGCTGCCCTCGCCTGGACGGCATCCATCAATGGTGCATTCCGCACGGGTGCCTCCTCCTTGCCGCTGCTTCCCGCGGCGATCCTGCTGCCAGTGATCGTCGGCGCTCCGGTGCTGATGCTATCGAAGCGGGTCGGACAATTGCTCGATGCAATGCCGGCGACGTGGCTCATCGCCCTTCAGGTCTATCGCATCTTTGGCAGTCAATGGCTCGCTTACTGGCTGCGCGGGGTGCTGCCGGGCGTCTGGGCATTGCCGGCAGGAGCCGGCGACGTGCTGACCGGACTGTTCGCGGTGCCGGTGGCGATCGCCTTGGCGGCCGGGACGGCCGAGGGGCGGACAGGTGCGATCTTCTGGAATATCTTCGGCCTCGCAGACTTCGCCGTTGCGATCGCCCTGGGAATGGCGATGTCGCCTGGCCCGTTCCAGCTCATCGTTCCGGATGGCCCGAGCATGGCCATTGATACCTTTCCGAACGTGCTGACCCCGGCCTTCGTCGTGCCAAGCTCGATCCTGCTGCATGCACTGTCGCTGCGCCAACTGCGCCGGCGCAGCCGGACTGAGGCAGTGTGAGTCCCGTCGTTGTCTCAGAACGGCAGCGCCACGCCGGTCTTGATCTCCTTCAGCACCACATTGCTGCGGACATAGCGGATGCCGGGGATGCGGAACATGAACTCGTCGAGGAATCTGTTATAGGCCGCCATGTCCTGCACGACGACGCGCAAATGATAATCGGCGTCGCCCGTGGTCGCGAAACATTCCAGCACCTCGCGGCGCGTCGTGACCCTGGCCACGAATTCGTCGACGAACTTCGCATCGTGCCGCTCCAGCGAGACGTGGAGGATGGCCGACATCGTAAATCCCGCCTGCTCGCGCGCGACCAGCGCCGCATAGCCTTGGATGACGCCGCTCTCCTCCAGCGCGCGCACCCTGCGCCAGCAGGCGGAGGTGGACATGCCGATCTCGTCGGCGAGCTGCTGATTGGTGGCGCGACCATCCTTCTGAAGGTGGGCGAGTATTCGCGTGTCCTGTTCTTCGATCATGGAGGCCTCCCCGGGCCGAGAACATCTACCAAATTTGATTGCCTTGCGCAAAATTCTACCGAAATTTTGATCTATGCGGGACAAATAGGTAAGACCTACCAGCCTCCCAGGCATAATCTTCCAGCTTCAGGCAGGATGCCGCGCGAGGTCCACCATGGACGCCATTCCGTCACTCGACGCTTACGAGCTCTCCGACCGCTACGACCGCGAGGACGGCCGCGTCTTCCTCACGGGTACGCAGGCCATCGTCCGCATCGCGCTCGACCAGGCAAAGCGCGACCGTATGCGCGGTCTCAACACCGCCGGCTTCATCTCCGGCTATCGCGGCTCGCCGCTCGGCGGCATCGATCTCGAGCTGTGGCGCATCCAGGAGCGTCTCAAGCGGGACCGCATCGAATTCCTCCCGGCCGTGAACGAGGACCTCGCGGCAACCGCCGTGCTCGGCTCGCAACAGGTCGAGACTCAAGCGGAGCGCGAGGTCGATGGCGTGTTCGGGCTCTGGTACGGCAAGGGCCCCGGCGTCGACCGCTCCGGCGATGCGCTCAAGCACGGCAATGCCTATGGCTCCTCGCCGCATGGCGGCGTGCTGGTGGTCGCCGGCGACGACCATGGCTGCGTCTCCTCCTCGATGCCGCACCAGTCCGACGTCGCCTTCATGAGCTGGTTCATGCCGACGTTGCATCCAGCCGATGTCGGCGAATATCTGGCGTTCGGCGAATATGGCTACGCGCTGAGCCGCTTCTCCGGCATGTGGGTCGGCTTCAAGGCGATCTCGGAGATCGTGGAGTCAGGCGCATCCGTCGCGCTGCGCCCGCCGCGCGCCTTCCGCACGCCCGACTTCACGCCGCCGCCGGGCGGCCTGCATTATCGCTGGCCGGACCTGCCGGGACCGCAGATCGAGGAGCGGCTGGAGGCGAAGAAGCACGCGGTCTATGCCTTTGCAAAGGCCAATCCGATCGACCGCCACATCTACGACATTCCGAACGCCACCTACGGCATCGTCACCACAGGCAAGGCGCATCTCGACCTGATGGAAGCGCTGCGGCTGATGGGCCTCGATGAGGCGGCCTGCCGCAGCATCGGCATCGACGTCTACAAGGTCGGCATGGTCTGGCCGCTGGCGCTACATGACGCGATGGACTTCGTGAAGGGCAAGCGCGAGATCCTCGTTGTCGAGGAAAAGCGCGGCATCATCGAGAGCCAGTTCAAGGAGTATTTCTACGACTATCCCGGCACCAAGCCCGAGCGCATGGTCGGCAAGCATGACGAGCGAGGGGCGCGGCTGATCTCCTGGATCGGCGAATTGTCGCCGCGTGCGCTGGCTGGCGTGCTCGCCCGCCGGCTCGATCCGATGTTTCCGGGCCTCAATCTCGCCGCACGCGCGGCCGCCTTGATGCCGGAAGCCGCCCGCACGATCAACGTCAGCGGTGCGACACGTACGCCTTATTTCTGCTCGGGCTGCCCACACAACACGTCGACAAAGGTGCCTGAGGGCTCGAAGGCGCTGGCCGGCATCGGCTGCCACTTCATGGCGAGCTGGATGGACCGCGAGACGTCGTCGCTGATCCAGATGGGCGGCGAGGGCGTGAACTGGGCAGCGTCGTCGAGATTCACCGGCAACAGGCACATCTTCCAGAATCTCGGCGAAGGCACCTACTATCACTCCGGCTCGATGGCGATCCGGCAGGCGATCGCCGCCAAGGCCAACATCACCTACAAGATCCTGTTCAACGACGCCGTCGCCATGACCGGCGGCCAGCCGGTCGACGGCCCCATCAGTGTCCATGCCATCGCGCATAGCGTCCGTGCTGAAGGTGTGGCGCGCATCGCGCTGGTGTCGGACGATCCCGCGCAGTTTTCGCCGGCGGACCTGCCTATCGGCGTCACCATCCATCCGCGCGAGGAAATGGACCCCGTGCAGCGCGAGCTGCGCGAGGTCTCCGGCGTCTCCGTCCTGATCTACCAGCAGACTTGCGCCACCGAGAAGCGGCGCCGCCGCAAGCGCGGGCAGATGGCCGACCCCAAGCGTTTTGCCTATATCAACGACCTCGTCTGCGAGGGCTGCGGCGACTGCTCGGTCGAATCCAACTGCCTCAGCGTCGAGCCGAAGGAGACGCCGTTCGGCCGCAAGCGGCAAATCAACCTGTCGACCTGCAACAAGGATTTTTCCTGCCTCAACGGCTTCTGTCCCAGTTTCGTGACTGTCGAAGGCGCGACGCGCCGGAAGAAGAGCGCGAGCGAGATCGATGCGGTCGGCCGCGCGGCGACGCTTCCCCTGCCCGCTCCCGTCACGCTCGACCGTCCCTACGACCTGCTGGTAACAGGCGTCGGCGGCACCGGCGTGATCACCGTCGGCGCGCTGATCGGCATGGCCGCGCATCTGGAGCGAAGCGGCGTCTCGGTCCTCGACTTCACCGGCTTTGCGCAGAAGTTTGGCCCGGTGCTGAGCTTTATCCGCCTCGCCGCCTCGCCCGAAGCGTTGCATCAGGTCCGCATCGACCAGGGCGCGGCCGATGCGCTGATCGGCTGCGACCTCGTCGTCAGCTCCGCGCCGAAGGCGTCCGGCACCTATCGCCGCGGTACGCGCGCCGCTGTCAACACGGCGGAGATGCCGACCGGCGACGTCGTTCGCTTCCGCGATGCCGATCTCGCCTCGCCCGCCCGCCTGCGCGCGATCCGGCAGGTCGTCGGCAACGACAATCTCGACACCATCAACGCCAACGCGCTGGCCGAACGGCTGCTGGGCGATGCCGTCTATGCCAACATCATCATGCTGGGCTTTGCCTGGCAGCGCGGACTGATCCCCGTCTCGCTGCAAGCGCTGTTGCGCGCGATCGAGCTCAACGGCATCGCGGTCGAGCGCAACAAGCAGGCCTTTGCCTGGGGCCGGATCGCCGCCGCCGATCCGGACTCTCTGCCGATGGCGGACGATACGCCCAAAACCGAGACGCTCGACCAGCTCATCGCCCGCCGCGCCGATTTCCTCACCGCCTATCAGAACGCAGCTTATGCGGCACGCTACCGGACGATCGTCGATAAGGTTCGCAACGCCGAAGCTGCGCTGAGCAGCGAGGCGATGACCGAGGCCGTCGCACGCGCGCTGTTCAAGCTGATGGCCTACAAGGACGAGTACGAGGTGGCGCGCCTGCACATGCAGACCGGCTTCCTCGACGAACTGAAGCGCGAGTTCGAGGACGGTTTTAGCGTCCAGTATCACCTTGCGCCGCCGTTCCTGCCATCCGAACGCGACGCCCGTGGCCGTCCGCGCAAGCGCGCCTTCGGCCAGTGGATCCAGACGCCACTTGCCCTGCTCGCGCGGTTGAAGGGGTTGCGCGGGACGCCGCTCGATCCGTTCGGTTACACCGCCGAGCGGCGCACCGAGCGGGAGCTGATCTCCTGGTATGAGGGCGTGATCGAACGGATGCTGCACGAACTCGACGCGGCGCGCCTGCCCGATTTCATTGCGATCGCCAAGGCTCCGATGGAGATCCGTGGCTACGGCCCGGTCAAGGACATCGCGGTCGCGAAGGTGAAGCCGGAGGTCGAACGGCGTCTCGCCGATGTGATCGCCGCATCGCCGGCAGAAATGCGCGCCCACGGTTGACGTGAAACACCGATCCCGGCAGCAATGCCGGCAATCCCGGTGTCCAGATTCCAATCGCGCTCGGCGCGACGAGCAAATTGCCGATTGGCCTTGAGCTCGACGGCCCGGCAGGCAGCGATCGTCGCTTGCTCGCGATCGGCATCGCGCTTGACGGCGTGTTCGGGCGGCTGCCGCCGCCGCACCGGTCATGAATAAGGATTGATCAGCTTCTGCTGCTCGGCGCTGTGCGCCACCAGCATGTCGATGAAGGTTCTCACCTTCGCCGACAGATGATGGCGATGTGGATAGACAGCGTTCATGGACAGCTCGACCGTCCGATATTCCGGCAACAGGCGCACGAGGTGACCGGCTTCGAGGTCGTCCTGAATGAGAAACCCCGCCATCAGGCAGACGGCAGCGCCCCCCAGCGCGACCTTCCGTAGCGCTTCTCCGCTGTTGGTGACGAAGCTGCCGGATATCCGTACCGATGCCGGCGTGCCCTTGCGATCGAGGAAGCGCCATTCATCGCCAAACGGATAGTTCAGGTGACGGCCGCAATTATGCGCAGTGAGCTCGTCGAGCTTCTGCACCCGGCCGTGCTTCTCGATATATTCGTGGGAACAGCACAGCACGTGACGCCAGGTGGCGAGGCTCCGCACGATCAGGCTCGAATCCGGCGGCGGCGTCATGCGCAGGGCAACGTCGTAGCCTTCCTCGATGAGATCGACATCGGCCTCGCCCATGCGCAGATCGATCTTGAGCTCCGGATACGTCGACAGGAGTTTCGCCACAACGGGCGCGACGAACGGCACCATGTGCGTGGCGACGTGGACGCGCAACGTTCCGCGGGGCACCGACTGCAATTCGCTCGCGATATCGTCGGCCTGTTCGATATCGGCGAGGATCTGGACGCAGCGGTCGTAATAGGCCTTGCCGATCTCGGTGAGGTTGACCCTGCGCGTGGTGCGCTGAAGCAGCCTCACGCCGAGCCGGTCTTCCAGCGCCTGGACGTGATTGCTCACCATGGTGGTCGACATGTTGAGCTTGCGGGCTGCTGCGGAGAAGCCGCCGGTCTCGACCACCCGGCTGAAGACTTCGAGGCTGGTCAATCGGTCCATGCCGCCTGATTATCCGCTCTTGGTCGATAATCTCAAGGTTTTCGCCCTGATTATCTACCAGATCATCCCGCGTGTGACATGGCGCATGGGTTAGCAGCAATCGCTCGACAGGCGCGGCAATCGCTCTGGGGCAGTCGCACGTCTGGTTCGGTAGACCACACACCAGGGCGAACCCCGGACTATCCACCCCGAGTGGATAATCCTTTCAGCATTTCGCCGATTATCGCTCGAACTGGAAAGACCGATAGTCCCTGCCAGCCGATAGGAGACCGTCATGTCCGAGATGCCCCGCACCGAAAACTTCCAGCAAGCAACTGAAATCACTCAAGATTATTCCAAGGCGCCGCTGCTTGTGCCGATCCGTGACAAGCTCCGGCGCACGGCCCTGATACTCGCGCTCCTCGCGGGCACGACAGCGGCCGTCTATTACGGACACGACTACTGGATCAACGGCCGCTATCTCGAGACGACCGACGACGCCTATGTCAAGGCGGACTCCACGATCGTCGCGCCGAAGGTTTCCGGCTACATCGCGAAGGTCCTGGTCGGCGACAACGAAAAGGTCAAAGCCGGCCAGGTGCTGGCCAGGATCGACGACCGCGACTTCAAGGCGGCGCTCGATCAGGCCCGCGCCGATGTCGCCGCCGCGGAGGCTTCCGTGCGCAACCTCGATGCCCAGCTCGAACTGCAACAGCCGATCATCGAGCAGAGCACGGCCGATGTCACGGCTGCGGACGCCAATCTGAAATTCGCCCAGGAGGAGCGCGCCCGCTACGACGACCTGATGAAGTCGGGCTCCGGCACGATCCAGCGCGCACAGCAGACCGATGCCGCGCTGCGCGCCAGCAACGCGCAATTGCAGCACGCCAAATCAGGCCTTCAGGCCGCACAGCGCAAGGTCGACGTGCTCACCACCCAGCGCGCCCAGGCCACGGCCCAGCTCGAACGCGCCCGCGCGGTCGCGCAGCAGGCGGCGTTGAACCTGTCCTATACCGAGATCACCGCACCGGTAGACGGCACGGTCGGCGCCCGTAGCTTGCGCGTCGGCCAGTACGTGCAGGCCGGCACGCAGTTGATGGCGGTGGTGCCGCTCGATGCGGTCTATGTGGTCGCGAACTTCAAGGAGACGCAACTCACCCATGTCCGCGCCGGCCAGCCGGTCGAGCTGCGCGTCGACAGCTTCCGCAGCCAGACCCTGCGCGGTCATGTCGACAGCCTGTCGCCGGCCAGCGGGCTCGAATTCGCGCTGCTGCCGCCCGATAACGCCACCGGCAATTTCACCAAGATCGTGCAGCGCGTCCCGGTGAAGATCGTGCTCGACGATCACAGCCTCACCGGCCTGCTGCGGCCCGGCATGTCGGCGGTGCCGACCGTCGACACCAAGGCCGCAGTGCTGGCTGAGCGCGAGACGGCAAAGCGCCTCGCTGACAACACGGTCCATCCGAACGGCGGGTGAGGCTGCAAAACCGGCGGGATTATCAAGTCCCGCCGGACGATCCTTCCAGGACTTCCGCGATTATCGAAACCATCCGCCCAGCGCATCCTGTCTCCGTAACCGAGACGAGGCTTCCATGAGCACGCTCCAACCGACCGTCAACGCCGCCTCCGCCGCCAACTTCCCCGCGCCGGCCGCAGCTCCCACGATTCCGGCCGTGTCGGCCAAGACCTGGATCGCGGTGATCGGCGCGACGCTCGGCGCCTTCATGGCGGTGCTGAACATCCAGATCGTCAACGCTTCGCTCGCCGACATCCAGGGCGCGATCGGTGCCGGCATCGACGACGGCGGCTGGATCTCGACCTCCTATCTGATCGCGGAGATCGTGGTGATCCCGCTGTCGGGCTGGCTCGCCCAGGTGTTCTCGATCCGCATCTACCTCCTCACCAACGCGATCTTATTTCTGGTGTTCTCGGCGGCCTGCGCGCTGGCGCAGGACCTGCCGCAAATGATCGTCCTTCGCGCCGTGCAGGGCTTTAGCGGCGGCGTGCTGATCCCGATGGCGTTCACACTGATCATCACGCTGTTGCCGAAGGCGAAACAGCCGATCGGACTTGCGCTGTTTGCGATCTCTGCGACATTCGCACCCGCGATCGGCCCGACCATCGGCGGCTATCTCACCGAGAATTGGGGCTGGGAGTACATCTTCTACGTCAACCTGGTTCCCGGCACGCTGATGATCGCGATGCTGTGGTTCTCGCTGGAGGCGAAGCCGATGAAGCTGTCGCTGCTGCGCGAGGGCGACTGGCCGGGTATCGTCACCATGGCGATCGGCCTCTCCGCGCTGCAGACCGTGCTGGAAGAAGGCAACAAGGACGACTGGTTCGGCTCGCCCTTCATCGTCAAACTGTCCATTATCGCCGTCATTGCGTTGACCGCTTTCCTCGTGATCGAGCTGACTGCGAAGAAACCGCTGTTGAACCTGCGTCTGCTGGTTCGCCGCAATTTCGGCTTCGGCATCCTCGCCAACTTCCTTCTCGGTATCGCGCTGTACGGTTCTGTGTTCATCATGCCGGTCTATCTGTCGCGTATCCAGGGCTACAATGCCGAACAGATCGGCATGGTTCTGGCTTGGACCGGCTTGCCGCAGCTGTTGCTGATCCCTCTGGTGCCGCGGCTGATGCAACGCTTCGACGCCCGGATCATCATCAGCATCGGCTTTGCGCTGTTCGCAGCCTCCAATTTCATGAACATCTATATGACGAACGACTACGCCACCGATCAGCTGTTCTGGCCCAACGTCGTTCGCGCCGTCGGACAGGCGTTCGTGTTCGCGCCGCTCTCGGCCGTCGCCACGGCCGGAATCGAGCCGGAGAATGCCGGCTCCGCATCAGGCCTATTCAACATGATGCGCAACCTCGGCGGCGCCATCGGCATTGCGCTGCTCCAGACCGTGCTGACCAAGCGCGAGCAGTATCACTCCAACGTTCTGATGCAGTCGGTCTCGATGTTCGAGCAGGCCACCCGCACGCGGCTGGAACAGCTCACTCAATATTTCGTCAATCACGGCATCCTCGATCGTGCGGATGCGTCGCATCGTGCCTATGTCGCAATCGGCCATATCGTGCAGAAGCAGGCCTATATCCTGGCCTTCAGCGACACCTTCTACCTGCTCGGCATGGCGCTGATCGTGGCCCTGATCGCCGTCCTCTTCCTGAAGAAGCCCGGCCAGACCTCGGCCGGTGGAGCCCACTGACGTCACCCCAGCAAAAGGAGAACGACCATGAAGCCCCGCATGAACTACTATCAGGCCGCGCCCGACACGCTCAAAGCCCTGATCGCGGTGGACGATCAGATCAAGGCCAGCGGCCTGGAGCAATCCCTGATCGAACTGGTCAAGACACGGGCGTCGCAGATCAACGGTTGCGCCTTCTGCATCAACATGCACACCGAGGACGCCCGCAAGCGCGGCGAGACCGAGCAGCGGCTCTATCTTCTCAATGCCTGGCGCGAATCTCCGCTCTACACCGATCGCGAGCGCGCCGCCTTGGCCTGGACCGAAGCGGTGACGCTGATCTCCGAGACGCACGCCCCTGACGACGTCTACGAGCAGGTCCGCGCGCAGTTCTCGGAGCAGGAGACGGTCAACCTCACCATGCTGATCGGCACCATCAACGCGTGGAACAGGATCGCGATCTCGTTCCGCGCGGTCCATCCGGTGAAGGTGAAGGCGTCGGTGGCGTGAGGGGTGGTGTCAGTGGCGGCGTGCTGGACGCAACGCCGCTACCACACGCTCAACTGTCATGCCCCGCGAAGGCGGGGCATCCAGTACGCCGCAGCCTCTCGATTCATTCACGGGCGTCACGGAGTACTGGATCGCCCGCCTTCGCGGGCGATGACACCTGAGGTACGTCCTAAACCGCCGTCGCCCTGGCGAATTCCACGTAGATCTCGCGCAGACGCGTCGCCATCGGGCCGGGCTTGCCGTCGCCGATTGTCTTGCCATCAATCGCGACCACCGGCTGCACGAACGACGAGGCCGAGGTGATGAAGGCTTCCTTGGCGGCGAGCGCCTCGGCGACCGTGAAGGACCGCTCCTCGACGCGGAGCTGACGTTCTTCCGCGAGCGCGATCACGGCCTTGCGCGTACAGCCCGGCAGAATCGCGTTGGAGTTCTTGCGCGTGACGATGACATCGTCCTTCGTCAGGATGAACGCCGACGATGAACCGCCCTCGGTGACGTATCCATCCTGCAGCATCCAGGCTTCGCCTGCACCGGCCTCCGCCGCGGCCTGCTTCGCCAGCACCTGCGCCAGCAGCGCCACGCTCTTGATGTCACGCCGCTCCCAGCGGATGTCGGGCACGGTGATCACGTTGATGCCGGTCTTGGCCGAGGCGGCATTGATGATGTCCTTTTCCGAGGTGAACATCACCAGGCTCGACCTGACATCAGCCTTGGGGAACGGGAAGTCGCGGCCCTTGTCGGCGCCGCGCGTAACCTGGAGATAGACGAGGCCGCTCCCGAGCTTGTTGCGCGCGATCAGTTCCTTCTGCAGCTCGGTGATGCGCTCGACCGTCTCCGGCAGCCTCAAGCTGATCTCGCCGACGGAACGCTCCAGCCGCGCCAGATGCGAGGCGTTGTCGACCAGCTTGCCGTCCAGCACGGCCGAGACCTCGTAGATGCCGTCGGCGAACAGGAAGCCGCGGTCGAGAACCGAGATTTTGGCGTCCGAGAGCGGGACGAATGAGCCGTTGACGTAGGCGATCGAGTCCAAGGCAGGTCTCCTGGCGGGAAAAGGGGATTTGGCCACGGGTATAGGAGATTTAGCGAGCCCGATAAACCCTCGATCCGTCATTCCGGGGCATTCGCAAAGCGAATGAGCCCGGAATCTCGAGATTCCGGGTTCGATGCTTCGCATCGCCCCGGAATGACGGCGCCGGTTAATGCGACAGAATCTTCGACAAGAACTTCTGCGCGCGGTCGCTGCGCGGCTTGCCGAAGAAATCCTCCTTCGCCGCGTCCTCGACGATCTCGCCGCGATCCATGAAGATCACGCGGTTGGCGACCTTGCGGGCAAAGCCCATCTCGTGCGTGACGACCATCATGGTCATGCCCTCGCGGGCGAGATCGACCATGACGTCGAGCACCTCGCTGACCATTTCAGGATCGAGCGCCGAGGTCGGCTCGTCGAACAGCATGACGATCGGATCCATCGCGAGCGCGCGCGCGATCGCAACGCGCTGCTGCTGGCCGCCGGAGAGCTGCGCCGGGAATTTCTGCGCCTGCTCCTTCAGGCCGACGCGCTCCAGGAGCTGCATGCCTTTCGCCACCGCCTTGTCGTACGGCCGTCCCAGCACCTTCTGCTGGGCAAGGCAGAGGTTCTCGATGATCTTGAGATGCGGGAACAGCTCGAAGTGCTGAAACACCATGCCGACGCGCGAGCGAAGCTTCGGCAGGTCGGTCCTGGGATCGTTGACCTTGGTGCCGTCGACGCTGATGTCGCCCTCCTGGAACGGCTCGAGCGCGTTGACGCATTTGATCAGCGTCGACTTGCCCGAACCCGAGGGACCGCAGACCACGACGACCTCGCCCTTGGTGACGCTGGTGGTGCAGTCGGTCAGCACCTGGAAGGTCGGGGTGTACCATTTGTTGACGTGGCTGATTTCGATCATGACCGACACGCTCTATCGAATGATGGCGATGCGCGCCTGGAGGCGACGCACGCCGAAGGACGCGACACAGGAAATGGTGAAGTAGACGACGGCGGCGAACAGGTACATCTCGACCAGGCGGCCGTCGCGCTGCGCGACCTTGCTCGCCGCGCCCAGAAAGTCCGGGATCGAGAGCACGTAGACCAGCGAGGTGTCCTGGAACAGCACGATGGTCTGCGTCAGCAGCACCGGCAGCATGTTGCGGAACGCCTGCGGCAGCACGACGTAGCGCATGGTCTGGGCGTAGGTCAGGCCGAGCGCGTTGGCGGCGGCGGGCTGGCCGCGCGAGATCGACTGGATGCCGGCGCGCATGATCTCGGAGAAGTACGCCGCCTCGAACATGATGAAGGTGATGAGCGAGGAGGCGAACGCGCCGACGCTGATCGGCCGCGACGCGCCGGTCACCCACTGCCCGATATAGGGCACCAGGAAGTAGAACCAGAAGATGACCAGCACCAACGGCAGCGAGCGCATGAAGTCGACATAGACGCCGGCGATGCGGCCGAGCACCTTGAAGCCCGACAGTCGCATCAACGCGATCGCGGTGCCGAAGATCAGGCCGCCGAGGCCCGCCAGCGCCGTCAGGGTCACCGTGAACGTCATGCCCTCGTAGAACAGGTAGGGCAGCGCGCGGCGGATGACGTCGAAATCGAGATTACCGAACATTGCGCTATTTCCCCGTGATGTAGCCGGGGATCGCGACATAGCGCTCGAGGAAGCGCATCGCGGTCACGACGACGGCGTTGACGAGGAGATAAAGGATGGTCGCGGCGGTGAAGGCCTCGAACACCTGGAACGAGAATTCCTGCATCGAGCGCGCCTGTCCGGTCAGCTCGATCAGGCCGATGGTGATGGCCACCGCCGTGTTCTTGATGGTGTTGAGGAACTCGGAAGTCAGCGGCGGCAGGATGATGCGGAACGCCATCGGCAGCAGCACGTAGCGATAGCCCTGCACGGTGGTGAGCCCGAGCGCGGTCGCCGCCATCTTCTGCCCGCGCGGCAACGAACCGATGCCCGCCTGCAATTGCACCGCGACGCGCGCCGACATGAAGAAGCCGATGCCGATCGCGGCCGTCCAGAACGGCGCATTCGGCAGTTGCTTCAGCCACAGGCCGGCGGATTTCGGCAGCAGTTCCGGCAGCACGAAGAACCACAGGAAGAGCTGCACCAGCAGCGGCATGTTGCGGAAGAACTCGACCCAGCAGAAGCCGAACCGGTAGGCCGCCTTGGACGGCAGCGTGCGCATGACGCCGACGAGCGAGCCGAACACCAGCGCGATGATCCAGGCGAGCACCGCCGTCTTCAGGGTCAGCACCAGGCCCGACAACAGCATGTCGAGATAGGTGCCGGTCCCCATCGGGTTCGGCTCGAAGAAAATTCCCCAGTTCCAGTGGTAGTTCACGTGTCCCTCGCGCGAACGCGCCAATCACAGATGTCGTAAACGTCTATGCAAATGTCCGGCCACTCCCTCCAGAATGGCCGGAATTTGCTTCCTCTCCCCGCAAGCGGGGAGAGGCGAACAACTCAGCTTACTTGTAGTCGTCCGGGTTCGGCGAGTCCGTCGGCTTGGCGAACTCGTTCTTCAGCTCGGCCGAGATCGGAGTGTTGAGGTTGAGCCCCTTCGGCGGGATCTTGGCCGTGAACCACTTCTCGTAGATCTTCTGGCCTTCGCCCGAGGTGTAGAGCGCAGCGGTCGCCGCATCGACCACCTTCTTGAACGGCGCGTCGTCCTTGCGCAGCATGATGCCGTAGGGCTCGGGCTTGGAGAAGGCGTCCTTGGAGATGACGTAGTCGTCGGGCGACTTCGAGCCGGCAACCAGGCTCGCGAGCAGGATATCGTCCATCACGAAGGCGACCGCGCGATCGGTCTCGACCATCAGGAAGGATTCGGCGTGATCCTTGGCCGGGATGATGTTGGCGCCGAGGCCTTTCGCAACATTGGCCTCGGTGAGCTGCTTGATGTTGGTGGTGCCGGCAGTCGAGACCACGGTCTTGCCCTTGAGATCATCGATCGACTTCAGGCCGCTCGACTTCTTGAACACGTAGCGGCTGGCGGTCAGGAAGTGGGTGTTGGTGAAGGCGACCTGCTTCTGGCGGTCGGCATTGTTGGTGGTCGAGCCGCATTCGAGGTCGATGGTGCCGTTGGCCATCAGCGGGATGCGGGTCGCCGAGGTCACCGGATTGAGCTTGACCTCGAGCTTGTCGAGCTTGAGTTCCTTCTTCACGGCGTCGACGATCTTGTAGCAGATGTCCATCGCGAACCCGATCGGCTTCTGGTTGTCGTCCAGATAGGAGAACGGGATGGAGGAGTCGCGGAAGCCCAGCGTGATGGCACCGGTGTCCTTGATGTTCTTCAGCGTGCCGGTCAGCTCCTGGGCCCCGGCCTGGCTGACGACGAAGGTCGCGGCCAGCGCGAGCCCGATGTGACGGAAATGCTTCACTTTTTTGGTCCCCTTTCAGGATGATGCGGCCGGATGCAAGCACAAATCAGGCCGGATTAGAATGTGACTTTCGACTGGATCGCCGCTCAGGTTAACGGCTCAGGTGAGTGGTTTGGGCAATTCGCCGAGATCCCAGAACAGGCCGGCCATCACCGTCAAGGCCTCTTCGGTCAACGGCAGCAGGATGTGCTCATTGGGCGCATGCTGGGAGCAGCCGGGATAGGAGTGCGGGACCCAGATCGTCGGCAGGCCCAGGATCTCGGAAAACACGTCGTTCGGCAGCGAGCCGCCGAAGTTCGGCAGCACCGCCGGCGCCTTGCCGGTGGTTTCCCGCACCGAATCCGCCGCCCATTTGATCCAGGGGCTGTCGAAATCGGCACGCGAGGCGGCAAAGCTCTGTGCGGCCCGCACCTCGACCATCGGGAAACCCTTTTGCACGAGATGCGCGCGGACGGCCTCGATCAGGCCGTCGACCTTGGTGCCGACGACAAAACGCAGTTGCAGCACGGCATTGGCGTGGCCGGGAATGGCGTTGGCCGGCTTCTCGATATTGCCGGACGACATCGCCAGCACTTCCAGCGTGTTCCAGGCGTAGAGGCGTTCGGCCGCCGACAGGCCTTCCTCGCCCCAGTTCTCCGCCAGCGCCGGCTCGTCCGCAGTCGGCACCACCTCCACGTCCGCAAGATAGCTGCGGATCTGGTTGGTGAGCCGCGGCGGCTTCAGGGCCTCGAGCTGGAGACGGCCATGGCCGTCGACCAGCGTCGAGATCGCGTTGACCAGAATGGTCGCGGGGTTGGCGAGCACGCCGCCCCAATTGCCGGAATGATGGCCGCCGTCGCGCAAATTCACGTCGAGATGGATGCGGATGCCGCCACGGCAGCCGAGGAAGAGTGTCGGGCGATCTGCGGACAAACGCGGTCCGTCGGAGGCCATGAACAGATCGGCCTTGAGCGCATCGCGATTGAGGTCGCAGACCTTGCCGAGATCGGGCGAGCCGATCTCCTCGCCCATCTCGACGATGAATTTGGCGTTGAAGCCGAGCTTGCCGCCGCGGGCCTCGCGCACCGCGCGGAGCGCCGCCATGTTGATGCTGTGCTGGCCCTTGTTGTCGGCGGTGCCGCGGCCGTAGAGGCGCGTGCCCGCAACCGTCATGCGCCAGGGATCGCGGCCATCGCGCCATTCGCCTTCCATGCCGTCGACGACGTCGCCATGGCCGTAAATCAGCACGGTCGGGGCGGACGCGCTCTCGTGATGCTCGGCGAACAGGAACGGCGCCTTGCCGCTGGGGGATTCGACCATGCGGCTTTGAAAATCGAGCTCCGCGAACGCCGGCTGCATCTCCTGTTCCAGATAGGCGCGCAGCTCGGGGCCGCGCGACGGATTCTGGCTCTCGGTCTTGAAGGCGACGCGGCGGTCGAGTTCGGCGAGGAACGCGCCCGAATTGAAATCCTCACGGGCACGGGCGATGGCGGCGGCTCTGGTCATGATTTGCTTTTCGGACTTCGAGGAAGGACCCTACCCGAGACAGGACGGCCTTCGATAGTGGCGGGGACTTGGATTGTTCTTGTAGTTCTCTTGTAGTTCTCTTGTTCTCTTGGGATTTCGTTCTTGCTCGCTTGAGATTGGCTTGCCAAGGGCAGCAGTGTTGCTGATTTTGGCCTTGCCAAGTGCAAGTTATATGCAAGAACTTCGCCAAGTTGGGGCGCACGTCTATCATTCGAAGAGCGCTCGGTACAGAGCGCCGGGGGACCAATATGGCCAAGCAGATCAGGCTCAACGCCTTTGCGATGAATTGCGTCGCCCACCAGTCGCCGGGCCTGTGGACCCATCCGCGCGACCGCACCGCCGAATATAATCGCCTGCCTTACTGGCTCGATCTCGCCAGGACGCTGGAGCGCGGCCGTTTCGACGGATTGTTCCTGGCCGACGTGCTTGGCGTCTACGACGTCTATGGCAACAGCCCTGACGCAGCCTTGCGCAATGCAGCACAGACGCCGTCGAACGAGCCGTTGCTCCTGCTCTCGGCGATGGCGGCGGTGACGCAAAATCTCGGTTTCGGCGTCACCAGCAATTTGTCCTTCGAACCGCCCTACCCGTTCGCGCGGCGGATGTCGACACTCGACCATCTCACCGAGGGCCGGATCGGCTGGAACGTCGTCACCGGCTATCTCGACAGCGCCGCCCGCGGCGCCGGCAAGGACAAGCAGACCGGACATGACGACCGCTACGACATCGCCGACGAATATATGGAGGTCGTCTACAAGCTCTGGGAAGGAAGCTGGGAGGACGATGCCGTGCTGCGCGACCGGACGCGCGGCATCTTCACCGATCCCGCAAAGGTTCATCGCGTCAATCACGAGGGCGCGAACTACCGCATCAACAACACCATCCATCTCAGCGAGCCGTCGCCGCAGCGCACGCCCGTGCTGTACCAGGCCGGCACCTCGCCGCGCGGCCGCCAGTTCGCGGCGCGTCACGCCGAATGTGTGTTCATGTCGGGACCGTCGGCCAAGATCATCGCGCCGCGCGTCTCCGCGATCCGCCAGGAGGCTGCCGCACTCGGCCGCAATCCGGCGGAGATCCTCATGTTCAACATGATGACGATCATCCTCGGCAACACGGAGGCTGAAGCTGCGGCGAAATATGCCGACTACCGCTCGCATATCAGCCCGGAAGGCGCCCTGGCCCTGATGTCGGGATGGACCGGCATCGACTTCTCCGGCTACGAGCTCGACCAGCAGGTCCGGCACGTCCAGAACGATGCCGGCCGCAGCGCGCTCGACAACGTCACCCGCGGTGATCCCGACCGCGTCTGGACCGTGCGCGACGTCATCGAGCATGTCGGCATCGGCGGTGCCGGTCCGGTCGTGGTGGGCACGCCGGAGAGCGTCGCAGACAAGATCGAGGATTGGTTCGAGAAGACCGACGTCGACGGCCTCAACGTGGCGTTCGCGATCTCGCCCGGCGATTTCGAGGACATCGCCGACATGCTGGTGCCGGAGCTGACGCGGCGCGGACGGTACAAGCCGGAGTATGCGAAAGGCACGTTGCGGGAGAAGCTGTTCGGTGCGGGGCGCGCAAGGCTCGACACGCCGCATCCGGCGGCGGGGTATCGGGTGGGGAAGACGGGGTAGGCACCACCCCCAATGTCGTCCTGGCGAAAGCCAGGACCCATTACCCCAACAGGGAGTTTGGCGAAGACTGGTCGTTCGGGATTAGTACCACCCGCACACGATAGATCACGCGGTATGGGTCCTGGCTTTCGCCAGGACGACGATGTGGAGGCATTGTGCACGCTGCCTCCACACCGTCACTGCCCTACACCTTCCTGTCCACCATCACCTCGATCAGCTTCGTCCCCGGCCGGCCAAACGCCGACGACAGCGTCGCCTTCAGCTCGCTTGGGTCGCTGATCTTGATCGCCTCGCACCCCAATGCCTTCGCGATCCCGGCGAAATCGACCGGCGGATCGACAAAATCCATGCCGACATAATTGTCGTCGCCATGGAAGGCGAGCAGGCGCTGCTTGATGATGCGATAGCCGCCATTGTTGGCGATGACGACGTTGAGCGGCAGCTTGTGATGTGCCGCCGTCCAGAGCGACTGGATCGAATACATCGCGCTGCCGTCGCCGGAGAAGCACACCACGGGACGATCCGGATTGGCGATGCTGACACCGACCGAGGCCGGCAGGCCCCAGCCGATGCCGCCGGATGCGAGCCCATGATAGCCGAAGCGATCGCGGTGCGGATGCAGGTTCGTGATCTGGCGGCTGGAGGTGAGGCCTTCGTCGACGAGGATGGCGTTGCCGGGCATGGCCTCTGTCATTTGCAGCACCAGATAGTCCGGATCGATGGGGTTGCGGCCCGCACTCTTGCCGATCTGCTCCACCAGCGCGGCGCGGCGCGCGCTCCAGTTCTTCGGCGCAAGCTCGGCGAGACGCTGCCTGGCGCGTTGCGCCAGTGCCGCGCCGCCCATCTCCTTCAGCACCGGGATCAGCGCGCGCAGCGTTTCCTTGACGTCCGCCTTTAGCGCAATCTCCGCGCCAAAATTCTTGGCGATCTCCCAGTCGACGAGGCCGACCTGGAGAATTGGCAATCCATCCGGCAGCGGATCGACCTCGCTATAGACCGACATCCGCAGCGGATCGCCGCCGAGCGCGATCAGGAGGTCGTAGGGCGCGAGCGTGTCGCGCGCGACCTTCTGCACCCGCGCCAACGTGCCGACGAAGCTCGGGCTCTCCGAGAGGAAGTGCGAGCCATAGGGCGTCGAGGACTGATAGGCGGCAGCGCCGAGCAGCTCGGCGAGCTCGGCGGCCTCCTTCAGCGCGTCGCTCTTGACCACCTCGTCCATGGTGACGATGACAGGACGTTCGGCCTTGAGCAGCCGCGCGGCAAAGGCCTTCAGCGCCTCGTCCGACGGTTTGGTGCGCGCGTCGATGCGGGTGGAGCGGCCAAGATCGATGCCGGCTTCGCTGTTGAGGATGTCACCGGGCAGCGAGATGAACACCGGCCCGGTCGGCGGCGTCATCGCGACCTTGGCGGCGCGGCGCACGATGCGCGGCAGATCCTCCAGCCGCGTCACCTCGACCGCCCATTTCACCAGCGGCTCGGCCATGCGCACCAGCGGGCCGTAGAGCACCGGCTCCATCAGGCCGTGGCCCTGCTCCTGCTGGCCCGCGGTCAAAATCATCGGCGTGCCCGTGAACTGGGCGTTGTAGAGCGAGCCCATGGCGTTGCCGAGGCCGGGCGCGACATGGACGTTGCAGGCGACGAGCTTGCCGGAGGCGCGGCTGTAGCCGTCGGCGATCGCGACCACCAGGCTCTCCTGCATTGCCATCACATAGGTGAGATCAGGATGGTCCTTCAGCGCATGCATGATCGGCAGCTCGGTGGTGCCGGGGTTGCCGAACAGATGGGTGATGCCCTCGTCCTTGAGCAGCGCGAGAAAGGCGGAGCGACCGGTGATCTTGTTCTTCATGTTTCCTCCAGGAGCGGGCGTTGCCGCAAGGACGGAGGCATGATGGCCGAACTTGGCCGAGGCACGCAAGGAAGCGCCGTCATGGCAGACTTGCGTCGGCGCGCGCAAGCTGGAAACATGCTCGGGCGTAAACCTGCACGGGGAGACGCGATGGCCTATGACGAGAACACCGCGGCGCGGGTGCGCAAATTACTGGCGGGTCAGCGATACGTCGCAGAAAAGAAGATGATGGGCGGCCTCTGCTTCATGGTGAACAACACCATGTGCTGCACCGTAAGCGGGCGCGGCGGCATGCTGATCCGCGTCGGCCCGGAAGCGCATGCACGCATGCTGCAGGAGCCGCACACGAGCCCGATGGAAATGCGCGGGCGCATCATGAGCGGCTTTGTACGCGTCGCGCCGGACGGCTATCAGGGCGATGCCGAGCTGAAAAAATGGGTCAAGCGCGGGCTCGACTTCGTGGCGGCGAATACCGCGGGACGCAAAGCGGCGCCGCGGAAGGCTGTTTCGGCGAAGACTGAGGTCGCCGCCAAGGCTAAAACACCTCCTCGCGGCCGAGCTCGAAAGGGTTTTCGCCGCTAGCGCGCTTCTTCTTTTTCGAGCGCTGCCAGACCACACCGGGAAAGCCCTTCAACGGCACCAGCGGCTCGCCGGTATAGGCCCATTCCTGGAGCTCTTCGATCGCGATGTGATAGAGCGGCTGGCGGCCGGTGCGCTCCCTGAACAGCGCGCGGGGGATGTTGACCATGTGGGGCCCGCGCGGCCGCTCGTAGGCGATCGGCGTGCCGCAATGCGAGCAGAAGCTGCGCGCGGTTTTGGTGGCCTTGTCCTCGTAGCGCGTGAGCGCGGTCTTGCCGGAGGTGATGCGAAAGCGCTTCTTCCAGCTCCCGACATAGGTCGCGTAAGCCGCGCCATGGGCGCGGCGACTACTGGCGGAATGATCGTGCCAGGCCCAGCGCGCGGGAACGTCGATCTCGAAGGTGACCTTGCCGCAGAGGCATTGACCGGTGGCGGTTCCTGCGGCGGCTGCGGCTTTGGCCATCGTCTCTCTCCGTCGTCGTTGCAGAGACGACAATACACGATCGTCATTCCGGGGCGCGACGAAGTCGCGAGCCCGGAATCCATCGGGCCGCGTACTCAGAGGCGACATGGATTCCGGGCTCGACGCTCCCGGGCCGCGCTTCGCGCGGTCCCGAGCGTTGCCCCGGAATGACCGAGGGAGATTACGCCGGTGTCAGCTCGTCATACGCCGGATAGTCGGTATACCCCTTCTCCTCGCCGCCGTAGAACGTGGCCCGATTGTAGGGCGTGATCGGATAATCGTGCCGAAGGCGCCGCGGCAGATCGGGGTTGGAGATGAAGATACGGCCGAAGGCGATGATGTCGGCATGGCCGTCGGCGATCGCCGCATTCGCGGTCTCGCCGGTAAACCCGCCGGCCGTCATCAGCACGCCGCTGTAGAGCGGACGGAACAGCACCATCGCCGACGGTACATTCTCCCAGTGGACGTCGGCGCGCCCGGCGCCGCTGGAGCGCGGCTCGATGAAGTGAAGATAGGCAAGACCGAGCTTGTCGAGCGCCTTCACGACATGGGTGTAGAGCGGCATCGGATCGGGCTCGCCGGAATCGTTGGCGATACCGTGCGGCGACAGCCGCACGGCGACGCGGTTTGCACCCCAGACGTCGATCGCGGCCTGCGTGACATCGAGCAGAAGCCGCGCGCGATTCTCTATTCCGCCGCCATATTGATCGGTGCGCTGGTTGCTGCGCGATTGCAGGAACTGCTCGAGCAGATAGCCGTTGGCGCCGTGGATCTCGGCGCCGTCAAAGCCGGCAGCGAGCGCATTCTTCGCGCCCTGCCGGAACGCCTCGACGATGCCCTTGACCTCGTCCGTCTCCAGCGCGCGCGGCGTCTCGTAGTCGGCGATCTTGCCTTCGGCCGTCATCGCCTTCATGCCTTCGGCCTTGATCGCAATCGCCGAGGCCGAGACCGGCAGCTCACCGCCATGGAAGGACGAATGCGAGACGCGGCCGACATGCCAGAGCTGGAGGAAGATGATGCCGCCCTTGGCATGCACGGCATCCGTCACCTTGCGCCAGCCGGCGATCTGCGCCTCCGAATAGATGCCGGGCGTCGCCGGATTGCCGCGGCCGTGCGAGAGCACCGGCGAGGCTTCGGCGATGAGCAAGCCGCCCGGCGTCGCGCGCTGGCCGTAATATTCGGCATTGAGCGGCCGCGGCGAAAAGCTGTCGCGCTCGGCGCGCATGCGCGTCAGCGGCGCCATCGCGACGCGATGCGCCAGCTCGTACGGACCGACCTGCAACGGTTTGAACAACGCCGGAAATTTCATGCTGGCCCCAAAGTGGCTATGGAAGGATGCGGAACATATAAGAGGAAGAGACGGCCTGAAAAGACGGTGCCCGGTCTCCCTCTCCCCGTTCTTACGGGGAGAGGGTTGGGGTGAGGGGCCGCCTCCACGAAAATGGTGAGAGCTGGACTCGCGGAAACGCCCCCTCACCCGGAATCCGCGCTACCCGCGCATTCCGGCCTCTCCCCGCAAGCGGGGAGAGGCAAAGTGGCGCCGCGAACGCGGGAACCACGCTACGCCGTCTTGATCCAGACGGCCTTCACGTTGAGATACTCCTCGACGTGCTGCTTGCCGGACTCGCGGCCGTAACCGCTCATCTTGTAGCCGCCGAAGGGCACGGCCGGATCCATCGCCTGGTAGCAGTTCACCCACACCGAGCCGGCACGCAGGCTCTTCGCGACCGCATGCGCCTTGCTGACGTCGCGCGTCCACAGGCCCGAGCCGAGGCCGAACGTGGTGTTGTTGGCGCGCTTGACCAGTTCGTCCATGTCCTTGAACGCGATGGCGGAGATGACGGGGCCAAAAATCTCCTCCTGCGCGATGCGCATATTGTCCTGGACGCCCGCGAACACGGTCGGCGAGACGAAGAAACCCTTCGACAGCGCGCCTTCGGTGACGCGGCCGCCGCCGGCGAGCGCCCGCGCGCCTTCCTTCTGGCCGATATCGAGATAGCCGGTGACGCGCTCGAGCTGCTGCTCGGAGACCAGCGGGCCGATCTGCACGTTGGGATCGAGACCATTGCCGACTTGCAGCTTCTTGCCGAACTCGGCGACGCGGCCGACGAACTCCTCGTAGATCGACTGCTCGACGAACAGGCGCGTGCCGGCACTACAGATCTGGCCGGAGTTGGCAAACACCGCCATCGCGGCGCCGGGCACGGCGGCATCGAGATCGGCGTCCGCGAACACGATGTCCGGCGACTTGCCGCCAAGCTCGAGCGAGACGCGCTTGAGGTTGCCGGCCGAGGCGCGGATGATCGACTGTCCCGTGACGTGCGAGCCGGTGAAGGCGACCTTGTCGACGTCAGGGTGCGCGGCGAGCGCAGCGCCCGCGGTCTCGCCATAGCCGGGCACGACGTTGACGACGCCGGGCGGAATGCCTGCCTCCATCGCCAACTCGGCGATGCGCAACGAGGTCAGCGGCGCCTCTTCGGCGGGCTTGAGCACCACGGTGCAGCCGGTGGCGATCGCCGGGCCGATCTTCCAGATCGTCGCGGTGAGCGGGCCGTTCCAGGGGATGATGGCGCCGACGACGCCGATCGGCTCCTTCAGCGTGTAGGAGAAGATTTCGCCCGGCAGCGAGTTCTCGATGGTCTCGCCATGGATCGCGGTGGTCTGACCGGCGTAATAGCGCAGCATGCCGACGGCGCGGAGGCGATAGGCACGGGTGCGGCTGAGCGGCGCGCCCATATCGAGCGTGTCGAGCTGCGACAATTCGTCGAAATTCTTCTCGACGAGATCGGCAAGCTTCAGCAGCAGGTTCTGCCGCTCGAACGGCTTGACCTTGCTCCAGGGTCCTTCGAAGGCGCGGCGGGCGGCGGCAACCGCACGGTCGATGTCTTCCTTGTCGCCCTCGGCGACGGTTGCGAGCAGCTCGCCGGTCGCGGGATTGTGAGTCTCGAAGCGCTTGCCGGAGGCGGCATCGACCCATTTCCCGTCGATCAGCATCTGCTTGTAGGACCCATTGGCGAATGGGTGGCGCGTGATCGGAATAGCCTGCGACACAGCCATGGCTGCACTCCCTGTCAGGTGATTGATTGGGTTCGATCTCGGCGGGATCGTTGGGCGAGAAAGGATACAGCGGTGCCGGAAAGGCGTAAAGGCGGCGTGGAACGAAGACCTCCCATGCCGACTTGTGCAGGGTCGCGCGAACGCCATGTTATAGCTCGACCGAACTTGACGCCGCTCCCCGGAGAATGAGCCATGTCGCATCCTGTCATCGCCAAGGGCAATGTCGCCGTGATCACCGGGGGCGCATCCGGCATCGGCCTCGCCGCCGCCATCGCCTTCGCACGCGCGGGAATGAAGGTGTGCATCGCCGACGTCGACCAGGCGCGACTGCAGGAGGCCGCAACAAGACTGTCATCCGTCACCGCCGCCACACATGTGATGACATTCGTCGTCGATGTCAGCCGCGCCGAGAGCGTGAAGGAACTGGAACACGCCGTCGGCGCGCATTTCGGCGGTACCGATATCCTCATGAACAATGCGGGCATCCAGCCCGGCAGCACGCTGTTCGGCGAGCCCGATAACTGGCAGCGCATCATCGCCGTCAACATGTGGGGCATCATCAACGGCTCGCGCATCTTCGCGCCCAACATGATCGCGCGCGGCAAGGCCGGCCTGATCATCAACACCGGCTCGAAGCAGGGCATCACCACGCCGCCCGGCGATCCCGCCTACAATGTCTCGAAGGCCGGCGTGAAGGCTTTTACGGAAGCGCTCCAGCATGAGCTGCGCAACACGGAAGGCTGCCACATCACGGCGCATCTGCTCGTTCCCGGCTTCGTCTTCACGGGGCTGACCGCGAAGGGCCGCACCGAGAAGCCGGCGGGAGCCTGGACGCCCGAGCAGACCGTCGACTTCATGATCACCCGGCTCGAGGCCGGCGATTTCTACATCCTGTGCCCGGACAACGACGTGCCCCGCGCCCTCGACGAAAAGCGCATGCTCTGGGCCGCCGGCGATATCGTCGAGAACCGGCCCCCGCTGTCGCGCTGGCACCCGGACTATGCGGACGCGTTCGCGAAGTTCGTGAAGGGGGGCTAGGCGCGCTCTCTCGCTCCCTCTCCCCGTTCTTACGGGGAGAGGGTGGGGCGAGGGGCTGCTTACGCAAACTGCGGTCTGAACTATTGAAGGGATTTCGCAAGGGGTGGCCGTGGAGTCGGAGAGACTTTTGTCGCTGCGACTCAGTGCCATGCCCCTCACCCGGATCGCGTCGGACGATGCTTCGCACCGCCGAGGGCGATCCGACCTCTCCCCGCAGAAGGGCAGGGAGAGGTTAAGAAGCCTACAGCGTCTCTTGCTGATGCCCGCAATTCTTGCAGGCGAACTTGACGCGGCTCTGGCCCTTTGGCGCCTGCACCCGGTTCGGGGCGCCGCACTTGCCGCAGACCGCCTCGATCCGGGTATCGCCCTGCTTGACGACGATGGTCTTCTTTTCCATCGATTCGCGGATCAGGCGCTCGGCCTCCTCTCGCAGGGATTGTTTGGACAAAGCTCATCTCCGCCATGAATGCGGGCGAGGCTTATCGCACCTGCGTCGGAATCACAATCCGTGATGGTGATCGCGGCGTTATCAACATGTCATTCCGGGTTGGTCCGCAGGACCAGACCTCAGGTGCGCACTTGCGCACCGGGGAATCTCGAGATTCCGGGTTCATTCGCTGTGCAAATGCCCCGGAATGACGGTGTATGACTTCAGACCTCGACAATCACATAGCTGTCCTCGACATGCACCGGAAACGTTTCGGCAACATACGGGCCCTTCTGCAATTCGTCGCCCCGCTCCACCGCGACCGGATATGACCTGATCCTGACGCGTTTCGGATCGAACCAGGACTGGCCGCTGCGCATGTCGAACTCCCAGCCGTGCCAGGGACAGCGCAGCATCTCGCCGACGCGAGAGCGCTGATAGATGCCCGGCTCGGGCGAGGTCAGCCGCGCCACGCAGGCGGCCTTGTCGAGCGGCGCGCCCTCATGCGGGCAGCGGTTCAGAAGCGCAAAGAACTCGCCGTTGACGTGGAACACGACGATGTCGCGGCCCGCGACGTCGACGACCTTGTTGCCGCCAGGCGGGATCTCGGAGGTGCGGGCGACAATGTGACGGGCCATGCTGGTTTCAGAGCTTGTAGACCGCGCGGGCATTGGTGCTGAAGATCTTCTTCCGCTCAGCCTCGGTCAGCGGCGTCTTGAAGGCGAAGCGCGGATCGTCGAAGTCCCAATGCGGATAGTCCGACGAGAACAGCAGACGGTCGATGCCGACCCATTCGATCAGCGCGCGCAGGTGCCGGGCCTCGTCCGGCTCGTCGATCGGCTGGGTCGTGAACCAGAAGTGCTCGCGGACGTATTCCGAGGGCCTGCGCTTGAGGTGTGGCACCTCGCTGCGGAACCGCTCGAAATGCTGGTCCATGCGCCACACCGCTGACGGAATCCAGCCAAAGCCGCCCTCGATGAAGACGATCTTCAGCTTTGGAAAGCGCTCCGGCACGCCCTCGATGACGAGGCTCGCAAGCTGCGCAGCAATGGTGTGTGCGTTCGACTGGTGCTCCTCGACATAATAAGACGGCCAGCCGCCGCCGGTCGGCGCGTGGCCGCCATAGCCGCCGACATGGATACCGAGCGGCAAGTCCAGTGCCTGCGCGCGCTCGTAGATCGGCCAGTAGCGGCGGCGACCGAGCGGCTCGTTGGCGCGCGGCGAGACGTTGATCTGGATGTATTCCCCGACCTTGGCGCAGCGCTCGATCTCAGCAATGGCTAGCTCGTTGCCGTCCTGCCCGACCAGGATCGACGCCTTCAGGCGCGGATCCCGATGCGACCAGAACGCCAGCTGCCAGTCATTGATGGCGCGCTGGATCGCGGCGCCGAACTCCAGGTTCTGCTGCGAGAAGATGAAGAGATCGAGCACCTGGAGAATGCCGAACTCGACGTCGAGCGGATCGAGATGCTGCTTGCGCATGAAATCAAGATCGGAACCGGGCGGCCCCCCGGTCGGCGGCCAGGCATCGCGCCGCGCGATCAGCGGCGAGGACCGCGGATAGGGCGTGGTGAACAGATACGGCGTGCGCAGATGGCTGCCGTATTCCTTCAAGTGCTGCTGCCAGCGTTTGGGCAGGAACTCGTTGAGATCGTTCGTCGAGCGCAGGCTCGGATGGACGTCGCAATCGACGATGCGCAGCCGCGATGCGGCGGGCTTCTCGTCGTCGCGCAACGGACGGTCGATGACCTCACTCATGCGAACCTCCAAAATCAGTTGGCGAGCGACAATCGCGGAAACGTCTCCAGCGGGTTGTCGACGCACATCTTCGCGATGATGCCCTTCGGCAGGTTCGGCGGGATCGGATCGTCGCCGTCGAACTGCCAATGCGGGTAGTCGGACGCGAACAGGAACATTTTTTCGGAACCGATCTGGTCGATGATCTCCTCGACGCTTTTCGCGTCGCTAGGTGCATCGAACGGCTGCATGGTGACGCGAAAATTGTCGCGGATGATCGATGCCGGCTCGCGCTCGACCCAGGGAACCTCGACGCGCACGCCGCGCCAGGTCTTGTTGGCCCGCCACATGAAGGCCGGCAGCCAGCTTACGCCCGACTCCATCAGCACGACCTTCAAGTTTGGGTATTTGCCGAACACCCCCTCATAGATCAGGCTGAGGATCTGCGCCTGAAACGCCTGGGCCTCGACGAAGTAATATTCATAACGATGCGACGGCCAGCCGGCCGAGCTCGGCGCCTGGCGATATTGCGTGCCGGCGTGGATCGCGAGCGGCAGCTTGTACTTTTCTGCGAGCTGATAGACGGGCCAGAAATGTCGCCGTCCCAGTAGCGTCTCGCCCTGCGCCAGCACCAGGATGGAGACGAAGCGATTGTCGCCGGCGCGGCGCTCGATCTCCTCGATCGCGAGATCCGGCGCCTGCATCGGCACCACGATGGAGGCGCGCAGGCGGGAATCGCGCGCAAGCCATTCGGCGGCGATCCAGTCGTTGATGGCCTTGCAGAAGTCGGCCGCCATGTAGGCGTCGAAGACGGCCTGCGCGCCGTAGAGCACGTTGAGGATGGCGTGGCTCGCACCCAATTGGTCGAACGCGCCCTTCTGCACCATGGCGACATCGGAGCCGGGCTTGGCGCCGTTGGCCGGCCGCCAGTCGGCGCGGCCCGAAAGGGGCATGCTCGGTGGATAGGAGGTGAGATCGAGCCCATCGATGGCGCGGCTCACCACCTGCTCTTTCCAGTGATCGCTGAGATAGGGAAGCAGCGTCGTGCGCGTGCCACCAACGGCCGGGTGGATGTCGCAGTCGATCCGCGTCGCCGCCATTGGGGTTCCTCGGAGTTTCCTCGCGCAGTCTTTATTGGCGGCGTTCTTCGCGCCGCCCGGGCAGAGTGCGCCGGCCGGCGCCGCCACGCAAGGGCGCGCGCCCGCGCGATCCGTCATGGCTCGGTTGCATTTCGCAGGCGCGATATGTGGATCAGCCGCGCGGTGGATGCTCTGGCACCCACCGCGTCAGATTGCAAACCGCTGCGCACTTCTCTCCTCAAGCCGCCTTGGAAACCTCCATCAAGAGGCGCTCGGCCTTGGCATCCTCGATGCGGTTCATCAGCCGGCTGCTCTCGTGATTGTCGCGCACGGTCTTGGTCAGCGTGACGCAGGTCTGGAGCAGCATCGCGACGCCCATGGTGAGATAGCCCTTCATCCAGAGGTCGATCGGCAGGAAGAAGATGCCGATTGCGACGAGGAAGGCGGAAGCCGCGAAGGACACGTAAGTGAAGGTCACCCAGGCGCTGCTGTGGGGCTGGCCGTTCTGGTTCATGGTCGTCTCCTGTTGGTTCGAATGATGATGGGATCTGAGTTCAGGCAGTCGGCTGGTGCTTGGACTTCAACCGCGCCAGCACGTCGTCCGCGGTCGTCTTCAGCCGGGGGCCGAAGCCCTGCTCGGCGAGTCGTTCGGCGGTCGCGAGCGGACCGGTGGCCGCATCGAGCTCAAACAGCGCGTCATCGGCGGCCTGGGCTTCCATCTGGCGCTCGCGCAGGCGCCTCAAGGTGCTCTCCGCTTCCGGCAGTGTGGATTCGTAAGGACGTGCGGCCTCGATGCCGCTGCGGCGAAGCGAGCGCACCGCTTCCGAGGCACGGGCGAGGCGACGGCCGCGATCGAGCTCGGTGATGCGGGCCTGGGCGCTTGCAACGTGCCGCTTCAGCCTGATGATCTCGGTCGCGAACAGCGCGCGGGCCGTCATCGCCGCATCGCGGTCGGCTTCGAGGCCCGCGATGGCTTCGGCGGCCTCCTTGGCGAGATCCTCGCGGCCGCCATCGAGCGCCGCCACCGCGCGGGTCTCGAGATCGGCGATGCGCGCGCATGTCGCCTCGAGCTTGCGGCCCTCCTGCTGGTCCTGCGCGATCGCCAGCGCCAGCGTCCGTTTGCTGCGCTCCACCGCGGCAGCGGCATCGCGCATCTGCTGATCGAGGATCAGCAGGGCCGTACGGTCCTCCAGCTCCTCGCCTGCGGCGGCCACGCTGCCGCGGAAAAGTGTCACGACGGTCTTGAACATCTGCAGCTCCCTGTTTATGAGCGTTGCTCACAAATGCTTTGTAGCAGGAATATTGAACATCGTTCAATAAATATTTGAGCGACGCTCAAGAATTTGACTCCAGATGACTAAGGCCTTGGAACGTCGAGCGAAACTTCGGACCGACCTGATCCAGGCGGCCGAGCGGATGATCGCTGAGCGGGGGTTGGCGGGTCTGAAAACCCGCGATTTGGCCCGCGAGATCGGCTGCGCCAATGGCGCGGTCTACAATCTCGTCGCCGACGTGGACGAGCTCGTCCTGCGGGTCGGCTCGCGCACGCTGCATCGCCTCGATGAGGCGCTCAGCGCGGCGGAACGCGCCGGGGAGCCCTCGCCGCAGGAAACGCTGGTCCGCATCGCCATTGCCTATTGCGACTTCGCCGCCGAAAACCTCGAACTCTGGCGCGCGCTGTTCGAGCACCGCATGGCCGCCGACAAGATCCTCCCCGACTGGTCCGTCGACGATCAGCTGCAGCTGTTCCGCCACATCTACCACCCGCTGGCGCTGCTGCTTCCCAAGCGCAATCAGGAAGAGCTCGGCATCACCGCGCGCAGCCTGTTCTCGGCCGTGCATGGCATGGTGGCGCTGGGACTGGAGCAGAAACTGGTCGCCGTTCCCCTGCCGGCGCTGCGCAAGGAGATCGCAAACCTCGTGCGCGCGATGATCGACGGGCTGATCGCGCGGGCGGAGTAAAAAGATCGGCGGCGGCTGACTAAAATTTCGCCTGTCGCATCGCGAGTGGTGCGCTTAGCCTTCGGGCCGTCCCCTCACCTCTATCCGGAGTCTCTCATGCCCCTCCTCATCCGCGGCGGCACCGTCGTCAATCACGATCATTCGCGTCGTGCGGACGTGCTGATCGACGGCGAGACCATCGTGGCGGTGGGCCCGTCGCTCGAGGCGCCCACAGGCACCGAGGTCATCGATGCCGGCGGCGCCTACGTCATTCCGGGCGGGATCGATCCGCATACCCATCTCGAAATGCCGTTCATGGGCACCGTCACCGCCGACGATTTCGAATCGGGAACCAAGGCGGCACTGAGCGGCGGCACCACCATGGTGGTGGATTTCTGCCTGCCCGATCCCGGCCAGTCGATGCTCGCGGCCTATCAGGAGTGGCGGCACAAATCCGAGAAGGCCGCCAGCGACTACGGCTTCCACATGGCGGTGACGTCGTGGTCGAAGCAGATTTTTGACGAGATGGAGACCGTGGTCAAAACCTACGGCATCAACACCTTCAAGCATTTCATGGCCTACAAGGGCGCGCTGATGGTGAATGATGACGAGCTCTACAACTCGTTCGCGCGCTGCGCCCATCTCGGCGCGATGCCTGTTGTCCATGCGGAGAACGGCGACGTCGTCGCCTTGATGCAGGAGGCGCTGATCGCGCGCGGCGTCACCGGCCCCGAGGGCCACGCTTATTCGCGGCCGCCTGAGGTCGAGGGCGAAGCCACCAACCGCGCCATCATGATCGCGGACATGACCGGCACGCCGGTCTATATCGTGCACACCAGCTGCCGCGAGGCGCATGAGGCGATCGCGCGGGCGCGCGCGGCGGGAAAGCGCGTCTATGGCGAGCCGCTGATCCAGCATCTGCTGCTCGATGCCGGCGAGTACCTGAACAAGGACTGGGATCATTCCGCGCAGCGCGTGATGTCGCCGCCGTTCCGCGGCAAGTCACACCAGGATAGTCTTTGGGCCGGCCTGCAAGCCGGCTCGCTCCAGGTGGTCGCGACCGACCATTGCGCCTTCACCACGGAGCAGAAGCGGTTCGGGCTCGGCGATTTCAGGAAGATCCCGAACGGCACCGGCGGCCTCGAAGACCGCCTCGCGTTGTTGTGGACCGCGGGCGTCGCCACGGGGCGGCTGACAAAGGAGGAGTTCGTCGCGGTGACCTCGGCAAACATCGCCCGCATCCTCAACATCTACCCGCGCAAGGGTGCGGTCGCGGTCGGCTCGGATGCCGATATCGTGGTGTGGGACCCCAAGGCGACAAAGAGCATCAGCGCGAAGCGGCAGATGAGCCGGATCGACTACAATGTGTTCGAAGGCTTTGCCTGCACCGGCGGACCGGCGGCGACGCTCTCGCGCGGCCGCGTCGTTTGGACGGATGGCGATCTGCGCGCCGAGGCAGGCGATGGCCGCTACATCGAACGCCCCGCCTTCTCGCCCGTGCATGTGGCGAATTCGACCTGGAAAGAGCTGACCGCCCCGCGCGCAGTCGCACGCGGAGCGGTGACGCCTTGAGAACGCGATCCACGCGGGATGCGACGCCATGAAGCGCGGTTGATGGCACGCGCTTTGCCTCTTTATGTCGCAACTTTCTCTCAAGGAGGCCGCGATGAGCGCATCATCTTCCGACATGAACCGTCGCAGCGTCGTGCTCGGTGGCCTCGGTATCGCCGGAATGACGGCCGTCGCGCCTCCCTTCGCCCGGGCGCAGGGACGCAGCGAGACGCTGCTGGTGGTGCAGGAGCTGGGGCCGAACTCGCTGGACATGCAGGGCGTCGGCTCCAACCAGACCGTGAACGGCCTGTCCTGGAATTGCTACGATCGCCTGCTCACCTACGCCTCCAGGACGCTGCCCGATGGGACCGTGTCCTATGATCGCGAGAAGCTCGCGCCTGAACTCGCCGAGAGCTGGGAGGTCGCGGCCGACGGCATGGCCTGCACCTTTCGCTTGCGAAAGGATGCGAAATTCCACGACGGCGCGCCGGTCACGGCCAGGGACGTCAAATGGTCGTTCGACCGCGCCGTGAAGGTCGGCGGCTTTCCGACCTTCCAGATGTCGGCGGGATCGCTGGAAAAGCCCGAGCAGTTCGTCGTGGTCGACGACCACACCTTCCGCATCGATTATGTGCGCAAGGATAAGATGCTGCTGTTCAATGTCGCGGTGGTCGTGCCCTTCATCATCAATTCCGAACTCGCCAAGAAGAACGCAGCGCCCGAGGATCCGTGGGCGCTGGCCTGGCTGAAGACCAACGAGGCCGGCGGCGGCGCCTACAGGATCGAGAGCTGGAAGCCCGGCAGCGAGACCGTGCTGGCGCGCTTTGACGACTGGAAGAGCGGACCGCTGCCGAAGGTCAAGCGCGTGATCGCGCGCGACGTCCCCTCCGCAGGCACGCGGCGCGCGATGCTGGGGCGGGGCGATGCGGATATCTCCAGCGGCTTTGCGCCGCGCGATTTCGAGCAGATCATCAGGGAGGGCAAGGTCAAGGTATCAGGAGTGCCGATCCCGAACGCGCTCTGGTACGTCGCGCTGAACACGGCGAAGCCGCCGTTCGACAATGCGAGGCTGCGTCAGGCCATCGCCTGGGCGATGCCGTACGAGCAGATCCAGAGCAGCGCCTTCTTCGGACGCGCCGTTCCGATGTATGGCGGCGCGGCCGATGTCTCAAAGCCGGTCTGGCCGCAGCCGTTTCCCTATGTCACCGATCTCGACAAGGCCAAGGCCCTGATGAAAGAGGCAGGCTTCGAGTCCGGACTGGAAACGACGCTGTCGCTCGACACCGGTACGGCGACCGTCGGCGAGCCGACCGCGATCCTGATCCAGGAGAGCCTCGCCAAGATCGGCATCAAGGCAGGAATCGAGAAAATCCCCGGCGCGAACTGGCGCACGACGCTGAACAAGAAGGAGCTGCCGCTCGCCCTCAACCGCTTCAGCGGCTGGCTGGATTATCCCGAATATTACTTCTACTGGAATTTCCACGGCAACAATTCGATCTTCAACATCTCCTCCTACCAGAACAAGGAGATGGACGCGCTGATCGACAAGGCACGCTTCACCGCCGATGCAGCCGAGTACGACAGGTGCGTGAAGGATTTCATCGCGCTCTGCATGCGCGACGTTCCCGTCATCCCGCTCAACCAGCCGATCCACGACGTCGCCATGCAGAAGGCCGTCACCGGCTACGAGTTCTGGTTTCACCGCGAGCCGGACTACCGCCAGTTCGCGAAGGGCTAGTGCCGATCGACGACGCGGACGAGGCCTGAGGCGTCTCGCGCCTGCCTGGTCGGAAAGCTCCGCGCGAGCCGCGTTTCGCTCGCGTGGAGCATCACCGCGTCGAGCTTGCCCTGCCGCGATCCGTTCAGCGCGCAGGCGAAGACACGATAGAACTGCGCGCCGTCATAGGCGACCAGCAGCATATCGACGCCGGCATTGATCGCCTCGACCACTGCTTTGCAGACGTCGTTCTGGTAGATCGCGCCCATCACGAGGTCGTCGGTCATCACCATGCCCTGGTAGCCCCATTTGCTGCGGATGATGCCATCGACGACCCGCTTCGAGTGCGACGCGGCGCGATCGGGATCGACCGCGGTCAGCGTGACATGGCCGACCATGAGCGCGCTGCGCGAATGCGACAGCACTTCGCGGAACGGCAGCCAGTCGGTTGCCTCCAGCTCCTTCACTGGCGTGTCGAGACTGGCACTGAAATGATGCGTGTCGGTGCGCACGCGCCCGATGCCGGGAAAATGCTTGAGCGTGGCGCCGACGCCTGAATCTTCCAACCCGCGCACATAGGCGTTTGCGATCGTGCTGACCACGACGGGATCGGTCGCAATCGCGCGCTGGCCGATCAGCGTATGGAAATCGAGGCGGTTGCGCCTCTGCGGCGGCTTGAGGTCGAGCACCGGCGCCAGATTGAGATTGACGCCGAGGCTGGCGAGCTCGCGGCCGTGGATGCGGCCGAACTCCTCGGCTTTGGTCTGCTGCTCGTCGGGGGCAAGCGAGGAGAGGGTCGCGAGCGCCGGCACCTTTGTCAACGGCGGCGCGAGATGCCCGACGATCCCGCCTTCCTGGTCCGCGGCGACGACCAGCGGCGGCAGCCCCACAGCGCGCCGCTTGTCCTGGAGCGTAGCGATCTCGGCACGTAGCGCCTCGATGGTCCGCCCCCGGATGTTGTGCCGGGTGACGTAGACGCCGCCGATCAAGCCTTGCTCGGCAAGGCGCGCGACCTCGGGAAAGGAGGAATAGCCGACCATGAAGTGAGGCCCGAGCTGACGCGCCTCATTGGCGCTGGCGGCAAGAACGTCGTGCTTGCGCAGCTCGAACTTCAGATGCGCCACCGACATCAGCAGCGGCGGCAGGCACCAGAGCATGACGAGAAGCTTGCCGGCCATGGTGCGCCACCGCCCTCTGCGAAGCAGAAGCATGACGATCGCGATGCTTGCAACGACAAGCACGATGTTTCCGGCGCCGCGCAGCGGGACCAGATAGGGATCGTTCTTGTTCGCGGCCGCGAACGCGACGACAGGCGCGGCCAGCCAGAGCAGGATGAGACCGATACGGCGGAGGAATTGCATGATGCGTCACACGCTAGAAGTGGCGAATGCTTCGCACCTAACAAAGCGATTTGCGCTGCGCGAGAGGCAAAAGCGCACCTGCACGAAAACTGCAAAAGACTCCTGAAACCGTGCAGACGATGATCCCGCCTTCTGCACAGACGCCGTTCAGACTTCGTGACGTTACCCATCACGAGAGGTCTTTTGGACATGACGAGCCTGGCTTCGACGATCGCAGCGGACATCCAACCGATCAGGCATTCCTCGATTCCAGCCAAGCTTGGCTGCGCGCTGGCGCTGGCTGCGCTCGCCGACTGGCTGTTCTATGGCGAGCGCATCGGACTGTCGCTCACGCTGTTTGCGACCGCGATGGCTTGCGTGTCGGCGCTGTCCAATCATGCGGCCCTGGATCTGCGGCGCGCCATGATCGCTGCGGCCATTCTCGTCGCCGGCCTCGTGCCGGCCGTCGAGGAGCTCAACACGCTGTCCTTCCTGATCCTCATCACGGCGCTGGCCATTGCGCTCCTGGTCGCGACCAATCCGGAAACGACCGAGTTCACCGAGCGTGCCCGTGCGCTACGCAATTTCTTCCTGCTCGGTCCCTTCAGGTTCTTCCTCGACGCGCTCCAGGTGTTCAACATGTCGGCGTTCACCCGCGGCATCGCGCTCTGGCTGCTGCCGGTGGCGCTCGGCACCGTCTTCGTCGCGCTGTTCGCGGCGGCCAATCCGGTGATCGAGCGGTGGGTGTCTCTGCTCAATCCAAAAATCCTCCTCGAATATGTCAGCGTCCCGCGTGTGTTGTTCTGGACGACGATGCTGGCGCTGGTCTGGCCGTTCATCCATGTGCGCTGGCGGCGGAGGACGGTTGTTACTACGACGGATGCCGATGGCCCGGTGCCGCCGCCGCCCATGGTCTCAGCGGAGTTTCTCGGCCCCTCGACGATCCTGCGCTCGCTGATCCTGTTCAACCTGCTGTTCGCGGCACAGTCCATTCTCGACGGCATCTATCTCTGGGGTCACGGCGCGCTGCCCGCAAACATGACTTATGCGGCCTACGCCCATCGCGGCGCCTACCCGCTGATCGCGACCGCCCTGCTCGCTGCTGCCTTCGTACTGGTGGCGATGCGCCCGGGTGAACCGGCTGAGAAATCGAAGGTGATCCGACCGCTGGTCTATCTCTGGGTGGGCCAGAACGTGCTGCTCGTCGCCTCCTCCATCCTCCGCCTCGACCTTTACGTGGGCATCTACATGCTGACCTATTGGCGCATCGCGGCCTTCATCTGGATGGGTCTGGTGGCACTCGGGCTGATCCTGATCGTGGCCCGCATCGCGCTCGACCAATCCAACCGGTGGCTTGTCGGCGCCAATCTGATCGCGTTAACGATCGTGCTCTATACTGCCTCGCTGGTGAACTTCGACGCGTTCATTGCCGACTATAATGTTGCCCACAGTCGGGAAGCATCGGGCAACGGCGTGCAGATCGACATCAACTATCTCCTGACGCTTGGGCCACAGGCGCTGCCCGCCATAGACAAGGCGATCTTGCTGCGGCCCGGCAGCCCCGAGAGCTGCCTTGTGTCGCGCCGCGACCGCCTTGTAGAACAGCAACGTCAGGATCTGGCCTGGCGGAGCTGGGGCTTTCGAAACTGGCGGCTCCAGCGCAGGCTGGAGGCGCAGGTGAAGAACCAGCCGGCAGGGTGAGCGGAGAGTTTACTTGGCGCATCGCATTCTCATCGTCGACGACGAGGGCCACATCCGCGAGGTCATCCGGGTCGCCCTGAAGAAGGCCGGCATGGACGTGATCGAGGCCCGCGACGGCAAGGAGGCACTCGCCCGCTTTGCCGCCGACAGGCCGGATTTGATCGTGCTCGACGTCGGCATGCCCGAGTTCGACGGCCTCGACGTCTGCCGCGAGATACGCAAAGGCTCCGACGTTCCGATCCTGTTCCTGTCGGCGCGCGACGAGGAGATCGACCGCGTGCTCGGCCTCGAGATCGGCGGCGACGACTACGTGACAAAGCCGTTCAGCCCGCGCGAGCTGGTGGCGCGGGTCAACGTCATCCTGCGCCGGCTCAGCCCGCGCAATGGCGAGGTCAAGGCCGGGCCGAGCGCGCTGGCGCAAGGTGGCCTGCTGATCGATCCGGAGCAGCATGTCGCGTCGTTCGCCGGCACGCCGCTGAAGCTGACCGCGATCGAGTTCGGCATCCTGCGCGCGTTCCTGACCCGGCCGACCTCGGTGTTCAACCGCGAGCAGCTGATGCGCGCGGCCTATCAGCTCAACATCCAGGTCTCCGACCGCACCATCGACAGCCACATCCGCAACATCCGCGCCAAGCTCGCGGCGCTTTCCTGCGACAACGTGATCGAGACCATCCACGGCGTCGGCTTCAAGCTCGGCCGCTGCGAGAAAGAGGCATGAGCGCGGCCCCCGACAAATGGCGGCCGTCGCTGGGGCTCGTGATCTTCGCGGTGCTGACGACCGTCGCGGTGCTGCCGCTGGTCGGCCTGTTCTTCTTCCGCCTCTACGACAACCAGCTGATCCGCCAGACCCAGGCCGAGCTGATCGCGCAAAGCCGCGTGCTCGCGACGATCTATGCGCAGGAGGTCGCGGCAAGGCTCGACAGTGGCCTGACGCTCGGAGCCGAGGTGCCGCCGGGCGTGCTGCCTGATCCGGGCGACCAGGTCACGCCGATCCGTCCCGCGCTTGACCTCACCGCCAACGATCTGCTCCGCCGGCGGCCCGATGCACAAGCAGCAATCCGGCCGGCGCAGCCCGCCTATGTCGAGATCGGCGCAAGGCTGACGCCGATCATCCGCGAGACCCAGAAGGTGACGCTGGCGGGTTTCAGGATCCTCGATCCGCAGGGCGTGGTGATCGCCGGGCGCCAGGAGGTCGGGCAGTCGCTTGCCCATATCGAGGAGGTCGCGGACGCGCTGCACGGGCAGTATCGCGCCACCCTGCGCAACCGCGTGCCGGACAAGCCGCCGCCGCCGATCTACTCCTTCAGCCGCGGCCTCGGCGTGCACGTGTTCTCGGCGATGCCCGTCATCGTCAGCAACCGGGTCGCGGGGGTGATCTACACCACGCGGACGCCGAGCAACATCTTCGACCATCTCTACCAGGAGCGGGCTAAGTTCGTGCTGGCCGGGCTCGCCGTGATCCTCGGCACGATCGCGATCGGCCTCGTGTTCTCCCGCACCATCACGCTGCCGATGCGCGAGCTGATCGACCGCGCCGCCAGAATTGGCCGCGGCGACCGCGAGGCGTTCAGGCCGCTGCGGCACTACGGCACGCGCGAGTTCGCCCAGCTCTCGCACAGCTTCCTCGGCATGGCCGAGCAGCTGGCGCGGCGCTCCGACTACATCGCGACCTTCTCGGCGCACCTCACCCACGAGCTGAAATCGCCGCTGACCTCGATCAAGGGCGCAGCCGAGCTGTTGCAGGATTCGGTTCAAGGCAAATCCGAGGGCCTGACGCCGGCCGAGCAGAAAACGTTCATCGCCAACATCCTGTCCGACACCCAGCGGCTGGAGGCGATGGCGCAGCGGCTGCGCGAGCTCGCCCGCGCCGAGAGCCTGCCGCAGAACGAGCGCACCGAGCTTGCGCCCGTCATCGCCGACCTCAGGAGCAGGTTTCCGGAAAGCTCCATCGAGGCCAGCGGCAGCCTCGACCGGGCGATCGGCATGTCCGGCGAGAAGGCATTGATCGTGCTGTCGCATCTCGCCGACAACGCGGTGCGGCACAAGGCTGGGACAATCAGGCTGGAGGCGGTGGACGAGCGGACGACCCTGCTTCTGACGGTGAGTAATGACGGCGAGCCGATCTCGGCGCCGAACCGCGACAGGATCTTTGACGCGTTCTTCACCACCCGCCGCGACCAGGGCGGCACGGGGATGGGGCTGGCAATCGTGCGCGCGGTGATGGCGAGCCATGGCGGCTCGATCAGGCTGAAGCCGACCGACGAGGGCGCGGCTTTCGAGCTGCAGTTTCCAGTCGCCTAGATCGCGAACACCCAGGCGGCGACGATGGTGCCGATGGTGACGAGACCGGCGATGGTCCAGCCGGCGGCATATTCCAGCTCAGGGTGACCGGTCGCCCGCATGATCTCTGCCGGATCGGCGGTATGCTTCTCTGCCATGACAGCCTCGCACGTTTCTTCCCGTGTCTAAGGATAAGTCGCGCCAGCCGCCAGAAGGTTCCATCACGGACGTGCGAGGGACACAAAGACGCGAAAACAACCCCATGCACAGTAGAAAGCCCGCTCCGGCGCGCGGCCCGGTCGCGCCGCACAACCTTCTGACACATCGGTGCAAAACGTCCCCGCCGCGCAATTCCCGCGTGCCCCGCGCCTTGCCTTCCAAATCCGGTTGCATGCTAGACTGGACGCTGTCCACGGCAGGAGGGAAGCATGGCCGACAACAAGGCAAAGCGGGGCGGAGCCGATCGCGCCCTGATTGCGCTCACCGAGAAATACGAAGTCGCCTATTGGTCGAAGAAGTTCAAAGTGACGCCGGCCAAGCTGAAATACGCCATCAAGAAGGTCGGCCACTCCGCCAAGAAGGTCGAGGCCTACATCAAGCTCCAGAAGCACCGCGCCTCCGACAAGAGCCGGATCGCGCTGAGCGAGGCCTATGAGGTCCGCTACTGGTCGAAGAAATTCAAGATCACCCCGGCCAAGCTGAAGGCCGCCGTGGCCGCAGCCGGCCATTCCGCCAAGAAGGTGGAAGCGTATCTCGCGGCCCAGAAGGCGGCAAAAAAGGCCAGGAAGGCGAAGAAAACGGTCAAACGGAAGAAGGCCGCCTGAGATTTCGGGCCCATGGAGGCAGGGATGAAATCCGGCCGATCGATCCTATCCTGCGCCCTTGTTCTTGCCGCCACGTCCCACGTCGCCGGCGCCTCCGCAGCCACGCCCGCAAAGGTCTCGGGCTCGGCGGCGCTGGCGCTCGCGGGCGTGATCGCGCCGCTGTCGCCGAATCTCACCGGCGCCGAGAAGAAGGCGGTGGCGATGCTGTTCGCCGCCAATGCCGACATTCCCTACAAAAAGGCCATTGTGGTGACCGCCGACCGGATCGTCTGCCGCACCGGCAATGTCGACATCACCGTTCGCAATTGCGAGGTGACCTTTGGCAAGAAGGTGAAAACCGTGAACGGCTCCACCGCCAACGAGATCTTCGCGACCGAAGCGCTGGCCGGCGTTCCGCCCGACGGCGCGGCGGGATCGAATTTCGAGAGCCTCGCCAAGCTGAGCTGCACGATCGACCCCAACGCCATCAGGCGGAAGGACGGCAGCGGCGCGGATTGCACATTCGAGCCGGGGAATTGAGCGCCGAAGGTGCCGTCAAATCGCCTCAAGACCAGCCAACTAATAAGGCGAATTGAAAAGACAGGCCCCAAGAGCGAGCCAATATGAGCGCGCAAGGCCCGGCACCATCATGAAGAATTATCTCGCATTTTTGCTTGTTCTGACCGTCTCGACAGCTTCCGCGCATGGTCCGGTTCCGACGCGGCTGGCTGCGCCATCCGATCTCGTCCGCGTCGGGCTGACTGACAACGACACCACCGCCGGCGGCACCGCGCGGCTCTGCGAGCAGGTCACCTTCGCGCGCGGCCTGCGCTACGGCGAGAGCGAAGCCAATGTGCTCGATGTCGCCACCAGCGCGACCAAGGCGGATACGCCGCGGCCGGTGCTGCTGTTCGTGGCGGGCGACACCTTTACCGGCGACCATGCGGCGCCGGAGCTGTCGCGCCAGATCCAGGACCAGATCATGTGCTTTGCCGCGCGCAACGACATGATCGGGGTGCGCGTCAACTATCGCCTCGCGCCGTCGGCGAGCTGGCCCGCCGGGGCGACGGACGTGGCGGCGGCACTGTCCTGGGTCCACGGCAATATCGACCTGTTCAATGGCGATGCCCGCGAGATCGTCGCGGTCGGCTATGGCGCCGGCGCCTTTCACGTCGCCACCCTGCTGGCGCATCCCGAGCTCCAGACCGACCGCGCCGACGTCGCGGGCGTCGTGCTGGTGTCAGGGATCTATCGCGTGGGCAAGGACGCCAGCGACAACGAGAAGGCCTATCTCGGCACTGACGCCACCCAGTACGACAAGCGCTCGGTCTTCCCCGGCATTCTCAATGTCGACGTGCCGATCGTGCTGGCCTGGGCCGCGGACGATTCCACCAGGCTGGTGGCACAGGGCGAGACCCTGAAGAAGACGCTCTGCGGCGCCGGCCATTGTCCGCGCGGCACCATTCTGCGCAGCCGCGACGGCATCGCCGCCGCCTTCGGCCTCGACGGCTCCGGCGACAGCCTCGCCGAACCGACGCTGCTGCTGGTGCATCAGCTCGAGGCGCGGGGGCTGCCGTAGCGGGGTGTTGCGGGCGGCACGCGTTATTTACTCCGACCTTTTGCTGGGCCACCCCTCTCCCCCGCCCTCCCCCGCAAGGGCAGGGCTATCGCATGTGAATTTCACGAGGATTGTCCGCGGGTTTGCTCGGCCTCTCCCGCTTGCGGGAGAGGCCGCCGCGCCCCCGGGCGATGCGAAGCATCGTCCCGAGCGCGGCGGGTGAGGGCTCTCGCCACGCAGGGACGTTCTCCGCAGTCCCTGGCAATCCCGACGCGGAGACACCCCCACCCCAGCCCTCCCCCGCAAGCGGGAGAGGGAGCCGAGTGCCGATGCCGCCGCATCATGCAAACCACATGCGATAGCCCTGCCCGCAAGGGGGGAGGGAGCGCAGCGGAGTGCGCCGCTACGCTGTGCCTCACCGCACTGTCGCAATTGATAAGAACGAACGCGTGCCACAACGAAGGTGCGTTCCCTCCCCCCTTGTGGGGGAGGGTTAGGGAGGGGGGTGCCACACGGGGACTTTCGCGATGAGAAAATCGACGCGTCGCCGCAACGGCACGTCAGCTCGCCTGCCGCTTTCGTTCGCGCTAACAGCTGCGCTGCTTTGAAGTGCGCCACCAAGCCACAGCTTTGACAAACGCTTGACGTAGATCAACTCGCCTTGGTGCGGACTGAGCCGACCTCGTTGGGGGCCAACGACAAGGTGTCGAGCATGCGCGTCACCGGCAGGCTGCTATTCATTGTGATCATCGCCTTCGCTTCGCTCGGGGCGATGTCCCAGCAACGGTCCGAACAACCGGCAAGCGACAACGAGATCCGCATCGGCAATGTGATGCCGTATTCGGGGCCGCTCTCGGAGTTCGGCGCGATCGGCACCGCGGAGGCCGCCTATTTCGACATGATCAACGCGCGCGGCGGCATCAACGGCCGCAAGATCCGCTTCATCACCCGCGACGACAATTCCGATCCGGCGGCCGCGCTGGAGCTGACCCGCAATCTGGTCGAGAAGGACGACGTCCATCTGATGTTCGGCTCGTTCGGCACGCCCGGGAATCTCGCCACGCGCTGGTATCTGAACGAGAAGAAGATCCCGCAGCTTTTCCTCGCCACCGGCGACGAGGAGCTGAGCCAGGCCAAGGCGTTTCCCTGGACCATGGGCTGGCAGCCGTCGTTCCGGTCGGAGGGACGCATCTACGCCAACTACATCCAGGCCTATTATCCGCGGAAGAAGATCGTGGTGCTCTGGCAGAACGACCAGTTCGGGCGCATGCTCTACAAGGGTATCCAGGAAGGCCTCGGCGATCTGAACCGTCACGTCCTCGTCGACATCGCCTTCGATATCAACGACGAGCATCTCGAAGGGCACGTCTCGATCCTCAAGCGCGCCGGCGCCGACATCTTCGTCTTTCTCGGCGTGCCGTCGACGGCGTCCAAGGTGATCAAGCTGGCGGCGTCGCTCAAATGGCGTCCGGTCTTCATCGTGAACGACGCCTCCGCCTCGATCGCCAATGCGATGGCGCCCGCGGGCCTGGAGAATTCGGCCGGCGTGGTCTCGGCCGCCTTCCTGAAGGATCCGAGCGATCCCGCATGGAAGAACGATCCCGCCATGAAGGACTGGTTCGCCTTCATGGATAAATACCACCAGGTCGAAAGCACCAACAACAGCGCGGCAGTCTATGGCTACGCCGCGGCCGAGGCGCTGACCAAGGTACTGAAGCAATGCGGCGACGATTTTTCGCGCGAGAACATCATGCGTCAGGCGGCTTCGCTGAAGAGCTATCAGCCTTCCCTCGCGCTCCCCAACATCAGGATGAACACCTCGCCGGACAGCTATCTGCCGATCAGGCAGATGCGGCTGGTGCAGTTCGACGGCCGTTCCTGGCAGCCCTTCGGCGACGTGATCGAAACCGCATTCACGGAAGGCGCGGCGCGGTAGCCTGCTCACGCGCACCTTTTGCTGGGCTACCCCTCTCCCCCGCTCTCCCCCGCCCTCCCCCGCAAGGGGGGAGGGAGCGCAGTGTGCCACGCGGTGAGAGTTCGGCTCACAAGCTCAATGAGTTCACAGAACCAAAGCCAATTATTGCCACCTTGACGCAGCCACGCGCACAACTGCGTTCCCTCCCCCCTTGCGGGGGAGGGTTAGGGAGGGGGGTGCCGCACGGGGACTCTCTCGACCGGTAAAGCGGCTGCGCACCCTCACGCCGGCTTCAGCGAGGCCAGCGCATTCTCCAGCAGCGCGCGCACACGCGCGGCATCGCCTGACTTCACCACCGCGGGGTCGAGATAGAGCTCGAGGCCGGGCGCGCGTTCGGTGATGATGCCGCTGTTCTCCGCCGCGGCATCGTTCAGCGCGTCGACCGAATAGGGAATCACCTCGCGGCTGATGCCCTTCATCGTGATCGCCGGCAGCGCGTGGGCGCGGACGATGTCGCTGACCAGCGCAAAGGTCTCGTAGCTCAGCACGATGCCGCCGGGCTCGGCGATCGATTGCAGGCGCGCGGCGAGGTTCGCCTCGGCACCGATGATGGTGTAGTCCATGCGGTCGCTGCTGCCGAAATTTCCGACATTGCAATAGCCGGAATTGATGCCCATCCGCGAGCGGAACGGCTGCTCGATGCCGGAGGCGCGCCACTTCGCATTGAGCTCGGCTAGCCGCTGCTGCATGCGCCAGGCCATCTGGAGGCAGGCCTGCGCATCGGCGCGGTCGCCCCGGGTCTCGGGGTCGCCGAAGAAGATCAGCATGGCATCGCCGATGAACTTGTCGATCGTGCCGCCATGTTCGTGGGCGATCGCCGACATCTCGGTGAAATATTCATTGAGGAGTTGCGTCAGTTGCTCGGGCTGGAGCCGCTCCGCGGTCGCCGTAAAATTCTGGATGTCGGAGAAGAAGATGGTGAGCTTCTTGCGCTCGGTGTGGATGATGACGTCCTTCTGGCCGGAGAAGATGCTCTTGTAGACCTGCGGCGGGATGTAGCGCGAGATCTTCATCGAGAGCGAGGCGAGGAAGTCGTTGGCGGATTCGAGCTCCTTGTTCATGCCCTTGATGCGGCTCGCCTGGCGGCGCTGGAGCGAGAGGAAGGACAGGCCGCTGCCCGCGGCGATCAGAAAATAGGCCAGCAGGAACTTGAACGAGAAGATGTTGGCGGCGATCGGCTGGGCGATGATCACCTCCTGGATGCCCCTGATATCGCCGACCTTCCAGTCCTTCTTCGGGCTTTCGGGGTGGCTGTTGTGACAGCTCACGCAGGCCGGGCCCATCGTGACGGGGGCGACGAGGCGGACCTTGTCGTTGAACAGCGAGGTCTCGGTCTCCAAGATCTTCTGTTCGGGATCCCTGCGCAGCGCGTCGAGCGCGTCCTTCTCGAACTTGTCGAGCTGGTGCGGCGCACGGTTCTGGAACGGGAAGTCCGAGACGAAGCGGTAGGTGATGTTCTCCTGCTGCGCGCCGATCACCCGTCCGAGCTCCAGCGACAGCGTCGCCGGGATCGGGATCGCACCAGGAACGGATTCGTAATTGTGAACCACCCTGGTCGTACCATCAGGATTGGCGATGATGCGCCCGACCACGTTGGTCGCGTAATAGCTGCGCACACTCGTGATTACCGAATTGAGATCGGCGGCCTGCCGGCGCAGCGCCGTCTTGGAGAGCTCGGTCAGGTCCAGCCACACCGCGAGCGGCAGAGCGAGCAGCAGGAACGCGATCGCGGCACCGGTCAGGACGCCGCTCTTGCGCTGTTCTTCGGCGATCTCTTGTTTCACACTGTGGCTCCGTTGTGTGCGCTTTTGTCGCAAACCTCCCGGGATTTGCGGCAAAGCCTGCGGCGGCACAGAGCCAACAAAAGCGGGCGCGCGCAACCCCATTTTATGGTGGTCGCACCAAGCGTCTTTCCGTTTCATCACGAAGGTTTAAGATCGGGATCAACCTGCATTGATCATCCGGAGCCAGCACCCATGACCGAGACCGTCCGCATCAAGCGCTTCAATGCGCGGCCCGTGATCGTGCCGATGAACCTGCCGCTCCAGACCTCGACCGGGGCGGTTGCCAGGGCGCCGCTGGTGCTGATCGACTGCGAGACCGACCAGGGCGCCCGCGGGCACGCCTATCTGTTCTCGATCACGCCGTCGGCCCTGAAGCCGCTGACGGCGATGGTCACGGAAATGTCGGAGCTGCTTGCCGGCGACGAGCTGCTGCCGTTCGAGATCGAGCGCAAGCTGACCCAGCGCTTCACGCTGCTGGGCCTCGCCGGCCTGCAGCGGCTGGCGCAATCCGGCATCGACATGGCGGCCTGGGACGCGCTGGCCCGCAGCAAAGGCCTGCCGCTGGCAAGGCTCCTCGGCGGCGCGCCGAAGCCGGTCAAGGCTTACAATTCGAAGGGGCTCGGCATCATGCCGGCAGGCGCCGCGGTGGAGGAGGCGCACAGGTTGCTGGCGGAGGGTTTTCACGCCGCCAAGATCCGCGTCGGCCGGCCCGATGCGCGGGAGGATCTCGCGGTGGTGCGCGCGGTGAGAAAAGCCGTCGGCGATCAGGTCACGCTGATGTGCGACTACAACCAGGCCCTGACGGTCACCGAAGCCATCCGCCGCGGCGAGATGCTCGACGACGAGGGCTTAAGCTGGATCGAGGAGCCGATCCGCCACGACGACTACGAGGGTTGCGCCCGCATCGCGGACGCGCTGCGCACGCCGGTCCAGATCGGCGAGAATTTTGACAGCGCCTTCTCGATGCAAGCGGCGCTGTCGGCGGAAGCCTGCGACTACGTGATGCCTGATGTGCAGCGCATCGGCGGCGTCACCGGCTGGCTCCGCGCCGCCGCGCTCGCGCATGCCGCCGGCATCGAGATGTCCACCCATCTGTTCTCGGAAGTCAGCGCGCATCTCTTGTGCGTGACGCCGACCGCGCACTGGCTGGAATATGTCGACTGGGCCGACGCGGTGCTTTCGACGCGATTGAAGATCAAGGACGGCTTTGCTCTGCCGAACGAGGAGCCGGGCAACGGCATCGCGTGGGACGAGGCGGCGGTGAAGAAATATCTGGTCAGCTGATCCGGCTACGTTCGCGCGAGGGAAAAGCCGGGCTGGCCGCGAAGGAAACCGTTGGCAAAGGCGACGCCCGGGTAAAGCTCGGACAGGCGGCCATTTGCCTCCTCGGCTGACCTGCGCCCGTCGAGCACGTCGCGAAAGGTCTTTGCGACTTCGACCATGTCGCAATCCTGCGGCGACAGGCGCAGCGAGCCGATCCCGGCCTCGCGCAGCGCACCGATGTCACTGATGAGATTGGTGCAGGCATGCGACAGGGTCTGAACGCCGTTGACGGTCAGGAAATCCTGCTGGTCCAACGTCTTCAGCGCGAGCCCGTCCGGGTCCTTCTCGCAGACGAAGCGGCAATTGTCCTTGGAGAGCTTGTGCAGCCGCGCGTGGTAGCAGCGGGCCGCGATCGCCAGCGGCACCCTGCCGAAAGCGAACATCTCGATCACGGCCTCCGGGAGCGCCGCGGCGATCGCCGCCGCTGACGCGACCGGCAGTTCGGGCGGCAAGCAGATGCGCGCGGCGCCTTGCCGGACGTGAAAGGCCGCGCTGGTCTCGTTGTAGATGTTGACGAAGGGCCCGATGGCGTGCGGCCGGCCCTTGATCGACCTGAGGCAAGTGAGGTCGTTGACCTCGACCAGCGCGTCCCCGGCGGCGCAGAGCTCTTCGGTCTGACGCCGTTCGCGCCGCAGCGACACCAGGATCAGCGAGCCCAGGAGGACCTGCTTGCCGGCCTGCTGGAGGCGTTCGATCACCTCAGGCAGATGCCCGGCGAAGAACGGAGACCGTTTCGAGCACACGATCTCACCGACCGATACGACGTCGACCGGCGCCTCGTCGGCGATCCGGAAGTAGAAATCGCGCCAGCGCTCCGGCGCCCAATTGTACAGGACCGGACCGAGACTAAGCTGCATCGGGGCATCTCTCATTCATGCTGGACCGCCAGCCCTCGCTTCACCAGTCATCGCCGAACGATCATCGCCATGTCTTGCGATAGGCGCCGAGCGTGGAGGCCTGGCCTTCGGTGAACGGCTTCAGGCTCACGATATCGGCTTCGCTTCCATCCTCCAGCGTATCGAGCGCGCGGCGGAAGTGACGGACCACGCTCTCGATATAGGCGCGTCCGCGCTGGCGTCCCTCGATCTTCAGCGCGGCCACGCCGGCGCTCCGCAATCCGCCGAGCAGCGTCGTGGCGTCGAGGCTGACCGGATCCTCGAAAATGTAGCCGTCACCAAGCGCCGTCGAGAAGCGCCCCTTGCAAAGGGTCGGATAGCCCGCGGCTTCCTGCGGAGCGAAGCGGTTGATGGTGAAGCCGCCGAGCCGGGATGTCGTTCCTTTCGCGGTCTCCTCATAGGCCACGTGGCTTGCCGGCGAGCAGACGCCCTGCATGTTCGGCGATTTCCCGGTGGCATAGGACGACAGGGAGCAGCGCCCTTCGGCCATCACGCAGAGGCCGCCGAACACGAACACCTCGGTCTCGCATGTCGTCTCGCGGGTGATCTCGGCGATCTCCGAAACGCTGAGCACGCGCGGCAGCACGACGCGGCGCGCTCCGAACGTCTCGACATAGAAGGCGATGGCGTCGGGGTTCGCGGCCGCCGCCTGCACCGAGACATGCAGGCGCTGGTTCGGATGGCGCCTTGCGACATAATCCATCAAGCCGATGTCGGCGACGATCAGCGCGTCCGCACCGGCATCGACGGCATCGTCCACCGCCCGTTGCCAGAGCGCCACGGACGACGCCCGCGGAAAGGTGTTGATAGCGACGAGGATGCGCGCGCCGCGTCCATGGGCAAAGGCGATTCCCTTGCGCAGCTCATCGCGGCTGAAGTTCAGCCCCGGAAAATTGCGCGCATTGGTCTCGTCGTTGAAGCCGCAATAGACGGCGTCCGCGCCGGCCTCGATGGCGCTCCGCAGCGCGGCCGGCGTGCCGGCGGGACAGATCAGCTCCATCACCCCTGCTCCCGGGGCGCGCCGGTCAACCTGTCCCGCGCGAGCTCGAACGAACGCCTGGCCGGCTCGCCCAATGGACCGAACAGGGACGCCAGCTCTGCGGCCAGATCGAGCCGCGCATCGTCGATCGCGTTACGCAAGGCCAGCACCGCCTCCATGTCGCCCTCGATTCCGAGCTGGCGCGAGAACATCAGCGCATCGCCGTCGACCCTGCCCTCGACCAGGGCCAGCAGGTTCGCGAGCGAGGCGGAGACGCAGGCGTCCAAGCCGGATGGCAATTCGCGCACCACCGACAATCGCGCCGGCGCGGCCTCGACGATGAACGCGAACGGCAAGTCGGTCGGCTTGATTCCGAACCGTGCACGGCGATGTTCGCCGAGCCTGTCGAGCAGGCCGGGATTGCGCCTCAGGATCCGCTCCAGGAACCCACCGAGAACGAGTTGCAGCGGCAGCAGGGGCAAGGGACGCAGCGCGAGCGCGAGAAGCGGCGGGATTGTCGGCAACGGGCCGGACGCGAGGGACGAATGACTCATGGGACATATCTGAGCCGATTGCGCGCGAATGTATTTGAGCGGGAACAATGAGGAGCGAAATCGCTCCGGCTAGCTTCTGCTCCTTTCAGGAGATTGTCCGCTTGCAACGTGACGTTCCGCGCTTCCGCGAATTATCCGACTTCCTGCGCTTCATCGAAGGCAAGGGACAATTGCGACGCATTCGCGAACCGGTCTCCGTGGTCCATGAGATCACGGAGATTCACCGGCGCGTCATCGGCGAGCACGGACCGGCACTATTGTTCGAGCGGCCGATCAGGGCCGACGGCCTACCATCCGGCATGCCGCTCCTGACCAATCTGTTCGGCACGGTGGAGCGGACCGCGTGGGGCATGGGCATCACGCCTGACCGGCTCGAAGAGCTCGGCGCGATGATGGCCGAGTTGCGCGCACCGCGCCCCCCGCACGGCGTTCGGGATGCCTGGCGCAAGCTGCCGCTGGCCCGCGCCGCGCTTGCGACCCGGCCGCGCTCGCGCGCAGCCGCGCCGGTCCAGGATCGCGCCGCCATGGGCGAGGACATCGATCTGACGAAACTGCCGGCGCAGATCTGCTGGCCGGGCGAGCCTGCCCCATTGATCACCTGGCCACTGGTCATCACCGCGCCGCCGGCATCGCCGACCGCCGACCAGGAGGAGAATGTCGGCGTCTATCGCATTCAGATCCTCGGCCGCGACCGCGCCATCGTCCGCTGGCTCGCCCATCGCGGCGGCGCCCGGCATCATCAGCAATGGAAGGCCGTGGGGCGCGACATGCCGGTCGCAATCGTCATCGGCGCCGACCCCGCGACCATCCTTGCCGCTGTAATGCCGCTGCCCGAGACGATCTCCGAGCTGCGCTTCGCGGGCATCCTGCGCGGTGAGCGGCCCGAGCTGACGCCCTGCCTCACCGTACCGCTCGAGGTCCCTGCCACGGCCGAGATCGTCATCGAGAGCTTTGTCTCGGCGACCGAGACGGCGGCCGAAGGTCCCTATGGCGATCACACCGGTTACTACAATTCGGTCGAGCAGTTTCCGGTGCTGCGCGTCACCGCCATCACGTCGCGGCAACAGCCGATCTATCTGTCGACCTTCACGGGCCGCGCGCCGGACGAACCGTCCCGGATCGGCGAGGCCCTGAACCGGCTGTTCGTGCCGCTGATCCGGCAGCAATTCCCCGAGGTGACCGACTGCTGGCTGCCGCCCGAGACCTGCTCCTACCGGGTCGCGATCGCATCGATCAAAAAGCGCTATCCCGGCCAGGCACGGCGGCTGATGCTGGGCCTGTGGTCGATGCTGCCGCAGTTCAGCTACACCAAACTACTGATCGTGGTCGACGACGACATCGACATTCGCGACTGGCGCGAGGTGATGTGGGCGGTGGCGACGCGGAGCGACAGCTCGCGTGATCTCGTGGCGCTGTCCGACACGCCGATCGACTATCTCGACTTCGCCTCGCCGAAATCCGGCCTCGGCGGCAAGCTCGGGATCGACGCCACCACGAAGATGCCGCCGGAGACGGAGCGGGAATGGGGCGAGCCGCTGGCGATGGATTCCGCCGTGATCGCCAAGGTCGATGCGATGTGGCCGGCGCTCGGCCTCGGCGGGATCGGCGGGCTGCAGCTACGCGAGCCCGCATGAGCGAGCGGCATGGCGTGATCGTCGGCATCAGCGGTGCCTCGGGCGCGGCCATCGGCGTGCGCATCGTCGAGCGGCTGGCGGAGAATCCACACTGCGCGGTGCATCTGGTGATCTCACCGGCAGCGGAGCGTACGCTCGCCGAGGAGGTCGGCCCCGAGGCGCTGCCGCGGCTGCGCGCCCTCGCCTTCCGCGACCATGCGGCTTCGGACATTGGCGCCAGCATTGCCAGCGGCTCGTTTCCGGTCGGCGGCATGATCGTGGCGCCGTGCTCGATCCGGACGCTGTCGGCGGTTGCCTTCGGACAGCTCGACAATCTTCTCGTGCGCGCCGCTGACGTGCAGCTCAAGGAGCGACGACGCCTGGTGCTGCTGGTGCGCGAGAGCCCGCTGCATCTCGGCCATCTCCGCGCGATGGTCCAGGCCACCGAGATCGGCGCGATCATCGCGCCGCCGCTGCCGGCCTTCTATCTGAAGCCGCAGTCGCTGGCCGAGATCGTCGATCAGATCGCCTGCCGCGCGATCAATCTCCTGGACCTGCCGGACATTGCGGCGCCGGCGCAGAAATGGCACGGCGATAGATAAGCGCCAGCGCGCGGCGGCGTTCAGGTCCGTCGTCTCGGGCAGGCCGTTCTGGCGCCGATCGATGGGGGCGTTCATCGTTGCACGCAAGTGCGACAGGCATTATCGATGCCCCATGACCACCTGGCGCCCTCATCCTCACATCCGCGTCGTCGCGATCGGCCTGCACTGGCGGGACGGGCGGCTGCTGGCGGCCGAGGTGCGCGACGATGCGGGCCGGATCAAGGGCGTGCGCCCGCTTGGCGGCGAGATCGAGTTCGGCGAGAGCTGGCGGGCGGCGCTCGTGCGGGAGTTCCACGAAGAGCTCGGCATCGACATTGCCATCACGGGCGAGCCGCTGGTGATGGAGAACATTTTTGCGCATGAGGGAGAGACCGGGCACGAGGTGATGTTCATCGCCGAGGTCGCGTTTCCCGACGGCGCATTCAGCGGACAGGACCGCATCGATTTCCGCGAGGATAACGGCGAGCAGATCGTCGCGCGCTGGTTCGACCTCGCCGATCTCGACGTGGAGGGCGGACCCAGCCTCTATCCGACCGGATTGAAGGATCTGCTGCTGGAGGCAAAAGACGGAACTGCGTGAGAGGCGCCGCTCTCGTCACGTTCCGCCCGTATCGCGCCGATAGCGGAAGTCGCAATGCGGCGCGCCTTGCATGATCGTCTGCGTGCGCGTGAGCCTGACGTCGGGGCCGAACCCTTCCGCGGTCGCGAAGTCGGCGGTGCAGACCAGGAGAAAACCGAGCTCCGGCTCGCCCAGCGCCTTGTAGAACTCGGCATAGGCGCATCGCTTGACGTCGAACGCGAAGGCGTCGTGGCTCTGCTCGATCACGTCATAGGCGAGCGCATCGTCGCGGGCATAGGTCCTGAACGCCGACGAGACGGCCTTGCCGAGATCGCTCTCGTTCTTGGCTTTCCAGAATTCCTCGCCGAAGCCGCGATAGAGATCGCCGAGCGCCTTGCGCACCAGCGCGTTGGCGCGCGCCTCGCCGAGCTCGGCCTGGAGCGCCTTGACCAAGGGCACCAGCACCTGGGCCTGGATCTTTGCCTGTTCGATGACGGACACGCTCATGGGCAACCTTCATCCGGGTTACTTCACGCCACAGCACGATAACTCAACTTGCTGTTGGCGGCGAGAGCTTGCCTGTTTCGTCCTATGACGTCCCAAAGCCTACGTTTCCGTGATGTCAGGGTTATCGCCGATCGTGCAATTCTGAAAACGTCGACGCAGCCATCAATGGTATGATGAGTACCATTCAAATGCCGCCGGCAGATGACCAGAGGTGAACATGATCCGACCCGAGATGTCTCCAAGCAACGTCAGGCCACGACGTTCTTCACGACGCCGTCATGTTGCGGCGGTGGCCGCGGCACTGTTTCTCGCCACCACGTACTGGTCAGTCGGAGGCGCGCAGGCTGCCGCGAATGACGCCGAGGCACGAGCCATCTTCGAGAAATTCATCGCGGCACAGAATGCGCATGATGCCGATGCGGTGAAGGCGATGCTCTTGAATTCGCCCGGCACGCTGCTGTTTGCCAGAGGCATCGAGACACGCGGCCGCGACGAGGTCGCCACCCGGTTCAAGACGTATTACGAGGGCACCTGGCACCTCGAGCCCGACATGTCGAAATTCCACGTCGCCGTGATTTCGAACGAGGTCATGCAGATCCTCGTCCCGATCGTCTTCACGCGCGCACTTCCGGGCAAGCCGGCGCAGCAGAATACGTTTCTGATCAGCCAGACCTACGTGCAGGATGCGGCCGGCTGGCACGTCGCCTCGATCATGCCGGTGGCGAATACGGAACTGAAGTAGAGGGGGATTGGGCTTGCCTGGCCGAAGCTCGCGGCTGCAGCCCGCCTTCGCCCTTTGGGCTCCGGCGCGGCATCCTTCTCTCGCTATCGCGAGCGAAGGATGGTGGGCACGACAGGGATCGAACCTGTGACCCCTACCATGTCAAGGTTGCGCTCGGCGACGCATGTCCTTGATTTTGGTTCACATTCGTTCCAGCTCGTTACTTCCGGTGAAGGTTCGTTTCCGCGCCTTTTTGCCCTTTCCTGGAAGGTTCATGGAAGCAGCTGCGTTTCCCGGCGGGTGCCCGCATGAGCAGCGAGGCATCGACGGCGCCCCGTAAAGCCCTGTTCAACCGCCTGCCGCGGGAATTCCGCGACGAGCTCATCACAATTGGACGGCGCGCCAAAACCATGTTTGGCCGCATCCGTTTCCAGGATGTTTTCGACGAAAACCTTTCCCTGTTCGAACGATTGGCCGCCAACGGAGCAACCGCGGCCGATATCGGCGAGGTGCTCGCGGCCGCCGGGGTCGCGCGCAGGGACGGCTCGGTGCTGCCGGAGGGGACGGTTACGAGCGCCTTGAGCCGTGCGCGAGAACGCGCCGGCCGCCGCGCCACCAACCTGCGGCCGGCCGGTCCCTGCATGACCCTGCCGATCCCTGCACCAGCCTGCAATGCCCCGCACGAGCAAGAAAACGCGTCAGTAGGCGGCCTGCCCAGACGCCCTTCCCGTCAACAACCGCCAGCTCCCATGCCCGGCTCCAGCTCTGTCCGGGTTTCTCCGGGCGGACCGGCAGGTTTCGATCTGCCGGCACACACCCGCCGCACCGCGGCACTTCTCGATCAAATCAGGAGCGAAAACGATGAAGACGACTAAAACGACGAATTTCCCGGACCTCGTGGAGATCACGGCGGACGGCACGTCGATCGGCAAGACGGTTTTGGCCCACCGCGTCGCCCATCTCTACCGCGAAGTCGGACGGAAGGTCATCCGGGTCCAGATCGAGAGCAGCCGCCGCCGCGCCGCGAGTGAGGAGGAAATCGTCTTCATCAATCTGGAGGAGTTTGCCTCCGCCGGGACCCGCAACGGGGGCCTGGTCGGCGTGCTTTCTCCGATGTTTGAATCGGTCCTAGAGGCCCGCAAGAACGGCGCCGCGGTTGTAGTCGATTGGGCGGGCGGCACGTCGGGCCATCGTTTGGAGGTTCTGGCCGCCACCAACTTCGACGCCACGCTCGCCGCCATGCAGGTGAAGGCGCTGTCAATCGTTATGACTACGAACTCCTCCGAGCACATGACCCAGGCCGAGAAGCACCTCCATAGCCTTCAGAAGGTCGCTCCCCAACTGCCCCGCGCCTTGGCTCTTTCCGGCCGTGCGGGCCCCTTCGACTGGTCAGTCGGCAGCGAGCAGCGCGGCCACTTGGACCGCTTGCTGGCCGCGGCGGGAGAGATCCCGATCCTGCGCATCCCGCTGGTTGCCGGCAGGGCCCTGCAGGTTTGCGCCGATGCCGCCCTCGACCCGACGCGGGCGCTGCTCATGAACTTCGATGAGCTCGCTGCGCGGCTCGGTGTCCACATCTTCCAGTCCACGGCCTGCGCCACCGAGATCGCGCTCTGGTGGCAGCGGGTCGGCGGCGAGCTGCGCAAGACGCTGGAAGCGACCCGTGCCCCCGTCAGCGCGTAGGCTCCAAGAGCGCGTGAACTACTTGGTACGCCTGCGGCGGCTCCTCGCCGTCCAGGCGGCCGCCTTCACGCTTGGCTACTACCGCTGTCACCGCCGGATGCCCCCGAACTACGTGCTGCGCCTCCTACCTTCCGGCACCGTCCACCGGATCCGGCTCCGGGCAGAATTGGAGTTTTTGCTAGGAATCTCGTCTCTTAACAGGTTTTCCCGCCTCTTGTTGGGCCGCGTCATTGACCGTTGCCGTGGCTCGCATGACGTTCGGAGGCGGCGTTAGTCGACTAGTGGCTAATAAAGCCATATCTATGGTAAATGAAGGAGTACCCTATCATGATCGACATCAATAACTGCTCCCCGTATCAGCTGCTCTCCACCACGGAGGTGGCCGCGGTCCTCGGGCTCAGCAAGGGCGCCGTGCGAAAGTTGGCCCGGAACGGTCGCCTGCGCACGATCGACGGCTTCCGGATCTTGTATTTTTCGGCTCAGGCGGTGCGTGACTTCGCGGCCGGCGCTGGTGTCTGATGAGGTACACGAGCGTCCATTCGATCGGTGAGTTCGAGCTGTGCAAGGCAAGCAACAGCCCGAACTACTACGTCGCGACCTACGTGCGCGAAAAGCGCCAGATGGTGCACCGCTCGTTGCGCACGAGCGACCTAGAGAATGCGATCGCCCAAGTGAAAAGCCTTGTCGCCCGCGGTATCGCGGGCGACCCCGGCGACGCGCTGGTTCAAAAGCCGATTCAGACCGTCACTGAGGTCCTTGAGCTCTACAAGCCGCACGCTGCCGAGCTCAAGTCGGCGGAATTCACCAACATCGCAATTGAACGCATCAACCGCCTCATCGGCGGTTCGATCTTGTCGACCATGGTCAAAAGCGATTTCGACGACTTTCGTAAGGCTGCAGAAGGGGAAGGTCTTGCTCTTTCAACGGTGGCTCGGACCCTCACTGTTTTGCGGAGCGCATGCAAGATAGCGGTTGGAGAGCGCCGGCTGGCCGAAGAGAGCGTTCCGCATATCCCCTATATCATGAGCAAAAATGACGCCCGTTCGGCGCCCGCGAAGGGCCGCGTCATGACGGCGCCTGAGATCGCTGCGGCAATCGATCAGTTGGACTATCTGCACCTCCTCGTGGCCAACGTTTTCCTCCTCAATACAGCAAGCCGCATTGGCGCAATTCTTGAAGCGCAAGCTAATCAGATCGATGGCGTCTGTAATATTTTTCACCTGAATGCGAAGGGCCGTATCCAGACTGACAAGTACCGCCCTGACTTGCCAATCACCAATACGCTTATGCCGTGGGCGATCAGCTTGCCGCCCGGCCCGCTGGTCGCGTGGCGCGGAGCCGCGGTCGAAGAAATCGACACCGGCTTCGGTGCTGCATGCAAGCGTGCAGGCCTTCCCGGCGGCGAAAACACCTACTCGATCAGGCATTCCGTCGCCCGCTACATGCTGCAGAAGGGCGTCGACCGTGCCGAAATCGGGCAGTGGCTGGGCCACATCAAGCCCCCCGACTCGCCCGAAACGACCCTGATCTATTCGCCGTACGCGCCCGATTATCTGCGTGCAGCCAAGGCAGCGGTGGAGGATTTCGTGCGCGAGATAAACTCGCACTGCCACAAGCACGACCTGTTGATGCCGCCCTGGCGGAAGTAGTCGATGCCCACGCGCACGCCGGCCACCGACGCCAAGTACCGCGACCGAGCCCGGCAGTACGAAGCCTCGGCATCCCGCGCCGCGGGCCGCAAACTGTCTCCGATCGAGGTTGCTAGCCACCTAATGACGCGCACAGATCTTGCGTATGACAGCTTCCGCCAGAATCGTGCCTCTTTGGTCGCCGTATGGGAGGAGATAGCGAACTTGTCTCCCGAGAACGCGTCCGAATGTCGCGCTGCCATTAAGTTGATGTACACACCGCGCGAAAAGCTAAAACCGGAGCCTAAGAGGCAGTTGCGCACGTCGCAATGCAAGCAGAAAGGGATCGAAGACGAGTTGGACCGCATCTGCTATGCCGCGTTAGCTACGAAAAGCCCTAACCGGCAATCGCTTGTCGCTTATCTGCAGGCGGGAACGCTCGCCGGGGCCCGATTCACCGAGTGGCCCACGGCCAATTTCGGTCCGGCCCAGGTGACTGGTTTCAAGTTTCAGCTGACCTTCGCGAACGGAAAACAAGGCAATGGCCGCGCCCACGGCGAAAGGCGGACTTTGCTGTGGGAGGACCTCCCTGCGGATCAGGTGCGCTTCCTAACAATGTGGATAGAAACATCGGCCAAAGCAGCACAGGAAGGGAGATACGAAACGCTGCATGATACACTTGGAGATTTCATGCTCCGCGTCACAAAGAAGCTCTTTCGAAAGGACAAACAGCGTCGGCCGACCTTATCATCGGTGCGAGACGCAGCGGTCGCACGCTGGAAGCAAACCTATGTAAAGGAGGCTGAGACTGAGGAAGCAAAACAGCTCGGCCGAGCAGTCGTGGCGGCGCTGATGGGTCACGCATCGGATGAAAGCGCCACGAAGCACTACGCCCGCGCTCGCAAGGGGGGCGGCAAGTATCCTACTCCACGCGCGGATCCCGCCGAGGTGGCCAGCGTCTTGCGGCGCTATTCGACGCCGCATTTCGCAGGCGATGATCCAGCGCCCCCGTCCCTCTAGCGTAGCAACCCTTCAGTCCATTCGCCAGAGCGTCTCAGCTATGCTCGAACCGGATGGCTCGCACGGCGATCCGGAGCAACTTGCGGAAATCAGTATCGGACAAGCCGTTGAAGGAAAGGTCCGCAACCCCTTGAGGGGCTTTGAGAGGATGTCGAAAAGAGCTAAATCTACCGTTAGCCCACGTCTGCTTCGAGATTAGTTGCGGACACCACCGCGCGGTTACGCTGCGAGATTAGGGAACGCCAGCCGACGAAGCGCATTTCGTGGGCGTACGCCCCAAAGGCATTGGGCGCACACATTTTCTTTGACGATCAAGAAAAACACATCCTCGGCGCATCCCAGGTCGTTCCCTCCGGCCACGTTCCCGGCCCACACGAGCCGGACGACCCGATAATCCCGGCAGATCTCTAGAGCGAGGACAGTCGGCGACAGGAAGGCGCCGCTCCGGAGCGGGGGGTCGACAGACGAGCCGCCCAGCGCTTGCCAATTTGAGGAGACACTCTGAACTCTGGCGCTGCGGAACACGTGGACAATCCCTAGCCCTGCTGATTGGGAATCCCTGCTCCGTGCTAACCGCCCGGAACGAGCAAGGGGGCGGAAGGATTCGCCCTGGCAGGAGGGATCTCGATGCTGATGCTCAAGGAAAGGCGACCCACGATCCGGACGCTACGCGGCTGGGCGATCTCCCTGCTGCAGGAGGCCGGCGCCATCCGCGAATGCGAGGAGCACGGCTGGATGCGGGACCGCGCCGATCCGCACGCCCGCGAGCGTGCCTTCGACATCGCCCGCCGGGATCCGCCGGACGGCGTCTCCGCCGAGAAAGCCGTGGCCGTGGTGCAAGACTTCATCGACACGATCGGTGATACCTGTCCCGAGTGCCCGTCGGAGCCCGGTTAGGCGGCCTGCTCCTTGCGGCCGTTGGGCGTCGAGGCCGGGTGCATAAGGGCAAGCTGTTGCCAAGCGATGGCCAGGCCAATCAGGCGTTGTCGCTCCGGTCCGTCGGCGGCCATGGCGAGCTTCATGGCCGCTTCCGCTTCGCGCCGAGGATCGTAATCGCTCTTCATCGAACGCACTGTAGTCACGGATCGTAAATGATCACGCACCGGGGAGACCGTAAGAATCCGGCCCCCCGGTCCCGGCATCGACGCTCATCGAGAACCGAGAGCAGCCCGTAGCAACTCGCCGGTGACTTTATCGAACTGCGCCTTCACCGGGAGTCCGCTTTGACGGTCGACGATGCGGGTCTTGAAGGCACCGTCGTCCAGCTCGAAGCTGCCGAGATCGTAACCGAGGGCGTCGATCTGCCGTTTGAGCTGGTCCGCCGCCATCGCCCCAGTTCGCGAGGCCCGGTGGAAAGAGGTATCGGCGTCTTCCGCCAACGCGCTGCCGGTCGAAGTGGCGAACAGGGCGATGGCGGCGTCGATGACTGGCTTGCGCATTGTGATCTCTCGTTTTGGAGGCGCGGCGTCTGCCGCACGCGCAACCGTTACTCCAGCCCGGCCCTCAAGCCGCTGACGGCCGATGTCAGCAAACCGTCAGGCTTGCTGCGCAACAGTTGTGGACGGGGCCGCGTTTTCGGCCGGACCGCTTCGCTTCTCGAGCAGCGCAGGTCTCGGAGCGATTGCCGCCTTCAGACCGCCGAGCTCCGATGTGGAGAGCTCCAGTCCCCATCCGTACGCGTCCAGAACGTCCTGCACGATGGCAAGACCCAGGCCCGCAGCGCCACCTCGCTCGTCGAGGCGGATGCCGCGCTCCAGCACGCGCGAGAGGTGGACAGGTTCGATGCCTGGGCCGTCATCTTCGACGGCAACGGATGGCCGGCTTCCATCGACCGTGAGGCGTACGCATCCCGCGGCGTGGCGAGCGGCGTTCTCGATTAGATTCCCGAGGATTTCCGCGAGGTCGGTTCTGTCGAGTGGGACGCAAACACTGTCGGCGATCAGGTTTTCGAACCTCACTCGCCCGCCGTCGGCAGTGCGCGACAAAGTCGCGACGATGGATCCCACGAGCGGTTTCACGGAAGTGGATGCTGGGGCGCTACCTCTGGCGCGGCCGCGGACCCTGGCGCGCGCGAGCTCGCGGTCGACGTGGCGCCCCATCGCCTCGCCGACGGCTTCGATGTCGCAGGCGATGTCGCGCTCGCCCCGCTCGCGGAGGCGCGACACATCGGCTGCGAGCGCCGCAAGCGGCGTCTTCAGTCCGTGCGCCAAGTCCGCGGCGCGTCCGCGGGACCGCTCGATCTCGCCTTCTTGCGCATCAATGAGCGCGTTGACTTCCTCGACCAGGGACCCGACTTCCGTCGGGACCGAGGACGGCAGATGCCGGGTTCGGCCCGCCCTGATATCCGCCACTCCGCGGCGCAGCGCTGCCAGGGGACGCAGGCCGACGCCGACCTGGACCCACGTCGCAGCGGCCAGCACGCAGGCGAGCAGAACGAGCGCGATCGCAAGGTCCTTGGCGAACGCCAAGGTCGCGGCCGACACCCTCGCCAGGTCCTCGGCGACGGCGAGGCGGACGACAACCGGCTTCCCGTCCGCGGAAAGCGTGACGGCGCGCTCGGCGACCAGCACGCGCTGGCCTCCGGGTCCCGTGGCTTCGTGCTGATGGGTTTCGCCAGGCCCCAGCCGGTCGGCCAGGAGCGTCATGGCGGAGTCCCACAGGGAGCGCGAACGCAGGACCTGCCCGCCGTCGTCGCCGACCTGCCAGTAGAGCCCGGACAGAGGATCCGCGAACCGCGGATCGACCGGCGTTTGCGTCAATACCAGCTTGCCTTGCGGATCGACGTCGATACCCGCGAGAAGCTGCTTCAGATGGACGTCGAGATCCTGGGCAAGGGTGCGCGAGATATGGCGTTCGAAGACCACGACGAGCGCGCCGCCGGCGACCGCAAGCGCGATCAGGATCGCAATGACCCCGCCTGCGACCAGTCGCAGCCTGAGCGAATGCCGGTTCATGCGGGTTCCTCGGGCATCAGATAACCGAAGCCGCGCCGCGTCTCGATGGCATCGGCACCCAGCTTCTTGCGCACGCGGCCGATCAGCACCTCGAGCGTGTTGGAGTCGTGCTCCTCGCCGTGACCGTAGACGTTTTCGTCGATCTCCTGCTGCGAGACGACGCGCCCGCGATTCCGGAGGAGATGGGCGACCAGCCTGTACTCGAGCGGCGAGAGCGTGATCGGCACGCCGCGGCGAGTCACCTTCATCTGCCGCTCGTCCAGCACGATCTCGCCGGCGGTCATGACCGAGGAGCCATGTCCCGCCGAGCGCCGCACGATGGACCGCAGCCGCGCCAGCAACTCCTCCATCCGGAAAGGCTTCGGCAGGTAGTCGTCGGCGCCGGCGTCGATCCCGTCTACGCGCTCCGCCCAGCTACCCCGCGCCGTGAGGATGAGAACGGGCATGTGGCGCCCGTTGGCGCGCCAGCGCTTCAGGACCGCGAGGCCGTCCATGCCCGGCAGACCGAGATCAAGGATAACGGCTCCGAAATCCTCGGTGTCTCCGAGAAACCAGGCGTCCTCACCGTTGGCGACGGTCTCAACCACGTAGCCGGAGGCCTCGAGCGTGCGCGCGACGTCGGACGCGATCCTCGGGTCGTCCTCGACAACTAGCACGCGCATCACTTCTCCTTCGTCCGTTCGACTTCGCCGCTGCGGGCATCAACATGGATTTCGAACAGCCGCCCCTTGTCGTCGACGACCCGCAGTTCGTACATCCAGACGCCGGCTTCCCGTTCGAGCTTCACGCCGACGACGTCGCCGGGCAGCTTCCCCCTGACGACATTCAGAATGTCCGCAAGCGGACGGATCTCGCCGGCCTCGACGGCCCGCCGCGCATCGTCGTGATCCCGGGCGAAGGACGATGCGCCGCCGCCCGCGGCCAGTAGAGCGACCGCAAGGATCAGGGCGCGAAGGCGAGGCAGGCGCAGGTTCATGGGGCAACTCGTCATCCGAAAGATATGGATGCCAAACCCCGGCTGACAAATCGCTGACATGGCTCAACAGGCGTCGGTCAGGCCGCTTCTGGCAGGTTGCCCGCATCGCCGCCGCATGGTGCGGCCGGCCACTTTCAGGAGACATCTATGCGCAAGATCGCAATCCTCACCACTGTCGCCATGGCGCTCGGGGCTGCGGCGTCCGCTCAGGCCGTCAGCCTCGGCAAGCCGTGCACGTCGGCCCCCGAGGCACAGTGGCTGCCGATGGCGCAGTTGCAGGCCAAGGTCGAGGCCCAAGGCTACAAGGTCCAGAAGGCCAAGCTCAAGAACGCTTGCGGCGAACTCTACACCCTCGACAAAAGCGGCAACCGGGTCGAGCTGTTCGTCGACCCGACCAACGGCCAGATCATCGGCCAGATGTGATGGTCGGCAAATGAGAATCGTGAGCAACAAGATCGGAGCCGGCGGCGCGACGCCGCCGGCCACGATCAAGGTCTGGGATCCGTTCGTCCGGATCTTCCATTGGTCCCTGGTCGCCTTATTCGTCGTAGCCTATGCCACCGGCGACGAGATCGAGCGGGTGCACGTCGCCGCCGGCTACGCCATCGCTGGCCTCCTTGGCGCTCGCATCATCTGGGGCCTCGTCGGTCCGCAGCATGCGCGATTCGCGAACTTCGTTCGCCCGCCGCGCGAGATCCTCGCCTACCTTCGCGACATCGCAATGCTCAGGGCGCCCCGCTTCATCGGGCACAACCCCGCGGGCGGAGCCATGATCGTGGCGCTCCTGGTCGCGCTGGTCGGCACCTGCGCCACGGGCTACATGATGACCACGGACGCCTACTGCGGCTCCAAGCTGATCGAACACGTCCACGAGTTTCTGGCTAATCTCACCGTCGGCCTGGTCGTCGCGCATGTTATCGGCGTGCTGATCGCAAGCTTCGAGCATCGCGAAAATCTGGTCGCGTCCATGATCTTCGGCCGCAAGAGGGCCGCCGAATAGGCAGCCCTCTTCGAATCCGCGAATGCCGTCCAACCTGGAGCGTCCCTGTGCCAGCCACCCCGCACATCGAAAAGCACTTCACCTCCTCCGAAAGCGTCCGCGACGTCGTGATCGGGATGGCCGACGGCCTGACCGTGCCGTTCGCGCTGGCGGCCGGTCTTTCCGCGGCGGTCGCCAACACGGACGTAATCGTCACCGCCGGCCTCGCCGAGGTGGTCGCCGGCGCCATCGCGATGGGCCTCGGCGGCTATCTCGCCGCGCGCACGGACGCCGAGCACTACGCCGCCGAAGAGCAGCGCGAGCATCACGAAATCGATCACCTTCGCGAGCGGGAGATCGACGAAGTGGAGCAGATCTTCCGCGAGTACGGTCTCGAAGGAGATGTGCTGAAGTCCGTCGTTGGCGCCATCGCTTCAAACCGGCAGCGATGGGTCGACTTTATGATGCGCTTCGAACTGGGATTGGAGCGCCCGGATCCGAAACGGGCTCCGATCAGCGCTGCAACGATCGGCGGCTCGTACGTGGTGGGCGGCCTGATTCCGCTCGTGCCCTACATGTTCACGAAAGACATCGGGACGGCCCTGCAGATCTCGGTCGCCGCGACCGGCCTGGCCCTGCTCTGCTTCGGAGCCGTCAAAGGGCACTTCACAGGCGTCAACAAGATCAAGTCGGCGCTGCAAACATTGCTGGTCGGTGGATTGGCCGCAGCGGCGGCGTATTGGCTTGCGCACCTGTTCGGCTAGACCTCGTGAGAACTACGCCGACCTCCGCTGCGGCTTGGCCGTGGGCTTCTTCGCCGCCGCCTCCTTCGCGGGCTTCTTGCCAGCGATCGACATCAGCATTTCCTTCTGGCCGGCCGCCGCCTTCCGCGGCTTCTTGGCCAGCTTCTTCGGAACCTTGGCTTCTGCCGCAGCGCCGCCGACGCTTCGGCGCAGCGCCTCCATCAGGTCGACGACGTTGGTCGATGCGGGCTTCTCCTTCGGAGTGATCGGCTTGCCGCTGCGCTTGCTGTTGATGAGGTCGATCAGCGCGGTCTCGTAGTGGTCCTCGAACTTGCCGGGGTCAAACCGACCGGCCTTCTGGTTCACGATGTGCCTGGCGAGATCGAGCATGTCCTTCGTGACCTTCACGTCCTGGATCTCGTCGAAATATTCAAGCTCCGAGCGTACTTCGTAGGGGTAGCGCAGCAGGGTGCCGACGAGCCCCTTGTCCATCGGCTCGAGGGCGATGATGTGCTCGCGGTTGGTCAGCACCACGCGACCGATAGCGACCTTGTCCATCTCACGGATGGTCTCGCGGATCACGGCGAAGGCGTCGTGCCCGACTTTGCCGTCTGGCCGCAGATAGTAGGGCCGGATCAGGTAACGCGGGTCGATGTCGGTCTTGTCTACGAACTCATCGATCTCGATGGTGCGCGTGGATTCCAACGCGATCTCCTCGAGTTCCTCCTTCGTCACCTCGATGAACTGGTCCTTGTCGAGCATGTAGCCCTTGACGATGTCCTCGTTGGCCACCTCGTCGCCGGTGTCGGCGTCGACCTTCAGATACTTGACGCGGTGGCCGGTCTGCCGGTTGAGCTGGTTGAACGAGATCTTCTCGCTCTCGGAGGTCGCCGGATACAGCGCGACCGGACAGGTGACGAGGGACAGACGCAGGAAGCCTTTCCAGTTGGCGCGCGGGGCCATGTACGCAGAACTCCAGTTCAGGGCGGCTTGGATTCAAGACGAACGTGGCAGCCTGGTTCCGACACGATGCCCGACCGAGGATGCCCATTTCATTCCTCCGCTATGGGGCTAGCGAACTTTCGCGATCTGTTCCGTAGGTATTTTTACCTTGATCTAGCGCAGGTTCGGCGCCCCTTTTGGGGCGGGCGGACGAATTCGGCAGAGCGTGCCTGAGCTTGCCGTTCGTTCGCCCGCTTGACTCTCATTGAACAAAACACGAACATCTATCACGCTCGCTGCACCCGAACCCGCTGCGCCCTCCGAGGGCGATCTTGAGTTCGCCGCCGACCAGGCCATCGCGACCTGCCGCGGGGACGCCCGGGAGGCGGTGAAGGCGCTGCTGGTGGCCAACGGTTTTCTCGAGGCAGAGCTCGAGGCGCTACAAGCGTCGGTCTCCACCGGCTATGCGCGAGGCCGGTTCGATCGATCGCGCGATCGCAAGGAGTGACCGCGATGGACGTCACCTCCTACGTTGCCCTGCCCTTCGTGGCCGCCGACGATGGAATCGCCGTCGGCGAGGCGACGGAGTGCCTCTCAGCCACCGCCGCCGTGATGCGCGCCGAGACCCTCTCGCGCAAGCCCGGCGTCATGGGCGCGGTCGCCTTCTCGCGGACCGGAGATCCGGCCAGCGGCGACTTCGGCGACGCCAAGGTGATCCGGAAGTTCGGCGAGGTGCCGGACGACTTGAGCGCGCTATAATCAAGATTGGTCGATGATCTTCGGCGCACCGGACCGCGGCTCAAACCGGAATCAATCCACCGCTTCGCATTTGAAACATCGCCAAACTGGAGACCCTTTGCCTGTTCGAGGCGTGGCCAACGTCATCGGCGTCCTGCAACGCGGGCAAGACGGAATTTGATTGGTACGAGGCATGCTGCAGCGCGCTTGAAGACCCCTAAGGCAATAACCCGGCTTCCGAGGAAACGTGCCGGCGATAGCGCCGCTGCGGTTCAAGATCGCGTGAGGAGACCGCTCGGCGACATGGTCGGCAAATCCCTCGGCGAGTGTGAGCAATTCGAGCCTCTGGGCTCGGGAGGAATGAAATGCGAGGCCGGAAGTTACCGCGCAGGCGCGGCATCCGAACTCAGAACCTGACGGCTGGCGTGGTGAGCAACCGTTCACTTCTTGTTGTTCCTGATCTGCCTCTACACGGGATTGTTCGGAAGAAGCCGCACGCGACGCGGCCGAGGCATCTCACGCCGCAGCGAGGCCGCTGGACGCTCCTTGCGTCCCGTGGCATCTTTCCGTCACTTCATCGGACCGAACGGGCCCAAGGCTGCGCCGGGATCGCAGCGGGTGGGCCCCACATCACCCGACCGACGGAAACATGAAGAAGTTCATTTGCGAGCAGAACATCGCGCATTTCCGCAAACTGCTGGAAGACGCGCCCGACTAAATCCAGCGGAGGACGCTGGAAAAACTGCTGGCTAGTCAGTTGCGCGAACTGGCGGTGCTCGATGCCGCGAGCGTCGGGGCCCTCAGCTCCCCGGCGCGGACGCTTCGCGGATCCGGGAGGAGTTTCTCGCGGACCTCGCCACATCCTTATCTGCTGCTCGATCCCGGACCCGGGCTACAGATTGTCGACGTGAACGCCGCGTATGCCGTCGTGACCTTTACAAGTCGAGCCGACATCCTCGGACGCTCACTGTTCGAGGTCTTCCCGGACGATCCGGACCAACCGTTCGCGGACGGGGTCACGAACCTGTACAATTCGCTGAAGACGGTCGCGCAGACCGGGAGGCCGCACGCCATGGCCGTCCAGCGCTACGACATCAAGGACACGGCCGGTTCCTTCGTGGAGCGCCATTGGCAGCCGATCAACACGCCGGTCCACGACGACGGCGGACAACTTGTCTTTCTGCTGCATCACGTGGAAGACGTCCCCGGTCAGATCGTCCACGGAGCCGAAGGCTCTGATGGGCGAGATTGGTCGGCAGCTAAGTGAAGCCGCTGACGGTGAATGTCCTCTTTGCGCGTCGTAGCGGCTTGAGCGGCGCCGCAGCCGGATCATTTGATGTCATCGCGACACAAGCAGCGGTCCGAGCTAAGGTAGGGGACCTTTGCAATTCGTCGCGCCTCAGCCTGATTGCGCTTTTCCTCGGTCATCAGCCAGCTCGTCGGCTAACGCTCGCGCGTGTCGGTCACCTCTCGCGCCGCCAGCTCAAGCTCTCTGAGCTGTTCAATCAGCAGTTCGACGATCTGCTCATAGTCGGAGGGCGACAGCGAATTCACGCCACGCAACGTCATCTGGTCTTGGAGAATGGTCGCCATCATGGCTTTGACGCTCATGAGCCCCCGTCTGAAAAATGGGCCGTCATAAAATCAATCGTTCCATCAGATGGTCCTCCGGAGGTTGTCGTAGCGGGCACGATCGGCGATCGGTGCATGACGGAGCGTCAGTGCGGCCGGCGTCATAATGTTGGCCGGTGGGTCGGGTTCACGTTGACGGGCCAGGATATTGAGAACGACATCGGCGGAATGGACGCTGTGACTGAGCGCTTCGGCACAGGACGCTTCCACCGCGGGCAGACCGTCAGTCAGCACCGCGTTGAGGATGTCGACCATCTGCCGATTGCCATCGTCGGTGCTGGCAAGCTTGCGCCGGATCCGCTCGATCGCGGCTGGCAGCACCCAGTCTTTGAAGGGAGCACCGTTGCGCAAGGCGCCGGGTTTGCGGGCGAGCACCGGCACATATGCCAGGGGCCGTAGACGGTATCGCCGCGGCCAAAGGATCCCGGGTGCTCGGCAACGATGCTGCGACCGAGTACTTGTTGTTGTCGAAGCGCACCAGGCAGGTCTTCGAGACCGACGCCGTCACCGCATGGAAGCCGTCGAAGCGGCCGGCATAGGCAACGAGTTTGGGGCGTTCGGCTTCGAACACTTCCCAGATCGTCCGATCGACCAGTTCCGGATGGCGATGAGCCTTGGCGTAAGCGATGCATTTGTCGAGCAGCCAGGCGTTTAACTCGTCGAGGTTTTTGAACCGCAGCCGCGGCGTGAAGAAGCGTTCCCTGACCAGCCCGACCTGGTTCTCGACCTGCCCCTTCTCCCAGCCCGACGCTGGCGTGCATCGGTGCGCGTCGCAAGGATGGTGGGCAGTTCAGGTCAATCGCGTCGGTTTGACAGGCCACCGAGGACTTCCGGTCAAGCCTGGTGAACGGACTTCCAGAACCGCTTTCATGGAGGGAGCGGCGGTCGCCAGATCGAAGAAGCCCAGGGAGGTCTGATAGGTTTACTGGATACGACAGAACGCAGTTGCTTGGGACGTCCCATGGTCGGACGACAAGATCGCTGCGGCGCGCACCCGGGAGCGCGAGACCAAAAATCAATTCTTCGCAGGAGAGACACCAGCAAACTTCTGGCAACGCTTCTGGCGCTGGCTATTCGGATAAGGGCTTCGGTCGGACCAAGAACAAGAGAGCATTGACTTCGCACAAGATGGGATGCCACTTACGCTTCGCCCACACCGGTTGGACGACAGCAAGCGCTGGGAGGAAGGCGATCAACATCGACGCAAAGATCTTCAGCAATTTTTTGCAAAACTCCCCCATCGAACGGACCCGGGTCAAGTATCGCAAATGCGATCGTTCGACCCGGCAATAAATTACCGTCTGATGCCTTGCACTCCGACTTCAACATGTTTCTTGAGCTTGCCCTCGTATTCTATGAAGCGACCTGCCGTGATCTGATCGTAAGGGCGCAGGCGCGGATTCGAGCACGGCAACCCCATCACGAGGTCAGCATTGCCTTCGCGATTCTTCAGCCGAACCATTCGCGTATCGGCGAAGTCGGTGGTCGCGCCGATGAAGACGATCGCGCATGCCAGAGCTGAGATCTGAGAATAGCCCCAGCTCCGGACCTTCGAAGCTGGGGCTGAGCCTCTCGATTGGGACCGGCAAGGGGATAGCCGGCAACACAATCTTAGCTCCTCCACCGAAGTCGAGGGATCACAATCCGGTGTCGAAATCGTCAAGGTGTACGTGGCAAAACAGAGCTGCGCGTCAGAAGTCGCTGATGCTTAAGGAAGGCGATGCTCGTCTGTATGCTCCGCATCGGATCAGCCGAAACGTCCTGTTCGACGAAAACATGTTGCACACCGCTCTCCGCGGCGGCTTCGAGTATCTCGGCGAAGTTAATCGTACCGTGACCAAGTTCGATGGTCGATCCGTCCTTTGCCATGTCCTTCAGGTGCAGGAGGCGAAATCGCGATGGATGCCCTCTCAAGACGCGCGCTGAATCGAGATGTCCCTTGGTTGCCCAGTAAACATCGAGCTCGAACATGACAAAGCGCTCATCGGTGCGGCTGAGCAGAACGTCGTATGGCTGGATGCCACCTGCCAAGTTCCCGAATTCAAAATCATGATTGTGATAGGCAAGCGTTAGCCCGGAACGCTGCGCCAGTTCACCGATCGTGTTCAGAGTGTCACAAATCCGCTGCCAATCATCGAGTGTTTGCCTTTCCGATACGTCCAGCCAGGGACAAACGACGAACCGGCTGTCGAGCAAATGGGCGATGTCGAATGCTGAGTTGGCGTTGTTCCGCAGGCTGGCGTAGTCGAGATGCAGCGATGGTGCGGTGAGATCCAGGCTGCGCAGGAGCTTGCGGGTGAGCCTCAGGTCGTTCCCGAGAATGCCGGCAAACTCCAGCTCGCGATACCCGAAATTCGCGACTTTCCTCAGCGTTCCTTCGAAGTCGGCCTTCAGCGGGTCGCGGACGGTGTAGAGTTGGAGACCGATATTCCACAGTTCCCGACCGGAAACCGGCTCGATTCCCATCGTGGCACCGGCCGCGATCCCTCCCAAAACAGTGCGTCTGCTGAGTGGCGCCAGCACGCTCGGCTACCTTGGTGCCTGCAGTACGACGCCATAGCTCTTGTATATCCGATCGACGGTGCCATCGGTTCGTAACCGATCGAGAGCTCCATCCATGGCTTCGCGTAAGGCATCATCAGGGCGAACCATGCCGACGGCGACATTCCAGTTGAGATCCACCGTGCTCTCGTCGCGATCAAGGATGCGGAGCGCCTTGTCGGGATGCGTCAGATTGAAATAGCTCGCCACGGTGGGCGTCACCGCAGCGGCGTCGATCTCGTTATTCGAAAGGGCCTCGAGACTGTCGCTCTCGAAACCAAAGGTCGATGTAGGTACGTGCCGCTGACTAATTATCATGGCTGCGACGGACCCGACCTGCACCCCGACCTTGGTATGCTCGTTGAGGCTCTTGAACGACGTAAGCGTGCTGGCGGATGGCACGGCCAACGCGACGCCCGTGCGATAGTACGGTTTCGAGATCCTCAAGTGAGTTTCGCCTTGCGCCTCGCGGTCGGCGATCACATCGAGAAGAATGTCACAGCCAGCGCTACGCATTTGGTACTGGGTAATGATCCAATCAAGCCTCAGGGAGACGCCGAGCTCCCGCGCCAGTGCTTGTCCCAATTCAACCTGAAATCCGGGAGGATCCCCGGCTTTGCTCGCGAATGGAAGCGAGTTCGGGTGAGCACATAACCCAAGTACGCCGGCCGAGCGGATTGTCTCGAGGGATCGAGCCCGTGCCGGCCCCAGCAAACCTGCCACCGCCACGATGATGAGCGGGAGGATCAGTTCTGTTCCGCGTACCTTGCGCATGGAGTTTGACTCGCCGGCTCATCCCTCTCGCGGCTTTAATTCCCGGATGTACTTGATGATTTGGTCGATCTGAGCATCGCTGAAGGTAGAATCGAATGCAGGCATCGCGCCTTGTTTGCCGTTCTTGATACGGTCGCGAATAAAATCGTCATCGCGCGTCGTGTTCATGAGCTGCGGTCCCTTACCCGCCGCGCGGCCGCCATCGGAATGACACCAGCCGCAGGTCGTTGCGAACAGCTGCTTAACATCGAAGTTCCCGTTGTCCGGCGCAGCGGAATCCGTCTGCGCGGAGACAGGCGTGGCACATGCGAACCAAGTGGCCAGCGCCATCAAGCTCAATTTCATGACGCAGAACTCCACTTTCCGTTAGCCCTGACCGTTCCAAGGCACGGGGAGCGAGCTTCTGTCGCTCCCCGCCAGATTGTCCGAAAACCCCTATTTCAAGCTGTACACGATGAGCGCGCCATCATCGCGCGGCATGCTCTTGTAAACGCCGCCGAAGGTCGGCGCGTAGTCGTCCGACGCCATGCCGCCGAAGCCCGCGGTCACGGCGACATATTGCTTGCCGTTAACGGCGTAGCTGACGATGCCGCCCTGGTGGCCAGTGCCGTCGGAATGGCTCCACAGCTCGGCACCCGACTCGGCGTCGTAAGCATGAAGGGTGCCGCGCGAGTCAGGCACGAAGACGAGATTGCCACCGGTCGATAGCACGCTTCCAAGCGGCGGCTCGGGGTAGCGAACCTCCCACTTCTTGACTCCGGTCACCGGGTCGCGCGCGTCGAGATGACCGTAGATCTCGCCGCCCGGAGGAGGCGCGATCTTAAAGTCGGCGCCGATGTTGAGCTGGGCTTGGGGCGCGGTCACCGGTGTGGTCTTCATGACCTCGAGCGTCATGCACCATTCTTGGCCGAGCTTGTAGTATAGACCCGTCTTCGGATTGTATGAACCCGAGTTGAAGCTGACACCGCCGGAAATATGCGGGCAGAGGGGTTCATTGACCTTGCCTGCGGAGAAGTCGCGACGGCCGATCAACTCACCTGTCTTGGGATCGATATCCTTGACGAAGTTGCTGTTCTGAGTGATCCGCCAGACATTCTTGATACCCAAATTGCGGTCATAGACGAAGATGTAGCCGCTCTTATTGGGGTGCACCACGAGCTTCTGCCCGTCGCGATCGAGCATTACAAACTCACCGACCGCGCTGTCGAAGTCCCATGCGTCGTGCGGCAGCTCCTGATGATAGAATTTTAGTTTGCCGCTATCGAGATCGAGACCGATCACTGAGGTCGTATAGAGATTGTCACCTGGGCGGGCGCCTTGCGTCTTGTAATCGGAGCCCGACCAATCGTAGAGCGGCGCCGGGTTCGCGGTGCCCCACAAGATGGTGTTAGTCTCGGAATCGTAGGTGCCTGGCATCCAGCCGCCGCCGCCGCCGGTGCGCCAGGAGTCACTGCCCCAAGTCTTCATGGCTTCGTCGGTGCCCGCAACCGTCAGGAACTCCCATTTCTTCTTTCCTGTGGCGGCATCGACAGCAAAGATCGGGCCGCGGCCCGGCCATTCGCCGCCCTGCGCGCCGATGATCACCGTGCCCTTCGCATAGAGGGGCGCGCCGGTGAAACCGACCGTCAGCTTTTGGGAATCGATAAGCTTGGTGTCCCAGGCGACCTTTCCAGTCTTCATATCAAGCGCGATGAGCCGGCCATCCATCGTGCCGACGTAGACCTTGCCTTCTCCGAGCGCAGCGCCGCGATTATAGGGAGAGTGCGTCTGCCGCGCGATCAGGGCTTCGTCAAGTTCGGGGAAATAGGACCAGATCACCTCCCCTGTCGCGCCGTTCAGCGCAAACACTCGACTGTAAGAGCCCGTGTAGTAGAGCACGCCGTCGGCCGCAAGCGGCATTGACTGCAAGCCACGGGTGGACCGTCCCGGAATATGGATCCAGGCAACGCTTAAGTTACCGACATTGCTCGTATTGATCTGCGAGAGGGGACTGTAGTGATAAGACTTATAGGAACCGTGATAAGTCAGCCAGTCGTTCTGGCCGCCGGTCTCGATGCGCGCGGTATCCACAGTTTGGGCAACGGTTGACGACGCGGCAAACGTCGCACCAATCGCAACAACCACAGGCAAAGAAAAATAACCCCACCGTTTCTTCATATGCTCGTCCTCCATTTCATTTTTATGGCACTTGGTCATTGCCTTGCTGGGCGCGCTGCGCCCTGTTCATTTGTCGACCCGAATAGATACGGCGTGCCAACAATCTCACCTCGTATCATAGGAACCCCGGCATCGAGGCTTTCGTCGAGTTCCACTGAAGGGGCTGCTTTCCGCACGGAGATGCACCCGCATCTCGTCAGTCATTTCGTCCAACAGTTGTTTGCTGGGCACACGATATCGCCTGCAGGCAATGCCCGCGCTTATCGCGGCATTGCGGACGACTCGATTGACGCATCGCACAATCGGCGGCCGGCTTCCACTTTGCAAATGCAGAGCGTTTGCAGCCATCGCGTCTAACTGCCTCTCAGCCTCGAATGGCCCATTGCAGCGAGTTTCGGCTTGCTTGACGGCATCGTTGCCGCGGAATGTGGCGACACGGCGCCGAGTTGTATCATCCAAGGCGATTTTGTGAATACGGCAAGCAGGTCGCGCACTAAACCGGGATTTCGTCACCTGAGCTGACCTAAAGACTTCACGGGCATCCCACACCGAAACGGCCGGCGCGTCGCATGGAAGTCCGTTCTTCCTTGGGGTAAGGCAGACTTCGCCTATCGACCAATCACGAGCGAGGAGAAGGCAAGCCCCCACGGCCTTACAGAACTACAGCCTATCAAGATTGTTCGCTTAACTCGCAGTGCATTCGACAGGACCAGGGCGCATTCCGCGATGGAGCATGAGACTCTGCTTGAAGCTGCGAACCAGCGCCTGGCTGCAAGCACACGAGCCAAGCGCCAGCGTTGAAAGACAGTCGAGCATCCGTTGGCACGATTAAGGCGCGCAGGAGAGCGACACAGTTCCTTACCAAAGCGCTCCCCAAATTAGCCGGCGAAGTGGCTCTATCGGTCTGGCTTATGGCCGCCATCCCGCGCCTGATCAGACCTTCTCAAACATCCATAGTGCCAGCACGCGCGTGCCGTATGTAAGCGCGACGCCTGTCAGAATCATTGCGATTGTTGTCCAGTCGCTGTTGAAGAGCGAGGCCATCGTCGCGAATGTGCAGGCCGTCGAGCACTCCGAACAGCTCGCTGAGCGCCCGGGCCGAGGAGCTTGGTCACGATGATATCGTGTGCTTCCTCACCAAATCTGAACGAAGAGAAGGCGGCCGGCACCATGCTCAACACAGTGGCGCCGCGCAAGGGCGTCAACGCCAAGGCTTCGAGCGCGGCCTGATCGAGTTTCAAGGCGGTTTCAGCGGCACCGCGACAACGCGGTGCCGCTGTCTCGTTGTGCCAATTGGGCCCCGGCGTAGACGGCGCCATGTTCATAAATCGCGATGCCCAGTGTCGCGAGCGCAACCGAAGGTGCCGCCCCGAAGAGGCCGGCGAAGCTCTTCGGCTTCAGCACGTCGCCCAACATCGAGAACGCCGAAACGACTGCGCCTCCGATCAGGAAACGGATGAGGTACTCGGTCATTTCGGCCTCGTCCAAAGCTTCTTGAGCGGCCCCGCGCCGCCATAGGCCGGGTCCTTGCGCGGCACCGGTACCTTCGGAATGGTCTTCAGCGCGCGCGGACGGTCCTCGACAGTCGTGCACTCGTCGTAGGTGCCTGCCGACGGATAGGCGCCGACGACGAGAGAGTCCTTGTCCGCCGCCAGGCATTGATGGCCGGTCCCAGCGGGCAGGACTACGACGTCGCCGGCCTTCAGCGTGAAGGTCCGCCCCTTGTTGCCGCCGAAGCGGACGCGCCCCTTGCCGCGCGCTATCCCGAGGACCTCGTGGATTCTCGAATGGTAGTGAACATAGTCGTAGATGCCGTCGCGCCAGCTATCCCCCCATCCGTTGCCTTCGAACCGGTCTTCGAGCACCGCCGCAGGATCGTGCTGCTCGTCGAGTCTGACGGCGCTTTGGTACAGCATCAGGGGCCAGCGCGGGTGATTGGGCACAAGGCCGTCATCCCTAAAGCGGACCACGTGTGGCTTCCGCGGACGAGGCAGTTCGGAAGCCCGACGCTTGCCCGGGCGACGAAGACCGGTGGCGCGTTCGGCGTATTCCTTAAGGTCCTCAAGTAGCGGCATCATCTGTCTCCTTGACGGGATAGCCCGTCCATAGGCGAAGCATTCGTTCGAGCGCCGCACCAAGGGCGAAGCCGGCGACGACGTCGCTCGCCCAGTGCGCCAGCACGACGATGCGCGTCAGACAGAGGCCCACCGCCAGCGCGCGGATCGCCCGGCGGGGCCCTGCCGGAAGTGGCCCCGCCGCCGATGCCAGCGCGCCCATGTGCAGGGCGTGTCCCGACGGAAAGGCGTCTTCGCGTTTGCCGGAAAACGAGATCCCGTGAACATGCCCCAACACCGTCTTCCGGTCCGGACGCGTTTGGTCGAAGACCGACTTCAACAAGTGCGGAAGCACGGAGGCCGCAGCGGCCACAAGCAGCGCATGATTGCCGGCGCGGCGCAAAGGCTCTCCTTGCGTACGTGACAGGATCCAACCCGCTGCCGCCAAGGCCAGAAGGATTTTCTCGTCGGCGCCCCAGGTCAACCCGCGGGCGACCGTTTCCGCACGACGGTTAGTCTTGCGCGCCACCGTCCGCGCGATCCTCTCGTCGATCTTGGTCGGTTTCACGGTGAGAAGGGACATCGATCCTCTGAAATTCAACAGGGAATCCTATAACGCGGGGCAGCTCTCTGGGTGCCAAGCGTTCGCGCCGAGGAACGGCCGCTAGTCGCCCCCGTTGACGGACCATGTCCGGCTCTCTCTCTCTCTCTCTCTCTCTCTCTCTCTCTCCACCTACCTCGGCAACATCGCCGCTTTCCTTGCATCGCTCTCCTACATTCCGCAGGTTCGGAAAGCCTGGCCGCGCAATTCCACGGACGATCTTTCGCTCGGCATGCTGACGGCACTGACGCTGGGGCTCGGCCTCTGGGCCGTGTACGGCCTGATGCGGGAAGATTGGGTCATCGTGCTGTCCAACGTTCTTCCCGCTCGCTGATCTTGGGAGCGGTTCGCTTCGCCGGCTTAGGCCGACGCTTTTCACGCTGAATTCGGTTCTCGCCGGACTCCAGATTGATTGGTAGATCGGAGTGCTCGGCAAAACGTCCGGACGACCCCGCCGGCCGCTTGAGGACCACGCCCGGCTTCGACATCGTCGCGGCGACCACATCCGGATCGTCCGTCTCCTTGGCGACGCCCTGATGGAAGAGATTGCTGTCGGCGCCCCACGCCTCCAGCGGCGCCTTCATCGAGGGCGCCGCGATCGCAAGATCGTAGAAGCCCAGCGAGGTCCGAAATGTCTTGAGCTTCCTGGCCATGGAGCGTGCCGGCCCGCGGATTTCCTAGCGCCGGCGCGCGACCCAGAGACCCAGCAGGAACGCGACGAAGAGCGACTGCAGGGGGGCTTTCACGGTCACCTCGCGCAACTGGTCGGCCCAGCGCACCGCCATGTCCGATTGGGGTGAGTGCCTTTGAAATACTCGCGGCTCCGCCCGGCCGCTCGGCCCAGCTTCCGATGCCCGCTCGATGCCGCCCTGAGCGTCCGTCAACCCGGAGGGTTCCGTCATTGCCGAAGCTTCTTTCATATCCATGCGGCTCTCCTACAAGGGGGTCAGGCCGACTTCCGCTGCGGCTTGGCCGAGGGCTTCTTGGCGGCCATTTCCTTCGCCGGCTTCTTCCCGGTGATCGACATCAGCATTTCCTTCTGGCCAGCCGATACTTTCTCCGGCTTCTTGGCCGGCTTGGCCGAACGCCGAGCCCAAGATTCCAGAAACCGTCGCCCGACGCGAAGACGGATGGATCACCCGCCATTCAGCGAGAGGCTGATGCGCGTAACGATCCCATCCCAGGCGCGCTCTTCGCTGGCCGGATAATTGATCAGCACGCAATGGACCAACCCGCCGGAGAAGTTGCAGCGGTCATACCAGACCTTGTCGCCCTTGTAGCTGGAAACCGCAAAAAACCGCGGCGTCACTCTCTTGTACTGAATGCGCGCCGGCAGTCCTTTTTTCGCGAGGAAAACAGCGGGCGAATCGCTCCCGACGTTGGGAGCAGCCTGTATCGTGAGGTCGGCGCGGCCGTCGGCAGTTCGAAAGCGTTGCCCGTAACCGTCCGGCCGGCCCGCTTCTTCGGTGAAGATCGAATAAGGGAAGTCGACCGACGTGCCGGTCTGTGGAATGCGGTAGGTCGTCCACCTTACGGGCTGCGCCGAAACCGAAGCGGCCGAGACAGCGAAAATGGCCATCGCCAGAGCTGTCGCTTTCATCAAACCTCCTCCTTCGCAGACCCCCACCGAGACATAGGCAGCGAGCCGGCTGCATCCCTTCATACCAGGAAAAGCCGCGAGGCCAATTACGTTCCAAGAGGCCTGATCCTTCGCCATCAATGCCTCTCTGCCGAGAAGCAGATGCGAAAGCACCACGCTGACGCGTTCGAGGCAGGGGATCGATGGGCCGCAGCAAACATCGACCGGCGACGTGAGTATCCGAAGGCACGTGACCTCCGGGCGGCCGCTGAGCAACCTCGGTACATGTGTCCCTTACGGCGGAAACGATCAGCCGTCTGCCGCGCCTCCCCAGCAGCCCGCGACCGCCCTGTACCGCAGCCCGTCCCGCCCCGCGTCGCAACCAACTCCGAAACCCTGACGCCTCCACGAGCCCGCCTTCAAGGGGACTTCCGCAGCCATCATAAGACCACCAGAACCGGCTTCCAGTCATACTCGTCGGCGGGCTACCCAGGAACGGCTACGCATTTTGGCCGTTCGACATGAGAACAAATGCTATCGGATATGAGCCGCCAGCGAGCGTACTTCTTGTCGAGGACGACCCTTTGATCCGCGAATTCATCGTCGAAGCGCTGCGCGAGGCAGGCTATCACGTGATCCACGCGAGCACTGGGGAGGAAGCGCTGGCCTGGTGCAAGCGCCACGCCGCGGGTGTGCTGGTCACCGACGTCAGGCTACCCGGACAGGTCGATGGATGGCAATTAGCGGAGCGCTTCCGCGAGCAGGATCCGGAACTGCCGGTCATCTACGCCACGGGCTTCTCTCCCGCCACTTCACGTCCCGTTCCCGGGAGCCGCATCGTGTGGAAGCCCTTCCATCCGCACGAGATCGTCCGGATGGTCAAAGAGCTTGGCGAGGAAAAGGGAGCGCCGCCGAGTTAGCCGGTCTACTCGCGGCCTAGCTTAACCTGCGATCGCCGCAGCCTGGACCACCTAGGATCCGCAGCTTGGGCGCACCATGCCCTTTGCCGCGTAATCACCCTTTGGGCAGGCCCAGTTCCTCTACGGCCCGAACGCAGATTTCGGAGGGGTCCTTGAGGCCCGTCTGACCGATCTCGATGATCTTCTTGGCGATCAACTCGGTGAGAGGGTCGTTCCGATCCTGTACGCCAATCGAACGCAGCGCCTCTTCGTAAGCTCTCGAAAGCCGCGTGATCTCTTCGGGCCCCAGAGGCGAGTTTTGAAGTATCCGGTAGATGACCAATTGTTATCCCTCTACAGGGCGCAGCGTAGCACTGATCTGCTGAGGGAGCATTGCATCTTAGCAGCAAATCTTAACTTCCGTAGTCTGCGCTTGCTACGTTCAGGGAGTTTGCAGGCGGCCGGCGGCGAAGAAAGGCGTCGCAGAGGAGAACGGGGACCTCCGCGCGTTTCCTGGGCGACTGGACTCGAAACGTCTCTGGGACGCGGAAGGAACGATAGCTCGAATTGGCCTCAGCTCACACCCCGGCCCCCGAGCTGGGGCTTTCGGTTGTCGGGTGTCGAGAGGAGGCTAGTGTTGAGGTAGCGTGTAACGGCCCGGTCCTTAGCTATCCGTCGGCTCTGCTCCGAGAGTCCTTGGACCCGAGAAGCTTCAGCGCCGTATCGATCTTGGCGAGGAGCGCCTGGATTTCGGCGCGCTCGTTCGCGCCGGGTCCGGCTTCAAGCCGCGCCAGCAATTGCTCTTTCTGTCCCAGCAGCTTCGCAAGAGCGGACATCCGATCACCGCAATGTCGACCGTATCGAAAGGGCCGCTCGGAGAGCGGCCCTTTCTTGGTAACCGGCTACGGGTTGCCGAAGCTGAAGCCGCTGAGCGGGGCGGCGCTCGCAGCCGATCCCAAAAGGGAGGCGGCGAGCATTCCCAGTGCAATGATCTTCATGAATGTTCTCCTTCCTTGGCGAAATCAGTCGATCTCTTCGATGATGCGACGTTCCTGCGGTTCGACGATGTAGGTTCGGCTATCCCGGTGAATGTATCGGTACTCCCGCAGGCTCGGCGCCTCGCGATAGACCTCGTCGGGGAAGGCATCGATTTCCACGCCGTCCGGTAGGCGCTCGCCCCGGCGGATCTCAGTTCGCACTGTGCTGCCGGTCGTTTGCCGCTCGCGCTCGACGGGACGCGCCTTGACGTGCTTGCGGATCACCTCGCGATCACGATCGCTGAACGTGGTCTTCCGCTGCTCGGTGCGCGCCGGAGCGGCCGCCGTGGACCGGCCCGAGTACGGCAGGACCGCGACGATCTTGTAGCTGGAGGGCTCCACGATCACGACTTCGTCCTTCACCAGGACGAAGTTGTAGCCCCGGTACTGGGGCACGATCTCGACGACCTCCGCCGGCAGCGGCTGCAGACGGACATCCCGCGGCACGGCAGTGCCCACGGACAACGAGAAATTCACGTTGTTGAGGGGCTGCACGTTGAGGTGCGAAATCGACGTGCTGATCCGTGTCCGCTGCTGATCATTGATGTTCACCGAGGCATTCACGTTCGTGTTCGACGAACGATCGGCCGTATTCTGCTGGGTGCTCGGCTGCTCGGCCGTGTTCGTCGAGTTACTACCCGTCGGAGACTGCGCCTGACTGGCGCCCGAAGCTGGCGGGTTCGCGCTCTGCGCCCGGTTGTCCGTAGGCGGGTTGGTCTGCGTCTGGTCCGAAGGCGCATTGGTCTGGTTGGAGGGCTGGCTGGTCTGCGCCTGATTGGTCGAGTTGTTCGAGGTGGGCGCCTGCGTGGTGTTGGTGCCCGTACCGGAATTGGTCGTTTGGCCTGCAGCGCTCTGGCCGGTCGATGACGGAGACTGCGTCTGGGCCGAATTGGTCGAAGGATTGGTCTGCGCGGATCCCGAAGGTGTTGAAGAGGACGGCGTCGTCGAGGTGGAATCCGGCTGACGCTGCGTAGTTGACGGATTGGAGTTCGACGTGCTCGGAGAAGATTGCGCAAGAGCCGAAGTCGCGATCGCGACAGCAGCCGTCGTAGCCAAGAATAAACGCTTGTCCATCTGAACCTCCTAAATGCGGATGTCGATCAACCTCCGATGCGGCACGCGGTTCCTTTTCGGGAAAACCCGGCAGCTCTCGTGGCGGCGGGAGGTGATCGGTAGACCCAAGATCGCGGTTGTGCCGAAATGGCGCTGGGGCGCTGCAGCCGCGAACAAACGGAACTTCAGTCAAACCACGCCGTTGGCAGTGACTACTTACGAATAATTTGAGGAGGACACACCATGAAGAAGCTGATTGTGTGCGGCGCGCTTGCCGCTTTCGCCCTCGGCACGCAGGCCGCCAGCGCCGCCGAGTTCTACATCGTGCGCGACGCGACCACAAAGAAGTGCACTGTCGTCGACACCAAGCCGACCACTACGACCACGACGGTGGTGGGCAACGGCGTCTACAAGACCAAGGTCGAGGCCGAATCCGCGGTGAAGACCACCAAGGTGTGCACCGAACAGTAAATATCGCGGGCTTCAGGCGGCCACTCGGAAGCGTTCGGACAGCAATTGGAGGAAATGCCCGTACTCATTTTGTGGGCCGTTCCTGCCGTCCTCGTTATTGGCGGCCTCGGCTATTTCTTAATTCACATGCACTGAACGACGACCCGCCCGATGATCCGGGCGGGTCTTTTTTTCCCGACAACCGTCGGTGGCTCACGGCGGACAAAAAAGGGCCCCGTGATGGGGCCCTCATCTCTGAACTCTCGTCCCATTTAGTTGTAATCTGAGTATTTGAACTGCGGGAGCGCCTTCAATTGCTCCTTGTTGCCACTCATGACGGCGTGGTCAGGGACCCAATCGTTCGTGCTGCGGTTCGTGGTGGTTGTCGCTGCGGCGCCGGTGGTGGTGTCGCGCGACGTGGTCGAGGTGCTGCTCGAACTGGTCCGGACCGGCTCTTCGACGAACTTCAGCTTGTCCATCGAGACGGCGATGTCGTGCTCACCCATCCCCAAAAAACCGCCGATGCCGATCACCACCGCGTTGATCTTACCGCTCTTGTCGACGAGCAGCTCGTTGATGTCGCCGAGCTTCTCGTTGGCCTCGTTGTAGACGTTCAGGCCCATGAGCTTCGAGGCGCGCCAATTTCCCTTGAGCGCGATCTTCGCATCGGCCGAGTGGGTGGCCGCCGGCGCGGCGCGATCGGCCGGCTGAGTGGTTTGCGCGTACGCAGCGCCGCCGATCACAGCAGTGCCAAGCAGAGCGACGGCGAGAAAGCTTTTCATCGATTATCTCCTCCAACGTGAGCCAACATCCGTACAGATGCCGGCGCCAACGCCCGGGGCTGCCACTTGTTCCTGAATTGACTCTTGTTCAGAACGGTGCTCGCGAAGGATTCGATCCGCGCTGCGGACGCCGGTGCGCTACCGACGTTCGGTGGTAACAAGCCGGACGGGAATGCGCTTACCGTCGGAGCGGAGGCAGGCTTCCGAGAAATGCGGCCAAACCTGCTTCGAACAGACTTCCGCTTCCTTCGTGGAATCGCTTGCCGGCTGGACCTGCGGCTGCGGAGGAGGCGCCTCATCCGCAAGAGCCGCCGTCGTTGCGAGCAGAACGAAAGCTGCCGTTGCGTAAATAATGGTTTTCATGTGTCCTCGATCGCCAACTCAACGACCAAAGTCCGAAGCCGTTCCGACAGGTCGGGAAGACTGTGCTGCCCCTTTCGCGAATCCTTCGTCTCCTCCAGGTATCTGAACACTCTCGGCTGCGCGGACTCCGCGATCGACCAACTCGCGATATCGGATCTCGTACTCCCTCGCCATCCGGCTCGCGGCGAAGCGCTCCTCGAACCGGGCGCGGACTGCTCTTCTGTCCAGCCGGCCCAGTTCGTTCACCGCCGCGATCGCCTGCTCCTCGTTGTCGACGATAAAGCCGGTCACGCCGTCTTCCACCACTTCGGGCACCGAGCCCCACCGGTAAGCGATCACAGGCGTCCCACACGCCATCGCTTCGATCATGACGAGCCCGAAGGGCTCCGGCCAATTGATCGGAAACAGCAACGCGGCGGCCCCGGCGAGGAAGGGCTGCTTCCTGATTTCGTCCACCTCGCCGACGAGCCGGATCTCTTCACCATCGATGTTCGGTTCGAGCTTCTTCTTGAAGTAGGCCGTCTCCGCGCGAGGAATCTTGGCGGCGACCCGCAGCGGCATCCGCGCGGCCCGCGCGATACGTATGGCGGCTTCCGGTCCCTTGTCTGCCGTCAGCCGCCCGAGAAAAGCCAGGTACGAACCATGGTCGTAAGAGGGCCGAAACAGGTCCTTGGGCATGCCGTGCTGGATCGTTGCGATCCAGTTCGCATCCGGAAGCGGCCGACGCTGGTTGTCGGAAATCGAGACGAAGCCCGCGTTCGGAAAGGCCCCGATCACCTTCGATAGACCGGGAAGGTCGAGGCGGCCGTGCATCGTCGTGAGGAAAGGCACCCCGGTCCGGCTGAGCACAGGAAGTGGCAACCAGTCGACGTAGGAGTGGATCACGTCGAAGTCGCTCGCGCGCTCGGCAATGGCTTCTATCAGCAACGCGCAGGCGGCGCTCGGGTCCGCGCCCCTCCGGCCCAGGCGCAGTGCGCGCGGCCACACCGGGTGGAGCTTTCCCTTCGTCTTCGAATCTCCGCTCGCGAACAGGGTGACGTCGTGTCCGAGCTCGACCAGTTCGTCCATCAGCCAGGCGATCACCCGCTCCGTGCCACCATACAGCTTTGGAGGAACGCTCTCGGCCAACGGAGCAAGCTGGGCAATCCGCATCGGCTAGGCCCCGAGCACGAACCGCAGGACCGTCACGATAGTCGCGGAAATGAGGGATGAAATCGCGAGCATTGTCCAACTCGGCCTTGTGCTTCCGCGAGCCACGCGTGCGGCGAGCATTTTCATCCCCGTCAACATTCGTCTTCGGGAAGCCGGTGCAGGTAGGCTATCCCGAAGCTGGCGAGTTCTTCGGCATCGCTCTCTCGCTCATCCCCTCTCCTTTGCAGGTGGCGCTCGAGCAGGCAGCGACGGCTGTCCTGTGCATCGACGTCGGGGTGCCTCGCCCGGTACACCGTCCAGGCGGTCTCCGCGGCCCTCATCAAGGCGACTTCGTCGACCATCTTCACCTCCGGCGACCGCACCAATCGCAGGCAACTCAAGAGGGTTCGGAAAGTTTCTAGTTTTTCCCGAAGCCTCGAAATACCGGCGGAGATCCGCGAGGAGGAGTCAGGAGGCCCTCCCTCGCGCCCGCTCGCGGGCGGCTCGGCGGCGTTGCAGTCGGTTGCTTCGGCCGGACGTTGTGGAGGCGTGAGGTCGGGGCGCGGGGGCTAGAGATGAAGGTTCGGCTCCGAGGCCTTCGCTTGTGGGCTCCAGTTCGCGAGGCCGCGCTTCCATGAATTCCAGCACTACCCGGCCCTTCTCGGTTATGCGCCAGCCACCGTTCAGTCGCTCGACCAGTCCCTGCGAGAAGATATCCAGATCCGGCACGCGCGCGGCCAGGCGCTTGGTGCGCTCTACCCAGTCACGTCCGCTCGTCGCAAGGATCGCCATGTCGCGCTTGAGGTCCGCCATGACTGCGAATCCATCGGGATAGCTCACGAGGATCTTGAGCACGGTGACCTGGAAGTTCACGCCCCGGCTCCCTTCCGCTACCGCCACATCGTCGGTGCGTCGTGGAGAGCCTCGCAGCCGACCTGCTTTAGTCTCTCGCGCGAAGTGTCGCCGTTCGTGGCGGCTTCCAGAATCCTGGATGCCACAAAGCTGCGTGCGCCGGTCTCATAGCGCGAGACGTCTGCGCAGACTTCGTCGAGAACGGCGCGCAGAAGCGCGGTCGTTGCCGGATAGAACATGGGAGGCCCCAAAAGGAGAAATAATCGTAGCGCAATCGCGGGGGCGCCGAAATCAACAGTGTTAAGCGCCCCAATATCTGGCCAAGTCTACACTCGAAGTCCAGCTCGGCAAGCTCCGAAAAGTCGCCGCACCGCACGCGGATTGAACCGGTCTTCGGTCGAAATGTTTGTGTTCCAAGCTCGAAACTCTCAAGTGACGACGTCCCGGCGCCGAGCACCATTGCCTCTCGGCACCGGGGCAACCAGCAACCATTGCCTATTTTTCCCGTTGTCTGGCCGGGCCAGAAACGTGGAGAGGAGGAATCCGATGAAGAAGATTGCAATGGTGGCGGCGACGGTCGGCGCTCTCGGTCTCGGCTCGATCGCGGCGACGTCGCCCGCCGAGGCTCATTGGCGAGGTGGCTGGGGACCGGGTATAGCCGGCGGCCTGATCGCCGGCGCGGTGATCGGCGGGCTTGCCTCCTCGGCGTATGCCTGGGGGCCGGGCTACTACGACTACGGTCCGGGCTACTACGGCGCCGGATACTATGGCGGACCCTACGCCTATGACTATGGGTACGATGCGCCCTACCGCTGGGGCGGCGGCTACGCCACGACCTACTACACCGCGCCGGTGTCCTATGGCTACCGGTACCGCCGCGTCGTCCGGCCCGCCTACGCCTATTACCGCGGCGCCTATCCGGTCGTGCGGCACCACTGGCATCATCACCACTGGTGATACGGCGCCGTCCCTTGAGGCCCCCGTCAGGCCGCGCTCCGAACGGGCGCGGCCTTCGTGGAGCAGGATATTGCAGGTCACCACCATCCGCCGGTGAAGAAGTCGTGCCGGCCGAACGCCAGCCGTGGTTCGGCTGGCCTCCTCACGGATTTTCGTCCACCGCTTCGCCTGCGGGCGAACTTCTGCGCGTTTGCGCGCCGGCGGCTCTTTCTTGGCGTCGGACGGCGGTGCTGCAGGCATCGAGGCCATCGCCTCTCCCACTGATTGCTCCGGTTCTTCCGGCATGGGATCAGCCTCCGCGCGATCTTCGGAACATCGGTGCGCAGGCGCGTGTCGAAGCTTTGCCTCCAACTCCAGACAAACCGCTGCATCGGACTAACCGACGCGATGGGCCAACATGATGTTCGACGCACTTTTCGCGCGCACCGAAACAATATCCATCGTTATCGTCGGCTAACGGTGCAACTCACGAGCAACATGCGCTCTCCCTCGCAGAAGCTTGGGGACATTCTGCCATTAGGTCAACGCTTCTGTATTTTCCGAATCGACAGTTCATGGTGGGTCAGCCACGCGCGACGTTCCGGGGTGTAGGAGTGAGCCAGTTTCTGTCGACGCTTCTGCTAGTTACCGCGGTAATTTTGACCGTCTGCTTTGGAGTGGCGGCCTGGCGCCTCTCTGACGAGAAGGACATCGACGTCACTGGCCAAATTCCGCGCCAGTCCTATGGCTGGAAACCGACATCGAGGAATTGAGCGGGCCGCACCGCGATCTGCTCTGGAGCAAGCCACTTTCAGAGTACGCCCTCCATCAGATGTGCAAGCGTCTCTTGATCCCGCTGCCGATCCGCGGGCATTTCAAGAAGCGGCCGCCAAGGCCGCCATTGGACGGAGACCCGATAAGGGACCGACTCGACGAGTACGACGTGATAGGCCCGTCGGCGTGGTTCGCCCCACGCAGATGCAAAATCCCCAGCGCGCGAACGCTGGGGTGGCCGCATCCATTAATGATCGAGATGCGGCCGCGAAGATCGAGGCGCTGGCTGAGGAATATAAGAGGCGCGCTGGGGCGCTCAGCGCTTCCAAAGAGGCGGAAGCACACAAAGGATTCGGACGAGCCCTGACTGCAGCCAGTATCAGACTGCGTTCAGCAAGCCTACGCCTCTAGCGGGCCAGACGCCGGATTGCCTTAGCCGCCCGGCGTGGACCATGCCATCCGAGAAATTCCAGCTCCTTGTTCTCAAGCGCATTCGTCGCCCGAAAGAATTGTTCAAGGTCGTCGCGCGCGCGGGAAGGCAGTTTGCGGACGTCCTTGATATCCGTTTCGAGCGGTGATCGGTCAGGCACCGCAAACACGCGGTCGTTTCGTTCCTTCTTGCCCTTGCTTTTCTGTTCGACCTCAAGAATGCCAACTGGACGACAGCGCAGCACGACACCGGGGTATGTCTGCGCGTCATGCAGGATCAGCACATCCAGCGGATCGCCGTCCTCGGCTTTCGTCGAGGGAATGAAGCCCCAGTCGTAGGGATAGGTCAGACCTGCCATCAGCGGCTTCGCCAGGGCAAAAACGCCAAGCTTGGGATCGAAATCAAGTTTGCACGAGCTGCCCCGCGGCGTTTCGACCACGGCGAAGATATTATCGTCGTCGGCCCAACTCGGCAATTTCGTCAGATCGGTCATCGCAACAGTCGATCACGCATTTCGCACCGACAACGGGGACGGGCCCGACGAAATCGCGTCGGTCAGGCCCCCTGCTGACATCACGCGGCGGTGGACGCTTTCTTGTTGACGCCCTTGCGCAGTGCGACGGTATTGAGCTTGGTGTTCGCCGCCTTCTCTTCGTTCAGATTTGTGGTCAAAAATCGCACGATATCGTCGTGGCCAAGTTCTTCCGCCCAGGCAATCAGCGTACCGTAACGGCATATCTCGTAATGCTCGACGGCCTGCGCGTTCGCGACAATCGCCGCGTCAAGCACCGTCTTATCTTCGATCTCGCCAGCCGTCTCGTTCGCTTCTTTGATCAGACCGTCGATAGCGGGACATTGCGTGCCGCTCGGCCCCTTGCCCAGCTTCTCAAAAGCCTTTTCGAGACGCTCGATCTGCTTGTTAGTTTCTTCCAAATGGTTCTTGAGGCCCGCCACCAGATCGCGGTTGGTCGCCTTCTCGATCATTTTCGGGAGCGCCTTTATGATCTGCTGCTCGGAGTAATAAATGTCCTGCAAGCCGTGTAGGAGCAAGTCATCCATTGTTTTGAGGTCTTTTGTGAAGAATCCCATAGCTTCCCTCCTCATTCTTAAGGCATGGGAACGCGCGCTTGCGAACCTTGTTCCTCCGCGGCTCCGTCCAGCGGCCGCCCAAGGACCCCCTCGCGTCTTCGGGATTGACGATTCGCGCTGCGGGGGAACGGAGTTGCGGCGGCCGGCCGCGTGGCAAGAAGGAACTCTAGCATCAAGCCGGTGTTTTGCTTTTTTGCGGAGTTTTGCATGGTCAGCACCTCGCTATGGATGGATACCGAGATATTGCCGGAGGCGAGTGCGCTCAAAGGTGATGTGCATTGCGATGTAGCCGTTGTCGGCTCGGGGATTGCCGGTCTGTCGACCGCCTACGAGCTCTCCAAGCGTGATCAGTCGGTGATTGTCATCGACCGTAAGGGCATCGCGAGCGGTATGACGGCGCGCACCTCGGCGCATCTTGCGCCGCTTTGCGATGATCTGATGAGTGAATTCAGGAAGCTGCGTGGCCCGGAAATCGCAAAGCTGTTCTACGAAAGTCAGGCGGCGGCCGTCGATCGTATCGAGGAAATCCAGGCGAGCGAAACCATCGCCTGTGACTTTCGGCGTCTCGATGGGTATCTCTTTCAGGGCCACGGCATGCCGGCCGATGTGCTCGATGAGGAGCTGGAAGCGGTGCGCGAAGTCGGTGCCCCCGTCCATCGGCTGGTCGGCGTTCCTCTCAAGGGATGTGAGAACCGTCATGTGCTTTGCTATCCGCGCCAGGCGACCTTCCACCCCCTCAAATATCTTGCCGGCGTGGCCGCAGTTTGCCAGACTCACGGCGTCCGCTTCTTCGCTAACAGTCCGGTCGAAGAGGTTGCGCAAGGAGATGGCGACGTTACGCTCCGAACCGCACAAGGGCAGATTACGGCCGGTAACGCCGTGATCGCGACCAACGCCTCAATTACCGACCGCTATCAACTGCATTCCAAAGTCGCTCCCTACCGCACCTACGTGCTCGCTTTCGCGATTGCACGGGGCGAACTCCCCGACGCGCTCTATTGGGATACCGAGGATCCCTATCACTATGTGCGGCTGCAACTAGGTTCCGACGATCATGACGTCGTCCTTATCGGCGGCGAAGACCACAAGAGCGGTGAAGCAAATGACGCCGAGAAGCGCTTTGCCAAATTGGAGAGCTGGGCGCGCGAATTGATCCCGGGCCTTGGCAGGGTCACACACCGCTGGTCCGGCCAGGTTCTCGATACCATTGACTATGCCGGCTTCATCGGCCGCGAGCCTGGCAGCGAACGCATCTACCTCGCGATGGGGGATTCCGGCCAAGGGCTGACCCATGGCGTGATGGGCGCGATGCTGAACACGTCCCTTATTCTCGGCGAGCACAACCCCTGGAGTGCTGTATATGCGCCTGGCCGCACACCACTTGCGGCCGCCAGGAATTTCTTGCGCGAGAACCTGACCATCCTACAAAACCTTGCCGAGTATGTGGCACCGGGTGAAATTGCCTCCCTTGAGAAGATTGAGCCGGGTGAGGGCGCCATCCTACGGCGGGGCTTCGAAAAGATTGCCGCCTACAGGGACAAGGCCGGCGAACTGCACCTTCATTCGGCAAGCTGCACGCATATCGGTTGTCATCTGCACTGGAACAGCTTCGAGACCTGCTGGGACTGTCCATGCCACGGCTCGATCTTTGCGCCAAACGGACAACCGATCAATGCACCAGCCGTGTCCGCCTTGCGACCCGTAAAGGTCTAACGAAACTGCTTCTATGCTCTCGGGAGAGTTCCATCTTTAAGGACGAAGACATCGAGCAAGATGATCTGCGCAGCTCCCGCACCCCTTGGGCGGCCCTGCCTCCCCCACCGATAAAGCCTATCGCCGACAGCTTTCGTTGCGATGCTCTGGTAATCGGCGCCGGCATAACGGGTGCTCTGGTGGCCGAACGCCTGACACGGCAAGGTCGTCAGGTGGTCATCATCGATCGCGAGCTTCCCAGCCTCGGCAGCACAGTTGCGAGCACCGCGATGCTGCTCTGGGAGACCGACCGTCCTCTCTTTGAACTCGCGCAGCTCTATAACTTCGAGAAAGCGGTCCGCTGCTATCGGGCTAGCCACCATGCCGCGCGGGGCTTACTTGCCCTGGTCACCGATCACGGAATTGCCTGCCAGATGCGGCCACGTCTTTCGCTTTATTTGGCCGTCGATGACAGTCCGAAGCTTGTTCGGAATGAATATGCCCTGAGGAGCCGCGCTGATCTGCCGACACTGTTTCTCGATCGTGTCGAGCTGCTCAACCGCTTCGGCATCGCGCGGGCAGGCGCCCTTTTGTCAAGGGACGCAGCCGACGCCGATCCGGTGCGACTCACACGTGGCCTACTTGATGTCTCTCTCCAACGCGGCGCCCGCCTCCTGAAGGCCAACGCGGTTGCCTACGACAGCGCGGCGTCAACTGTGACCGTCGGCCTTGAAAACGGGCTTTCGATCGAAGCGCGCCATGTCGTGCTCGCGACCGGCTATGTGATGCCGAATATTGTGGGCTCCACATCGAACCAGCCAGCCTCCAGCTGGGCAATCGCGACCCGACGTCGGCCGAACGCTCTGTGGCCCGAGCAAGCGCTGATCTGGGAAGCGACCCGCAACTATCACTATGCGCGCACTACGCCGGATGGCCGCGTCATCTTTGGTGGCGAAGATGATGATGCCATCATCGATCCCGAAGCTCGCGCTGCCGCGACGCCGGCAAAGGTAAGAGCGCTCAAGGAGCGCCTGAAGGCGCTTTGGCCCCGCGCATCCACCGAGGTGGCCTTCACCTGGTCCGGCGCGTTCGATACCACCCGTGACGGGTTGCCGCTGATTGGCGCTGTGCCCGGCTACAGGAATATCCTTGCCGCCTTCGGCTATGGCGGCAACGGGATTACCTTTAGCTTCCTCGCGGCGGAACTGCTGGGCACGCTGCTTTCAGGAGGCTCTTCGCCCCTGCTCGACGTTCTTGCGCTCGACCGCGATCTCCCAGCTAACGACGCGCCATCAGATAGCCAAGCATGAAGGCGACGAGCAGCGACGGCAGTGGGGCCTCCCGGACCACATCACGCAGAAAGGCGCGCGCCCGGCCGGGCGGTTGCCCCTCTTCCAAACTCTGCCGCACACGAGACCGAATTGGACCCTGGAAGCCATTTCGTGCCTCCTCGCGGGGGCGTGCGTCGTTGTGCTGCAATTTCTGCTGGGACCGTAGGATTGACGACTTACGGCGCGCCGGAGAGGACCGCGCGCAGGGACGCGATGGTTTCAGCTTCGAATATCGTGAATTCCGGCGCGCCAGCGCGGTGCTCCCGCCGGTGCGGCGAACAGGTCGGCGGCCACACGCGCTGAGAAATCGCAGGAACGAGCACCTGCCGATCTCACTTGTCTTGCATCAATCTTTTCAGGAGGAGGACGACGATGGAAACGGAAAGACGTGAAACGGGAACGCTGATCGGCAGCGACAAGGTCGAAGGCACGGCGGTATACGGCGCGGGTGACCAGAAGATTGGGTCGATCGAGCGCGTGATGATCGACAAGGTGAGCGGGCAGGTGTCGTATGCGGTTCTCGGCTTCGGCGGGTTCTTAGGCATCGGCGACGACCACTACCCGCTGCCATGGCAGTCACTGAAGTACGACACGAACCTTGGCGGGTATCGGACCAATCTCAGCGCCGACAGGCTGCAAGGAGCGCCGCACTACGGCAACGATAACGACTGGAATTGGGACGACCCAACGCGAGCGAGAGCGGTGAACGACTACTATTCCGGCTTCTAGCCTTGCCGGCGGTCGAGGCCCTTTGTCGCGAGCGCGCTTCCGGCTGGTGCCGCACGCGAAGTTGAAATGGGTCAAGGCGAAGCAAGGCCAGACTTGGAGTTGTACCGAGTGGCGTTAGCACTCACGTGCTCTTACGGTTGTGGGGCCCGGCGCCTAAGCCCTCCGGGTCCCGCTTCTAGAGTGCTCGAGCCATCGGACGGCCTCAGCGAGCTTTCTGTCCATCTGCGCGCGGGATCCTGGAGCGGATTGATTCCATCGCGGTATGCGCAGGCATGCCGGTCGCGCCCGGCCTTGCCGGGTTCGCTGTTCATTGGGTCGGCGAAAGCTGCGATGCTTCGCGAGCGCGGCGAAACGCAACGAAATTGGCAAAATCCGCGAAATCTGTGCGGCTAATACGCATGCCCCCGTATACCATAGCGACTCAATCATGTTGACAGCCATTCCGCATTATCGCGGCCAGCACCCCGATGGCGGCCGTTGTATCCGCACCCCGATGGAACCTACAGGCTTTTCCGATCTTGAACCGAATATTTCCAAACGACGGGAGGAGCGTCATGCCTCGTGGCGACAAGTCAAGTTACACCGACAAGCAGAAGCGACAGGCCGAGCATATCGAGGAAGGCTATGAACACCGTGGCGTCCCGGAGAAGGAAGCCGAGCGGCGCGCCTGGGCGACCGTAAACAAGGAGACCCACGGCGGGAAGAAGAGCGGCTCGGGTCGAGGCACTGAGGAAGACCATTCGCCGTCCCGCAAAGGTGGCAGATTGGGCGGCGCGGCGTCGGCCAAGCGGCCGGCATCGGAGCGTTCGAGGTCCGCCAAAAAGGCGGCCAAGACCAGAAAACGACGTGCTGCGTAAAGTCATCGAAAGGGAAGACGGGTCTCGAAGCCGTCTTTTCCTTGGAGCGTTTGTACTCCTCACGGCGCTGATCTATGGCGTCCTCAGCTATCACTATCCAAACCGCGCGTTGGATCGCGTGGCCGAAAAAGTTACGCGCGAGAGGTACCGAAGGAACGAAACCTGGCGCGACGCGATCGGGACTTCGATATTGGCTAGGACGCGCTCCAAATCCGCGGCGCTCTACCGAATAGTCGTCGAAGCTTATCGCCTGTTCTCAAAAATCTCCGGCAGGGCGATAGGCCAGCCAGCGACCTCACGCTGGACGGCTCAACCCAAGTTCCATGTTCAAGGTGACCTCATCGTCAAACACCCATCCTCATCATCGAACAACCATGGAGTCCCTTATGTCGCTGTCACCTTCCCGAGCCCCGCAACGACACTGCGCGAGATGCGCGGGTCCATCATCAAGGACGCGGACAAGACGGAGGTGCGAACCGCGATCACGAGCATGGTGAAGGCGGCACGCTGGATCTTCCGACCTCTCCGAGAGACATTGACCACGACGACTAACCGTTTCGCGGGCGACGTCAGAGCCCATCCTGGAATGGCCTAATCTGACGCCGACAAACTCGTCACGTCTTTCATGTCCCGATATCGATCAGCGCTATGCCTATATCTGGCTTCTTCCTCCGCCTGAGATGAGCTGGCGTGTCCGCGACGACCAACTCGAGCGTCGGTCGAACCTTTCCTTCGAGAAGATGCCCGCGACGACCTTCTTGGCATCGAAGATATCCTTGATGAAAAGCGCCTTGGGCTCGACTCGCAGAAGATCCGGATTGATCTGCCCGCCGGGCAACACAATCGCGTCGTAGTCGGGGGCCGATGCCTCCTCGAGCGCCTTGTCGACCTTCACCGGCCGCCCCCAATCCTTCTTGTCCCAGCCTTTGATCTCGCCGGCGGCGAGCGAGACGACATCGACCGTTGCGCCAGCCTTCTTCAAGCGATCCTGCGATACTTCCAACTCGGCCCGCTCGAAGCCGTTCGTGGCGAGAATGGCGATCCTTTTGCCGGTCAGATCCATGGGTCCAATCCTTCGTTTCGGGGTTTTGTCCAACAATCGATCGTCTCGAACATCGTTCCTGAAGAGATAGCTCGGTCGAGAGTTAGGATTCGACCGCCGAGACGACGGTTATCAGGGGTTAGAAGCAGCAGGAGCGCCTCGCATCGCTGGCAGGTTCAATGGCAAAGTCGTCATCGTCACAGGAGCAGCTTCCGGCATCGGAGAAGCGACAGCTCGCCGCTTCGTTACAGAGGCCACGAAGGCAGCCCTCGTCGACCGCAATAGAGCCTTACTGGAAGAAGTCGCCAAGAGTCTGCCCGCCGACCAGGTGATGGTCCAAGCCACCGACGTGTCGGACTCGAGCGCCATCGACGAAATGGTCGCGGCGGTTGTCGACCGCTTCGGACGGCTGGACGTTGTCGTAAACAACGCGGGCGTCCATGAAGGGGGCGCCCCCGCTTCCATCACCGACAAGAAATGGCGGACGGTAATGTCGACTGACGTCGACGGCGTGTTCTATGGCTGCCGCGCGGCACTGCCCACCTTGAAAAGACCAGGGGCTCGATCGTGAACAGGGTGTCAGTCTCCGGGACCGATGGCGATTGGGGCATGAGCCCCTACAACGCGGCGAAGGGCGCCGTCGTCAATCTGACGCGCGCCCTTGCCCTGGACCTCGGCAAGAAGGGCATCCGCGTGAACGCGGTCTGTCCTAGCCTGACGCGTACGGGCATTACGGAAGACATGATGGACGACAAGGAACTGCTCGCGAAGTTCGCCGAGCGGATTCCGTTGGGCCGCGTCTGCGAACCAGAGGAAGTTGCCGCCGTGATTGCGTTCCTGGCAAGCGAAGACGCGAGCTTCATGACCGGCGCCAACGTAGCGGTGGACGGGGGCGTATCCGCCTCCAATGGGCAACCGCCGCAGGAATAGCCGTAGAGCGCCGGTCGCGGTCCTATTTTGTGAGCGCTGTATCGCCGAACCGAGCGTAAAGGGTGCCTGGACCGGGGTACACTTCGACGCACCCAGCTTCCCGCAGCGAGTTTTCGGTGAATCCGCCGCAGAGGACGCCGATGGCCGAGACGCCCGCCTTGCGGGCCGCGATAGCATCGTAGGGCGTGTCGCCGATCGCGACCGCTTCAGACCCCTTGATGCCAAGCTTCTTCAGCACGACTTCGAAGATGTCCGGGGCCGGTTTGGATTCATCGACGTCTTCGGAGGACGTAGCGACGTCTACCAGATCGGAGATGGCAGCGATGTCGAGGTACTTCTTGAGTTCGTCCTCCTTCGCCGAGGATGCTACAGCGATGCGGAGACCGGCCTCGCGGACGCGCTGCAGGAGTTGTGAGACCGCCGAGAAGGGACGGATGAGCGGTAGATAAGTCGACTTGAAGCGGTTGCCGCGCCACTCCTCCAAATGCTTGCCGTGTTCTCGCTGCTGTTCATCGGACAGAAAAACCGGGATGAGCTTATCCCCGCCCTTCCCGATCTGGCTGCGCACCTGCTCGAGGGTGACGTCGTGACCAAATTCCACCATCGCTTCCTGCCAGGCGAGCGCGTGGAGATCTACCGAGTCCAGAAGCGTGCCGTCGAGATCGAAAATGCTGCTTTAGGCAATTCGCTGTCCTCCATGTCCATCACGACCAAGCGATGCGCACCAATCCGCTAGAGCGTGTTCTTCGCTATGCGCCGGTTGAGCATGCTCGGCCAAGGCATCGCCACTACGCGGATCCGCCGGCGACCATTGCGGGCTTGATCGAAGGATCGGAGTTTCACAACGATCCCGGTTCGACCCGGCTAGGCCCGGGTATCCAGTAGCTGCGAGACGGCGGCAGCCAATTGCGCCGGCGCAAAGGGCTTCTCAATCAGGAGGCTGCCATCGACGCCCTGCGATTTCCAGTCTGGCGCGCTGGCGCTCGTCATGTAGACCACAGGAAACCCAGGCGTGATTTCCCTGATTTGCCGCGCCAGCTACCATCCGCTGATGCCGTCACCCAGGTTGACGTCCGTCAGCAGCGCCCGACACTGCTCCCGGCCGTCCCGAAAGGTGGACATCGCCGCCTCTCCCGAATGGACCGAGCAGGCCTCGAAGCCGCCGTCCGACAAGGCGTCCTCGATGAAGCTGCAGATCAGAGCTTCATCCTCGACCACGAGAACACGAAGGGCATTGCTCACTTTTCAAGTCTCCTTTGCGACCGGGGCCGATCCTGTCCCGTCACGGCGGGTGCGTTCGGCCGCGAGTGGCCCGCCGCTCAAGCCACCGGAACACCGTAGTAGGCATTCACGGAGCGCGCGGCGCGGGATCGCTCCAATTCCAACTGCTCTCGTCGGCGTATTTGGGGGCGCTGCGAAGCTGGTCCTGGGTAATGCCGGTGACGTAGCCCGCGAGGTTGGTGTCGTACTTCAGCGCCTGCCAAGGCAGCGGATAGTGAACGTCGCCGATGCCGAGCAGGCCGCCGAAGCTCAGCACCGCGTGCGATACCTTGCCGCTGACCTTGTCGATCATGACGCGCTCGATGTAGCCGACCTTTTCGCCGTCGGCCCCGTAGACATTCGTACCCTCGACGTTGTCGCTTCCGATCAGGCTGAAGGTCTCACGATCTTCCATGGCCATATTGACCTCCCGAATGTTGTCTTCTGGAGTCAACGGGAGGACGATGGCGCCGTTCCTGGCTGAAAGCCTCGGTGGCCCTAGTTTTGGATGAGCGGAGTTCGAGCATGGAACTGACCGAGCTGGAGCGCGAATTTCTGAGGAAGCTGCTCGGCGAATCCTGGGTCAGCCCGCCGATGTTCGACCATGAGATCGTGGCCCGGCTGGTGGAGCTCGGTCTCGTGGAAACCGAACCGCTTCCATCCGGCGATATCGAATACCGGATCACTGACGCGGGGCGAGCGGCGGCCGCGTAAACGCGATTCGGGAATCCCAGGTTCCGTTCCCGGCTGAACGATCGATCGGATGACCTCGGCCGCAACGCTTTGCCTGCAAGCGCGGCCCAGGTCCAAGGTTCCTGCGAGGCAGCGGAATGCCGCGGCGGCACCCTGGAGCCTCAAGTTCGGAGGAACGATAATCGTCGTATCCAGGATCCTGCAGAACTTAGCCATCGGCCGAGGCCGCCTCACAGGTTAGAGAAACGCCCCCGAATCGTCGAAGTTGGCATCGCGTCCGGCATGTAACGAGAAGCTCCGACAACTGCCGCCGCGGCCTCGCCAGGTCCCTCCGGAGCGGCGTTGTGCCAGTCTTACTCGACGACGAAAAACGTGCGTGGATGGAGCTTACGTCAGCGTCCAAACTCGTCCGTAGTGCGAGGGAATGTCCAGCCAGACCTGCTGCAGCGCAGGAACATTCTTCAGATCTAGAGCGACCCCATGCAGCTCTTCGACGTAGTTGCCGGCCTTAGGAAACCAGAACGGAACGGTCCGGTCGGTGTCGCCGAAATTAGTGGCGATCAAGGTGTACTGGGCGCCGTCGTGACGCGCGAACAGCAGGATGCCGAACTGCTGATACCGATCCCAATCATTGAAGAAGAAGTATGTGCCTTGACGAATGTGGTCTCTCTGCCGCCGAATGCGCAGCAACCTGCGCACCAGGCTCACGATCGGCCGGCCTGACTCATCGTAGAAAAAGTCCCAACGCATGGGCCGCAGCAGCGATACCCGGCCCATTCCGAAATCGGGCAAAAAATAGTTCTCCGCAAACTCCTCGCCTTGCCAGAGCATCGGAATGCCTTTGCTCATCAGCAGACAGATCAAATAGGGCTGCAGCAGGTACCGGCGCCTGCGGTCGCCCTCCGCGAACAGTGGATTGCCTGCTTCGTCCGGATCCATCTTCCTCGAAGCCGTCGACGCCATGACCCCTGCTCGTCGTTCAGGAAGGGCATCATCATGCTCAACAACGAGGATCGCGGATGCTTCGTGAAGACCGCACGTCGTTACACGCGCGTGTGCAGCCCCGGCAAACTTGAATTGCTATCCTCCTCCTCACCGACTTCGCCCACGTGGCTGACGAGATCGCGGCCGGCGAAGCCTACGGCAACATGACCCGCTGCGGCGGGCTATTTTGGGAGGCGTTCGCGGCTTGCGTTCTCGACGCGGATTGGTGATGGGAGACCAGCAAACGGCAGCGATAGTGAACGGTCGCCGCGCGGGTACGGTCTTCCCATGCCGCAGTGGTAATGCGTCCTATGTGCAGGAATCTCTGGAATAATACGGTGCAGTTGCGGTTCAGGAAGTCGCACGTTGAAGTGGTGAGAAACGTACATACGTGGCCTTCATTGCGGCAGGACCACTGGAGCGGGCAGACATCGCAGGGTCGCAGCGTTAAGCAAGGGATTGCGAGATGCGCGCTGATCGCGTTGAGCCGCTTCGCCGCGCCGCCGTAGTTGTTCTGAAGCTCGGAACTCGGCCTCGGTCTTGCGACCTCTGCCTCAACTCTTCGTTGCTGGCCGTCTTATCGAGTGCCGCGCAAGCCTTCTGCGAGCTTGACCGCATCATATTCGCCCAGAAGTGCAGGAAGAAAAGCCGTGGCTGCTTGTCCAGCATGCGGCTATGAAGCGCGGTCACATCGATGCCGTGGGAACGTAGCGCTTGACGGGGTCGCCATGTCCGGCGACGTGCATGTAGAACGTCGCAGGGCTCGCGCGCAGGGGATGGTTGTGCACGGCGGTGTACGGTGGCGGACCACCAGCCGGTCTTTCGCGCCGCAAGCGATCATCCCAGTATAACATTTGCCTCCCGAGCCATCGCCGCCTCCTTAGTTATTGCGGCGTCGAGGAGGGCTAATGTCGCGCTGCCGCTTCAATTTGGTGCGCCGTGACTGATTTCGTGCCGCGTGTCTGTCCTGCCAACGCTACCCTGATCAGCAGGATCATAATCCGCTTGCAGGACTTGAGGAGTTTCACGCGCGATCAGAAGCTGTTTCCGCATTTCGGCGAGGCGGGCGCGGCAATATTCGCGGTAGAGCAAGTCGAATATGGCGGGCATGGATACCCCCATCGTTTGAGTATCGCTAGAGATAACTTCCACCACGGATTCGGATAATCGTTGCCCCGGCGATGGCTGTCCGATGTGACCATTTACAGGCCGAGCCAATTCAAAAACTCAAAGGACGATTGGCTGGCTTGCAGGTCGGTGCAAAAGGAACAGGGCTGATTACCTAAAAAAGATTATAGCAGCCTTCTGTTTCCGCATAACTTCGTCAAACAACTTAAGAGCGCTGCTCCGCGAATAAATATCCAACTACAGCGCGAAATAACTTACCACTGGATGCAAGTACCCTTGGCTGCAACGCCGCCTGTTAGCCTCCGGACCGAAGCAAGAATGGATCGACCGAGGCAGCTAGTCGGTCTGCCACTTGCATCTTAGGCGTGGACCGCCCTTCGGTGGGCAGCGAGCCGATGGAATTGATTGCCAGCCCAGCACCAGCGGCAAGAACAGCTATCACAATCGCAGAAAGATATTTTATCCTCATGGCGATCCTCCATCGCTGACGACAAGGCAATTGTGTTCGCTCAAAATTGGTTCCGCTGCGGGCGCTCCGAAAGAGTTCCACAGCGAAAAGAAACGGCGACGGTGATGAGAGGGTACGTCGGGGCCGTGGCCATTCCACATATGACAGTGCTAATGGCTAGATGCCCTTCGCCCTTTCACGGTAACTGGACCCGCTTGCGAGCGATTGGCCACCGCATTTCTGGCTGCGGCGACCGACTACTCGTGATCCGCTCGCAGAGCCGCCTCCAATTCTGCAACGATGTCGAGCAACAGGCCCAGTGCAAGCGGATTAGTGACGTCGCGCTCCATCATGCGGTAGCGCATGATCTGATCTTGAAGCTCCTCGTCGTCGTTCATAACGCGCCCCGCAATTGACGCGAACGAGGTCCATGGTTGCGTGGACGGTCAAAAAGTTTGGCCGGAATTGAGGCGTCCACCCGGCCAACCGCCATACGCGGATCTCTCAGAACATTCCGATCAAGGCGAAAAGCGCAACCTCGATTAGGACAGTGAGGCCCATGATGCCGACAGTGAGAATTGCTTCGCCCGGTGGTAGAGGGGTCATAGCGTGCCTCGCATATTGCGAAGCCCCGAAGCCCAATAGCCAACCCGCCGAAGTCGGGAATGTTTCAGGTCCAAGCGCGTTAGCCACAAGATGCCTAACGCATCTCGAGTTCCTTGATCGCCAAAGCCGCAATTTCTGCCGGGGCGAAGACCTCCGTTTGCGCGATCTTGATTATCTTGCTCGCGACCATTTCCGTGAGCGGATCGTCGCGGTCTTGGACACAAAGCGTATGGAGTGCCTGCTCGTAAGCTGCCGTGATGCGGCTGACCATTTCCGGCTTTAAATTGGCGGTTTGTAATCGCAGGTAGGTAGACACTTCTTGCCTCCCCAAGCCCACGCGGGAGAGCAGGATAGCACGCGAACCCCGTTGGCGATTGAAAACTTCGGAAGCTCGGAGCAGCGGTATCAGCGCGAAGCTGGGATCAAGGTGGCATCTCGCACGTTACTACGGCGGCGGCAGGATATCCGTGCATGGCAAGGAGGCGGTGCACGTCAAGGCTAACGGTGGCAGCCATGGCAGATACCCCTTCGACCGCGCCCGTGGTCCATCCGCCAAATTTAGATCATCCGGATCATCGCCGGGCGATCTGCAACGAGATTGGTGAGCGACTTCGCGGCACCCTCACGGACGATCTCACCCCGCTACCATTGCGACTGCAAGGCATGGTGGAGCGGCTGACCGACTTGGATGGCGACGCCCCATCGGCCGCGCCGGATCGCCGGAGCGGTGCGCCATCCCGGCTACTCTCGAAATTTGTGTCAGCGCTTTCGCGGGCTCTCCGAAAGGGCCCTTGAAGTGCGGGGACGTGAGACCGCACCTTTTCGGCGCATTTCACCCGGACGATTTTCGAATTTAGTTTGCTAGAGTGCGCCACTCGCGCGTTTCCAAGTGAGGGCTGTGTGGGACGCGACCGCGTGCGTAAATCGCGGTAAACGGCCCGCTGGCATTTACCGGACCCACGTCCCACGCGGCGGCGCATCCCGCAATCCTAGAGCATGCACTCATTATGAGCGGCTGGCCGACTGATGTCCGGTCAACCCCCAACAGTGGCTGAAGAGCGAACATTCCCCGAGGTCGCAGATGGGCCCAATAGGCGACATGCAGTGGGATATTACTCTATCAACAGCAGCCCCCGCTTCTTATCGCCGTCGAGCGTATTTACAGCGTCGAACAGCCGCTTCCGCTCGACCAGCCATGGCTGGAAGTTGAAATTGACATCGAGCACGAAAACGAGGTCCTCGGCTTCGAAATAGCCCCCAATTGGGGAGTGATGTCCGCTACCAGCACCAAAAATTCGAGCGCGATCGAAATTCACGATGTAGCGTCGGCCCGGATCGTTAGCGCGACGGAGATGCTCCAGAAACTGGTTCTCGCTGAGATCGCGTAAGACCGTGACTTTCCGGCTCGTGTTGGTCTGGGCGACTTTGGCCAGCTCGTCGAGCGTGAGACCCATGATGCACACGCCTGTCCAGCAGCTCCATGTACCGGCCAACACCTTGCCCTCCGTCCGTGCCGCCTCGCCAAGCGACCGGTAGGCATTCGCAACAGCTGCAGGTCCGCAGCGAGAGCCATTTGACTGCCAGTCAACGTGTCTTTGGAATGTGGCTGCCACGGGCAGGTGCCACGCACGCTCCATAAGCTCCGGAGCACGTGTTACCGATGACGCTATGGCGTCTGATGGCACGTGCGATTGACCGACCACCAGGGCACCGGCACAAACCAGACCCACGGCGATAACCGTGCTGCTGATACTGGCGTAGCGCCATCGCTTCATGGATCAGAACCTTAGCGGCAATGACGACATTGGCCGGCAAGATTATGTTTTCAAGCCAACTGGCGAGAGATATTGTGTGAGCGTCCCATGGGGGCAACAGCTGCTCTCGATGGCGGCAGTCAGCCAGTCCCGGATCCCCGCAACGCCCGAGCTGAAGGCGCACCTCGACAAGCTAAAGAAACGAAGGCCGGCGCGCTGATGATGCTGACGCCGACAGGAAGGGCTTACACCAAGCGCTATTTCAACGAGCACTGGCGTAAGGACTGCGACAAGGTCGACGCGATCAATGCTGAAACCGCGGCCAACGGCAAAAACGCCGAATACGTCAAAACGGCGGACCTTAATTTCCACGAGAACCGCGGCACGGCCGCGACGCTGCTCGCCGAAGCCGGCGCCGGAGATCGCCGAGGCGCTATGCTGGAGCGTCGATAAGGCGCAGAAGGTGATTGATCTGTACCTCGCGCGTCGCGGCGTGCTGGCCGCGAATGCGATCAGGAAACTCGAAGACTACCGGGACAGAACGACGCCCTCGTGAAACTTGGGTGCGATCGATCTTCAAAGAATTACAGGAACTTAGGAAACAGTGGGTCCTTCTCACGTTGTTGAGCAAACAACCTGAGGAGGAAAGCATGCGTCGAATCGCACTTGCAGCAATCGTTCTTGCTGCTGGCTTGACGCCAGTGGTGGCTCAACAGACCTCGCCAAACATGCAAAACGAAGCCGATAAGGGCATCAAAACTCAGAACTCCGGCGCGTCGGGTTACGTCGGTGAGCAGGACAGACCAGGTTCCGCAGCGCAAATCCCGGGCAGTAGCTCAGGTCGCGCCGATTCCACGACAACAGCACCTAGCGCTCAAAATTCCGGAACAGGGATTGCCGGAGCACCGGGTGGTAAAAGCGGCCCCTCTCCAAAAGGTACTGTCGGTCAGAACATGTCGACTCAGCAACAGGACTCATCGAATATCAAAGGTCTGCCGGGAAACAAGAGCGGCCCGCCCGCTAAACGTTGACGGCTCGTTGCTCAAGACGCGTGGCGTAATCGCCACGCGTCTTGATCGCTCTTAGACCTGTAAATTGTCGGTCATGCCGGGCGGCAGCTCATCTGGCTGCGACCGTCCCGTCAGAAGCTCCTTCTCGGCTTCATACCAGAAGGCATCCACGTCCCCGTTTGGCTCGCCAGCACGCCCAAGCTCGTTGGCACGAATACGAATGTCATCCTGACTTAAGTTGGGCGTCGTTTGCTCCTACGTACTGGGTGCAAACCTTGGCTCCAGACGCTCTCGCTGTTGATATTCAGTGTCGCTGGAGAGCGTATCGACGTTTTAATCTTTCGGTTGTCGTCCGAGCAGCATAATCGATGCGGTCAATGTCGGCGCCGTCGGCCGCAGTAACGTTCAAACGCCAATTCATAGTGCTCGGGTTATCTTCATCGCATTCAACTTCGACCGCGATAACCAGTTCGCCGCCCGAAAAGCTCCGGATCTCCTGCAGCGCTATCAACTCCAGGTTTTTCCTTGACACACTGATCATTGCGAGGCTCGCGCGCCCATTTCTCAACCAACACGCAACGTTCTTGCCTCGTTCCTAAAATGCGAAAAAGTCACCATGCCGTCTTGTCGCAGACCGAGACAAAGAAAGCGGGTCTAGCCTGGCCCGGCATTGTGTCTTTGCGGTTGAGACAGCCAGGGGTCGGCTGTTCACTTTCTGACTTGAGCCCATTGCGGGGACGGTACTTCTGCCAAGGAACGATGGCCGTCGGTTCGTAGCTGCGGCGCATAGTCCACTAAGACCGGCCCCGCTGGGCTCCAAAGGAGTGCCCCTTTTGGGCAGTCATCTTTTCCACTTCACCGGCGTAAATTGGAACTCGCCCATCGGGCTGGCTCGCCCCTTCCAGCCCCAATCCGTGAGGCAGGCGGCCCTACCGCGCGATCAGCGAGGCGGGGTTGCTGCGCGTCATACACTCGCGGATGAGGAATGAGGACACCGCCTTTCGCAGGGCGCTGGCCTGCTTCAACCCATAGCGTCAAGAACTTGGATCCAGCGAACGGATTGCGAACGCAAGTGTATTCATCAGCGGAACGCGGTTCCGGGCTAAGGCGAGCTTATTTATTGACATTACCAAGCTGGTTGGTCGGCGCTTGGTGATGAAAGCCGGTTGGATTCCCGCCTGCCCAGCAAGCGAGGGTGCCGTGATCGAACAACCTCACTTCGACCCTTACTCGATCTTAGCACGCATCTGTTTTGCCGTCGCCGTCGTCGGTGGCGTAGCGCTCATTGCGAAGGCGATCATGAGTATCTGTTTCATGTAGGCATAGTCGCCTTTTGGGTCAAACTCGGAAGTCGGCGGGTCTATGGATGGTCTGTTTTGCCACTGTGAGCGGACATCACCGGCTCCGCTGTTCAGGTCCGCGAAGGGCCAATTGCTGACTCATGCACCGCAGCAACAGGGGGTTCTATTGATCACCTCGTCGTCGCGCGCGAGCACAGTTCATTCGGGTAACCCCGCTTTGCGGAGACCCTCAATAAACATCTTTGAGCTTTTGGGGACCCGGGCGATATGCCCCGATATTGTAAAGGCTGGATCGATCTCAAGCACACGCGCCGCTGCGGCGTGCGCCTCAGCGTCGCGTCCGAGATGGGCGAAGGCAGACGCCAGTCCGCGGCAAGCTGGCATAAAGGAAGGATTCTGACGAAGGGCTTTCTTCAATACAATGATCGCCTCGTCAAACCGGCGAAGGCCCACAAGAGCATGCCCAATGCCCAGAAACGTCATATGCAGCAGCGGGTCTAATGGGCTCATGCGAATGGCACGTTCAAAGCTTCGAATAGCCTCTTCGGGCAGCCCCGCCATTGTATAGACCCAGCCTCTATTGTTCCAAGTGCGCCATGAATTCGGGTTGAGCGCGACCGCCCGGTCAGCCATTTCGATTTCGGCTTCACTATCGCCGACCACACACGCCGAGACTACGGCAACCCTTGACAACGTGTCCGGATCACCATCATCGAGGCTCAATGCCAAACGAGCAAGCCGAATTGCTTCCTTGGCGTCGAACTCGGGATTGTTGGCATAGCCTAAAGCGACGTTGCTCGCGTGACAGTCACCTGCCAGAGCCGCTGCAGAGCTGAACCTCGGGTCTAGCTCCAAAGCGCGATGAGCAAGCTTAATCGCCTCGGCCAAACTTTCGCGGGTCGTCAGGTAATACTGTTGCATGGATCGGAGAAAAAAATCATAGGCAGTGAGGTTCTCTGGTCGCCGCCGCGCAGCCGTTGCAATCTCTGTTTGAAGCATCTTTGGCTGAACGGCCGAGACAACGGCGAGCGCAACGTCGTCTTGGAGAGCGAAAATGTCCGTCAGATCACGCTCGAATCTGTCCGCCCAGATGTGCGCCCCTGTAATCGCGTCGATCAACTGTCTGGCGATGCGAACTTTCCCGGCAGCCTTGCGCACAGACCCCTCAAGGATATAGCGCACGCCCAGCTCGTGCCCGACCTGCTTCACGTTCACCGCCTTGCCCTTGTAGGTAAAGCTGGAATTGCGAGCGATCACGAACAACCATTTGAACCGCGAAAGCGCGGTGGTGATCTCCTCAACCATTCCGTCCGCGAAGTATTCCTGTTCGGGATCGCCGCTCATGTTCTCGAACGGCAGCACGGCGATGGATGGCTTGGCTGGAAGTGGCGGGGCCGCGCTTAGTCTCTCGGTCAGCGCGCTAGACGCTCCAGCACGGACAGCGTAAGCGCGGACCGGCTTGGCGATGTTCTTGAGCTGCTGCTCGCCGCGATCCTCGAAGCCAACGTCCAGCTTGCCTTCGACTTCGCTATAGACCTTTTCGGACATCAGGATGCCGCCCGGATCGGCGATCCCCTCCAGCCGGACAGCGATGTTGATCCCGTCGCCATAGAGGTCGCCGTCCTGCCCAACGATCACGTCACCAAGGTTGAGCCCGATGCGTAGCTTGAATGGACCGCTCCCCTCGGCGAGATGATCCTGCATCTCAGTCGCGCATCTCACGGCGGCTAAGGGACTCGCGAATTCGGCGAGCGCGCCATCACCCGTTGTCTTGATCAGTCGCCCGTCGTGGCGGGAGAGGCTAGGCTCGATCAATTCTCGCTTGAGCCGCTCGAACTCGGCGTAGGTGGCCTCCTCAGCGCGTTGCATCAACGCAGAGTAACCAACCACGTCGGCGGCCAAGATCGCCGCTAGTCGCCTCTGAACCCGCTGCTCGGTCACAGCCCCTCCGAACGACCAGACTAACCCCGCCGCTGGGACAAGGCGGAGCGTAGCACTTTGTTGCGGACATGTGAGCGGTAATCGCCGGAGAGACCCTATCTTGCCCAAAATTCGGGGCCGCCGTGGCACGGGCTGCACTCGCTTTTCCATTGCCGGGTGCAAGGCAAAGCGCCCCGGCCAATTCAATGCACTATGTCTCTTACGGGTCAAAAGCGCCGTTTTGGCTACGGCCCGCGCACTTCCGGTCTGCACCGCTAATCGGACGGACCCGGCGTCGGCGGCCACTTCGCAAAAGGGCCATAAGAGAGACTTGTTCAACGGACATCCGCCGAGCACAGTAACTAGCGTCTTAGCTTCCTCTCCTACGGAGGTTCTTCCGTGACATCCAACCCTTGGCTCACTCTCCTCGGACTGATCAACGGCTTCCAGGTCACACAGGCAATTCACGTCGCGTCAACTCTTCGTATCGCAGACCATCTGAAAGGCGGCTCTCGTTCGGCAGAGGAGTTGGCGCCCTTAACGCAAAGCCATCCAGGCGCTCTCTACCGACTGCTGCGGGCGCTCGCCGCAGTGGGCGTTTTTGAGGAAGATGAAGACCGAAGGTTTGCGCTGACACCAATGGGAGATTGTTTGCGCACTGACTCCGCGACACCGATCGGCGCGTGGGCGGAGTGCGTCGGAAGTCCCTACGTTTGGAGCACATGGGGCCATCTGCTGCACAGCATTCGAACCGGCGAGAATGCCTTTCAAAGTCTCAACGGTAAGGACATTTGGAATTATCGCGCCGAACGTCGGGAGGAGAGCGCGGTCTTCGATCGCGCTATGACGGAGTTTTCGCGCGGCGGCGCTGAAGCCGTTATCGGCGCGTATGATTTCTCCGCTTTCCATCATGTTGTGGATGTGGGTGGCGGACGCGGTTTAATGCTGGCAGCCATTCTGACCGCTCATCCCAGGATGCAGGGCACGTTGTTTGATCAGCCAGGGGTCATTGCCGGAGCCGAGGCGGTTCTGGAAGCGCACGGCGTCGTCGACCGTTGCCGAATGGTGAGCGGAAGTTTCTTCGAATCGGTACCTGAAGGCGGAGATGCCTACGTCATGCGGGTAGTAATCCACGATTGGGACGACGACGAAGCGATCGCCATTTTGAAGGCGTGCCGGCGTGCGATGCGGGAGACGGCGAAGTTGGTTCTCATCGAGCGAATTATCGCGCCTGCGAACGAAGTACCGGCGACAAAATTCATGGACCTCCACATGTTGGCTTTGCCCGGTGGGCGGGAGCGGACCCGCGACGAGTTCTCTGACCTGCTTGCCAAATCTGGCTTCGAGCTGACGCGCGTTGTGCCAGCGGGTAGAATCAACGTCATCGAGGCCCGGCCATATTGAGCACAAGGCGGCCCGCCCGGCCTCCGGTGCGTTCCGGGTCACAACGCGAAGAATTCACCTGAGCAAGTCTAGTCCCATGCCTCAGTAAGCGGACCTCCGCGAGGCCAGACGCTACTTCGGAAAAGGGCCAATTACAGGTCTTTAGCCGCGAACCGACGCGCGGATAGCCGTTGCGATCTTCGCCTTCGGGCCACAGGCGGAAACGAGACTATCAGCTTGCAGAGGAGCCACCCCTGTTTTGAGTCAATTGCAACCCGTCGCATGCGCGGCAGTCAGGACAAGAGTCCTGCACCCTCTTGATCGCGACCCGACGGAGATCGATCGGGTTCTTTTGACCGTCAGCAGCCAGGATCAAAATCTTCTCGGCGAGGCATGCCATCAATGAAGGGGTTCGCCTTGCTTCGGGCAGCGTCTCTGCAGCATCCGCCAGAATACCTCGCAATACGGCACGAGGATAAGTGTGCGACCACTCGCTCTTCGTCGGCGCCATCAGCTACTCCACAGAGAGACTACCTACAAACAAGAATTGCTGCTGAACTTCGCTCGCCCGCCTCGCTCTCTAAAAAAAGGCCGTCGAACCCAACATTCGACGGCCCAATTCGTTCGGTGTGACGTGGTGGGCGTTTGGGGGGCTGCCACACCGACGAACCAATATAGTTAGGTCATTGAAAGCCGGACATCTTAGTCATCTCGACGCGCTTCGCAGAGGGGGGTAGTTTCCCAATTTCGTTCTCGAGCAACCAGAGCAATATGCTGCGCTTGTCCGGGTGCGTCTCCTCTCGCAGGAGCTTCTTGTAATGAACTAGGTTCTGGCTGACGATGAAGCTTTCCAAGTCAGTCATTCGAGCCTCGCCTTCTCACGCACTCATTCATACGGTACGCGGTGCGTGAGCAGAACGATTTTCAAGGGCCAAATCCTGCAGACATTGCTCAATCTGGGTCATCACAAATTGAGTGTTCCTTGCAGATTTTGAGCCAGACTGGGTATTGATCTGGATCAGTTTCAGCATCCATCTCCCGATGTAGCGATTTCCTACTCGGCACAATGATGTGACGAGGTCCCGGTCGATTTGGATCATGGATCTTCTTGAATACCCGCTCAGTCGATCTCCGGTCGTTCGCACCCGCGATCCGGAGACGATGAGGAATGCGCTGTTTACGGTGTATGGGGCAACTGGATTTGCGGTCGCTAAACCAGCCGACTTCGAAGGAGTGGCAAATTACCTACTATTGTCCAAGATCGGGCTTGGCTTTTGTGGATATGGTGCGAAGACAGTCGTCGAGTTTCCTGAAGGCGATTTCGCAAGATTACAAATCGGCCTCAAGGGGAAGGCAGGGGTCATTTTAGGCAGCACCGCGACGATCCCCGTGAATGAGCAGCAGCCCGGCATTACGCCGCCGGGACAGCCAACAACCATTGTGTTTGAACCTGGGTTCGAGCAGCTGATCCTTCGCATAAAAACCGGGGCGCTGGAGAACGCTTTAACAACACTGCTCGGCGCAAAACCTCGGGGATCGCTGGTGTTCGACCCGACGGCGCCTCCGAAGCCGCCGACTGCTCAGCTGTTGCGTGAGCTGATCATGTTCCTAGCCAATCAGCTAAATTCAACGGCAGCGCAGTTGCCCAAGTCGATGCTCCAAGAGCTTGAGCAAGCGCTAATCGTCTCGTTTCTCTCGGCTCACCGGCACAACTTCACCGACCTGTTGGAGAGTTCCGCCACGGAACCGGCGCCGCTCGTAGTCCGCTTGGCTGAAGAATACGTCGAAGCAAATTGGGCTCGCGCTATTACCATTGAGGAGCTGGCATCACAGACGAACACCAGCATCCGTAGCCTCTACGCGGCTTTCAAGAAATACCGCGGGTACTCGCCGATGAGATTTGCAAAAACCGTGCGCTTGCGACGTGCTAGGCAGATGCTCCTGGAAGGGAATCCGAAAACTTCCGTTTCCCAAATCGCTTTCAAATGCGGTTTCGGCAATCTGGGCCATTTCGCCGGTGATTTCCGGCAAATGTTCGGGGAGCTTCCCTCCGAAGTGTTCGCGCGAGCACAGCGAGCGAGGTAGAGTCCGAACGCATGTAATCAAGATGGGGCGGCGTTTCGCGCCGCCGCTCAGCATCTCTGCCGAGCCGAAATTCGAGTTGTAACTGCGCGCCGGGGCCGTCCCCGACAGCACGGCTGGCTCAATCTCGGTATTCCGCATGGGGTCAAAAGCGTCGGTGTACGTCTCGGCCGACGTAAGCAACCTCTCAGAAGCAAACTCCGCCCGGAGGGGCCGCGCGGCGAGGTTCTGTGCGGAGAGGGAAAGGTGACTCCCATCTAGCCGCGAAGGCTATTGTTGCTTTTGGATTGTCGTGAGTGTCCCACGCGGAGTTGCGGGCACGTCTCTGGCTTCTTCTTCGGCTAGGAGCGTTCGGATGAGGGCCCGCTTGTCCTCATTCTTCTCCTCCTCAAGAAGTCGCCGGTATAGGCGGTTATGCGGCTGCCTCGTTGCGGTGGTACGAAGCGCAAGCCGTCGTCGGACATCTTCGATGTAGCGCGCCACTTCGCAGAAATGCCATCATCTATCGTCGCTCTGGCTCAGCGAAGGGCTTTGCTGAGCAACACTATTCCGAGCAGGATGATCAATATCGGTGCCAACGGCAGGGAAACTGCAGAAGCATCCACACGCCTCCTGCGAGAAAAGCTACGCCGCAGGCAATCCAGAACAGGTCAACCTTATTGTCCATGCTCCAGTGGAAAAACTGCGCCGCTAAGAGTGAGGACGCCGACGCCCACAAGAAACCAGTCCCACGGCACCCCCATTAGCATGGCGATCCCTACCCAAATGAAGAACGCGGCCCACGCGACAGAGTCGATTCTCCGCGCAGTTTCGCTCGCAGAGCCTTCGCTGAAGGCTGGTTGGATGCTGTTCATCACACGTGCACCGGACAGAGGTTGGAGAGACCAGCGTAAGCACCAGTGATCAAAATGAACGGCGCAAAAACAAAGGGCCACTCGGCCAATTCGGTACTGCAAAATCGGATTAGGCCATCAACGATAGACGACCTCTTAGAACTATCGGCGGCGCAGACCAATGAGCCTCAATGGTCGCAGGCCGGTTGTAAGTTAAGTCTTCGCATCAGAGAGCCGATGCCATCTGTTCGACAGTCTTGTGACGCAGCTACCTTGGCGGAGGAGTCGCTTCGGGAGGTGCTTCGCGATGGCTCAGGCTTCAACTTCTTCGCACTGGCTCGGGTGTCATTTGGATCGTGCCAGTGGCGAGCAATGAATTCTGGAGCCTTCGTCTTGGCCACTTCCCTTGGCTTAGGTTGAGGTGGTACCGGCGGCTCGGAAGGTGTTGTGTAAGCAAGGGCAACCTGCTCCACCCTCGGCTGGATGTCCTGCATGCTGACCAGCGAAAGCCGATCAGCCTCATTGCCGGCTACAGCAGGATAGGTGATTGATGTCATCGGCACCGGAGGAGACTTGGAGGTGGCGGCAGCAATAGCTCCGACGCCCCCAACACAAATCAATCCAAGTACGACGACCTTGATCACAGCGATGCCCACACCGAGGGATCGAGCCTAGACGACATTTTGCCCAGATTAAGGCTACCTGTTTGTTTGGTTAACGCAATAGCTGATCCGCGCCAGGCTCACGACCCCAGAGCAAGGCTATAATTCGGACCTGAGTAGCAGATCGTCTCGATATTCTCTTTCGACCTGTATCGAGCAATGAGTTCAGCGGTAGACTTTGAGGGCTTAACGGCGTTAGGCCAAATTACTATCCCTCTGCTCTCGCTGTCGGTCTTCCAGGTTCGATTGGCGCCTTCCAGCACAACGTCAACGAATTCCCGCCAGAGAATCACTTGGCTTGGCCCCATGAATTGCCAGAAACCCCGAGTTTGACGGTGGGTCTCGGTGGTTCGCTGAGACTTCAGCTCAACGTTAACAAGTTCGCATGCTCCGTTCTCGTCGGTGCGGATCATAAGCAAATCGGCGACCACTTTCGTTGGTTTCGAGCCTCCCCTGTCGTCGGAGGCCGCCAGTGCGATCTCATCTGAAACAAATCACCCTCTCCGCGCCCTATAGCGGGAGCGGGCCAGTTCCGGCAACCGATCAGACCTTAAAAGGCCCGTGGAGTCAGGCCCCCCGAGCACAGGCGCAGGGCTAGAGCATGAGCTCCAGGTCTTTCCTGAGCACGACCTGGCCATCGCGCTCGACAACATAAGTGGCCTTGTAGGACCCGCGTTCCCACCCCCCAGGAGGTCGCTTCTTCCCCGCAAAGAGCATGAATTGCGCCTTGTTGGCCTGAAGTGGCGCAGACCGAGTTTCCGCAATGACGTTCTCGAGAGGATCCTTGATGACCAGCCATTGCGCATCGCCTGCCTTGAGCCCGATAGCCCGCACGAATGCGACGATCGCCATCGAACTGGCAGACGGCATTTGCCTCTCGGCACTGCCGTCCTCGATGAGCTCCATCGTGACCGGACCCGTCGTAAAGCCCGCATTGAGGATGGCTCGTTCCTGATACTCGAGTTTCGAGCGCAAGGCAGTAAGCCAGAGGGATTGACCGCCTTGGCAAGACTCGGGACGAACGCCATACGCAAAGGGATCGACGACCACGCCATTGTGCCTCACGGTGAAATGCAGGTGAGGATACTCCGTGAGGCCGGAGAGACCTACACGGCCGATCGGCTGTCCAAGTTCGACCTTGTCTCCAAGTTTGACCAACACACTTCCGGCGGCCAGGTGGCAGTACTGGGTTTCCCACTGCTCCGGGTGTTCGATGACGACGCCATTGCCGCATTCGGCCTCGCGCACCGCTTCGCGCCCCAATTTTGTAAAAGTCCCGTCTGGAGCGTCATTGCGGATACGAAGAATGCTGCCGCCTGCCGCTGCGCGCACTTCCACGCCGGCCTTTTGCACTGCCAGTGAGGGCAAGCGAAAGTCGGTGCCGTTGTGTTCGTCATAAGTCAGCGTGCCGCACTTGTAATCTCGCGCCGACCGAGACGGATCGAGATCCGTGTAATTCTGGATGTAGCAGGTACGGCCAGGCTCGCAGGCAATAGGAAGCGCCAATTGAATGCTCTGGGCATCGGCATGGAAGCCGGCCCCAACCAATACGAGGGCGGCAAACGCCCGGTGGAGCAAACCTGCGCAGCTCATGCGACTAGACATCGCGGAGACCCCCGTACTCAGTCAGGCGAACGCTTGCCAGCCCTCCGCAATCTCATCGGACCCTCTTCGTCCAATTGACAGTCGAAGGCCGGCCGGCTCACCGAGTTCTCCCGCCTGCCAGCGCCAAAAGGCGACTGGGTGAGATGATACAGAAGAAAGAATTCCGACTGTCGATTGATCCCTAATTTGAGCATGATCCTCTTGGTGTAGGTTCGCACCGTTGCCTCGGTCAGCCGAAGCTCGGCTCCAATATCGCGAGGGCAATGGAATTGAAGAATCCGGGTGACGATTCTTTCCTCGGCCCAGTTCAATCCGAAGGCAGATGCAATGCAGTGCGCGCCCTGCACGTCGTCGAATTGCGGCACGACAATGAGGGCCTGTCCCAGCTTGTCATGCGTTGGAACAGCGCCGATCTTGGCGAAGGCGAACTGCTGACGATCCATCGAGAGCGGTACCGTAGTATTGAACCATCCATGAGTCCCGCTCTCGATCAGCACCTTCCCGACTGCCTCCCGCAAGCTCTCGGTCACGGAACCGCATGAGCCCGCGAGCCTGCCTCCGTCCATCCTTAGCAGCTGGCGCTTGGCAAGCAGTACTCGTCCACCACGATTGACTGCGTAAATGTGCAGACTCTGGTCCGCGACGATGGCGGGAAAGGTCAGCTCTTCGAGCCAGAGTTGCGCATCGACATGCTCCGGCGTTTGCCGGGCAAGTGAATGAGCGGCCTTCCATAACGGGCGCACGGTATGCGCCAAACCGGGAATCTCGGCTGCCGCAAGCGCGGCCGGTCGCCATCCGGCCACGAATACGACCGTGGCTCGCTCATCGGAAGCAAACCTGCCAATGACTGAATGACTCTTTACCGGGGGTTCCGCACCGATCAACTTGCGGACGAACGAGGTCCGGGAATTGATCGGCTCGAGCGAGGCGACGTCCTCAGGGGTGCCCGTGCGCGCAATTCGCTCAACCACCGTCGTGCATGACGGGTCGGTTGGGGCGTCTCCGATTCTGACTTCTTCAAGCCCGGAGGAGGATATCATGGCTACGTAGCAGCTCCGGCAACCGAGCAATTCCGCCATGGCCTTCGCGAAATATTCCATTGCGATCTGTGGCGGGCGCGGCTCCGGACACGGCCCTGATAGGCCACATCCGTCATTGCCTTGCTTCGAGGCGCGCTCGACGCAACCGGAACGAAAATCATCCTGTGCGGACGGTAGTGCCTTACTGCATTCATGCACGGTCGCCTCCCTCGCAGGCCGGCCCACCCCTCACCAGCGCCTAATTCTCCCTGAACGCACGGTTGATCCGTAGCGTCATCGGCTGCAAAAGATATTCCGCAAAGGTTCGTTCCCCCGTCTCGACAAATATCTCGACAGGCATTCCAGGCATCAATGTGGAGATGTAGGAGGCTGTCGGCGCGTTGGGGTCCAGCTCAACCTCGGCCAAATAGGAGCTCTCGCCGGAACGGGTGTCGGTCAGCGCGTCTGCCGCAACGCCGACGACCCTTCCCTCGAGCATCGGCCGGCGACGAACGTTCAGCGCGTGAACCCGCACACGCGTCATCTGTCCGACATAGACCTCTTCCCGATCGGCAGGCTTCAATGTCGCCTCGATGACAAGCCGATCTTGCGTCGGAACGATTTCCAAAAGGGTTTCCCGAGGTCCAAGCACGGCATTGAGGTCCCTGCTGTTGAGGCCGACGATCCTTCCACTTTCCGGGGCACGCAATTCGGACCGGACAAGCTGGGCACGCAACGCGGCAATTCGATGTCTGAGGTCACCGATTTCCTCGCTCGTCGCATGCCGCTGCTTGGCGATATCCTGATTTTGGTTGAACCCTAGTTGCCGGCGTCTGTCCTGCAACTCCGAGATCTTGCCCTGCATCTCCGAAATTGATGCGGCATTGCGATCGACCTGTCCGGCAGCCTCGGCTTCCGCGCGTTGCAACGCCAACACACGTGGTTTCCGGGCGAGGCCCTTTGCGAGGAGATAGCTCGTGTCGGCTATCTCTTCTCGCAAAAGTTTGAGTTGCTGTTCAAGTCCTTGAGTGTTGCTCTCCATGCCGCGGATGGCGTCCGCGTTTTGGAGCATCTGCTGATCGATCACCTTGCGCTCGTTTTCAATCGCGGCCAGTCGCGCGGCAAATTCAGCCTCCTGGGTTTGAATGGCGATACGTGCGGAGAGACGGGTCGCACTTTCCCGCAATTCGTCCGGAAACCGGATTGACTTGGCGGCGTCTTGCTCCGCCGCCAGCCGGGCCTCCATCGCCAGGTCGGCAAAGAACTTCGTTTCGAGGGAACCAAGGGTCGCTTCGATCTGCGCGGTGTCGAGCCGTGCAATGAGTTGACCGGCTTCGACGTGATCGTTCTCCCGGACATAGATCGATTTGATGATTCCGCCTTCCAGATGTTGCACCGCCTTGCGCTTTGAATGGACCTTGATGAATCCCGGTGCCACGACGGCGCCGCGGAGCGGAACCGTGGTTGCCCACAATCCGAAGCCGCAAAATTGCAGGACGAGCAATACACAACCCCAGGCGATGATCCGTCGCATGTCGGATCGCGGTTGCTCCGTCGGCCACGTCTTCGACCGGCCGGCAACAGGCGCGGACATCGCGGAGGCATGACCGGTCTGCGTCATGGAATGACCCTCCTGCCTGGCAGCCTCTGAGGTTCGACATTGCGAGGGGGCCCTGGCGAACCCGGTACCGGTGCCGGCCGCTGGGTACGAAGAACCTCATATGGCGGTCCGAAGGCGATCTGGTTGCCGTCCCGCAACAGCAGCACGGCATCGGCGATGGTCAACAGCCGCGGCCGGTGGGTGACGATCACCGACGCTGCGCCGCGCGCTTTGGCCGATTGAATGGCGGAGCACAACGCTTCTTCGCCGTCCGGGTCGAGATTAGCATTGGGCTCATCCAGCAGGATCAATTTGCGATCGCCGAAGAAAGCGCGTGCAAGACCAAGGCGCTGACGCTGGCCCCCGGATAGCCTGCAGCCGTCGCGGCCGATCTCGGTCTGGTAGCCGGCCGGAAGAGACAGGATCATCTCATGCGCCTGCGCGAGCATGGCCGCCGCGACGATGGCCTCGTCCCGTGCGCATTCATCAAACCCGGCAATGGCTTCGGCCACCGTTCCATCCAGGAGCTGCACGTCCTGGGGGAGATAGCCGACGAATTGCCCAAGCTGGTCGGGATCCCAGGTATGGAGTGCTGCGTGGTCCAACCGGATCGTACCGCTGGTCGGCCGCTCGAGGCCTGCCATCAAGCGCAGCAATGTGGATTTTCCAGCACCGGTCGGTCCGATCACGACGATAAGTTCGGACGGACGGCATTGAAAGGATATGCCCGCGAGAATGGGACGCTGCGTCCCGCCAATCCGGAATGTCACCCGTTCGACCTGGAGGATGCCGGATGGCGGCGGAAGCAACGTCTTCCGCGGACGCGCAAGCACCGGCATCGCGGCGTTGCAGACTTGCGTCCAGGCGTCCTGCGCAGATGCCAGCGCGCGCCAGGCCGAGACTAACCCTTCCATGGGCTGCAATGTGCGCGCTATCAGGATCGAGCTCGCGATCAGACTGCCGGACAGCACCTCGTTCTGGAGCACGAGCCAGGCACCACAGCCGATCGCGGCAATCTGCAGGATGGTCCTGACCGTTCGCGCGGCGGCGCTAATCGTGTAGATGCGTTCGCTGGCCCGCACCACCGGAGACAGGGCTTCGTCATTGAGGCTCATGAACGCGCGGATGGCGCCCCGGGTCCAGCCCATCGCCCGCACCACGCTGGAGTGCCGGACGATTCCATCGAGCAACGCCTGCGTCTTCAACGCGGCCTGCGAAGCCTGCGCAATTTCCCCGCGCGCGATCCAGTGGCTTGCAACACCCATCGCCAGCAGGACCCCAACCCCGATCAGGGCTATGACGCCATACCAGGGGTGCAGGAAGAACAGGATGAGAATAAACACCGGGAGGAATGGAGCATCTATCAGCGATGTGACCGTTCCGCTCGACAGGAAACTTCTCAACTCGCGAAGCTTGACGAGATCGTGCTGCCGGCCGTCGCCCGGCGCCGCGCCGGTGATGCTACCTTCAAGGATGATCGGAGCGAGGCAGTGCTCGAACCCGACCGCGAACCGGCTCAACAGACGGTTACGAAACGTGTCGAAGGCGGCGCTGAAGGCGAGAGCGCCGACGGCGATGACGGTCAGGCCGATAAGCGTCTCGACGCTTCCGCTGCTGAGCACGCGGTCGAACACTTCGATGGAATAGAAAGGTACGACCAGCAGCAGCAGGTTTACGGACACACTGAAACACACGATCCACACCAATGCGAATCGTCCCGGAATTAAGGCCACCAGCAATCTCTGACCAGATGCTGGGATCGCACCACGGTTACGCGAATACATAACTTGCCAGCACTATCACTGACTGAGATGAGGGCGGGGCGGCCTAACAGCCGCCCCGCTACTAGTCGGCGCTAGACAACTTCGATCGCCGTATAACCGGCGGCATTGTTGATATCATCGATCGACTCGAACGGTGTCGCGCCGCCCGAGACGCCGTCGAGCTGGATTGTGCCGAAGCCGAAATCCAGCACCGTGTTGGTGCCGTCGTCGTCCACGACGACCGTGGCCGGGTCAAAGCCTGCCGGAGCATCGACATGAACGACATCGCCATCAGCGGCACTGAGGTCGGTGACCTCATCATTGCCGAAATTGGTCGCCGTACCGTCACCGAAATTGTGCGTATCGGTACCTCCGCCGCCCGTCAGCACATCGTCGCCGAGCCCGCCGCTGAGGACATCGGCGCCGTTGCCGCCGCTCAACTCGTCATCGCCGGCATCGCCATTCAGGGTGTCGTTGCCGGCCCCTCCCGATAGGGAGTCGGCCCCGTCTCCACCGTTCAGGACATCGGCGCCGTCGCCGCCGGCCAGCGTGTCGTCTCCGGCGTCGCCGTTCAGCGTGTCGTTGCCGGCTCCGCCGCTGAGTTCGTCATCGCCGTTACCGCCGCTCATGGTGTCGTTGCCCGCACCGCCGGCCATGAGGTCGTCTCCGGCATCGCCGAACATCACATCGTTGCCGCCGCCGCCATCCATGAGATCATCGCCGGCATCGCCATGCATGGTGTCGATACCGTCGCCACCGTTCAGCGTATCGGCGCCGGCACCACCGTTCAGGATGTCGTCGCCCGTACCGCCATTCAGCAGATCATTGCCAAGTCCGCCGTTCAGCGTGTCGTTACCGGCGTCGCCATTCAGAGTGTCATCCCCGAGGCCGCCGTTAAGTACGTCGTTACCGTCGCCGCCGTTCAATACGTCATTGCCGGCGTCGCCGCTCAACGTATCGTCGCCGGCGTCGCCCCACAGGGTGTCCGCGCCTGCGCCGCCATGGACGTCATCGTTGCCGTCCCCGCCATGGATGCTGTCGTCGCCGGCGTCACCAAAGAGGTGATCGTCGCCGGTTCCACCATCGATTGTATCGATGCCCGCGTTTCCATGGATGGTGTCCACGCCGGCATTTCCGTTCAGCGTATCGTCGCCCGCGCCGCCATTGATCGTGTCATCGCCATCGCCACCGGCGATCGTATCGATACCGGCATTTCCATCCAGGGTATCGTTGCCGGCACCCCCATCGATGTTATCGTTGCCCGGGCCGCCGCTTACGGTATCGTTGCCGTCGAGACCCGTGATGGTGTCGTTACCTTGCAGGCCATTGATCTGATCGTCCGCAGCCGTGCCGGGCAATACATCGTCGCCTGCTGTTCCGTTGATGAGTGCCATGGTCTCCGCTCCCTTTGCATGGAAATGCGCGACGCGGGTCGGATTGCGGCCCGTCATGGACGTCGCAGATTTTGGGTTTGGCTTGATGCCCATCACCGATCGATGTGGGCTCCGATCAAGCAACCTTGGATGAAAGAAGAGCGATCCAGCAATCCCCATTTGGGGACAAAAGAATACGGCAAGCTGGTGGACCCAATGACGGCCACAGTCTTCGTCTCAGGCGCGAACGACCCTCACTCGTTCAACCGATGAGTCCGTCAAGGTGATGTCGGCGTGCGAGCGGAGATGACGGTGGTGCTGTTACGAGAGGTGCTGCTCGATGGCTCTGGCTTCAACTTCTTCGCACTTGCTCGGGAATCATTCGGATCGTGCCAGTGGCGAGGAATGAACGCTGGAGCCTTACGCACGTACATTCAAACTAATGAATTCTGGCGTCGAGCCACCTCCAATCAGCTCAGCTACAGTGGTGCAAACCCCGGGTCTGCGATCCTGTTAAATCAGCCCGGAGACCGGTTGCAGCGCTTTCCAAACCCTGCACGACCTATTTGCCCAGAAAGTCGACCTCCAGCTGCCGCGCCAAATGGGCTGGTCGGCATCTAGGCTGCCCGGAATCTCGCTTGCCTCGCTGCAGACGGTCGCCGACGCAGAGTCGCAGCACGACTTGCCGATCTGACCACATGCCAGCGTGGGAGCGTGCCCACGACTCTCGCTTCGGCCTGATCCCTATGTCGACGCGGCCAGAGATTGCTCACAACGGAAGTTGCAGCAGATCTCCGCGGCACAGAAAGTCTGACATGGCCTTGAGATCCTGACCTTCTAAAGGTGGGGTTCTGCAAGTCGCTTTGTCAGGGCCCTCGATAGCACCCGATAAGAGCGCCCGTTCGCGCCGATCTTGTCAGGAAACGACGTGCGGCTGTCCTGATCCGTAGGATCGGGTTTGTTGTTCAAAGCAGCGCCCCGTGGCCACATGCGGACAAGCCAGCTAAGCACCAGGAGTTTCAGATGATTCCGAGCAGCATGATTCGTGACGCTACTGAAGAGCGAACTCTTTCAACAATGATGGCCTGGCGCGTTCGCGAGTTCGGGCCACCAGAGATCATGAAGTTCGAGCGCGTTCCACGGCCCGAGCCAGGCGCTGGCGAGGTCCTGGTCAAAGTCAAAGCCGCTGGAGTCGGACCATGGGATGGCTGGATCAGGGCTGGCAAGAGCGCTTTGCCGCAACCGCTTCCTCTCACTTTGGGTTCAGATCTTTCTGGTGAAATCGTCGCCATGGGCCATGACGTTGCCGAGTTAGCTGTGGGAGATCAGGTGTACGGTGTTACGAACCCGCAGTTTGTCGGGGCCTACGCCGAATACGCTGTCGCTTCCGCAGGGATGGTTTCGACTAAGCCAACCTCGCTAACCCACGTCGAAGCCGCCTCCGTTCCTGTCGTTGCCGTCACCGCATGGCAGGCATTGTTTGATCACGCCCAACTCAAAGCAGGTCAAACGGTGGTCATTCAGGGAGCGGCCGGTAACGTAGGATCCTATGCGGTTCAACTGGCTCGTCAGGCAGGTGTGCAAACCATCGCATCCGTATCGACGGAGGATATTTCCGCCGTGCGCGACCTCGGCGCAAACACCGTGATTGATTGCCGGACCCAGCGCTTTGAGAAAGAAGTACAGGACGCGGACGCTGTTATTGATCTGGTCGGCGGCGAAACTCAAGAACGCTCATTCCAGGTCCTTCGTCGCGGCGGCAAGCTGATTTCGGCAGTGTCTCGCCCGGGTCAGGACCTTGCAAAGCGATACGGTGTTGAAGCCGCCTTCTTTCTGGTCAACGTCAGGAGCGAATGTCTGACCAAGGTCGCTCGCTTCATCGATGGTGGAAAACTACGAACAAACGTGGGGACAGTCTTACCGCTCGCGGATGCGCGCGAGGCTCATTTGATGCTGGAACGCGTGCGGCCTCAGCCGAAAGGAAAGATCGTGCTCGACGTCGGAGCGAGTTGATCAGGATAACGTCGCAGTTGCGCTCCCGCGCAATGCGCAGCCAAGCCCCACAGTAATCCTAGAAAGGACGCAACAATGACAGCCCGAAATCTCGCCCAGGCTCTCGTCATTCCCGATTCCTTGCTCGCGAAAGAGGCGACAGACATCCTGCGCGAACATTCCACCGATCTGCTGTTCAATCACTCGATCCGCGTCTACCTGTTCGCGACTGAGCAGGGTCGTCAGAGGAATCTGCGCTTCGACCGTGAGCTTCTGTACGTCGCCGCCGCATTTCACGATCTCGGCCTGATCAAGAAGTTCTCGAGCCCAGACGAGCGCTTCGAGGTCGATGGCGCAAATGCCGCACGGCAGTTTCTTAGCACCCATAACATCGCTGAAGATCAGATGCAGACCGTCTGGGAAGCAATCGCGCTGCACACCACTCCCGGCATCCCGAAGTATATGGGTCCTGAAGTAGCGCTCCTCAATTCCGGTGTTCTTCTCGATGTCATTGGAGTGGGGTTCGAGCAATTTCCTGCGGAGCTGCGCGAGGAAATCGTCGCCAAGTACCCGCGCACGAATTTCAGAGAAGGCTTCATTCAGGAGTATTTCGCCGGTTTTGCGCACAAGCCAGCGACCACGTACGGCACCGTCAACGCCGCCGTTTGCGAGCGTTTCATCCCGGGGTTCAAGAGTCCCAACGCCTGCGACCTGATCACTGCTTCTCCCTTCCCGGATTCCCAGCACAAGACTCACAATCATGACTAGGACCTATCCGGTGCTCCAGGAGCTCAAGCCCGATCGCGCGCAAGTTACCAGCGCCGACTCGCTGGCCTCCCCAATCTGGTTAACCCTTGGCGAAGGGGTTCATGATCGCCGGGCTCTCTGTTGTCGGTGCTGCTCAGCGGCAGCAGCACATCAGGCCGAAGGTGATGGCGGAGGCAATGGCTTCTCATCGGAAGCTTCACCATGACCATCGGTTCGGCTCTGAGTCCTGGTTTCAAGCAGTTGCGTGAACTCGTTAGAAGAGGATGTGCGATGATGTCGATCAGTGGATTTGCCTATCGGATTGGTGCTGTATCAGACCCTCGAGGTATGTCGGCAAAAGCAGCGAGAAGAGCACTGCGAACGGCCGCCGTCCCGCTGATAGCAGCAGCGATCGCCCTGGGAGCCTCCCCGGCGATCGCGCAGGACCGGGAGCAGGTGAAAGTCGCCTTCGCGCACGCACTGCCGAATGTCGAAGGAAAGAGGCTGGTTGCTGTGACGGTGACTTATCCTCCCGGAGCCAAATCGCTCGCTCATCACCACGCAGCGTCAGCTTTTATCTACGCCTACGTGCTGTCGGGGGCCATCCGTAGTCAAGTCGGCGACGAACCCGCGAAGATCTATCACGCAGGCGAAAGCTTTTACGAAATGCCCGGTTCGCATCACAGGGTCAGTGAGAACGCGAGTGACAAGGAGTCCGCCAGCTTACTGGCGGTCTTCGTTGTGGATTCCAAGGACGAGCCATTGACGACGCCGGACAAGGCGCCGGGATCACAATAATGGCGCGACAAATTCGCCTGTTGCCGTGACGATCTTTTTGGACCTCCATGGGCCTCTTGATTGGCCGGTGGGAGAGAAAAATCGACCAATAGAGGTCCATAGCCCCTGGTTTATCCCGGATGCACGGATGTTCGTTCTGTTGCCTCTCGGATCGCCCCAGGCCTTTTGCGGGGGCCGGACTACCTGCATAATAAGGCTCCGAGTGGAGAGGCTGTAACAGGTGCCGGTACAGGCTGTCGCGATCGTCGTCTGTGAGGGGGTCCAGGCCCTGGACGTGGCGGGGCCGATGGATGTGTTCAGCGAGGCGAACACGTTTCTCGGCAGCGCGTATCGCTACGAAACGGTATTGGTTGCTGCTCACCGCAATCCGCTGCGCGCGTCGAACGGCATACGCATGGTCGCCGACCTGACTTTCGATGAGGCGGCGGGCGGCTTCGACATCGTTCTGGTGGCCGGCACTCCGACGCCACCGGAAGCGGAGCCCGAACCGTGCCTGCTTCAGTGGGTCAAGGAGCTACCGTGGCGCTCCAGCGTCTATGGATCGATCTGCACTGGGGCTTTTGTGCTCGGTTATGCCGGCCTCCTCGACGATCGGCGTGTCACCACCCATTGGCAGGATGCACAGGCGCTGGCGGCCAGGTTTCCGAAGGCCAAAGTCGAACCGGATCTGATCTATGTCCGCGATGGACGGTTGATCACCGCGGCTGGTGTGACTGCGGGGATAGATTTGGGCTTGGCGCTCGTCGGGCAGCGGCACGGCGCGGAAACGGCGCTCAAGGTCGCCAAGCGGCTGGTTGTAGTTGCCCAGCGCCAGGGCGGACAATCGCAGTTCAGTCCCTACCTCACGGCACCTGCGGATCCGGAATCGCCAATCGCACGCATCCAGGACCATGTCATGGCCAATATTGGGGATCGCCACACGTTGGAGTCGCTTGCCGCTGTGGTCGGCATGAGCCCCCGGAATCTGGCCCGGCATTTCGGGCAGGTGACCGGGACCACACCGCACGAGTTCATCGAGCGCGCCCGTATTGATGCCGCGCGCATGATGCTGGAAGCAAGCGACCGACCGCTGAAGGCCATTGCCTTCGATTGCGGCTTCGGATCTGCGGATCGGATGAGGATTGTCTTCAGCACCCGTCTCGGCGTGACCCCTGTCCAATATCGCGCCAGCTTCCGACGAGCAGAACCGCAATAGTTCGCGAGCTATCCGAGGACGAAACTGCGGGCTCCTACTGCCCTGAAGCTCCGAGCGGCCCTTTGTCAGGAAACGACGTACGGCTGTCCTGATCCGTAGCATCCCGCTTGTTGTCCGGAGCAGAGCTCTGTTGCCTAATCCCGACAAGCAACCAGCCCGTTATCCAACCGAGGAGATTACTCCATGTCCGAAATCATCGCCGGCATTCGCGTGCCTGACAGCGCCATCGCGCGCGCAGCCACGCAGCTCGTGCGCGATACCGAAGACGACCTGCTCTACAACCATAGTCGGCGTGTCTTCCTGTGGGGCGCGCTCACCGGCGAGCGCCGCGGGCTGAAATACGACCCGGAGCTGCTTTACCTCGGCGCCATGTTCCACGACCTGGGCCTCACCGAGAAATATTCGAGCCCCGATCTGCGCTTCGAGGTCGACGGCGCCAATGCCGCCCGCAAATTCATGAAAAGCTACGGCGTGCCCGAGCGTGACATCGAGGACGTCTGGACTGCCATCGCGCTCCACACCACGCCCGGAATCCCCGAGCACATGCGCCCGACCATCGCGCTGGTGACCGCCGGTGTGGAGATGGACGTGCTCGGCATCGCCTATCACGACTTCACGCATGAACAGCGCGACCATGTCTGCGTCCATCATCCGCGTGAGGCAAATTTCAAGGAGAACATCATCGATCACTTCGCCAATGGAATTATCAAGAAGCCGCTGACGACGTTCGGAAACGTGAAGGCCGACGTCCTCGCGCTGAAGGACATGAACTACGTCCGTCAGAACTTCTGCTCGATCATCCTTGGCTCAGCGTGGCCGCACTGAGCCCTCGTTGCTCCCAGCCGATACCAGCCCATACGAGCATGTCTGGTCCTGAAGGTACCGAAATCGGCACGGTGAGATGTCGTTGCGCAGGGGGATCGAGGTTCCGCTCTTTCTAAAGGGATGAAGACACCAGTTGGTTCCCTCTGAGGTCGGCGGACGCGATGTGGGGGGCAGCGCAGAATCGGACCTCAAATGGGAGCCGGCCGGTTCCTTCCGAAAGGCCATTGCATACAGAAGAGACAGGACAGCTATTTCAGACAATCGCCACAAAGTTCACTGACACGACCCCGACAGTCAGTCTCCACGAAGGCCGCGATGTCCCAGTATTCACTCGATGTGTTGCGTCAGCGCTATGTCGTGGAGAAAAGACCGCTTGAAGCCAAGTGTCGAGCAGATCTTGCGGGCAGACACCCGCGCGGGAGCGCGGGCGATCTTGGCTTCAATCGATAAACGCCGCTTCGAGAATAGGTCCGAAGGACAGCGGCTCCGCAAGATGCTCCGCTTCGAGACCTCCCTCTGGGAAAGTGGCCATGCTGCCGTGGCAGGTGTGGACGAGGCCGGAATGAGCCCTCTCGCCGGGCCGGTCTCCGCTGGCGCCGTGATCCTGAAACCTGGCACGCGGATAGTCGGGATCGACGACTCGAAAAAGCTCGATGCCGCGGCACGCGAAGAACTCGCGAAGGAGATCAAGGAAAAGGCGGAGAGTTGGTGTGTGGCGTTCGTCGAGGTCGAGGAGATCGACGCGATCAATATCTATTGGGCCGGCATCCAGGCTATGCAGCGTGCGGTCCGGGGGCTACGGTTGCCACCCCGCATTGTGCCAGCGTGACCACTCTGATTCGCACAAATGGAAAACGAGCCCCCAATGGCGGAAATTCGAATTGACGCTGACAAGGCTGAACGAATGATCTCTCAGATACTGCGCGACGAAGGCGGCATGCTTCCAGCCAAAGCAAACCAACTCGCGGCAAACATAAGCAGGCGGCTCGGGTTGGCCATGGCAGCTCCGACGTCAGAGTCCCTGACGGGTTATAGAGCTATTCGTCGAGAGCCCCCCCTACGGCAGCGATTTTGCTTTCGCCGTGGCTAAGATACTTGCCGACGCAAAGGGCGATTCCGCGCTGCATCCCGAGCCGCTTTGGAAAGCGGTTTATGATCGCGGTCGCGATCTTCCTGCGTCGGGCCTCGATCCATGATCGGGATAGACTACTGGAGAACGGAGTGGTCCACCTTTCACTATAACCTTGGGTGGTCTCGTTGGGTTCGGTTCTTGGATGGGTGGATCGCGAAATGCGCGATGGCCGTACCCGTCGTTGGCTATCTAGTTTTATTCAACGACGGTGTTTCCCAGCACATATCGTTCAATGATCTTGCAAGCGAACATCAACTGTCGGTGCTTAGCCTCACGGCGTCCGGGCGACTGAAGCTGATATACTTTGGCCTAATTTTTTTGGGTTCAGCAAACATCCTTTACCGATTGCGGCGACCTTATATTTTCCGGGTCGGCACCGATCAGTTTGATTACGTGGAGCGAGCGCTGGTTCATTTCACCGTGGACAATTACATCGATCTAAACGGGGTTATCAGACACGAAGGTCACCGCACGTTGCATGGGAAATATGATGACGCGGAATTTGACAGCTTCGTCGATGCTGCGACAGGACGGAACAATCCCGATGTCGGGAACTGGAATCTAGCAAAGAGTAAGTTTGAAGGCCTGCTCCGGTCGATCCTCATAGAGAATTTTTTCCGGAATGACGTCAAGCATCGGTTGGCACTTACGTGCTTCTTGCTTTTAGCATTCTGCGGATACGGCCTGCTTCTTATTCCGAGCTTCGATCTGTTCGTTAAGGTCATTCGCGTCACGATAAGGGGTGTGACGTAAGAGCCCTCACTTCACTTCGCGGCCTGCCTCGGTGGCTTCGCAGGCGGCAACGGGATCGGGATGCCACCGCGAAACACCGCAACGCTGCATGCGCAGCGCCAATTCGGCACCTTCGCGCTTCGCACCGGGATCGCCATAGGGCTGATCCAGCGCGCTCAAGGTGGGATAGCACCGTAGACTTTGCCACGGCATCAGGCCCAGCGCTTCGATCCGGCAATGATTCGCGGCTAACAGTTGCACATTTACAACCCGCACAGTCATTTGAGATACTAAGCTCGTCGATTGAGACGACCAAAACATATTTCATTCAATAAGATTAGCGGGGGACAAAAGGTGTTTGATGTCTATCGCAATGACAAGCGCGACTTGCTCGTTCTAAGTACAGGCTCTGCCGTACCCGTGCTTTACTCTGCACATAAGTGGCGCAAGAGCAGAAAAAGAGTTTTCAAAGTCAGCGCCGAGATCAGGCTGGCCGTTCAGAGCCAAGGCTATTACGTCCGCCGCTTGCGCGTTACCGATAAGGGATTGATGTAGGTCGAGTGCGTCAGCATCACCCCCGACCAAGCGCCATCCTCGCGCCCTACCGCGTGGTCAACTGCTATGCCCCGCGCCTGCGTAGTGCCGGATGATCCGGTAAATCGATGCTTGCCGAAATTCGATCACTTATTTTCTGCAACTTGGATACTTCAATACCGACCGCGCGCAACCTGATAAACTTTCGTTAACCACTTAGGCGTGAAACTAAAACACGGATTTCTACTGCGTATCGGGCAGCCGTGATTATCACGGCAACTCTAGTCGGAGTTGGTCTGTTCGACCGTTGTCTCGCGTGAAGCTATATTTTTTTCATCGTTTTTTTGATCGCTTTCGACAAAGCAACGTCATTGCGGCAGTAATTGCCGACCGCAAAAGAGATTTACGACAATGTCTTCGGTCCTTAGATTTCAGCGGCCTCGCAAATTGAAATCTGGGACAAGTCCCTCAGACCAGAGACTGCCCGACGTTTTAGCGAACGTCGCCGCTCTGTTGTCGCAGGTTGAAGCTCTAAAAATTAAGACAGCAGATGACGCCCGCCAGGCCATTTTTCTTCTTGAACTCGCGAATACTTGCATCCGGCTGATCGTCGGGCAGACCAATTTGGATGAAGAGGTCAGAAAGGCGCTACTTGCTCATTCTGCGATGATCGATATGCGCCTTGGAGCCGCGCGCAGGGACGCATCTATTCTGAAAAGTTGATTGAAGCATTGGAATTTCAGATGATTGGAAATAATCGAAAGACAAATCGCGTTCGGTTTGACCACAAACATATCGTTAGGATCATGGGAGCCGATGGGACATCGCAGCGAAGGTGTCATCTTCTCGACGCGTCTGAAAGCGGTGCCAAACTTGAGGTTGAAGGCTCAACCGATCCTCTAAAGGCACAAGAATTTTTCCTCGTTCTATCCACCACAGGTCTGGCATTTCGGCGATGCGAACTGATTTGGGTCGATGGATCTCAGGTCGGAATTCATTTCGTCACCGCGCGGACAAAGGGCAAAGCGAACGCAGAGAAACAACGTGTTTGTTCACAATAGGAAGATCTTTAAGTGCAGCTTATTTCCTCTCGAATTATTCCGTTCATCGATACTCAATCCCTCTCAGAGAGCCACGCCAGAGAAGCGTTACTGCATGACAATCGCAGAGGCTTCGTCCTCTATCTTTCTAGCGGTGATTTAGCATCGGCCAGGGAAGAACGCGTCTTGTTTCTAGAGCCGCGACAAGCTCTGTTATGGCTAAATGAGTCCTCAGAGGAGCCGGGATCATTTTGGGTATGAGGCATTACGTCCCGACTTAGACACGCAGCCAATCCCCGGACCACACCTTGTCTATGGTTCCTGTCGACCAGGCCGAATGTTTTCGTGATTGGAGCCGGTCTCATTCAAAGACAATGCCGTGATCCTGACGGCGCAGACGAGCAGCGTGATGTCTGGATGCGCGCGCCGTGGGATGAGCGAAGGCGTTACAGCGGCCGTTGCCGGATGGCGCGCTCAAGATTGTGATGCGTGGAGCGGAGAAGGAAGTTAAGGCGGCGGGCTGAACGGGAACAACTGGTTGGCGATCTCGTCGCTGCGCCATCCAACCGCGCCAGCCCAGCCTCAATCACGACGATGTCTTCCTCGATCTGTCGAATAGTGCTCGTGCAGTCGATCCCGGTACATGAATTGAGATCTGCGATAAGTTTGCGGCGCTGTGTCCGAAGCTCATCAAGAGCGGCTTGGTCTCTGAGGGAAACGTAACCCTCCACGATCAGCTCAATAGCACCTGACACTTCATACCCCCCGAGCCTCATGCACACCCTCAAGCACTCCCCAAGCTAGGTTCGGGAGCGCGCCAATAAGGCTACGCGTCTCAATCCCGCGCCTTGAGTTCGTATAGAACAACGTGCCTCCGCAACTCGTGCGCAGTGGCCAAAACAGACATAGCAGTGAGCCAACTGGAGCGGCGAGAAGGCTTCGCGCGCCCGCCCGGTTACGATAAGTGTAATTGTTTTAGCAGCGTAGACAGCTGGATTATTTGGATCGATTTCGAGCGCTGCATCGTATTCAGCCATTGCCTCCTCAGGGTGTCCAAATAGAAGAATGGCTCCCTTGGTCCTATGGGCACTCGCGCTTGCCGGGTTTTTGGACAGAACTCTGTCGACGAGGTCGAGCGCTTGTTTCTTGTCTTCCACAACGGAAGACCAAGCGCCCAAGCCGCTTGGTATCTCGACCCGACGCAGCACATCGGCGCGACCACTCCAATGTCCATCCTGTAATGCCGCTTGGACGATCACTGCGTCGCCGCGGACCATCGCCTAGCGACGGAGCCGCCCTGCTCGGCAAGATGGTCGACGAAGCCCCGCTCGTGGATCTTGCCGCGCTCTGTCAGCGCATCGAGAGTTGGGTCATCGCGGACCCTTGGCCTCGCCAGCTCGCCTTGCGCGACCTTGAGATCGAGGTACGTGAGGTAACGACAATTCAGGTGCCCGACCAAGTCGCCTGCGCTGAAGACGATCGCCGCGCCGTTCTTTTGCATCTATTCCCCCGCGACTGCTGCCGGGACCTAAGGGACACGGCTTTCGCAGCAACGATACCGGCCTTCAGACGGGCGCAAAAGGCCTTCGGAAGTAGAACACGCAAAGCGAAAGAAGCCGGCTGCGAGCCGAGTATCGACAGAAACAGCCGCGCCTTCACCCATCCGATCTTTATGTGACAATTGGGTTTTCGGACCACCGGAGCCCGCAAAGCAAACAAGGCGAGATAAGCCACAATGCGCACATCAGTTGTTATGGAAGAAGTCGGCCATAGACCGACCTCAAACTAGACACCGGGCCGAAATCTATCTTGATCTCCGCCTTGCATTGCCGGCTCAACCGGTCGACGCGACACAGGCGCTAAAGCTGGCGCAGCGGACCAGTGGGTCTTCGATGCGGGGTCCGCACGAGCTTGTCAGGCCCATGCGGCAATGGGCCACGCCAAACCGCGAACCCAACCATGTGCTACGAAGCTTTATGCCTTGTGATGAACGGGCTGCAGGCCATAGACCGGGGTCGGAACGCCCTCATAGCGAGCTTTCAACTGTAGGGACAGGAATTGCGAGTAGTGACGCGACTGGTGCAGGTTACCGCCGTGGAACCATAACCCTTCCTGCTGCGTCGGCTTCCACATGTTGCGCTGTTCGCCTTCCCATGGGCCGGGATCCTTGGTGGTATTCGAGCCTAGTCCCCAGACCTTGCCGACCTTGTCGGCCATGTCCCGGCTGATCAGGTCGGCGACAAAGCCGTTCATCGAACTGTAGCCGGTGGCGTAGACGATCACATCGGCGGGCAGCTCCTTCCCGTCGTAGAGTCTGACACCATTGGGCGTGATTTCCTCGACCTGGCCTGCGACCAACTTGACCTTTCCGTCGATGATGAGCTGCGAGGCGCCAACGTCGATGTAGTAGCCCGAGCCGCGACGCAAGTACTTCATGAACAGACCGGAATCGTCGTCGCCGAAGTCGAGCCGAAAACCGGCTCTCGTCAACCCTGCATAGAAATCGGCGTCATCCTGGCGGATCTTGTCATAAACCGGCTTCTGCAACTGATGCAGGATCTTGTAGGGCAGCGAAGCGAAGATCAGATCGGCCTTGGCTGTCGTCATTCCACCGCGGACCGCGCGCTCTGAATAGAGGTCCGCGATGGATGCCATCAGCGAATCCGAGCGCACGATATGGGTGGTCGAGCGCTGCACCATGGTCACGTCGACGCCGGCCTCGTACAGCGCGGCGCAGATGTCATGTGCCGAATTGTTCGAGCCGATCACGACGACCTTCTTGCCCTTGTAGCGATCGGGACCTGGGTGGCGCGAGGAATGGTGCTGTTCACCCTTGAAGGTGTCCATACCCTTGAATTGCGGCATGTTCGGCTTGGCGGACATGCCGGTCGCGAAAACCAGCTGCTTCGGCTTGAGCGTAATCTCCTTGCCATCGCGCTCGACGACAACCGTCCATTCCTTTTTGGCGTCGTCCCAGTCAGCGTGTTTGGCCGTGGTGCCGGTCCAGTAGTTCAGCTCCATGACCTTAGTGTACATCTCCAGCCAGTCGCCGATCTTGTCCTTGGGCGAAAACACCGGCCAGTTCTTCGGAAAGTCGATGTACGGCAAATGATCGTACCAGACCGGATCATGCAGGCAGAGCGACTTGTAGCGGTTGCGCCAGGAGTCGCCGGGACGGGCGTTCTTCTCGACGATGATGGTGGGCACGCCGAGCTGGCGCAACCGCGCGCCGAGTGCGATGCCACCCTGACCGCCGCCGATGATGAGCACGTACGGCTGCGTCTTAAGGCCGAGCTGCTCGGTTTCCTCGTCCCGCAATTCCTTCCATGTTTTGGCGCCGGGATTGACGCCATGGCGGGCACCAAGCGGCCGGGTGAAGCCCGCCTTTTCCTCGTGACCTTTCAGTTCGACCATCGTCGTCAAAAGCGTCCAGATCTGGCCGTTCTGGAGACGGACTAGACCGTAGCCGCGCGCGACCTCGGTCTCGAACGTGATCCAGCATTCGATTACGCCGTCGGCTTCAGTAGCGCTTTCCGCGTCGGCTATTTTCCAATTGCGTGGCTTTGCTTGTGCCAAGCAGGAGTTGAGCATCTCGCGGATCTGATCGCGACCTTCCATGGTCTTGATGTTCCAGGTGAAGGCAACGAGGTCGCGCCAGTAGCACTCGGGTGCGAACATCGCTACGGCGGCGTCCAGGTCGCCCGCCACAAGCGCCGCTTCGAATTTGTCGAGAAAGGCCTGGATGCGCGCGTTAAGCGTGGTGTCGAGCATCATTTCCTCCCAAGAAGCTTTTTGATCTTTCCGCAATTGTTGCAAGCTTATCCGAACGATCGGCCGAAACCAGACTCGCGCGGATCAACTTTTTCGCAGCGCTTCTGATCGGATAGCGGCACCTTGCCGCGGTGCGTCAGTCCGCAAATTGCTCATGTTTCGTGGTCGCTTTGCCGAAAATTTGTCAGCAAGCGGATGATAGGACCCACTCTTTTGCGAACTGCCGGTCCGACCGAATGTCCGCTTTGCGCGAGGACCCGCCATCCGGCCAAGTCGCTTGTTGACCCGAAGCAGGTGCTTTCCGCAACCGACAAGGCCTAACGTGCACATTCTTGAACTGCGAAAAGCCGCCAGCGGCCGGGGACGCCCTTGAGAGTATGAGAACCCCGGTCCGAGCATTCCACTCTTGAGCCAGCGATCAGGTCCTTCACGGTGCTGGAAAGAAGTATCTCGCCAGGATCAGCGCGGGCTGCCACGCGCGCACCGATGTGCACAGCGATGCCAGCCACGTCGTCGCCTTCAATTACGCACTCGCCAGTATGAATACCGCAGCGGATCGCCAACCCCAAACTGCCAACCACGTCCCTGACCGCGCGCGCGCATTTGATCGCGCGCGCCGGGCCGTCGAAGGTTGCGAACACACCATCGCCGGCAGTGTTCACGACGCGACCGCCGAGACGCGCGACTTCCTTGCTAACGAGCTGATGATAGTTGTCGACCAGGTCGCGCCAACGTGAGTCTCCGATCTCCGTGGCGCGCTGGGTCGACTGGACAACATCAATGAAGAGGACCGTTGCGAGAACGCGGTCCGCCTCCAACATCGGAGTTTCGCCCGTCAGAAATTCTTGGATCTCTGCAAGCAGCGAATCGGCATCGCCGATCCAGAGCATGTGATCGTCGCCGGGCAGCTCGACGAACTTTGCACCCGGGATCTGCCCGGCCATGTAGCGAGCGCCCTCGCAAGGCTGCAATCGATCGCCTCTCCTGTGGAGGATCAAGGTAGGCACCCTGATCGTCGGAAGGATCGCGCGAATGTCGACCTCGACATTCATCCGATAGAGCGTGATGCCGGCGCCTGGGCTGGCGGCTATGCGCATGAACTGGGCCCACCATTGACGCACCCGTTCGTCATTGGCAGCACTGGGGGCCAGCGTCTTGAGGCCGATCGGTGTTCCCCAATGCTTTTCGTAAGCATTGAAGGCGGCTTCGTGCTGCTCACGTGTGGGGCCCCACGGATAGTCGTCGGTGCGGATCCACTTGGCGTAAGCGCCATACATGATCAGTGCGGCGGTGCGCCCGGGATAGGTCGCGGCAAACAGCGTCGAAAGCGGCCCCCCCTCAGAGATGCCGAAGATGACGGCGCGATTTGAACCTGCTGCGTCCATGACCGCGCGGATATCATCCATCCGCATTTCGAGGGTGGGCAGCGCGCTCTCCGCGACGCGGTCCGACAGGCCCGTGCCGCGCTTGTCAAAGACGATGAGGCGACTGAAAGAGGCCAAACGGTTGAGGAACCTGGCTAATGCGGGATCTTCCCATTGGTACTCAAGATGAGAAATCCAGCCATGAACCAGCACCAAGTCGATGGGCCCATCACCAACGACTTGGTAGGCGATGTGAACGTCGCCGCTCTTGGCGTAGTGGGTTGCAGGGACCATAGCCTGGTACCCGTCGGATTACGTCATTGTCGCCCACGACAACTACACTGCGCAAGTCCACGGCGGAGGATCAATGCGTCAATACGGCTTCCCTGATGCGCCTGCCCAAGATCAATCAGGCTTCGCCTTCTGGTCCTTAGCCGTTGTCGACTATCTCGCCAGATGTCCGCTTCGCGTCCACGAGCGGATTCGCAAGTGAGATGTTATGAAAGAAGTCGGTCGATGGCCGACGTCCCTTTTGATGCGTTTAGCGGATCTGAAAACATTTGGGTCGCACGTCAGCGATGGGCCAGAAGGGAGGGCCGCTCTTGGGCGCAAAGCGGACACAAGGCGAGATCTGCTTGTCGCCGAAGGGCCGATAGTGTTGCAAAAGTCGAAAGCTGAACGACGCCGAAAATCTCGCAAAAGCTGATTTTAGCCAGCTCCACCACTGCAATGCTCCGTAGCGCCCATACGAAGCTCCGTGGTCGTTTTTGTGGGAAACGATGTGGTCCCTCATATCGCCGCGTGCGAAGCGCAAGCAGACATCGGCACCTGATCGATCACCTCGCTAGCGCGCAGCAGGAACGACCCGAGCGCGTCGTTGACGACGTAAAGTGCATCCGCGCGACCAGCGGCGGTGAGGCCCCGCTCGGCCCGCGGGTGCGGCAACTCCTGCCAAACACTCAACGGAAATTTACTGGTGCGCCCGCTCGGCATCGGCGGTGGCGGTGGTCATGTATTTCGAATAGAAATGAGCAACCCGCTCGCGCCACATTCCGACGAACGCCTCCGACGTTAGCTTCTCCACCGATTTCCACGCCTCTTTGACGGCCGGAAGCGTATTGCGCCAGATCGCGCGCCTGCACCATTTTTCGCCCTTCTCCCTGCCTTCGCTGGTGGCGCACATCGATTTCCAGGCTATGCGATTGGGTTGGCTGAGGTGCTCCGCGGCGCCCTCCCAGCCCTGCTGATGGATCAGGTAGAGATCGTTCAAGTCCGGCTCCCTGTGCGTCACCCACTGAAACAGAATGCCTTCGATGATGACCTTGTAGGCTGCCGCAACGGCATTATCGCGGGGATTGAGAATGTCTCCGGAGCCGAATTTGCCGAACTCGTATTTGCTCAGCTGGAACAGTCCGATATACGACCCGGTGCGTTGCTTGGGGTCGAAACCGGACTCGACCTTAGCCACCGCCTTCATGAAAGTGAAATCCAGACCGAAAGCGTCGGACGCGCGTTTGATCTCTTCCACCGGCGTTCCGACCGGGATGTCCTTGAACGAACGCAAGACGATCGCAGCCGGCTTCTCGGCAGGCGGCAGTTCGGACCAGACATAACAAATGAGATACCGAAAATCCTGCGGCCCCGAGTTGGAGGAACCGCCGGATGCACCACACCTTGTCGGCGCCGGTTGGGCGACATCACGGTGGCCCAAGCCCACCGATTCCTGCACAGGCGGTAAATCGGCCGACGGCATCTGCGACGGATCGGGCAACGCGACGATCGATTCCGGCTTATCCGATACCGCCGTCGTGTTGGTGGTCGTCCCTGCCGCGGGTTCGGCGGCCGTCGCCACTTCGGCGCTAGCGACAGTGGCGTTCGCGACAACGGTGTTTGCGACAACGGCGTTGGCCATTGCGATTGCCTGCGGTTCATCCGCGAGCCGAGCGGTGGCGGCGAGAGATGCTGCGCGGTCCTCGATTGGCACTGCGCGGGCGTTCTCGGTGCCGGCCGAACCGAAGCCAGCCAGCCAGCCAACGATCCCCCCCGCGAGAACGACCGTCCCGCAAAACGTTGGCGCTACTATCGCAAATCGCCGCGGGTTCATGATGCCGTCGCCTCCATAGGCTCCGCCGGAGCCGTGTAGAAAAGCCAAGCATGCGAAGAGGCTCATTCTTGGGATCAATGTGGGTCGCGCAATGGCGCAAACGGCCGCTCGTCAATTTCTCCAAAACATGTTGCCCGATTGCAACGCGCCGATCACAAGCAATTGCGCCCGTCTCAACGGCAACTCCCACCGTAATTGTGAGTACGGTCCTATTTTCGACCCACTGCGACCAGATTTGAAGGAGAGGCTTGGCGCGCTGGTCGGGATGACGCATCAGGCGTCGGCTTCGCGCATCGTTTCGAAACGATGGAATCGTGCCTATTGGACCGGGCGATGTTCGCTCAGGGATTACGAGCAATGCAGCGCGCGATAACAACGGCTGTATTCGCCATCTTCATGCTCCCTGCGGGGATCGTACACGCTCAATTTCTGTTTGAACCCCAACACACGTTCTGGCCGGGCCAATACGCTCACAAGCACCACCACCGGCAGACAAACTCTGAAACCGCGCCCGAGCCCCTTCCGAAGGGCCCGCTCCAGATCATCATCTCAATAGCAGACCAACGAGTCTCGCTTTTTGACAACGGCGCCCTGATTGCACGCTCTTCGGTGTCCACGGGAATGGAGGGGCATCCTACGCCCCTCGGCGTGTTCAGCGTTATCAGCAAACAACGATGGCACCGTTCAAATATTTATAGCGCCGCACCCATGCCCTACATGCAACGCATCACCTGGTCAGGGATAGCGTTGCACGCCGGTGTCGTGCCTGGGCATCCGGCGTCACACGGCTGCATCCGTTTGAAGAATGATTTTGCCGTTCGACTCTGGCATCTCACGAAGCGCGGCACGCGCGTGATCATTGCGCACGGTGATGTCCAGCCGGTCGAGATAACCAATCCGCATCTTTTTCAAGCGAAAGCCGCGTCCGCTTCGTCGGAATTCCAGACTGCCACCGTCGCAACCAAGAGCATCGGTACAGCCGCAGCAACGCAGGGATCACTGGTGTCAAACGCGGAGACTCCGGAAGCCGCCAGTCTCCAGGTGCCGGGCTCGGTTCCCGCTGCAAGCGCGCCAAAAAAAATCGTCCCAATCTCCATCTTCGTCAGTCGTAAGTTGAGCAAGCTGTTCGTGCGTCAGGGATTCACGCCGTTGTTTGATGTCCCGGTCAAGATCGAAAATTCGGAGGAGCCGCTGGGAACACACGTGTTTACCGCAATGGAATTCCAGAACGAGGGAACGGCTATTCGCTGGACCGTCGTGTCGATTCCGGACGAATTTCCTCGCATCGAGGGTGCCACGAAAGGGCGCGAGGCGCCCGTGAAGCAAACCGCCCTATCGGTACCGTCGCCCGATCAGGCCAACGCTGTCCTCAACCGCATCGAAATACCTCAGGATACGGTTGAGAGGATCTCTAAACTTCTGACGCCGGCCTCTTCATTGATTATTTCCGACAACGGATTTAGCCATGAGACCGGAAAAGACACGGATTTCATCGTGGTAACGCATTGATGCGGCGACGCAACCCACCAACAAACGACGCCGCTGCGCAACCCGTTGGAATTGTTCGACCGCAATTCTGGTGCAAAATTCTTGATGTCCGCACCTAAGCCAAAACGGCGCGAGGTCCGTTCTGGGTCACGAGCGACAAACCTCACGTTGAGCACAACGAGTCCGCTCTTGCCTCGGTCGCCGACATGCGAGCGGACATGAACTTCTGTCGCTAAGGGCCATAAGCCGACCTACCAGGGGCAGGGAATGCTCCGATGAGCGGCAGTGGTGGCATGGCAGACACGATCGAACCGGCTGGGCGTTACCAGCGGCACTTGGTCACCTAGCAGGCTCACCGTCGATCAGGCGAAGGGGGCGGCCCCGGTTGGCTTCGCTGGCAGCGGATGCCAAAAACTCATTTAGCAGGTGTCGTTTGATCCTGATCGGTTCACGCTCGCCTTGGGAAGCGAGTAAGAGAACGCGCTCGGCAACTTCCACCGCAGATCGCTGCTGCTGACGAGTGAATGACGGACTGGAAAGAACGTCGTCTAGAACGTCGCGGAGCATATGTACTGTTACCGTGTCGTAAGTCATGCGCCGAATACCCCGCTCGTCGAAACAAGATGCGTCGTAGTGATGGCGCAAGCGAAAGGAAGTGAAGCGTCGCCGGGCTCGAAATAAGCGTCCCGGCAGCGCTTATTCTCTAACTGAGCGCTGAAATCCCAGTCGTCCTGCATTGTGCAATGGTCATGCCACAGGCTTGTGACGCCGGTTCGCGCCAGGGGTTCCATGCAACAGTCGAACGGCGACCGGAAGCCCCGATCGCGATCTACAGTCCCGTAATATGCACGTTGACGTGCATTTGGTTCCCAGCAAGTTCTTAATATATATAAAGAATTTCCGCTAGATATCTGCGCCGAGTGTTGCAGCTTAGCTACATCAACCTTCAGGCGAACGGGATAGCGTTGATTCCTCAGGTGGGCGTCGTGCCTTTTTTGAACTTCTTTCTGGGGAGATTTCTCGTAATGAAAAAGCTTCTGATTGCCGCGGCCGGGATGATGGCCGTGGGTCTATCCGCCCCTGCGTCGGCGGCTGATCTGGCGGCCCGTCCCTACACCAAGGCGCCGCCCCCGGTGGTCGCGCCGATCTATGACTGGACGGGATTCTACATCGGTGCCAACGGCGGTTGGGGCCAAAGCCACAGTTGCGTGGATTTCGTAACTGCCCTTGGAACGGTCGCGAGCGGGTGCGGTGATCGGTCGGGAGGCGTCGTCGGCGGGCAAATTGGATATCGCTGGCAAACCAGTCAGTTTGTGTTCGGATTGGAAGCCCAAGGCGATTGGGCCGACCTCAAGAACACGCGGGTGAGCCTGTTCAATCCGACTCTCTCAACCACGGCAAAGACTGACGCCATCGGTCTGTTCACCGGGCAACTCGGTTGGGCTTGGAATTCGGCGCTGCTCTATGTGAAGGGCGGTGCGGCTGTGACCAGCAATCGCTTGACTATATTCGACAACACCACCGGGATCGGTCTGGTCTCGGCGGATAATACGCGCTGGGGCGGTACCTTGGGTGTCGGCTTTGAGTATGGCTTCACGCCCAACTGGTCGGTCGGTGTTGAGTACGACCACCTGTGGATGGGGCACGCAAATAACTCCTTCTCCGTGGTCGATCCGCGCCTTGCGGCGGTACTCAACGACCGGATCAGCCAGGACGTGGACATGGTCACCGTTCGGTTCAACTATCGCTTTGGTGGTTACGGGGCTCCGATCGCGGCGAGATACTGATCGCTCCAGTCTGTGCAAACCAAAGCCCCGGCTCGCCGGGGCTTTTTTGCGGGCTATGAATTGCTAGCGTCTGAGGTGGGTCAAAATGCGAAGGACTCAACGTAAGCTCGGGTCTGCTATGCCCCGTTGAATGGACCTCAATGAGGCGTGTCGCCGCTTCGCTACCGGAAGTCAGGCGTCGAACTCCGCGAGAGCATGACGATCTAGCAATTCGATCCGCCGCTGAATGTTTCCGTCAAAGCGCAGCAGCGCTTCGTCTCGAAGTATGGAAAACGCGCGGGAGACGGTTTCCAAGGTGATGCCGAGATAGTCGGCGATGTCGCGGCGGTTCATTGGCAGCAACATCATCGCGGGATGTGCTAGCCGTTCATCCATTTCAAGAAGGAAGGCGGCAACTCTCTCCAGGGAAGTCTTCCGCCCCAGGAGAAGCATGTGATCTTCCGCGTGCTGCAGGTTTTGCGTAACAAAGCAAATGAGGTTTTTTGTGCTGACTACTCGATTTTGCATGGCATCGAGGATGCTGCCTCGCTTTATGATGCGAACGTGGGTTTCGACGAGAGCGTCAGCGCTAAACCGGTGCGCGACGCCATTCTCAAATCCGAACATGTCACCCTGGAGGTGGAACGCATTGATCTGGCGGCGACCATCTGGGAGCATCTTATACGTCCGCACCGCTCCGGAAGTAATCTGGTAGACGTATTCGGCGTGCCCCCCTTCGCCAAAAATCTCGATGCCCTTGCGATACTTGAACTCGCTGCAGAAGACGCGCTCGCCAGCGAGATCGGCGAGGTGCCCGTCAATAGGCTGGCGGGTGGCAGCGTTCGCATTGACTAGCACCGTTCAACCATCCCCATTTTGTAGCTTGGCAAGGAGTTGAGCATAGAGCAAATCCCCGAGATTGATCAGGCGCAAATTGGGGCGGACCTACGTAGTCAACCGGAGGCGGGTGCTTCTCTTGGCTGGCCGGAAAAATGCGTACAAAAGGAAGCCGCCAGCCCTTGGGGAAGCCAGCGGCTTTGGGGTGGGGTCGCGTAGTGGGGGCTACGCAACGTCTCCATTAGCTCTAGCGAAAGGATCGCATGTTGATCAGGATCAAGCTGGATATCGGGTGGAGTCGATGGACGCCCGCTATGGGTCAAAAGCGACCGTCTGGCGCTCGGCTACAAACTTCCGGTCTGCCCCTATGAACTGACATCCCGCTACACCGCGCCTACGGACGCGATGGGCCATATGCGGAAGTCACTGCTCCGGTAGCCCCGCTTTGCGCAACGCTCCTTCCACGTAAGCGCGCTGCTCCACGTAGGCAGGATCGTCCGACAGATCGGTGGCCCGGAATTTCGCAAGACTGGTGTAGTTCGGATTCAGGCGACCCGCCGCCGCGAGTGCCGCGCGGGCAGCCGCTATGTCGTCTTTGATAGCCATGATCGCGGCGTAGTAAAGTTGGCCATATGCCAGTCTCGGATTCGTCGCCACCGACCTGCTGAGCCAGGTTAGCGCCTCATCATCGCGCCTGAGCAGGATCATCGCGCGCCCCATTTCAAACTGCCACGTTCCAAGACCCGGGTCGCGTGGACTGAGTTCAATGGCCCGATCGAACAGCGGGATTGCGTCAAGAGATTTCCCGGTGAAGACAAACGTCTCGCCAAGAAAAGCGTCGTTGTCGCTATATTGCCGTTGATTTGCAGGGAGATCCTGTACTGCTCGGCGGCCTCTTTCTGCCGCTTCTGTGCCTGCAGGGCCCGGGCGCGCAACGCATGAGCGGCCGCATTATTCGGATCGAGCCCGACTGCTTGCTGCGAGAGCTCGTCGGCGCGACTTAAATCTCCTGCCGGGTCGGGGGATTGTCCATTGATCACCAGATTGGCTAGTGTCAGGGAAAGTCCTGTCATCGCCCTTAATGTATGCGGATCAATCTCAAGCGCATGCTCAAACAGGCGCCGAGCTTCCTCACGCGTCTCGGGCGTGGTCGGCTTGTACACGGCAGCCCATCCCTGCAAAGCAAGGTCCGACGCGGTAGGATTGGTCTGGTGCTCCAGTTCGATGCTGCGGGCCGCTAGAACAACCAGTTCCAATCCCAGAGTGCGGGCGATCCGGCCGGTTATGTCATCTTGCAATTCCAGATAGTTGCTCCGCAGACGATCGAAGCGGTCCGACCAGACATGGCCGCCAGTTTCAGTATCGATCAGCTGCGCATTGACTCGAACCTGATCGCCGACGCGCTGCACGCTACCTTCGAGCGCGAAGCGGACACCGAGTTCACGCCCGATCTGGCGGGCATCTATCGACTTGCCCTTGTAGGTGAACGCCGTGTTGCGCGCGATAACGAAGCTGCCCTGAATTCGCGAGAGATCTGTTGTCAGGCCGTCCGTGTGCGAAATAATCCTGTCCCGGATCGCCACTGAGGTTGATGAAGGGAAGCACGACAATGGATAAGCGCGGTGCTGTCCTGGATACTCGGGACGCCGCTTACGCGCCCTCTCGCGAGGGCCAAATCCGCCGTGCCGCTGTGCCTCGTGGTGGGGCGCTACCCGTAAATTTCCCAAGTGTTGGCGACTAGGCGCGCTGGTTAAGTGGTCGGCAGGTTCTGAGCGCCGTACCATGAAAGCACCGAAGCCAAAGCAATGGGCCGAGCAGGAAATCCGACGCTTGGTCAGGCTCGCCCGGCAGGGCGTTGGCGTATCGAAGATAGCCACCGAACTGGGCCGCCATGCGGGGTCGGTGAGGCGAATGGCGCGAACGATGGGAATACTATTGAAGAAGTAGCCGTCGTTCGACGCCTGATCCGTTGAATGCAGGGCGGCGGCCCTACAGCCCAAAACCGCGGCCAATCTCCCGCACAAGCCTGAACGCAGCGTCAGTATTTCGGCCGTAAAAGAGCGCCTGATCGAGCTGCGAAAGAATGCTCAGCCCAAATAGCGCGATAGCTATGCCTCTAAACATGGTTGTGGACCGGGTTGAACCATACAGCGAAAGTTCAAATCGGCCCCAGCCGCAGGTTGGGAGAAACAGCCGGGGCCGACATTCCCATTCCGTGTGCCGTAATCAGCGGTAATCGGCACGGCTCCCAGCAAGCCACAAGAAAGCTAATGAACTGTTTCGCTCGCCTCTGTTCGGGCGGACCAGCGCCGCTGCGTGCTCCCGTGTGTAGCGCAGCGGTGACACTCCGGGCCCGAGCCCCCATAACCTCAGCAGCCTGAACGGCAGGTTGTTCGGCTACGGGGCGAGGCTAATAACCTGGCGAAGCAAGCCGCGTCGATCTTGCGCAGGCGCGCATCGCTGCACCACCTAGCTGAAGGAGGTGCGTTGCCGCTGCGCGGCGCGTCGCGAGCTGGCCAAGCAGAACTCACATCGTTTGCAACAATATCATTCCGACGACGGTCACAAAGAAACCGATTGCCGTCACTGCGGCGAAGCACCGCTCTACGCTATCCATGAACGCAACCCCTGCCGAAAAAATTCAATTCAGCGTTTTCCGTGATCTACTGCGATTCCAACCGCTGACTCGCTCGTACCCCGCGAGGAAATTTGAGATCTCCTTCCCTAGAACAGAACGCTCTGCAAAGAGTGAGAGCTAGCTGTGACCGTCAAGGGGACTTGGTACCGAAAGCGCTCATGCCGCCCTACTGTGGGCCGATTGCGTGGTGTTCGCATCATCTCCAATTGCTGGGAGCGGGAAGGCAGATGTGCATGACTGATCGCGCAGCGCATCATCGGCCAAATGCTCCCAAAACTCAGCTTCGGCGAGCAGTTTCCAACTTCGATCAGGGTGATGCGCAGCAGTCTGACGGCACAGCGATGCCATCGCGCGCAGGCGACTTAGAGTATCCACCTACTCCTCCCAATATCTTTGTTTTTTCCACCCTATTTTCTATTTTTGCGTCGGAGTCATTATGATTATGACGCAGAACCAATTTTTAGGTTTGCAAGCGCGATTCGGCTTTCGTTACGCCTCAAATCGCGTCCCGAAAACAACGGACGCAACCCGTGCTTCTTATTCGCGCTCAATTGTCGAGCGGCGCCAAAATGGTTGTCGAGTTTGCAGTGCAGTGCAAAGGTCCTTGCCATAGCCCGTAATTCTACGGCGATGCGCATCCCTAACGTTTGGCGTCTACTTCAGATTGTTCTTATGACGATCTAATTTCAGACGAGGTCCCATGAGCGTCAAAGCCATGATGGCGACCATTCTCCAAGGCCAGATGACGTTGCGTGGTGTGAATTCGCTGTCGCCCTCCGACTACGAGCAGATCGTCGAACTGCTGATAGAGCGGCTTCGAGAGCTGGAGCTTAGCCTGGCGGCGCGAGAACTGACGGACAAGCACGAGCCGCAGTAGCGTAATGAACAACCAAGGCTGGCAGGGGACTTTCGACGATCCGATCCTACTGCCAGATGGCCGCAAGCTGATCACGCTGCACGACGCCGCCACCGTCATCACGAAGCTGCCGAAGCCCGAGCATGATGCTCCGGAATGGCAGGCCGCCATCGAGGCGCTGATGCTGGTGGTCGATCTCGGAGGCCCGACGATCTTCGCTCGCGTCGGCGTTGTGCGTGCGCTTAGCCGACATCAGAAGCCGTTCGTCAAGCCGCGCAAGAAGCGCGTGAGAGCGTACACGAATCGTCAGATGATGAAGCGGCCCTGGATTGTAAAACATCAACCGCGCCCTATTCGCAGCGCAAGCACTTGTGCTGCGTGGGGCGCGGAGGTTGACGCTCGCTTTCTCTGGCCGCCAGGACGCTGGCACTGTCGGCGCTGACCCCGTCGGGCGCTGGCACTACCTGTTTGCCAGGCTAGCCGAACACCTGTCTGTGCTCGCATCGGAGGTGGAGCGGGCGATTGGCAAGCCTGCCGCCCAAGGCCGTAAAAGCCACACGGGCGACGATCTGCGGAGGCTGCCGCTGCATCTTCGCAAGTCCAATCTAGAACGCCTACTTGCGCGGCGCCCACGATCTGCGCCACGGGCAACTCGACAAGAACGCGCCTCTGCTTGAGTTACCTCCTAATGGTAGACGCCCGATCTACCGTTTGTTCGCAACGATTGGCATGATGCACGGACTGTACGCCGTGAGGTGAAGACAATGATCAATGACCGCCTCCTGCGGCCACCGCCGATGGCTCGCATCCGCAAGATCGGCATCATCGGAACCGCACTCCTCCTGCTTGGGCCGATGGCCGCTTCCACCGTTCTTGGAGCAGGAACGCGCATCTCTGAAGGCTTCGAGCCGTTCGAGAAATCAGCGAATGAGCGCATCGCCCAAGCCTTCGAGGACATTAGGGACCTCGCGCCCATCTCTGATGAGCTGAACACCGCGCTGGCGTCGCTGAGCCAGAGTGTGCAGGGCGCGCAGAAGCCGCCGGTTCAGGCTGAAGGCAATGAATGACCTGATCTGACTTCCTTCTGTGATGAGAGGCAATGCAGCTCGTAGTAACGCCGTGCCGTTTGAGGTGCCATTTCCGGGCATGGGACAGCAGGCACGTTTTCACCACGAGGTTGTCAAAATAATCCCTCTGCTTCCACGGAATGGGATACCTACGACGTCCAGTACCTCAACGCCGATCCCAAGTAATTGCGACCACGTCCGTCGGAGAGATCGACGATGACCGAAGAACGAATTGCTCGTTTACGTACCCATAGGAACAATATTGATCGATATCGGCGCCTGCTCGAAACTGAGTTAAGTGAGGCCGAACGGCACTACCTCGAAAGGCGGCTATCCGAAGAACAATCCGCAATGGAAATGGACCTGAGCACGGTCGAGCCGCCGCCGATTATGGTCGGACCGAAATGACCACCTCAGATCGAGTACGACCTTTGGCGGGCGACGGCCCGACCACTGCGGAAACTGCTCGGCGTCTGGGGATAAGATACCAACATGCCTACAACATCCTGCACAATTCTGGCGCTGACAAATCCAATCGGCGGATCGGGGCGAGGCAAGTGGGTCTCCTCGCCATATACGCGCAGCGGCGACATTAAGGGAACGAGGGAAAGACGGCTACGTTCGACCACAACAAATGGCCCCGACGCTTTGCACGTCGGGGCCCTTCAAGATTATCAGGCCGGTTACATCCGCCGTGCCCTCTGATCCAGATGTCGCCGATTACTGCACCCGATTTTGTGCAGATGATGGCAGCCGCACGGCATTGAGGTAATCACATGCGGCGCGAAAGCGCTCGGCCGCCAGCTCGCCCTTGCGCCACTCGACGCGCCGTCGGCGCTCGGCCGCCAATTGTAGACCCGCGACCGTCGTTGCGATAACGTCGTCGATCTCCGCGCCCGTTAAGGTCTGGCGAATTTTCAGCACGATGCTCAGGGCCATGATGATTGGGCCGTGTGGGCGCAGCAGATCGTGCGCCTGCTGCTCGCAGAACGACAGGAACCGCTCGACAGCCTCTGCCGACTTGCAGACCAATGTCGCGAGCGCAACTGCTTGCTCAACGTCACTAACGGAGGGCACGGGCTCACCTGGCAGAAGCATACGTTCCGCGACAGATGCCGCGCCCAGCTCAATGCAACGGTCGAGCACGTGCAAGTACGTATCTGCGGCATCGCCGCGAACCTCGCCATCCTGGGGCATGAGGTCCCGCAATTGGCCGCACAGCTCCGGCACATCAGCAGCGTCGTCATCGCTGCCGAAGGCAACGCTGTGGCGCGGCCCCCACACGAGACCGCCGTACTTCCCGTTCTGATCGGGATTGATTGTCGCTCCGCCGAGCGGCTTGCCGAGCAAGCGCGCTGCCACGGCGTGACCGGCTCCATGAATTGCAATCCGCTCGTCCTCGCACTCGGTGCGACCGATCTCGTATTCGTCGTGCTCGTCGCCAAAGCTCATGTTGTCATCATTCATGCCGGAACTCCTGCGGCCAGCTCATCGCGTCCGATGAGCTGGCCGCCTTCCACCGACTCCGCGAAAGCTTATTCACGAACGCGGAACGTCAATCAGGATCGTGCGCGGTTCCGCGGCGGGGAGCGGAGTGAAGTTCGCTGAGCGCGGCACAGGATCGAAGTGCGGCAGGTTCTTGGGCTCCTCGACGACATCGAGATCGATGACATCGGGCGCGCGCGGATTGAAGTCGCCGCCGCGCGTACCACGGAGCCGAGCGCGCTTCGGATCCGTCACCAAGACCGCCACACCCATGCGCAGAGCACGCTGCGCAGTCGTCACCGGCATGGTTGCATCTTCAAATTGCTTGGCGAAACGGATGCGGCCGTCGTGATCGCGGAAATTTGCAGACTTCATCATGAAGATCATTTGCGTCGGCGGCGACGGCTCAGCAATCGGGACCAAAGTGGTGACCGGCTGGGCTGCCGGGATAGGCGCAACGCCCTCGCGGACCGCGACCACCATGCCGCGCAGCTCCACGAGCGCAAAACCGGCAGCGACTTCGACCTGCGTCGCGGTGTTGCAGATAAAGCGGACCATTGCGCCGCTCTCATGGTGGAAGTGAAGTTTCTCCAGGGCGTCGGCAAAGCGCTTGCCAGCCGCCAGATAATCCGGCAGCGCCCGCTCGACGGCATCGAGATCACTGGCCAGCTTTTCGCTTGCGGCCTTGCGTTCGACAGTAGCGCGTTCTGCTGCGAGCTTCTGCTCGGCATCGGTAATCTTCGCCTGCACCTCCACGAGCGCATTCGCGTAACCGTCGCGGGTCACAGCGCAGGCGGCGACCGCCGTCTCCAACTTCGCGCGGGCCTTGTCATCGGCATCAAGATCGGCATCGAGGTGGTGACGCTGGAGTTTCGCTTTGGCGTCATCGTGGGCCGCTTCCGCAGCGGAATGGCGGCTATTCAAGGCTGCGGCGCGCGTGCGCAGCGAGGCCAGTTCGGCTTCAAGCTTTTCCATGGGTGATTTTCGTCGGAAGAATGGTGTCATGCCTCCTAGCCTACGGAGAGCAAACCGATTTGCGAATGATGGACCTGTGGCCTGCGCCACATGGCTGGGCATTCAAGGGCAATTGTTGTGGTGATGCCCAATGATTGCCGGATCGTTGGGCGGGCGCACTTGCAAATGGCCTCAGATCAGATGTCCGCTTGCCCCTGATAAGCGGCGGAATAGCGGACGTTCTCCAGTGGCTGCTTGGGGCCAGGAGCGGACAGCGCGTTCTAAAGCCCCGTCAGTGCACGGTTTACTGATATCTCTTGCAGCCTCTTCTCACTGCATCCGGACGCAATATTATCTTCCATTCCATTGTGACCAGCGGCACTCCAGCCCATCGTTCGTAATCACATTCGTAGTACACGCCGCGCCGCCCGACTCCCCTCGCGCATCTCGCGCCAGCGGAAACCAGCTCTTTCTGCAAAACTTGAAGATCTGAACCCGCAGGAAAGCGACTGTTCAGATACGTTTGCGCGGCGCTACAATCTCTTTTCGCGGCAAGGACTCGAAATAGTTGAAATCGAAAGTCGTCGGATCTCCTCCCATCGCTTCTTCACAACATATGGATGGAAGTACCACGACCAATAGTGATACCCAACCCGCCGAGCCCGAGCGCATCTCCCATGTCCTTCAACCAGTTGTTAGGCTACGGAAATCGAACCGCGTGGAGAATACAAGTTACTCTGCTAGTGGCTCTACAATGTATTCAATTGGTTTGAACATGCACAGCTAAAGATTGCAATTGGCAGGTCGTTACGCCGGCCGAAGTGTTGTCTTGATGTCTGCAACGGGTCATTCGCGTTCATTTGGCCGCATCCCCACCACGTCTGCTCTGGCGTCGGCTGCTGACGAGCCGGGCGCGGTTGCAAGTTCGCCCTCGGGGGCGTTCTCCGTGGTCAGTTTCGTTCTGGCCGGCCACTGCCGCTGTCTCGGATCGCCCTGGGCAATATCACTTGGCCTTTGGTCGAGACGGTGGTGGTCAGTTTCTGTTTGGATCAGCAGGCACGGCGGACGTAACCGGCCTGATGATCGTGAAGGGCGACGACGTGCGACATCGTCGGGGCCTTTCTGCTTTGTGTCAGGGGAAACGGATCGGCCTCGCCACGGCCGCCTATCTATCGACGTTATCTCCGCGGGTTGCAAACCGCTCGTCCACGGGCGTTGGCTGCCGCCTGGGTTCGTAGCGCTGCACTAAATTCAAAAGGCGCTTTTTGATGAATGGGTCGGCTTGCTCTGCGAGTTCACGTAATATTTTCGCACGTTGCCTATTAAATTCGTCGTCCAACATAGTCGGCCCCATTATAAAATATGAGATCGCAATAGTATGAATGTAGCGGCTTAGGCTTCGCGAGAAAGCCCAAAATATTTTCCTGCGTGACTAATACGAACGGCCGCGCGTTACAGAAAGACCATCTACAGACGGTCTTTCTGTAGGCGCCGGATGCGCGTGGCTTCTTCCCCGCCGATCATAATATTACCAGCCAATTTTTAGCGCAGATTATCTACGCAGGTCAGGCTTATCGTGTGAAGCCGAAACCACGGTGCAAATCATGGAACAAGAGAAGAGTTGCTTGCGTGCAACATGCTAGTGCCTGCCAACTTGTTTGTTCGCGACCTCACAGCTCCCGCTCCATCGCGGGGTGACTGCGGTTTTTTACCTTTACCCAATGCTTGCTCCGGCCCACCTGATCAGGCTGGTCGCGACGCTTCGATACCAATCCTTCAAGACCCATGTTGCACGCGGCGCGGAATAGGTCAGGTCCAAGCTGGCCACGCTCAAAGGGATTAACGAAAACGCCTTCAGGACGCCGCGCCAGCAGGCGCTCCAAGTTCGTCTTCCGCATCGACAACGAGAGCCTGCGGTGATCGTCGCCGCCTTCGGCGAGAATATCGAAGGCGCAGAACTGCACTTCGTGGTCGCGCTTGCGCGAGTGAAGTGCGTTGAAATCGGAGATGCCATCGACGCCGAGCACGACTGCTTCGCCATCGAGGACGAAATGCTTCTGGCGGACCTTGCGCGCGGCCTCGACGATCCAAGGATAGCGACTGGCCCAGTTGTACCCGCCGCGCGTGATCAGGCGTACCCGGTGGCCCTCGCGCTCAAGGCGAAGACGGTAGCCGTCATACTTTACTTCATGAAGCCAATCCGGCCCGCTAGGGACGGCCACACCTCTGCTGGGAAGGCAAAACTCAAATGAACGCATTCAGGAAAAATAGGCATTCGATGCCTGATTACGAGATGGAGCTTAGGGCAACTCGGTCAAGCTGGCGTCCACATTTTTACGGCTTGGGCGGCAGATCAGGAGCGATGTCGCTGCCGTGCTCTCACCGATAGCCTGCTCTACTGCGGATGCGAGCACCGCAAGGTGTTCAGCCAGTTTGGCAAACAGTTCGCGCTTTTTGGGGTCCGTCGCCAAGTCGCGAATAAGGGCGCACTCAGCGGCGTCTCGCTGTAGCTTCTCCAGTTGGGCCTGCATGTCTTTCATCTGCGGCCTCGATGTTCCAGTGCGGGAACATTACAAATACCTGTTCCGGGTCACAAGTGAACAGAGCGATATCGCCGACTGGGACTAGCCTCCAATTGCGTGGCGCCTCCTCACGGCGCCAGCCCGTCGGACCGCTCGGCCCCGCAACTGTCCCCTCCGTACCGCCGCAAGTGGGCCGGGCTGGTCCGAGGGGCTTTGCGCAGCGTCAAAGCGATATCCTGCCATGTCGGACAGACTGGACGCGTAGCCGAACAACCTATTGTCAGGCTTCTGAGGTTATGAGGCCCTGGGCTCCTAGGCACACCGGGCCTCGCCTTAACTGCCTATCCGCCCCTGACTGTGTGTTGATCTCGCAGGCGATGTGCGACAGGAGGCTAACGTGTCCGCCGAAAATTACGCCGATGATCTCCGCGCGACCGTGCGCTTTGCTCTAGAGACGACCCGTGCAATCGCGGTCTGCCCCTTCCATTCTCAAGTGACCATCCGCATAGGGGATGATGCGGCCGAGAGCCATGCTTTCGAGCGCGCGAAGAGAGTCGTCAAGAGTGACGGCACGAACTGGGACCCGCGGGCTCTTATGGGCGAGATTGGTCGGCAGCTAGGTGAAGCCGCTGACGGTGAATGTCCGCTTTGCGCGTCGTAGAGAGCCATCCGTCTGGCGCTCACCCGCGCATATTGTGCGAGCGCGGTTGCTGGCCGCTCGCAGGTGCTCGGCTGATGTTTGCGATCACCTGTTTCGCCGTTTTCGTATCCGCACAGTCAGCCAAGCCGCGGCCTGAAGACTGCGCACTTCCGCTGCAGGCTGATACCGACCTGCATTCGTCGAATTCGCAATCTTCTTCGCTGCATCTTCGCCACATCGCCTGCCGTTGAGATCGCCGGCGTCGCCAGTCCGTGTAACTACAGCTCCGGATGAATACTGTGAGAAAAGCTGACTTATCGAGCGATCTTTGTGTGGGTGCGCCCCAGCGGCAAAGAACGTGGCCGCGATATCGAGCGTACGAAAAGCCGTCCTCAGCGACATTCGCGTTTCGACAAGTCTTGAGGGAGCTGACCGCACGAGCGGCCTTCAAGCGCCCGAGGAACATCTCCGCGCGCGGTCGGTTGGCCGAGTGATTGCCGATGAAAGGACGGGGCGGCGGGAGGAGGCTGCGGTGGCAAGAACATCGATCTCGAAGACCGACTTGGAGCTTATGGCGCTTCAGCAAATTCGGAGCTTCCCGGGCGGCGAGCATGCGGTTTCTGTCGAGGTCGAATGCGTCGCTGGCGAGGCCCGAGACGTGACCTGGAGGCTTCATGTCACCGCAAAGGACGAAGCCGACTTCGGGCGTATCCATTATGCCGCAGAGACCACGACCGAAAGATTGAAGCGACGGTATTGCCTCAAACGGTGACCAGATGATCCATCACGTCTCGCTCGGCAGTAACGATGTCAACAGCGCAAGAGCTTTCTACGATCCGCTGATGTCCCTTCTCGGACTGCGGCTCCTCAAACACTCGGACCGTTCGCTCCACTACGGCGCCTCGGATATCATTTTCAGTATCGAAACCCCGATAGACGGGCTTCGGGCAACGGCAGGAAATGGCACTCACGTAGCTTTTCAAGCACCGGATCGCGAGACAGTGAGAGCTTCCACGCGACCGCACTTGCGCTTGGAGGCGTTGACGAAGGGACTCCCGGCATCCGAGACAATTACAACGCGAATTATTTTGGTGCCTTCGTACGCGACCTCGATGGAAACAAGATTGAGGCGGTGACGTACACCGCAAGAGAAAGCTTTTAAGAAGGCCCTTGAAATTCGCCCCGGCTAGGAGGCTGTCGAGGCCGGTGTCCCGAGAAGCGCGTCCTGCAAAGCGAGAGGATTTGAACCTCCGACCCTAGTCTCCCAGGCGCGGGCAACCTTTTGATCTTTCGATGTTATTTTCGAACTACCCTATTCAGCCCCCGCTGAATGAGCACGCTTTTCGGCCCGATTGGAACGTGAGCCTGACGTACCGCATTACCGCGCATGCCGAGATATTTCTTTCACATTACGCACGAGCGCACCGAGATCGACCGCGTGGGCGAGGACCTCCCGGACAAGCATGCCGCGTGGAAGGAGGCCACTGTCACCGCCGGACAGATACTACAGGGCATTGACGGGAACCTAGTACCGGGCCGAGACTGGCGGATGGAAGTGGCCGACGAGTTTCAGAACACGCTCTACGTTCTGCATATTCGGGCTGAAAAACCAGCGTAAGGCCGCCTCAGTTGGCCGTCTAGTGTTCGATTTTCACTGCGAACTGAGTGTTCGCGAGCCACATACGATAGCCCACCACCGTTGTTCCTCCAGATGGAACCAACTTGTCGGGATCCGCATCTTAGGAATCGGAAAACTCAAACCCTGCGGTTAGGACCCGTAAGACGAGGTGTTGTCATGCAGCGCCGCCGCCGTTTCAAACAAATACAGTCCCTTGAAGAACGTTTAGCCGAAATAGCAAAACGCCTCCGTGAAGAGGCCAAATCCCTCCCCCCAGGAATGGAGCGCCAAGAAAAGCTCCGCAAAGCCTGGCAAGCCGAAACCGGCTCGCACGTGAGCGAGTGGCTGAGATCGCCCGGATTGCCACTGCCTGAGTAATCCGCTCAGCGGTTTCAGGAACATTTGCCGGCATAGGCCGGTTGATCGCCATCACCGTTACAACATTTGGCCTTTGCCGGTGACTGCGAGTCCTTGTTCACGCCTCCCACCGTGGATGGCAAGCATGTGCGAACATTGCGTGGAGCTAGATAGACGGATCAACCACCTGAAAGGCTTGCTTGCGAAGGTAACTGATGCACAGACAGTCGCCGCAATCGGCGCGATGGTCGAGAAAATCGAAGCCGAGAAGATCGCCCTCCATCTCACCAAATAAAGGCCGCCTCAGTTGGCGGCTTCTCCTGTTCGAGGATCGAGCGGCTCAACGCGCGAAGGTTTATCGGGTGCTGTCCTAGGCCGTGTACCTATAAACCCGGCGGCGTCATGTGACTGGTGGCTCCTATAGCGACCAAGTTCTTGGGGCAGCGCAATATGTCGTGAGAGCAGCGAAGCCAAGCTCGATTGGGTTTTACGTCGGAACGGCGATTTCGCAAACTAGCCCTTCCGCGCGCCAGTCAAAATGCACCTTGCCGCCAAGTGGGGTGATCGTTCCTTCGATGAGGCGGCTACCAAAGCCCTTGCGTTCGGGCGCATTTACCCTCGGACCGCCCAATTCGGTCCAGCGGAGCATTAGCTGTCCATCCTCGGCTCGCGACCAATCCAATCCAATCCAGCCTTTCGCGTTAGACAGCGCTCCATACTTGGCAGCGTTGGTCGCTAATTCATGCAAAACCACAGCAATCGCCTGTGCAGCGGTGGGTTCTAATACAATTTGCAGACCCTCCATCACAATCCGCTTGTCTTGGCCTTCTTGGAGATAAGGGGCGAGCTCTTGCTTGGCGATCGCCGAGACCTCGGCTCCTATCCACCGCGTTTCAACAAACAGCGAGTGAACATTTGCCATCGCTTGGATGCGCCCGCTGATCACTTCCTTGAGGCGCTCGGAGGTGTCGGACTGAGAAAGATTGATGATTGCCTGTACGTTCGCGAGGATGTTCTTGCTTCGGTGCTCCGCCTCGCGAGCCAGAATGCGAATCTGCTCCTGAGCTCGCTTGTGCTCGGTAATATCTCTAGCAATCTTAGATGCGCCAATGATGTTGCCGTGGGCATCTTTGACAGGAGAAACGGTCAGCGAAACGACGATTGAGCTACCATCCCTACGTCGGCGAACAGTCTCAAAATGGTCGAGGCGCTCACCTCGTCGGATGCGGGTTAAAATCTCGCGTTCTTCGCTTTGTCGGTCCTCCGGGATCACAAGTGTAATAGGCTGGCCGATCGCCTCGGCGGCCGAATAGCCGAAGATGCGCTCAGCCCCCTTATTCCAACTTGTAATAATGCCGTCCAGATTCTTGCTAACGATCACGTCGTCGCTAGATTCAACTATGGAGGCCAGCAGATTGGCCAACCGCTCGGCACGGTCCAGGGCCGGCTCGCTGACGAGAGCTTCGCGTTGAAGTCCCGGCTCTCCTTTAATCGCCAATAGGACCCCCAAACCCAGATGTTGCACTGCCGTTGGTGCCCAATCATAGCACCGAAAGCAAAGGCAAGAAGGTGTCCATTGGGACGGTTTCAGCGGAAATTGTCGGTCCCCTTCTACTCGGTAAGTGTCCAACCGGGGCCTGCCCGGAAGCGTTGCGTCTGGACAGGGCTGGCTGCGCGTTATGAGTCCGCGCCCTAGTTAAGACACTCGCAGGGGCAGACAGGAGACACCCGCCTAATCTGCTGCGTCTGTGGCAGCGAAAAAATCAATTAGACGATTCACAAATGTGCTTGCGAGAATCTTGAGGATCGGGAAAAATCGGCAATCCGGGGCTGGCTAGACCATTTGATCTCGGAATTATTGAAACCCGGACGGGGCCGCTGATGGCGAGTCGGCGGCCCTTGTCTATGTGGCAGGGCGGCTGCCAAGTTTTCCTGGTGCCCCGCGACCCCGTTGGCGACGTGCTCTATGGTACCGAACTCCTAGACCTATGCTATTGGCGGTCCACCGCAAAGATTGATACGTGACAGCGCCCGTGCCGAGCTCCTATTAAAGCCCCCATGACCACGCCGATCACGATCAAGAAGCACGAACGCGTCCCCGACACCGGCAGCTATAAGGTCCGCTTCGCGGACGGCCGTCCGAGCGTCTATTTCTACTGGGGCGACCTGCCCGGCCGGCGGCTTCGACCGGATCTGCTGACGCGCAACGAGGCCGAGGCCAAGGCCAAGGAACTGGCTCGCATCGAGCGCGACAAGCTCGCCGGCGCCAGCGCATGAAGCACGTCGAGACCCGCCACTTCGCAGATCCGCAAGTTGCCGCACGCAAGCTCCTCGAGCTCGCCGCCGGCGTCGAGCCCGTCAATGGGCGCATTCACATCGAGAAGATCAACGCGCCGTTCCTCTCCAGGAACGGCTGCAAGGCGACGGGCCCGGAGTTCGGCACCGGCATCCAGCATGCGGTCGAGAGAGGCTGGCTCGAGCTGCACGAGAGCGGAACCTTCGTGCGGCTTAATCAAGGCTGAGGTCCAATAAAAACGGCCCCAGCATACCCCTATGCTGGGACCGTTGGAGGTGCTTGGCGGTAGTGGGTCGCTAAGCATCCCTAGCTTAGGAAAAACTGGCAATCAGGTCTGTGCGCTTTCGTACACAAGCGGTATGGTTCCGCTCGGGAACGGAACTGATCGCAATGAAAGGCATGCAGGCTCAATTGGAAAAGCTCCGCACGGATGCTGCCGAGTGCGCCCTCATCCGTGACCTGGCGACCGCCCCGAAGAAACGAGAGCTTTTTACGAGGTTGGCTGATCACCTGACGACGCTCCAGCGCGCAAGGATGCTGGCAACCGGCGCCACCTCGATCTGCAAGCTGAACCTCTTGGTGTAGAGATTGATGAGCGCATCGTGACTTTCATCAGACGAGCTGCAGAGCGCGTCCTCAGCGAGGATAACACGGTAGCCGATATCGACCGCAGCCAGCACCGTTGCGAGCACACAGACATCGGTCTCACCGCCAGACACGATCAGCGTGTCCACCTGATGCTCATCCAGAAAGGCTTGCAGGCGCCTATTGGTGAATGCGCAGTAAGTCTGGCGGTCGATGACTGTGGCAGGCGGCACAAAGCGTGTCAGGGCCGGCATCAGCTCAAGCAACCCCGGATCGGCCTTGTCGCGTGTCACGCATTCCCATTTCTCATAATAGGCTTTCCAGACGCCGCGCGCCTCGGCCTTGTTACGGACCGGAATGAAGCGCGTGAAGACGGTACGTGGCGGCGCGTGCGCAATCAGCCTGACCGCCTCGGGTAGCGCACGCTCCAACCAGGGCGTTGCCCACGGGGCATACGGTGCGAACAACCTTTGCATGTCGATGCAGAGATGGACGGCGTGAGGACCGGGGGGTGCGAGCAGTTGCCCCATGACTAGCCCGATCTTCCCTGACGACCAAATCCCGTCAGCCGCCTTATGACGCGCTCCAGCGCGACTCCGATCGCCAGACCCGCAAGTACATCACTTGCCCAGTGAGCCAGCAGGAACACGCGCGTCGACACCAGAACGGCGCCGAGGCCCCACGCGAGATTGCGCTTGGCGGGCGACAGGACCGCGGCGGCGGATGCGAGGGCACCGACATGCACGGCATGCCCCGAGGGGAACGCATCCAGCGCGCGGCCGGAGAGTGGGATGCCATGCAGATGGCCGCGCACGGTGCGCCGGTCCGGCCGCACCTGGTCAAAATGCGTTTTTAGAAGGTGTGGCAACAGGACAGAGGCGAGCGTCGTCAGCAGCACATGATCGCTTGCGTGCCGCTGCGGCAGTGGTTTGGCGCGACACCAGAGCCACCATCCGACGGCAACCGCGGTCAGAATATGCTCATCCGCTCCCCAGGTCAGCGCGCCCGAAATCCGCTCCGGCAGCGGACGGGTGTGTCGCGCAATCGCACGCGCAAGTTCGATATCGGCGGACAAAGGATGTACTCGTATCGTCATCGACTGCCTTCTCTCGCAGATGTCCTTATGCCCTGCAGCAATCTCCGTAAAAGAGTGATTGGAAAGCAGAGCAAGTCGACCTGGTCTTTCAATCAACCGCCTCGAAAACCGTTCCCGGCGAGGAACTGTGCGCCGGACGGACGCGTTGGATGCGAGGGACAGATCAATGGAGGAGAGAGCCATGGGCTTTGGACGAGGCGCATTGTTGTGGTTGCTGGGCATACCGTTGCCGATCATTCTGCTGCTCGCGATCTTCTGGCACCATTAAACCAGCGGCACAGGTCAGGCGAGCCTGTCGGCCAAAGGACTGTCAAAGTGCCCTGAGCAGCCCTGATGTAATATTCATGCGATGCTGGCCGGCTCGACAGCCTATGCCATTGGCGAAGGCCGCAGATGCCCCGTTGGCCTCGCCCGCAAACCGCGGCAGGCCATGGCGTTTTATTCGGTGCTTGCCCTCTCGGTCGGCCTCGGTGTGGCGCTCAATTTCACGCCAATTGATCCGATCAAGACGCTTTACTGGAGTGCGGTCATTAACGGGGTGCTAGCAGCACCGGTAATGACCGTTTTAATGCTGCTTGTCAGACGGCGTGACGTGATGGGCAAGCTCGTGGTCGAAGGCTGGCTGTATTGGCTCGGCTGGGCGTCGACGGCGGCTATGGCTCTTTGCATCGTCGGCATGGCGGTCAGCATGCTGGTACCAAGATCGTCCTAGAAACGGCGATCAAGGAGGAAATGGTGGACTACGCGCTGCGCTTTCTGATTGGCGGCTTGGTCGTTTCCCTGTTTGCGGTCATAGGCGACGTGCTGCGGCCCAAGAGCTTCGCGGGATTGTTTGGCGCCGCGCCCTCCGTAGCTCTAGCAACGCTCGGCCTCGCCTTCTCAAAACATGGCGGCGACTATGTTGCGATCGAAGGCCGCTCGATGATGCTCGGTTCGATCGCGCTCGCGGCTTACAGCGTTGCTGTTTGTCAGTTGCTGACACGGGCCGAATGGTCGGCGCTCAAGGCCACCCTCGCCGCTTTCGCGATCTGGCTTGTGGCCGCGATAGGCCTCAAGCAATTTTTGATAGGCTGACCACTATGGTTGTCCACTTCAAGTTCTCCGCACTCAAGCAGGGACGACTTTACGAATATGTCGTGCGTTTTGCATTGGGCGGGTTGGCAACCGTGGTGGCTGGCCTTGTCGCGGACGGGGCAGGGCCGGAGGCCGGCGGGCTGATGCTGGCCTTTCCAGCGATCTTCTGTGCCAGTGCGACCTTGATCGAGAAGCATGAGCGTGAGCGCAAGGAGAAAAACGGCCTGCGCGGGCAGCGACGCGGAAAGGCTGCCGCCGCACTTGATGCCGCCGGGGCCGGATGGGGAAGTCTGGGCCTTGCCTGCTTCGCGCTCTTCATCTGGCACGGACGCGCTTTACAGCCCGCGCTCTGCCTCGCAGCGGGTTCGCTCGTCTGGTTCGCGGTCGCCGTCCTCATGTGGCGCCTACGGCGCGAACTACGTTTCGGAAGTCCCTCCTAAAATTTAAGAGTCGTCCGCAAGCCGAACACGGAAGCATTCTCGAGTGGCGTTCCGGCTAGAGGTCCTGAAGGGTTCGTTGCTCCTCCACCGGGGTGAATAATGTACTGAAAATTGGGCTGCAGCGTCCAGCCATCCCTGATCTGGTACTGATAGACGGCGGTTAGAAGGCCTTCGCTCACAGGTTATTCGGCGGCCCAACTGCTGGGCCTAACAATTTTCGAGGAGACGCATCCGGAAGATGTGTCGGAGGATCGCCGTCAATTCCAGCGCCAGCTCGCGGGCGAGTTCGAGCGCTGCAGCATCGAAAAGCGCATTGCCCGCAAGGATGGCGGCCATATCTGGGCCCAGGTGACGTCGTCGAGCGTCCGCGATGCTGACGGGCGCTTTCTTTATGCGGTTCGCGTTCAGCACGACATCACCAATCGCAAGCGAGCTGAGAGGCACTATCCCGTCGCATGGAAGAACACGCAGCGCTGTTTGCCTTTTCGGAACGATTGCAGCATTGCACCTCGTCCACCGATTGTTACGAGGCCGCCCTTAATGCAGTTCCGGGTCAAAGGTCAGGCCCTTGCGCTTTCCTGCCAAGGCGGCCCAATAATAAACGCGCATAGAGTGTTGAAACAGCCGGACTGATAGATCTCGCCGATCGTCATCTTCTCGAACTCGCAGGCGGTGAGGAGGTACATGGAACATAATCCTTCGCGCCTGGAAGTTTTATCGGCTGGTTCCAAAGAAAGCCTTGCCGAGCAGATCGAAGTTTATCAATTGCGATATTGGCTCCGTAGACGCGATGCGCACGAAGTCCGCTAATGGGATGGTCCGGCCGTGCTCCTGCCCCGCCAGCGATAAGCTGGCCAGGGGCGCCAAGACAAGGAGCACGCCATGTCCCAGACACCCAGTACCGCGATCGCCGTGATCGGCATCGATATCGGCAAAAACTCGTTCCACGTCGTGGGCCACGATACGCGCGGCACCGTCGTGCTGCGGCAAAAGTGGTCGCGTGGCCAGGTCGAGGCGCGGCTCGCCAATATGCCGCCTTGCCTGATCGGCATGGAAGCCTGCGTCGGCGCACATCATTTGAGCCGCAAACTCGCATCGTTAGGTCACGATGCCAGGTTGATGCCGGCCAAATATGTCCGCCCTTATAGCAAAGGACCGAAGAACGACTTCAATGACGCCGAAGCGATTGCCGAAGCCGTGCAGCGCCCGACGATGAAGTTCGTGGCGACCAAGACCGCGGAGCAACTGGATCTGCAGGCGCTGCATCGGGTGCGCGAGCGGCTGGTGTCGCAACGCACCGGCATCATCAACCAGATTCGCGCCTTCATGCTGGAACGCGGGATCGCGGTGCGCCAGGGTATCGGCTTCCTGCGCACAGAACTGCCCACCATCCTTGCGACGCGCACCGATGCCCTGTCGCCACGCATGTTGTGTGTCATCGAGGAGTTGGCAGGCGACTGGCGTCGGCTGGATCAGCGCATCGATAGGCTCTCCGGCGAGATCGAAGCACTGGCCCGTCAAGATCAGGCATGTTCGCGCCTGATGACGGTGCCTGGCATCGGGCCGATCATTTCGAGCGCCATGGTGGCCGCGATCGGCACTGGAGACGTCTTCTCCAAAGGCCGTGACTTCGGCGCCTGGCTCGGGCTGGTGCCCAAGCAGATCTCGACGGGAGACCGCACGATCCTCGGCAAAATCTCAAGGCGCGGCAATCGCTACCTCCGCGTTCTGTTCGTCCAGGCGGCATGGGTGGTGCTGGTCAGGATCAAGAACTGGGAACGTTACGGACTCAGATCCTGGATCGAAGCCGCCAAGAAGCGATTGCACCACAACGTGCTGGCGATCGCACTCGCCAACAAGCTTGCCCGCATCGCCTGGGCGGTGCTGGCTAAAGGACGCGCCTTCGAGCTGACAAGAGACCAACGATGCAGGCGTCCGACCCGCTTGATCGTCGCGCCGTGCTCGGCGCGGTCAAGGCGCGGCCTGGCAACGCCGGAGCCAGCCGCAAGCCAAGCGCAACGGCCGGCCTTGACCGCCCGTGCGCGCGACGCGACGCACGTCCTGCGGGCCGGGACGAAGGAACGGCCCCTGGCTCGAACACAGGAACTGCGAGGTAGGAGGAGCAAGCGATGACGTAACCCCATCAACAGGTTCCAGCCGAGGTCTGCGAGAGGATGAGACGAGATGGAGGCTCGGTCTTCCCGGCACGTGCGAACACTGGTGACCCAAATGGCCCAATCGAGGCCTGTCCGCTAATGAGAACGCACGCGCGCTGATATCCATGATGGCCCGGAGAAAATGCTCCAATCAAAGGCCGGATACATTGATGCAAGACCACACCACCTGATCGACGAACCTCTTGCTACGCACGGCCGGACCATACATCGGGGTCAAAAGCAGCGGTGCACGTCTCGGCCGACGACTTCCGGTCTACCTCAATTTCGGACGTATTGTTGTGCCGCGCCCAGGGTCGCATCTGGGCCAATAAGCGACATGAGCAGCGTGGCCTGGTCATTCGATCCGTCGTACAATATCTCCTCGGTTGGGTTGCGAGCCATGGTGCAAAAGCGGCCAGTCCGGGTCGAGCGTAGGTTGTCGGCGATATTGGCCGCCGACATCGCTGGCTATTCGCGGCTGATGCACAATGACGAAGAGGCAACGCACGCCAAACTGGCAGCGCTCCTAGCAGACGCCGTCGAGCCCGCGATTGCCGAACGCGGGGGCCGCATTGTGAAGAACACCGGCGACGGCTTCTTGGCAGAGTTTCCAAGCGCGGTCGAAGCGGTTCGAGCTGCCATTCAATTTCAGACCCGCGTCCGCGAACTTACCGTCGGTTATGCTGAAGACAGGCGCATCCTGTTCCGTGTGGGCATCAATATCGGCGACGTAATTGTTGAACCGCATGACATCTTTGGAGACGGCGTTAACATCGCGGCGCGGCTTGAGGGCATCGCCGAACCCGGCGGCATCTGCCTATCCTCCTCCGCCTACGATCAGGTTCGCGGCAAGGTCGCGGTCGAGTTCGCCGATCTAGCGAGCAGAGCCTCAAGAATATTGCCCGCCCAGTCCGAGCCTATGCTGTGGTCTGGGATGGATTTATTCGGGGCACAACGACTGAGGGTGCGATGCCGAGCACACCTCCCCCGACACATCTGTCCATCGTGGTGCTGCCGTTCGCGAACATCGGCGGCGATCCCGAGCAAGACTATTTCGCCGATGGCGTGACCGAGAGCCTGACTACGGACCTGTCGCGCATTAGGGACTCATTCGTGATTGCCAGCACCACTGCGTTGACGTTTAAGGGCATGGCCGTCGACGTGAAGAAGGTCGGGCGCGAGTTGAACGTCCGCTACGTGCTCGAAGGCTCGGTGCAGCGGGGCAGCAACCGACTTCGGGTGAATGTGCAGCTGATCGACGCGAAAACCGGCAATCATCTTTGGGCCGAACGCTTCGACAAGCCTGTCGCCGACCTTTTCGATATGCAGGACGAAATCGTTTCGCGGCTCGCTAACACTCTCGATGCCCAGCTCATCGCGGCCGAGGCACGGCTAGCGCAACGTTCGCCGCATCCTGATGCGATGGACTTGTATTTTCAGGGCATCGCTTGCTTACACGAAGGACTAACCAACGAACACTTGGCGCAAGCGCGCGGCTTTTTCGAACGTGCCTTGGCGCTCGATCCCGACTGTGTCGAAGCACTGGTTGGCAGCGCAATAGTTGACTTTAATAGGGGCGCTAACTTTTCTATTGACGACCGCGCTGCGCTGCTCGCGGCGGCCGAGGGGGCCTTAATCAAGGCTTTGTCCCTGGCTCCGCAATACGCCCCGGCCCACATGTATCTCGGCGCCGTGCATATTTTTACGGCCCGCGCGGCCCAAGGTATCGCCGAATGTGAGCACGCGTTGTCGCTGGATCGAAATCTAGCTAACGCCCATGGCTGGATTGGTCTTGCCAAGTATTTTCTTGCTCGCGCCGAGGAGACCGAGGCCCATGTCCATGAGGCGCTGCGCCTCTCTCCCCGGGATATCTGGGTCTACCGGTGGATGCTGTTTGTCGGCTGCGCCAACGTGCAGCTCAATGCCGACGCCGAGGCGGTCGCCTGGCTGCGCCGAAGCATCGAGGCCAACCGCAATTTCCCCCTCGCGCATTTCCATCTCGCCGCCGCGCTGGCGCTGCTTGGGTGGCTGGACGAGGCACGGGCCGCCGCGCAGGTAGGGCTTGCACTCGATCCAGGGTTCACCATCCGCCGCTTCCAACGCCATGCTCCGAGTAACAATCCGACTTACCTAGTCAGACGCGAACGCTTCTATGAGGGCATGCGCTTGGCCGGGCTGCCAGAGGGCTAAAGGTCGGTTTTGGGAAATGAGCGCCGGTCGAAGACCGGGTCGCCCATGTCCACTCTACCCAACACACCGGACTTCTGCGACTACCCGAGCCTTTTCGCCTCTGGGCCAACAACGGCCCTCGTTACGGCTGTTGCCCAGAGAAAGAGAATAGTCGGCTACCACCGCCGGTGATAGACTTCGGTGCCAGCTAACGTGTTTCGAGCATAGTCCCATGATTAGCAAGGCCGATACTATTGTCATTGGCTCCGGCGGCCTCGGCGCTGCCACAGCATATTACTTGAGCAAACGCGGTCTCAACGTCGTTCTGATCGACAAGCACGATATCGGATCGCAAACCTCGCCCCGCGCTGCGGGCATGGTGAGCTGCGTCCGCAAGAGCGACTTGATGATTGGCCTCATCAAGGACGCTTGCCGTAAGATTGAAGCGTTCACCGAAGAAACGGGGCAGCCTCTCGATTGGGTGCACTCTGGCAGCCTGAAGATCGCGCGTCGGCCGCAGGACGCGGAGGTGATCAGGGCTGACCTTGAGCGCGGGCGCCGCATGGGCCTTGATGTCGAGCCGATTTCTTCGGAGCAGGCAAGTCGCCTCAATCCGTTTTTAAAGCCGACCGGCGTCGTCGCGGCGATGAGGATCGGTGACGACAGGTATTTCGACCCCGCGCAGGTCGCCACCGGCTTCGCCATAGCAGCGGCAGCTCGAGGCGCAACCGTACTGCCAAAGACGGACGTGCTCACCGTAAACATCACTGCCCGCAAGGTGACCGGCGTAACCACCTCGAAAGGCATCATTGAAGGCCCGATCGTGGTTGATGCGGCTGGTGCATGGACGCGACAGGTCGCGGAGGCATGTGGGATTTCCGTGCCTCTGGTCCCGACCCGGCAGCAACTCATCGTCACCGAGCCTTTGGATGGCGCGCGTGCTGACCAACCAATGATTCGGATCATGGATGCCGCCGTATACACGCGTCCCTGCCAGGGCGGCTTGCTTTGGGGTGTCTACGAAGAAACCCCACGACTTTTCGACATGGAGTCGCTCGGAGCCAGTTTCGACATCAAGGACATGCCACTCGACATCGACGTGCTGCGTTCAGCGGCTCTTGAAGTCAAAGATCAACTTCCAATCCTGCAAACGGCAAAAGTGCGAGAATTTCGTGGTGGCATTCCGACAATGACCGCCGACGGCCACCACATCCTTGGCCCGGCCTCCGGAGCTGCAGGCTTCTATTTTGCAAGCGGGTGCAACGTCGCTGGCCTCTCAATCTCGCCGACCATCGGAGAGGCGCTTGCAACCTGGATCATCGATGGCAAGCCGGCTGTCGATCTCTCGCCTATGTCTGTCATGCGCTTCAAAGACCAGCCGTGGTCTGAACCTCAACTACAGAGGGAAGCCGCTTGGCAGTATCGGCACTTCTATGGCGCCGTCTAAGCTACCGCGGGTGATTTAGGAAAGTCGACGCGCTTCGAGTCACGAAGGAATGACGGCTATGGGTCACAAGTCGCCGATCACGCTCAAGATGGCAGACTTCCGCTTGACATTGGTAAGCCGACGTTTGTGAGTACACGCCCTAGCACTACTTTGGCAGAATGTGTTTTCGCCGCTGTTTTTCAAGGATTTGCTTTCGGCAATATGGGCACTGCTGGGGCGGCGGCCGAAGGATGAGATCGACGATGGCGTGACGTACGGCGGGCATGGTTGGTTGAGGCGGAGGCCCGTTGATTCTTTTTTTTCCGCCCCGCGTTTGCGAGGCGACGATGTTGCAGGAAGGCGTAGGCAATCATTGTCATAAGGGCGTGGCGATGAAGACCTTGCCATGATCGCCCTTCGAAGTGATCAAGTCCAAGTTCCTCCTTCAACTGTTGATGCGCCTGCTCACAAATCCACCGTGCCTTGATGGTGGCGGCCAGCGTGCGCAGATCCGTCATCGCCGGAAGATTGGCGAGATAGTATTTCTTCTCTCCCGAGGCGCGTTGCTCGCCAATGAGCCAGGCTTCGTCGCCTGGGAGATGCTGCTGACCTTTATCCCATATCCGCTGCGGAGGGCCGTCGGCGGTCCGGACACGGAGAGCAGCAAATCGGGCTTTGAGCCGACCTTTCGTCCCGCTACGCCAACTCACGGTTTTCCATTTGGCGCTGGCCAGCATTTGTTCTGCCGCAATCGATAAGATATCGGGCACGTGGTGCTTTCGTGGTTTCCCGCGGACTTTGGTAATCGGCCAAATGAGCTTCACATCGACCGGATACACTTTCAGGTGCCGAGGGATGCCGACAGCCCAGGCCAGCCCGCGCTCTGTTAGCCCTTGTCGAAACGGTGCGCTGAGGCCGTATCCTGCATCCGCCAGCACACATCCAAAGCGCACGTTGGCTGCCATCGCGCGGTCAATCTCGGCCAAAGCAATCTCCGGCTTGGACCGTGGCGTTCGGTGTTCGACTGGCACGCGAGCGCGCTTCAAACGAGACATGTCGCTTGTCCAACTGTCAGGCAAAAAGAGACGTAACGCGACCATCACTGGCACTTCGCCGCGCGCAAGCGTTAAAGACACCAGCGTTTGGCAATTTGCCGTTTTACCGAGAGCCGACGCGTATTGAGCCGCAACACCGACCGAGCGCTCACCCTTCTTCGGCAGTGAGGTGTCATCAATAACCAGCACCGCATCGCTGCCGCCGACAAGTCGGTCCGCCTGGTTGAGCAGCTCTGTCTCCAGCGGCGTCGCGTCCCAGACACCGTCCGCAATGAAATGGTGCAACTGGTCGTAGTTGCTCGTGGCAAGGCGTTCCGCCATCGGCTGAACGCTCTTGCGATCGCCAGGACCGATCAATCCCGCAACATATAGAGGACACATCCGCTGTCGGGTCTTATGACCCAGCCGGTCCAAGAACGGCATCAGCCAGCGTTCGAGTTCGTCTTCCCATCCCGGCATGGTCAGCCCTCCAAGAGCCGACCACCCATGAATCATTGAAAAATTGATTCGGGAATCCAATAAATCGAGGTGAAATCAACAATCTGCCAAAGTAGTGCTAGTGTAGGAACCACGCGAGCGCGGCGCATTTGAATCGTCGCCGGCTCGCCCCCGAGCCGGCGGAGCGGCCCCGGCCCTCCCCGCCGGAAGCCCCTGAAGCCGGGGTCGTCTCTCCGATACCGTCTGTGTTGGAGTTTGCGTATGCGTGTCTCGCCCTCGATCTTGCCCGCGGACCGGCTCGACCGCGACATCTATCTGGTTCTCGCCGACGCTAACCATAACTGCGACCAGGTCTTGTTTTGGCAAATCCTAAAACTTATGGTTGTGACTTTCAGTATGGAATTTTTTGATGATGGTCCGATTACCTATGGTCGCGGTCATCGCGCCCGACGGGGAAAGATCATACTGGGTTGCAGCGGTCGAACCTGAGAGGGCGACCGAAGCGGTCGCGCAGGTCGTTGGTGACGGGCAAATCGTTAGGCTCTTGCAGCACCGCCTGCGCGTGAAATCAGATGCGCTCCGCCCAGGCGAAGTCCGCCGACTTGGGATCTGACCAGACACCTACCCCCGAAGAGGCACTCCATCTCCCCAAAAGAGCGTCCTCTCCGCCTTAGCACCCCCGGTATATATTAGCGTTACGCACATTGGCGGGCAGAGAGCGCGCGCTTTCGCTGCCGTCTCTTGGGGGAGTCGTGCGGATGACCCGTTTCTTCTTCCATGTCCACGACGGCATTACCATCTTCGATGATGTCGGACTGGAACTTCCGGATATCGCCGCCGCGCAAGCAGCGGCGATCGAATTGAGCAGTAAAATCCTCAACGATGGAGCAGAGGGACCCTTGTGGCAGGACCTTACCTGGCGCGTCGAGGTGACCGACAGCCCCGGAATCGGCGGGCAGATCTTCCTTGTCGTCAACTTTTCGGTCACAACGTAATGCACTAAACTAACCTACGCTCCGTGATGGTGCCCGACGGCGGCAATTGCGATGCGCGCTTCCCGGAGGGCGGCCGTCCAAATTCTTCTACTGGGACAACCTAGCCCGCAGCCGGATGCGTCCGGAGGTATTTGATAACGCCACCGCTGAGGCACAGACAAAGGCGCTCGCGCGGGCTGAGCAGGACAGACCGAGATGTTCCTCGCCGCTCAACTTTAGGCTAGCAGGCTTAAACAGTCCAGCGCGGGAACTAGCTAGTAACCCACCTCATCAAAAACGTTCCGATATAGCTACGAAAGCGCGTGCGCTTACAATGAGCACTCGACTTCACATTACGCAACGGGTGGCGTTACGAAACGGGTCGGATTTTTAGGTCCCAGCTCGCTTTTGATCGACAGCATTGCCATCTCACCCGTAGGGCTATCGCCTCTTCAGCGTCGCCTCAATGCCAAATGCCGATCGTCCGAAGCAGAAAAATAAGGGACGAATAACCTCGACAAAGATATTTCGATCCAATTCCGATCAGACCGAGATCAGCAGAGAGGACTTAGATTTTCACACTTCTCATTTCCCTAATCTTTTTCAAAACGAAATGATATCGAGCCTTCGTTCAATATGTTGGCGGCTCTCAGGCCTGCGTCGTCTTGCGGATTGTCTACCGTGTGACGTGCGACGACTGGGTCATCATGTTGGCCAACGCCGATGGTGCACGCTGCCCGAGCGGTTCGTGCCGCAGCGATCGAGATCGGTGCCGGCCAGACCGGAGCTCGGCAAGATTGGGTAGCATTGATGGCGTCGAGCCCCAGCCAGCACGGCGGTCTTGATCCTCGAACTCAGCCCCAGCGCGCGCTCGCTGGGGAATGGAGGTGCCAATTCCTCCGGTGATTCTTCCGTAATCGCGAAACAGGCGCGGTTACGATCGCTCAAGGATCCAATCTCGTTCTATGGATAGTAATCGCAGTGCTCCTTCTGCTCTGGATCTAGCCGTCCCCAGGTAAAGCGAGCGTCGCCCTAAGGGCGGTCGCCAAAGGTGGCCGCCTTCTCTGGGCCATCGACGAGATCGCTCCCGGCGTGACTCCTTCGGCGCTTCCTCGGGACGGCCGTCACGGTCTATGAGCTAACGACCCTCCTGCACCAGTCGCGAAAATGACCGCAAAGCCAATATCTGAGTCAGAGTGGTCCGTTCGTCCGGAAACGAAGCGGGCAAGGTCGCCATAGGGCGCCTGGTCTTTTCGAACTACGAAAGCAGCATCTGACTTGAACCGGATACAGGAAGGCCAGATGGGCACCTGGCTACGAGGCTGCATTAACCATACCAACGCGGCAAGCTTGGCATATCCAGCCGAAAGTTAGCATATCTGATCGGCTTCGCAGCAAGCGCGAAGCGGATAAGCGGCTGCCGTCCGGTGCTGGAACACCAAACGACAGCCTGACCACAACCGACTAATGGAGAGTCGTTCATGGCTACCAGCCACTATAGCGCCGATTCGGCATCCTTGCCCCAAACCTACCTGCGGCCTGGGCCGCTACCTTCTGCCGTTGACAAGAGTGAACGCTTCCCGGACGGCGGCCTTGTGCCGGTGTTCGCGACGGTCTTCGAGAATTTCAACTCGTCGTTCACGGATTAGCGATCGTCAATTCGACGTCGCGCATCGCAAGGGGTGGCGAAAGGCCACCTCCTCGTTGGGACCGGCTGCTCTGCCTTCCATCCAAACGACCAACCTTTGCGATGCCTGGGTCTCCGTTGCTTCGGCTCACCTGGCGGCAACAACGATACTCAGTTCACGACGTCGGCCGGCGATCTCTCGCAACAGAGGGATTTCAGTCATGTCATTGTCATTCGACCTGCCATCGTCGCGGACCACCTGCACGTCCAAGATCTTCCGTCCCGGGGATGGCATCACCAGCCCTCGGCTGGTGCATCACGGCGCGAGCCGTGTTGGGGTCTGGGTCATCCCCCTCGCTGATCGCAACAGCACCGATCTGGCGCTGGCCGTCGGCCCCGCCGCCTACGTGCTGATGAACCGCGAGACGGCCTACTTCGGCGAGACCAAAAACATCAATATGCGTTTCTCGAAGCATTTTGCCGATCCGGCAAAGGCGTTTGCCCGCGTAGCCTACGTTGTCGTCGGATATCCCGAGCCCTGGTCCAACAAGGACCCAGCATTCTATCTTCAATATCACCTCTGGAGCATTGCTCAAGCAGCGCGCCACGTCGTCATCACCAACGAGTGGACCCCGACAATTCCCAGGGTCCGCGCCGATGAACGCGCCGAAATGGAGCGCATCCTCGAGGACGCGCGTCAGCAACTGTTTGACGCGGGTTGTCTGGCACTGGATTCCTACTTCGATCGCGTTCCCGTAGTTAGTTCAACTGAACGAGACGACGATCCGATCGGGCCGAACGACATGGAGCCGATGCTGATCGACATCGTCGCCACACCTCCCGCCGGAGGTGAGCTTGAGCTGAATTATGTAGGCCTCTGGGCACGGGGCTATCCCACATCCGATCGCGGGTTCGTGGTCATGCCCGGCGCCGAATTCCGTTGGCCCATCAACGGTAGCGCCCAGGGGATCGTCGACACCCGCCGCAGCGAATTGGAAGCGAAGCACGCCCTGGCCACGATCCCCGGGGCTGCCGACCGAAAGCGCCTTCTGGTCGCCGTCTGGTTTCCATCCGCCGCTATCGCGGCGAAGGTCATCACGGGCGCCCATATTGGTTCGAGAGTGTGGGTCCCCCGCCGCTACCCGCAACCGATCATCATTGCGAACTGAGGGGGCCGCGAATGTCTGCTTCGAACAATCCCACGAGCGATATCTGGCCGCTCTCCACGGACGACGGCCCTCCGCTGGCGTGGTGGCGGATGCTCTCGGTGCATCAGTTCCGATACACCGAACAGTCAATCATCGGTACCATGTTGCAACGAATCGCCGTCCTTCATGGCGGCGACAAACTCCGGGCCGCCCTGAGTGGCGATCCGGCAGCTGCGATCGCTGCCGCCCTCTCCTTGATGCCGATCCGCGACATTTCGCTGACCGTCGACATCACGATGACCGCCCTGCTTCACTCGGCCCTCAGCGATGACCCCGCGGCCATGCTCGTGCTGTCGCACGTTCTTGGTCGCCTCGAGTTCGATCTTCCTTTTAAGGTCGAACTCGCCACCCTGTGGCTTACCCATCACATCCGTTACGCTAAGGCTACCGGTCAGTCTGCCCGGACGGAGGCAATGGTCTCGCTGGCTCTTTGCGAGGAGGATCTCGCTTGAGCGCGAATGATGACGATGACAATTCCGATCATCTGGATCTACCGACAGCGGAGGACGCCGCCTCGACCGGCGCCGCTGCCGATTCGGCCGATTGGGACGAACGCCTCAAGGGCCTGCCCAGGCTTTTGCGCTATGCAATGCTGATTGTCGATGGCGCCGATCACGTTGAGGAGCGGCTCATCGCTGAAGTCGAAGAGCTCTGCCCGCAGTTGTCCCATAATCTCGCATGGGCTAAAGGCAGGTCGTTAGAGGGCGCAATGGCGCTGGCGGCTGAACTCGATCGCCGCGCGGTCGCTCATAGTGAGCCAGCTCTCAGGAGCCTTGCTGATAGTGTCCGGCTCGTGAGCTTGCCGACGCCACGTGATGACGAACACTTCCAGCAGCATCGCAGGGTCGCCAAGGCACTGGTCAAGGCCTTTCAGCTGAATTCGCTGATCGTCGAACAGAAGGTTCGCTGCGACCTTGAACGGTTCACCTATGGCTGGGCCGCGCTACAGGCCTGCACGCATTTTGTGCCAAAGAAGTTCTCTGCGGCAATGAACGCCTCCCTGGTCGGGCACCGCACGGCCGAGCATCGCATCTCCGCAGCCAAAGCGGCGTTGCGACTTCAGTTCAGGGAGGAGAATGACCGCCGAAAGCAACGGGAAGCCGACCGGACCGAAGCCGTCGAGCGACAAGCCGCCCCGATCCTCGAGGTCATTCCCGATCATCATCTCGTCGTTGCGCGTCTGTCCGAAAACGAGATGAAGAGCCCCAAGCTCAAGGAGATCATCGGGCCGCTGAAGGACGTCGTCAACGTCGCCTTACCGCTCGTTCAGGCACCGGCGTTGTACGAAGCGCGCAACACCCTGCTGTTCGAGTTCCCGTACGCCAGCGAGGTCGTCGACTTCGCCTTGGCAGATCTCGTTGGACGCGAGACAGTGCATTTGCGCCCCCTCCTGATCGTTGGCGAGCCCGGCGGTGGTAAGAGCCGGTTCGCCCGCCGACTGGGCGAGGTCTTGGGTGTCGCCGTATGGCGGAGCGATGCAAGCCGCTCCGATAGTGCTTCCTTCGGGGGCACGGACCGGCGCTGGTACTCAGCCGAGCCGTGTCACGCCTTCCTCGCAATTGCGCAGGCACGCATTGCCAATCCGCTCGTGCTGGTCGACGAGATCGAGAAGGCTGCGACGCGAAGCGACAATGGCCGACTTTGGGACGTGCTGCTCGCATTTCTCGAAGCGGAGACGAGCTCGCGCTATCCCGATCCCGCGCTTCAGACAAATCTTGATCTGTCGCAGGTAAGTTACGTCGCTACCGCAAACCGTCTCGATCCCCTGCCCGGTCCGATCCGGGACCGGTTCCGGGTCGTGAGCTTTCCCAAACCGACCTCCAAGGATCTCGACGCCCTGCTGCCGGCCGTGTTGACCGATCTCGCGAGGGAGCGCGGCCTCGATCAGAGTTGGGTGACGCCGCTCGATGGCATTGAGCACGAGGCGGTCGCGAGAAACTGGGCCGGTGGCTCGGTGCGCCGCCTGCGTCGTGTTGTCGAAGCCGTCCTGCGCGAGCGCGACATCCACGCATCGAGGAACTGATCATGGAGGAGAACGGCTCAGGAAGACCACGGCCGCTATTGCCTCGGCCGCCGCATTTGCGCGGGATAACCCGTCCCCAGGGCTTAAGTGGCGCACGCCCACCCGATACTATCACGGTCAATTCTCAGAGGACCGATGCCGTGACCGATCCCCAGATCGTCTGCCCCAACTGCCACACCGAAATCAAGCTGACGGAATCGCTCGCCGCTCCCCTCATCGCAGAGACGCGCCGCAAGTTCGATCAACAGCTTACTGCAAAGGAGGAAGACTTTGGCCGGCGCGAAGCGCTACTCAAGCAGGCCAGAGAAGAAATCGCGAAAGCTCGCGAGGCCGTTGACGAGCAGGTGGCGGCCAAGCTGAAGGCGGAGCGGGCGAACATCGCCGAAGCTGAAGCCAAGAGAGCGCGTCTGGCGGTCGCCGACGAGCTCAGCACCCGCGACTAGCAATTGGCCGATTTGCAGCAGATGCTCACGACCAATGGCGAAAAGCTGGCTGCAGCCCAAAAGATCCAGGCGGGCATGCTTCGCAAGGAGCGCGAGCTCGACGATGCCAGGCGGGAAGTCGAGCTCACGGTCGAGACGAAGGTGGCGTTTGCTGCCGTACGCGACAAGGCCAAGCTTGATGTCGAGGACTCGTTCAAGGCGGAGGTCGCCGAGAGCAGTTGTCATCTACTAGGATGACACTCTTCCGGAGCACAGGACGCAACTGCTGCACTAACTTCTCAACCTCGTAATGCCAGGCCGCGGCGAATACGAACACAAAATCATAAAGGCTTGCGCCAACAAGGACGTTCCGCAGGAATCCCCGTCGCTGCATAGCAAACGACGTTCCGGATCCTTGCGACATCATCGCGTCCAAGATCAATGCGCGCCGCGCTTCGGGAAGGCGAACAATGAAGCTCCGCTTCATCGGTGTGGTCAAAAGCCATCCAAACTCGTCTTCATCAGCGCGCGCGAGCACGACCTCGCCTCGCCTGCAGATGTTGCGGATCTCGAGTTCCCGGGCGACACGGTCTAATGACGAAGTCGAGTGTGCTCCACCCGGCCGCTTGGCACTCTTCCTGCATTTTTTCAGGAGCTCCCGAAGCTCCATAATCGTCAGCTTGCCCTCGCTGACATCTTCGAGCAATTTTCGACGGCGCTCCGGTTGCCTTGCGGCAATTCGAGCGACCCGCTCGACAGCAGCCACTGGCATCCTGACATCAGGTGCCAGCTCGGTGATGCCTTCTGCCTCCAGGAATTGTGCCGCAGCGATAAAGCGGCGGAGCGTGTTGTCGCTGAGCCTCACTTTCTTCGACAGCTTGGCGATGTAGTCGCCGCGTTCGCCGTGCTCTAAAGCTTCAAAGGGACGCAGATGCGGCCTGATATAGGCAAGCCAATCGTTTGCGATACGTCCGGGGCGCGCAGCCATAAAAAATCGTCGATTCGCGAAGGTCGTTTATTATAAGCCAGAGCTGTGGCTTTCCAAGCGAATGATGATGTTGACGGCAGGACGACTTCAGCTGACACTAAAGCTGGCAGACGAGATAGGCTGTCGTGCAATAGGATGCGATGAACGTGATTGTTGTGGGCGAAAAGCTGACTGAGAAAGGGGCCTGTCCTGCTCTGCGTTACATTCGGAGTAACGGGGGGGAAGCCGACCTTTGCTTCGGCAGCGCGCATCAATCGAACGTCATCCAAGCTGACAGAGATCGGTCTCCTGGAATGAAGCTGGACGGCATGAATGTCGGGCAGGAAGCGGGCCCCAGGTTGAGTAGCGCGCATCGCGCGGTCGCTAACCGAGTGGAAAGCAGCGGGGCATCCGGCATTGGACCGGACGGCATCAATGTCTGCGGTGAGGTTTCCAGCGCCACGGAGCGCCTTCGTGGAAATCTCGTGGAAATCATCTTTTCGCCGGCCAGCCGCAAGGCGGCTAAACCCTTGAAGAAGATGGTGGGCACGACAGGGATCGAACCTGTGACCCCTACCATGTCAAGGTAGTGCTCTCCCGCTGAGCTACGTGCCCTAGAGGTCATTTCATCGGTGGGGTCCCTATAACGGCTCAGGGGACCCGGCGCAAGGACGGAAGGAGGCCGATTTAGGCCGCCAGCATCTTGTTCACTTCGCTGACCAATTCGCGCAGATGCACGGGCTTGGACAGCACCTTGGCGTTCTTGGGGGCGTCCGAATCCGAGTTCAGGGCGACCGCGGCGAAGCCGGTGATGAACATGATCTTGATGTCGGGGTCGAGTTCCGAGGCCCGGCGGGCGAGCTCGATCCCGTCCATCTCCGGCATCACGATGTCGGTCAGCAGCATCTCGAACGGCTCTTCGCGGAGCCGCTGGTAGGCGGCCATGCCGTTGTCATGGGACGAGACCTGAAAACCGGCGTTTTCCAGCGCCTTGACCAGGAAACGGCGCATGTCGTTGTCGTCTTCGGCGAGCAGGATCTTTGGCATGGCAGGAAACGTCGAATCCCCAGAGGATATCAGCAGAGGTCACTAAGCCCGACAGAGGGTAAATTTGGGGTGAAAATCTTTACCCTGGACGGATCGCGCTGCCGGCTCCTTGTGAACCGGAATGCGGATCGAATCAATCGAAGCCGACCGGACGATCCCCGCCTCGCTGCCTGCACGGTTAAGACATGTTCCAGCGCAGATCACATCTTTTCGCTTGGCAGAATGGTTGCGATTCCGGACAATGACGACACATAAGAGCCGCTCGACCGGCCGAATCAATCCGTTCAAGCCTTTGCCGGGCCTTACAGGATCCTGCGGGGCCGGATCTTGTGGCGTGAAGGGACGAAGCCTGGGAATAAGGGACGAAGCCTGAGAAGATGACCCGGTTTGACGGCGAGATGTCGCCAGCATTCGAGATCGTCGAGCCCGCCGAATGGCGCGCGCCGGTCATCTTCAACTCGCCCCATTCCGGCTCGACCTATCCGGACGAATTTCTCAGCGCCTCCAGGATCGACCTGCCGACACTGCGGCGGTCGGAAGATTCCTTCATGGACGAGCTGATCGGCCATCTCAGCGCCCGCGGCTTTCCGACCGTGCGGGTCAACTTTCCCCGCTCCTATGTCGACGTCAACCGCGAGCCCTACGAGCTCGACCCCCGCATGTTCACCGGCCGGCTGCCGAGCTTTGCCAATACCCGCTCGATGCGGGTCGCCGGCGGCCTCGGCACCATCCCGCGCGTGGTCGGCGATGGCCAGGAGATCTATCGCGACCGTATCCTGGTCGACGATGCGTTGGCGCGGATCGAGACGCTCTACAAGCCCTATCACCGCGCGCTGCGCCGGCTGATCAACAAGGTGCACCAGATGTTCGGCACGGTGGTGCTGGTCGACTGCCACTCGATGCCCTCGGTCGGCGTCAGCAGGGACGAGCCGCGCCGGCCCGACATCGTGATCGGCGACCGTTACGGTACGAGCTGCACGCCGCTCTTGCCCGACCGGGTCGAGGAGACCATGGGCGGGCTCGGCTATTCGATCGGCCGCAACAAGCCCTATGCCGGCGGCTTCATCACCGAGCATTACGGCAACCCGGCGAGCGGGCTTCACGCGGTGCAGCTCGAGCTCAACCGCGCGATCTACATGGACGAGCGTCGGCGCGAGCGCAGTCCGCGCTTTGCGCAAGTGGCAACCGACTTCGGCGTGCTCGCCGACGTGTTGGCGGCCACGATCCCGTTCGGCGATCTCGGACCGTTCCAGGCCGCGGCGGAATAGGCGGTAAGCCTGCGACGCGCGACCACGTCGCGGATCAGGGACCAGACACAGCTGCGAGCGTATCGGACGCCGGATCTTCACTTCGCGTTTTCGCACAGCCGAAGTGAAACAGGCGACCCAAAGAAAAAAGGGCCGCTCGCGAATGACGCAAGCGGCCCAAGTCTAGGGAGGAAACGCCCAAGGAGGGCAGCGGTAACGCAGAGCGCTACCGCACCGCAACAATATGCGGCCGCGCCGCACAAAGTGCAAGGGCTTTTGAGCCATTTCCCATGCAAAACACACATGGCTCTGTTGCTTCCAGAGAAACCCAGATTCAGTTCCTTTGATAAGGAAATTCAATGGGTTGATAGTCATTTGCATACGAACAAGGCATGTTCGGAACTAAGTTTTCAACTCAATGATCGATATTTGGCCAGGAGATGGCTCGGATGAGGCAACCGGCATCGGCATCCAAAATACCAGGGTGCAAATCAAGACAGCGCTGCACGCGAGAGGCGAATTGAGATAGGCAGATGCGAGCTTCACCCGACTTTCGTTTTGAGGATGCGCCGTGACGGTGATCGACTTCTCAGCCTTCATCGGAGGGCTCGCCACCGCCTCCGGCGAAACCATCCTGCCGTTCTTCCGCACCTCGCTGTCGATCGACGACAAGAGCAAGACCAAGGATTTCGATCCGGTGACCGAAGCCGACCGCGCCGCGGAGGCGGTGATGCGGCGGCTGATCAAGGCCAATTTCCCCCAGCACGGCATCGTCGGCGAGGAATTCGGCAATGAGCGCGAGGACGCCGACTATGTCTGGGTGCTCGATCCCATCGACGGCACGAAGTCCTTCATCGGCGGGTTCCCGATCTGGGGCACGCTGATCGCGCTGCTGCACAAGGGCGCGCCGGTGTTCGGCATGATGCACCAGCCCTTCATCGGCGAGCGTTTTTCCGGCGACAACGGCTCGGCCAACTATAAAGGCCCCTCCGGCGAGCGTCGGCTCCAGGTCCGCCGCTGCGCTTCGCTGTCGGAGGCGACGACCTACACCACGAGCCCGCTGCTCATGAACGAGCGCGACCGCGCCATTTTCGGCCGTATCGAGAAGGGCGCGCGGCTGTCGCGCTATGGCGGCGACTGCTACTCCTATTGCATGCTGGCGGCCGGCCACGTCGATCTCGTGGTCGAGACCGAGCTGAAGCCCTACGACATCGCGGCCCTGATCCCGATCGTGACCGGCGCCGGCGGCGTCGTCACCACCTGGGAAGGCAAGCCGGCCCAGGGCGGCGGCCGCATCATCGCGGCGGGCGATGCCAGGGTTCACGAAGAAGCAATGAAACTGCTCAACGGATAGCCGCCCCAAGAGGCTTGTATGAAAAACTGGCGTAAGCTCTTCCTCGCAAGCCTGCTTCTGTTTCCCGCCCTCGCCTCCGCCCAGAATTTTCCGGCCAAGCCGATCAAGCTGATCGTGCCGTTCCCGGCCGGCGGCCCCAACGACATCATCGCGCGCGTGATCGGCCAGCGCATGTCCGAGCTCTCGGGCCAGCCGGTGCTGATCGACAATCGCGGCGGCCAAGGCGGCGTGCTCGGCACCGACGCGGTCTCGAAGGCCGCGCCCGACGGCTACACCATCGCGATCTCCTCAGCCGGCGCGCTCGCGATCAGCCCGAGCATGGAGCGGGTCGCCTACGACGCATTGTCCGACCTCACGCCGGTGACGCTGGTTGCAACCGTGCCGGAAATGCTTGTTGTCGCCACCAACGTGCCCGCCAAGGACATCGGCGAATTGATCGCGCTGGCCAAGGCGCAGCCCGGAAAGCTCAACTTCGCCTCCTCCGGCCCCGGCAGCCTGCCGCACCTCGCCGGCGAATTGTTCAAGCTGACCGCGAAGATCGACATCGTGCACGTGCCCTATCGCGGCGCCGCACCCGCGGTGAACGACCTGCTGGGCCAGCAGGTGCAGATGACGTTCCTCGATCTTCCGGTGCTGCTGCCGCAGGTCAAGGCCGGCGCCTTACGGCCGATCGCGGTCGGTTCAGTCGAGCGTGCACCGGCCGCGCCCGAGGTGCCGACGACGGCGGAAGCGGGCTTTCCTGATCTGCGCATCGAGAACTGGTACGGCATGGTCGCGCCCAAGGGCACGCCGAAGGAGATCGTCGCAGCGCTGCATGGCCTGGCGACGAAGGCGATGGCGGATCCGGCCGTGAAAGAAAAGCTCGCCGCGCAAGGCGCGACGCTCATCGGCGACGAGCCGGAGCATTTTCGCCAATTCATCGCGGACGAGACCAGGAAGTGGACGAAGGTGATCAAGGACGCCGGGGTGGAGACGGCGAAGTGAACAACGGTTTGAGTCGTGACGCCGCCACGAGGTAGGTGCGTTCCCTCCCCCCTTGCGGGGGAGGGCAATCGCATATGGATTTCACGAGGATTTTCCGCGGGCTTGCTCCGCCTCTCCCGCTTGCGGGAGAGGCCGACGCGCTCGCAGAGCGCGGCGGGTGAGGGCTCTCGCCACGCAGGGATGTCATCCGCAATCCCCAACAATCCCGACGCGGAGACACCCCCACCCCAACCCTCCCCCGCAAGCGGGAGAGGGAGCCCAGTGCCGATGCCGCCGCATCGTGCACACCATATGCGATAGCCCTGCCCGCAGGGGGGAGGGAGCGCAGTTGAGGTCGCGGCCGCGCCGCAGGCTCACATCACCGCCACCCTCACACCGCCTCGGCCCGCAAATGCTCCACCAGCATCTTGGCCGGGCGCGGCAGCGTCTTGAAGCTTCGCGCGCAGATCACGAGTTTGCGGTTGGCGAAGGCATCGCGCAGGCGGACCATGGCGAGCGGCATCAGCTTGGCGCAGCGGCGGGCAGCGGCTTCGGGCACCAGGGCGACGCCGACATCGGCGGCGACCATCTGGCAGATCGCATCGAAGTCGCGCAGGCGCGCGCGGTAATGCGGCCGCATGCCAAGCCGGGCCGCGTGTTTCGAAATATGAACCTGGAGCGCGGTGGCGCTGGTGAGCCCGACGAACTCGCACGCGCCCGCCTCCTGAAAATCGATCTGGCGGCGGCCGGCGAACGGGCCGCGCCGTGACGTCACCAACGTCAGGTGATCCTCGCTGAAGACGAAGCGCTCGATATGGTCGGGCAGCGCGTGCTCCGCGGCGAAGCCGAGGTCGGCGGCACCGGCGGTGATCGCCGCCGCGATGTCGGTGCTCTCGCGCTCCTCGATGTCGATGGCGACGTCGCGATGCTCGCGCAGGAAGCCGGCCAGCGCCTTCGGCAGATGCTCCGACAGGCCGGAGGTGTTGGCGAGAAAATGCACGCTGGCGCGCACGCCGCTGGCAAAGCCGGCGAGATCGCCGCGCATGGCGTCGATCTGGTGAATGACGAGACGGGCATGATCGAGCAGGCTCTCGCCGGCCGCGGTCAACTCAACGCCGCGGCGGCCGCGCTTGAGCAGCGCGACGCCGAGCGCATCCTCCAGCCCCTTGATGCGCGCGCTGGCCGAGGCCAGCGCCAGATGCGACCGCTCCGCGCCGCGGGTGATGCTGCGCTGGTCGGCGACTGCGATGAACAGCTGGAGATCGACGAGATCGAAACGCATTTGGTCTCCTCCAACCAAGCCTTCGTCCATAGCGAAGGCTGTCTCCGTAACCTCCAGATTGTGCCCGGGCGCGGCTTCGGTCAATGTGCAGGTCATGATCGACCCTTTCCTCATTGTCATCGCCGCCGTCTTCCTGGTCGCCGGATTCGTCAAGGGCGTGGTCGGGCTCGGCCTGCCGACCGTCTCCATGGGCCTGCTCGCGGTGAGCATGGCCCCGAGCCGCGCGATCGCCATCGTCATCGTGCCCGCCATCATCACCAACATTTGGCAGACTTTCGTCGGACCGTACTTGCGCGACATCCTCAGGCGGCTGTGGCCGCTGATGATCGGCACCGTGATCGGCTGCTGGCTCAATGCCGGCGCGCTGACCGGCCCGCATGCGCGCTACGGCACGATCGTGCTCGGCGCCCTGCTCGTGATCTACGCGGTGATAGGCCTGAACAAATTCCAGTTCCGCGTCGCGCCGCAGAACGAGAAATGGGTTGGTGGCGTGGTCGGCGTGGTCACCGGCGTGATCTCCGCCTCGACCGGCGTGCAGGTGATCCCCTCGATGCCGTTCATGCAGGCGATCGGCATGGAGAAGGACGAGCTGGTGCAGGCACTCGGCGTGTTCTTCACGACCGCGACGCTGGCGCTCGCCTTCAACCTCACCGCCGGCGGATTGCTGACGCCGGCCAATGCGGTGCCGGGCGCCGTGGGCCTCGCCATGGCCTTTGCCGGCATGCTCATCGGCCAGTCGGTGCGGGCGCGGATGCCGGCGGAGGCGTTTCGCCGCTGGTTCCTGATCGCGATGATCCTGCTCGGCCTTTATCTGGCTGGCAGCGCGCTTCTGAAGGAATTCGCCTGAGAAGAGGCTCACGCCTTCGGCGCGTAGCCCGGCACCCATTTATCGTATTGAGGCAGATCGTCCTGGATCGTCCACCACGGCGCGCGCGACGAGGTGAAGACGTGGAGGCGGGGCCTGACGTCAGGATCGTCATCGAGCAGGCCGGCGGGAATGCTGACGGTCGGCAAATAACTCGCCTTGCCCGGCGTCAGGCAGCCGCAGGTCTTGCAGCGATGGCGAAAACTGCCCGGCGCGGACTCGTAAGCCACCGTCATGTCCTCGCCCGCGACAAAGCGAAACTTGTCGGCTTCAACATGGGCATAGGTGGCGAATGCCGCGCCGGTCAGCTTGCGGCAATTGACGCAATGACAATGCGTCAGCGTGCGAACCTCGTCGATCTCGAAACGCACGGCGCCGCACAGACAGCTTCCACGAATCATCGAAACCTCCCGCGCGTGGCCTCTATCGGGCCGATTGCATGCCACACCAGTCATTCGTTCGAACGAGTTACCGCGTCTCCAGCATGGCGACGCGGATGCCGAGATAAATGAACAGGCCGCCGAGCGCACGGTTGACCCAGGCGATCGCGCCCTCGGAGGCCCGCAAGCGGTGCGCGGCCTTTGCCGCGAACGCCGCCAGCACCAGGCACCACAGCGTTCCCGTGCAGATGAAAATCAGGCCGAGGGTCAGGAAGGCGAGCGGCTTGTGCGGAGAATCGGCTGCGACGAATTGCGGCAGGAAGGCCAGGAAGAACAGCGCGACCTTGGGATTGAGCGCGTTGGTGAAGACGCCCTGGAGGAACACCCGCCGCAACGAGCTCCGCGCCGGCTCGTCGATCGCCGATGCCAGCGTCGGGCGCGACCACAGCATCTGAAGTCCCGTGACGACCAGATAGGCCGCGCCAACCAGCTTCAGGATCGAAAAAGCGGTAGATGAGGCCATCAGCAGGGCCGAAAGGCCGATTGCCGCGCCTGCGACGTGGAAAAAACAGCCGCAACTGATGCCCAAGGCGGCGGCAGCCCCGCCCCGCCAGCCCATCTGCATGCTGCGGCCGATGACGTAGACGGAGTCCGGTCCCGGCGTGATGTTGAGCAGCACGCCCGACAGGATGAAGAGCCAGATTTCGTGAATGCCCAGCATGTGAGGTGCCCCGCCGCCCCGTCCGTCTCAAGGGATCGGGCTTAGTCGGTTCGGCGGCCGTCGTCCACCGCCGGGACTGCGTAGGATTTACCTTGAATTTGCAATGCGGATCATACTTTCCCGCGGCCTTATCTGCTCTATAAAGGCAGGGTTCTTGAAATGCGGGATTCGAGGCGACTGCCACGCCGTGGCCAGTCCTCCATCCTTTGGAGCTCCGAGAATATGGAAAGACGTCTGGCTGCCATTGTTTGCGCCGATGTCGCCGGCTATTCGCGCATGATGGGCAGCGACGAGGCTGGCACCCATGCCGCCTTCAAGGCGCATCGCAGCGCGATTCACCCCATCATCCTCAATCACGGCGGCCGCGTCGTGAAGAACACCGGCGACGGCTTCCTGCTGGAGTTCCCCTCGATCGTCGGCGCCACCGAAGCCGCGATCGCGATGCAGACGCTGATGGCGGAGCGCAACCACCATCTGCCGGCCGACCGCGCCATGCAGTTCAGGCTCGGCATCCACATGGGCGACGTCATCGCCGACGAGGACGAGGTGTTCGGTGACGATGTCAACATTGCCGTCCGCCTGGAATCGGTGGCGAGCCCCGGCGGCTTCGCCATCTCGGCCAAGGCCTACAGCGAGGCGAACAAGCATCTCACCGTGCCGCTGGTCGATGGCGGCAACCATCGCTTCAAGAACATCAAGGATGCGGTCGGGGTCTGGACCTGGAAGCCCGAGGGCGCACGGGCGATCGCCCCCGAGCTGAGGGAGGCCTCCGCACTCTCGCAGCAGTACCGCACCGCGATCGTCGGCGTGCTGCCCTTCGCCAATCTCAGCGACGCCCAGGACGAATACTTCTCCGACGGCCTGACCGAGGATCTGATCCACGCGCTGTCGCTGCAATCCTTCTATCGGGTGCTGAGCCGCAACTCGACCTTCGCCTTCAAGGGCAAGAACACGAGCACTCGGCTGATCGCGCGCGAGATCGACGCCACCTATCTGATCCAGGGCTCGGTGCGGCGCGCCGGAGCCAAGATCCGCGTCACCGCGGAGCTGATCGCGCCGGAGACCGGCGAGCAGCTCTGGACCGGGCGCTACGACCGCGACATCGGCGACTTCTTCGCGATGCAGGACGAGATCACCACCAACCTGTCCGCCGCCATCGCCACCGAGATCGTCCGCGCGGAGGCCTCGGCGCCCGCGCGGCTCTCGACCGACGTAACCGCGTGGGACCGTTTCCTCAAGGGGCTGTCGCATTACTACCGGCAGACCAAGGAGGACCTGGCCGCCGCCGTCGACCTGTTCCGGGAGGCCATCGCGGTCGATCCCAAGCTGTCGATCGCGCACGCCTACCTCGCCACGATCCAGATCCAGAGCATCCAGTTCGGCTGGGTCAAGGGCACGCGGGAGATGTGGGCCGAGGCGATGAACCTCGCCGAAACCAGCGTCCGGCTCGACCCGCGCTCCTCCTTCGCGTTCTCGATCCTGTCCTGGGCCCATGCGATGGAAGGGCATTACGAGGCCGCGATGGACGCCGCCAAGCGCGCGGTCGCACTCAACCCCTACGACAACGGCGCGCGCGGCGTGCTCGGCATCTGCCATTTCGTGATCGGCGAGCACCGCGAGGCGATCGAGCTGTTTTCGATGGCCGCGCAGCGCGACAACAGCGACCCGCGCTACCAATGGGCCGCACTGAACGCGTTCAGCCATTATCTGTTGGGGCAGTATGACGCGACCCTGTCGTGGGCCCGCGAGCAGCTCTACATCAACCCGAACCACATGCAGGCGCTGGCGATCCGAGCCGCAGCGCTGGCGCAATTGGGGCGGACCGGCGAGGCCGTCGAGGCGACCCGCGTGCTCATGGGCAACTACCCGACCCTGAATGTCGACCGCCATTTGCGCAATTTCCACTGGAAGCGGCCCGAGGACCTCGCTCATTACCGCGAGGGGCTTCTGAAGGCGGGCGTGCCGCTCGGCAAGCTGACGCTGGTCCAGAGCGACGTCAAACGCGCCGCCGAGTCCTGACAGGCGGACTGCGGCCGCGCGACGATCTCACGTCCGCTCTTGTTGACAGCACAGTGAATTCAGCCACACTTTGTCACACGCTGAAGTAGTATAGTCGGCGGCGGCCGCGCTGGCTGTTTGTTAGGACTTTCCGCGCTTGATCGGCGCGTCTGATTTTCACGATTCGCCGTTTTCAGGAATTGGGCCATGCATCACCCCGCCTCGAAGCCCCCCTTCGACCCCTCGATCGGGGTCTCGCCGAACAATCCCTGTCCATTCCTGCGCGGCCTCGTCGGCGAAGGCTTCGTCGACGGCGGGACCGTCCCGCTCAACACGCTGTCGCAGACCATCGCGAATGCGAGCGGCGAGACGGGGCTGATGAAGAGCTGGGCCCGGATCCAGGTCCGCGGCGTTGCGCTCATCGCCAACGGATTTAGCCACATCCTGAAAAGCATCCGGTCGGGCCCGCAGCTCGACGAACTGCGCGGTGGCCCTCTGGACAAGCGCGGCGCCGGCTCGCGCGTCCTCGGCGTCGACGGCAAGGTCAACGAGGACGAGATCGCGCGGCTCCAGAGCTTCGGCCGGACCTACACCGATCCGGACACCGGCAGCAGCGAGCCCGGCCTCAACGCTGCGGAAATCAAGACCTTCATGCGCGAGAACCTCAAGCGCGCAGGCAGCGCCGTGCGCTGGTACTACCCCGTGCTGATGCAGTTCGAATGGCCCGTCCTGCTGAAGATCATGGGCAAGGGCACGGGTAAGGAGGATCGCTATCTCAGCGTCGCCGACGTGCGCACGCTGCTGAACGCGCGCCAATTCCCCGACCGCATCAACCAGCGGATTTTATCGCAGTCGCTGCTGTCATCCTGCGCGCTCAGGTTTCGCTGGGCTCTCGGGATCATAGCGTTCCTGTTCGCGACGGCTCTTGTCGCGCTCGTGGCGGTCGCCGAATTCCCCGACCAGGTCCGCGCCATGCTGCCCCAGAAGGGAGTCCTCGCACAGCTGCTGCCGCCGCCCTTGCCAAAACTCCCGGAGACGACGGCGGCCTTCTGGCTCGAGCAGAACTGGTCGCTGGAGGACCGGCACTGGTTCCACCACACCAGCCAGGGCACCGCGACCTTTCCGGTTCCCTACACCTGGTTCATGGCGCTGGAGCAGCCGCGTCTTCGCCTGTTCTCACGCCCCGGCATGGTGAAGGACAGCGCCTATCTCGAGCGCTTCGGCTTCATCCAGAGCCCGCAATCCATCAAGACCGACGCAACCACGCTGCGGAGCTTCGGCTACGCCAATGTCTACGACACGACGCAGCCGAAGAGCCTGTCGACCGATTGGTCGCAGGTCGAGAATGTCGACGGCCTGCCGGTCGGCTTCGCGCGGATGACGGGCGTCGTCGATCCCGCGACCGGCCGCCGCGAGGAAGACAAGATCGGGCTGACCTGCGCCGCCTGCCACACCGGGCACGTGCGCTACAAGGGCGTGGACGTGCGCTTCGACGGCGGCCCGGCCATGACCGACCTGAAGAAGCTCGAGAGCGTGACCGGGCTCTCGATCGCCTACACGCTCTACGTGCCGTTCCGCTTCAAGCGGTTCGCCGACCGCGTACTCGGCCCCGATGCGAGCGACGCCGACCGCAATGCGCTCAAGCAGAGCCTCAAGGCGACCCTCACATTCCTGCTCGACTGGCAAAAGGGTTACGACAAGACGATCGCCGGCAAGAAGACCTGGGACGGCAAGCAGCAAAAGGACACGGAAGAAGGCTTCGGCCGTCTCGATGCGCTCAATCGCATCGGCAACCAGGTGTTCTCCCAGGATTTCGCGCTGAGCGGGGTCAAGGGATTCGAGAAGAACCTGCATGCCCAGGACGCGCCGGTCAGCTTCCCTCCGATCTGGACCGTGCCGTGGCTCAAATTCGCGCAGTACGATGCCTCGATCGAGCAGCCGCTGATCCGCAATGCCGGCGAGGCGCTCGGCGTGACGGCGCTGCTCAACCTGTCCGACGCCTATCCCAAGGACAGGCTCTACCGGTCCTCGGCCGATGTCACCAACCTGCACTGGATCGAGAGTCTGCTGGCGGGCCCCAATCCCTACGCGCAGAAGAAGCTCGGCGGACTGACCTCGCCGAGATGGCCTTCGCAGATTCTCGGCGACGACTGGAAGATCAATCCGGACCGCGTCAAGAGCGGCCGCAAGCTCTACGCAAAGATCTGCGTGGAGTGCCACCTCGGTCCCGTCAACGATCCCGAGTTCGACAAGGAGTTTCCGCAGGAGAGCGTGTGGTCGTCGTCGCGCTGGGAGCGCATCGGCGACGAGATGGTGCTCAACCCGATCCAGAAGAGCGTCACGGGCATGGGGACGGATTCCGCCCAGGCCAGAGTCCTGGAGAAGCGGACGGTCTCGGTGCCGGGCTTCCTCGATCTGAATCCGACACGCATCCTCGGCGACCAATGGAAATGCACCAACCTGCCGGAGGCGACCTCGACTGAAATGCCCTATTCGGTTGGGCTGATGGCGATCGTCGACATCGTCAGCCGAAAGGCGATGAATGACGCTCAAATCCCGCCCGACGCGCAGAAGCGCTGGTGGGGCGCCCGCGCCAATTGTCCCAATCCCGGGCCGCAGCCGCCGGATCCCAAGGAGCCCGGTCCCTGGTATCGCGCGCGCCCGCTGAACGGGGTGTGGGCCACCGCGCCTTATCTCCACAACGGCTCAGTGCCCTCGCTGGACTGGATGCTGCGGCCTGCTGCCGAGCGACCCAAGAAATTCTGCATGGGCCAGCGCGACTACGATCCGAAGCTGGTCGGCTTCGCCGTCGTCGAGGGCGAGCGCTGCAAGACCGGAGAAACGCAGTTCTCGACCACCTGGCCCGACGGCACCGAGATCAACGGCAACAGCAATCTCGGCCATTCGTTCGAGGGCAAGGGGCCGCCGCACAAGGACGGCGTCGTCGGCCGCCTGCTGGAAGAAGAAGAGCGAAAGGACCTGATCGAGTATCTGAAGACGCTGTAGCGCGGTCCTTTCACCTCTCCCTGCATCCGCCTTCGTTGAAGCTTCAGCGGACAAGAGCGGGGCGAGGGAGCGCACCGTCACTGCCGCTCACTTGAACAGCGGCGTGCCCGGCACGAAGGCGTCGAAGGCGGCCCAGAACTGGGAGCGGTAGCGGTCCTGCTCCTGGAGGATCTCGTGCTTCGAGCCGGCGATCACGAGATGGGAGCCGGCGCGCAAATGGTAGGCGAACTCCTCGATCGCGGCGGTCGAAACCACGGTGTCGCTGGAGGCCGCCAGCATCAGGATCGGCTGGCGGATCTCGGAGGGGTAGTTCATGCCCTTGAAGGTGTGCATGGCGCGGAAGGCGCTATCGGCCCAGGCGACCGTCGGTGACGCCAGCCCGAGCGTCGGATCCTCCTCCAGGATCGCGGCGTTGCGCGCATAACGCACGGGATCGCTGGTCAGGGGATTGTTGATGAAGGGATCGAGCCCGGTGATGCGGTCGCTGCCGCCGGGAACATAGCGGCCGCCCATCCCCATCAGGCGCATCGTCTTCAGAAGCGCCCGCGACGGAAACGAGGTGGTGCGGCCTGGCAGGTCGATCATCGGCGCCGACAGCACCATGCGGTCGAACCAGCGCTTGCCCGCATGCGCAACGCGCAGCAACACCGTACCGCCCATGGAGTGGGCGAGCGCGAAGAAGGGCGGCGGGCAATCCGGCAGCACCACCTGCTGCACGAAGGTCTCGACGTCGATTTCGAAATCGGCGAAGTCGCGCACATAGCCCTTGCGCGGATCGCGCAGGCGGCGCGAGGAGTGGCCCTGCCCGCGCCAGTCGATCATCGCCACCGCAAAGCCGCGGTCGCGCAGGTCGCGCACGGTCTCGAAATATTTCTCGATCTGCTCGCTGCGTCCGGTGAAGACGCAGACCGTGCCCTTGCGGTTCGCCGGCGGCGCCCAGCGCGCAAAGCGCAGCTCGGCGCCATCGGGTGTCTTGATGGTGCCGCTGACGACGTCTTCGGGAACGGGATTGGACGGAATCGAGATCAGCGTCATTGGGCGAGAAATGCTGAAAATCAAGGGCGGGAGCGCCGAAAAGGCGCAAGTTGCCGCCCTCTTGAACGCCGTTCCCTTGAACCCATATCACCATGGTGCAGGCCGCTACCAGTGTTTCGGAACCGGAACATCAGGCTGCACACAGACTAAAGCCCGGCCCGATTGGCGGGCGGGTTACCAAACAGTCGCTCAATGGAGGACTTGACCATGCGTACCTACGATCTCACCCCCTTCTATCGTTCCACCGTCGGCTTCGACCGCCTCTTCAACCTGCTCGACCAGGCCGGTTCGGACGGCAGCCCCGGTTATCCCCCCTACAACATCGAGCGCACCGGCGAGAACGCCTACCGCATCACCGTTGCGGTCTCGGGCTTTGCCAAGGATGAGCTCTCCATCGTCGCGAAGGAAAACACGCTGACGATCAAGGGCGAGAAAGTCGCAAACGAGAACTCGAAGTCCGAAGTGATTTACCGCGGCATCGCCGCGCGTGCCTTCGAGCGCGCCTTCCAGCTTGCCGATTTCGTGCAGGTGAAGGACGCCTCGCTCGAGAACGGGCTGCTTCACGTCGATCTCGTCCGCGAGATTCCCGAAGCCAAGAAGCCGCGCCAGATCGCGATCAACGCCGGCGCGCCCAAGGCGCAGGTGATCGAGAACTCGGCCGCGCAAGTCGCCGCGTAAAACACGCACGCCACTTCCAGGTTGCGAAAACGCCCCGGTGCCCCGGGGCGTTTTTTTCGTTTGCACCGCATCACAGACTGGTGAGCCTCGTAACAGCGCGGCCTCTTCCTCCGTCCTTTGGGCATCGAACCCAAAACAAGACGGAGAACGATCATGACACTTTGGCGCAGCCTTTTCGTCGCCGCGAGCCTGCTGGCGGCTCCCCTCAGCCTCGCTCACGCACAAACCCCGCAAACCGCGAAGGCCAAGAACGTCGTGCTGGTGCACGGCGCCTGGGCCGACGGATCGAGCTGGTCCGAGGTGATCCCGATCCTCCAGGCCGCCGGCCTTCACGTGACCGCCGTGCAGAATCCGCTGTCGTCGCTTGCGGACTCGGTCGAGGCGACCAAGCGCGCGCTGGCCGAGCAGGACGGGCCGACCGTGCTGGTCGCGCATTCCTGGGGCGGCACCGTGATCAGCCAGGTCGGCACCGACCCGAAGGTCACCAGCCTCGTCTATGTCGCCGCACGCGCGCCCGATGCCAACGAGGATTTCGTCGCGCTGTCGAAGCAATTCCCGACCGGCCCGGTGCGCGCCGGCATCATCGAGCGCGACGGCTACACCAAGCTCTCGGAAGACGCCTTCCTGAAATATTTCGCCAATGGCGTGAAGCCGGAACGGGCCAAGGAGCTCTATGCCGTGCAATGGCCGACCGCGGCCTCGATCTTCGCCGGCCGCACCACGGAAGCTGCATGGCACGCCAAGCCGAGCTGGTACGCGGTGTCGAAGAACGACGACACCATCAATCCGGATTTCGAGCGCTTCCTCGCCAAGCGCATGAACGCAACGACGATCGAGCTCGATGCCGGCCACCTCTCGCTGGTGTCGCATCCGAAGGACGTGGCGAATCTGATCCTGGAAGCTGCGGGGTATCCGCGGAGCTGATCGGCGATTCTCACGATGCAAAAAGGCGCCTGAAATCTCAGACGCCTTTTATCTTTGCTCCAACATCGTCCTGGCGAAAGCCAGGACGACACCGAAAATGTCGTGAGCGCCGTCGCGCCAAACGAACTGCGCGCTAATCCAGTCCCTGCGCGGCCGGCATGTCCTGCGTCGGCAGAATCGTCGCGGCGGGCTTCGTCTGACCCACTGTCGGCGCAGCGGCCTGCGGCGCGGCCTCGGCGGGCTTGGCCTGCACGGCAGCGGTCTGCTGCGCGGGCTGTGCCTGCGGTGCTTGAGCTTGCGGCGCCTGGGCCTGCTGTACCGCAGGCTCGGCCGGCTTCGCTGCCGCGACCGGCGTCTCGCCGCGCTGCGGAGCCGCCTTGGGCAGCGGCACCGTGCGCCTTGCGACATGCGGGATCGAGGCCGGCGGGCGCGGCGGGCCGCTGCGGACCACGGTCGGCGGCGGCAGCGCGCTTTGCGGGCCGTAGGGCGCGACCGTGGGCTGCTCATAGGCCGGTGCCATGCCGTAGGCATCGGCGGCGGGCATGAAGCGGATGATCCGGCCGTCGCGGGCGTCGATCACGAGCCGGCCGTCGTCGCCGCGGCGGTCGATCACCGAGATGGTGTAGACGCTGCCGCGCAGCCGCGGGATGCCGAGCGGCGAGAAGCCGTTGTCGCGCAGCACCGCATAGACCTCGGTGGCCGGCAGCAGCGCCGGCGCCGGGCCGCGCTCCTCGTAGCCATAGCCATACCGCGGCGGCGGAGGCGGCGCGGCGTCCGGCGGCGCATAGGGCCCGTCGAAATCCGACACCGCGATCGCAGCCCCTCCCGCAATACCGTTCGCCGGAACTTGCGCCTCTGCCGCGGTCACAGCCAGCGCCAGCGCGGCGGCGGCCACACATCCTGTGAAAAACTTCATGGTCGACACGCTCCTGTCAGCCCCCGGATGGATCGCGCTCTTTCGCTTCTTGCGGCGTGGCGCGCCTTCCGAAGGGTCGATCCGAAGCTTCATTCGGGATTTCGGCGTCCACAGGGCCGGATCAGGGCGCGTTTGCTTCAAAACCGGGGCTGCGCAACTTTCGGAAAGCGATTGATTGACAGATCGGGAATCGGGACTTTCGCGCGCTTGTGTGATAGACAAAAATTTGGCAAGGTGATGGTTAGGACAGGAAAGCTGTCTCAATTTTGCTTGCGGTTCCGGCATAGGGATTGCAACGAAAGTCGGTGCTTCCGAGCACCAAGAAGGCAACAGGCAAAGCCGTTCACGGGGACGTAGAACGCCTTGGCCTGAATTTAAGAAAATGCGGCTCGCAGCGGACGAGCGGTGACCCAGAGGCGGGTGCCGCGGAACGCCCAAGGTGCGCCGAAGATGGCGGTGAGACAGCTTGCCGCATGGAGAGGACGAGGACATGAACGGGTCGCAATTCGAGCGCGCAAACATCGTGGCAGAAGAACTGTCGGCGACGGTCGCGTCGAAAACGACCGATCCGATTCAGGAACACAATTCGCGCCCGCCCGCCGAAGGCCTCTACGATCCGAGCCTGGAAAAGGATTCCTGCGGCGTCGGCTTCATCGCCAACATCAAGGGCAAGAAGTCGCACAAGATCGTCTCGGACGCGCTGAGCATCCTCTGCAACCTCGAGCATCGCGGCGCTGTCGGCGCCGATCCGCGCGCCGGTGACGGTGCCGGCATCCTGGTGCAGATCCCGCACGCCTTCTTCAGCCGCAAGGCCAAGGAGCTCGGCTTCACGCTGCCGCAGCCCGGCGAATACGCCATCGGCGCGCTGTTCATGCCGCGCGACACCGCCTGGCGCAACGTCATCAAGAGCATCATCGCCGACCAGATCAAGGAAGAGGGCCTGACCCTGCTCGGCTGGCGCGACGTGCCGACCGACAATTCCTCGCTCGGCGTCACCGTGAAGCCGACCGAGCCCGCCTGCATGCAGGTGTTCATCGGCCGCAACGGCACCGCCAAGACCGAGGACGATTTCGAGCGCCGGCTCTACATCCTGCGCAAGTCGATCTCGCAGGCGATCTACCAGCGCCGCGACCGCGGCCTTGCGGGCTATTACCCCTGCTCGATGTCCTGCCGCACCGTGATCTACAAGGGCATGTTCCTCGCCGACCAGCTCGGCAAGTACTATCCCGACCTGCACGAGGCGGACTTCGAGAGTGCGCTGGCGCTGGTGCATCAGCGCTTCTCGACCAACACCTTCCCGGCCTGGTCGCTGGCGCATCCCTACCGCATGATCGCGCATAACGGCGAGATCAACACGCTGCGCGGCAACACCAACTGGATGGCGGCGCGCCAGGCTTCGGTGAGCTCGGAGCTTTACGGCAAGGACATCAACCGGCTCTGGCCGATCTCCTATGAAGGCCAGTCCGACACCGCCTGCTTCGACAACGCGCTCGAATTCCTGGTGCAGGGCGGCTACTCGCTGCCGCACGCCGTCATGATGATGATCCCGGAGGCGTGGGCCGGCAATCCGCTGATGGATGAGAAGCGCCGCGCCTTCTACGAATATCACGCCGCGCTGATGGAGCCGTGGGACGGCCCCGCCGCGATCGCCTTCACCGACGGCCGCCAGATCGGCGCCACGCTGGACCGCAACGGGTTGCGGCCGGCGCGCTATCTCGTGACCAAGGACGACCGCATCGTGATGGCGTCCGAGATGGGCGTGCTGACGATCCCCGAGGACCAGATCATCACCAAGTGGCGGCTCCAGCCCGGCAAGATGCTGCTGGTCGACCTCGAGCAGGGCCGCCTGATCCCCGACGACGAGATCAAGGCCGAGCTCGCCAAGAGCCATCCCTACAAGGAGTGGCTGGAGCGGACCCAGATCGTGCTGGAAGAGCTGCCGAAGGTTCCGACCACCGGCGTGCGCTCCAACCTGTCGCTGCTCGATCGCCAGCAGGCGTTCGGCTACAGCCAGGAAGACATCACCATCCTGATGACGCCGATGGCGGCGACGGGCGAGGAAGCCGCGGGCTCGATGGGCAACGACACGCCGATCTCGGCGCTGTCGGACAAGGCCAAGCCGCTGTTCACCTACTTCAAGCAGAACTTCGCGCAGGTCACCAACCCGCCGATCGACCCGATCCGCGAAGAGCTGGTGATGAGCCTCGTCTCGATCATCGGACCGCGGCCGAACCTGTTCGACCTGCAGGGCATGGCCACCACCAAGCGCCTCGAAGTGCGCCAGCCGATCCTGACCGACGCGGATCTCGAGAAGATCCGCTCGATCACCGACGTGGCCGACACCCACTTCAAGTCGCGCACGCTGGACACCACCTTCCACGCCGGGCTCGGCGCAGCCGGCATGGACCAGGTGCTGGACGAGCTCTGCGCGCGCGCCGAAAGCGCGGTGCGCGAGGGCGTCAACATCATCATCCTGTCCGACCGCATGGTCGGCACCGACCGGGTCCCGATCCCGGCACTGCTGGCCTGCGCTGCCGTGCATCATCATCTGATCCGCGTCGGACTGCGCACCTCGGTCGGCCTTGTCGTCGAATCCGGTGAGCCGCGCGAAGTGCATCACTTCGCCTGCCTTGCCGGCTACGGTGCCGAAGCGATCAATCCCTACCTCGCGTTCGAGACCATCATCGCGATGAAGGACCGCCTGCCCGGCTCGCTCGACGACTACGAGATCGTCAAGCGCTACATCAAGTCGATCGGCAAGGGTCTTTTGAAGGTGATGTCCAAGATGGGCATCTCGACCTACCAGTCCTATTGCGGCGCGCAGATCTTCGACGCGGTCGGCCTCAAGGCGGACTTTGTCGGAAAGTTCTTCGCCGGCACGCATACCCGCGTCGAAGGCGTGGGCCTGGCCGAGATCGCGGAAGAAGCCGTGCGCCGCCATGCCGACGCGTTCGGCGAGGCGCTGGTCTACAGGACCTCGCTCGACGTCGGCGGCGAATATGCCTATCGCAGCCGCGGCGAGGACCATGCCTGGACCGCCGAGTCGGTCGGGCTGCTTCAGCACGCTGCGCGCGGCAATTCGCTGGAGCGCTATCGCGCCTTCGCCAAGATCCTGAACGAGCAGTCGGAGCGCCTGCTGACGCTGCGCGGCCTGTTCCGGATCAAGAGCGCCGAGGAAGAGAAGCGCAAGCCGGTGCCGCTCGACCAGGTCGAGCCGGCCAAGGACATCGTCAAGCGTTTTGCCACCGGCGCGATGAGCTTCGGCTCGATCTCGCGCGAGGCGCACACCACGCTCGCGATCGCCATGAACCGGATCGGCGGCAAGTCGAACACCGGTGAAGGCGGCGAGGAAGCCGACCGCTTCAAGCCGCTGCCGAACGGCGATTCCATGCGCTCGGCGATCAAGCAGGTCGCCTCGGGCCGCTTCGGCGTCACCACGGAGTATCTCGTCAACTCCGACATGATGCAGATCAAGATGGCGCAGGGTGCCAAGCCCGGCGAAGGCGGCCAGCTGCCCGGCCACAAGGTCGACGCGACCATCGCCAAGGTCCGGCACTCGACGCCGGGCGTCGGCCTGATCTCGCCGCCGCCGCATCACGACATCTACTCGATCGAGGACCTGGCGCAGCTCATCTACGACCTCAAGAACGTCAACCCGACGGGCGACGTCTCGGTCAAGCTCGTCTCCGAGATCGGTGTCGGCACGGTCGCCGCGGGCGTCGCCAAGGCGCGCGCCGACCATGTCACCATCGCGGGCTTCGAGGGCGGCACCGGTGCTTCGCCCCTGACCTCGATCAAGCACGCCGGCTCGCCGTGGGAAATCGGCCTTGCCGAAACCCACCAGACGCTGGTGCGCGAGCGGCTGCGCAGCCGCATCGTGGTCCAGGTCGATGGCGGCTTCCGCACCGGCCGTGACGTCGTGATCGGCGCGCTGCTCGGCGCCGACGAGTTCGGCTTCGCCACCGCGCCGCTGATCGCTGCCGGCTGCATCATGATGCGCAAGTGCCATCTCAACACCTGCCCGGTCGGCGTCGCGACCCAGGACCCGGTCCTGCGCAAGCGCTTCACCGGCCAGCCCGAGCACGTGATCAACTACTTCTTCTTCGTTGCGGAAGAGGTCCGCGAGATCATGGCCTCGCTCGGCTTCCGCACCTTCAACGAGATGATCGGCCAGGTTCAGCTGCTCGACCAGACCAAGCTGGTCGCGCACTGGAAGGCCAAGGGGCTCGACTTCTCCAAGCTGTTCGTCAAGCAGAAGGAAGAGAAGGGCCAGAAGATCTATCACTCCGAGCGCCAGAACCATCATCTGGAAGCCGTGCTCGACCGCACGCTGATCGAGCAGGCGACGCCCGCACTCGACCGCGGCGCGCCGGTGAAGATCGACGCTACGATCAACAGCACCAACCGTTCCGCCGGCGCCATGCTGTCGGGCGCGGTCGCCAAGATCTACGGCCATGCCGGCCTGCCGCATGACACCATCCATGTCAGCCTCAAGGGCACTGCCGGCCAGGCCTTCGGCGCGTGGCTCGCCCATGGCGTCACCTTCGAGCTCGAGGGTGAAGGCAACGACTATGTCGGCAAGGGCCTCTCGGGCGGCAAGATCATCGTCAAGCCGCCGAAGAACTCCGCGATCGTGCCGGAAGAAAGCATCATCGTCGGCAACACCGTGATGTACGGCGCGATCCAGGGCGAGTGCTACTTCCGCGGCATCGCCGGCGAGCGCTTCGCCGTGCGCAACTCGGGCGCGATCGCCGTGGTCGAGGGCGCGGGCGATCATTGCTGCGAATACATGACCGGCGGCATCGTGGTCGTGCTCGGCAAGACCGGGCGCAACTTCGCGGCCGGCATGTCGGGCGGCATCGCCTACGTGCTCGACGAGACCGGCGACTTCGACAAGCTGTGCAACCTCAGCATGGTCGAACTCGAACCGGTCCTGTCGGAGGAGCTGATCAACGCCGGCACCTACAATCACACCGGTGACCTCGAGGCGCATGGCCGGGTCGACGTGTTCAAGGGCCTACTCGACTCCGACGTCGAGCGGCTGCACGTCCTGATCACGCGCCATGCGAAAGCGACCGGCTCCAAGCGCGCCGCCGACATCCTTGCCAATTGGAAGGACTGGCTGCCAAAATTCCGCAAGGTGATGCCGGTCGAGTACCGGCGTGCGCTGCGCGAAATGGCGGCCAACGCGGACGCCGAGCCGAAGATCGCGATCGGGGCGTAATTCTCAACTCGCGTCATTCCGGGGCGCGCAAAGCGCGAACCCGGAATCTCGCAAACCAACCTCCAGGTTCCGGGTCTGCGCGCGGCGCGCGCATCCCGGAACGACGGCAAACAAACCTAAGCGGCAGGGACTTCGGGTTTAATGGGCAAGATCACGGGTTTTCTGGAAATCGAACGGCACGACCGCAAGTACACCCCGGTCGCCGAGCGCGTGAAGCATTTTCACGAGTTCGTCGTTCCCTTGACCGAGAGGGAAACGCGCGACCAGGCCGCGCGCTGTATGAACTGCGGCATTCCCTATTGCCACGGCACAGGCTCGGTCGCGCCCGGCACGCCGGGCTGCCCGGTCAACAACCAGATCCCCGATTTCAACGACCTCGTCTATCAGGGCAACTGGGAAGAGGCCTCGCGCAACCTGCACTCGACCAACAATTTCCCGGAGTTCACCGGGCGCATCTGCCCCGCGCCGTGCGAAGCGTCCTGCACGCTCAACATCGACGACAACCCGGTCACCATCAAGACGATCGAATGCGCGATCGTCGACCGCGCCTGGGACAATGGCTGGCTGAAGCCGGAAGTCGCCTCCGTCAAGACCGGCAAGAAGGTCGCAGTGATCGGCTCTGGACCCGCCGGCATGGCCTGCGCGCAGCAGCTCGCGCGCGCCGGCCACGACGTGCACCTGTTCGAGAAGTTCGCCAAGGCCGGCGGCTTGCTCCGTTACGGCATCCCCGACTTCAAGATGGAGAAGGGCATCATCGACCGCCGCGTCAAGCAGATGGAAGGCGAAGGCGTCACCTTCCACTACAACAGCCATGTCGGCGCTGACGGCAATGTCGATCCGCGCGAGATGCTCAACGAGTATGACGCCGTGGCGCTGACCGGCGGCGCGGAAGCCCCGCGCGACCTGCCGATCCCCGGCCGCGATCTCCAAGGCATCCACTACGCCATGGACTTCCTGCCGCAGCAGAATCGCCGCGTCTCCGAGGAGCCGCTGAACGGCGTCACCGAGATTTTGGCCAGCGGCAAGCATGTCGTCGTCATCGGCGGCGGCGACACCGGCTCGGACTGCATCGGCACCTCGCTGCGCCAGGGCGCGCTGTCCGTGACCCAGCTCGAGATCATGCCCGCCCCGCCCGAGCGCGAGAACAAGGGCCTGACCTGGCCGAACTGGCCGCTGAAGATGCGCACCTCCTCCAGCCAGGCCGAAGGCGCGATCCGCGAATTCGCCGTGCTGACCCAGAAGTTTTCCGGCGAGAACGGCCAGGTCAAGAAGCTGCACTGCGTCCGCGTCGACGACAAGTTCAAGCCGATTGCCGGCACCGAGTTCGAGCTGGATGCCGAGCTCGTCCTGCTCGCCATGGGCTTCGTCCACCCCGTGCATGAGGGCCTGCTCAAGCTGCTCTCGGTCGAGCTCGACCCGCGCGGCAACGTCAAGGCCAACACGCTCGACTACCAGACCTCGCGCCCGAACGTGTTCACCGCCGGCGACATGCGGCGTGGGCAATCGCTGGTGGTCTGGGCCATCCGCGAGGGCCGGCTGTGCGCCCGATCGATTGATACGTTCCTGATGGGGAAGACGGATCTGCCGCGGTAGGTTCGCCGCTCGCCGGTCATTCCGGGGCGCGCGAAGCGCGAGCCCGGAATCCATTTATCCACGCCCCCTGACGCCCGATGGATTCCGGGTTCGCGCCAAATGGCGCGCCCCGGAATGACGAGCGGAGAGAGCCGCGCTCTCGCGCCTCATCTCACTCCAGACTCGTGCCGACAGGCGTCAATTCTGCAGCCTCACCCCCAGCATCACCACCGTGCCCTGCGAGCTCGAGGTCGGCTGGTTCGAGTCCAGGATGTCGTGGCGCAGGGTGCCCTTGATCCAGATGTTGCGGTTGAGCTTGTAGATCAGGTTGCCTTCGAGCGAGTAGGTTTTGTCGTTACGACCCTGGTTCTGGTAGTCGTAGGTGCCGTAGGTGAACTTGCCGACGGCCGTGAGCCAGCGGCGGAAGTCGTGATCGACTTCGACCCCGTAGGTGTGCACCAGCACGCCGGAGGAGCCGGGGACCGTGGTCTCCGCGATCTGCGTGTCGGTGGCGAATTTCACCGTGGTCAGGCCGCTCGCGTTCCAGATCAGCGAGCCCGAGGTGAGGAAGCCCGAGAGCTGACTGAGGCGCGGGTCGACATAGTTGCGCGCAGAATAGCCGACCGAGACCTCGCCCGTGAGGATGCGCGAGAACTCAAAGGACGAGCCGACCTTGGCATAACCGCCGTTTGAATCGCGGAAATAGCCGTTGCGGTCGGCGGCCTGGTCGTGCACGCGGGTGTCGCCCTGGATCTCGACGAACGGCTTCAGGCCCGGCTTGAGCTCGTAGGAGAAGCGCCCGACGCCGCCATACTGGTTGAAGTCGCGATCGTTGTTGCTGAAGGTCGAGCCGTCGGTGAGCTTTGAATCCGTGTAGGCGGTGCGATCGACGGTGGCGCCGGCGGCGACCTGGAAGCGGTTGAAGGTCTGGTCGAAACCGATGGTCGTGCCATAGGTCGCATAGACAGGATATTTCTGAAGGCCGGCCTGCACGTTCGGGCTGCCGGGATTGTCGGTGGCGAGCCGCAGGCGCAGCTGCGAGGTCAGCTTGAGATCGCGGTCGACGTCGATGCGGCCGTCGACATGACCGGTGAAATCGGGCCGGTCGATCTCGACCGGCGAGGGCGAAGCGAAGCCGTCGATCGTCGCCGGCATGTTGTTGGTGTAGCCCGAGAACGAGCCGCGCAAATCGGCGACCAGCGCGTGGCGCTCCCAGTCGGACGCCACGAGGAGGTCGGGCGCGACGACGTAGACCGGCGAGCCGACCGGCTTGTTCAGACGCGCCGGGTTGGTGTCATAGCCGGCGGAGAGCTCGAGCCCGCCCTTGATCAGGAAGCTGCCGGCATAGTCGCCGACCGCGCTGAACGCGTCGTCATCGGCCTTGAGGCGACGGCGCAGCGGCTGGCCGGGCACGTTGCCGGCCATCGCCGGCGGCACCGGCACCTTGTGCGCGGTCTCCGACGGCGGCGGCGCGATGCGCGGCGGGCCGAGCGTCCTGTCCGGCGTTGCCGGCGGCACCGGCGAGCCGGGCCCGACCGGGCGCTTCGGCTTCGGCTGCCCGGGATAGAGCTTGGGCTGCTGCCGCTTGCGGTTGAGCGAGTCGTAACCCGAGCCGCTGGCGCCGTTGGCGGCCGGCAGGCCGTAGGTCGGCACCTGGCCGACGCGCGAGGTCGCCGGCGTCTGCTGGCGCTTGCGCGGGTCGGCATTGGGATCGGGCAGCGCCGGCAGCGCGTCCGATGGCGCCTGCGGCACGCCCGCCGTGCGGCGCGTCGGCAGCGTGTCGGGCGCGGCGAAGCCGCCGCGGTTGGGATTGAACAGGTCGGGCGTGAGGCTCTGGGCGGCGACTGGGCCGCTTTGCAGGGCCGTCAGCGCAAGACACGGCAAAGCCGCGCGCAGGAAATGCGCGCGTCTGCTCCGGCCCATGCCTGGAGACGACCCCACGATGGAATTACCCCAACGAAATCAAATACTTTCGCGATGGTTCCCGCCGGCTGGCAGAAACCATCGTTAATGGAGTTAAAACAATTATGGTTAATGACCCGTTGAGGGTCGGGGCGGCCGCGTCGCCTCATACGCCGAGGCGTGCTAAGCAGGCACCAACGGGCCATCGCCCCTCCTCCCTGGACCTGAACATGCCGAGTTCGAAACCGCTGATGACCCAATCATCCGGCCCCATTCCCGCTAGCGTCGAATCCGCGCTCCGCACCCTGGAGACGGAGAGCGGCGGCATCAACGCGCTCGCCGCCGCCCTGCGCGGCCCGCTGGGTGCGACCTTCGCCAAGGCGGTCGACATGATCCGGCAGGCCAAGGGTCGCGTCATCGTCACCGGGCTCGGCAAGTCAGGTCATATGGGGCGCAAGATCGCCGCGACGCTGGCCTCGACCGGCACGCCCGCGTTCTTCGTGCACGCCGCCGAAGCCGGCCATGGCGATCTCGGCATGATCACCGCGGACGACGTCATCATGGCGCTGTCCTGGTCCGGCGAGCAGCCCGAGATGAAGAACGTCGTGAACTATTCGGCGCGCTTTGCGATTCCGATGATCGCGGTGACGTCGAACGCGGCGTCCTCGCTGGGACAGGCCGCCGACCTCGTGATCGAGCTGCCGAAGGCGCGCGAGGCCTGCCCGCACAATCTGGCGCCGACCACCTCGACCCTGATGCAGGCCGCGATCGGCGATGCGCTCGCGATCGCGCTGCTCGAAGGCCGCGGCTTCACCGCGCTCGAGTTCGCGCATTTCCACCCCGGCGGCAAGCTCGGCGCGATGCTGAAATTCGTCCGCGACTACATGCGCACCGGCGCGGAGATCCCGGTCAAGCCTGAAGGCACCAAGATGTCGGAGGCCGTGGTCGAGATGTCGGCCAAGGGACTGGGCTGCGTCTGCATCGTCAACGACGCGAATGAGGCCGTCGGCATCATCACCGACGGCGATCTGCGCCGCCACATGCGTCCAGACCTGCTGACAGTGTCGGTCGACGACATCATGACCAGGCAGCCCAAGTCCGTGCCGCCCTCGATGCTCGCCACCGAGATGATCGAGGTGCTGAACACCCGCAAGATCACGACGCTGCTGGTGACCGAGGCGGGCAAGGTCGTGGGCATCGTGCATTTGCACGATCTGCTGCGCGCGGGCGTGGCGTAGCTTCAGGCACAGTCATTCCGGGGCGATGCGAAGCATCGAACCCGGAATCTCGAGATTCCGGGTTCACGCTTCGCGTGCCCCGGAATGACAGCGAGGGCTACGCCGGAAACTGCGCCGCCTTCTCCTCCAGCGGCAGCCGCAAGCCGTTCGCCAGATACGACACCGTGCGATAGAAGCCGCACAGCAGCATGATCTCCAAAATCTGCGCCTCGTCGTAATGCGCCGCGAGCGCCGCGAATTCCGCGTCGGTGAACGTCGCGCGGTGATGCAGCGCATCGACGGCGGCAATCAGCGCCTGCTCGGCCGGGGACCAGCACGGCGACGTCGCATCGCCCTCTGCGGTGGCGCGGACCTCGTCCTCGGTGAGGCGCGCCGGCCCGGCAAAGACCGCGACATGCACGCCCCATTCGTATTCGCATTTGCTCAGCGCGCAGGTGCGGTCGATCACGATCTCGCGCTGGCGCAGGGACAGCGGCCCGGGATCGAGCAGCCCGCCGGCGCGAAACTTGTCCCAGGCGCGGCCGTGACCCGCCATCACCCGGAACAGCACCAGCGGCGGCGCGCCGCGCATGATGCGGTCGAACTGCGCCTGGATCTCCGGGGGATAAGGCGGCGCGAGCGGCGCAATGCGCGGTGTGGCCCGGGACATCGGCCGTCTCCGTTGCTACAATTATCGTAGCGATACGTTACACTATCTGTAGCGCGACGCAAGAGGACGACGATGGCGAAACAGGCCGGTTCGACAACACGCAACGTCCGCGGCTCGCGCACCGGACGGCCGATCATGGCGCTGCTCGACCTGCTCGGCCGGCGCTGGACCTTGCGTATCCTGTGGGAGTTGCGCGAGGAGCCCCTCACCTCCCGCGCATTGCGCACGGCGTGCGACGAGGCTTCGCCCACGGTGCTGCAAGCGCGGCTGGACGATTTGCGCGAGGCGGGGTTCGTGGAGCTCGGCGAAGGCGGAGGCTATGGGCTGACGCCGCTCGGGCGGGACTTGTGCGAGACGTTCATGCCGCTGCACAGGTTCGCGGAGAGGTGGAGGAAGTAGAATCGGAACATCTGCCGCGCGCTCCAATCTTCCTTCTCCCCTTGTGGGAGAAGGTGGCGCGAAGCGCCGGATGAGGGGTTTTCTCCGCAAACTCAGCGCTGCGTTGGAGGAGGGAGACCCCTCACCCGTCTCGCCGCTACGCGGCGAGCCCCCTCTCCCACAAGGGGAGAGGGGAAGAGAAAACTACGCCACCGCTACCGTCAGATTCACGCCGTCCACCTGCACCACCTTCACGCGCGTCCCGGCTGGCGTATCGGGACCTGCGACGCGCCAGACCGTGTCGCCGATGCGCATGGTGCCGTTGCCGTCGACGATCGGCTTCTCCAGCGTGAACTCACGGCCGAGCAGCGCCTCGGTGCGCTTGTTGAGGAAGGGGCTTGCGCTTGCATCGGGCCTCGGCCGGGCGAGCCGGCGCCACACCGGCACGGCGGCGGCAGCGAAGATCGCGAACATCACGAGCTGAGTCTGCCAGGACAGATGAACGGCGAACGAGATCAGGCCCACCAGCAAAGCGGCGAGCCCGAGCCAGAACAGGAATACGCCCGGTGCGATCGTCTCCAACGCCATCAGGATGAAGGCAAAGATCAGCCAGTTCCAGGTGCCGAGCGATACGAACGTGTCGGTCATGATACGCCTCTGAATATTGACGCATGCCGTTTTCAAAAGAACCGCGTCATACGCCGGTGACTATCCCTGCCGCGGCGGCACCGCCGGCGGCGGACTGCCGGTCGGAGGCACTGAGCCCGGGCGGCGAGCGGCGGCAGCCGCGGACGCCGCGCTCTCGCCGAACGTGGCCTTCGCGATCTCGCCGATGCCGGCGAGCGAGCCGAGCATGCTGGTGGCTTCGATCGGCAGCATGATGATCTTCTGGTTCGGCGAGTCCGCGAACTGGCCGAACGCCTTGATATATTTGTCGGCGATAAAATAGTTCAACGCCGCGACGTCGCCCTTGGCGATGGCTTCACTGACCATCTGCGTCGCCTTGGCCTCGGCCTCCGCGGACCGCTCGCGGGCCTCGGCGTCGCGGAACGCGGCTTCCTTGCGGCCCTCGGCCTGGAGAATCTGGCCCTGCTTGGCGCCTTCCGCGCGCAGGATCTCCGACTGCCGCTGGCCTTCGGCGGCCAGAATGTCGGCGCGCTTGACGCGCTCCGCCTTCATCTGGCGGCCCATCGCCTCGACGAGATCGGCGGGCGGCACGATGTCCTTGATCTCGATGCGGTTGACCTTCAGGCCCCAGGGCGAGACCGCCGCATCGACGACGCGCAACAGGCGCTCGTTGATCTCGTCGCGATGCGACAGCACCTGGTCGAGATCCATCGCGCCCATCACCGAGCGGATGTTGGTCATGGTCAGGACCGTGATGGCCTGGGTCAGGTTGGAGACCTCGTAGCTCGCCTTGGCGGCGTCGAACACCTGGTAGAAGGCGACGCCGTCCACCGTCACGGTGGCGTTGTCCTTGGTGATCACCTCCTGCTCGGGAATGTCGATCACCTGCTCCATCATGTTGATCTTGCGTCCGACGCGATCGAAATAGGGCACGATCAGGTTGAGCCCGGGGCTCAGCGTCTGGGTGTACTTGCCGAACCGCTCGATGGTCCAGTCATAGCCCTGCGGGACCGTCTTCACGCCGGCAATCAGCGTGACGATGACGAGCAAAACCAGAACAATCGCGAAAATGTCGAAACCGCTCATATTTCCTCCAAGGCGGGAAAAAGCCCTTTCCCGCGCTGTCATTGGTCGGGAACGCGACCTTACTGGTTCAGCGGTTACGATTCACGTCGGCATTCGGACGATTCTGCACAAGACGAACTCGGGGGGAAACGGTCACGATATGTATTTCCGAAAGGCTCTTGAAAGCGTCCGGGCGCAGACCTAGCGGCGAAAGTTAACGAATCCGGACATGTCGTCCGTCACGGACGACTTTATTCGATGACGTCGTTCGCGGTTGCGAGCAAGCCTGGGGGAATGGTGACGCCAAGCGCCTTGGCGGCCTTGAGGTTGACCGCGAGCTCGAACTTGGTGGGGTTCTGCACCGGCAGGTCGGCTGCCTGCGCGCCCTTCAGGATGCGATCGATGTAGCCCGCGGCACGGCGGAGCTGCTCGGCGCTGTCGGTGCTGTAGGACATCAGCCCGCCCTCGTCGACGAAGGTGCGGCTCCAGAACACCGCAGGCACGCGCGCCTCGGCGACCGCCGCGAGCAGATGCGCGCGGTTGGCCATGGTGAAGAAATCCGGCAGGATCAGCAGGCCGCCGTCTTTGCGGAAGGCCAGCGCCGCGATCGAGGCTGCGTCGTGGACCGGCGCGGGCTCGACCGTCACGTGAAGCGTCCGTGCGGCGTCCTCGATCGTGCGCAGCATGAGGGCAGCGAACGGCGCGGTGGCGGGATTGTAGACGACGAAGACGCGGGACACTTTCGGCGTCACTTGCGTCAGCATCTCCAGCCATTTGCCGGCCAGCGGGCCGTCGTAATCGGTGAAGCCGGTAATGTTGCCGCCGGGATGGGCGAGGTTCTGGACGAAGCCCTGGCTGACGGGATCGGTGACCACGGCGAACACGATCGGGATCTTCGCGGTGCGCCGGCGCAGCTCTTCGACCGAGGGCGTGCCGACCGCGAGCAGGATGTCGGGCTTGAGCGCGATCAGCTCGTCGGCGAGCCCGGCGATCCGCGCCCGGTCGCCGGCGCCGCTGCGCCAGTCGATCCTGAGATTGCCGTGCTCCTTCCAGCCGTGGGCGGCGAGCGCCTCGACCAGGATGGCGCTGCGCGTCTGCCCGATCGCATCGTCGGCGGCCGTGACCGAGAGCACGCCGAGCCGCCGCGTCGCATTCGCCTGCTGCGCCTGTGCCGAAGCCGGCAGCACGACGATCGTCCCAAGAAGCGCCAGACACGCGCGGCGGTTCAAGGGGCGAATCATCAGATCCAGGCTCACTATATCCAGCCCTGGAGCTCGCGCAGCACCAGGGTGCGGATCACGTCCATGCCGGGTTCGCTGTCGTTGAGGCAGGGGATCGCGGAAAACTGCTCGCCGCCATTGTGCTTGAATATCTCGGCATTCTCCTGCGCGATCTCCTCCAGCGTCTCCAGGCAGTCGGCGGCAAAACCCGGCGTCACCACCGCGATGCGGCGCACGCCCTCTTTCGCGAGCCGCTCCATCGTCTTGTCGGTGTAGGGCTGGAGCCACTCGTCATTGCCGAAGCGCGACTGGAAGGTCAGCAGCAATTTTGATGCGTCCACGCCGAGCCGGCGGCGCAGCGCCTCGGTCGTGGCGATGCAATGCTCCTGATAGGGATCGCCCTTGTCGACATAGGATTTCGGCATGCCGTGGAAGGAGGCGACGATCAGCTCCGGCTTGAACGGCAGGGTTGCCAGATGCGTCTCGATCGAGACGGCGAGCGCCTCGATATAGGCCTCGTCCTCGTAGTACGGCGGCGTCACCCGCAGCGTCGGCTGCGCACGCAGGCGGGCGAGCACGCGGAACACCTCGTCGCAGACGGTCGCCGAGGTCGAGGCGGAATATTGCGGATAAAGCGGGACCGCGAGGATGCGGTCGCATCCCTCCGCGATCAGCGCGTCGATGCCCGACTTGATCGAGGGATTGCCGTAGCGCATCGCCCAGTCCACCACGACATGATCGCGATCCGACAGCGCGGCGGCGAGCTTGTCGCTTTGCGACCGCGTGATGGTCTTCAGTGGCGACTCGTTCTTCTCGTTGTTCCAGATCTTCTGGTAGTCGAGCGCCTTGGTGCGGGGACGGCTGCGCAGGATGATCCCGTTCAGCACCACCTTCCAGACCAGGCCCTGGTCCTCGATGACCCGGGCGTCCGAGAGGAATTCCTTGAGATAGACCCGCACCCCCGGCGCATCGGCCGTATCGGGCGTGCCGAGATTGACTAGGAGCACGCCGACCCGCTTCTGGCCGGACTGGACGGTTGGCTGTGTGGTCTCGTTGGGAGCGGCGGTCGACATGATCAGTTGCGTCGCGCGTTGCACCGAACTTGTCAAGATGAGCCCGGTTTCGCTAGGGTCGCACCCAAGCGGGGGAGGGAAGATGACACTCGCGGAATGGTGCGTATTCGGAGCGCTGCTGCTCTACCTTGCGACGATCGCCTCGATCAAATGGATCCGGTTTCGCGGGTTCGACAATTCCCGGCCGCGCGATCCCGCCTTCTATGAGGACGCCATCGCGCAGCGCGCGCTCGGCGCCCACCAGAACGGCATCGAGACCTTTCCGTTCTTCGCCTTCGCGGTGCTGCTCGCCGAATTCAGGGACTCGCCGCAGCGGCTGATCGACGAGCTCGCGGTGCTGTTCCTGATCGTGCGGATCGCCTACGTGCTGACCTATCTCGGCAACCGCCCGACGCTGCGCTCGATCCTCTGGAGCATCGGCTTTGCGATCAATCTCGTGATCTTCTTCATGCCGATGCTGAAGCGGTTCTTGCCGGTGTGAGGGGGCGCGCGCCCTTCAACCCGTCATCCTGAGGTGCGAGCCCCGCGGTGCGAAGCACCGTGGGGTGAGCCTCGAAGGACGACGGTGATAGTTGATCGTAGCCCGGATGGAGCGAAGTGCTCCGGTCAAAAACACGTCGTCCGTTCGGCGGCGATGTAGCCGAACAACAGGCCGACGCCGAACAGCAGCACGAGACCTGCGGCGCCGAATTCGATGCCGCGCATGAATAGTGCGCCGCCGCCGTCGCGCCCTGCGCTCAGGCGGGCGGCAATGTCCTTGGCGGAGACGGCGACGACGGCAATGGCCGCGACCGTGATCGCGGTGCCGAGCCCCATCAGGAAGGTCGCGGCGATGCCGGCCCAGAACAGGCCCTGGGCGAGCGCGAACACCAGCACCAGGATCGCGCCCGAGCAGGGGCGGATGCCGACGATCAGGATCGCGGCAAAACCGCGCCGCCAGCCGCCGGGCCCGGCAAGCTCGCTCGGCGCGGGACCGTGGGAATGGCCGCAATGCTCGTCGTGGACGTGGTCGTGCCCGTGATCGTGATCGTGATCGTGATCGTGATGGGCGTGACCATGATCATGGTGATCGTGATCATGATGATCATGCGCCTCACGATGGTGGTGATGGCCGTGATCATGGTGCTGCGGCACGCCTGCGATCGCCGGCACAGGCTGGGTCGCCTGAAGCGCGCGGATGAAGGCGCCGCCTTTGACCCAGACCAGCCGCAGGCCGAACAGCGCGATCAGGCCATAGCTTGCGATCTCGATCACGCCTTCGGCCTTGCACATGGTCTTGGCCGTCGCATTCAGGATCCAGGCCGAGATGCCGACGATCAGGATCGCGACCACCGACTGCATCAGGGCCGAGGCAAACGAGAGCGCGATGCCGCGCCGCGCGGTCTCGCGGTTGGCGACGAGATAGGAGGCGATCACCGCCTTGCCGTGGCCGGGGCCGGCGGCATGGAAGATGCCATAGGCAAACGAGATGAAGAGCAGCGTCCACACCGCCGAGCCGTCGGACTTGGCGGCGCGGATGGTCGCCGACATCTGGCGATAGAATTCCGACTGTTTTGCCAATAGCCAGCCGATGATGCCGCTGGCCTCGGGCTCGGCCGCCGGCGCGGGTCTCGGTGCGCCGAACGGATTTTGCGCGAGGAGATCGTGAAGCGCGGCATCGGCCACGCCGAGCACGACGACAACCGCAGCACAGGCGAGCAGCCCGCGGGCAAGCGGCGAATGCAGGCGACCGGTCAAGGGCAATCCACCGTGATCTTGTTGGCGAACATCATGCCGAAATTGCTGTTCTCGCCGTTCAGGAAGGTCTGCTCGTTGAGCTTCTGGGCGGTGGCCGAGCCGTCGTTCGGCCGGTCCAGCTTCATCTGGCAGCCGGCGGGCGCGCCGACCAGCTTGACCGGATTGTCCTTGGCCATCTGGAAGTCGATGAAGAAGGAACGGTCGAACACTTCGAGCACCAGTTGCTTGGGCTTGACCGGGTTCTTCAGCGGCAGCGTGAAGTGCAGGGTCAGCACCGTATCCTTGTAGTCGAGGAAGTAGTCGACCGGCTCCTGGAATCGCTCCTTCTTGCCGTCCGCTCGCGCGAAGGTGAAGTAGGCATATTCCTTCAGCGACTCGACATTGGTCTGCGCCAGCGGCCCCAGCTCCTCGCGCGTATAGGCGCCCTTTGTCTTGCTCTCGAGCCCCTGCACGGCATAGGCCGAGAACATGTCGTCGAAGGTCCAGGCGTGGCGGACGCCGGTGATGCTGCCGTCCGCGGCGTAAAGCAGCTCGCTGGTCGCGGTGATCCAGACATGCGGATGCGCGCGCGCCGCACCCGCCGCGAGCGTGAGGACGGCGGCGAGCAACAGACCGAGCAGGGCGCGCATACCCATCAGGCCGCCCTGGCGTCGTCGAGCAGGCCGCGGCGGCGGAGCAGTGCGTCGGGCTCCGGCGGGCGGCCGCGGAAGGCCTCATAGGCGGCTTCCGGATCGACCGATCCGCCCGAGGAGTAGATGTCGTCATGCAGACGTTTTGCGACGGCCGGATCGAAGATGTCGCCGGCCTCCTCGAACGCGCCGAAGGCGTCGGCGTCCATCACCTCCGACCACATGTAGCTGTAATAGCCGGCGGCATAATGGTCGCCGGTGAAGATGTGACCGAATTGCGTCGGCCGATGACGCAGCGCGATCTCCTCGGGCATGCCGATCTTCTCCAGCTCCTTCTTCTCGAAGGCCCGTACGTCGCTGGCCGCCGCGGCCGGCTGGGTGTGGAATTCGAGGTCCACCAGCGCCGAGGAGACGAACTCGACCGTGGCAAAGCCCTGGTTGAATTTTCGCGCGGCGAGGAAGCGCTGGAGCAGGTCGTCCGGCAGCGGCTCGCCGGTCTGGTAGTGGCGGGCGAATTGCTGGAGCACCTCGGGCCGTTCCTGCCAGTGCTCGTAGAGCTGCGACGGCAGCTCGACGAAGTCGGTGAACACGGAGGTGCCCGACAGCGACGGATAGGTCACGTTGGACAGCATGCCGTGCAGGCCGTGGCCGAACTCGTGGAACAGGGTGCGGGCGTCGTCAGGCGACAGCAGCGAGGGCTCGCCGCCGGCCCCCTTGGCAAAATTGCAGATATTGAGAACGAGCGGCGCGACGTCGCCGTCGAGCTTCTGCTGGTCGCGCAGCGAGGTCATCCAGGCGCCGGAGCGCTTCGACGGCCGGGCGAAGTAGTCGCCATAGAACAGCGCCTTGTGCTTGCCGTCCCGCCCCTTCACCTCCCAGACCCGGACGTCCGGGTGCCAGACCGGCACGTCCTTGCGCTCCTCGAAGGTGATGCCGAACAGGCGCGTGGCGCAGTCGAAGGCGGCAGCGATCATGTGGTCGAGCGCGAGATACGGCTTGATCGCAGCGTCGTCGAAATTGGCCCGCTGAAGGCGGAGCTTTTCGGCGTAGAAACGCCAGTCCCACGGCGCGAGCTTGAAATTGCCGCCCTCTTCCGTGATCAGCGTCTGCATCTCGTCGCGATCGGCGAGCGCCCGGGCGCGCGCCGGCTTCCAGACCCGCTCGAGCAGCCCCCGCACCGCTTCCGGCGTCTTGGCCATGGAGTCCTCGAGCCGGTAGGCGGCGTAGGTCGGATAGCCCAGCAGGTTCGCGCTCTCCTCGCGCAGCTTCAGGATCTCGACGATGGTCGTATTGTTGTCGTTGGCGTTGCCGTTGTCGCCGCGCGCGGTGAAGGCCTTGTAGACCTTCTCGCGCAGGTCGCGCCGGCCTGCGCTCTTCAGGAACGATTCGACCGACGACCGCGACAGCGTGACGATGGCCTTGCCGGCCATGCCGCGCTCTTCCGCCGCAGCCTTGGCGCTGGCGACGAAGCTCTCCGGCAGGCCCTGGCGGTCGGCCTCCCCTAACTCCATGAACCATTCCTGCTCGTCGCCGAGCAGATGATGGCTGAAGCCGGTGCCGAGCTGGGCGAGCCTCTCGTTGATCTCGGCCATCCGCGTCTTGGCCTCCTCGGAGAGGCCGGCGCCGGCGCGGTGGAAGCGGGTATAGGTGCGCTCCAGCAGGCGGAGCTGTTCGGGCGAAAGACCCAGATTGGCGCGGTTCTCATGCAGCTGGGCGATGCGACCAAACAGCACGGCGTTCATCATGATCGGATTCCAGTGCCGCGCCATCCGCAAGGAAACCTCCTTGTCGATCTCCAGGATGGCCGGGTTGGAATGCGCCGAGACGAGGTCGTAGAACACCGCCGCCACCTTGCTCAGCAGCTTGCCCGAGCGCTCCAGCGCCGTGATGGTGTTGGCGAAGTCGGGCGCGGCCGGGTCGTTGGTGATCGCCGCGATCTCGGCGGAATGGTCGGCGAAGGCCTGCTCGAAGGCCGGCAGGAAGTGCTCCGGCGTGATCTCGTCGAAGGGCGGGGTCGCGAACGGCGTCACCCAGGCCTTCAGCAGCGGGTTGGTCTCTGGGTCCGTAGTTTGGCGGGTTTCTGACATCGCAAGTCCCGGTTTTCGAGCTGGTTTGTTGCGGCCAGCTATAGCATGCGATCGGGCTTTTTTGGGCCATTTGGCCTTGCTCCCGCCCGCCTTTTCGGAGAGATTGCGGCCCTCGAAGACTAGGGATCCCTGAGCCCCATGAACGCGCCTTCCTCCTCCCGCCAGATCGTCTGGCCCAGCGTCATCACCGTCATCAGCGCCGCCATCCTGATCGGCGCGGAGGTGTTCGGCGCGGCCTTTGCCGGCGGCTGGGCGCTCGCGATCCTGTTCGGTTTAGGCGATCAGGGCGCGCACATCCTCCAGGCCGTGCTGTTCGCACTCGGCGTGCTGGTGATGACCGCGTTCGTCCGCGCCGCGCAGCGCGTCGAGCCCTTCACGAAGCGCGGCTGACGCTCGCTCGCGCGAGAGAGACACGCGCGCAGGCTTGAAAACTTAACGCGCGTTCATCTTCCGCGTCGCTCGCGCAACACTGCGCAAGCAGATGTTAGGCAAATCTGTTCTCAGCCTAAAAAAATTGTTGCGAAGCAGAGTCAAAACGCTTATGTGCGCTCTTGCCCAATTTCGCACGTGCCTGTGGTCGTGTGTCAGTCGGTAGGTATCCGGACAAGAGGCCGGACAGCCGCCAAGGGGTGAAGAAGCCGAGGGGCTCTTCGGAAGCGCGGAAGTCGATAAGACGAAGCGAACCCGAAGCGTCCAGCATCTCTCTCAAAGAGATGCCTTGTCGAAGGTGACTTCGCTCTTTGCAACCGTGACTGGCAGCCGGAGGCGAACCGGCGCACCCCGCTCTCAACGGGGGACGCGACTTAAAGCAACGACGGATCGGGCTTTTTTGGTCTCTACCGGCAGTCCAACGCCGGCGCGGGCTACTGAAAAGGCTTGTCCTTCATTGCCAGGTGTGCGGGCGGGAAATTCCCAACCAATCCACGGCAGCACAGTCTGGTTTGAGTCTTTTGGCTTCGTTGCGCCTCCATCGCGCAATCCGGCCAGAGCGCTCTTATCCGACGTCATTTTTTGAACGGATCCCCGTCGCTGGGCCGTTTGGGAGAGTGCTATGACCGAACGTATTCAGGAATTCCTGCGCAACCGCCGCAGCGAGGGCCGGGACACCGAGCCGTGCCTCGTCGTCGACCTCGAGGTCGTGCGCGACAATTACCAGACCTTTTCCAAGGCGCTGCCCGACAGCCGCGTGTTCTATGCCGTCAAGGCGAACCCGGCGCCGGAAGTGCTGGCCCTGCTCGCCTCCATGGGCTCCTGCTTCGACACCGCGACCGTCGCCGAGATCGAGATGGCGCTGGCCGCTGGCGCTACGCCCGACCGCATCTCCTTCGGCAACACGATCAAGAAGGAGCGCGACATCGCGCGCGCCTTCGCGCTCGGCATTCGGCTGTTCGCGGTCGATTGCGCCGCCGAGGTCGAGAAGATCGCCCGTGCCGCTCCCGGCGCGAAGGTGTTCTGCCGCATCCTCTATGACTGCGCCGGCGCCGAGTGGCCGCTGTCGCGCAAGTTCGGCTGCGACCCGGAGATGGCCGTCGACGTGCTGGACGTCGCCAAGCGCCTGGGCCTGGAGCCGTGCGGCATCTCCTTCCATGTCGGCTCGCAGCAGCGCAAGGTGAAGGCGTGGGACCGTGCGCTGGCGATGGCCTCGCAGGTGTTCCGCGACTGTGCCGAGCGCGGCATCAACCTCTCCATGGTCAACATGGGCGGCGGCTTCCCGACCAAGTACCTGAAGGACGTGCCGCCGGTGGTGACCTACGGCCGCTCGATCTTCCGCGCGCTGCGCAAGCACTTCGGCAACCAGATCCCGGAGACCATCATCGAGCCGGGCCGCGGCATGGTGGGCAACGCCGGCATCATCGAGTCCGAGGTCGTGCTCATCTCGAAGAAGAGCGACGAGGACGAGGTGCGCTGGGTCTATCTCGACATCGGCAAGTTCGGCGGCCTGGCCGAGACCATGGACGAGTCGATCCGCTACGCCATCCGCACCGCCCATGACGGCGCGGACATGACGCCGTGCGTGCTCGCGGGACCCACCTGCGACAGCGCCGACGTGCTGTACGAGAAGAACCCGTATCCGCTCCCGGTGACGCTCGAGATCGGCGACAAGGTGCTGATCGAAGGCACCGGGGCCTATACGTCGACCTACTCGTCGGTGGCGTTCAACGGTATCCCGCCGCTGAAGACCTACCACATCTGATCCGCCTCTCTGTCTGAGGCCTGACGAACCCGGGAGCCGGCTTGCCGGCTCCTCCCTCACATTTCTGATTTCTGACGACGTCTTGAGCCGGCGTGCTGATCGCATGTCGGTTCAAGCGGGGACTGACGCGCCATGACTGCTTTTCGGAAGCCACAAGTCGCCCTCACTTCGAAAGCCGCTCCGTTCGCGATCCGTGCGGAGCGTGCTGCCGACGTCGCCGCCCGTGAAGTGCTGCTCGATGCCAGCTTTGGCGAGAACCGCCATGGCCGCACCTGCCAGCGCCTGCGCGACGGACGTGCACCTGCCTCAGGCCTTGCCCTGTCGGCTGTGCGCGAGGGGACACTCGTGGGAACCGTGCGGCTGTGGCACGTCAGCGCCGGAGGCAGGCCCGCTCTGGTCCTCGGACCGCTGGCGGTGGACCCTGCCTGCCGCGAGCTCGGGATCGGCGCCGCGCTGATGCAACAAGCGCTGGCCGCCGCCCGGGCGCGCGGGCATGCCGCCGTGATCCTGCTTGGCGATGCCCCCTACTATGCGCGTTTCGGCTTCTCGGCCGAGAGGACCGGCGCACTGATGCTGCCCGGCCCGTTCGAGCGAGACCGCCTGCTGGCGATCGAATTCCAGGCCGGTGCGCTGGATGGCGCCGAGGGGATGATCGTCCCGACCGGCGCGGCCCTGGCCAAACGGAGGGTAGTTCGCCCCCTCCAGGCGCACGCGGCCTAAGGGATTGCCATGATGGCGACGACCGAAGCTGCAGTGAGCAGCAACGCCCGGTCGCGCCCGCGCCAAGCTCACTTCCTTTGGGGTTGCGCAGGCCCCGGAAACACCCTTTAACCCCGCGAAACACCTCTTTCAGTCGAGGCCGAACCCATGTCCCGTCGCCTGATCTCCACCGGCTCCCCGTTCGAGAAGACCGCCGGCTACAGCCGCGCCGTGGTCGACGGCGACTTCGCCTTCGTCGCGGGAACCACCGGCTATGACTACACCACGATGACGATGCCGGCCGATGTCACGAGCCAGTCACGCAACTGCTTCAAGACCATCGAAGCTGCCCTGAAGGAGGGTGGTTTCGAGATGGCCGACATCGTCCGCGTGACCTACTACCTCACCGACATCAAGGATGCAGACGCCCATTTCGCCGTTTGCGGCGAAGTCCTCGGCGACATCCGCCCGGCGGCAACGCTCCTCGTTGTCTCGGCGCTCTACAAGCCCGAGATGAAGGTCGAGATCGAAGCGACCGCCAAGCGCCGCGGCGCCTGATCCACCCCTCACCCTTTGTCCGTCAGCACGTTCCGGAGAAACCATCCCATGAGCCCCGCCTCGCAGATCTACGCGAAGATCACTGGTCCCATCGTCATGGTCGGCTTCGGCTCCATCGGCAAAGGCACGCTGCCGCTGATCGAGCGGCATCTCGACTACGACAAATCGCGCGTCACCGTGATCGATCCCAAGGACGAGGGCCGCAAGGCACATTGCGAGAACCACAATGTCCGCTTCATCCAGAAGGGCGTGACCAAGGACAATTACCGCGAGTTGCTGACCCCGCTGCTCACCGAGGGCGGCGGCCAGGGCTTTTGCGTCAATCTCTCGGTCGATACCGGCTCGACCGACATCATGGAGCTCTGCAACGAACTCGGCGCTCTTTATATCGATACCGTCAACGAGCCCTGGCTCGGCTTCTATTTCGATTCGTCGAAGGGCCCGGAAGCGCGCTCCAACTACGCCCTGCGCGAAGTGACGCTGGCCGCCAAGAAGGCGCGCCCGGCGGGCTCGACCACGGCCGTCTCCTGCTGCGGCGCCAATCCCGGCATGGTGTCCTTCTTCGTCAAGCAGGCGCTGCTCAATGTCGCCGCCGACCTGAAGCTCAATGCCCCCAAGCCGAAGACCAAGGCCGAATGGGCGGACCTGATGCGGCAGGCCGGCATCAAGGGCATCCACATCGCCGAACGCGACACCCAGCGCTCCAAGAAGCCGAAAGAGCCTGACGTCTTCGTCAACACCTGGTCGGTGGAAGGCTTCCTGTCGGAAGGCGTGCAGCCGTCCGAGCTCGGCTGGGGCACCCATGAAAAATGGATGCCCGAGAATGCGCGGACCCACGAAGCCGGCTGCGGCGCCGCCATCTATCTGATGCAGCCCGGCGCCAACACGCGCGTGCGCACCTGGTGCCCGACCCGCGGCGCGCAGTACGGCTTCCTCGTCACCCACAACGAGTCGATCTCGATCGCCGATTACTTCACGGTGCGTGACGCCTCGGGCACGGCGGTCTATCGACCGACCTGCCACTACGCCTATCATCCGGCTGACGATGCCGTGCTGTCGCTGCATGAAATGTTCGGCCGCGCCGCGAAGATGCAGGAAAAGCACCACATCCTCGATGAGAACGAAATCGTCGACGGCATCGACGAGCTCGGCGTGCTGCTGTTCGGCCATGACAACAATGCCTACTGGTACGGCTCGCAGCTCTCCATCGAGGAGACCCGCAAACTGGCGCCCTATCAGAACGCCACCGGCCTGCAAGTGACCTCCGCCGTGCTCGGCGGCATGGTGTGGGCGCTGGAAAACCCGAACGAGGGCATCGTCGAAGCCGACGAGATGGATTTCGATCGCCTGCTGGAAATCCAGCTGCCCTATCTCGGCCCGGTGAAGGGTTTCTACACCGACTGGACGCCGCTGACGGACCGTCCGGGACTGTTTCCGGAAGATATCGATACCAGCGATCCCTGGCAGTTCCGGAATATTCTGGTGCGTTGACCCCGAAGGGCTCATCCCGGGATGCGCGCCAGGCGCGCAGACCCGGGATCTCGAAGTTCCTAGCAAGAGATTCTCAGGTGCGCGAGTGCGCACCATAGTTCATCGCTGGCGCGATGCCCCGGAATGACGTTCGTTACTTGGCCATGTAATCGAACGCCACGCTGCCGAGCCCGAGCGTCAGGTCCGCTTTGAAATGCAGCGCCGAGATCACCTCGCGCACCGGCAGGCGGGCGACGTCGCAGAGTGCGTGGGGAAACAGGCCGAGTGCGGCAGGGCCAGTCCACGCTTCCTTCAGCACGACGTCATCGAGATGAAAGCGCACCAGCTCGCAGATCCGCGGGCTGCCGTCGACATGCGGGATGATCTTCAGGATGAAGTTCGGCGACGCCATCGACTTCAGCACCGTGTCGTGGTCGACCTTGCGGTGCTTGTAACCCATCGTGGCCGAAGCGCAGAGTACCGAGCCGTAATGCAGCGAGCCGACCAGGACGTCGCTCTCGACCTCGATCTTGGGCCTCGCGAGCTTCTTCGGAAAGCCCCACAACTCGCGGCCGCCGGCGATCGGGGCCTCGTCGTCCAGATACATCGCGTGGGTGTAGCCGCCCTCCTCGCCCTTGAAGCGGACCGGGATCACCTGCCCGGTTTCGGTGTAGTCGCCGAATCCGGTCGAGTCTGGCATGCGAATGAATTCGTATTTCACCAACGGCTCCGCCACCTCAAGCGGCTCGGGCACGATGGTGGCGAGGGCTTCGGGATCGGTCCTGTAGGTGATGATGAAATATTCGCGGTCGAAGAAGCGATATGGCCCCGGCGGAAATGCCGGATTGGTGAGCGGCATCGAATAAGCGGTGCGGCGGACGTCTTCGATCTTCACGGGAGGCCCCATCTGTCGTTGGCGTGACGGATTATGGATCGGGCCGCCTGCCGATGCGAGATCGTATAATTAGCATCGGTCGTCAAATGCGCGTCACAATATGCCGGCCGTCGGGCTACTTCTCCCTGATCGGCGGCGCGATCTTCTCCGCGGGCGCCGCCGGCAGTGCCGGCTTGGTGGCTGCGCCTTGCGTCTGCGGATCGGGGCGCGCGGGCTCGGGCGCCGGTGTGGTCGGCCGGTCTCCGCCGGGCTTTGATTCAGCCGGAGTCTTGCTCTGATCGTCGGACGGCGTGCCCTGGAGCGGCCCTGTCGCCTGCGCCGTCTGCATCCGGCTCTCGGCGCGGATTTGCGCCAGCGACAGGCCTGACACCACGACGCCGGCTGCAAACAGCGAACAGGCGATCATCAGGTCGATTTTCAGTCTGCGCTTGTCATATTGGCCGGGCATGTCGATCACCGCCTTTGTCCGCGGGATCAACGAAATTGGAGCGCACCGGTTCCGCCGCGGCTAGCGAGCCGCCGGGAACTGAAACTGACGGGGAACCCCAAGCGGATCTTCGATTGTGAGCGTGGCGTTAGTCCCGTCGTCAGCGATGGCGATCTTCGGCGCGGGCTCTTTGTACCAGTAGATCCAATTTGACGCGCTCCATCTTACTCCCGGCCAATCCGCGCTGACCATGTCCCGTTCAAGCAAGCGATCGCCCGACTTGGAAAAAACAACGAGTTGGCACGGATTCCAAAGCATGATGTGCGAAAGCCCGACAACGTATTTCAGATTGGGCGAAATCCAGATGTATGTCAGTGCCGGAACGGGGCGGCGAAATAACTCTGTACCGGTCGTGGTGTCGTGCAAGCGCAGATAGGAATAGTCATTGTCCGCGGTGAAGGGGTCTCTTGTCGAAGAGATCATCTTCCAGCGTGATTTTTCGCTACTATAGCCCCAATCGTGATGATGTTCGGCGCGAAGCGTCCCCGCCTCAGCCGAGATATCGACGACGCCCTCATAGCCGATTCTGTCGGCATGCGCCGGAGCGATGAACGGCACAACTGACGAGAGCGCAATCCGCAGGATTGCTAGGCGGCACAATCGCATAAACAGTCCGCGAGCCTGTTCGGCCATGCCCTCAGTCCGTTGTGCTGACTTCCCAGGTGGCGTGGCGCACGCCCGGCAGGTGCTGAAGATCGGTCGCCACCGCGTTCAGCTCGTTCGGATCGACCGCGGTCGCGACCAGCTTTGCGACGATCTCGATCAGATCGTCCCCGGTCTCGACCACGTCGATATCGGCCACCGGATATTTTGCGCCCTCGAGCTTCTCGACCAGCCGGTCGCGCATGTCGGGCAAGGCATCCGCCGCCACCGCGAGCTTGAAATAGTAGGTCGCCTCCGAAGTCTTCTCATTCAGCGGAATGCGGTTGATGGCGTTGACCAGCGGGCGCAGCATGGTGTTGCCGGCGATGACGAACACGGTCAGCGCGGCCGCCTGCGCGACCATGTCGGCGCCGGCGCAGGAGCCGACCGCGGCCGAGGCCCACAGCGTCGCCGCGGTGTTGAGCCCGCGCACGTCCATGCCCTGCTTCATGATAACGCCGGCGCCGAGGAAGCCGATGCCGGAGACGACGTAGGAGATCACGCGCACCGCGCCGTCGGCCCCGGTCAGGTGCATGGCGAGATCGACGAAGGCGGCCGCACCCACCGCGACCAGCACGTTGGTGCGCAGGCCCGCGGTGCGCTGGCGATACTGCCGCTCGGCGCCGATCAGCGTGCCCAGCACGAAGGCCGTGAACAGGCTGACCAGCGTGTCGGCGAAATCAGCAATCTGGAACGTCGTCAGAAACCGCATGGCCCCCTATACGGCCGGAACGATGACAGTTCAAAGCTCCAGCAGGCCGCCGTCCCCATTTTCATCCGCAAACGCCAGCAGCGTGCCCTTGGCGTTCCAGGCGAGCGCCGCCACCGGCGGTGTGCCATTGCGGCGGACCAGGATCTCGGCGCCGTCCTCCAGCCGCACCATCAGCACGGTGCCGTCGCTGTAACCGGCGGCGAGGATGTCGTTCTTGGGATGGCAGGCGACGACCGAGACGCGCGCCTGCAGCGGCGCGAGCATCGCGGGCTCCTTGCCCATCGGGCCGTCCTTGCTGCCGAACGGCCACAGGATGACGGTGTCGGCACCCGAGGTCGCAAGCGCCTTGCCGCCCGCGCTCCAGGACATCGAGCGAACGCGGCCGGGATAGCCGGTCATACGCATGTGGCGGTTATCGGCCAGCCGCCAGCCGTGCAGCGCCGGCTCGTGCATCGCGGTGACCAGGAACTTGTTGTCCGGGCTGAATGTGACCGCGTGATGCGAGCCGGCCCAGGGCAGGAATTCGGCCGATGCCGCCATGTTCGGAAACCACAGCGTCGCGCCGTTGTAATGCGCAATCGCGAGCCGCAGGCCCTTCGGCGCGAACGCAAGCCCGCCGACGGTCGAGGGCACCTCGAGCGACTTTTCCTCGTTCTTGCCGCTCTTGACGGTCGCCGTCTTGCCGGCGGACCAGGCGAAGGCCCCGTCCGCGTGCAGCGCCACCGCGTCGATCCAGCGGCGCTTGGGGTCGGTGGCGAGCAACGTCACCTCGCCCTTGGCATCGAGCGACACGACCTTGCCGTCGTCGCCGCCCATGACGAGGCGCTTGCCGTCGGACACGGTCGAGAGAATGCCGCCGCCGTGGACGGCGACGGTGGTGATCTCGCCCTGGCTATCGACGAACGCGACGTTCTCCTCGCCGCCGACGAAGGCGGCGCGGTCACCGAGGAAATGCACCGACGTCACGCCCATGCCGAGCGCGACCGGCTTGACGCGGTCGGTGACGGAGACGATCGAAGCGGAATCGGGGGCGGGCGTAAACTCTTTCATCACGAGACGATGCAGCTCTCAAAACCCTTGCGGATGGCCTCTTCCGGCAATTCGCGGCCGATGAAGACGAGGCGGCTCTCGCGCGGCTCGCCGTCCTTCCATTTCCGCTGGTGGTTACCCTCCAGCATCATGTGGACGCCCTGGAAGACGTAGCGGTCATCGTCGTCGTGGAAGGCGAGGATGCCCTTGGAGCGCAGGATCTTGCCGCCCTCGACCTGCACCAGGTTCTGGAGCCAGGGCATGAACATGTTCGGGTCGAGCGGCTTGTCGGTCTTGAGCGACAGCGATTGCATGTCCTCGTCGTGATAGTGCTTCAGGCCGTGGCCGTGATCGTGGTGATGATGGTCGTGGCCGTGGTGGTGATGATCATGGTCGTGGTCGTGATCGTCGGCCTCCAAAAAGTCCGGCTCGATGTCGAGGATGCGGTCGAGGTCGAACGCGCCGCGGTCGAGCACGTCGGCCAGCGCCACCGAGCAGCGCTCGGTGCGGTGGAGTTTCGCATAGGGGTTGATGGCGCGGATGCGGGCCTCGACCTCGGCGAGCTCACCCTTGGTGACGAGATCGGTCTTGTTCAGCACGATGACGTCGGCAAAGGCGATCTGGTTCTTGGCCTCGGGCGCGTCCTTCAGACGGTCGGACAGCCATTTGGCGTCGGCGACCGTCACGACCGCGTCGAGGCGCGCGTTCTTCTGCACGTCCTCGTCGACGAAGAAGGTCTGGGCCACCGGCGCCGGATCGGCAAGGCCGGTGGTCTCGACGATGATGGCGTCGAACTTGCCCTTGCGCTTCATCAGCCCGTCCATGATGCGCACGAGGTCGCCGCGCACGGTGCAGCAGATGCAGCCATTGTTCATCTCGAACACTTCCTCATCGGCGCCGATGATGAGGTCGTTGTCGATGCCGATCTCGCCGAACTCGTTGACGATGACGGCGTATTTCTTGCCGTGGTTTTCCGAAAGGATGCGGTTCAAAAGCGTTGTCTTGCCGGCGCCGAGATAGCCGGTCAGGACGGTCACGGGAATTTTCTGGGAGGTCGCTTCAGACATAACTACTCCGGGGTCGGGCTCTTTCGCGCGACGCGAGGCGGGGTGGCCCCTGCCCTAGTGGTCAAGCGCGCTGGTCAGGGCCTTTATATTGTGCCTGACCATGTCAATGTAAGTGGGTGCGGACCCCTTTTCACCCGTCAAACCGTCCGAAATCAAGGTCCCGCCGACCTTTGCCCCGGTCTCGGCCGCGATCCGCCGGATCAGGCGGTCGTCGCTGATATTCTCCAAGAATACCGCCGGGATCTTCTGGCCTTTGATCTGGCCGATGATGGCGGCGATGTCCCGCGCGCTCGGCTCGGTTTCGGTGGAGACGCCGAGCGGCGCGATGAACTGGATACCGTATTCGGCGGCGAAATAGCCGAAGGCGTCATGGGTGGAGATCACCTTGCGCCGCTCGGGCGGAATCTTCGCAACGGCCTCGCGCACCTCGCGGTCGAGCGTTTCGAGCTTTTCCAGATAGGCCTTGGCCTGGGCGCGGAAGAACTCCGCGTCCTCGGGATCGGCCGCGGCCAGCGCGTTGGCGATATCCGTCACGTAAACCTTGGCGTTGGGGACGGACTGCCAGGCATGCGGATCGGCAGCCGAGCCAAGCTTCAGGGGCGCGATGCCGGCGCTGGCGGTGACGACCGTTGCCTTGCTGCCGGAGGATTGCACGAGGCGCGGCAGCCAGCCCTCGAGGCCGAGCCCATTGACGACAACGAACTTTGCGTCCGCGATCCGCTTCGCATCGCTTGGCGCCGGTGTGTAGACATGGACGTCGCTGTCGGGGCCGACCAGCGTGGTGACGCTGACCCGGTCTCCACCGACGTTGCGGACGAAGTCGCCGAGGATCGAGAAGCTGGCGACGACGTTGAGCCGTTCCGCGGCATGCAGCGGCGAGGCGGTCAGCAGCAAGGCAAGGAGCGGAAGGAAGCGCATTGCGGTCACGCTTCCAGATGCCGGCCGGGAAACAGCTGCCGGACGATACCGCCGACCCGGCCGAACAGCACCGAGACGATGTAGAGCACGGTCGCGACCAGAATGATCGCAGGGCCCGACGGCACGCGGGTCTGGAACGACAGCACGAGGCCGGCATAGCCCGAGACCGCGGCGGCGACGACCGCGATGCAGATCATCGCCGTGAGATCGCGCGACCAGAACCGCGCGATGCCGGCCGGCAGGATCATCAGCCCCACCGCGAGCAGCGTGCCGAGCGCCTGAAAGCCGTTGACGAGGTTGATCACGACGAGCGCGAGGAAAGCGAGATGCGCAGGTCCCCCGGCCCGGCTGACGGTGCGCAGGAACAACGGATCGACGCTCTCGATCACCAGCGGGCGGTAAATCACGGCGAGCACCAGCAGCGTCACCGTGGCGTTGAAGGCGACCACCAGCAGCGTCTGGTCGTCCATCGCGAGGATGTTGCCGAACAGCACGTGCAGCAGGTCGATATTGGTGCCCTTGATCGAGACGATGGTCACCCCCAGCGCCAGCGAGGCCAGGTAGAAGGTCGCGAGCGACGCGTCCTCCTTCAGCCCGGTCGAGCGCGCGACCACACCGGCGAGGATCGCGACCGCAAAGCCCGCGAACAGGCCGCCGGCCGTCATTGCAAACAGATTGAGACCGGAGAGCAGGAAGCCGACCGCCGCGCCCGGCAGGATCGCATGCGCCATGGCATCGCCGACGAGGCTCATCCGTCGCAGCATCAGGAATACGCCGATCGGCGCGCCCGCGAGCGACAGCGCGATCACGGCGGCAAGCGCGCGCCGCATGAACTCAAATTCGGTGAACGGACCGATCAGCGCGTCATGGAGCATTTGCGGTCACGCCCGCCCGCGAGCGGGCATCGTCGGCCGCGCAGGCCGCGGCGCTGTCGTCGAACGCCTCGCACATCCGCATCGCGACCATGAGGTTCTCCGGCGTCAGCACCTCCGCCGTCGGGCCCCATGCCACAGGGCCGCGCGCCAGCACCAGGGTCTCGGTGAAATGGCTGCGCACCATCTCCATGTCATGCAGCGCGGCGAGCACCGTGCGGCCCTCGCCGTGCCAGCGCTTCACCAGCGCGAGCAGGTCAGTCGTGGTCTTGCTGTCGATGGCGTTGAAGGGCTCGTCGAGCACGATCAACCGCGCGTCCTGGAGCAACACGCGCGCGAACAGCACGCGCTGCATCTGACCGCCGGAGAGCGTGCCGATCGGGCGGTTCTCGAAGCCATTCAGCCCAACGGCGCCGATCGCGCGGAGGATTTTTTCGCGCGCGGCTTTGCCGATTCCGCCGAACAGGCCGGTGCCGCGCCACAGGCCGGTGCCGACGAAGTCGAACACCGAAATGGGGAAGCTGCGGTCGATCTCCGCGCTCTGCGGCAGATAGGCGATATCGCGGGAGTCGAGCCCGCCGAGATGGATGCTGCCGTCGAGCGGCCTGAGGATGCCGACGATGCCGCGCAGCAGGGTCGACTTGCCGGCGCCGTTCGGGCCGATCACGGCGACCAGCGCACCCGGCGCAACCTCGCCGTTGAGATGGTGCACGGCCGGATGCCGGTCGTAGCCCAGCGTGACGTTGTGGAAATGCAGCGCCGCCATCGTCACCTCATTGCCAGAAAGACGATGCCCCAGAGCACGGCGCAGACGGCAACGGCGGCCGAGAGGCGGCCCGCCATGGTCATGCGCAGGATCGACCAGGGCGCCGCCTGGGCCGGATGCGGCGAGGTCGCGTCATGGACGTGGGCATGGGTGTGGTCGTGCCCGTGCGAATGCGCGTCGCCATGAGAATGGCCGTGGGCATGGTCGTGATGGTGGGCGTGGGACGCGGCGGGAACCATGTCTGGACGTTATATTATAACATTACGCCTGTCCACGCCGGGCTCAGGGCTTGCCGATCACCATCGCGATGGCGGCCGCCACGAACGGGAACGGCACCGAGACGGCGCAGCGGAACCAGACGAAACGGGCCGGCATGAACGGGATTTCCCACAAAATCACCCGCTGGAAGGCAAACAGCGCCCAGGCGACGACATAGGCGACCACTTGCGGCACCCCGCCGCCCGACTTCAGCGCCACGGTCCCGATGGAGAAGCCGATCACGGGGCCGCCGGGCGTGGCGGCACCGGCGACCACGGCGGTCGCGACCCCCAGCCAGCCGCTGTCCGGTCCGAGCCAGCCGGTGATCACCTCCTGGGGGATGATGGCGGCGATGTAGCCGGAGCCGATCACCCCCAACGCGATCCGCGGCACGATGTTGATGAAGTCCATCGAGCCTTCGCGCAGCGAAGCCTTGAACACCGGCGGGCCGCGACGGAAAGCGATCAGGCCGACGCCGAAGACCGAGCCCCATAGCAGGATGTCGATGAGGAGCGCCGCGCTCAACTCGCCTCCTCATCGCTGTCACACTTCGGATAGAGCCGGACATAGACGAAGCGGCCGAGGCCGCCTGCGAGCACCGGCAGCGGCAGCGAGATGACGATCCGCCACAGCGTGAAATCGGTGCCCATGATCGGGATTTCCCAGGCGACCGCCCGGCCGTAGCCGATCAGGGTCCAGCTCACGACCATGGCGATGGTGGCGCCGAAATCAGCGCCGACCGCCAGCAGCGCGCTCGCCACGGGATAGGCGGTGAAGGGACCGCCCGGCAGGATCGCGCCAAAGGCGGTGCCGATCAGAAGGCCCTTCAGGCCGGATTGCGGCCCGAGCGAGCGCGAGACTTTTTCGTGCGGCAGGATCTCGGAGATGAAGGCGCCGAGCAGGCATCCTGCCAGCACGCGCGGCAGGATGCCGCCGAACAGCGAGAGGTCGTGGGTGAGAATGTCGAGAACGCCGTCGGTGCCGTCACGCCGCCAGACCAGCGCCGCGCTCACCGCCACCAGGGCCGCGATAATGATGGTCGACCAGCCGATCGGCTTGCGCACGCGTCCCGGCCGCGGCTCGGACTCCGCGTCCTCGGCAGGCGCCGGGTCTTTCGGGGAAGGGTCTGACAACGGGTGTGGGGCGGCTCGATGGTGATGCCCGTCCTGATTAAGGGCGCCGTCCATGCGATGCAAACGGTACGATCACAGACCGATGCGCGCACGGCGCAGGACTGGTTCAATCAATTCCGCACAGCAAAAAGGCGGCCGCGCATGCGACCGCCTTGTCTGTCATTCCGGGGCGGCGAAGCCGAACCCGGAATCTCGAGATTCCGGGTTCGATGCTACGCATCGCCCCGGAATGACGGAGTAAAGCCTTACGCCTTGTCGAACAGGGACTCGACGTATTCCCAGTTCACGAGGTTCTCGACGAACGCCTTGAGATAGTCCGGACGGCGGTTGCGATAGTCGATGTAGTAGGAGTGCTCCCAGACGTCGCAGCCGAGGATCGGGGTGGCGCCGTGCACCAGCGGATTCTCGCCGTTCGGGGTCTTGGAGATCTCGAGCTTGCCGTTCTTGACCTGGAGCCAGCACCAGCCGGAGCCGAACTGGCCGACGCCGGCCGCCTGGAAGTCGGTCTTGAACTTCTCGAAGCCGCCGAGGTCCTCGTTGATCTTCTTCTCGAGCTTGCCGGGCAGCTTGGTGCCGCCGCCATTGGGCTTCATCCAGCTCCAGAAGTGGATGTGGTTGTAGTGCTGGCCGGCATTGTTGAACACCGCGGGGTTCTTGCCGAACGAGCCCTTGACGATCTCCTCAAGGGACTTGCCTTCCCATTCGGTGCCCTTGAGCGCGTTGTTGCCGTTGGTGACGTAGGCCTGATGATGCTTGTCGTGGTGGAATTCGAGCGTCTCCTTCGACATGAACTGGCCGAGGGCGTCATAGGCGTAAGGGAGAGGGGGCAGCGTAAAGGTCATGGGTTCTTGTCCGCAACTGGGTGGGGAACGTGTTCTAACGGTCATCCCTTATAGAAGGTTCCGCGGCCGTTAAATACCTCAGAATTTGCGAAAACGCGTGATGGGTGCCGCTTGGCTGGATTGCATAAAATCGTCGCAGCACGCGCTGGTCATCAGCCGTGCGGTTCGCCATAAAATATCGTTGCCTTTGAAGCGCTTATGACAGAACGAATGCGCCACGAAGCGGAGCTGCGAAGGACGAAGCCATGACCATCGAGATCGACATCTTGAACGGCGACGCCTCGTGGCCGATCACCGAGCCGCTGCATCAGGCGGTCTGGGGACCGCATGTGGTCGCGGACAAGCCCTGGGCTCACGTCAAATGGGACAACGCCCATCTTCGCGTGCTGCTCGAGACGCCCGAGGACGGCCTCGTCTGCCACGTCGGCGTCTACTTTCGCACCGTCACCTGGAACGGGCAGAAGGTTCACGCCGGCGGCATCGGCGGCGTCTGCACGCGCGAGGACCGGCGCGGTCGCGGCTACGCCACCATGGCTATCGACGCGGCGGTGCACACCATGCGCGCCAACGAGGCGGTCCGCTTCGCGCTGCTGTTCTGCGAGCCGCACAATTTTGCGTTCTACGAATCCCGCAGCTGGCTGCCCTTCAAGGGCGAGGTCTATTGCGAGCAGCCGGAGGGGCGGATCCGCTTCGACTACATGGCGCCGTACGTCTTCAACATCGTCCGCGCGCCGACGCTGGGCACCATCGACCTATGCGGCTTGCCCTGGTGAGCCCTGCGTGACCGGAGGGCTGGTGCCAGAGAGCCACGCCCTGTAATATGTCGATCATCATCCAATATTCCGCACCGTGGACATGACGATCGACGCCCCCATAGACGCCGCCCCGCCGCGTGCACCGGTCGCCTCCCCCATCGCCAGCCTGCTGACGGCGCCGATCCTGCCGATGCTGCTGCGGCTCGCGATCCCCAACATGATCGCGATGGTCGGCAGCACGCTGGTTGCGATCGCCGAGACCTCCTATATCGGCCGGCTCGGCACCATCCCGCTCGCGGCGATCGCGCTGGTGTTCCCGTTCGCGATGCTGACGCAGATGATGAGCGCGGGCGCGATGGGCGGCGGCGTCTCATCCGCGATCAGCCGCGCGCTCGGCGCCGGGGATCGCGACCGCGCCGCGACGCTGGCGCTGCATGCCGCCATCATCGGCCTCTGCGGCGGGCTGTTCTTCACGGTAACGATGCTGGTCTTCGGCCGCTCGTTCTTCACGCTGCTCGGCGGCCGCGAGCGCGTGCTCGAGGAAGCCTGCGGTTATTCGCAGGTGCTGTTCTCCGGCGCGGTCGCGATCTGGCTCGTCAACACGCTGGCCTCGGTGATCCGCGGCACCGGCGACATGCGCCTGCCCTCGATGACACTGATCGGGGCAAGCGTGCTCCAGATCGCGCTCGGCGGCACGCTGGGGCTCGGCCTGTTCGGCGTGAAGCAATTCGGCATGCCGGGCGTCGCCGCCGGCCAGTTGATCGCATTCACCTGCGCCGCGGTCTTCTTCCTCTGGTATCTCTTGTCAGGCCGCAGCCGGCTGCCGCTGGATTTCCGCGCGTTTTATTTTGAGCGCGCGATGTTCCTGGACATCCTCAAGGTGGGCGCGGTCGCCTGCCTCTCGCCGCTGCAGACCGTGCTCACCATTCTGATCTTCACCAGGATCCTGGCGACGTTCGGCACCGAGATGCTGGCCGGTTACGGCATCGGCTCGCGGCTGGAATTTCTGCTGATCCCGATCACCTTCGCCTTCGGCATCGCCTCGGTGCCGATGGTCGGCATGGCGATCGGCGCCGGACAAGTGAAGCGCGCACGGCGCGTGGCCTGGACCGCAGCCGCGGCGTCCGCCCTCACCGTCGGCCTGATCGGACTCGTCATCGCGCTCGATCCCGCGTTGTGGGCCTCGCTCTTCACCGCCGACCCCGGCGTCACCGCCGCCGCGCACAGCTATTTCCACTGGGCCGGCCCGGCCTTCGCGTTCTTCGGCATGGGCGTGTCGCTGTACTTCTCCTCACAGGGCGCCGCGCGCGTCGGCGGACCGGTGCTGGCCTCCACCGCGCGGCTTCTGATCGTCGCGATCGGCGGCGGCGTCCTCATGATGGCGCAAGCGCCGGCCTGGACCTTGTTCGCGCTGGTCGGCGGCGCGATGGTGGTGTTCGGACTGTCGACCGCGGTCTCCGTCGCTTTCGCGCGCTGGGGCAAATGAGCGCAGGCAAGTAAGCGCGGGAATGTGATTCCATCCAGCGTTGCACTATCCTGCTGGGCTGCTATGGAGGCGCTCCACTTCGGGGCCTCTCCATGATTTCCAGATTCGCTACTCTCGTCGTCCTTCTGGCTGCGCTGCTTGGCGCGACCGCCGCCCAAGCGCAGAGCGCCGACGGGACCTGGCTCACGCAGGCCGGCGACGCCCGCGTCAAGATCAGCAAGTGCGGCGGCGGCCTCTGCGGCGTTATCGTCTGGCTGCGCGAACCCATGGACACCGCGACCGGCCAGCCCGCCACCGACAGCAAGAATCCCAATCCCGCGCTGGCGAGACGGCCGATGATCGGCCTGCCGTTGTTCAGCGGCATGCAGCCGTCCGGCCCGAACAAATGGTCGGGCCAGATCTACAATGCCGACGACGGCAGCACCTATGCGAGCAGCGTCTCGGTCACGGGTGCAGACTCGCTGCGGGTCGAAGGCTGCGTCGGCGCGCTTTGCGGGGGCGAAACCTGGACGCGCGCGGGACGCTAGCGCTTCAAGCCATCATCGCCTTCAGCGCCGTCGCCGCCGAGGCGTAGCCGCCCCGCGCGCCGTCGATGAAGTGCACGTGGTCGCTGCGCAGCGCCGACGGCGTGAAGCAGGTCATCATCGCGGCGTCCTGCGGGTAGAGGCCGTAGCGCACGACGCCCTCGCGCGCGGCAGCCGCAAGACGATCGCTGAGGGCGCGTTCGAGCTCGGGTGTACAGTCGAGGATCATGCGCAGGCCGTCGTCATATTTCCTGAAGTCCGAGTTCTCGACCACCTGACGTTTGTAGAGGTTGGGCACGAAGCCGCCGACCTTGATGTCGAAGCGCATGATCAGATAGGCGAACAGCGTGTAGGCCAGCACGCCGGCGCGGCGCGCGAGCAGCGGGCCGCCGCGCTTGGTGCGGGCTTCGTAGTCCAGCCCCTGCGGCGGCCATTTCAGCGGCGGCCCCTGTGGCGGCACCGGGCGGGCGCCGTCCGGGCTGCGTTCGACGAGGTGGATGATGTCCTCGATCACCTTGCGGAACGCCGGCGGGTCCGCGCCGCGTGCCGGCATCACCAGAACGGACAGGATCAGGCCGCGCGAGGCCGGAATCACCTCGAAGCGGCAGGACAGGCCGGACAGATCCGGCTGCGTGCCGGCCGGCGCCTCAGCGACGGCGAACTCACCGCGCTTCATCGCGGCGTCGGCCCAGGCGAGCCCGCCGCCGGAGAACATCGCATAGGACAGGTTCGCCGACGGACCGAAGCGCGCGACGCGCACGTCGAGACCTTGCGCCCGGATCGCACTCACCGGCACCAGCGCAACACGCATCGTCAGATCGAGATCCTCCCGTACCCAGGTCGCGGTCGCAGCCAGCGCGTCCCGGGCGCGATCGAGATCGCCGGGCGCGACCGCAAAGCTCGCGCCGTCACCGCCGAACACGAAGGGGAATTCCCGTCCCTCAAGCGCATTGGTCACCGCCGCGATCACGGCAGCGCCGGCCATGTTGACCGCCTTGTAGCGCTGCGCCGCGATCGCCTTGGTGGAATCGACGATGTCGGCGACACCGATGCTCCAGTCATCCGGCAGCGACGCATAGAGCGCGGGGTCCATCAGGCTGGTGAAGCCGCGGAAGACGGGGATGCCGCCATAGAAGGATTCGCCTGATGTCATCGGATGATGCCGAATGGTTGGACGCGTCCAGGAGAAGTACGTGGCAGGACCGATCCGGGTTCGCCGGCTGGCGCCCCCTCGAAGTCCCGATCATTGGCCGAAATGGCGGCGGACAACAAGATCGCACCGCGCCGCAATGCCGCAGCTTGTCATTGATCAGCATCAAACAGCCGGCCGAAAATGACGTTTACGGTTGAGCCATCTGAAATGGTTGCGCGGGATGATCGGGGTGTCTGATTTTGGTAGCAAGGACTCCACCTCGCCGGTACGCCGACGCACGGGGCTGGACGTGATCAGTGCGGTGAAAATGCCGGAGCTGCTGACCGCCACCGTCGATGCCTGGGCGGAGGCCCATCAACTGTCGCGCTCGGATGCGATCTGCAAGCTGGTCGAGTTCGGCCTGAGGATCGCGCCTCCCACACCGGCATCGGGGTCCACGGTCGTCTCGGACGCGACCAGGCTCGAGGAGCTCGCGGTGCATGAGATCGAGGGACTGCTCGATCCCGCATTGCCGGAGGACGAACGCGAGCGTCGCATCCGCCGCCTCACCGAAGGGCCGCCGGAATTCTCACACGAACGGATTGACCTGCCTAAGCCTCGGACGTGAGCGACTAGTGCAGCTTCTCATCCTCACGGTTGCGCAAGGCGTCGTGAGACGCGTCATGGCAGCCGACCAAGCGCACGAATTGCTGCGGGTACATCTCGTGACCGTGATCGCCGGAATTCTGGTGCGTCATCGGCGGACAACGGACGTCGTCCGGCTTCGCGCGCGATTGCTCCGTCCGGCCCTGATTTGAAGCGGTCATGTTTCGCATGGTCATGCACTGCTCCCTGTCGATTGGGGCAGATCGATTGACGTAACCCAATCGATTGCGGGGGCATCTTACGACCAAATCCGGTCGAATGTCATTGCGCCGAATCAATGCAATTGTGGCGGTGAAGTTCCGCCTTACGCCGTGTTCCCGGCGTCGACCGTGAACACGGTGCCCGTGACGTTGCGGCCGCCATCGCCGAGCAGATATTCCACCATCCGTGCGACGTCTTCCGTCTCCGGCAGCCGGCGCAATGCACTTCGGCCCGCGATGCGTTTGCGTCCTTCGTCGGAGAGATTGTGAGTCAGCTCGGTGTCGATGAAACCAGGCGCAATCGCGTTCACGGTGATGCCGAGCTTGCCGACTTCACGCGCGAGCGAGCGGGTAAAGCCGGTGGCGGCCGCCTTGGTCGCGCCATAGACGGACAGGCCGTTATAGCCGGTCGTCGCGATGATCGAGGAGATGTTGATGATGCGGCCGGCACCATCGGCCATCATCTGCCGTGCGACATATTTGGTGAGAATGATCGGCGACAGCACGTTGAGCTGCACCAGCGCCTCGATCTCGGAATTGTGCATGGTCGCGAGCAGGCCTTCGGTGCCGAGGCCGGCATTGTTGACGAGGCCGTAGATCGGGCCGAATTCGTCGCGCACGAGCTTTGCGAAAGCGGGAATCGCGTCGATCACCGCGAGATCGCAGGCTCGGAAATGCAGACGACCCTCGGACTCGCCAATGGCGGCCCTGAGCTCGTCGCTCTCGCGGCGCGCCGCGGCAATCACGTTGTAGCCGGCGCCAGCCAGACGCTTGCCAATCGCAAGGCCGATACCGCGGCTGCCGCCGGTGACGAGGACATTATGCATCGGTGCGCGCCAGTTTGCCGGCCGGGGTGACGTCGAGCGTCTCGACGAAGCGGATCACCGCCGGCACCTTGTGGGAAGCGAGCTGCGCGCGGCATTGATCCAGGATCTGGTCGCGAATCTCCTTCGCGCGCGCCTGGTCGGTGCCGTCGGCGAGGATCACGTCGGCGACCACGATGCCGCCGGTGATCGGACTCTTCCGCGACTTGGCCCGCGACATCCGGACGTCGGAATGGCGATTGATGACAGCCTCGATCTCCTCGGGGTGGACCTTCAGCCCACCGATATTGATGATGCCGCCGCGGCGGCCGACGAAATAATAGCGGTCCCCGCGCAGCTCGACAATATCGCCGCTGTCGACAAATCCGTCATCATCGGTGAGCGCGGCGGCGTCGCGGCCGATATAGGCATGTGCGGTGCGCGTCGAGCGGATGCGCAGCGAGCCGTCCACGACCTTCATCTCGACGCCGTTGCGGTTGCCGAGATAGTCGGCCGGAAAGCCTTCGAGCCCGTCATTCACGGCGAAGCCGACACCGGCCTCGGTCGAGGCGTAGGCATGGCCGACCGAGGAATTCGGGAATGCCGCCTTCAGGCCGTCGAGCACCGCCTGGTCGGCGATCTCGCCGGAGAGACGGACGTAAGCCGGCGCGAATTGCGCGGCCGAGCCGCTCATCAGAAGCTTGCGCCAGTGCGAGGGCGTGCCGGAGATGTGGGAGACCGCGCGCGCGTTCAGCCGAGCGACGTGATCGGCGAGGGCCTCATGCGGATCCGACAGCACCATGGAGCCGCCGGAGAGGATGGCGCGGAGGAAGATCTGGAGGCCGCCATAGCGGCGAATGTCGTAGAACGTCGCCCACACCGGCGCCGGTCCGCGCGCGGGGCCTTCGGCGACGATCGCGCCGGTCAGCGCTTCCAGCGTATGGCCGGCGATCTTCGGCACGCCTGACGTGCCCGAGGTCAGCATCAGCCATTCGGTGGCGCGCTCGGTCTGCGCGGGCGCGGTGGCTTGAAGCGGCAATTGTGCGGTGACGACCAGCGGCACGCCGGTCTCAGCCCAGCGATCGGGCTCGTCGGTGACGACGGCATCGATCCCGGCATCCGCGATCAGCGCGTCCAGATACGCCGGATTGAGATCGGGCGGACACAGCAGCATGCGGCGGGCGACGCCGTCGAGCTCGATCATGGCAAGGCCCGACCGGAGCTGGTCGGACAATTTGAGCAGCACCGCGCGGCCGGACAGCTCGCGCAGGCGGCCGCCCAGGACCGTCTGCGACAGGATGTCGGTCAGCGACACGACATCGTGCGCATCCGACAGCGTACGGCCCTTCAGCTCCGCGCCGAGATGATCGCGAAGCGCAAAGATCTCACGCGGGGACATTTTCGTAGGCCCGCACGAAATCGCCGACCGTGGCGGGGAACGCTGCGTCCTCGGAAATGGTGAACGGATCGACACCGGTCTCGTCCTCGAGCCGAGCGACAAGGATCGCGAAGGCGAGCGAGTCGAAACCCGTCTCGTGCAGGGACAGATCGTCCGAGAGCGCGGGAAGCGCGACGTGCTGTTCCTTGGCGATCTGCTGGATCGCTTCAATGACCTTGGACCTTACCGACATGGCTGGCTTGCCTCTTGCTTTGTTGATCGATCGTATGTCTTGCGGCGGCTCTTGATGACCGCCTCCCCATGGCCGTCTGTTTACCCGACAGAGGTAAATGGCTTCTTGGACAATTCAGATAAAATTGGACCTATCTGGCGGATTTTGCCGTGAGTTCAAAGTGAGGTGAGCACTACTCTCTCATTCCCTCCCCCCTTGTGGGGGAGGGGCAGGGAGGGGGGCCACACGGGGACTCCCTCCATCGCTTCCAGGCAGCTTGCGAACTCTCAGACACCTTTTGCTGGGCTACCCCCTCCCTAACCCTCCCCCACAAGGGGGGAGGGAACGCAGGGAGTTCGTGGCGGCGATTCTCGTTTATCCGTTTAGAACCTGATCGCACCGTCGACGATTTGCGCATAAGCCTCGGAAGTCAGTGCGACATAGTCGCCGGATTTCGGCTCCGCCATGAACAGCGGCTCGGAGATCGCGCCGGGGTCGAATCCCTCGCGCGCGAGCTCGCCCTTCTTCTGCTTGAACGTCTCGGTCGCATCGAGCTCGCGCGAGATGCGGATGAAGACCGGGCGGGCGTAGGCCGGCAGGCGCTGTGCGAGATGCGCGGGCAATGCCGCGACGTCAAATCCCTCGTTCACGACGATTGCGCTCATGCCGGCGCGGCCGTCGGTGCCAGGGATGCTGACGCCGTAAGTGGTGGCGTCGATGACGCCGGTAAAATCGCGCACGGCGTCGTTGACCTCCGAGGTCGCGACGTTCTCGCCCTTCCAGCGAAAGGTGTCGCCGATGCGATCGACGAAATGGAAGAAGCCCTTGTCGTCGAGCCGCATCAGATCGCCGGTGCGGAACCAGGCATCGCCCCTGGCGAAGACGTCACGCAGGATCTTCTTCTCGGTCTCCCCGGCGTCCGTGTAGCCCTCGAAGCGGCCGCCGCCCTGGTCCGCCGTGCCGATGCGGCCGATGGCCTCGCCCGCCTCGCCGCGGGCGGAGGCGATGCAAAGACCCTCTTCATTGCGCAACGGCGCGCCGCTGTCAGGGTCGAGCTTGACGAGGCTCGCGGGGAAACGATGCGCGAGCAGCGGCGGGATACGGCCGATCGCGCCGGGCTGGCCCTCGACGTTGAACAGCGAGAAATTGCCTTCGGTCGCCGCATAGAATTCGAGGATGCGAGGAATGGCGAAGCGGGTCTGAAAGTCCTCCCAGATGTCGCCGCGCAGGCCGTTGCCGCAGACGAGCCGCAGCCGATGGCGGTTCTCGTATTCCGACGGCGGCGCCTTGAGCAGATAGCGGCAGAGCTCGCCGATATACTGGAACAGCGTGCAGTCGTGCCGCACGATGTCGGACCAGAAATTCGACGCCGAGAACTTGTCCGCGATCACCACCGAGCCGCCGGCGGCCAGCATGCTGCACGGCGCGACGATGCCGCCGACCGAGTGGAACAGCGGCAGACAATCGTAGAGCCGGTCCTGTGGGCCGGCGCCGGTGAGGCCGGCGAACCAAAAGCCCCAATTGAGGATGCGGCGATGGCTGATGCTGGCGGCCTTGGGCAGGCCTGTCGTGCCGGACGTGTAGATCAGCAGCGCGCGATCATCGATGGTGACGTCGCCGTGCTCTCCGGGACAAAGCGGGCCGTCGTCGAGCGCGGCAAGCGCGACGTCGATGGCCCGCTCGCTGCGGGCATCGCCATGGGTCCAGACCTCGGCCTCGGTCTTCAGATGTGGCTTCGCACTCTCCAGCGTCTCCACCAGGTCGTGCGCGACGATGATGTGCCGGGGCCTCGCGACATCGAGGCAATGCGCGAGCGATTGCCCGACAAGCTTTGTATTGATCAGCGCGACCACACCGCCGATCCGGCTGATGCCGAGCCAGGCGGCAACGTAGTCGAGGCCGTTCGGCATGATCAGACCGACAGTTTCGCCCTTGCTCACACCGACCGAGCGCGCCCAGCGCGCATAGCGGTTGATGCGTTTCGACAAACCTTCGTAGTCGAGCGCTGCGTCATCCGTGATCAGCGCGACGCGGTCGGGCTGACGCTGCGCCCAATCGTCGACGACGTCGGCAAACAGCCGGCCCGGCAGCGTCTCGATCCGCGCGGTCAGCTCGATCGCCTTCAGCCAGATCTTTGACGCCGATGGCGCGCGCGCGGCCTTCGGTTGCTCGATGACGCCGGTGGTCATGCCGTTCATACTTTCGGAACGTGTCTGCTGGTTCCCCAAGCTTAGCCCGCGCGCCCTGCCCAGGTGTTAAGAGACAAGGTAAAAGCCGGTTAGTGCGCGATTAACTCTAGTCATCCTTTACCAAGCCGATGGGATCGGCGTGCGCCGCAGCGCAATTCTTGCGATACCAAAACGAGTCATTTGGGCGCGCTGCGCGTGTCCTCGCCTCGGCTGCGGGGATAGGGGAATTGGAGACGACCATGATCACCAAGCGACATTTCCTCCACACCGCCGCCTGTGCCGTCGCTGCGCTCGTTGCGTCGCGCGCCTTTGCGATCGGCAACCCCTCCTATCCATCGCGCAGCGTGAAATGGGTGGTGCCTTATGCCCCGGGCGGCGCCACCGACGTGCTGTCGCGGCTGCTCTGCCAGCGCCTGTCCGAACGGCTCGGCCAGACCTTCGTGGTCGAGAACAAGCCGGGCGCCGGCAGCAATATCGGGACGCAGGCGGTCATCACGTCCGCCCCCGACGGCTACACGCTGCTGCTAACCTCGACCGCGAACGCGATCAACGCCTCGTTCGATCCTTCGCTGCCGTATGATTTCGCCAAGAGCATCGCGCCGGTCGCGGGTGTCGCGCGGATTCCGCTGGTGCTGGTCGTCAACAACGACCTGCCGGTGAAAACCGTCGCCGACTTCATCGCCTACGCCAAGGCCAATCCCGGCAAGATGTCGATCGCTTCCTCCGGGATCGGCACCTCGCTGCATCTGTCCGGCGAGCTGTTCAAGTCGCTGGCCGGCGTGCGGTTCACCCACGTCCCCTATCGCGGCTCGGCGCCGGGCCTGACCGACGTGATGAGCGGCCAGATCCAGGGCATGTTCGACAACGTCACCTCGTCCTTCGAGCTGGTGCGCGCCGGAAAGCTGCGCGCGCTCGGCGTCACCACGCGCGAGCGTTCGGAGATCCTGCCGGACGCGCCGCCGATCGCGGAGACGCTGCCCGGCTACGAGACGAGCTCATTCTACGGCGTCGGCGCCCCGCACGACACGCCGCGCGAGATCGTCGATCTTCTCAATCGCGAGATCGACACCGCGCTCTCCGACGCCGAGATCAAGGTCCGCATCGCCGAACTCGGCGCGATCCCGCTGCACGGCAATGCCGGCGAGTTCGGCGGCATGCTGACGGCGGAGACCGAGCGCTGGCGCAAGGTGGTCGAGCTGTCGGGGATCAAGAAGGAATAGCGTTTCCCGAGGTACAAGCCACGCCTCCGCAGCGGCGTCAGTCTGCCGTGAATTCGAGGTTGAACCGGATTGGATTGACGGGAGTGGTGACGAACTTGACGCTTTTGCCGCTTAACCCGGCGAACGGACCCGAACCGAATTTGACGATCCCCTTGCCCGAGGACTCGACGCCAATGGGCTTGCCGTCCTTCATGACCGCCTGAGCGGAGCCTTCGATCAGTTGCGTGACGAGACGTCCACCGGGAATCCGGTGCACGCCACCACCGAATACGATGGTCGCTTTTGGGCCGTCCCATTCCACCGCATTGGAGGCGGAATAGACCGCGCCCTTCAGCAGGCCATCGACACCGACGCAGACGTAGTCCTGAGTCACCAAATTGTGGTCGGGGCGGTCGCCGATCGGCTCCTGGCTATAGAAACCGGCGGTGCTGCATTCGTAACGCGCGATCATGTCCGCGCGGGCCGGCTGGGAAACGGCGATCAAACCAAAGGTCGCGCCGATGAGCGTGATAACGGTGCGCTTGTTCATGCAGATGTCCTCGCCTCAAGCGCCCGATCTAACAGGCCGGCGTGATGCCGGGCTCCTGATGCCGAGCTTCGGGACGAGGGTGACGAGGATTGCAATTCCGCGCGTTGATCTGGGTCAACCGCAGGAGGCGCTGGCGACTGGTGAAAGCACAGGGATTGGTGGCCGCGGAGTGAGCGCTAGCCGCTTCGCCTGTGACGCTGGCGCGGCGACGGCACGCTGACCGGATAATACGGATTGAGATCGCAGGTCGCGGCGCGGCCCGCCGCGGTGGCGCGACACTGCGGCAGCGAGGTGAAGGAGCAGTCATACCACTCCCCGCCGCCGCCGCTCGAGCCGGAATAGACGTGCATGCAGACGGGATAGCGGGGATCGAAGGTTTGCGCATGCGACGGCGCGGCCGCGACCACCGCACCGATGCTTACGACCAGGCCGAACGAGAAACGCATGAGCAGTGCTCCAGCGTGCCGCATCGCGGATCGCTATTGTTGCACCTTCTTGTGACGCCGGCGCGGCGGCGGCGGAGGCTCGTCAAAAGCGTAATAGGGATTGAGGTCGCAGCTCGCGGAGCGGCCCGACGCCGTGGCGCGGCACTGCGGCAGCGAGGTGAAGGAGCAATCGTAGTAATCGCCGCCGCCGCCCCAACCGCCGGGCGTGTAGACGTGCATGCACACCGGATAGCGCGGGTCATAGGTCTGGGCGCGCGCATCTGCCGCAGCAAACAGCATGACAATCGCGGTGAGGGTCAGGATCGGCAAACGCATGGAGACATCCTCGAATCGGTAGCGTCGGCGGATCGGATGCCGACGGCCTGATATGGCATAACACCACGCCGGAGGCGACTGTTCCGAAGTACAGATGACGGCAAGGTGAGGCGGTGCGCCGCGGCGCTATCCGCCGAGCCCCTGCAACACGAGCCGGTTCAACCTCGCCGCAAACGCCGCCGGGTCCTCCGGCAACTCGCCGTCCAGGATCTGCGCCTGCTCGAGCAGGAGCAGGCTGAGATCGTCGACGGCCTTGGAGCCGGCCTGAGCCTTGGTGATCGCCCCCACCATCGGATGGCGCAGATTGATCTCGAGGACCGGCTTGGCGCGCATGCCGCGGTTCTGCTGCGACAGGATACGCTCGAGTTCGCGGCTCGGCCCCTGGCTGTCGGCAACGAGGCAGGAGGCCGAGCTGGTGAGGCGCGTGGACGCCTTGACGTCGCTGACGCGCTCGCCGAGGGCGGCCTTGATGACCGCGATGGTGGCGGCCTCGTCCGCCTCCGGCTCGTCCTTCTTCGCCTCGTCCGTCGCGTCGACGCGCGGGATCAGGTCGAGATTGAGATCGCCCTGGCTCAGCGACTTCAGCGGCTTGCCCTCGAACTCCGTCGGCATCGAGGTCCAGAAGGCATCGACCGGATCGGACAGCAGCAGCACCTCGATGCCGCGCGCGGTCGCCGCCTCGAGCCGCGGGTTGGACTTCAGCCGTTCGATGCTGTCACCGACGAGATAATAGATCTCGGTCTGGTTCGGCTTGAAATCGGCGACAACCTGCTTCAGCGACCGCTTCTCGCCCGTCGTGGTGGTGAAGCGCGACAGCGCCAGCAGCTTTTCGCGACGCTCGAAATCCTCGTAGATGCCCTCTTTCAGCACCGCGCCGAAAGCATCCCAGATCTTCGCGAAGTTCTCCGCGTCCTTCTCGGCGAGGCCCTCGAGCTCGGACACGACACGGGTCGCCACGGCCTTGCGGATCTGCACGAGCTGCGGATTGTTCTGGAGCATCTCGCGCGAGATGTTGAGCGGAAGATCCTCGCTGTCGACGACGCCGCGGATGAAGCGCAGATAGCCCGGAAGCAGATCGGCATCATCGGTGATGAAGACGCGGCGGACATAGAGCCTGACGCGCCCCTTGCGCGAGGGCTCGAACAGGTCGAACGGCTTTGTCGACGGCGCAAACAGCAGCACGGCGTAGGAGTAGCGGCCCTCGGCGCGGTAGTGCAGCGTCATCGCAGGGTCGTCGAAGGCGGAGGCGATCTGCTGATAGGCCTTCTTGTAGTCCTCGGCTGAAAGCTCCGATTTCGATCGCTGCCACAGCGCGCTCGCCGAGTTGATCTGGCGCGGCTCGCCCTCTTCCGGCACCAGCTCGATGGGAAACAGGATGTTGTCGGAATAGGCACCGACGATGCGCTCGATCTCGTAGGTCTCGAGATATTTCTTGGCGTCGTCCTTCAGGTGCAGGACGATCTCGGTGCCGCGTGTCACGCGCGCCGCGTCTTCCTCGCTGGCCCGCGCGATCTCGAAGCCGGAGCCGCCGGAGGACGTCCAGCTCCAGACGTCGCTCTCGCCGGCGCGGCGGCTGACGACGACGATCTTGTCGGCGACCATGAAGGCGGAATAGAAGCCGACGCCGAACTGGCCGATCAGGCCGAGGCCGTCCTTGGCCTCCTTCAGCTTCGAGACGAACGCCTTGGTGCCGGAGCGGGCGATGGTGCCAAGATGGTCGATCAGCTCCTGCCGCTCCATGCCGATGCCGTTATCGGCGATCGTGAGCGTTCCGGCCGTCTTGTTCGGGATGATGCGGATCTTGAGCGCGTCGCCCTCGCCCAGCAGCGCGGGACTTTCGATCGCCTCGTAGCGGAGCTTGTCACAGGCATCCGAGGCGTTGGAGACGAGCTCGCGCAGGAAGATGTCGGTCTCCGAATAGACGGAGTGCACCATGAGGTGCAGCAGCTCGGAAACCTCGGCCTGGAAGGGCTGCGTATGCACAGCTGTATCTGACGTCGTCATGCGTTTACCCGGTCAATCAAAAGGGGAAAACCGGGATATAACGCGATGGGACGGCGGATCAAGAGGACGTGAGCAGCCGTCCCTGCCCGCGGCAGAGGCAGCCTGTCCCTTGACCTGTCCCTTGGCCTGGGGCGATCAGGTCACGCAGCGGCCCGGCTGGAGCAGCTTGGCGACCTCGGTCAGGGAGCTGACCATCGGCTCGCAGGCGATGGTCGGCTTGTTGCGGCCCTGCTTCTGATTCTGGTTCTGGAGCGTCACCGGCGGCTTTGCATTGCCGGTCTCGATCACCGCGGGGACCCGCAGCAGCACCGAGGTATCGGCAAGGTCGTTCAGCCGCATCGACACGGTGCGGGTGGGAACCGCCGCCGACTTGATCTCGGCGAGCCGGTCGGCCTTGCCGGTCCGATTGACGTCGTGGCCGGGCTTATCGGCGACCGCCTGCCAGCGGTCGGCCAGATCATGGCCGGAGGCCAGTTGCACCTGCGCCGCGCCGAGCATCGCGGCAATCGCGGCGGCGCCCAAAAATACCTTTTGAATCTGTGACATGGCTGTCGACCCCTCGCCCCATGGCGATCGCGGGAACAACGCAGCCGGAGGAGCGGGGGTTCTCGGCAGTCACGATCACTTAACCGTGTGCGAAAAAGGTCGCGCCGCGAAAAATATTTCGGGAGCCCTGGAACGACTTCCGCGCCTGGGAGTCGTATCAACAGCCGGCTATTCCCCCCTGCCCCATAAGCCGGCGACGTAGGGCGCGACTGTGGTGATGCCAGTCGCGCCTTACTTTTTTTCTTATTTGGGCGAGAGAATTTTGGCACCCTCTCGGCCGCCTCTGCCCCATGGCAGAAGCTCTTTCCAAGCCGAATTTTCCTCGTCCCTGAAGTTCGCGGCGGGCAAGGGGGCCTTCAATAGGCTCGACGTATTTGCCGAATTCGGGATCAACCTTCGCCGCGGCCGGCAGCTCGAGCGGATTGCGAGCGCGAAGGCGCGGAGAAAAGAGCAGGTCGGATTTCGGAAACGCCCGCTAGATCAGCCGTAGCGGCTGAAAAATTGCGACTTGGACCCACTATCATTTTGACCCCCTGCCTCCGCGTGGGCATGATGGAAACGAGAACAGCGCGTTCGGCACTTCTCTGATCCGCCACCAGCGACAGTGGGTTGGAATATTGCCATGGAGCAGGAGCGGCCGGTTCGTCTTGAACGCAGGCTATCAGCGATAATGGCCGCTGACGTGGCGGGCTATTCGCGGCTAATGCACCATGACGAAGAAGCAACCCACTCCAAATTGACAAGTCTCCTTGCCGAAGGGGTCGCGCCTGCCATCTCCGAACACGGAGGCCGGATCGTGAAGAACACCGGCGATGGGTTCTTGGCAGAGTTTCCAAGCGCGGTCGAAGCGGTTCGCGCCGCAGTGCAGTTTCAGACTCGCATCAGGGAGCTTACCGCCGCCGATGCGGAAGAACGACGAATTGCCTTTCGCGTCGGCATCAATGTAGGCGATGTGATTGTCGAACCGCATGATGTTTTTGGTGACGGCGTCAATATCGCGGCACGGCTAGAGAGTATCGCTGACCCCGGCGGAATCTGCATTTCCTCGTCTGCCTACGATCACATCAGGGGCAAGGTCGGCATTGAGTTTGCAAATTGTGGAGAGCAGACTTTCAAGAATATTGATCTTCCGATCCAAACCTATGCCGCCCTCCTAGATGGCCTCTACCCCCAAAGACCCGTTGGCGCGAAGGTGCCCCGCTCACCGCCCCGCCTCTCCATTGTCGTGCTGCCTTTCGCCAATCTTAGCGGCGACCCCTTGCAGGATTATTTCGTCGATGGCGTGACCGAGAGCCTGACCACCGACCTGTCGCGCATCAGTGGATCGCTCGTGATCGGCCGCCACACTGCATATACCTACAAAGGCAAGCCGATCGACCTGAAGCAGATTGGCCGCGACCTTGACGTTCGCTACGTGCTCGAAGGGTCCGTACAGCGCAGCGGAGACCGCTTTCGAGTGAATGTCCAACTGGTCGACACTGAAACAGGAAGCCACCTCTGGGCGGACCGCTTTGACAAACCCCTAGCCGATCTCTTCGAGATGCAGGACGAAATTGTGTCGAGATTGGCCAACGCGCTTAATGCCCAACTCATCGCTGCGGAGGCACGGCGGGCGGAACGCTCATTGCAACCGAGCGCGTTGGACTTTTATTTCCAAGGAATGGCCCTTTGGAACAAGAGTTGGACTTCTCCTCACCTGAGGCAGGCTCGAAGCTTCTTTGAGCGGGCCTTGGGACTTGAGCCGGACAACGTTGAGGCATTGGTAGGGATCGCGCTGGTCGATGCGGCAATGGCTGGCGTTGTTTTCGCTGATGACCCTTGCCGATATTTCGCGGCGTCAGAGGCGGCTTCAATGAAAGCGCTTTCGTTAGACCCGCAACACGCTCTCGCTCACATGGCTTTAGGCGTCGTGCAAGTATGTACGCAGCGCGCGGAGAAAGGAGTTGCCGAATGCGAGCGCGCACTGGCTCTGAACCGAAATTTGGCGGAGGCTCATGCTCTCTTTGGCGTCGCAAAAATGCTTCTCGGTCACCCAGAAGAAATGGAGGGATACGTACGAGATGCATTGCGCCTGTCCCCACGTGACGACGGCGCACATCGGTGGCTATGCTGCGTTGGCTTAGCCAAATTATGCCTCGGAGCCGAGGCCGAGGCGATTGAGTGGTTACGGCGAAGCATAAAGGCCAACCCAAACTACCCCGTTGCCCATTTTGTATCAGCAGCGGTTCTAGCCCTCATCGGAAAGATGGATGATGCGGTGGCAGCCAAGCGAGACGGACTTGCACTGGATCCCGCTTTCGCCATTCGTCGCCTGAAGAATGTTTGGCTTTCGGACGATCCTACATTCCGCGCAGGAAGCAGGCGCCTCGTAAAGGGCCTGCACATGGCTGGAGTTCCGGAATAGTTGTGATGCCAGTCGCGCCTCTCGAGCAGCCGAGGCCGCCGCGATCAGGGCGGGCCGAAAGGCCATACCAAGCAGATCAAGCTGGCATCAGCGGGTGCGTATCCTGAGCCTCTACACGATCATGAAATTCGATGCGTGCAATTGGCTGATCGCGGTATCAACGAAGTCAATGGACCCTGCGTTAGAACCGCTCCCCAGCGCGAGCAGGGTCCCGCCGTGTCCATCGCTCCTAAGCGCGCTCATGATGTCGGCGACGGAGTGATAATCGCCCACACCGTTCGCAAGAGCGACGATTCCGAGCGTGTCATTGCCAAATCCGGAGATCGTATCGACCTGGCTGCTGGAATTGACGGAGACGGTCAGACCCGTGCCGTGATCGATGATGTCGACATGGGCCGGGCCATTGATGATCGCCTGATTGCCAAACCCGGCAAAGTTAAACTGGTCTGACCCGCCATTGACCGTAACGACGTCCTGGCCAATTTGGTTTGTCACATTTGCCTGGGACCCGTTGAGCACCACGTGATTGGCAGCTCCGCCAAGCATGATTGTATCGTGGCCCGCGCCAGCAACGACGTTGTCCGATCCGCTGCCGGCTATGATCGCGTTCGTTCCCGAGCCGACGGTGATCTGGTTTCCCATCCCGCCGAGATTCACGGTGTTGTTGCCATCACCGAGAGTAACGCTGTTGGCGCCATCTCCACCCGCAACGACATCATTGCCATTCCCCAGCATGACCGTGTTGCCATATCCAGAGAGCGTCACCCGGTCGTTGCCGTTGCCGGCGGTCGTTTGGCTTGCACCGTCACCGGGATGGACAATATCGTTGCCGTTACCCAGCGTGATGACGTTCCCGTATCCGCTGGCGTCGATGGTGTCATTGCCGTTACCGAGCGCAATCGTCGTGGCGCCTGTCGATCCCGTCACCGTAACATTGCCGTTGCCGCCGGTGACGTGGTTGACGATCCCCTGCAGATAGACGGCGCTGTCGCCGCTCGGCACATCAACCGTACCGTATAATCCGGCGTAGATCGTGTCGCTGCCGCCATTGCCGTGGATGGTATTGAACATGCCATAGGCGTGGATGATGTCGTTGCCCGTCGTACCCTGAATGATCGCATAACCGGAGGCCGGGCCGTCGATCGTCGTGGTACCGGCTTGATGCGTGTCCGTGACAGAGGTGTTGGTGTCGCTGACGGTCAAGCCGACGCTGCTTGTGTCGCTCAGAGTGAACGTGGTCGTTACGCTGCCATCTCCGTGCGGCGAGGCTACAAACGTGAGGGCGTGCAACTCGGCGGTCAGGTTGGCAGCGCTGGTTGCCGCCAGCTCGTAGGTTCCGTTTCCAAGCGAGATCAGTCCTGACCCGGACAGGATGCCAGCCGCACCTGCGAGCGTGATGATCAGGCTGTCCGTTGCCGCTGCGTTTGGATCCGTGATCGTTACGGTCGCGAATGGATTGATAGCAGCTTGGTTGCTGGTCGCTTGTCCCGATACGGCTCCAGCGATGGCCGGCAAGGCCGCGGCTGTCAGCAGAATGCCGCCGGAGCTGTCTTTCGCGATGCCGAAGCGCGTGACCGAAGTATCCGCCAGTGTAAAGGTCTCGCTGGCCGCACCGTTGCTGACCGTGAGCTTCGAGCCGGATACAGTCACCGTTGCGCCGCTCGTATAGGACAGCCCGGACAGGTCGATCTGGTCACCGAGCGCAATGCCCTTGATCTGGCTTGCAAAGGCCGATGAGCCCGAAACCAGCTTCTGCTCGATCTTGAGCGTGCCTTGGCCGGAGAAGGTGATCGCGTCATCGGAAATCGCGCCGGCCTTGAGATCAAGCATGCCGCCGGCGATCGTGGTCGCGCCGGCAATGCCACCGGCTTCGACGAGTTCTGTGGCTCCACGAAGAACCGTCGAAGCGTTCGCGGTGCCCTGATCGAGCACATCAAGCGTGCCGCCGTTCAGGATAGTGGAGGTGACGATGCCGCCGTCCGAGACGGAGAGGCTTCCTGAGTTGAGGACTGTCCCGCTCGCCGCGCTGACGTCGACCGCGGGCGCGCTCGGGTCGTTCGTAGGGTCTGCAACGGATCCCGAAACCGTCATCACACCACCATTGATGATGGCTTTCTTGGCGATCCCCGCCCCGAACAGGTGCAATTGGCCGCCGCTGCCGACAACGGCAAAATCGACTTCGCTTCTGAAGACGATGCCGTACGGGCCTCCGGGAGGATAATAGATCGTCTCTCCCGAAGCGTTGATGACACCGCCCGAGTTGACGACAGTGCCGCTGGCAAAGCCCCCGTTGGTGAGATTCTGGACACCCCCGCCATTGACGGTGGTTGACGTCACGATGCCGGTATCGACGTCCTGCTCGGCGCCATTGTTGACAGTGGTGTGATCGGCCCGCCCTGGACCCGGCGCATCGTGCAGGTAAATGCCGGCGACACGTTGGATACCGCCCGTGTTGATCGTGGTGTAGCTCGCGGTGGATGCAAGCCCGACATCCTGCTCGCCGCCATTGATGACCGTGTTGCTGGCGGTGGCCCCTAAGTCGTAGTTGCCCAGGATCTGCTTACCGCCCGCTGATATCGTCGTGTTCGTGGCCGTACCGAACACCTTGAACAAGATGCCGTCCGATACGGTGAAGCCGTTTTCCGTGTAGCCATAGTCGGCAACAAACGTTGCGCCACTCTGGAAGGTCGTGTTGGAAAGCGTCGCGCCAGCTTCAGCGATGAGCGTTGCGCCCGCGGAAATGACGCTGTTACTGAGCACGCCACCGTCCAGGACGGCCAGCGTCACGCTCTTCGGGACAGTGAATCCGTTTTCAATCGTGCCGTCGCCGATCTGCAATGTGCTGCCGGCGTTGAAGACCGTGCCCGAAAAATCGGCGTTACCAAGCACGACAAGCCCGCCGTACTGATTGACGGTCGTGTTGATCGCCGTCGCGCCCGCGGACAGCACCATCGTTCCGTAATTGATCGTCGTGCCCGTTGCCGTGCCACCTGCATCGACATTCAGCGTGCCGAAGTTCTGGAGTATCGTGCCCGACACCAACGCTCCGTCCGACACCGTTAGTGTTCCAAAACCTTCAACGATGGTGCCGGTCGCCATGCTGGCGTCGACGGCCGGCTGGCCGGGGACATTGGCGAACGGATCCGGGATCGATCCCGAGACAGTCATGACGCCGCCGTTGACGATGGCGTTCACTGCGGTCCCGCCGCCAGTGACGTCGAGCTCGCCCTGGTAGTTGATGGTTGCAGCGGTCGCCACGCTTCGGATCACCGGCTCCGGGTACACGGGCGCCGTTTCCACAGTTTCACCCGAAACCCTGAGAACACCGCCAGAATTGACGATGGTGCCGCTGGCGCTGCCGCCATTCGTCACGTTCTGAACGCCACCGGAATTGACGGTCGTCGTCGTTGCGATGCCCGTGTCGACGTCCTGCTCGCCGCCGCCATTGATCGTGGTGTGATCGACCTCGCCCGGGGTTGGACCTTCATGGATATATTCGCCCGTGACACGCTGGACGCCGCCCGCGTTGATGGTCGTGTAGCTGGCGACGCCGTCAAAGACGACGTCCTGTTCTCCGCCGTTGATGACAGTGTGGGTTGCCGTGCTCGTTGCGAAGGATCCGCCGACCGTCTGCAAGGCGCCGGCCAGGATCGTCGTGCTATCGACGGAGATGCCGCCACTGACATCCATCGTGTCGCCGTCATGGAGCGTCATTCCACTGGCGGGAGGAATAACCGTCATACGAATGCTCCGCGTTTGGTGCCTGGAAAATCAAACGGGCAAAGCAAAATCATGCGACGACCATTCAACCTAAAACTGCGCTAGCTGAGAATGCCTGTCAAGCAGACCCTATTTTTCAATGAAGAATTTGAACGGCGTCTTGCGCGTTTTCTGCTGACAATGCCGTGACGTGTGCGCGCGCGAGTATTGCCGGATGAATTTATCAGCAGCGTGACGAAAATTACGGCGACCACGCGCATTCAAGATTTGCGCGAGGCATCCGCGTGAGAAGCCGATCATAGCGCATCGAAAGTTCCGTTATCGTTCCGCGCTACGCTGGCCACTCTCGGAGCCTCTACGCAGCGGCAACAGGCTATCATCGCGATGCGTGGCGGCATCTGCCGCAATGTTTCCCTCGCACCGGCTCTCGGCAACCCAAGCTTCTTGGAGAGCTCATCGGCAAGGATGCGCAACAAGATATCGACGGGAGCCGCCCGGCACAAAGCCAGTCGCGCTTGCTCTGGTCCGGGGCTTACTTCGCCTTCCCCGCCAGCCACTCCCGCCCCTCGCCGTAGAGCTTCTCGACCTCGGCACCGGTGAGGCCCGGCATGTCGCGCTTCACCTTGTAGCCGATCAGCTCCTGCATGTAGGCGAGATGGCGGTAGCCTTCGGGCAGCGCGGCGAGCGCTTGCTGGTCGAGGCGGAGCGTCGCGGCGGGATCGACCGGGTCGATCCGGTCCTTCTCGTAGATCGGCTGGCGGCGGACGATGCCCCATTTTCCCTGCCGCTTCTCCAGGAAATCGTAGAAGCGCCCGGTGCAGACGACGTCGCAGAGCACGTCGTGCACCAAAGCGCGCTGCGAGATGGTCATCTTGGTCTGCGCAATGGCGTGCTCGCCGGACAGATCGATGCTGGTGCCGCCGAGGAAATGCAGGATGCGCACGCCCTTTGCGAACCCCTCCTGGCTGATGCTTGCGAACCCCTCCTGGCTGACGCGGATGAAATCCCGCGCCGGCCCCTGAAACCAGGTGGCGGACATCCAGCCTTCCTCGTGCCAGACGGTCGCAAACCGCTCCCAGTCGCCGGCATCGCGCCAGACCGCCCAGTTTTCGACGAGGTCGCGGATGGCGAGACGATCGAGGAGGTGCGGGTCCATGGTACGTCTCTCCGGGCGGCTTGAGGCTGCGATGGATGTCATCGGCCCGACGTATCAACGGGGCAATTGGGTTGCCGTCAAGCGCCCGATGCTTCACCGCCGTTCGAATTGCCCACAGCGAGAGAAACGCGATACGAGCAACGAGCCTTGCAATCAACCTGGCCGCGACTAATATCCGCACCGATGCAGATGAAATTCCCTTTGTTAGCCGCGTTTCTCGGATTACTCGCGGTTTCCCCCACACACGCGCAAACAGATTTGCAGACCGAACGCGCGACGGCCTGGAAGGCAAGACTGTCGGCGCACATAGCCGGCTACCGTCAATTTCCGGCTGAAGCACTGGGGCAAACCGGCGAGGCCAGGGTCACATTCGTCATCGACCGGTCCGGCAGGTTGATCTCACAGGCTCTGGCCGTGAGCACCGGCTCTCGGCCACTCGACGTTGCCGCGCTGCAGATCGTCGCTCGTGCCCAACCGTTTCCGGCGCCGCCTTCGGAGCTCAAGGATGAGTCACTCACGTTGACAGTGCCGATTGTCTTCAATGGCCGTCAATTCCAGCTGCAACCTTCCGGGCTAGTGCTGAGCAGGCCCGGTCCTGTGCTCACGGAGGAGGATGCCATGGCCGCCTGGCGGAAGGTGGCCACCGAACATGTCTGGCGTCACAGGGTGTTTCCTTCGGAGGCGATGGGTCAGATAGGCAATGCTGGCGTCACATTCGTGATCGACCGCTCGGGCAAATTGATCTCGCACGCTTTGGTGGAAAGCACAGGCTCCCCGCCCCTGGATGCAGCAGCTCTCAAAATGGTGGAGCGAAGCGAACCATTTCCGAAGCCGCCTCCCGAGGCCAAGGACGACCTCCAGCGGATTACCATCTTCATGACTCTCGACGGCGTGCAACGCTTGGTCGAGCCCGGGCCGTGGGCGGACGAGGCCAAATTGAAGGCCAAGATCAACAGCGTCTGCCGAGGTTGTTGAACAGGGTATCGGCAAACAAAAAACGGCGCGCCTTGCGACGCGCCGTCTTCTTGTTCGATACAGCTCTTCTTACGCCGCGGGCGCCTTGGGCGTGCGGTTGCGCGAGTTGCGCTGGAAGAACAGCGCCTGGCTTGCCACCGCCGACACCATCGCCGGCTGGAATGGCTTCGAGATCAGGAACGCGGGCTCCGGGCGCTCGCCGGTGAGGAAGCGCTCCGGGTAGGCGGTGATGAACACCACCGGCACCTCGAAGGTGCGCAGCAATTCGTTGACCGCGTCGAGCCCCGACGAGCCGTCAGCGAGCTGGATGTCGGCGAGGATCAGGCCGGGCCGCCTGTTCTTGGCCAGCGCCACGGCATCGGCATGCGTGCGCGCGACGCCGACGACGTTGTGGCCGAGATTCTTCACCAGGCTCTCGAGGTCCATGGCGATGAAGGTCTCGTCCTCGATGATCAGCACGTCGGTGGCGATCTCCGCCGCCATCTCGCGCCCCGCTGCGTCCGCAAGCCGCCGCGTCTCGGCGACATCGGTGCTGAGGATGAAGGCGACCTCCTCTTCCGAAAATCCCTCGAGCGAAAGCAGCAGGAAGGCCTGCCGCGGCAGCGGCGTGATGTTCGACAGCCGCCGCTCCGGCGGCATCGGCAGGGTGGTCACCTCGGAGTCGTCGTTGACGGAGACGGAATTCCAGATCTGGGTGAACAGCCGGAACAGGCCCGCGCGCGGGCCATGGCTTTCGTCGAGCACGGCGGGATCACCGAGCATGGCTTCCAACATGGCTGCGACATAGGCGTCGCCGGAAGCCTGGCTGCCCGTCAGGGCGCGTGCATACCGGCGCAACAACGGCAAGTGTTCAGCGACAAGCTGTGAACGGGACATCCCCACTCCATTCATCTTCGGACCGACCTTAGAGAAGACTTTAGAGACATCACGAGGGGAGGCCCGGGTTCCCCTGCTGGGGCTGACTACGCCTCAGGGCAAGAAAAGTTCCGCAGCCGGCGGAACTTTTTCTCGAACCTGGAATTGTGCCTATCCAGGGAACGGCTCCCGGTTGAGGAAACTTCTCGAATTTACAGTCACTTAACTCGGGGAAACGTGGAACAGGTCATGAAAGATCTCAAGTCTCAAGCCAGCAAAAGCACGACCCCCGGCAAGGGAGGGCTCACTCCGGAGATCCAATCCCGGATCGGGCATCAGCTCCGCGCCATGTACGACGACGTCGTACGGCAGGGGGTTCCAGATCGGTTCGCAGAACTGATCAAGAAGCTTGATGCGCCGGGAGCGACATCCCAAGTGGGAAATGAGGGCGGATCCAACGACAACAACAATGGGAGGGATTAATGCCTCTCACGGACTCCCTGCGTAACGACATCCTCGCGGCCGTGCCAAGTCTGCGCGCGTTCGCGATCTCGCTCAGCGGCAACGCCGACCGCGCCGACGATCTGGTGCAGGAAACGCTGTTGCGCGCGCTTGCCAACATCGACTCGTTCCAGCCCGGCTCCAACCTGCCGGCCTGGCTGTTCACGATCCTGCGCAATCTGTTCCGCTCCGACTATCGCAAGCGGCGGCGCGAGGTCGAAGACGCCGAGGGCAATTATGCGAAGACGCTGAAGACGCAGCCCTCACAGAACGCGCATCTCGAGTTCGAGGAGTTTCGCACCGCGCTCGAGAAGCTTCCGCAGGACCAGCGCGAAGCGCTGATCCTGGTCGGCGCCTCCGGCTTCTCCTATGAGGACGCGGCCTCGATCTGCGGCTGCGCGGTCGGCACGATCAAGAGCCGGGTCAACCGTGCACGTTCGAAGCTCGCCGCGCTGCTCTATGTCGACGGCGCCGAGGATTTCGGGCCCGACGAGACCGTGCGCGCCGTGATCGGCGGCAGCGGCGGATAGCGGCCGGCGTCAACCGGACTGAGACGACAAGCATCAAGGCGGCCGTTTCCGCGGCCGCCTTGATGCGCGCGTGAGTGTCGGGCGTGCCGCTCGATCACTCGTCCACGAATGTCACGGTGTCAGCGACGCTCGCCCGCGAGGTGCGGTAGCTGTTGACCTTGTGGGCGTGGTCCGCATAGCCGAACGAGATGCCGCAGACGACGCGGCGGTCATCGGGCAGATTGAAGTGACTGCGGATCAGGCCGGAATGGCGCGCCAGCGCGGCCTGCGGAATCGTGCCGAGCCCGAGCGCCTGGGCGGCCAGCATGAAATTGGAGACATAGGCCCCGCAATCGATCGCGCCGTAGATGCCGAGCGGCTCGTTGGTGTGGATCACAGCCACATGCGGCGCGCCGAAGAAATTGTAGTTCTCCAGCGCCTGCCTGGCGTAGCCGCTTCTGTCGCCGCGGGGAATCCCGAGCGTGTTGTAGAGCTGAAAGCCGCTCTCGCGGCGGCGATCGAGATAGACGCCGACATATTCGCGCGGCGGGGTGAAATCGTAATCGTCGCCGAGTCCGCTGGAGGCTTCCTTGTAGATCAGCTGGCGAAAGCGCTCCTTGGCCTCGCCGCTGGCGATGATGACCTGCCAGGGCTGGCTGTTGCACCAGGACGCGGTGCGCTGCGCGGTGCTCAGCACGTGCTCGATGGTGGCGCGATCGACCTCTTTGGGCAGGAAGGCGCGGACGGAGTAGCGCTCGTTGAGCAGCTCTTCGAGCACGCCGATGCGGTTATTCTGATTCACTTTTGCGTCCATTGATCAGCTCGCATTGTTCTCTTCGTAGGGTGGGCAAAGGCGCCATAGCGCCGTGCCCACCAACAGACCTACCTCGGCGCACCTGCATATGGTGGGCACGCTTCGCTTTGCCCACCCTACGATACTAGCGTCCCTTGGTCGGGATCTTGTTATACGGCACGTCCTTGTCGACGCGGATGTCGCCCGGCAGGCCCAGCACGCGCTCCGCGATGATGTTGCGCAGGATCTCGTCAGTGCCGCCGGCAATACGCATCGAGGGCGAGGACAGCAGCATTTGCTGGAACTGGCCCTGCACCGTCTCCTCGTCGCTGCCCGTGAGAACGCCGGCCGCACCCTGGAGGTCCATGGCGTAGGTCGCGATGTCCTGGAGCATCATGCCCGAGACCAGCTTGCCGATCGAGTTCTCCGGACCCGGCTGCTCGCCTTTCGACAGCGCCGAGATCGCACGGTAGCTGGTATATTTCAGCCCGCTCGACTTCACCGCCCAGCTGGCAAGCTTCGAGCGCACCGCGGGATCGTCGATGGCAAGCCCGTCCTCCAGCATCAGGTTCGCGCAGAACTCGAACATCTCAGGCACGCCGGTCGCGAGCCGCGAGCCGATCGACATGCGCTCGTTCATCAGCGTGGTCAGCGACACGCTCCAGCCCTCGCCGACGGCGCCGAGCCGCTGGCTGTCTGATATCACCACGTCGGTGAAATAGACCTCGTTGAACTCCTGCATGCCGTTGGCCTGCTTGATCGGCCGCACCTCGACGCCCGGGCTCTTCATGTCCAGGAAGAACATGGTGAGGCCCTTGTGCTTGGGTACGCTCGGATCGGTGCGCGCGATCAGAAGACCGAAGTCGGAATAATGCGCGCCCGAGGTCCAGATCTTCTGGCCGTTGACGACCCAATTGTCGCCCTTCTTCTCCGCACGCGTGCGCAAGCCCGCAACGTCAGAGCCGGCCGAGGGTTCAGAGAACAGCTGGCACCAGATCTCCTCGCCCGAGGCGAGCTTCGGCAGATGGCGACGCTTGGCGTCCTCGCTGCCCCAGGCCATCACGGTCGGCCCGCACATGCCTTCGCCGATCTGGAACGGCTGCGTCAGCTTGCCGTAGACGCCCTCCTCCTGCTGCCAGATCACGCGCTCGATCGGCGTGGCGCCGCGGCCGCCATATTCCTTCGGCCAGTGCAGGCAGGCCCAATTGCCCTCGAACTTCTTCTTCTGCCAGGCCTTGCCGACATCGACGATGTCGTGCTTCGCAAGCCGGATGCGACCGAGCGAGGATTTTGACAGCTCGGCATGCAGCTCCTTCGGCGCGTTGGCCTCGACCCATTGGCGCGCAGTCTCGCGGAATGCGGCTTCCTGCGGGGTATCGTCGAAATTCATGGCGGCTTCCTTTTCCTAGTCATTCCGGGGCGCGCAACGCGCGAACCCGGAATCCAGAGGTTACTTACGCATCTTGAGATTCTCAGATGTGCAATTGCACATCGTAGTTCGGCTCTTCGAGCCGCCCCGGAATGACGGCTAATTCCTTCCCTTGGTCGGGATCTTGTTGAACGGCACGTCCTTGTCGACCCGGATATCGCCCGGCAGGCCCAGCACCCGCTCGGCGATGATGTTGCGCATGATCTCGTCGGTGCCGCCTTCGACACGGGTGCCCGGCGCACGCAGCAGCATGGCCTGGAAACGGCCGGCGAGTTCGGCATCCTCGGGGCCGCTGATGACCCCGCTCGCGCCCTGCAAGTCCAGCGCGTAGGCCGCGACGTCCTGGATCATCGAGCCCGCCACCAGCTTGCCGATCGAATTTTCCGGCCCCGGCCGCTCGCCCTTCGACAGCGCCGAGATCGCGCGCATGCTGGTGTAGCGCAGCCCGCTCGCCTTCACCGCCCAGTTCGCCAGCTTCGAGCGCACGGCGCGATCCTCGATCGCCGGACCGTTGTCCAGCATCAGGCCGGAGCAATAGTCGAACAACTCAGGGAAACCGGTCGAGACGCCCGCGCCGATCGACATGCGCTCGTTCATCAGCGTGGTCAGCGAGACGTTCCATCCGTCATTGACCTCGCCGAGGCGCTGATGGTCGGGAATCCGCACGTTGGTGAAATAGACCTCGTTGAAATCGGAGGCGCCGCTCGCCTGCTTGATCGGCCTGACCTCGACGCCCGGGCTCTTCATGTCCAGGAAGAACATGGTGAGGCCCTTGTGCTTGGGCACGGTCGGATCGGTGCGGGTAAGCAGGATGCCGTAATCCGAATAATGCGCGCCTGATGTCCAGATCTTCTGGCCGTTGATGACCCATTCATCGCCGTCCTTCTCCGCCCGCGTGCGCAGGCCCGCGACGTCGGAGCCGCCGGCGGGCTCGGAGAACAGCTGGCACCAGACCTTTTCGCCGGAGGCGAGCGGCGGCAAATAGCTGCGCTTGTGCTCCTCGCGTGCGAACGCCATCATGGTCGGCCCGCACATGCCGTGGCCGATGATGAACATATGGGAGAGTTTTCCGAACGGCCCCTCTTCCTGCTGCCAGATCACGCGCTCGATCGGCGAGGCGCCGCGGCCGCCATACTCCTTCGGCCAGTGCAGGCAGGCCCAGCCGGCATCGGCCTTCTTCTTCTGCCAGGCCTTCGCGACCTCGAGAATGTTGGCGTTCTTGAGCTGGGTGCGGCCGAGCGAGGATTTGCGCAGCTCTTCCTCGTACTGCCTGGGTGCGTTCGCGCCGATCCAGGCGCGGGCGGTTGCGCGGAATTCGGCCTCTTGCGGAGTGTCGTCGAAGTTCATGGTGCTGTTCTCTCTGTCATTCCGGGGCGCGCGCAGCGCGAGCCCGGAATCTCGATGCTATTCACTCATCTCCGGATTCCGGGTTCGCCGCGTTGCGGCGCCCCGGAATGACGACAACATCAAGCCGCGTTCTTCTTGCGCATGCGGTCGATCAGCTGGTCTTCCCAATAGGACAGGCTGCCGAGGGCCAGCGCCATCGCGTTCGCCCGGCGGTAGTACATGTGGCAGTCGAACTCCCAGGTGAAACCCATGCCGCCGTGCACCTGGATGTTGTTCTTGGCGCAGTGCTGGAACGCCTGCGTGGCGCTGATGCGCGCGGCGGCGGCGGCTTCCGGCAATTCGGATGCATTGGTCGAAAGCGCCCAGGCGCCGTAATAGCTGTTGGAGCGCGCCAGCGTCGCCGAGACATACATGTCGGCGAGCATGTGCTTGACCGCCTGGAACGAGCCGATCTGGCGGCCGAAGGCAATGCGGTCGAGCGCGTAGTCGCGGCCCATCTCCAGCGCGCGGTCGGAGCCGCCAACCTGCTCGAAGGCGCACAGCACGGCGGCACGGTCGAGCACCTGGGTGAGGATGCTCCAGCCCTCGCCGGCAGCGCCCAGCGGCTCGGCCTTGCAGTCCTTGAAAGTGATCTCCGCCTGGCCACGAGTCGGATCGAGGTTGGTCAGGCCTTTCACCTCGACGCCGCCGCCCTTGAGATCGACCAGGAATAGCGAGATGTCGCTCTCACGCCCGCTCGAACCCGTGCGAGCTGCAACGACGGCGAAGTCGGCGATCGCGCCATCGGCCACAGGCTTCTTGACGCCGTTAAGCACGCCATTCGCAGCAGCGAGCTTGATGGCCTTCGGCGACGGATTGCCCTTGCCCTCGAACAGCGCCAGCGTCCCGATCGCCTCGCCCGAGGCAATTGCCGGCAGCCATTTTTTCTTCTGCGCGTTGCTGCCGGCGATCAGCAGCGCTTCGGCGGCGAGATAAACGGTCGAGGAGAACGGCACCGGCGCGTTGGCCCGGCCCATCTCTTCCGCGATCACGCAAAGCTCGAGATGGCCGGCGCCGGCACCGCCGAATTCCTCGGGGATTGCGACGCCGAGAAATCCCATTTCGGCGAGCCCCTTCCACAGCTCCTTGTCGTAGGGCGCCTTGCCGTCGAGCACGACGCGCACCGCCTTGGGCGGGCATTTTTCGGTGAGGAATTTGCGCGCCTGATCGCGGAGCTGCTTCTGGTCGTCGGAGAAGTCGAAGTTCATGGCGGGCTACCTTTGTTTATTCGTTGTCATTTATTGCCGTCATTCCGGGGCGCGCGGAGCGCGAGCCCGGAAATCCATATCCACCAGCCGGGGTTATGGATTCCGGGCCTGCGCCTCTCGGCGCATCCCGGAATGACGAATGGAGAGAGGAGTGTTTCATCGCAGCACGACCACATCCTGATCCGGCTTGTCCGCATAGAGCCGCTCCACCAGCGCGGCGCGGCGCTCGAGGCCCGCGCGCTGGTTGATGTAGCCCTTGTCGGTGAGCTCATTGCCGTCGATCGAGGGCGGCTCGACCATCAGCATGGCGCGCGCGATGATGCGGCTGCTGGCGCCTTCGCACTCCTTGTTGTGCGTCTCCAGACCGCGCCTGAAGCAGGCGATCACCTCGGGATGCTTCACGGCATCCTCAAAGCTGAGATCGGGATTGCCGACGAGCTGGCGGCAGGCATGCAGGTTCGGCCAGGCGAGCAGGCCGATGAAGGCGCGATCCTGCCCCGCGACCAGCGCGTCATGCACGACAGGCGTCGTGGCTGCGATGGTGTCGGTGCGGAGCGAGCCGACATGGACGAACGTGCCGGTGGTGAGCTTGAAGTCTTCGACGACGCGCCCGGCGAAGATGATGCCCTTCACCGGATCGGCATCGTCGACAAAAATGCCGGCATCGCCGATGCAGTAGAAGCCTTCCTCGTCGAACATCTTCCTGGTCAGCTCCGGCTGGCCGAAATAGCCGGGCGTGACGTTGACGCCGCGCAGACGCAGCTCGTATTTCGAGCCGCACGGCACCATCTTCAATTCGACGCCGGGGAACGGCAGGCCGATCAGGCCGACGCGCTCGGTGTCCCAATAGGTGCCGGTCGAGGTCGGCGCAGTCTCGGTCGAGCCCCAGCCGGTGTAGAACACGATCCGTTCGCCGGTGGTCTTCACCGCGAGGTCCTGCATGCGGTCGTAGAGATCATCAGGCAGCCGCGCGCCGCCATAGGCCATGATCGACAGGTTCTTGAAGAAGGAGCGGCAGAGCGCATCGTCCTTCTCCATGGCAGCGGCAAGCGCGGCGTAGCCGGCCGGCACGTTGGCGTAATAGGTCGGCGAGATCTCGCGCAGATTGCGCAGCGTCTCCTCGAACTGGCCCGGCATCGGCCGGCCGTCGTCGATATAGAGCGTGCCGCCATCGACCAGAATGGGATGGAACGCCGCATTGCCGCCCATCGTGTGGTTCCACGGCATCCAGTCCAGCATGGTCGAGATCGGACCGCCCGGATCGCGCGGCCGCACCTGCATCATCATCGCCGCATTGGCGCACATCATCGCTTGCGTGTTGATGACGGCTTTTGGCATGCCGGTCGAACCTGACGTGAACAGCAGCTTGCCGACGGTGTCGGGCGTGATCCTGGCAATCGACTCCTCGACGGCGGCGGTCACCGGCGTTGCCGCAAGCTCGGCAAAGCTGACGCTCTTGATACCCTCGCAGGGCCGCAAGACGTGAACGACGGTGACGCCGGTGAGGTCGATCGCCCTCAGTGCCTTCTCGAAGGTCGGGCCGTCCTGCACCATCACCACGGCCGGCTTGATTAGGTCGAACAAATATTTCAGCTTGACGTGATCGTGGCTCATCAACGAATAGGCCGGCGACACGGGAGCCGCCGGAACGCGCGTCTGCATCGCGGCCTGCGTCATCAGCGCATGCTCGATCGAGTTGCCGGACAGGATCGTGACCGGGCGGCCATCGAGACCGAGATTGAGCAGGCCTTGCGTCAGTGCATCCACGGTGCGCTTGGCTTCGCCGTAAGAGACCTTCCGCCATTCGCGGTTCGGTCCGCCGCGCTGGGCGAGCCAGATGCGCTCGGGTGCTTGCGTCGCCCATTTCGCCAGCGAGGCCGGGATGTGCTTCTCGTAAGGTTGCAGCGGAATGCGCGACTTCAGCACCACCGTGCCGTCGCCGCGGCGCTCGACGTCGATGTCGCGTGCCAGCCACTCGACCTTGCGAAAGGCGGGCTTCGTCATCACCGCCGCCGCGCTGCCACTCATTTTGCGTCTCCCGGAATTACTGTCCTTTGCGGATCTTCGTCGTTCAGCGCCTGATATAGACAGGCTTTCGCTTCTCAAGGAAGGCCCTGATGCCTTCCGAAAATTCCTCGGATCGGCTGCACAGGACCTGATTGCGGTCCTCCATCGCGATCGCGGCTTCCAGCGATCCGGCATCGACGCTCATGTTGAGACATTCTTTCGAGAGGCGAAGCCCCACGGGCGAGGCCGTGATCATCGCATCGATGTAAGGCTCGGCAGCGTCATCGAGCTTGTCTTCGTCTACGACCTCTGAGACGAGACCGACCGCGAGCGCCCGCTCGGCGCCGATGAAGCGTCCCGTGAGGATCAGCTCGGAGGCGACGGAGACACCGACGAGGCGCGGCAGGAAATAGCTGGTGCCGATGTCGCAGCCGCCGAGGCCGAGCTTGATGAAGGCGCAGTTCATCCGCGCCGATTTCGTCGCGACCCGGATGTCGGAGGCGAGCGCCAGCGCAAAGCCGCCGCCCGCCGCCGCGCCCTGCACCAGCGCCAGGATCGGCTGCGGACAGCGCCGCATCAGCATCACGATGTCGGCAATGCGGCGCTGCGAGTCCAGCGACTCGGTGACGCCGGGCGGCTCCTGCTGCCCGGCACGGCGCGCCATCGCGGCCTTGAGATCGAGGCCCGCGCAAAAATTCTTGCCGGCGCCCTTCAGCACCACCACGCGCGTATCGCGGTTGCGCTGCAGCCCCTGGAAGTAGGCGTTGAGCGCATCGATCAGCGCTGGATCGAGCGCGTTGAGGCTGTCAGGACGATTGAGCGTCACCCGGTCGACGCCGTCGTTGTGCTCGATCAGCAGCGGTTGGGACATGCGCGATCTCCTTCATCCGCAACGATGGTGCCGATTGCTGCGCCCTCTCCCCTTGTGGGAGAGGGCATGTACGTCGCTCGACGCGCATTCGCTCGGGTGAGGGGTCTGCCTCCACAGATGAGATCGCGGAGCGAACCCTTCATCCGTCGCGCTACGCGCGCCACCTTCTCCCACAAGGGGAGAGCTCTACCGCGGCGCCATGCGGATGGCGCCGTCGAGGCGGATGGTCTCGCCGTTGAGCATCGGGTTCTCGACGATGTGCACCGCGAGCATGCCGTATTCATTGGCATCGCCGAGGCGCGCGGGATGCGGCACCTGGGCGCCCAGGCTCTTGCGGGCCTCTTCGTTCAAGCCCATCAACAGCGGCGTCAAGAACAGGCCGGGCGCGATGGTGTTGACGCGGATCTTCTGACTGGCGAGGTCGCGCGCGGCTGGCAGCGTGAGACCGACGACACCGCCCTTGGAGGCCGCATAGGCGATCTGGCCGATCTGGCCTTCATAGGCGGCAACAGAAGCGGTGTTGACGATGACGCCGCGCTCTTCGCCGATCGGCTCGGCGGTGACGAGGCGCTCGGCGAACAGCCGCAGGCAATTGAAGGTTCCGATCAGGTTGACGTTGATGATGCGCGCGAACTTTTCCAAGGGATAAACGCCGTCGCGGCCGACGATGCGCTGCGAGCCGCCGATGCCGGCGCAGTTCATCAGCACGCGGGCAACGCCATGCGCGGCTTCCGCCTTGGCGATCGCCGCCTTGATCTGCTCCTCGCTGGTGACGTCGGCATGCAGCGCGACGCCCTTCACCTCGGCCGCGACCTTCTCGGCGTTTTCCTTGCTCTGGTCGATCACGCCGATCTTGGCGCCCTTGGCGGCCATCGCGCGGGCGGTCGCGGCACCAAGGCCCGAACCACCGCCGGTGATGAGAACGGCTACGTCTTTCAACTGCATCGTGAGCTACCTTTCCTCTACCTTTTCCTTGGGCGTTTCTTCTCTGGACTTGAAGCTTCGGCCGGATCATCCGGCAGCAGCAGCCTCCTCGGCTTGCGTGAGGATGCCGCCGCAGATCAGCGTTTCCATGTGCTTGATGTATTGCCGGCAGACTTCGTCGGTGACCGGGCCGACGCCGGTCGCGCGGGACATCGCGTGCCGGCCGAAGAACAGATGATCGCAGGCGCCGATCAGGCTGGTGTAGAACAGCACCGGATCGGTCTGGCGGAATTCGCCGCTGCTGACGCCTTCGGCGAGCAGGCGGCGATGAAAATCCAGCAGCGGCGCGACGAAGAATTTCGAGACTTCGTCGGCAGAGCCGGCAACGCTCTCGTGCAGGAGATAGTGGATCAGCCGATTCATGTAGGGGAACCGGTGATAGGCGCGGATGATGCCGCCGATATGCAGCTTCAGCTTCGCGGTCGGCGTGATCGGCTGCGCCAGCAGATATTCGAGGTTGGACAGCTCCGTTCCCGCATCGCGCTCGAGCAGCGCCAGCAGCAGGCCGTCCTTGTTGCCGAAATGATATTTGACCAGCGCGGCGTTGGCGCCCGACTTCTGGGCGATGTCGGAGAGCGAAATCTCGATCGAGGAACGTTCGATCATCAGCTCGCTTGCGGCCACGAGCAATTTCTCTGCCGTGGAATTCTTTCCGCTGGGGAGCTTGGTCGGTACGCTGGTAGCCACGGAGATCCCTGTTCTCGCCGCTTGAGGCGGGGCGCAGATAAGCCCAAGCAGCGCCTCATCACAAGAGTTAATTGATCGATTGACTAAATGATGTCGCACCCTTTTAATCCGCCCCGACAACCCAACCCGATCCAGAAAAATCCAGGGAGAAACCGAAATGGCCGAGGCTTACATCGTCGCCGCTGCGCGTACCGCGGGCGGGCGCAAGGGGGGCCGCCTCGCCGGCTGGCATCCGGCCGATCTCGCCGCCAAAGTGCTGGACGAGCTGGTCGATCGCGCCAAGGTCGACCCGGCCCTGGTCGAGGACGTGATCATGGGCTGCGTGATGCAGGTCGGCGAACAGTCCAACAATGTCGCGCGCAATGCGATCATGGCCTCGAAGCTGCCGGAGAGCGTGCCGGGCACCTCGATCGACCGCCAGTGCGGCTCCTCGCAGCAGGCGCTGCACTTCGCAGCCCAAGCCGTGATGTCCGGCACGATGGACGTCGTGATCGCGGCCGGCGTGGAATCGATGACGCGCGTGCCGATGGGCCTGTCATCGCAGCTCCCGGCCAAGAACGGCTTTGGCAATTACAAGAGCCCGGGCATCGAGGCGAGGTATCCGAACATCGTGTTCAGCCAGTTCACCGGCGCCGAGATGATGGCCGAGAAGTACGGCTTGTCGAAGAATGAGCTCGACGAATACTCCTTCAACAGCCACCAGCGCGCGATCGCGGCGACGCAAGCCGGTCACTTCAAGAAGGAGATCGTGCCGCTCGAGATCACCCGCGCCGACGGCTCCAAGGATACCCACCACATCGACGAGGGCATCCGCTTCGACGCCACGCTCGAAGGCATCAAGGGCGTCAAGCTGATCGCCGAGAACGGCAAGCTTTCCGCGGCCAGCGCCAGCCAGATCTGCGACGGCGCTTCCGGCGTCATGGTGGTGAACGAGCGCGGCCTGAAGCAGCTCGGCGTCAAGCCGCTCGCGCGCATCCATCACATGACCATGACCGGCGGCGATCCCGTGATCATGCTCGACGCGCCGCTACACGCCACCAAGCGCGCGCTGGAGAAGGCCGGCATGACGATCGGCGACATCGACCTGTTCGAGGTCAACGAGGCCTTCGCCTCGGTGCCGACCGCCTGGCTCAAGACCACCGGCGCCGATCCGGAGCGTCTCAACGTCAATGGCGGGGCCATCGCGCTCGGCCATCCGCTCGGCGGCTCCGGCACCAAGCTGATGACCACGCTGATCCACGCGCTGCACCAGCGCGGCAAGCGCTACGGCCTGCAGACCATGTGCGAAGGCGGCGGCATGGCCAATGTGACGATCGTGGAGCGGCTGTAAGCTGCTTCGACACAGACGGTGTCGTCCCGGACAAGCGCGCCTAAAGCGCGCGCCGATCCGGGATCCATAGCCACAGAAGGCTGTGGTTATGCCGCGCTGGAGCTCCATCTCGTTTCAACAACCGAGGCCTGTGGTTATGGATCCCGGCCTTCGCCGGGATGACACCTTTCTTGTTGAGAGACCTACGCTCATGACCCACCCCTCCATCCACGCCCGCACCACGCCGAACAAGATCGCTTACCAGATGGCGGGCACCGGCAAGGCGATCACCTATCGCGAACTCGACGAGCTCTCGAACCAGGGCGCACACCTGTTCCGCTCGCTCGGCCTGAAGGCCGGCGATCACATTGCACTGTTGATGGAGAACCGGCTTGCCTTCATGGAGCTCTGCTGGGCCGCGCAGCGCAGCGGGCTCTATTACACCGCGATCAGCCGCTATCTGAAGCAGGACGAGATCGACTACATCATCGCCGATTGCGGCGCCAAGGTCGTGATCACCACGCCGAAATGCGCCGACCAGATCAAGGCCCTGATCAAGGGTACGCCCGGCGAGCCGGTCTTCTACATGATGGACGAACCGCTGCCCGGCTTCCGCTCCTACGACAAGGAAGCCGCCGCGCAGCCGACGACGCCGATCTCCGACGAGGTCGCCGGCTACGACATGCTGTATTCGTCCGGCACCACCGGCCGGCCCAAGGGAATCAAGAAGGCGTTCGAGGGCAACAAGATCGACGTGCCGAACGCCTTCCTGCGCGTGCTCTGCGCCGACATGTGCGGCATGAATGCGGCGAGCACGTATCTCTCGCCAGCGCCGCTCTATCACGCGGCGCCCCTGCGCTTCAACATGATGGCGATCGTGCTCGGCGGCACCTCCATCATCATGGAGCATTTCGACGCCGAAGAATTCTTGAAGCTGGTCGAAAAGTATGAGGTCACGCAGTCGCAGCTCGTGCCGACCATGTTCGTGCGGATGCTCAAGCTGCCGGACGAGGTGCGCTACCGGTACAACGTCTCGACGCTCAAGGGCGCAATCCACGCCGCAGCCCCCTGCCCGGTCGACGTCAAAGCCAAAATGATCGAATGGTGGGGACCGATCCTGATCGAGTATTACGCCGGCTCGGAAGGCAACGGCGTCACCGTCTGCAACTCGCAGCAATGGCTGGAGCATCGCGGCAGCGTCGGCCGCGCCGTGGTCGGCAAGATCAAGATTCTCGACGAAAACGACGAGGAGCAACCGACCGGCGAAATCGGCACGGTCTATTTCGCCGACGCGCCTGCTTTCGCCTATCACAACGACCCCGAGAAGACGAAGAAGGCCTACAACGCCAAGGGCTGGTCGACGCTCGGTGACGTCGGCTATCTCGACAAGGACGGCTTCCTGTTTCTCACCGACCGCAAGTCCTACATGATCATCTCCGGCGGGGTGAACATCTACCCGCAGGAGACCGAGGACGTGCTCATCACCCACCCCGATGTCGCCGACGTCGCCGTGTTCGGCGTGCCGAACGAGGAGATGGGCGAGGAGGTGAAGGCGGTGGTGCAGCCGCACGACATGACGCGTGCGGGCAAGGCGCTGGAAGCCGACCTGATCGCGTTCTGCAAGGGTCGCCTCTCCGCGATCAAGTGCCCGCGTTCGATCGATTTCGAGGCGGAGCTGCCGCGCACGCCGACGGGCAAGCTGGTGAAGCGGCACTTGCGCGACAGGTATTGGCCGAAGACAACAGCGAAGATCTAGCACTCTCTCTTCCCCTCCCCCTCCAAGGGAGGGTGGCGGCATCCTCAATCAAACAGGCTCGGCGTGTGGTTCACCAGCGCGCCTTCGATCTCGAGCATCTTCAGTTTGGTGACGACGCCGCCATTGGCCGAGAAGCCGCCGGGCTTGTTGCCGGCCGCCAGCACGCGATGGCAGGGCACGACGATCGGGCACGGGTTGCGGCCGAGCGCCTGCCCGACGTCGCGCGACAGCTGGACGCCGCCGAGCTGCTTGGCGATGTCGCCATAGGTGATGGTCTTGCCGGGCGGGATGGTACGGGCGATCTCGTAGACGCCGCGGTTGAAATCGGGCACGCCGTCGAGATCGAGCGGGATGTCGGTGAGGTCATCCGGCTCGCCTGCGAGCAGATTCGTGATGCGGTCAATCGCCTGCTGCACCTCGGCGGTCGGCTCGGCTTCGCTGGCATCAGCGTGGCGCTGGCTGATGCGGGTGCGGATCTTCTGCTCGCCGCCCATCGGCAGCTGCGTGCCGTTGATGCCGCGCGGGCCCCAGGCGACGGCGCAGAGGCCGATCCTGGTATCGAACAGGGCAAAATGCTGGTCGGTCATGGCTTGGTTCCTGGCTGCGTCCTCAACGCATGCCCCCAATGTGAACTCTGACCAAATCTAGGCTTGGAAATAGTTGCGATCCACCCGGTTTCCGGGAATCTTGCACAGGAGTTCCAATTTCTCGCGAGCCCGGAATGCAACGCCTCCACGTCAACGGATACGACATGGCCTATATAGACGTGGGTGAAGACCGAGGCCGCCCCCCGTTGGTCTGCGTGCACGGCTCGCTCAATGACTTCCGCATCTGGGGCTGCGTGCTCGGGCCGCTGACGCAGCGGCATCGGGTGATCGCCGTCAGCCTGCGCCATTTCTTCCCCGACCGCTGGGACGGCGTCGGCGATACCTATTCGATCGCCCAGCATGTCCAGGACGTCATCGCCTTCATCGAGAAGCTCGACGTCGGCCCGGTCGATCTGATGGGCCATTCCCGCGGCGGACACATCTGCTTTCGCGTGGCGCAGGCGCGCCCCGATCTGTTGCGGCGGCTGATCCTGGCGGAGCCCGGCGGCGAGCTCGATGCGAGCCTCGATCCCGATTATGCCGGCGGTCCCTCGCCGCTCTTGGCGCGATTCACGGCCTCGGCGGAGAAGATCGCGGCGGGCGATGTCGACGGCGGCCTCGCCGTGTTCGTCGACACGCTGGAGGGCGCCGGCACCTGGCCGCGGCTGCCGGCGATGGTGAAGCAGAATCTGCGCGACAACGCCATGACGTTGATCGGCCAGGTCCGCGACAACCGCCCGCCCTTCTCGAAGGCGGATGCGGCATCGATTCTGATGCCGACGCTGTTCATCCTGGGCGCGCGGACCAAGGGCCTGCTGCCGAAGGTGCTGCATGCGCTCGCAGCGCATGTGCCCTATTCCAAGACGGCGATCATCCCGAACGCGACGCATCCGATGTTCGAGCAGGCGCCGCAAAAATACTCCGAAGTCGTTCTGGACTTTCTGGCGAGCTGATCATGCAGAGCTTTCGCGTCAACGGTTACGACATGGCCTATCTCGAAGTCGGGGACGGCCCGCCGCTGGTCTGCGTGCACGGCACGCTCGGGGATTTCCGCACCTGGTATTCGGTGCTCGGCCCGCTGTCGAAGAGCCATCGGGTGATCTCGGTCAGCCTGCGGCATTTCTTTCCCGAGCATTGGGACGCCGTCGGCGACGACTACAGGATGGCGCAGCACGTCGCCGACGTGATCGCCTTCATCGACCAGGTCAGGCCCGCACCCGTCGACCTGATGGGCCATTCGCGCGGCGGCCACATCGCGTTCCGCGTCGCACAGGCACGACCTGATCTGTTGCGCAAACTGGTGCTGGCCGAGCCCGGTGGCGATCTCGACGCCAGCCTGCCGGTGCCTGAAGGCACGCCCGCGCACCCGCCGCTCGCGGCACGCACGGCGCGCTCGGTCGAGATGATCCGCGCCGGCGACATCGAGGGCGCGCTGCAGAATTTCTACGAGGGCATCGAAGGCGACGGCTCCTGGCGCCGCGTGCCGGCGGCGGCCAAGCAGCAATTGCGCGACAATACGCTCACCTTCCTCGGCCAGATCAACGAGCAGCGCCGGCCCTACACGCTCGCGGATGCGCAGGCGATCAGGACGCCGACGCTCCTGATCGGCGGCGGCGCGACGACGGGAAGCCTGTCGGTGATGTGGCGCGTGCTGGCGGAGCACATCGCAGGAGCCAGGACGGCGGTGATCGCGAATGCCGGCCACTGGATGTTCGAGCAGGCGCCGCTGGAGTTCGGCGAGGTGGTGAACGCGTTCCTGGCGGAGTAGCTGCTTGTTCGCCTCTCCCCGCAAGCGGGGCGAGGGAGTGCACGGCTGGTGCCTCCCTCACTTGCACTCACGCCACCTTCCACACGCCGACCGGCATCTTGATCGTCGCGTTGAGGCGGTTCCAGACGTTGATGGTCGCGATCGAGAGGATCAGCGTTGCAAGCTCGCGCTCGTCGAAATGCTTGGCGGCCTCATTCCAGATCGTGTCGGACACCGGATCCTCACGGTCGGCGAGACGGGTGACCGCCTCGGTCAGAGCCAGCGCGGCGCGCTCGGCTTCGGTGAAATAAGGCGCGTCGCGCCAGGCCGAGACGGCGAACAGGCGCTCGTCGGTCTCGCCGGCCTTGCGGGCGATCTTCGGGTGCATGTCGACGCAGACGCTGCAACCATTGATCTGGCTGGCGCGCAGGTGCACCAGTTCCAGGAGCTTTTCCGGCAGGCCCTGTTTGGTCAAATTGCCGAGAGATTGCAGAACATTCATGGCCTCGGGCAGGACCATGACGGGGTGATTCATGCGGGCGTGCATAATTGTCGTCTCCATCTGTCGATTTTCGAAGGTTCCGGTCACATTGGCCGAATTGGCTTCGTCATGGGCGTGACGGATCGCGATGCAGGAATGTGACCGATGACCCAAAAAAACTCTGAAGAAGATTTTCTCAGCCAGCAGTTCGAGGCCAACAGGGATCATCTCCGCGCGGTCGCCTACCGGATGCTGGGTTCCCGCGGCGAGATCGACGATGCCGTGCAGGAGGCCTGGCTGCGGCTCAGCCGGAGCGATACGTCCGATGTCGCGAATCTGCGAGGTTGGCTGACCACCGTGGTCGCGCGCATTTGCCTCGACATGCTGCGCGCACGAAAGTCGCGCCGGGAGGACCCGATGGGCCCGCATGTACCGGAGCCGGTCGACGAGACGCGGGAGCGCGAAGCGGAGATGGCCGATTCCGTCGGCGCGGCACTCCTGATCGTGCTGGAAACATTGCAGCCGGCCGAGCGGCTCGCCTTCGTGCTGCATGACATGTTCGCGGTGCCCTTCGAGGAGATCGCGCCGATCGTCGGGCGCTCCGTCGATGCCTCGCGCCAGCTTGCCAGCCGTGCGCGGCGGCGCGTGCAGGGCGCGCCGGTGCCCGAGACGGACCTGTCGCGTCAACGCAAGATCGTCGATGCCTTCCTCGCAGCTTCGCGCGAAGGCAATTTCGAGGGACTGCTTGCCGTGCTCGATCCCGACGTCGTCTTTCGCGCCGACCAGGCCGCGGTGCGGCTCGGTACGCTGCCGGAGATCCGCGGCGCGGATGCGGTCGCGAAGCTCTACAAGGGCCGCGCCCAGGCCGCGCGCACGGCACTGGTCGATGGCGAGATCGGTGTTGCGGTCATCCTCGGCGGGCAATTGCGCATCGCGCTGCGCGTGACCTTCAGCGGCGACCGGATCGCGGCAATCGAGGCGGTCGCCGATGCAGAAGCGATCGCGTCGCTCGAGGTGGAGGTGCTCGAACGCTAGGCCGGCCGGATGCTGATCGAGCAGGGCAACAAGAGGTAGGCGCCCAACCGGGCAAAAGCCGTTAGCGCGAAAACAACCCGCACAGTAGGCGGCCCTAGCGATATCAATGGCTTAGCCCCCCCCGCTGACAACAGCGACTGACGCCGCGTCGGGCGGCGCTTGACGCCTTCGGCCTCCCGGAGTACCTTCGAATACGGAATTCCGTATTCCATCTAAGTGCTGTTGGAGCTGCCGGCGTGATCCCTCTCGACCCGCTCCCGAACCTGATCGACCAGGTCTATGCCCGGATCCTGGAGGCGATCTCCGATCGCACGTTGCAGCCCGGCCAGCGCATCCGGCAGAACGAGCTTGCCGACAAGCTCGGCGTGTCGCGCCAGCCGGTGTCGCATGCGCTGCATCTGCTGCATCGACAGGGCCTCGTCGCCGAAAGCGGCCGGCGCGGCTTTGAGGTCACCCAGCTCGATCCCGCGCGCATCCGCCAGCTCTACGAGGTGCGCGGCGCCATCGACGCACTCGCCGCCAGGCTCGCCGCGACGCGCGCCGCAAGCGACGCGGCCGGACGCGCGCGGCTCGAGGTGGCGCTCGCCGCCGGGCGCCGCATCGATCGCAAGACGCCGCTTGCCGAGCTCATCACACTCGACGTCGATTTTCATCGCGCGATCTATCAGCTCGCCGGCAATCCCGTGATCGAGGAGACCATCGCGCCGCAATGGCCGCATATGCGCCGCTCGATGGCGACCGTGCTGTCGGAGCTCGATTATCGCGGCAGCGCCTGGGCCGAGCATGCCGACATCGCAGCTCACATTCTCGCAGGCGACGCGAAGGCCGCCGAACGCGCCGCGCTGGCGCATGCGCAGACGGCGGGACGGATGACCGAGGAGAGGTTGCGGGCGACGGACGAGGCGGCGGCGTAGCTAAACGCTGTCATTCCGGGGCGATGCGCAGCATCGAGCCCGGAATCCATCAGGCGGCAGAGACTGTAGATGAATGGATTCCGGGTTCGCGACTTCGTCGCGCCCCGGAATGACAAGAACAAAACAACGGGAGGACGACCCATGAGACTGTCTCAGGAGCAATTGGAGTTCTTCCACCGCGAGGGCTGGCTGTTCCTGCCCGAATTGTTCAGCCAGGAGGAGGTCGATCTGCTCGCGCGCGAGGCGGTCGGCATTTACGACGCCAACCGGCCGGAGGTCTGGCGCGAGAAGAGCGGCGCGCCGCGCACGGCGTTTGCCGCGCATCTCTACAACGAGGCCTTCCGCATTCTGGGCGCGCATCCGCGCATGATCGACCCGGTCGAGCAATTGTTCGGCGAGCCTGTCTACATGCACCAGTTCAAGATCAACGCGAAATCGGCCTTCACCGGCGACGTCTGGCAATGGCACCAGGATTACGGCACCTGGAAGCGCGACGACGGCATGCCGGAGCCGCGCGCGATGAACATCGCGATCTTCCTCGACGAGGTGATGCCGATCAACGGCCCCCTGATGCTGGTGCCGCGCAGCCAGAATGCCGGCGATCTCGAAGCCTCGCATGACCTTGCCACCACGTCCTACCCGCTGTGGACGCTGGACGAGGACACCGTGACGCGCCTCGTCAAGCAGGGCGGCATCGTGGCGCCCACGGGCAAGCCCGGCGGCATGCTGATGTTCCACGGCAATCTCGTGCACGGCTCGGCCGGCAACATCACGCCCTACCCGCGCAAGATCGTGTACCTGACGCTGAACGCGGTCTCGAACTATATCCGCACCCCCACGCGGCCCGAATACATCGCCCACCGCGATTTCGCGCCGATCAAGACGGTGGACGACGACGCCCTGCTGCGCCTTGCCCGTGCGCCGCGGCAGGCGGCGGAGTAAGCTGTCATTCCGGGGCGCGACGAAGTCGCGAGCCCGGAATCCATTTATCCGCGTCCTTTGCGGCCCGATGGATTCCAGGCTCGACGCTCCCGGGGCGCGCTTCGCGCGGTCCCGTCGCGTCGCCCCGGAATGACTGAACCTGATCGTTCGCGTCGTCCCGACCGCGATAGCACTCTTGGATGTCTCCCATGAACCTCTTCCGCCTCCTCCAGGCCCGCGCGTCCGCCGGCAAGCCTGTCCGTGTCGCGCTGATCGGTGCGGGCAAATTCGGCTCGATGTTTCTCGCGCAGGTGCCGCACACGCCGGGGCTGGAGGTGCCCATCATCGTCGACATCGACCGCGACCGCGCGCGCGAGGCCTGCCGCACAGTCGGCTGGGATGCGGCGCGCATCGCCGCGACCGTGTTCACCGATGACGGCGCACGCGCCATCGCCGGCGGCGCAATGGACGTGGTGGTGGAAGCGACCGGCAACCCGGCCGTCGGCATCAGGCACGCGCGCGCGGCGATCGCGGCGGGCAAGCATATCGTGATGGTCAATGTCGAGGCCGACGTGCTGGCGGGCCCGCTGCTCGCCGAGGAGGCGCGCAAGGCGGGCGTGGTCTATTCGCTCGCCTATGGCGACCAGCCGGCATTGACGGCGGAGATGGTCGACTGGGCCCGCGCCACCGGCTTTCGCGTCGTCGCCGCCGGCAAGGGTACGAAATATCTGCCGGCCTATCACGACGTGACGCCGGACGGCGTCTGGCAGCATTACGGCCTGACCGCCGGCGAAGCACAGTCGGCCGGCATGAACCCGCAGATGTTCAACTCCTTCCTCGACGGCACCAAGTCGGCGATCGAGATGGCCGCGATCGCCAATGCCTGCGGCCTCGACGTGCCGGCGGAGGGACTGCTGTTTCCGCCCTGCGGCGTCGACGATCTGCCGCACATCATGCGGCCGCGTTCGCGTGGCGGCGTGCTGGAGCGCTCCGGCGTGGTGGAAGTCGTCTCCTCGCTCGAACGCGATGGACGGCCGGTGTTTCGCGACCTGCGCTGGGGTGTCTATGTCGTGCTGGAGGCTCCGAACGACTATGCCGCCGACTGCTTCAAGCAGTACGGCCTCAAGACCGATTCCAGCGGACGCTTTGCTGCGATGTACAAGCCCTATCACCTGATCGGGCTCGAGCTGAACATCTCGGTGCTGTCGGCCGCGTTGCGGGGCGAGCCGACCGGCCAGCCCCACGGCTTCCGCGGCGACGTCGCAGCGGTGGCCAAGCGGGCCTTGCGCGCCGGCGAAATGCTCGACGGCGAAGGCGGCTACACCGTGTGGGGCAAGCTGGTGCCGGCGGCCGCGAGCCTCAAGGCCGGCGCGCTGCCGATCGGGCTCGCCCATCGCGTGAAGCTGAAACATGACGTTGCGCATGGCACGGTGGTGCGCTGGGACGACGTCGAGTTCGACGCCGGCAACGAGACGATCAGGACTCGAAAGGCGATGGAAGCGGCGTTCGCGAAAGAGGGTTAAGGCGTGTTGGATTGAAGGACTTGCGCTGCTAGCTCCCTCACCTCTCCCGTTCGCGGGAGAGGCATACGCCGCCTGCTTCGCCGGCGTTCGCACTTGCGAGGGCGGCACGAGGCTTGATTCTCGCGAGCCGCCCGGTCATCCTCGCTAGCGGAACCGCAACGCACGGGATCCACAAAGAGCCCTCAAGGGCCAGCGGAAACACCCACATCGTCACAACACCCCGTCGGTTATCGGCGAAGCAAGGACGACAGAAGATCGTTCCCCTTGTCGAGGAATCGGCGCAATGGAGGGCTACGCATGAAACGTCGTGATTTCTTGAAAGTGACAGGCGCTGGGCTAGCGGCAAGCACGGCCGTTGCCGCACCGGCGATCGCTCAGTCGGCGCCGGAGGTGAAATGGCGGCTCGCCGCGAGCTGGCCCAAGGCGCTCGACACGCTCTATGGCGGCTGCGAATATTTCTGCAAGCGCGTCGCCGAAGTCACCGACAACAAATTCCAGATCCAACCGTTCGCAGCCGGCGAGATCGTCCCGGGCCTGCAGGTGCTCGACGCCGTGTCGAACGGCACCGTCGAGATGGGCAACACGGCGTTGTATTACTATTGGGGCAAGAATCCTGCCTTCACCTTCGGCACGTCGCTGCCGTTCGGGCTGAACACGCGCGCGCATATTTCCTGGCTGCTGTTCGGCGGCGGCACCGAGTTGCTCAACGGCCTCCTGAAGGAATACAACACGGTCGGCATTCCAACCGGCTCGACCGGCGCCCAGATGGGCGGATGGTTCCGGAAGGAGATCAAGTCGATGGAGGATTTCAAGGGATTGAAATTCCGCGTCGGCGGCTTCGCCGGCACGATCATCGCCAAGGTCGGCGGCGTGCCGCAGCAGATCGCGGGCGGCGACATCTATCCGGCGCTGGAGAAGGGAACGATCGACGCGGCCGAATGGGTCGGGCCCTATGACGACGAGAAGCTCGGCTTCGTCAAGGTCGCGAAATTCTACTACTATCCGGGCTGGTGGGAAGGCACCGGCCAGGGCCACAACATCATGAATCTCGACAAGTGGAACGCGCTGCCCAAGCACTACCAGGCCGCGATCGAGATGGCCTCGCGCGATACCTTCACGTGGGTCACCGGGAAATACGACTACGTCAACCCGCCCGCGCTGAAGCGCCTGCTGGTGGCCGGTGCGATCCTGAAGCCGTTCCCGCAGGAGGTGCTGGAGGCCTGCTACGCCGCCGCGAACGAGATCTACGCGGATCTGTCCAAGACCAACCCGCACTTCGCCAAGATGTACACGAGCCTGTCCGCGTTCCGGAACGAATCGCTCGCCTGGATGCAGGTCGCCGAGCTCAGCTACGACAGCTTCATGATGCGGATGCGCACGCGGACGTGAGGCGCCGAACGGCGAAAGACGTAAGGAACGACGAAAGCCCCGGAGATGTCTCCGGGGCTTTCGGTTTTCGATGCATCCACGCGCGACGTGGCGGCTAGACCAACCCGCCCGCATCCGCGACGCGGCGCTGGTGATAGTCGGTGTCGCCGAAGGTGTTCTCGATCATGGTCAGGCGCTTGAAGTAGTGGCCGATCTTCGCCTCCATGGTCATGCCGATGCCGCCGTGGAGCTGGATCGACTGCTGGCCGACGAATTTCAGCGACTTGCCGATCTGCACCTTGGCCGCGGCGATCGCGTTGGAGCGCTCTTTGGCGTTCTCGAAGTCGTTCGCCATGGTTGCGAACATCGACATCGAGCGTGCCTGCTCGGCGGCGACGAACATGTCGGACGCACGGTGCTGGAGCGACTGGAACGAGCCGATCGCGACGCCGAACTGCTTGCGCGTCTTGATGTACTCGACCGTGGTCTTGAGCGACTCGTCCATCAGGCCGACCGCCTCGGCGCAAAGCGCGACGCGAGCTTCGTCAACGACGCGTTCGATCAGCGCGAGTGCATCCTCGGGATTGCCGATCGCGGCATCCGCGCCCACCTCGACACCGGTGAAGGTGATGTCGGCCGCGTGCAGGCCGTCCTGGGTCGGGTACGATTTCTTCGTCACGCCCTTGGCATTCGCCGGGACCAGGAACACGCCGATCCCGGTCTTGTCGCGGCGGTCACCCTTGGTGCGGGCGGTCACGAGAAGCGTGGCGGCGTTCTCGCCGTTGAGCACGACGAACTTTTCGCCGTCGATGATCCAGCCGTCGGCCTTCTTCTTCGCGGTCGTCGAGACGTCGAACAGATCGTAGCGGGAGTTCTTCTCGAGCTGGGCAAACGCAAGGGTCTTGCTGCCGTCGATGATCCCGGGCACGTACGCGGCCTTCTGCGCATCCGAGCCGGCGTGACGCAGGAAGCCGCCGCAGATCACGACGGTTGCCAGATAGGGCTCGAGCACCAGCGCCTTGCCGAGCGCTTCCATCACGATCATGGTCTCGACGCCGCCGCCGCCGAAGCCGCCATCGGCTTCGCTGAACGGCAGGCCGAGCAGGCCCTGCTCGGCGAGCTTGCCCCAGACGGCCTGGCTCCAGCCGCCCTTCTCCTTCATGTACTTCTTGCGGCTCTCGAAATCGTAGGAATCGGTCAGCAGGCCGTCGATGCTTTCCTTGAGAAGCCGCTGCTCCTCGGACAGATCAAAATCCATTTCTTTGGTTCCTCGTACCCGGAATTTTTGCTTCGTCATTCCGGGACACGCGCGATAGCGCGGGGACCCGGAATCCAGAGATTGTGGCGCGAGATTCCGGGTTCGCGCTGGCGCGCGCCCCGGAATGACGTTTAGAGCCCCAGCACCGCCTTGGCGATGATGTTGCGCTGGATCTCGTTGGAGCCGCCGTAGATCGAGACCTTGCGGTTGTTGAAGTAGCTCGGCGCGATCTGGGCGGTCCACTCCATCGCTTCGTTGGAGCCGTCGTCGCCGTGCACGTCGTAGGGCGCGGCGAACGGACCGATCACTTCCATGAGCAGCTCGGTGGTGGTCTGCTGGATCTCGGAGCCCTTGATCTTCAGCACCGAGGAGGCCGGATTGGGCTTGCCCTTGCCGTGCTTGCCCTCGTCGGCGACGACGCGGAGCTGGGTCAGCTCGAGCGCCTTCAGCTCGATCTCGCAGGCCGCCAGCTTCTCGCGGAAGGCCGCGTCCTGGATGATCGGCTTGCCGCCGGATTCGACCTTGGAAGCGAGATCGCGGATGCGGCGCAGCCGCTCCTTGGAGACGCCGACGCGCGCGATGCCGGTACGCTCATTGCCGAGCAGGAATTTCGCGTAATCCCAGCCCTTGTTCTCCTCGCCGATCAGGTTCTCGTAGGGCACCTCGACGTCGTCGAAGAACACCTCGTTGACCTCGACGCCGCCGTCGATGGTCTGGATCGGGCGCACGGTGACGCCCTTCGACTTCATCGAGAACACGATGAAGGAGATGCCCATCTGCTTCTTGGCGGTCGCGTCGGTGCGGCAGAGGCAGAAAATCATGTCGGCGTGCTGGGCCAGCGTCGTCCAGGTCTTCTGGCCGTTGATGATCCATTTGTCGCCCTTGCGCTCGGCCTTCGTCTTCAGCGAGGCGAGATCGGAGCCGGAGCCGGGCTCGGAGAAGCCCTGGCACCACCAATCGTCAACGTTGGCGATGCGCGGCAGGTACTTTTTCTTCTGCTCCTCGTTGCCGAAGGTGTAGATGACGGGGCCGACCATGCTGACGCCGAAGGCGAGCGGCTGCGGCGCCGGATAGGACTGCAGCTCCTCGTTGAAGATGTAGTGCTGCACGGACGTCCACCCCGTGCCGCCATATTGCTTCGGCCAGTGGCTGACGCCCCAGCCCTTCTTGTTGAGGATGCGCCACCACGTCACCATCTCGTCCTTCGAGAGGTGACGGCCCTCGACCAGCTTGCGCCGCGTATCCGGCGGCACGTTGTCGCGGAAGAATGACCGCACTTCCTCGCGAAACGCCTGCTCTTCTTTCGTGAATGCGAGATCCATCGGATCCTCCTGTTTCCCCGTCGTCCTGGCGAAAGCCAGGACCCATTACCACCGGCCTTCGTTTTGCGAAGGCAACTGCTGTCTGTCCGCCAAACTCCTGCTGCGGAGTATGGGTCCTGGCTTTCGCCAGGACGACAGAAAATTACTGCAACACCTCGAACAACCCGGCCGCGCCCATGCCGCCGCCGACGCACATGGTGACGACCGCATACTTGGCCTTGCGGCGGCGGCCTTCGATCAGGGCGTGGCCGGTCAGGCGCGCGCCGGACATGCCGTAGGGATGGCCGACCGCGATCGCACCGCCATTGACGTTGATCTTCTCGGGGTCGATGCCGAGCTTGTCGCGGCAATACAGCACCTGCACCGCGAAGGCTTCGTTGAGCTCCCAGAGGCCGATGTCGTCGACGGTGAGGCCGTGGCGCTTCAGCAGGCGCGGCACGGCGAAGACCGGGCCGATGCCCATCTCGTCCGGCTCGCAGCCGGCCGAGACGAAGCCGCGGAAGATGCCGAGCGGCTTGAGGCCGCGCTTTGAGGCTTCCTTGTCGCTCATGATGACGGTGGCGCTGGCGCCATCCGAGAGCTGGCTGGCGTTGCCGGCGGTGACGGAAAAGCCTTCGCCGCGCACCGGCTTGAGGCCGGCGAGACCTTCAGCCGTGGTCTCGGGGCGCGGGCCTTCGTCCTGCGACAAGGTCACCTCCTTGAACGAGACCGCGCCGGTCGCCTTGTCGGTGACCGCCATCTGCGTGGTGATCGGCGCGAGCTCGTCCTTGAACTTGCCGCCCTGCTGCGCGGCCGCGGTGCGGCGCTGGCTCTCCAGCGAATATTCGTCCTGCTTCTCGCGCGAGATGCCGTAGCGCTTGGCGACGATTTCGGCCGTGTCGATCATGGGCATGTAGACCTCGCCCTTGATCTTGAGCAGCGCCGGGTCCTGGGCGTGGAAGCCGTTCATCTTGTCGTTCTGCACGAGGCTGATCGACTCGCCGCCGCCGCCGACCGCGATCTCGACGCCGTCGAAGATCACCGAGCGTGCGGCGAGCGCGATGGCCTGGAGGCCCGAGGCGCACTGCCGGTCGATGGTGGTGCCGGCGACGGTGACGGGCAGGCCGGCGCGGAGCAGCGCCTTGCGCGCGATGTTGCCGCCGGTCGCGCCCTGCTGGAGGGCGGCGCCCATCACCACGTCCTCGACCTCCTTCGGATCGACCTTGGCGCGGGCAACGGCTTCGCCGATGGCGTGGCCGAGCAGCGTGGCGCCCTCGGTGGCGTTGAGCATGCCGCGATAGGCCTTGCCGATCGGCGTGCGGGCGGTGGAAACGATGACGGCGTCGGTCAAGAACGACCTCCTGATGCGGGTTGGGTGGATTGTGACGGTTTCTGCTGCTGGCGCAATTCGTGGCGCGACAGTTTTCCGACCGGCGTGCGCGGCAAATCGTCGACGAACTCGACCTCTACAGGCATTTCGTGCTTGCCGACCTTGCCGGCGAGCTGCGCCCGCAGCTCGTCGAGCGAGAACGGTTTTGCACCGGGCTTCAGCTTGATGAAGGCCTTGGCGGCCTCGCCGCGATACTGGTCGGGGATGCCGAGCACGATCACCTCGTGCACGCCGGGAAGGGTGTAGATCGCCTGCTCGATCATCTGCGGATAGACGTTGAAGCCGCCGGAGATGATCATGTCCTTCTTGCGGTCGACCAGGAAGAAATAGCCGTCGGTATCGACATAGCCGATGTCGCCGGTAAGGAAGCGGCCGTCGATGAAAGCCTCCGCGGATCCCTCGGGCTTGTTCCAATAGCCCCTGGTAACGTTCGGGCCCTTGATGCGGATCTCGCCGACCTCGCCCGGCGGCAGCACGTTTGTCGGATCGTCCAGCGACACGACGTCGAGCTCGATGCCGGGCAGCATCAGCCCGATCGAGCCGGGCTTGTCGGGGCCCGTGGGCGGATGGCCGGTGCCGGGCGAGCAGGTCTCGGTCATGCCCCAGCCGCTGCGCAGCTTCTTGCCGACCTTGCGCTCGAAAAAGTTCGCGATCTCCACCGGCAGCGGCGCGCCGCCGGAGCCGATCGTCGCAAGCGAGGAGAAATCGCGCTTGTCCAGATCGGGCAGCGCTGCGATCGCGATCCACATCGTCGGCACGCCCGGGAAATAGGTGGCGCGCTTGACCTCGATGTCGCGCATGACAGCTTCGACGTCGAAGCGCTGGTGGATCGAGATCAGATTGCCGCGGCGGAGCGAGGACAACAGCACGACGGTGAGCGCGTAGATGTGGAACAGCGGCAGCACGCAGATCACGCGCTCGACGACGTCACCACGGGTCGCGCGCGATGGCTTGCCCCAGACGTCGTAGATCGACACCGCCGACGTCAGATTACCGTGTGTGAGCATCGCGCCCTTGGGCAGGCCGGTGGTGCCGCCGGTATATTGCAGCAGGGCGACGTCGTCGGCGGTGACTTGCGGCCACTCTGCCGGCGCGGCGGCGCCTTCGACGAAGGTCTTGAAGGTGACGATGCGGGGATCAGCGGGGATCGCGGCCTGGGGCGTTCCGACCTTGCCCCAATTATCGTCCTCGCAGACGACGAGGCGATCGATCAGGCCCTTCTCCAGGAATTTCAGCGCCGTCGGCAGCAGTGCGGCGAGGTTGGAGGTGACCAGCAGGCGCGAGCCGGAGTCGGACACCTTGTGCGTCAGCGCGATCTCGCCGTCGAGCGGCGACAGATGCGCGACGCGGGCGCCGGCCTTCAGCGCGCCGAAGAAATTGACGGGGTGATCGGGCGTGTTGCCGAGGAACAGCGCGACGGAGGCGTTCTTGCCGCAGCCGGCGCGGAGGAACGCCGCCGCGGCACGCTCGGCCATCGCGGCGAGCTCGGTGTAGGTGATCGGACGTTCGCGAAATTCCAGCGCGGTGCGCGGGCCGTAATCGGCGGCGGCTTTCGACAGCAGGTCGGGGAGCGTGCCCTGGGCGATGGTGTCGTCCCAACGCACGCCCTCGGGATAAAACTGTTCGCCGGGATGGGTCATTTACTACATCACACTCAGTGGTCATTCCGGGGCGCGACAAAGTCGCGAACCCGGAATCCATCGAGCAGCATACTCGAAGGCGAAATGGATTCCGGGTCTGGCCCTTCGGGCCATCCCGGAATGACGAGAGGATAGCCAGCGGCCATCACGCCGCCTTCGACGCCGCCGCCAGCGAGGCGAAGGTCTTGCCCTCCGCCGCGAGCTTCTTCAGCAGCGGCGCGGGCTCGAGGCTCGGATCGTTGGTCTCCTTGGCGTAGAACGCGAGACGATCGGCGATGTGCTTGAGGCCGACGGTGTCGGCCCAGAACATCGGGCCGCCGCGGTAGATCGGCCAGCCATAGCCGTAGAGCCAGACCACGTCGATGTCGGAGGGGCGCGCCGCGATGCCTTCCTCGAGGATCTTCGCGCCCTCGTTGATCATCGGATACATCATGCGCTCGAGGATCTCCTCGTCGCTGACGGCGCGCTTCTTGCGGCCGAGACGCAGCAAGGTCTCGTCGATCAGCTTCTCGACCTCCGGATCGGGCAGCGGCGAACGCGAGCCGGCTTCGTACTTGTAATAGCCCTTGCCGGTCTTCTGGCCGAAACGGCCGGCTTCGCAGAGCGCGTCCGCGATCTCCGACTTGATGCCGCGGTCCTTGCGCGAGCGCCAGCCGATGTCCAGGCCGGCGAGGTCGCCCATCGCGAACGGCCCCATCGGCATGCCGAACTTGGTGACGACCGCGTCGACCTGCTGCGGCAAGGCGCCTTCGAACAGCAGCTTCTCGGACTGCTTGCCGCGCTGCGCCAGCATGCGGTTGCCGACGAAGCCGTCGCAGACGCCGACCACGGCCGGCACCTTCGCGATCTTGCGCGCGATGGTGACGGCGGTCACCAGCGCATCCGGCGCGGTCTTGTCGGCGCGCACGATCTCGCACAGCTTCATGACGTTGGCCGGCGAGAAGAAGTGCATGCCGAGCACGTCCTGCGGACGCTTGGTCGACTTCGCGATCTCGTCGATGTTGAGATACGAGGTGTTGGAGGCGAGCACGGCGCCGGGCTTCGCAAACTGGTCGAGCTTGCCGAACACTTCCTTCTTGACCGCCATGGTCTCGAACACGGCCTCGATGACGAGGTCGGCATCGCCGACATTCTCGATGCCGACGACGCCGGTGATCAGCGCCATGCGCTTGGCGGGCGCGTCCGCCGGGATGCCGCCGCGCGCGGCGGTCGCCTCCCAGTTCTTCTGCATGATGCCGAGGCCGCGCTTGAGCTGCTCCTCGCCGGTCTCGATCAGGGTGACGGGAACCCCGGCATTGGCAAACGACATCGCGATGCCGCCGCCCATGGTGCCGGCGCCGAGAATGGCAACACGGTTGACGGGGCGCGACTTGGTGCCCTCGGGCACGCCGGCGATCTTGGCGGCCTCACGCTCGGCGAAGAAGGCGTAGCGCTGCGCCTTGGACTGGTCGCTGGCGACCAGCTTGAGGAAGCCCTCGCGCTCCTTCTTCAGGCCCTCGTCGAACGGAAAATCGATGGCGTAGCCGACCGCGTCGGCGGCCGCGAACGGCGCCTCCAGCCCGCGCGACTTCTTGGTCATGGCGGCCACCGCATTGGTGAAGATCGAGCGGTCGACCTTGGCGGCCGCGAGCTTGGAATCGTCGTCGCGCAGGCGGCGCAGCGGACGCTTCTCGGCCAGCAATTTGCGGACGAAGGCTTCGCCGCCGGAGGCCGGACCCTCGACGATCTCCTCGATCAGGCCGTTCTTGAGCGCTTCCGCCGCACCGATCGGATCGCCGCCGACGATCATCTTGACCGCGAGCTCCGGCCCGACCGCGCGCGGCAGGCGCTGGGTGCCGCCGGCGCCCGGCAGCAGGCCGAGCTTCACCTCGGGCAGGCCGAGCTTGGCCTCCTTCACCGCAACGCGGAAATGACAGGCCAGCGCGACCTCGAGGCCGCCGCCGAGCGCGGTGCCGTGAATTGCGGCAACGACCGGCTTCGGCGAGTTCTCGATCTCGGACAGCACGTCGTTGAGGGCGGGCGACTTCGGCGGCTTGCCGAATTCGGTGATGTCGGCGCCGGCGATGAAGGTGCGGCCGGCGCAGGTCAGCACGATGCCCTTGATCGCGGGATCGGCGACCGCGGCCTTGATGCACTCCAAAATGCCACCGCGGACTGCGGCACTCAGCGCATTGACCGGAGGGCTGTCGACCGTGACGATCCCGACTTCGTCATGACGCTCAAGCTTGACCACTTCGCTCACGGTTTCCCTCCTTGGTGGGGATTTACTTTTGTTCGATTTCGCGGTGCGGAATTTAATTCCGCATCTTGACGGCAGGGTTATTTTGAAGCACGGACGTTGTCAACGACTCCGCGCAAGAAGCAGATCAGGGATGAAGCGTACAGGAAAGAAGACTGCGACCGATCGGAATTTCGTCGTCGCGCTTTCCCGCGGACTTGATGTATTGCGCGCATTCCAACCCAGCGACGGCCTTCTCGGCAACCAGGAGATCGCGGCCCGCACCAATCTGCCCAAGCCGACCGTTTCGCGCCTGACCTACACGTTGACGAAGCTCGGTTATCTGACGCCGGTTCCCCGTTTCGAGAAGTACCAGCTCGCGCCGGCCGCGATGGCGCTCGGCTATGCGGCGTTATCCAATCTCGGCGTTCGGCATTTGTCCGAACCGTTTCGCGAGGAAGTGATGCGCGCGACCGGCGGCGCGGTCGCGATCGGGGGCCGCGACCGTCACAGCATGATCTATTTCGGGCAGAGCCGCGGCAGCGAGACGGTCGGCGTTCAACTTGACGTCGGCTCCCGCGTGCCGATTGCAACCAGCGCCATGGGCCGCGCCTATTTCTGGGCGCTGGCTGACGAAGATCGCGCCGAGCTGTCGCGCGTCCTGCGCGAGCATTACGGCAGCCGCTGGCCGAAGATGCGCGATGGCCTCGAACGTTCCGGCGAGACCGTCGCGAAATACGGCTTTGCGATTTCCGTCGGCGACTGGCACGACGACATCGGCGCCGCCGGCGTCGCGCTCAAGCTCAACGATGGAACCGGACCTTACGCATTCAATTGCGGCGCGCCCGCATTCCGCTTCACGGAAGAGCGTTTGATCAACGACATTGGACCGCGTCTCTTAGCGATGGTAAGGAACATCGAAGCGGCACTCGGGGGTCTGATGCCGCATTCCAAAAAAGAAGTCAGCAAAAAGCTGAAATCAGGAGGAAAAGTTGCGCGTGTGGCCGAGGGGTTCAGATAGCCTTTGTCATGATCGGGAGCGGTTCGCATCGCCCCGTCGCCCACTGAAATTTGTGGGCGAGACGAGATGACGCAGGCACAGCTCGCGCAGGGGACATCGCCCCTGCTCGCGGTTCGCGACGTCAGCGTCGTGTTCGGCGGCATCATCGCGCTCAACGGTGTGTCCTTCGACATGCACAAGGGCCAGATCCTCGGATTGATCGGCCCCAACGGCGCCGGCAAGACGACGCTCTTCAACTGCCTCTCGCGGCTCTACCAGCCGTCGTCCGGCGACATCCTGATGGAGGGCGCGAGCATCCTGTCGCGGCCGCCGCACCGGATCGCCGAGATCGGCATCGGCCGCACCTTCCAGAACGTGGCGCTGTTTCCGAACCTCTCGGTGATGGACAACGTCCGCGTCGGCGCCCATTCGAAGACCTCCAGCGACATCATCAGCGACTCCCTGAGACTGGCCTGGGTCCGGCGCAGCGAGAACGACGTGAACAAGAAGGTGTACGAGATCCTCGCCTATCTCGACCTCGAGGAGGTCGCGCACACCGTCGTGTCCGGCCTGCCCTTCGGCACGCAGAAGCGCGTCGAGCTGGCGCGCGCACTGGCGGCCGATCCGAAGATCCTGCTGCTCGACGAGCCGGCCGGCGGCCTCAATCACGAGGAAGTCTACGTGCTTGGCGACCTCATCCGCCGCATCCGCGACGACCGCCACATGACCGTGCTGCTGGTGGAGCACCACATGGGCCTCGTGATGTCGATCGCCGACCACGTCGTCGCGCTCAATTTCGGCAAGAAGCTCGCGGAAGGCACCCCCGCCCAGGTGCAGGCGGACCCCGACGTCATCAAGGCCTATCTCGGGAGCAAGGACCAATGACGACACTGCTCAACGTCAAGGACCTGCGCGCCTATTACGGCCAGGTCCAGGCGCTCCATGGCCTGTCCTTCTCGCTCAACGAGGGCTCGCTGACGACGCTGCTGGGCGCCAACGGCGCCGGCAAGACCACCACGTTGCGCGCGATCTGCAACATGGTGCGCTCGACCGGCGGAATCGAGTTCGACGGCAAGCCGCTCAACAACCGCTCCACCGAGAGCATCGTGCGGTTCGGCATCGCCCATGTGCCGCAGGGCCGCGGCACCTTCACCAACATGACGGTGGAGGAGAACCTCCAGCTGGGAGCGATCACCCGCAAGGACGGCGCCGGCATCGTCTCCGACATCGAGCGCATGTATGCGCATTTCCCGGTGCTCAAGCAGCGCCACACCCAGCAGGCCGGCACCCTCTCGGGCGGCGAGCAGCAGATGCTCGCGGTCGCCCGCGCCCTGATGCTGCGGCCGCGCCTGATGCTGCTGGACGAGCCGTCCTTCGGCCTCGCCCCTCTCGTCGTGCGCGACCTGTTCGGCATCCTCGGCAAGATCAACCGCGAGGACAAGGTGTCGATCCTGGTGGTCGAGCAGAACGCCCAGCTCGCGCTCGAACTCGCCGACCAGGCCTACGTGATCGAGACCGGCCGCATCGTGATGTCGGGCAACGCCAAGGACATCGCGAACAACGAAGAAATCCGCAAATCCTATCTGGGTTACTGAGGAGCCGGCACGATGGAGCTTTTCACCAATCAAGTGCTGGCCGGCATCGCCACGGGCGCGATCTATGCCTGCATGGCGCTCGCCGTGGTCATGATCTACCAGGCCATCGACCATCTCAACTTCGCGCAGGGCGAGATGGCGATGTTCTCGACCTTCATCTCCTGGCAGCTGATGCAGTGGGGCATCCCCTACTGGGCCGCTTTCGTCATCACGCTGGCGCTCTCCTTCGTCGGCGGCATCGCGATCGAGCGCATCCTGTTCAAGCCGCTGGCGAAGGCGCCCGTGCTGACCAACGTCGCCGGCTTCATCGCGCTGTTCGCGATCATCAACTCCTCGGCCGGCCTGATCTGGGACTTCACCATCAAGCAATATCCGACCCCGTTCGGCTCTTCGCCGTTCCTCGGCAGCCAGCTGATCTCGACCCACCAGGCCGGCATGATCGGCGTCACCGTGCTGCTGCTGCTCGGCCTGTATTTCTTCTTCCAGTACACGCGGATCGGCCTTGCCATGCGCGCGGCCGCCTCGGTGCCTGAATCGGCGCGCCTCGTCGGCATCAACACGAGCTGGATGATCGCGCTCGGCTGGGGCATGGCGTCCGCGATCGGCTCGATCGCCGGCATGCTGATCGCGCCCGTGGTGTTTCTCGAGCCCAACATGATGGGCGGCGTGTTGATCTACGGCTTTGCCGCCGCGGTGCTGGGCGGACTGACCAGCCCGTTCGGCGCCGTGGTCGGCGGCTTCCTGGTCGGCATCTTCGAGAATCTCGCCGGCACCTACATCCCCGGCGTCGGCAACGAGCTGAAACTCCCGATCGCGCTCGCGCTGATCATCTCCGTCCTGGTCGTCAAACCCGCTGGTCTGTTCGGCCGGCACATCGTCAAGCGAGTTTGATCATGAGCGCAGCAGAAGAAGTCGTCGCCGAAGGCCATCAGGCGGTCGAGGCCGTTCCGAAGCGCGCCATGACGCTGGGCACCGGCACCTCGCTGGTGGTGCTGGCTGCGCTGCTGATCGCACCCGTCTTCGTCAAGAACTTCATCATCTTCCAGATGACGATGCTCCTGATCTACGGGCTCGCGGTGCTGGCGCTGAACATCCTGACCGGCGGCTCGGGCCAGTTCTCGCTCGGCCAGAGCGCCTTCTACGCCGTCGGCGCCTATACGACGGCGGTGCTGATGGAGCACTTCAACATCAACTATGCGCTGACACTGCCGGTCGCCGGCGTGGTCTGCTTCGGCTTCGGCTTCCTGTTCGGACAGCCGGCACTGCGGCTCTCCGGCGTCTATCTGGCGCTCGCGACCTTCGCGCTCGCCACCGCCATGCCGCAGCTTCTGAAGCTGAACTTCCTCGAGCACTGGACCGGCGGCGTGCAGGGCCTCGTCGTCACCAAGCCCGACGCGCCGTTCGGCCTGCCGATGTCGCAGGACATGTGGCTGTACTACTTCACGCTCGTCGTCGTGATCGCGATCTACATCTTCTCGGTGAACCTGCTGCGCTCCCGTTCGGGCCGCGCCTTCATGGCGATCCGCGACAACGAGATCGCGGCCTCCGCCATGGGCGTGGACGTCGCGCTGTACAAGACCCTGGCCTTCGGCGTCTCCGCGGCCATCACCGGTATCGCCGGCTCGCTCGGTGCCATCGCGGTGCAGTTCGTGGCGCCCGACAGCTACACCATCACGCTCGCGATTTCGCTGTTCCTCGGCATGGTCGTCGGCGGCGTCGGCTGGCTGCCCGGCTCGATCGTCGGCGCCGCCTTCATCATCTTCGTGCCGAACATCGCGGAAGGCATCTCGAAGGGCCTCTCCGGCGCCGTGTTCGGCGTGCTCCTGTTCGCCGTCATCTACCTCGTGCCGCATGGCGCAAGGCAAATCGCAATCCTGGGCCAGCAACTCGCCGGAAGGCTCAGAAAGAACTGAAACCCTCTTAAGGAAGGAGACCAAATTGTTTCTTGGAAGAATATTGCGAACCACCGCGCTCGTAACGGCGGTCGCGACCCTCAGCTCCGGCGCAGCACTTGCTCAGAAGAAATACGACACCGGCGCGTCCGATACCGAGATCAAGATCGGCAACATCATGCCGTACAGCGGTCCGGCGTCGGCCTATGGCATCATCGGCAAGACCGAAGAAGCCTATTTCAAGATGATCAACGACAAGGGCGGCATCAACGGCCGCAAGATCAACTTCGTCACCTATGACGACGGCTATTCGCCGCCGAAGGCCGTGGAGCAGGTCCGCAAGCTGGTCGAGAGCGACGAGGTGCTGGCCGTGTTCAACCCGCTCGGCACGCCCTCGAACAGCGCGATCCAGAAATACCTGAACGCCAAGAAGATCCCGCAGCTGTTCGTCGCCACCGGCGCCACCAAGTGGAACGACCCGAAGAACTTCCCCTGGACCATGGGCTGGCAGCCCTCCTACCAGAGCGAAGCGCAGATCTACGCGAAATGGCTGACGAAGGAAAAGCCCGACGCCAAGGTCGCGATCCTCTACCAGAACGACGATTTCGGCAAAGACTACCTCAAGGGCACCAAGGACGGGCTCGGCGCCAAGGCGGCGTCGACCATCATCATGGAGGAGAGCTACGAGGTATCCGAGCCGTCGATCGACGGTCACATCGTCAAGATCAAGGCCGCCAATCCCGACGTGCTGCTGATCTATGCGACCCCGAAGTTCGCGGCCCAGACCATCAAGAAGACCGCCGAGCTCAACTGGAAGCCGCTCCAGATCCTCACCAACGTGTCGATCTCGGTCGGCAGCGTGATGAAGCCGGCCGGCTTCGAGAACGCGCAGGGCGTGCTGTCGGCGGCCTATGCCAAGGACTCGACGGATCCGCAGTGGGCCAACGACCCCGGCATGAAGAAGTGGAACGAGTTCGTCGACAAGTACATGCCGGGTGCCGACAAGTCCGACACCAGCATGGTCTACGGCTATGGCGCCGCGTCGACCCTGGCCAAGGCGCTGGAAATGTGCGGTGACGATCTCACCCGCGCCAACCTCATGAAGCAGGCGGCGAGCATGAAGGATTTTGTACCGGACACGCTGCTGCCCGGCGTCAAGATCAACACCAGCGCCACCGACTTCGCCCCGATCGCGCAGCTCCAGATGCAGCGCTTCAAGGGCGAGAGGTGGGAACTGTTCGGCGAGATCATCAGCGGCGACGTCGCCTCCGAGTGACACGCTGACGCAATAAGCCGACCGTAAAGAAGCCCCCGCGGGCGACCGCGGGGGCTTTTTGTTGACGGCGGGCGTCAATCTTGTTCAATGCGGCGCTGATCCAGCCCGGGGTAGGAGAACAATGACTGCGGTTCGTTTTCAGGTTGCGGCCCTCGCGGCCGCACTCGCGTTGTGCACTGCGATGACTGGCCCGGTGCTGGCGCAAAAGAAATACGACAGCGGCGCTTCCGATACCGAGATCAAGATCGGCAACATCATGCCCTATAGCGGGCCGGCCTCCGCCTATGCCGTGATCGGCAAGACCGAGGAAGCCTATTTCAACAAGATCAATGCCGAGGGGGGCATCAACGGCCGCAAGATCAAGTTCATCTCCTATGACGACGGCTATTCGCCGCCGAAGACGGTGGAGCAGGCGCGCAAGCTGGTCGAGAGCGACGGGGTGCTCCTGATCTTCGGCCCGCTCGGCACCTCGACCAACGGCGCGATCCGCAAATACATGAACGAGAAAAAGGTGCCGCAATTATTCGTGGCGAGCGGCGCCTCGAAGTGGAACGATCCCAGGCAATATCCCTGGACCATGGGCTGGCAGCCGAGCTACGCGAGCGAGGCGCGCATCTATGCCAAATACGTCATGAAGGAGAAGCCGGACGCGAAGATCGGAGTGCTCTACCAGAACGACGATTTCGGCAAGGACTATCTGAAGGGGCTGAAGGGCGGCCTGGGGGCCAAGGCGTCGATGATCGTGGTGGAAGAGGCCTACGACACCTCGGAGCCGGCCGTCGACGAACACGTCGTGAAGCTGAAGGCCTCGGGCGCCGACGTCTTCATCAGTATCACCACGCCGAAATTCGCCGCGCAGGCGATCAAGAAGGCGGCCGAGATCAACTGGCATCCGATGCAGATCATCTCCAACGTCTCGGCCTCGGTCGGCGGCGTGCTGGAGCCGGCGGGAATCGAGATCTCGCAAGGCATCCTCTCGGCCAGCTACACCAAGGACGGCTCGGACCCGCAATGGAACGCCGATGAGGGCATGAAGAAGTTCTATAACTTCCTCGCGCAATTCGATCCCAAGGCGAACAAGCTCGATGCCGGCGTGGTGTTCGGCTATGCCGCCGCCCAGACCATGGTGAAGGTGCTGCACATGTGCGGCGACGACCTCACCCGCGAGAACGTCATGAAGCAGGCCGCTTCCTTGAAGGATTTCGAGCCGGACACGCTGCTGCCCGGCATCAGGATCAACACCGCGCCGGACAATTTCGCCCCGATCGAACAGCTCCAGATGATGCGGTTCAAGGGCAAGAAATGGGAGCTGTTCGGCGACATCATCTCGAGCGATACGGGCCACTGAGCCAAATCAACTCAAAATCGCTTGGTACGCGTTAAGCAACTCAGAGCAGTCGCGCTGTCTCGCACTCGCACACGAAACCGCGCCCGTCCCTGACTACTAAAGAAGCAGCCCCTGCGACGCCGTCGCGGGGGCTTTCTGTTGAAGGCACAGGACAAATCGTATTGAATTGCGGCGGCGTCGCCAAAAACAATCAAGACAAGAAACGGGACGCACACACACCAAGAAAATAGGGAGATAGGAATGCCCGCTGTCACCGGCAAACTTGCGGCCGCGTCACTGGCGCTTGCGCTCGTTGCGGCCTCGGCCTCCACTGCATCGGCCCAGAAGAAATACGATACCGGCGCGACCGACACCGAGATCAAGATCGGCAACATCATGCCCTACAGCGGACCGGCCTCCGCCTACGGCATCATCGGGCGGACCGAAGCCGCCTATTTCAAGAAGATCAACGAAGAGGGCGGGATCAACGGCCGCAAGATCAACTACATCAGCTATGACGACGCCTATTCGCCGCCGAAGACGGTCGAGCAGGCGCGCAAGCTGGTCGAGAGCGACGAGGTGCTGTTCATCTTCAACTCGCTCGGCACGCCGCCCAACTCGGCGATCCAGAAGTACATGAATTCGAAGAAGGTGCCGCAGCTGTTCGTCGCCACCGGCGCCACCAAGTGGAACGATCCGCAGAACTTCCCCTGGACCATGGGCTGGCAGCCCAACTACCAGAGCGAGACGCAGATCTACGCGAAGTGGCTCTTGAAGAACAAGCCGGACGCCAAGATCGCCGTGCTCTACCAGAACGACGATTACGGCAAGGACTACCTCAAGGGCCTGAAGGACGGCCTGGGAGCCAAGGCTGCCTCGATGATCGTGATCGAGGAGAGCTACGAGACCTCCGAGCCGACCATCGACAACCACATCGTCAAGCTGAAATCGACCGGCGCCGACGTGTTCATGAACATCACGACGCCGAAATTCGCGGCGCAGGCGATCAAGAAGAATTCCGAGATCGGCTGGAAGCCGCTGCACTTCCTCAACAACGTCTCCGCCTCCGTCGGCAGCGTGATGAAGCCCGCCGGCTTCGAGAACGGCCAGGACATCATCTCGGCCGATTATCTCAAGGACGTGTCCGATCCGGCATGGAACAATGACGCGGGCATGAAGGAATTTCTCGCCTTCATGACCAAGTACTTCCCGGAAGGCGACAAGCTCGACAAGGGCACCATCGTCGGCTTCGCCGTGGCGCAGACGGTGGTTCAGGTCCTCAAGCAGTGCGGTGACAATCTCACGCGCGAGAACATCATGAAGGAGGCCGCCAACCTAAAGAACTTCCGCACCGAGGCGCTGCTGCCCGGCATCCAGATCAACACCGGGCCGAACGACTTCGCGCCGATCAGCCAGCTCCAGCTCGAAAAGTTCAAGGGCGAACGCTGGGAGCTGTTCGGCGACGTGATCAGCGCCGACGCCGGCGGCTAGCCGTCCAGCAACATCCAGTTGCGCGAAAGGCCCCCCGCGAGACCATCGCGGGGGGCCTTTTTGTCGCGCGGCGATTATGATCACGCGATTGCACAATCGAATGATGGTAAACCCTGCTTACGCTTTCGCGCATGATACGGTAGGCAGGTGAACGGCGAGTTCGCCGCCATCGCTTCAGTCTGCTCAAGGCCATCGTCATGACCGACCGACGTCCCCTGCTCCGCGCGCTCTACGACGCCGCCGTTGCCGCCGCGCATCCGAGTACAATTCTGGCGCCGCATCTGCGGCCGGCCCCAAAAGGACGCGTGATCTGCCTCGCCGCCGGCAAGGGCGCCGGCGCGATGGCCGCGGCCGCCGAGCGGCATTATCTCGACACGCTGAAGCTCGCGCCGGAGCGGCTGGTTGGCATCGCCACCACGCGCCACGGCTACGGCGTGCCGACACGCCGCATCCGCGTGGTCGAAGCCGGCCATCCCGTGCCCGATGAAGCCGGCCTCAAGGGCGCGGCCGACACGCTCGCGCTCGCGGGCGAGGCCGGGCCCGACGACCTGCTTCTGGTCCTGCTCACCGGCGGCGGCTCGGCGAACTGGATCGCGCCGGTGGACGGCATCAGTTTCGCGCAGAAGCAGGCGGTCAACAAGGCGCTGCTGCGTTCGGGCGCGCCGATCGGCGAGATGAACGTCGTGCGCAAGCATCTCTCGCTCATCAAGGGCGGGCGGCTGGCGCGCGCCGGCAGGAACGCCGCCGAGATCGTCACGCTCGCGATCTCCGACGTGCCGCATGACGATCCCTCCGCGATCGCCTCCGGCCCTACCGTGCCCGATCCGACCACGCTGGCGGATGCGCGCGCGATCGTGGCCAGGTACAAGCTCGATATCGACGATGCCGTGCGCCGCGCGCTCGACAATCCCGATAACGAAAGCTGCAAGCCGGATGATGCCGCCTTTGCGCGCGCATCATTCGAATTGATCGCGCGGCCCAAGCAGTCGCTCGACGCCGCGGTGAAGCTCGCGAAAGAGGCCGGCTACGAGACGATCGATCTCGGTGCCGATCTCGAAGGCGAGGCGCGCGAGGTCGCCGCCCATCATGCCGGACTCGCGTTGCAGGCGCGTGCGCAGGGCAAGCGCATCGCGATCCTCTCCGGCGGCGAGCTCACGGTCACCGTGCGCGGCCAGGGGCGCGGCGGTCCGAACCAGGAATACGCGCTGGCGCTCGCCGGCCTCTTGAAGGACACGGCCGGCATCTCCGCGCTCGCGGGCGACACCGACGGCGCCGACGGCGGCGCCGGCCACCCTACCGACCCCGCAGGCGCGCTGATCGACGCGGCCACGTTTGCGAAGATGAAGGCGCTGGCACTCCAGCCGCAGGCCTATCTCGACAACAACGACGCGACGACGTTCTTCGAGGCAACCGGCGATCTGCTGATGCCCGGCCCGACGCTGACCAACGTGAACGACATCCGGGTGATTTTGGTGGATTGAACGAGCGCTTCTCGCTCCGCTGCGTTCCCTCCCCCCTTGCGGCAGGGCTATCGCATGTGGTGTGCATGATGCGGCGGCATCGGCACTCGGCTCCCTCTCCCGCTTGCGGGGGAGGGCTGGGGTGGGGGTGTCTCCGCGTCGGGATTGCCAGGGATTACGGAGAACGTCCCTGCGTGGCGAGAGCCCTCACCCGCCGCGCTCGGGACGATGCTTCGCATCGCCCGGGGCGCGTCGGCCTCTCCCGCAAGCGGGAGAGGCGGAGCAAACCCGCGGACAATCCTCGTGAAATTCACATGCGATAGCCCTGCCCCGCAAGGGGGGAGGGAGCGGAGAGAGCGTGCGGTTAAGCCCAGCTCAAAACTCGTTGGCGATCTTCGAGAGCATCTCGATCAGGGCTTCGCGGTTGGCCTGGCCGAGCAGGTCGTTCAGCCGCGCCTCGTGCTTGGTGGCGACGAGCTTTTTCGCCCGCGTCAGCACAGCCTTGCCCTTGTCGGTCAGGACCAGGATATGCGAGCGGCGGTCGTTGGTGGAACGGATCCGCGCACAAAGGTCGCGGCTTTCGAGATTGTCGAGCATGGCCACGAAATTCGGGCGCAGGATGCCGAGGGTGGAGGCGATCTCGGTCTGGTTACGCCCCGGGTTCTTCTCGACCAGCAGCAGCACCGAGAACTGCGCGGGGGTGAGCTGGAGCGAGGCCATGCAGCGCAGGAAGTTCTCGAACACCTTGAGCTGCGCCCGCTTCAGCACATAGCCGAGCTGTTCGGAGAGCTCGCCGAGCTGGAGGGCATCGGTAGAGCCCTGGCCCTGGGCCTCGGCCGCGTCCTTGCGGCCCTTGGCCGAGTCAGCCGGTTTTTCTGAAGACTTTTCAGCGGTTTTGGAAACGGTCATCGCCTCGTGCTCGTAATCCCGCTAAATTCGGGGCGGGTCGCCCGCCACCCTTGAAGTTATATTTGATAATTGTTATGCACCATATCAAATATCGTCAGCGTATTTCAATGGCTGTGAGGGACCATCCACCGCGATTGCGGAGACCGGTCCTTAATCTTTGAGGGGGAGCGTCCGGTCTTGAACACCACTATCATGCTGTTCCTGGTGCAGGACGGCATCACCAATGGCGCGATCTATGCGCTGCTCGGCCTCGCGCTGGTGCTGGTGTTCGCCGTTACCCGCGTGATCCTCATTCCCCAGGGCGAGTTCGTTACCTATGGCGCGCTGACCTATGCCTCGCTGGCCGCGGGCCAGATGCCGGGCACGGCAAAGCTCGCGCTCGCCCTCGGCATCGGCGCCTTCGGCTTCGACCTGTTCGTGGCCCGCAAGGCGCTGCATGGCCGGCTGATCCTGCGCAGCGTCCTCACCAATATCGTGCTGCCGGCCATCGTGCTGGCGCTGACAATCTACTTCGCCGCCCAGAAGCCGCCGGTGGCGGTCTGCATCGCGCTGTCGCTGGTGATCGTGGCGATGATCGGCCTGTATCTCTACCGCATCGCGTTCCAGCCGCTGGCGCACACCTCGGTGCTGGTGCTGCTGATCGCCTCCGTGGGCGTCCACCTCGCGCTGCAGGGACTGGGCCTGCTGTTCTTCGGCGCCGAGGGCCAGCGCGGACCTGCCGTGCTGTCCGGCTCTTTCACCGCCGGCGCGCTGCGCTTCACCGGCCAGAGCATCACCGTCTACGCCATCACCATCGCCTTCATCGTCGGGCTCTGGCTGTTCTTCGGCCTGACGCTCTACGGCAAGGCGCTGCGCGCGACCGCCGTGAACCGGCTAGGGGCGCGGCTCGCTGGCATCCGCACCACGCTGTCGGGGCAGATCGCCTTCCTGCTGGCGTCCGTCATCGGCGCGCTGTCGGGCATCATGATCGTGCCGATCACGACGCTCTATTACGACAGCGGCTTCCTGATCGGGCTGAAGGGTTTCGTTGCCGCGATCATCGGCGGTCTCGTCAGCTACCCCCTCACCGCCGTCGCCGCGCTGGTCGTCGGCATCGTCGAGGCGTTCTCGTCCTTCTACGCCTCCAACTACAAGGAAGTGATCGTCTTCATGCTGCTGATCCCCGTGCTGCTGCTGCGCTCGCTCGCCGCGCCCGCGGTCGAGGAAGAGAAGGACTGACGCTAAGATGCAGAGCCGGCTCCCCATCCTCGTCTTCGCGCTTGTCATGGCGGCGATCCCGTTTGTCCCGGGCATGCCGCCGTTCTGGATCGTGCTGCTCGACAATATCGGCCTTGCCGCCCTCGTCGCGATGGGCCTCGTGCTGCTGACGGGCGTCGGCGGCCTGACCTCGTTCGGACAAGCCGCCTTCGTCGGCTTTGGCGCCTACACCACCGCGGTGCTGTCGACGAGCTACGGCCTGTCGCCCTGGCTGACGCTGCCGTTGTCGCTCGTGGTCAGCGGATCGCTGGCGGTGCTGCTTGGCCTCGTCACCGTCCGCCTCTCCGGCCACTATCTGCCGCTCGGCACGCTCGCCTGGGGGCTCGGCCTGTTCTATCTCTTCAGCAAGCTGGAGTTTTTGGGCCGCAACGACGGCATCTCGGCGATCCCGCCGCTGTCGATCGGCGCGTTCAAGATGCTCTCGCCCGGCTCGATCTACTACGCGATCTGGGTCGCCGTGATCCTCTCGGCCCTGCTCACGATGAACCTGCTGGACTCCCGCACCGGCCGCGCCATCCGCGCGCTCAGGCGCGGCCATGTCGCCGCCGAGGCGTTCGGCGTGCACACGCCGCGGGCAAAGCTGCTGGTGTTCATCCACGCCGCGGTGCTAGCCGGTCTCTCCGGCTGGCTCTATGCCCACCTTCAGCGCGCGGTGAACCCGACGCCGTTCGGCGCACAGGCCGGTATCGAATATCTCTTCATCGCGGTGGTCGGCGGCGCCGGCTATGTCTGGGGCGGCGTGCTGGGCGCGGCGATCGTCGTGGTCCTGAAAGAGGTGCTGCAAAGCTATCTGCCGCTGCTCCTGCCGGGTTCCGGCCAGGTCGAGACCATCGTGTTCGGCATCATGCTGGTGGCGCTGTTGCAACTCGCGCCCGGCGGCGTCTGGCCCTGGCTGATGTCGTTCCTGCCCGAGCCTACTCGCGGCAGGAAGCCGGACACCTCGCTGAAGCTGGAGCAGCGCACCCGCGCGCCCGGCGAAGCCAGCGTCCTGCTCCAGGTCGAGAAGGCACGCAAGCAATTCGGCGGCGTGATCGCGGTCAACAACGTTTCCTTCGAGGTCCAGGCCCGCGAGATCGTCGCGCTGATCGGGCCGAACGGCGCCGGCAAGAGCACGACGTTCAACCTGATCACCGGCGTGCTGTCGGCGACCTCGGGCTCGATCTCGGTGCTCGGCAAGAGGCTCGACAACGCGCCGCCGCAGGAGATCGTCAAGCTCGGCATCTCCCGCACCTTCCAGCACGTGAAGCTGGTCCCCGACATGACCGTGCTGGAGAACGTCGCTATCGGCGCGCATCTGCGCGGTCATTCGGGGCCGATCTCCTCCATGCTGCGGCTCGACCGCGCCGACGAGGCAAAGCTGCTCGCCGAGGCCGCACGCCAGATCGAGCGCGTCGGGCTTGCCGACCAGATGCACCAGCTCGCAGGTTCGCTCTCGCTCGGCCAGCAGCGCATCGTCGAGATCGCGCGCGCGCTGTGCGTCGATCCGATGCTGCTGCTGCTCGACGAGCCGGCCGCCGGCTTGCGCCACATGGAGAAGCAGCAGCTTGCCAGGCTGCTGCGCGAATTGCGCGACGGCGGCATGAGCGTGCTGCTGGTCGAGCACGACATGGGCTTTGTCATGAACCTCGCCGACCGCATCGTCGTGCTCGATTTCGGCACCAAGATCGCGGAGGGCACGCCCGCCACGATCAAGACCAATCCCGAAGTGATCAAGGCCTATCTCGGAGTGGCGGCATGAGCGCGCTGTTGTCCGTCACCGACGCGCATGTCGCCTACGGCAAGGTCGAGGCCGTGCGTTCGGTCTCGCTCGAGGTCGGGGCGAACCAGATCGTCACCATCGTCGGCGCCAACGGCGCCGGCAAGACCACGCTGCTGTCCGCCATCATGGGCATTCTGCCGCTGAAGGGCCGCGTCGCCTTCGCAGGCCAGGACCTCGCCCGGCTCGACATCGAGGACCGCGTCGCGATGGGCCTCGGCCTCGTCCCGGAGCACCGCGAATTGTTCGTGACCATGAATGTCGAGGACAATCTCGAGCTCGGGGCCTTCCGCATCGAGCGGAGCAAGTCGAAGGCCTCGATGGAGCGGGTCTACACGCTGTTCCCGCGGCTGAAGGAGCGGCGCAAGCAGCTCGCCGGCACGCTCTCCGGCGGCGAGCAGCAGATGCTCGCGATGGGCCGCGCGCTGATGGGCGAGCCGAAGCTCCTGATGCTGGACGAGCCGAGCCTCGGTCTCGCCCCGATCATCGTCGCCGACATCTTCCGCATCGTCACCGAGCTGCGCACCGCCGGCGTCTCGGTGCTGCTGGTCGAGCAGAACGCGCAGGCCGCGCTCAAGATCGCGGACCAAGCCTATGTGATGGAGCTCGGCGAGTTCGTGCTCAGCGGCAAGGCCAGCGACATCGCCGCGAACGAACGCGTTGCGGCGAGCTATCTCGGCTTCCAGCACGAAGGCGCGAGCGTTCTGTAGGTCCGAGGCGTCGCCACGAACTCAACTGTCATCGTCCGCGAAGGCGGACGATCCAGTACTCCGAGAAGACTGTGGTCGAATCGATAGGTCGCGGCGTACTGGATGCCCCGCCTCCGCGGGGCAGGACACCGAAGAATACGACGAGATTCGCACCTAGATGCTCGCCACCTTCTCACCCCTCAACGCCGCCACCTCCGCTTCCAACTCGGCGATCCGCTGATCCCTCGCCGCCAGCGCGGCCGCGACATCCGTCGCATCGAACTTCTGCGGAATGTGCTGCGGGCAGTTGGTGTCCCAGGCCGCGATCTTGAACAGGATCACCTGCTCCGGCCGCGCGCGATATCCCTTCGGCATCAGCGACGTCGTCAGCGCATCGTCGTCCTCCACCACGCGCGCCTCTCCCCAGATCTTCACCCGGCGGCGGTGGGCGTAGTCCATCACGAAGATGTAGGCCTTGGGATTTTCGGACAGGTTGCCTTGCGTGATGTACTGCCGGTTGCCGGCGTAGTCCGTGAAAGCCAGCGTCTGCTTATCCAGCACCTTCAAAAACCCCTTCGGGCCGCCGCGGTGCTGGATGTAGGGCTGGCCACCGGCCGAGGCGGTGGCGAAATAAAAGCTGTTGGCGTCGGCCAGGAACCCCGCGAGGTTCTCATCGACCTCGGTGCGCCAGCCGCGCTGCTCGGCATGGGCATAGCCTTCGCGCGATCCCTTTCGGGTCTGGATCGATTTCACCGCCGGCGTGAACGCCACGTCGCTGGCGTAGGTGAGGGTTGCCGTCATCGGAACATCTCCTGGAATCCCGGCGCATTTCTGCGTCTTTCGGCGATTAAATTGGACCTTTCGGCGTCTAAAACAATCCGCCGGCTTGACACTTCATCATTGCAATATATGCAATAATGCCATGGACCGCCTGGAAGCCATGCACGTCTTCGTCACCGTTGCCGATCTGCGCGGCTTTGCGCCGGCGGCGCGCAAGCTGCACCTGTCGCCCTCGGCGGTGACGCGGCTGATCGCGGCGCTGGAAGAGCATCTCGGCGCCCGGCTGTTGCAGCGGACCACGCGGCAGGTGACGCTGACCGATGTCGGCACACGCTATCTGGAGCGCGCGCGGCGCATTCTCGCCGATGTCGAGGAGGCCGACGGCTCGGCGCGGGAAGAGCGTAACCGGCCGAGCGGACGTCTGGTGGTGTCGGCGCCGGTCGGCTTCGGCCGGCTGCATGTCGGGCCGGTCATGACCGCCTATCTCAAGCGCTATCCCGAGGTTGCCGGCGAATTGCGGCTGTCCGACCATCTCGTCAATCTCGTGGAAGACGCCGTCGATGTGGCGGTGCGGATCGGCCATCTCGCCGATTCGTCCCTCGTCGCGCGCCAGGTCGGCGAGATGCGGCGGATCGTGGTGGCCGCGCCCGGCTATCTGAAGCGCCATGGCGAACCGAAGACGCCGGAAGCGCTCGCCTCGCACCAGACCATCCAGTTCGGACCATCCGCCAGCTGGCATTTCATGCAGGACGGCCGCGACATCGAGGTGACGACGAACCCGCGCTTCACCAGCAATAGCGCTGACGCCGCCCTGCAATATGCCGAGGCCGGCGGCGGCGTCACGCGGGTGCTGGCCTATCAGGCCGCCGAGGGCTTGAAGCGCGGGCGGCTGAAGGTCGTGCTGGCGAAATACGAGCAGCCGGCGCTGCCCATCCATGTCGTCTACCCGACCTCGCGCCTGCTCTCGGCCAAGGTGCGCGCGTTCGTCGATCTCGTGGTGGAGACGGCGGAGTGGAGGTTTGGGTAAAGGCGGTCATTCCGGGGCTCGCAAAGCGAGAACCCGGAATCTCGAGATTCCGGGTTCGATGCTTTCGCATCGCCCCGGAATGACAGCTAGCCCTTCTTCGGCACCACCCGAAACGTTCCGCTGGCGCGCGCGATCACGGTGGCGTCGGCCTTGACCAGGCACTGCGCGAAACAGATCGTGCTGCCGGTCTTGATCGCCTCGCCCTCGACCGCGAGCCATTGGCCGATTTCGGCGGCGCCGACAAAGTCGACCGACAGCGAGATCGTGACGAAGGACGTCGTCCAGCCGGTCGCCTGTGCGCAGCTGTAACCCATGGCGGCATCGGCGAGCGCCGCGATCAGTCCGCCATGGATGAGCCCGCGCGCGTTGGTGTGCGGCTTGGCCAGGCGCAGGCCGATGATCACGGCCTTGTCGGCCTTCTTCGAGTAGAGCGGCTCCCAGGGATCGGTGAGCGGGGCTTTGCGGAAATGCGGCTCGAAGCCGGCGGGAATGTCGGTGGCGGTCATGGCTGTCTCGCGTTGCTGGTTGCCAGCATTGAACGCGATGGGCGTGGCGGACGCATCACCTACAAAGTTTTAAACGGAATTTGCGGGGGTGTTTGAAACGGGCGGCGGCGTTGCGAGAAATGCAACGCCCGTAGGGTGGGCAAAGGCGCAACGCGCCGTGCCCACCATCTCCCCACAAACACAAAGCTGGTGGGCACGCTTCGCTTTGCCCACCCTACGGCACTTCTCTAAAACGGCAGCCCCACATAATTCTCCGACAGCGACGACATCGCGGCCTGCGACTGCGTGACGTAGTCGAGTTCGGCGAGTTGGATGCGGGCGCCGATGGCGCCGGTGTCGGGGAATTTGTGCAGCATCGAGGTCATCCACCAGGAGAAGCGCACCGCCTTCCAGACGCGCGCCAGTGCCTTGGCGGAATAGGCGTCGATGCCGGCGCTGGACTTCTCGTCGTAGAATTCGCGCAGCGCGCTCGACAGATAATGCGCGTCGCTGGCCGCAAGGTTCAGTCCCTTGGCGCCGGTCGGCGGCACGATGTGGGCGGCATCGCCGCACAGGAACATTTTGCCGAAGCGCATCGGCTCGGCGACGAAGCTGCGCAAGGGGGCGATGCTCTTCTCGATCGAGGGACCGGTGACGAGGCTGTCGGCGGCCTCCTGGTCGAGCCGACGCTTCAATTCGTCCCAGAAGCGGTCGTCGGGCCATTGGTCGACATGGTCGTCCAGCGAGCACTGCACATAGTAGCGGCTGCGCTTCATCGAGCGCATGGTGCAGAGCGCAAAGCCGAGGGCGTGGTTGGAGTAGATCAGCTCGTGGCTGACCGGCGGCGTCTCGGAGAGAATGCCGAGCCAACCGAACGGATAGACCCGCTCGAACTCCTCGATCGCCGAGGCCGGAACGCTGGCGCGGCTGACGCCATGAAAACCGTCGCAGCCGGCGATGAAATCGCAATCGAGCGTGTGGGTGACGCCGTCCCTGACCCAGGTTACGCGCGGGTGACTGCCGTCGAAATCATGCGGTCGCACGTCCTTGGCCTCGTAGACCGTATCGAGGCCGGCCGCCTTGCGCGCGTTCATCAGGTCGAGCGTGACCTCGGTCTGGCCGTAGATCATGACCGTCTTGCCGGTCGCGGCCTTCATGTCGATGCGATGACGGCGGCCGGAAAAGGCCAGTTCGATGCCCTCATGCACCAGGCCTTCCGCGTGCGCCCGCGCGCCGGCGCGCGACCTGGTCGAGCAGCGCGACCGTTCCCTCCTCCAGAAGACCGGCGCGGATGCGGCCGAGCACGTAGTCCGGGCTCTGCCGCTCCAGGATGAAATTGTCGATGCCGTAATCGTGCAGCAGTTGCCCAAGCAACAATCCAGCCGGCCCGGCCCCGATGATTGCGACTTTTGTCCGCAATACTTGTTCCTCCCGATCCTATAGGCTTTCGTCGCGGCTCGCTTGTCGCGATGATCCGCGCAAGTTAATTATATCATATAACGGTTGGGCAAAAGGGGAGTGCTGGTCGCGCTAGCAGCGACAAATCCATGCAACATGGCTGACGTACAGGACGCGACAACGTGCGCGCCAATTCCGGCTTGAACGCGCCGGCCAATTAGATAACATGTTAAATAACGAGACCGGGCCATCGAAGCCCGCCGTCGAAAACAGGGAGAGACGTGTGATGAGGAAAGCCTGTCTGGCTTTGTTGCTCGCAGCAAGCGTGACGCCGGCGTTGGCGCAGGACAAGACCTTCGACTTGAAGATCTCGCACTGGGTGCCGGCATCGCACCCGCTGCAAAAATCGCTGGAAGACTGGGTGGCCGCGGTGAACAAGGATTCCGGCGGCACCATTACGGGCAAGGTGTTTCCGGCCCAGCAGCTCGGCAAGGCGTTCGATCATTACGACATGGCGCGCGATGGCATCGCCGATGTCACCTATGTCAATCCCGGCTATCAGCCCGGCCGCTTCCCGATCGTCGGTGCCGGCGAATTGCCGTTCCTGATCTCGGATGCCAAGGGCGGCTCGATGGGGCTCGACGCCTGGTATCGCAAATATGCCGAGAAGGAGATGAAGGACGTCAAATACTGCCTCGCCTTCGTCCACTCGCCCTCCTCCTTCCACTCCAAGACCAAGAAGATCGTGATGCCGGAGGACGTGAAGGGCCTGAAGATCCGTCCCGCGCACGCCACCATGGCGAACTTCGTCACCTCGCTCGGCGGCACCAATGTGCAGTCCTCCGCGCCCGAAGTGCGCGACATCATCGAGCGCGGCGTCGCCGACGGCGTCACTTTCCCATGGGGTTCCCTCGTGCTGTTCGGCATCGACAAGGTGACCAAGTACGACATGGAGGCGCCGCTCTACACCACGACCTTCGTGTTCGTGATCAACAAGGACAAGTACAATGCGATGTCCGACAAGCAGAAGGCCGCAATCGACAAGAACTGCTCGGTCGAGATGGCCGGCGTGGTCGGCGAGCACTGGGGCAAGTTCGAGGACGCGGGCGTCGACAAGGTGAAGGCGGAAGAGGGGCACGAGGTCTACAAGCTGACACAAGAGCAGACCGCGGCCTGGAAGAAAGCCGCCGAGCCGCTGGTCAAGACCTGGGGCGACGGCGCCAAGAAAGCGGGCGCCGATCCGGACGCCGCGCTGGCCGATTTGAAGGCCTCGCTGAAGAAGTACAACGCGCTGGCGGAGTAGCGCTTCGTTGAAACAGATGCGGCGGCGAAAGACATCTCGCCGCCGTCATTCTGCAAGTGCGCTGTTAGGAGCGCACGACGCTTCCTCCCCCTCTCCCCGCCTGCGGGGAGAGGGTTGGGGTGAGGGGGAGTCTCCGCGGGGACGGTGAAAGTTGGACTCGCGGAGAGCCCCCTCACCCGGAATCCGCGCTTGCGCGCGCATTCCGGCCTCTCCCCGCAAGCGGGGAGAGGCGAACGACCGCCTTCTGAGCCGAGAGCGAGAATGACATCACACAGGACACACCCATGAAGCGCGCCTGGATGGATCGCTTTATCGACACGATCGAATGGATCGCGGCCGGCTTCGTCGGCCTCGTCGCGCTCGACATCTTCGTGTCGGTTCTGCTGCGCAACACGCTGAACTATTCGATCCCCGACAGCTTCGACATCGGCCGCATGCTGCTCGGCATCCTGATCTTCTGGGGCATCGCCGCGACCTCCTATCGCGGCACCCACATCACGGTCGACCTGGTCTGGGGCAATGTCGAGCCGCGCTATCAGCGCTGGATCGACGTGTTCGCCACCCTGGTGCTGCTTTTCGTCGTCACGGTGCAGACCTGGACCCTGTTCGACAAGGTGCGCGGCACCTACAACGACAATGTCCAGACCTTCGACATGCACATGCCGACCTGGCCGTTCTTCGCGATCGCCTGGATCGGCGACGTCTCCGCCGTGCTGCTGATCGCGATCCGCACCTACCGGCTGATCTTCCATCCCGAAGAAATGCACGACCCCAAGCTGAAGGCGACGGAGTAATCATGAGCACCGATGCCGTCGCCGTAATCGGCTTCGTTTCCCTGTTTGCGTTGATGCTGCTGCGCGTGCCCGTCGGCATGGCCATGGGCCTCGTCGGCGTCTCCGGCTTCTCCTATCTGGTCGGCGCCACGCCGGCGCTGAAACTGGTCGGCCAGACCTCGATGCGCACGGTCACCGACTACACGTTCGGCGTCATCCCGATGTTCCTGCTGATGGGCTCCTTCGTCAGCAATTCCGGCATGAGCCGCGAGCTGTTCCGCGCCGCCAACGGCTTTGTCGGACATTTGCGCGGCGGGCTCGGCATCGCCACCGTCGGCGCCTGCGGCGGCTTTGCCGCGATCTGCGGCTCCTCGGTTGCGACCGCCGCGACCTTCTCCGCCGTCGCCTACCCCGAGATGCGCCGCTTCGGCTATCCGCAGTCATTCGCCACCGGCGTGATCGCGGCCGGCGGCACGCTCGGCGCGATGCTGCCGCCCTCCACCGTGCTGGCGGTCTACGGCATCATCACCGAGCAGGACATCGGAAAACTCTTCATCGCCGGCATCATTCCGGGCCTGCTGGCGATGACCATGTACATGATCACGATCGCCCTGATCGGCTATTTCCGGCCGGACTTCCTGCCCAAGGGCAAGGTGCTGCCGTGGCGCGAGCGCTTTGCCGGCCTGAAGGAGATCTGGGCCCCGGTCCTGCTGTTCGTCTTCGTCATCGGCGGCCTTTACGGCTTGCCCTTCCTGCCGCGCTTCACGCCGACGGAAGCCGGCGGCGTCGGGGCCACCGGCGCCTTCATCATCGGCGTCGTCACCGGCCGGCTCGACCGCGAGAAGATCCTGGCCTCGCTGCTCCAGGCGACGCGCACCGCCGCCGCGGTGTTCACCGTGCTGATCGGCGCGCTGATCTTCGGCTATTTCCTCACGGTGACGCAGACGCCGCAGAAGGTGACGGAATTCCTGACCGGCCTCGGCCTCGGCCCCTACGGCGTGCTGGCACTGATCATGGTGATGTATCTCGTGCTCGGCTGCCTGATGGACGCCATGGCGATGATCATCCTCACCGTGCCGATCATCTTCCCCGTCATCATGCATCTCGGCTTCGACCCGATCTGGTTCGGCGTCATCATCGTGATGACCGTCGAGCTCGGCCTGATCCACCCGCCGGTCGGCATGAACGTCTTCGTCATAAAAAGCGTGGTGAAGGACGTCTCGTTCTCCACCATCTTCAAGGGCGTGATCCCGTTCGTGGCGACGGACCTGGTGCGGCTGGTGATCCTGATCGCCTTCCCGCTGCTGGCGACGTGGCTGCCGACGCGGATGATGGCGCACTGATGATGGATTGAATGCGGGCTCTCGCCGCAACGGCGGTGATCTCCCTCGCCCCGCTTGTGGGGAGAGGGCTGGGGTGAGGGGGAGTCTCCACGGGGACGGTGACAGTCGGGCTCGCGGAGACTCCCCCTCACCCGGAATCCGCGCTACGCGCGCATTCCGGCCTCTCCCCGCAGGCGGGGAGAGGCGAAGACACCGGCGCCTTCTGACCGTGTGACCGTTGGAGTGACACATGACCCCCACCCTCGACACCAAATACGTCTTCACCATCACCGCCCGCATCGGCGACGTCGTCACCGCCGGCGAGACCGGCGTCGGCGTGCGCCGCATCATTCCGATCATCGGCGGCGAGGTGAAGGGCGCGGTCACCGGCAAGGTGCTGCCGTTCGGCGCCGACTTCCAGACCATCCGTCCCAACGAGCTGATCGACCTCGAAGCGAAATACGCCTTCGAGACCGCCGACGGCGCCATCGTCTATGTCGAGAACAAGGGCATCCGCTTCGGCCCGGTCGAGCTGCTGCAAAAGCTCAAGCGCGGCGAGCCGGTCGATCCGAAACTGATCTATTTCCGGACCGTGCCGCGATTCGAGACCGGGCATGAAAAGTATCGCTGGCTGATGGAGCACATTTTTGTAGCTTCAGCCGCACGCCACGCGGACCGCGTCGTGATCGACGTCCATCAGGTGATGTGAGGAATCGGTCTTTGACCCGGGGCGAACCTGGTTCAGAATGTGATCTGCACCAAGTTGTGCAGACCACGGGAGTCCCACCATGTCTCTTATGGCTTCCAGCGAACCAGCCCCCCAACACACCTTCGACTCCGCCGAAATGGGCGCCATCGCTCATCTCTACCGCGGCGAGGTCTATCGATCGACGATCTGGCGAACGCGGCTCGACAACACGACCAATTGGGCGATCGTCACGATGGGCATCGCGCTGTCGACGACATTTTCGAGCCCGGAGGCTTCGCCTCTACCACTCGTGCTCGTCGGACTGCTCCTTGCCGTGTTCCTTGGTATGGAGGCGCGGCGTTATCGCTATTTCAATGTCTGGCGTGCCCGGGCTCGTTGGCTGGAGAGGAATTTCTATGCGCCAATCTTCACCGGTGAAGCGCACGACGATAGCTGGAAGGCCGTTCTCGCGCGCGACTACACTGCGCCTCGCCATCACATTTCATTTGTCCGCGCTACCGGACGGCGGTTGCGTCGCAACTACGTCTGGATATTCGCCATCCAGGCGACAGCCTATTACGGCAAGATTGCAATCCATCCGACGCCTGCAATGACCTTGACGGAACTTATCGATCGCGCCGCCGTCGGACCGATTCCCGGCTGGGTCGTTCTGATCGTAGGCTTTGCCTACAATTTCGGGTGGCTGGCGTTTGCGCTTGGCACGATGTGGCTCGACCGACGCGAGCATGGGACCAAGGGCGACCAGGTGGCGATGGGCTGATGACATCGGCGGCTACCCGTTCCCCGGGGGAGCCGAGACGAGCGTAGCTGCCCCGACGCCAGGGAGGACCTCCCTTGTTGACTCCTTGTAAATTCGTTATACAACATAACTATTCTGATAAGGACGCAAATGACACAGGGAAACGCCGAGACCGCTGACGCGGGTGCCTCCGGGCTGTTGAGGATCGAGCGGGCGGACAGGGTTCTGACCGTGGGCCTGAACCGGCCCGCCAAGCGCAATGCGCTCAATGACGGCATCATCCTGGAAATCGGCGAGTGCTTTGCGTCCCTGCCCGAGGATATCGGCGCGGTCGTCATCCACGGCATCGGCGACCATTTCTCCTCCGGCCTCGACCTGTCCGAACTGACGGAGCACGACGCGACCGGCGGGCTGCTCCATTCGCAGATGTGGCACCGGGTGTTCGACCGCATCCAGTATAGCCGCGTGCCCGTGATCGCCGCGCTCCGGGGTGCCGTGATCGGCGGCGGGCTGGAGCTCGCCTGCGCCGCCCATATTCGCGTCGCCGAGCCCTCGACCTATTTCGCGCTGCCGGAGGGGCAGCGCGGCATCTTCGTCGGCGGCGGCGGCTCGGTGCGGCTGCCGCGGCTGATCGGCGTTGCCAGGATGATGGACATGATGCTGACCGGCCGCGTCTATAGCGCGACCGAAGGCGCCTCCTACGGCTTTGCGCAATATCTGACCGAAGCCGGCAACGGGCTCGGCAAGGCACTTGAGCTTGCGACCAAGATCGCCTCCAACGCGCCGCTGACGAATTTCGCCGTGCTCCAGGCGCTGCCAATGATCGCGGAAGCCAATCCGCAGACCGGCCTGTTGATGGAATCGCTGATGGCCACCGTCGCCCAGAGCGACAAGGAAGCAAAGCGCAGGATCCGCGAATTCCTCGAGCACAAGACCGCCAAGGTGAAGCCAAAGTCATGAGTGCACAGCCGTCCTCTTCCGGCACGGAGCGCGGCGCAAGCACTTTCCCGCTGCGGCCCATTTCGTTCGGCGATCCCGTCGTCAATATCGAACGGCGTGAGGACGGGACGATCTACCTGCGGCCGAAGCAGCCGCTCGGCGACTATCCCGTCCGCATCACCGACCGCCTGCATCATTGGGCGACGACGACACCGGACCGCGTCTTCATGGCGGAGCGCGAAGGCGGCCGCGGCTGGCGCAAGATCACCTATGCCGAGCTGCTCACCGCGAGCCGGCACATCGCCTCGGCGCTGATCCAGCGCGGCTTGTCGGCGGACCGGCCGGTGGTCATCCTCTCCGGCAATTCGATCGACCATGCGCTTTTGGCTTTCGGCGCGTTCTATGCCGGCGTTCCATTCTGCCCGGTATCGCCGGCCTATTCGCTGGTGTCGAAGGATTACGGCAAGCTCTCCTATCTGATGAAGCTCTTGACGCCCGGCCTCGTCTTCGCCGAGGACGCCGACAAGTTCTCAGATGCGCTCGCGGCCAATGTTTCGCTCGGCACCGAGATCGCCGCCTCCTACGGCCATGTGACGGGCCGCGACGTCACGCTGCTCGCCGACCTCATGGCGACGCCGATCCGCGGCGATCTCGACGGCGTCCACGGCAAGATCGGCCCCGATACGATCGCGAAATTCCTGCTGACGTCGGGCTCGACCGGCAATCCCAAGGCCGTCATCAACACCCAGCGCATGATCTGCGCCAACCAGGTGATGCTGCGCGAGACCCTCGCCTTCCTCAAGGACGAGCCGCCCGTCATCATCGACTGGCTGCCCTGGAATCACACTTTTGGCGGCAACCACAATATCGGCCTGACGCTCTACAATGGCGGCTCGATGTATCTGGACGCCGGCAAGCCGATGCCCGGCGGCATCGAGGAAACCGTGCGCAATCTCCAGGAGATTTCGCCGACGGTCTATTTCAACGTGCCGAAGGGCTATGAGTCGCTGCTGCCCTATCTGCGCGACGACCAGGGCCTGCGCGCGAAATTCTTCGACCGGCTGCATGCGATGTTCTTCTCGGGCGCGGCGCTATCGTCGTTCGTCTGGGACAGCCTCGACGAGCTCGCGGTGAAGGAAAAAGGCTATCGCGTGCCGATGCTGACCGGCCTTGGCGCGACCGAGACCGCGCCGTTCTTCATGTCGGTCAATCCGCGCACCAGCCGCTCCGGTCATGTCGGCCTCCCCGTCTCCGGCAACGACGCCAAGCTGGTGCCGAACAACGGCAAGCTCGAGGTCCGCGCCAAGGGGCCGAACGTGATGCCCGGCTACTGGCGCCAGGCGGATATCACCGCAAAATCCTTCGACGAGGAAGGATTCTACAAGTTGGGCGACGCGCTCAAGCCTGCCGATCCCGATGATCTCAACGCCGGCTTCGATTTCGACGGCCGCGTCAGCGAGGACTTCAAGCTCGCGAGCGGTACCTGGGTCAGTGTCGGCCCCTTGCGCGCGCGCTTCGTTGCGGCCTGCGCACCGCTGGTGCGCGACGTCGTCATCGCCGGCATCAACCGCGACGAGGTCTCCGCGCTGGTCGTGCTCGACCTCGACGGCTGTAGGCTGGTCAACCCGACGCTGCCGGCCGACGACCTCGTCGTCGCGACGCGCGACCGGCTGGTGCGCGAGGCCTTTCGCGAGCGCCTGACCCGTTTCCTCGGCTCGGCCACCGGCTCCTCGACGCGGATCACGCGGGCGATCCTGATGGATACGCCGCTCTCGATCGACAAGGGCGAGGTCACCGACAAGGGCTCGATCAACCAGCGCGCGGTGCTGGAGCATCGCGGCGCGCTGATCGACGAGCTCTACGCTGCCAATCCATCGGACCGTGTGATATCGGTCGGCTAAGAAACCATCGCTACAGGAGAACGCCATGTTGTTGAAGGATCAGGCAGCCATCGTCACCGGCGGCGCATCGGGGCTGGGCGCGGCGACCGCGCGAAAACTGGCGGCGCAGGGCGCCAAGGTCGCGGTGTGCGACCTCAATGCCAAGCTCGCCGAAACCGTCGCCGCCGAGATCAAGGGCGTGGCGGTGACCTGCGACGTCTCCGACGCCGCTTCCGCTGAAGCTGCGATCGCGCAGGCGACCAAGGCCCACGGCCCCGCGCGCGTGCTGGTCAACTGCGCCGGCATCGGCGTGGCAAAACGCGTTGTCGGCCGCGACGGCCCGATGGCGCTCGCCGATTTCGACAAGGTGATCAAGGTCAACCTGATCGGCACCTTCAACATGCTCCGCCTCGCCGCAACCGAGATGTCCAAGCTCGAGCCGCAGGCGACCGGCGAGCGCGGCGTCATCATCAACACCGCCTCCGTGGCCGCCTATGACGGCCAGATCGGCCAGTCGGCCTATTCGGCCTCGAAGGGCGGCATCGTCGGCATGACGCTGCCGATCGCGCGCGAGCTCGCACAGTTCGGCATCCGCGTGCTGACGATCGCGCCCGGCCTGTTCCTCACCCCGCTGCTCGCGAACCTGCCGCAGGAAGCCCAGGATTCGCTCGCGGCCGCGATCCCCTTCCCGCGCCGGCTCGGCAATGCCGACGAGTTCGCCGCGCTCGCGCTGCACATGGTCGAGAATTCGTACCTCAACGGCGAGGTGGTGCGCCTCGACGGCTCGCTGCGCATGGCGCCGAAGTAAATTCATGAGCGATATTGCAGCAGCGTCCTCGACCTTACCTCTCCCATTGGGAGAGGTCGGCGCGCAGCGCCGGGTGAGGGGCTTTGCACTATCGAGAGACCGGACCCCCTCACCCGAATTGCTGCGCAATTCGACCTCTCCCTACGGGAGAGGTGAGAGCCGGCCCCAACGAGTACCAACCACATGTTCGTGAACCGGCGCGACGTACAGATCCAATGGGGCGATTGCGACCCCGCCAACATCGTCTATTACCCGCGCTATTTCAGCATGTTCGACGATTCGACCTCGGTCCTGTTCGAGAAGGCCGGCTTCTCGAAGCAGGACCTGGTCCACAAATACGGCCTGGTCGGTATCCCCATGGTCGACACGCGGGCCAAGTTCTACATCCCCTCGACCCATGGCGACTGGATCACCATCGAGACGAAGATCGAGAGCATCAAGCGCTCGAGCTTCGAGGTGAAGCACAACGTCTACAAGACCGCCGATCTCGCCATCGAGGCATTCGAGACCCGCGTCCTGGTCGGCCGCGACCCGGCCAATCCGGAGAAGCTGAAATCGGCACCGTTTCCGGCGGAAATGGTGACCAAGTTCACGGGAAGTTAGATCGGGGAGCTAAATCGCCGCATCACCAAAAGAGGGGGCTGAATTACCCCCCGATTTCTGCTTTCAAAGAAACACGTCAAGGGAGGAACAATAGATGAAACGCTTTTACCTGACCGCCGCGATCGCCGCGGCGACGCTTGCCCTGCCGGCCCTGCCCGCGCTGGCGCAGACCAGCGAAATCACCATCGGCATCACCACCACCACGACCGGCCCGGGCGCCGCCCTCGGCATTCCCGAGCGCAATGCGCTGGAATTCGTGCCGAAGGAGATCGGCGGCGTGCCGCTGAAGGTGATCGTGCTCGACGACGGCGGCGATCCCACCACCGCGACCACCAACGCCCGCCGCTTCGTCACCGAATCCAAGGCCGACATCATCATGGGCTCGGCGCTGACGCCGCCGACCATCGCGGTCTCCAACGTCGCCAACGAAGCCGGCATTCCGCATTTCGGCCTCGCGCCGTTCCCGATCACGCCCGAGCGCATGAAGTGGTCGGTGGCGATGCCGCAGCCGATCCCGATCGTGGGCAAGGTGCTGTACGACCACATGAAGTCGAAGGGTGTGAAGACCCTCGGCTATATCGGCTACTCCGATTCCTACGGCGACCTCTGGTTCAACGACCTGAAGGCGCAGGCCGTGCCGATGGGCATGACCATCGTGGACGAGGAGCGCTTCGCCCGTCCCGATACGTCGGTGACCGGACAGGTGCTCAAGCTCGTCGCCGCCAATCCCGACGCGATCCTGGTCGGCGCCTCCGGCACCGCGGCCGCGCTGCCGCAGACCGAGCTGCGCGAGCGTGGCTATCAGGGCCTGATCTACCAGACCCATGGCGCCGCCAGCATGGACTTCATCCGCATCGCCGGCAAAGCGGCCGAAGGCGTGCTGATGGCCTCGGGCCCCGTCATGGACCCCGAGGACCAGCCGGACGAAGCCGCCACCAAGAAGCCGGGCCTCGCGCTCAACTCGGCCTATGAAGGCAAGTACGGCCCGAACAGCCGCAGCCAGTTCGCCGGCCATTCCTATGACGCGTTCGAGATCCTGAAGCGAGTCATCCCGACCGCGCTGAAGACGGCCAAGCCCGGCACGCCGGAATTCCGCGAAGCAATCCGCCAGGCGCTGCTGTCAGAGAAGGAATTGGCGGCGAGCCAGGGCGTCTACAACTTCACCGAAAAGGACCGCTACGGCCTCGACGAGCGCTCGCGCATCCTGCTCACGGTGAAGAACGGCAAGTACACGCTGGTGAAGTAAGCGCTGCGACAGTTTCGAGACGACGAGAGCCGGCCCGATGGGCCGGCTCTTTTCTTTTGGCTTCCTTGAGGCGACGCTAAGCCGCCTGCCGCAGCGGGGTCCAGGCGAACTCCGGATAGTAATTGTCCATCATGCGGTCGACATAGGCGGTGAGGTTCGGGAAGCCCTCGGCCCGCTGCCGCAAACCGGATTCGAAGAACGGCGTCAGGATCCCGGCGAGTGCGCCGAAGGCGGTGGCATCGACACCGCAGGGCTTGTTGCCCATCAGATAAGCCTTGTCGCCGAGCTGCACCGAAAGCGCGAACAGCGAGCGCACCGCGAGATCGACGTCGTCGTCCGGTGCGTGGCGGCCGAGCCCGGAGAGCAGATAGTTCTCGGCGACACGGAATTGCGCATCCTCGCGCAATTTTTCGCGATTGTGTTCCGGCGCGCCGTCGAAGAAATGCGACGGGCCCTTGGCGAAGTTGATCGGATCGACCCAGCGCGCGCCGACCAGCGCCCAATAGACGTGATGCTCGATCATGCGCTCGAACGCCCAGGCCTGTGCGCGCTCCTGCAACGAGAGCCCGGCGTCGAAATCGAAGCCGTAACGGCGCTCGATATGGGCGCGGATGAAGGTGGAATCGGCCACCGCCTCGCCGCCGTCGTCGATGAACGGCAGCTGCCCCTTGGGGGAGGCGGGCGGCATCGCGCGCTCCTTCCGGTAGGGCAGTCCCGCCATCTTGAGCTGCACCTCCGTCTTGGTGACGAAGGGGCTGATTTCCGGCAGGCCGAAGCCGGTGCCAAAGCCGTAAAGCGTGATCATAAAGCTCTCCTGAACCACCGAAAGAGTTGACGGAACCTAACTGCGGGCTGCTGCCACCATGGTGGCAGCAGCCGTGATATCTTCTGCGAAACGGGCCCCTCGCCAGGCGCGGCCCATGATGTGGCGGACCAGCGCGTCCGCAGCCTGGATCAGCGAGCGTGTCACCATGGTCGCGAGCGCAACGCGGAGGTCGACGACGGTGAGATCGAAAAACATGAGCCGGCTGAAGGCCAAAGCGTGCAGCACGGCCTGCGCCCGCCACAGCGGACCGGCCAGGCTGAAATGGGTTGGGATGATCATGGACAAATCCTCTTCAGTCGATGTGTTGTCCCGGTATAGAACCCCCCTGCTGCCAACATCCTGTCAGCATCCACGCGCCGGATTTTGAGCGGGCTGCGGTCAGGAATTTGGAAAGAGAATTGTCATGAGACGCGCCGACCGGCTGTTTCAGATCATCCAGGTGCTGAGGCGCACGCGTAAGCCGCTGACGGCGGATGCGATTGCGGCCGAGCTCGAGACCTCCAAGCGCACGATCTATCGCGACATCGCGACACTGATCGGCCAGCGCGTGCCGATCCGCGGCGAAGCCGGCATGGGCTACATCCTGGAAAAGGGTTTTGACCTGCCGCCCCTGATGCTGACACCCGACGAGATCGAGGCGGCGGTGCTGGGCGCGCAATGGGTCGCGGGCCATGCCGATTCCACACTAGCGCGCGCGGCCGAAGATCTGATGGCGAAGATCGCCGACACCGTGCCTGAGCGTCTGCGCCCCTTCGTGCTGGAGCCCGCGAGCCGCGCACGGCCAAGCTGGAACAGGGAGCCGGACCGCCTCGACATGGCGCGCACGCGCACCCAGATCCACGAAGGCAAGAAGATCATGCTGCGCTATCGCGACGAGCAGGGCCGCCCCAGCGAGCGCATGATCTGGCCGATCTCGGTCGGCTATCTCGAAGCCGTGCGCCTGCTCGCGGCCTGGTGCGAGCTACGCAGCGACTTCCGCAGCTTCCGCACCGACCGCGTCGTGGAGGCGACCTATCTCGACGAGAAATATCCGGAGCGGCGCGACGTGCTGCGCGCAAAATGGCGGCAGAGCCTGGTCTGGGGCCCGCCAAAGGACACGTGACGACGATGGAAGAGCCATCCCCCATCGACCTGTCGAGCTGCTGCCAGAGCTGCGGCGCCTGCTGCGGCTATTCGGAGAACTGGCCCCGCTTCTCGATCGAGAGCGACGAGGAGCTTGCGGCGATCCCGGAGGCGCTCGTCAATGCGCGACAGTCCGGCATGCGCTGCGAAGGCGATCGCTGCTCGGCGTTGCGTGGGGAGATCGGGAAAGAGACCGCCTGCGGCATCTACGCCGTGCGGCCGGAAGTCTGTCGCACCTGCATGCCGGGCGACGCCGAATGCGCAATGGCGCGGCGGAAGTTCGGGCTGCCGATGATCGCGAACCCTTAGGCGGGGACAGCTTCGCTGATCTCGTCGTCGAGCTCGTCATCGAGCGGTGCAAGCACCGAGAGCGGCTTGGTCGACAGCGTGATCGGCTTGCGGCCGCCCGACAGCGACGGTGAGGATTTGGCGACGCCTTCGCGCGACAGCGCGTAGAGCGTCGAGCCGACACGGCCGCCGTTCTCGATCAGGTCGCGCTCGCTGCAGCTGCCCGCGATCGCGACCGCCAGCGAATGCAAATGGCTGCGGCGATAGCAGAACAGCGCCAGCTTCGCGCGTGCGTCAGGGGAAACACTCTCAACCAACCTCGGCAGGCCACTCTCGCTGGCGCGATACATCTCGCCAAGGAGCTCGTCGCGAACCGGGCAGAAATCGCTTTCAAAGGCGTCGCGGCTTGAAAACATTGCAGTTCTCCCTCGTGTGGGGAAGATGCAGCGCAATTCTCTAACGGAAGGTTAACCACCCCTGACGGTAGTCACCCGGGGTTCCTTGCGCCCTCCCCGCGAATCGGAGGCGGCGGGAATTGCCACTTGCCGTCATTCCGGGGCTCGCGAAGCGAGAACCCGGAATCTCGAGATTCCGGGTTCGGTCCTGCGGACCGCCCCGGAATGACGGGTGCAAGCAATCAGTTCGCCGCCATGAAGATGGAGAGGCCGAAGCCGGTCAGGTGATGGAGCGCCTGGTCGACGCCGATCAGGGTCCAGAACCAGGGGTGCGCAAGGTCGACCCCGAAATTGGCGGAGACGAACCCCTTGGCGCGGTCGATCGTGATGTGGATCACGAAATCGATGAAGGCCACGAACCAGAATTTCGGCGCGACGATCAGGATCAGCGGCAGCGCAACCGCAAGGTGAATCAGGCAATGCACCAGGAGCGGCAGGGCCCAGCCGTGCTTCTGGTCCTTGCCATGCGCCATCCAGGCGGTCTGCAGGACGAAATCAGCGATGATGTGCTTGAACGTGAGCAACAACATCCAGCCAATAAGCGCCTCAACCGGAACCGCCGATGACATGGGTGGAAACGACAAAGCTGACGCCCTCATTGAGGTGACAAGAAAAGATTGGAGCGTTCAGCGCAACTTCTTCTTGGACCGGTCAAATCGCCGGGACCTCTGATTTATGACACCTCCCGCACCGGAATGCAGCCGGGGGGAACCGGAAAATCGCCAACTGTGGCTAACTGGTGATAGGATGACCAATCGCCGCGTCGGCGTGGAGTAAGGTTACCTCCGGCTCGAAATTTGCATTCCGGTACCGGCAAGCTATCATTGACGATAGAGAATATCGTTCTTTTTTCAGGCGTTTAAGAATTGCAGGGGCGCACGCAGCGATCGGATCCGCGAGCCGCCCGCGACCCAGAATAAGGCCAGAGTGCTGCCATGAGTACTGAAGGCCCGACCACATCGTCGGTCGAACCGCCGCCCCGGCGCCCCAAGGTGATCAAGACCAATCAGCAGCAGGTCCTGCTGTACGTCGTGCTGACCCTGCTGCTGTCGCTTGCCACCGTCTGGGCCGGCCGCGCGCTGGTGCACAATTCGGAGACGCTGACCTTTGCCGTCGGCGCACCCAACAGCGACGAGGCGCTGTTCGCGGCCAAGCTCGCCGCACTCCTGAAGAACAACGCCTCGCGCTTCCGCATCAAGATCGTCAACAACCCTGACAATGCCAAGGCGCTTGCCCAGTTCGACCGCAAGCAGGCCGACCTCGCCGTGCTGCGCACCGACGCCAAGGTCCCGCTGCGGGCGCGCACGCTCGCGATCCTCGAGCACGACCTCGTGCTCCTGCTTGGACCCGGCAACAAGAAGATCAAGTCGCTTGCCGAGCTGAAGAAGAAGAAGGTCGCAGTCCTCGCCGAGAACGAGTCCTCGCTTGCCTTCGTCCGCGGCATCCTCGACATCCCCGACGGTCCGGACGCCGCCAGGATACAGATGGCGCCGCAGGGCGCAACACTCGACAAGCTGCTTGCGCCGGGAAACGGCTTCGGTGCGGTGATCGCCATCGTCCACGCCTCGAAAGCGGTGCGGGACAAGGCCTATGAGCAGGTCGCCAAACGCGGCGGCTTCACGCTCAACGCAATCGACGAGACCAAGGCGCTGGCGCGCAAATTCCCCGGCATTGCCGACGAGACGCTGACGGCAGGGACGCTGTCGGTCTCGCCTGAAATTCCCGACGACGATCTCGAAACGATCGGGCTGGAATGGCTGCTGGTCGCGCAATCCAGGATGTCGGCGGCCACGGCGGGCGAACTCGCGCGCACCGTCTACGAGAACAAACCGGCCCTCGGGCTCGACAGCGGCTTCGCCAGCAGGATCGAGCCGGCCTCGGTCGAGAAGGACGCCTATGTGATGGCGCATCAGGGCGCGGCCGATTATATCAACGACGACACCAAGTCGTTCATGGATAAATACAGCGACCTGATGTATCTCGGCGCCGCGGCGCTCAGCGTCATCGGCTCGATCTTCGCCGCCATCTACGCCAAGATCACCCGGATCGCACCGGAGAAGGCCAGCGAGCTCTCCACCGCCATTCTCGACATCGGCGAGCGCATCGAGCACGCCCACTCGCTGGATCAGCTCGAATGTCTCCAGGACGAGCTGGAAGGTATCCTGCGCGGCGCGGTCATCGGCCTCCGGGACGGCACGATCAGTACCGACGGGCTCGACACCTTCAAGCTCGGCTACGAATTCGTCCGCGACGAGATCGGCATGCGTCGCGACTACCTGAAGCGCCATGCGGGCGAGATCGATGAAACCGCCCCGGATGCCGGCCCTCCCCAGCACGACGACAGCAACGTTGTGGTGGTCAAGACCGCGCAGAGCGCTTGACCCGCCCACCTGGCACTCTCGGGGCAGGGCGGGCGGACGTCTTCCGGGAGGATCAACCGCCGGAACTCGGGAACCCTCCCCATCCGCAACCATTGGTTTCCGGATACAACCGGAGAACGCGCCATGCGTATACTCCTCATGATCTTCCTCGTGGGAATGCTGGCAGCGGTTGGCTATTTCGCTTATTCCGCGATGGCGGTCGAAGGCGAGCCGATCCCGACGGAAGGCTATGTGGCTCTCGCGCTGGGGGCGGGATTTTCCGTCGTCGTGGGCATCGGCCTGATGGTCCTGCTGTTCTTCAGCAGCCGCCGCGGCTACGACGAGCCGCCGCATTTCAGGTAGCGGCGGGACCGGCTGCCGCCCCCGCCTTCGTCTTCCCATTTGCCGCGGCCCGCGCCCGTCGTTGACGGCCTCGGCCCGGGCAGGCACTTTGACACCGAGGTCCCAGCCGGGACCGCAAAAGCCAAGACTGCTGAAGCGAAGACCGCTAAAGCCAAGACCGCTAAAGCCAAGACCGAGCCACCTTCCCGCATGTTCAAGCCGCTGATCTCCGCTCTGGCCCAGTTCGTGGCCGCCACGGCCGGCCGCAACATGACCAAGGCGGCCTATGTTGCGGTCGGCGTCGGCCTGCTCAGCATGGTGCTGCTGACGGTTGGCCCGGCCTATGAGACGGCGCCCCGCTGGGTCGATGCCCTGCTCTGGGCCTGCCTCGCCTATTTCGTGTTCGAATGGGTCGTCCGGCTGCGCCACATGAGGCGAACCGAGCGCCTTGCGCTCTACATGTCCTCCTCCGCCGGCATCGTCGATGCGATCGGAGCGCTGGCCGTGCCGGTCGCGCTGGTTCTCGGCGTCGAGCTTCGGACGGCCTGGCTGCTCAGCGTGCTCTGGGTGCTGAAGGTGGTGCCGGGCATTCCGGGCCTGCGCCAGCTCCGCCGCGTCCTGGTGCTGGAATCGGGGCCGCTGGTCAGCGTGCTCGTGATCTTCCTGATGGTGGTTTTCCTCGCCTCCGTCGCCGAATATTTCCTGGAGCGGGACGTGCAGCCTCAGACCTTCGGCAGCGTGCCGGCGGCGCTGTGGTGGGCGGTGGTCACCTTGACGACGACCGGCTATGGCGACGTCGTGCCGGTGACGCCTCTGGGGCGCATGGTGGCGGCGCTGGTGATGATCTCCGGCCTCGGCGTGTTCGGTCTCTGGACCGGTATCCTGGCAACCGGCTTTGCCGCGGAGACCCGGCGCGACAATTTCCTCAAGACCTGGGAATCCGTCAGCAAGGTGCCGTTCTTTGCGGCGCTTGGACCGGCGGCCATCGCCGACGTCACCCACATGCTGCGGACCATGGAGCTGCCGGCGCGCACCATGATCATCCGCAAGGGCACGCAGGGCGACTGCATGTATTTCATCGCCGCCGGCGCGGTCGAGGTCGACCTGCCCGGCAAGAAGGTTCAGCTCGGCGAAGGCGCCTTCTTCGGCGAAATGGCGCTGCTCGGCAACAACATGCGCGGCGCCAACGTCTCGACCACGAAGGTGTCGCGGCTCCTGGTGCTCGATCTCGTCGATTTCCGCGTGCTGATGGCGCGGCATCCCGACCTCGCCGAGACCATCGACGCCGAGGCGAAACGGCGCACGCTCGAAAACAGGTAAAGGGAGACAAGAATGTCGGATATAGCCGACGCAGCCTCTGGCCCCGTGCTCGAACGCGACGGCGCGCGGGCCACCATCCGCCTCAACCGCCCCAAGCATCTCAACCGGCTCCAGGCCGAAGATCTCGGCGAACTCGTCAAACTGTTCGACCGGATCGAGGCTGATCCCGCGATCCGCGTGCTGGTGCTGACCGGCACCGGGCGTGCCTTCTCGGCGGGCTATGATCTGAATTCGGTCGCCGAGCGCGCGGTGAGCGCAAGCGAGCAGCAGAGCGCGGGCTCGGCCTTCGAAGCGGTCGTCAACCGGCTGGAGGATCTCGGCGTGCCGACCATCTGCCGGCTCAATGGCGGCGTCTATGGCGGCTCGACCGACCTCGCGCTCGCCTGCGATTTCCGCATCGGCGTCGACACCGCCGAGATGTTCATGCCGGCGGCGCGGCTCGGGCTGCACTATTACCGGAGCGGCATCAAACGCTACGTGACGCGGCTCGGCGTCGACAATACGAAAAGGCTGTTTTTGACCGCGCAAAAGATCAGCGCGCCGGAGATGCTGCGGATCGGCTATCTCACCGCCATGGTGGCGGTGGAATTCCTCGACGAGGAGGTCGACAAGCTCGCCGGCGTCCTGGCCGGCAACGCGCCACAGGCGATGCGCGGCATGAAGCGCGCCATCAACGAATTCGCCCGCGGCGAATTGGATGAACAAGCCGCCGACCAGCGCCACCGCGACAGCATGCGCGGCGACGAGATCAAGGAAGGCATCAAGGCGTTCGCAGAAAAGCGGCCGCCAAAATTCTGATCACGCCCGCTTCGACCGCATCGCGCGCACCTGCGTGAGCTTGGGATCGCGGACGAGCGCCTGGTAGCGTTTGCTGTCGACGGCGTAAATCGCGATCCGGCCCTCACTGTCGGCATGAACGCCCCAGCCAAAACGCTTGCCCAGGCTCGACGCCCTCATGCACGCCTGCCCCCGGGAGAAGAACGCTTCACGAGCCGCACGCTTCTCCGTCTTCGTCGCCTTCACATCGAGCTCGCGTCCCGGCGCAGATGTCGCGAAGATCACGTCGTCGGACGTGTGTTTGTAGGGTGCCTTGGCGATCATCTCGTATTGCAGGGACGCCACCGTCGGCTTTCCCGCGCGCAGCGGCGGCTCCTCGCCAGTATGCGCCGGACAGTCTTCAGCGACCCGGATGAAGGTGTTGAAGCAGTTGGTCGTGTGAATTGTCATCTGCAACCCTGGATCATTCAACCGCCAGCAGCCGCAGCATGCTGCGCCGCCATCTCGTCATCCGCCGCATTGATCCGCTGGAACGCAGGCCGTGACGTCATCCGCTCGGCATAGCGGACGAAGACGTCCTTTTTCGGCACGATGCCGAACATCATCGTCCAGCTGAACGCGACGCCCCATAGCACGTCTGCTGCTGTCATGCGCTCGCCGAGCAGATACGGCCCCTTCGACAATTGCGCCTCGAGCGCACCCAGCATGGTGTCGTAATCGGCATAGGGCGATTGCGTGATCGGTGCCGGCTCGCGCTGCATGGACTTGTCGATTAAAGCCGGCTCGAACGACGCCCCGTAATAGGCGATCCAGCGCAGATAGGGGCCGCGCAGCGGATCGTTCAGCGCGGGCGTGAGACCGGCCTGCGGAAACAGATCGGCGAGATAAATGGTGATGGCGACCTGCTCGGTGACGAGCGCCTCGCCGTGGCGGATCGCCGGCACCTTGCCGAGCGGATTGATGGCGCGATAGGCGGGCTGGCGCTGCTCGCCCGCCTTCATGTTGAGGACATGGAGATCGTAGGGGGCGCCAAGCTCCTCCAGCAGCACCCGGGTGCCGGTGGCGCGCGTCTGCGGCGAATAATACAGAGTGATGCGGTTCGGATCGGTCATGGCAGGTCTCCATCTGGCCGTCTGGCGATGCGCGCCTTGTAGCGGACCATACCTGACATCCTGTGTCAGGTATGGTTTAAGGGGTCATGCGCGCGAGCCGGATGCTGTCGATCCTCACCACCCTCCAGGCCAGGGGGCAAGTCACCGCGCCCGAGCTCGCGCAAGCCTGCGAGGTATCGGTGCGCACGATCTATCGCGACATCGACGCGCTCGCGGCATCGGGCGTCCCTGTTTATGCCGACCGCGGCGCGGAGGGCGGCTACCGCCTGCTCGACGGCTATCGCGTGCGGCTGAACGGCCTGTCGCAGAACGAGGCGGAAGCGCTGTTCCTGACCGGTTTGCCGGGGCCGGCGGCAGCACTCGGGCTGGATGCAGCAATGATCGCCGCGCAGAACAAGCTGATGGCGGCACTGCCCGCCAACCTGCGCGCGGACGCCGGGCGGATGCAGGAGCGTTTTCACCTGGACGCTCCCGGCTGGTTCGGCGAGGCGGAAGAACCAAAGCACCTGCGCACGATTGCCGGTGCGGCCCTGCGCGGGACGCTGATCAAGATCCGCTACCAGAGCTGGCGCGCCGAAAAGCAGCGCCGCGTGGCGCCGCTCGGGCTCGTGCTGAAGGGCGGCGGCTGGTATCTCGCAGGGCAGGTCGACGGCAGCGTGCGCACCTATCGTGTCGCGCGCGTGCTCGATTGCACGGCGCTCGACGAGCGCTTCGATCATCCCGCCGATTTCGATCTCGCCGCCTATTGGCAGGCCGCCACGCTGCGCCTCGAGGCCGAGATGCATCCAAATGTCGCGATCGTGCGGCTGTCGCCGTTCGGCGTGAAACTGCTCGACGCGCTGAGCCAGCCTTACGTCCGGGCGCGCACTCAGATCGAGGACGCCGCCGACGCGGACGGCTGGCGCGTTGCCAGGGTGCCGACCGGCAAGACGTCATGGCACGCCGCGGCCGAATTGCTCCGGCTCGGTCCGGAGGCCGAGGTGCTGGAGCCCGCCGATCTCCGCGAAAAGATGGCCGAGCTGACGCAGGCCATGGCCGCGCGCTATCGCGCGGCGCGGAAAGCATGACGGCGGCGCGACTCGCCGCAGTCGACGAAACAATCCTGAAACACGATTCTCCCCTCGCCCCGTGAACGCATTCGCGTTTCGACCCGACCGAGATGCAGGGACACAACAACGGCCTCGCGCCAACTGGAGAATGAAGATGTTTCGTAAGCTTGCACTCGGTCTGATCGCTGCCGGCTCGCTCGGTGTTGCCGCTCTCGCCCCCACCGCCGCTTCGGCCCACGGCTTCCACCATCACTGGGGTCCCGGCTGGGGCTTTGGCGGAATCTACGTCAACACCGGCGTCAACAACTGCTACCAGGAGCGCGTCGTCCAGACCCGCCACGGCCTGCGCGTCCGCGTCGTGAATGTCTGCGCCTACGGAATCTACTGATATCTCGCGCCGTCGACAAAACCCCGATCGCTCCGCGATCGGGGTTCTGCATTTGCCTAGCCGGCCTGCCGCTGCCGGCGAAACCAGGCCCAGGTCTCGCGCGTCGTCGCGATATAGCCGCGGCCGCGATGGACGATCTCGCCGTCGACGATCTCGTTCAGCTTCGGCAGCGCGTGGAAGGGTATGGAGGGATAGGCGTGATGCTCGACGTGGTAAGGCATGTTCCACGCGAACCATTTGACGAGCGCGCCGGTGTAGGTGGTACGCGTGTTCTGGAAGGCGCTGCGGGTGCGGTCGCAGCCGGTGTGCTCGGCATAGAGATAGGGCCGCAGGAAGAACTGCCCGATGACAAGCGGCACGATCCAGACCCAGAGCAGCAGCGCCGAGGAGAACCACAGCGAGAGCGCGAGCAGTAGCGCATAGAGCGCAGCATAGGCGCGCGCCTCGCGCACGATGGTGGCGCGCTTGTTTTCGGGAATCCAGGGCACCGTGACCTTGCCGGTCACGGCGTGGCCGAGCATCAGCCAGAGGCGGCCGGCGACCTGGAGCAGGCCGCTATAAGCGAGCGCCAGCTGCGTATCGGATTTCGGCTTCACGCCGACGATCAGCTCCGGGTCCTTCTCAGGATCCTGGGTGTAGCGATGATGGTCCCAGTGAAACAGGCAGTAATATTCGTAAGGTTGTCCGATGATGAAGCCCGAAGGATAGCCGACCGCAAGGTTGAGGCCACGGCTCCTGAACGCGGTCTTGTGCGCGGTCTCGTGCAACGCCATGAACAGGAAGGCGACGAAATAGCCCTGCACCGCCATCAGCGGCAGGGCCCATAACACGCCCCAGGCCGAAGAGACCTTCCAAACCAGCGCGCCGACCAGCACGACCAGGCCGTAATGGCTGAGGCTTTTCGCGGCCCCCCTGAGATTGGAGCGCACCGACAATTCACGCAGCATCGCCGGCGTGAGCGGCTTCAGGCGGTGGCCCGGCTCTGAAACGGTTGCGTCAGTCATGATCGGATGCCTGTCTTACTTGCTGAGGAGCTGTGCGATCTCGGCCTTGATGAAGGCCTGGTCGGGTGGATTGTTGACGGGATTTCCGGCGCGATGGCCGTGCAGCGACGGGATCGGATGCAGCACCGCCGACTTTGCGTTGACCAGCCGACCGAGTTCGTCCTCGTTGTCGCGGACGTCGAAATAGCGATCGGTGGCGCCCGGCATCAGCAGCATGTGCGCCTTGATCGCGGCGAGCGCCCGATCGAGATCGCCGCCGAATGCGGCGCAGCGGCTGATATCGCCGCTCTGCCAGATGCCAATCTGCGCCAGCAGGTCGTTGGCATCGCGCCGCGCGAACGTCGCGTCCCAGCCACGGACGAGATAGTCCTCAAGCGAGCTGAAACCGGCCTCGCGCCAGAGCTCGTCGCGATAGAAGCCGTGCGACATCGCCCAGCCGGCATAGACGCGCCCCATCGCGCGGTAGCCGACGGTGGGCTTCTCGACGAAACGGCCGTTACGGAAGGCGGGATCGCCGGTCAGCGCGGCCTTCACGCTTTCGAGGAAAACATGATTATAGGGCGCGCAGCGCGCACTGCCGCAGACCACCGCGGCGCGCTCGACCATATCGGGATGAGATGCCGCCCAGTGATAGGCCTGCATGCCGCCCATCGACCAGCCATAGACCAGCGCGAGCTTCGAGATGCCGAAGCGCCCGGTGAGAAGGCGGTGCTGGACCGCGATGGCGTCGTGGTAGGTCGGCTCAGGGAACGGGCCAGCCGTGTTCGAGGGCGAGGACGACAGGCCGTTGCCGAACAGATTCGGGATGACGATGAAGTAGCGTTCGGGATCGAGCACGCCGCCGGCCCCGATCAGCCATTCGGTGTCGTAATGCTGCGCGCTGAACGAGGTCGGGTAGAGGATGACGTTGTCTTTGGCCGGGCTCAGCGCGCCGTACGTCTTGTAGGCGAGCGTCATCGAGGGGAAGATGGCCCCGGACTGGAGTGTGACGTCGCCGGCCTCGAAGGTCTCATAGTCGCGCTGCGCCGTCATGCGTTCAACTCCGCTCACGCGGTCGCAGAACGCGCCGCTGAAATGGCGATGCATCGATCATGCCGGGCCGCTCACGCATCATTGCGTCACGCTTAATAACTGTACGAATAGTACATATATTAGCAGGTGGCAAGATGTATCTGGCCGGTTCGCCGGCTCAAGCGATGGCCGCCAGATAGCGCGCGACCGACGCCGCGAATGCGGCCTTGGCCCCCGCGGCGATGTTGCGCCCCCACCAGGCGCCGTAGATGCGATCGAAGGCGAGCGGCTCGACCGCGGCCGCGATCCGCCGCACCGCAGCGGCATTGAGCGGCATGTAGTTCGGATACGAATACATGAAGCTGACGAAGCGGCGGTCCATCGTCACCTGCGCGATGTCGCCGGTGAGCAGCGCGCCCCTGCCGTCCGCGCCCTGCCGCCAGTGCAGCATGGTGGCGCCGGCGAAATGGCCGCCGCTGCGCAGCAGCACCACGTCGTCGGAGATGCGATGGCTGTCGCCGGTCCAGTGCACGATCGAGGCATGCGGCCGCGTCACCCATTGGCGGTCATCCGCGTGCAGATAGACCGGGATGCCGCCAAAAGCCTCGCTCCAGTCGGCGAGCGCGCCATAATAATGCGGATGTGAGATCGCGATTGCCTGCAGTCCACCGAGCGAGCGGACCTGCGCGATCGCCTCCGGCGTTGCAAGCGGCACGCAGTCCCACATCACGCAGCCGTCTGCGAGCGGCACGAGCAAGGCGCGCTGGCCGATGGCGAAGCTCGGCTCGAGTGCAAGGCCGGTCAGGCCGAGATCGTCGCGACAGATCAGGCGATGGCTTTCCGCCAACGCCTCGCGGGTGAGGAAGGTCTGCCCTTTCCAGTTCACGAATTGCCGTTCGTCCTCGCAGATCGGACAGGACGCAGGAGGTCTTTCGCTGGCCGGGAATTGCGCGCCGCAGGTTTCGCAGGTCCAGAGGGACATGGCTCGTGATCCAGGATGTCACGCTTCAAATATGGACGGGAGATCGACGACGGCAAGAACCCCGCAAGCGGGAAAGGCGAAGCCCCCTCACGTCCCGAAATTCTTCTGGATCGCCTTGTCGAGGGTCTCGCCGCCGACGAAGCGCTGGCGCAGCTCGCGCTTGAGCAGCTTGCCGCTCGGATTCTTGGGCAGGCTATCGACGAAGATGACCCGCTTGGGCACCTTGAAATGCGCCATCTGGCCGGCGCAGTGCTTGATGACGGATTCTTCGTCGAGCGTCTCGCCGCTCTTGACCACGACGATCGCGGTGACCGCCTCGATCCAGCGCGGATCGGGCAGCCCGACGACGGCAACCTCCGACACCGCCGGGATACGATACACCATCTCCTCGACCTCGCGGCTCGCGACGTTCTCGCCGCCGGTCTTGATCATGTCCTTGACGCGGTCGACCACGGTGATGTGACCCTCGCCATCGACGGTAGCGAGATCGCCGGAGTGAAACCAGCCGCCAGAGAACGCGGCCGCCGTCTTGACGGGATCGTTGTAATAGCCGGACAACAGGTGCGGCGAGCGGTGCACGATCTCGCCGACCTCGCCGACCTTGACGTCCTCCATCGCCGTATTGACCACGCGCGTCTCGACGTTCAGCACCGGCTTGCCGGCCGAGCCGGCCTTGCGCAGCTGGTCCTCGGGCCGCAGCACGGTCGCGAGCGGCGCGATCTCGGTCTGGCCGTAGAAATTCCAGAACTTTACAGCGGGCAGACGGCGCTGGAGCTCGAGCAAGACTTCCACCGGCATGATCGAGGCGCCGTAATAGCCCTTCTGCAAGGTCGACAGGTCGGTCTTGTCGAAATTGGGTGAGCGCAGCATCGCGATCCAGATCGTTGGCGGCGCGAAGAACGACGTGATCCTGTGCGCCTGGATCAGCGCCAGGATGTTGTCGGCAGTCGGCTTGCCCGTAATCACGCCGGAGGCGCCGAGATAGACTTGCGGGCCAAGGAACACGTCGAGCTGGGCGCAATGATAGAGCGGCAGCGCGTGCAGGAATTTATCGTCCACACTCATGCCGCCGTCGATGATGCAGCTGACATACTGCCACATCACGGCTTCATGGGTCAGCATCGCCCCCTTGGGCAGCGACTCCGTACCGCTGGTGTAGACGATCTGCGCGAGGTCGCGGCTGTCGACGGACGCCTCCAGGAACGAGCCGTCGGCATGAAGCAGATCGTCGAAGGTGGTGAGGCCGGCGGGCGCGGTGGCGGGATCCTCGCCCGGGAGCCAGATCATCTTCTCGACCGCACAGTCCTTGGCCGAGGCCGCGCGCGCGGGCTCGACGAAATCAGGCCCGGTCGCAAGCAGCTTTGCGCCGGAGCTCTTCAGGATGAAATTGATCTCATCCGGATTGAGCATGAAGTTGATCGGCACCAGCACCGCGCCGATCCGCGCCACTGCGAAGCGGAGCGCGGCAAAGGCATGGGAGTTGCGCGAGAGCACGGCGAGACGATCGCCCTTCTTGACGCCGAGGCCGAGCAGGCCGCGGCCGAGCCGGTTGCAGATCGCGTCCATCTCGGCGAACGTCCAGCTCACGCCGCCGCAGCTTATCGCGAGCTTACCCGGATCGCGGCCCGCCGAACGGCGCAGGAGATCGCCGATGGAATGCTCGCGCGCTTTCGAGATGGTGGCTGCGGTGTCGCTGGACATTTCCATTCCCCAAGATTTGCAATCTGCGCGAAGCGTAGTCGGCGCTGTCGACTGCGTCAAATTGCCTGCGCGCCGGCGTCATGACGCAAGAATTGCCCCTTCGCCGGGGCAATCTAATCTGGCGCGCCAACTACAAAGATCGGGGGAAATGTCATGTATCGGATCGCACGCGCCGCCCTTGCGGCCGGGCTGTTGTCTGCGCTTTTCATCAATCCGTCGCCCGCCCAGCAGACCCCGCTCAAGATCGGCGTGCTCTCCGACTTCTCCTCGGTCTATTCCGACATCGGCGGTATGGGGAACGTCGAGGCCACCAGGATGGCCATCGAGGATTTTGGCGGGCAGATGTTCGGCAAGCCGATCGACATGGTCTCGGCCGACGTGCTCAACAAGCCCGACGTCGCCTCCACCATCGCCCGCAAATGGTGGGAGACCGAGGGCGTCGACATGATCATCGACCTGCCGACCTCGGCCACCGCGCTCGCCGTGATGGAGCTGTCGAAGCAGTACGAGAAGATCATGATCGTGACGGATGCGGCGAGCTCCGACATCACCGGGAAATCCTGCTCGCCCTACACCGCGCACTGGACCTACGACACCTATGCCAACGCCCACACCGTCGGCAGCGCCATCGTCAAGAACGGCGGCGACACCTGGTTCTTCCTCACCGCCGACTACGTGTTCGGCCATTCGGTCGAGCGCGACACCGGCGACGTGGTGAAGGCCGCCGGCGGCAAGGTGCTCGGCAGCGTCAAGCATCCGCTCAACACCGCCGACTTCTCGTCCTTCCTGCTCCAGGCCCAGGCCTCCAAGGCCAAGATCATCGGGCTTGCCAATGGCGGCGGCGACACCATCAACGCGATCAAGCAGGCCGGCGAGTTCGGCATCGTCGCCGGCGGCCAGAACCTGGCGGCGATCGTGATGTTCATCTCCGACGTGCACAGCCTGGGACTGAAGCTCGCACAGGGGCTGATCATCACCGAGGCCTATTACTGGGACCTCAACGACAAGACCCGTGCCTTCGGCAAGCGCTTCCTTGAGCGCGTCAAGCGGATGCCGACGATGAACCAGGCCGCGACCTACAGCGCGACGCTGCATTACCTCAAGGCCGTGCAGGCCGCCGGCACCAGGGACACCAAGACCGTGATGGCCAAGATGCGCGAGCTGCCGGTGAGGGATGCCTTCACCGACAACGGCAGCTTGCGCGAGGACGGCCGCATGGTCCACAGCATGTACCTGTTCCAGGTTAAGAAGCCCGAGGAATCCAGGGGTCCGTGGGACTATTACAAGCTGCTCGCCGAAGTCCCGGCCGATCAGGCCTTCCGGCCGCTGAAGGACGGCGGCTGCCCGCTGCTGAAGTAGCGCTTTGCGCGCATCGGGGACCTGCCTTCCGTCGCGGGGCGGACCCACGACATTGCATTGCACGGAAAAAACGAGCGAGCGCTCTCTCAGAAAATTCTGGTCCGCCCCCTTTCCCGACGGCCACTCTCTGCGCTAGGAATGACGACAAGGGTGTAAAGCCCACGCCTGGATCAACAACAACGCCAAAAGACCCGGGAAGAAATTTGGGGAGGCAGCGTGAATCTCGCGCGCCGACGACCTTGGACGAACGCGTTCTCGACGGAAGCGCTGTGCACGCGCATTCTGGAACGTCACCGCGACTCCATTCGCGTCCAGAAGCCACGTCTTGCCGTCGCAAATCTCGCGCGCATCATCGGCGCAACCCTCACCCTCTCCAACAAGCAGGGCTTTCACGCCACGACGCTGCGCCAGCTCGCGGAGGCCTCCGGCCTCAGCATGGGCGGCCTCTATACGTATATCGACAGCAAGCCCAGGCTCCTGTCGATGATCCTCGGCGAGGTCGCGGCAACGGCGACCGAGGTTCTGACGGCGCCTCCCGACGACGTCAGAAATGACGCCCACAGGCACCTCGACTGGATCATCGCGACCCATATCCGCATGAGCGAGGCGATGCAGCCCTGGTTCGTCTTCGCCTTCATGGAGGCGAAGTCCTTTCCGCCGGCGGAACGTCAGCGCGCCATCGACATGGAGGCCATGACCGAGAAGATCATCGCCGACGTCCTCAGGCAGGGCGTCGCCAGCGGCGCCTTCACGATCGACCATGTCAGGCTCACGGCGTCGTTGATCAAGCCGCTGCTGCAGGACTGGTACGTCAAGCGCGCCAAGTACCGCAAACGCGGCACGTCGATCGACGGATACATCGATGGCGTCGGCAACTTCGTGAGCGCCGCCTTGTCGAGTGGCAACCGCGCCAACGCGCGCACGTCCGCCAGGGCACGCTCGCGGCCAAAGCAGATGGCGCACCCATAGTCCGCAGGAAGGGCCAGGCGATGAAGCGTTTCCGGTTCAATCAGCAAGAGATCGTCTTCGCCGTCTTCGCGCTGCTGTTCCTGGTATTCTCGATCTTCCTGCGCGGCTTTCTCACCCCGGAGAACATGCTGACGCTGCTCCAGAACGTCTCCGTGCTCGGCATCCTCGGCCTTGCCATGGCGATCGTCGTGATCGGACGCGGCATCGACATCTCGCTGATCGCCGCGCTCGCCGTGCCGCCGGGGCTGGTCTTGCAGATGGTGCAGAACGGCCACTCGCTGCCGGCCTCGCTCCTGACCGCCGTGCTGCTGACGATCGCCTTCGGACTCGTCAATGGCTGGCTGATCGCCTACGCCGAGGTTCCCTCGTTGTTCGCGACGCTCGCGACCGGCTTGCTCCTCGCCGGTCTCGGGCAGGCCGCATTGTTCCAGCTCGACGTCGTGCAGTGGAGCCCCGGCATGGACGGCTTCGAGCGGCTCGGACAGGGCACGATCCTCGGCATCCCGACGTCGATCATCATGTTCGCGATCGCCTGCATCGTGGTGGCTTTCCTGCTGCGCCAGACGCGCTGGGGCGCCTATATCTATGCGATCGGCGACAACCCTTTCGCCGCGCGCGTCACCGGCATTCCCTCCCGCCCGATCATCGTCCTGCAATATGTGATCGCCGCCCTGATCGGCTGCTTCGCCGGCCTCGTGTTGGCTGCATCCGTCAACTCGATGCCGACCCGCATCTTCAACTCCACGCTCATCTACGACGTCATTCTGGTCGTCGTGCTCGGCGGCATCGGGCTATCGGGCGGCCGCGGCGGCGTCCTGAACGTCGTGATCGGCACGCTCCTGATCGGCACGATGCTCAACGGCATGACCATCATGGACATCTCCTACGCCGGGCAGAATCTCATCAAGGGCGTGGTTCTGCTGCTCGCCGTCATCACCGATTCCTTCCTCAATCCGCGCAACGAGGAGACGGCGCAGCAGGGCGACATCTGACCGACCCAACGAGATAACGACAACCACAACCAAGGAGGAAGCAATGAAGCATCTCGGCAGCCCGACAAAGGCCATCGTTGCAGCACTGGGCCTTGCGGCCATGACCGCACCGGCTTTGGCCCAGCAGGGCCTGGACGAGCCGTTCCAGAAGCCGTTCAAGGAAGCGCTGGCCGGCAAGACCGTGGCCTATGTTCCGGTCGCGATGAACTTCGACCTCACCGAGGGCTGGTATGCCGGCCTGAAGAAGGAGCTCGAGCCGCTCGGCGTCAAGTTCGTGATCCGCGACGCCAACTGGAACACCAATGCCGGCGCGCAGGCCGTCACCTCGCTGATCTCGGAGAAGCCGGCGGTGATGGTGGTGCATAATCCGGACGTGCAGACCTATGCCAAATTGCTCCAGCGCGCCGAGAACGAAGGCATCTACGTCATCCAGATCAACATGGGCTCTGCCTATCGGAGCTCCGCCTTCGTCGGTGCCAACTGGGTCGAGATCGGCGAACGCCAGACCGAAGGCGTGGTCAAGGCCTGCGAGGGCAAATCGAACAAGATCGCGATCATCCAGGGCGCGCTGTCGGCGGCCGCCAGCGCCTATACGCTCAAAGGCGTCGAGAACGTGCTCGCCAAGCATCCCGAGATCAAGGTGGTGTCGAGCCAGGCCGCCGATTGGGACGCCGCCAAGGCCAAGGCGATCACGCAAACGGTGCTGAAGCAGAACCCCGATCTCTGCGGCATCGTCGGCTTCTGGGACGGCATGGATATCGGCACGGCGGCGGCCGTGAAGGAAGCCGGGCTCACCGGCAAGGTATTCCTGGCCACCTCGGGCGGCGGCGAACGCAAGGGCGCGTGCGAACTGGTGAAGTCGGGCGCGTTCGATCTCAACATGAGCTACGACGTGCCGACCCAGGCGGCACAGATGGCAGGCACGATCAAATGGCTGCTCTCGTCGGGCGTCAAGCCCGGCTCCGTCAAGGGCTCGGAATACACCACGCTGATTCCGATCACCAAGGAGAACGCCGACAGCCAGACCGCCTGCTGGAATCTCAGCGATCTCAAGAAATAGTTCGACGCTGACGCTCGAGGTTCCCTGGGCCATTGCGGTCTCGGGGACCTCGCTCCCAACATTTTCCATGCCCCGCTGGAATGCCGATGCGCGACACCCTGACAAGCCTGCGTTACCGCTACTGGCCCGATCATCTGCTCGGCGAAATCCTGTCCAAGCGATGGACCGAGACGGCCATCCCGGTCATCCTGCTGCTGATCGTCGGCCTCGCGCTCAGCCGGTCCATCGACAATTTCCTGTCGCCGGCGAGCCTTGCCGACACCGCGCGCCAGGCCGGAGAGATCGGCTTCATCGCGCTCGGGCTGGCGCTGGTCGTCATCGTCGGCGGCATCGATCTGTCCGTCGGTTCGATCTTCGCACTGACGGATTTCTGCGCGCTCTATCTGCTCGACGTGCTGGGCTGGCCGGTCCCGGCGGTGGTGGCCGCCACGCTGCTCTGCGGTGCGCTGCTCGGCGCCGTCAACGGCGTCCTGATCGGTTATCTGCGGCTGCGCGCCTTCATCACCACGCTGATCACCCTGATCATCTACCGCTCGGCCTACGACCTCCTGATCCAGCGCTACTCCAACGCCATCGCGTCGGCCTTCCCCGACATCCCGTCCTGGGACTTCATCGGCGGCGGCAGCATCTTCGGCATCCCGACCGTAGCGCTGGTCTATATCGTCATCGCCATCTTCGGCCATATCTTCATGACGCGGCTGCGGCCCGGCTGGCACATCACCGCGATCGGCGGCTCGCGCCGCTCGGCGTACAATTCCGGCATTCCCGTCCGTCGCACGATCGCGCTCTGCTACGTCGCAAGCGGCGTGCTGACCAGCATCGGCGCGCTGTTCTTCGCCTCCCGGCTCGGCACCGTCGGCGGCGACATCGGCGGCGGCCTCGAGGTGATCGTGCTGACCGCGACGGTGCTGGGCGGCATCACGCTCGGCGGCGGCAAGGGTTCGGTCGCCAAATCCGCGGTCGGGGTCCTGATCGTGCTCCTGATCACCAATGGTCTCACGACCATGAACGCGCGCGGCGGCGTCAACCGGATGGCGCTCGCCGGCATCCTGCTCGTCGCCGCGATGGTCGACATCCGCTGGCAGAAGAATCGGACGCGCATCATCAGCAAGGTCTACGTCGCCCCGACCTACCACGCGCTGCCGCCGCCTCCCCCGACCGAGATCGGGCAGGGCGGCCCGTTCGAGCAGAACGACAAGCTGCGCGATGTCGAATTGATCGGCCTTGGCCGCATCGAGGCGCCGGAGGACGTCATCCTCGATCGCCACGACAACCTCTATGCGGGCTCGCGCCACGGCGACATCATCCGCTTCCTCGCGCCCGACTATCAGAAGATGGAAGTATTCGCCCATATCGGCGGCCAGCCGCTCGGCATGGCCTTCGATCGCGAGGACAATCTCTACATCTGCATCGGCGGCATGGGGCTCTATCGCATCAAGCCCGATGGCACCGTGGAAAAGGCGACCGACGAGACCAACCGCAGCATGCGTTCGGTCAACGACGACAGCCGCCTTCGGCTCGCCGACGACCTCGACATCACCGACGACGGCCTCATTTTCTTCTCCGAGGCGACCGTGCGCTACGAGATGGACGAGTGGCCGATCGATGGCCTCGAGGCGCGGGGCAACGGCCGCATCATCTGTTACGACACCAGGACCGGCGCGACACGGACGGAATTGCGCGGCCTCAAATTTCCCAACGGCATCTGCGTGGCCAGCGACGGCCAGTCGATCCTGTTCGCCGAGACCTTTGGCTGCTCGATCAAGCGCTATTGGTTCGCAGGACCGAAGAAGGGCGCGGTCGAGGTGGTGATGGACAACCTCCCCGGCTACCCCGACAACATCAACCTCGCCTCCGACGGCAATTACTGGCTGGCGCTGGTCGGCATGCGCAGCCCTTCGCTCGACCTCGCCTGGAAGATGCCCGGCTTCCGGCGCCGCATGGCCAAGCGTGTGCCGGTCGACGAGTGGCTGTTCCCGAACATCAACACAGGCTGCGTTGTCAAGTTCAACGAGCAGGGCAAGATCCTCGAATCGTTCTGGGACCTGCGCGGCGAAAACCATCCGATGATCACCTCGATGCGCGAGCATCGCGGCTACCTCTATCTCGGCGGCATCGCCAACAACCGGATCGGCCGCTACAAGCTCGACAACGCCGATCCCGACTTCGTCCAGTATGACAAGCGGTGGGGGAAGCTGTCGTGATCGCAGCCGTCAGGGAATTCGCCAACCGCTTTCTCGGGCGCGGCGAAGCCACCATCACGGTGCCGTCCTTCGACGGTGCCTTGAAGCCCAACCAGAAGCTGGAAGCCGCCGACACCTTGCTGACGTGCGAGGCGCCGGAGGACCTCGCCACCGATGGCCGCAACCTCTTCATTGCGGACGGTCCGCGGCTGATGTGCCTGAATGGCGGCTCGCCCTCGGAGATCCGCACCTTCGATCGGCCGATCTCGGCGTTGTGTGTCCTTCCCGAAGGCGGCCTTGCCGTGGCGCTCGGGGGACGCGAGGTGCGCCTTTACGCAAGCCCTTTGGCCGAACAGCCAAGCGTGACGTTTGCCGACGCCGCCTTCAATGCCGTCAACGCGCTCGCGCCGGCGGGCGACAACACGCTGATTGCGACGGACGGCTCGGCGACATGCGGCGTCGACGACTGGGCGCGCGACCTGATGGAGCTGAACCGGAGCGGCCGCGTGTTCAGGCTGGATCCCGGCAGCAAATCCGTGACGGCGCTGGCCCAGGGGCTCGGCCATGCCTTCGGCGCCTGCGCGCATGGCAACGGCGTGCTTGTCAGCGAGAGCTGGCGCCACCGCCTCGTTCTGGTGACGCCGGGCGCATCGCCCCGGATCGTGCTCGCCCACCTGCCCGTCTATCCGTCGCGACTGACAAGAGCCGCGGGCGGCGGCTACTGGCTCACCGCCTTCACCGCGCGCACCCAGCTCATCGAGTTCGTGCTGCGTGAGCCGGCCTATCGCCGCCGCATGATGACGGAGATCGATCCGGCGTATTGGGTTGCCCCGCGCCTGCGCTCAGGCCTCTCGTTCAAGGAGCCGATGCAGGGCGCGCACATCAAGACCATGGGCGTCATCAAGCCGTGGGCGCCGCCGCGATCCTACGGACTCGTCATCCGTCTCAACCCCGATGGCCAGCCGCTCTATTCGCTGCACAGCCGGGTTGACGGCGTCAATCACGGAATCGTTGCGGCCATCGAGATGGGCGACGACCTCGTCCTGATCGCCAAAGGACCTGGCCGTGTCCTGCGACTGCCGCTGGCCGGCCTTGCCGAGGAGTTTTGCCAATGAGCGACATCATGCTCTCGCTGCGCAAGGCGACAAAACTCTACGCCGGCGTTCCCGCCATCGACGGGGTCGACTTCGACCTGCGCCGCGGCGAGATCCACGCGCTGGTCGGCGAGAACGGTGCCGGCAAGTCGACGCTCACCAAGGTCATGGCCGGCGTGGTGACGCTGACCTCGGGCGCCATGACGGTCGACGGCGCGGACGTCGCACCGAGGACGCCGCTGGAGGCACGCAATCTCGGCATCGCCATGGTGTTTCAGGAGAACAGCCTGGTGCCGACCATGACGGTGGCGCAGAATTTATTCCTCGGGCAGGAGAAGTTCTATAACCGCTTGCGCGGAATCTACATCGCCGCGCAGCAGTTTTTGCAATCGCTCAACTTCGACGTCACGCCGACCGCCACGGTCAGCGGTCTCGGCGCGGCCAAGAAGCAGATGGTGGAAATCGCGCGCGCGGTTCTGCACCGCGCCAAGGTCATCATCTTCGACGAGCCGACCGCGTCGCTGACGCCGGAGGAGAAGAAATACTTCTTCGACCTCGTCCGCGACCTCAGGAGGCGCGGGGTCTCGATCGTCTTCATCTCGCATGCCCTGGAAGAGGCCCTGCTGCTCGCCGACCGCATCACGGTCCTGCGCGACGGCAAGCATGTCGTGACCGACGACGCCGCCAAATTCGACCGCGCCGCGATCGTACAGGCCATGGTCGGCCGCGACCTGTCGAACACGCTCTACGGCGCACGCAAGCGCAGCGTGCGGCCGGCCGGCCCGCGCGTGCTCACGGTGCAGAATTTGAAGATGGCGCCGATGGTGAAGAACAATTCGCTGTCGGTGTTCGCAGGGCAGATCACCGGCGTATTCGGCCTCGTCGGGGCCGGCCGCACCGAGACGTTCAAGATCGTCTCCGGCGTGCTGAAGCGCGACTTCTTCCACGGCGGCGAGATCCTGCTGCACGACAAGCCGGTGCGCTACCGGGTGCCGGCGCCGGCGGTCAAGGCCGGCATCGCCTATGTCACCGAGGATCGCAAGGTCGAGGGCTTCTTCGAGACGTCCTCGATCGCGCGCAACATCTATCTCGGGCTTCTGTCGAAGTTTCCCAAGGGCCGCATGATGCTGTCGCGGCGGGAAACCGCGACCATCGGCAAGACCTGGATCGAGAAGCTCGGGGTTCGCGCCATCGGCGACCACGGCAAGGTGGTCGAGCTGTCCGGCGGCAATCAGCAGAAGGTCGTGATCGCCAAATCGCTGGTGCAGGAGCCCGACCTGATCATCTTCGACGAGCCGACCCGCGGCGTCGACGTCGGCGCCATCGTCGAGATCCACGAGCTGATCAACCAGCTCGCCGACGAGGGCAAGGCCGTCGTGGTCATCTCGTCCTATTTGCCCGAGATCATGGCGCTCTCCGACCGCATCCTGGTCTCACGCCAGGGCAAGGTCGTGGAGGAATTCTCCGCGCTGGACGCGACTGAGGAAAGGATCATGTACGCGGCGATCCACTAGGCGTCGCCAGAGCGCTCGGGGCCAGCCGACTGCCTGAACCTTGGGCAGAGGCAACGGTCGCGCAATCTGATCTGCATCAAGTTGCGCTGCAAAAATCGCGGCAATGTTGGACCAACTTCGGCTGCGCGGCTTCCACCTCGGAGATATCCGTAGCGGCCGGCCATTCGTGTCTCAACATGTGGGCGCCGCGGCGCGGCGTTATGAACAGATGAACTTCACTCCGGGCCGCGTCATCGCCGCGATCGCCATCCTGCTTGCAGGCGGCGGCTATTACTACTGGCAGCACCGCGATTCCAACACGCTGCCGGCAGGCTTTGCCCGCGGCAACGGCCGCATCGAAGCGGTCGAGATCGACATCGCCACCAAGACGCCTGGCCGGATTCGCGAAATCCTGGTCAACGAAGGTGATTTCGTGAACGCCGGCCAGGTTCTGGCGCGGATGGACACCGAGCAATTGCAGGCGCAGCGCCGCCAGGCCGAAGCGCAGCTCCAGCGCGCATCCATCAATGTCGAGACCGCGAAGAGCCTGGTGAACCAGCGCGAGGCCGAACGCAGGGCTGCGGAGGCCGTGGTCGACCAGCGCATCGCCCAGCTCGACACCACCAGCCGCAAGCTTGATCGCTCCGAGCAATTGATCAGGACGAATGCGGTGTCGCAGCAGGTGCTGGACGACGACCGCTCGGCCAACGCCACGGCTAAGGCAGCGCTTGCCGCCTCCCAGGCCCAGGTCGCAGCCTCCGAGGCCGCGATCAGCTCCGCCCGCGCCATGGTGATCGATGCCGGCGCCTCGGTCGACGCCGCCAAGGCCGCGATCGAAAGCATCAACGCCGACCTCAACGACAGTGTGCTGAAGGCGCCGCGCGAAGGCCGCGTCCAGTATCGCGTGTCGCAGCCGGGCGAGGTGCTCGCGGCCGGCGGCCGCGTCCTCAACATGGTCGATCTCGGCGACGTCTACATGACATTCTTCCTGCCGACCGCGGATGCCGGCCGCGTCGCGATCGGCTCCGAGGTCCGCCTCGTGCTCGACGCCATCCCGCAATACGTGATCCCGGCCAAGGCCACCTTCGTCGCCGACGTCGCGCAATTCACGCCCAAGACCGTCGAGACCGAGGAGGAACGCCAGAAGCTGATGTTCCGCATCAAGGCGCATATCGCGCCCGAGCTGCTGCGCCAGCACATCGAGCATGTGAAGACCGGCCTGCCCGGCATGGCCTATGTGCAGCTCGATGCGGCCGCGCAATGGCCCGACAATCTCAAGATCAAAGTGACCCGATGAGCGCGACTGCCGCAGCCGACGCACCGGCCGAGCCCGGCAGCGTGGTGCATCTCGAAGGCGTAGGCCTGAGCTACGGCAAGACCCGCGCGCTGGATGGCATTACCCTCGACCTGCCGTCCGGCTGCATGATCGGATTGATCGGACCCGACGGCGTCGGCAAATCCAGCCTGCTCGCGCTGATCGCCGGCGCACGCGAGATCCAAGAGGGACGCATCCATGTGCTTGGCGGCGACATGGCGAGCTCGCGCCATCGCCGTACGGTCTGCCCTGATATCGCCTATATGCCGCAGGGGCTGGGCAAGAATCTGTATCCAACGTTGTCGGTGTTCGAGAACATCGACTTCTTCGGCCGCTTGTTCGGACACGACAAGGCGGAACGAAGCAGACGGATCGCTGGCCTTTTGCGCGACACCGGGCTCACCCCCTTCGCCGACCGCCCGGCCGCAAAGCTCTCCGGCGGCATGAAGCAGAAGGTGGGCCTGTGCTGCGCCCTGATCCACGATCCCGAGTTGCTGATCCTGGACGAGCCGACCACCGGCGTCGATCCCTTGTCGCGGCGCCAGTTCTGGGAGCTGATCGCCTCGATCCGGAGCAGCCGGCCCGGCATGAGCGTGATCGTCTCGACCGCCTATATGGAGGAGGCCGCGCAGTTCGACTTCCTGATCGCGATGAACGCCGGCCGCGTGCTGGCGACGGGAACGCCTGCCGCGCTCAAGCGTCAGACCGGCGCCGACACGCTCGACGAGGCCTTCATCCGTCTCTTGCCGGAGGCCGATCGCGGCAATCACACCGGCGTCGTCATCCCGCCGCGCAGCGCGGACCATGACGAGATCGCGATCGAGGCGGACCACCTGACCCGGCGCTTCAATGACTTCGTCGCTGTCGACGATGTCAGCTTCCGCATCAGGAAGGGCGAGATCTTCGGCTTCCTCGGTTCGAACGGATGCGGCAAGACCACGACCATGAAGATGCTCACCGGCCTGTTGCCCGTGAGCGAGGGCAATGCGCGACTGTTCGGCAATGCGATCGATGCCGGCGATATGTCCGTGCGCCGCCGCATCGGCTACATGTCGCAGGGCTTCTCGCTCTATTCGGAGCTGACGGTCGCCCAGAATCTCGATCTGCATGCGCGGCTGTTCGGGCTGCCGGCGGAGACTATCGCCGCGCGCATCCGCGAGATGATCACCCGGTTCGATCTTGCGGAGGTGGCCGACGCCCTGCCCGACGCGCTGCCGCTCGGCCTGCGGCAGCGGCTGTCGCTGGCGGTCGCCATGATCCATGCGCCGGACATCCTCATTCTCGACGAGCCGACCTCCGGCGTCGATCCCGTCGCCCGCGACCGCTTCTGGCAGATTCTCGCCGAGCTCTCGCGCAAGGACAACGTCACCATCTTCGTCTCGACCCATTTCATGAACGAGGCCGAACGCTGCGACCGGATCTCGCTGATGCACGCGGGCAAGGTGCTGACGTCGGACACGCCTGCCGCGATCGTGGCCGCGCGCGGCACCGCCACGCTGGAGCAGGCCTTCATCGCCTGCCTCGAAGAGGCGATCGCTGACACGGCGGATGCAGCCGGCCCGCCTGCGGCCGCATCGCCCGCGCCGGCTGCGACCGCTACGCCGCCGCGCAAGCGCAGCAGCGCGACGTTCAATCCGATCCGCATGCTGGCCTATTCCCGGCGCGAGGCGCTCGAGCTGCGCCGCGACCCGATCCGCGCGACGCTCGCGATCCTCGGCAGTGTGCTGCTGCTGTTCGTGCTCGGCTACGGCATCAGCATGGACGTCGAGAACCTGACCTTCGCCGTGCTCGACCGCGACGACAGCGCCATCAGCCGCGACTACAGCCTGCAGATCGCGGGGTCGCGCTACTTCACCGAAAAGCCTCCGATCACGGATTACGCCGATCTCGACCGCCGCATGCGCGCCGGCGAGATTGGCCTCGCCATCGAGCTGCCGCCCGGCTTCGGCCGCGACGTCAGCCGCGGTCGCCATGTCGAGATCGGCGCCTGGGTCGACGGCGCTAACCCCACCCGCGCCGAAACGCTGCGCTCCTACGCCCAGGCGATCCACGCCACCTGGCTCGCGCAGAAGGGCCGCGAGCTTTATGGCGAGGCGGCGATCGCCGGCTCCTACAGGCTCGAGCTCCGCTACCGCTACAATCCCGACGTCAGAAGCGTCGTCGCCATGGCGCCCGGAATCATTCCGCTGCTCCTGATCATGATTCCGGCGGTGCTCGCCGCGCTCGCGGTGGTGCGCGAGAAGGAGCTCGGCTCGATCGTCAATTTCTACGTGACGCCGGTGACGCGGCTGGAATTCCTGCTCGGCACGCAACTGCCCTATGTCGTGCTTGCATTCGGCAACTTCCTGCTCCTGGTCGGCTTCGCGCTCGCCGTCTTCGGCGTGCCCTTCACCGGCAGCTTTCCGACCTATGCGCTCGCCGCCCTGCTCTATGTCACCGCCACGACCGGCATGGGGCTGGTGATCTCGGCCTTCATGAACAGCCAGATCGCGGCGCTGTTCGGCACGGTGCTGATCACGCTGATTCCGGCCATCCAGTATTCCGGGCTGATCGATCCGGTTTCATCGCTCCAGGGACTGGGCGCGCTGGTCGGGCGGCTCTATCCCACCACCTATTTCGTCACGATCTCGCGCGGCACCTTCTCCAAGGGCCTCGGTTTCGAGACTCTCCACAACGATCTCCTGGCGCTCGCCGTCATGATCCCGGTGCTGGTGGCAGCCGGCACAATGCTGCTGAAGAAACAGGCCCGCTGACCATGCGCATCGACAACGTGCTTCAGCTCGGCATCAAGGAATTGCGCGGCCTCGTGCGCGACCCGATGCTGCTCGTGCTCATCGTCTACTCCTTCACGCTGGCGGTCTATGCAGGTGCCAAGGCACTGCCGGAAACGTTGAACCGCGCCGCGATCGCCATCGTCGACGAAGACCATTCGCCGATATCGACCCGCATCGAGATGGCGTTCACGCCACCCTACTTTTCCGAGCCGCGCCTGATTTCGCAATACGAGATGGACCGGCGGATGGACGCGGGTCTCGACACCTTCGCACTCGACATACCGCCGGACTTCCAGCGCGACCTGCTGGCGCGGAGATCGCCCGCGATCCAGCTCAACGTCGATGCGACGCGGATCTCGCAGGCCTTCAACGGCGGCGGCTATGTCGAGCAGATCGTCAGCGCGGAGATCGCGGAATTTCTGGCGCACACGCGCAATGCACAGGCCGCACCGATCGAGCTGGCACTGCGGGCGCGGTTCAACCCGGAACTGAAGAAGTCCTGGTTCGGCGCCATCGACCACGTGATCACCTCGATCACCATGCTCTCGATCATCCTGACCGGCGCAGCGCTGATCCGCGAGCGCGAGCACGGCACGATCGAGCACCTGCTGGTGATGCCGGTCACGCCATTGGAAATCATGGTGAGCAAGATCTGGTCGATGGGAGCGGTGGTGCTGATCGCCTCCGCCTTGTCGATCATCTTCGTGGTCAAGGGGTGGCTGGCGGTTACCATCGATGGCTCGGTGGCGCTGTTCCTCGTCGGCGCGGCGCTTCAGCTCTTCGCCACCACCAGCATGGGCATCTTCCTCGCCACCGTCGCCGGGTCGATGCCGCAGTTCGGGCTGCTGCTGATCATGATCCTGCTGCCGCTGCAAACCCTGTCGGGCAGCATGACGCCGCGGGAGAGCATGCCGCAATTCGTCCAGGACATCATGCTGGCGGCGCCCAACACGCATTTCGTGATGCTCGCGCAGGCGATCCTGTTCCGCGGCGCGGGCCTGGAGGCCGTCTGGCCGCAGCTCGTCGCGCTCACGCTGATCGGCGTCGTCTTCTTCCTGATCGCGCAGCGCCGGTTTCGCGCGTTTCTGGCCTAGGCACGACGCGCGGCCCGAGCGTATTGCCCGGCCTCAAAGCTTGTGCCCCTTCTGCCGCAGCGCCTCGATCAGGCGCTGCTTCAGCTCGTCGGCCGCCTTCTGACCGACGTCCTGGCCGATCTGCATGCTCGCCTGCGCCAGCGCATCCGACTTCTCCAGGAATTTTCGTCCCACGGGCTGGGCGTAGAACGCCTCGATCTGGCGCAGCTCATCGACGGTGAAGCTGGCGGCGTAGAGAGCCGCGATCTGATCGATCATCGAGGCGACGAACGGAGCGTAGATCTCGGCGCCGGGCGCCGTCAGCGCATCATAGTCGCGCTCGATCTCCGGCCTGTCCTGGGCGACCACCGGCCTGAGCTTGAGCAGGAGCTGCGGCAGCAGCGCACGATACTGGTCCGCAATCTTCAGCGTGACGACGAGCTTGCGCGCCGCATTCATCGCCTCCGGCGGCGGCGCCTGCGCCGACGCGCCGCAGACCAGGAACAGGAGCGTGCCGGCGATCGTCAACAAACGTCTGGACATGAACCTCTCCGTGAGAAGGCGGGCTGGCGCCACGATGCTTTCAACGGCTCGCGGGCGCCCCGGCCGCGGCCGGAGCGCTTTCGGGCTCGGAATCCTCGACCTCCGTCACCTTCACGAACAGGCTGGGCACGCGTTCGGCACGATCGAGCAGCCAGGCGGCGCCGATCATGATGACGATGCCGACGACGGAGACGGCGAGCTGCTCCCAGACGCCCTTGGTGTATTGCGTCAGGATCCAGTGCGCGGAGAACGACAGGAACACCCCGAGGCAGAAGATCGGCAGCGAATGCTGGCCGCAGAGGATGACCGGGCGCAGCCAGGGTGTGTGCAGCGACCGCCATTTGCGCGAGATGAAATGGGTGACCCAGATCGCCAGCGCCAGGAAATGCGTGAAGCGCAGCATGTCGAGATCGGTCTTGTCGATCGGGTAGATCGCCTTGATCATCCATTTCGGGATCAGGGCCTCGAGCGCGGGAACGTGCCAGGTCATCACGATCAGGAGCGCGAAGGCGAGCCAGGCCGCCGCGAGCGTCATCGCCGCCTTCGACCACACCCATTTCGCGATCTTCCCGATCTGGCCGATGCCGCACCAGGCCGCGAACACGAACATCAGCTGCCAGCAGAACGGGTTGAAGTACCATTTCGTGCCGGGCGGATAGGAGGCGACGTTCCAGTCGAACCAGCGCGACAGCACATAGAGCACCACGGAGGCGGCGAGGGTCAGGTTCGGCCGCCGCACCAGGCACCAGACGATGAAGGGCGAGGCGAACACCAGCGCGATGTAGAGCGGCAGCACGTCGAGATTGACCGGCTTGTATTTCAGGACGATCGCCTGCCCGATCAGCTCGTCCGGATGCGACAGGAAGTTGAACACGTTGAACTCGTGCTCGTACATCGGATTGTCGAAGCGGCGCGCGGTGCGCGCGATCTGCGCCGTGAACAGTAGGAACAACATGATGTGGGCGACGTACATCTCGGCCGCGCGACGCCACAGCCGCTTGAGCGCGGCGAGAAACCAGCCGCCCGCGATGATCGGCCCGTAGATCCAGCCGACCAGGTAGCCGGAGATGAAGACGAAGAACTCGGCGGCGTCGCTGAAGCCGTAATTGCGCAGCGTCAGCCAGGCCACGACGTCGTGCGGGATGTGGTCGAGGAAGATCATCCACAGGCCGATGCCGCGGAAGAGGTCGAGCCGCAGGTCGCGCTCGACCGGCGCCAACAGTGCTGACTGGTCCCGTGTGATCATGGCCCCGCCTCTTCCGGTGGGCGTCGCGCCGTGGCGGCGCCGACAAAATGCAATGCTAAAAAACGCGAATCAAAAGATCACCTGGCCCTGCGGCTAGCTTCCCGCCAACGGTAGCCGACCCAGGTGCCCGCGCAAGGGACTTCGTCATCACGGGCGGCGGGGACCACCGCCGGGCCGCGCCGAACCGGCGGCCATCCCACTAAAACATCGAAAACAACCCCATGCACAGTAGAAGTGGCACGATAAGCCATTGTGATTACTACGAAATAAAACGATATGTCGGGCAAGAAGGTCACCCCGGCGGTACGATCGCACGGCAGGCGGATTGAGAGTCAGGGGTCAGGCGATCTCGTCGCCCCGGGCGAGCATCCCGGTCAGCATCGCCTCGGCCTTCTGCTTCAGCGGCAGCGCGCCGCTGTCGGAGGCGATCGCGATCGCCGCGCGCAGGGCGGCAAGGATCGCGGCCTTGTTCTCCTCGCTGGAGGGCGGCGTCACCACGGCTTCGCCGAACAGGGCTTCGGCCTCGAGGCCGGCAAACCCCTGCTGCCGCGCGGTGTTGCGCGCCTCGCGCAGCATGTTCTGCGCGGCCTGGACGTCGCCGAGCCGGCAGGTTGCCAGCGCCAGGTAGATCGAGCTGCGCAGCACCGCCGAGGTATAGCCGACCGCCTTCGCCTCCTCCCGCGCCTCGCCGAGCATGCCGCGCGCCCGGTCGAACAGACCCTGCTCGAGATAGGCGATGCCGAGGTGGCAGGCGAGCACCGGCACGAACAGCCGAATGCCATGCTTCTGCGCGAGGACGAAACCCTCTTCGAGGATGGCGGCGGCCGCCGCCGGATCGTTGCGGCCGAGCTTCAGCCACCCGCCGCTATAGGCCGCCGCGACGCGGTCATAGGGACGGCCGGTCTCCTCCGCAATCGCCGCGGCCTGCTGCTGGAGCTGTTCGGCGGCATCGAGCTCGCCCATCACGGTGTGGGTGAAGCTCTTCATCATGCAGCAGAGGAGGAGCGTGTATTTTGGGGGCGTACCGAAGGGCGCGCTTGCCTCCGGTCCCATGAGATTAGCGCGGCCTCGCGCCAACGTCTGCTCCGCTTCGCGATATCGACCGGCGAGAAAATAGGCCTGTCCCAGATTGTATTGTGCAAGGTTGCGCCAACCCGGGTTGCCTGACTTCTCGGCGAGGCCAACGACCTCCCGGCCGAGCGCAACCGCTTCAGTTGGCGTTCCGTAGAAATTCTGTCCACCCGCCATGACGGTCATGGCGGCGACCTTTCTTCCGATGTCGTCAATTCCACTGGCCCGGCGTTCGGCCTCTTTTCCGAGATCGATCCACTCGGCAACCTGACCGGACCAGATGAATGCCATTCGCGCCTCCATCCGGAGGTCAATTGCATCTGCCTCCCGCGAAGGAGTCATCGGTGTTTTGTCGAGCGAACTCATCGCGATCCCGAAATAGTCGACCGCATCGGCATATGCCGAGCGCACAAGACATTTCCGCGCGGCCCCCCTCCCGTACCCGAACGCTTTCAGCCAATCCTTCGCGCGCATTGCGTGGTAGCAAAGCGTGTCAGGACCGTCGCTCCATGTCTCGTCGCTTTCGAAGGCCGCAAGAATTCGCGCATGTATATTTTCGCGCACCTTTTCGACCATCGACTCGTAGGTCACTTGGCGGACCATCTCGTGCTGGAACTCGATCGAGTCCTCAAGTTCACTATCGATCCTGACGAGGAGCTCGGCTCGGTCGAGCGCTCCAAGGCAATCCTGGAAAACGTCTTCGGGCAGCGCCGCGACGTTCCGCAGCATCATCACGCTTGAGCGCGGCCCCAGCGCCGCCGCTATTTGGAGAACCGAGCGCTCCTGCCTTGAAATGCGATCGAGCCGCGCCGCAATCACGCCCTGAATGCTGGTGGGGATGCCGAGCTCATCAATGGGTCGAACGAGCGCAAGGTCACCCCACTGACCGCGAAGCGTGCCACTATCTTTCAGTCCGCGGCAGACTTCCTCGAGAAACAGGGGAACGTTGGCCGTATGAGAGATGATACGGTTCTTCAAATCGGTGTTCGTCGCCGACGGTCCGAGCATATCGGCCAACATGGCCAATCCCGAATCGTCATCCAGGGGGCGCATTGCAATCACTTCCGCGTGGCAGCGCGCGATCCACTCAGGCATGCCGTTCGGCCTGCTCGTGAGAAAAACCATCAGGTTGGGGCTCTGCAACGACGCGATTGCAGCAACAACCGCATCGCTGGCTCGGTCGATCCAGTGCAGGTCCTCGATGAGAAGAACGGTGCGCTGCTGGAAGGCCAAGCCTTGAACGATGGCGCAACTTGCATCGGAAATGGCACGCGCGCGCGCGTAAGGCTCCAACTCGCTCCAGCGAGGATCCTCGACCGGAATATCCAATATGGAATCGATCGCGAGTTGATGGATTGCCTGCAACTCCTGTCGGATGTCGACCAGACCATCCGAATCTCTGGCGGTAACTTCGGAGATCGAAAGTATAATGCGCTTGAGCGCGCTGAACGGCACGCCCTGAAGGTTCGGGCTGCACTCGGCGTCGATCAACCGCCAGCCATCGGCCTTGAGCTCCTGGGCGAACTCATGTGCGAGCCGCGATTTTCCGATGCCTGCATCGCCGATCAGAAGGACCGTCTGCCGGCTTGCACTGGACCTCTCCGCGGCACGTCCCAACAGGGCCCGCTCGGTCGTTCGATCGACAAACCGCGAAACGCTCCGCGCACGTCGCACCCGCCAGCTTGAAAGGTCGCTCGCTCCGACGACACGGTAGACCGGCAGCGGCTCGTTGAAGCCGCGCAGCACCTTGAGGCCCAGGGATTCGAATCGGACATGTCCATCCGCGAGTTTCTGGCAGGCTTCCGACACGTAGATCTGATTGGCCTCGGCCGCTGCCTCCAGCCGCGCGGCAAGATGCTGAGCGGCGCCTCCGATCTCGTAGACCTTGGAAAACTCGCTGGCGACCATATAGGCGACGACGTGCCCCGAATGGAGGCCGACCCGAACCTGAAGTCCGGGATCGCCAAGACGGCCAACGCGCCGGACAAGCTCGATGGCCGCATGGCAGGCCAGCGGCGCATGGTTGTCGTCGGCGATCGGGGCACCAAAGACAGCCGCCAAGCCGTCCCCCAACTCCTTGCTGACGATGCCGCCAAACTGGCGTACCGCGCCCCTCATGGCCGCCAGCGCAGGCTCCAGGCGCGAGACGGCCTCCTCCGGCTCCAGTTCGGCAACAAGCCCTGTGGAGTCGATGACGTCGGCTCGGAGAATTGTCACAAACCGCCGCTCGCTGTCGGGATCAGCACGCCGACGTACCGCCGCCCCACACTTGGAGCACCAGCTATCGTCGGGATCAATCGCCGACTGACACGCGAAGCAATGCATTCCTGCGCCTTCAAGGATCGCGGCGTCGCTGTCGTCCAGCGCCCGCGAGCAACTCGTGGTAAGAATACCTATCAAGAACCGCTTAGCAATCGGACTTGCCCATCGCCGTTTAGCGGGGCACGGTGCGGTTGGCGATCTGGACGAAACACAGTCCTGAGTGGTAGCGTACGCAAATCCCAGCAAAGATGGGGCATATATCGGCGAGGCCGGGTTGGCAAAACGAACCGGCGTCGTGGAGCTGTATGTATTTTCGCAAAGCCAAGGACATATTGAGGGAAAAGACGATGGGGTCGAGAACTTACACCGGGGCTTCATTCAAAGATTTGATGAACGACAATTATTTCCCTCTGGAAAACATGCAGAGGAGCGTGGACATCCTCAAGGCGTCGCCGGACATCCATCTGCCGACCCTGGAGTACGGCCAGTACCACCTGATCCTGACGCCGGCGGACAAATGGCCGGACGGGAGTGCGGCGTACTGGCACAAGGAGAAGGGCCGGGCTCGCGTCGACCTCACCACGCAGCTGAATACGGTCCCGCTGTCCAAGGACGAGCCCGGCGTGATCCCGCTGACGCGATGCGCGCTGCTCGATGCCTGCGTGCGGAAATGCTTCAATTCCGAGCCGCCGATCCCGATGAAGACGAATATCATCACCCACGCGGCGAGCGACGCCTATGCCGACCGGCACGAAATCCGGCTGGAGTGGGAGTACGACAATGGTGAGGACCAGGCGCCGACGTTGCTCCACCTGACGATGGTCTGTCCGTACCGACCCTGATTCCGAGCGGGAGCAGCGCGGAGGCTTCCGCACCAATCGAAGGTGGTCCGTCGTCGCCACAGCATACGTTGCGCGACGGACCAATCATGCCCCGCCCGCTCGGCCCGAAGGCCGCGGCGCACTGTCTCGCTGCCGCCCCGTCATGGGCCTGTCGCACGAAAATGATCCGCTCCAGCTGTGCGCGTGCGAGTCGCCTGCTTGAGGCAACCGTCGCGTCCGTTGACAGGAGCGGCCGATGCCGGTGGAACTGCTGGAGGTCGAAGGCACGATCGAGGTCAGCCAGTTCTGGCCGGAGGGGAGGTCTGACGCCGACACCACCAAGGTCGTGGTGAACGTCGCGCCCGATGCGATCCGCTTCCGCAAGAACGACACCTCGCCGTTCCAGCCGACCCATGTCTTCGACAACGCCAAGGTCAAGGGCCGGACCAACACGGCGCCGATCAAGAACGGCAAGCTGACCGTGCGCCTTCAGGGCATCGACGCGCCGGAGCTGCACTATCAGCCGTCGCCGCTGTCGCCGGCCGAGAAGAAGGGCCTGGCGGATGCCAAGCGGCAGGCCTATCACGAGGTCACTCATCCTTACCGGCAATTCCTCGGCGCGACGTCGAGCAAGGCGCTGCATGATTTCCTCAGCCGTGCCGGCGAGGCGACGCTGGCCTGCCGGGTGTTCACCCATGTCGATGCGCCGAACGAGGTGTTCGACACCTATGGACGGCTGGTCGGCGACATCGAGGTGGCGGTCACGAACAAGACGGTCGACATCAACCACTGGCTGGTCGAGCAGGGCTTTGCCTATCCGACGTTCTACTCCTCGATGAACGACGACGAGATCAAGGCCTTCCTCGTGCTCGCCAAGGCCGCGCGGACGAAGAAACTGCCGGTCTGGAAACATCTCGCCAAAACCGTTCCGGCCTTCGACTTCGACCTGCGCGAGCCGAAAAAGAACGAGACCGACGTGCTCGCGACCGACAAGGGCCCGGTGATCCTGCCAAAGCTCTACCGCCGCTATACCAACTGGTCGGCGCGCAAGAAGGCCAAGGTGACCAGCCAGAACTTCCAGAAATTCCTGGGTGAAGGATCAGGCGGCAAGCCGGACACCTGCTACGAGATCGACGACTTCCTGACCAACGGCGTTCACTCGGCGACGCCGCGGAATTTCGCCGAGTTCGTCGAGGGCGGGAAGGTGATCAAGTTTCAGCCGGAAGGGCTGGTGTTCGGCGAGGCGCCGTCGAGCCTGGTCGGGGCGGACGGGAAGGCGATTGCGGGGTTTTGAGGTTCGCACCGTCTCTAAAAAAGCGGCAGAAGCCGGCTCGATAACCGCGATCCCAAGCCGCCGATTATCGAGCCCGCACGAGCCCGATCGTCAAATTGATGCGCTCGATAGCATACAGCCTCTACCGCCCTATCCAAATACCCTTTCACAACTCGAATAAGTTGTGGCTTGCCCTTGATCTACCTGGCCTATACGCTCGTTCTCAGACATATTTTTCTATTACACAACCAATTTTAGCCTCCGAGTGCTTGGTCAGACTTCGACCGAGCCCCACGCCGGGCGCAAAACTCTATTGCATAGCTGGAAATTGAGATGCCGATATCGTTAAGCGAAGCAAGAGCCCAGTTGCTCAACGGCTCGCCTCTTTCCTGGACTAAGTTTGATAACCACAAGGCGGGTTCAATCTCGCTCAATACGCCCGGCGCAAGGCGGCTTTTCAAGTTTCTCGTCGAGCAAAGCCCTTCAAAGGTCGCTGAGGCGAACGAAACACTCTTCCCGGGTCTTATCGCAGCATGGGAAGCCACGAATGATCCCGCCTCATCGACTGCAGCCACAACGGATGTCGTCGCTGGTGGCGTTTGGAGGCTAGCTCGCATCGAAGCCAAGAATTTCGCGGGCTTAACGACTTGGGATGGTCCATCTTTCGACATGACCATCGGCGGCGAAAACTGGTGCCTGGAAGGGCAAAACGGATGTGGAAAGACGTCTCTAAGCAACGCCATCCTATGGGCGATGACAGGAAAGCGCGTTCGTGAGCAGGATGGACTTATCGATGAATTGGGAGAACGATCACCAGTCAACAGTCCCGGAGGAAAAGAGGTCGGCTCTTGGCCGTCTGTCGTTTCTTACCCCAAAACTGTCGCAGAACTCGCGAAAGAGGCCGTTGCTTGGGTACGGCTTACTTTTGAGAACGAACACGAACAGAATGCGGTCGCGGAACGCAAACTCACGTCGCCTAAAGACGGCGCTGCCTCAATTGACGTATCAGTAGACGCGAGGCTGACGACGATCCCCCAATTGCTTGAAACCGGGCTCTTAATGCCCGCGCGAATCCCTCGCATAGGTTTTGGCGACAAAAGTCAGTCGCTGTATGAGGGCGTAAAGCTTCTAACGGGCCTCGATCAGCTCGGAGACATCGCAGAGGGCGCAGCAAAACTGGGAAACAAAGCCCAGCGCTTCTACAAATATGCCAAGGATCAAGGTATTGAAGCGATCGTAGGTTCGTTCACAACGAACATAGGCAAGGCGGAGATCCACGCCGGAGCCTTGGCGATCGACCTTTCCAAACTCCGAACACTCGGAGAGAAGGACCATCACAAATCGCTTGTTGACGCTGCAACATCGGCTGCGGCCCAAGCCGCCGAACACATTGCAACGCTTAAGAGCGAGATCGCAGACATCTTGGACACACGCGTTGCTGCAGTTCGAACCCGCGTAAAACAAGCGGTAGAGAACGCTCGCGCCATAACGAAGTTGGGCATTAATGGCATCGTACAGTTCGAGGCCTGGGCGGCTCTGAAAGCCGCTCTCAGCGATGAGAATTTTAAGTCCATTCCCAAGGCTATAGAGGAATCAAAAAAGCAACTCGCAGAAGCGATGCATTGGCACGAGCGCCAGAAGAAGGACGCCAAGTTGAGGCTCAAGGCGTTAGCAGCCCAATATTTCGTTGAGCCTGAAGGCGACACTCTCGCGATATGTCCGCTCTGCGAAGGACAGCTTACAAATGAACAGCAAAGGAGCCTTGCCGCCGAGCTCGCGGAACTGCGGGCGCATGCGTCCGCGGCGGAACGTAAGATCGACGACGCCTGCGGTGCCATCGATCGGGAATTGAGGGCACTATTGACTCCAGAGATCCGAAAGCACTTTGACCTTCTTCGCACGATGGCACCGAAAGAAGCGTACTCGGAAGCTACGCGCTCCCGTTTCGCGGCGAATCACGCCTTCAGCGACGTTCTCACTGGTATCGCCCAACTCACGAACGAGATTGTCGATGAACAGGCGACTACCCTCCCAGATTTTACGGGCCCAGCCGTGGGGACTTTATCGCCAGATGCTCCTCAGTCCGCGATCGACCTTTGTCAGTCCATGCATTCTTTTCAGGTCGTCTCCGACCTCGCGCTATGGTGGGAAAGCAATGAAAGTTCTTTTCTTGAAGCATGGTCGCAGCTCATCGGCAAAACCACGGGAAAGGATGAGCCGCCGTCCACGCGGTCGATCGCCGGCCAACTACACACGCTTCAGCAAGCGATCGAGAAAGCTGAACCTCTAGATCAGCTTGCCGTCAATCTACTCGCCGCGGCAGAAGCCGTTGAAAAATGGGAGGGAGTACAGAAACATCAGCGCGTTCGCGAAGCGATCATTGAGGCGCTAGAACCTCTCAAAGAATTAAAGCACCTGGTCGGAGCTGAAACAGCAAGATCGATAACGACACTTTCCGGTCGCATTCGCTCGGTCCTCGACAAGATTCGACTGAAAGAGCGTTTCTTATTTCAGGATGCATCGCTCGAACGCAAGTCAATCAAGGTGGAGGGTAGCTTCGAACCTGGCCTTCAAATCGATGCGTTATTGGTCGCGAACACATCTTGGCTGCGTGCAATCCTGTGGGCATTTGTATTTGCACTGCGCGAAGAGACAATCGAAGCGGCAGGATCCAACCCCGTGCCACTTGTCCTTATGGACGACCCCCAAGTTACTTTCGATCCCCGCAACAAGCGAAAGTGGGCGCAAGAAATCACCCGTCTTGCTAACGCAGATCCGACAGACCCACTCGGAATGCAACTGATCATTACGACGCATGAACGCCAGTTCTTTCAATTTCTCGTCGACGAGCATCTGTTGAGCGGGCAACAAGGTCTAGTTGCTCCTCTCAACAAGGCGTCGCCCGTTGTGACGATAGTCAACGGCACCAACGTCGATCGGCTGTACGAAGAAGCCGAAGCCGAAAATGACGACGCCGTAGCTAGGCAATTCATTGCCGCTGTAAGAGTCTACAGCGAAGATTTGCTGAAGTGCATGATGCGGGCGGAAAGCCCGGAGATTGCGGATATGAGTCTCGATTCATTGCGAAACGAGCTGAAGCGCTTGCGCGAAGCGCACGTCCCTCCTTTTAACCGCAACACCTTTAAAGAGCTCGTTGGCATGCTTATGGGGGGCGGCGGCAAAGAAATGAACATAATTAATGACCCTCACCACAAAGATAACGAAACAATGGGGGTGGCGCAGGCAGCCGACATAAAGAAGTTTTGGGACAGCCAACTTCGCCCCAAGCTACATCAAGCGTTCCATGTTTGTGCGCAGTTCGAAGCGTTTTCCGGCGAGCCACGAATGTTCGCATGGACGGACAATGTTGTGACGTTCCCGATTGGTCATAAGGACGCGCTGAAGTCACTTACGCTCATGAAGACCGGAGTTGCCGCCGCGGCGAAGACGGATGGGAAAGCGGGAGACGGAATTATCACCCTCAAGGAATGGAACTCCGCGCAACCAATAAAGCTCGTTAATCACGAAATCTACCAACTAGCTGCCGGCACGCTCGATCCGGTCGTAGGAATTGGTGACTTCCTAGTCGTTTCGAACTTTGCCCCTGTGACCAAACACAGCCTGGTCGTCGCGACCTTTGGTGAACAAGTACTGGCCCGCCGACATAGCGAGACAGATCTTCACCCGACTATGACCATCTTGACAGGACAAACGCTTGAACCCCACCAACTCCCTCAGCCGGTGATCGCGCCGAAGGAAAAAGTACAGCAGAAAAAAATCGTGGGAACATTGTTCGTCTCCCACATTGCGTCCCCACCACCTCATATCGTCAACCAAGAGGTAGTTGCGGTAAACGACTTTTCTTTGGCCGAGAAGGCTTTAGCGAATGCGCGCTTGTTCGAGGTACAGGGTCGAAGTGCCGAGCCTATAGCGTTGGACGGACAATTTCTCGTCACTCATCCTACGAAATTTAATTCTGACACGTTAAAGCGGCTCGAAGGGCGACTTGTCGTGGCAGTGGACGAGACGGGCGAAAGGTATTTCAAACGTTTGCGCGTCCGCAATAAGCTGGTCGTGTTGGAAAGCCTCAACCCCGACGGTACCACGCCAGCCCAGTTGCTTAGTTTGGATGGGTCGCAAGGTCTGTCTGTGCTAAACGATTTGCTGGAAGTGGTTGGCGTTCTCTTTGAGCTCCCGGGCCAAGGCTCAAAGGCATCCTAAAGCCGCCCGCGGATTAGTGTTCAGCGAGGCGCCTTCGACGCTGGTCGGGGGCCGGACGGGAGGCGATTAGGAAGTTTTGGGGAGCGCTGCCCCCCAAACAAAAATGGCCCGCGTCGCGCGGGCCATTTTCTCATCCAAAGCTGCGAAGTCCGAACTTGGCCTTCAGCGACGTCGGACCACCAGAGCACCTGCTCGTTAGCGAAGGCCGCCGGTGACGTGAAGTGTCTCGCCGGTGACGTAGGACGCGTCGTCCGATGCGAAGAAGGCCACCGCGGCAGCGATCTCCTCGACCTTGCCGATGCGGCCAAGCGGGGTGGTGGATTCGATCCAGTTGCGCATGTCGCCCTCGTGCAGGCCGGCCGACACGACGCCTTCGGTGGCGATCATGCCTGGATTGACAGCGTTGACGCGAATCTTGCGCGGCGCGAGCTCCTTCGACAGCACGGAGGAGATCGCATCCACCGAGGCTTTGGTCGCAGTGTAGACGGCGGTGTTCGCCGGCGCGATGGTCGATACCCCGGAGCTGATGTTGATGATGCTTCCGCCATTGGCGTTGAAGTGCTTCGCCGCTTCACCCGAGACCAGCAGCAGGCCAAGCACGTTGAGGTCGAAATGCTTGTGGAAATGCTCGGGCGTGATGGCCTCGAGCGAGGCGAACTCGTAGACGCCCGCGTTGTTGACGAGGATGTCGATCGCACCGAACGCCTTCACGGTCTCCGCGACGACGCTCTTCACGTCCTTGGCGTCGGCCAAGTTGCCATGGACCGCGACGGCTTTGCCCCCCTTGGCGATGATGGCGGCGACCACGCGGTCGGCGGCCTGCTTGCTGGAGCTGTAATTGACGGCAACCGCCGCACCCTCAGCCGCAAGCCGGGCGGAGATTTCGGCGCCAATGCCTTTGGATGCGCCGGTCACGAGCGCAACTTTGCCTTCGAGTCTATTGGTCATCGCATGTCTTCCGTTGTTCGGCGGGATGCCGATATTCAATAGTTCAATACTAGTGAACTATTGAATGAGTTCAAGGGGCATGCTATATTTTGGGCATGGTGCAGTTTGTTCACCCATCGCGGGACGAGATTACGCTGGCCGGAGTGCTCGGAGCCCTCGCGGATCCCATGCGGCTGCGGATCGTCAAAAGCCTGGTCGCGCAGAACGCTTGCATGTCGTGTACCGATGCGGCGCCTTGCCCTGACATGGCGAAATCGACCCTGTCGAACCATTTTCGCATTCTGCGGGAGGCCGGCCTGATCCGGACGTCAAAGCAAGGTGTCCAGCACCGCAATGTCGTGCGCGAGGAGGACATCAATGCGCGATTTCCAAAACTGTTGAAAATGATCCTGAGCTTTCCTGAGTGAGTGTCGCCACTACCAGGCATAGCGGATGATACCCTTGCCGGCGTAGCTGCTTGTGACGTTCGAAAACTCGCCCTCGAAGGAAGCGCCGAACGAGACGCCGCCGCGCCATTTCACCTCGGCCGAGGCCGCGACGAGCGCGGAGTCGCGCGCCTGCGCCGCGCCGTTGACCACGAATGATGCGCCCGGGAGCGCCTGGAAGGTGGCCGCGATAGCGCGATCGGGATCGAAGTCGTGCGCCCAGGCGGCGCGGCCGCGCAAGACCAGGACGGCATCGCTCAGCGCAAACGACCTGTCCGCGCGCAGACCGAGCTCGCTGCGCGTGTCGGTGACGCTCCGCGAACCGTAACTCAGGGCGAAGGCATTGCTGCCCGCGAGCACCTGTTCGGCATAGGCCGGCAGATCAAAGATGGTCGACTGGCCGGCGGCGTAAGGCGTGAGCCCCATCCACGGCGTCACGAAGCGATAGCCGGCCTCGACGCGGCCGGAATAGGCGTTGGCGTTGAAGCGGGCTCGCAACTGATCGCTGCCGGCGATGGTGACGGTGCGGGTGGTGGTAATGTCCTGCCAGCCATACGCCAGCGCGGCGGAGACGTAGGCCGCGCCGACGCCGTGGCGAAGGAAGGCGCCGGCCTGAAACAAATCCGACCGGCCGCTGCCGCCGTTGGCGACGCCAAAGCTCGTGCCGCCGCCGGCCAGCGCGAAGCCGGCGACGGTGTCGGGTGAAAAGCGATAATCGGCGCCGACCGCCGTGCCGGCGATGCGACTGGTCGCCGTGTTCGATCCCGTCGTGGCATTGCCGTCGGTGGTCTGCGAACCGCCATAGCCCGCGGCCCATACGCTCCAGCGTTGCATTACGATGTCGAACGCCGCCGGGGCCTTGCGGGAGAGCGCGGCATAGGCGTCGCGCTCCGCGGCGGAACGTCCGCGACCGGTGGAGGCGTAGGCACGGGAGCCATCCTCGTCGGCGAATTGCGACGCACCGGCCGGCGACGATCCGCCATCGCCCCGGCCGGCCATGAACGGATCGGTGAGGACGCCGATGAACTGCGTCATCGCGTCGAACGTGGTCTGCTGCGACCCGGTGGCGGTTTCGCCGGAGGCCTGCGTCAGGCCCGCTTGCGACAGCGTGCCGTACACGGCGGGAATGCCGCCGGTGAGGTTGAAGAAAGTCGACAACGCATTTCCAACATTCTGCTGATTGACGTTGAGCCCGCCGGGAATGGAAAAGTTCAGCGCCAGATCGAGATAGGCATTGTTGGCATCATAGCTCAGGCTGGTGTGAAAGGTGGCCGGCAGGTTGGTATCGACCAGCGCGCCGAACGTGCCGGTCACCCCGCCGCCGGCATTGACGATCGTGTATTGCTTCGCCACGTAGCTGCCGGCCGCGAACACGGCACTGACGGTGGCCCCGCCCAGGGTCGCGGTGCCGGTCACGTTGACGCGATCGGCATTGGCGGGCGAAACCTCGACCACGTAAGTCGACGGCGCCGTGAAGACGAGATTGCCGTTCACGGTCAGGAGGCCGATCGAATTGCCCGGCGCCAGCACGCCGCCATTGATCGTAGTGTTGCCGACCGTGCCGTTGCCGCCGAGCGTGCCGCCGGTGTTGACGGTGGTCAGCGACGCCGAGGCGAGCGAGCCGTTGACGGAGAGAATGCCGGCATCGACACTGACCGCGCCTGTGAATGAACTCGATCCCGTCAGCGTCCAGTTGCTGCTGCCGGTCTTCACGAAGCTGCCGAAGCCGCGGTACTGGGCGGAGTCGCCGAGCGTCGACAGGTCGAACGAGCTGTTGGCGGCTCCGCCCAGCCGGAGCGTGTCAGCGGAGCTGAAGGCCATGACGTTGCCGGTGACGGTCGACCCGGCCTGAAGCTCCAGACTGTTGACGCCGCCGGTGAATGTGATGGCGTTGGCGCGGGCCCCCGTGCCGGCATTTCCGAGCCCGCCGCTGATGATCCCCGCATTCTGCACGACGAGGCCGGCGCCGCTGATTCCCGCGCCGCCGGCGACGGGCGGAAAAAAGGCCGGATACCTGGGATCACCTTGGGGGCCACCGGTGCCTCCCGAAATCATGCCGGTATTGATGACGATGCCCCCGGCCGCGAGAACAAGACCATCGCCGCCGCCGCCGCCGCTTCCAGAACCGATTGCGCTTCCGCCGCCAGAACCGCCGCTTCCTCCCGTGATCGAACCGGCATTGGTCACGGTTGCAGTGGTGCCGACGACGACACCCTTTCCACCTCCACCGGCGCCGCCATTGCCATCGGCGGAAGTTGTGCCTGCATCGCCGCCCGAACCACCCCTGATGAAGACGCCGGCATTGACCTGCAGATCGCCGCCGGACAGGTACAAGCCATCGCCGCCGCCACCGCCCCCGCCGGCCGACCCGTTGTAGGGGCCAGGACCGCCTGCTCCGCCATTTCCGCCGGTCAGGTTGACCACCGCGGCGTAGTTGCCGCTGACGGTCGCGGCCCGGCCACCACCCCCGCCGCCGCCCCCGGCGTTGATGCCCCCCTGGAATCCACCCCCGCCTCCGCTGCCGCTGCCGCCGCCACCGCCGCCTGAATAACCCGCGCCCCCGGTTCCTCCGCCTGGCGCAACGCTGTTTCCGGCTGCGCCCCCGTACGGACCGCTTCCCGCAGTGTCCGGGCCACCGCCGCTTGCGCCATTCCCCGCTGCATTCCCGTCGCCCGCCAGACCACCGGCGCCGCCGGCTCCGGGGACACTGTCGGAGTAGGCGCCGCCAGTGCCGCCGTTGCCGCCGACCAGCTGCGCATGCGCCGGCATCATTTGCGCCGCAAGGCCGACAAGAACACCGACGCTCGCAAGCAGAGCCCTGCGCAACAGCCATCCAAGGCCGGCGCATCGCGAAGGCGCCGTCGTGCGCGGACCGGAGCGATGCCGGTCGCGCGACGGGTCGATCTCATCGGGAGAAAGCGGCAAGGACCTGTTGTTCATCATCATCTGCGACATCAAGGAGGAGGCCGCCCGCGATCAGTGCTGGGCGGCGGCGCGAAAATCCGTAACAGGTCGCCCGCCGCCGTGATGTGCCGTGTGTCTCACGCGCGGATTCCGACGGACGGTGATGCAGAGACGGCACAGTCACGCGAACCGTCGATGCTCGCTTCAACGGGAAGCGGAAAGAATTGCCGACAGTCGGCAGAATGGTCCGGCGGTTGATCGGGCCTGCGGCCTCGCGAGCGACGAAGCGTCGGACTTGTCTCGATCCATCAATCAACAATCGCAGCGCGCAGGATTGGTACGGATCGTGCAATTCCTCGTCGTGCAGACGAACGAGGATCGGACAATGAATATCTCGGGCGCGAATGCCTACGCGTATTTGCAAGACGCTTCATCGGCAAAGCGAGCGAATGCCGGCACGACGTCATCCGCCGGCAGTGCGCCGGTCTCATCGAGCGGCTCCGGTCAGGCCAGCGACGGAAGCGCCCAGAGCACCGAACGACTGGCGTCGATCTGACGGTCTGATCGTCCGCCGATCCGGATCAGCCGTCGTGGCCTTTCGGACGATTGAAGCGCCCATGGCAAAACAAAAATGGCAAAACAAAAATGGCCCGCGCGATGCGGGCCATTTTCGTATCGGAACCGGTGAAGTCCGAATTTGGTTGCGGGGATAGGATTTGAACCTATGACCTTCAGGTTATGAGCCTGACGAGCTACCGGGCTGCTCCACCCCGCGTTAAACCGTTGCGCGCCTTCGTTAAAATGCCGGGGACGGGGGATGAGGGCCGGCGCTGTTCGCGTGGCTTGCTTCTTCCGTCCCAAAGGCTTCCTTGGAAGGCAACCCCGGGGCAAAGCCCGTCGGTTGCGGGGGGTATGTACCAACCCGGGCTGCCTTTGGAAAGGGCTGCGAGGACGTTTTTTTCGACTTTATGACAGGTGGATGGACCGGATTCCGGCCCGCCAGCCGCGCTCTTGCCAGAAGTTCCGCAAAGGGCCAGCTTGCCGCAACAAAACCAGGGGCGAAACGCCAGTTTAGGGAGCAACGCCATGGACCATATCCGGGACCAGATCTTGGACAGATCTTTGGACCGATCCCTGACGAGCGCCCCGCTGCGGGCCCTCGACGACGCCTTCCACGCCATGGTCGCGCGGTCGCGGGCGGAGCCGGCCGCTGACCTGGCCGAGCGGCTCGACCGGCTGGCGCGGCTGCGCGCCGTCGTCGCCGACAATGAAGAGCGCTTCCGCCAGGCGATCTCGGCCGATTTCGGCCACCGCTCGGCGGTCGAGACCACCATCGCCGAGACCATGATGGTCTACAGCGAGATACGCCATGCGACAAAACACCTGAAGAGCTGGATGGCGCCGCAGCGAATCGCCACCGCGCTGCAATTCCTGCCGGCGCGCAACCGGCTGATCCCGCAGCCGCTCGGCGTCGTCGGCATCATCGCCCCCTGGAATTATCCGCTCCAGCTGACGCTGGCGCCCGCGATCGGCGCGATTGCCGCCGGCAACCTGGTCATGATCAAGCCGAGCGAGCTCGTCCCGCATTTCGCAGGCCTGCTGAAAGAGACGGTTGCCGCAAGGTTCGACGCGACCGAGCTGCTCGTCACCGGCGTCGAGGACGAGATCGCCAAGACCTTTGCGTCGCTCCCCTTCGATCATCTGGTGTTCACCGGCTCGACCCGGGTCGGACGGCTGGTCGCGGAGGCCGCGGGGCGCAATCTGACGCCTGTGACGCTCGAACTCGGCGGCAAGTCGCCTGCTATCATCGACGCCTCCGCCGATCTCGATGAGGCGGCCGAGCGCATCGCCTACGGCAAGCTGCTCAATGCCGGGCAGACCTGCATCGCGCCGGACTACGTGCTGGTGCCGGAGCGCTCGCTGCAGGCCTTCGCCGAGAAGCTGCGCGCGCAGATGCGGCGCATGTTCGGCACCGATCCCGCGAACAAGGACTACACCTCCGTCATCTCCGACCGGCACTACGCGCGGCTCGAAGGTCTCGTCGCGGATGCCGTAGAGCGCGGCGCAAGAATCCTGCAACCGGCAAGGGCCGACGATCCCAACTGGAAGGCGCACCGCAAATTCCCGCCGACGCTGATCCTTGGCGCCACCGAAGACATGGCGGTGATGCAGGAGGAGATATTTGGGCCGGTGCTGCCGGTGCTGGGCTATCGCGAGCCGGCCGATGCCATCGCCTTCGTCAACCGTCGCGACCGGCCGCTCGCGCTCTACTGGTTCGGCAAGGACCGCGACGCCCGCGACGCGGTGCTGTCGCGCACCGTCTCCGGCGGCGTCACCGTCAACGACTGCCTGTTCCACTTCGCGCAGGTGAACCAGCCGATGGGCGGCGTCGGCGCATCCGGCACCGGCGCCTATCACGGCGAATGGGGTTTTCGCACGTTCAGCAAGCTGAAGCCGGTGTTCTACCGCTCGAAATTCAACCGCCTCGCCGATCTCTACCCGCCCTACGGCGGCAAGATCGCGCGGCTGGAGAAGATGATGCGGTTCATGTCGTAGGGGCAGTCGTTCCGGGGCGCGAAGCGAACCCGGAACCTCGAGATTCCGGGTTCGCGCTACGCGCGCCCCGGAATGACGATAAGGGGAGAAACAGCATTGACTGACACATTCGATTTTGTCGTCGTGGGCGCGGGCTCCGGCGGCTGCACCGTTGCGGGGCGGCTGTCGGAGGATGCGGCGACATCAGTGGCGCTGCTCGATGCGGGCGGGCGGAACGACAGTTGGCGGATCACCACGCCATTCGGGCTCGCTTTGCCATACCGCGCGGCCAACTGGGCGTTCGATACTGTGCCGCAGAAGGGATTGAACGGCCGCATCGGCTATCAACCGCGCGGCAAGGGCCTCGGCGGTTCCTCGGCGATCAACGCGATGGTCTACATCCGCGGCAACAAATGGGACTACGACCACTGGGCCGCGCTCGGCAATGCCGGCTGGTCGTATGCGGATGTGCTGCCCTACTTCAAGCGCTCGGAGAACAACGCCGATTTCGACGGCGAATATCATGGCAAGGGCGGCCCGCTGCATGTCAACAAGCTGCGCTCGGACAATCCGATCCATGACGTCTTCCATCAGGCCGCGCGCGAGGCGCAGTTTCGTATCCGCGAGGACTTCAATGAAGAGGACCATGAAGGGCTCGGCAGCTACCAGGTGACGCAGCACGGTGGCGAGCGCTGGAGCGCGGCGCGCGCCTATGTGGATCCCCACATGGGCAAGCGGGCGAATCTGCGCGTCGAGACGCAAGCGCATGCCACGCGCATCCTGTTCGAAGGTAGGCGCGCAGTGGGCGTCGAGTACCGGCAGGGCAAGGAGCTGAAGCAGCTCCGCGCCCGCCGCGAGGTGATCCTCGCCTCCGGCGCCTTCCAGTCGCCGCAGTTGCTGATGCTGTCGGGCGTCGGCGACGGCGATGCGCTTGCCGCGCACGGCATCGGCGTCGTGCATCATTTGCCGGGCGTCGGGCGCAATCTGCAGGACCATCCGGATTTCGTGTTCGTCTACGCCTCCGACTATCCGCACTTCGTTCACGCGTCACTCGGCCGGCTGCCATCCCTGCTGCGCGCGATCCAGCGGTACCGCCGCGAGCGACGCGGCCTGATGACCACCAATTTCGCCGAGTGTGGCGGCTTCCTGAAGACGCAGGCCCACCTCGACGTGCCGGACATTCAACTGCACTTCATCATCGCGATGCTCGACGACCACGGCCGCAAGAAGCACAAGGAAGCGGGCTTCTCGTGCCATGTCTGCCTGCTCAGACCGAAGAGCCGCGGCAGCGTCTGGCTGAAGAGCGCCGATCCGCTCGCCGCCCCCATGATCGATCCGAATTTTTTGGGCGAGGCGGAGGATCTCGAGACGATGGTCGCAGGCTTCAAGACCACGCGACGGCTGATGGAGACGCCTGCGATGCGCGCGTTGCAGAAGAAGGACATGTTCACGTCCGATGTGAAGACGGACGACGATATCCGCGCCATCCTGCGCAATCGCGTCGACACCGTCTATCACCCCGTCGGCACCTGCAAGATGGGCACGGACGCGATGGCCGTGGTCGATCCGCATTTGAAGGTGCACGGCGTCGAGGCCTTGCGCGTCGTCGATGCCTCGATCATGCCGACGCTGATCGGCGGTAACACCAATGCGCCGACGATCATGATCGGGGAGAAGGCGGCGGATATGATCAGGGCGGAAGTGCGGGCGAATTAGCGACGCTGTCGCGTCACTCTCCACTGTCGTCCCGGCCTAGTGCGCAATTGCGCATGGGGGCCGGGACGACGGAAGCAATCAATTCAACAAGAACCCGCCGTCCACCGTCACCACGCTCCCCGTCATGTAGCGCGAGGCCTTCGAGGCCAGCAGCAGGATCGCGCCGTCGAGATCGGACTCGGCGCCGACGCGGCGCTGGGGGATGCGTTTTGCCAGGCGCTCGCCTGCCGGCGTCGACCAGAAGGCGTGGTTCATCTCGGTGTCGATATAGCCGGGCGCCAGCGCGTTGATGCGGATGTTCTGCCCCGCAAGCTCCAGCGCCATCGCCTTCGTCGCCTGGATGATGCCGGCCTTGGAGATCGCGTAGGGCGACACCGCTTTCAAGACGCCGGTGCCGAGCACCGAGGCGATGTTGACGATGTTGCCTTCCTGCTTGCGCGCGATCATGCGCCGCGCGACTTCCGTCGCGAGGAAATAGGCGCCCTTGAGATTGGCGCCGATCACCGTGTCCCAATCGGCCTCGGTCTGCTCGGTCGCCAGCTTCTCGATGGCGATGCCGGCATTGTTGATCAGCACCGTGACGGGACCGAGCGCGGCTTCCGTGGCATCGACGGCCTTCGCGATCGAGGCGATGTCGGTGACGTCGAGCGCGACGGCGGCGGCGCGGCCGCCGTTGCCGCGGATCTCCTGTTCCAGATTCTTCAACTTGTCCGTTTGCCGTGCCGCGAGCGCGACGGCCGCGCCATGCGCCGCCAGCAGCCGGGCAAACTGCCGCCCCAGCCCCTGGCTCGCGCCGGTGACGAGGATGGTTTCTTTACTGACGTCGAATAGGCCTGACATGACGATTTCCTTGGGCGTAACCCTTGAGCTTCCGGAGCCAAAAATACAGACGATTTTAGCGGTCTGAAACCAGAATGATCGGTTCGGCGTTCATTCGTTCCATCGAGGCAGGGCTCTGCTCATGAACAGTTTCGATCTCGCGGTCTATGCGGCGCTCGCCATCGCCATCGGCTTCGGATTCAGGACCGGCCTGCTGCGCAGCGCCATGACCATCCTCGCCTATCTGCTCGCCGCGCCCATCGCGGTCGCGCTGATGCCGCTGATCGTGCCGCAGGTCGCAAGCAATCCGAACGCGCCGCTGCTCCAGAACTGGATCTGGTTCTTCGGCATCTTTCTCGTCGTCGGCATGTTGTTCGGACATATCGGCCGCCTCGCGGTGAACGACACGGTCCGTGAGGCCGGGATCGGCGACCGCCTTGGCGGCGCCGCGCTCGGCGCCATCAGGGTCGGCCTCGTCGCCACCACGCTGGTGCTGGTGTTCGACCAGATCGTGCCGGCCAACCGCCAGCCGCCCTTCCTGGCCGGCTCGCATCTGCGGCCGCTGTTCTCGGCGGCCGGGCAGATGGGCTTCAAGTCGCTGCCGCCGGAAGCCGCTGCCGCGATCGACCGCCTCAAGCAGGAGCGGCACATCTGATCAGGCGCATTTGCATCGCCGCGCGGATGCGCATGCATTTTGGTGCGAGCCCGTCCCTTATCAGCGGCACCACGATTGGCTAGAGTGCCGCCCGTCCAAAACCTGCCTGACATTACGGGAGTGAAACAGTGGATCTTGGGATCAAAGGTCGCCGCGCCATCGTCTGCGCATCCAGCAAGGGCCTCGGCCGCGCCTGCGCCATCTCGCTGGCCGAAGCCGGCGTTGACGTCACGCTGACCGCGCGCGGCGCCGAGGCCCTGAAGAAAACCGCCGACGACATCCGCAAACTCTATCCGGCCGTCACGGTCACCGAGATCGTCGGCGACATCACGACGCCGGCGGGCCGCGAGGCCGTGCTGAAGGCCTGCCCGGAGCCGGATATCCTGATCAACAATGCCGGCGGCCCGCCGCCCGGCGATTTCCGCAACTGGACCCGCGACGACTGGATCAAGGCGATCGACGCCAACATGCTGACCCCGATCGAGCTGATCAAGGCGACCGTGGACGGCATGATGGCGCGCAAGTTCGGCCGCATCGTCAACATCACCTCGGCCGCGGTGAAGGCGCCGATCGACATCCTCGGCCTCTCCAACGGCGCGCGCGCCGGCCTCACCGGCTTCATCGCCGGCCTGTCGCGCAAGACCGTGATCAACAACGTCACCATCAACGGCCTCCTGCCGGGGCCGTTCGAGACCGACCGCCTGACCGGCACCGCCAAGGCCGAGGCCGACAAGCGCGGCACAACGCCGGAGCAGATCCTGGCCGAGCGCGCCAAGCTCAACCCGGCGGGCCGCTTCGGCCAGCCGGACGAGTTCGGCTATGCCTGCGCTTTTCTCTGCGGCGCCAAGGCCGGCTTCATCACCGGGCAGAACATCCTGCTCGACGGTGGCGCGTTCCCGGGCACGCTGTGAGCCATCGCGCCTGAGACGGCGCAATCCACGAAAGACCATCATGCCCGGGCTTGCCCCGGGCATGATGATGTGGAGGCGTCAGAGCCCAATCATTTCCGGCTCACTGCGAGCCCGGCTACTCATCGCCGTTTCGTCGGCTCATCCTCGTCCCGTTCGCTGGGACCGGAGGAATCGGCAGTGAGGCGCTCATCGGTCCAGTCGATGCCGAGTTCGTCGAGACCGTCGGCCAACAGATCGCCCAGCATCGGCTCGCCCAGCAGATATTGCACAGCTTCACGCCGGGGCGCCTTGTATTCGGCGCGGCCTCGGCGGCGCGGGCGCGCAGGTCGTCCCACTCGTCGACGGAGCCGTCGCCGCGGCCAATCCACATCAGCGTCACGAGGTCGAGCTGCTCGTCCTCGTTCAGCGCCCCGATGAAGCCGGTCAACTCGCTTGCGACCGGATCGGACGCCGTGTCCTCCAGAACGTCGATCCCGTCATCGTCGGAGGGGTTCGAGCCCGAGTCCGGATCGGATGCTGCTTCCTTGACGTCGAATTCGCGGGCCTTCTCGATGATGAAAGCGACCTTCTCGGCGGAAATTGCAAGCTCTGGCATCGTCTTCCCCTCTCGCTCTTCTCTGGTTTTTCCTGGGTTCCGGCGATAACGCGGCGCGCCACCAGATGATCCATTGCGCTTCATGGCGGAAACCCGCATGTTTCGGCGCCAAAGCGTCCTCTCTCGTCATTCCGGGGCGCGACGTAGGCGCGAACCCGGAATCTCACGCAACGATCTCGAGATTCCGGGTTCGATGCTTGCGCATCGCCCCGGAATGACAGCGAGGCGCAAAGCAAGAACATGGGGATGCGCCGGATGTCGTGGAAGGTGGGCAAGGTCAAGATCACGAAACTCGTCGAGATGGAGACAGTCGGCTCGACCCGCTTCATCCTGCCGGCCGCGACCAACGATGAAATCCAGAAGCTGCCCTGGCTGATCCCGCATTTCGCCACCGAAGAGGGCCGACTGAAAATGTCGATCCACTCGCTGGTGGTCGAGACGCCGACGCGCCGCATCGTGGTCGACACCGGTCTCGGCAACGACAAGCAGGGCCGCGGCGTCCCCGTCTGGAACAACCGCAGCACGCCGTTTCTGGAGACCATGGCGGCGGCGGGCTTTCCCCCTGACAGCATCGACACCGTGCTGTGCACACATCTTCATGTCGACCATGTCGGCTGGAATACGAAACTGGTCGACGGCAAATGGGTGCCGACCTTCCCGAAGGCGCGCTACCTGTTCGGCGAGACCGAATACGAGTATTGGCGCGATTATACGGCCGAGCCGGACAAGGTCGCGGTGTTCAACGATTCCGTGAATCCGGTCGTCGATGCCGGCCAGGTCGAGCTGATCCCAGGCGATCACCGGCTCTGCGAGGAGATCAGCGTGATCCCGACCCCCGGCCACAGCCCCGGTCACATGAGCGTCCTGATCGAGTCCGGCGGTGAGCAGGGGCTGCTCACCGGCGACGTTGCCCATCATCCCTGCCAGATGTCGCATCTCGACTGGTGCTCGGTCATCGATACCGATCCCGCCCAATCGGCGGCAACGCGGCACAAGGTGTTCTCGCGCTTTGCCGACACCCCGACGCTGGTGATCGGCGGGCATTATTCGGCCGGACACATCGGGCGGGATGGGGACGCGTTCAGGTTCGTGGCGCTGGGATGAGACGCAATCGTAGGGTGGGCACAGCGCGGCGTGTCCACCCTCCCGGGCAAGGAAAAGATTTGGTGGGCACGGCGCTCCGCACCTTTGCCCACCCTACAAAGGAGGGGCTGCAATGCGCCCCGTTTTGAGCGGTTGAATTTCCCGCCGCCCTGTTCCATGAAGCTATTTAACCGATCGGTCCATCTCCAGGGAGAAACGAGAATGAAGCTTGTTCGTTACGGCGAAAAGAGTGCGGAAAAGCCCGGCCTGATCGACAAATCCGGCCAGTTGCGCGACCTGTCGGCGCATGTGAAGGACCTGACCGGCGAGGCCTATTCGCCGGAAAGCCTGAAGAAGCTCGCCGCGCTCGACCCCGCCTCGCTGCCCGCCGTTTCCGGCAAGCCGCGGTTCGGCGCGCCCGTCACCGGCATCTCGAAATTCGTCGCCATCGGCCTCAACTACAGCGACCACGCCAAGGAAACGGGAGCCGCGATCCCGACCGAGCCGATCATCTTCATGAAGGCGAACACCTCGCTGTCCGGCCCGAACGATGCGGTCGAGAAGCCGCGCGGCTCGACCAAGCTCGACTGGGAAGTCGAGATCGCCGCCATCATCGGCACCCGCGCCAAGTACGTCTCCGAAGCCGACGCGCTGAACTACGTCGCCGGCTATTGCGTCTGCAACGACGTCTCCGAGCGCAACTTCCAGACCGAGCGCCTCGGCCAGTGGACCAAGGGCAAGTCGCACGACACCTTCGGTCCGGTCGGACCGTGGCTGGCCACCAAGGACGAGATCAAGGACGTGCAGAACCTGTCGATGTGGCTCGACGTCAACGGCCAGCGCCGCCAGACCGGCTCGACCAAGACCATGATCTTCTCCATGGCCAAGTGCATCTCCTATGTCTCGCAGTTCATGACGCTGCTGCCGGGCGACATCATCACCACGGGCACCCCGCCCGGCGTCGGCCTCGGCATGAAGCCGCCGACCTTCCTCAATGTCGGCGACGTCGTGACGCTGGGCATCGAGGGTCTCGGCGAGCAGCGGCAGGAGATCGTGGCAGCGTAAGCGGCAATCACCTCCTTCGTCATTCCGGGATGGCGCGAGAGCGCCAGACCCGGAATCTCGAGATTCCGGGTTCGATGCTTCGCATCGCCCCGGAATGACAACAAGGATCCAAAATGAAGCTCACCTTCTCCGCCGCCTCGCCCTTCGCCCGCAAGGTGCGCATCGCCGCGATCGAGCTTGGGCTGATCGACAAGATCGAGTTCACGCCGGCAACCGTCGCCCCGGGGCAAGCCAATGAGGACTATTCGCGCATCACGCCGCTGAAGAAGCTGCCGGTGCTGATCACCAATGACGGCGACGTCATCCTCGATTCCTACGTCATCGTCGAATACCTCAACGAAATGGCCGGCGGCAGCCTGATCCCGGATTATGGTCCGCGGCGCTGGAAGGCCAAGACCAATCACTCCCTGATCAACGGCATGCTCGATTCCATGCTGCTGTGCCGCTACGAGAGAATGGTGCGGCCACAGGGCCTGCAATGGCAGGCGTGGTCGGACGACCACTGGAACCGGGCCTGGACCGGCATGGCGCGCTTCGAGAACATGCCCGATGTCCTGAACGGCCCGTTCGACATTTCGCAGATCGGCCTCGTCTGCGTGCTCGGCTATGCCGATTTCCGCTTCGCCGATTGCGGCTGGCGCAAGGCCTATCCGAAGCTCGACGCCTTCCACCAGAAGATGCTGGAGCGGCCTTCCGTGAAGATCTCGGTGCCGCCAGCGGCGTAACCCGCTAGGAGTGTCCATGAGCCTGAAATACTCGGTCGGCGATCTCACCATCCATCGCGTCATCGAGCAGGAAACCTCGTTCGTCCCGGCGCTGGAGATGCTGCCGGGACTGACACCCGAGGTGCTGACCGAGAACCGGGCATGGATGCGGCAGGCCAAGGCACTCGACGACAACGATGTGCTGCTCTTGTGCTTCCAGTCCTATGTGGTGAAGACGCCGCACCACACCATTTTGATCGACAGCTGCATCGGCAATGACAAGCCGCGCCCCAATCGGCCGAAATGGAACATGAAGACCGACGACACGTACTTGGGTGCACTTAGCGCCGCCGGATTCTCGCCTGGCGACATCGACTTCGTGATGTGCACGCATCTGCACGTCGACCACGTCGGCTGGAACACACGGCTCGAAAACGGCCGCTGGGTGCCGACCTTCCCCAAGGCGCGCTACGTCTTCGCCAGGCAGGAGTTCGACCATTGGTCGGCTCAGAACGCGAAGACGGAGATCCCGCCTTTCGTGGACAGCGTGCTGCCGGTGGTCGAGGCCAAGCGCCACGAGCTCGTCGGCAACGACCACCAGATCGGCGATCACGTCCGGATCCTGCCGACACCCGGCCACACGCCGGGCCATATCGCAATCACGGTGGGCCGCGGCAAGGACGACGCGGTGTTCTCCGGCGATCTCATGCATTCGCCGCTGCAGACGCTCTATCCGGAGCTGTCGATCAAGTTCGACGTCGACCCGGCGAAGGCGGCTACGACGCGCCGCAGCTTCCTGGAGCGCTATTGCGACACCGAGACGCTGTGCTGCACGGCGCACTTCCCTTCGCCGTCGGTGGGCAAGATCCGGCGCAAGGGCAACGCGTTCGTGTGTGCGGCGGTTTAGCGAGATGCCGTAGGGTGGGCAAAGGCGAGCGCTTCGCGCGCCGTGCCCACCACTCCTTATGGTGGGCACGCTCCGCTTTTCCCACCCTACGATTCCACCCGTGTGGAGAAAGCAATGACAGCACTCCCCGACATCCCCCTGCCCGCCGGAATCCGCTCGCGTTATGTCGACGGCATCAACGGCTTGCGCATGCATGTGCTGGAGGCCGGCTTCGAGTCAAAGGGCCGCTCCTGCATCCTGTTGCTGCACGGCTTTCCCGAGCTGGCCTTCTCCTGGCGCAAGGTGATGCCGGCGCTCGCCGCCGCCGGTTATCACGTGATCGCCCCCGACCAGCGCGGCTACGGGCGCACCACGGGATGGACTGCCGACTACGATGGCGATCTCGCGCCGTTCTCGCTCCTCAACCTGGTGCGCGATGCGCTCTCCCTGGTGTCGGCCTTCGGCTACAAGCAGGTCGATCTCGCCGGGCATGATTTCGGGAGCCCAGTCGCGGCATGGTGTGCGCTGATCCGGCCCGACGTGTTTCGTTCGGTGACGCTGATGAGCGCGCCATTCGGCGGAGCGCCGCCGCTGCCATTCAACACAGTTGACCGTCCCGCAAAGCCTGCGGTCGAAGACCCCGTTCATCGCGAGCTTGCCGCGCTGCCGCGTCCGCGCAAGCACTATCAATGGTACTACGCGACACGCGAAGCCAACGCGGACATGCAGCACGCGCCGCAGGGCGTGCACGATTTCCTGCGCGCCTATTATCATCACAAGAGCGCGGACTGGACCGACAACAAACCCTATCCGCTCAAGGCGTGGTCGGCAGACGAACTGGCAAAGCTGCCAACCTATTACGTGATGGACGCCGGCGAGACCATGGCCGAGACGGTCGCGAAGGAGATGCCCTCGCCCGCCGCGATCGCCGCGAACCAATGGCTGCCGGACAGCGACCTCGCCTACTACAGCGCCGAATACGGCCGCACCGGATTTCAGGGCGGGCTGCAATGGTATCGCTACGGTACGTCGGGCATGCTCAACGACGAGATGCAGCTGTTCTCCGGCCGCAGCATCGACGTGCCCTCCTGCTTCATCTCCGGCAGGCAGGATTGGGGCACCTATCAGCGCCCTGGCGTGTTCGAGGCGATGCAGAAAAGCGCGTGCACCAAGATGCTCGGCTGCCATCTCGTCGACGGCGCCGGCCATTGGGTGCAGCAGGAGCAGCCGGCCGAGGTGAGCCGGTTGCTGCTCGACTTCCTGGCCAAGACTTCCTGACTAAGTCCCGCGCCGGCTGATTTGACCCAGGAACCACGGCGGCCTATATAATTTAGAATCATTCTAAACTAGTGGGACAGGGCCGTCGTGAAGAATTTTGCCGATCTGACCGAGCGCGAGGTGCTTGCGGTCGCGATCTCCTCCGAGGAGGAGGACAGCCGCATCTACATGACCTTCGCCGAAGATCTGAGAGAGCGTTACCCGGACTCAGCCAAGATCTTCGAACAGATGGCCGAGGAAGAGCGCGGACATCGCCACATGCTGCTGGAGACGTACGAGCAGCGGTTCGGTCCGCACCTGCCTCCCATCCGCCGCGAGGACGTCAAAGGCTTCCTGCGTCGCCGCCCGGTCTGGCTCACCAAGAACCTGTCGCTCGACACCATCCGCAGGGAAGTCGAGACCATGGAACTGCAGGCCGAGCGCTTTTACGTGAAGGCCGCCGAACAGGCGCAGGATGTCGGCGTGCGCCGTTTGCTCGGCGATCTCGCCGAAGCCGAGAAAGGCCACGAAGAGATGGCCGCAAAGCTCTCGGACCAGATCCTGAGCCCGGATGTGCGCGCGGAGGAAGATCGCACCAACCGCCGCATGTTCGTGCTGCAATATGTGCAGCCGGGCCTTGCCGGCCTGATGGACGGATCGGTCTCGACGCTGGCACCGCTGTTTGCCGCCGCGTTCGCCACCCACCAGAACTGGCAGACGTTTCTTGTCGGCCTCGCCGCCTCGATCGGCGCCGGCATCAGCATGGGATTTGCGGAAGCGCTGTCCGACGACGGATCGCTCACGGGGCGCGGCTCGCCATGGCTGCGCGGTCTCACCTGCGGCTTGATGACGACGCTCGGCGGGCTCGGCCACACCGCGCCCTATCTGGTGCCCGACAGCTGGGCCAACGCGTTCTGGATCGCGACGGCGATCGCTGGAGTCGTCGTGTTCTTCGAGCTATGGGCAATCGCCTTCATCCGCTCGCGCTACATGGACACGCCGTTCCTCCAGGCCGTTTTCCAGATCGTGCTCGGCGGCGCCATCGTGCTGGCGGTGGGGATATTGATCGGGGCGGCGTAGCGACCTCACACTCGCTGTCATCGCCCGCGAAAGCGGGCGATGACAGCGACTTTTTGGCACTGCCCGACGAGCCTCATCCACATATCAATCGCGATCAAACAGCGGTTGCAGCGTTCGGCTAAACTGCTCATCATCCGCAGACAACCAGAGCGGGAGAAGCGCCGTGGCCAAATCGGAATGGAGTTTCAAGAGCGCAGTCGAGCTGTCGGCCGCATTGAGCGCGAAGAAGGTCTCGGCGGTCGAGCTCACGCAGGACGCGATTGGCCGTATCGAGCGTCACGACGGCAAGATCAACGCGATCTGCGTGCCGGATTTCGATCGCGCGCTCGGCGCCGCGCGCGAGGCGGACGCTGCATTGGTCCGCGGCGAGCGCAAGCCGCTGCTCGGCCTGCCCCTGACGATCAAGGAATCCTTTAACATCGCCGGCCTGCCGACGACCTGGGGCTTCGTCCCGCAGAAGGATTTCAAGCCTGTCGAAGACGCGCTGCCGGTCGCACGCATCAAGCAGGCCGGCGGTGTGATCCTCGGCAAGACCAACGTGCCGGTCGGTCTCAGCGACTGGCAGAGCTACAACGACATCTACGGCACCACGAACAACCCCTATGATCTCGGCCGCACGCCGGGTGGATCATCCGGGGGATCTTCGGCAGCCCTCGCCGCAGGCTATTGCGCGCTCGCCACCGGCTCCGACATCGGCGGCTCCCTGCGTGTGCCGGCATTTCATTGCGGCATCTTCGCTCACAAGCCGACCATCAATCTCTGCGCAGCGCGCGGCGAGACTCCGCCGCCGTTTCCGGCCATTCCGCGCGAAGGCGACCTCGCCGTCATCGGTCCGATGGCGCGCACCGCTGCGGATCTCTCCTTGCTGCTCGACGTCATGGCCGGACCGGATCCGCTCGATGCCGGCGTCGCCTACAAACTCGATCTGCCTGTTGCGCGGCATCAGTCGCTGCGCGATTTTCGTGTCCTGGTGATCGAGAGCCATCCGCTGCTGCCGACTGACCGGGACGTGCGCGGCGCGATCGACAAGCTCGCCACCGACCTTGCGAAGGCCGGCGTGACGGTCGCGCGCGAGAGCCCGCTGCTTCCGGACTTCGCGGAGACGTCGCGGCTTTACATGCGCATGCTGCTGGGCTTCCTCGGCGCGTTCTTCCTGCCCGACGAGCTGGCGGATTCGCAGGCTCGGGCGAGCCAGTTGTCGCCGGAGGACCGAAGCCTCGAAGCGGAGCGGCTGCGCGGCACGATTGCAAGCCACCGCGCCTGGGTGCTCGACGCAGGTAGCCGCGCCGGCCTGCGGGCGCAATGGCGCGCGCTGTTCAAGAGCTTCGACGCGGTGATCTGCCCGATCATGCCGACGCCGGCCTTTCCGCACGATCATTCGCCCGAGCAGAGCCTGCGACGCATCAGCATCGACGGCAAGGATTATCCTTATTCCGACCAGCTCGCCTGGCCCGGCATCGCAACGCTTCCGGGCCTGCCTGCGACGGCCGTTCCGCTCGGCCTGTCGAAAGACGGCTTGCCCGTCGGCGTCCAGATCGTCGGCCCCTTCCTGGAGGACCGCACCCCCTTGAGGCTCGCCGAACTGATCGAGCGCGAGTTCGGCGGCTTCACACCGCCGCCATTGTTCGATGATTAGTCCTGTCGTCAACGTCCACAAGAGAGAGAACGTCATGAGCCAGGACATGGAACAGCTCACCGCGCTCAACCGCGACTACGTCGCCTCCGTGCAGAACTGCGACGTCAAGCGGTTCGACCAGATCCTGGCGCCGGAGTTTTACTGCTCCAATCCCGACAAGACGCTGGTCGACCGCGCCGCCTTCCTGGAGCAGACGGCACGGCCGATCGCGATCCGGAATCTCAGGGAGCACGACGTCATCATCCGCATCATGGGCGACTTCGCCATTATCCACGCGGCGACAAGCTACACCACGGGAGACGGCCAGCAGGCGACGGGCCGCTACACCGATTGCTGGGCGAAGAAGAACGGCAGATGGCTCGCGGTGTCGGCGCACGTGTCCCGGTGAGGCGGGCAAACCATCCTCACACTCCGCTGTCATGCCCCGGCTTGACCGGGGCATCCAGTACTCCGCGGCGACAGTTGGCTCACACAACTCCCGCTGCGGAGTACTGGATCGCCCGCCTTCGCGGGCGATGACACCATCAATGTGGATCAACTATCGAATACGATCACGCTCCGCAGCGTCTTGCCGGCCTTCATGTTGGCAAAGCCCTCGTTGATCTCCGACAGCTTCAGCTTGGCCGAGATCCAGTCCTCCAGGTGCAGCCGCCCTCGCAGATAGAAGTCGACCAGGCGCGGCATGTCGACGCGGAAATGGTTGGAGCCCATGGACGAGCCCTGGATCTTGCGTTCGCGCAGGAAGTCGAAACCGTGCAGCTCGATCTTCTGGCCGAACGGGATCATGCCGACGATGGTGGCGGTGCCGCCGGAGGCGAGCATGGCGAAGGCCTGCTCGGCGGTCTCCTTGCGACCGAGCACCTCGAAGGAGTGCTGCACGCCGCCATTGGTGAGATCGCGGACCTGCTTCACCACGTCGCCGTCGGCGGGGTTGATGATGTCGGTGGCGCCCAGCTTGGTCGCGAGCTGGAGTTTTGCGGGATTGGTGTCGATGGCAATGATGCGGCCGGCGCCGGCGATCTGCGCGCCGTTGATCGCGGCCATGCCGACGCCGCCGCAGCCGATCACCGCGACGGTTTCGCCCGCCGTCACCTTCGCCGTGTTCACCACCGCGCCGTAGCCGGTGATGACGCCGCAACCGATCAGCGCGGCGAGATCGAGCGGCATCTCCTTCCGGATTTTGACGATCGCGTTCTCGTGCACCAGCATCTGCTCGGCAAAGGACGAGAGGTTGAGGAACTGGTGCAGCTTTTCGGAGCGAGACCATTGCATGCGGTCGGAGACGCCCGGCAGCAGCTTCACCGTGGTGTCGGTGCAGAGCACCGTGCGGCCCGTGGTGCAGTTGTCGCAGGTGCCGCAGAACACGGACAGGCAGGTGACGACGTGATCGCCCGGCTTCACATAGGTGACGTCGGAGCCGACCTGCTCGACCACGCCGGCGGATTCATGCCCGAGCACCGCGGGCAGCGGATGCGGATACAGCCCTTCCATGAAGTGCAGGTCGGAGTGGCAGAGGCCGGCGACCGATGTGCGGATCAGGACCTCGCGCGGGCCGGGCTTCGGCAGGCTGACATCCTCGATGACCAGAGGCTTGTTGACTTCATAGAGGACGGCGGCCTTCATCGAGCACTCCCTGTCGCTTTTTTTGCTTTGAACGCGGGCGCAGCCTACGCTGCCAGAACCAGTTCGCCAACCTCGCTCATGCCGGCATCGCGCTCGCCGAGCAGCAGCGCGGCGATCTTCGCTTGCGTGGCATTTTCCGTCAGCCGGAACGGATCGCTTGGCGCGACCCGGTGATCGATCACGAGCCGCGACAGCAGCAGCCGGCGCGCATCGCCGCGCATGGCGTGGATGCGATGCGCCTCCCAGGCGAGCGCGACGGCGCTGGCGACATGATAGAGCAGGCTCGTCGCGCGGCGCGCGTCGGCCTCGTTCTCGGCCTTGCCCGCAACCTCGCGCGCGAAGCCGACCGCGCGATCGGTGAGCGTGTGCAAACGGTCGCGCCAGGCCTGCGGCACCGAGGCGCTGTCATCGAGCCGGGCGTGCAGATCCGCGGCCAGCGCGGATTCCGCGCCATGGCGACCGACCGCGCGCCTCAGCGCATCGATCGCGACGATATTGCCGGTGCCTTCCCAGACCGAGCCGAGATGGGCGTCGCGCAGCAGTCGTGCGGTGGCGAATTCCTCGATATAGCCGATGCCGCCGCGCATCTCGAGCGCATCGCCGCAGACTTTCCGTGCATCGCGCGTGGCGCGGAATTTCAATGTCGGGGTGAGGATGCGCAGCAGCGCCGCCGCGTCCTGGCTGCCGGCCTCGGCGCGGTCGAGCGCGTCCGCCGTGAGGAAGCTCATCGACAGCGCCTGCTCGACCGGCAGCATGATCTTCAGCATCTGCCGCCGGCCGAGCGGCAGGTCGATGATGCGGCTGCCGAACACCACGCGGTTCTTCGCGACCGTCATGGCGTCATGGTAGGCGCGGCGCATCAGCGCGGTGGATTTCACGCCGTTGGAGAGCCGCGACGAGTTCACCATCTCGGCCATCTGCACGAAGCCGCGGTCGAGCTTGCCGACCGCGTAGGCGATCGCGCCTTCGAGCTTGATCTCGCCCGAGGCCATCGAGCGCGTGCCGAGCTTGTCCTTCAGACGCACGATCCGGTAGTGGTTCTGCGACCCGTCGTCGAGGAAGCGCGGCATCAGGAACAGGCCGACGCCGCGGGTGCCGGGGCCGGCGCCTTCGGGGCGCGCCAGCAGCATCACGACTTTCGCATCGGCGTTCGAGCAGAACCATTTTTCGCCGTACAGGCGCCAATGATCGCCCTCCTGCACGGCGCGCGTCGTGAGCGTGCCGACGTCGGAGCCGCCCTCCTTCTCGGTCATGAACTGGCCGCCCTGGGTCAGCTTGGTCATGTCGGTCTGGGTGAGACCATCGAGATATTTCGCCTTCAGCGCCTCGCTGCCGAAATTCGCCAGGAGTTTTGCGCAGCCGTCGGTGACGTTGATCGGACAGCCCATACCGAATTCGGTCTGATTGAACAGGAAGGTGAAGGCGTGCTTTGCCACTACAGGATATTTGTCCGGCCAGCCCATGATGCCCTTGCGGATCGACAGCGCGTGGATGCCGAACTCGCCGAACGCGGCTTTCTCCAGTTCGCGATAGGCCGGGTGGTATTCGATCCACTGCACGTCGCGGCCGAACTTGTCGCGCTGGTGCAGCACCGGCGTGTGGCGGTCGGCCAGCCGCGCACATTCGTCGAGGGTTCCGCCGGCGAGCTCGCCGAGGCGATCGAGATGCGGCTCGATGTGACGGAACAGCGTCTCCGGCAGATGGATGCGCAAGAGATCCGTCAGCGCCTGATCGGCGCGGTAGAAATTCATGCCTGACGTATCGGGCGCCAGCAGGCCGGATGGTGCGGCCGCGGCATTTTTCGGCTGCGCTGTGACCGGCTTGTGCATGATCGTCCTCTTCGTTTCCGCCCGACGGCAATTCTTAGCGCTTGCCGCTTTGGATGATGTCGATCATGCTCCAGCCGCGGATGCGGATAAAGCCGCAAATTGTCAGGGAGGCATGATCGCCGTGAAGGAGCAATTCGCTCTGCGGAATTGTGATCGACCGGGCCTGCACCCCGGCTGGTTGTCCGGGTGGCGGATGCATAGATCAGCGGCTTCCCGTCCTAAGAGATCACGCCATGGAACATCCGAAATACAAGATCGCGCTCATCGTCGGCGCCGGCGAAGGCTTGAGCGCCTCGCTGGCGCGGCTGCTGTCCACGCAAGGCATTCGCGTGGCGCTTGCCGCGCGGAAGATCGAGAAGCTGGGCGCGCTCTGCACCGAGACCGGTGCCAAAGCCTATGCCTGCAACGCCACCGAGCCTGATGAGGTCGAGCGCCTGTTCGGCCTCGTCGAGCGCGAGATCGGCACGCCCGACCTCGTCGTCTACAACGCCAGCGGCCGCACGCGCGGGCCGTTCGTCGATCTCGTTCCGGCCGATGTCGCGCAGGCGATCGCGGTCAGCGCCTATGGCGGCTTCCTGGTGGCGCAGCAGGCGGCCAAGCGCATGCTGCCGAACAAGCACGGCGCGATCCTGTTCACCGGCGCTTCGGCCAGCGTCAAGGGCTATGCGCAGTCGGCCTCGTTCGCGATGGGCAAGTTCGCGCTGCGCGGGCTCGCCCAGAGCCTGGCACGGGAGCTGTCGCCGCAAGGCATCCATGTCGCGCATTTCGTGATCGATGGCGGCATCAGGAGCGCGGCGCGGAGGGAAACAGCCGACAATCCGGATTCCATGCTCGATCCCGACGCGATCGCGGAGAGCTACTGGAACGTGTTGCAGCAGCCGCGCAGCGCCTGGAGCTGGGAGCTGGAGCTACGGCCGTGGGTGGAGAAGTTTTAGTTGAGTTTGTCTTTCCGGGGCGGCTCGAAGAGCCGAACTATGGTGCGCATTTGCGCACCTGAGAATCTCGAGATTCCGGGTTCGATGCTTCGCATCGCCCCGGAATGACAACAATGAACGGGAAGCGACATGACCACCGAAACCACCGTCGATACCGGCACCAGCGAACTCCTCTGCGTCATCCGCGACCGCGTCGCAGTGATCACGCTGAACCGGCCGGAGGCGCGCAATTCGCTGTCGGACAGCCTGACGCCGGCGCTGCGGACGATGATCCGCACCTGCGGCGAGAGCCCCGATGTCGGCGCGCTACTGATCACCGGCGCGGGCGAAGCGTTCTGCGCCGGCGGCAACGTCAAGGGCATGGGCGCGCATCGCGATCCGAAGAAGCTGGAGATGTCGCTGGAAGATCGGGTCGCCGATCTCCAGGAGCGGCAGCGGCTGCTCACCGGCGCGCTGGTCTCGGTGCGCAAGCCGACGATCGCCGCGCTCCCCGGTCCCGCGGTCGGCGCAGGGCTTGCGATCGCCATGGCCTGCGACATCCGCATCGCCGCGCAATCGGCCTTCGTCGCCACCGGCTATGCCCGCATCGCGCTGAGCGGCGATTACGGCATCGCCTGGCTGCTCACCCGCCTCGTCGGCACCGCCCGGGCGCGCGAGCTGATGTTCACCGGCGACAGGGTCGATGCCGCGCGTTGTGAGGCCATCGGCCTCGTCAATCGCGTCGTGCCTGACGACAAGCTACAAGCCGAAGCCTTCGTGCTGGCAAAGTCGCTCGCCGAAGGCCCGCGCCTCGCGCTGCGCTACATGAAGGACAATCTCGACGAAGCCATCCAGTTCGATTTCGAGACCGCCCGCGACCACGAGGCCGAACGACTGATCCGCCTCACCACGACCACCGATCACAAGGAAGCGGTGCAGGCCTTCATCGAGAAGCGCAAGGCGGTGTTCACGGGGAAGTAACAGGCCCTTCACAGTCAGGAATCGAACCTGCATGGTGCAACGAGCCCTCATTCCGGGCGATGCGCAGCATCGAGCCCGGAATCCATTGGGCCGCAAGACACGCAGTTGAATGGGTTCCGGGTTCGCGTTACGCGCGCCCCGGAATGACGGCTTGGGAAGATCTACGCGACGACGACTGCTTAAGGCAAAAAAATGCCCGGCTCAGGTTGACCTGGGCCGGGCTTGCAGTGGTGTCAGGCCGAGGCTGAGGGGCTGTCGGCCTGACGGGAAAGGGCGGCGAGACGCCAGCTCGCGCAGGGAATGTCCTTCGGTGCGACCGCGATCTCCTTGTCGAAGCGCACCAGCTTCCAGTCATCAGGGTGATTGACGAAGGCAAATCCGGATTTGCGGGCGAGCGAGATCATGGTCTCGTTGGAGCGCAGCGTATCGCCGAACATGTGCTCGGCGCCGAGCGCGGCGGCGCGGCACTCGAGATTTTTCATGAGCGCAGTGGCGATGCCGTGGCCTTGCCAGCGATCGTCGACCGACAGGCCGAACTCGAGCGTCGCGGTTTCCGCATGCAGCGCGTAGCGCGCCTCGGCGACGATGGTCTCGAAGCCGTCGACCATCTTGGTCGCGACGACGGTGAAGCGCTCGCGCTCGCCCACCTGGAGGAAGTCGTGTAGCAGGCCCTTCGGCAATTCGCTGATCGCGCCGAAGAAACGGTTGTAGCGGGAGCGGGTCGAGAGCGAACGGAAATAGTGCTGAAGCTCCTCGGTGTCGCGCGGCTCGACGAAGCGAACGTTGATCGCCTCGCCCTGCCGGGTGCGCAGGGCGTCCGAATATTGCTTCAGATCTTCCAGGCGAAGAGTGCTCATGACACATGCCCTGAGAAAGAGGGACCGCCGGCGCCCCTGTAATCAGGCGGCGCCGGCCTGGCGGCCAATCAGGCCCGCCAGAAGGGTTTGTCGGCCTCATAGGCGATGTCGGACCAGGACAGGCCGACGTCGTGGAGGTCGCGGGCGGTCCAGTTGGTCAGCTCGCGGCGGGTCCGGTAGCGCTCGTGCCAGACATGAAGCGTCTCGCCGATCTGCTGGATCAGGCCGGGCGCATGATGATTTGTCATCGAATTCTGGGTCAAGGTAGACATTTTCAGCTCCTGGAGCTAACTTGGCCGCTAATATCTGCGCTCGATCGCACTGCGACAAACGACAATTTGTACCTCTTCGCATGAAATAACGTCATGTATCCTGCTGCCAGATGACTGCCAGATTGCCCTCCCTGAACGGATTGCGGGCGTTCGAGGCGGCCGCGCGCCATCTCAGCTTCACGCTGGCGGCGAGCGAGCTGAACGTGACGCAGACCGCGATCAGCCATCAGATCCGGCGATTGGAGGAGGAGCTCGGCATCCGCCTGTTCATCCGGCAGAACCGCGCGCTGGCGCTGACGCCGGAAGCGCGCGACTATCTGCCGGGCGTCCGCGCCGCCTTCAACGACCTCCGCCTCGCCACCGACCGCCTGCTGCGCAGGGACGACGACAAGGTGCTGACGCTCTCGACGCTGGCCTCGCTTGCCGCAAAATGGCTGCTGCCGCGGCTGACGGATTTCCAGGAGCAGCATCCCGGCATCGACGTGCGGATCACCACGTCGACCAGCCTCGTCGACTTCCAGCGCGACGATGTCGATGCCGCAATCCGCTACGGCCGCGGCCAGTGGCCGGGCCTGCGTGCCGACTGGCTGATGGCGGACGAGCTGTTTCCGGTGTGCAGTCCGTCACTGCTGCGCGGTGACAAGCCGCTGCAGCGTCCGGAGGATCTGCGAAATCATCCGCTGCTGCACACCTCCAACGCCAACAGCGACGACTGGCGGCTGTGGCTGACGGCGGCAGGCCTGCCGGCCGATATCGCCAAGCAGCCCGGCATCACCTTCGACATGATCTTCATGACCATCCAGGCCGCGATCGACGGCATCGGCGTGGCGATGGGGCGGACATCCTACGTGCAGGACGACATCGCCAAGGGCCGCCTCGTCGTCCCCTTCAAGATCGCGCTGCCGGCCGATGCGGGCTTCTACCTGGTCGCGCCGGAGGGTCGCCGCGAGGCGCCAAAGCTCGCCGCGTTCCGTCAATGGATCGTCGCTGCAACGCAAAATAAAGCCTGAAAAATCATCAGCTTCCTCTGGAAAACCGATTGACTCGCCGCGCCCTGCGCGGGAAGGGGTAGGACAGATTGTCGCAGCAACACAACCTGTCGCCTGCCGAGAAGTGAGTTCCGGTCCGGCCACACTTGAAGGGGAGTAACGTCATGGCTGGACCAGCCACCTCAACCAATCCGCCCGAGATCAAGTCGCGCATCGGCGCGATCCTGCGCGCCACATCCGGCAATTTCCTCGAGCAGTTCGACTTCTTCCTGTTCGGCTTCTACGCCGCCGCCATCGGCAAGGCGTTCTTCCCCTCCACCAACGAGACGGCCTCGCTGCTCAACACGTTCGGCGTGTTCTGGCTCGGCGCCCTGATGCGGCCCGTCGGCGCGATCGTGCTCGGGGCCTACATCGACCGCATCGGCCGCCGCCAGGGCCTGATCGTCACGCTCGGCATCATGGCCATCGGCACGGTCGTGATCGCGTTCTGCCCGAGCTACGCGACCATCGGCATCGCAGCACCCGTCATCGTGCTGATCGGCCGCCTGCTGCAGGGCTTCTCCGCCGGCGTCGAGCTCGGCGGCGTGTCGGTCTATCTCGCCGAGATCTCGACGCCCGGCAACCGCGGCTTCTACACCTCGTTCCAGTCGTCGAGCCAGCAGGTCGCGATCTTCGTGGCCTCGATCCTCGGCTATCTTCTCTCCGAGGTGATGCCCGCCGACACGGTGGCCGCCTGGGGCTGGCGTATTCCCTTCTTCGTCGGCTGCCTGATCATCCCCCTGATCTTCTTCCTGCGGCGCACGCTCGAGGAAACGCCGGCCTTCCTCGCCATGAAGAAGCATCCGACGGCGAGCGAGGTGTTCGCCTCCGCGCTCGCCAACTGGCGCATCGTCATCCTCGGCATGATGATCGCGATCCTGACCACGACGACGTTCTACTTCGTCACCGTGTACACGCCGACGTTCGGCAAGACCGTGCTGAAGCTGTCGACGCAGGACGCGCTGCTGGTGACGCTGCTGGTCGCCGTAACCAACTTCTTCTGGAATCCGGTCGGCGGCGCGCTGTCCGACCGCATCGGCCGCAAGCCGGTGCTGATCACCATCGCCTGCCTGTCGCTCGTCACCGCCTACCCCGCGCTGCACTGGCTGGTGGCGGCGCCGACCTTCGGGAAGCTGCTCGCGGTCGAGATGATGTTCTCGTTCTATTTCGGCGTCTACAGCGGCACCATGCTCGGCGCCCTCGTCGAGATCGTGCCGGCGCATGTCCGCACCACCTGCTTCTCGCTCGCCTTCGCGCTCGCAGCCGCGCTGTTCGGCACCTTCACGCCGTTCGCCTCGACCTGGTTGATCGAGCGGACCGGCGACAAGGCCTCGCCCGGCTTCTGGCTGATGTTCGCCGCCCTGCTCGGCATCATCGCGGCCTCGACCGTGTATCGCGGCGGCGGCAAGGCGGTGCCGACCTATGATGCGGTGGCGGAGCCGGTTGCGGGGCGTTGACGGTCATTCCGGGGCGCCTCGAAGAGGCGAGCCCGGAATCCATTTCTCCCAGCATTCCAGACGCACGATGATTCCGGGTTCAGCCTGCGGGCTGTCCCGGAATGACAGTGGGGCTACAGCTCCACCACCACGTAGTCGCTCTCGACCTTCACCGGGATCGTCTCGGCGACGTACGGCCCCTTCACGACGCTCGCGCCAGGCGCGACATGGGCCGGATAGGCTTTCACGCGGAAGCGGCGGGGGTCGCAATAGGACTGGCCGGTGCGGATGTCGAACTCCCAGCCGTGCCAGGGGCAACGAATGATCTCGCCAAGCCTGGTGTATTCGATCTCGCCGGGATCGCTCGATTGCGCGAGCCCGATCAGCGGGCCCTCGCACAGCGCCGCGCCCTGATGCGGGCAGCGGTTCATCAGGCCGAAATACTCGCCCTTGATGTTGAAGACCGCGATCGGCCGTCCCTCGATCTCCAGAAATTTTCGCGTGCCTGGCGGAAGCTCGTCCACTGGCGCGATCACGTGACGCGCCATCAATTGATTCCGTAGAGCTTCCGGGCATTGCCCAGGTAAAACGCCTCGCGGTTGGTATCGCTGACGCCCGCCGGCAAGACGCGCGACGGCTCGTCGTAGTCCCAGTGCGGATAATCGGTCGCGAACAGCAGGCGGTCCCAGCCGATCCACTTGATGACGTCGAACAGATCCTCGCGCCGCTCCGGATCCTCCATCGGCTGCGTCGTCCACCACACCTGCTCGCGGATATATTCCGACGGCGGACGCTTCACATGCGGCACTTCGCTCCTGAGCCGCTGCCAGGCCTTGTCCAATCGCCACGCAAGCGACGGCGCCCAGCCGAAGCCGGCCTCGATCATCACCATCTTCAGCTTCGGGAAGCGTTCGAACACGCCTTCAAGTACGAGGCTGGCCAGCGCCGATTGCTGGCACTGCGAATGTCCCACCATCTCCTCGATGTAATAGGAAGGCCAGCCCGACGGCGTGATCGGGTTGCCACCGAAGCCGAAGGCGTGGACGCCGACGGGAAGGCCGGCCTCTTCCGCGGCCTGATAGATCGGCCAGTAGCGACGCTGGCCGAGCGGCTCGACGTTGCGGCTGAGCAGCAACACCTGAACGAAATTCTTGTCGCCGGCGCGCTCGCGGATTTCGGCGGCCGCCGACAGGCCGTCCTCATTGCCGACGACGATGGACGCTTTCAGCCGTTTGTCCTTGCTGGTCCATTTGTCGATCTGCCAGTCGTTGATCGCCGAGCACAAAGCGGCCGAGAGCTCGTGATTGCGGATGCCCTGCCCGGCATTGAGCGGATTGAGCACGCCCAGCTGCACATTGTTGGGGTCGAGCAGCTGCTTCTGCATGAAGGAGAGCGAGGAGCCCTGCGGCCCGCCTTCCGGCGGATAGGCGTCGCGGCGCGAGGCGTTGGGCTGGGCCTTCGGATAGGGCGGGCCTTCCATCATGCCCTGATAGGCGTGCACGCCATAGACTTCGAGATGATGCTGCCAGCGTTTGGCGAGATAGGGATAGAGCTCGGTGCGGGTCGCGCGGGCCGGATGGATGTCACAATCCGCGATCGCGGTCTTGGTCGTCAGGGGGGAAGCGGCTTCGGTGCTCTCGCGGAATTGAATATTCATCGCCTTGCCTCCTTTTGCAGCGGCTAAGTCAGGCGGGGATAGGTCGCATGCGGATTGTCGATCATGATCTTGCGCACGAGATCGGGGGTGAGGCCCTGGGGGAGCGCGTCCTGGCCGTCGAACTGCCAGTGTGGATAGTCCGTGGAGAATAGGACCAATTCATCCGACTGCATATGATCAAACAGGCGAATTAATGTCTCGGGTTCCGGCGGCGCATCAAATGGCTGTAACGAGAAGCGGATGTTGCTGCGCACAAGTTCCAGCGGCGCGCGATCGACCCAGGGCGTCTCCATCCGCACCCCGCGCCAGAATTTGTGAAGCCGCCAGAGAAAGGGGGAGATCCAGGACACGCCGGACTCCAGCATCACCATTTTCAGCCGCGGATATTTGGCGAACACGCCCTCGACGATCACGCTGGTGAGCTGGGTCTGGAACGCCTGGGCCTGACCGACATAATCCTCGATGTGATAGGAACCCCAGCCCACCGCGGTCGGCGGATTGTGATAGGCGGAACCGGCATGAATGCCGACCGCGAGGTCCAGCCGCTCCGCGGCCTCGTAGATCGGCCACAGCGCGCGCTTGCCGAGCGGCACGTCGCCCATCACCAGCATCAACACCTGTACGAAACGGCGGTCGTGCGCGCAGCGTTCGATCTCGGCGACGGCCTTCTCGACGCTTTGCGTGGGGATCACGATCGAGCCGCGCAGCCGCTTGTCACGATCGAGCCATTCCTTCACCAGCCAGTCGTTCAGCGCACGGCAGAAGGCGGCCTGCATGTCCTCGGAAAACACCATCTGCACGGCGTAGAGCGGATTGCAGATGGCATGGCTGACCTGAAAAGGATCGAGCACATGGCGCTGCATGTCTTCCAGGCTCGCGCCCGGCTTGCCGCTCTCGGGACGCCAATCGGGGCGCGCCACGATCGGCGAGTTCTGCGGGTAGGATTGCGAGACGAGGTCCATCATGCCGCGCGTCGTCACCTGATCGCGCCAATAGTCGTTCAGGTACGGCAGCAGGCTGGTCAGATGCGGCACGGCCGGATGCACGTCGCAATCCACCCCGCCGGCGATCAGGGACGCCATCACGTCTCCTTCACGTTTCCTCGTCACGTCTTCTCGCGGTCGGCTTGGCCGCTCCGCCTTGTGTGCGCCATTCAAGCAGGCCTGACCGTCGCCCGCAACTCGGCCAAGGCAGCCAGCTTATGCTAGGAAGGCTGAGCTCGGTTGCGAGGGAATGAGAGGTCAAAGGGATGAAAGAGCTCGTCGGCATTGCTGAACAGGTTGCGGCGAAACTGATCGCGCGCAAACAGACCATTGCGGTCGCGGAATCCTCGACCGGCGGCCTGATTTCGGCCGGCCTGCTCGCGGTGCCCGGTGCATCCGCCTATTTCCTCGGTGGCGCGGTGGTCTACACCCGCGATGCCAGGCGCGTGCTGATGGATATTTCGGACGAAGGAATGAAGGGCTTCCGCTCCTCGTCGGAGCCATACGCAAAGCTGTTGGCCGAGCAGATGCGCAGCCGCTTCAATTGCGACTGGGGCCTGTCCGAGACCGGCGCCGCCGGCCCCACCGGCAACCGCTACGGCGACGCCGCCGGCCATAGCTGCATGGCGGTCGCGGGGCCGGCGGCGGAAGTGATCACGCTGGAGACGGGCGGCAATGACCGGCTTGCGAATATGCAAGTGTTTGCGACGACGGCGCTGAAGCTGCTGCTGAGGAAGCTATCGGAATAGCCGCATCGTCGTTTGCGGACGAGAGAGCGGCGCCGTCTTACATCTCGTGTCGTCCAGGCGAAAGCCAGGACCCATAACCCCAAATGGAAATTGTTGCGGTCGGCGGGGCCGCAGCTTCTTCCAACAACATTCGATGGTGGTAATGGGTCCTGGCCTTCGCCAGGACGACGTTGGGGAGGCACGGTGCCTACCGCCCTAAATGCCGCATGAAGATCCGCACCACATACCCCTTGAACCGCGGCGCTTCGTCGTAAAGGTCCGATGCGATCCGTTCGATGGTCTCGCGCAGGGACAGGAATTGCGCCTGCCGCGCGCTGCTCTCGGTGCCCTGCATGCCTGCAAGTTCGTCCATCGCGGCGTCGGAGATCTGGCAGTGCACGACCTCGCCATCGTTCAGCATGGTGAAGCGAAAGGCCAGACGTTCGAGGTCGTGGCCGATAATCCTGTCGCGCGTCAGCGGCATCCAATTGTCCCGTTCGCGCCCCCGAACGGGACAATGCTGAAAATCTGACGCGTTGTCACCACCCGCGCCAGAGTGCATGGCCGTCATACGACGCTCTTCAACAGCGCGCTCCCGTCAGTCGGCCACGCTCCGGCGTCAGTAGACGAGCGCCGTACCGGACGGCTTGTCCAGTGCCGCGGCCAGCGATCTGTACTCATCGCAATCCGTCCCGCAGATGGATGCGATCCGGCCGAGGTGATAGAGCGCCTGCTCGCGGTTGCCCCGCTCGAGCTGCCACAGTCCGTAATATTGCCACGTCAGCACGTGGTTCGGATCTGCCCGCAAGGCGCGCTCGTACCAGACCTGCGACTGCTCGTAGTCGCCGAGCTTGCGATAGGAGTAGCCGATGAGGTTGGCGACGTTCGGATGGTCGTCATGGCCGAGCGACTTCAACTGCGCGATCGCGGTCGCATAGTCGTTACGCTCGTAGATGGTGTCATAGGCCACGCGGTAACCGGCAGCGAAAGCGGGATCGCCTATGCTGGACTGGTTGCCTTGCTTCTTGCCCTTCTGGGTCGCCTTGGTGCCCGGCCGCTTCGGATAGGTTGGCTGCGGCTTCTGATCCGAATAGGCGCCGGCGTAGGGATCGGTAGAACTGATGCTGCCGCCGCCTCCACCGCCGCCGCCCCCGCCCCCGCCCGCGGCGAGCGCCGGCGAACTCAACAGGGCTGCAGCAAATGTGCCGAGTGTGACGAGCCTGATCATCCCAGTGAACATCTCCGTCTCCTGTCCTGCTTCAAGCGGCCCCGGACGAATTGATAACCCTGCCTCGGCAGCGATATTCCAGGTGCTGTGTTCACGGAGACGTCAGCGTTCGTACGACAGTTCTGTTGTCCTTTACTGGAATGCCACTTCGGCAAAGCTTCTCAGCTTTCGCGAATGCAGGCGCTCCGACTCCTGCTGCTTGAGCCGCTCCAGCGCCTTCAGGCCGATCTCGAGATGCTGGCCGACGCGGCGGCGGTAGAATTCGCTGGCCATGCCCGCGAGCTTGATCTCGCCGTGCAGCGGCTTGTCGGAGACGCAGAGCAGCGTGCCGTAGGGGACGCGGAAGCGATAGCCGTTGGCGGCGATCGCGGCCGATTCCATGTCGAGTGCGACCGCGCGCGATTGCGACAGGCGGCGGATCATCTCAGGGCCTGAGATCTCCCAGTTGCGGTTGTCGACGCTCGCGACCGTGCCGGTGCGCATCAGGCGCTTGAGCTCGAAGCCTTCGAGGCCCGTGACGTCCTCGACCGCCTCCTCGAGCGCGACCTGCATCTCGGCGAGCGCCGGGATCGGCACCCAGAGCGGCAGTTCGCGGTCGAGCACATGGTCCTCGCGCACGTAACCATGGGCGAGGACATAGTCGCCGAGCCGCTGCGTGTTGCGCAGGCCCGCGCAATGGCCGAGCATCAGCCAGGCGTGCGGGCGCAGCACCGCGACGTGGTCGGTGACGTTGCGCGCATTGGACGGGCCGGTGCCGATGTTGATCAGGCTGATGCCGCGATAGCCGGGCTCGACCAGATGGAAGGCCGGCATCTGCGGCATGCGTGTCGGCGCGTCCCCGCTCGTCGCGCCCCCGCTCCGCGTGATCACGTTGCCGGGCGCGACGAAGGCGTCGAGGCCGGCCTCGCCGGACTGAAGCCGCTGCTGGCAGAGCTGCGCGAAGGCATCGACATAGAACTGGTAGTTGGTGAAGATCACGAAGTTCTGGAAGTGCTCGGAATCGGTGCCGGTGTAGTGATAGAGCCGGCGCAGCGAGTAATCGACCCGGGCGGCCCGGAACAGGGACAGCGGCTCCGGCGCGCCGGGCTGGAGCTCGAAGGTGCCGTCCGCAATCGAATCGTCCATGGTGGCGAGATCGGGCACGTCGAACGCGTCGCGCAGCGATCGCGTCACAAGGGAATTCTCGCCGGTGGTGATGGCGGCTTCGATGTTGATGTCGCGGCGATAGGCGAAGTGGATCGGGATCGGCTCCGCCGACTCGCCGATCTCGACGGGTACGCCGTGGTTCTGGATCAACAGGCCGATCTGCTCGGTGAGATAACTGCGGAACAGATCCGGTCGCGTCACGCTGGTCTCGTGCACGCCGGGGCCGGCGACGAAGCCATAGGAGAGACGCGAATCCAGCCGCGCATATGTCGCGGTGGTGAGGCGGACGAAGGGGTAGTAGGCCCGCGCCCTTGTCGTGATCGCTTCGCCGCCGACATAGGCCTCGAACCGGTCGCGCAGGAATTTCGTATTGCGTTCGTAGATCTCCTCGAGCCGCGCGACGGCCGCGGACGCGTCGGAGAAGGATTCGGTGGCGATGGAGGGCGGGGATTGCATGGTTCGAACGCCGGGTTCGTGGGGCTTGAGTCGAACTATAGCAAGACGCAGCCAAGCCGTCATTGCGAGCGCAATGACGAGTTGGGGGTGACGCGCCGCCGCGCGTCACTTCTCCCGGAAGGCCCGCATCAACTGGTCGTGCAGCGGCTTCATCAGATAGGACAGCATGGTGCGGTCGCCGGTCTGGACGAAGGCTTCCACGGGCATGCCGGGGATCAGCTTGGAATCGCCGAGCCGGACGACCTCTTCGGCCGGCAGCGAGACGCGGATGGTGTAGTAGCTCTGGCCGGTACGCTGGTCGGTGGTGACGTCGGGCGAGACGCGGCTGACGACGCCGTTGAGCTCGGGCGTGGTGCGCTGGTTGAAGGCGGACAGGCGCAGCAGCGTCTTCTGGCCGATCTGGAGCTTGTCGATATCGACCGGATTGACCTTGGCCTCGACCTGGAGATCGTCGGCCTGCGGCACGATCAGCATCAGCGCATCACCGGCGGTGACGACGCCGCCGACGGTGTGCACGGTCGATTGCAGCACCATGCCGTCCTGCGGCGCGCGGATGTCGACGCGGCGGAGCTGGTCCTCGGCGGCGACCTTGCGCTCGATCAGCTCGCCGATCTTGTCGTTGGTCTCGCGCAAATCCTTGGAGACCTCGCTCACCATGTCCTTGTCGACCTGGATGATCTGAAGCTCGGTCTCGGTGATCTTGCCCTTGGCCTGCGCCCGCGAGGCGATGTACTGCGCCCGCTCGCCGTTGAGGCGAGCGCTGTCGCGCTCGAGCGTGGTCAGGCGCGAGATCTGCACGAGATGCTTCTCGTAGAGATCGCGCACGCCGGTGAGCTCCTGCTGCACCAGCGAGATTTCCTTGTCCTTGGCCCGCTCCTGCGCGGAGAGACCCTCGATCTCCTCGTTGAGCTGCTGGATGCGCTCGCGGAGCTGCGCCTTCTGGCCGGCACGGCCGTTGACGCGGACGTCGAACAGCTTGGTTTCGGCGGAGAGCAGCGTCTTGACGTCGTAATCGTTGCCGCGATCGAGCAGCGATTGCGGGAAGTCGATCCTGTCGATACCGCGCTGCTCGGCCTGGAGCCGTGCCGCGCGCGCCAGCGCGGCGTCGAGATTCTTGGTGACGATGGCGAGGTTCGCCTTGGTGACGGTGTCGTCGAGCCGCACCACCACGTCGCCGGCCTTGACCACGTCGCCGTCGCGGGCGCGCAGCTCGCCGACCACGCCGCCGGTCGGGTGCTGCACCTTCTTGACGTTGGATTCGACCACGACCTGGCCCGGTGCGATCAGCGCCCCCGAGATCTGCACCGTGGCCGCCCAGCCGCCGAGGCCGACGACCAGGACCAGCACGATCCCGAGCCCGAGCATCAAGTGAAACTTGATGGAATCCCGCACGGTCTTCTTGGCGGCGGGCTTGCCGCCACCGATCGCCATCGTGCTCATGACTTTGTGCTCATGACTTTGTACTCATGACTTGGCCACTCCGCCCTCACTGACGACCTTGATCGGTGCCGGCGGCGTCACGCGCGGCTGGAGCACCTGGGCGAGCACCTGCTCCTTCGGGCCGAAGGCCTGCATGCGGCCGTCGCGCAGCACCAGGATCTGGTCGACCGCCTCGACGCCGATCGGCCGATGCGCCACCACGACGACGATGGCGCCGCGCTCGCGGGCGGCGCGGATGGCGCGGGTCAGCGCCTCGTCGCCTTCGGTGTCGAGATTGGAATTGGGCTCATCGAGCACGATCAGGAACGGATTGCCGTACAGCGCGCGCGCCAGCGCCACGCGCTGCGCCTGGCCCGCGGACAGCGCGCCGCCCTGCTCGCCGACCTGCGTGTTGTAGCCCTCGCGCATCTTGATGATCATCTCGTGCACGCCGGCCTCCTTGGCCGCGGCGATGATGCCGTCGGAGGTAGCCTCGGGGTCGAAGCGGCTGATGTTCTGCGCGATGGTGCCGCCGAACAGTTCCACGTCCTGCGGCAGATAGCCGATGTGCCGACCGAGCATGTCGGATGACCATTGGTCGAGCGCCGCGCCGTCGAGCCGCACCTTGCCGCGCACCGGCTGCCAGACGCCGACCAGCGCGCGGATCAGCGAGGATTTGCCGGAGCCGCTCGGCCCGATCACGCCGAGGCCGTTGCCGGCGGCGAGCGCGAAGGTGATGTCCTGCACGATGAGGCGCTGATCGCCCGGCGGAACCATGGCGACGCCCTCGACCGAGAGCCGGCTGGTGGGCGCCTGCAACTGGGTCGGCATCGTCTGTGCCGGCATCTGCTCCAGCAGGCGTGTCAAGCGCTGCCAGCTCTGGCGGGCCGCGACGAAGGATTTCCAGTGCGCGATGGCGAGATCGACCGGCGCCAGCGCGCGGGCCGACAGGATCGAGCCCGCGATGATGATGCCGGCGGTCGCCTCCTGGTGGATGACGAGATAGGCGCCGACCGCGAGCACGGCGGATTGCAGCATCATGCGCAGCACCTTGGCGACCGCGCCGAGGCCGCCGGCGACGTCGCTCGCACGCTGATTGCCGGCGAGATATTTTTCGTTGGCCTCGCTCCAGCGCTGGTTCATCCGGCTGGTCATGCCCATCGACACCATCACTTCGGCATTGCGACGGCTGGAGGCGGCGAGATCGTTGCGCTGGGCCGCAAGCCCCATCGCATCCTTCGCCGGCTGGCGGGACATGAACTCGGTGACCACCGTCAGGCCGACCAGGATGATGGCGCCGACCAGCGCGGTCACGCCGATCATGACGTGGAAGGCGAAGCAGATGGCGAGATAGAGCGGCAGCCAGGGCAGATCGAAGAACGCGCTCGGTCCCATGCCGCCGAGGAAGGAGCGGACATTGTCGAGGTCGCGCAGCGGCTGGAGGCCCTCGTTGCGGCTGCCGATCAGCAGCGGCAGGCGCACGACGGTGTCGAACACGCGCTTGTTCAGGGCCTCGTCGAGCGCGGTGCCGATCCGCCCCAGGATCCGGTTGCGGATCATGTCGAGCACGCCCTGCGCCGCGTAGAGGAAGCTGGCGATGATGATCAGGCCGACCAGCGTCGGAATGCTGCGGCTCGGCAGCACCCGGTCGTAGACCTCCAGCATGAAGATCGACCCGGTCAGATAGAGCAGGTTGATCATGCAGCTCATCAGGCCGACGCCGACGAATGCCGTGCGACAAGCGCGCAGCGCGTCAGCGAGCTCCGAACGGCGAACGCCAGGGACGGCTGCCATCAGTCTGGTCTCTTTCGGGTAAGGGGCAAAGCCCCTGATTTCAAAGGCAATTTCAGGAGTATTTGATCCGGATTAACATCGCGTTTTCGCCCCTCGTCCAACGCGGCTGAATCAACCCGATCCCCTGTGGGGGCACATCACCCCCTGATGGCCTGGCGCGCAAGTCCGGAATCTCACAGTCTTGCGGCTTTTTCTTGCAGACATGTCACCTCTCCCCGGGCGGGGAGAGGTCGAAAGTTAGGTCAAGGCGCCGCTAGAACCGGCCGCCGCCGCGTACCAGCCGCACCACGAGCAGCAGGATGACCGCGCCGATGGCGGAATAGACGATTTCCGACACGAGCCCGGTGCCGATACGAATGCCGAGCTTCGGGAACAGGAAGCTGGCCACAAACGCGCCGGCGATGCCGATCACGATGTCGCCGATGATGCCGAAACCGGCGCCCCGCACCACCTTGCCGGCCAGCCAGCCGGCGACCAGGCCGACGAACAGAATGACGAGCAGGCCTTCATTGGAAATGTACATAAGTGAGGTCCCTCTCCGTGAACGGGGCCATGGAACCGGAACCGGGATGAATGGGGTCTGAATGCTGGTCGGCTCGCCCTCGGTGGGGCGTCTAAACAAAAAACTCGAAAACAACCCCATGCACAGTAGAACGGACCTTGGCCGAGCGCGCTCGGTGAATTGTGACAAGCCGGTGTTGCCGCAGAGGAATTCCGAAGTGGCGCGCGTTTGGAAAGTGAGGGACGCAAACTCTCTCATTCCCTCCCCCTTGCGGGCGAGGGGCAGAGAGAGGGGTAGCCGCGGGCGCGGGCGGCTTTTCACCTCTCCCCGCTTGCGGGGAGAGGTCGGATCGCATCGCAAGATGCGATCCGGGTGAGGGGGTACGGGTCTCTCGACATGGTCATGCGCGGAGAGAGGCCCCTCACCCCAACCCTCTCCCCGCAAGAGCGGGGCGAGGGAGCGCACCGTCCCGGGAGCGACAGCTCGCCAGCGCTACGACGCCGTCACCGACTCCGCCAGCACGCACCTTGCCGCCCGGCCCGGTCCCACCTCCACATTCGCAGGCAGTTGCTCCAGGCAGCGCGGCTGGGCGGCGGCGCAGCGGGGGGCGAAGGAGCAATTATGGGGCTTTTCGGCCAGCGACGGCGGGGTGCCGGGGATGGTTTCGAGGCGCTGCCCCCGCTTGGCGCCGTGGATTGTGGAGGCGAGCAGGCCCTTGGCATAGGGGTGCACCGGCGTGCGGACGATGTCGCGCAAGGTTCCCTGCTCCACGATCTGGCCGGCATACATCACCGCGACGCGGTCGCAGATCTCGATGGCGACGCCGATGTCGTGGGTGACGAAGATGACGGACATGCCGAACTCGCGCTGCAGCTCGCGCAGCAGCAGCAGGATCTGGATCTGCACGGTGGCATCGAGCGCGGTGGTCGGCTCGTCCGCGAGCAGGATTTTTGGCCGGCAGGCGAGCGCCAGCGCGATCATCGCGCGCTGACGCATGCCGCCGGACATTTCGTGCGGATAGGCATCGAGCCGCCGTTTTGCGGAAGGGATGCGCACGACCTCGAGCATTTCGAGCGCGCGTGCCCTGCCCTCCGCATAAGACTTGCCTTCGTGGCGCACCACGCTTTCGGCGATCTGCGCACCGATGGTGTAGACCGGATCGAGCGCGAGCGCCGGCTCCTGAAAGATCATCGAGACGGTCTGGCCGCGGAACGACGAGAGCTCCTCGTCGTTCATCGCGAGCACGTCGCGGCCCATCACGTTGACCTTGCCCGTGATCTGCGTGCGCTTCTTCGGCAGCAGCCGCATCAGCGCACGCAGGGTCACGCTCTTGCCGGAACCGGATTCGCCGAGCAGGCCCAGCACCTCGCCGTCTCCCAGCGAGAGGCTGAGATCGTTCACGGCATAGACCGTGCGCTCGCCGGTGAAGCGGATGTTGAGGCCTGAGATCTCGACGAGCTTTGTCATGACGGCAGTTTGGGTACCCGATCGTGATAGTCGGTGACGCGCTGGAACGCCGCGCCGATGGTGAGCAGGGTCGCTTCATCGAAGGAGCGGCCGATCAACTGCATGCCAACAGGCAGCCCGCTTTTGGTGAAGCCGGACGGTACGGTCAGCGACGGCAGGCCGAGGAAATTCACCGGGCGGGTGAACAGCGTCAGCCGCTGCACCATGGCCGGCGCATTCGGGCCGCCGCCGACATCGCTCTCCTCGATGGTCGGCGCCGGCACCGGCGAGGCCGGCGCGATGATCGCGTCGACACCAGCGGTCGCGGCGTTGTGGGCGGCAAGCGCGGGACCGCGCCAGCGCATCGCTTCGAGATAGGTGATGGCGGGAACGGCGAGACCGTTCTGCAGCCGCATCAAGACCTGCGGTCCATAATCCTGCGGACGCTCGATCATCCAGCGCTTGTGAAAGGCGGCGGCTTCCGCCGCGAGCACGAGCTGGCTCGCCGAAGACAATTGCCGCTGGTCCGGCAGCTCGACCTTGACGATGTCGGCGCCCTCGCGCTTGAGCACCGCGATGGTCTCGTCCAGCACGCGCGCGACCTCGCTGTCGAGATCGTCGACGTAGAACGACGCGGGCACGCCGATCTTGAGGCCTTTCAGCGAACCCTTGGTCGCGCCGACATAGTCGGACAGCGGCTCATGGCTCGCGGTCGAATCCTCGGGATCGGGACCGGCCATCAGCGCCAGCAGCAGCGCGCAGTCCTCGGCGGTGCGGGCGAGCGGCCCGACCGTGTCGAGCGATTGCGACAGCGGCATCGCGCCGGCGCGGCTGACGCGGCTCCAGGTGGTCTTGAGGCCGGTGACGCCGCAGAAATGTGCGGGCATGCGGATCGAACCGCCGGTATCGGAGCCCAGCGCCGCAAAGGTCAGCCGCGCGGCGACCGCCGAGCCGGAGCCCGACGACGAGCCGCCGGTGATATGCGCGACGTTCCAGGGATTGCGCACCGGACCGTAATGGGCGTTGTGGCCGGTCGGTCCATAGGCGAATTCGGCGAGATGCAGCGTGCCGAGCCGGACCTGGCCCGCATCCTTCAGCCGCTGCAAGGCGGTGGAGGTCGTCGTCGCGACGAAATCGCGGCGGATCAGCGAGCCGCAGGTCGAGACCTTGCCGGCATCGTAATACATGTCCTTGTGCGCGAGCGGCACGCCATGCAGCGGACCGCGCACTTCGCCCTCGGCCAGCTCGGCATCGGCAGCCTCGGCTGCTTTCAGCGCCGCCTCCGCCTCGATCGACATGAAGGCGTTGAGATGCGGCTGCCACTGCGCGATGCGGTGCAGCAGCGCGCGCGTCACCTCACGCGAGGACACCTGCTTCATCGCGATCGCACGCGCGACCTCGGTGAGCGTCATCAATGCCGGTTCGGTGCTCATTTCGACACCTTCGCCGTCTGCGCCAGCACGTAAGAAGCCGGCTCGAGGTCGAATGGCAGCGTGCCGGCGATGGCGGCAAAGCCTTCGAAGGCCGGCCCGATGGAATTGGAGATGCGTGTTGCGATCTCGTCATCCACGGCAACGCCGGCAACTAGCGCGATCGGCTTGATCTCTTTTGGTGTCGGTCTCGTCATGCGATTTCCCCTGCGGGCGCGCGGCTATGGCCTGACCCCGGAATGGCCATGTAGCACGCGGCCTCGTGGCCCATTGTATCGACCGCGGTGAGCTTTGGTGCTGCATTTGCGCAGAGCGGCTCCGCAAATGCGCAGCGCGTGTGGAAGCGGCAGCCCGACGGCGGATCGATCGGATTGGGCGGATCGCCGGTGATCGGCGGCTTTTCGGTACGCCTGTCAGGATCGGAGGACGGCATCGCCGCCAGCAGCGCGCGCGTATAGGGATGCGCCGGCTGGTCCCAGACCCGGTCGACCGGGCCGAGCTCGACGACCTCGCCGAGATACATCACCAGCACACGATCGCTGATGTAACGCACGACGTTGAGATCGTGGCTGATGAAAAGATAGGTCAGGCCGAATTCGCGCTTGAGATCGGCCAAGAGATTGAGCACCTGCGCCTCGACGGATTTGTCGAGCGCGGAGACGGCTTCGTCCAAAATCACCAACCGCGGCGACAGCGCCAGCGCCCGCGCGATATTGACGCGCTGGCGCTGGCCGCCGGAAATCTCGTGCGGATAGCGGTTGGCGAAGTTTTCCGGGCGGAGGCCGACCTTGCCGAGCAGCTCGCGCGCCAGCGCCCGCGCCGTGCCATCGGCCATGCCGTGGACTTTCGGGCCAAAGGCGATGGATTCCTCGATGGTGAGGCGCGGATTGAGCGAGGCATAAGAGTCCTGGAACACCATCTGCATGCCGCGGCGCAGCTCGCGCAGCGACAGCGCCTGACCGACGGTCATGCCGTCATAGATGATGTCGCCGGTATCGCGCGGCATCAGATGCATCAGGAGGCGCGCGGTGGTGGACTTGCCGCAGCCGGATTCACCGACGATGCCGACGGTCTCGCCCTTGGCGACAGAGAAGGAGACGTTGTCCACGGCGCGCACGGTGCGTTTCGCGGCGAACAACCCGCCGCGGACGGGGAAATGCTTGGTCAGGCCGTTGACCTGGAGCAGCGGCTGCGCGACGCCGCCAAGATCTTCGATCGGCTCAAGCATGGCGACGGAAGCGTTGGTTTCGCTCATGGCCTAGTTCCTGATGTCCATGGCGCTGCGCAGGCCGTCCGAGAGAAGGTTGAAGCAGATCGAGACCGCGAAGATCATCGCGCCGGGAAGCGCGGCGACCCAGGGATTGACGTAGATCGCGGTGCGCAGCGTGTTCAGCATCAGCCCCCATTCCGGCTCCGGCGGCTTGGTGCCGAGGCCAAGGAAGGAGAGGCCGGCGGCCAGGATCATCGAGACCGAGATCAGGCTGGTGGCATAGACGAAGATCGCGCCCAGCACGTTGCCCAGGATATGCACGCGCATGATGGTGAAGGCACCGGCACCGGAGGCGCGCGCGGCCTCGACGAAATCCATGTTGCGCACGCCGGTGGTGACGCTCTCGGCAACGCGGGTGATCTGCGGCACGAACACGATGGTCAGCGCCACGATGGAGTTGAGGATGCCGGCGCCGAGAGCGCCGGAGATCGCGATCGCGAGCAGCACCGACGGGAAAGCGTAGAACACGTCCACGGTGCGCATGATCGCGGTGTTGAGCTTGCCGCCGACATAGCCGGCAATGATGCCAAGCGAGGTGCCGATGCAGAAGGCAAGGATCACGGGCAGGATGCCGATGACCAGCGACAGGCGTCCGCCATAGATCAGCCGTGCCAGCATGTCGCGGCCGAGCTCGTCGGTGCCGAGCGGGTAGCCGACCGTGCCGATATGCCGAAGGCGGCGGATCATCGAGCCCTTGTAGGGGTCTTCCAGGCCGAGCCACGGCGCCAGGATCGCGGACAGGAAGATCAGCAGCAGCACCAGCGCGCAGGCCATGCTGACCTTGTCGCGCACGATGCGGCGGCCGACGGTGGCCCAATAGCCGCGCGCCTTGGTGGCGGGCGCGGCCTGCAGCGCGGCGTCGGCAGTGGCGGACAACGGAAGCTCGCTCATCGGCTAGCTCCGCTTGATGCGCGGGTCGATCGCGGCTTGCGCGATATCGACCAGCAGATTGAGGAAGACGAAGAACAGCGCGAGGATCAGGATCGTGCCCTGCAGCAGCGGCAGGTCGCGCTGGAAGATCGCCGAGTTGAGCAGGAAGCCCGAGCCCGGCCAGGAGAACACGGTTTCGATCAGGATCGAGCCGCCGAGCATGTAGCCGAGCTGAAGCCCCATCACCGCGAGCGCGGTGGGCGCGGCGTTCTTGATGACGTGGCGGAATACCCCTCGCTCGTGCAGGCCTTTTGCGCGCAGGGCCTCGACGAAGTCCTGGCTGAGGATGTCGCCGGTCAGCGCGCGCACGGTGCGGGTGACGATGCCCATCGGAATCACCGACGTGGTGATCGCCGGCAGCACGAGATATTTCAGGTGCGCCCAGTCCCACGCCCAGGAGTTGGAGCCGTTCGGTCCGGCGCCGACCGCGGGCAGCCAGTTCAGCTGCACCGAGAAGATAATGACCAGCACCATGCCGAGCCAGTAATGCGGCACCGAGACGCCGGCGATGGCAAAGGAGGTCGCGACCTTGTCGATCCAGGTCTCGCGGAAATAGCCCGCGATCAGGCCGAGCAGGATGCCCATGGTGAAGCCGATGATGGCGGCGGCAATCGCGAGCGTGACGGTGTTGCCGACCGCGCGCATGACCTCGGCGAGCACGGGGCGCCCCGTCGCGATGGAATTGCCGAGATCGCCATGAAGGGCACGGAGCAGCCAAAGCCCGAACTGCACCGGCAGCGGCCGGTCGAAGCCGTAGGCGGCGCGCAGCTGCGCCGCGAGCTCCTGCGAAGCGTCGGCCGGCAGCACGGCGACGAGCGGATCGCCCGGCGTGATGTGCACGAGCAGAAAGCACACCAGCGCGACGCTGATGACGATCGGGACGACATAGACGATGCGTCTGGCGGTATAGGCGAGCACGTCGGATTCTTTCTTCCCTTCTCCCCTTGTGGGAGAAGGTGGCGCGAAGCGCCGGATGAGGGGTTCTATCCGCGGTTACAGCATTATCGAACGAGAGAGAGGGTCACTCGCGGAGAGAGACCCCTCACCCGGCTTCGCTATCGCGAAGCCACCCTCTCCCACAAGGGGAGAGGGTACAGCGTGCGTGTGGCGCGAACTACTGCATCGACACCAGCGAGAAGTCGATGAACCAGCTCTTCGGCTGCACGACGCCTGTGACCTTCGGGCTGATGGCGCGGGGGCCGACGTCGTGGGCGACGTAGAGGAAGGCCGCGTCGTCGACGGAGGCCGCGTGCAGCTCGGCGAGCGCGGCGTCACGCGCGGCGGGATCGAAGGTCTGGCGCGCCTTCTTCACCAGCTCGTCGAACTTGGGATTGTTGATGAAGCCCCAATTGTTCGAGACCGGCGGCGCCATGCCCGATTGCAGGAAGCGCACCAGTGCGAAGAACGGGTCCATCGCTGCATAAGTGACGTTGGTCGCGTTGGAGCCGTTGGCCGAGGGATCCTTGGCGCCGCGGCGCCAGTTGGTGAACAGCGTGTTCCACTCGATGACGTCGAGCTTCACGTCGAAATAGCATTCGGCGAGCGCCTGCTGGAGATATTCGTTCATCGGCAGCGGCTGCATCTGGCCCGAGCCGGAGGCCGAGGTCTGGATCTTCACCTCGAGCTTCTTGTTCGGGCCGAAGCCGGCCTCCTGCATCAGCTTCTGCGCGGCCGCCTTGTCATACTTGATCTCGAAAGCCGGCTTGCCGCGCCAGGGATGGCCGGGCTCGAAGGTGCCGGTCGCAGGCACCATCAGGCCCGCGAGCAGGCCGTCCTTGAGGCCTTCGCGATCGACGCAGAGGTTCGCGGCCTTGCGCACGCGGATGTCGTTCCAGGGCGAGCCTTCGACGCGCGAGAACTGCCAGGGCCAGACATGCGGCTGCTCGTTCGCATAGAGCTTGAAGCCGCGCTGCTTGAGCTCAGGCAGCGCATCCGGCGCCGGCGCCTCGACCCAATCGACCTGTCCGGAGAGCAGCGCCGCGGTGCGGGCGTTCGCCTCCGGCATCGGCAACAGCACCATCTTGTCGACCTTGGGCACGCGCGCCTTGTCCCAATAGCTCGCGTTCTTGACCAGCTCGAGCCGCTCGCGCGGGGTGAAGCTCGCCATCTTCCAGGGGCCGGTGCCCGCGGCATCCTTCGCAAAGGCAGTCCACGCAGCCTGCGACTTGGCCTTGGCGTCGGCGCCTTCCGCCTTGTCATAGAAATGCTGCCACTTCGCCGGGCTCGCCATGAAGAGGTTGGTGAGATTGATCGGCAGGAAGCTGTCGGGCTCCTTGGTGGTGAGTTCGACCGTCATGTCGTCGATCTTCTTCGCGGAAGCCAGCGTCGGCATGCGGGAGGCGGTGACGCCGACCTGGCTGGCGTCGAACTGCGGCGCATCCTGCTTCAGCACCTTCTCGACGTTCCACACCACGGCGTCCGCATTGAACGGCGAGCCATCATGGAAGGTGACGCCGGGGCGCAGCTTGAAGGTCCATTTGGTCTTGTCGGCATCGTCGACCTTCCACTCGGTGGCAAGGCCGGGGATCACCACGCTCGGCTTATCGGCGGAGGACAGGTCCCAGCCGGTCAGCGCGTCATACATGGTGAGGCCGGTGAAGCGGTTGCCTTCAAAGCCCTGATCGGGCTGGCCCAGCGTGCGCGGAATATCGGCAGCGGTCATGCCGATGCGCAGCACCGTTTCCGCGCTGGCCACACGCGGCCATGCGGCGGCACTGCCGAGCGCCAGCAACGCGATCAGCGCCGCGCGGGTCTTGTTGTTCTTGATCAGCATCGTCTCAGTCCTCTTCCGGCTTTCAATGACTAATTTTGATGCAATCGTATGCAATGGCTGTGCCAATGGGGAAACTTTTTCTGCAAATTGCCCCTGCGACGACAAGTCTTTGTGATCGCACGTCTGCGGAGGCACGTCGCTGCCTATTCTGGCATCAAGATTGCAAGTTTGGTCCCGAAATCTCCTGGGAGCTTTGGGCCATGCGTATCCGACTGACGACCTGTTTCGCCGTGCTTGCGCTGGCGATTTCCGCGATCTCGGCGCGCGCCGAAACGGTGGTGCGCTACGGCATCTCGATGGCGGACATTCCGCTGACGACCGGCCAGCCCGATCGCGGCGCCGGCGCCTATCAGTTCACGGCCTACACGATCTACGATCCGCTCGTCGCCTGGGAGATGGACGTCGCCGATCGTCCCGGCAAGCTGGTGCCGGGCCTCGCGACCGAATGGAAGGTGGACGATGCCGACAAGACCAAATGGCGCTTCACGCTTCGCAAGGGTGTGAAGTTTCACGACGGCAGCGAGTTCAACGCCGATGCCGTGATCTGGAATCTCGACAAGGTGCTCAACGACAAGGCGCCGCAATTCGACAAGCGGCAGAGCGCGCAGGTGAAGACCCGCCTGCCGTCCGTCGCGAGCTACGCCAAGATCGACGATTCCACGGTGGAGATCACCACCAAGACGGTTGATTCCTTCTTTCCCTATCAGATGCTGTGGTTCCTGGTCTCGAGCCCGGCGCAGTACGAGAAGCTCGGCAAGGACTGGGACAAGTTCGCCAGCGAGCCCTCCGGCACCGGCCCGTTCAAGCTGACCAAGCTGGTGCCGCGCGAGCTTGCGGAGCTGACCAAGAATCCGGACTACTGGAACAAGAAGCGCATCCCCAAGGTCGACAAGCTGGTGCTGGTGCCGATGCCCGAAGCGCTGACGCGCACCAACGCGCTGCTCGCCGGGCAAGTCGACCTGATCGAGACGCCGGCGCCGGACGCCGTGCCGCAGTTGAAGGCGGCCGGCATGAAGCTCGTCGACAACGTCACGCCGCATGTCTGGAATTATCATCTGAGCGTGCTGCCGGGCTCGCCCTGGACCGATATCCGCCTGCGCAAGGCGCTGAACCTTGCGATCGATCGTGAGGCGGTCGTGGGCCTGATGAACGGCCTGGCAAAACCCGCCAAGGGCCAGGTCGATCCGTCGAGCCCGTGGTTCGGCAAGCCGACCTTCGAGCTGAAATACGACCTTGCGGCAGCGAAGAAGCTGGTCGAGGAAGCCGGCTACTCCAAGGCCAAGCCGCTGAAGACCACCTTCATCATCGCGCAGGGCGGCACCGGCCAGATGCTGTCGCTGCCGATGAACGAGTTCCTGCAGCAGAGCTTCAAGGAGATCGGCATCGACATCGACTTCAAGGTCGTCGAGCTCGAGACGCTCTACACGCATTGGCGCAAGGGCGCGGCCGACGAGATGAACGCCGGCATCACCGCCAACAACATCGCCTATGTCACCTCCGACCCGCTCTACGCCATCGTCCGCTTCTTCCATTCCGGCCAGATCGCGCCGGTCGGCGTCAACTGGGGCGGCTACAAGAACCCGAAGGTCGACGCGCTGATCGACGAGGCCAAGCAGACCTTCGACAGCGCCAAGCAGGATGAGTTGCTCGCCCAGGCGCATGCGCTGATCGTCGATGACGCCGCGCTGGTCTGGGTCGTCCACGACACCAACCCGCATGCGCTGTCGCCTAAGATCAAGCAGTTCGTGCAGGCGCAGCACTGGTTCCAGGACCTGACGACGATCGGGGTGGAGTGAGGGCAATCTACCGCGTCAAACACCCCTGTCGTCCCGGGCAAGCGTCAGCGCAGACCCGGGACCCATAGCCACAGGGAGATGTTTGGCGAAGACTCGCGGTTGCCGATCTCGCGCCGCAACTCCTCCCTGGGATTATGGGTCCCGGATCGGCGCGCGCTTGAGGCGCGCTTGTCCGGGACGACAGCGAATGTGTGCCCCCTACTTCGTCAGCAGCGCGTATGCCCCGTTCCAGCCTTCCGCCGGCGGATTGAGCTGGAATTCCTTGATGCGGATTTCATAAAGCTTGAACAGCTTTTCCAGCGTGTCGGCGTCCTCGCTGCGACGGCCGCGCTCGATGGCGTCCAGCGCGCCCTGCCAGTCGCGGTTGCGGTAGCAGCCGAGCATCTCGATGGTGACGTTGCGCAGGCGCTGGAAGGAGCCTGAATGCATCACGTCCTCGCGGCCGGCGACGGCGTAGATCACCTCCGGCTCGGTCTTGCCCTTGACCATGATGAAGTCGAGCTCGAGGATCGCGAACTTGTCCTTGGCGGCGAGCGCGGTCCTGGAGCCGACGATGATCGGGAAACCGTATTCCTTCGACTGTCCCTCCAGGCGCGAGGCCAGGTTCACGCTGTCGCCGAGCACCGAATAATTCTTCTTCAGGTCGGAGCCCATGTTGCCGACCACGCCGATGCCGGTGTTGAGGCCGATGCCGACATTGAGCGGGATGTAGACGTGGCCGCCGTCGGCGGCCTCCTCCTCGCGCTCCTTGTTGACCGCGTCGATCCGCTCCAGCATCTGGATCGCAGCCTCGCAGGCGTTGACCTCGTGCTCGGCATCGTCGAGCGGCGCGTTCCAGAACGCCATGATGGCGTCGCCCATGTACTTGTCGATATAGCCCTTCTGATCGATGATCACGTCGGTCAGCGGCGTCAGGAAGCGGTTCATCAGCGTGATGAGACCTTGCGGATCGTGCTTGTAGCTCTCCGAGATCGTGGTGAAGCCGCGCACGTCGGAGAACATGATCGTCATCTCGCGCTCCTCGCCGCCGAGCACGAGCTTTTCCGGCGACTGCGCCAGCTGTTCGACCAGAACCGGCGACATGTACTGCGCGAACATGCCCCGGATCTGCACGCGCTGGCGCTGCTCGCGCACGAAGCTGGCGAAGATCAGCGTCAGGTAGATCGCGGTGGTCGACAGCAGCGGGTAGGTGAAGTCGATGAGGTAGCGGTACTGCGCGTAGAAGAACCAGGACACGCCGACCAGGATGGCGGCGAACATCGCGCCCGCAAGCACGAGGCGTACCGGGCCGAGGTTCGGCGTGAAGATGATGACGAGCAGGCCGATGACAAGCGCGGCGATCAATTCGACGCCGAGCGCGTAGTTCGGCTGGGAGATCACCGCGCCGCTCAGCACGCTCTCCAGCACCTGGGCATGAATCTCGACGCCCGGCATGGTCGAGGACACCGGCGTGGTCTTGATGTCGTTGAGCCCGACCGCGGAGGTGCCGACCAGCACCAGCTTGCCGGCGATCTTGGCGGGCGGCACGGTGTTGTCGAGCACGTCGGCCGCCGAGACGTAGATCGAGGGATCCTGGCGAGCGTAATGCACCCAGAGCTGGCCGTTTCTGTCGGTCGGGATCTCGACGCCCTTGAGGCGCACGCCCCGCACGCCGGTCTTGTCGGTCCGGACCAGCAGCGTCGGCGTTCCCGTGATGACGCGCAGGATCTCGAGGCTGAGCGAGGGCATGACCATGCCCTGCGCGCGCATGATCATCGGCACGCGGCGGATCAATCCGTCGCGCTCGGTCTTGATCGAAAACAGGCCACGGCCCGCCGCAACCTTCTCGATGACGGGCACGTTGCGCAGCAGGCCCGGGAATTCGAACAGAAAGCGTTCGGCACCGTCCTCGCCGACCGTCGCGACGCCGGTGAAGGGGAGCTCCTTGTCGATCTCCGACGAGATCGCCCGCTGCCCGGTCTCGCCCAGCACCACGCGCGAGCGCTTGATCGCATCGGCAAGGATCTGGTCATTGGTCGGCAGCTCGCGCAGCTTGGCGCGGGTGGCATCGTCCAGATAGCGCATCTGGCTCGCGACCAGATCCGGGTTGAGCCGGTCGGCTTCCGAGAACACCACGTCGAAACCGATCGCGACCGCGCCGTTGCTGGTGAGGTTCTGGATCAAATCGGCGATCCGCGTCCGCGGCCACGGCCACTGCCCGAGCCTGGCGAGGCTCTTGTCGTCGATGTCGACGATGGTGACCGGCCGCGCCGTCTTGTGGCGCGGATCGATCAGCTGGAACATGTCGAAGGTGCGCAGCCGCAATTCCTGGATCGGCGGCGGATCCCAGAGCCGGGCGCCGGCGAAGACGACCAGCAGCGCCAGGCACATCAGCCGCGCAAGGCCAAGCTTCCGCGCAAACCACCGCCGGAGGATCTTGAGACGTTTCATATCGCCTGAATTTCCCGCAGCTCTTCTTCGTCCGATGTTCGGGCGACAATACGCAATCAGCTACGTCTTTGATACCGGAATCCGCCGCGAACGAGGCGCCGTAGCCGAACCGGGGGAATGACCGTCAGGCATGGTTCGCGACGATGAAATCGCCGGCGTGCAGGCTGCTCGCCACGAGATTCTTCAGGCGGATCGACTGGTGATCGTCGAGCGTGACCAGCGTGTCGGCTCCCTGTTGCGTGATGCCGAGATCGCTGAAGGAGTGGATGCTCGCAAACTTCTGCAGGTCGATCTTGTCCTGGCCCAGCTCGAAATCGACGATCGTGCTCTGAACCGGAAGCGTCGAATTCGTAAAGGAGAACTGGTCCTGCCCGTCGGTTCCGACCAGGGTGGGTCCCGTGGGCGGATCGACGACCAGCGTGCCGCCGTTGCCGTCGTTTGCGAAATGGAAGCTGTCGATGCTGTAGCTCCCGGCAAACCTGATGGTCGCGGTGTCGGTCCCGTCGGACAGCGTCAGCACGCCGCCCAGATGGTCGGCGTTTTCGGTGTAGGTCACCCCGGTCAGGCTCGCGAAGCCGATGTCCTTGAGGTCGAGGAGATCCGAATTGGCGGTGGTGCCGTCACCCGCAAAGCCGTTGATGACGCCGGTGAAATCGGCGGCGTGTTCGATCGCGAAGGTGCCGGTGGTACCGGTCCCGTTGGCAAAGGTCACGCTCTGTGCGGAAGCCTCGCTGAGGTTCAGCACCGCGCCGGTCTCGATCGTCATGGGCGTGTCGGCGGGCGGATCATAAACGGTGGTGCCGCCATGACCGTCGCTCTGAAGGGTCCAATTCAGGTCCCTGCCGAGAAACTGCAGGGTGACGGTGGTCGCGCCGTTGTAGAAGTCGACGGTCGTGACGTTCGTGTCCGAATTGTACTGGGCCTGCGCCGACATCGAGGATGTCCAGGCGAGATCCTTCATGTCGATCAGATTGCCGGACGAGAGCGGAGCTCCGGCCGGAGAGCCCGAGATGAGCCCGTGGAAATCCTTGGCATGGTCCAGGACAAGGGTGCCCAGGCCGTTGTCGTAGTAGACGACGATCCCCGACACGGAGCCCTCGATCTCCACGACGGCCTTGTTGGAAATCTCGATCGCTCCGGTGCCGCTGACATTGCCCTTGATGTCGATCGTCGAAATGTCATTCCCGGAGAACGGGCCGGCCTCGATCAGGCCATTGTCGACGACGTCGCCCTTCACCGTGAACACGGTGCCGGGCTCGGTCAGCAGCGTCACGCCGGAGGCGACGGTGAGGTCGTGGATCGTGACGTTGGCCGCGCTGTCGACGGTGCAGGGTTCGCCTCCGGCGAGCAGCTTCACGTCGTAGCTGGCCGCCGGCACGCCCAGGCTCCAGTTCGACGCCGTGTTCCAGTCGCCGCCGGCAGGATTGGTCCATTCATCGACCGGGGCGATCTCGACGATGGTGCCGCCGTTGCCGTCGCTGCTCGTGATGAAATGCGTGTCGCTGTAGCTGCCGATGAGCTTGAGCGTGATGCTGTGGTTATGCGTATCGCTCACGACGAGATTGCCGGTGAGGGCGTCATAGGTCGCCGTGGTCCCGCCGTCCCAGGTGATGGTCGACAGGTCGATCTTCTCGTTGGCGGCGAAGCCGGCGATCGAACCGCCGAAGGTCGCCGTGTCGATCTCGAGCTCGCCGCCGGCGCCGGCGAAGGTGACGGTCTGCGACACCAGGTTCTTGATCTCGAGCGTCGCATTGGCGTCGATCGTGACCGAGCCTGCGCCGGTCAGCGAGCCGAACAGCGTCAGCGTTCCGGTGTGGACCTCGATGAGATGGCTGTTGACGATGGTGCCCGTGATCGACGCCGCGCCCCAGCTGTCGATGTCGCCGGAATTGCTGATGCCCGTTCCGTTCACCGAAATCGAGGCGCCATTGAGCAGATCGATTTCGCCGGCGTTGACGATCGAGGACACGTTGCCGAAGACGCTGCTGCCGCCGACGGTCCAGATGCCGCCTGCATTGTTGTTGAAGGTCGCGCTCGCGACCGAGATGTTGCCGTTGATGTGGCCGGTGTTGTTGATGATGACGGCGCCGCCGGTCTCGACGATCGCATAAGTTGCGGAGGTCACGGTGGAGGCGACGGCCGGCCCGATCGTGCCGGAATTGTCGATCGTCGCGAGGCCGTTCGCGTTCTCCTGGATGAAGATCGCCGCATGGCCGGTCGCGCCCACGACCGAGCCGGTGTTGGTGATGTGCGTCGAGCCGGTCGCGGCCGGATCGCCCGGAGCGACGGCGTTCTGATTGACACTGATGCCGACGCTGCTGGTGCCGGCGATATGGCCGTTATTGACAATGGTGACAGCGCCTGCGCCCGCGGCAAAAGCGGACAGGCCGACCGCGCCGGTGGCGAAGCCGTTGTTGGTGACGCTGACGTCACCGCCCCCGTGATCAAAGGCACCGATCGCGGTGCCCGCCGCGGTGATCGAGGAGCCCGCGCCGGTCGTGACCGTGACCTTGCCGACGCCCCAGGTGAACGCCTCGATGCCGTAGCCGGCATCCGCGGTGATGGTCGCATCGCTGGTGACGGTGACGTCGCCGCTGACGGCGTTCGAGAAGACGCCGCTGCCACCCGGCTTGTAGCCCGCGATGATCGCGCCCGGCGTGGTGGTATCGCCATTCAGCGCCGAGCCGGAATGGATGGTGCCGTGCGCCACGACGGAGATCGTGCTGTGTACGCCGCTTGCGATCGCCGCAGCGTAGTTGACCGCCACGATGCCGGAGCTGCCCGAGATGACGCTATCGCCGCTCGCCAGGGTAACGCTGATGTCGCCCTGGTCGATGCTATAGGCGAGAATGCCGTAGCTGGTCGTGCCCTTCACCGAGGCATTGGCAGCGAGCGTGACGGTGACGTTGCCGCTACCGCCGTTCAGCGCCTGGGCGCGGATACCTATCTCGGCACCGATGACGGTGGTGCCGGCGCCGTCGTTCACCGTGACGTCGCCATTGCCGTAATTGTAGGCGTGGATGCCGTAGCCGCCCGCGGCGGCGACATTGCCGTAGTTGTTGACGACGACGTTGCCATAGACGTTGGCATTGGCGCCAAAGCCAGTCGTCGCGCCGAGGTAGCCGGCCTCGAGGCCAGCCGGCGCGTTGCCGCTCAGATTGAGGCTCGCACCGGAGTTGACGGTGCCGTAGTTGGTGACGGTGATCGAGCTGTGATCCGAGGCCAGGAGCGTGCTCGCGCGATTGACTGCGACGACGCCGGAGCTTCCCGACGTGACGCCGCTGCCGGCCTCCGTCCTGACGGTCGTGCTGCCTGAGCCATAGCTGCGCGAGCGGATGCCGTAGATCGAGTTCCCCGTGATGGTGCCGCCGGCGTCGATGGTAATGTCGCCGCCACCCTCGGTGTGCGCATCGATGCCGTAAGCGCCGCCCGCGGCGCCGCCAAGCTGGGTGATCGAAATGTCGCCGCCGTTGGCGGTGTTCAGGTTCTCGACCAGCAAACCGACCGAATTCGCGCCGGAGCCGGTCGCCTTGCCGGTGAGATTGTTGACCGTGATGGCACCGGAGCCCGTTTGGCTGTCGCGCAACGTGATGCCGTTACCGGCACTGCCGGTAATGTTGCCGGTCGCCGTCAGCGAGATGTCGCCTGTGCCATTCTGCGTGACGACGACGCCATTGGCCGCACCGGTCAGTGCACCGGTGGGCGTGAGAATGATGTCACCATGGCTACCGGCCGACCCACCCGAGGCGGTGAAGTCGACCGCATCACCACTTAATGCCTCAATGTCGGCATCACCGGTGATGGTGAAGGTGCCTCCCGTTGACGCCTGACCGCTGATGGTACCGCTGAAATCGTGGCTTGTATCGTCGAGCTTGAGCGTGTTGGAGCCGCCCGCGAAGAGGACCGTCTGCGCGTCCGCACCGCCGAGCTCGAGCATCGCGCCGTTGTCGATGATCACCGCGCCGACGCCGCTGAGGCCACCGGAGAGGTTCAACGTTCCGGCCTGGACCTCGATGGTGCCGGTGTTGGTGACCGCCGCCGAGATCGTGTTGAGACCGGTGACCCCGTAGAGATTGCCAGAATTGCTCAGGCTGCCGCCATTGATCGAAACGTCGGACAGATGGAGTTTTGACGCGGCGTCGATCGAGATCGTTCCGCCGGCGCTGGCCACGGTGGCGGTTATCAGCTTCAGCGTGCCGCCGTTCACCACCTCGATCAGATCGTGATTGGTGATCGCGTGAAGGACGCCGGGATCGATCGTCAGCGTGCCGCCGGTGACGGCGATCGTGCCGGTATTGGTGATATCGGCGTTGTGGATCGCGCTCGTGCCGGTCGATTCCAGCGTCCCCGCGATCGTCAACGTGCCGCCATCGATCACTGCACCGACGAGATCGAGCGTCGAGCCTGATGTGACCGAAACCGCGCCGGTGCCGTTGATCACCGTCATCGCGATCAGCTTCAGCGTGCCGCCATTGATCGCGGCCAGCGTGCCGGTGTTGGTGACGGCCTCGTGGTCGATGTCGAGCTCGGCGCCATTGGCCTGAAGCGTGCCGGCGTTGGCGATGGTGGCCGAGGTCATCGTGGCAAGCGTCAGCAGGCCGCCAACCGCCTCGATCAGGCCGTTGCTGGTGATGGCAGCATCGGTGATCGTGGTCGCCCCGGACGAATCCAGCGTGCCCGAAACGGAGAGTGCGCCGCCGGTCAGGCTCGCACCCGCCAGAGTCAGCTTCTTGCCGGGATCGACCTTGACGGTGCCGCCATTGCCGATCGTGGCTCCCGCAATGGTGGCATCGTCGAGCGTCAGCGTGACGCCGTTTTCGACCGTGACCGTGCCCTTGTTCAGGGTTGCGTTGCCGTCGATCTTGCTGTTGCCGGTGACGTCGATCGCGCCGCCCTGCGCACCGCTATAATTGTCGATGGTGCCGCCGGTGATCTCGGTACCGGACAGCGTCAGCGTCTGGCCATCGTCGATCTTGATGACATGGCTGGTGTTGGTCAGGATATCGTTGAGCAGCGTCGCGGCGCCGGCGATCTCGAGCGTGCCGGTGTTGGCGACCGCTCCGCCCTGGATCCTGGCGCCGTCCTTGAGCTTGACGGTGTTGTCGAGCTCGATGCTGGAATTGTCGGTGATATCAGTCCCGGACACGGTGACGCCATCCAGCGTCAGCGCGGCAGCCGCGGTGACCGCAGTGACGCTGAGTATGGCACCGCCGTCGATCTTGCTGGCACCGGTGACGTCGATGGTGCCGCCGCCCTTGATGGCGCCGCCGCTGAGCGTGGCGTGGTCCAGGGTCAACGCGGCATTGGCATCGACGATAACGTTGCCGCTCGAATTATTGACGGTCGAGCCCTGGTCGATGGCCAGGGCGCCGTTCGTCAGCACCTCGATCGTGCCGGCATTGGTGACGCCCTCATTGCTCAGCGCATTGCCGCTGCCGCTGACGTTGAGGACAGCATTGTTGTTCAGGATGCCGTCGCTCAGGACGGCGTTGCCGGTCAGGTCGATTTCACCGTTGCCGGTGATCACGCCTGTGCCGCGGATGCCGGCGTTGAGGACGGGCCCCCCCTCATCGTCACCGCCGCCGATAACCGGCCCCGCTCCGCTGATCGTCGCGCCGTTGACGGTCAGCTTGCCGCTGGCATCGACGGTAACCGCACCGTTGTTGGTGACGCTGGAGCCCTGGTCGACGGTCAGCCAGCCATTCGCCAGCACCTTGATCGTCCCGGTGGAGGTGTTGGAGACGCTCTCGTGGGCGAACTCGGCCGTACCCTTGACGTTGACCGTGCCGGAATTGTTCAGCGCGCCGTGCTCGATCAGGCTGGTGCCGTCGAGCTCCAGCGTGCCCAGAATGGCGACGGTGCCGCCGTCGACCGTCGCGGCATCGACGATCAGCATCGTGCCGGCATCGGCCTTCAGCGTGCCGCCGGCATTGTGGATCGTGGCCAGTATGTTCAACGTGCCGCCCGACAGCTCGATCGTGCCCGAATTGCTGATCGTGGCGCCGCTGGCGAAATCACCGCCGCCCTGGAGCGTCAGATAGCCGGCATTGGTAAGCACGCTCGTGTCGAGGATCTTGGCCTTGCCGCCGACCGACATCGTGCCGGTCACGGTGTTGGTGAGGATCGAGTCCGCGCCCATGTTGAGCGCGCCCGATATCGTCAGCGAGCTCTGGTTGATCAGTTTCGGCGGCGGGCCGCCGAAATCGTTCATCGTCACCGACCTGGCATAGGCGGCGACGTCGATCGTCACCGGATAGGACGGCGTCAGGCCGTGCAGCTGATCGGTGATGACGATGACGTCGTCATTGATGGTCGGGACGGTGCCGGTTTCCCAGTTCGCCGCGTCCTTCCAGAAACCGCCGGAAGGCGCGCCCGCGTGGTCGGTCGCGATCCACACCACCGCGGGCGCATCGGTGCCCTTGATCGTGACGGTGATGGTCTGCTGCGAGGTGGCGCCCTGCGAATCCTTGAGCGTCACGGTGTAGGTCAGCGTCAGCACCTCGCCCTTCGGAATGAAGTCGGCGAGGTAGACGGGAAGGTCGGCCAGCGACCAGTTGATGGTGCCGGTGCCGTCCCCGGTGCTGTCGGCACCCGCCGCGATCGCGACCGACATCGCGCTCTGGAACGCGGCGAGCGGACCCGGCGGAACGGTGCTGCCATCAGGCAGGGTCGCGCTGGTCAGCGCCACCGACACCGTATGCTTGTCGGTGAGATCGACGTCGTCGAAGCTCAGCGTACCCGACGTCGGCACCTCGCTGGTGAGCGGACCGCCCGGCTTGCTGGTGCCGCCTTCGAAGGTGATGGTCGGAACGCTGGTGGTGATCACCGGCTTGTCGTTGGTGCCGGTGATCGTGATGGTGATGTCGATGAACGAGGCTTCGGGGTTGACCGAGAAATTGTTGTCGACGCGGACCCTGTAGGTGAGCGTCAGCGTTTCGCCGGCCGCGAGGAAGTCGAAGACGTGGTCGGGAATCGTATAGGTCCAGACCGCCGAGCCGTTATTGTTGTTGCCGGCGGCGGCGGCGACCTGGATATCGATCTGCGTCGCCGCGATGTCCTGCTTCTGGAGTGCAGAGAGCGTGCCGGTGACATCCTGCTGGCCGGCGGTCTTGTAGACGTAGTTCGGCGCGTCACCGAGGCTTATGCTCACCGTCGGCTGATCGCCCAGGTTCTGGTCGACGAAGGTGATCCGGCCGGAGATCGTATCGGGCGTCGTATCGCCGGTCGCGTTCGCGTGCTCGGTCAGCGCGAACGCCGTCTTCACATTGCCGTCGAGATCGAGGCTTTGACGCAGGGGCGGCCCGGGGATGCGGGTGCTGCTCGCCGGATTATGGCCCGCCCCCTCCGAACCCGGCTGATTGGGATTCGTGAAGGTCGCGGTCGCGGTGGCACCGGTGTCCGTCTTGATCACGACAATGTTGCCGGTCTGCGTGATCGTGTCGGTGAAGTTCGTGGTCAGCTTGGTGTTGGTGTTGTTGTCGGTGAACTTCAGCGTGAACACGTCCGTGATCAGCTTCTGGATGTCCGGCGACATCAGCGCGTTGGTGATCGAGACGTTGCCGCCGCTGATCTGGATCATCTGGCCGGCCTGATTGACCGTCGCGATCGGCAGCAGCGTGACCTTGTCGAACAGGATGTAGGAGCCCGTCGTGCCGTTCGGCTCGACCAGCACCTGGAAGCTCGCCTGCGGCTGCGGATCGCCGCCGCCGGCGGGAACGACGAAGTTGATCTGGGTCAGCACCGCCGTGCCGCGGATGCCCATGGTGGCGACCGGCGTGTCGATCTTCATGTCGCCGTGCTTGGCGGTCTCGCCGGCGACGAAGGTGATGGTGCCGGCGACCAGGCTGAGCAGCGAGGAGTTGTTCGACCCGTTGGGGTCGTAGACCATCTCGTTCAGCACCATCCGCGCATTGGAGGACAGGCCGAACACGGTGCCGTCGATGAAGGTGATACCGAGCGTCGAATCCGCGCCGGTCGAGACCACGTCGCCCTTCTCGACATTGTCGCCGTTGTTCAGGATGACCGAAACGCCGTTGCGGACCGCGGTCGCGCTGCCGGAGAGTTTGGTAACGTGGCCGATGACCTGGGCTGCGGCAGTACCGGGCGCGGCCTGCGCATATTGCACATGGCCCGTGAGCGCGTTGACGACGTCGCCGGTGAGGTGGGCGCCATCGGGCGAGGCGATCGCGGCGCGCTTGTCGCCCCTGAAATAATCGTGAACGACGAACTCGTGTCCCTCATGGGACAGCACGAGGTCGAGACCGGCGCGCTTGAACTCGCCGTTGAAGATCAGGTTCGGTTCGGGAACCACGAACGCGCCATCAGGCACGTGACCGTGCGCCTTCGCGATGAAGGGCTTGGCGGTAAAGGAATCGACATGGAGATCGGCGGGCGAGTGGGAACCCTGGCCGTCCAAGAAGATCGCGGCGTCAAATTTGCCAGCGTAATTCAACCGGGCACCGTAAAAAGGGTTAAAATTTAAGTAAGTATCAACCGCCTAAGCTTGCATAGCATTACTAAATCCTTAGCGAAACCATCTATTGGAAACCATCTATTGCTTGTGTGATTTCGCGTCACTTGACGATCGGAGCCCTCGAAGAGCAGTGCCCTCATGGTGAGGATAAAGTATTCCTTGCAGTATTCTGAAGTTGAAGTCGGCCTGTTTTCGCACATTCTCAGTCATCCAAAGTAAACTGCCGTATAGATCAAGCGGCAGATACTCATGTCATCTTTTCTTCGTGGAACCCCGGGGCATCCTGCGGGAAATACGGAACTAAATCTGTGACCCAACTAACAGAACCCGTGAAATAGCGGGTCGTTAGCCATAGGCGCCAGAATCAGCCTACCTGCAACTTCTGCCTGCAATTGTTTCCATTTCGCGGCGACCGGACACCTCCTAGTCCCCGATTCGTAAAATTTTACGCAATTTGGGCAGAGCCGTTTCAGCCTGTCCCACGGTTTTGGGGCCCCTGCCGGGCGCATTAAGCAGAACAAAACGGCCCGTCTCGCACTATCTCCGCGAAAGCAACAAAGCCCGGCACGTACAGGTCGAGGGGGACCTGGCGAAGCCGGAAGGGGATGTCAGATGGAGACCGCTGCTCGCTCGCGCGCCTGGCGCGCAATCCTTGTCCTGTGCGGATTGGTCCTGCTCGGATCGGCCGCAGAGCTCCGCGCCGGCACGCTGCTGTCGCCGGGCGCCGGCGTCCTCGTGCGCAAATCCGCCGAACCGTTCGGCGTGTTCGCCTTTGCCATCTCGTCCGGCAGCCTCCAGCAGAAATGGTCCGCGCTGAAATCCAGGCTCGACGACGACATGGTGCAGCTCGCGCTGTGCGACGGCGACCGCGACAATTGCGCATCGCCTGCGGCGCTCAAGCTGCTCGCCATCGTCGACCAGGCCCGCGCCCGCGACGGCCGCGCCCGGCTGGGCGAGACCAATCGCGCCATCAACCTCGCCATCCGCGCTGCCAATGACGGCGCCGACGACGTCTGGAGCTCGCCGCTTGCGACCTTCCAGCGCGGCGCCGGCGACTGCGAAGACTATGCCATCGCCAAGCTGGCCGCGCTGCGGCTCGCCGGCGTTGCCAATGAGGACCTCAGCGTCGTCGTGGTGCGCGACATCCGCGCCGGCGAGGAGCATGCGGTTGCCGCGGCAAAGCTCGACGGACACTGGCTGATGCTGGACAACCGCCGCATGGCGATGGTCGAGGACGACGACTCGCGGGGCTACCAGCCGCTGTTCGTGCTGTACCAGTCGGCCGTGCTGAAATATGTCGACGAGCCGGTGCGGTTCTCGATGGCCACGGCCGAGGCGCACTGAGCTAGCTTGTAGCCGGATAGAGCCAACGGGTCGGCGCAAAGCGCCGCCCCACAAATTCATTCCACCGCGCGATCCGGGGCGCTAGCATGCCTCCGGCAAGGCGGGGGCGACTGGAATGCGGTTCATCGGGTTGATTGTGCTTGCGCTGCTGGCGCCCGCGGCACCCCTGTTCGCGCAATCCGGCCCATCCGACCGCTCCATCGCCGACAAGCTGCCGCTGTTCGCCAGGAACAACTGCCAGCAGATTCGCGACCCCGGCAATCAATTGATCTGCGGTGACGCCGAGCTTGCCGCCGCCGCCGAGAAGCTGGGCACGGCGATCGAAGCGCGGCTCGCCCGCCTGCCCGACCGCCTGCCGGCCATCGAGGAGAACGCCATCTGGGGCCGCCAGCGCAATCTCGGCTGCGGCATCGTCGGCCAGACCCGGATCCGCGCCGACGATTTCGACCGGGTGAAGGCGTGTCTCCTCAAGGTGACCGAGGAGCGCGCCACGATCCTGCGTGATCCCGATTTCGACTGTCTCGCCGCCAATACGGCCGCGGGCGCACTGATCTGCGCGGAGCCCTCGCTGGCGCTCGCCGAAACGGAGCTCAATGGCCAGGTGCTCGGGCTGATCGGCAAGCTGGACCCGACTGCGGCCCGCTTTGCCTTCGCTGAATACGGCCGGTGGACGCGAGAGCGTGACCGCAGATGCAATCTGGTCGGCAAGGAGAACGTGCCGCTGCAAGAGCTCGAATCGGCGGAGAGCTGCCTCGCCGATTACCTCGCACACAAGATCGACGAGATCCGCGCCGCCAAGGGCGATCCCAAAAAGGTGTTCGGCCGGCAGGTCGCGGCCCGCTCGCCCGACACCGACGCCGTCGACTTCTGCGCCGCGCGGATTCACGCGGCCAATTCCTGCGGAAATTTCCTGCGCATCAACCGCGTCTACGCCGTCGACAGCCAGGTGAGCGACCAGGAGGCGCAGGTCACGGGCGAGATCGAAATGGTCGTGCTGGCGCCCTTCGCCACATGCAGCAAGGTCGCCTCCACCTGCACCGGCACCTGCTGGGACGCCAGGACGGGTCGTCCGCAGCCGGGAGCCGCCGGCAACAAGGAGCGCTCCGCGGACGCCTTCAACGTCACGCGCCGCCTCAGGATCCAGCGCACCTTCGCCTTCGTCAAAGCCGGCGACGGCTGGCGCTGCCGTGAAGACGAGCTGGCACCGGTGAATTCGGGGACCGCGGGCGGCGGATCGTAGGTGTTTCTTCTCCCTCTCCCCGCTCTTCGCGGGGCCGCGGCGAGCTCCGCTCGCGCTGAGAGGGTTGGGGTGAGGGGCAGCTTCCGCAAAGACGGTGAAAGATGGACTCGCGGAGACTCCCCCTCACCCGGAATTTGCTCCCGCAAATTCCGGCCTCTCCCCGCACGCGGGGAGAGGCGAAGACGCATCAAAACATCAGATTGTCCTTCACCAGCACCCAGCGGCCGCCCTTGACCTGCTGCACCTGGGTGATGGTGTTGGCGAGGTGGTCGGTCTTGGAGAACTTCGTCGGGGGCGAGTTGAAGATGTCGAGGAACTTCTCGCCCGACTCGAGCGAGTCCAGCATCTTCTGTCCCGTGAGGTCCTTGCCCGCCTTCTGCGCATAGAAGGCGAAGGTCATCACCGCGTTGTAGCCGATGATCGCCTGCGTGTTGGCGTCGGTGTTGAACATCTTCTTGTAGTTGACGAGCCAGTCGTGGACCTTGCCCTTGGCGGTGTCCTCATACGGGATCTCGAAGCCCGACGCGGCATAGAGGCCTTCCACTGCTTCCTTGCCGAGCATGGGCACTTCCATCACGTTGACGGGCGTCGCACCGAGGAAGGTGACGTCCCAGCCGAGCTTCCTGGCCTCGGTCATGGCGCCGATGGGCTCGCGCAGGACCGCGCCGAGCACGACGAGGTCGCAGCCGTCGGACTTCATCTTCGCGACCTGGGCGCTGAAGTCGGAGGCGCCGCGCTTGTAGCTCGTGATCGAGGCCGGCTGCACCTTCATCACAGCCAGTTGCTGGTTGAATCCGTCAAGCACGTTCTTTCCGTACTCGTCGTCCTGGTGCATGATGCAGGGCTTCTGGAAGCTCTTCCACTCCATCATGTATTTGAGCGCGGCGCGCGTGCTCTCCACATAGGGCAGGAGGTTGTTGAACTTCAGCCGCTCCTGCGGCTTGGCCGGATCGAACTTGAAGGTGAACTCCGCCGCCGTCAGCGGGAAGAGCTGAAGCACCCCGGCGTCGAGCAGGATGTCCTGCGCCGCGAGCACGGTCGGCGATCCCATTGGTCCCACCATCGCGAAGATCTTGTCGCGCTCGATCAATTTTTGCGACGCCAGCACGGCCTTCTTCGGATCGTAGCCGCTGTCCTCGACCACCAGCCGGATCTTGCGGCCGTTGACGCCGCCGGCGGCGTTGACCTCCTCGACCGCCATCTTCATGCCGTTGGAGACCGGCACGCCCCAGCCCTTGATCGGCCCCGACAGATCCTGATGGGTGCCGATCACGATCTCGGTCGCCGAGATGCCTTCATTGGTGACCTTGGTCTGTGCTGCGGCCGGCAGATGCGTGAGCACCACCGCGCTCACCGCAAGGCCGAACGCCCTGAACGATTTCGACATTGACGTCTCCTCTCCCTGGCCCTTGTTGCGCGAAGGGTTGGCCATCGCTCCTTCGCTGATTTCAGCGTCTCCTTGCGCACGGCCTTCCGGCCGCGCGCCTCACGCCACCGCACGTTCGCGATACATGGCGTCGATCTCGGCGGCGTAGCGCTTGTTCACGAAGCTGCGCTTCAGCTTCATGGTCGGCGTCAGCTCCTCGTCCTCCGGGGTGAGCTGGCGTTCGATCAGGAAAAACCTCTTGATGGTCTCGACGCGGGCGAAATTGACGTTGACCTGCTCGATCTCGCGCCAGATCAGGTCCTGGATCTCCGTCGCCCGGCACAGGCTCGCATAATTGGTGAAGGGGATGTCGTGGTCCTGGGCGAACTTCTCGACGTTCTCCTGATCGATCATGACGAGGCAGGTGAGGTACGGCCGCTTGTCGCCGATCACCACCGCATCCGAGATGTAGGGCGAGAATTTGAGCTGGTTCTCGATCTCGGACGGCGTGACGTTCTTGCCGCCGGAGGTGATGATGATGTCCTTCATCCGGTCGGTGATGCGAACGAAGCCCTCGTTGTCGATGGTGCCGACGTCGCCGGTGTGCAGCCAGCCGCGCGGATCGATGGCCTCCGCCGTCTTCTCCGGCTGGTTCAGATAACCCATGAACAGGAAGTCGCCCTTGATCAGGATCTCGCCGTCGGGCGACAGCGCGACCTCGCCCCAGGACACGGCGGTGCCGACCGAGCCGAGCTTGATCCGCGTCGCCGGCATCATGGTGGCGACGCCGCAATTCTCGGTCTGGCCGTAGACCTCGTGCATGTCGATGCCGAGCGCGAGATACCAGCGAATCAGCTCCGGCGCGATCGGCGCCGCGCCGGTGAAGGCGATGCGGCAGCGATCGAGCCCGATCATGCGGCGGATGTTGCGGAAGGCGAGCCGGTAAGCGAGCTGGTTAGCGAGGCGCAGCGACAGCGGCGGCGCCCTGCCCTCGATCCGGCAATCGACCATGCGGTAGCCGATCCCGATGGCGCGGCGGTAGACCCATTGCTGGAGCGGCGTCGCATCCTTCAGCGCGATGGTAATGGCGGAATAGAATTTTTCCCAGATGCGCGGCACCGCGAGGAAGATGGTCGGCTGCACCTCGCGCAGATTGTCCGGCACCGTCTCCGTGCTTTCGGCAAAATTCATCACCGAGCCGAGCGCGACCGAGATGTAGTAGCCGCCGATGCGCTCGGCGACATGGCAGAGCGGCAGGAAGATCAGCCGGTCTTCGTTCTCCCGCGCCGGGATGAAGTCGTTGGCATGCCGCATCTGGTGCGTGACGCTGCGGTTGGCGTGCATCGCGCCCTTGGGCGGGCCGGTCGTGCCGGAGGTATAGACGAGCACCGCGAGATCTTCAGGGCCGCGGCTGTCGATCATCTCCTGCCACAGTGCTTCGCGCCCGACCATATGGTTGCGCCCGAGCGCACGAAACTCGTCGAGCGACATCACCATGTCGTCGGAGAAGCCGCTGAGGCCCTCCATGTCGAACACGACGATCCTTTGCAGGGACGGGCAGCGTGTGCGGCAGGTGAGGATCTTGTCGAGCTGCTCCTCGTCCTCGGCGAAGATCACCTTCGTGCCGGAATCGTTGACGAGATACTGGACCTGGGACGAGGCATCGGTCGGATAGATTCCGGACGAGACGCCGCCGGCGCACAGGATGCCCATGTCGGCATGGACCCATTCCGGCACGGCATTGGCGATGATGGAGGCGACGTCGCCGGGCATGAAGCCGATCGCGCGAAGCGCGTAGGCGATCTCCTTCGATATCTCCAGCCACTCGCGCCAGCTCGTCGGCTGCCAGATGCCGAACTTCTTCTCGCGGATCGCCGGCCTGTCGCCCCGCGTTTCCGCGGCGCGCAAGAAGCTTTTCGCGATCGTATCAGCGACCGTCAGCACCGCCGGTCGGGCCATGCGCGTCTCCTCCTTGTCGCTTCCCCTCCGCTGCCTGCCTTGCCGGCGGTCTATGTCTTGCGGACGGGCACCCCATCTAACGCCAAGTCTTGCCTTAACGCCACGTCTTCTTCTTTTTCCAGCGCCGTTCGCCCCGAGCGCCCGCTTCCTTGGCGCCAAGGTAGAATTCCTGGATGTCCTGGGAATGCATCAAGCGGTCGCAGGTGTCGTTCATCACGATACGGCCGATCTCCAGCACATAGCCGTAATGTGCCGTTTCCAGCGCCACCTTGGCGTTCTGCTCGACCAGCAGGATCGACATGCCCTGCTCCTCGTTGACGCGGCGGATGATGGTGAAGATCTCCTTCACCAGCAGCGGCGACAGGCCGAGCGAGGGCTCGTCGAGCAGCAGCAGGGTCGGCCGGTTCATCAGCGCGCGGCCGATCGCGAGCATCTGCTGCTCGCCGCCGGAGAGCTGGCCGGCCGGCTGGTCGATGCGCTCCTTCAGCCGCGGGAAATAGCCGTAGACGCGCTCCAGATCCTCCGCGACGCCGCCACGGTCCTTGCGCGGATAGGCGCCCATCATCAGGTTCTCGCGCACGGACAGGAACGGGAACACCTCCCGCCCCTCCGGCACGTGGCTGAGGCCCAGCCGCACGATCCGGTCGGCCTCCATGCGCTGGATCGGCTTGCCCATGAACTCGATCGCGCCCTTCTGCGGATCGAGAATGCCGGAGATGGTCTTCAGCACCGTGGTCTTGCCGGCGCCGTTGGCCCCGAGCAGCGTGACGATGCGGCCGCGCGGCACCTCCAGCGAGATGCCGCGGATCGCCATGATCGGCCCGTAATAGCTCTCGATGTTGGAAAGCTTCAGGATGATGTCCGGTGTCGCCGCGGCATCCATCGCGTCAGGCTCCCAGATACGCGGCGACGACATCAGGGTGCTGCTGCACCTCGGCGGGCGAGCCCATCGCCAGCACGCGGCCATAGTTCAGCGCGATGACGCGGTCGGAGACGCGGTTGACCAGCGACATGTCGTGCTCGACCATCAGCACGGTGACGCCGAGCTCGTTCTTCATGTCGCGGATCCAGAACGACATGTCGTCGGTCTCCTCGACATTGAGGCCGGAGGACGGCTCGTCGAGCAGGATCAGCTTCGGCTCAGAGCACAGCGCCCGCGCCAGCTCGATCACCTTGCGCACGCCGTAGGGCAGGCCCGAGATCAGCTTGTCGCGATAGGGCTCGAGATCGAGGAACTCGATCACCTGCTCGACCCGGCGGCGATGCAGCTTCTCGTTGGCGCGCACGCTCGGCAGGAACAGCAGCTCCTGCCAGAGCTGCGTGGTGGAATGGCGGTGGCGCCCGACCAGGAGGTTGGACAGCACCGTCGCGTTCTCGAACAGTTCGATGTTCTGGAAGGTGCGGGCGATGCCTAGTCTTGCGATATCGTAAGGCGGCTGCTCGGTGATGTCCTGGTCCTCGAAGAAGATGCGGCCCGAGGTCGGCCGGTAGATGCGCGAGATCAGGTTGAAGATCGAGCTCTTGCCGGCGCCGTTGGGCCCGATGATCGAGAGGATCTCGCCCTTCTCCACCGCGAACGACACCGCATCGACGGCCTTGAGGCCTCCGAAATGCAGCGACAGGTTCTCGGCGCGAAAATAGCTCATCGGTTGCGCTCCGACTTCACGTAGATCTTCTGCCGCTTGAAGGTGGCGCGCTTGTAGAGCGGGAAGAGCTGGAAGAAGAGCTTGATCTTGAGCCAGCGGCCGTAGAGCCCGAGCGGCTCGAACAGCACGAACAGCACGATGATGATGCCGTAGATCGCGCCCTTCAGACCGTTGAGCGAGGCGAAGGCCGCGACCTTGGACTGGACGTTGGCCGCTCCTTGGGTGCCGGCGCCGAAAGCGGCGGCAATGCCGGCGATGATGCCGGGCATGTCGTCCTTCAAATAGGTCAGGAACGGGTCGATCATCACGATGAAGATCGCGCCCAGCACGGCACCGTGCAGGCTGAAGCTGCCGCCGATCAGGATCACGATGATGAACTCGATCGAGAGCTGGAGCGTGAACATCTCCGGCGAGATGAACGAGAGCTTGTGCGCGAACAGCACGCCGGCAAAGCCGGTGATCGCCGCCGAGATCGCAAAGGACTTCACCTTGTAGAGCGCGACGTTGACGCCCATGCTGCGCGCCGCGGTCTCGCTGTCGCGGATCGCGACGAAGGCGCGGCCCGTCGGCGAGCGCAGCAGATTGAGCGTGCCGACGATGGTCAGCACCAGAACGGCGAGACACAGGAAATAGAAGGTCGGGCTGTCGCGCGGCACCGCGACGCCGAGCAGCGACAGCGTCTTGACCCGCATACCCTCGTTGCCGTTGGTGACGCTCTCCCAGCGCGCCAGGATCTCCTCGACGATCAGGGCAAAGGAGATGGTGGCGATGACGAGATAGATGCCCTGGAGCCGCAGCGCGGGAAAGCCGACCATCGCGCCGATGATGCCGGTCAGAAGGCCTGCGGCGAGGAAGTAGACCGGGAACGGCACGTTGTATTTCTGCAAATAGGCCGCCGTGTAGGCGCCGATCGCGAGGAACGCGGCATGCCCGAGCGAGGCCTGCCCCGTAAAGCCGGTCAGGATCAGCAGCGCCACGCCGACGGTTGCATAGATGCAGACGAAGACGAGCTGGCTCATCAGATAGCTGGAGAGCACGTAAGGCGCGACCAGCAGCAGCGCGAGCAGGATGCCGTAGGAGACGAAATAGCCCGAATGCGGGAACAGCTTGATGTCGTCTTCGTAGTCGGTCTTGAACAGGAAGCGCATGGCGTTCAGACCTTCTTGCGGACGTGAAGGCCGAACAGGCCTTCGGGCTTGAGCAGCAGCACGGCGAGCAGCACGACGTACGGCGCGACGTCCTTCCAGCCCTCGGCCAGATAGAAGCCGGCCATGCTCTCGATCACGCCGATCAGGACGCCGCCGACCACCGCGCCGGGGATCGAGCCGAAGCCGCCGAGGACTGCGGCGGGGAATGCCTTGAGGCCGAGCACGAGGCCGACATTGGAGTGAATGAAGGTGATCGGCGCCAGCAGCACGCCGGCGCAGGTCGCGACCGCCGCGCTGATCGCCCAGACGATCGACACCACGCGCTTGACCGGGATGCCCATGTAATAGGCCGCCAGCATGTTCTCGGAACTGGCGCGCATCGCGGTGCCGAGCGTGGTCCTGTTGAAGAAGAGCCAGAGCAGCGTGCACAGGATCATCGTCGCCGCGATCACCGAGAGCTTGTCATAGGCGAGCACCAGCGAGCCGATGCGCAGCACGCCCTGGCTGAACGGCGTCTCGATCTTCAGATCATCGGTGCCCCAGATCATGCCGGCGATAGAGCGCAGGAAGTAGCCGAGCCCGATGGTCGCCATGATGATGGAGAATTGCGGATAGCCGAGGATCGGCCGCACCACCACGCGTTCGGCCAGCATGCCGAACAGCGCCATCGCGGCCACCGCACCGGCAAAGCCGATCCAGTAGTTCAGGCCCATCATGCCGATGAAGGTGAAGGCGAAGAAGCCGCCCAGCATCATCAGGTCGCCCTGGGCGAAGTTGACGACCTCGGTCGCCTTGTAGACCAGCACGAAGCCGAGCGCGATCAGGCCGTAGACGCAGCCGAGCGCAACACCGCTGACCAGCTGCTGAACGAAATCCAGCATCGCCGCGCTTCCTCCTGACGCAACCGGCGGTTCTTCGATCGCCTCGTCGCATCTTGTGTCCAGTCGCTACGCAGTCGTTTCGCTGCGTCAGCGCCATTTGTCCCGGTGCCAATTCAGCCTGAACCGCCAAGCGCTGTCAACAAACGGTGACTTGCCTTTAGTCCAAGACGGATGACGGAATTTGCGGCAGTGCGATTCACCGCGCCGAAACATCTTCGGGTCATGGTCGCGGGCGATGCAAAACCGGATGGTGTGGCCGTCATGAAGCCGGACAGCTCGGCGCTCGAAGTCCGAGGGTTAACGAAGCGTTTTGACCGTCCGGCGGTCGACGGCCTCGACCTCACAGTTCACGCCGGTGAATTCTACGCCCTGGTCGGCCCCAACGGCGCTGGCAAGACCACCACTTTGCGCATGGTTGCGGGCCTCCTGCGGCCCGACGCCGGCGCGGTCTCGATCTTCGGCATCGATGCGCTCCAAAATCCGGTCGCCGCCAAGCAGGTGATGGCGTGGGTCTCCGACGAGCCCATGATCTACGACAAGCTGACGCCGCTGGAGTACCTCGAATTCGTCGCCGGGCTCTGGGGCATCGCGCCTTCCGCCTCGGAACCGGTCGCCGAGGGGCTGCTCAGCTCGCTCGGGCTCGAGCCGCACCGGCACGAGCGCTGCGAGGGCTTTTCCAAGGGCATGCGCCAGAAGGTGGCGCTGGCCGGCGCGCTGGTGCACGATCCCCGCCTCATCATCCTCGACGAGCCGCTGACGGGGCTGGACGCCGTCTCCGCCCGCCATGTGAAGGGGCTGTTGAGCGAGCGCGTCCGCGCCGGCTGCACCGTGATCATGACCACGCACATCCTCGAGGTCGCCGAGCGCATGGCCGACCGCATCGGCGTGATCGCCTCGGGCCGCCTGGTCGCCGAAGGCACGCTCACTGAGCTGCGCCAGCAGAACGGCCATGCCGACACCAGCCTGGAAGATCTCTTCATCGCGCTGGTGACGCTCCAGGAAGCCGCATGAGCTCGGCGACCGCGCTGACCTGGTTTGCCCGCCACGAGCTCCGGCTCGCCTGGCGCGAATGGCTCGCCATGATGACCGGCGGCCGGCGCAAGCGGACGCGCGTCGCCGTCATCGGCCTGCTTCTGTTCGCAGCGCTCCTGCACGTGCCGGCCTGGGCCGTGATCGGCCGCGTCGCCGACCTGCAACTGCCGCTCGACAAATCCTCGCTGATCGTGATCACCGCGACGATCTTTCTGGCCTGGACCTTGATGCTGTCGCAGGCGATCGAATCGGTGACGCGAGTGTTCTACGCCCGCGCCGATCTCGATCTGATCATGTCCTCGCCGGCGACGCTGGCCAACCTGTTCTCGGTGCGCATTGCCGCGATCGCGCTCGCCGTCACGGTGCTGGCGCTGTTGTTCTCGACACCCTTCATCGACGTACTGGTGATCGGCGGCGGACCGCGCTGGCTTGCGGCGTTCGGCGTCGTGGTCGCGATGGGCCTGTCGGCCGCGGCGATCGCGATTGCCGTCACCATCCTGCTGTTCCGCCTGATCGGTCCGGCACGGACGCGCTTCGTGGCCCAGGTCCTCGCCGCCATCATCGGCGCCGGCTTCGTGATCGCGCTCCAGGTCGCCGCGATCATGTCCTACGGCACGCTGTCGCGCATCACCATCCTGACCTCCGGCACCTTTGCCGAACACGCCCCCGACGTCGACAGCATCTGGTGGTGGCCGGCGCGGGCCGCCCTGGGCGACAGAGAGCCGCTGTTGCTGCTTCTCGCGCTCGGGCTGGTGCTGCTCGGCAGCGTCATGGCGATCTTCTCGGGCCGCTTTGCCGACACCGCGATCGACGCCGCGGCGTACGGCACATCCGGCCGCCGAGGCGCGAAGCAGCGGCCGTTCCGCGGCGGATCGCGGCAGCAGGCGCTGCGGCGCAAGGAATTCTCGCTGCTCTGGCGCGATCCCTGGCTGATCTCGCAGACCCTGATGCAGCTGCTCTATCTGGTGCCCCCGGCGCTGCTGCTCTGGCGCAGCTTCGCCGACAGTTCCGCCGCACTGACGCTGATCACACCCGTGATCGTGATGGCGGCGGGACAGCTTGCCGGCGGACTGGCCTGGCTGACGATCTCGGGCGAGGACGCTCCCGACCTCGTCGCGACCGCGCCGCTGACGCCGTCCAGCGTCATCCGCGCCAAGATCGAGGTGGTGCTGATCGCGATCGCGGTCATCTTCTGCCCGCTGGTCGCGGCGCTGGCGTTTGCCTCGCCGATCCAGGCCGCGGTCAGTGCCGGTGCGATCATCATCAGTGCGGCCTCCGCGACCGCAATCCAGCTCTGGTTCCGGGTGCAGGCCCGGCGCAGCCAATTCCGCCGCCGCCAGACCTCTTCCCGGCTTGCGACCTTTGCCGAGGCCTTCTCCTCGATCGGCTGGGCCGCCACCGCCGCGCTGCTGCTCGCTCTCCCCCTCGCCGGCCTCGTCAGCGGCCTGATCACCGCGAGCCTCGTCGCCATTACCTGGAAATTCAGCCCGAGACGCGAATAAGCGGCGCGGATGACAGCTGCGACACTGACGTGCTGTTGATCGAAGCCCATTGGCCCCGCGCTGCATTGCACGCTAGACTTTCCCCTGAAGTCATCGGGGACGGATATGTGGCGACTTGTTTCGGCCGCTCTGGCGCTGTTCGGCGCGCTCCTCTCGCCTGCCCTCGCTCAGCAGCAGCCCCAGCGCAGCGAATGCCTGGCGATGGCCAACACCGCGCCCCGCGCCGTCCCGGTCGCCTTCCGGCAGGCGACAGCCGCGGCCGAGGTCGAGATCACCTATGTCGGCCACTCCACCTATTTCATCGACACGCCCGGCGGCTTGCGCATCGCCACCGACTATAGCGGCGCCTATCAGGTCGGACGGTTGCCCGACGTCGTCACCATGAACCGGGCGCACAGCACGCATTACTCTTTATTCCCCGACAAACGCATTCCCCATGTGCTGCACGGCTGGGGCGAGGACGGCAAGCCGGCCATCGTGTCGGAGCGCATCGGCGACACCTTCATCCGCAACGTCACGACCGACATCCGCCGCTACTTCGGCGACGATGCCGGCACCGACATGATCCGCGACGGCAACTCGATCTTCATCTTCGAGGTCGCCGGCCTCTGCATCGGCCATCTCGGCCACCTTCACCACAAGCTCGACGACAGCCATTTCGCCCAGATCGGGCGGCTCGACATCGTGATGGTGCCGATCGACGGCACCTACACCATGTCGCTGGACGGCATCTCCGAGATCACCAGGCGGCTGCGGGCCTCCGTGGTGCTGCCGATGCACCGCTTCGCCACCCCGCTCGACGATTTCATGCGCCGGATCGGCCAGCAGTTCGAGATCGACCGGCGCATCGAGCGCTCCCTCCGCATGTCGCGCGATGCGCTGCCCTCGAAGCCGACGGTGATCATCCTCGACGGCGTCTGAGGCGCAATTTTCTCCAAGCCGGCTGGCGCCCATTGGTGCTGATCTCTCCGCAACAGGAGATCGACATGACAGACTTTGCGAGACTGCTGCACGCGGATGGACCAAACCCCGAGCACGCGGCAGCGCTCCGGCTTTACGGCCGCTTCGTCGGCGACTGGGATGCCGAGATCACCGCCCGCGGCCCCGATGAAACGAAACACACCGCGCCCGGCGAAATCCATTTCGGCTGGGTGCTGGAAGGCCGCGCCGTCCAGGACGTCTGGATCATTCCCCGTTCCACCGGCAGCCCCGCCTTTCCGGTCGCCGGCAACTGGTACGGCACGACGCTGCGGGTCTACGATCCGACCATCGATGCGTGGCGGATCTCCTGGTTCGATCCCGGCCGCAGCGTGTTCCGGCAGCAGATCGGCCGTCCGCGCGGCGATGACATCGTGCAGGAAGGCACGACCGACGCGGGCGAACTGACCCGCTGGAGCTTTACGGAGATTAGCGACGGCTCCTTCCATTGGCTCGGCGAGGACAAGCCGGCTCCCGCAGCCGATTGGCGACTTGTGGTCGATGTGAGGGCGAGGCGACGCAAGGGTTAAGTCGAATGGATTTTGACTGAATCGATTGGGCCACGGGTTCGCGGCAACCTCTCCCGCTTGCGGGGGAGGTCGCGCCGAAGGCGCGGGTGGGGGCTCTCTCCACACTGGGAATCTCTCTGTGGAGACACCCCCACCCCAACCCTCCCCCGCAAGCGGGAGAGGGAGCGCACCTCCTCCGCCGTTGCTATGGTGCTCTGAGCAACGCGCGCTGCCGGGCGCAAGGACGAGATGCTAGGCTCCCGCCACAAAAAACATAGAGGGAGCGAACGCCGATGGCTGCAAGCGGTCTACCCGCCAACACGAGCGGGCTATTCGTCGAGCCGCGCGAGGACTGGCTCGCGCTGCATCAGGAGGAGATCATCGATCCCTCGCGGCCGATCGTCGATCCCCATCATCACCTGTGGAATCGCGGGCACCGCTACCTGATCGAGGAGATGGCGGCGGATATCGGCTCCGGCCACAACATCGTCGCCACCGTCTATGTCGACTGCCGCTCGATGTATCGCGCGCACGGGCCCGAGGCGTTCCGGCCGGTCGGCGAAGTCGAGTTCGCCAACGGCGTCGCCGCGATGAGCGCAAGCGGTGCTTACGGAACGGCTGCGATCTGCGCCGGCATCGTCAGCCATGTGAACCTGCTGCTGGGCGACGCCGCCAAGCCGGTGCTGGAAGCCGAGATCGCGGCGGGCAACGGCCGTTTCCGCGGCATCCGGCATTCCTCGGCCTGGGACCAAGATCCTGTCGTCGCGGGCATGTACGCCAACCGGCCGAAGGGACTGTTGCAGGATCCGACCTTCCGCAAAGGCTTTGCCTGCCTGGCGCCGCTGAACCTCAGCTTCGATGCCTGGCTGTTCCATCCGCAGATCGGCGAGCTGACCGAGCTCGCGCGCGCCTTCCCCGACACCAGGATCGTGCTCGACCATTGCGGCGGTCCGGCCGGCGTCGGCCGCTTTGCCGGGCGGCGCGAGGAGGTGTTTCCGCAATGGCGCGCCTCGATCCGCGAGATCGCCAAATGCGAGAACGTGGTGGTGAAGCTCGGCGGCCTCGCGATGTGCCTGCTGGGCTACGATTTCCATCTGCGCGAGAGCCCACCGTCCTCCGAGGAGCTTGCCGCGGCCTGGCGGCCCTATATCGAGACCTGCATCGAGGCGTTCGGCGCAAGGCGCGCGATGTTCGAGAGCAATTTCCCGCCGAACAAGGGCCAGTGCAGCTATCAGGTGATCTTCAACGCCTTCAAGCGTATCGCGGCGCCACTGGGCGAGGCCGAGAAGACGGCACTGTTCTCGCAGACCGCGACCGATATCTACCGGCTCCACTTGCCGTCATGACGAGAGAGGGGCCGGGATGTTGGTCCCGACCCCTCTTCCGTCGTAGCCGCTGGGAAGCGTCCTCGAAAAGTCTTGGTCCGGGCGTGCGCTAGCCGGCGCCCATCAGCGAGGCGGGACGGCGCTCGCCGGTGGAGACGAACATCCGCTTGAGCTTGTTGACGACGCGGATCAGGAAACCGATCATCACCGGATTGGTCTTGCGGCAGAAAGCGATCTTCTTGACGTGGCCTTCGACATGCCATTTGGCATGCGCGCCGTCGCGGAAGAAGATGACGTCGCCGGGACCGTAGCGCTTCGGCGGCATGCCGTCGCTTTCGAGCACGATCGATCCTTCCATGATCATGATCGTCTCGTCGATGTCGTAGTACCAGTTGAAGCGCCCTTCGGTGCAGGACCAGATGATGGTCGAGGCGGTACCGTCCGCACTGGTGGACAGGATGTGCGAGCGCGACACCGGATTGCCCTCGATGATCCAGGACGGCTCGATCGGCCGCAGCTCGAGATCCACATTGCAACTACTAATTTCAATCAATGCGCGCGACATCTGTTTCCCCAGGGGATAGAATAGGCTTTTGGCCGGGTCGGGGCCCGGATTGTTTCCAATGATGTACGCAACGCTAGTGATCGGCTTTTAATTCTTTCTTACGCAGGCCTCGACAATCAGCCGCAAGTTGCATGTGCGAAGCAGCTAACGCCGCGATTTCCCTGCAAATTCGCGCACATGAACCCATCTTTTCCGGGGTGCGACAAAATGCGCGAAGTGACCTGAAAGGAGCCGTGCTGATGCCCCTCACGCCCGAGGTTCTGACAGCCAACAGCCAGGTCGTCGCCCGGCTCGGGAGCCTTGATATCTCCTTCACGCCGGATGATGAGTCCTGGTTTACCATCGACGGCATCGAAAGCCCCCGGCAGGTCGGCAGCGACGGCTCCGGCGGCGCGTTCGTGCTGCTGCCGTCGCAGAATGTGCTCTACGTCTCATCGGAGGGCCGCGCAGGAATTATCGCTGGTACGTTCGAGGCCTTTATCCAGCTCGTCGTCGTCCGGCCCTACTGGCTCGACATTCTCAAATTCTCCGCGGGCGGCGACCTCGCGGAAATGCGGCGCGCGGCGGATGCACTGGAGGCGACCCTCGACGAAGAGGATGAGATCAACGAGGCCCGCGAGCAAATCCGCAAGGGCCTCGACCTGCCCGAGCCGGACGATCCGGTCGGTGCGCTCTACGAGGCGGTGGCTGCTTCCGACGCCATCGTGCGGGCCACCGACGGCAGCCCGTTCACGACGCTGTTCAACCGCTTCAGCATCGACAACAACCCGATGCTGCGCAACGCGGCGGCATGAGGGCAGGAGAGACTGTTGCGAGGACGTTCACCTCTCCCCAGCGGGAAGAGGTGAAGCAAACTACTTCGCCCACTCGCCCTTGCGGAACACCGGCACCTTGCTGCCGTCGGCGAGGATGCCGTCGATGTCGGTCTCGGCCGAGCCGATCATCCAGTCGATATGGATCAGGCTCTGGTTGCCGCCTTGCGCGGCGATCTGCTGCGGCGTGAGCTGGGCGCCGTTAACGAAGCATTTCGAATAGCACTGGCCGAGCGCGATGTGCGAGGCCGCGTTCTCGTCGAACAGCGTGTTGTAGAACAACAGCCCGCTCTGCGAGATCGGCGAGGAATGTGGCACCAGCGCCACCTCGCCGAGACGGCGCGCGCCCTCGTCGGTGTCGAGCACCTTGTTCAGCACCTCGGCGCCGCGCGAGGCCTTCGCGTCGACGATCCTGCCGTCCTCGAAGCGCACCGCGATGTTGTCGATCAGCGTGCCCTGGTAGGACAGCGGCTTCGAGCTCACGACATGACCATAGACGCGGCGGCAATGCGGCGTGGTGAAGACCTCTTCGGTCGGGATGTTGGCGTTGCAGCTGATACCGTTCTTGGACAGGGAGGCGCCGCCTTCCCATTCATGGCCGTCGGCAAGGCCGATGGTGAGATCGGTGCCCGGGCCTGAGTACTGCAACGCGCGGAAACGCTGGCCGTTGAGCCAGTTGGTGCGCTCGCGCAGCACCGCATTGTGGCTCGCCCAATTGGCCATCGCGTCCTCGCGATCGACGCGGGAGGCCGCGAAGATCGCATCCGCGAGCTTGCCGATCGCGACGTCCTCGGGATCGTTGGGGAACACCTGCTTGGCCCATGATGGGCTCGGATAGGCGATGATGTTCCAGTTGGTGTCGAAATTGACGATCTTTTCCAGTGCCGGCTGATAGGCCATCGAGTTGGCCTTGCTGGCGCGCGCCACCTTGGAGGGATCCTCGCCCGACAGCAGCATCGGATTGTCGCCGACGATGGCGAGCCGCGCGGTGTTGTCGGAGAATGCCTTGGCCATGCCCTCATAGAGCCAGCCGGCGGCGCGATCGAAACTGTTGTCGTGACCGTGGCGGTAACGCGCCAGCGTCATCTCCTCGTCCGACAGGATCGGCGTCACGATACCGGCGCCGGCCTTGTAGGCATGAACGGCGATCCGGCGCACCAGCGGCAGCGCGATCGCCGGCGCCGTCAGGAGCAGATCCTGTCCCGGCCGCAAGCCCAGGCCCACCTTCACCGCCACCTCGGCCAGCCGGTCGAGTTTCGCAGGATCGATAGGAGTGGAGGTGATGCGTTGATCGGTCATGCCGGGTCCTCTGCCGAAAGTCTCTCGCTCAATCTAAGTCTAGCATCGCGAGACACAAGTATACGAGCGTATTGGGGGCGACGAAAGATACGCAGTTTCACGCATCTTGGTTTTCAACGCGTTGCCGATTTCAGCACCCGGTCGACCATGGCGGGAGCAAGGCCGAGGTAATTTTTCGGTGAAGTGAGCGCATCGATCGTGGCGCGGTCGATCCTGGCAGAGACGCGCGAGTCGGACGCGAGCGCGTCCGCCAGCGTCAAACCTTTCTCGTTGGCGAGCCGGCAGGCGTCATAGACGACGTCATGCGCCTCCTGCCGCCCGATCTGGGGCGCGAGCCCCATCATGACCGCTTCGGCCACAATCAGGCCCCGGCTGATGGCGAGATTGTCGTTCATCTTCGCCTCGTCGACGATGAGGCCCGCGAGCGCGAACTTCGCCTGGTGCAGCGCCCCGGCGGTCAGCACGAAGCTTTCGGGGATCGCCATCCATTCGGCGTGCCAGGGGCCGGTGGCGCGCTCGAAATCCTGCACCATCGCATCCAGCATCAGGCCCGCGTGCTGGCGCACCGCCTTGGACGCCGCCAGCATCAGTTCCGAGGAGATCGGGTTGCGCTTCTGCGGCATGGTCGAGGAGGCGCCGCGGCCTTTGACGAAGGGCTCGTAGACCTCGGCGAACTCGGTCGAGGCCATGATCATGATGTCGAGCGCGATCTTGCCGAGCGAGCCGGTGACGAGCGCGAGGAAGTTCACGGCCTCGGCAAAGCCGTCGCGCGCGACGTGCCAGGTCGAGGCGGGAACGCCGAGCTTCAGCTCGTCGCACAGCGCCTCCTGCACTTCAAAGCCCTTGTCGCCGAGCGAGGCCAGCGTGCCGGCAGCGCCGGCGAACTGGCCCACCAGGACCCGCGGCTTCAATTGCGCCAGACGCTCGGCGTGGCGATCGAACATCGCTAGCCAGATCGCGGTCTTGTAGCCGAAGGTCACCGGCAGCGCCTGCTGGAGATGAGTGCGCCCCGCCATCGGCGTATCGCGATGGCGCCTGGAGAGGTCGGCGAGAATCTTTCGCAGCTCCGCAATGTCGCGCTCGACGATCTCGAGCGCGGCACGCAATTGCAGCACTACGGCGGTATCCATGATGTCCTGCGTGGTCGCGCCCCAATGCACGTAACGGCCGGCATCGCCGCATTGCTTCACCATCTGGTGCACCAAGGGCAGGATCGGATAGCCGACGATGTCGGTCTCCTGCCTGAGCAGGTCGAAATCGAGCGCGGCAACGTCGGTCCGCGCCGCGATCTGGTCGGCGGCATCCTGCGGGATCACGCCGCATTTGGCCTCCGCCTTCGCCAGCGCCACCTCGACCTCGGCATAGCGCGCAACCAGCGCGACATCGGAAAACACCTCGCGCATCTCAGGCGTGCCGAAGGCGTCGCGGAACAGCATGGAGTCGAGCACGGTGGTCGAGGCGTGGAGAGCGGGCATGGGCGTTTCTTTATGGTTGGTGTTTTGTGTGGAAGCAGCTTACGCAGGCCGCGCCGTTCGGCAATGGACAATGCCGGTTCATCACACATTCGAAGTCGTGCATTGGTCTCGCCGCTGCGCGTCAAACCATCGGCTCCGTCATCCCCGCGCAACCGCGAAGCGGTTGTCGCTGGAGGTGCGAACCATGCGACGCGACGCGTCGCGTGGAGAGCCTCGAAGGATGGCAGGCCGGGATGCGGGCCGTCGCCCTTCGAGGGCCGCTGAAGAAGCGGCCACCTCAGGGTGACGGGATGCGCGGTCGGCGATATCAGATTGAGTACGTGGCCTGCGACAGCCGACCCCAGCCGCCACATTCCAGTCGAGGCCGCATTCCTCCCCGCAAATGGCATGGCAGCCATCTTGCGATCGCGATGAACCAAGCGGCCTCCCGGTGGACTCACAGACTTAGGCCGGAATCCGTTTTGCTTTGTCATTGCCCCGATGTCGTCGTGAGGTCTGAGTTTTCGACGTGCAGTTTCTGTTCCGGGATCACCTTCTGGACACCGACCGACGCGAGCTGAGCCGCGAGCAGGTTCCCGTTTCCGTGGAACCGCAGGTTTTCGACCTCGTCGTCCATCTCATGGAAAATCGCGACCGGGTGGTCAGCAAGGACGAGCTGATCGACAAGATCTGGCACGGGCGCAGCGTCTCCGAATCCACCCTGACCAGCCGGATCAATGCGGCACGCAAGGCGGTCGGCGACAACGGCGCGAGCCAGGCGCTGATCCGAACCATCGCGCGCAAGGGTTTTCGTTTCGTCGGCGACGTCGAGACCAAGCTCGCCGCGGCCGCGCCGGAACCCGGCCGGTGGATACAGGCGCCGCAGACGGCACTCGCGCTGCCCGACCGGCCCGCCATCGCCGTGCTGCCCTTCACCAATATGAGCGGTGACCGCGAGCAGGACTATTTCTCCGACGGCATCAGCGAGGACATCATCACCGCGCTGTCGAAGCTGCGCTGGTTCTTCGTCGTCGCGCGCAACTCCTCCTTCGTCTACAAGGGCCGCGCCGTGCACATGCACGAGGTCGCGCGCGAGCTCGGCGTGCGCTACGTGGTCGAAGGCAGCGTGCGGCGAAGCGGCGAGCGCGTGCGCATCTCGGCCCAGCTCAACGACGTCTCGACCGGCAGCCATCTCTGGGCCGAACGCTACGACCGCGAGCTTGCCGACATCTTCGCCGTGCAGGACGACATCACCGAGGCGATCGTCGCCGCGATCGAGCCGCAGCTCTATACGGCCGAGAGCTTTCGCGCCGGGCAGAAGCCGCCGGGCAGCCTGGATGCCTGGGACCTCGTCATGCGCGCATTGTCGCATTACTGGCGCATCACCCGCGAGGACAATGCGGCCGCGCAAGGGCTGCTCGAGAAGGCCGTCGCGATCGATCCCGCCTATGGCAAGGCGCTGGGCCTGCTCGCGACCAGCCATATCTTCGGCGCGCATATGGGCTGGGCCGACATGGCCGCGACCGTGCCGGTCGCCGAACGCGCGGCGCTTGCGGCGGTGGAGGCCGATCGCGAGGACGCCTGGGCCCATCACGGCCTCGCCTACACCTACCTGTTCCGCCGCCGCTTCGACGACGCGCTGGCGGAGTTCGAGCTGACCTTGAGGCTCAATCCGAATTTCGCGATGGCGCACGCCTTCTACGGCGTGACGCTGTGCTACGCGGGACGATGGCAGGACGGCGATGCCGCCGCGCGCCGCGCGCTGCGGCTGAGCCCGCGCGATCCGCTCGCGGCGATCTATTGCGGGGTCGCCGCCTATGCCCAGTTCATCGGCCGCAATTACGAGGCAAGCTTGCAGATGGCGCGGGAATCGATGCGGCAGCGCGCCGATTTCGTCGGCGCACATCGCGTGCTGACGGCGGCCGCCGGCATGCTGGGTGATCCGGCCCTTGCCGCGTCCGCGCTGGAAGGCTTGCGCCGCGCCCAGCCGGGCATCTCGCTCGCCTGGATCACAAGCGAGCTGCCGATGCTGCTGGAGCAGGACCGCGAGCATTATCTGGAAGGATTGCGGCGCGCGGGGATGGAGTAGACTTCTCGCGCAGCATCGAGAGTGCGCCCTCCCCCCACAAGGGGCGAAGGGAGGCGAACAACCTAAGCCACCGCGCGCCGGCCGATGATCGCGAAACGGAGCTTGCCCGAGATGAAATCGATCGCGGCGACCGCGACCAAGATCATCAGGATCAGGAACGACACCTTCTGCCATTCCAGCACACGGATCTGCTCGGCGAGCTGGAGGCCGATGCCGCCGGCGCCGACGATGCCGATGATGGTGGCCGAGCGGGTGTTGGACTCGATGAAATAGAGCACCTGGCCGGCAATCACGGGCAGAACCTGCGGCAACAGACCGAAGCGGATCTCGTGCAGTGCGCTGCCGCCGGAGGCGCGGATGCCCTCGACCTGCTTCTGGTCGGCGCCCTCGATCGCCTCCGAGAACAACTTGCCGAAGGCGCCGAAATCGGACACCGCGATGGCGAGCACGCCGGCGAAGGGGCCCAGGCCGACGACATTGATCCAAACAAGCGCCCAGATCAGCGTATCGACGCCGCGGATCGAATCCAGGAAACGGCGGATCGGGAAGCGCAGGATGTTTGACGGCACCACGTTGCGGGCGGCGAGCAGGCTGACCGGCAGCGCGAACAATGCGGCGAGCGTCGTGCCGAGCAGAGCGATCGACAGCGTCTCGCCGAGCGCCTTCAGATAGATCGGCAGCGAGGAGCCGGGATCGGGGGGGATCATCATCAGGCTGATCCAGCCGAGCTGGCTGAGGCCTGCGACGAAGCGCGACGGCGAGAAGTCGAGATCGACGAGGCCGTACACCAGGACCGCGAACGCCGCGACGATCATCGCCGGCATCGCAAGCCGCGCCGAGGCGGGCCGGTCGAACACGTCAGGATAGCGCGCGCGAAGCTCTCGCGTGTCAACCTCTTGCGGCCGCGTCACGTCCGCGCCTCCTTGCCGAACAGGCGGCCGCGCAGCCAGCCGGTGGTGATGTCTATGATGAAGACCGTAATGATGATGGTGAGCAGGATCGCGCTGACGTCCGAATAATAGAATTTGCGGATGGCGACGACGAGCTCCTGGCCGATGCCGCCGGCACCGACAAAGCCCATCACCGAGGCTTCGCGGACGTTGATCTCGAAGCGCAGCAGCGCGTAGCTGGCATAGCCCGCGGTTACCTGCGGCACGACGGCAAAGCGCATGCAGGAGAGCCAGCTCGCGCCGGTCGAGCGGATGCCCTCGACCGGCTTCATGTCGGCGTTCTCGACGATCTCCGAGAACAATTTTCCGAGCGCGCCGGTGGAATGGATCGCGATCGCAAGCACGCCAGCCATCGGCCCGAGCCCGAAGGCGATCACGAAGATCAGCGCGAAGACGATGCCCGGGACGGTGCGTGCAAATTCGAGCAGACGCCGCACCGTAAAGCGCAGCCAGGGCGCGGGCGAGGTGTTTTCCGCCGCGAAGAAGTTCAGGACAAAGGCGAGGGTCGCGCCGGTCAGCGTGCCGACATAGCTGATCAGCAGCGTCTCACCCAGCATCTTCAACCATTTGCGCCAGCCCCAAAGCCACTCGCCGACATCGGTCCAGACCCGCTGGCCGTTGTCGAGCGTGAGGATGCGATCGAAATAGCTGACGAAGTTGCCGAAATAGGTGAAGAAGGTGCGCAGGTTCACTTCGGCGCCGATCGCGGCGAGAAGCAGCGCGGCGGCGAACACCACAACCCCGAGCAAGAGACGGAGCCGCCTGCGCGCGACCGCCTGATTGTAAGCGGTGTTCAGCGCAGCCAGCTGCTGCTCGGGCAGGATCGAAACCGCGAGGGTCATCTGTTCAGGAAAAGTGGCCGATCAAAGAGAAAGAGCCGGGTCCATCGACCCGGCTCGAGTAGCTCGTCCCGAAACTCAGGACGCCTTCTTCTTACGCAGTGCATCGACGAACTTGATCAGCTCGATCGTGCCATCCCAATCCTTGGTGGTGGCGGGATGAAAACCCTTCTTCTGGCCGTCCTGGAGGCGATCGAAGGCCGCCTTGTCCTTGGCCGGAGCGTCGAAGAACGCCTTCGCGATCGCCGCCTTCGCCTCTTCCGGCAGGTCGGAGTTGTAGGCATAGGGGCCGTTGATGATCGGCGCCGACTTGTGGATGATGCGGAAATCGTCCTTCTTCATCGGCGAGCCGTCGGCATTCTTCAGCATGCCCTTGGTCAGCATCTGCGCCAGAGTCGAATCGTCGTCGCTGGTCCACTGGTTGGCCGCGACATCGACCGTGCCCTGCGCCAGCGCCAGGATCGCGTTCTCATGGCTGCCGGTGAAGACGACCTTGCTGAAATAGGTGTCGGCGTCCGCGATGCCCATCTTGTCGAGCTCGAAGCGCGGCACGTTGTTGCCGGACGTCGAGTTCGGGTCGACGAGGCCGAGGTTCTTGCCCTTGAGCTGGTCGATGCTCTTGTAGGGGCTGCTCGCCTTGACGAAGAACACCGAATAGTAGCCGGTCGAGCCGTCGGCGTTGATATCGTTGGCAAAGGCGTCGGTCTTGACGCCGGTCAGGCGGGCGCGGGCGAACGAGGCCGAGCCGTAGCTGGCGATATGGATATTGCCGGCGCGCTGGCCTTCGATGACGGCGGCGTAGTCATTGGCGATGCGCAGCGTGACCTTCACGCCCAATTCCTTGGAGAGATAGCTCATGAACGGCGCCCAGCGCTCGGTCACGCCCGAGGCGTTTTCCGCCGGAATGACCGCGAAGGTCAGCTCGGGATATTTGGCTTTCCAGTCGTCGGCGGAGGCCGAGGTCGTGAATGCGAGCGCGGCGGCGCCGGCAAGAACTAATCTGCGAGTGATCATGATACCCTCTTCATCGGTTGGGGTCGGTTGACGCAAAAATTGGCAACGACAGAAGCGATGCGGCTCAGGCGGCGGCCGCCGTTCCAAGCGCCGGAATGCCTTCGGGCGCCGGCACGGGCGAGCCGCCCATGACGTCGGTGGCTTCGAGATCGTAGAGCTCGCGCGCGACGTGATCGGTCAGCGCAGACGGTGCGCCGTCGAACACGACACGGCCCTGCGCCATCCCGATCAGGCGGCCGCAATAGCTGCGCGCCAGGTCGAGCGAATGCAAATTGCAGAGCACGGTGATGCCGAAATGCTTGTTGATGCGCAGCAGCGCATCCATCACGATCTTGGTGTTGCGCGGGTCGAGCGAAGCGATCGGCTCGTCGGCGAGAATGATGTCGGGCTGCTGCACCAGCGCGCGGGCGATCGCGACGCGCTGCTGCTGGCCGCCGGAGAGCTGGTCGGCGCGCTGCGCGGCGAGCGCGGCGATATCGAACTGTTCGAGCGCGGACATCGCCAGCGCCTTGTCGTGTTCGGGCCAGGTCTGCGACAGCGAGCGCCAGGCCGGCATCGTCGCGAGGCGCCCCATCAGGATGTTGGTGAGAACATCGAGCCGGCCGACGAGGTTGAACTGCTGGAAGATCATCGCCGAGCGCGCCCGCCACTGCCGCAGCTCCTTGCCGCGCAGCGCTGTGACGTCGGTGCCGTCGAACAGGATGCGGCCCTGCGTCGGCGTCACCAGGCGGTTGATGGTCCGCAGCAGGGTGGACTTGCCGGCGCCGGATCGTCCGATCACGCCGACGAATCCGCCGGGGGAAATTTGAAACGAAGCGTCGTCCACCGCGGCTTTTGCGCCAAAGCGGCACGTCAGACCTTCAACCACCAGCATGCAGGGCTCCAGAGTAGCTGGGATCCACCGCTAACGCCGACGCTTGACACTTGTGTGACATGCACGTTGCGGTGCGGCGATCCAACACACCTCATCCCCTGTCATCGCTGCGTCATGACATTGTCATCGAGCCGCTCGAAGAGGAACGCCCGCCCTCACGCTTCGGATACGACATGGCCGGCAAAGCCCTTTCAGTCCAACCGACCATCGATCCCTCGGCCAAGCTGCACGAGACCCGGCTCGGCGCCTATACCGAGGTCGGCGCGCGCACGATCCTGCATGAAGTGACGATGGGCGATTACTCCTATGTCGTGAACGATTCGCAGATCACCTACACCACGATCGGGAAATTCTGCTCAATTGCGGCGATGACGCGTATCAACCCCGGCAATCATCCGATGCATCGCGCGACGCAGGCGCACTTCACCTATCGTTCCAGCGCCTACTTCCCCGGCGAGAGCGACGACACGGAGTTCTTCGACTGGCGGCGCCAGCATCACGTCCATATCGGCCACGACGTCTGGATCGGCCATGGCGCGATCGTGCTGCCCGGCCGCAACATCGGCACCGGCGCGGTGATCGCGGCCGGCGCCATCGTCACCAAGGACGTGCCCGCCTACACCATCGTCGCCGGCAATCCCGCGCGGATCGTAAGGCGGCGCTTCTCGGAAGAGATCGCCGGACGGCTTGCGCGGCTCGCCTGGTGGGACTGGGATCACGACAAATTGCGTGAAGCCCTGCCCGATTTTCGCAGGCTCGGGGTTGAGGATTTTCTCTCCACGTATGAAGCACGGGCACACTCCCCTGCCAGCAAACGAAGCGCGGTCGCGTGACAGACATTTTCCTTGAGGGCGGCCGGGCCCTGATCGGCACCGAGTTGGTCGAGACGTCACTCAGCGTGGCCGGAACGGACATCGCACGGGTCGATGCCGCCCGTGGCCGGGCTCGGCTCGCGATCGATGCGCGCAATCTGCTGGTGTTGCCGGGAATCGTCGATCTGCATGGCGATGCCTTCGAGCGGCAGATGATGCCGCGCGCCGGCGTGGACTTCCCGATCGACGTCGCGCTCGCGGACAGCGACCGCCAGGCGATCAGCAACGGCATCACCACGGTGTTTCACGCCACGACCTGCTCGTGGGAACCGGGCCTGCGCAGCGCCGACAATGCGCGCGGCCTGATGGAGGCGATCGAGCGGCAGCGTCCGCAATTCGCTGCCGACACCCGCTTCCATCTGCGGCACGAGACCTACAATCTCGATGCCGAGGCCGAGATCAGCCAGTGGCTTGCCGAGGGCCGCGTCGACCTGTTTGCCTTCAACGACCACATGGACGGCACCGTCGCCGACATGGCCAAGCCGCGCAAGCGCAACCGCATGGTGGAGCGCACTGGCTTGTCCAGCGAGGATTTTGACGGGCTGGTCGACCGCGTGATCTCGCGCGCCGCCGACGTGCCGGCCTCCGTGTCGCGGCTCGCTGCTTCTGCCCGCGCGGCAGACGTGCGGATGCTCTCGCATGACGATGCGACACCCGCGATGCGCCGGGAGTTTCGCGAGCTCGGCGCTGACATCGCCGAGTTTCCGATCAACGAGGAGACGGCGCGGGCGGCAGCGAGCCACGGCGATGCCATCGTCTACGGCGCGCCGAACGTCGTGCGCGGCGGCAGCCACACCGGCTGGACCCGGGCATCCGACATGATCGCAAAGGGGCTCTGCTCGGTGCTGGCGTCGGACTATTACTATCCCGCGCAACTGCTCGCCGCGTTCCGCCTCGCCGCCGATGACGTGTTGCCGCTGACGGAGGCCTGGAGCCTGGTCTCCGCGGAGCCTGCGCGCGCGACGGGCCTTGCCGACCGCGGCATCCTCGCCGAAGGACGCCGCGCCGACATCCTGCTCGTCGACGACACCGTGCCGCTGCGGCCGCGGCTCGTCGCGGTGATATCAGGCGGAAAGCTCGTGCATCTCACCGATGCGACGCGACTGCTCAGCGCGGCGGCGGCGCCGCGCGAGGCTGTCGTCGCGGCATAAATTGGCTACGCTGAGGCGATGACAGGTTTTCCCCGCTACGCGATCTATTTTGCCGCCGGCGCCGACAGCGCGCTGACTCGCTTCGGCGCCGCGCTGCTCGGCTACGATGCCTACACCGGCGACGAGGTGCCGTTTCCGCCCGAGGCGCTGCGCGTTGCACCGGACTGGCGTGACGTCTCCGCCGATCCCCGCAAATACGGCTTTCATGCCACGCTGAAGGCGCCGATGGCGCTGACGCCCGGCAGCACCGAGGCGGAGCTTATGGCAGCCTGCGCGACATTCGCCGAAACGGCGCGGCCGATCCCGGCCATCCGCCCGATCGTAGACACCATCAGCGGCTTCATCGCCGTCATCCCGGCCGAGCCGGTCGATGCGCTCCAGCAGCTCGCCGCCGATTGCGCACGCGAGTTCGATTCCTTCCGCGCCGCTCTCTCCGCGGAAGACCGCGCACGCCGGAAGCCCGACAAACTCACCGAGCGGCAGCGCGATTATCTCGACCGCTGGGGTTACCCCTACGTCATGGAAGAATTTCGCTTCCACATGACCCTGACTGGGCGGCTGGATGCAGAGCGCCGCGGACCGATCCTGGAGATGTTGCGGACGCGGTTCGCGTCGCTTCGTCTCGACACGCTGGCGATCGACCGCCTCGCCCTGTTCAGGCAGGACGAGACCAGGGCGCGCTTCCGCATCATCGGCGAGTGGGCTTTGGCGCGATAGACCTCAGCGCCAGCTCGCAAGATTGAAGGCGAGCGCCACCGCGCCGACCAGAACGAGGCTGGTCGCCCAGACTGCATCCAGATTGAACCAGCTGCGCGAGACGAACCTCAATCCCAGATAGCGGTAGACCAGCCACGCCAGAGATCCGCCGGCGCTGACCATGGCGGCAACGTGCACCAGGGACACCAGCACCGCCATCCCGAGACTTGCCTTCATCAGCGCGCCCGCCGCCTCATGGCCGGCATCGAGCTCGAGGGCCTGGCAGAGCCCGAGATAGATCGGCACGAGCATCAAGGCCGCGCCGTGGGCAATGGCAACGGCGAATGACCAGAGCGCCAATTGCGTTGGCGGAATTCGTGCCAGCGCGCGGGGATGGCGCCGCTCGATCAGCCGATAGACACCGAAGCCGATGACGAGAAGGCTCGCACTGATCTGGATCGAACGCTGCCACTCGGCCAGCACGAGCAGGAACGCGAATGGCAGCAGCACGAGAAATGTTGCCAGGAGATGTCCGGCCGCCAGGGCCCACAACGCACGGAACAGCGCGCGTGGGTTCTTGTCCATGAGCCCGGCCGAAACAGCGAGCGGCCATCCCATTCCCGGGTTGACCCCGTGGTAGAGGCCGCTCGCAACAAGAGCGAGCCAAAGCCAGCCAAGCGCCGGGCTCGCGTGCGCCCCATCTAGACCGACGGGTAGCAAAAGGAATCCGTCGAACAATCGCCGCCCTCGAGCCTGATCTGGTGCGCACGATATCCGTCGGGGAAGCTCACGAAATAGTCCTTGTCGAGCTCGAGGCCGCCGTTGCCACCGACATTGGCCATGACTTCCACGCCCGGAACCCCCGTCGGGATAGAACTGATCGTCCCAGGTGGAATAGAGCGAATTGGTCCAGTACACGCGCCTGCCGTCGCGGCTGATCTCGACCATCTGCGGACCGGCCGCAAATGCCTTGCCGTTCGGATGGGGGGTGCGGCGCGCGATGCCGCCGATGTGGACCGAGCCCGCAAGCTTCGGCTTTCGCGGATCACTCACATCGTACTGGCGCATTTCACCCGTGCCCCAGCACGAGACATAGAGGAACCGGTCATCCATCGACAGGTCGATGTCGGTCACCAGCGGCGGCACGGCGCCAAATCCCTGCAGCAGCGGCGGGAGCTTCTCCTTTGGCGCGGGTTCGGGAGGGATCGTCGCCGTCTTCTCGGCATGGAATTTTCCACCTTCGCGCCACCAGGTCCAGATCGATGCTTCGAGGTTGGTGGTGTCGACCACGACGCCAACGAAGCCGTATTCGCGAACCGGATCGTGCGCGGGCCGCACCTCCAGTGCCATCTGATGATTGGCGCCGAGGTCGATGGTTTGCACATTGCGCCGGGCGCGAAGGTCCCAGAAGTGGAGACGATGGCCATATTTGTTCGACAGCAGATCTTCCGGGACGATCCCGTTCTCGAACTGCGGCGGCAACGCCCATTCGCTCGTCACCATGTAATCGCGCGGCAGATTCCACCAGAAGTCATAATGCAGCGTCTGCGGGCCACGGTCGATCTCCCATCGTCCAAGGACCTCGAACGTCTCGCAATCCATGATGAAGACGCCTGGAGGTCCGTTGGTGCCGTCCTTGCCGCCGCCGCCCAGCGTGCTGACATAGATGCCGTCCGGCCCGCAATGGATGGTATGCGGCCGCGAGTAGCCGGTCTTCTTGAAGACTTCCTCCGGTTCGATGATCTTGTGGATCTTGGCTTTGGTCGGATCGGGCTTGGTATCGATGATGTAGATCCGCGACGAGCGCAGCCCGGGGATGATGAGATAGCGCCGCTCGATGAAGGCGTGTCCGGCGAGCGGCGACAAGGCGGAAGAGCAGGCATTCCAGCCGAAGTGATGAAACTCGTCGCCTTTGTTGGGCATCGTCACGGTGTGGACGATCTGGCCATAGGTCGGCGATCCCGGCTTGACGTCGATGACCGCAAGAGCATCCGGCTTTGAGAAATCCGGACTGAGCAGCAACGTATAGGCAAAGTTCTCCGCAGGTGCTTCCATCGCAAGCTTGGGCGATGCGTGAAAGGTGGGATCCGGCCTCATCGTCATGGCACTGCCTCCCTGTTCTGTCGGTTCGCGCCAACCTGGCTCGGGACAGCGGCATAATGAAGAACTGGTGCGCGATGTCTTGAGCTGCTCCGCGGGCTTCGTTGGCGAGCCTACAATATGTCATCGCCGGGCTGCGGGAAACGGCCCGAGCCGCGCCAATTCGACGCCTTCCGCCAAATGGAAGCCGGCGGGATCAGGCCAGGGCCCCTCACACTCGGTGTCGTCCCGGCGAAGGCCGGGACCCATACCCCCAGGGAGGGGTTTGGCGAAGGCTAGTAGTAAAAGTCTTCCCGCGGTACCAACACCTGCGTTCACCGATAGATCACGCGGTATGGGTCCCGGCCTTCGCCGGGACGACGACTGGGGAATTGGCCGCTACTTCCCCCACCGCAGCGCCAGGGCATCCCGCTCCTTCGCCAGCTCCAGCAGCCCCGCGCGCGTCGCGGGATGCAGCGGCTGGAGCGGATGGCGCACGGCGTCCGATTTGATCACGCCGCCGGCCTGCATCATGGCCTTGCAGGCGATCAGGCCGCATTGGCGGTTCTCGTAGTTGATCAGCGGCAGCCAGCGCTCATAGGCGGCTTTCGCTTCCTCGCGCTTGCCGGCGAAATAGGGATCGATGATCTGGCGGATGCCGTCGGGATAGCCGCCGCCGGTCATGGCGCCGGTGGCGCCGGCGTCAAGATCGGCGAGCAGCGTGATCGCCTCCTCGCCGTCCCACGGGCCCTCGATATCCTTGCCGCCCGCCTCGATCAGGCTGCGGAGCTTTGCCGCGGCGCCCGGCACCTCGATCTTGAAATAGCGGATGTTGGAGAAGTCGCGCGACAGCCGGGCGAGCAGCTCGACCGACAGCGGCGTGCCGGCCACAGGCGCGTCCTGGATCATGATGGGAATATTGATCGCGCCGGAGAGCACCTTGAAGAATTCGACGATGCCCTTCTCCGGCACGCGAAACGTCGCGCCGTGATAGGGCGGCATGACCATCACCATGGCGGCACCGGCCGCTTCGGCCTGCTTGCTGCGCGCCGCACAGACGGCCGAGCTGAAATGGGTCGTGGTGACGATGACGGGAACCCGGCCCGCGACATGCTCCAGCACCGCATGCATCACGGTTTCGCGCTCGGCGTCGGTGAGCACGAACTGCTCGGAGAAATTGGCGAGGATGCAGAGGCCATTCGAGCCTGCATCGATCATGAAATCGATGCAGCGGCGCTGGCCCTCGAGGTCGAGCTCGCCGCGCTCGTCGAAGATGGTGGGCGCGACCGGGAACACGCCGCGATAGGGGCGCTGGGCCTTGTGGTGGGGCGTAACCGGCATCGAACTCTCCATCCCTGATATTCCTGCACATCTAGCGCCGCACTCGCGCGGCACGACAGATGTACTCGGGGCGCGGATCGGCGGCAATGCCGATCCGCGTTCCGTTGGAACAGGGATGTGAAAGTTACGCGGTCTTCACCGCGCCGAGGAAACCTTCGACCGCGACGCGGAGGCGATCGGCGTCTGCCGACATCTTCTTCACGGATTCCGACAGCACCGTGCCGGCGTTGCCGGTTTCCTGATTGAGCTTGGCGACGCTGCCGATGGTGTCGGTCACCTCACGGGTGCCTTGCGCGGCCTGCTGGAAGTTGCGCGAGATCTCGGTGGTGGCCGCCCGCTGCTGTTCGACGGCGGCCGCAATCGCGGTCATCTTCTCGTCGATGCCGCTGATGGCGCCGCCGATGGAACGGATGGCGGTTACCGCCTGACCGGTCGCGCCCTGGATCTCCTCGACCTGGCGGGAGATCTCTTCGGTGGCCGTCGCGGTCTGCGCGGCGAGACTCTTGACCTCGCCGGCGACCACGGCAAAGCCGCGGCCGGCCTCGCCCGCGCGTGCGGCCTCGATGGTGGCGTTCAGCGCCAGCAGATTGGTCTGGCCGGCAATGGCGTTGATCATCTTCACGACCTCGCCGATGCGGCTTGCGGTCTGGTCGAGGATCTCGACCGTGGCGTTGGTCCGCTCGGCCTGCGACACGGCTTCGCGGGCCTCGCGCGCGCTCGACTGCACCTGCGCCGAAATCTCGCCGACGGAGGCCGAGAGCTCCTCGGTCGCGGCGGCGATGGTCTCGAGATTGTTGGTGGCCTGCTCGGCAGAGGAGGCGACCGCCGCGGTCTGGCTGCTGGATTCCGAGACCAGCGTACGCACATCGGTCGCCGTCGCATCGAGCTCCCGCGCCGACGCGGCAACGCCGTGAATGACGGCCTGCACGGTGTCGTCGAAGCTGCGGCAGGCGGCATCGACGGTGCCGGAGCGGGCAAGCTGGAGCGCCTGCTGCGATTCGCGTTCCTGACCGAGACGCTCCGCGGTCGCGGCGCTCTCGCGCAGGCTCTCGAGCGCAGCCGCCATGGTGCCGAACTCGTCGGGATACCGGAATTGCGGAACCGGTGTCGCATAATCTCGCGCGCCGATGCGGGCGATGGCATCCAGAATGGCGCGCACCGGACGCATGAGGCGCGTGCGCACCACATAGACGCCGGCCAAGGTCACCGCGAGCGCCACAAGGAAGGCGAGCGACTGCACGACGAGATTGGTGAGGGCCTTGGCCTGAACGGCCTCGGCGCGCGCGATCGACTGGTCCAGCGCCTTGTTCGCGACCGCGACGATCGACGCGAACGGCGACTGGCACAGCGCATTCCATTCCGAGGCGGGCATCGCGGGCTTGCCGCTGCCGTCAAAATTCCTGGTGAGCTCTCCGATCTGCTTCAGGACGCCGTCGGTCTTGGCCTTCGCGTCCGACGCTGCCGTAACCAGCTCCGCCGTCACCTCGGGCGCAGCCAGCAACTCGGCCATCCCCGCCCAGCCAGAGGCGATCGTGCCATCCCATTGCGCCACCGACCGCTTCTGAACGTCGTCGAGCGGCTTGCTGCTGTTGACGTTCGAGCGCAGCGACGAACAATGGACCCCATAACGGTCGCGCACCTGCCAGGCAAAGCGGCGAACCTGAATCATGCGGGCGATGTAGGGATCGTTCATCCAGGCGCGGTTTGACACCGCAGTGGAGGCGAGATTCGCGGTGTCGATGACCTTGGTGACGGCATCGTACCAGACATTGGTACGCTCCATCTTGCGCTCGGCCCGCGGACGCTTGGCTTCGTCGTAGAACAACTCGAACTGCGGCGCGGCTTCGTTCCAGCGCTGCTTCAGCGTATTCGCGAGCTCGTCGCGCCGGTCGAATTCGATCGTGGAGAGCGCCGAAGCGATGGATTCATAGCCGGCCTGCTCGGCCTTCTCCGCGGCTCCCAACTTGGCGCGCGGCTCGTCCTCGCCGAGCAGCGCGCTCTGGGCATCGCCGCGATTGTTGCGCAGCGACAGCACGCCGTGGAAGATGGTCTTGTCGGCGGCGGCAAGCCGCGCGGTTTCGAGACTGTCGCTGTAACGGCCGAAGGCCCCGACCATCTGGATCGCCGTGCTGGCCAGCGCGCCGGCCGCAAGCAGGGCCATCAAGGTCAGAAGAAGCGAGCTTACCGATTTCTTAAACATTGCCATGAGGTCAAGGGGCCTACTCTTCAACGAGTGGCCACCTTGCATCGCAACCTGCCAATGTTTCGTTAAGGTTTTAGTCGATTTGAGCCGGCTCCGCCTGCACCCATTCGGGCGGCCCGCCGCTCCTTACGCGACTTTCGTAAAATCGGGCGCCCGGCGCTCGGCAAACGCCGTGAACGCTTCACGCGCCTCCGCGGTGCGCAGGCGCTGCGCGAACTGCTCGCCCTCCGCCTGCATCTGCGCGACCAGCGCCTCGCCGTTACGCATCAGCTTCTTGGTGGCGGTGAGCGCGCCGGCCGGCTGGAGGGCGAGACGCTGCGCCAGCGCGAGGGTCTCGGCGTCGAGCTTGTCGAGCGGGACAACGCGGTTGGCGAGCCCCCATTCCAGCGCAGCCTTCGCCGGCACCGTCTCACCCAGCGCAAACATCTCGTAGGCGCGGGCATAGCCGATGCGCGCCGGCATCAGCAGGCTGGAGGCGGCTTCCGGCACCAGCGCGAGGCTGACGAAGGGCGTGGACAATTGCGCGTTGTCGGCGAGCACGACGAGATCGCAATGCAGCAGCATCGTGGTGCCGACGCCGACGGCGCGGCCCTGCACGGCCGCAACCAGCGGCCGCGTGCAGCGCGCCAGCGACTGGATGAAGCGTATGACGTTGCGGCTGCCTTCCGACTTTCCGCTCGCAACGGCCGCGAACTCGCCGACGTCGTTGCCGGCGGTGAACATGTCGCCCTCGCCGCGGATCAGGATCACGCGGGCGGACGGATCGAATTCGGCGGATTCGATTGCATCCGCGAGCTTGCCGTACATCGCATCGGTCAGCGCGTTCTTCTTGTCGGGGCGCGCCAGGGTCAGCGTGAGAATTCCACCGTTGTTCTCGATCCGGACGTGCTCGGTCATTGGGCTCTCCTCTTATTCCTCTGGATCTCTTGCAGGGTCTCTTGGAAACTTGTCCTGAATGCTCGACAGCCAGCGCGCGACGATGTCGATCTCGGCGCTGGTAAATCCGTCCGTCAGCGCCGCGTTGATCTCCGCCGCCGAGGTTTTCGCCTGCGCCAGCACGGTACGCCCCTTCGGCGTCAGCCACACGCGCCAGGCGCGTCCGTCCTCGCGATCGGCCCGCCGCTCGATCAGCCTTGCGGCTGCGGTGCGGTCGACGAGGCCGGAAATCCCGGCCGGCCCCATATCCAGCGCCGCGCCTGCCTCTCCCATCAGGACGCCGTCCTGCCTGCCGAGGATGAACAACAGCCCCGCCTGCGCCGGCGTCACCTCGCTCTCGGGCTGCGCGGCCATCCAGCGCTGCAACCGGCGTTGTGCGACGTTGAGCAGGTAGATCAGCCGGTGATGCCTCGCTGCGGCGTCTTTATTTCGCATGCGAAATAGATAGCCGAGGCCGACCGGATTGTCAAAGGGGCGGCTGCCGGGACTAGGCAGCGCGACAGCCGTCCAGAAACAGCGCCGCGCAGATCTTGACGCGCCGCTCGATGTCCTTGCGTGACGGCAGCGCCAACCCGCCATAGATCGCCGCACGCTGCGGCGCCGACGCGACCATGCCGATCAGCATCCCGGCGGCCTCCTCGACGTCATCGAGCGCGATGCGCTTCTTCTTCACCTGGGCACGCAGCCAGCCGGCAAGCGCCGTGACGGTGCGGGAGATGCCGTTCTTGTAGAAATGGGCTGCAAGCTCCGGGAATGCGGCCGATTCCTGCAGCACCATGCGCTGCAACGCCACGACTTCCGGATCGAGCACAAGATCCGCGCAGGCCAGCAGCGCGGCGCGCAGGCCCTTTTCGATGTCGACCTCGTCGGTGGCCTGGAGATCGACCGCGGAGAGCAGCCGCTCGAGCCTGTCGGCGCACATCGCCTCGAACAGCGCGGCCTTGCCGGGAAACAGACGATAGAGCGTCTTGGTCGAGATTCCGGCGCGGCGCGCCAGCTCCTCGGTGCTGGTCGTCGCATAGCCGTCACCGGCAAAGGCCTGCCGTGCGGCGTCGAGGACGATTCCCTTCGTCTCCTCGTCGCTGCGCAGTTGCGGCCGCCCGCGGGGGCGGCATTCGCCTGACGATTTTGCCTGAGCCATGTTTTTAAATGATGCCTGTCATTCCATTGACAATTCCAAAGCTAGTCTCATTTTGGAAATTATCAAGTTTCCTAATTCAGGGGAGCCGGCCATGACCGTCCACACCACCCCGACTGCTGCCGCCCAGACCGCCCTTCCAGCGACCGCCCTGGAGGGCGTCCTGCCCGCCGCGCCGGTCCAGGTAAGCCGGAAAAAGCTCAATTTTCGCAAGCTGTTGCTGATGGGAGCCGCAGCCGTCGCGCTGGCCGGCGCCAGCTGGTACGGCTACGACTACTGGACCGTCGGCCAGTACCTCGTCTCCACCGATGACGCCTATGTGAAGGCCGACAACACCACGATCGCGCCGAAGGTCAGCGGCTATCTCAACCGGGTTCTGGTCGCCGATAACGAGCATGTGAAGGCCGGTCAGGTGCTGGCCCGGATCGACGACCGCGACTTCCGCGTCGCGCTTGACCAGGCCAGGGCCGATGTGCAGGCGGCGAACGCGACGATCACCAGCAAGGAAGCGCAGCTCGAGGTTCAGCAGGCGGTGATCAAGGCCGCGCGCGCCACGCTCGACGTTGACCAGGCCGCCCTCACCTTCGCCGCTCAGGACAACAAGCGCTACACCGATCTCGCCGCGACCGGCTCCGGCAGCGTGCAAAATGCGCAGCAGGCGCAATCGCGCATCGCCTCGGCGCAGGCGACGCTCGAACGCGACACCGCCAACCTCGCCTCCGCTCTCAAGCAGGTCGACCTGCTCAAGGCCGAGATCGTGCAGGCCAAGGCGGCGGCCGCGCGCGCGGAAGCCGTGCAGCACCAGGCCGAGCTGAACCTCGGCTATACCACCGTGATCTCGCCGATCGACGGCGTCGTCGGCAACCGCTCCTTGCGCGTCGGCCAGTTCGTGCAGGCGGGAACGCAGCTGATGTCGATCGTGCCGACTGATGGCGCCTATGTCGTCGCCAATTTCAAGGAGACGCAGCTCACCCACGTGCGGGCGGGACAGGCCGTCGACATCGAGGTCGACATGTTCCCGGGCCAGATCGTGCACGGCCGCGTCGATTCCATCGCACCCGCCAGCGGCCAGGAATTCGCGCTGCTGCCGCCCGACAACGCCACCGGCAATTTCACCAAGGTGGTGCAGCGCATCCCGGTCAAGATCGCGCTCGACGCCGCGCATGGCCCCGCGATTGCGCTCCGGCCCGGCATGTCCGTGATCCCGACCATTGCAACACGTTCGACCGCGCCGGCCGCGAATGCGGCCGCCGCGCCCAAAGCGAAGCTCGTCTCCGGAGGGTCGTGCCATGTCAAACAGCCTTTCAATTTCGACGCAAGCAGCACCGGCCGCGACGCCTGATCGCGCCGTCGCCGATCCCAACCGCGCGAGCGCCGCGACCTGGATCGCCGTGCTCGCCGCCATGATCGGCTCGTTCATGGCAATCCTGAACATCCAGATCACCAACGCCTCGCTGCTCAACATCGAGGGCGGCATCGGCACCGGCGCGGACAACGGCTCCTGGATCTCGACGTCGTATCTGATCGGCGAGATCATCGTGATCCCGCTGACCGACTATTTGAGCCGCGTGTTCTCGTTCCGCCGCTACATGCTGGCGAGCGCGTCGCTGTTCGCCGCCTTCTCGGTCGCCTGCGCCTTCACGCACGACCTGCCGTCGATGATCGCGATGCGCGGACTGCAAGGCTTTGCCGGCGGCGTGCTGATCCCGATGGCGTTCACGCTGGTGCTGACCAAGCTGCCGAAGCCGCAGCAGCCGGTGGGGCTCGCGATCTTTGCGCTGTCCGTGACCTTCGCCCCGGCGATCGGCCCGACCATCGGCGGCTATCTCACCGAAACCTACGGCTGGCGCACCATCTTCTTCGTCAACGTGATCCCGACCGCGGTGATGGTGGCGGCGCTCTATCTGACGCTGGAGAAGCAGAAGATGCAGCTCGGCCTCCTGAAGGAGGGCGACTGGGCCGGCATCTTCACCATGGCGATCGGACTGTCGGCGCTGCAAGCGGTGCTGGAGGAAGGCAACAAGGACGACTGGTTCTCCTCGCCCTTCATCGTCAAGCTCGCGGTGATCGCTACCGTCAGCCTGACGCTGTTCGTCACGATCGAGCTCACGATCGAAAAGCCGCTGATCCGGCTGCGCCTCCTCGCTCAGCGCAATTTCGGCTTCGGCACCGTCGCGATGACCATGGTCGGCTTCGCGCTGTTCGGCTCGGTCTACATCCTGCCGGCCTATCTCGGCCAGGCGCAGGGCTATAACGCCGAGCAGATCGGCAACGTGCTGGCCTGGACCGGCCTGCCGCAGCTCGTGCTGATCCCGCTGATCCCGAAACTGATGCAGCGCTTCGACACGCGCTACATCGCGATCACCGGCCTTCTGATCTTCGCCTATAGCTGCTTCATGAACACGGCGATGTCGCCGGACTATGCCGGCGACCAGCTCTGGATCCCGAACATCGTGCGCGCCGTGGGGCAGGCGATGGTACTGACGCCGCTGACCTCGGTGCTGACGGGCGGCATCGCACCGCAGGATGCGGCCGCAGCCTCCGGCATCAGCAACATGTTCCGCAACCTTGGCGGCGCTATCGGCACGGCGACGCTTGCCACCATCATCACCAAGCGCGAGCAATTCCACTCCAACATCATCGGCCAGTCGGTCACGCTCGGCCGCGAGGAGGTCCGCAGCCGCATCGCGCAGATGACGGACTACTTCATCGCGCACGGCGTGCCCGACCCCCATGCCGCGCGCGAGCAGGCCATCATCGCGCTCGGCAAGACCGTGAAGCGCCAGGCGCTGGTGATGGGCTATTCCGACACCTTTGCGGTGATCGGCGTCGTGCTGGTGCTCGCCGCGATCGCGGTCCTGCTGACGCGGCGGGTGAAGGCGGCGGGTGGGCCGGCGCATTGAGCCGTTCCGTTGACGTCCTCAGTGCTCTGCCGTCAGATGCTGCGCGATCTCGTCGATCGGATGCCTGGTGAGATCCTTGTGGACCTCGGCGATGATGCGCGCCTTGACGTCGGCATGAAGGGCTTCGCGCAGATCGGCCAGCGTTCGCGGGGGGGCCACGACAACAAGCGCCTTCACGTCGCGCTCGCGAACGAGCTGTTCCATTGCGCCTGCCACGCGCCGCGCGAAGCGATGCTGCTCGAGATGGTGCCAGTCGGCGGCCTCGACCGCGGTTCTCTGTCCCATTGGGCTATTCAAGCGGCCCGGACGATCGGTGCCCTGCTCACGCGTGGGCGGATTCTCATCCTCGTGCACTTGCTCCATCTTCAGGCTTGGATGCAACGGATTGCCGTCGTTGCGCAGGAACAGGGCCTTGCGGCCGTCGCCAACAAACACGAGCGCGTTGTGAGGGATGTTCAGCAGCCTCATATCGATGCTCCGGCGTTGCCAGCCGAACATTCAAACTCTCGTTTGCCGACGAGGTTAACTCAAATCAATGCGAGTCAGTCGCCGGAAAACGGTCCGCAATACTTACCGATGTCTGCATGCCCGAGCTCGCATCCTGGCCACTGCGGCCGCGCTTCCGAATTTGAGACAAATCAAGGACAGGCTGTAAGCACCGATGGAGGTTTGGCGCATTGAACGAGCTCTATCTCTGAAGGAGAGAGATCATGGCAAACGAAACCAAGCTCCCCGTCACCAAGAAAACCAACGAACCCGCATTTGGCGGCGAAACGTGGCGACCGTTCGAGGCGCTCCGCAAGGAAGTCGATCGGCTGTTCGAGGATTTCGGCACTGACGATTTCTGGCGCCGCCCGTTCCATTCGCTCGCCGGCTTCGAGCGCAATTTGGCACAGAAGCTCGTGAGCACACCGGCCGTCGATGTCACCGAAAGCGACAAGGCCTATGAGATCACGGCCGAATTGCCCGGAATGGACGAGAAGGACATCGAGGTGAACGTCGCCAATGACGGGCTCATCATCAAGGGCGAGAAGAAATTCGAGAGGGAGGAGAAGCAGAAGGACTATTACGTCTCCGAGCGACGCTATGGTTCCTTTGAACGCCACTTCGGCCTCCCCAAGGATGTCGAAGCCGACAAGATCGAAGCGTCGTTCAGAAACGGCGTGCTTAAAGTGACGCTGCCGAAGACGGCGGAAGCGCAGAAGCCCGCCAAGAAGATCGAGGTCAAGGCGGCCTGACCCCCAGGCATCGGCGCGAGGCCGCCAAGGCGCAGCGGCCTCGCGGGATTTGCGCTGATCTCACTGCGCGCAGAAATAGCTCGACGCCTCCGTCACCGCACCCGCCTTGTAATGCGGCCAGGCCGGCCAGCGGCACAGCGGCAGCGCCCGCGTCACCGCGAACAACGGCCCTTCGACCTTTTGCTCGGTGACCTCCAGGTCGCCGGGCGCCTTGCCGTTCTCGACCCAGTCGACCAGCACGCTCAGCATGTCGACATTGGCCGGCGCGCCGGAACCGACATGGTCGACGCCGGGCGCCGTGTAGAGCCTTGCGAACAACTCCGTCGTCGCCGAGCCCATCAGGCGCTCGACGCTTTCGAAATAGCGGATGCCGGCATAGGGATTCTGCGCATAATCGGCCATGTGCTCGAGCACGATCAGCCGGCCGCCGCGGGCGCGGAAGCGGCTGAGATCGGGGTCGGTCGAGTCCATCAGGCTGGAGACCTCGAGCAGCCGCGCCTTGTGCGCCTCCGGCTTGTAGGTCGTGACGTCGAGATTGGGATCTCGCGCGAACACATACCGGATGCCGCCGGCGCCGTAGATCCAGGCGATGCCGTTGTTGGGCGCGGGCGGCTGCGCCGGCGGCGCCGTGCCGAGCCACCACGCGACCCAGCCGCCGGTCGGACCGGCAGCCGGCGTGTCCTCACCCGACACGCCCCAGCCCGGATAGTCGTCGAGGCCGTTGGCGAGCGCGAACGGGAATTTGTAGGTCGCATGCAGCGTGTTGACCGCCTTGATCTGCGCCTCGGTCAAACACTGATCCCCGCTCTTGCCGGCCTCACAACGCAGCGTCTCGACCTTGAATGCCGCCTTGCAAGATACGGGATCCTGCACCAGCGCATCGACGGAACCGTCGGCCTTGTCGCACGCCGCGCGCACGGCATCGCCGACGAGCTTGACTTGCGCCGGGTTGATCCAGCCCTCGCCCATGGTCACGAGGCCCGAACGCGTGCCGGCATGCTGCAGGCCGACCCAGTTGATGACAGGCACGCGGGCAAAGATCCCGTCGAAATCATCGGGGTAGCGCTGCGCCATGGTGAGGCCTTCGCGACCGCCCTCGGACGAGCCCATGAAGTACATCTTCTCGGGCGTCCTGCCGTAGGCGCGCTGCATCAGCGCGACGGCAACGTCGCGAACCTTTTTGTAGGCACGATGGGCGAAGTTCTCGAAGGCTTCGTCGTTGAGCGCGAACACCTGCGGCGGCTCGCCCGGCCTGGACTCATGGCCGGAATCGGTACCGTAGGTGACGAAGCCGCGCGCGAGCGGCGAGGGCTTGTCGAACGGATAGGCCGGCGGCAGCGAAAGGCCGGTGATCAGCACGCCGTTGAAGCCGCCGCCGCCATATTGCACCGAGCGGCCGTTCCATTCGACCGGCAGGTTGACCTGAAACTTGATCGGCGGCGCCTTGGGATCGACGGGATCGATATGGCCGAGCACCTTGCAGAAGCCGGGATTGGCCGGCGTGATGCGCCCCGATGGTGTCGGGCCGCGCTCCGCAACAGCGAGTTGCGACGGCGCCTGCAACGTCGCAGAATCGATCTTCACGGCATCGACGCCGCCGACGAGCCCCTTGCAGACCGTGTCGGCATCCTCCACCAGCGTCACCGCCGACGCGCTGCTCGCGCCCATCGCCGCCGCCGCGCCCACGAGCCATGCGCACAGCTTCACTCTCTTTCGCGTCATCGTTTCCACCCGGCGTTCGCTGTTTGTTGGATTTGGCCAGTTGGCCGCATTGAATGCAACCTTCAACGTTCCGTCAATCGCTCACGTTCGCATTTTGATCAGAACGATCCGAACGCGCTGCCCAGCGCGATCACGGCGACCAGCGCCAGCAGCGACGTCACGATGCCGACCATGACGATGTCGAAATAGCTGTCACGGTGCGTCAGGCCGCAGATCGCGAGCAGGCTGACCACCGCGCCATTGTGCGGCAGGATGTCCAGCGTCCCCGAGCCGATCACCGCGACTCGATGCATCAGCGAGAGCTCGATCCCGGTGCGTGCGGCGAGTTCGACATAGGTCGGGCCGAGCGCTTCGAGCGCGATGGTCAGCCCGCCCGATGCCGACCCGGTCAGCGCGGCCAGGATGTTGGTCGCGACGGCGAGCGAGACCAGCGGTCCGCCCTCGATCGCCAACACCCAGTCGCGCACGATCGTGAACGCCGGCAGCGAGGCGACGACCGCACCGAATCCGACGAGGCTGGCGACGCTGAACGCAGGCAGCACCGACGCATTGGCCCCGGCGTCCATGGTCCGGCGAAGCGCCGGCAGGCGGGCCCAGTTGAGTGCGATGGTGGTGACGATGGCCGTCGCCAGCGCCACCGCGACCGACCACACGCCCGCGACGGCCGCGAGCGACGTTTCGCCAAAACGCTGCTCGGCGAGATAGCTGACATCGAGCCGCGGCAGCACCACCAGCGACATCACCAGATTCACGGTGACGACGACGACCAGCGGCGCGATGGCGTTCAGCACAGGCGAAGGCCGGTCGCTGCGATGACCGTGTTGTAGTTCAGCCGGATCGAACTCGCGCGCGGTCGTTGCGCGCTCGCGCACGAGTTCGTCGGCGGCGGCCTGCTCGATCAAGCCGTCGGCATCGTCGCCATAGCCTTCTCCGGCGCGGCGGGCTGCTGCCTCGGCGCGATGCAGCCACCACAACCCCGCGCCAAGCATGATGAGGGAGGCGGTGATGCCGAGGCCCGGTGCGGCGAACGGCGTCGTCCCGAAGAACGGCATCGGGATCGCATTCTGGATCGACGGCGTGCCTGGCAGGGCCGACATCGTGAAGGTCGACGTTCCCAGCACGATCGCGGCCGGGATCAGGCGGCGCGGGATCGAAGCCGCGCGAAACAGCGAACGGGCCATGGGAACGATGACGAAGAACGCGACGAACAGGCTGACGCCGCCATAGGTGACCAGCGCGCCGGCGAGAACGACCGCCAGGATCACGCGCCGCTCGCCAAGGCGCTCCGCCATGAAGCCGGCGACCGACGTCACCGCGCCGCTGTCATCCATCAACTTGCCGAAGACGGCACCAAGCAGAAAGATCGGGAAGAACTGCGCCAGAAATCCCGCAGCATTCACCATGAAGACTTGCGTCAGGTTCGCAAGCAACGGTTCGCCGCCGAACAGGGCAGCAACGAGTGCCGCGAACGGCGCGAGCAGAAGCACGCTCCAGCCGCGAAAGGCAAACAGGACAAGCAGGCCGAGCCCGACGAGGAGGCCGAGGAGACCCATGTCTCAGCACTCCGTCAGGAGGACGTCGAGATCGGCGGTCGATTGCCGGCCGATGTCGGCCCCATGCTCGGCGAGAAACGCGTCCGCGGCCATGCGCCCTTCGGCGCGCAGCATCGAGACGAATTCCCATTCCGCGTTGAGTTTCGACGACGCGCCGAACTTCGTCAGCATGTCGCTCTTGATCCGGTGCGTCCGCATCTTCGCCCAGCGCGCGCCTTCGCCGCTGCCGGGGTCGGCCGCCTGGCGCAGCAGCGCGATCATCCGCAGTTCCTTCATCAGCGGCGAGTTGAACGAGATTTCGTTCAGCCTGTTGAGGATTTCCGCCGCTGTCCGCGGTTCCTCCGGCCGCTCGGTCGGATTGATCTGGACGAGGATGGTGTCGTGCGCGTCGCTCTCGCGAACCAGCGGCGTGATTGTCGGATTGCCGGCGAAGCCGCCGTCCCAATACGGCTCGCCGTCGATCTCGATGGCACGGAACATGGTCGGCAGGCAGGCCGATGCCAGCAGCACATCCGCCGTGATCTCCGCGTTGCGGAAGATGCGGCCGCGTCCGGTGCGCACCCGCGTCGCGGTGATGAACAGCTGGATCGGCGAACGCACGAGGCGTTCGAAATCGATGCTCTCGGCCAGCACCGCGCGCAGCGGATTGTAGCCGGTTGGATTGAGGTCGTAGGGCGACAGCACGCGCGACATCAGATCGGTGAGGATGTAGAAGGGCGACGTATCGAGGGTCCAGCGTCCCATCAGCCGGTCGAGCGGCGAGCGTTGCAGCGGACTGAAGGCAGCGGCCCTGGAGACGCGGCGCCAGTATTGTTCGAGCGCCTCGCGCGCGCCCTCGGCGCCGCCGGCCGTCCAGCCATCCGCCAGCACCGCCGCATTCATCGCGCCTGCGGAGGTTCCGGAGATCGCGGCGATCGTGAGCCATCTCTCTTCCAGCAGGCGGTCGAGCACGCCCCAAGCGAAGGCGCCGTGCGAACCGCCGCCCTGAAGCGCGAGATCAATCAGTACGGCGTCCCGTTCCATGGCGGACACTCACGCAACTGAAGCTCAAATTCGACGCGATTCTTGACCACGTCGAATTCGAGCGCAGTGTGAGAGCAGTTGCCAAAAGATGCAACCGGAACGTGGGGCCGTTTAGTGCTCGAATACCAGCCTTGCGCCGACCGTGCCGTCGAGAGCGCGGATCTGCTGGAGCAATTCGCCCGAATCCTGGCCGCCGAGATCGGCATCGAGCACGACGTAGCCGAGGTCGCCGGCGGTCTCCAGATATTGCGCCGCGATGTTGATGTCGCGCTGGAGGAAGACCTCGTTGAGCCGCCGCAGCATGCCCGGCACGTTGCGATGGACATGGCTGAAGCGCGCGCCGGAGGGACGCAGATGCAACTGCACCTCCGGGAAGTTCACCGCACCCATGGTCGAGCCGGTGATGAAATAGTCGACCAGCTTGCGCGCGACCTCGCCGCCGATGCGCTCCTGCGCCTCCTCGGTCGAGCCGCCGATATGCGGGGTAAGGATGACGTTGCCGAGGCCCTGCACCGGGCTCTTGAAACGATCGGAATTCGACGACGGCTCGACCGGAAACACGTCGATGGCGGCACCGGCGATGTGACCGTCGCGCAAGGCGCGCGCCAGCGCATCGAGATCGACCACGGTGCCGCGGCTGTTGTTGATCAGGAAGGAGCCCGGCTTCATCGCCCGCAGCTCCTTCTCGCCGATCATGCCTGATGTCTCCGGCGTCTCCGGCACGTGCAGGCTGACGACGTCGCTCTGCGCCAGCAGCTCCTCGAGCTTCTCGACCGGCTCGGTGTTGCCGTGGCGGAGCTTGTCGGTGCGGTCGTAATAGATCACCCGCATGCCCATGGCCTCGGCCAGGGTCGAGAGCTGCGAGCCGATATTGCCGTAGCCGATGATGCCGAGGGTGCGGCCGCGGACCTCGCGGCTGCCGGTCGCGGACTTGTCCCAGCCGCCGTCATGGGCCGAGACCGAGCGCGGGAAAATCTGCCGCAGCAGCATCACGATCTCGCCGATCACGAGTTCGGCGACGCTGCGCGTGTTGGAGAACGGGGCGTTGAAGACGGGAATACCGCGCTTGCGCGCCGCCAGCAGATCGACCTGGTTGGTGCCGACGCTGAAGCAGCCGACCGCAAGGAGCTGATCGGCGGCCGCCAGCACGTCGTCGGTAATCTGGGTGCGCGAGCGGATGCCGAGCAACGACACGCCCTTGAGCGCCTGGCGCAGCGCCTCGCCGTCCAGCGCCTTGGTCAGCCGCTCGACATTGGCAAAGCCCGCGCTCCGGAACAGGTCCACGGCACTGTCATTGACGCCTTCGAGCAGCAGCGCCTTCGCGCTCCGCTCAGGGCTTTGGCCTGGGGCTGGCATAGAATCTCCTAAAATCGCGGCTTTGCCGCAGCTCATAAACCGCGGACGGTGCACAGCACAATAGGGGTTGGATACGGGGAGAAGATGGCGGGAGCGGGAGAGGCAATTTCGCTACCAGCCCCATCATCCTGAGGTGCGAGGCCTGTGGTGCGGATGCACCGCAGGGCGAGCCTCGAAGGATGAACGGCCCGGATGCAGCCCGGCCGTCGCCCTTCAAGGGCCGCTAAGAAGCGGCCACCTCAGGGTGACGGTGAGAGAGGATCACTCGCGTCGAGAAGCACTTGCGGCCGCTGCGCCTCAAATCACATAAAACCCGTGCGTTCCATCGCGGCGGAGTTGTTCGACGAGGCCATACTCCCAGTCGAGATAGGCCTGCATCGCACCTTCCGCGACATCGGTCCCCTCATAGGGACGGCGATAGCGGTGCGCCGGATCCGGCTTCGGCAGCACGAGCGACGGGCCGACCTCCAGCGCGCCGTCATAGCCGCCTTCGAGCACGTACACCTCCCAGCCCATCTGCGCGAGCCAGGATGCCGTCATGTCAGCGCGGACGCCCTTGTCGTCGGTCAGGAGGATGCGTGCGCCACGCACCGGTGCGGCCATGTCGGTCTCCTGGACAAGCTGGCCGCCGGGATAATGGCGGAAGCCCGGAAGGTGGCCGGCCGCGTATTCCTCCGCATCGCGCACGTCGAAGCGGTAGAGCGTGCGATCGGTCTGCGCCGCGAGCGTCGCCGCCTCGCCTGCGCCGATGTGGCGGACGCCGGCGCGATAGGCGACGTCGCGGGCATTGGCCGGGCCGCCCTCGAACGGCCCGATCGCGCCGCGCCGGTCGGCGCCGTGGTTGAGCGCATGCCGCGCCAGCGTCCAGCCGATGGTGCCGTTGCGCAACGCCCGCACCTTGTTGGGCACGCCCGCATTGATCAGCGACTGGGTGCCGATGATCGAACGGGTGCGGCCGGCACAATTGACGATGATGGTGGTGTCGGGATCGGGCGCGGCCTGGCCTGCCCGCAGCACAAGTTCCGCGCCGGGCACGCTGACCGAGCCCGGAATGTTCATGGTCGCATATTCGTCGAAGCGGCGGACGTCGAGGATCGCGATGTTGGCCTTGTCCGCGATCAGTTTTGCCACTTCGTCGGCACTGAACGACGGCGTGTGACGTCGCGCCTCGACCAGCTCGCCGAACGCTTTCGAATAGGAATTGACGTCCTCGAACACCTGATAGCCCGCATCGCGCCAGGCCCTCAGCCCGCCATCGAGCGCACGGACATTGCTGTAGCCGAGCGCCGCAAGGCGCTCTGCGCCCGCCGCGACCAAACCCTCACCGTCATCATAGAGCACAACCGCAACGTCCTTGCGCGGCAGTCTCACCTCGGCCTCAATCGCGATCCGGTCCGCGGCCATGTTGGCCGCGAACAGCGGATGGCCGGTGGCGAAGGCGGCCTCGTATCTGAGATCGAGCAGCGCGATCTCCTCGCGCAGCAGCAGCGCGCGGCGGATATCGGCGGGAGTGACGGTCGAAAGCTTCATGGCGTGAACCTTGAGAGGACAGGCCATGGGCTTTTGAACGATCGCAGGCGAGTTGGCTAGTCTTTCCGGCGCAGCTCACTCGCCGGGAACGAGGCGCCCGAGCGGCGGCTGTGCAGGACGCCGCAACCTGCGGCGCGACAGGTAGAGCAGGAGACCGGTGATCGCGAACAGCGGCATCAAGGCCGCGGCAATCATGAACGCGAGCTTGCCCGGCCACCCCAGGATCGCACCACGATGGATGTCGTACACGGCCGCGATGATCTTCTCGCCGAAGGTCTTGTCGGCGTAGCGATCCGCGGCGACCAATTGACCGGTAGCGGCCTCAACGCGGAATTCGTCGCGCGTGGCCTCGAGCGTCGAATCCTTGCCCCACGACCGGATCCGTATCGCCGTGCCGGGGCCGGCGGGCAGCGTCAGCAGGGCCCTGGAGAAGCGGTCGCCCTCCTCGCGCTGGAACGTAGTCCATGCCTGGTCGAATCCGATCGGCCGGGCCGGCTCGGAAACGGCCGCCACGCGCGGCGCCTTTGCAGGCATCTTGGGCTGCATCTTCGCGGCTGCCACATGCGGGCGCGACAGCAGCCAGGCGACGCCGTCCTTGTACCAATCGAACGAGTACCAGAGCCCGGTGAGCGTCATCACCAGATAGATCGGAAGAACCCAGGTGCCGATCACCGCATGCAGCGTTCGGTGCAGACCGCGTCCGCTGAGTCCGAGATTGGGCTTCAGCCACATCTTCACGCTGCCGGCACGGCGCGGCCAGCGCAGCACGAGACCCGAAACCAGCATGACGATCAGGCCGAGCGCGGCCACGCCGGTGACCTGGCGCCCCCAGCCCTTGGCATCGCCGGGGATGAGCAGCCAGCGATGCAGCCTGCGCACCGTCGCGAAAAATTCCTCGCCCCGCGGCGAGCCCAGCACGCGCGCGTCATAGGGATCGACATAGAGCGAAGCCGGCCGCCCACCCTGCTCATCGCGGCCGAAGCGGACATGCACCGCCGCGGCCGGATCGCTCGACAGAGTGACGGCCGAGACCTTGCCGAAATCCTGGGCCGCCTTCAGCCGCGCGACCAGTTCGTCCGGCATCAGCGCCGGCGTGGACCGCGGCAAGACCTGCATGATGCCGGCGTTCAGATGGTCGACGATCTCGTCCTCAAAACTCATGATCGCGCCGGTCAGCGCGATCAGGGACAGCAGCAGCGCGAGAGCCAGGCCCGCAATGGAGTGGACCTGGCGCAGGACGGCCTTAATGTTGTGCCCCAACCGCGCTGCCATCGCTAGAACTTCAACGTCGCGGACAGAGAGACACGGCGAGCATCGCCGATGGCGACGTTCAGATTGTTGACGGCGGAAGGATAGTAGACGGTGTCGAACAGGTTCTTGACGTTGAACTGATAGACGACCGGGAACTGCTCGTACTTGGTCTCGTAAGTCGCGAAAATGTCCGCGACGACATAGGACGGCAGGAAGAAGGTGTTGGTCGAATCGCCGGGACGGTCGCCGACATAGCGCGCGCCGCCACCGAGCCGGAGCTGACCCGGCAAGGCTGTGCCAAAATCATAGACCAGATAGAGCGAGGCCGTGTTCAGCGCGACGTTCTGCAGCTTCTTGCCGTAGAGCGTCGGATCTTCGGACGCCGTCACCCGCGCATCGGTGTAGCCATAGCTGCCGATCAAGGCCCAGCTGTCGGTGAGCCTGCCGGTGACGTCCAACTCGATGCCGCGCGAGTGGGCACGGCCGACGGTGTGGAGCTCCACCACGCCCGCGCTGTTCGTCTTCGTCGTCTGCACGTTCTTCTTGTCGAGATCGTAGAGCGCAAGTGTACCGGAGATGCGCTTGTTCAGATCGAACTTCACGCCAGTCTCGTATGACACGCCTTCTTCTGGCGCGACGTTGGAGTCGATCGTGACGCCGATCGGGGCAATGGTCGAGTTCGGCTTCAGTGACTCGGTATAGCTCGCATAAAGCGAGACCTGGTCGGTCAGCTTGAAAATGGCGCCGCCGAGCGGAAGCACCTTGTCCTGGGACACGTTGGTGTTGGTGACGAACGGCTTTCCGCGGCCGGCGATCTGGTCGTAGTCCATGTAGCGCACGCCGCCGACCAGTGCGAACCGTTCGGTCAGATGCAGCGTGTCCTGGAAGAATAACGACCATTGGCCGAGCTTGTCAGTCTGGGCGCTGTCGCTGTTCGAGGCCGTCGTCCCCGGCCCGATCAGCCCGTAGACGGGATTGTAGACATTGAAGGCGGGAGTTGCCTGCCGGATCAGAACGTCGCGGTAGATAGTGCGATACTGGCCGTCGCCGCCGAACACCACGTCATTGCGCATGTTGCCGAGCCAGAAGCCACCGGAGATGTAGGACGTTCCGTAGCTGACATTGCTGAGCGAGCTCCCTGTGCCGTCATTGCTGCGCGTCTCGGCACCCGTCGCGAAGTTGATGCCGGTGATGCGGAGCTGGTTGGCGCTGAAGGTTTCGGTGTTGTAGCTATAGCCTGCGTAGAGCTTCCAATCCTGGTTGAAGCGGTGCTCGACCGACGCCTGCATCAGGTCGGAGGTGCCCCATGTGTTGTTGAAGGGCTCGTCGAGCCGGCGGTCGGCTGGAACTGCCAGCGGCGCTTTCGTCACCGGATTGAATGCGGTGCCGCGATCGAACGGATAGATGAATTCGCGATGCTCGTAGTTGAGCTGGACCGTGGTGTCCTGACCGTACCAGGCCAGCGACGGCGCGACCAGCATCTCGCGGTGACGGCCGAAATTGCGCCAGTAATCCTCGCTGACGCCGTAGCCAATGAAGCGATAGGCAAGGCCCTGGTCGCCGATCGGACCGGTGACGTCGAGCAGGCCGTCGGCGCCGGTCTTGGAGGCACTGAAGGCCGAGCCGAGCAGCGTCACCGAGCCGTGCTGGTAGAGCTCCGGACGCTTGCTGATGGTGTTGACGATGCCGCCGGGATCCATGATGCCGTAGAGCAGCGAAGCCGGTCCTTTCAGCACCTCGACGCTTTCGACCGCGGCGTTCAGGCTGCGGCCCTGCACCAGCGGCATGCCGTTGCGCATGATCGAGCCGTCGCGATTATCGCCGAAGCCGCGGCGGATCACCGCGTCCTGGCTGCCGGCGAGCGTGTTAGTCTGGGTGATGCCGCTGATATTGATCAGCGCGTCGTCGATGTTGCGCGGGAGCTGGTCCTTCAACACCTGCTCGGGAACGATGTTGACGGCCTGCGAGGTATCGAGCGGCGAGGCGCCGCTGCGCAGCGTGGTCGCACTCGGCATCGCACGGTAGCCGAGCTTGGCGGCTTGCTGCGCGGCGGCCTCCGCGGCCGCGCGCTCGGATATTGTCGGCGCTGCCGGCGCGGCATTGCGATTGCGTTGGCGCGCGGCGGTCTGGGTGCGGCGTGAAGTCTCCTCCGATGCACGCGCCGGCTTCGGCCGCTGTGCCGGCGCCTCCACCGTCACCGGCGGCAGGGCCGATTGCGCCTGCGCGCTCGTCGTGTTGGAGGGATATTCGGCGAGCAGCACGGCTGCTCCGATGAGAAGACCTGCACGGCTCTTGCCGGCACGAATTCGATGACCGCTGACGCGGCCACCCAGATGAGCACGCACTCTCGATTCACTTCCAAGTCAGACACAGCATTGAAGCTGGCGCGTCTAACAGCCGTTGCGAATGAAGAGAACCGTAGGCGGGCTTGAATCCCTCTAGTGTTGAATGGTTCTAAGCGCGGATGGACGCGGAACAGCAATCAAGGATTGCTCTCGCGCCGATCGCGACACGCTGCGCGCGAAATCCGCGGCGGCTTGTCGCAACGTTGCGGGATTTCACACGACGGCAGGAGCCATCAGTTCGTCGAGCTTCCGCTTGGACGCAGTGCCGTCCGACAAGGCCCGGAGCGGCGGGCGCACGCGCAGCCACGCTGCATCGCCCGTCTGCGCCGCAAGGATCGCCTTCAGCGTTGCGAGGAAGGATGGCGTCTTCACCACGACGTCGATCGCGGCCTGCATGCGTGCTTCGACATCCTTGCCGTCGATCATCGCCTTGACCAGCTCCGGCGCAACATTCGCCATGCCGCAGATGGTGCCGGCGCCGCCGGCGGCGATGGCGCGGGCGATGTCGGCTTCATTGCCGACGGTGATGGCGAGCTCCGGGCTAGCTGCGCGGAACGCCTGGAACTGCTTGAAGTCGCCGCTAGAGTCTTTCAGGCCTGCAACCAGCTTGCCGTAGCGCTTGCGCAAGCTTGCGGCGACCGTGGTCGGAATCGCAACGCCGGAGATCTGCGGGATGTGATAGAGCGAGGCACGCAGGCGATCGTCGGCAACGCCATCGATGATCGCAGCGAAGGCATCCTCGATACCCTCGGGCGTGACGCTGCGGTCGAAGTAAGGCGGCAACAGCAGCACGTGGCGCAGGCCGAGGCCGAGCACGGCACGCGTCAGCGCGATACTGTCGCTGACGGCGGGGAAGCCGCCGCCGATTCCGATGCGCGCCGGCGCGACGCCGGCCTTGAGCATGGCTTCGATGGTCGCCACGCGTTCGGCGACGTTGAAGGAGGTACCCTCGCCGGTGGTGCCGAACAGCACGACACCGTCGACGCCTTTGCTGAAGAGCTGCTTGGCGTGGGCGGCGAGCCGGGCGTGATCCACGCCACCGTCGGTCGCCAGCGGCGTCGCCGACGCCACCCAGAACCCGCGAATCGCCTCCGTCATCACACCACCCTTTGCTGCGGTCTCGGACTAAGCCTCTGATCCCTAACGATCTTCCGGGCTCAGCGGAGACTTGTTTTTGCTTTACTTTTCACCTTGTACCTTACATACAAGACAGACGCAAATCCCCGTCGCGCAGCAGGCGCGCGACAGACGCGGCCAGATTTTGAGGAGGTCTTGCATGGACATGGTGACCCCTGTGGAGCGTCCCGACCAATTGCTCGCGGCCTTGCGCGACAAGCTCGGCGCGGCCGCCGTGCTGACCGGCACCGATGTGCCTGCGCGCAATTGCAACGACTGGAGCGCGAGCCTGCCGCAAACGCCGCGGGCGGTGATCCGTCCGCTCGATGCCCAAGGCGTTGCCGATGCGATTCTGGCCTGCCGGCAGGCACGTCTGCCCTTCGTGCCGCAGGGCGGATTGACCGGGCTGTGCCGCGGTGCCTCGCCTGAAGCGGGCTGGGTCGCGATTTCGCTGGAGCGCATGACCGGCATCGAGGAGATCGATCGCGCGTCGATGACGATGACGGTGAAGGCGGGCACGCCGCTGGAGACGATCCAGAAGGCCGCGGACGAGGCCGGCTTCTTCTTTCCGCTCGACCTCGGCTCGCGCGGCTCGTGCGCGATCGGCGGCAACCTCTCCACCAATGCCGGCGGCAACCGCGTGATCCGCTACGGCATGACGCGCGAGCTGGTGCTCGGCCTGGAGGTGGTGCTGCCTGATGGCACCATCATCACCAATCTCAACAAGCTGATGAAGAACAATGCGGGCTACGACCTGAAGCATCTGTTCATCGGCTCGGAAGGCACGCTCGGCATCATCACCCGCGTGGTGCTGAAACTGTTCCCGAAGCCGCGCTCGACCATGGCGGCGCTCTGCGCGCTGAAGGATTATGCGGCGGTGATCGCACTGCTGGACGCCGCGCGTTCGGGACTTGGCCCGTTGCTGTCGGCGTTCGAGGTGATGTGGCCGGATTATTGGGACGTGATCACGACGCGCGCCGGCGTGAAGCCGCCGGTCGCCGCGGGTCACGGCCTCTACGTGCTGGTGGAAGCGCAGGGCACCGACGAAAGCCTGGATGCGCCGCGCTTCCAGAGCTGGCTCGAGGAATTGATGGAGCGCGGGCTCTTGGCCGATGCCGCCGTCGCGCAATCGCTGGCGCAGACGCAAGCCTTCTGGCGGGTGCGCGACATCTGCGCCGAGTTCGGCCAGGTGCTGGGCCCGCACATCTCCTACGACATCGGCCTTGCGGTTAAGCGGATGGACGAGTTCGTCACGCGCTGCAAGGCCGCACTCGCCGACGGCATCAAGGGCTGCGAGAGCGTCTATTACGGCCATATCGGCGACGGCAATCTGCACCTCGTGTCCTGGGTCACCGGGCTTTCCGTCGAGCAGCAGCCGAAGGAAGAGATGGACGCCATCATCTATGGTCTCGTGCGCGAGATGGGCGGCAGCGTCTCCGCCGAGCACGGCATCGGCACGCTGAAGAAGAAGTGGCTGGGCCATGCCAGGAGCGAGGCGGAGATCGCGCTGATGCGGACGCTGAAGGCCGCGCTCGATCCCGATCATCTGCTCAATCCCGGCAAGGTGATCTGACCGGCTGCACAGTGATGGGAGCGCCGATGAGATCATTGAAGCTCGATACGCCAAAATCGCTGTCGCAGCGGGTGATGCAGCGGCTGCGGCAGGCGATCATCGACGGCGAGTTCGCGCTCGGCGCTGCGATCTCCGAGGAGATGGTGGCGAATTCCTTCGGCGTCAGCCGGACGCCGGTGCGCGAGGCGATGGGCCAGTTGCAAGCGCAGGGGCTCGTGGTGATCCGCCCGCAGGTCGGCAGTTTTGTCTTCACCCCGAGCGCGGACGACATCGCCGCGCTCTGCACTTTCAGGATCGCGCTGGAGCCCAAGGCCGCAGAACTCGCCTTCCGCCACGATCGCGACGGTGCGGTCGCGACGATGAGCGAGGCGATCGCGGCCATGGAGCCGGCGGTCGCGGCCCGCGACAACATCGCCTATGGCCGCGCCGATGCCGCGTTCCACGAGGCGCTGTTCACCCATTGCGGCAACCGCTACCTCGTCGAATCCTACCAGCTCGTCTCGGGCCGCGTCGCGGCGCTGCGCACCAATCTGACCTCGCCGATCGACGTGCGCACCCCGCACGTCCTTCGACGAGCACCGCAAGCTGCTGGACCTGTTCGCGCGCGGCGCGTTTGCGGCTTTCGAGGCGCTGATGACCACGCACATCACCAATTCGGGCGTGGTCTACGCCAAGGCCCTGAAGGTGGAGGCGCTGAAAGTGGATTGAGCGGTTCTACCGCCCGTCCTTCGGACCAGGCCTGTCCAGGAAATCCAGCGCGGTGTTGATCTGCTCGAGCTGATGCTCGATCCTGTCGCGGTCCTCGATGGTTTGCGCCGTCTCGAGCTCCTCTACGAGCTTCTGCTTCCGCGCCAGCAAGTTCTCTATGACCGTACTCACAAGTCCCCCATCGCCCCGAAGCGAGCATCAAGGCAAAAATCCGGTTGCGGGCACTGGCGCCGGGATCGTCGCGGCGCGCGCGAGCGGAGCTCGCGCCGGTGCCTTCATCAGAATGTTCGCGGGGGCGGTTGGTTCCTGCAAATGAACCGCAACGCGGGGCCGACGGAACTGTCGGCGCAAGCTGACCGCCGTCAGAAGCTTCCTTGCCCATCATATGAGCGATCCGTCGTCCGGGTTCTCACCGCGGCCGGCATCGGATCTGCGATTGCTCCATCACAGTCCGCTGACGCTGCCCGCGCGACTGGCGTTGCCGAATTGCGCGCCACGCGGGAACCGGAATCGTCGAAGACAGCCCAGCGATCGGTTGTATTCGCGCCTCCGGAGTCCTATGCGTATGCGCCATGGACACCCAGATCATCGCCGCCGAAAAGCCTCTGATGGCCCAGGCCCGCCCGCGCAAGCCGGCGCCGTTTCTCCCGATGAGCCGCGCCGAGATGGACGCGCTCGGCTGGGATGCCTGCGACATCGTGCTGGTGACGGGCGATGCCTATGTCGACCATCCGAGTTTCGGCATGGCGATCATCGGCCGGCTGCTGGAGGCGCAAGGCTTCCGGGTCGGCATCATCGCGCAGCCGGACTGGCATTCGGCCGAGCCGTTTAGGGCGTTAGGCAAGCCAAAAGTCTTTTTCGGCGTGACCGGCGGCAACATGGACTCCATGGTGAACCGCTACACCGCGGACCGCCGCCTGCGCCATGACGACGCCTACACGGCGGGCGGCGAAGGCGGCAAGCGGCCGGACCGCTGCACCATCGTCTATGCCCAGCGCTGCCGCGAGGCGTTCAAGGACGTGCCGGTCGTGCTCGGCGGCATCGAGGCCTCGCTGCGCCGGATCGCCCATTACGACTACTGGTCCGACAAGGTGCGCCGCTCGGTGCTGGCCGACGCCAAGGCAGATCTGCTGCTCTACGGCAATGCCGAGCGCGCGGTCGTCGAAGTGGCGAACCGTCTTGCCGCGGGCGAAGCGCCGCGCGAGCTCGACGACATCAGGGGCGTCGCGCTGTTCCGCCGCGTGCCCGAGGATTACAGCGAACTGCACGCCGACGATCTCGACTCCGCCGACGAGGGCGCATCGCGGACGAAAGGCCCGACCGTGATCCGGCTGCCGGCGCTGGAGCAGGTCGAGCAGGACAAGGAAGCCTATGCCCGCGCGTCACGCGTGTTGCACCGGGAGAGCAATCCCGGCAATGCGCGGCCGCTGGTGCAGCGTCATGGCGACCGCGATCTCTGGCTCAACCCGCCGCCGATCCCGCTGACCAGCGACGAGATGGACGCGGTCTACGACCTTCCTTACGCGCGCGCCCCGCATCCGTCCTACGGCGATGCCAAGATCCCGGCGTGGGACATGATCAAGTTCTCCGTGACGATCATGCGCGGCTGTTTCGGTGGCTGCACCTTCTGCTCGATCACCGAGCATGAGGGGCGCATCATCCAGAATCGCTCCGAAGGCTCCATCCTGCGCGAGATCGAGAAGATCCGTGACAAGACGCCGGGCTTCACCGGCGTGATCTCCGACATCGGCGGCCCCACCGCCAACATGTACCGGATGGCGTGCAAGGACCCGAAGGTCGAGGCGGCGTGCCGGCGACCGTCCTGCGTCTTCCCGGAGATCTGCCCGAACCTCAACACGTCGCATGACGATTTGATCCAGCTCTATCGCAAGGTGCGCGAGACCAAGGGCATCAAGAAGGTGATGGTCGCCTCCGGCGTGCGCTACGACCTCGCGGTGGAGAGCCCGGAATACATCAAGGAGCTCGTCACCCATCACGTCGGCGGTTATCTGAAGATCGCGCCGGAGCACACCGAGCGCGGCCCACTCGACAAGATGATGAAGCCGGGCATCGGCGCCTACAACCAGTTCAAGCGGATGTTCGATGCCGCGGCCGAGCGGGCCGGCAAGAAATATTACCTGATCCCGTATTTCATCGCGGCGCATCCGGGCACGACCGACGAGGACATGATGAACCTCGCGCTCTGGCTCAAGAAGAACCGCTATCGCGCCGACCAGGTGCAGACCTTCCTGCCCTCACCGATGGCGACCGCGACCGCGATGTATCACACCGGCGTCAATCCGCTGCGCGGCGTGCGTCACGGCGGCAGCGACAAGGTCGAGGCGATCAAGGGCCTGCGGCAGCGCCGCCTGCACAAGGCGTTCCTGCGCTACCACGACCCCGACAACTGGCCCGTGCTGCGCGAGGCGCTGAAAGCGATGGGCCGCGCCGACCTGATCGGCTCCCGCCCCGACCAGCTCGTCCCCGCGCACCAGCCGCCCGGCACCGGCAAGGCCGCCGGCACACGGCGGCCCGTGCGTCCCGGCGGCAAGACACAGCGGTTCACGACCAAGGGTCTGCGGGTGATGAAGTAGGCAAGAGCCGGATGAGGTCCAGTCCGGCCTGCCTTCAAAATAGAAAATTTGAAAACAACCCCATGCACAGTAGCCTGCATGAGCGGGATCGATGGCTTACGCTCTTTGCGCCGACGTTGACCCGTCGGGCAAGACAGGAGCAGGATGGCATCGTCGGGCGCCTGGGATGAGCAAGCCTCCGGCGCCACTCCGTATCGATATCGTCAAGCTTCACACAGCGTCCCGCGCGCGAGCTTTTTCGCGCCTGTTCGACGCGCTGTGAGGATCATGCTCCAAACGATAGTCGAACCAGTCCATCGATTGGAATCCAATCTACACGCCGGGCGATGAGCGCTCGCTCCGTACCGCACACACCGAGACCCCTTGACCTCGGCGCCATCATGTAACATATGAAGTTACATGAAACGAGACAGCCGTCTATCCGGCGTGCTCCATGTCCTTCTCCACATGGCGCAGCAGCCTGGCCCCTTCACGTCCGAGACCCTGGCGAAGGCGATGGACACCAACCCGGTGGTGATCCGGCGCATCATGGCGGGCCTGCGGGACCTCGGCTACGTCCGCTCCGAGAAGGGGCATGGCGGCGGCTGGACGCTCGCTTGCAATCTTTCAAAGGTGACGCTGCGCGACGTCTACACCGCGCTCGGCAGTCCCTCGCTTCTGGCCATGGGCAACCGGACGGAGGCGCCGGGCTGTCTCGTCGAGCAGGCCGTCAATGCCGCCCTCGATCAGGCCTTTCAAGATGCCGAGGCGCTGCTGCTGTCGCGCCTCGGTGCAGTGACGCTGGCGATGCTGGGCGATGATCTGCGCAAGCGGCTCGGGTCCCGCAAGGTCCGCGACATCAGCGCACATCACGCGTGATCGGCTCCATTCAGCAAGGCAACCTCATGACCGACATTCAAGCCATGTTCTCCGATCCGGAAGCGGTGGCGAAATACACGGAAGGGCCGCCGCGGTTCGTTCCCGGCTACAATTCCATGCTGTCCATGGCGGCGATCCTGCTGGCCGAGCGCGCGCGTGAAGACGCGCGAATCCTCGCCCTCGGCGCTGGTGGCGGCCTGGAGTTGAGAGCCTTTGCGCAGGCGCAGCCGCGCTGGACCTTCGACGGTGTGGACCCCTCGGCGGCGATGCTCGATCTCGCGCGGCAAACGTTGGGCCCGCTCGCTTCGCGCGCGCATCTCCACCGGGGCTATGTCGACGCTACCCCGGAGGGGCCGTTCGACGGCGCCACGTGCCTGTTGACCCTGCACTTCGTCGATGCCGCGGAACGGCGTCGCATTGCCTCCGAAATCCGCCGCCGCCTCAAGCCGGGCGCGCCCTTCGTGATCGCTCATTTCAGCATCCCTGATCGCGACGATGAGCGGCCGCTGTGGCTATCGCGATATTCGGCGTTCCTGGCCGCATCCGGCGTCGAGCCGGACAAGGCGGCTGCCGCGCGCGACGCCGTCACCAACCATCTGGAGATCCTCACGCCCGCGCAGGATGAGGCAATTCTGCGGAACGCTGGCTTCTCCGAGCCGACCCTGTTCTACGCCGGATTCACCTTCCGCGGCTGGGTGGCATACGCCTGAGACGTCACGCTTCGTCGACACGGCGCGCATTCATGCAAAGCCGGGACGTGCAGACATGATCCCTTAGCCCGCAAATGAGGCGGTGTCCGTTCTGCCTTCAAAACCAGACATGGCCAGTACGCTCCTGCGAGTCGGCAAAGGGCCAACAACGGAAGAAGCTCTGCAAGAGGTGATCATCGGACATTGATTGCAACATCAATCCGCATCTACGCGCTAGTCGCGCGCGGGCACCGGCTTCCGCGTGCTGGTCGCCGCCGGAAGCGGCGTGAAATCCGGGTTCTGGTCGTTACCGACCCGTATGCCGGAATAAGCGACGAGCCCGTCAGCGGTGGCGACCGCGTCGCCCGAGCGTAACGAGCCGTCCATCGCGAGATCGACTGATGCAAGACCGGCGGGGCTTTGGCCGTTGCAAGTGCAATCGGCGCGCAGCGCCTTCCGATAGGCAAAGGCGTTTTCGCTATCGGCGTAGCGTTCGCCGGTTGCGGCATAGGCTCTGTCAATGCTGGAGCCGAAGAAAACTTTGGTCGGGCTTGCCGGACAGAAGGCCTTACACATCTGCGCCGGCGAGGCCGCGCCGCGCATCAGCGGAAAATATTTGCCGTCGCAACTGCGCACGCAGAAGGCAGGTCCCGCGCTTACGACGACCGGCCGCGGCGGTGGTGATTGCGGATCAAAAGACGAGGTCTGCTGCTGTTGCTTCTGGCCGCCACCGAAAAAGAAATCAAGCAAGCCTTCGGCCGCACTCATTTCGGGCGTCAGCGCCACGGGGCCAACGATGGCGACAGCAACAAGCATGCGGCGCAGCTTGCGCTGAAAGCACGATTCGGTACGCATCGCTTGCTCCACCGGACGCAACGAACTCTCTTCAGCACAAAGAGCGCTTGCGGCAATCGTGGATACGAAACGCGCTCTAAGCTGGGCGGAGAAGGGGAAAGAAATAGACGAGTGGGCACGGCAAGCGCCACATTTCGGCCGTTATGGGACGCCGTGGGAGCCGTGATCCCCCGGAGTTCGCGCCGCGTTGAAACCGACCGAAGTCCGGTTCGGGTCAAAAGCAGCGGTCGTCCAATCTGTCAGGCGGTGTCCGGCCTCCCTCAAACCGCAGACATGACGATCGCTCATGTGGCGCTCGGCTCGGGGCCACTGACAGACCATTTTCGCGTGACCAAGTACGGTCTGCTCGCGGAAGCCGACGTGAGCGGCGGCATTACCGGCACATGCGGGAGCATCACCGACGTTAACCCTGTCGGCAAATGATTTGTCGCGAGTCGGCAGCCGTCGACAAGTTGCCTCATTGGCGCGGAGAATTTTCAGCGGCACGAATCTGGGTCAGAGGCGCATTATGCTGAGAATGGCGTTGTTGGGCCTCCTCATCCTGTTGAGTGTAGGAATGCTGTCGGCAATGGAGCTGAGAGCGCCACCGCGTCGCGCGGCCGCGATCGTGCAGCCGCTTGCCGAGCAGGACGCGGGCACTTCTGCTTCACACGACGCCCTGGCGAAGGCTGACCGCCTCGACGTTGCCGCTGTGAGCAGCGCGATGCCGACACAGACTGCTTCGGTGGAAGACCGCGTTGCTCCGCCAGAAGACGCCCATATTGGCTCGTCCGAGCCGGAGCCGATCGTCCGTCATCGGCACAATCCGAAAAAGATCGCGACCGCTGAACGTCCCAAGCCGAAGGCAACCGCTGTCAAGCGAACTGCCAACTTCCAGCGCTCAAAGGCCGCAAGCAATGCGGAGCCCTGTCGGCTCAAGGCGTTTGGTGGCTTGCGCAAGGCATTGAATTTGACCGGTTGCGACATCTGAGGACGCTTCTCGGGTGGCCGATTGAAGTTGAGCGATCCGAGTTCGTGGCCCGCTATCGGGCAGCAGTCCAGACCGCGCCTAATCAGTTTCCCCAAAGGGGGCTTACGGGTGCACACCCCGTATTGCCATCTTTCCTCCGATCGACGTCTCGCAAACTCTTCCGATCATCCATATGTTGCCCCCATGAAAAAGATCGGATTTCTGTCCTTCGGACACTGGACGCCCTCGCCGCAGTCGCAGACGCGCTCGGCGGCGGACACGCTGCTGCAATCGATCGAGCTTGCGGTTGCGGCCGAGCAGCTCGGCGCGGACGGCGCCTATTTCCGTGTGCATCACTTCGCGCGCCAGCTGGCCTCGCCCTTTCCGCTGCTTGCCGCGGTCGGCGCCAGGACCAGCACAATCGAGATCGGCACCGCCGTGATCGACATGCGCTACGAGAACCCGCTCTACATGGTGGAGGACGCGGGCTCCGCCGATCTCATCGCCGGCGGCCGGCTGCAGCTCGGCATCAGCCGCGGCTCGCCCGAGCAGGTGATCGACGGCTGGCGCTATTTCGGATACCGGCCGGCCGACGGCCAGAGCGATGCCGACATGGGCCGCCGCCATGCCGAGGTCTTTCTCGACCTGCTCCGCGGCGAAGGCTTTGCCGAGCCCAATCCGCAGCCGATGTTTCCGAACCCGCCGGGGCTGCTGCGCCTCGAGCCGCATACCGCCGGCCTGCGCGAACGGATCTGGTGGGGCGCCGGCTCCAACGCGACCGCCGTGTGGGCGGCGAAGCTCGGCATGAATTTGCAAAGCTCGACGCTGAAGAACGACGAGACCGGCGAGGCCTTCCATGTGCAGCAGGCCACGCAAATCCGCGCCTATCGTGCCGCGTGGAAGGAAGCCGGCCACGCCCGCGAGCCGCGCGTGTCCGTCAGCCGCAGCATCTTCGCGCTGATGAACGATCGCGACCGCGCCTATTTCGGCGGGGAGCGCGGAGGCGAAGACCAGATCGGCTTCATCGACCCGCAGACGCGGGCGATCTTCGGCCGCTCCTATGCGGCGGAGCCGGATGTGCTGATCGAGCAGCTGCGGCAGGATGAGGCGATCGCGGAGGCTGACACCTTGCTGCTGACGATCCCGAACCAGCTGGGCGTGGCCTACTGCGCGCATGCGATTGAGGCGATCCTGACACACGTTGCGCCTGCGCTCGGCTGGCGCTGAGAGATCTGGCGAAAGCCGTGCACCACATGTCGGCCAATTCGCCACCGTTGATCTGTTGACCCAATGCGTCAGGGGCGTGTTGGCTCATTATTAATGGGCAACCGCCACCCGGGCGTTGGAACTTCGTCGCATCGCTCGCAGACCGACGACCGGCGAACGGACGCCATGACACGCGACCTGCCAGGACGCTGCTCCGCCGTCTTCTCGCCCCCATTGTCGTTCAGGGAGCTAGGCGGGGCGGCGCTATGGTGGGCATAGTTCCCAAAGGTTCCGCGTGATCGTCCGACATCTTCTACAACGCGACTCTCATCATTCCCTTTCGCGCCGCGCGCTCCTGCGCGGGCTTGTCTCGGCAGGCAGCACTCTCGCGCTGGGCGGATGCGCAGGCTTGGGCGCGACCGGCGCGCGCTACGACGCGTCGTCCCTTTCCGTTGATCCCACACTGCTCGTCGCCACCACACGAAAGCCCGTGAAGGGCGGCCGCACGAAACCCTGGTTCGGGCCGGAGCGGGCGACCGCAATGACGGTCGCTCGGGCAAGGCTGGTGGCGCCGGACGAGAGCCGACTTTCTCTCGCCTCGGTCGGACTGGGCGATTGGCGCCTAGATCAGGTCGAACCGGTGCAAGCCGAAATTGGCGATCTCCTTGCGCAGGGCGGCGCGGGAGGAGATGTGCTGATCTATGTGCACGGCTTCAAGCAGACATTCGAGACGGCCGCGCTCGACGCCGCCCATCTCTCCGATGGGATCAAGTTCCGCGGCCGGACCATGGTGTTCTCCTGGCCCTCCAAGGCAGGATTGTTCGACTATGCCTATGACCGGGACAGTGCGATGTGGTCCCGCGACGATTTCGAACGCGTGCTCTCTTCCCTCGTGTCGACGTCAGGCGGCGGCCGCGTGCACATCGTTGCGCACAGCATGGGGACCATGCTGACGCTCGAGAGCCTGCGTCAGCTCTATGCGCGATACGGCGACACCGTCACGAGCAGGATCGGGACGGTCGTGTTTGCCGCACCCGACATCGACATGGACGTGTTCACGTCGGCGATCCACCGCATCGGTCCGCTTGCCGGCAAGATCACCGTGATCGCCGCGACGAACGATCGCGCTCTGGCTCTGTCGGGACAAATCGCGGGTGGAATGACCAGGGTCGGCGCCGCCGAGAAGGCTGTCATCCAGCGGCTCGGCGTGCGCGTGGTCGATGCTTCCCAGGAAGGCTGGAGCATCATCAATCACGATCTGTTTCTATCGAGCACGGAAGTGCAGCGGGAGATCCGCCGTTCGATCGACAGTACGGCCGCGTAAGAGCGTGCACTTGCGGCGCATCGTGGACTTCCCGATGGACGCGCCGACTTCTTCGCCGGCTTCACGCGCTCGGCGCAGGGAGACTATCTGCAGGCCTTCATGATCGCGGGCGCAACGCGGATCGTCGCGGCCGTGCTGTCGCCGATGATCGGCCGGCGGCCGGTGCAACCCGCGCTCGCCACGGCCTTGTCAACGCCATCCGCGCCTCGCCACCAGATGACCGGGTAGGACCAGTCGTTGGTGTGATCGGCATCGGCCGCGGCGTTCAGCTGATGTTTAGCAAGATCCGCCCTGACGTGCCGCTGCGCATCAAATCCAGCGCGTCGTTGATGTCATCGAGCGCGAACTCGTGGGTCACGATCCCGCGGTAACTGACCTTGCCGGCTTCGTCGAGCCGGACGAGACGCGGGATGTCGCGCGCCGGCTGGCACTGCCCGCCTTCCGAACCCTTCAGCACCTTCTCGAAGTGCAGCGGCAGCGTGTAGATCTCGACCTTGTCGCGGGGAACACCGACAAGGATACAGCGGCCCTTCTTCGCGGTGACCTCGTAGGCGAGCTCGATCAAGCGGCTGACGCCGGTGGTCTCGACGACCTTGTCGGGCCCGTCAGGCCCCGTGATGGACCGGACCTCGGCGGCCAGATCCTTTACCGCGTCGGAGTTGATGGTGTGGGTGGCGCCGAACTGCCTCGCCATCTCCAGCTTGTTGTCGAGGCGGTCGATCGCAACGACCGGATGGGCGCCGACCATCGCGGCGAATTGCACGATGTTCAGCCCGACGCCGCCGACGCCGAACACGACGACGGCTTCGCCGATGGCGACCTGCGCGTCGTTGTTGACGACGCCGAGCGCGGTCGTCACCGCGCAGCCGAGCAGCGGCGCGCTCGTGCGATCGATCGAGGGGGGAACGGGCGTGACGCGATTTTCCGACACCACGGCATATTCGTTGAAGGTGGTGACCCAGCCCGCGTTGAGGCGCTTGCCGTGCCAGGAATAGACCGGCGTATTGGACTGGATGCCCTTGCCCGGCCGCCAATGCATGACGACGGTGTCGCCCTGCTTGCACGAGACGACGCCGGGTCCGGTTTCGATGATGGTCGCCAGCGCTTCGTGCCCCAAAAGGTGCGGCAGGAACTTGTCGACGCCCTTGACGGCGTCGATCTCGTTGATCTGTGCGCCGCAGATGCTCGAGGTGTGCACGTGCGCGAGCACCTGGCCGTGTTCGAGCGTATCGGGCAAGGTGAACTCGTCGACGATCAGCGGCTTGCCGGACTCGGCGAGAATCGCTGCCTTGGCAGTCTTGATGTCCATGAGCTGAGCCCGGTCACTCGAAATAGATGAATTCGTAATCGCCGGTGTAACCGAGCTTCCCGTAGAGCCAGATCCATTCGGAGGTGTGCAGGATGGACTCCGCCGTCAGCGCCCAGCATTCGAGGTTGTGCAACTCGGCAACGGTCCGGTAGCCCTCGACCATGACGTATTTGTTCTTGCCGACCCGCTCGATCTCCTTGAGCGCCGCATCGAGCTCGTAGAGCCTGAGATTGTGCAGAGTGCCGAGCGAGATGACGAGGTCGAAACTGTCGTCGCCATAGGGATAGACGTCCTGGGCGCGATAGTTGAACAAATACGGCCTCACCTGCTCATGCGAATTTGCAAGACCGTGCTTGGAGATATCGAAGCCGACGACCTTCAAGCCCGGCAGGATCTTTTGCATCTCGTACAGCAGGAAGCCCTTGCCGCAGCCGACGTCGAGCACGCTGGACCCATCCTTCAGGCCATAGGTCTCGATCAGCGCCTTGGCGACCGGAGCCCAGCGCCCGTCGATGAAGCGGTAGCCGCCATAGCCGAAACGGCGGTCGCCATCCCAATAATCGGCCTCGTATTCCCGCGCCTTCAGCGAGCAGCCGATCTTGTCGTCGTTCATGCGCCCCATGTAGTCGCGCTTGGTCGCAGTATGCAGTGGCGTCACGATATTCAGTAGTCGTCCCATCAAGTCCTCGGATTCCATCACGCGCTGAGATTGTCTTGACCGGCCTGGGGAGCCTTGCGACGTGACCTGCGAATCACCCTAGCATCTGTGCTGCAGGTGATCGTTGTTTCAGATCAATGATGGTGCGGCAGCCCCATCCACAACGTGCAGATGCGCACGGCCGGCGTCAGCCGGTCAAGGATCGAGGGATTCCTCCGCTTCACTGAGAGCTTCATCGATCGGACAAGTTCGGACCCGCCTGCTTCTGCAGGCATTCGCGGGTAGCGCGGACCCGATGTCAGGCGGACGCTTCGGCCGGCTCCGACATCGTCACCCGGTTCTTGACGCTGGGGCGCTCCTGCATCCGGGCGTACCAGGCGCGAAGTGCCTCGCACTCCGCAGGCACCGGCAGCTTCAGGAGCTCCGCAAAGATCAAGCCGCCGATGACCGTGATGTCGGCCATCGAGAAGGCCTCGCCGGCGACGAATGGCTGCTGCTTCAGAATGCCGTTGAAGTAATGCATGCCTCTGACGGCCTTGTCGCGCTGACGCAGGCCCCACTCGGCGTTCTGATAGATCTCGACCTCGGGCCCAAGCCCCGGCGTTGCGTGATGAAAGTACACGCTGATCGCGTCGAGCAGCTCCAGCTCGCCGCGCTTGCTCATCATGTGGATCACGCCCTTTTCGCGCGGCGTCCTGCCGGTGAGCACGGGAGCGCCGTCGAGCGCGTCGAGATATTCGGTGATGGCGGTGCATTCGCCGATGAAGGTGCCGTCGTCGAGCTCGAGCACCGGCAGCGTGCCCGAGTAGTTCTTGGCGAGGAACTCGGGTTTCTTGTGCTCGCCCTTCCACAGGTTGACCGACACGAACGTGACGCGCGGCCGCAGATTCTTCTCGGCGATGGCGATGCGAACGCGGGCCGGGTAAGGGCCGGTGGCCCAATCATGAATCTTCATCGATAAACCTCTTTGCTTCTCTCTACCTGCCACTTGGTAGACATTTATAGCCTTCAAAACCCGGCGGTCAAAGCCTATCTGTCACTTGGTAGATAACGAAGCGGTGAGGCGGCGACATGAGTACCAGCGCACGGGAAGCCATCCTGGCGGCCGCCAGACGCACCGCACAGGCGCACGGCTATGGCGGCCTGAACTTCCGCGATCTCGCCGCTGAGGTCGGCATCAAGGCCGCGAGCATCCACTATCATTTCCCGAGCAAGGCCGATCTCGGCGCAGCGGTCGCCAGGCGCTACTGGGAGGACACCGCGGCGGCGCTCGAAGCCATGCTGGCCGAGACCCCGGATCCCCTGCGCTGCCTGCACCGCTATCCCGACGTCTTTCGCAAGGCACTCGAGAACGGCAACCGCATGTGCCTGTGCAGCTTCATGGCTGCCGAGCATGACGACCTGCCGGACGCGGTGAAGCGGGAGGTGCAGGCCTTTGCCGATGTGAATGTCGCCTGGCTGAGCAAGGTCCTGGCCGCTGCGGCTCCGAGCAGTTCCGGGGAGAGCGAACGGCGCGCCCGGGCGATCTTCGCCGCGATCGGCGGCGCCCAGCTCCTGGCGCGGAGCCGCTCGGATCTGTCGCTCTACGACACCTTGATCGACAGCTACCGCGCGGCCGGTCTGCTGCCGGCCTGACGGATGGTTCCCGCGAGCCGGGGCGATGACACCATGAGAGTGGCGGCACCGCAGGATTGCGTGCACCATGGCGGCCGATTCGAACGTCGTGGACGCCTGCGGCGCCCATCTTGGTGCCGCTGTCGATTTCGGTGTCGGGGAGGACCTCATGCGTAAGCCCGAACGCAACTTCGGCTAGCGTTGGCCGAAATGCACCATCATGCGGCTTCTCACGATCCCGTTCTGGTCGCGCTATCGATTCTGATCGCGGCCCTCGCCTCCTATACGGCGCTGGACCTGGCGACCCGAATGCGAGCTGCTTCGGGAAGGGCCCGCCGATCCTGGCTGGTCGCCGCGGCGATCGCCATGGGCGGCGGCATCTGGTCGATGCATTTCGTCGGCATGCTGGCCTTCAGCCTGCCTGGAATCGAAATCTCCTACGATCCATTCCTGACTCTGCTCTCGCTCGTCATTCCGATCGTCGTCGCCGCTGCCGCCTTTGCCGTTGTCGGACGACGCCCGCAGGCGCTGCTCGCATCCGGCTTCGCGATGGGACTTGGCATCTCCGGCATGCACTATACCGGCATGGCCGCGATGCGGATGGCGGCCCTCATCCAATACGATCCCCGATGGGTCGTGCTCTCGATCCTGATCGCGATCAGCGCCTCGATCGTGGCGCTCTGGCTCGCCTTTCGCAACACCAACGCGGTGCAGCGGCTGTTCGCGGGCCTGGTGATGGGCCTTGCGATCTCCGGCATGCACTATGCCGCGATGGAAGGCGCCACGTTCCTGCCGACCAGCGCCATGGCCCGGCCGGCAGGCCATCTCGGCGTCGGTCAGGCGCCGCTCGCGTTCCTGCTCGCCGGCATCACCATCATGATCCTGAGCATCGGCATCGCGGCGGCCGTCTATGACAGGGCATCGGCGGAGCGCGCCCAACGCGAGGCCGCCGCACTGAGGCGCAGCGAAGAACGCTTTCGGCTGCTTGTCGAAGGCATCGCGGACCACGCGATCTTCATGCTCGATCCGGACGGGCGCGTGGGCAACTGGAATCTCGGCGCGCGCCGGCTGATGGGCTATGGCGACGACATCGTCGGGACGAGCTACACCATTTTTCACACCGAGGAAGATTGCGCGGCCGGGGCGCCCGCGCGCGCGCTCGTTGAAGCCGAGCGGGAGGGGAAGTCCGCCATCGAAGGCTGGCGGGTGCGCAAGGACCGCAGCCGCTTCTGGGCGGAGGCAACGATCGTCGCGGTCCGGAACGACAGCGGCGCAATCGCCGGCTTTGCGAAGATCGTGCGCGACGTCAGCGAACGGAGACGGGCGCAGGAAGCGCTGGACCGCGCGCGCGAAGCATTGATGATGTCGCAGAAGATGGAGACGATCGGCCAGCTCACCGGCGGCGTGGCCCACGACTTCAACAACCTGCTCGCGGCCGTTCTCGGCAGCCTCGAACTGCTGAAGAAGCGCCTGCCGACGGACGATCCGAAGATCCTGCGCCTGGTGGAGAACGCGATGCAGGGCGCGGTGCGCGGCGCCTCCCTGACCCAGCGCATGCTCGCTTTCGCGCGCAAGCAGGATCTCAGGCCGGCGGTCGTCGACGTCCGCGAGTTGGTGCGCGGCATGGCGTCATTGCTGAAATTCGAGGCCGGAATTGATGTCGAGACGCGGTTCCCGATGCATCTGCCGAAGGTGAAGGTCGACGCGAACCAGCTCGAACTGGCGATCCTCAACCTGGCGGTCAACGCGCGCGATGCGATGCCGGACGGCGGCCAGATCACCATCGCCGCACGCGAGGAGCAGGGCGAAGGCGGCCTTTCGAGCAGCGGCTATGTCGCGCTCTCGGTCAGCGACACGGGCTGCGGCATGAGCGACGAGATCCTCAAGCACGCCCAGGAGCCGTTCTTCACGACCAAGGGCGTCGGCAAGGGCACCGGGCTCGGCCTGTCGATGGTCCACGGACTTGCCGAGCAGTCCGGCGGCAGGCTCGTCTTGAAGAGCCGTCCCGGAGAGGGCACGACGGCCGACATCTGGCTGCCGATCGCCGAGGGGACCGCGGTGCCGGACCTGCGCATAGCGGCTCCGGCAGCCGTAGCCCGGCCCAGCCGGCAGCTTTCCGTGCTCGTCGTCGACGACGACCTCCTGGTGCTCGAGAACACGGCGGCGATGCTGGAGGATCTCGGGCACGTCGTGGTCGAGGCGCGCTCGGGCGATGAGGCGCTGGCCTTGCTCCGCCGCACCCGCACCGTCGACCTGGTCGTGACCGACTATGCCATGCCCGGCATGACCGGCCTTGCAGCTTGCCAACGCCATCGCTGCGGAGCGCCCGGAGACGGTCATCCTCCTCAGCACGGGATACGCGGACCTCCCGAGCGACACGCGATCCAGCCTGCCGCGCCTGGCAAAGCCGTTCGACCAGGCCGCACTTGCGAAGGCGATCGAGGCGGCGATGGGCGAGGAAGAGCCGGCCGGATCCGTCGTCGCGTTTCGGCCGAAGAGCGCATGATTGCCTGATGATGAACGGCGCGCCATCCAGAATAAAACTGCGAACTCGTATGTTATTGAAGTGACCATACAACTTATGGCGCACCCAAACACGACCCACTGCAGATGGCGCCGGCCTTCTGCAGCACGGAGACTGCTCGGCTGCGGCCACACGAGGTATCAAGGCACGAGCTCAGGGCACCTCCCGCTGTCCGATTCTTCCGCCACTCACAATCCGATCGCTCGGATGCACTACGACCCGATCGCCGACAGCCAGTCCAGAGATCACCTCAGCCACGTGTTTATTGCGGTGACCGATCTGGACCGGCTCGAGCCGGGCATGCCCATTCTCGTCGGCAAAAACGGCCCACTGGTCACCTTTTCGGAACAAGGCACTCACCGGGATGGTCAATGCATCGGTGGCGCTCCAGGTGGTCACATGGACGACCACCCGGTAGTCGTGGCCAAGCTGGGACCACACTTCGGGCGGATCCACGAAATCGATCGTCACCCGTACCCGCTGCTCCTCAATGCCTAGCGCCGACACCTTCAGGAAGCCCGCGGGGTCCACGCGCACGACCTTGCCCTTGATCGGGGCCCCGCCCCAGCCGTCGATCCGGACGGGCGCGCCAACCTTGATCTGCACGGCGTCGGTCGAGAGCAGGTCGGCCACGACCTCCAGATCGAGCGGGTTGCCGATATCGACCAGCGGCGTCCCTGGCAGGACCGTCGCCTCGCTGTCCTGGACGATCTTCAGCACCCGTCCGCTCGCCGGCGCGAGTACCCGGACGCAACAGGTCGGCTCCGCCGACGGGGCAGCGTTGGCTGGATCCATCAACCGGGCAGCCAGGCTGGTGCGTACCGCACGCCGCATGTCGACCTGAGCCTTGGCGCTCGCCAAGGCGGCCTCGTTCGTGGCCACGTCGAACTTCGCCTTATCGAAGGCCTGGGCCGAGGTGGACTGCGTCCGCAACAGCGTCTGCGCCCGCTGGAACTCGGTCCTGGAAAAGTCCAGCGCCGCTCCGATCCGCTGTACCTCGGCTTCCTGTTGCTGGATGGCTGCGTCCGCGGCCGCAACTTCCGCCTGAAGCTGGTCGCGGGAGCGCACGTCGATGAAGCCCGGCAGTGTCGGCTGCATCAAGGCGATGACGGTCTGGTTGGCGACGACCTCGTCGCCGACGTGAAGCGACGGCCCCTGCTCGCCGAACGGATGCGAAATCCTCAGGACCTTGCCTGCGATGGGCGCCGAGACGGTGTAGACGTGGCGGACGCGCGTCTTGCCGTCGTCGTCCGCCGTGACTTCGATCGGGCCTTTCGCGACGGTTGCGAGATCGACCAGAACCGGCCGGAGCCATGCGAACCACGCCAGTCCGCCCGCGATCCCGGCCAGGGCCGCAGCACCGATGATACGTTTGGTCCAGTTTGCCGACATGGCTAGTCTCGCGTCTTGAGGACCGCCACGAGGTCCAGTTTATCGATGCGTTCGCGGATGACCACCGCGGAGGCGACAGCGGCCAGCACCACCACGGACGTGGCGAAGACGTAGGTCGAATGCTCGACGACAAGGCGGACGCGCATCAGTTCTCCGGCCAGGTTCGTCTTCATGACCCACGCGAGCCCGTAACCCATCGCCCATCCGGGCGGTTGTGCGATCAGCGTCAGGATGGCGAGCTCAAGCAGGAGGATGCGCAGAACCTCGCCGCGCGTGAAGCCGAGGACGCGCAGGCTCGCCAATTCCCGCGCCCGCTCCGACAGCGAGATCCGGGCGTTGTTGTAGACGACGCCGAACGCGATCACGGCGGCGAGCCCGGTGTAGATGCTCGCCATCGTGGTGATGAGTAGCGCGACGGTCTTGCGGAAGTTCGCGAGCGAGACGCGCTGCAGCGCCACACCGGCGACCGTCGGCATGGACTTCACGGCCGCGTAGAAGTCCTCCTTCCGGTTCTCGTCGAGGCTGAGGTTGACGCTGGTGACGACGGGGGCCTCGCGCATGACCTGCCGAAGTGCGTCGATATCCATCATGCCCCTGATGCCGAAATAGTCCTCGACGGTCGCCACGACCGGCATCGTGACGGTACGTCGGGCGCCTTCGAGCAGATCGAGCTCGACGGTATCGCCGGCCGCGACCCCAAGGATGTGGCCGAGCATGCCGGAGATCGCGAGGCCGGTCTCCGGAAGCGCGACCGGCCGGAGGTCGACGTCGATGATGCGCCTCAGGTCGGCACCGGCTGGCCGGCCGCTGATCGTGATCCGGCGCTCGACGTTGCCATGGCGGATCCGGACGGGCACCTCGCGGAACGGCTCGGCGGCGAGAACGCCGGGCAGCCGGTTCACCTGCTCCACGACGTTCTCGATCCGCTTCTCGACGAAGCCGATGGTCGCGTCCTGCCGGTCGGCGAGGAAGTAGGTCACGTCGATCAGTTGCTCCATCGTGTCCCGGGTAAACAGCGAGACGACCAGGATCGCGGTGGCCAGCGCCATCCCAAGCGCCGTGAACGCGGCCCGGACCGGGTGTCGCGCGATGTTGCGGATCATCATCAGCGTCGGCTGCGACACGACTTCGTCGAGCTGAATGCTCGCCGGGAGCAGCCGCCGGTACAGCGGAGGGGCCGGCGGTTGCATGGCGACGGCGGGCGCCAGCCTCACGACTTCGCGCAGCGCCCGCAACGCGCCGATTGCCGCGGCGGCCGCGCTGAGCGCGCCGGCGATCACATACAGATCCGGCGCCTTCGCGAACACCAGGAACGGGAAGTGGAAGAAGTCGCCGAACAGCCCCGTGACGCGCAGTCCCAGTAAGGTCCCGACGATGCTGCCCAGGACGATTCCCGCCGCCACGATCATGGCGACGAACTTGAAATAGTGCAGAACGATGCTGCCGTCCGTGTAGCCCAATGCCTTCAGGAGGCCGATCTGCTCGCGCTCCAGAGCGACCAGCCGGCTGAGGGTGAGATTGACCAGGAACGCGGAGACCAGAAGGAAGATCGGCGGCAGCGTGCGGCTCATGTTGTTTAGCATGTCGAGTTCATGATCGAGCCAGGCGTGCGAGGTCTGGTCCTTCCGCCCGTGGGCCGCCTGGCCGCCGTAGGGATCGAGCAAGGCATCCAGCCGCAAGATCACCTCGCGCTCGGCGGCGCCGGGCTGCAGCTTGACCGAAACTGCCGAAAAGGCGCCGTCGAGATCGTAGACGCCTGCGAGCGCCTTCTCCGACATCCAGACGATGGCGAAGCGGCGGTCGTCCGGCATCAGGTCGCCCGGGCCGACCGTGTAGACGAACTCGGGGGACAGGGCCGTGCCGACGATGACGAGCTCACGCTTCTTGCCGTTCAGAATGGCCGAGAACCGCGCCCCTTCGGAGAACCCATGCGCCCGCGCGAACGGCTCGTTGACGACGACCTCCTCTGTCCGTCCCGGCTCCGGAAGCCGTCCGGAACGGATGTACAGCCGATTGAGGTGCGGCTCGGCGTTGTCAGGTAGGGATACGAACTGCCCGCTGGCTGGTTCGGAAAAGCCTGGGATGTCGAGCAGCGCGAGCTTCGCGATGCGCGCGTCGACGGCGGCGACACCGGGGATTTCCGCGATCCTGTCGGCGAGGGCCTTGGGTGCGCGCTTCGCCTGGGCGAACACGTCGCCGAAGCTGTACCGTTCGTAGTACGCGATCCGCGTCTCTTCGAGAGACCGATGCGAGCCGACGGCGAGCACCAGCGTGGCGACGCCGCCTCCGACGACCAGCGCGATGGCGAGGACCTGCGCCCACATTCGCCTGACGTCCCGGAACAGCTTGATGTCGAGCGCCCTCATGCCGTCACCAGCTGAGTTCGGCCGCTTCGCGACGGGTCTCGTTCCTCTGGATCCTGGAGATGCGGCCGTCGGCGAAGAACAGCACCCTGTCGGCGACCTGCTGGATGCTGGCGTTGTGCGTGATGATAATTGTCGTGGTGCCGAGCTGTCGGTTGACGCCGAGCAGCGCTTCGATCACGCGAATGCCGGTCTTCGAATCCAGCGCCCCGGTCGGCTCGTCGCAGAGCAGCACCGCCGGGCGTTTCGCGATCGCGCGGGCTATGGCCACGCGCTGCTGCTCGCCACCGGATAGCTGCGCCGGAAAGTGATGCATCCGCTCCTCGAGCCCGACCAGAGCGAGGGCGTCGGCCGGCCGCATCGGATTTTTGGCCACCTCGGTGACCAACGCCACGTTTTCGTAGGCGGTGAGGCTCGGCACCAGATTGTAGAACTGGAAGACGAAACCGACGTGGTCGCGGCGATACTTCGTGAGCTCGCGGTCTTCGAGATCGGTCAGGTCGATATCCCGGAAGAACAGCCTGCCGCTGCTCGGCCGGTCGAGACCGCCCATGATGTTGAGCAGGGTCGTCTTGCCGCTGCCGGAGGGGCCGAGCAGCACGACAACTTCTCGCTCAGCGATCTCAAGATCGACATTGTTGAGGGCATGGACCGCCACCTCGCCGGAGACGTAGGTCTTGGTCAGAGCCGTGGCTGTGAAGACGGATTGGGTCATTGCGTCTCAAACAGTGTGAGCAGTCACTCTCCGCCTTTGAGGCTCCCCTGGATTGATTTAGATCAGGCAGCTCGCTGAATTCGCTCGGTTTTCTCAAAACAGACGCTCAGTAGACATGAGTTGCTCCGGCGACGAGCTCGCCGACCAGTTCCGGGATCCTGCCAAGGTGATCCGATACAATCTCCGCACCTCGCTCTCTTAGCTCCTCCGGGGGAACGCCGTCCTTCGTCGCCAGCCTGAGATGAACGAGATCCGGCATGGACACCGGCGCACCGATCCGGCTGACGATGAGGCACTGCGCTGCGGAGACCTCCGGAATGGCGCTGACCAATGTCTCAGCTACTCGCTTTGCCAAGATGTTGTAGATCTTGCCGACGTGGCTAACGGGGTTCTTGCCGGCGGCAGCCTCCAAGCTCATCGGCCGCCAAGGTGTGATCAGGCCATTGACGCGATTGCCCCGACCGACCTGCCCGTCGTCGCCAGCCTCCGCTGAGGTGCCGGTCACGGTCAGATAGATGCTATCGGACGCCGCATCATCAGCAGCGTTGACGGCCACCTCGCAATCCCTAAATCCGTGCTCGCTTGCGCGTTCACGGACGTACTCGGCGAGCGCCGCCTTTTGTTGCAGATAGCTGTCCATGTCGTTAAGAAACCGCCCGATCATGGCGCAGGCGATTGTCAGCTTGACGCCCTCTCCGCTTCGGACAGCCATGATTTTGATGTCTTCACCCCAAGCCGGATGGTCACGCGCGCGATCGCGGCCGTGAATTCCCTGTTCGATTGCGAGCACGAGGCGTTCGAGCGCACTGAGCGGTGCGTGACCAACTCCGAAAGACGTATCGTTGGCAAGCGGAATTTGCCTTGCGCTCCCCCGAGAGAACAGCGATTGCAGGTCCTGCGAGCCCTGATGAACCAGGGCCTCGATACGGACGTGACGATCGGCGTCCAGCGCATGGAGATTGGCCTTCAGCCAGGCCCTTGAGCCCTCGATGGCAATGTCCTCGACTGGAATCGCTTCGTTTCCGACGTTGGTAACGGCCCGTCCTGCCAGGAGGATTCTGATCGGATCGGTCACCTTTCCGCCGTTGAAGGTAGGCATTGCCCTGCCGCCGCACAGTAGCGCTTTGTCGACATTGTAGTGCAGCACATGGCCGAATCTGCGCAGGTACTCGCGACAGAGATTGCGGGACAGCGTCTCGGCAAGGGCATCGCAGATCGTGTCCGGGTGACCGGCTCCCTTGCGCTCGACGACCTCCACGTCATCGCGATTGTCAAGCTGCGAAAGGACAAGATCAAACATCGGTGTAACCAATCGAAACAGAGGCGGTCAGCCCTTTTCCGCACCATAAGGACCGGTCTACCGGCGATGGTCGTACTTGAATTGCAGGGCAGCCGGACTCGCGCCGGTGCGCTCGACAGTGAGCTTCACGGTGTAGAGATCAAATCCGGGAAGGTCGAAGAAGCCGCCATAGGTCGTGGTGCCCGAGATCTGCATTGGCTCAAGCTTCTTCTTGGCGCCGGACAAGCCCAATCCTGATACTTCCGCAGTCACGACGGCATCAGAAATACGCGCGCCGCTTGCTGCATCAAAGACGGCGGCAACGACGTGATATTCATGCGGCCCCTTTGGGGTGCGCCCGTGCATCGGTCGTTCGGTGGTGGAGCCCGACGGGAGGCCCTTCACGATCTCGGCCGGCACGATGCCCAGGTAGACCGTCACTCCTCCTGCCGTTTTTGAGAGGTCGGTGTCCGCAGCGGTCGCTATGCCGATCAAGCAACCGGCCAGCCAGAGGCCTCCGAGCAGAGCGCCGACCGCCCGCCGGCTAACCATGCCGATATCCTCCAGTGGACTCAGTGCCAAAGACCCGGCTCAACTTCGGAATGAATCCCGGCACATCGGCCGCATATCTGACATAGGCGTCTCCGAATTCTGCTCGGGCATCCTGCTCCTCCGTGTGAGCCAGCCTGACGTACATCACGGTCAGCACCGGGAACATCGCGAGCGTCAGGATCGTCGGCCATTGCAGCAGGAAGCCGAACATCACCATGATGAAGCCGACGTATTGGGGGTGGCGAACGTAGCTGTAAGGCCCGCTTGTGGCGAGGCTTCGGGTCTGCTGGGCATCGTACAGCACCCTCCAGGCCGCGGAAATCAGGACGAAGCCCGCGCCGATGAAGATGAAGCTCAGGATGTGGAACGGTCCGGCGTGCGGATTGGTCTTCCAGCCGAACATCATCTCGAGCAAGTGCCCGGCGTCATGGGAGAACCAATCGACGTTCGGGTAGTGCGACTGCAGCCATCCCGAAAGGAAGTAAATGGTGAGCGGGAAGCCGTACATCTCCACGAACAGCGCCACCAAAAATGCGCTGAAGGCGCCGAAGGAGCGCCAGTCGCGGGCGGTCTGCGGCTTGAAGAAGCTGTAGGCGAACAGGATGAAGACCACCGAATTGACGATGACGAGGCTCCAGAGACCGTAGGCGGGCGCGGTGTCGTGCATCACGCGCTCCTTGGATCGTTGGGGCGGCCGCCGCCATGGTGGTGACCGTGTCCGCCATGCATGAAGAGGTGCATCAGCGGACAGGCGAGAAGCGGAAGCCAGATCAACAATCCGAGCACGTGGGCCCTGTGCTCGGTGAACAGGAGTGCGCCCGCGATGACCAGAAATCCCACCAGGACCAGGCCGGCCTTGGCCTTGACCGACAAGCCCTCTCGAGGGCGCTCTCGATACCCGGAATGATCCTGCACCGACATCTGCACGCTCCTATGGCGCTTGATAGCTTAGAGGCGCGGCTGCCATCATTGTTGACGCAGATCAACGGCACGAGTCCCGCAGGGCCTCACTGCATCGGCTTGCCGGGCTGCATTCCCATGCCCATCATGCCTCCGCCCCGCATCGCCGGCATCATGCCCATCTGCGGCGCGAGCAGCTCGTCGGCGGTCTTCTTCTGCTCATCGGAAAAGCTGCCGACGAGATTGGTCAACGCGGATTTCATCGCGCGGGTAGCTTCGAGCCGCGCGGACAGCCATTTCTCCTGCCAGGTCAGCCGGTCTACCAAAGGCTCGGAGCCGGCCTGTGACATCATCGAGGTCCGCAGCTCGCCGAGGGCCTTGGCATTCGCGCGCAGCGCGTCTGCAAACGCGTTCCAGGCCGGCGCCTGGGCGTCCGTGATCTTGAGCTCGGTCCGGAGGAAAGCGATCCGCCCCTCCACGCGATCGATCATCTCCATGCCGTCGCCGGACTGTCGCATCATGCCCATCATCCGCATCATGTCCGACATCGGCATGTTGCCGCCCATCATGTTCATCATGCCGCCGCTGGTCATGCCCTGGGACGGTCCGGTGCCGCGCGGCGGCTCCGGAGCCGCGGGCGCCTTGGTTGCCGGCGCCTCCTTCTGGTCAGGATGATGACCCTGGTGCTCGGCAGGCGATTGCGCGAACGAGCGATTGCTGAGGATCGTGAGCAGCAAAGCTGCCGCAAGCGTGGGGCTTCGCATCGTTAATCCTCCTGAGATCTGGCATTTGGATGGATTGTGACGATCGCCGCCTGATGCGAGTTGATTCACGTCAACCAAAGCCGCGGTCGCGACAGGATTACCAAGTGTTCGTTGCTTGCGATCCCTCAAAGCGGAAAGCCCGGCTGCGCCTCATGATGGCGGGTCCACAATCCGGGAGAACGGACATGATCACGAAGAAGCTCTTGGCTGCGATCGGCATCGTTTCCCTGTTGGCGGTGCCGGCGATGGCGCAGACCACCGACAAGGAAAAGAACGGCCATCATTACAGCGGTGGTCCGAAGACCGAGGTCCCCCACCACATGGGCAAGAAGGAGACGGTCGGCGTTTCGAAGGACGGCGCGTCCGGTGGCCATCACTACACGGGCGGCCCCGCTTCGTCGCCGCACCACATGGGCGACAAAAAGTAATAAGGATCGCGCCCGTTCTCGCGGCGGCAACACCGCCGCGGCGGGCTTCTCGGTTTCGGCAGGTCGGCTCCGCCGGCCTGCCGTCAGCCGACCACCCGATCTCCGACGAATCGACGACACCTCGATCGGGATCACGGGCAGTAGAGATTTGCTCGAAAAGGCGGTGTTGGCCAGCCGAAACAGGGCCGGGTTCGCAGATGAGTACTGGGCGACCGCGCCATCCAGAACCAAGCCACGAACTCCTACACAATTGAAACTCCTTGTGATTTTGCAAGCGCTCGCAGCGCAGCGATGCTCGCCGCCGACTTCGGCCTTGAGCACGCCTCATAACTCTGCGCGCCATGGCGGCTTCGGGATGCTAGTATCGCGAAGGCCGCAAGACCGACGCGATTGAAATACGGTCGAGACGATGGCGCGCGAAGAGACGCACTCCAAAAACAACGCCTGACCGCATTTGCGGTTCGTCGGCCGGGATATGGAGGACGCTATGGCATGGCGCGACGACAAGGCCCGGGCAACTCTGATCCACGACGCGGCGGAAAGCGTGCAGCCGGGCAGGGCCCCCCGGACCTTTGCCGAGCTTCTGTTCGGCTACACCAATAGCGAGGATCTCGCCAACTACGATGCCTCCTCGCTTGCCCTCCTGGCGGAGCAAGCCTGGGAGCACGTGCAGCGGCGCACGGCCGGTCGTGCCGATATCCGCATCGTCAATCCGATGATGCCGGATGGGCGCGAGATTTCCGTGCTCGAAATTCTCAACGACAACATGCCCTTCCTGTTCGATTCCACCATGGCGGAAATCGCCGAGCAGGGCATCGAAGTCACCCTCGTCGCTCATCCCATCATCGCGGTGGAGCGCGATGACCAGGGCAAGCTGCTGCACTTCTACGGTGAAGCCCTCCCGGAGGGAGCAAAGGGCGCGCGAGAGAGCCTGATTCACCTCCACATCACCCGCCTGGACGCCGACGCCGACCGCGACAGGCTGATTGACGGCCTCACCAGGACGTTGAGCGACGTGCGCGCCTGCGTCGTCGACTGGCGCGCCATGCGCGACCGGGTCGAGGACGCGATCAAGACTTTCTCGTCCAATCCGCCGCCGCTGCCGATCGACGAGGTCGCCGAGGCCAACCAGTTCCTGCAATGGCTATGCGCCGACAATTTCACCTTTCTCGGCGTGCGCGAATATCGCTTCTCGCCCGACAGCGATGGGTCGGACGACATCACGACCGCCGAGGGCCTCGGCATCCTGCGCGATCCCGATGCGAAGGTCCTGCGCCGCGGCAACGAAATGGTGGTGATGACATCGGAAATTCGCGAGTTCATGCGCGAGCCGACCCTGCTGATCGTCATCAAGGCCAATGTGAACAGCCGGGTTCATCGCCGCATCCGGATGGATTATGTCGGCATCAAGCTCTATGCGCCCGACGGCCGGCTCGAGGGCGAATTGCGTGTCGTCGGCCTGTTCACCTCGGGCGCGTATACGCGCTCGGCACGACAGATCCCCTATATCCGCCACAAGGTGACACGGGTGCTCCAGCGCGCCGGCTTCGACCCGAACAGCCATTCGGGCAAGGCCTTGATGCATATGCTCGAGGAATATCCGCGCGACGAGCTATTCCAGGTCGATGTCGACACCCTCTTCAATTTCGTCATGGAGATTTTGATCCTCTATGAGCGCCCCCGCGTCCGGGCGCTGGCCCGGGTCGACAAGTTCGATCGCTTCGTCTCCATCCTGGTCTTCATTCCACGCGACAAATACGACACCGACGTGCGCACGCGCGTCGCCAACTTCCTGGCGCAGGCCTACCGGGGGACGCTGTCGGCCTCCTACGTATCCTTCCCCGAAGGAGCATTGGCGCGCGTCCACTACATCATCGGACGTTATGAAGGTAAGACTCCCGCCGTCGAGCGCGCCGCGCTGGAAGCCGGGATCAGCGCCATTGCCGCGACCTGGGCCGACAAGCTGAAGGCCGCGCTGGCTGCGTCGACCGATGGCATGCGGGCGCGCATGCTCGCCAATCGCTATGCCCAGGCCTTTACCGGCGGCTATACCGAGGTGTCCACGGCGGAACAGGCGATCGCCGATATCGCCACCATCGAGAAGCTCACCCCGGCCCGCCCGGTGACGATTTCGGTTCACCGCTTCGAGGAGGACGATCCCAGGCGCTTCGGCCTGAAGGTGTTCTCGGATGCCGCGCCGCTGTCGCTGTCCTATCGCGTGCCGGTGATCGAAAATCACGGCCTGCGCGTGGTCGACGAACGCACCTATCAGATCGTGCCCGGCAACAGGCCCGAGCCGGTATGGCTGCACGACATGACGATCGAGACCAGCGACGGCCAGCCGATCGAGATCAACCGGGAATTCAGCCATCGCCTGGAAGCCTCAATCATGGCGGTGGTCACCGATCGCGCCGAATCCGACGGATACAACGCCCTGATCCTGCGCACGGCCCTGGGCTGGCGGGAAGTCTCGACCATCCGGGCGCTGTCGCGCTATTTGCACCAGATCCGCGCTCCGTTCACCCAGGACTATATGTGGGAGACCTTGCGCAAGAACGCCGCGATCACAGCCAACCTCGTCGCGCTGTTCCAGGCCCGCCGCGATCCGCGCCTCGTCCTGACCGATCGCGAGCGTTCGGCGCGCGAGACAACTCTGCTTGCCGAGATCGAGGAGCAGCTCAAATCCGTCGCCTCGCTCGATGAAGACCGCATCCTGCGCCGCTTCACCAATCTGGTGCAGTCGACCATCCGCACCAATTTATGGCAGGTCGGCCGGGACGGACATCCGCGTCCGGTGATCTCCTTCAAGTTCGACGCGCGCAAGATCGAGGACCTGCCCCCTCCCCGACCACTCTATGAGATTTTTGTCTATTCAACCCGCGTCGAAGGCATTCACCTGCGCTTCGGCAAGGTTGCGCGCGGTGGCTTGCGCTGGTCCGATCGGCCGCAGGATTTCCGCACCGAGATCCTCGGCCTGGTGAAAGCGCAGCAGGTCAAGAACGCCGTGATCGTGCCGGTCGGCGCCAAGGGCGGCTTCGTGCCCAAGCGGCTGCCGCCGCCCTCCGATCGCGAGGCGTGGCTCGCGGAGGGCACCGAAGCCTATCGCATCTTCGTTCGCTCGCTGCTCGAACTCACCGACAATCTCGACGGCGACGTCGTCGTGCCGCCCGACTTGACCGTGCGGCATGACGGCGACGACCCCTACCTCGTCGTCGCCGCCGACAAGGGCACCGCCACCTTCTCCGACATCGCCAATGCGATTTCGGCCGAGAAGAACCATTGGCTCGGCGATGCCTTCGCCTCCGGCGGCAGCCAGGGCTACGACCACAAGAAGATGGGGATCACGGCGCGCGGCGCCTGGGAAGCGGTCAAGCGCCACTTCCGCGAGCTCGGCACCGACATTCAGACCATGCCTTTCACCGTGGTCGGCGTCGGCGACATGTCCGGCGACGTTTTCGGCAATGGCATGCTGCTCTCGCCGGCGACAAAGCTGGTGGCGGCATTCGATCACCGCGACATCTTCATCGATCCCTCGCCTGATCCCGCGATCAGCTTCGCCGAACGCAAGCGCCTGTTCGACCTGCCGCGATCGAGCTGGCAGGACTACAACAAGACGCTGATCTCGCAGGGCGGCGGCGTGTTCTCGCGCACGCTCAAGGCGATCCCACTGGCACCGGAAGTGCGCACCCTGCTCGATCTCGACAAGGAGCAGGCCACACCGTTCGAGGTGATGACGGCGATCCTGAAGGCGCGCGCGGACTTGCTGTGGTTCGGCGGCATCGGCACCTACATCCGGGCGTCGGCGGAGAGCGACGATCAGGCCGGCGACCGCGCCAATGATCCGATCCGCATCACCGGGACCGAGGTTCGCGCCAGGGTGATCGGCGAAGGCGCCAATCTCGGCGTCACCCAGCGCGGCCGCATCGAAGCGGCGCAGACGGGCGTCAAGCTCAACACCGACGCGATCGACAATTCCGCCGGCGTGAATACCTCCGACGTCGAGGTCAACATCAAGATTGCATTGGCGCGCCCCGAGCGCGAGGGACGCCTCAGCCCGGCTGACCGCAACACCCTGCTCGCCGCGATGACCGATGAAGTCGGCACGCTGGTGCTGCGCAACAACTACCTCCAGACGCTGGCGCTCTCGCTTGCCGAACGCAAGGGCGTGGCCGAGACCGGCTTCCTCACCCGCCTGATGCAGTCGCTCGAGCAGCGTCACCTGCTCAGCCGTGCCGTGGAATTCCTGCCCGACGATGCAGCGATCGCCGAGCGCACGAGGCGCGGCCAGGCCCTGACACGGCCGGAGCTCGCCGTATTGCTCGCCTACGCCAAGCTGACACTCTACGAAGACCTGCTCCTCACCGGCGTGCCGGATGATCCTTATCTCGCCCGCAGACTGTCCCTGTATTTTCCGCGCGAGGTTCTCGAGAAATTCCCGACCGCGGTCGAGCACCATCGCCTCCGACGCGAGATCATCGCGACCAGTCTCGTCAATGCCGTGATCAACCGCGGGGGCCCGGCCTGCATCGTGCGCCTGACCGACGAGACCGACGCCGATATCTCGACCATCGTCATGGCGCAGGTGGCGGTGGACGCGATCTACGAGCTCAGGCGACTCAACGACGCGATCGACGCGCTCGACACACGTATCGACGGGCAGTTGCAGCTCAGCCTCTACGCGACGATCCAGGATCTCCTGCTCTCCCGCATGGTCTGGTACGTGCGCAATGTCGATTTCAAGGATGGGCTGAGCGCGATCAACGCCCGGTTTGGCCCTGCCGTCCGCGAGATCGCAGCCTCCCTCGACGACGCCCTGCCGCCGGACCTGCAAGCCGCGCGCGGCAAGCGCCGGCAGGAGCTGACCGATGCCGGCGTCCCGACCGGCCTCGCCGGCGAATTGGCGGACCTCGACGCCCTGGTCTCGGCGCCTGACATCGTGACGGTCGCCGAGCGCACCGGCCGCAGCATCCGCGATGCCACTGCGACGTTCTTTGCCACTGAGGCCAATTTCCGTCTCGACCGCATCATCGCCGCCGCGCGCAGCGTGCCGGTCAGCGATCATTTCGAACGCCTGGCCATCGACCGCGCCGTCGAACTGATCGCGGCGGCCGAAAGACGCCTGACCGCGGATATGCTGGCAACCGGCCAATCCGGTCAGCAGGCTGTGGAGACCTGGCTTGCGGCTCATCCCGAGGCGACGCGCATCCGCCGCGCGGTCGAGGAGATTTCTGCCGGCGGCCTGACGCTCGCCAAGCTGATGGTGGCGGCCAACTTGTTGGGGGACCTGGTCAAAGCCTAGAGGGAGGAATCCAATGATTCACGCCACGTGCCATACCGCCGACAATGTCCGCTGTATCGAGTTCGATGCCACACCGTGGTTCAACGAGGCTGATGCTCCGAGCATCATCGATTTGGCTCGACGAGGATGGACCAGCACGGCGATTGCAGAATCCCTCGAGCACCGACGTGGATACGAAGGCTTGCACGACCTCGTTGAGTATGCGGCGAAGCGACTGCAATCGGAATCCCTGGAGGACCCGACCTGGGAAACCTTCGAGTGCGTCGTCGATGGACCCGAGGCCGTCGCCTGGCTCGAGAAAAACCGGCCCAACGTTGTGGCAAGGATCCCGTAGGCCAAGGCAAGCGCAGCAAAGGCCACAATTGATTGGCGGCATTGCAAACGAAGCGGAAATGGCGCGCCACGGCCGATGAAGATGGGCACTATTGTTTCGCTGTGCCACTGTGCGCAGTCTGACGCTCTATCCAGCCGAGCCACGGGCGCGTGCGCCTGCGCTGTCACGCGGCGCCGTTACAGTTTTCCATAGACTCGCCCGGCGACCGCCTTCAGGTGCTCGACCGAGCCGGACTCAGGATGCGGCTTGACCGGCGCGAACAGGATCGAAGCCTGCCTGCCGTTCTTCCAGACATAGATGTTGACGGCGTTGCCGTTGCCCTTGGTGCAGGAATGCTCGCCGAACGCTTCACTGCCGAGCTCGGGTATCGCCACGTGTTTGCACGGGCCCGTGCGCTTCATCATGCTGATGACGGTGTCGCGCGAGATTGCGATCACCGCGACGGTCATGGTGTTGGCCTCGCGATCGAACATCATGCAGCTGCCCGCGCCGGTCCGCTGGACCGTCAGCGTGCCCTTGTCGAGAAAGCCGTCGGCATCCGCGGCCGTGAGCCACTCGCAATTGCCGAACCGCTCGCTGCTCTTGCTTACATTCCCGATGGCAACGCGCGCGGCTTCGGTGATCGGTCCGAGCAGCGCATCGTCGGCACGCCGGCCGATCGGATAGACGCTGATCTGCAGGATGTAGTCGCCGGACAAGGCGACGACCGAGACCTCCTGGCGCTGCGCACCGGCGGCGCTCGTTCCGCCCTGGCCTTCGTCGCCGATCCCGGCGACTGCGTTAAGCGGCATGCGCTCGCCAAGCGTCTTGACGAAGGTCGCGTACAATTCCCTGGCGCGGTCCTTGTCGGGATTGCGGAACACGGTCAACATCATCGTGTCGCCGCGCCCGGCCTGGTAGATGCAGCCGCGACCGTCCTGATTTGAAATCAGCGACCATTTGAGCGCCGGCATCGCACGGGCGAGCTCCTGGGCGCTGATGAACGGGCAGGTCTCGGCCGCGCGCACGGGAAGGACCGGGACGGCTGCGATTGCAAGGAACAGGGCGAGGCAGGAGAACAGACGATCGATAGGACGCATGGGACAACTTACCACCGCAAATGGCGCGCCATTCAGAACAAAACCGCGAGCTCGTATATAATTGAAATTGTTATACAAATTCAATCTTCTGGGAGGATCGACTCACCGAAGGCTACCTACGTCCCCAACGGTTTCCGCCGAGTTTATGATGGACGTAGTTTAGCGATCCGCCGGCGCCCAAGGCCATGCTCGCCGATCTGTCGCGCTACACCCACCGCGTTGCCATCGCCAACAGCCGCCTGATCGCCTTCGACCAGCAGGGTGTCACCGAGGGGGAGCAAAACTGCCCACCAGCAGAAACCTCGTGATGCTCACGCCTTCTCGAATGTCCAAGGGACGGCCGACCGGGGACGAATTGTCGCGAAACGAGCAATCTCGCCAGACTTGATAACTTGCTTATGATATCGCGGAGATAGCTTGTTCGCAGCTGTCCGCTTTTCTGGGAGAAAGCGGGCGCTGTAGCTCTGCCGGTTTACCGTGGGTAGGCTTTATCAATGGACAATGTCACCGCTCGAACGAACGCCGACGCCTTGACCAAGAGAAGCCTCGCTCAAACAAAGACTGGCGAAAGCCCGCCACGCACGGATGTCGGGACGATAACGCTCCATTGGGCGACCGCGCTCGCGTTCGTCGTAAGCCTCGTTACCGGCATACGCATCGCAGCGGACGCGCTGCGCGCCCCCTTCTCGAAATGGCTCGCTCCGGTCCTGCCGCAGGGCGAGATCTTTTCCTGGCACTTCCTCGCGGGACTCGCCGTCTTCTTCTGCGGGTCGGCCTACGTCGCCTACCTCGCGCGCAGCGGCCTCGTCGAGCGCAACAGCCCCAAGAAGACGCGGATCCTCGCGATGCGCGCTCCGGCTCGCCTCAAATGGGGAGCCGTCAACATCATCCTGCACTGGTTCGTCTATGCGCTCGTGATCTTCCTCACGGGGACGGGCGTGATGATGTATCTCGGCTATGGCGGCTGGTGGGCCTATCTCCACTCGACCGCCGCCTTCGTCGCGCTCGTCTATATCTTCGCGCATGTCGTCGCGCATTTTCTCTATGGCGGCTGGCAGCAGATTTTCCGCGTGTTTCGGCCGGCGCCGCTCGCGATCACGAAGGCCGTGCGGCCGAGGCCTCTTCTCGTCGCCGCTGCGATCGGGGTGGCAGTCGCGTGCGGCGTCGCCGGGCTCGACTGGGCAACGCGCGATACGCTCGTCGTCGCGCGGGTGAGCGACGCGCCCAAGCTGGACGGCGCCATGGGCGATCCCGCCTGGTCGCGCGCGCGCCCCGTCTTCATCCGCACGCAGCAGGGTGCCAATCTCGGCGGATCGGGCGAATCGCTCGTGGAGGTGCGCGCCCTGCACGACGGGCAGAAGATCTATTTCGCCTTCCGCTGGGAGGATCCCACGCGCTCCCTGCGCCGCATTCCGATCATCAAGAAAGAGGACGGCTGGCACGTCCTCGACGAGCGTGCGGGCCTGCAAGACGCCGTCGACTTCTACGAGGATAAACTGGCGGTCATTTTCTCGGATAATCCATCGCTCGGCGGCGCAGGCGCGACGGATCTGGGCGCCAATCCGCTGCCCGGCAAGCCGATGCCGATCAACGGCCGGGGCTTCCACTACACGACGGATGCCAGCTACATAGACATGTGGCAGTGGAAGGCGTCGCGCGGGGGCATGCTCGGGCGTGTCGACAGCCAATATATCGGCCCGCCCTACGCCCCGACCTTGGACGAGCAAAATTACGATGCCCGCTACCAAGGCGGCTATTGGAACAAGCCTGGTCGCGCTCTTTATTCGTATAACTTCAAGTTCATCCACAGGAACGACAAGGGGCCCGTCACGGTTCTGCGGCTTCCCAAGGATTGGAAGGCGCAGGTCGCAGCCCTCAGCAAATTCGATCTTAATCCCGACAGCAGCGACGACGAGAACGGCCGCTGGTACATGTTCGACGGGGAGAGCGAACCCTACACTCCAGAGGCCGACGCGAGGATTCCCGTTGGCACGATCCTGCCCGGCGTGATTATTGCCGGCGACAACGAAGGAGAGCGGGCCAATGTCACCGGGGTTTCAAAATGGAGCAACGGACATTGGACGCTCGAGCTGACGCGCAACATGAAAAGCGATGGCAGATATGACAAAGCCTTCGTGCCAGCCCACGATCTCTACATGTGGGTCGCTGTCTTCGACCATGCACAGACGCGGCATGCGAGCCATAACCGCCCGGTGCGTGTCGTCACGCAGAACTAGGCGTCTCATGGGGAGCGACGTGCTCGACCGGAGGCCACTACGGCGCGGCTGCGCTGAAGCATCGCTTCGCCCTCAACCGCGCATCGCATTCCGGCGCGGCGAGCAGCGGCCTGCTCGCAGAAATTCGCGACGCCCAGAGGCCTCGCGATGAAGACTCATTGTCGGCTCGTCCTCAACGGCAAGCTCGTCGAAGCCCGCGCCGGCGAAAGCCTGATCGACGCGGCGCTCGGCGGCTCGATCCTCATTCCACACGACTGCAGATCGGGACAATGTCAGAGCTGCCGGGTGACGGTCGTTTCGGGCTCGGTCGATGACGGCGGCTCGGGCCATGGCCGCACTGTGCTCGCCTGCCAGGCCGCGGTCGCAGGCGATGCGGAGATCGAATTCGAAGAATTGCCGCTACCGATGAAGCGGGCGTGCGCCGTTACCGAGATCAACGAGCTCTCGCCAGAGATCGCCGAAGTCGTGCTGACGACCTCAGCGCCGCTCGAGTTTCGGCCGGGCCAATATGTGCGCGTCAAGTTTTCCGGCTATCCTGCGCGCGAGTTCAGCCCGACCTTCAGACTCGATGGCTCCTTCAAGCAAGTCGAACTCGTCTTCCACATCCGGCGCCTGCCTGACGGCACGGTGTCGGGGCAGATCGGCAAGGCCATCAGGCCCGGCCATGCGGCACATGTGCAAGGCCCCTTCGGACAGGCCTATCTACGACAGGGCCAGGGGCCGCTGGTGCTGGTCGCCGGCGGAGCAGGCTGGGCCCCGATCTGGGCGCTGGCCCGCTCGGCGCGCTCGACCCAGCGCAACCGCGAGATGGCGGTCGTCGCCGGCAGCCGGGATGCCGATAACCTCTATATGCTTCCCTCGTTGCAGTGGCTGATCGACGACGGTGTCCGCGACGTCATTGCGACGACGGAGGTCGGATCTACCCTACCGATCAGGCCTGGGCGCCCATCGCACTACCTGCCCCTGCTCGGGCTGGAGGATACGGTCTACGTCGCCGGCCCCGTTGGTCTCGTCGATATCGTGAAGAACAAGGCACGCTCGGCCAATGCGCAATGCTACGCCGATCCTTTCCTGCCGAGCTCTCAAACCCCATCGCTGATGGACAAGATCACCCGTCTATGGCGAAGCCGCGAGCAGCCTCATCGCCCCGGTCTGTGAGCCGATGCCGAGCTTAGCAGCGCCGGCGGCTCACGGCTTGACGGGCAGACTACCGAGGCTGGTGATGACGTCGGCCGCCTTCTGGGTATCGGCAAAGCGTAGAAAGGCCAAGGCGTCCGGATCCTGCAACGTGCTTAAATAGATCAGCGCCAGCACCGCGCTCGAGGGATAATCCGCGTCGGTCGGGTAGTGGCCGTCCACGCGAAGCACTGTGAGCCCCTGTTCCAACGGCCGCGAGAAGGGGCCGAAGCCGATCGCGCCTTGAACATCGCGAACCGTCTCGATCGCTTCCTGTGTGGTCGTCGCCGTCTTCGATTTCTCGGTGATCTCGAGATCATGCCAGCCGGGCATGCTGGCCCGTAGCACGGTGAGAGTGCTGTCCTGGTCCTCGCGCCGCACGACGCGGATGCGCATATCGGCGCCGCCAAGCTCCTTCCAATTCGCGAGGCGGCCGGAATAGATCGCAACGAGCTGATCGCTTGTGACGGCACTCACTCCACAGCCGGGATGGACGATGAAAGCCGAGGGCAGGCGGGCGATCTCCTTGTAGACGATGCCGGAAGCCGCTTCGGCGTCGGTCAGGCGGCGTGCGACGCGCCCTAAGATCGCCTTGCCGGACCCCACGGCCGCGATGCCTCCGCCAGAACCGATGCTCGGCGGGACCTCGATCTGTGGCGATCCTTCCTGCTGCATGAAGCTCGCGGCGATGACGCGCAGGACATCGATGCCGTCTCCGGTCCCGACGATGTCGAGCCTGCGTGTTTCGGCGCTAGCGGCATTCACCCCCGCAAGGCAGAGGCCCAAAATTGCCGCCGTTATCCTCGAAAATGCCATGGCAAACCCCTTCGAAGCACGAGGTGCGCAATCTGGCAAAGAAACCTAAACCATCTGTTGTCGCAACGCCGTGCCTTTTGGAATCATCCGTGGCGGACAGAAAGTGAAAAGCACAAAATCTGACGGTTTAAAAAAACCATTTGCTAATTAACCGGCCACAAATAGACGATCAAATTGACGATTTTGGGTATTCCACTCGCCTAAGGTTGGTGCCTGGAAGGGGCCTCAATGAGCGACATTGACCGGCCCCCATAAGTTCAGGGTGCTGGCGGTGGTGGCGACTGACCCGGATATGGCAGAGGCATCGAGGGCGCCGCCCCGCTGGCGTCGTTGGGCCGTTCCGTCCGGGATTCCGAGTTTCCCCTCGTCTATCGCCATGCGCCTTGTTGCCGTCGTGCTCGCGACCGGCGTCCTCGGGCTCGGCCTCATCGGCGGCTTGACGGCGCTACGCCTGCAGCAGCAACTGAGGCATCAGGCTGGGGCACTGGGTGAACTCTCAGAAGACCAGCTCGCTCATCGCCTCGACGGCGAGGCGCAGTTGGCGCGAGCGCGAATCGAGGTCCTGGGCGCAGAAACCGCATCTCGCCTGCGTCAGATCGCTCAGCGCGCCGATGTCGCCAAGGCGGTCGCCTCGAACAACGATGTGACTATCCGCGAGCTGCTCAGCATCGTTGCTTCGACCTCCGGCTTCGAAAGGCTGATCGCCTTCGACGAAACCGGTCGCGTGATCGGCGCCAACACGCCCCTCGACCTCCTCGCGCTCAACCGGGCGCTCGAGAGTACCGCTCTCTCTGTCAATCTCAACGCGATCCTCAAGGACAATAGCCGCTCGCACCCGCGGGGTGAGGAAGGCATCAATGAGTTCAAATTGCGTGAATTGTCAGCGCTCGGCCTGCCGCAGCGCCACACCATAGCGCACACCGCGACCGAGCCCGTGTTCGACGACTTCGGCGACCTCATCGGCGCGCTTGCCGCCATCCGACCGCTCGGCCGCACGGAACGGACTCTCGAGAACTTCACTTCGCTAGCCAATGCCGGCGTGGTCATCATCACGGGTGACAACGAGATCGTGTCTTCCGCGGGGCCTGAAGGGGTGAGATTCAGCGGCGCCAGGACGCGTTTGACCGGGCTGCAGCGCTCGGATGACGGCAACTACGTCGCGCGCTGTGTCGATTACGAGGCGACGCTCAAGGTGTGTACGTTCGCGAGCGCATCGCTGGTGACGACGACACGCGATCAGATGTTCCAGATCGGCGCATCCCATACGCGTTCGCTGATGTGGCAGTTCCTGGCATCCGCGGCGCTGGCGCTCGGTGCCTTGGTCGTCGCGCTATTGGCCGCCGTGAGGCACCTCACGAAAGGACTTTCAGCGCTCGCCAAGACCGCCCAGGAAATCGCGGGTGGCAATCTCGACGTTCAATTCCGCGCAACGGGCATCGGAGAGGTCCGCGGCCTCGGCCTCGCATTCGAGCGAATGCTGACGCATTTGCGGGCCAGCACTCAAAGAATTCGCCAGCTCGCTTTCTACGACACGGTGAGCCGCCTTCCCAATCGGGAGAAGATGCGCGTCGATGCGCCGGCGCTCATCGGCGCGGAAGAGGGCGCAGCGCTGTTCTTCCTCGACCTGGATGGCTTCAAATCCATCAACGACACTTTCGGGCACAAGGCTGGCGACGAGCTGCTCAGGATGGTGGCCGAGCGCTTGAGCAATTTGCTGACGTCCAAGGGCGCTGCCGGCAAATGTCTGCTCGCCCGGGTCGGGGGCGACGAGTTCGTCGCCATCATCGCTGGGGTGCAGACGGTCGAGGCCGCGAGCCTCAGTGCCCGCGAGATGATCGAGACGCTGCAGGTTTCCTTCAAGCTCCAGAGCAACCATGCAACGATCGGCGTCAGCATCGGCATCGCGATCTGTCCCACCCATGGCACAACCTATGACGATCTCCTGATCCGCGCCGACCTTGCGATGTACGTCGCGAAGAGCTCGGGACGCAATACCTACGCGTTCTTCACTCCGGATCTCGCAGAGGTCGCGCGTGCCCGCCATGCGCTCGAAACCGATCTCGCCCTGGCGATCCGCAATGAAGAGCTCGTCGTCCACTACCAGCCCAAGGTGTCCTGCGCGAATGGCCGCATCCTAGGGGTGGAGGCGCTGGCGCGCTGGCATCACCCGAAGGAGGGCGACATTCCTCCTCAGCGCTTCATCAAGATCGCGGAAGAGATCGGCCTCATCATGGAGATCGACCGCTTCGTGCTCAGGCGCGCGCTCGCCGAAATCGGGGGCTTGATCCGGGCCGGCTCGAACCTCGTGCTCGCCGTAAATGTCGCGGCGACGGAAATCGAAGACCCGCTGTTCATCAGGGATATCATCACGACCGTTCGCGAGGCCGACTTCCCGCCGCCAAACCTCGAGATCGAGATCACAGAGTCGGTCGCGATGCGCAATCCTGATGTCGTGCGCGAGAGAATAAGCCTGCTCAGGCAATTGGGCATACGCTTCGCAATGGACGATTTCGGAGCCGGCTATTCGAATCTTTCGACGATGGCGAGGCTCCCCTTCGACGCCGTGAAGCTCGATCGCACGCTCGTGGCGGGTGTCGCGGGAGACCGCGAAAAGCAGACGATTCTTCGCCTGGCGCTCGGACTTGCGGACGAATTGGGGTTCGAAACGGTCGTTGAAGGCGTCGAAACGGCCGAAGACCTTCGGTTCGCGGCCGAAAACGGCGCCACCATGGCGCAAGGTTATATTTTTTCTCCGCCGCTACCGCTCGAAGAGTTCGCCGTCCTGCTCCAGCCAACCCTTTTGGCGGTCGAACTGGTGCCCAGGCGAGACGGAGCGGAGCGGAAGACTATGATCCGCTGAGGCGTCGGCGCCAACCTCAGATGCCGATCGGGTATCAAATAGGCACCGATCCATACGAGAGCTCTGCAAGAGTTCGCGGTTCTGTACTGAATGGTGGGAAAATGGCGCGCCCGGAACGATTCGAACGTCCGACCCTCAGATTCGTAGTCTGATGCTCTATCCAGCTGAGCTACGGGCGCGTTTTTCGCGGACAGTGCGGGCTGGGCCCGCAGGCAGCCTCCGGACAGCGCCGGAGGGGTGCGAAAGAGCGCTCTGACTAACCGCTCTTGTCCCGATTGGCAAGGTCCGGGATGGGGAGATTTTGTAGAGAAATGACGACTTCGCCCGGGTCATTCCGGGCTCGCGAAGCGAGAAGTGCGGAATCTCGACCCCAAACCTCCGGATTCCGGGTTCGGCGCTTTGCGCCGCCCCGGAATGACGCCGTTGCTCGGCCGCTGACCGACTCGACTTACGCCCGCGCCCGCTCGTTGCGGATGGAGAGCAGTTCCACGGGACGGTCGGGGATGACGATCCGGAAGGTGGCGCCGATAGTGCCTTCGACCAGGTGGATGTCGCCGCCATGGGCGCGGACGAGCTCGGCGGCGATGGCCAAACCAAGCCCGCTGCCGCCGGGACGGCCCGATGTCTGGAACGCCTCGAACAGATGGTCCCGGGTCTTCTGGGGGACGCCGGGACCCGTGTCGGAGACCTCCAGGATGGCGACGGCGCCCTCGCGCTTGCCCGTGATCCGGATCTGCTGCGCGCCGCCGTCGCCGGAGGAATGACTTTCCAGCGCCTGGGCGGCGTTGCGGACGAGGTTGAGCAGCACGCGGAACAGCTGGTCGGGGTCGGCATCGACCGCGAGCCCGCGCTCGATCGCGGCGACCCAGGCGATCGAGGCATCGCTGGCAAGGCCGGCGGTCTCGCGCACCTCGAGCACGACAGGCTCGATCAGGATCATGCGGCGGTCGGGCGAGGCCTCCTGGGCGCGGCCGTAGGACAACGTCGACTGGCAGAAGGCGATGGCGCGCTCGAGCGAACGCACGAGCTTGGGCGCAAAGCGCTGCACCCGCGGATCCGGCACGCTGGCAAGCTGGTCCGACAAAAGCTGCGCCGACGCCAGCAGATTGCGCAGATCGTGGTTGATCTTGGAGACGGCGAGGCCGAGGGCGGCAAGCCGGCTCTTCTGATGCAGCATCGACATCAAATCGCGCTGCATGTCCGACAATTCGCGTTCGGCGACCCCGATCTCGTCGCTGCGCTGGCTCGGCACGATGATCCGCGCCGAGCTCTCGGGGTTTTCGTGGAAGCCGACCAGGCTCGCGGTGAGCCGCCGCATCGGCCGCACGAAGAGATAGTGGAGCGCGAGATAGACGAGGCCCGCGGTCAAGACCCCGATGATCAGCGCGACCACGACGACATTGCGGGAGAAGCGGTACATCGACTGCCGCAGCGGCAATTCGTCGGTCACGATCTCGACGAACTGGGCGTTGCCGACGCCGGGGCCGACGATGCGGATGGCCTGGTTGCCGGTCTCCAGCATCATCTGGATCGAGCCGGTGATCGCCTCCCATACGGTCATGTCGCGGAGATCAACGTCGTGCTCGATCGCGGCGGGCAGATTGTCGCTGGCGAGCAGCCGGCGCTGCTGGCCCATCTTGATGGCGACGGCGCGGGCATTGATGCTTTTCAGGATCTCGCGCGACAGCGAATCGGGAACCATGCCGAGCGGGGCGGCGTCGAGCACCAGCGCCGCCGTGTTGGCGGCGGCCACGCGGTCGTTCAGCCGGTTGACCCAGAAGTTGGCGATGGCGGGCACGTAGAGCAGGATGGCCGCGATCATCACCAGGGGGACCGTGAGCAGCAGCAGCTTGCCTGACAGCCCCAAGCCGGCAGGCCCACGCGGCCGCATCGCCGGCGGGTCCCGCTGATCCGTATCCTGGATCGGCTGGAGGTCTGTCGCTGCCACGAAATTCGTCCTCACTGACTTGGCCCGACTGAGTTGGCCGGTGAACGATCTGGCGGAGGAAGGATGCGGCCCGCCCCCGGTCCGGTCAAATTACGGATCGCTAATCTCCCAAGGTGGGATGTAGGCGCTGATAAGGCGAGTCGCCACCTCAACGATTAAAAACCCCGCACAATCAGCGATATTCAGCGCAATCCTGCGCTCTCGCGGCGTTGACGAAAAGGGAGCGCTCGCATATAAGCCGCCCGAATTGTCCGCGATGACCCGGTGTGACGCCGGGAGCGGCTCTCTTGGGGCCGAAAAAGGGCCCGTTTTGGGCCGCATCGTTGGGACTTTACCATCAATTCTACAGGCAAATTGCCCGGTCAGCGGAGAAAAACCCGTGAAGCGGACTTATCAACCCAGCAAACTGGTGCGCAAGCGCCGTCACGGTTTCCGTGCCCGTCTCGCCACTGCCGGCGGCCGCAAGGTTCTCGCCGCCCGCCGCGCCCGCGGCCGCAAGCGTCTGAGCGCCTGAGCCAGACCCCCTTTTTGGGATTTCATCATGGATCGGCTGAGGCAGCGGGCGGATTTCCTCGCCGTTGCCAATGGCGCGCGGGTGAATAGTCCCGCGTTCGTCCTGCAAAGCCGCCCCCGCGACGACAGCGGCCCGATCAGAATCGGCTTCACCGTCACCAAAAAGAACGGCAACGCCCCCGAGCGCAATCGCATCCGGCGCCGGCTTCGCGAACTCGTGAAGCGGCTCGAGCCGGTGTTAATGCAGCCCCATCATGATTATGTGCTGGTCGGCCGAAGGGACGCGTTGTCGCGCCCCTTCGCCACCATGCTCAACGATCTGCGCATAGCGTTCTCGAAGCCCGCGCGGCATACGGCCAAGGAACAGTCAAAGGGACGCGGCCAGAGGCCCGGCACCGCTCCTGCTGCCAGCCGCAAAACGGATTGATGACGAGACATTAGATGATGACCGACAATCGCAATACCATCCTCGCCGTCATTCTATCGGGCCTCGTGCTGATCGCCTGGCAGTATTTCTACAACGTGCCGGCGATGGAGAAGCAGCGCGCCCAGCAGCAGGCGCAGGCCGAGCTCCAGAAGACCACGCCGCAGCCGACGGCCTCCGCGACGCCGGGGGCCACGCCGCAATCCGGCGGTGCCGCGCAGCCGTCAACGCCGGCAGCAGGCCAGCAGGCTCAGCCGGTCGTCGCCCGCGACGCCGCGATTGCGGCCAGCCCGCGCGTGAAGATCGACACGCCGCGGATCGCCGGCAGCATCTCGCTGAAGGGCGGCCGCATCGACGATGTCGCGCTGGTGCAGTATCGCGAAACGGTCGATCCGAAGTCGCCGCCGATCGTCCTGTATTCGCCCTCGGGCACCGCTGAGCCCTATTACGCCGAGTTCGGCTGGGTGCCGGCCACGGGCGTGACGGCGAAACTGCCGGACGCGCAGACCCTCTGGCAGCAGGACGGCAGCGGCAGCCTGACGCCGACGACGCCGGCGGTGCTGAAGTGGGACAATGGCGAGGGCCTCACCTTCCGCCGCACCATCTCGGTCGACGACCACTATCTCTTCACCATCAAGGACGAGGTGAGCAATGTCGGCAACGCGCCGGTCACGCTCTATCCGTTCGCGCTGATCTCGCGTCACGGCACGCCGCAGGTTTCCGGCTACTACATCCTGCACGAAGGCCTGATCGGCTATCTCGATGGCTTGCAGGAATACGCCTACAAGAAGATCGACGAAGCCAAGTCGGTGAACTTCAAGGCCACCAATGGCTGGCTCGGCATGACCGACAAGTACTGGGCCTCGGCGCTGCTGCCGGACACCAGTGCCCAGCTCCAGGCGCGCTTCTCGTCGAACCCGGTCGGCAACGTCCACACCTATCAGACCGACTATCTGCTCGATCCCGTCACCGTCGCGATCGGCGGCAGTGCGACGGCGAATGCGCGGCTGTTTGCCGGCGCCAAGGAAGCCGGCGTGGTCGGCATCAACTTCCCGCTCGCCGGCCACGGCGGCTACAACAAGGAACTCAACCTCAACCATTTCGACCTGTTGATCGACTGGGGCTGGTTCTACTTCATCACCAAGCCGATGTTCCTCGGCCTCGACTTCTTCTACCGCTTCTTCGGCAATTTCGGCATCTCGATCCTGCTCGTGACCGTGATCGTGAAGCTCTTGTTCTTCCCGCTGGCGAACAAGTCCTACGCCTCGATGGCGAAGATGAAGTCGATCCAGCCGCAGCTTCAGGCGCTGAAGGAGCGCTACCCTGACGACAAGGTGAAGCAGCAGCAGGAGATGATGGAGATCTACCGCAAGGAGAAGATCAATCCGGTCGCCGGCTGTCTTCCCGTCGTGATCCAGATCCCGGTGTTCTTCTCGCTCTACAAGGTGCTGTTCGTCACCATCGAGATGCGGCAGGCGCCGTTCTACGGCTGGATCAAGGACCTCTCCGCGCCGGATCCGACCAATCTGTTCAACCTGTTCGGGCTGATCCCGCTCGATCCGACCACGATTCCGGTGTTCGGCCACTACCTCGCGCTCGGCATCTGGCCGATCATCATGGGCATCACGATGTGGTTCCAGATGAAGCTGAACCCGACGCCGCCGGATCCGACCCAGCAGATGATCTTCAACTGGATGCCGCTGATCTTCACCTTCATGCTGGCGGGCTTCCCGGCGGGCCTCGTGATCTACTGGGCCTGGAACAACACGCTCTCGGTGCTCCAGCAGAGCTTCATCATGCGCCGCAACGGCGTGAAGGTGGAGCTGTTCGACAATCTCAAGGCGACGTTCGCGAGGAAGGCGACGTAAGTCACCCACTCCGTCATTCCGGGATGGTGCGAAGCACCAGACCCGGAATCTCGAGATTTCGGATTCGACGCTTCGCATCGCTCCGGAATGACCGCGAAACAAAGAGCTTCGCATGACCGACGACAAAGATGCGAAGCTGATCGAGGCCGGGCGAAAGCTGTTCGCGCGCGACTGGCAGTTCATCTGGGCCTCGCCCTCGATCCAGACGCTGCCGCCGATGGACGGGCTGGAGATCGCCTTTGCCGGCCGCTCCAATGTCGGCAAGTCGAGCCTGATCAACGCGCTCACCGGCCGTAACGCGCTGGCGCGCACCTCGCATACGCCGGGCCGCACCCAGGAGCTGATCTTCTTCGAGGTCCCCGGAAAGAAAGACCTGCGCCTCGTCGACATGCCCGGCTATGGCTACGCCAAGGCACCGAAGAGCCAGGTCGCGTCCTGGACCGAGCTGATTCATAAATTCCTGCTGGGCCGCGCCAGCCTCGCGCGCGTCTATGTGCTGATCGACGCGCGGCACGGCCTGAAGGACGTCGATCTCGATATCCTCGGGACGCTCGACCGCTCCGCCGTGAGCTACCAGATCGTGCTGACCAAGGCCGACCAGGTGAAGCCCTCCGAGCTTGCCTCGCGCATTGCCGAGACCGAGGCCGCGCTGGCCAAGCATCCGGCCGCGTTCCCGAACGTGCTCGCGACCTCGTCGCGGAGCGCGACGGGCATGGCCGAGCTGCGCGCCGCGATGGCGAAGCTGCTGGAAGAGCGGAGTTCGTGATGGCCGCGCATCGCCTGTTGATTGGGCTTGCCGGCTTGATGGGCGCCGCCGGCGTCGCGCTGGCCGCCGCCTCCGCCCATGGCGGCGACGCGAGCCGGCTTGCGTCGGCCAGCGCCATGCTGCTGTTTCATGCAACTGCCATACTTGCGACGGTCGCGTTGCTCGCGCGCGGCCTTCTGCACGGCGGAATTGGCCTCATTGCCGCGTCCGGCTTCGTAGGCGGCGCCGCGCTGTTCGCGGGCGATCTCACCTTGCGGCAATTTGCCGGGCACTCGCTGTTTCCCTACGCGGCGCCGACCGGTGGGACGGTGATGATCTTGAGCTGGCTGGCGGTGACGCTGGCGGCCGTGGTGGCGCAGAAATAGCGCTCGATCTTCCCCTCCCCTGGAGGGTAAGAACCAACACCCACTTTGCGCTGCCCCCGCCAATCGGATAGAACGCGGCCCGACAGTCCCGCCAGCGAGATCCGCCTCATGACCGACATCTCCCCGCTCGACCAGGCCCGCATCCTGTCCGAAGCGCTGCCGCACATGCAGCAGTATGACGAGGAAACCATCGTCATCAAATATGGCGGCCATGCCATGGGCGACGAGGAGACCGCGAAGAACTTTGCCCGCGACATCGTGCTGCTGGAGCAGACCGCGATCAACCCGGTGGTCGTGCATGGCGGCGGGCCGCAGATCGCGACCATGCTCAAGCGCCTCGGCATCCAGTCGGAATTCGCCGCCGGCCTGCGCATCACCGATGCCGCGACCATCGAGATCGTGGAGATGGTGCTGGCCGGCTCCGTCAACAAGCAGATCGTCGGCTATATCAACGAGGCCGGCGGCAAGGCCGTGGGACTATCCGGCAAGGACGCCAACATGGTGAAGGCGTCGAAGACGACGCGCACCATCGTCGATCCGGGCTCGAACATCGAGAAGGCGATCGATCTCGGCTTCGTCGGCGACCCCGAGAAGGTCGACCTCACGCTGCTCAACCAGCTGATCGGCTACGAGCTGATTCCGGTGCTGGCGCCGCTCGCAACCTCCAAGGAAGGCCAGACGCTGAACGTCAACGCCGACACCTTTGCCGGTGCCGTCGCGGGCGCGCTGAAGGCCAAGCGCCTGTTGCTGCTCACCGACGTGCCGGGTGTGCTCGACAAGTCGAAGAAGCTGATCCCGCAATTGTCCGTGAAGGACGCGCGAAAACTGATCGCCGACGGCACCATTTCCGGCGGCATGATCCCCAAGGTCGAGACCTGCATCTACGCGCTCGAACAGGGCGTCGAGGGCGTCGTCATCATCGACGGCAAGATGCAGCACGCGGTGCTGCTGGAGCTGTTCACCAACCAGGGCACGGGAACGCTGATACATAAGTGAGGCGCGAGCGAACAAAGAGCGGCGTCATGGCCGGGCAACAGCGCGAAGCGCGTCTTCGCGAAAATGTCCCGGCCATCCACGATCTTTCGCCCCGCGCCAAGAACGTGGATGCCCGGGACAAGCCCGGGCATGACGAGCCGAGAGAGCGACGGCATCGTCGCTCGGTCGTGACCCGTTTCCTGATGACGCTGCCGGCTGCGGCCGTGTCATTCGTCTTCTCCTCCGCCCCCGCCTTCGCCGACCTCAAGATCTGCAACCGCATGTCCTATGTCGTCGAGGCCGCGATCGGCATCGACGACAAGGCGGCGACCGCGACGCGCGGCTGGTTCAGGATTGATCCCGCCACCTGCCGCGTGGTGGTGCAGGGCACGCTGACCGCCGACCGCATCCTGCTCAATGCCCGCGCGCTCGGCGTCTATGGCGCCTCGCCGATCCCGCAGAACGGCAACGACATGCTGTGCGTCGCCCAGGACAATTTCGTCATTGCGGCCGCGCGGCAATGCCGCAGCGGCCAGACGCAAGTCCCCTTCACGCAGGTGACGCCGACGCAAGGCGACGACGGCAACCTGGTGACGTATCTCGCCGAGGATTCCGAATATGACGACGAGCAGGCGCGCCTCGCCGGCATCCAGCGGCTGCTGGTGATCATCGGTTATGACGTCGGGGCGATCGACGGTGTCGACGGACCGAAGACGCAAGCAGCGCTGGCTGCGTTCCTGAAGAGCCGCGGGCTCCCGTCCGACGCCGTGTCGTCGCCAAATTTCTTCAAGACCATGGTCGACGCGACGCAGACGCCGTCGCCGAGCGGCCTGACCTGGTGCAACGACACCCCGCACAAGGTGATGGCGGCGATCGCCACCGACGACGGCAAGTCGGTGACGAGCCGCGGCTGGTACCGCATCGACCCCGGCAAGTGCCTGCACCCCGACGTGAGCGGCCAGCCGAAGCAGATCTTCAGCTTCGCGGAAGCCGTTGACGCCGACAACCGCGCCGTCAAGCTGAAGGACAAGCCACTGAACTGGGGCGGCGAGAAGCAGCTCTGCACGCGCGAGACCAAGTTCGAGACCGTTGAGCAGACCGATTGCGGCGCGCGCGGGTTTGCGGCGACGGGTTTTGGCGCGGTCGACATGTCGAGCGGCGGCAGGACGCTGCGGTTTGCGATGCCGTGATGTGATGATGGCGCTACACATTGCGCCGTCGTCCTGGCGAAACCCAGGACCCATTGCCCCAGGATCGGGTTTGGCGAAGAACGACGACCAGATTGCCCCAATGATCGGTCACGGAGTATGGGTCCTGGCTTTCGTCAGGACGACGATTGAGGGCGGGGCCGCGGCCTCGGTCAACGGATAGAGAGTTGCAATGAACCCACCCCGCGCCTTCACCCATGTCGACACCTGGGTGTTCGACCTCGACAACACGCTGTATCCGCATCACGTCAATCTGTGGCAGCAGGTCGATACGCGGATCGGCGAGTTCGTGTGCAACTGGCTGAACGTCAGCCCTGAGGAAGCGCGCCATATCCAGAAGGACTACTACCGACGCTTCGGCACCACCATGCGCGGCATGATGACCCTGCACGGCGTGCGTGCCGACGACTATCTCGCCTATGTGCACAAGATCGACCATTCGCCGCTGGAGCCGAATCCGGCGCTCGGCGCGGCCATCGCAAAACTGCCGGGACGCAAGCTGATCCTGACCAACGGCTCGGTCGACCATGTCGGTGCGGTGCTGGCGCGGCTCGGCCTCGCCACCCATTTCGACGGCGTGTTCGACATCATCGCGGCCGAGTTCGAGCCCAAGCCGGCCCCGCAGACCTACCGGAAATTCCTCGGCGACCATGCCGTCGATCCCAGCCGCGCCGCGATGTTCGAGGACCTCGCCCGCAACCTCACCGTCCCGCACGAGCTCGGCATGACCACCGTGCTGGTGGTGCCCGACGGCACCAAGGAAGTGGTGCGCGAGGACTGGGAACTGGAGGGCCGCGACGCCGCCCATGTCGACCACGTCACGGATGATCTGGCGGGGTTTTTGGCGGGGTTGTCGCCTCACTGACCGCCGTCGTCCTGGCGAAAGCCAGGACCCACGACCCCAGGGAGAGGTTGCGGCGCGAGACTGACAACCACGAGTCGTCGTTAAACTCCTCCCTGGGGTCATGGGTCCTGGATCGCCGCTCCGCTTCGCTGCGCTGGTCCAGGACGACGGTGGGGGATGGAGGACGACAGCGGAGTATGCCTTGACTCTCCCCTGCCAAATCCCGAAAAAGCGCCCCAATCCGTCAAAATTCCCGTTCCGAAGAGGAAATCCCGATGTCCCTGTCCGCCCTCGAATCCACCATCAACAGCGCCTTCGACGCGCGTGACGGCATCTCGACCTCGACCAAGGGCGAGGTGCGCGAGGCCGTGGACCAGGTGCTGGAGACTCTGGACAAGGGCGAGGCACGCGTTGCCGAGCGCGGGGCCGACGGCAAATGGAAGGTCAATCAGTGGCTGAAGAAGGCCGTGCTGCTGTCCTTCCGCCTCAACGACATGGGCGTCATTCCCGGCGGTCCGGGCCAGGCGACCTGGTGGGACAAGGTGCCCTCGAAGTTCGAAGGCTGGGGCGAGAACCGTTTTCGCGATGCCGGCTTTCGCGCGGTGCCGGGCGCGGTGGTGCGCCGCTCGGCCTTCATCGCCAAGAACGTCGTGCTGATGCCGTCCTTCGTCAATCTCGGCGCCTACGTCGATGAGAGCACGATGGTCGACACCTGGGCCACCGTCGGCTCCTGCGCGCAGATCGGCAAGCGCGTGCACATCTCCGGCGGCGCCGGCATCGGCGGCGTGCTCGAGCCGCTCCAGGCCGAGCCCGTGATCATCGAGGACGATTGCTTCATCGGCGCGCGCTCCGAGGTCGCCGAAGGCGTGATCGTGCGCAAGGGCGCGGTGCTGGCCATGGGCGTGTTCCTGGGCGCCTCGACCAAGATCGTCGACCGCGACACCGGCGAGGTCTTCATCGGCGAAGTGCCTGAATATTCGGTCGTGGTGCCCGGCGCGCTGCCCGGCAAGCCGATGAAGAACGGCCATATCGGCCCGAGCACCGCCTGCGCCGTGATCGTCAAGCGCGTCGACGAGCGCACGCGGTCGAAGACCAGCATCAACGAGCTGCTGCGGGATTAAGACTCTCTCCTCCCCTCTCCCCGTTCTTACGGGGAGAGGGTTGGGGTGAGGGGCCTCTCTCCACGGATGAGATTGCCGTGAGACCTGTACCCCCTCACCCGGATCGCTCCGGACGATGCTTCGCATCGCCGAGGCGATCCGACCTCTCCCCGCAGGCGGGGAGAGGTGAAGAGCCCCTTGCGGCACCTATCGAACCCTCCCTCCCTCCATCGCGACCAATTCCCGGACGGCCTGCGCCGCCCGGAACCTTCGCCATGGACTGGACCTCGTACCTCTTCCGCTTCGACGGCCGCATCAACCGCGCCCTGCTATGGCAGGCGCTGCTGATCGTTGCGCTGCTGGCGGGCTTGCTGGAGATCGTCGGTCAGGTCATCGGGATCCTCGGAGGGACCAGATCCACCTTGAAGCTCGCCATCGACCTCGATTTCGACTTCGGTCTCGACGACCTGTTCAAGCTGGTCGATCCCCGAGCCTCCCGCTCGCTGGCATCCGCCGATCGCGCGACCTCGATCCTCAAGGCGTCCGGCATGGCGCTGTTCTTCTGGATTTATCTCGCGACTACGATCAAGCGACTGCACGATCGCGACAGGAGCGGCTGGTGGATCGTTCCGTTCTTCTTCGTACCCGGCTTGTTCAGTCAGTTCGCGGACCTGCTGCCCAAGACAAACTGGATGCATCCTTTCAGCCTGGCGGTTTCGATCCTGTGGCTGTGGGGCCTCGTCGAAATGTTCTGCCGGCCCGGCACCTCGGGCCACAACCGGTTCGGCCCCGATCCGCTCGCCGACATCGAGGACGGCTCCGCGTCCGCCGCGTCCCCTGCGCAAGGCTGGGACCAGAGCCGCGAGATCGAAATTGTCCCGCCCAGTGCTAGCCCACCCGGCGGCATGCATGTTAAGCGGGGCGCATGACCGATGCCCTCTCGATTGCCCGCGATCTCATCCGCTGCCCCTCGGTAACCCCGGCCGATGCCGGCGCACTCGGGGTGCTTGAAAACGCCCTCAACGCCGCCGGCTTCACCTGCCAGCGCGTGACGTTCAGCGAGCCCGGCACCGCCGACGTCGACAATCTCTATGCGCGGATCGGCAGCGAAGGGCCGCACATCACCTTCGCCGGCCACACCGACGTGGTGCCCGCTGGCGACGAAAGCGCCTGGAGCGTCGGCGCATTCTCCGGCGAGGTAAAGGACGGTTTTCTGCATGGCCGCGGCGCGGTCGACATGAAGGGCGGCATCGCGTGCTCGGTCGCCGCGGTGCTGGAGCATCTCGCCGCCAACGGCGGCAAGCCGCGCACCGACGGCACGGGCTCGATCTCGTTCCTGATCACCGGCGACGAGGAAGACGTCTCCATCAACGGCACCATCAAGCTCTTGAAGTGGGCCGCCGAGCGCGGCGAAACATTCGATCACTGCGTGCTGGGCGAGCCCTCCAATGTCGAGACGCTCGGCGACACCATCAAGGTCGGCCGACGCGGCTCGCAATCCGGCACGCTGTATGTCGACGGCGTGCAAGGCCATGTCGCCTATCCGCACCGCGCCTCCAATCCGGTGCCGGACATTTCGCGATTGATCGTGGCGATCTCCGACGAGCCGCTCGACCACGGCAGCGCGCAGTTCCAGGCGTCCAACCTCGAATTCACCTCGGTCGACGTCGGCAACAAGGCCAACAACGTCATCCCCGGCGAGGCCCGCGCCAAGTTCAACATCCGCTACAACGACAACCATACGCAAGCGAGCCTGCGCGAACTGGTCGAGACGCGGCTGGCAAAGGCCTGCGGCAACCGCATCAAGGCCCGCATCGTCTGGGAGCCGTCGAACTCCAACGTGTTCGTGACCAAGCCGGGTCCGTTCACCGATCTCGCCGTGTCCGCGATCGAGGAGATCACGGGGCGGAAGCCGGAGCTGTCGACGAGCGGCGGCACCTCGGATGCGCGCTTCATCTCCAGCTACTGCCCGGTGATCGAGTTCGGTCTGGTGGGGCAGACGATGCATCAGGTGGACGAGCGGGTGCCGGTGGGGGATCTGGAAAAGCTGACGCAGGTGTATCGGGGGATACTGACGCGGTATTTTGGGTGAGGCGATAGCGCCTCCTGGAATTCCGCTGTCATCGCCCGCGAAAGCGGGCGATCCAGTATTCCAGAGACAGCCGTGATTGAACCGAGAGGCCGCGGCGTACTGGATTCCCCGCCTTCGCGGGGAATGACAGTGGCGGGTGTCGCGAGAGTTTCCCGCCTCCCGTCTCTCTAATAATCTACCTTCACCAGATACAGCCCGTCCGGCGGCGCGACGATGCCGCAGGCGGCGCGGTTGCGGGCCGCCAGCGCTGCGGAAAGGTCGTCCGCGGTCCAGCGGCCTTCGCCGACCCAGACCAGCGATCCCACCATCGAGCGCACCTGGCTGTGCAGGAACGAGCGCGCCGAGGTGAGAATCGTGATCTCGCGGCCGTCGCGCAGCACGTCGAGCTGGTCGAGCGTCTTCTCCGGCGACTTGGCCTGGCACTCGGTGTCGCGGAAGGTGGTGAAATCATGCTTGCCGAGCAGGCGCTGCGCGGCCGCATGCATCGCATCGCTATCGAGCCGGCGCGGCACGCGCCAGGCGTGGCCGACGTCGAGCGCGAGATTGGCGCGGGTGTTGACGATGCGGTAGCGATAATGGCGCTTCACGGCCGAGAAGCGCGCTTCAAAAGTATCGGGCACGATCTCGGCCTCGAGCACCGCGATCGGATGCGGCCGCAGATGCGCATTGAGCCCGTCGCGAAAGCGGCCCGGCGGAAACTGCTTCTCGATATCGACATGCGCGACCTGGCCGCGCGCATGCACGCCGGCATCGGTGCGACCCGCGCCATGCACCCGCAGATCCGCACCGGTCATCGCCTTCACCGCCGCTTCCAGTGCGCCCTGCACCGACGGCAGCGTATCCTGCACCTGCCAGCCGAAGAACGGCGCGCCGTCATATTCGATGGTGAGCTTGTAGCGGGGCATCGTTTCCAATTCTGCCGTCATCGCCCGGCTTGACCGGGCGATCCAGTACGCCGCGGCCTATCCGTTCGACCGAGAAGCCTCGGCGTACTGGATACCCCGCCTTCGCGGGGTATGACAGTGTCAGGTGAATTTGGCGCCCGCCTTCAGCGGCACACCACGCAAGAAGTCCGTGGCCTGCATCCGCGCCTTGCCTTCGCGCTGCAGCTCGATGATGCGGATCGCGCCCTCGCCGCAGGCGATGGTGAGCCGGTCGTCGAGCACCTCGCCCGGCGCGCCCGAGCCCTTGGCGAGCTCGCAGCGCAGGATTTTGACGCGCGCGTTCTCGCTGACGCCTGCGAGCTCGGCCCAGGCGCCGGGGAACGGCGACAGGCCGTGGATGTGGCGCAGCACCGCCCGTGCGGGCTTGGTCCAGTCGATCCGCGCCTCAGCCTTGTCGATCTTGGCCGCATAGGTGACGCCGTCCTCGCTCTGCTTCTTGAGCTGGAGCCCCCCGCGGTCGAGCGCGGCCATGGCGCGGACCATCAGGTCGGCGCCGAGGCGCGAGAGACGATCGTGCAGGTCGGCCGCGGTCATGGTGTCCGTGATCGCCAGCCGCTCGGCCATGGCGACATCGCCGGTGTCGAGGCCGACATCCATCTTCATCACCATCACGCCGCTTTCGGCATCATCAGCCATAATCGCGCGGTTGATCGGCGCGGCGCCGCGCCAGCGCGGCAGGAGCGAGGCGTGCAGATTGTAGCAGCCGAGCTTTGGCGCATCGAGGATGGCCTGCGGCAGGATCATGCCGTAGGCGACGACGACGGCGGCATCGGCGTCAAAGGCGCGAAATTCTTCCAGCGCCTCCTCTGTCTTCAGCGTCTTCGGGGTCAGCACGGGAACGCCGAGTCTTCGCGCGGCTTCCTCGACCGGGGTCGGCTGCAATTGCAGGCCGCGCCGCCCGCCCGGCTTCGGCGCGCGGGTATAGACGGCGACGATCTCATGGCCATGCGCGACGAGCTCGAGCAGCGTCGGCACGGAGAAATCGGGCGTGCCCATGAAGATCAGGCGAAGGGGCATCGGAAAAACCTGCGAGGAACGTGATCCAATTACTGTCATTCCGGGGCGGCTCGAAGAGCCGAACCCGGAATCTCGAGATTCTCAGGTGCGCAATTGCGCACCATAGTTCGATGCTGTGCATCGCCCCGGAATGACGGAGAACCTCACTCCGCGCGCTTGGCGGCTTTCTCGAACTTCTTCAGCACGCGGTCGCGCTTCAGCTTCGACAGATAGTCGACGAACAGGACGCCGTTGAGGTGGTCGATCTCGTGCTGGATGCAGGTGGCGTAGAGGCCTTCGGCGTCCTCCTCGTGCACCTTGCCGTCGAGATCGGTGAAGCGCACGCGCACCTTCGCAGGCCGCTCGACCTCCTCGTAATATTCGGGGATCGACAGGCAGCCTTCCTCGTAGACCGACAATTCCTCGGACGAGGCGATGACTTCCGGATTGATGAAGACGCGCGGCTCCGGCTTAGTCTCGCCGTTCTCGTCGCGCTTGGCGAGGTCCATGGTGATCAGCCGCAGCGGCTGGGCGATCTGGATCGCCGCCAACCCGATGCCGGGCGCGTCGTACATGGTCTCGAACATGTCGTCGGCAAGCTTGCGGATCTCCGTCGTGACCTTCTCGATCGGCTTGGAGACCAGACGCAGCTGCTTGTCGGGCAGGATGATGATTTCTCTGAGGGCCATGGCGGGCGATTTAAGCCGGGCGCGACAAGCGGTCAATGAGGCCCGGAACGCGTTAACGATCCGCTAACCATAAAACTTCAGCTTTCGTTAACCATAAAAATTAACGGGGCATTTACCATAAATGTTCGCTATTCGTTCGTGCCGGCAGCCGAATCGGCTAGAAGGACAGGCATGAACGAGATCATTTTCGTGGCTGGCGACTGGCCGGTGCGCACGATCGACGCGCTGATCGGCTTCGGCGTCCTGGTCCTCATCCTGCTGGTTGTGATCGCCGTGGTCATTGCACGCTCGGGGCGGCGCGGGGCGGAACTCGCGATGGCGAATGCGATCCGCGCCGACGAGCTCGAGGAGCGCATCAGCCAGATGCTGCACGCCCAGAGCGAGGCTTCGGGCCGGGTCGATGCCATGACCCAGGCGCTGGCCGGCCGCCAGGCCGAGATGGCACGGGCGGTCAACGAGCGGCTGGATTCGGTGACCCATCGCGTCGGCCAGTCCATGGAGCACTCGACCCGCAACACCATGGAGAGCCTGCACGCCCTGCACGAGCGACTCGGCATCATCGACAACGCGCACAAGAACCTCACCGACCTCACCACGCAGGTGACGACCTTGCGCGACGTGCTCGCCAACAAGCAGTCGCGCGGCGCCTTCGGCCAGGCCCGGATGGAGGCGATCGTCCAGGACGGCTTGCCGAAGGGCGCCTACGAGTTCCAGTTCACGCTCTCGACCGGCAAGCGGCCGGACTGCGTCGTGTTCCTGCCCGACCAGCGCCCGCTCTGCATCGACGCGAAGTTTCCGCTCGAGGCGATGACCGCGCTGCACGATGCCCGCACCGACGAGGAGAAGCGCATCGCCACGCAGCGGCTGCGCGGCGACGTGATGAAGCATGTCAGCGACATCGCGGAAAAATATCTCGTCACCGGCGAGACCCAGGAGATGGCACTGATGTTCGTGCCGTCGGAATCGGTCTACGCCGAGATCCATGACGGCTTCGACGACGTGATCCAGAAGGCCTATCGCGCCCGCGTTGTGCTGGTGTCGCCCTCGCTGCTGATGCTGGCGATCCAGGTGATGCAGCAGATCATGAAGGACGCGCGCATGCGCGATGCCGCCGACCAGATCCGCACCGAGGTCATCAAGCTCGGCGACGATCTCGGCCGCTTGCGCGACCGCGTGCTGAAGCTCCAGAAGCATTTTGCCGACGTGAACGAGGACGTCCGCCAGGTGCTGATCTCCGCCGACAAGATCGAGAAGCGCGCCGGACGGATCGAGGAGCTGGATTTCAGCAAGGCCGATACGCCCGCGGAGGGCCCGCACCTGGTGGCGACGGGCGCGGCCGAGTTGTTCCCGAGGAAGCTCCAGGCGGGGGAGTAGATTTTTTAGCACACTGTCATGCCCCGCGAAGGCGGGGCATCCAGTACGCCGTGACAGTCGTTGTTGAGCCGAAACGCCGCGGAGTACTGGATCGTCCGCCTTCGCGGACGATGACGCCGAGGATGTTGGAGGCTCTCCCGCCTCACGGCTACCGCGAGAGTCTTTTCCCCCAGAATCTGCTAACACCTCCCCATGACCGCACCCGACGCGACCACCGGAACCGTCCAAACCAGCGCTGATGCCCCCGCCGCCTCCTGGCGCGACAGCCTTGCCGTGTACCTGCAACCGCGCGTGCTGATCGTGCTGTTCCTCGGCTTCTCGTCCGGCCTGCCGCTGGCGCTGTCGGGCTCGACGCTGCTGGTGTGGATGCGCGAGGCCGGGGTCGATCTCGGGACCATCGGGCTGTTTGCGCTGGTCGGCACGCCCTACACGCTGAAATTTTTGTGGGCGCCGCTGGTGGATGCGCTGCATGTGCCGCTGTTCACGCGCGCGTTCGGACGCCGCCGCGGCTGGCTGCTGTTCTCGCAGCTGCTGCTGATCATCGCCATCCTGCTGCTGGCGCTGACCGATCCCGCGCGCTCGCCGTTCTACGTCGCGCTCGGCGCGTTGCTGGTGGCGACGACGTCCTCGACGCAGGACATCGTGGTCGACGCCTTCCGCGTCGAGAGCCTGCCGGAGAGCGAGCAGGCCGCCGGCATGGCGTCCTATGTCGCTGCCTATCGCATCGGCATGCTGGTCTCGACCGCGGGCGCGCTGTTCATCGTCTCCGGTTTCGAGAGCACCGGCATTTCGCGCACATCGGCCTGGATGTGGGGCTATGTGGTGATGGCGGCGATGGTGCTGATCGGCACGATCACCGCGCTGGCCGCGACCGAGCCCGAGCAGTCGGTGCGGGCGGAAGCCGCAACGCAGGCCGATACGGCGTTCGCGCGCGTGCTGCACGCGGCGATCGGCGCGTTCTCGGAATTCCTGGCGCGCAAGGACGCGCTCGCCGCGCTTGCCTTCGTCGTACTGTTCAAGTTCACCGACGCCTTCTCCGGCACCATGACGGCGCCGTTCGTGATCGACCTCGGCTTCTCCCGCAACGACTATGCGGCGATCGTGAAGGGCGTCGGCCTTGCGGCGACGCTAATCGGCGGCTTTGCCGGCGGCTTCCTTGCCCGACGCTACCCGCTGGCGACGTGCTTGTGGATCGGCGGCGTGGTGCAGGCGCTCGCCAACCTCTCCTTCTCCTGGCTGGCCTTCGTCGGCACCAGCCAATGGGCGCTCGCCTTCGCCATCACAGCTGAGAATTTCACCAGCGCCATCGGCACCGTGATCTTCGTCGCCTACCTCTCCGCGCTGTGCCAGAACCCGCTGCACACGGCGACACAATACGCGCTGCTGACCGCGCTCGCCGCAGTGGGACGCACCTATCTCTCGTCGGTGGCCGGCTATGTCGCCAAGGCGACCGGCTGGCCGCTGTTCTTCGTGATCTGCGTGCTGGTGGCGATCCCGAGCCTGGTCCTGCTGACATGGCTGCAGAAGCGCGGGCATTTCGAAGAGCTGGGGCCGGTAAGGGTGTGACCACCACTGCTGTCATGCCCCGCGAAGGCGGAGCATCCAGTATTCCAGAGACAGTTGTGATTGACCGAGAAGCCGCGGGGTACTGGATCGCCCGCCTTCGCGGGCGATGACACCAGAGTTGTGGAGAAGGCGTCGCGAATCACCCCCTATTGCTTCTTGATGATGCTCCACTTCGTGACCACGGCTTCGCTCATCTGGCCGGGATCGCTGGCGCAGGCGACTTCGTCGACCTTGATCGAGATTTCCTTGCCGACGAAGGTCTTCAGCTGCGCGGCCTGCGCATCGCCGTTCGGAACGAGCTGGAAGGTCTCTGGACCGGTTTCGAGATTGCAGAGCCCGTTCGGCGCCGGCAGGCGGCGCGGCTCGGAGGTGATCTGATACATCGCGATCCGCTTGCCGGCGTTCTTGACGTCGCGCACCTTCATTGCGTTCAATTCGCCGGAGAGCACGTCGCCGGTGTTGATCGGCTTGCCGGGCTTGGGCGCCGGCGGCGCCGCGTCGTCCTGCTGCGCGGAGATGGCCGGCGTCACCAGCAGCATCATCGTCGCGGCCAAAGCCAATCGAGTGGCGAAAAGTTTCGTCATGTCGTCCGTTCCGTAAGGTCTGTAGGATAGCTAGAATAGGGTCCGCTGCCGCATCGCGGCCGATAGCGTACCTTCATCGAGATAATCAAGCTCGCCGCCGACCGGCACACCATGGGCGAGCCGGGTTACTTTTACGTTGGCGTCCTGAAGCAGGTCGGTGATGTAGTGCGCCGTGGTCTGGCCGTCGACCGTGGCGTTCAGCGCCAGGATGACTTCGTGGACCTCGGCAGCATGCGCACGCGCGACCAGCGCGTCGATGGTGAGATCCTGCGGGCCGACGCCGTCGAGCGGCGACAATGTCGCACCCAGCACATGATAGCGCCCTTGAGTCGCATTGGCCCGCTCCAGCGCCCAGAGGTCGGCGACATCGGCGACGACCACGATGATCGCGGGATCGCGCTTCGGATCGGTGCAGACCGTGCAGGGATTTTGCGTGTCGATGTTGCCGCAGGTCTTGCAGACCTGGACCTTGTCGAGCGCGACCTGGAGGGCCGAGGACAGCGGCATCATCAGCGCTTCGCGCTTCTTGATCAGATGCAGCGCGGCGCGCCGCGCGGAGCGCGGACCGAGGCCCGGCAGCCGTGCGAGAAGCTGCACCAGCCGCTCGATTTCGGGACCTGCAACCGCGCCCATGTTACTGGCCGAACAGCCCCGGCGGCAGGCCGAGCCCGCCGGTGAGCGACTGCATCTTCTCCTGCACGGCGGCCTCCGCCTTGCGGCGGGCATCGCCGAGCGCGGTCACGAGCAGGTCCTCGAGCACCTCGCGCTCTTCCGCCTTCATCAGCGAGGGATCGATCTTCACGCCCTTGACGTCCATCTTCGCGGTCATACGCACCACGACGAGGCCGCCGCCGGAGATGCCTTCGACCTCCACACTGCCGAGCGCGTCCTGCATCTCCTGCATCTTGGATTGCAGCTGCGCCGCCTGCTTCATCATTCCGAGAAAGTCAGCCATAGTCCCGTGTCCTTGGAAAGATAGGCTCAGAGATCGTCGTCGGTATCGGAACCGTCGGGCGGATCGTCACTGCCATAGTCGGCGTTAATATTGGATTCCGGCGTCTCGGGGGCAAGCCTGCGGACCTCGACGACCTTCGATCCGGGGAAGCGCGACAGTACCTCCTGCACGCGCGGATCGGCCTCCGCGGTGCGCGCATGCTCCTGCTTGGCGGCCTGGTTCACCGAACGCAGCGTCGGCTGGCCCTGCTCGTTGGAGACGATCACGGTCCAGCGCCGGCCGGTCCAGAGTTCGAACTTGCGCGCGAGCTCGGTGATCATGGTCCTGGAGGCATTGGGCTCGAGCGCGACTTCCAGCCGGCCCTCCTCGAAACGGACGAGGCGCATGTCGGCTTCGAGCGCGGCCTTGGTCATGATGTCGCGCTTCTGGCCGGCAAGCGCGACGAGCTGGGTGAAGCTCGTGATGCGCAGCTGGGGTGCCGCGGCTTGCGGATCCGGCGCGGGCGCCGCCATCTGCGGCCGGGCAGCACCGCCGCCGAACGACGACGGCGATGAGGTCGGCGCGCGCATGGGCGCAGCCGAGACGGCAGGCGCAGCAGACGCAACCGGCGCCGCCGGCGCGCTGCGCGCCGCACTGCCGCCGCTCACGACCGGCGAGCCGCCGCCGTTCTGCTCCAGCATCCGGATCGCCTCGTCCGGCGTCGGCAGGTCGGCGACATAGGCGATGCGCACCAGCACCATCTCGGCGGCGGCGGCGGGGCGCGTCGCGGCCTGCACCTCGGTGATGCCCTTGAGCAGCATCTGCCACATCCGCGACAGCACGCGCATCGAGATTTTTGACGCGAAATCCCGCGCGCGCACCCGCTCGGTCTCGCCATAGGCGACATTCTCGGCGGTCGCCGGCACGATCTTCACGCGGGTGACGAAATTGACAAACTCGGCGAGGTCCGAGAGCACAACGATCGGATCGGCGCCGACGTCGTACTGGTCGCGGAACTCCTTGAAGGCGGCGGCGATATCGCCACGCGCCAGCGAATCGAACAGGTCGATCACACGCGTACGGTCGGCGAGGCCCAGCATCTGCCTGACCGCATCGGCTTTCACCGTGCCTGCCGCATGCGCGATCGCCTGGTCGAGCAGCGACAGCGAATCACGCACGGAGCCTTCCGCGGCACGCGCGATGATGCCGAGCGCCTCGGGCTCGATCTCGACGCTTTCCTTCGCCGCGATGCTGGCGAGGTGCTTCATCAGCACGTCGGCCTCGACCCGGCGCAGGTCGAAACGCTGGCAGCGCGACAGCACGGTGACCGGAACCTTGCGGATCTCCGTCGTCGCGAACACGAACTTGGCGTGCTCCGGCGGTTCCTCCAGCGTTTTCAGGAAGGCGTTGAACGCCGCCGTCGACAGCATGTGGACTTCGTCGATGATGTAGACCTTGTAGCGGGCGCTGGCCGGCGCGTAGCGCACGCTGTCATTGATCTGGCGGACGTCGTCGACGCCGGTATGCGAGGCCGCGTCCATCTCCAGCACGTCCATGTGCCGGCTTTCCATGATCGCCTGGCAATGCACGCCCAAGGTCGGCATGTGGATGGTCGGGCCCTTCACCGAGCCGTCCGGCATCTCGTAGTTGAGCGCACGGGCAAGAATTCGCGCGGTGGTGGTCTTGCCGACGCCGCGGACGCCGGTGAGGATCCAGGCCTGCGGGATGCGCCCGGTCTCGAATGCATTGGAGACGGTGCGGACCACGGCCTCCTGGCCGATCAGGTCGTCGAACGAGGAGGGGCGGTATTTGCGCGCCAGCACCCGGTAAGGCGCGTTGCCACCCTGGCTGGCGCTATCGGAGTTAGGAGGGGCGCCAGCGTCGGTCATCGGTCGATCCGCAATGAAATCTCTCTCGGCCGGCTCTTGCGGAAAGGAGCGCGCTGGCGGCAGGGCCGCCGGCGCAATTCGCTCGGAAAAACAGGTAGGAGACTGACGAGCGACCCGATCCGGACCTCGTTAGGGCTGCTTCCTTCCGGACCTGACCCGGTTGGCGAGTGGCTCGTCCACCGCCAATCTCCCGGTCCCTATTTGGGGCCAAAAGGTCGGGAAAGCAAGCGGGTATCAGCTTGAACCGGTTGAGTTTGCCCAGCATCCGGGCAATTCCCGGTCTGCCCAGCCGACAGGCTGTGCTTTCGCTGATGAGACCACCTTGCTAGAACCTTGCCGGAACCCCATCCAACCAGAAAAGCGATTGATCCCAATGGTTACACGTCGTGATGTTGCATCGATTGTCGGACTTGGCGCCGTTGGCGCGATGGCCGCGGGCGCACTGGCGTCCCCGGCCGTGGCCCAGGCCGCCGATCCGAACGAATCGACCTTCGCCCGCATCCGCCGCACCAAGAAGATGCGGATCGGCGCGGTCGGCGGCGGCGCACCCTATTACATGAAGGACCTCGCCAGCGGCCAGTGGAAGGGCTTTTACGTCGACATCGCCAAGGCGCTCGCCGACGACATGGAAGCCGAGCTCGAGATCACCGAGACCACCTGGGGCAATTCGGTGCTCGACCTGCAGTCCAACAAGATCGACATCTTCTTCGGCCTCAACCCGACCCCGAAGCGCGCGCTGGTGGTCGATTTCTCGGTGCCGGTCTTCAACAACGCCTTCGGCATCCTGTGCAAGAAGGACTTCAAGCCGAAGACCTGGGCCGAGCTGAACTCGCCCGACGTCAAGATCGCGGTCGACCAGGGCTCCTCGCACGACCAGGTCGTCAGCCGCCTGATGCCGAAGGCGCAGATCTCGCGGCTGAAGACCGCCGATGACGCCACCGCCGCGCTGCAGACCGGCCGCGTCGACGCGCAATGCCTGATCACCATGCTGTCGCTGACCGTGCTGAAAAAGAATCCCTCGCTCGGCCAGTTCGTGCTGCCGACGCCGATCTTCGCCACCACGTCGAACGCCGGCTTCCGCCGCGAGACCGACAAGACCTGGCGCGACTACGTCAACACCTGGATCGACTTCAACAAGGGCCTCGGCTTCATCCGCAACGCGATCATCACCAACATGGAGCTGGTGGGCGTGACCGAGGCGGACATTCCGCCGGGCGTTTCGTTGTAAGCTCCCACTGTCATTCCGGGGCGATGCGAAGCATCGAACCCGGAATCTCGCACTGCAATCTCTGGATTCCGGGTTCGCGACTTCGTCGCGCCCCGGAATGACGGTGCAAACGGCACCCGCGACGAGTAAACGCACGCATGTATCACTGGGACTTCGGCATTCTCTGGAGCTATCGCTGGCTCTTTCTCAACGGGCTCGGCGTCACCGTCGGCTTCACCGTGGTCATCGTGGTGCTCGGACTGGTGTTCGGCCTGTTCGGCGCGTTCGGCAGCCTGTCGCGCTTCAAGGCGGTGCGCCTCGTCGCCCTCACCTTCATCGAGGCGTTCCGCTGCACGCCGATCCTGGTGCAGCTGATCTGGTTCTATTACGCGCTGCCGATCCTCGCCGGCGTCGAGATGACGCCGATCACGGCCTCCGCGCTGGCACTCTCGCTCTATGGCGGCTCGTTCTATTCGGAGATCATCCGCGGCGGCATCGTCTCGATCGACAAGGGCCAGTCCGAAGCGGGTGCCGCGCTCGGCATGACCCCTGGCCAGGCGATGCGGCGCATCGTGCTGCCGCAGGCGATCAAGCGCATGATCCCGGCGCTGATGAACCAGTCGATCATCCAGTTCAAGAACACCTCGCTGGTCTCAGTGCTGGCGGTGCCTGACCTCGTCTATCAGAGCCAGGTCGCGGCCCATGACAGCTACCGGCCGCTGGAAACCTACACGGCGGTCGCGGTCGCCTATGCCGCGATCCTGATTCCGCTCACCATCATCGTCCGGCGCGGCGAGAAGCGACTGGCGGTCGGCGAATGAGCGACACTTCGAAGATCGAGATCCGCGCCTTACGCAAGAGCTTCGGCAGCAACGAGGTCCTGAAGAACATCAGCCTCGACGTCGCCAAGGGCGGCGTCGTGGCGCTGATCGGCCCGTCGGGCTCGGGCAAGTCGACGCTGCTCCGCTGCGTCAATCTTCTGGTGACGCCTGATGGCGGCAGCGTTCGCGTCGGCGATACACGCTTCCAGTTCGGCGAGGGCGCAAAGCTGCCCGACGTGAAGACACTTGCAAGATTCCGCGCCACCACCGGCATGGTGTTCCAGCACTTCAACCTTTTCCCGCACATGACCACGCTCCAGAACGTGATGGAGGGACCGGTCACGGTGCGCCGCATGGCCAGGGCCGACGCCGAGAAGCTCGCGCGTGCGCAGCTCGCAAAGGTCGGCCTTGCCGAGAAGGCGGACCAGTATCCGGCGACGCTCTCGGGCGGACAGAAGCAGCGCGTCGCGATCGCGCGGGCGCTGGCGATGGAGCCGGACGTGATGCTGTTCGACGAGGCCACCTCGGCGCTCGACCCTGAACTCGTCGGCGAGGTGCTCGCCGTCATGCAGCGGCTGGCCTCGGAGGGCATGACCATGGTGATCGTGACCCATGAGATCGCCTTTGCCCGCGAGGTCGCCGACCGCCTCATCTTCATGCGCGACGGTGTCGTCGTCGAGGAAGGCCCAGCGCGGCAGGTGATCGACAATCCCCAGGAAGCCGCGACGCGTGCCTTCCTCAGCCATTTCCACCGCACCGGCGCGCTGCCGCCGGCCAACGCAACATCCTGATGTCCGATATCAATCGCGTCTATCTCGTCACCGGTGCCGCCAGCGGCATCGGCCGCGCCACCGCAAGACTGCTCGCGGCGCCCGGCACCGCGCTGCTGCTGCACACGCGCTCCAATGCGGCCGGCCTCGATGCCGCTGCGGCGGAAGCCGAAGCGCAAGGCGCTGTGGTCGCAAAATGCCTCGGCGACCTCGCCGGGGAGGCCGCCGCCACCGACGCCGTCGCCGCTGCGCAAACCGCCTTCGGCCGGCTCGATGGGTTGATCCTCGTGGGCGGCCATGCCCGCCGCGGCAGCGCGATCGGCACGCCGGCGGATGAATTCCGCGCGGCGATGGACGAATCCGCGCTGGCCTTCACGCGCCTGGTCGACGCCGCGCTGCCGCTGCTGCGCGCCGGCCGCGACGCTCGGATCGTCGCGGTGTCGTCCTTCGTGGCCCACGCGATCCGCCCCGAGTTTGCGCCGTTCGCGGCAACGGCCGCCAGCCGCTCCGCTCTGGAGGCGCTGGTGCGGCTCACTGCGGTCGAACTCGCGAAAGACGGCATCACCGTCAACGCCGTCTCACCGGGCCTCATCGTCAAGGACAAGCCGAGCGAGAGCCGGCTGTCGCCCGAGCAGATCGCTGCGACCGAAGCGCTGATTCCGATGCGCCGCCGCGGGCGGCCGGAGGAAGTGGCCGAAATCATCGCCTTCCTGGCGTCCCCCAAAGCATCCTACGTCACCGGCCAGGTCTGGCACGTCAATGGAGGCCTGACATGACCGAAGCAACCGTCGAACGCATCAGGCTGTTCCTGATCGAAAGCCCGATCAAGATGGCGCGCCTGCAGGGCGTCGGCAACGTCAAGGGCACGGTGAAGCGCGTGCTGATCGAGCTCACCTCGAGCGACGGCGTGATCGGCTGGGGCGAGGCGGCACCGTGGGAGGTCTTCACGGGCACGCCGGAAGCCGCGTTCTCCGCGCTCGACATCTATCTGCGCCCGATCGTGCTCGGCAAGCCGGTGCGCCGCATCCGGGCGCTAATGGCCGAGCTCGACCGCGCGCTGGTCGGACATGGCGAAGCCAAGGTCGGAATCGAGATGGCGCTGCTCGACATCGTCGGCAAGTCGTCGGGGCTGTCGGTCGCCGACCTGCTCGGAGGCCGCGTGCGCGACACGATCCCGCTGTCGTTCTCGATTGCCGATCCGGACTTTCCCGCCGATCTCGAACGCATGCGAAAAATGGTTCCGGACGGCAATGTCATCTACAAGGTCAAGACCGGCGTGAAGCCGCACCGCGAGGATCTCGATCATCTTGAGGCAATCCGGAAGGAATTCGGCGACAAGGTCGACCTCCGTGTCGACTACAACCAGGCGCTGGCGCCGTTCGGCGCCATCAAGATTTTGCGCGATGTCGAGGAGTTTGCGCCGACCTTCATCGAGCAGCCGGTGCCGCGCAAATATCTCGACGTGATGGCGCAGCTCACCGCGGCGCTGGAAACGCCCGTGCTCGCCGACGAAAGCTGCTTCGACCGCCGCGACATGATGGAGGTGGTGCGACGCGAGGCGGCCGACGCCGTCTCGATCAAGCTGATGAAGGCCGGCGGCCTGTTCGAGGCGCAGGCGATCATGGCGATCGCCGACATTGCCGGCCTGCCCGGCTATGGCGGCACGCTGTGGGAGGGCGGCATCGGCCTTGCCGCAGGTACGCAGCTGATTGCGGCCACGCCGGGCATCTCGCTCGGCTGCGAATTCTACATGCCGCATCATGTGCTCACCGAGGACGTGCTGGAAGAGCGCGTCGCCAACCGCGCGGGTCACGTGGTGGTGCCCGACGGCCCCGGTCTCGGCATCCGCGTCAGCGAAGCCTCGGTCCGCGCCAATGCGCGGGTGCTCGCGGAGGCGTAGTTTCTGTCATTCCGGGGCGCGCAAAGCGCGAGCCCGGAATCCATAACCACAGGAAGAGGTGGTGGCGGGGGCTGGCAACTGCGTGTCCTCACCAAACTACTCCCTGTGGTTATGGGCCCCGGACCAGCGCTCCGCTTCGCTGCGCTTGTCCGGGGCGACGACCGTGTATGCAGTAGCGGCGGAGCCCCGATCCTTCCCCTATCGGAATCGGTATCGTATGGTCGGGCCCAACAAGCCCGTCCCACCGGGCCATCCGGAAAACCTTCATGTCCGAACCCGCCTGGTCGCTGCACTCCCGCCTGAAAGAGGACACCATCGACATCGGCGACCTGCCGTTGTCGAAGGTGCTGGTCATCAAGGACGCGCATTATCCCTGGCTGCTGCTGGTGCCGCGGCGCGTCGATGCGGTCGAGATCATCGATCTCGACGAGGTGCAGCAGGCGCAGCTGATGACCGAGATCTCCCGCGTCTCGCGCGCGCTGAAGGAGATCACCAAATGCGACAAGCTCAATATCGCGGCGCTCGGCAACCTCGTGCCGCAGCTTCACGTCCACATCATCGCCCGCCGCACCGGTGACGCCGCCTGGCCGCGGCCGGTCTGGGGCGTGATGCAGCCCTTGGCGCATGACGCCACAGAGGTGCAGAATTTCATCAGCGCGCTTCGCCGAAAAATCTGGTTGGGTTGAAAGAACAAGAAATGTCAGCATTCGACGCATTTCCGCTGGGGCAGCCGGCCTTCGTCACCAACATCCTCGACCGCGCGGCGCATCTGCGCCGCGATGACGAAAAGCTGTTCGCGCTGGAGCAGAAGCCGACCTCGCGCGCCTATGTCGTCCACCGCGACTCGCTGCTGGTGAAGCGCGAAGGCGAAAAAGTGCGCGCGCTGCTGGGAATCGACGAAGCGCTGAAATGCGGCGCCAATCCCGGCACGATCTTCTTAGGCTTACGCGACGGCGCCGCTGTGTTCGGCATGGGCCTGTCGCAGGCCGCCGCCGAGAAGCTGGTCGGCCGCGAGGACTACAGCCTCACCGAGCTGCGCGGCATGGCCATGCAGGGCGCGATTCCCCCCGACGAGCTTTCGGCGATCGCGATGGCGAAGTCGATGGTGAGCTGGCACCAGCGCCACGGCTATTGCGCCAATTGCGGCACGCGCAGCGCGATGAAGGAAGGCGGCTGGAAGCGCGATTGCCCTGCCTGCAAGGCCGAGCATTTTCCGCGCACCGATCCGGTCGTGATCATGCTGGTCGCCTCCGGAGAAAAATGCCTGCTCGGCCGCCAGAAGCAGTTTCCGCCGGGCATGTTTTCCTGCCTCGCCGGCTTCGTCGAGGCCGCCGAGACCATCGAGGACGCGGTGCGCCGGGAGATCCTCGAAGAATCCGGGATCCGCTGCACCGACGTGCAGTATTACATGACGCAGCCGTGGCCCTACCCGTCGTCGCTGATGATCGGCTGCAGCGCGCGGGCGCTGAACGAGGACATTGTCGTCGATCATTCCGAGCTGGAGGATGCGCGCTGGTTCACGCGCGAGGAGGCGGCACTGATGCTGACGCGGACGCATCCCGACGGGCTCGCCGGCCCGCATCCTTTCGCCATCGCCCATCATCTGCTCGGCCGCTGGGTGCACGACAAGAGCGGCGCTTGAGCTGAGGCCAGCGATGGCCGGGACCGCGCCGCGCATCCTCTGCATCGGCATTCCCGTGCGCGACCTGACCTTTCGCCTGGAGGCCGTGCCTGCGCGCGGCAGCAAGGCGAATGCCACGCATTTCGCCGAGATCTGCGGCGGCAACGCGCTCAATGCCGCGATCGCGATGGCACGGCTTGGCGGCCGCGTCTCGTTCGCGGGTCCCATGGGCGATGCGCGGGAGACGTCGAGCGGCTTCATTCTCGAACGGATGGCGCAGGAAGGCATCGACATCGGCCATATCGTGCGCATGCCAGGCCTGACGACGCCCGTCTCCGCGATCATGATCGAGCCCTCCGGCGAGCGGACACTCACGATCTATCGCGATCCCGGCCTGTGGAGCGTGGAGCTGCCCGATGCCGACGCCCTGCTCGCCGATTGTCGGGCGGTCCTCGTCGAAAGCCGCTGTGCAGGGTTCGCGACCTCCCTCTGCGCCGAGGCACGCCGGCGCGGCATTCCCGCCGTCGTCGGCGTGGACCGCGCGATGTCTTTGCAGGACGGCCTGCTCACGGCGGCCTCGCATCTTCTGTTCGCCAGTGAACAGGTGCAGGAGACTGCCGGCATCGCCGACGACGGCGAAGCATTGCGGCACCTGGCGAGGTTGACGTCGGCCTTCCTCGCCGCCACACGCGGTCCCCTCGGTACGATCTGGCTGAACGATGCAGGCGAGCTTGAGGAGACACCGGCCTTCCCGGTTCAGGCGGTCGATACGCTCGGCGCCGGCGACGTCTTCCATGGCGCCTTCACGCTTCGCCTGGCCGAGGGTGCGGTGGTACGGGAGGCGCTGCGATTCGCCGCGGCTGCCGCAGCGCTGAAATGTACCCGCCATGGTGGCGGCCTGGCTGCCCCGCAACGCGTTGAAGTTGAAAGGCTTTTAGACGGACCGCCAGCGAGGGCGCCGGGCGGGTCGCCAAGATTATAGGCTTGTCGTGGAAAGATTTTCTCTATATCAGGGAAATCGACCCCTATAATGAAACAAAGTTCTTCAAATGACTGACCTCGCCGTCCAGATCCCCGAGACCAGCCGCCGCCTCGACGCCATCGACCGCAAGATCCTGATGGTACTCCAGGAGGATGCCTCCCTGTCCGTCGCCGAGATCGGCGATCGTGTCGGCCTGTCCTCGACCCCCTGCTGGAAACGCATCCAGCGGCTGGAGGCCGACGGGGTGATCCTGAAACGGGTCGCCCTCGTCGACCAGAACAAGATCGGGCTCGGCATCTCCGTGTTCGTCTCGGTCGAGAGCTCCGATCATTCCGACGCCTGGCTCAAGAAGTTCGCCGAGGCCGTCAGCGCCATGCCCGAGGTGATGGAGTTCTACCGGATGGCCGGCGACGTCGACTACATGCTGCGCGTCGTGGTCGCGGACATGCAGGCCTATGACGTGTTCTACAAGAAGCTGATCAGCGCCGTGCCGCTGAAGAACGTCACCTCGCGCTTCGCGATGGAGAAGATCAAGTCGGTCACCGCGCTGCCGATTCCGGCGGTGGTGGCGGCTTAGAGCTCACCACACGAAAAGTGTCATCGCCCGGCTTGACCGGGCGATCCAGTACTCCGAGACGCCTGCGATTGAACCGGGAGGCCGCGGCGTACTGGATGCCCCGCCTGCGCGGGGCATGACGCAGTGCATGTGGTGATACCGGCCCCTCTCAGATCGTCTGATTGTACGCGCCGACTTCGGGATGCGTGCGCAGCACGCTGTTCACCATCTCGAACATGTCGTGCATGCGCTGCTCGGAGACCGGGCTCTCGACCACGACCACGAGCTCGGGCTTGTTGGAGGAGGCGCGCATCAGGCCCCAGCTGCCGTCTTCCACCGTGACGCGCACGCCGTTGACGGTGACGAGATCGCGGATCGCCTGGCCGCCGATCTTGGCACCCTTGGCCTGCAAGCCTTCGAAATGCTTCACCACGGCGTCGATGACGCCGTATTTGACCTCGTCGGCGCAATGCGGCGACATGGTCGGCGACGACCAGGTTTTTGGCAGCGCGTTCTTCAGGTCGGCCATCGACTTGCCGGGGGCACGGTCGAGCATATCGCAGATCGCAATCGCCGAGACCAGGCCGTCGTCATAGCCGCGTCCATACGGCTTGTTGAAGAAGAAGTGGCCCGACTTCTCGAAGCCGGCGAGCGCACCCGTCTCGTGGGTGCGGCGCTTCATGTAGGAATGGCCGGTCTTCCAATAGGTGGTCTTGGCGCCCTGCTTCTGCAACACCGGATCGGTGATGAAGAGGCCGGTCGATTTCACGTCGACGATGAACTGCGCGTCCTTGTGGATCGCCGACATGTCGCGCGCCAGCATCACGCCGACCTTGTCGGCGAAGATTTCCTCGCCGGTGTTGTCGACGACGCCGCAGCGGTCGCCGTCACCGTCGAAGCCGAGGCCGACATCGGCCTTGTGCTGCAGCACCGCGTCGCGGATCGCGTGCAGCATCTCCATGTCTTCAGGATTCGGATTGTATTTCGGGAACGTGTGGTCGAGCTCGGTGTCGAGCGGGATCACCTCGCAGCCGATCGCCTCCAGCACCTGCGGCGCGAATGCGCCCGCGGTGCCGTTGCCGCAGGCCGCGACGACCTTGAGCTTGCGCGTCAGCTTTGGTCGGCTGGTGAGATCGGCGATGTAGCGCACCGGATAATTCTCGTGGAATTGATAGGAGCCGCCGACCTTGTTCTTGAAATCGGCGTTGAGCACGATCTCTTTGAGCCGCGTCATCTCGTCCGGGCCGAAGGTCAGCGGGCGGTTGGCGCCCATCTTCACGCCGGTCCAGCCATTGTCGTTGTGCGAGGCCGTGACCATCGCGCAGCAGGGCACGTCGAGATCGAACTGCGCGAAATAGGCCATCGGCGTCACCGCGAGCCCGATGTCGTGCACCTTGCACCCCGCCGCCATCAGGCCGGAGATCAGCGCATATTTGATCGAGGCCGAATAGCCGCGGAAGTCATGGCCGGTGACGATCTCCTGCTTGACGCCGAGTTCCGCGATCAGTGCGCCCAGCCCCATGCCGAGCGCCTGGATCCCCATCAGGTTGATTTCCTTCTGGAACAGCCAGCGCGCGTCGTATTCGCGAAAACCCGTAGGTTTCACCATCGGCTCGGATTCGAAGGCGTAGGTGTTGGGCAACAAGACGGATTTCGGCTTGGGAAACATTGAGACGGTCTCGTGAAGAAGGGGGGCAGGATTTGATGCAGCCTTAGCGAATGCCAGGCCGCAGCGGAAGGCGGGAATGGCAGCTTGTGGCTTATAATTGCGGCAGTTTAGCAACGGGGGAAATCTGACCGCGAGAGCGGTCGAAACAACGACGCTTTTTGAAATATACGGTCGCAGGAGCCTTTGGGAGGCTCTTACTGCTCCAGCACCATCTGCCCGTTGGCGTACTCAAAACGCTTCAGCCGGGACAGGAAGGAGAGGCCGAGCAGGTTTTCCGACAGCGCCTCGTCCGGCAACACCATGGCGTCGACGTCGCGCACGACGAGGCCGCCGACCTCCAGCATGGCGATGCGGGTGCGCGCGGCCTTGATGGTGCCGTTGGCGGTGGAGACGGTGGCGTTGTACTCGCCGCGCGAGGGACGCAGGCCGAAGCGGGCGGCCGAGGTCTCGTTCAGCGCAACGACGGAGGCGCCGGTGTCGACCATGAAGCCGATGCGCTGGCCCTCGATCCGGCCCTCGGTCTGGAAATGGCCACGGCCGTCGCGGCCAATGGCGAGGCTGCGGCCACCGGCCGGCGCCGTGGTTGCGACCGCGACCGTCGGGCGCGGCGCTGACGTGGCGGAAGCGGAGCTCATCCTGTCCGCCATCTGCGCCATGAAGGTGCCGAGGCCGATCATGATGGCCGCGAGGATCATTATGTTACGCATCACACCACTTCCGAGCCGGAAAGCTCGATTTCACCACGCGACACGACCGTCCGCGAGCGACGCCGCGGCCGGGCCAGTGCCATTTTGACGAAAAGGATGAGCGGACGGTTAATGCGGGTTCGTGATTTCTCAGGTGCCGCGCGGTTTGACCCGCCGGGTCGGCAATGCATTCGCCGGATCTTCCGGCCAGGGATGGCGCGGGTAGCGGCCGCGCAGGTCGGAGCGTACCGCGGCGTAGCTGCCGCGCCAGAAACCGGGGAGATCGCGCGTCACCTGCACCGGGCGCTGCGCCGGCGACAGCAATTCCAGCACCAGCGGCACCTTGCCGGCCGCGATCGACGGATGGGTGTTGAGGCCGAACAACTCCTGGAGCCGCACTGCGATGGTCGGCCCCTGCTCGGCCTCGTAGTCGATCGCGAGCACGGTCCCGGTCGGCGCCTCGAAATGCGTCGGCGCCTCGCGGTCGAGCCGTGCGCGCATCTCCCACGGCAACAGCGCCATCAGCGCATCGGAGAGATCGCCGGCGGAGATATCCTTGAGCGCTATCTTGTCGTAGAGCGCGGGCACCAGCCAGTCGTCGCGCCGCGCGATCAGCCCGTCGTCGGACAGGTCAGGCCAGCTGTCGCCTTCGGCCTTGCGCAGGAACATCACGCGGTCGCGCCATTGCTTGGCCGCCTTCGACCAGGGCAACCGGTCGAGGCCCGCGGCGATCAGACCATCCGCGAAGATGCGCGCGGTCTCCTCCGACGGCGACACAGCCAGCGTAGCTTCAGAGAGCGTGATCGCATGCAGCGCGCGCTTGCGCCGTGCACGCAGCGCCATCGCGCCCCGATCGAACGAGATCTCGTCAACGGTCTCGATATGCTCGGCGAAATGCCGCTCGATGTCGTCCTCGGTGATTTGCGCGGCGAGCAGGATGCGGCCGCTCGCCGCCGTGCCCGTCATTTCGCCGATCGCGATATAGGGCGCGCGGGCGAGCGACGAGGTCTGCTCGACGGCGGCGCCGCGACCGTTGGCGAGCACGAAACTGCCGTTGCCGCGATTGCGCGCGACGCGGTCCGGGAAGGCGTAGGCGAGCATCAGGCCGGTCGAGAGATCTTCCTGCGGCCCCTCCTGTTCTGACGCCGCGACCTGCGAGGCCCAGCGCCGGGCAAGGTCGCGCGCACTCGATGCGCGCGCCGAGCGGTCGCGGCGGAACTGGTCGCGCCGGTGCTCGAGATCGGCGCTGTCGCCGCCGAGCCCGCGCTCGGTGAGGATCGCCGCAATCTCGGCGGCGTCTCCGCCCGCGCCGGCGCGATGCGAATCCACGATCATGCGCGCCAGCCGCGGCGGCAATGCCAGCGCGCGCAGGCTCTTGCCCTCCGCGGTGATGCGGCCGTCGCCATCCAGCGCATTGAGCTCGCTGAGAAGGCTCTTGGCTTCCTTCCAGGCCGGCTGCGGCGGCGGGTCGAGGAACGACAGCGCGGCGGGGTCAGTGACGCCCCATTGCGCCAGATCGAGCACCAGCGAGGACAGATCGGCGCTGAGGATTTCGGGCTGGGTGTAGGGCGCGAGCGACGCCGTCTGCGGCTCGTCCCAGAGCCGGTAGCAGACGCCCGGCTCGGTGCGGCCGGCGCGGCCGCGGCGCTGGTCAACCGCGGCGCGCGAAGCGCGCACGGTCTCGAGCCGGGTCAGGCCGATATCAGGCTCGTAGCGCGGCACGCGGGCAAGACCGGAATCGACCACGATGCGGACGCCTTCGATGGTGAGCGAGGTCTCCGCGATCGAGGTCGCCAGCACCACCTTGCGCGTGCCCTTCGGCGCGGGCGCAATGGCGCGATCCTGCACGGCGGCATCGAGCGCGCCGAACAGCGGCACGATCTCGATACTGGCGTCCTGGACGCGCTCGCCGAGGAAATTCTGGGTGCGGCGGATTTCAGCGGCGCCGGGCAGGAACGCCAGCACCGAACCGCCATCGGCGCGAAGCGCCGAGGCGATCGCATCCGCCATCTGCCGCTCGATCGGCGCGTCCGCCTTGCGGCCGAGATAGCGCGTCTCGACCGGAAAGGCGCGGCCCTCGCTTTCGACGACGGGCGCCTCACCGAGCAGCTTTGCGACGCGGGCGCCGTCGAGCGTTGCCGACATCACGAGAATGCGCAGATCCTCGCGCAGGCCGGTTTGCGCGTCACGCGCCAGCGCAAGGCCCATGTCGGCGTCGAGCGAGCGCTCGTGGAATTCGTCGAACAGGACGGCGGCAACGCCGGAGAGCTCGGGATCGTCCATGATCTGGCGGGTGAAGATGCCTTCGGTCACGACCTCGATGCGCGTCGCGCGCGATATTTTCGAGCCGAAACGGACGCGGTAGCCGACGGTCTCACCTGCCCGCTCGCCGAGCGATTTGGCCATGCGATCGGCGCTGGCGCGCGCCGCGATGCGCCGCGGCTCCAGCACGATGATCTTCTTGCCCTTGGCCCAGGGCGCATCGAGCAGCGCCAGAGGCACGCGCGTGGTCTTGCCGGCGCCGGGCGGGGCCACCAGCACGGCCGCATTGTGTGCCTCGAGCGTGCGCGACAAATCGTCGAGCACGGCATCGATCGGGAGGGGCGTGTCGAAGCTGCGGGGCAAAGGTCTCGGTCCGTCATCACCCGCGAAGGCGGGTGATCCAGTAAACTCAGGTCCCAATCATCACGAAGATCGGGGTTACTGGATACCCCGCCTTCGCGGGGTATGACAATCGTGTGTCGCTATCAGCCCTGCGCCGACGGACGGCCGACGCTCTCGTAGGTGAAGCCGGCGGCGCGCATGTCTTCGGGGCTGTAGATGTTGCGGAGGTCGACGACGACGGGCTGCGCCATGACGCTCTTCAGCCGGTCGAGATCGAGGCCGCGGAACTGCACCCATTCGGTGACGACAACCAGCGCATCGGCGCCTTGCGCACAGGAATAGGCGTCCTCGCAATAGGTGATGCTGGGCAGCTCACCCTTGGCCTGCTCCATGCCGACGGGATCGAAGGCCTTCACCTTGGCGCCCATGTCGATCAGGCCGGTCACCAGCGGGATCGACGGCGCATCGCGCATATCGTCGGTGTCGGGCTTGAAGGTGAGGCCGAGCACGGCGATGGTCTTGCCGCGCAGCGAGCCGCCGAGCGCCTGGCTGACCTTGCGCGCCATCGCGCGCTTGCGGTTCTCGTTGACGGCGAGCACGGATTCGACGATGCGCAAGGACACGTCGTAGTCCTGCGCGATCTTGATCAGCGCCTTGGTGTCCTTCGGGAAGCACGAGCCGCCGAAGCCGGGACCTGCATGCAGGAACTTGGTGCCGATGCGGTTGTCGAGGCCAATGCCGCGCGCGACCTCCTGCACGTTGGCCCCGACCTTTTCGGAGAGATCGGCGATCTCGTTGATGAAGGTGATCTTGGTCGCGAGGAACGCGTTGGCGGCGTATTTGATCATCTCGGCGGTGCGGCGCGCCGTGAACATCAGCGGCGCCTGGTTCAGCGACAGCGGGCGATAGATGTCGCTCATCACCTTGCGGCCGCGCTCGTCGGAGGTGCCGACCACGACGCGATCGGGGAACTTGAAGTCGCGGATCGCCGCGCCCTCGCGCAGGAATTCGGGGTTGGAGGCGACGACGACGTCGGCGTTGGGATTGGTCTCGCGGATGATGCGCTCGACCTCGTCGCCGGTGCCGACCGGCACGGTCGACTTGGTCACCACGACGGTGAAGCCCGACAGCGACTGCGCGATCTCTTTCGCGGCGGCGTAGACGTAGGACAGATCGGCGTGGCCGTCACCGCGGCGCGACGGCGTGCCGACCGCGATGAAGACGGCATCGGCGTCCGCGACCGGCTTCGACAGGTCGGTGGTGAAGTCGAGCCGCTTGGCCTTGACGTTGGTCGCGACCAGCTCGTCGAGCCCGGGCTCGTAGATCGGAATCTCGCCGCGATGGAGCCCCGCGATCTTCTTCTCGTCCTTGTCGACGCAGGTGACGTCGTGACCGAAATCCGCAAAGCAGGCTCCGGACACCAGTCCCACATAGCCCGTTCCGATCATCGCGATTCGCATGAGAAACCCTGTCTTGGCTTGGTTAACGAAACCCCAATGCGGGGCGGTTTAGCATTTTCCCGATGGAAGGGAACAGTCTGCGAGCAAAAACCGGCACGCGAATTGAACCGGTAAAGAAGTCGTAAGCCGCAAGGCCCCACACTGCATCACGCCCGCACAGAGCCGGGTGGAACACGCCTCGAAACGGGACACCATGGCACCATCAGGCACAATCCCTGGGAACGGGGGCGTTAACGCCCCTTCTGCCGCACGTGTCGACTGGGTCGACTATGCCAAGGGCATCTGCATCGTCATGGTCGTGATGATGCATTCGGTGCTGGGGGTCGAGCTCGCCGCGGGCGAGACCGGTTTCATGCATGTCGCCGTGGCCTTCGCAAAGCCGTTCCGGATGCCGGATTTCTTCCTGATTTCGGGCCTGTTCCTGTCATTGGTGATCGACCGCGACTGGCGAACCTATCTCGACCGCAAGGTGGTGCATTTCGCCTATTTCTATGTCGTCTGGGTGACAATCCAGTTCGGCTTCAAGGCGCCCGCCTTCGCGGCGGAGACGAGCTGGCGCGAGGTCGGCCTCTTGTACCTCGAATCCTTCATCGAGCCGTTCGGCACGCTCTGGTTCATCTACCTGCTGCCGGTCTTCTTCGTCGTCACAAAACTGACACGGCGCGTCCCGCCGTTCGCAATCTGGCTGATCGCCGCGGCGCTGGAGACGGCGCGCATCGCGACCGGCTGGACCGCGATCGACGAGTTCTGCGCGCGCTTCGTCTATTTCTATTCGGGCTATCTGTTCGCGCCTTACGTGTTCGCGCTGTCGGATCGCGCGCGCAGCCAGCCTGGGCCTGCACTCGCAGCGCTCGCGACCTGGGCGCTGATGAATGCCGGCCTTGTCGCGTATGGGGCCAGCGAATGGAAGGTCGTCTCGCTCCTGCTCGGCTTTGCAGGCGCCTGCGCCATCATCACGATGGGCACGCTGCTCGCGCGCGCGCAGTGGCTGAACTTCTTCCGCTTCTGCGGTGAGCACTCGATCGTGATCTATCTCGCCTTCTTCCTGCCGATGGCGGCAACGCGCACGCTGCTGCTGCGCACCGGCGTCATTCCTGATATCGGCACGGTGTCGCTGATCGTCACCATCGCCGGCGTGCTTGGATCGCTCGCGATCTGGCAGGCCGCCCTGCGGCTCGGTGCCGATTTCCTGTTCGAACGGCCGGATGCGTTCTGGATCGCGCCGAAGAAGGCGGGTGTGCGGTTGCAGGCGGCGGAGTAGCTGCACTCTCGGTGTCGTCGCCCGGCTCGAACGGGCGACCCAGTACGCCGAGACGCCAGTGATTGAGCCGAGAAGCCGCGGCGTACTGGATTCCCCGCCTTCGCGGGGAATGACTGTGGGGATGCGGCGAATGACAGCGGGGGATAGTCGCGCCGTCAGCCCAAAAATCCCCCTCCCAAGGCTGTCAAAGCCCGCAAAAATTCATACATTGCGGCCATGCCCAAGACATCCCCGAAGACCACCGCCAAAGCTGACACCAAGGCTGCCGCGCCCAAGACGGCCGCCGACAGCAAATCCGCTGCGACAACTGCTGCCAAACCGGTGGCGGCGAAGGCGGCCGGCAAGGGCGACCATGTCTTCCTGGTCGACGGTTCCTCCTACATTTTCCGCGCCTATCACGCGCTGCCGCCGCTGAACCGCAAATCCGACGGTCTTCAGGTCAATGCCGTGCTCGGCTTCTGCAACATGCTGTGGAAGCTTTTGCGCGACATGCCAGCCGACAACCGGCCGACGCATCTGGCCATCGTGTTCGACAAGTCGGAGGTCACCTTCCGCAACAAGATCTACCCCGAGTACAAGGCGCACCGGCCGCCGGCGCCCGACGATCTGATCCCGCAATTCGCGTTGATCCGCGAGGCCGTGCGCGCCTTCGACCTGCCCTGCCTGGAACAAGGCGGCTTCGAGGCCGACGATCTGATCGCGACCTATGCGCGGGAGGCCAGCGACCGCGGCGCCACCACGACCATCGTGTCCTCCGACAAGGATCTGATGCAGCTCGTGAACGACAGGATCACGATGTACGACACCATGAAGGATCGCCGGATCGGCATTCCCGAGGTGATCGAGAAATTTGGCGTTCCACCGGAGAAGGTGGTCGAGGTGCAGGCGCTCGCCGGCGATTCCACCGACAATGTGCCGGGCGTGCCCGGCATCGGCATCAAGACCGCGGCGCAGCTGATCGTCGAATATGGCGACCTCGAGCAGCTCCTGTTCCGCGCGACCGAAATCAAGCAGCCGAAGCGGCGCGAGGCGCTGATCGAGAATGCCGAAAAGGCGCGGATCTCGCGCAAGCTGGTGCTGCTCGACGACAAGGTCGAGCTGGAGGTGCCGCTCGACGACCTCGCCGTCCACGAGCCCGACGCGCGCAAGCTGATCGCCTTCCTGAAGGCGATGGAGTTCTCCACGCTGACGCGCCGCGTCGCCGACTATTCGCAGATCGATCCCGCCAATGTCGATGCCGATGTGGCCAACAGCAGCGAGGCCCGCGGCGGCGACAGCGCGGCCAGGACGACCTCGTCCGCGACGTCCGGCGATCTCTTCGCCGCTCCTGCGGTTACGGCAACGGGCGGCGACAAAGGCGGCAAGTCGGCCAGCATCAAGGGCGCGCCGATCTCGCTCGCCGCCGCGCGCGAAGAGGCGCTGCGCAAGCTTCCGGTCGACCGCGGCAAGTACCAGGCGATCAAGACGCTCGCCGAATTGAACGCCTTCATCGCGCGCATTCACGATGCCGGCCATGTCGCGATCGAGATCAGGGCGAACTCGATCGATCCGATGCAGGCCGATCTCTGTGGCGTCGCGCTGGCGCTCGCGCCGAACGATGCGTGTTACGTGCCGCTGGCGCACAAGCAGTCCGGCGGCGGCGCCGGCCTGTTCGATGCCGGCCTCGCGCCCGATCAGGTCAAGCATGCCGACGCGATCGACGCGTTGCGGCCGGTGCTGGAATCATCGGGCATCCTCAAGATCGGCTTCGACGTCAAATTCACCGCCGTCATGCTGGCGCAGCACGGCATCACCTTGCGCAACACCGACGACGCCCAGCTGATCTCTTATGTGCTCGACGCCGGCCGCGGCTCGCACGGGCTGGAATCGCTCGCCGAGCGCTGGTTCGGCCACGCCATGCTGAAGGCGGGCGAGCTGCTCGGCAGCGGCAAGGGCAAGATCACGTTCGACCAGGTCCCGATCGACAAGGCCGCGCCGCTGTCAGCGGAAGGCGCCGACATGGCCTTGCGGGTCTGGCGCGTGCTGAAGCCGCGCCTTGTCGCCGAGCACATGACGACGGTCTATGAGACATTGGAGCGGCCGCTGGTCGCGGTGCTCGCGCGCATGGAGCGGCGCGGCATCTCGATCGATCGCCAGGTGCTGTCGCGTCTCTCCGGCGACTTCGCCCAGACCGCGGCCCGCGTCGAAGCTGAGATCCAGGAGATCGCGGGCGAGCCGGTCAATGTCGGCAGCCCCAAGCAGATCGGCGACATCCTGTTCGGCAAGATGAGCCTGCCGGGCGGCACCAAGACCAAGACCGGCGCATGGTCGACCACCGCACAGGTGCTCGACGAGCTCGCCGAGCAGGGCCACGACCTTCCGAAGAAGATTCTGGAGTGGCGCCAGGTCTCGAAACTCAAATCGACCTACACCGACGCGCTGCCTGAATACGTCAATCCGCAGACCCATCGCGTGCACACGACTTACGCGCTGGCCGCGACCACGACGGGCCGGCTGTCGTCGAACGAGCCGAACTTGCAGAACATCCCGGTGCGCACCGAGGACGGCCGCAAGATTCGCCGCGCTTTCATCGCGACGCCCGGGCACAAGCTCGTGTCCGCCGACTATTCGCAGATCGAATTGCGGCTGCTGGCCGAGATCGCCGACATCCCCGTGCTGAAGCAGGCGTTCCGCGACGGTCTCGACATTCACGCCATGACCGCCTCGGAAATGTTCGGCGTGCCGATCAAGGGCATGCCGAGCGAAATCCGCCGCCGGGCCAAAGCGATCAATTTCGGCATCATCTACGGCATCTCGGCGTTCGGCCTCGCCAACCAGCTCGGCATCGCGCGCGAGGAGGCGTCGGCCTACATCAAGAAGTATTTCGAGCGCTTCCCCGGCATCCGCGCCTATATGGACGAGACGCGGGACTTCTGCCGGAGCCACGGCTATGTCACGACGCTGTTCGGCCGCAAGTGCCACTATCCTGATATCAAGGCGTCGAATGCCTCGGTGCGCGCCTTCAACGAGCGCGCCGCGATCAACGCGCGTCTTCAGGGCACCGCCGCCGACATCATCCGCCGTGCCATGACGCGGGTGGAGGACGCACTCGCCGAGAAGAAACTCTCGGCGCAGATGCTGCTCCAGGTGCATGACGAATTGATCTTCGAGGTGCCGGACGCCGAGGTCGAGGCGACGCTGCCGGTCGTGCAGCACGTCATGCAGGACGCGCCGTTCCCGGCCGTGCTGCTGTCCGTGCCGCTGCATGTCGATGCACGCGCGGCGAAGAACTGGGACGAGGCGCATTGACGGCTCTTCACCTCGGCTCACTTGCGCTTCGCTGACGCCACAAACACGGTGTCGTCCCGGCGAAGGCCGGGACCCATAACCACAGGATCGAGTTGGGCGAAGATTGCCCACTACGATCCCGCACCACACTTCTCCCTGGGGGTATGGGTCCCGGCCTTCGCCGGGACGACGCCAGAGAGACACGCACTGAATCGAATTGTCCTCCGAGCAATTGCGCGATGGCCCGGCGGCGCGGCGCATATTAGAACCACCGCATCTCCTGCACCGGTTCTCCCATGCCCCACACTTCCGCGCTGCTCGGCTTCGCTCTCGTCTGCCTCGGCCTCGTGCTCACGCCGGGACCGAACATGATCTACCTGATCTCGCGCTCGATCACGCAGGGGCCGGCGGCGGGCATCGTCTCGCTCGGCGGCGTGGCGCTCGGCTTCGTGTTCTACATGCTGTGCGCGGCGTTCGGCATCACGGCGCTGCTGCTCGCCATTCCGTTTGCCTATGACGCGCTGCGCTTCGCCGGTGCCGGTTATCTGCTGTGGCTGGCATGGCAGGCGGTGAAGCCGGGCGGGCGCTCGCCGTTCCATGTGAAGACGCTTTCGATCGACAGCCCGCGCAAATTGTTCGCGATGGGCTTCGTCACCAACCTGCTCAACCCGAAGATCGCGATGCTGTATCTGGCGCTGCTGCCGCAGTTCATCGATCCCGCAGCCGGCAGAGTGCTGACGCAGTCGGTGGTGCTGGGCGCGATCCAGATCGCGATCAGCGTCAGCGTGAATGCGATGATCGCGCTCGCGGCAGGTTCGATCGCGCTGTTCCTGGCGAACCGGCCGAGCTGGATGCTGGTGCAGCGCTGGCTGATGGGCACGGTGCTGGCCGGGCTTGCGGTCAGGATGGCGGTGGAAGCGCGGAAGGTGTGATTGGCTTTCTTCCTTCTCCCCTTGTGGGAGAAGGTGGCGCGAAGCGCCGGATGAGGGGTTGCTTCCCCGAGCACAGATGCGGATGAGTTCGTGGAGACAGACCCCTCGCCCGTCTCGCCGCTACGCGGCGAGCCACCCTCCCCCACAAGGGGGGAGGGAAAAAGGCCCAATCAATCCAGCTTCGCGTCCATGCCCCGCTTCACCGCAGGCCGCGCCATCAGGGCCTCGTACCAGCGCTTGACGTTGGGGAAGTCGGCCAGCTCAACCTTGTGGCGTGGATGGCGCCAGGCCCAGCCCAGGATGGCAAAATCGGCAACCGAGAGGTCGCCGGCGACGAAGTCGCGGTCCGCCAGCCGGCGGTCGAGCACGCCGTAGAGCCGGCGGGTTTCGGCCATGAAGCGCTTCAGGCCGTAGGCGCGGTCCTGCTCGTTCTCGAGCGCGATGAAATGATGCACCTGGCCGGGCATCGGGCCGAAGCCGCCCATCTGCCACATCAGCCATTCGTAGACCGGGATACGACCCGCGAGCGATTTCGGCAGGAATTTGCCGGTCTTTTCGCCCAGGTAGAGCAGGATCGCACCGGATTCGAAGATGCTGACGGGCTTGCCGTCCGGCCCCTCGGGGTCGACGATCGCAGGGATCTTGTTGTTGGGGGAGAGCTTCAGGAACTCCGGGGCCATCTGCTCGCCCTTGGTGATGTTCACCGGGATCACCTTGTAGGGCAGCCCCATTTCCTCCAGCGCAACCGAGATCTTGCGGCCGTTTCGGCGTGTTCCAGGTGTGCAGCTCGATGGTCATGCGTCGTTTCCTTCCCCAAAAGGCATGAGCCCCCACCTACTCCAGAAGGTTGCGACCCCACAACCGGCGGTCCGGGATGGCCGATCGTCGGCCGATCCCTGTTGACTGGACCTGTCCCCTCTGGAATGTCGCGGCCGTCGCGGATAAATTCCGCCACTTCCAAAAACGCTCCCGAGGGACCGCCGTGTCGAAATCAGCCTCCCGCGCCCGCCTGTTCGAAATCATCCGCCGGCGCTCCTTCGGCCGCGGCGAGGTGACGCTCGCGTCGGGCCGCAAGAGCGATTTCTACTTCAACCTCAAGCCGACCATGCTCGACCCGGAGGGCGCGACACTGCTCGCCGAGCTGACCTATGAGGCGCTGAAGGACGACAATCTCGATTTCATCGGCGGGCTCGAGATGGGCGCGGTGCCGCTCGCCGGCGCGCTGGCGCAAATCTCCTGGATCAAGGGCCACCCGATCGCGGCGTTCTTCGTGCGCAAGAAGCCGAAGGAACACGGCGCCAAGCTCGCGATCGAAGGCCTGCCCAGGGGCGAGACGCTCCAGGGCAAGCGCGTCGTGATCGTCGAGGACGTCACCACGACAGGTGGCTCGGCGATGAAGGCGGTGGAATCCGTGCGTGAGACCGGCGCCGAGGTGGTGCTGGTGCTGACCATGGTCGACCGCGAGGAAGGCGCCACCGACACCTTCGGTGCGGCCGGCCTGCCGTTCCGCTCGCTCTACAAGGCGTCGGAATTCTTGAAGGCGTGACGACTCTTCCTCCTCGCCCCGTTCTTACGGGGCCGCGACGAGCTTCGCTCGCGCTGACGGTTGGGGTGAGGGGCCACCCTCCACGGGTAAGATGGCCGCGAGACCTGTCCCCCCTCACCCGGATCGCAAGAGCGATCCGACCTCTCCCCGCAAGCGGGGAGAGGTGACCTCAACCGCTCATTTACCATCCCGCCTTATGGTGAATCCTGTGCTGAGACCTCGCGGGTCGCGGCCGGTTCAGTAGCGTCGGGTGGAGTAAGCGTTGCGTACAGTCATGTCCCATGCGCGCCGGCGGCGTCGCGCGATGCTTGTGGCCGCCATCCTGGCAGCCCCGCTGCTTGCAGCTCCCGCCCCGGTTTCGGCCGAAGGCCTGTTCGACTTCTTCTTCGGCGGCATGCAGCAGCAGCGGCCGCAGCGCGAGGTGCCGCAGCAGGCGAGCTCCTACGCCGATCCCTTCACCGGCCAGCAGAATCCCGCAACCCCGCAATATGTGCCACCGACACGTTCAGCGGCCGCCGGCGGCTCGGGCCCGGCGTTCTGCGTGCGTAGCTGCGATGGCAAATATTTTCCGCTGATGCGCGGCCTCGCCTCGCCGGCGCAGATGTGTCAGGCGTTCTGTCCTGCCAGCGCGACAAAGATTTATTTCGGCTCCTCGATCGACGGCGCCGCGTCGCAGACCGGCGAGCGCTACGCCGACAGCGAGAACGCGTTCGCCTATCGCAAGGCGCTGCGCGCGGACTGCACCTGCAACGGCCGCGAGCCGGTCGGCCTCGCCCCGGTCGATCTCGCGCTGGATTCTTCGCTGAAGGCCGGCGACGTGATTGCCACCTCCGACGGCCTCGTCGCCTATACCGGCATCCGTGTTGGCAACGACCAGACCGCCGACTTCACCCCGGTCGCCTCCTATCCCGGCCTCACCGCACAGGTCCGCGCGCGCCTCGGCGAGATGAAGGTGGCCCCGGTGCGCGCAGAGACGGTGGCAGCAGATGCGCCGGCGGCGGAGACCGTGCGCGAGACGCTGCCTGATGTGACGGTGCCGAAGACGCAGGCGAAGCCGGCGAAGCGGGCAGGACTGGATTAGGACCCAACTATAACCAAGCCGTCGTTGCGAGGAGCACTTGCGACGAAGCAATCCAGAATCCCTCCGCGGAAGGATTCTGGATTGCTTCGCTACCGCTCGCAATGACGGAGGGTGCGGCGTCACCTCCCGATAATCACCCCGATCACATTCGGCGCCGCCAGATATTTCTCCTCGATCGCCGCCCGCGCGGCGGCGCGGTTTTCCTGGGTCAGCAGGCCGCGCTTCTCGGCCAGGATCATCCAGCAGAAACCCCACCAATCGGTCAGCATGCCCTGATCGCCAACGAGGTCATAGCCCTGCTCGGCCGCGAAGATGCGCGCATGCGCTTCGTCCAGCGTGTCGAGAAACAGGTGGTCCTCGACCGAGAACAGGTCGTCGCTGATGTCGTCGATGGTGTAGCCCCAGATCGACTGGCACACCGCGTTGAACTCGCGGTCGAGCTGGTCGTCATCGATCCTCTGGCGCCGCGCCGCCTGATGCAGCCGCGACAGCGAGCGCGCGAAATCGGCGATCCGGGTGAGGGCAAACTGGTCGAAGGCAATGGTGGACATGTAGTCCTCGCAAAGTCTGGCAGACGCTAGATATTGTGTCGGCAACGCGCCGAATCACAATGATATATCAAAGACTTGCTAAAGTGTTCTTAATTTGTTCTGATGCTGAAGGATTGGTTGTTGAGATCGTCGTCCTGGCGAAAGCCAGGACCCATTACCCCGGTCAGCGTTGCCTTTGCGAGCTTGAGCCATGAGCGCAGGCAGCTACTACGTCTACATCCTCGCAAGCCGCCATCACGGGACGATCTATATCGGCGTGACCAACGACATCCGCACGCGGCTTGAACAACATCGCTCGGGCCGCGGCTCCAAGTTCGTGCAGAAGTACAATATCTTCCGTCTCGTTCACGTCGAAGCGTTCGCGACGCCGCAGGAAGCCATCGCGCGCGAGAAGCAGCTCAAGTTCTGGAAACGGGACTGGAAGATCAAGCTGATCGAACAAGAAAATCCTGATTGGAATGACCTGTCGGGCCTTCTCTGACAGTCGGGGTAATGGGTCCTGGCTTTCGCCAGGACGACGTTGTGGTGAAAGCTGGCGCGAAGGCGACACCGAAATCTTCGCCGGGACGACGATGGGGAAGCAGTTTCCGCTTCCCTCCCCTCCCCCTCAATTCACCGCCGACACCAACCTGTCCCCGCACGCATTCGCATAAAACTTGCCGCCGCATTGGCGCTTGATGGCGGCGCAGCGTTGTGCGGGTGTTGCGTTTTGCGGGAGCGAGAAGCCGCAGCTCAGGCCATCAGCGCTACGGCCCTTGCCGGCGGCGAAGGCGGCGCTCGAGGAGGCGATGCAGATGACAAGGAGCGCTGCAGCAGCGATTTCAATCAGCAGCCTCATGGGGCGTCTCCTCCACACTGATGGCTGAATTAACCGCCACACTAGCACCAAATCCACGTTCTCCGTGCTCGTCCGGGTTCCCAAATCGGCCCGTTCCTTGCATAAATTTGCGCCAGCGCAGTGCACGGCCGCACCGGCGATAGTTCCGGTGCAGAGGCAAGACGCGTAGGGTTAGTGGTGTTTCTGTCGACCAGGAAGTGACGGCCTTGCAAGATCAATCGTTCCAGCCAAACTTTCCCGCCCCCGACCAGCCCATCGACGAGCTCGCGCTGGCTGAGATCAAGGGCGCGATTCTGGCGAAGCTGCGCCTTGCCATCGGCAAGGACGCCGGCATGGCGACCAAGCACGACTGGTACCAGGCCGCGGCGCTCGCGCTGCGCGACCGCATCGTGCATCGCTGGCTCACAGCCGAGAAGCACAGCTACGACGCGGGGCGCAAGCGCGTCTATTATCTCTCGCTCGAATTCCTGATCGGCCGCCTCTTCACCGATGCGCTCAACAATATGGGGCTGCTCAAGATCTTCGAGGTCGCGCTCGGCGACCTCGGCGTATCCCTGCCCGAACTGCGCAAATGCGAGCCGGATGCCGCGCTCGGCAATGGCGGTCTCGGGCGGCTTGCCGCCTGCTTCATGGAGAGCATGGCAACGCTCTCGATCCCGGCGATCGGCTACGGCATCCGCTACGATTACGGCCTGTTCCGCCAGATCATCAACCAGGGCTGGCAGCAGGAATATCCGGACGAGTGGCTCGGCTTCGGCAACCCCTGGGAATTGCAGCGGCCGGAAGTGATCTACAACATTCATTTCGGCGGCGGCGTCGAGCATGTCGACGACAAGGGCCGCGACCGCGCGATCTGGCATCCGGGCGAGACCGTGCAGGCGATCGCCTATGACACGCCGATCGTCGGCTGGCGCGGCCAGCACGTCAATGCGCTGCGGCTGTGGTCGGCACGCTCGCCCGATCCGCTGAAGCTCGACGCCTTCAACAAGGGCGACTACGTCAGCGCCAGCGCCGAGCAGTCGCGCGCCGAAGCGATCTGCAAATTCCTCTATCCGAACGACGAGAGCCCGGCGGGCCGCGAGCTGCGGCTGCGCCAGGAATATTTCTTCGTCTCGGCCTCGCTCCAGGATCTGGTCAAGCGGCATCTGTCGTCCGACGGCCAGCTTCGCAGCCTGTCGTCGAAGGTCGCGGTCCAGCTCAACGACACCCATCCGAGCCTCGCCGTCACCGAGCTGATGCGGATCCTGGTCGACCTGCACAATTTCCGCTGGGACGAGGCGTGGAAGATCACGGTCGCAACGCTGTCCTACACCAACCACACGCTGCTGCCCGAGGCGCTCGAGACCTGGCCGGTCGAGCTGTTCGAACGCCTGTTGCCGCGGCATCTGGAGATCATCTACCGCATCAACGTCCAGCATCTGGCGCTCGCCGAGGCGCGCGCGCCCGGCGACATCGACTTCCGCGCCTCGGTCTCGCTGATCGACGAGAAGAGCGGCCGCCGCGTGCGCATGGGCCAGCTCGCCTTTGTCGGCTCGCACCGCATCAACGGCGTCTCCGCGATGCATTCGGACCTGATGCGCGAGACCGTGTTCCACGATCTCAACCATCTCTATCCCGGCCGCATCACCAACAAGACCAACGGCATCACCTTCCGCCGCTGGCTGATGCTGGCAAACCCGAAGCTGACCGACCTGTTGCGCGAGACCTGCGGCGACGCCGTGCTCGACGATCCGACGCAGCTCTCGCTGATCGAGGCGCGCGCCAGCGACGTCGAATTCCAGAAGAAATTCCGCGCCGTCAAGCATCACAACAAGACGGCCCTGGCGCGGCTGATCGGCGAGCGGCTCGGCATCAAGGTCGATCCGGGCGCGCTGTTCGACGTGCAGATCAAGCGCATCCACGAATACAAGCGCCAGCTGCTCAACGTCATCGAGACGGTCGCGCTGTACCAGTCGATGAAGGACGATCCCAACGGCAACTGGGTGCCGCGGGTGAAGATCTTCGCCGGCAAGGCGGCGGCGAGCTACAAATACGCCAAGCTGATCATCAAGCTGATCAACGACGTCGCCGAGGTCGTCAACAACGACCCCGCGATCGGCGGCAAGCTGAAGGTCGTCTTCCTGCCCGACTACAATGTCAGCCTCGCGGAGGTGATCATTCCCGCGGCCGACCTGTCCGAGCAGATCTCGACCGCCGGCATGGAAGCTTCCGGCACCGGCAACATGAAGCTGGCGCTGAACGGCGCCATCACCATCGGCACGCTCGACGGCGCCAATATCGAGATCCGCGACCATGTCGGCAACGAGAACATCGCGATCTTCGGCATGGAGGCCGGCGACGTCATGATCCGGCGCAAGCAGGGGCTGGATGCCTCCGACGTGATCCGCAGTTCGCCAAAGCTCCAGCGCGCCATCAACGCGGTCGGCGCCGGCGAGTTCTCGCCCGGCGATCCCGGCCGTTTCGAATCCATCGCGCATGCGCTGCGCTATCTCGACCATTACATGGTCAGCGCCGATTTCGATTCCTACTACGAGGCGCAGCGCGCGGTCGATGCGCGCTGGCAGGTGGCGCCGGCCTGGACCCGCGCTTCGATCCTCAATGTCGCGCGCATGGCGTGGTTCTCCTCCGACCGCACCATCCGCGAATATGCCGAGGAGATCTGGAACGTGCCGGTCAATCCGACCACGCCGCTGCTGCCGGACCTGCGCGACGCCGCAGGCTGATTTTCCGCAGTGTGAAATCGGCGTTACCTGCGAGGTTATTGCACAGCCAGGCAATGGCTGTGGTATGACGACCGTCATTCCGGGGCGGCTCGCAGAGCCGAACCCGGAATCTCGAGATTCCGGGTTCGATGCTTCGCATCGCCCCGGAATGACAGACGGAAACACCCATGCACGCCAAGCTCCCGCACCCGTTCGACGACGCCACCCGCATCACCGCCGGTGACTCCAGCTGGCAGGGACACACCAGCGACGATTACTGGGCCTTTGTCGGTCCGTTCGGCGGCGCCACCGCCGCGACCATCTTGCGCGCATTGATCGAGCATCCGCAGCGCGCCGGCGATCCACTCGCCGTCACCGTCAATTACTGCGCCCCGATCGCCAAGGGCCCGTTTGACCTGGATGTGCGGCTGGTAAAGGCCAACCGCTCCAGCCAGCACTGGAGCGTCGAACTGTCGCAGGGCGGCGGCGAGGTCGCGACGCTCGCAACCGCGGTGTTCGCCGAGCGGCGGCCGTCCTGGGAGCACAGGGTGGCGACGGTCCCGGACGCCGCGGCGTTCGAGGCAACGCTGCCGTTCCCGAAAATCTCGGCGTCCTGGGCCAACCAATACGAATTCCGCTTCGTCGAGGGCGAGATGCGGATCGGCCCGCCGCAGGCCGAGCTTGCCAGCACCTATTCGAAAATCTGGATCAGCGACCGTACCCCGCGCAGGCTCGACATGCTGTCGCTGATGTCGATGTCGGACGCCTTCTTCGGCCGCATCTTCCACGCGCGGCGCGAGCTGGTGCCGTTCGGCACGGTGTCGCTGACGACCTATTTTCACACCGACAGCGAGGAGCTCGCAGCCGAGGACATCACGCGCGTGCTGGCGACGGCCGATTCGAAGATCATGCACAAGAGCTACGCCGACCAGAACGCCGAGCTGTGGTCGCCGAACGGAAGGCTGCTCGCGACGACGACGCAGATCGCGTATTTCAAGGCTTGAGCTGCCTCCACGTCATTGCGAGGAGCGTAGCGACGAAGCAATCCAGACTGTCTCCGCGGAGGGATTTCTGGATTGCTTCGCTGCGCTCGCAATGACGGTGGAGATATCTCGCCACAAACAAAAAGGGCGGCCTCGCGGCCGCCCTTTTGCATTCTCAAATGATGCGACCTTACTCCGCCGCGAGCTTCACGTCCGGCGCGGCTGCGCGCACTTCGGCGTCGACCTGGGCTTCGAACTTGGCAAAGTTCTTCTGGAACATGCCGACCAGCGCGCGCGCGGTCTTGTCGAACTCGTCCTTGTCCTTCCAGGTGTTGACCGGGTTGAGGATTTCGCTCGGCACGCCCGGCAGCGCGGTCGGGACCGCGAAGCCGAAATACTTGTCGGTGCGGAATTCGACGTTGCGAAGCGAACCGTCGAGCGCCGCGGTGAGCAGCGCGCGCGTCACCTTGATCGGCATGCGCGAGCCCGTGCCATACTTGCCGCCGGTCCAGCCGGTGTTGACCAGCCAGCAGTCGACATTGTGCTGGGCGATCAGGTCGCGCAGCATGTTGCCGTAGACGGATGGATCGAGCGGCAGGAAGGGCGAGCCGAAGCAGGTCGAGAACTCCGGCTGCGGCTCGTTGCCGAGACCGCGCTCGGTGCCCGCGACCTTGGCGGTGTAGCCGGAGAGGAAGTGATACATCGCCTGCGCCGGCGAGAGCTTTGCGATCGGCGGCAGCACGCCGAAGGCGTCGGCGGCGAGCATCACCACGTTCTTCGGCTGCGGCGCGCGGCCGGTGCGCGAAGCGTTCGGGATGAAGTCGAGCGGATAGGCCGAGCGGGTGTTCTCGGTCTTGGAGCCGTCGTCGAAGTCCACCACGCGGGTGTCCTCGTCGAGCACGCAGTTCTCGAGCACCGCGCCGAAGCGCGTGCTTGCGGCATAAATCTGCGGCTCGGCTTCCTGCGAAAGCTTGATGCATTTGGCGTAGCAGCCACCTTCGAAATTGAAGACGCCGTTCGGGCCCCAGCCGTGCTCGTCGTCACCGATCAGGGTGCGGTTCGGGTCGGCCGACAGCGTGGTCTTGCCGGTGCCGGAGAGGCCGAAGAAGATCGCGGCATCGTCCTTGGCGCCGACATTGGCCGAGCAGTGCATCGGCATCACGCCGCGCTCGGGCAGATAGTAGTTCAGCGTGGTGAAGACCGACTTCTTCATCTCGCCGGCATAGTAGGAGCCGCCGATCAGCACGATCTTGCGGGCGAAGTCGATCGCGACGACGTTCTCCGACTTGCAGCCGTGGCGCTTCGGATCGGCGCGGAAGCTCGGCATGTCGATGATGGTGAGCTCGGGCGTGAAGGTCGACAGCTCGATCGCCTCGGGGCGGATCAGCAGCGTGCGGATGAACAGCGAATGCCAGGCGAGCTCGGTGAACACGCGGGTCTTGATCCGGTAGGCCGGATCGGCGCCGCCGTAGAGGTCCTGCGCGAACAGGCTCTTGCCTTCGGCGTGCTTGAGGAAGTCCTGATAGAGCGTCTCGAACTGCTCCGCGGTGATCGACTGGTTGCCGGCCCACCACATCTTCTTGTCGGTGGTGGCGTCACGCACCGTGAACTTGTCCTTGGGGCTGCGGCCCGTGAACTCGCCGGTGTCGGCGCACAGCGCACCGTCGGCAGACAGCACCGCCTCGCCCGCGGAGAGCGAGTATTGATAGAGTTGCGGCGCGCCGAGGTTCCAGTGAACCTGTTTGAGATTCTTTAAGCCGAATTTGTCGGCGCCGAAGGCACCGTTGCGCACGCCCGTCTCTTGCACGAAAAAATCCTCCTAGAACCCGCGACACATAGCGCGACCAAGCTTTGGCGCCATCGCAGTCACCGTGAATAATAGGCCATCCGGCCTAGGTTGGGCGACCTAATACTGATGAACGCTGGCGTTGCCAAGCCGATCCCGCAGGATTTGGTTTATTCAAGGACCGCGCCAAACGTCGCGCATGTCTGCTCTGAGCAGGTGCATCAAAAAATCACGAATGATCGCGCAACCAAATGCGCGTTTCGACGTTATCGGGGGTTATTGCGACGCACAATTCCCTGGGCGCTCTATCGTACGTCTCCCTCGCCGATCAGTGCGAACGGTCCCCACATCGCGGGATAGGCGTTGCGCGGCGACGAGGCGTCGTCGAGATACGTCAACATGGCGCGGCGCAACGCTTGGGCACGACCGATTCCTGGTTCGTTTTTGAGCAGAGCGAATGTCGACGTGGTCAAGCGGGTGGCAGCTTCCGAATCCACTGCCCAATGCGAGACCAGGAGCGCGCGGGCACCGGCATAGAAGAACGAGCGCGCCAATCCCGACAGGGCCTCTGCGCCGGGCTTGTCGCCCGCGATAGTGTTGCAGGCCGACAGCACCACCCAATCCGCGTTGAGCTTGAGCTGGGCGACTTCGCTCGCGGTGAGAAGACCGTCGTCGAGCTCGGAGGGCTGATCGGGAATGGAGAGCGCGAGCGAAGGCTCGCCCAGTCCCTTGACGTCGCCCGCAACGAGTCCGTGGGTGGCAAAGTAGATGATGCTGTATTGAGCAAGCGCTGCACGCTTGAGCGTCGTTTCGCTGGCGTCGCGGCCGAGATGGATATCGACATCGCCTGCGCCGACATCCCTGGCCACCGCGTTCAGTTCGTCGGCAGTGTCAGGCAGCTGCGGCAGCGCTTGCGCAAGCCGCGCACGATCGACGCCGGCGCCGCGCCAGAAGTCGGTATAGGCAATCGTCGCGATGCTGCGCGCGGCGACCTTGCCGCTTGCGGCGCGACGATCGGCCGGCCCTTCGGCTGCAGGGTTGAACACGGGATCGCCAAAGCCGGTCATTGGCTTGACGCCTTGATCCTTGCGCGCAAAGGCCCGCAGCGATTTCAGGCTGATCACCGACGGCAGCACCGAGACGGCCTGACGCCGCAACAGCCAGGCGGCGTTGCGATAGCCTTCGAGCTTGTCCGGGATCGCAGCTTGCGGCTTCTCGGTGACGAGCAGATGAAACGGCAGTGCGGTCAGTGCGGCCGAGGGCACCACCAGCAGGCTGCGCTTGTCTTTCGTCAGCGCTTCGACCGGGCCGAGCAGCGCGACATAGAGCTCATTGGCGAGCGCGAGGTCGAACAGGCCGGATTTGCCGGACGCATCGCGCGCCTTGCCGACGTCGAGCCCTTTGCGGAACGCCGACACTTTCTGCGCCAGCGCGTCCGCGCCAAGCGGAATTTCCTTCCAGTCGACGCCCTCGCGCGTGATCGCGATGACATAGCCCTGCTTGTCCACGACGGAATAGATCGTCATCGCCTCGTCGGCCGACAGCAACGGCTGGATGTCCTTCACGCCGAGCGGCAGCGGATTGGACAGCGAGGCATAGTCGGGAAACTCGACGGCAAGCGTCTTCTGCAAGCCGGCGCGCTCGCTCGCGATCGCCGCGATCCGCGCGCGGCTGCGCTGCTCGGCCGCGACGTCGCGTTGCGCGGCTTGCTTGGACACCGCCGTGATGATCGCCTTGTCGAGCGCCTCGGCCTCGGCCGCGAGATCCTGCTCCTTGCGCACGAGCTCGGCGAGCCGGTCGCTGCCGGCCGCAAGCCGCACGGCGAGCTTGTTCACGGCGGATGCGGCGGACGATTGCGTGCCGCGCTGGATCGCGGCCAGCGCTTCGTCGAGGGCCTTGTCGTCGGGCAGGAGATGCTGCTGCCGCGCGGAAAACAGGATCGGCAGCACCACACGCAGCTGCGCGCGGCCGCTGCGAAGCGTCCTTTCCGCCAGCGGCAAGGCATCGGCAGTGCGCCCGGAGACATAAAGGAAATAGGCGAGATTGCTGGTCGAGGTCACGACGTCAGGATGATCCGGCCCAAGCGCGCGCTCACGGATCGCAAGGGCGCGCCGGTAGAGCGGCTCGGCATCGGCATAACGCTGCTGGTGCTCGTAGAGCCCGGCGAGATTGTTCAGCGAACGCGCGACGTCGGGATGATCCGGACCCAGCACCTTTTCGCGGATCGCGAGCGAGCGCTTGATCGGCGCCTCGGCATCCGCATCGCGGTTGAGGTCGCGATCGACCTGACCGATGTTGTTCAGAACCGTGGCGACCGCGGGATGCTCGGGCCCGGCGGCCTTCTGATAGATCGCGAGCGCTCGCTGGAACAGCGGCCCGGCGTCGGCAAAATGCTCCTGCTTCACGTAGAGCGTGGCGAGATTGTTGAGGGCCTGGCCGACATCGGGATGCTCGCGCGACAGCGCCTTTTCGCGAATGGCCAGCGCACGCTTGAATAGCGGCTCGGCTTCAGTGAAGCGGCCCTGCCGCTGATACAGCGCGGCGAGATTGTTCAGCTCGGGCGCGATCAAGGCGGTGTCGAGGCCGAGCGACTTTTCCATCAGCGCGATCGCGCGCTTGTAGATCGGCTCGGCGAGGTCGTCGCGGCCCTGGCCGGCATAGACCTGGCCGAGATTGTTGAGCGCGGCGGAGAGTTCGCGGCCGTCGTTGCCCTTCTCCAGGCTCGCCACCATGGCCTGCGCCAGGGGCAGCGCCTCCGCATATTTGCCGGCCTGGTTGAGCGCGTTGATCCGCGCGCCCTGTGCGGCGAGATCGGCCTTCTGGGCAAGACCGGGGGTGGCAAGCGACGTGGTGATCGCGAGCGCCAGACCCGCGGCCAACGCCAAACGACGATGCGTCATGAACCCTCTCGCTGCCAATCCCGAACCGCTCACGGTGTTGGGTCGCAGCGATCGGCAGCGGCGTTCAATTCTGGCGCGACTCCTCCGCCTTCGCGCGCGCCTCGCCGGCAAGGCGGACCAGCATCTTGCGCAGCGCCGTGCCGCTGGTCACCCGCTCCGGGAAGTCCAGCCGCAGCGCGGTCTGGCCGTCCTGCATGTCGAGGCCCTCCGGGTCACAGCCGGTGCAGCGCCAGTCGCCGGCGGCGGCGCCGAGCAGCCTGGTGGCGTAGAGGCCCATGGCGTCGCGGTGGTCGGCATTCATGTGCTCCACGGCCCCCTCTTCCGTTGCCAGCAGGTCCTCGGCGCCGCTGAGGTCGGTCAGGAACTGCTCCGGCTTGAGGTCGACGATCCGTCCGAAGCCGGCCACCAGATGGGTTCCCGTGGGCCGGATCCTGAAGAACGAGAAGTCCTTAAACGAAACAAAGGCTTCCGCCGACGGGTGCGCATTCAGATACCGCCGTTCGAGAAGATCCTTCTCGGCGCCGGCCTGCTCCGCCCGGCCGGACAACATGATCCGGGCGCCCTCTAGCGGATCGCCAGCGGCGCGCTCATCCAGCATCAGGGAGACCCGGCTATCGGCCAGGATGTTCCTGGTGTGCACGGCCAATGCGGAGATCAGCAGGATCGGCGAGCCATCCGGGTGGCTCGCCAGATTGACCAGGGAACAATAGGGATCGCCGCTGCCCACCATCAACGTTGCGAGAGCGCCCTGCCGCGACCGCCTGAGCAGCGACTTGGCGAGCTTTCCGGGGTCGAAATCGGGGGTCGGTTGCATGGGCTTTCTCGGCTCAGGTGGTTGCAAGGGGGGTCTTTTTTCGGCTAAACGGGGGTCTGGTTATGGGTCGGGATGCGGCGAATCTGCCGTGTTTCGTGGAACTTGGTCACACTTCAGCCCAGCTTGCATTGCTCGGTGACAAAGTTCGAACGCCAAGTTCGGGACCCATGTATGCGGCGCATCACTGGATTGCTCGCCGTTTCAAGCCACGACCCAAACGGAAAGCAGAAAGCAGAGGCTCATGCCCACAATCGCTTTGGTCGACGACGACCGCAACATTCTCACATCCGTCTCGATCGCGCTGGAAGCCGAAGGCTACCGCATCATGACCTACACCGACGGCGCTTCCGCGCTTGACGGTTTCCGCACCACCCAACCCGACCTCGCCATCCTCGACATCAAGATGCCGCGCATGGACGGCATGGAGACGCTGCGCCGCCTGCGGCAGAAGTCCGACCTGCCGGTGATCTTCCTGACCTCCAAGGACGAAGAGATCGACGAGCTGTTCGGCCTCAAGATGGGCGCCGACGATTTCATTCGCAAACCGTTCTCGCAGCGGCTGCTGGTCGAGCGCGTCAAGGCGGTGCTGCGCCGCTCGGCGCCGAAGGACCCGACCGTAGCGCCGAAGGAGAACGACGCCAAGGCGCTCGACCGCGGTCTTTTGCGCATGGATCCGGAACGCCATACCTGCACCTGGAAGAACGAGCCGGTGACGTTGACCGTCACCGAATTCCTGATCCTGCAGGCGCTCGCGACCCGGCCCGGCGTGGTGAAGAGCCGCAACGCGCTGATGGACGCCGCCTATGACGACCAGGTCTATGTCGACGACCGCACCATCGACAGCCACATCAAGCGGCTGCGCAAGAAGTTCAAGGTGGTCGACAACGAGTTCGAGATGATCGAGACGCTGTACGGCGTCGGCTATCGTTTCAAGGAAGCCTGAGGCGGCAGGGCACCTTCGCGAATGTCCGGAGCATTGCCGGTTCTGGTTCCATCGGAACCGGGATGACTCTAGAATGCGGGGACCGTCGCACGAGCTGTCCTAACGCGGGCGTAAGCATTGCTGGACCGAACGCAGCCTGACCCGAACCAGAGCGCCGAGGATATCGCATCCGACGGCGTTCCAGTGCACGTCGCCGAGGACAAGCCGGCTGCGCAGGGCTGGCGGCCGCTGAACTGGCTCAAGCGCGCCGGGCAATTCTTCTTCGCGCTGTCCTTCTCGAGCCTGACCCGCCGCATCGTCTCGCTCAACCTCGCCGGCCTCGTCGCGCTGGTGGCGAGCATCCTCTATCTGTCGCAATTCCGCGCCGGCCTGATCGACGCGCGCGCGCAGAGCCTGCTGGTGCAGGCCGAGATCATCGCCGGTGCGATCGCGGCCTCCGCGACGGTGCAGACCAACGCCATCACGATCGACCCCGACCGGCTGCTCGACCTCAAGCCGGGCGAGACCTATGGCGGCTCGGACGACTATTCGCCGCTGGATTTTCCGATCAATCCGGAGCGCGTCGCGCCGGTGCTGCGCACGCTGATCTCGCCGACCAAGACGCGCGCCCGCATCTACGATCCGAACGGCAGCCTGCTGCTCGACAGCCGCAACCTCGAGAACGTGCTGCGCTTCCCCCTGCCGCCGCTGTCCGCCGAGAAGCCCGGCGTGGTCGAGCGCGGCATGGTCGCGGTGCGCACCTGGCTGAACCGCGGCGACCTGCCGCTCTATCGCGAGCTCGGGCCCGAGAACGGCAATGGCTATGCTGAAGTGGGCGACGCGCTCCAGGGCCAGAAGCGCTCGATGGTTCGGGTCAATGCGCGCGGCGAGGTGATCGTCTCGGTCGCGGTCCCCGTGCTGCGCTCGCGCGCCATCCACGGCGCGCTGATGCTGTCCACCCAGGGCGACGACATCGACCAGATGGTCACCGCCGAGCGCCTCGCCATCCTGAAAGTCGGCGGCGTCGCCGCCGCGGTCATGATCATGCTGTCGCTGCTGCTGGCCAGCACGATCGCAGGTCCCGTACGCCGGCTCGCGGACAGCGCCGAGCGCGTCCGCCGCCGCATCAAGACCCGCGTCGAGATTCCCGACTTCACCCGCCGTCGCGACGAGATCGGGCATCTGTCCGGCGCGCTGCGCGACATGACCAACGCGCTCTACAGCCGCATCGAGGCGATCGAGATGTTCGCCGCCGACGTCGCGCACGAATTGAAGAACCCGCTGACCTCGCTGCGCTCCGCGGTCGAGACGCTGCCGCTGGCGCGCAACGAGAACAGCCGCGCCCGCCTGCTCGAGGTGATCGAGCACGACGTCAAGCGGCTCGACCGCCTGATCTCTGATATCTCCGACGCCAGCCGGCTCGATGCCGAATTGCAGCGGCAGGACGCGATTCCGGTCGATCTGCGCCGCCTGCTCGGCACGCTGGTCTCGGTCGCCAACGAAACCAAGCTCGGCCACGACGTCGCGGTCGAGGCGCGCTTCGAGGGGCGCGGGCCGACCGACACGTTCGCCGTGACCGGCCACGATTCACGGCTCGGGCAGGTGGTCTCGAACCTGCTCTCCAACGCGCAATCCTTCTCGGAGGCCGGCAGCAAGGTGCGCCTCACCTGCCGCCGCGTGCGCGGTGAAATCGAGATCGTGGTCGACGACGACGGCCCCGGCATCCGTGATGACGCGCTGGAGCGCATCTTCGAGCGCTTCTACACCGACCGTCCGCATCAGGGCTTTGGCCAGAACTCCGGCCTCGGGCTCTCGATCTCCAAGCAGATCGTCGACGCGCATGGCGGGCGCATCTGGGCGGAGAACCGCCCCGGCCCCGCGGACGAGGACGGCGCGCCGACGGTTGCCGGCGCGCGCTTCGTGGTGAGGCTGCCCGCGCTATGAGCGACGGCGGGCCCAGCGTGCACGCCTCCGCGGTCAAGGTCGGGAATCTGGCAGTGCTGATCCGCGGACCGTCGGGCTCCGGCAAGTCGCGCCTTGCCTTCGATTTGATCATGGCGGGGCGCGCCGGCGTGGTCGAAAGGGCCGTTCTGGTCGGTGATGACCGTGTCCATCTGGCGACAGTCGGCGACGAAATTGAAGTCCGCCCCGCGCCGCCGCTCGCCGGCCTGATCGAGATCCGGGGCCTCGGAATCCGCCGCTGCGACTTCGTGGAGCATGCGACCGTCGGCCTCGTGGTCGATCTGGCCGCCGCGGACGCGGAACGCCTGCCGCCGGCCGAATCCCTGAAAACAAGCATTTTAGGTGTCGAAATACCGCGAATCCCTGTTAGCCGCGATTATTCGCCCCTCCCACTGGTTGTTGCGGCCTTGACCACTACCAAGAGTTCATCTTCCGTTAATCCCTCAGGCGATTGTTTGAAGGGAAATGGTAACCATATGAACCCCACTATCGCGACCGAATAGACCGGCGCAGCTCCCCTCATCCATCCGTCTAAGTTCAGGGAGATACGCAACATCCCCTCTTGCGCAGGGGCTCTGGATGGTCAAAGTGGCGCGTTCGTGCGGTGCACCAAAAGCGCCCGCGAGGAGTTTTCCGATGATTGGTCTAGTACTTGTGACCCACGGGCGCCTTGCCGACGAATTCAAGGCAGCGCTTGAACATGTCATGGGCCCACAAAAGCAAATCGAAGCGATTACGATCGGCGCTGAAGATGATTCCGATCTGTGCCGAAGCGACATCATCGAGGCGGTTAACCGCGTCGATTCCGGCGACGGCGTTGCGATCCTCACCGACATGTTCGGCGGCACGCCATCCAACCTGGCAATATCCTGTATGAGCCGGCCGAAGGTCGAGGTGCTCGCGGGCATCAACCTTCCGATGCTGGTGAAGCTCGCCAAGGTGCGTGAGGAACGCGCGCTGCCGGACGCGATCGCGATGGCCCAGGAAGCGGGTCGCAAATACGTCACCATCGCCAGCCGCGTGCTCGCCGGCAAATGAGCGACGACGCGCCGCAAGCCGGGTCGGGCGTGCCCGCGGGCGCGATCTCCAAGGAGCTCCTCATCATCAACAAGCGCGGCCTGCACGCCCGCGCCTCGGCGAAATTCGTCCAGGCGGTCGAGCGCTTCAACGCGCAGGTGTGGGTGACGCGCGGCGGCGAGACCGTCGGCGGCACCTCGATCATGGGCCTGATGATGCTCGCCGCGGGACCCGGCACGACCATCACGGTCGCTGCGGCCGGTGCGGATGCCGATGCCGCGCTCGCGGCGATCACGGAACTCGTTGAAAGCAAGTTCAACGAGGAAGGGATTTAGCGCCCTCCCGCCACGCGCTCAGCGCCGTAGGGTGGGCAAAGGCGCGACGCGCCGTGCCCACCATCTCTCGACAATCGCGACAGAAGTGGTGGGCACGCTTCGCTTTGCCCACCCTACGGCACCTTCGGTCACTTCGCGGGCGGCGCGATGTAGATGTTCCAGCTCATCGACGGGCCGGCCTTGCCGTGGGTGAAGCGGCGCGTCGTCATCACGATGCGCTCGGCGTTCGGCGCAGTCTCCGACACCCATTTCTCGAACGCCGGTAGACGGCCGTCGGTCGGATCGAACACGCCGATGAAACCGTATCGCTTGACGTCATCGCGCGAGGTCAGGCCGGAATCCCAGGCCTCTAACGGCAGCAATGCGGACGGATGGTCCGGGCTGTAGAACACCAGCGGCTGGATCTGTTCCATCGTGCCGGCAACGACGGCCCAGCGCGAGCCGAAGCGGGTGTGCCAGGCCTGGGTCAATTCGCGCGCGAGCTCCGAGCGCGCGCCATAGATCGCTGCGTTGCCGGCATTGGCCGCCATCTCGCGCGCGGCGATCCAGGGCGAGGCGGCAAGCGTCGCAACGCTGAGCACGAGCCAGATCGCGACGATGTTGAACAGGGTCGCGCTCTGCACCCGCAGCGCGGGGATCGCGACCAGCGCCAAGGGCACCAGGAAGAACAGCGAGATGCCCCAATCGGTCTTCATGTAGATGCTGAAAACCAGTGCGCCGAGCGGCGGGCCGACCGCGACGATGATCTGGATGATCCAGACATTCAGCGCCTGCGAGACATTGACACCCGGATTGGCGCCGCGCGCCCAGGCGCGGGTGACGATGCGCGAGGGCGTACGCAGCAGCAGCTTGCGCCACGGCGGCACCCACGCCATGGCGAGCGCGGCCAGCACCACCGGCAGCGCCAGCAGCGCGACATTATGCAGGGCATAGCCGGCCACGAGCTGATGCACGAGACGGCTGTCCTCGAGGCTGTAGGTGTCGCCGGCATAGGTCAGCGGCACGAAATGCACCTCCGCCAGCCAGACGATGTGCGGGATCATCGCCACCACCATCGTCGCGATCGCCACCCACGGCGCCGGCGACAGCAGGAATTTCAAGCGGTCGGGATGGATCAGCGCGGCAAGGCCGATGGCGCCGATCATGGTCAGCACCCAGTACTTGGTCATCAGCGCCAGCGCGCCGGCGAGCCCGAACCAGATCCCGGACTGCCAGCTCCGCTTCTCGAAGGCGTTGAGATAGGCGAGCACCAGCAGCGGCAGCGTGACGAGCTGGAGCAGGTCCGGGTTGTACTTGAAGCCCTTGAAATTGAAGATCGGGTAGAGCGCGACCATCACCACCACCAGGAATGCACCCCGTGCATCCACGACGCGCAAGCTCAGCAACCAGCAGATCACCATGCCGATGCCGACGATCGCCATTGCCAGCGCATAGGTCGCCCAGTCCGCCGCCGGGAACACCTTGAACCAGAGGCCGGCGACCCAGCCCGACAGCGGCGGGTGCTTGCCGTAGCCCCACAGGAATTTCTGGCCCCAGCCCCAGGCTTCTGCGACGTCCATGTGAACGTCTTGCGCTGCCTTGAGATTGATCAGGATGAAGGTCCAGAGCACCGCATGCAGGATCGCGAGCTGGATCACCAGCCACAGGCGGGCCTCCGGCCGGACCGCGCTGGCAACCAGCCAAGCCCGGAAGCGGTTGAAACTCACCCGGGTCTTCGCGCGGGCTCGGGCAGATGGGATTGAGGTCGTCGACATCAGCCGTTGCGTAGCGCGTTTTGGCCCGTCGTGGAATCAGCTTGGCGTGAAGAAAGGCCCTGAAAATACAGCAATATGGTTGCCGCACGGGGATGTGAGTGGTATCCCGCGCCCATGACGACCGTCCCCATTTCCAACATCCGCAATTTCTCCATCGTCGCCCATATCGACCATGGCAAATCGACGCTGGCCGACCGCCTGATCCAGATGACCGGCGGCCTCACCGACCGCGAAATGGCGGGCAAGGAGCAGGTGCTCGATTCCATGGATATCGAGCGCGAGCGCGGCATCACCATCAAGGCGCAGACGGTTCGGCTCGCCTACCGCGCCAAGGACGGCAAGGACTACATCTTCAACCTGATGGACACGCCCGGCCATGTCGACTTCGCCTACGAAGTCTCGCGGTCGCTGGCGGCCTGCGAGGGTTCCCTGCTGGTGGTCGACGCCAGCCAGGGCGTCGAAGCGCAGACGCTCGCCAACGTCTACCAGGCGCTCGACAACAATCACGAGATCGTTCCGGTCCTGAACAAGGTCGACCTGCCGGCCGCCGAACCCGAGAAGGTCAAGCAGCAGATCGAGGACGTCATCGGCATCGACGCCTCGGACGCGGTGATGATCTCGGCCAAGACCGGCCTCGGCGTGCCCGACGTGCTGGAAGCCATCGTCACCCGCCTGCCGCCGCCGAAGGGCGACCGCGATGCGACCTTGAAGGCGCTGCTGGTCGACAGCTGGTACGACGTCTATCTCGGCGTCGTCGTTCTGATCCGCGTCGTCGACGGCGTCATGAAGAAGGGTAGCCGCGTGCGCATGATGGGCACGGGCGCTGCCTACGACGTCGAGCGCGTCGGCTTCTTCACGCCGAAGATGACGCAGGTCGACGAGCTCGGCCCCGGCGAGATCGGCTTCATCACCGCCGCGATCAAGGAAGTCGCCGACACCCGCGTCGGCGACACCATCACCGACGACAGGAAGCCTGTCACCGAAATGCTGCCGGGCTTCAAGCCGGCGATCCCGGTGGTGTTCTGCGGCCTGTTCCCGGTCGACGCCGACGATTTCGAGACGCTGCGCGCCGCGATGGGCAAGCTGCGCCTCAACGACGCCAGCTTCTCGTTCGAGATGGAGACCTCCGCGGCGCTCGGCTTCGGCTTCCGCTGCGGCTTCCTCGGCCTGCTGCACCTCGAGATCATCCAGGAGCGGCTGTCGCGCGAGTTCGACCTCAACCTGATCGCGACCGCGCCGAGCGTCATCTACAAGATGAAGCTGACCGACGGCACCGAGCTCGAGATCCACAATCCCGTCGACATGCCCGACGTGGTCAAGATCGAGGAGATCCAGGAGCCCTGGATCGAGGCGACGATCCTCACGCCCGACGAATATCTCGGCAGCGTGCTGAAGCTGTGCCAGGACCGCCGCGGCGCGCAGAAGGAGCTGACCTATGTCGGCGCCCGCGCGATGGTGAAATACGATCTGCCGCTCAACGAAGTGGTGTTCGACTTCTACGACCGCCTCAAGTCGGTCTCCAAGGGCTACGCCTCGTTCGACTATCATCTCACCGACTACAAGCCGGCCGACCTCGTCAAGATGCAGATCCTGGTCAATGCCGAGCCGGTCGACGCACTCTCGATGCTGGTCCACCGCACCCGCGCCGAGGGGCGCGGCCGCGCCATGGTCGAGAAGATGAAGGAGTTGATCCCGCCGCACATGTTCCAGATCCCGATCCAGGCGGCGATCGGCGGCAAGGTGATCGCCCGCGAGACCGTCCGCGCGCTGCGCAAGGACGTCACCGCGAAGTGCTACGGCGGCGACATCACGCGTAAGCGCAAGCTTCTGGAGAAGCAGAAGGAAGGCAAGAAGAAGATGCGGCAGTTCGGCAAGGTCGACATCCCGCAGGAAGCCTTCATCGCCGCGCTGAAGGTGGATAGCTGAGGCTGCTGCCCGGACCAGTTTTGACGTAACGAGACTGGTCAGGCCCGGCCATCCGTGGCCAGAAAACAAAAAACGCGAAAACAACCCCATGCACAGTAGCCGGCCCCTTGTCGGCATTGCGCTTTTTCGAATTTTCGATTTTACGAAATCGATTTGACCCGTCGGGCAAAACAGGGGCATGATGGCATCATGGCAGCGGGTGCGACGCGGGCGCCCCTCAGGAGGCACCGGAGGCAACATGCCGAAGGCCTGAGTGACTAACATCACAGATCCAAGACTTGCCTTTCGACAGGCTCTGCATACGCTGCGCACGTGATGTTCGGGGCTGTGATGGGCGCATTTCGCTGGTTTTCATTGCTATTCGTCGTCTGGCTAACCTGCGGTTCGGCGCACGCCGAGCGCCGCGTCGCGCTCGTTATTGGCAATTCGGCCTACAAGAGCGTGCCGAGGCTTGCGAACCCGGTGAATGATGCCGCTCTGGTCGGTGGCATGTTCAAGAAGGCCGGATTCGACAGCGTCGACATCAAGCTCGACCTCACCGTGGTCGATATGCGCAAGGCGCTTCGCGAGTTTGCAGGCAAGGCTCGCGAGGCGGAAGTCGCCGTCATCTATTACGCCGGCCACGGGATCGAGTTGGACGGCAACAACTATCTGATCCCGACCGATGCTGCCTTGGAGACGGACAACGACGTGTTCGACGAGGCGTTTCCGCTCGACCGAGTGTTGTTTGCCATCGAACCGGCCAAACAGCTCCGCCTCGTCATTCTCGACGCCTGCCGCGACAATCCCTTTGCCAAGACAATGAAGCGCACGGTTGCCGCCCGCGCTATCGGACGTGGTCTTGCCAAGGTCGAGCCGACCAGTTCGAACACCATGATCGCCTACGCCGCGAAGGCGGGCTCGACCGCCTCCGATGGCGACTCGAAGAACAGCCCGTTCGCGGCCGCGCTCGTCGAGCGTCTGCCCACACCGGGACTCGACCTGCGCAAGGCCTTCGGCTTCGTGCGCGACGATGTCCTCAAGAACACCGGCTACAAGCAGGAGCCGTATGTCTATGGCTCGCTGGGCGGTGACGACGTCCCCCTGGTCCAGGCCAAGCCGGCAGCCGCATCCGGGCCTCAGGCGAGTCCCGATGACGCCGTCCGTCGGGATTATGAGCTCGCGCTGCAGATCGGCACGAGAGAGGTTTGGACGGCTTTCCTCGCGAAGTATGCCGACGGGTTCTACGCCAGCCTGGCCAAGGGGCAATTGAACCGAATCGCAGCAGAGGAGACGCGCGCCGCCGCCGCCGATAAGGCGCGGCAGGCCGAAGACGAGAAAGCGCGGCTTGCGGCGGAGCGGGCCAGGAAGGCGGAGCAAGATAGGGCGGCGGCAGCCGCCAAGGCCGCCGAAGATGCGCGGATTGCGGCTGAGAAGGCCAAGCAGGTCGAAGAGGCCAAGGCCGCCGCGGCCGAGCAGCGCAGGAAAGAGGCCGAGGCCGCAGCAGCCAAAGCGCTCGCCGACAAAGCCGCTGCCGAGAAGGCTCTTGCGGACAAACAGGCCGCCGACAAAGCCGCTGCCGAGAAAGCCGCCGCAGAGCTGGCGGCGAAAAAGGCTGCCGAGAAGCCGGAAGGCGCGGGTGGCGAACAGAAGGTCGCGGCGCTCGCGCCGCCGTCGGCGCAGCCTGCCATGTCACCCCAGGAGGTCGCGAAATCGGTGCAGTCGGAATTGCGCCGGGTCGGGTGCCTGACTGCGTCGGCTGACGGTGACTGGAATGCGACGTCGCAGCGCTCGCTGACGCTGTTCAACAAGTATGCAGGAACGAAACTCGACGCCAGGCTCGCCAGCTTCGACGCGCTGGACGCCATCAAGGCGAAGCCGGGCCGGGTCTGCCCGCTGGTGTGCGACCATGGCTTCAGGGCCGACGGCGATGCCTGCGTCAAGATCACATGCCGCGCCGGCTCCCGCGTCAACGACGACAACGAATGCGAGAAGATCCCGGAGAGGAAACCCACGGCCGCGCGCGAGAATGCAAAGGGACGAGACGAGCAGCGCAAGCAGGTTGAATCGGCACCGACCAAGCCGCAGAGCACCGGCCAGATGGTTTGCAATGCGGCGGGATGCCGCCCAGTACGTCCGGGATGCAAGCTCGGCTATGCAAGGTCCGGGCAGGGCGTGACGGTCGCTGAAGGGACCCGGGAAGTCTGCAATTGAGGCGACGGGGATAGATTTGCGGCGATGAAAGAGATTTTCCCTGGATAGTGAGCGCTTCGTTCCAACTCTCGATGATCGGGCGTAGGGAAAGCCAGTGCCCGCCTTTCCTAAAGCGGTGACACAGCGCCTCGTCGGCTCTTGGCCATCGCGTCGGCGAGCGGAACGCAGCGGCATGTCCAGGGTTCGGCGCAAGCCGGAGGTCGCCGGCTGAGGAGTAAACCGACGCGGTTGCCCCCAAGCCGGCTATTCCCCGACTGTTCAGTTCCTGTCAGGTGCTCCGCCCGGAAAGCCGACGACGCCCGTCAGGGACCTCCATCTCGTGCCCCCGCGCGGCTTCACGACGTCTTCTGCTTCGCTTCGACGTATCGCGCGAAGTTGTCGAGGATCGCCTGCCAGCCGCCTTGCTGCTGCTCGACCGAGTGGGTCGGCTCGCTATCGAAGACAACGCGGACGACAATGCCATTCGAGCCCGGCACGAACTCGACCTCGGCCTTTCGATCGCCGAACGCGTATTCGATCCGCTTGTGTTCAACGATCTTGGTGTAGGTGCCGGCGAAGTCAAAGCCCATGCTGCCGTCCTTGGCCTCCATGCGAGACGAGAAGACGCCGCCTTCGCGCAGGTCGACCGTCGCCTTGGTCGTATGCCAGTCGTCGGACGCCGCGTTCCACTTCACGATGTCGGCAGGCGTCGTATAGGCACGCCAGACCTGGTCGATGGGGGCTGCCACGGTGGTTTCGACGGTGATCCTCATGAATATTGCTCCTGGTTCGATTTTGACGGGTGACGGCATCACTGACGTGTGCGGGGTCCGATCAAGGACGATCGAGACCGGTCCGTGCCGACATGGTCGTGTCGTGAATGTCCAGAAAAAGCAAACCCGTCACACTGAAGGGCGAGCAAATGCGCGGTCATGAGGTCCAAGGCGCTGTCAGATCATTGCCCGAGCTGTTGAAGCACGGCGGACCACAACGCAAGCGGCTCCCTGAGGGCTCCCGGTTCGGACGGCTTCTGGCGAACGGCGGTGTGCACCATGACGAGCTTCGAGGCCGGATCGACCAGGATGACCTGACCGCGGATGCCGAGCAGGGCAAATCTGCGCTGCTCGCCGGGCAGGAGCCACACCTGATAGCCGTAGCCGAAATAGGGCGTGGCCACGCGCGGAGCGAGATGACCGTCGCCTGGCCTGACGGTCGTGGCATCCAGGAGCCATTGCCGGGGGATCAACTGACGACCTTCCCAGGCACCGTCATGTGCGAGCAGCCGGGCGAGGCGCGCATAGTCGCGCAAGGTTGCGTTGAAGCAGCAAAAGGCAATCTCCTGCCCGCTGCCGTCGATCGCCCATGAGGCATCCGCTTCGGTGCCGATGGCATCCCAGATCCGGTCGTGGAGATAGTCGGCAACCGGCGTGCCCGTCGCGGAGCGCAGGACCAGGCCCAAGATCTCGGTTTCCACACTGGCATAGTGCCATCGGGTCCCCGGCGGTGCGGTTCTTGTATTGAATTGTGCGACGACGGCGGCGGGATCTTTCGGCTCTTCAACGAACAGGGCTCGCCCAAGCCGGGCTATGTCATCGTGCCCGTCATAGACCTCGGAGAATTCGACGCCCGACGACATGTTCAGCAGGGCGCGGATGGAGGTGTTTCCATATTCCGTTCCCGCAAGGCCGGAGACGTAGGTCGAGACGGGGTCGTCGATCGACTTGATCCGTCCCTCCGAGACCGCGATCCCGACCAGCATGCCCACCAGCGTCTTGGCCATGGACTGCGAGAGAAAGCGATCGTGGTCGGTCCGCGCATATTGATAGTGCTCGTACAGGATTGTGTCGTCCCTGGCGATCAGGAGTCCCGTCACCGGGTTGCGTTTGAGGTAATCCGCGATGCTCAGCCGTTCCGTACCGAAACTGTAGGCGATCGCTGGCTCCGGCGCGCGCTTGAACTGCCAGGGCGCCGTCGCCCGACCGATCAGGCGCGAGGGATAGATCTCGCCGAAATGGCTGTAGACCCCGACGAGCTTGTCGATCTGGGTGGTGGTCCCCCGCGTGCCGACCGGATAGCCGGACGCCGCGCCGTAGAGCTCGGCATCGGGGCCGCTCTCCGAAAAGACCGGTCCCGCCTCGCCGGGAAAGCTTCGGACGTCCTGTGCGCAGGCCAGGGGCGCCCAGAGCGCGGAGGCGAGAATGACAGGCAAGAAAAGCCCCCGGCAACCGCGGGGCTTGCTGAGTGCTCCCCAATTCATCGTACTTGTCTCCTCACACATCTTTGTTTGTGTGCGTTTATGAGAACAACCTCGCAGACCGGTGACGGAGGCATGCTATCATTACGGGTAGACGGTGTCAGCATGTGGCCCACCGCCGACGTCGGCCGAATTCTGCGCCACCGAGACATCCATCATCCGATCGCGAAATCAGCCGCTGTCTCGGCGTGGATCGCCGTCGTGTCGAAGGTCTCGACTGTCGAGTCGCCCTGCCCGACCAGCATCGTGATCTCGGTGCAGCCGAGGATGATGCACTCGGCACCACGGGCGACCAGCGCCGCCATCACCTCCCGATAGCGGCAACGCGAGGGGGCGGCGACGTTTCCAAGGCACAGCTCGTCGTAGATGATGCGGTTGACGTCGGCCCGCGCCTCGGCGGGAGGAACGAGGACGTCGAGATCATGCGCGCGCAGCCGGTCGATGTAGAAGTCTTCCTCCATCGTGAACTTCGTGCCGAGCAACCCGACGCGCCGGTATCCTTTGGACCGGATGCGCTGTGCCGTTGAGTCGCCGATATGGATGAAGGGAATGGTCAGCTTCGCCACGATCTCGGGCGCCAGCTTGTGCATCGTGTTGGTGCACAATACGATCGCCCGCGCGCCGGCGCTTTCCAGGCGCAGCGCGACCTCGGCGAGGCTGCTTGCGGCCTCCTGCCAGCGGCCGGCGTACTGCATCTCCTTGATCTCCTGAAAATCGTAGGAATACATCAGCAACGGGGCCGAGTGCAGCTTGCCCATGCGGTCGCGGACACGCTCGTTGATCAGCTTGTAATAGAGCGCGGTGCTCTCCCAGCTCATGCCTCCGATCAGGCCAATGGTTCGCATCCCGGCATCTCCCAAAACTCGCTCGATGGATCGTAGACGAAGACGCGGAAGCTCGCCATGACGCGATTGAACCGGCCGCAAGTCCGGCTACACCAAACAAGGTCGTGCCGCTGCAATAGCCGCCGTTTCTCGCAGATGGATGCGCGATACGGATGAAGCGGGTGCCTGTATGCAGTTTTTCCTGTGTGAGATCGTCGCCCGAATCGTCGCGATCTATCTGTGCGTCGATTGCGGGCGCATGCTGCGCTATGGCTATGCCGACCGGAAAATCAGGGCCTTCAGTCCCGATCTCGTGGTCTGGCTGCTGGACTGGTCGCGGCAGGTTTTCCAGAGGGACACCGCGCCGGTCCAGTACTGGATGGAAATGGGCCATCAGGCCATCTGCCTTTTGGCGTGCCTCGTCGTCGCGATCTTCGGGTGGTGGCTGCCGAACGGCTGAGCAGCAGGCGATGGCGTTCCGGGACCGCAACCGACCTCGCCCTGGGGCGAGCGAGCGCGGGCAATCTTGATCCTCCCTGCCAAATAGACCACCATCGCTTGTCTTACCGCTCACGGCAGAATGGGCGAGGAAACGCAGATGAACGCAACTCGCGGGTTTGGCCTGGTTGAGCGGGCGCGGGCCATCGCACCACTGATCGCGGGCGAGGCCGACGAGATCGAGCGGACGCGGAGGCTGACGCCGGCCGTCGTTTCAGCGCTGGTCGAGAACGGGCTCTATCGCGCGCTGCTGCCGCAGAGCCTTGGCGGCGCCGAGGTTCCGATCGAAGGCTTCATGCAGATGCTGGAGGAGATCGCGAAGGCGGACGCCTCCACGGCCTGGTGTCTCGGCCAGTGCTGCGTCTGCGCGATGATCGCGGCCTCGCTCGATCACGACACCGCGCACGAGATCTTCAACACACAGCCGGGCATCCTCGCCTGGGGTGCGATCGCCCATGAGGCGCGCGCGGTCGAGGGCGGCTATCGCGTCACCGCGCGCTGGGATTTTGCCTCGGGCTCGCGGCAGGCGAACTGGCTGGGGGCGCATGTCCGCATCGCCAGCGCGGACGGCGTGTCGCGCAAGAATGCCGACGGCTCGCCGGAGGTGCGCACCATCCTGTTTCCGGCAGAGAGCGCCGTGCTGCACGACGTGTGGCAGGCGATCGGGCTCGCCGGCACCGGCACGGATTCCTATGAGGTGAGCGACCTCTTCATCCCCGAGCGCTTCACCGCGTTCCGTGACGTGCCGTCGGCGCTGCGCGAGAAGGGACCGCTCTACAGGATCGGCACCGGCTCGACCTTCAGCCTCGGCTTTGCCGCGGTGTCGCTCGGCGTCGCGCGCGCCACGCTGGATGCGGCGATCGCACTGGCGCGCGGCAAGCACCAGTCGCTGGCGGCAAGCGCCATGCGCGACAACCAGTCGGTCCAGGGCCTGATCGGCCGCACCGAGGGCGACCTTCGCGCCGCGCGCGCCTATCTCCATGCGACCGCAAACGCGATGTGGCGCGATCTCAGCGCGACCGGTGAATTCAGCGCGACGCATCGCAGCGCGGTTCGCCTCGCCGCGACCTGGACCATCCACCAGTCGGCCAAGGTGGTGGACGCCGCCTACCACATGGCCGGCGCCACGGCCGTGTTCCGCAGCAATCCGTTCGAACGGCGGTTCCGCGACATGCACGCCATCGCGCAGCAGATCCAGGCGCGCGACACGCATTACGAGGATGTGGGGAAGGCACTTTTGGCGAGCAATTGAGGCGGAGAGATAGCCGCAAGGCCGGTGCGCTCCCTCCCCCGCTTGCGGGGGCGCGACGAGCTTCGCTCGCGCTGAGAGGGTTGGGGAGAGGGTGGCTCCAGAATCGAGAACCCCCAAGAGGAGAGAACCCTCACCCGCGCCTTCGGCGCGACCTCTCCCGCAAGCCGGAGAGGTTAACCGAGAGAGTGGCGCGTCCCTTACATTGGGAATTCACGGTGAGCTGCGAAGAATGGCCGGAGGAGCATGACGATCACGCCACCATCGCGGCGTCTTCCTCGTCGGCGGCATCGATGCCGCGCTGCGCGGCGAGCAGGCTGATGATCTCGATATTGGGGCGGGCCTTGCTGAACAGAAAACCCTGGCCTTCGTCGCAGCCTTCGGCCCTGAGGCAGCTCAGCTCGGCCTCGGTCTCGACGCCTTCGGCGGTGATGGTGACGCCAAGACCTTTGCCGAGGCTGACGATGGAGCGGATGATCGCCTGGGCCTCGCGGTTGGCGCCTAAGTCGCGCACGAACGACTGGTCGATCTTGATCTTGTCGAACGGGAAGCTGCGCAGGTAGCTGAGGCTGGAATAGCCGGTGCCGAAATCGTCCATCGAGATGCGCACCCCGAGCGCGCGCAGCGCATGCAGCGTCGCCAGCACCTGGGCGCTCTTCTCCAGCAGCAGCGTCTCGGTGATCTCGAGCTCGAGCCGCCGCGGCGGCAGGCCGGAATGTTTCAGCGCGTCCGTCACCATCGAGAGCAGGTTGCCGCTGCGGAACTGGAGCGGCGACAGATTGACGGCGACGCGGACGTCGTCGGGCCAGGTCGCGGCATCGAGGCAGGCGCGGCGCAGCATCAAGCCGCCGAGCGGATTGATCAGGCCGGTTTCCTCGGCCACCGGAATGAACTCCGCCGGCGAGACCATGCCGCGCTCGGCATGCGGCCAGCGCACCAACGCCTCGAAGCCGGTGATGCGGCCGCTCGAGAGGTCGATCAGCGGCTGGTAGTATGGCCGCAGCACGTCGTTCTGGATCGCGTCGCGCAGCTCGACCTCGATCTTGCGCCGGCTCTGCGCTTTCGCATGCAGCGCCGCCTCGAAGAAGGCGAAGGTGCCGCGCGCGTCCAGCTTGGCGCGCGACAGCGCCATGTCGGCGCTCTTGAGCAGCTTTTCGGAATCGTCGCCGTCGGCCGGCGCCATCGCGATGCCGATGGAGGCGCCGATCACCACGGAATGGCCGTCGAGCAGATAGGGATCGGCGATGGCCTCCAGCAGGCGCTTGGCCAGCATCACCGCGTCCTCGGGACGGGTCAGCCCGCTCTGCACGATCGCGAACTCGTCCGAATTGAGCCGCGCCAGCGCGTCCGCTTCGCGCAAGGTGGAGCGCAGCCGCTTGGCGACACCGCGCAAGAGCTTGTCGCCGACGGCGTGTCCGAGCGTCTCGTTGACCGCCTTGAAATTGTCCAGCCCCAGCATCAGCACCGCGACCTTCTCGGAACTGCGGCGCGTGTGCAGCAGCATCTCGTCGACCTGCTGGCGCAGCAGGTTGCGGTTCGGCAGGCCGGTGAGCCCGTCATGCTGGGCCATGAAGGCCAGCCGCGCCTCGGCGCGCTTGCGCTCCGTGATGTCCATCAGCGCGAGCAGCACCGCGGGCCGCTCGGCATAGGTCAATTCGCGCGAATAGATCGCAAGGTCGATCAGCGCGCCGTCGGCCTTGACGTGCTTCCAGGTGCGCGCGGCCTGCTCGTCGCTGGAGCGGTCGGTGGTCCAGGGCGGCTCGCTGTCGAAGGCCTGCAAGGACCGGATCTTCAGCTTCTCGAACTCGGTGCGGCTATAGCCGTAATGGGCGACCGCGGCGTCGTTGACACCGAGGATGCGCTCGTCGTCGAGCGCGCAGACGATCATGGGGACGGGATTGCCGTCGAACAGCAGGCGGAACGAGGCCTCGCGCTGCTTCAACTCGGTGATGTCGACGCGCAGGCCGACGACGCCGCCGTCGTCGGTGCGGCGCTCCTCGATCAAGATGACACGGCCGTCCGACAGCGTCTGCTCGTGACGTGCGCCCGGCTGATAGAGCTTCTCCAGCCGCCGGGCTATCCACTCTTCCTCGTGGCCTGCGGCTTCCGGATAGTCGCCGCGGGCGACGCCGACGCGCAGCGTGTCTTCGAGGCGCGCGCCCTCCGCGAACAGATCGGCGGTCTTGCTGTAGATCTCGGAATATTGCTTGTTCCAGAGAACGTAGCGGCCTTCGGGGTCGAGAATCACGATGCCCTGCGGTAGCAGGTCGACGGCCTGGCGCAGCCGTTCGTGCGATTTGCGCGCCTCGATGATGGCCGCTTCGGCTTCCGCGCGGCTCTGCACGAGTTCGTCGTGCCTGGCGGGCCGATGCGAGGCGCGCGCGAAACGCGGCTTGCGCGGCCGCTCGCCGGCCGCAGCACGCACGTTGCGCTTTCGCTTTCCTGGTTTTCGAGACCCCAAACTCAACTTCACATGTCCCAGTCGCGCCCTGCGGCCGCAAGTCTTGAGGCAGTCTTGGGGCAAGTGTCTGAAAAAAAAGTAATCTTCGCCGGCCCCGCGGTTCGCATGCACCCGCAGCCGTGCCTGTTTGCGAGGCGTGAAAGCCTCCGCGGGCGCAGCAAACCCGTTTCGTCGTTACAATCGGACGGCGCGCTGGCGCAAAATTGCGCGCGCGCTTGAATCATTTCCGAAATCGCGCGCGATTGCATGCCGACCGCGGTTATTCCGCACGCCGCGCACGAATTTTGGTCAATGCAGGATACGGTTATCGGGCCGTTAAAATCGGCCGGCCGGCATGCGACTTTGTGATGGTCTAATCGGAAATACGGATCGTGGTGTTACGTGCGCCCTCGCGCTGGACCAGCGCGAACAGGGCGGCCGCATGCGCGGGATGCAAGCGGACACAGCCGTGCGAGGCCGGCCCGCCCAGGCGGTAAATGTCGGTCGTGCCATGAATGGCGAATCCGTAATGGAAGAAGATCGCGTGCGGCATCGGCGAATTGTAGTACTTGCGCGAAAAATAGCGCCGCATCGTCGCCTGCGGATGGAAGGTGTCGCTCGGCGTGCCGTAGCCGCTGCGGCCGGTCGACACCGGCCAGCTGTAGCGCGGCGCGCCGTCGACACGCACCGACATGCGCTGTGACGATTTGTCGATATCCACCCTGAGGTCGGCCCGCGCCGGCGTCACGCAATATCCCGCCAGCACAAGCGCCGCAGTCACGCCCCGCATCGCGAGCCGTGCACATTGCCGGTTCATGACCAAAGCCCCGCAGCTTTTTGTCCGGCCAGCATGGTGTCGGGGCCGGACCGCGGCTGTAAAGACACCGTGAGGCGGCGGCCGGTCGAAAGCCTAGTTCTTAACCCTGACGCAGCGTTGGGCTATAAGGTGATCAGCATGAGTCCCCGCCGCCTCGTCCCTCTCCTGCTTTTCGCGACACTCCTGACCGCCGGCGGCGCGCTGGCCCAGGACAAGGGCAGCGTGAACCCAAAGCCGCTGCCGCCGCTCGCCAACCCCAACGATCCCAGCATCGGCGCCAAGGAGCTGTTCGCGCGAAAGCTGCTGCCCTCGAAGGGGCCGGCGCATGTCATCGGCTCCTACACCAAGGGCTGCATCGGCGGCGCCGAACGGATGCCGCTGAACGGCGACAATTGGCAGGTGATGCGGCTGTCGCGCAATCGCAATTTCGGCCACCCCGAGATGATCGCGTTGATCAAGCGGCTCGCGGCCAGGGCGCACAAGGACGCGGGCTGGCCGGGCATCCTGGTCGGCGACATCGCCCAGCCGCGCGGCGGGCCGGCGCTGTCGGGCCATGCCAGCCATCAGATCGGCCTCGATGCCGACATCTGGCTGACGCCGATGCCCGACCATCGGCTCTCGCGCGAGGAGCGCGAGGAAATGTCCGCGGTGATGATGGTGCGGCAGGACCGGCTCGACATCGACCCGAAGGCGTTCACGCCGTCCCACGTGCTGGTGCTGCGCGACGCCGCGCAGGAGCCGGCGGTGCAGCGCATCTTCGTCAATGCCGCGATCAAGAAGGCGCTGTGCCGCGAGGCCAAGGGCGACCGCTCCTGGCTGTCGAAGATCCGGCCATGGTGGGGCCATGACTATCACTTCCACATCCGCATGCGCTGCCCGCCGGGCGCCGGCGAATGCGAGGGCCAGCCGTCGCAGTCCGAGGACGAAGGCTGCAAGGAGGCCGATCTCGCCTACTGGTTCTCTGATGCCGTGCTGCACCCCAAGCCGCCGCCGGAACCGCCAAAACCGAAACCGCCGATGACGCTGGCGCAGATGCCGGCGGCCTGCAAGGCGGTGCTGCACGCGGCGGATGCGAAACCGTAACGCTCTCCGCCGTCGTCCTGGCGAAAGCCAGGACCCATTACCCCAGGGAGGAGTTGTTGGGCGAAGTGGCAACTGCGAGTCTTCGCCAAACACAATCCTGGGGGTATGGGTCCTGGATCAGCGCTCGCTCTGCTCGCTTGTCCAGGACGACGAGCTGATATTGACGCTGCCGCCTCCTCACCGCCGTCGTCCCGGGGCGCGAAGCGAGCACGGGACTCATAACCACAGGGAGTGGTTGTGGCGCGAGCTGGCAACTCAGAACCCCCGTGACCACACCCGCCTGTGGCTATGGATCCCGGATCTGCGCTCCGCTTGTCCGGGACGACAGTGGTGATTGGGGCCCGCGGCCCGGGCTGACGAATGAGTTGATTGGTTCGCACCAGCCAAATGCGCTAGTATCGGCCTGCCGCCGCGCCGTAAGCCCGCGGCATCTCGGGACGCGCATCCCGTTCTTCAACAAGCCTGACCGCAAGCCCCGCGTCTTTCGCGTGGCCAACGATGAGATTTGACATGCGCATCCTCACCTTCCTCGCCGCGCTCACGCTCGGTGCGACCTCCGCTCTGGCCGCCGAAGAGCCGAGCGGCTGCGACAAGTTCAAATGGCCGATCGAGCGCGAGCGCGCCGCGCTGACGGCGCCGGACCGTGCGAAGCTCGTTTCGGGGAGCGAACAGGCCGCGCTGCCGTCATCGGCCATTACGCTGGGGCTGGTCGCCCCGAGCGAAGCAAAGCTGCCCACGCCGCCGGAGCGGGCGCCAAAGGACGGCACCTTTGCCGGCTTCACCGGCATCAAGACAACGAAAGCCGGGCTCTACACGATCAGCCTGTCGGCCGGCGCCTGGGTCGACGTGGTGCAGGACGGGCATGTCCTCAAGCCCATGGCCTTCAGCGGCGCGACCGATTGCGACGGCATCCGCAAGACCATGAAATACGAGCTGTCGGCGCAGCCCTTGGTGCTCCAGGTCAGCGGCGCCAGGGACAATTTTATCTCGATCGCGATCCTGCCGAGCGAGTAGGCAAGGGTCGGACCAAAGGTCGCCTTTGACCTCAAAGGTCGCCTTTGACCTGTTCCGCCAGCCTGTTATGGTCGCGCCCAGCGATATCCCGAGGGACCGTAAGTCCGTCGGGCTCCCCGGAACAGCGCGTCCGCCGATCGCACCCCTGACTCAACCAACGCCGTCTTGCGTGCGCTATTGGCGCGCGCAGGCGCGCATGGAGCGCTCCCGATGTCCCGCCCTTCCGTACTTTTTTCCGCCTTCATCGTTTTGCTCGCGGCTTTGTCGCCCGCCGCCGCCGAGGACAAGACCATCACCGTGTTCGCCGCCGCCTCGATGAAGAACGCGCTCGACGAGATCGACGCGGCCTACACCGCGAAGACCGGCGTCAAGTTCAGCGTCAGCTATGCCGCAAGCTCGGTGCTCGCCAAGCAGATCGAGCAGGGCGCGCCCGCCGACGTGTTCGTCTCCGCCGACACCGACTGGATGGACTACGCGGTCTCCAGGAAGACCATCAACGAGCCTTCCAGAGTCAACCTGCTCGGCAACAGCATCGTGCTGATCGCGCCGAAGGATTCCAAGATCGACAACGTCACCATCGCGCAGGGCTTCGACCTCGCCAAGCTCGCCGGCGACGGCAGGATCGCGACCGGCGACGTCAAGTCGGTGCCAGCAGGCAAATATGCGAAGGCGGCGCTCGAGAAGCTCGGCGCGTGGCAGGCGGCCGAGCCGAAATTCGCCATGGCCGAGAGCGTGCGCGCCGCGCTGACGCTGGTCGCCCGCGGCGAGGCCGATCTCGGCATCGTCTATTCGACCGACGCCAAGGTCGAGCCGGGCGTGAAGATCGTCGGCACCTTCCCGGCGGATTCGCATCCCGCGATCATCTATCCCGTTGCCGCGACCGTGACCGCGAAGGGCGAGACCGGCGACTATCTCGCCTTCCTGCGCTCGACCGCGGCCAAGACGATCCTGGAAAAATACGGCTTCAAGTTCCTGATCAGCCCCACGACGTGATATCTGCGACTTGATGTCCGAGATCTCACCTGCCGAATGGACTGCGATCCTGCTCTCGCTCAGGGTCGCCGTGATCGCAACGCTGGTGGCGACGCCGTTCGGCATTGCGCTGGCATGGCTGCTCGCGCGACGCGATTTCTGGGGCAAGTCGCTGCTCGATGCGCTGGTGCACCTGCCGCTGGTGCTGCCGCCGGTCGTGACCGGCTATCTGCTGCTTCTCACCTTCGGCCGCCGCGGCCTCGTCGGCGGCTTCCTCGCCGACCATCTCGGCATCGTCTTCGCGTTCCGCTGGACCGGCGCGGCGCTCGCCTGCGGCGTGATGTCGTTTCCGCTGCTGGTACGCCCGATGCGGCTGTCGATCGAGGCGATCGACCGCAAGCTGGAGCAGGCCGCGGAGACGCTTGGCGCGGCACCGTGGAAAGTGTTCTTCACCGTGACGCTGCCGCTGGCGCTGCCCGGCGTGCTCGCCGGCATGGTGCTCGGCTTCGCGAAAGCGATCGGCGAGTTCGGCGCGACCATCACCTTCGTCTCCAACATTCCCGGCGAGACCCAGACGATTTCCTCGGCGATCTATTCGTTGATCCAGACGCCCGATGGCGATGCCGCGGCGGGCCGCCTCGTGATCGTCTCGGTCATCCTGGCGCTGGGTGCGCTGATTGCCGCCGAGTGGTTCGCCCGCCGCGCCACCGCGCGATTGCACGGGAATTGACCATGCTGCGGGTCGATGTCGAAAAGCAGCTCGGCGAGTTCTCGCTTCACGCATCGTTCATCGGCGAAGGGCGCGTCATCGGCCTGTTCGGTGCATCAGGCGCCGGCAAGACCTCGCTGGTCAACATGATCGCCGGGCTCTTGCGGCCCGACCGCGGCACCATCGTGATTGACGGCGAGACCGTGGACGACACCGCGGCCGGCATTCATGTGCCGCCCTGGCGCCGCCGCATCGGCTATGTGTTCCAGGACGCGCGGCTGTTCCCGCATCTCAACGTTGCGCAGAATCTCGACTATGGACGACGGATGAACCGCCTTGCACCCGATCCTGCCCAGCACAGGCGCGTCATCGACCTGCTCGACATCGGTGCCTTGCTTGACCGCCGTCCCGGAAAACTCTCCGGCGGCGAGCGCCAGCGCGTCGCGCTCGGCCGCGCGCTGTTGTCCAAACCGCGCCTGCTGCTGCTCGACGAGCCGCTCGGCGCGCTCGACGAAGGCCGCAAGCTCGAGATCCTGCCCTATCTGGTGCGGCTGCGGGATGAGGCCAACGTCCCGATGGTCTATGTCAGCCACGACGTCGCCGAGTTGCGCCAGCTCGCGACGCAAATCGTGATGCTGAAAGAGGGGCGCGTGACGTCGTTCGGCGGGGTGAAGGTGCTGACGTGAGGGGCTTGTGACGTTGCCGCTCTTTTGCTTGTCGTCCTCAGCTCGCGAATAGCGGCCGCGCGGCGTCGGTCAGCATGCCATGCGCCCGCTTGACGTTGTCGAGAAACTGCCGCACGCTTTCCTGCCAAGTGAAGGTCAGGGCATAGGCCCGGCATTTTTCGCGCGGCACCTGCAGGGCGGCGAGCGCCGCGCGGCGCAGGTCGGCATCGAGACAGCCGCATCCGGACTCTCCGATCACATCGAGCGGCCCCATCACCGGGAAGGCCGCAACCGGCAGGCCGCACGCCAACGCTTCGAGGATCACCAACCCGAACGTATCGGTCAGGCTCGGAAAGACGAAGACATCGGCTGACGCGTAGACATCGGCGAGTGCTCGCCCGGTTCGCGTGCCGAGAAAATGGACCTGCGGAAACCGCGCCTGCAGGCTCGCACGCAACGGCCCGTCGCCGACCACGACCTTCGAGCCCGGCAGGTCCAAGGCAAGGAAAGCCTCGAGGTTCTTCTCGACCGCGATGCGGCCGACATACAGGAACACCGGCGCCGGAAAGGCGAGCGGCTGCACGCTGCGCGGACGAAACAGCACGGCATCGACGCCGCGCGACCAAGGCATCAGGTTGCGGAAGCCATGCGCCTTCAGGGCCTGTTCCAGCGTCGGCGAGCCGACCATGATGCCGTCGCCGCCGTTGTGGAAACGGCGCAGTACCGCATAGCTCCACCTCAGCGGCACCGGCAGCCGCTCCGCCAGATATTCAGGAAAGCGGGTGTGATAGCTCGTCGTGAACGGATAGCCGCGGGTCTGGCAGACATGGCGAGTGATCCACCCGATCGGCCCCTCGGTCGCGATGTGCACGGAATCCGGACCCATGCCTTTGATCGCGCGCTCGATTCGCCCCACCGAGGCCAGCGCGAGGCGGATCTCCCGGTAGCCGGGCAGCGGCACGGTGGGGAAATCGCCCGGCGTGAGGAAGCCGATACTGGCGCCGAACGAAGGCGCTTCGCTGGCGAGATATTCGAGCGAGCGCACCACGCCGTTGATCTGTGGGCGCCAGGCGTCGGTCGCCACCAGCACGCGCATCAGGCGACCGCCCGTGCGAACGGCACCACGCTCGACGGCCCCGGCATCTGCTGGGGCCGCGCCTCGACCCAGCGGATGATCTCGAACCGGCCGTCATGGTGCTCGACGACACCGGTGCAGGATTCCACCCAGTCGCCGGTGTTGATGTAGCGAATGCCGAACTCGTCATGCATCGCCGCGTGATGGATGTGGCCGCAGATCACGCCCTGCGCAGCGTGCCGCCTTGCCTCCGACGACAGGATCTCCTCGAAGCGGCCGATGTGATTGACCGCATTCTTGACCCGCAGCTTCGCCCAGGACGAGAACGACCAATAGGCGAGCCCGAACCGACTCCGGATCCAGTTGAGCCAGACGTTGGAGGCAAGCGCCGTGCGGTAGCCGGCATCGCCGAGCAGCGCCAGCCAGCGGGCGTGGCGTACGACGAGATCGAAGTGATCGCCATGGACGACGAGATAAGCGCGGCCGTCGACGCCCCGGTGGATCGCGTGCTCAACCACCTCGACGCTGCCAAAGGTCGAGCCGACATAGTCGCGCACGAACTCGTCGTGATTGCCGGCTACATAGACGATCCGCTTGCCGCGCCGCGCGATATCGACGAGCGTCTGCACCACTGCATTGTGCGTGCCTGGCCAGTACCAGCTCGACCGCAGGTACCAGCCATCGACGATGTCGCCGACCAGGAACACAGTGTCGGCGTCATGGTGATGGAGAAAGTCGATCAGCCGCTCGGCCTGGCATCCCCTCGTCCCAAGATGGACATCGGAGATGAACAAGCTCCTGACCTTGACGACGTCGGACGGCAAAGCCGCATCCCTGTCCGGACTCTGCGCCGGCCGGTCTCCGCGATTGTCATCGCGCAGGAATGCCATCGCGGCAGCTTCCGCCAATCCCGCGACCGCCTTCGTCACATCGCGGTTGGCGCGGCGCCGGAAGATCGAGCGATGCCAATAGACGCCGACGGCAAGAACCAGGAGCGCGAACTGGGCGCCACGATGCCGCCCGTCGGACGCCGCGACACCAAACTGAAGGCCGGCGAGCAGGATCAGCACCGCGGCGGTGAGATGCTCAAGCGTGTGCGAGCCGGACCGAAACCGGGACAACAGGGGTCTCATGCGATCTCCTCCACAGCCTTGGGGGCGGCGATGGCGCGCGACGACGCAAGGCGCGGCCGCGCGATCGCGTGCATGTAAAGGCGAAGGCCGAGAATGATCGCGACCTCCACAGCGACGAGGATGGCGACCACCCAGAAGCCGATGCTGACGGGATCCTGACCGCTGTCGCGCAGCACATAGCCAAGGCTCAGGAACGGCATGTTCCAGATCACGGTGCCGATTGCGGTGGCGGTGACGAAGGCGCGCGGCTCCAGTTGCAGCACGCCGGCCGGCAACGCCAGATAGATCCGCACGGTCGGCAGCGTCTGGCCGATCAGCGTGACCCAGAAATGGTTGCCGCGATAGGCATCGGTGAGCTGCTGATAGAACGAGGGCCGCAGCAGCACGTATTTGCCGTAAGTCCTCACCAGTCGCTCGATCCGCTGCGAGCCGAGCGCGCGGCCAAGCCCGTACCAGCCGAGCGCGCCGACGACCGATCCAACACTTGTCGCCACGATGGTCATGGCCAGCGACGCGCCGTCGGACACGGTGAGACCGAGCAGCATCAACAGAACGTAGGACGGAAACAGCGGAATGAATTTCTCGGCGATCGCCAGGCAACCAATGCCCAGCAGGCCGAAGTGCAGAAACATTGCGATCGTGCTCGACGTGTCCATGGTGCCTCGATCACGCGCAGGGGGGACGGCGGCTGATCCGGTACACCGAGGCCGGAGGCAGGTTGCGATAGGTCTGCCCGATGCAACTTGCCTGCAGATCGAGATGATCGAGGATCGCATCAGGGACGGGACAGCGCGGGCCGTACGTGATCTGGTAAAACGCGCCGCCCGGACGGAGATAGGCAAACGCGCCGTCGAGAATCGCCAGCACTTTTCCTGGCGGCATCGTGAGCAATCCGAGGCCGCTGACGACGGCGCCGACCGGCGCCCCTTCAAACAGTTTTTCTCTCACCAGCCAGGCCGCATCCATCCACAGCACGCGCGCGCCGGGGAAGCGCTGCTGCAGCAACGGGATGAAATCGGAGCCGTATTCGACCAGCGTCAGATTCTGCTGCCGGACGCCGCGATCGAGCAATGCGCGGGTGAACACGCCGGTGCCGGGGCCGAGTTCGATGACGGGGCCAGTCTCGGCCGTAATCTCCTGCGCCATCAGCGACGACGCGGCGGGTCCCGACGGCGCAACCGCTGCGACACGCAAAGGATCGCGAATCCAGGCGCGGAAGAACGGCAGGATGTCAGCAGACGACATGCGAGATCTCCCTCGCGATGCAGTCGGTCTCGCAGGTGCGGTTCAGTACCAAGGTCATTCAAATGTCTTTCCGCTTGCGCGTGTCCGCATCGAACGCGGAGCGTCGCGCAGGTGAGCCATGTCGGGCCTGGCAGGATGATCAAGCCCGACCCAATAGTGGCTTCAGTCTCACGCCTACATTGCGAGAGTCTGTCGCGAATGCGCATCTTGCAAAAAAACATCCGCGACGTTCGCGCTGGATGGAGCCGCAAGGTTGCCGCAATGAATTGGACAAAAAGCCGGCAGCGAGCGCGAAGGAGAGACTCCTCGATGCGGGCACTGTTGGTGGAACCACACCCTCCGCCGTCGTCCCGGCGAAGGCCGGGACCCATTACCCCACGGAGGAGTCGCTGGGACAGATGGTCACCACGTGTCTTCGCAAAACTGCCGCCGGTGGTAATGGGTCCTGGCTTTCGCCAGGACGACGTTGGGGAGGCATATCGCTTCAACAACTCACACCGCCATGACGACGCCGGGACCGCTAAACCCCCGCCACCGAGGTCCATAGCTCCGCCAGCTTGCGGCGCAGCGCCTGCCAGCGCGTCAATGGCGCGGGCGTTTCCTCGTCTTCCGGCAGGCGCAGGCCCACGACGTTGACGCGGCCGCCGGAGATGCTGCGTGCGACCAGCACGATCTCGTCCAGCGCAAGCTCAGCGCCCTCTTTCGGCGCGCGGTCGAGATGGACGTCGAAATAGTCGGCCAAGGTCAGCTTGCCTTCGTCCTCGCTCACCTTCACGCCATAGATCTCGGCGAGCTCGGCGAGCGTGTGCTCGCCGGAGACCATGAAGTCGCCGAGCAGATGCGGGTCCGGCGCGGTGCTCGGCTGCATGTCGACGAAGAAGCGGTCGAGCGACTCGGCCTTTTCCGGCGGCGCCAGCAGATAGATGTAGTCGCCAGGCGCGATCGGATCGGCCTCCGTCGGCGTCAGAATGTTCTCGTTGCGGATCACCAGCGTCGGCTTCGACCAGGACGGGATCAGGCCGCGGCGGAAGTACAGGCTCTTGGATCGCACCGGATAGCCGACGAGCTGCTGCTCGAGCTGGCCGGGCAGATCCAGTTCGACACGCCTCGGGCCGCGCTCGGCGCGCGGCAGCGCGACGTGCAGCTTGCGTGCGGCCGGCGCCAGGGTCCAGCCTTGCAAGAGCAGCGAGATGATGACGACGACGAAGGCGACGTCGAAATAGAGATAGGCCTTGGACAGGCCGACCAGCATCGGGATCGACGCCAGGAAGATCGCGACGGCACCGCGCAGGCCCGTCCAGGCGATGAAGATCCTTTCGCGCCAGTTGAAGCGGAATGGCGCCAGGCAGACGAACACCGCGAGCGGCCGTGCGACCAGCATCAGCACGAGCGCGACGGCGACAGCCGGCAAAACGCTGGCGCCGAGCCGGCTCGGCGAGACCAGGAGACCGAGCAGCACGAACATCACGATCTGCGCCAGCCAGGTCGCGGCATCGAGGAAGGTCACCACCGAATTATGCGCGCGCGTAGGCCGGTTACCGATGATGATGCCGGCGAGATAGACCGCGAGGAAGCCCGAGGCATGCATGATCTGCGAGCCGCCAAAGATCACGAGCGCGCCTGTGGTCACGAACGGCGCATGCAGGCCCTGCGGCAGCGCCACCTGGTTGAGCGCGATGACGACGAGACGTCCGCCGAAGAAGCCGACGACGGCGCCCAGCACCGCCTCCTGCAGGAACTCCATCAGCACGTGCCCCGCCGAGCTCGATCCCAGCGAGATGTATTCGACCAGCATCAGGGTGAGGAAGATCGCGAAGGGGTCGTTGGTGCCGGACTCGGCCTCCAGCGTCGCACCGACGCGCGGACGCAGGCGCAGGCCCTGGGTATGGACCAGCAGGAACACGGCGGCCGCATCGGTCGAGGCCACCACGGCGCCGACCAGCAGCGACTCCGTCCAGTTGAGGTCGAGCGCGTATTTGGCGAACGGCGCCGTGATCAGCGCGGTCAGCAGCACGCCGACGGTCGCGAGCACCACGGATGGCGCAAGCACGGTGCGGATGCTGGCAAAGCGCGTCTTCAGGCCGCCGTCGAACAGGATCAGGGCCAGCGCCACCGAGCCGACCAGATAGGTGGTGCGGACGTCGTCGAACTGGATCTGCCCGGGACCGGAATCGCCCGCGAGCATGCCGATCACAAGGAAGACGAGCAGCAGGGGCGCGCCGAAGCGCAGCGCAAGCAGGCTCGACAGGATACCCGCCATCACCAGGACGGCGCCGAGCAATATGGCGAGGCTGACAGAGTCGAGAGAGGCCATCCACCTTCCGGGTAAAAATAGCTGGATTTGCATCCTTATCGTCGCTGCACCGGCGCGCCAACCCATTTTCTCCCGCTCGCGGCAATCTGCCCGTATTTTGCGGCCTTAACGCGCTTCACATAGCGGTGTATCGATGGCCGGGCCGCACCCTTTGTGGGATTCTGCGGCGCCCTCGAATCAATTCCTCCCCCGCTTCCCGACGAGACCGATGGACATGGACCTCAAAGACTTCATGGAGTTCGTGCAGACGACCGCACGCAGCGTCGGGGCGGAGATTTCCTCACCCTGGTTCTACCTGCAATTTGGTCTCATTCTCGCGGCAGCCGGCATCGCCTATGCCGCGGAAGCCGGCGTTCGCAACCGCGTCGACATGACATCGCTGGCGATGGGCTGGCCGCTGCCGCTCCGGCACTTCTCCCGCGTCATGGTCTCCAGTGCCTCGACGGCGGTGTTCACCCTGCTCGTGATCATCTCCCGCTTCGTGATGTACCATGCGACCTGGCCGAGCCGCAGCTATCTCTTGATGGTCGCCGCCAAGATGGGGTTGGCCTGGCTGGCGATCCGGCTCGTGACCTCGGTGCTACGCAACGCCTTCATCGTCAAGCTGGTGTCGATCACGGCGTGGTTCGTCGCCGCGCTCTCCATCCTCGGCCAGCTCGACGCGACGATCGATCTGCTCGATTCCTTCGCGATCGTGCTCGGCGGCCTGCGGCTGACCCCGCTGCTGGTGATCAAGGCCGGCGCGCTGCTGCTCATCGCGCTGTGGGCCACCAACATCGCCAGCAATTTCGCCGAGAGCCGGATCAATTCGACCACCGATCTGACGCCGTCGGTGCAGGTGCTGCTGGTCAAGATCATCCGCATCGGACTTCTGGCCATCGCAATCGTCATTGCGCTCGGCGCGGTCGGCATCGACCTCTCGGCGCTCGCGGTATTCTCCGGCGCGGTCGGCGTCGGCATCGGTATCGGCCTGCAGAAGATCGTCGCCAATTTCATCTCGGGGATCATCCTGCTCGCCGACAAGTCGGTGAAGCCCGGCGATCTCGTCACCATCGGCGACAACACCGGGCGCATCAGCGCGATGAAGACGCGTTATATTTCCGTCGCCGCCGGCGACGGCCGCGAGTTCCTGGTGCCGAACGAGGACCTGGTGACGCAGAAGGTCGTCAACTGGACCTATACCGACAAGAACACGCTGGTGAAGATCGCCTTCGGCACCAATTACGACGCCGACCCCAGGCTGGTCTGCAAGCTCGCCATCGAGACGGCCATAGCCCATCCCCGCGCGCAGAAAGCCAAGCCGCCGAACTGCATCCTGACCGAGTTCGCGGAGGCCGGGATGAAGTTCTCGCTGACCCTCTGGCTCGCCGACCCCGACGGCATGGACAATGTCAAAAGCGACGTGATGCTGGCGCTATGGGAGGCCTTCAAGCGCGAGGGCATCCGGGTTCCCTATCCGGTCCGCGAAATCCGCGTCCGCGGCGGCGCCCTGCCGGTGGAAACCACCGTAGAAGTCCCGAATTAGGCCCGCTTTCGGGCGCAAGGCCCACGCTCGGCTTGCATGAAGGCCCGCGATCATTAGATTAGGGCCTGAAATCAAGCCCTTTCCACCGCATCGAGCCCCGCAAAGACCATACAAGCATGAGCTACGTCGAAGCCACCGATACCTCCCTGCGCAAGACCGGACAGATCAAGCTGCATGGACCGAGCGCCTTTGCCGGCATGCGCAAGGCGGGCGCGCTGGTAGCCAAGTGCCTCGACGAGCTCACCGACATTGTCGGGCCGGGCGTGCCGACCGAGCGCATCGACCAGTTCGTCCGCGACTTCGCCTTCAGCCATGGCGCCTATCCGGCGACGCTGATGTATCGCGGCTACCGCTACTCGACCTGCACCTCGCTCAACCACGTGGTCTGCCACGGCATGCCCGGCGACCGTCCGCTGAAAGAGGGTGACATCGTCAACATCGACGTCACCTTCATCGTCGACGGCTGGTACGGCGATTCCAGCCGGATGTATGCGATCGGCCCGATTGCGCGCAAGGCCGAGCGGCTGATCGAGGTGACCTATGAAGCCATGATGCGCGGCATCGCGGCGGTGAAGCCCGGCGCCACCACCGGCGACATCGGCCACGCCATCCAGAGCTTCGTGGAGCCGCAGGGCATGAGCGTGGTGCGCGATTTCTGCGGCCATGGCCTCGGCCGCATGTTCCACGACGAGCCGAACATCATCCATATCGGCCGCCCCGGCGAAGGCGTCCAGCTCAAGCCCGGCATGTTCTTCACCATCGAGCCGATGATCAACCTCGGCAAGCCGCATGTGAAGATCCTCTCCGACGGCTGGACCGCGGTGACCCGCGACCGTTCGCTGTCGGCGCAGTTCGAACACTCGGTGGGCGTGACCGCGACCGGCGTCGAGATCTTCACGCTGTCGGAGCGGCACGGCGAGAAACAGATCGGGTGATCCCGGCGCGCGTCCTATCGCCGGCGGCGGAATGACGACGGCGGCCGCCTGTAGGTCGCGGCAAAAGCATCGTTGAAGCGGCGGACGCTGCCGAAGCCCGCCGCAAACGCAATCTCCGCCAACGTCATCTCAGTCTGGTCGATCAGACGCTTGGCTTCCTGCACCCGGCGGGTCGCCGCGATCTCGCTCGGGCTCGCGCCGGCGTGGCGCATGAACAGGCGCAAGAGATGGCGCGGCCCGACCCCAAGCGCCTCTGCAAGCTCCACCATCGACGCGCGATCCAGAAAACCGTCGTTGATCAGGCGCATGCCGCGCGCAACGGTGGTGGCGGTCCCCATCCAGGCCGGCGACCCCGGCGCCGCTTCCGGCCGGCAACGCAGGCATGGGCGGAAGCCGGCGCGCTCCGCAGCCGCAGCGGTCGGATAGAAGGTCACGTTCTCGGAGCGCGCGGGGCGAACCGGACAGACCGGCCGGCAATAGATCCGCGTCGAGCGGACGCCGGAGAAGAACAGGCCGTCGAACGCGCGCGCACGCGCCAGCCGCGCCCGGTCGCATGTGTCCCAGTCGAGATGCGGTGGCAGCGTTTGCCGATGTGCCGAACCTGTCGCCATCGCGGAAGAATAATGGCCGCGCGGCTCGCCGAGTAGCTGAAATCGGACTCGGTCGGGCGATGAGGTCCGAATTCAGCCAGCCCGCGCCGTCGCTCCGGATCATGGTGCCGACACATCGGGAGCACATCGCATGAGCACGCAGGCGCAACAAACGACGTCAGGACAAACCACGCTCGCGTTCGAAATCGGGCTCCTGCTGCTGCTGGCGCTGATCTGGGGCAGCGCGTTCACGCTGATCAAGGTCGCGATCCCCTCGATTCCGCCCGTCACGATGGTCGCGGCGCGGGTGACCATCGCGGCCATTCTCCTGCTCCTGATCGCTCGCGCGCAGGGACATGCCCTTCCCCGCCGGGGATCGGTGTGGGCTGCGTTCCTCGTGCAGGGCCTGCTGCAAAGTGCGCTGCCGTTCACCCTGATCAGCTGGGGCGAGGCGCATATCGCCAGCGGCCTCGCCGGCGTGCTCAATGCGACTCCGCCGATGTTCGTGCTCGCAATCGCGTTGACGACCGGGCGCGGGCGGCAGACCATCAGCGGCCGGAAGATCATCGGCGTCGCTCTTGGCCTTGCGGGCGTTGCCGTGACCATGGGCGCCGACGCGCTCTCGGGGATCGGCACGACCGCTCCGCTGGCGCAAGCGGCCGTGCTGTGCGCGAGCCTCTGCTACGCGGTCGCGCCGATATGGGGACAGCGCTTCTCGGGCCTTCCCGCGATCGTCACGGCCGCCGGAGCCATGAGCTGCGCAGCGGTTCTGATGCTCCCCGCGGCCGCCGTTCTCGAACAGCCATGGACGCTGGCGCCGACGGCGCAGGCGATCGCAGCGGTGATCGCGCTCGCGGTGATCTGCACGGCGTTCGCGATGGTGATCTATTTCCGGCTGATCCACACGCTTGGCCCGCTCGGCACGACCAGCGGCAGCTATCTGCGCGCGGGCTTCGCCGTGGCGCTCGGCACCGCGTGGCTCGGCGAGCGTTTTAGCTGGTCCAGTCTTGCCGGAATGGCGCTCATTCTCGCAGGCGTGGTGGCGGTCACGGTGCCCGCTCCTGCACGGACCGGCAAGACAGCGACCGGCGCACCGTCCCGCAATTGACGGTTGCAAAAGCGCAGGTCCCCGGCGATGCTGGCGGCCGATGCCCGCCAAAGCCGACCACGACAAGAGCAAGCCGGAGGACGCGCCGCACTATCACGGCCATCGCGAGCGGTTGCGCGAGCGCTTCTACAGCGCCGGGGCGGATGCGCTCAGCGACTACGAGCTGTTGGAGATGGCGCTGTTTCCGGCGCTGCCGCGGCGCGACACCAAGCCGCTCGCGAAGACGCTGATCAAGATTTTCGGCTCGTTCGCCGAGGTCGTGCACGCGCCGGTGGCGCGCTTGCGCGAGATCGACGGCATCGGCGAATCCGCGATCCACCAGCTCAAGCTGATCGCAGCCGCCGCGCATCGCGTCGCCAAGGGCGAGGTCAACAGCCGCAACGCGCTGTCGTCCTGGAACGAGGTGATCGACTATTGCCGCACCAGCATGGCCTTTGCCGACAAGGAGCAATTCCGTCTGCTCTTCCTCGACAAGCGCAACCAGCTCATCGCCGACGAGGTGCAGCAGACCGGCACCGTCGACCACACCCCGGTCTATCCGCGCGAGGTGATCAAGCGCGCGCTGGAGCTGTCGGCAACCGCCTTGATCCTGGTGCACAACCACCCTAGCGGCGATCCCTCGCCCTCGCAGGCCGACATCCAGATGACGAAAGCGATCATCGACATCGCCAGGCCGCTCGGCATCGCCGTGCACGACCACATCATCGTCGGCAAGAACGGGCATTCCAGCTTGAAGGGGATGAAGCTGATCTAACGACGTCGGCTCTCGGGGCTAAAGCGGACCTTACCGCGAACTTCGCAAAACGACGCGACTGACCCAAGGCGACATTCAACGCCTGGAGTGATTTCCAGCTTCTGTCTGATCTTCGGAGGCTAGCCGGGGAAGTCGCGGAACTCCTTGACGAGATTAAACGGAATTTTCCACCCGGCGCCTCCCCCGCGCATCAGCATCTTGATGTCTTCCGCCCTGTTTTCTTTTCCGGTTTTCGGATCGGTCTCCAGCGTGTGGCCTTGGCTGTCCCAAGGTTTGCTCGCGCTCTTCGAGTAGTAGCCGAGAAAATGGCCGGATTCATGGGCAGACGTGTTAGGCCCGCGTTGCGAGCTGATGAAGGCAAGGTCCAGCGATCGAGCAAATGAGCCATTGGCGGGGCCGCCATTGGACCAAACCTTATCGACGCAAAAAATGGTTAGATGGGCGCCCTGAACTTTGTGTTTGACGAAGAAGCCCTTCAGTTTTTCGACGTCGATCACATCGGGAAAGGTCGCTAGGCTCGCATCCTTCATGCCAGTCGCAGTGGCGAGGTCCTGTTTGACGGCAGCCTGCGAGTCGTCGATGACCAGCCAGTCGCTTGGCACCCGCTCGAAGCGGATGTTGGCCTGCGGCCTCCATATATTGTTCATCGTCAGCAATTCATCTTGCTCGTTGCAAGGCTTCTTGGCGTGAAACGCCGGAGCGCCGCCACTCCCCGGAACCATGACGTTACGGAACGCCACCTTGATCTTGATTTCCGGCAGCACGACGACATGGAGCTTGGCTTCGATCTTCCGGCCGGCCGACCGGGCCACCACCTCCAGGCCGGGAAAGCCAATCGGCTTAATCCGGCCATTGATTTCGAAAAACCGTGCATCGCCATTGAAGGTGGTGGGAAGTGACGCCGCCCTGAGCTGCGGATCGATATCGGGTTCGGAGAAGGTGTCTCTGGCTTGCATTACGCGTCTAAGGGTATCGGCGCCATCGATCTCCTTGATCCCGAGGGCATGGGGGTTAGGATCGACTTTGAGCTTTCTTCCGGGATCGATCAGCGCCACGATGTTGGAGCCGCCGAACGGCACCACCATGCCCGGCGGGCTGCGGCGCTCATCGATGCCGGAGCGGCGGAAAACCTCTTGAAAAGCGGCCATGTCTGGTTCTCCTGTCTTAGTTCGGTCCGTCAACGCGAAATTTTGCGCGCGGAATGAGAGCCTCCTTCGGCGGCGGGAACACCATCTGGCCGGCCCCCGCGGCGAGATGCAGAAAATTTCGGCGGCGAAGTTTCATGGCAGTCCCTCCGCAACAATTGGGCACGGACGGCAGTAGGCGTAGCCTACTCCGCTTTGCGGAGAACGCGGAAGGCCAATCAATGTCCGCTTCTGGCCCATCAGAGAAGTGGCGGAACGCCTCATTGAGGTCCGTTCAATCAAGCGCCTCGTCGGCCGCGCTCCACGGCCAGAACGAAAGCCGTTCCGAGCGATCCGGCGAATGCGCGCGGTGTCAGGCCGGGTATGTGAATGACCGAGGCCACGGCCGACGGCCCGGACTTCCGGCACCACGCACTTTTCCTTCATCCGCCTTGAGTGGTCGTAGATCTTGCCGGTGGCGATGGGGCGGGCTTGAAAAACGCTCTCAGCGGCGGCAATCTCGGCCTGATTGAGGCCTCGATCTGGAGAATCTCGGCTTATGCCGATCGATGCGAGGATCGACGATGAAGCAGCGGCTTATAATGTGGCTTGCCGTTGTTGCGGGCGTCGCCCTGGTGCTCGCCGTCGCCTGGGCCGCCATCCTGTGGACTCGCCCGGAGCCTATTCGCATCGCCTTCGCCAATTCGCTCTCTGGACCGTCGGCCCCGGCCGGGACGGAAAGCCTGGTCGCGACGCAGCTTGCAATCGACGAGGTGAACGCCAAGGGTGGCGTCAACGGACGGCTAATTGAACTCGTTCTGTTCGACGACGCAAGCGATCCAGCCGTGGCGCGCGCGAACGCGCAGGCGATCGCCGAAAGCCCATGCGTCGCTGTGCTCGGCCATTATCTCAGCTCCGCTTCGCTCGCGGCAGCGCCGGTATATAAGGATGCGCGGATTCCGGCGCTCACGGGAAGCGCGGCTGCCGACGATCTGACATCCACCAATGATTACTATTTTCGTGCGTTGGCGCCGGTCTCCGCGCAGGCGCGCTCGATCGCGGAACATCTGCGCGCCGTGATGAAGGAGCCAAAAGTCCGTCTTGTTCACACGCGCGATTCTTACGGCAAGAATTTTGAGCATGGGTTTGCCGCGGCCTATCCGGCGGAGCAGTTGCACGTGTTCGGACTGGACGTCGCAGCCGGTCAGATCGGATCGATGGATGGGACGCTAGCCGCTGCCGCGCAGGAGCCCGGACCCGGCGTTATCGTCGTCGGCGCGGCACCCGATTTTAGCCCAGACATCGTCAAGGCGCTGCGCCGCCACGGCATCAAGGGAACGATCATCGCATCCCAAGGCGCGGCCCGCGAAAGCTATTTGCAGAATTTCGCCAACGAGCCCGAGGAAAAATCGCATCCGGGTTTCTTCAGCGAGAATCTGTATGCTGCTTCATCGCTGATGTTCGACAGCGCAGGCGTGGCGGCGCAGGCCTTTGCCGTCGACTACAAGGCGAAAGCGGGAACCTCGCCAAGCTGGGTTGCCGGCGGCGCGTATGACGCCGCGCGCCTGATGATCGATGCGCTGAAACGAGCTGCCGTACATCACCGGTTTATGGGGCAGGGGATTCAGAAACGATCCGACAGCAAGGTTGCGGATCGCGACCGGGTGCGCGCCGCACTGGCCGCGATCGACAGTCCGAAATCGGCGGTCGTCGGGCTGACGGGGCGGCTCTATTTCAACGCGAACCGCGACATTCCGCGCCCGATCCGAATGGGTTTCTTCCATTACGGTCGGTTCGTCACGGCGCCGCAGCAACTCGTGCGCATCGATCAGCCTGATGGAATCGATCTCGCCGCGGAACAGGAGAAGGGCCATGTCATCGCGTTCGAGGATCGGCGCTACTGGATTCAGCGCGTCGTCTATACCGGCATCGACATCATTCGCGTCAGCCGGATCGACGTGAAGCAAAATTCGTTCAACGTCGACTTCTATCTCTGGATGCGATTCGCTGGCGACGATGAGGCGCAGACGCACGTCGAATTCCCGGCATTGCTGGATCGCGGGGCGTTCGATCCAGCTCGACCGATTCAGGCTGGACACGAAGACGGCCTGAGTTACCGGCTCTATCGCATCAACGGCGATTTCAAGGCCCATTTCGATCTCCATGATTATCCATTCGACACGCAGCAATTGCATCTACTTTTTCAGAACACGGAACAGCGGCGGGAACTCGTCACCTATGTCATCGATCGGTTCGGCTTGCGCCTCGCCGACGACGGAAGCTCGCGGGCCGAGGACGGGGCCTATTCCGGACTTCCGCTCTGGCGATTTCTCGGGCTGAACTATTTCGTCGAATCCCTGTCCAGCGGATCGACGCTCGGAAAGGCGCCTTTGTTTGGTGCCGAGGCAAGGACGGAATTCGCAGGCTTCGATGCGGCCATCATGCTGCGCCGCAGCTCCGCCATCTACATGCTGAAGAACCTACTGCCGCTGTTTCTGCTCGTGCTCGTCGTATTCGCCACGCTGTTCTTTCCCGAAACCATGTTTCGTGAACGCGTGACGATCCCAGTGACCTCGATCCTGGCGAGCGCGGTGCTGCTCGTAGCGGTGAACAGTCAGATCGGCGATGTCGGATACACGGTGGTGGTCGAAGAGATGTTCTACATCTTCTTCGTACTATGCCTGATGGCGATGTTGGCGGGCTACAGACATGAAAAACTTCGGGACGCGGGCCGAAAGCGCGTCGCTGTTGTTTCGGATCACGTAGCGCAGATCATTTATGCCGGGACGGTGCTCGCTATCATCGTCGTGCTCTACCGGCGTTATGCCGTGTGAGGCAGGCGTGGATACCTCGCCGGCCCGCCACACATCACTAGGTCGCTCGGCATCGCCGTGCACGACCACATCACCGTCGGCAGAAGTGGCCACGCCAGCTTGCGCGGGATGCGGTTGATCCAGGGCTCCAAATCGTGGCGGCGGATTGAGAGGAAGTCCCGCCTATCTTATCAGTGCCTGCCGCTGAATCGGCCGCATGGCTCTCAGGCCATCTCACCGAACCAGTTGCCACCCTTTCGGCGTCCAGCGCAGCAGCGCGGCGGAAAGCGGCTTCGGCGCGTGCGCCATGACGTTCCTGGCGAGCGTCCGCAGCGCGTCGAGCGCGGCGCCGCTGTCTTCGCTTGCATAGAGCACGAGATCGGCCGACGGCGCCGCCACGATCAGGACGCCACCCTGGGCCTGCGCGAGCGGCGCCCAGCTGTCGATCAGCGCAAGCCGGCTGGTCTGATAGTAGTCTCCCTTCAGCGTACCGAATTGTCCTGATGGGACCGCCTTTGCGGCGGTTGCGAGCGGCTTCATGCTGCTGCGCAGATTGGCGATGGCGATGTCGAAGACCTGGTCCGGCGTCAGGCCGAGCGCAGCACGATCCTTGTCATTGAACACCCGTATCGTCCGCGGCGAATCCAGCACCGGGACGATCACCAGCCCCTCTGCCAGAGGCCGCGTCAGGGCCGGACCGCGCGCATCGACCTCCCGAAGCGCCTGCCGCATGTAATCGGCCGAGCGCACGACCACGCGCAGCGCTGCTCTGGTGGGAGGATCATTCCGATTGCTTGTCGTTGCCACGACGCCGCTGACATAGGTGCCGATCTCCTTGCTGCAGGCGCCCGTGTTGGTCTTGCAGAAGGCGTAGATGCGATCGAGGTTGGCTTGCAGAGGGCCAATCGACAGCGTCAGCGGCCCCTTGATCACGACAGGGGTGTCACGAATCTCGGCGCGGATACGCTCGGCCACGAAAGCCGTAAACGCGGGTTCGTCGGCTGGAACCTGTTGTGCACGGGCGGACCCGGCTCCGACGAGCTCGCCCGCTGCGATGACGGCGATCAGAAGCCGGCACATGCGAGATCGGATAGTCATGCGATCCACCACCCCGGGATGGCGGCCCGCGGCCGATGCTCACCCCTCCCCGCCAAGTCAACCGCCGGCCGCCGTCAACCCTGCGACGCCGGAGGCTGAACGATCAATAGCAATATCGGGGATCGACCGGGACGTAGCGGCCGTCGGGGCGCTGCATGTAGCAGCCGCGCTGATAGGCGTAGTAACCAGAGCGGCGGCGCTCGCCCTCGGAGGCGATCGCGGCACCCGTGCCGGCACCGACGACGGCCCCGATTGCGGCACCGCGGCCTCCACCGATCGCGCCGCCGAGGATCGCCCCGCCGACACCGCCGATGATCGCGCCGCCGACGGCGTCCTGGGCCGCCGCCTCATGCACCGGCATTGCCATCGCAACCGTCAGACACGCAGCGATCCCAAAACTTCCAATGCGAAGACCTCGAAGCATGCTCGACCTCCCCTGTGGTGAGCTGTGTCATAGCGCCGGAAGTGGATTCGGGCCAGAAAAATAGCCAGCGCCGCCACCTGGACGCGCCGTGATGGCGCCGGGGGGCTCTGCGAGGCGGCAGCTCAGACCGTGCCGGGTGCGGTGCACATGCCGGCCATCTCCGTGTCAGGGCTCGATCCAGCGCTGCACGGCCTCGGCGGTGTCGGCGGGCGTGGTGTTGAAGCAGATCGCCGCATTGGGCGCCAGGCGGTGGACGAGGTTGAGCACCTTCTCGAACAGCAGCAGGCGCTGCTTCGGCTCGCGCAGGCCCGGCGCCGATCACGATGCAGTCGAAGCTCTCGTCGCGCAACGCCGCCGTCACCGCCGCTTCCGCAGCCGCGTCGAGATCGATCAGGCAGCTCGTGACCTCGTAACCGAGACCGCGCAGGCGCAGCAGCTGGGTCTCGATATAGTTGCGCACGAGCTCCGGCGTGAGCTGCGGGAATGTGCTGTAGTCCGCAACCCCGGGTTCGATGCCGATCGCGAGGACGCGCTTGGCCATGCAAGCCTCCTGAGCAAGCCTCCTGACCGTGTACGCTGCTAACGGGCGGACGCCGCCGCGGGTTCCGGGATTCGCGGTGACCCGCGTTCGCAAGCCGCATCCGGCTTGCGACCTCCGACCGCAGTGCTGCCGCCGATTTCCCGCTCAGGCTGTAACCCATTTCACACACGCCGGGCCGGCGACCTGTCACATTCTCGCAGATTACGCCGGCGCCACGCCCTGATTACGGCGCCCGGCTTACTTTGACATGCACGGAGAGTAGATCGTTCATCCATTTGCGGGAGCGGGAAATGTTGTCATTCGAGAGCTTGAAAGACGAATACGAGCGCAATTGGGCCAGTCTCGAGATCAGGCCCTCACGCCTCGCCGAAGCCAATGCGGTCGCACGCAAGGCCCTCAACGGCAAGGCGACCTATCAGCAGATCGAGCGGTTGACCGGCGTCCCCTGGTATTTTGCCGCGCTCTGCCACTATCGCGAATCCAACTTCGATTTCGACACCTATCTCGGCAACGGCGAAACGATCCATCGCGCGACGACCATCGTTCCGAAAGGGCGCGGCCCGTTTGCCACCTTCGTGGACGGCGCCGTGGACGCGTTCAGAATCGAGAATTTCGTTGGCGCTCACGACTGGGGTGTCGCGCGGATTCTGTTCCGGCTCGAGGCGTTCAACGGCTTCGGCTACCACGCCAAGGGCTGCAATTCGCCCTATCTCTATGGCGGCTCGACACTGTACGGCCCGCCCGAGGCAAGGGCCGGCAAATTCGTCCGCGACCACGTGTTCGATTCGAACCACGTCGATTCCCAGCTCGGCACCGCGGTGATCCTGCATGCGATGATGTCGCTCGATTCCTCGATCGCCATCGACGGCAGCACGCAATTCGTCGGCCGCGCCGAGCCCGAGGACGACATCGCCTCGACGGTCGTTCTGATGCAGCAGGCGCTCAACAAGCTCGGCGCCAACCCGCCGCTCGCAGAGGACGGCATCAGCGGACCGAAGACCAAGGCTGCGGTCTCGCAGTTTCAGCAGCAGAACGGCCTGAGGGATACCGGCCTTCTCGACGGGGCCACGGTCGCTGCCATCACGCGCGCGACGCAGTCGGGCACCGCCGGGCAGACCGGCGATCTGTCCCAGGCCCTGAAGCGGCTGGAGGACCTCGCGCAGTTGCTGCGACCGTCAGCCGGCGGCGTAACGCCGGGGACGACGACACCGGGCAACACGCTGCCCGCCACCAACGACCCGATCAGCCTGTTCGAACGGCTCTTTTCCCTCATCAACAAGACGACGCCCATGCCAGGACCGGTCACCCCGACCAATCCCGCCCCCGTCGATCAGCTGAAGCAGGTCGTCGACCTGCTCAGCACCTTGCTCAACAAGGACGGCAAGCCCGTGCTCGGCCAGGTCAACGGCGCGCTCGGCGAGACCATCGGCAAGCTGCTCGACGGCAAGAAGACCGCGCTCGGCATCGGCGGCTCGGTGCTCACCGCGCTGCTGTCGTCGGTGACGGCAAGCCCCAATGCGGGCGGCATTGCCGGATTGCTCGGAACGATCGTGTCGGCCGTGCCGGGCCTCGGCCAGTTCGCGATGCCGATCTCGCTGGCGCTCACGGCCTGGGGCGTGCTCGGCAAGCTGGAGAAGTGGGCGCAGGGCACCGCGCCGCCGCCCAAGGCTACGACGTAAAGCCGACGACGTAGAGCCGACGACCTAACCACAACCGCGCAGCCGTTTCAGCGCGCCTCAAGCCATGCCGCCGGCATCGGCAATGTCTGCCGCACGTCGTTCCATCAACCCGCGCTCGCGCGCATTGGTTGCAAGACGGGCGGCGGTCTCGAACGATAGCCGTGCCTCGGCGAAGCGGCCGAGCCTGTGCAGAAGGTCGCCGCGCACGGCCTGAAGATGGTGATAGGTCCTGAGCGCCGGCTCGTCGGCGATCAGCTCGACGAGATCGAGCCCGGCCTGCGGCCCTTCGGCCATGCCGAGCGCGACCGCGCGGTTGAGTTCGATCACGGGCGAGCGCACCAGCGTCGCAAGCTGGCCATAGAGCTCCGCGATGCGTCGCCAGTCGGTGCTTGCGGCCGTCTCCGCGGTGGCGTGACACGCGACGATTGCGGCCTGCAGCGTGTAGAACCGGCCGGCTCCGCCGAGCTCGCGCGCGCGGTTCAGCGCCCGAAGGCCGCGCGTGATCTGGAGCCGATCCCACAGCCCGCGATCCTGGTCCATGAGCAGGATGGGCTCGCCATCGCGGTCGGTGCGGGCATGCATCCGCGCGGCAATTCAGGTCCATCAGCGCCATGAGACCGTGCACCTCGGGCTCGAGCGGCGCGAGCCCGACCAGCACCCGTCCCATGCGTAGGGCCTCGTCACAGAGCTGCGGCCGCAGCCACTCCTCGCCGCGAGAGGCCGAATAGCCCTCGTTGAAGATGAGATAGACGACCTCGAGCACCGAGGCCAGACGCTCGGAAAGCGCCTCGCCGCCAGGCGTTTCGTAGGTGAGGCCCGACCGCGAAAGCGTGCGCTTGGCGCGGACGATGCGTTGGGCGATGGTTGCCTCCGTGACCAGGAAGGCGCGCGCGATCTCGTCGGTGGTCAGGCCGCAGATCATGCGCAACGCCAGCGCCGCGCGGGCCTGCCGCGGCAGCAGCGGGTGGCAGGCCGTGAAGATCAGCCGCAGCCATTCGTCACCGATGTCGTCGTCGAGGGCGGTGTCGAAATCGGGCATCGCGTCCTGTTCCTGCATCAGCTCGTGCGTCAGCAGGTCCTGCTTGCGGGTGAGCATTTTCGCCCGGCGCAGATGATCGAGCGCACGGCGCTTGGCTGTCGCAACCAGCCACGCGCCGGGATTATCCGGCACCCCGCTGAGCGGCCAGGCCTCCAGCGCGGCGACCAGTGCGTCCTGGGTCAATTCCTCCGCGAGCGTCACGTCCCGCAGCATGCGCGACAGCGTCGCGATCAGCCGCGGCTGCACGACGCGCCAAGCTGCGTGAATCGCGGCGCGGATCGCGTGATCGACGTCGGCGGCCGTCATCGCCGCCGACCCGAGCCCTTTCCGTTCCGATGGAATCGGAACGGGGCTCTAGATTCTTGTTTTGACGCGTTTTCTTTACGCGAACCGGTATCCACTTCGCTTGAAAACGCACTAAGACGAGCGGTGGTGGTCATCAGGCGTGGGCGGCGACCCTGGAATGCGCGTCGATCTCGCACCCCACGTCGACGCCCGGCGTCGCGAATGCCCGCAATTCGCAGGTACCGTCCCATCCCGGCACGTGATCGAGATGCAACTGCATGAATTCCTTCGCCATGGCCAGGGCTTCCGCCTTGTCGCGCAGCTCGAAAATGGCGTAGCCGCCGATCACTTCCTTGGCCTCGACGAAGGGGCCGTCGATGACGCTGAGCTCGCCGTCGACGATCTTCACCCGTGCGCCGGTCGCAAGCGGCATCAGGCCGCCGGTGTCGAGCATTCGACCGGCCTTGATCTCCCGCTCTGATATTTTCTGCATCGCCTCCATCAGTGCCGGGGTCGGGCCCGCCATCGGCTGGCTGGAGGTGACGATGTACATGAAGCGCATGAAAAACTCCCTTGGCGCGAGCAGCGACCGCTCCGGCCGCAAACCGGCTCGCTATGGATGTGACGATTGAGCCTCGGCTAAATCGACATCCCCGAGAGAAATTATTGGCCGGGAGAAATTATTGCCGCAGCATGATCAGGGGATCAGCGGTATCGGGAACGCGCCGCCACTGCGCGTTGTCGTCGGCCTCGAACTGCCAGACATCGCCTGATTTCGACATCAGGATGATCTGGCCGCGTTCGAGCCGCCATTGCGTCGGATTGAACTGCGCGATGCCCGCATCGCATTTCGGCTTCAGGAAGACCTGGAAATTGTCCGGCCCCGCCTCGGTATTGGTCAGCGTCAGCCCGCAGACCGGCTGGCCGTTGCCGCGCACCATCGACCAGTCGCCGATCATCTGGTCCATCGACTTGGCCATCGAACGGGCGGCGGCGAGGTCCTGCAGGATGTAGACACCTTCGCCCTGCCGCAGCCCCTCGAAGATGCCGGCCTCGACCTCGGTGAAATCGATCACCGCTTCACCGGTCGCATCCTGCAAGCGAACGATGTCGAGACCCCTGACGCTCCAGGCTACGATGTCCTTGGTGAAGGGCAGCGCGGTCTTGCAGGCCGGCTCCAGCTCCAGCTTGAAGCCCTGGCCCGCGGCGTCGCTCTTCATGGTGACCACGCAGGTCTTGCTGCGCTCGGTGGTCGAGAGCTCCCATTGCCCGGGCATCGTCTTCTTCAGGCTCGTCGCATCCTGCGCCAAGGCAGGGCCGACCGCGGCGACACATGCCGCGATGGCCAATGCAGCGACCCGAAGAATGGTCATCAGCGCCCCTTGAACGGCGTTTCCGCAACCGGGGTCAACGGCGCCTTGCCGGCGAACCAGGCCTTGAGGTTGTCGACGACGAGCTGATCCATCGCGTTGCGCGTCACCACCGAGGCCGAGCCGATATGCGGCAGCAGCACGACGTTCTGCATGCTCTTGAGCTCGTCCGGCACGCTCGGCTCCGCTGCGAACACGTCGAGGCCGGCGGCCAGGATGGTGCCCGACTTCAGCGCCTGCACCAGCGCCGGCTCGTCGACCACCGAGCCGCGCGCGACATTGATCAGCACGCCGCGCGGGCCGAGCGCCTTGAGCACCTCGGCATTGATCATCTTGTTGGTGCTGGCGCCGCCGGGCACGATCACCATCAAGGTATCCACCGCCTTCGCCATCTCGATCAAGTCAGGGTAGTGCTTGTAGGAGACGTCCTTGGACGGGTTGCGGGAGTGGTAGACCACCGGCACCAGCGAGGCATCGAGCCGGCGCGCGATGGCCTGGCCGATCCGGCCCATGCCGACGATGCCGACCTTGCGGTCGCGCAAGGAGCCGACGCTGAGCGGATAGTTCTGCGTCTGCCAGAGGCCGGAACGGACGTAGCGGTCGGCCTTGATGAATTCGCGCACGGTGGAGATCAGCAGGCCCATCGCGACGTCGGCGACCTCCTCGGTCAGCACGTCGGGCGTGTTGGTGACGATGATGTTGTGCTCGGCCGCGTATTTGGCGTCGACGTGGTCGTAGCCGACGCCGAAGCTCGCCACCATCTCGATCTTGGGCAATTGCGACAGCGAGTCCCTGTCGGCACGCACCGTGTGATAGGTCACGGCCACGCCGCGGATCTTTTCGCGGATCGCGGGTGTCAGCCGCTCGAGGTCGCCTCGTGTCTCGGCCTTGTGCACGACGAAATGATCGGAAAACCCGTTCTCGAGGATCGGCCGCACCGGCCCATAGATCAGAAGGTCGATCTTTTCGGACGAAATCGAACCGGCGGTCATCAGTTTTCCTTTCCAAGGGCGCTTTCGTGCCAGCGCCGTAAAACGAGGTGGGAAACTAGCGCCAGCACCCCATAGATGACAATCCCGGCCAGCGACAACAGCAGCAGCGCGGCGAACATGCGGGGTATGTTCAATCGGTAGCCTGACTCGGCGATCCTGTAGGCGAGCCCAGAGCCGGCGCCGGCCGTTCCGGCCGCGATCTCGGCCACGACAGCGCCGATCAGCGACAGCCCTCCGGCGATGCGCAGGCCGCCGAGGATATAGGGCAGCGCCGCCGGCAGCTTCAGGAAGCGCAGGGTTTGTGGTGGCGAGGCGCCATAGAGCTGGAACAGGCCGGCCAGATTGCGGTCGACCGAATTGAGCCCGAGCGTGGTGTTGGAGAGCACCGGGAAGAAGGCGACGATGAAGGCGCAGACGACGACCGCGGTCTGCTGCTCCAGATAGATCAGGAGCAGCGGTGCAATCGCGATAACAGGCGTCACCTGGAGGACGACGGCGTAGGGGAATAGCGAATATTCCACCCATTTCGACTGGTTGAACAGCAGCGCCAGCGCGATACCGCCGACGCTCGCTGCCACAAATCCTTCAAGCGTGGTCAGAAGCGTGGTGGCGAGCGATTGTGACAGCACGGCCCAGTCCTTGATCAGCGTCAGGAAGATCACGGAGGGCGCGGGCAGCACGTAAGGCGGGATCTCCCTGATGCGGACCACGAGTTCCCAGGCGAGAAGCCCGGCCGCAAGCACGATGACGGGAAGCACGAAGCGCACCGCGCGGTGCGCGCCGGACGGACTGGCGGTGACGGAGGGCTGCGCGCTCATAGCACCGGTTGCCCCGAATAGGACGGCGCCAGCGCGGCCGACACCTTCCGGCAATAATCCGAATAGGCGGCCGAGGTGCGAAACTCCTCTCCGCGCGGCTCGACCGTCTCGATGCGGATGTCGGCCTGGATCCGGCCGGGCCGCGCCGTCATGACCACCACGCGCTGCGACAGATAGACGGATTCGAACACCGAATGGGTGACGAAGATGACGGTCTTGCGAAGGCTGCGCCACAGCGCGAGCAGGTCGTTGTTGAGGCGGAAGCGCGTGATCTCGTCGAGCGCCGCGAACGGCTCATCCATCAGGAGGATATCCGGATCGGTGACGAGCGCGCGCGCCAGCGAGACCCGCATCTTCATGCCGCCGGACAGCTCGCGCGGATAGGCGTCGGCGAAATCGGCAAGCCCGACGCTCGCCAGCGCTTCGTCGGCGCGCGCGCGCGCCTCCGCCTTTGCCACGCCAGCAAGCTTCAACGGCAGCCGCACGTTCTCGCGCACGCTGGTCCAGGGCATCAGGGTCGGCTCCTGGAATACGAAGCCGATGCCATGGCCCGGCTGTGCAGGTCCCTCGTGACGCGCCATCCGCACGATGCCGGACGACGGCGCGCTGAGCTGCGCGATCAGCCGCAGCGCGGTCGACTTGCCGCAACCCGACGGTCCCAGCAGCGAGATGAACTCGCCCTTGCGCACGGCGAGATCGAGCGGCCCGAGCGCCATGACGCCGTTGTCATAGACCTTCGTCACGCCGCGCAGGCTGACGGCGAGCGCCGTCAGGCTGGCCTCGACCCCGGACGAGGTTTTGACTGGTGACATGGACCTTGCGTTACGGCTTGCTCGGACGCAGCTCGACGCCGACGCCCTTGTTGACGAAGCGCAGCGTGTAGGACTTGCGGAAGTCGAGATCCGGCTTCACCACGCCCGCCTTCACCATCTTGTTGAAGAAGGAGGTGTAGCGCTCGTCGCTCATGGCGCCGATGCCGTTCTTCAACGACTCGCCGGAATCGACGATGCCGTATTCCTTCATCCTGGCGACGGAATAGGCAAGCAGATCGTCGGTCATCTCAGGGTTGAGCTTCTTGATCATGGCATTGCCGGCGGAATTGTCGCCGTAGATATAGTTGTACCAGCCGATCATGGAGGCATCGACGAAGCGCTGCACCAGATCGGGCTTCTTCTCGGCGATGTCGCGGCGGGTCTCGATCAGGGTCGAATAGGTATTGAAGCCGTAATCGGCGAGCAGCAGCACGTTCGGCTTGAAGCCGGCGGCCTTCTCGACCGCGAAGGGCTCGGAGGTGACGTAGCCCTGCATCGCGCTCTTGGGATTGGCGATGAAGGGCTGCGGATTGAAATTGTAGGGCCGGACGTTCTTCTCGTTGAAGCCGTATTCGGACTTCAGCCACTGGAAGTAGCTGCTCATGCCCTCCTTGGAGACGAACAGGGTCAGCGGCTTGAGGTCCTCGATCTTGGCGACCTTGGCGTCCGGCTGCGTCAGCATCACCTGCGGATCCTTCTGGAACACCGCGGCGATGGTCACGACGGGAACGTTGTTGGCGACCGCATCGAACGACATCAACGTGTTCGCGGCCATGAAGAAATCGATCTTGCCGGCGATCAGCAGCATCCGGTTGTTCTCGTTGGGACCGCCGGGGACGATGGTGACGTCGAGCCCGTATTTCTTATAGGTGCCGTCGGCGACCGCCTGGAAGAAGCCGCCATGCTCGGCCTCGGCGACCCAGTTGGTGCCGAAGGTGACTTTGTCCAGGGTCTCCGCGCGCGCCGGGACGACCGAGACAAGAGCGGCCATCAAGCCCGCCGTTAACGCTCGCCGCAGATGAGAGAGGGTCATAATGGCACTCCGTCGATCGCTTCTGGCCCAATCGCTTCTGGCCCGTGTGAAAGCAACGCGATAAAACCGCATGAAGTTCGGGGACGCGAGCCGGCCAGGCCCGCGTCCCCTCATACGCCAAATTACGTGACAAATTCGGGCAAAGAAACCTTGATGATGCCGTCCCGCGACTGGACCGAGATCCGCTGGGCCGACGCCGTCCCTGCGGAGACATCGCGCTGGATCGCGGTGCTGCCGCTGGCGGCGACCGAGCAGCACGGCCCGCACCTGCCGCTTGCAACCGACGTGCTGATCGCGGACGCCTATCTGGCGCGCGTGCGCGAGCTTTTGCCCGCGACCATTCCGGCCAGTTTCCTTCCCGTTGAACCGGTCGGAATTTCCACCGAGCATATCGACTATCCGGGCACGCAGACGCTGCCGACCGACGTGGCGCTGAAAAGGTGGACCGCGATCGGCGAGGAGGTCGCGCGGCGCGGGGTGAAAAAGCTCGTCATCATCACCAGCCATGGTGGCAACAGCGCGGCCATGATGCTGGTCGCGCAGGATCTGCGCGCGCATCACAAGCTGTTCGTGGTGACGACGTCGTGGTCGCGCCTGTCGGGCGCCGACAAGCTGTTCCCGGCCGAGGAGGTGCGCCACGGCATTCATGGCGGCGCGGTCGAGACCTCGATCATGCTGGCGCGCTATCCCGACCAGGTGCGCGCGGATGCGATCGCGGATTTTCCCGCGAGCAGCGTCGCGATGGAGTCGCAGTATCGCTGGCTGTCGACGCAGCGGCCCGCGCCATTCGCCTGGCAGGCGCAGGATCTGAACGCCAGCGGCGCCATCGGCAATGCGACGCTGGCCGTTCCCGAGAAGGGCGCGCAATTGTTGGATCAGGGTGCGCGCGCCTTCTGCGAGCTGCTCACCGAAGTCGATAACTTCGACGTGAACAGGCTCGCCAAGGGCCCTCTCGGCTAGCCAACATCCTCCTGGAATCATTGAGGAAAGGACCTCACCCGGGGGTCGCATCCGCCGTCTTCGAACCGGACGCGCAGAGCCTCCGTCCAACTGGGCACGCGGGCCACAACGGGCCGCCTCAACCCGGATGGAGTTTCACATGTCGATCAAGACCAAGATTGCCGCCGCAGCTCTCGCTGCCCTCGCCGTCACCGGCAGCATCGTGTCCACCACCTCCTCGGCCGAAGCCAAGCAGCCCGGCTGGGTCTGGGGTGTGGGTGCCGGCATCGCCACCGCCGCTGTGGTCGGCTCCGCGATCGCCGCCAGCAACGACCCCTATTACTACGGCTATCACCGCTGCGGCTGGGTCGCCCAGTACAACGCCTTCGGCCAGTACGTTGGCCGCGTTCGCAGCTGCTACTGATTTGAGTACCTGAGGCCGATCTCACGTGGATCCTGCGTCCGACACGGGCGCCTCATCCACCCCGTGTCGTGCCCCGACCCCGCCCGGCTGTCCCCCCGGGCGGGGTCAACTGTCTTGGGCCTGAGAATTTGTTGCAGTCACGTCACACAGCGGTGCGAACCATCACCTGCGGCAATCCGCTTCAGTTGCTATTGCGAATTAATCGCAATAAGGTTTGCAGCAGACACGGGGACTTGGGAAGAAATCGCGTCGGATCAAGATCATCTCGGCCGATCGTGCGAACAACCGGAACCTGGTGACAGGATCGTCGCGAATCGGCAGGGATGTCGGCTGCGGCGGATAGGACACATTCGCGTATTGGGGGCGTGCGTTTTGACGTTGAGAGGTCACCGTTACAGGTATTTGCGGACGGCCGCGGCAATCGCCTCGGGCGTGATGGTTTTGCCCGCCGCGAGCCGCGCGGCCGATCTGCCGCTGAAGGCACCGGCGCTGAAGACCGTCTATGACTGGACCGGCCTCTACATCGGCGCGCATGTCGGCGTCACCCGCGGCACGTCGTCGGCGACACTGATCGATCCGACGCTCGCGACCGACGACCATGTGTTTACCGGCGCGACCGGCGGCGTGCAGGCGGGCTACAACTGGCGCCTCAATTCGGGGCTCCTGCTCGGCGTCGAGGGCGACATCTCGTTTCCGAACTATCTGCCGTCCAACCACGTCGTGTCGTCGGCAGCGACCGTGCTGTCGAGCGCGGAGGAGCGCTGGGACTATGTCGCGAGCCTGCGCGCACGGCTCGGCTACACCACCGGCAACTGGCTGTTCTACGCGACCGGCGGCGCGGCCTTCACCGGCGAGCGTTTCCTGTCGACGCCGACCGGCGGCACTGAGGAGAAGGTGTTGCACACGCGGTTCGGCTGGACCGCCGGCGGCGGCGTCGAATATGCCTTCGCGCCGCACTGGAGCGCGCGGCTCGAATATCTCTACAGCAAGTTCGACAACGCCAACGTCACCTTCCCCTCCGGCGCGCAATATTCGTCGTCGATGGATTTCCAGAGCCTGCGCATCGGCCTCAATCGCAAGATCGACTGGCCGGGCGTGCCGACCTACAATCCGAAGTCGGATGTCACCGACACCGAGTCCAGCCGCTGGGAGATTCACGGCCAGTCGACCGTGCTGGGGCAGGGCTACCCCGCGTTCCACGCGCCCTATACCGGAACCAACAGCCTGCTCCCGTCGCCGGATTTTCAGCAGACCTGGAGCAATTCGCTCTATCTGAATGCGCGGCTGTGGGACGGCGGCGAGGTCTATTTCAATCCCGAGCTGCTGCAAGGCTTCGGCTTCAACAACACGACGGGCGCTGCGGGCTTTCCCAACGGCGAAGCGCAGAAGTCCGGCTTCCCCTATCCGCACTTCAACGCCTCTCGCCTGTTCGTGCGCCAGACCTTCGGCTTCGGCGGCGAGCAGGAGGAGCTTGCCAGCGGGCAGCTTCAGCTCGCGAGCAAAGTTGACGTCTCGCGCCTGACCTTGCAGGTCGGCAAGTTCTCCGTGGTCGACGTGTTCGACGGCAATTCCTATGCGCACGATCCGCGCAAGGACTTCATGAACTGGTCGATCTGGGCGTCCGGCGCTTTCGACTATGCCGCCGACAAGCTCGGCCTCGGCTACGGCGCGACCGCCGAATTGAACCAGAAGCAGTGGGCGCTGCGCGCCGGCTACTTCCTGATCGATGCCGTCTCCAACTCGAACAATTTCGACATGAACGTCGGCCGTCGCGGCGAATATGTCATGGAGCTCGAGACGCGCTACTCGCTGTTCGGCCTGCCCGGCAAGCTGCGCACGCTCGGCTTCGTCAACAGCGCCTTCTCCGGCAGCTATCGCGAGACACTGGACAATCCCGCGTTCGGCGTCGACATCAGCCAGACCCGCCGCGGCCGCCTCAAATACGGCTACGCGTTCAACGTCGAACAGGCCATCACCGACGATATCGGCGTGTTCGGCCGCTGGAGCTGGAACGACGGCCGCAACGAGATCATGGCCTTCACCGACATCGACCGCAGCCTGTCCGGCGGCGTCTCGGTGAAGGGAACGAAATGGGGCCGGCCCGACGACGTCGTCGCCATCGCCGGCGCCGTCAACGGCCTCTCGCAGGACCATCGCGACTTCATCGCCGCTGGCGGACTCGGTCCGCTGATCGGCGACGGCCAACTCAACTACCGCCGCGAACGCGTGCTGGAGACCTATTACGCCTACGCGCTGAACAAGGCGCTGACCTTCACCGCCGACTATCAGCTCATCGTCAATCCCGCCTACAACGCGGATCGTGGCCCGGTGTCGGTGTTCTCCGGGCGGCTGCACGGCGAGTTCTGAGCGCGCGCGCCTCGTCCTTCGAGACGCCCGCTTCGCGGGCTCCTCAGGATGAGGCTAAGCATTGGTGCCCGTCGAAACTGTGGCCGCGCACTCCGTCCTCATCCTGAGGAGCCCGCCAGAGCGGGCGTCTCGAAGGATGGGCCAAAGGGACGTCGCTCTGCAAATACGATTGCGACCCCAGCAGGGAGACGAGTTCGATTCTCTACGCGGCCCGGATCGCGTCCAGGAACTTTCCGACCTCGACCTTGAGGCGGCTGCTCTCGCCCGACAGCGATCTGGCTGCCGCGAGCACATTCGAGGATGCCGATCCGGTCTGGCTCGCGCCGCGCTGCACATCGACGATGCTGGCGGAGACCTGCTGGGTGCCGCGGGCCGCCTGCTGCACGTTGCGGGAAATCTCCCGCGTCGCCGCGCCCTGCTCCTCGACCGCCGAGGCGATCGCGGACGCGATCTCGGACATGCGGGTGATGGTGTCGCCGATCGACTTGATGGCGCCGACGGAATCCTCCGTCGCCGTCTGGATTCCCGCAATCTGCTGGCTGATCTCGCCGGTGGCCTTGGCGGTCTGCTCGGCCAGCGCCTTGACCTCGGAGGCGACGACGGCAAAGCCGCGGCCGGCCTCGCCGGCGCGGGCCGCCTCGATGGTGGCGTTCAGCGCCAGGAGATTGGTCTGGCCCGCGATCTGGCTGATGAGCTCGACGACGTCCCCGATCCGGCCGGCGGCCTTGGCCAGCTCGCCGACGTGATCGTTGGTCCGCCCGGCCTGCTGCACCGCTTCGCCGGCGACGCGCGCGGAGTCCTGGACCTGCCGGCTGATCTCGTCGACCGACGAGGCCATTTCCTCCGCCGCCGCGGCAACGGTCTGCACGTTGGTGGAAGCCTGCTCGGACGCGGCCGCGACGGTCGCAGTGACCTTTTCCGATTGATCGGCCGTGCTCGTCAGCGTTCCCGCCGAGGCCTCCAGCTCCGAGGATGCCGACGCCACGGTGTTGATGACGTCGCCGATCATCGCTTCGAAGTCGCGCGCGATCTGGTCCATCCGCTGGCTGCGACGGAGCTTCGCCTCGGCTTCGACCGCGGCCGCCTCGTCGGCGGCCTTCTTGGCCGCGAGCGAATCCTTGAAGTGCCGCAGCGAGCCCGCCACCTGGCCGATCTCGTCGTTGCGGCCCGTCGCGGGGATCTCGACCTCATGCTGTCCGGCGGCGAGCGTGCCGATCACGTCCGCGAGCCGGCTAAGCGGCGTTACCACGCGGCTGCGCAGCATCATGGTCACGCCACCGAGCGTCCCGAGCAGCGCCAGCACCGCCACGCCCGCAAGCGCGAGCATCGCCAGCGCGCCATCGCGCGCGGCCGCGGCGCGCTCGGCCGCTTCGGCCAGCGCGGCGTCGCGCACGCCGTAGAACATCTGGATGGCCGGCACGATGACACCGGCCAGCTCTTCGGCGTTGACGCCGTACTTGCCGTCGCTACGGGCCGCCGGCATTTCCTTATCCACGACGAGCGCGGCTTTGCCGAAATAGGAGTCCGTCGCCGCCTTCAGCGCGGTGGCGATGCGGGGCGGGCTTCCGAGCTGGTCGATACCGGCCTCGATGCGCTCGCGGTCGGCCTCGACACGCCCCTGCATGCGATCCATCAGCGAGAACTCGGCCGCGGTGAGCGGCCGGCGTACGCTCAGCGCCGGCGACAGCGTGGCGGCGCGGCTGCCGGCCGAGACGCGCAGATCCTGCGCCGTCCGTGCCAGGCTCAGCAGCGCCGCAAGCGAGGAATCGGCATTGACGACCTTCGCCTCGAGCCGGTTCATGACCGGCTCGATATTGCCGAGCACCTCGGCAACACCGGGCAGGAAACCCTTGATCGCGGCGCTGTCGCGCGCCGCCAGCGGAACACTCATCGCGCGATCTGCCGCAGCGTTGATCTCCTTCAGCCGCCGCGCGGCACGGTCGAGATGCTCCGCAATCGCTCCGCCGTCATCCAGCACCATGATGGCCCGCCTTGCGCTCTCGAAGGCGGTCTCGGCGGCTTTCGCGGCCTTCGCGGCAGCGTCGATCTGGGCCTGCGTCGCAGCGGCCTCCTGGAAGATCGGTCCAATGTAGGGGGCACGAAGACCGGCGACCTGCTGGCTGACCATCAGGGTCGCACCAAAAGCGTCAACCGTCTTGATCGCGTCGGAGCGGTTCGTGAAGATGCGCGCCTGGGGTATCAGCACCTCGGCGCCGAGGATGACTGCAAAAACCGTCACCGTCAGCATCGACAGCGCGAAGAGCTTCCCGATCCGCATCCTTGGGTCCCCGAATACATTGCTACAAATGTCGAAAACGTAGCTGGCGGCCACTAAGGGCCCGTTAAGCAACGGCCCGTAGTTCAGCGGAGTGCCCTGGGCCGCGCGGGTCGCCGGAACGCTGTCATCGCCGGTTCCCCGTGGTGCCAGATGCGACAGAATTGCCGGCATTTTCCTCGCAAAACACCTATATCAATGCTTGCGCCGCCATCCGGCCGCACTCGCATACCTCCGGAACATCAATGCTCTCGGTCGAACTCGTCATCGTCGTCGTCCTGATCGTCATCAACGGCCTGCTCTCCATGTCCGAGCTGGCCGTGGTCTCGTCCCGTCCGGCCCGCCTCTCGCTGCTCGCCGCCAAGGGCGTGCGCGGCGCCGACCGCGCGCTGACGCTGGCGGCCGATCCCGGCAAATTCCTCTCGACGGTGCAGATCGGCATCACGCTGGTCGGCGTGCTCTCGGGTGCATTCTCCGGCGCGACGCTCGGGCAGCGGCTGGCGCAATGGCTGGTCGAGCTCGGCCTGTCCGCCGGCATCGCCGACATCGTCGGCGTCGGCATCGTCGTCACGCTCATCACCTACGCCACACTGATCGTCGGCGAGCTGGTGCCGAAGCAGGTGGCGCTGCGCGACCCCGAGAGCATCGCGGTCAAGGTCGCGCCCGCGATGCATGTTCTGGCGCGGATCTCGCTGCCGCTCGTCTTCCTACTCGATCTCTCCGGCAAGCTGATCCTCACGCTGCTCGGCCGCGGCGGCAAGGCCGAGGAGAAGGTCTCGGAGGACGAGATCCATCATCTCGTCAGCGAAGCCGAAAATGCCGGCGTGCTCGAGCCCGGCGAGAAGGAGATGATCGCCGGCGTGATGCGGCTCGGCGACCGGCCGGTCGGCGCCGTCATGACGCCGCGCACGGAGGTCGACGAGATCGACCTGAACGACGCACCGGAAGCCATTCAGCAGATCATCGCCAAGAGCCCGCATTCGCGCTTTCCGGCCTCGGACGGCGAACGCGACAAGCCGATCGGCGTGCTCCAGGCCAAGGACCTGCTGGTCGCGTTCATGAGCGAACGCACGCCCGATCTGCGGGCACTTGTTCGCGAAGCGCCAAGCATTCCCGCCTCGGCGGATGCCCGCGACGTGCTCGCGATCCTGAGGGCCGCTCCGGTCCATGTCGGTTTCGTCTATGACGAGTACGGCGCCTTCGAAGGCGTGGTCACCGCGGCCGACATTCTGGAATCGATCGTCGGCGCGTTCCATTCCGAGGAAGGCCCGCCGGAGCCGGCCTATGTCAAGCGCGCAGACGATTCGCTGCTGGTCGCCGGCTGGATGCCGGTCGACGAATTCTGCGAGCTGCTCGGCATCGAGCTGCCGCCGCACCACCGCTTCTACACCGTGGCGGGCCTCGTGCTGCAACACTTCAACGTGCTGCCCAATGTCGGCGACGCCTTCGACCTCGGCGGCTGGCACATCGAGGTGATCGATCTCGACGGAAGAAGGATCGACAAGATTCTGGCGAGCCGTCGGGGTGAGCAGGCGGCGGCGTGAGTGCGCGCTTGCGTGAAGTGACGCATGCTGTCGCGCCAATCTCCACTCGTCGTCCCGGACAAGCGCGCCTCAAACGCGCGCCGATCCGGGACCCATACTCCCAGGAAGCCGTTTGGCGAAGACTGGGTGTTCGGTACTACCACCAACCGCAATCGATCGATCACGCGGTATGGGTCCCGGATCTGCGCTGACGCTTGTCCGGGACGACAGCTGAGATTGTGGCTCGCGCTCATGCCAGATGCAGGCGCCTACCCGAACCTCACACCGATCCGCTTTTCCTTGCGCCAGACCACGGTGCACGCCAGATGCTTTCCGTCGGCCTGGATGAGCAGGGTGAAGTGTTCGGGAATGCCGACCGGGCTGGTGACGTCGAGGGCTGCGCCGGTGTCCGAGAAATTGCGGACAGTGCAGTCGATCGCGCCGCCACCGAACTCGATCGTTCCGGCCTTCAGCACGCGATGCCTGGCTTTGTTGCGTCGCTCGTCCATGGGATGAACTATACCCAAAGTTGAATCAGACGTTAAGCCCCCGCTCTGCTCGCGACAATTTCATGGCCTCGCGCGGGCCGCATCATGCCGTGGCCCGGCGCCTCACAGCGCCGGCTGGAACGTCTCCGCCCGCGCCATCCGCCAGGCGTCGCGGAAGCGCGGGTCCTCCGTGCCTTCGAGCAATTCTCCCGGACGCAGCGCCGGATAGAGCTGCGCGAAAGATTGCACCTGGGTCGTCGACCTCCGTTGGCTGAAGTGGATCGGGCGCAGCTGCTGGGGATGTTCGAGGCCGGCCGCGGCGATCAGCTCGGTCAACGAATGCAGCGTGGCATGGTGGTAATTGTGCACGCGGTCGATCTTGAGCGGCACGTAGAGCGCGCGCGCCCGCGTCGGGTCCTGCGTCGCGACACCGGTCGGGCAGCGGTCGGTGTGGCAGCTCAGCGACTGGATGCAGCCGAGCGAGAACATGAAGCCACGCGCCGAATTGCACCAGTCGGCGCCGATCGCCATCGCCCGCGCCATGTCGAACGCGGTGGCGATCTTGCCGGAGGCGCCGAGCTTGATGCGGTCGCGCGCATTGATGCCGATCAGCGCGTTGTGCACGAAATTGACGCCCTCGCGCATCGGCATGCCGAGATGGTCCATGAACTCGAGCGGCGCCGCACCGGTGCCGCCTTCGTTGCCGTCGACGACGATGAAATCGGGATAGATGCCGGTCTCCAGCATCGCCTTGCAGATCGCCAGGAATTCCCAGGGATGACCGATGCACAGCTTGAAGCCGGCCGGCTTGCCACCGGAGAGGCGGCGCATCTCAGCGATGAACTGCATCATGCCAACGGGCGTCGAGAAGGCGCGGTGCGAGGCCGGCGAGATGCAGTCCTCGCCCATGGACACGCCGCGGATCTTGGAAATCTCCTCCGAGACCTTTGCCGCCGGCAGCACGCCGCCATGGCCGGGCTTGGCACCCTGGCTGATCTTGAGCTCGACCATCTTGATCTGGTCCTGGCCGGCGACGCGCGCGAACGCTTCGGGATCGAACGAGCCGTCGAGATGGCGGCAGCCGAAATAGCCGGAGCCAATCTCCCAGATGATGTCGCCGCCCATCTCTGCGTGATAGGGGCTGAAGCCGCCCTCGCCGGTGTCATGGGCAAAGCCGCCCTTCTTCGCGCCGGCATTGAGCGCACGCACCGCGTTCGGGCTGAGCGCGCCAAAGCTCATCGCCGAGATGTTGAACACCGAGGCCGAGTAGGGCTTCTTGCAGTCCGGTCCGCCGACGACGACGCGAAACTTCTCCTCGGCATGCGCCTTCGGCGACACCGAGTGATGCATCCACTCATAGCCCTCGCGGTAGACGTCCTCCTGGGTGCCGAACGGACGCTTGTCGAGCTGCATCTTGGCGCGCTGATAGACCACCGCGCGGGTGTCGCGCGAGAACGGCATGCCGTCCTTCTCGCTCTCGAAGAAATACTGCCGCATCTCGGGGCGTATCTCTTCGAGCAGGAAGCGGATATGCGCCGAGATCGGGTAGTTGCGCAGCACCGCATGGCTCTTCTGGAGCAGGTCGCGGACGCCGAGCAGCGTCAGGGCGCCGAAGATCAGGATCGGGATCAGCAGGATGTCGAAGATCTTGCGGTCGGCGATGCCGAAGCCGATCAGGAGCGCGGTGACGACCGCGCAGATCGTCAGCACTATGAAGCGCGGCGAGAATGGCATCAGCAGGGTTTCCATGGCCCCCTCTTCCAACGGCCCACGCTTCGATTTTGGCGCTTTGCTATTTTCGTCGGCCACGATTCCCATCCTCTCGCCAGCTTGAGGCGGTACGATACGCCCGCGCCTGTCATACGGATATGACGCGGCCCTTGTTTCAGGCTAGCGAATTCCGCCGCCGCAGATCAATCCGCCGAGAGGTTAGGCTTTTGCAGTGCAGCAGAGGGAGTGGGGGTGGGAATAGTGGGGCGGCCGGGTAAGGTGCTTTACCCACCGCCGTCGTCCTGGCGAAAGCCAGGACCCATTACCCCTAAACGGGGTTGCGCGAAGACTGACAACGACCAGCCTTCGCCAAACTTGACTCGGTGGGTATGGGTCCTGGCTTTCGCCAGGACGACACCGAGAGGATAAACGAGCGGTGCTTACCGCTCGACGAACGCCTTCTCGATCACGAAATGGCCGGGCTTGTTGCCGCTTCCCTCGATGAAGTCGCGGCCTTCGAACATCACCTTCAGCTCTTCCAGCATCGCCGGGCTGCCGCACATCATGATGCGGTCGGTTGCGATGTCGAGCGGGCCCTGTCCGATGTCGTTGAAGATCTGCTCGGAGCTGATGAGGTCGGTGATGCGGCCCCGATTGCGGAACGGCTCGCGGGTCACGGTCGGATAATAGACCAGCTTGTCCGCGAGCAGCTCGCCGAACAGCTCGTCCTCGCGCAGATTGGCGACGAGCTTCTCGCCATAAGCGAGCTCGGAGACCTGGCGGCAGCCATGCACCAGCACGATGGTCTCGAACTGCTCGTAGACGTCGGGGTCCTTGATCAGGCTCGCGAACGGCGCGAGGCCCGTACCGGTCGAGAGCAGCATCAGCCGCTTGCCCGGGATGAGGTTGTCGGTGATCAGCGTGCCGGTCGCCTTGCGGCCGACCAGGATGGTGTCGCCCTCCTTGATCTTCTGGAGGCGCGAGGTGAGCGGACCGTCCTGAACCTTGATCGAGAAGAACTCGAGCTCTTCCTCGTGGTTGGCGCTCGCCATGCTGTAGGCGCGCAGCAGCGGACGGCCGTCGACCTCGAGGCCGATCATCGCGAACTGGCCGTTCTGGAAGCGGAAGCCGGTATCGCGCGTGGCGCGGAAGCTGAACAGCGTGTCGGTCCAGTGCTGGACGGAAAGAACCTTCTCTCGGTAAAACGCGCTCATGATTTTCGATATTCCGAATAATTGCGGTTTTAGGGCAAAAGCGCTGCCCGGCCCTGAAAGCGGGGCGGACACCATTGCCATGGCGGAGGATTTCGCGTGTGTGATCTACGCCATTGAGACCAATAATCAACCTCGTTTCGGATGCAATTGATGCCGATCAAACCGGCATTTGCGGTGGAATTGGCCGCATCATTAATGAATCTGCTGCGTGGCGCGCACAGAGGGCAATTTCTTTTCCCTTTCGGGCTCGATGGCAGCACTTAATTTCCGTCGCGCTCGCGAGAATTTCATTAAGAATAGCTCTGATCTTCACCCCGGCTTGGCGCCGATGCCCGCATTTTTGCGGCTTTTGGCGACAGGAATGATTGAGACCCATGGCCAGCAGCGAACGCATCTTCGTCCAGGCGATCAGGCGCTATTGCGCCCGACATGGCATTGCCGTCGACATCCGCGCCGGTGGCTGGCTGATCGCGATGCGCCGGGGCAAGGCGCGCCACTTCGCCTTCGGCTACGACATCGGCCTCAACAGCGCCATCGCGCATCGCCTCGCCAATGACAAATCGGCGACCGCCGAGGCGCTGTCGCTTGAAGCCGTGCCCTGCATTCCTCATCATCTCTTCCTCAACCCGAGCATGGGCGCGTATGTCGCCGGCCCTGGTTGGCGTGAAGCGATGCTGGCGCTGCTTGCGCAGCACCCGCAAGGCGTGGTGGTGAAGCCGAACGAGGGCACGTCCGGACGCGCGGTGTTCAAGGTGACGAGCGCTGCCGAGCTCGATCGCGCCGTCTGCGAGGTTTTTTCGTCGGGCCTCGGCCTCGTGATCGCGCCTTATGTCGAGATCGAGGAGGAGGTCCGCGTGATCCTGCTCGATCGCAAGCCGATGATCGTCTACCGCAAGGACCGGCCGTCGGTCGTCGGCGACGGCGAGCATACGTTGCGCGAGCTCGCGATCGCGGCGGGACACGACGGGCAGCTCCGCGAGCTCGAAGCGCGCGACGTGAATGCGGTCATCCCGAACGGCAAACGGCGCATCCTGAACTGGCGGCACAATCTCGACGCCGGCGCGCGGCCGGTGCTGATGGAGAATGGCGAGGTGCGCGCGGCATGCGTGAAGCTCGCCGTCGACGCCGCCAACGCCATCGACATCGCGTTCGCCTCGATCGACGTGGTGCGCGTGGATGGCGCCTGGCGCGTGCTCGAGATCAATTCCGGCGTGATGATGGAGGCGCTGGCGAAGCTCCATCCGGAGCTGGTGCAGGCGACGTATGACGCGGCGCTGGACCGGGTGTTTGGGAAGACAAGCTGAGCGCCAAGCGCACGCTGCCATTCCTTCTCCCCTTGTGGGAGAAGGTGGCGCGGAGCGCCGGATGAGGGGTTCTCTCCACTTGTATGACTGCTCGTGCGGATAGATACCCCTCACCCGTCTCGCCGCTATGCGGCGAGCCACCCCACAAGGGGAGAGGGTGCATCGAGACCGCGGCACGATCACCGCCACTCAAACCGCCTAATTATTCGCGCTCGCCGAATCGTCCATCGCCTTGAAGGCTTCCTCGAGTTGCAGCGAGATCGGCACGTTGAGCCGTTCGCCGGTCGGAAGCCTGGCGGTGAACCATTTGTTGTAGAGCGGGACGAGGTCGCGGTTGGAGCCGAGCTTGCGGAAGGTGCGCTCGACCACAGCCGACAATTGCGGCTCGCCTTTCCTGAACATGATGCCGTAGGGGTCGTAGGACAAATAGTCGCCGGTGACGCGGTACTTGTCCTGCGCCTTGTGGCGCGCGATCAGGCCGGAGAGCAGGATGTCGTCGGTCGCGAACGCATCCGCCTTGCCGTCTGCGAGCATCTGGAACGATTGCTCGTGATCGGCGCCGACGGCGATGGTCAGCCCCAGCGAGGATTTCTTGTCGGCCGCCTGGATCGCCTGCTCATTGGTGGTGCCCTTCGTCACCACGATGGTCTTGCCCTTCAGGTCGGTCAGCGACTGGACGCTGGACGCCTTCGGCACCATCAGCTTGGTACCGGCGACGAACATCAAGGGCGAGAACGCGACGCGTTTGGCGCGCTCGGCATTGGCCGTGGTCGAGCCGCACTCCAGATCGATCTTGTTCTGGAGCACCGCGTCGATACGGTCGTCCGAGGTGACCTTGACGTAGTCGATCTTGAGATTGGGATCGTCGACCTCGACGCCGATCTCCTCGACGATGGCCTCGCAGAGTTCGAGGCTGTAGCCGATCGGGCGGCCCGACTGGTCGAGGAAGGAGAACGGCGGCGAGCTCTCGCGATAGCCGAGCCGCACGACATGCGCCTTCTTGATGGCCGACAGCGTCGGGCTGAGCCCTTCGCTCCCGGTCTGGGCGAGTGCTGTGGTCGCGAGCAACGATGCCGCGAGCCAGAGGCAGCCGCCGATCACTGACCTTGTCAGTGTCTGGCCCATGGTGTGCTCCTAACCATGGCCGGCCATGGCGGGCACTTCGCCCGGCACCATGTCATCAGGAACGGCGTCGCCCGGTCCCATCGCATGCTCGGGCCCAAGCTCGCCTTCCCACTTCGCGACGACCGAGGTCGCGAGCGTGTTGCCGATCACGTTGGTCGCGCTGCGGCCCATGTCGAGGAAGGTGTCGATGCCCATGATCATGAGCAGGCCGGCCTCGGGGATGTTGAACTGCGCCAGCGTCGAGGCGATCACGACGAGGGAGGCGCGCGGCACGCCGGCCACGCCCTTCGAGGTGATCATCAGCGTCGCCAGCATCGCGAGCTGCGTGCCGAGCGGCATGTCGATGTGGTAGCTCTGCGCGATGAAGATGCTCGCGAAGGTGCAGTACATCATCGTGCCGTCGAGGTTGAAGGAATAACCGAGCGGCAGCACGAAGCTCGAGATCCGCGACGAGGCGCCGAAGCGGTTGAGGCCCTCCAGCGTCTTCGGATAAGCCGCTTCCGAGCTCGCGGTCGAGAACGCGATCATCAGCGGCTCGCGGATCAGCTTCAGCAGGTGGCTGTAGCGCGGCCCGATCACGATGAAGCCCACGATCACCAGGATCGTCCACAGGAGCGCCAGCGAGAGATAGAAGCCGCCCATGAACACGACGAGCTTCCAGAGCACCAGCAGGCCGTTCTTGGCCACCGTCGCCGTGATGGCGGCCCACACCGCGAGCGGCGCGAACAGCATCACATAGCTCGTCACCTTGAGCATGATGTGGCCGATATCGTCGATCAGCGCCAGGATCGGCTTGGAGCGCTCCGGCATCGCGCCCATCGCCACCGAGAAGAACACGGCGAAGATCACGATCTGGAGGATCTCGTTCTGCGCCATCGCGTCCGCGATCGAGGTCGGGATCAGATGGGTCAGGAATTTCTCGATCGAGAAGGCCGAGACCGGCAGGCCGGTCGATTGGCCTGCCGCAGGCAGCGTGCCGGGGAAGTTGGCGCCGGGCTGAAGCAGATTGACCATGATCAGGCCGAGCATCAGCGAGACGAAGGAGGCGCTGATGAACCACCCCATGGTCTTGGCGAAGATGCGGCCGAGCTTGGCGCCCGAGCCCATATGGGCGATGCCGCCGACCAGGGTCGCAAACACCAGCGGCGCGATGATCATCTTGATCAGGCGCAGGAACATCATGGCGATCAGGTTGATGGACGAGGCCCAGTCGGCGCGCGTATCGGGCAGGAAGTTGTAGATCGCCGAGCCCATGATGATGCCCAGCACCATCGCGCCCAAGATGTATTGCGTAAACCTGTTCGACATTGCTTACCCCCACGTACACCGGCGCTTCATGATGTCGCAGATATGACGGCTGCGCAACTCGCTTGGCGGGTGGCCGCGTTGGCCGGATGTTCCCGTTGTGAAACGGCCTCCCGCGATCTAGCCTTCATGCAGCGCACAACGAATGCGCCTGCACGTTTTCTTTGCGGCAGCTGCATCAATAATTGTCAAACAAACGGAGAGGGAAACGCCATGAGCGGCAGCATCAATCGCCAGATTCTTCTGGTCGAAAAACCCAGCGGCAAGCTCGGCCCTGAACATTTCAAGATGGTCGACGGCGCGATGCCGGAGCCGAAGGACGGCGAGGCCTTGCTGCGCGTGCGTTACATCTCGCTCGACGCCGCCAACCGCGCCTGGATGCATGGCGCGACCTATCGTTCAGCCGTCGAAGCGAACAGCGTGATGGCCGGCGGCGGCATCGCCGAGGTCGTCAGCTCGAAGGCGCCGGGGTTGGCTGCCGGCGACATCGTGTTCGGCGACACCGGCTGGCAGGAGTTTGCCGCGGTGCCGGCAAAGCATCTCACCAAGATGCCGAAGCTGGAACCGATGACGCATCTGCTCAGCGTGTTCGGCATCGCCGGCCTCACCGCCTATTTCGGCCTGCTGGAGGTCGGCAAGCCCAAAGAGGGCGAGACCGTCGTGGTCTCCGCGGCGGCCGGCTCGGTCGGCTCGATCGTCGGGCAGATCGCCAAGATCAAGGGATGTCGCGTCATCGGCATCGCCGGCGGCGCCGACAAGTGCAACTGGCTGACCTCCGAGCTCGGCTTCGATGCCGCCGTCGACTACAAGGACGGCGCGGTGTTCAAGGCCCTGCGCGCGTCCGCGCCAAAGGGCATCGACGTCTATTTCGACAATGTCGGCGGCGACATTCTGGAAGCCTGCCTGCCGCAGATGAACAATTACGGCCGCATCGCCTGCTGCGGCGCGATCTCGCAATATGACGGTGCGCCTGCCGCGCACGGTCCGCGCGGCGTACCCGGCCTGATCGTGGTGAAGCGGCTCGTCATGCAGGGCTTCATCGTGATGGACTACATGAAGGACAGCCAGCGCGCGCTCGCCGAGCTCCAGGGCTGGGTCAAATCCGGCAAGCTGAAGGTGCAGGAGGACATCATCGACGGATTGGAGAACACGCCGAAAGCGCTGATCGGATTGCTCGCGGGCGAGAACCGCGGCAAGCGCATGGTCAAGCTCTGACGACGTATTGCTTGAGCATGATCTCCGCGCAAACGCGTTCCGCGTCTGTCGCGAGGGAAAACCACTGCACACTTTGCGCTGACGCGGCCCTTCGGGTCCGGATCATGCTCTAGTTACGTCGCAATTGCGCCGGCATTATCCACTTGCGGTAGCGGCCAAAGCATCCAAAGATACCGCGCGCGAGGCATCACTCGCGACGATTGCGCTTGAATCACATTTGAAAATCGTCGGCGCTACCGACAGGGCGGGAATTCACTCAGATGTTCAACACGTTGAAACATGCATCAACGCGCACGGCGTTGCTCGCGGCCGTGCTCTTCGCAACTGCAACAGGCGCGTTCGCGCAAGCGCCGACCGACGCGCAGAAGAGCGCGATCCGGTCCGCATGCCGCTCGGACTTCATGGCGCACTGCTCGAGCGTCACGCCCGGCGGCGTGGAGGCGTATCAATGTCTGGCGAAGAACATGTCGAGCCTGTCACCTGGATGCCAGACCGCGGTTCGCGCGGTCGAGCCCGCTGCGGCTCCGAAGACCGAAGCCGCGCCGGCCGCACCAAAGACCGAAGCTGCGCCCAAGACCGAGTCCAAGACGGAAACGGCGCCTGCGGCGCCGAAGGCTGAATCGGCGCCCGCCGAAAAGCCCGCCGCCGCACCAGCGCCGAAGGCAGCTGCCGCCAAGCAACCGAGCAGCGCGCAGGTTGCTGCGGTCAAGAGCGCGTGCCGCGCCGACTATCCCAAGGTCTGCGCCAGCGTGCCGCCGGGCGGTGCGCCCGCGCTCGAATGCCTTGAGAAGAACAAGGCAAAGGTTTCGCCCGCCTGCGAGAAGGCCCTGAGCGCCGCGGCCGGCGGCGGCGCAGCGGCAACGGCAGCGCCTGCGGGCGCAGCCCCTGCGGCGGCGGCAGCACCGGCGGCCGCGCCAGCCGTGATCGTTCTGCGCCCGCTGCGGCCGCGCGAAGAGCTGTTCATCGTCCGATCGGCCTGCGGCGCCGACATCCGCACGCTGTGCGCCGGCGTCGCGCCCGGCGGCGGCCGCATCGTGCAATGCATCGCCAGCAATGCCGCGTCGCTGTCGCCCGCGTGCAAGGACGTGCTGGCGCCGTTCGCGGCGCGATAAGGCAGCGCACGGCGACGCGCCGGAGTGCACGACACCGATCGGCGGCATGCGCGAATGAATTCACGCACGCCTGCCGCGATCAACCTTTGCGGATATCGATTTCGATCACGACAAGACCGGGAGGACAACATGCGTTCATTGCTGCTGGTTGCTTCTGCACTCCTCGCCTTCGGGGCGACCATGACGTTCGAGGCCACCGACGCCAACGCGGTGGTGTGCGCCCGCGGCGTCTATCGCGCCGGCTGCGCCGGGCCGAACGCGGCCGTCGTGGTCCGCAAGCCGGTTCCGGTGGTCCGCTGTACCAGGGTGCTGGTGGACGGGGTCTACGTGAAACGTTGCGTCTGATCGCCGGGTGGCCAAGAGGGCGCGCTTTGGCTATGGTTCGCGCCTGACGGTTTCGGACGCGCGCAAGACGCGGGTCCGAAAGCGAGCTTTGGCGCGCCGCGCTTGGCCGATAATTCTGCTGGCGCGGGAGGCCGGAGCACATTAGTCTACCCCTAGATAGTAAGTATACTGTCAATTAGGGAGGCAGACGTTGCGGATCGCCGTGATTGGCGGGGGGCCCGGCGGGCTCTACTTCGCCTATCTCTGGAAGAAGCGTCATCCCGAGGATCAAGTCGACCTGTTCGAACAGAACCCGGCCGACGCGACCTGGGGTTTTGGCGTGGTGTTCTCCGACCAGGCCCTGGAGTTCCTGCGCGCCGACGACCCCGAGACGGTCGATGCGATCGCGCCGCATATGGAGAGCTGGGAGAACATCACGCTCAACCTGCAGGGCGGCAGCGTCGCCATCGACGGGGTCGGCTTCTCCTCGATCGGGCGGCTCGAGCTCTTGCAGTTCCTTCAGCAGCGCGCGCTCGATGTCGGGGTCACGCCGCGCTTCGACACGCAAATTCACGGGATCGACCAGCTCAACGGCCACGACCTGATCGTCGCCGCCGATGGCTTGAACTCGCTGGTGCGCCGCGCTTACGAGGGCGATTTCGGCACCTCGCTGTCCTACTCCTCCAACAAGTTCGTCTGGTACGGCACCTCGAAGCGCTTCGACACGCTGTCACAGACCTTTGTGAAGACCGACCGCGGCGCCTTCAACGCCCATCACTACCGCTATTCGCCGACCATGAGCACCTTCCTGGTCGAGTGCGACCACGCCACCTGGCAGGCCTATGGCTTCGCCTACAAGGACGTCGAACAGTCCAAGGGCGTCTGCGAGGAGGTGTTCGCCGACACGCTCGGCGGCCACTGCCTCGTCTCCAACAAATCGGTGTGGCGCAATTTCCCCTGGGTCTGGAACGAGCACTGGTCGTTCAAGAATATGGTGCTGATCGGCGACGCGCTGCACTCGGCGCATTTCTCGATCGGCTCCGGCACGCGGCTCGCGATCGAGGACGCGATCGCGCTGGTCAAGGCGCTGGAATCCGATGCGCATCTGAACACCGCATTGCTTCGCTACCAGGCCGCGCGCAAACCGGTCGTGCAGAAGCTCGTCGACGCCGCACGAACCAGCGCCTCCTGGTACGAGAACTTTGCCCAGCACATGCAGCTCGACCTGATGGATTTTGCCTACAGCTACATCACCCGCTCCGGCCGCATCGACGATTCCCGGCTGCGGGCGATGTCGCCGGCCTTCATGGCGCGTTACGAGGCCGCCAAGAACGGTGGGGATGCGGCCAGTGAGGCTACCGCATGAGCAACGAGATTTGCGACCAGGTGCCCGCGGACAGCGCGGGCGCACGCGAGATCGGCTTTGCCGTTCCGGAAATCTACAACGCCAGCCGCGTGCTGTTCGACAATCTCGGCAAGGGATATGGCGACAAGCTCGCGCTCATTGGTCCGGCGGGCACGCGCACATATGCCGAGCTCTGCGCGGAGGCTTGCCGCTGGGGCAACGGCTTCATCTCGCTCGGCCTGAAACGCGGCGATCGGGTGCTGCTGTTCCTCGACGATACGCCGGCTTATCCCGCCGCCTTCTTCGGCGCGGTGCGCGCCGGCTTCGTGCCGCTCCTGATCAACACGCTGACCCCGCCGGATCTCCTGCAATTCTATCTCGCCGATTCCGGCGCGACCGTCGCGGTGGCCGAGTCCGAATTCTGCGCGCGCTTCAATGCGGAGGCGTGCAAGGACACGAGCCTGCATACGCTGATCGTCGTCAATGGCGAAATGGGCGAGCATGCTGCGCCTGCGGCGGTCGCGGCGGCAAGCTGGCTTGCGCAATTCCCGGCCGAGCTTGCGGAAGCGAATACCCATCGCAACGAGATGGCGTTCTGGATGTACTCGTCCGGCTCGACCGGCCGGCCCAAGGGCATCGTGCACCTCCAGCACGACATGACCTATAGCGAGGTGGCCTTCGCGCAGAATGTGTTGAAGCTGACGCCCGACGACATCTGCTTCTCGGTGCCGAAGATCTTCTTTGCCTACGGGTTCGGCAACTCCGTCACCTTCCCGTTCTCGGTCGGCGCGGCGACGCTGCTGCTGCCGGGACAGCCGAAGCCGGCAACGATCTTCGCGGTGATCGAGCAATACAGGCCGACGGTCTTCTTCGGCCTGCCGACGCTTTACACCTCGCTGACCAAGGCCGAGGGCGCGCAACAGACGAACTTCTCGTCGCTGCGCATGGCGCTCTCCGCAGCCGAAGTGCTCTCGGCCGAAGTCTTCAACGGCTGGAAGACGCTCACGGGGCTCGAAATCGTCGAAGGCCTCGGCTCGACCGAGGTGCTGCACATCTATCTCTCCAACCGTCCCGAACGGAAGAAGCTCGGCGCCGCGGGTCTGCGCGTGCCCGGCTACGAGGTCGCGCTGCGCGACAAGGACGGAAGTGAGGTCGGCGACGGCGAGGAAGGCATCTTGTGGGTGCGCGGCGATTCCAACACGCCGCTGTACTGGAATCGGCCGGACAAGTCCGCCGAGACCATCCGCGAGGGCGGGTGGATCTACACCGGCGACCGCTTCGTCCGCGATGCCGACGGCTTCCACTTCTTCCGCGGCCGCGCCGACGATCTCATCAAGATCTCCGGCCAGTGGGTCTATCCGCTCGAGGTCGAGCTCTGCCTCGCCGATCACCCCGACATCCGCGAATGCGCGGTGTTCGCCGCCGAGCTGCCCGATCGTCGCATGACGCTGAAGGCGGTGGTGGTGATGAACAGCCGTGCCGTAGACCAAAACGAGGCGACGCGGCGGCTACAGGATTACGTGAAGGGCAAGCTCTTGCCCTACAAATATCCGCGCGAGGTGATCTTCATCGACGAACTGCCGAAGACGGGGACGGGGAAGATCGACCGGCAGGCGTTGCTGCGGATGTGAGGCCGACGGCGCTGCCACACATTCGCTGTCGTCCCGGCAAACCCCGCCTCACCCGCCCTTCCCCAGATGCTCCAGCGCGTCCTCGGCCCGCAGCGGCACCCGCGAGACTTCGTTGTTGAGATCGACGAGCTGCACCAGAAGCCCCATCAGCGCCTTGCGGTCGGCGGGTTTCAGCGGCTCCAGCATGCGCGCCTGGGCGCGTTCGACGGCGGGAATGATCTCGCGCAGGATCGCGGCGCCTGATTTCGTCAGGTACAGCAGCTTGATCCGCTTGTCCTCGGGCGCGGGCTTGCGCTCGATATAGTCCTTGGCCTGAAGCCGTTCGATCACGCTGCCGAGGGTGGAGCGGTCGAACGCGATCACCGCCGACAGCCGCGTCGCATCGATGCCGGGATGGGTGTGGATCGCGATCAGCGCCCCATACTGCACCGGCGTGAGATCGAACGCCTTGCACTCCTCCATGAAGATCGAGACCGCGATCTGCTGCATGCGCCGGAACAGATAGCCCGGCGCGGCATAGACCGCGTCCATCGTGATCGGGGGAGGAGGCTTACTCGGCATCGGGCTGCTTCTCCGGTGCGGCATCGGCGAACGCCGGCAGCGCCTTGGCGGCGGCCTCCGCCTTCAGCAGGCGCGAATAGGCCGAGACGTCGACGCCGAAGCGGCGCGCGTTGGCAAGCTGCGGCACGAGGCAGAGATCGGCGAGCGTCGGCGCATCGCCGAAGCAGAACGGGCCCGGCTCGTCCCTGATCAGCGTTTCGCACGCCGACAGTCCCTCGCGGTTGACCCAGGCGGCCCAGTCCTGGACCTTCTCCTCCGCAAGCCCCAGCTCGCGCAGCCGCGCCAGCACCTTCAGGTTCTGCACCGGATGGGTGTCGCAGGCGATCGCCAGCGCAAACGCCCTCACCTTGGCGCGTCGCAGCGGATCCTTCGGCAGCAGCGGTGGATTGGGGTGCGTCTCGTCGAGCCATTCGATGATCGCGACCGATTGGGTCAGCACCGCACCGCCATCGTTCTCCAGCGCCGGCACCAGCCCTTGCGGATTGATGGCAAGATAGGCGGGCGCGCATTGCTCGCCCTTGCGAAGATGATGCGGCAGATGCTCGGCGCCGAGGCCCTTCAGATTCAGCGCGATCCGCACCCGGTAGGCGGCGCTGGAGCGGAAATAGCCGTGCAGCTTCATCGGAACCCTCCCTTTTGTTTTCTGTCATTCCGGGGCTCGCGAAGCGAGAGCCCGGAATCCATACTCCCGATCGTGGTTATGGATTCCGGGCTCGACTCTGGCGCGTCGCCCCGGAATGACGACAACCTTGTATGCCGTCCGTCACATTGACGCTACCTAGATCGTCAGTATACTGTCAATCAACAAAACGACGGGAGCCGCACCATGGAAGCCGTGACCAAGACGCCGGAACGCGAGGCGTTCTACAAGAAGATCGACGGCGAAAATCTCACCGCGCTGTGGACGGTGATGGGCGATCTGATCACGCCGGAGCCGAAGAGCGCCTGCCGGCCGCACCTCTGGAAATTCGACGTCATCCGCGACTACATGCGTGAAGCCGGCAAGCTGATCACGGCCAAGGAGGCCGAGCGCCGCGTGCTGGTGCTGGAGAACCCGGGCTTGCGCGGGCAATCAAAAATCACGACCTCGCTCTATGCCGGCGTACAGATGGTGGTGCCCGGCGACGTCGCTCCCGCGCATCGGCACAGCCAGTCGGCGCTGCGCTTCGTGCTCGAAGGCAAGGGCGCCCACACCGCCGTCGACGGTGAGCGCACCGCGATGGAGCCCGGCGATTTCATCATCACGCCGTCGATGACCTGGCACGATCATTCCAACGAGACCGACGAGCCGATGTTCTGGCTCGACGGCCTCGATATCCCGCTGGTGCAGTTCTTCGACTGCTCCTTTGCGGAAGGCTCGAAGGAGGACCAGCAGAGGATCACGAAGCCCGCCGGCGACAGCTTTGCGCGCTATGGCCACAATCTGCTGCCGGTCGACGTGAAGCGGAGCTCGAAGACCTCGCCGATCTTCAGCTATCCCTATGCCTACACCCGTGAAGCGCTGGAGAAGGCTCGCGCGAGCCAGGAATGGGACGCCTGCCATGGGCTGAAGCTGAAGTTCAGCAATCCCGAGACCGGCGACTTTGCGATGCCGACCATCGGCACCTTCATCCAGTTGCTGCCGAAGGGGTTCAAGACTGCGCGATATCGCTCCACCGATGCGACGGTGTTCTGCCCGATCGAAGGCCGCGGCCGCAGCCGCATCGGCGATGCCGTTTTCGAATGGGGCCCGCGCGACCTGTTCGTGGTGCCGAGCTGGCACTGGGTGACGCACGAGGCCGACGACGACGCCGTGCTGTTCAGCTTCTCGGATCGGCCCGTGCAGCAGAAGCTCGACCTGTTTCGCGAGGATCGGGGGAATGCGTAAGGCGGGGTGCTATAGCCTCACATTCGGTGTCGTCCCGGCGAAGGCCGGGACCCATACCGCGTGATCTATCGACGGCAGGTGGTGTGAGTACCAGCGAAGAGTAACTACCAGTCTTCGCCAAACTTCTCCCTGGGGTTATGGGTCCCGGCCTTCGCCGGGACGACAATGGAGGTTTTGGCGCGCGTCTCCACCCACATCGTCGCTGCGCTCGCAATGACGGAGTATGTCTCACCGCCAGTGCAGCAACCGCGTCTCCAGCAGATTGATCACCTTCCCCACCGCGAGGCCAAACACCGATAGGATCACGACGCCCGCGAGCAGCTGATCCGTCTGCATCAGATTGCCGGCCTGGAGCACGAAGGCGCCGATGCCGTATTGCGCGCCGATCATCTCGGCGCTGACGACGAGCAGCAGCGCCACCGAGGCAGTGATGCGGAAGCCGGCGAGGATCGCCGGCAGCGCGCCCGGCCAGATCACCTTGCACACAATGGTGGCGAAGGGCACGTTGAAGCTCTGCGCCATGCGGATCAGGTTGCGCGGCACCGCATCGACGCCGCTATAGACCGAGATCGCGGTCGAGAAGAACACACCCAAGGCAATGGTCGCGATCTTCGGCTCTTCGCCGATGCCGAGCCAGAGGATCAACAGCGGCAGCAGTGCGATCTTCGGGATCGGGAACAGCGCCGAGATGAAGGTGATGCCGACGCTGCGCGCGAGCCGCGACAGGCCAATGGCGAAGCCGACGGCGACGCCGGCCGCCGTTCCCAGCAGCCAGCCGACACCGATGCGCAGCAGCGAGGCCGAAAGGTGCTGCCAGAGCGCGCCTGACATCGCGAGCTCGTAGATCGCGCGCACGATCGCCAACGGCGCCGGCAGGAACAGCGGATTGACGAGACCGGCGCTCCCGGCCGCCTGCCAGATCGCGATGACGAGGGCGAGCGCGATCCAGCCGCCGAAGCGGCTGCTAGCCGGCACGAAGCCCGCGCCGCGGAAGCGGACGCGACGGGTCGCCTCGCTCTTGACAGGTGTCTCCGCCACCGGCGCGCGATCAAGCATGCTGGACCTCGCGCTCGGCATCGATCGCCTCGTGGCGGATCAGCGACCAGATCTGGTTCTGAAGCAACAGCAGCTTTTCGCGCGCCGCGGTTTCGCCGCGCTCGGCGCGCGTCATCGGCACGGTGACGACCTCGCGGATCCGCCCGGGCCGGCGCGACAGCACCACGATGCGGTCGGCGAGCCGCGCCGCCTCTTCGAGATTGTGCGTGACATAGACTGCCCCCATGCCGCCATCGGCGAGCAGGCGGACGAAGTCCTCCATCAACAGCTCGCGGGTCTGCGAATCCAGCGCCGAGAGCGGCTCGTCCATCAGCAGGATGGCAGGCCTGACCGCCAGCGCCCGCGAAATCCCGACGCGCTGGCGCATGCCGCCGGAGAGCTGCTTTGGATAGGTCTTGCGAAAATCGGTGAGGCCGGTGCGGCGCAGCGCATCCTCGACCAGCGCGCGGCGCTGCGCCGCCGAGAGCTGGGCGTGCAGCAGCGGAAATTCGACGTTCTCCTCGACCGTCGCCCAGGGCAGCAACGCAAAATCCTGGAACACGAAGGTGAGCGGATTGAGACTGTCCGCCGGCGGCGCCCCGCGCAGCTCTGGCGCGCCGGAGGTCGGCTGCAACAGCCCGCCGAGGATCGACAGCAGCGTGCTCTTGCCGCAGCCGGAAGGACCGACGATCGCGACCACCTCACCGGCGCTGACGGTGAAGGAGACGTCGTCGAGCACGGCGAGGTCGCCGAAGCGGTGGGTGATGTGGTTGGCGATCAAGTCCATGCTGTCTCGTCTATCCGGTTCTCCGTCGTTCCGGGATGATCCGAAGAATCAGACCCGGAACCTCGAGATTCCGGGTTCGATGCTTCGCATCGCCCCGGAATGACGGAAGCATCAATCCGCCTTCACATAGTCCTTCGCGATGATCGTATTGGCGTCAAAGCCCTTGTCGGCAAAGCCCTGCTCCTGGAGCCATTTGATCTGGTTGTCGACGTTCTTGACGTCGAGCTTGCCGTCGGGATCGATGTAAGCGCAATTGCCGACCACCTGCTCGACCGGCAGATTGGTGTACTTCGCGATGATCTCCAGCAGCGGCTTGGTCTGCTCGTTGACGGGCGCCACGCCGTCCTTCATCGCGGCGAGGATCACGTCGTGGTATTCGCGGTCAGCCTTTGCCAAAGCGCCGAGCAGCTTGGTTACCAGCGCCTTGTTGGTCAGCGTCTTCGGCGAGGCGAACACCGCGCCCAGCTGCCAGGGCGTCTCGTCCCCGACCCAGCCCAGGAACTTCGCGCCGCCCTCGTCCATCAGCTTGCGCGCGGTGGAGATCGGCAGCAGCGCGGCATCGACGGTCTCGCCCTTGAGCGCGGCCGCCGCATTCGACAGCGACTGCAGCGGGATGATCTTCACGTCGGCGAGCTTGAAGCCGTATTTGTCGGCGAGCAGGCCGAGCGAATAGTGGAAGGATGATCCGACCTGCGTAACCGCGACGCGCTTGCCCGCGAGGTCCTTCGGCGTCTTCAGCCCGGCCGCGTAAGCGTTGTTGCTGGCGAAATAGCCGATCAGGGGATAGCCGGCTTTTTCGCGGCTCATGCCGCCGATCACCTTGAGCACGCCCTTGCCGGCGAGATTGTAGAGACCGGCGGTGAACGCGGTGACGCCGAAATCGACGTCGCCCGAGGTGGTGGCGACCGCGATCGGCTGCGCCGCGTCGAAGAACTTCAGCTCGACGTCGAGCCCGGCCTCGCGGAAATAGCCCTTGTCCTGCGCGATGAAGACCGGCGCGGAGGAGGACAGGCGGAGCACGCCGATCCTGGCCTTCAGCGCGTCCTCAGCCTGCGCCGCGCCCATCGCCATGATCGCCACCAGGCCCGCAAGCGCGAGCCGCGCAATCCCGATCATCCGGTTTCCTCCGTCGTTGTCTTGGTCGTTCTCTTGCAGCCCGTCAAAGCCCTTCGGGCACGGGCTGGTCCCGTCCGATGAAGGCGCCCTGTTGTTTCAACGTTTCCTGCAATTTTTCAATGGGGATGTCACGCGGGGTCCGATTTCCGGAGAGCGCAAGTGCGGCGGCGGAACCTGCGGCCTCCCCCATCACGAAACAGGCACCCGAGACGCGGGCGGCCGACTGGCCCTCATGGGTCATCGAGGCGCAGCGGCCGGCGACCAGCAGATTGTCGACCCCCTCGGGCACCAGCATCCGGTACGGTAGTTCGTTATAGCCGCGCGATTCCGGGATTGGCGGAAAAGTGAAGATCACATCGCCGGGAACGTGAGCCTCGATCGGCCAGCCGTTGACGCCGATGGAATCCTCGAACGAGGCACAGCCGAGCACGTCCTCGCCGCTGAGCTGGTAGCCGCCCTTGATGCGGCGGGTCTCGCGGATGCCGAGCTGCGGCGGCAGGTCCACGATGTAGGACTTCTCAAAACCCGGCACGGTGCGCAGGAATTCGAACGCGGCGAGCGCCTGCCTGCGGCCCTCGATCTCACCGCGGGTGAGATCGTCGGGCTCGATGCCGTTGATGGCGTGGCCATCCTCGCGCGCGACCTGCGTGAAATTCACCCGCCATTCGATGCCGGATTTCTGCGGCCGCACGATGGCACTTTTCCGCGGGAATTTGTGGGTGCCGGCGGCGAGCGCCTTTTCCATCAATTGCGGGATGGTGCGCCAGGCCTCGCCCGCCTTTTCCGGATCGATATTGTTGAGGCGGAGCATCATCGACGGGTAGAGCGGATGGCCGTGTTCGTCGCCGACTTCGAACGGCGCCCCGGCCCAGACCGCGAGATCGCCGTCACCGGAGCAGTCGATGAAGATCTCCGAGCGCACCGCCTGCCGGCCGGCCTTGGTCTCGACCATCAGCGCGTCGATGCGGCTGTTATCGCCCATCACCACGCCGGCGCCGAGCGCGTGGAAGAGGATATTGACCTTGTGGCTTGCAAGGAGTTCGTCGGCCGCGATCTTGTAGGCCGCGGTGTCGTAGGCCTGGGCAAAGACCTTGCCGAGGATCAGATGCGGGGTGTTGAGGCCGTTGAGCAGGTCGATCCGCGCCAACAGCTCGGACGCCAGGCCCTGCACCAGCCGGTGGGCCTGGCCGTAGACGTTGCCATGCAGGCCGCAGAAATTGGTGACGCCGGCCGCGGTGCCCATACCGCCAAGGAAGCCGTAACGCTCGATCAGCAGCGTCTTCCGCCCCGCCCGCGCTGCCGACGCCGCCGCGATAATGCCGGCCGGACCGCCGCCGAGCACGACCACCTCATATTCGCCGTAGAGCGGCACCTGGCGCGCTGGTTCTTCGATCGTCGTGGCCCGCATGGCGCGTCCTATCCCTGAAAATCCTTGCTTGGGACCGACTATGAATTAACGCGAGGCGGGCTACAATCTACCAAATTACGCGATCAGCTTTTTCGAATCGCGAAAGGTCAGAGATGGACATCCTGGTGAACCTTCAGGCGTTCCTCGCCACCGCGGATGCGGCCGGCTTCTCTGCCGCCGCGCGAAAGCTCAACGTCTCGACCTCCGTGGTGGCCAAGCGCGTCACGCAGCTGGAGACGCGGATCGGCACGCCGCTGTTTCACCGCTCGACCCGGCAATTGCGGCTGACCGACGCCGGCCAGCGCTATGTGCATCGCGCGCGCGGCGTCGTCACCGATGCCACCGACCTGCTCTCGCGCATGGGCGAGAAGGGCCACGATCTCGTCGATCACCTCCGCATCAAGGCGCCGACCTCGCTGACGGTGGCGCGCCTCGCCGACGCCTTCAGCGCCTTCCAGACCCAGAACCCGCGACTGAAGCTCGAGATCGTGCTGATCGACCGCCCGGTCGATCCCGTCACCGAAGGCTTTGATATCGCCATCGGCGCCTTCCCGCACTCCTTCGGCGGCGTGGTCGACGAGCCGCTCTGCGCGCTGAAGCGGCTGCTCTGCGCTTCCCCCGCCTACTTGAAGAAGCACGGCACGCCAAAGCATCCGCGCGACCTCGTCGAGCATCGCTGCCTCAGCTTTCTGCCGACGGGACCGGAATGGATTTTTGACGGGCCGCGCGGCCGCATCAGCATCCAGGTCAGCCCGCTGCTCTCCTCCAACGAGGGACACGTGCTGGCGCGCAGCGCCATCGCCGGCAACGGCATCGCGCTGATCTCGCATTATCTCGTCGCCGATGCCTTGCGCGACGGCACGCTCAAGCCGGTGCTGCGCGACTTTCCGATTCCGGAATTGTGGGTGAAGGCCGCGATCCCCGAACGCCGGCGCAACGCGGCGGCGGTGCAGGCGCTGCTCACCCTGCTGAAAACGTCACTCGCGTCGTCGCTGTAAGCCGCGTCGCGCGGCTGTCACAAGATCGCAGTTGCTCTTGATTGTCGGACCTGAGAGAAGGGCCGCCATGGATTCGATAGTCGTGAAATTCGCCCTGCCAGCCCTGATCGCTCTTGCGATCTCCACCACTCCCGCCGCAACCGTGGAGCAGAACTGCCGCTTCATCCAGGCCAAGGCCGATCGCGAGGCCTGCTACATGCGGCAGGAGGAAGAACTGGCCGCAAAGCGCAAGCCTGCTGCGCCCGTGAATGAGGGCAAGACGCTCGAAACGCTGCGCCAGATGCGGCAGGACGACGACGCCGTCTATCGCAGCATCAACAACATCTGCCGCGGCTGCTGAGCCGAGAACGCTCAGCCTTTCCCGCCACCCCAATTCCCTGCCCGCTTTTCGGCGAACGAGGCCAGCCCCTCCGCCGCCTCCGAGCTCTGGCGCTTGACCGAATGCAGGTGCACGAGCCGCGTGTACGCCGCATCGTCCACCGCCATCCCGCCGAACGAGCTCTCCAGCGCGAGCCGCTTGGTCTCGGCCATCGCCTCGGGTCCGTTGGCGAGCAGTTGCTCGACCACCTTGGCACCGGCGGCCTCCAACTCGGCGAGCGGCACGACCTCGTGGACGAGACCGATGCGGCGGGCGTCTTCGGCGCCGAAACGTTCGCCTGTCAGCGCGTAGCGGCGGACTTGCCGTACACTGATGGCATCGCAAAGCTGCGGGATGATGATCGCCGCCGTCAGGCCCCAGCGCACCTCCGTGATCGAGAACAGGGCATTGTCCGCCGCGATCACGACGTCGCAGGCCGCGATCACGCCGGTACCGCCGCCGAAGCAGCCGCCCTGCACCAATGCGACGGTCGGAATCGGCAGCGTGTTGAGCCGCTGCACGGCCTCGAAGGTCGCCCGCGATGCCGCTTCGTTGGCCTCGGCCGATTGCGGCCGCACGCCGTTGATCCATTTGAGGTCGGCGCCGGCCTGGAAATGCTTGCCGTTGCCCCGGAGGACCACGACGCGCAAATTGGGCTTGTTGCCGAGATCGTCCATAGCCGCGAGCACGCCCGCGATCAGCGCACCGTCATAGGCGTTGTTGACCTCCGGCCGGTTTAACGTGACGGTCGCAACCCCACGCTCATCCAAAGTCCACAAAACGGGGTTGGCAGTCATCGGCGATCCTCCGGTCGTTTGTTTGCCCTGCACTATGGCCGAGGCCACGCGCCCTGATCCATATCTTTCCGGCGTGGGGCGGCCGCGTCCATCGCATGGCGGCTTGTGTCATGCTGGCTCGGGGTGGCAGCAAAGGGATCAGGACGGGACATCACATCATGCGCATTTGCATTTTCGGCGCGGGCGCCGTCGGCAGCCACATTGCGGTCCGGCTGGCGCGCGCCGGCCATGAGGTCTCGTGCGTGATGCGGGGGGCGCATCTGGAGGCGGCGCGTGCGGGCGGCCTGAAGCTGCGTGTCGGCGATTCCGAGGTCACCGCCAAGGTGAACGCCTCCGGGGATCCCGCCCAGCTCGGCCCGCAGGACGTGGTGATCTCTACGCTGAAGGCGACCGCGCTTCAGGGACTGGTCTCCAGCATCAAACCGCTGCTGCAAGACGACACGGCGATCGTGTTCGCGCAGAACGGCATTCCCTGGTGGTACGGGATCGGCCTGCCGCCGCGGCACCCGACGCCGCCGGACATTTCCTTCCTCGACCCGGGCGGGCGCCTGCGCGCCTGCATCCCGAAGGAGCGGATCATCGGCGGCGTGATCTTCTCCTCCAACGAGGTGGTCTCGCCCGGCGTGGTGCAGAACCTCACCCCGGACCGCAACCGCCTGCTGATCGGCGAATGCGACGACCGCAATTGCGAGCGCATCACGAAACTCCGCGGCGTCCTCAACGATGCGCGGCTGGAATCGCCGCCGGTGGCCGAGATCCGCGAAGCGATCTGGTCAAAGCTGCTGACCAACATGTCGCTGTCGGTGCTGTGCCTGCTGACCGGCCAGACCGCACGCGGCGTGCGCGACGACCCCGCCTTTGCCGAGGTCATTCCGCGCATGTTGAACGAGGCCAACGACATCGCGCAGCACTTCATTCCCGAGGTCAAGCGCGTCACGCGCAGCGGCCCCGCCCCCAACCACAAGCCGTCGCTGCTGCAGGATTACGAGATCGGCCGCGCCATGGAGATCGACGTGCTGGTGAAGGCGCCCGCCGCCTTCGCGCGCACCTCGGGCCTGCCGACGCCGACCCTCGACCTGATCGCCGCGCTGGCGATCCAGAAGGCGCGCGACAAGGGGCTTTATTCGGCCTGAGTTCAGGCGAGCCCGTCGATCCAGGTCGTGAGCGCGTCGAGCACCTCGGTGAGCGCCTCTTCGTTGCTGCGGCCGGACTTCTTCAGCACCGCGAAAGAGTGATCGCCGCCCTCGACCTCATGCAGCGTCGCCTTCGGGCCAAGCCCTTCGACGACGGGCTTGAGGATGCCGAGGTCGGCAAGCTTGTCGCGCGTGCCTTGCAGGAACAGCATGGGGATAGCGATGCCGGCGAGGTGCTCGGCGCGCTCCGCCGACGGCTTGCTGTCGGCATGCAGGGGAAAGCCGAGGAAGGCGAGCCCTTTGACACCAGGCAATGGAGCCTTGGACTGCGCCTGCGAGGTCATCCGCCCGCCGAAAGACTTGCCGCCGGCGACGAGCGTCACGCCGGGGCACAGCCGCGCCGCCTCCGCGACCGCCGCGCGGATGGCGGCGTGCGCGACCGCCGGCTGGTCGGGACGTCCTTGCTTCTTTTCCATATAGGGGAAATTGAAGCGGAGCGTCGCGATGCCGCGCTCCGCGAGGCCTTCCGCAACCTTGTCCATGAACGCATGCCGCATGTCGGCACCTGCGCCGTGCGCCAGCACGTAACAGGCGCGCGCATTTTCGGGCTGCGTCAGGATCGCGGAGACCGTGCCGATGCGCTCGATGTCGAGCTTGAGCTCTTGAGTTTTGGTCGCCACAATCAGCCATCCCGACAGACGCTGCTCCGGCCGCCTTGGTAGCGTCACCGGCGCAGCCTGAAAACACAATAATTGTCGCCGCCGACCAGCCTACCAAGCCGGAACGACGCATCAACCGAGGTGACCATGTCCTACCGCTCCTCCTGGATGACCGAAGAGCTCGACGTCTTTCGCGACCAGTTCCGGAAATATCTTGCCAAGGATCTGGCACCGCATGCCGAAAAATGGCGCGAGCAGAAGATGGTGGACCGCTTCGCCTGGCGCTGGCTCGGCGAGATGGGCGCGCTCTTGGCGAGCGTACCGGAGGAATATGGCGGGCTGGGCGCAACCTTCGCCTATGACGCCGCCGTGCTGGATGATCTCGAGAGCACGGTGCCGGAGCTGACGACCGGCGTCTCCGTGCACAGCGCCATCGTCGCGCACTACATCCTCAATTACGGCTCGGAGGAGCAGAAGAAGCGCTGGCTGCCGAAGATGGCGAGCGGCGAGATGGTCGGCGCCATCGCCATGACCGAGCCCGGCACCGGCTCCGACCTCCAGGCAGTGAAGACCACGGCGAAGAAGCAGGGCAATTCCTACGTCATCAACGGCCAGAAGACTTTCATCACCAACGGCCAGGCCGCCGATCTCGTCGTCGTGGTCGCGCGCACGGGCGAAGCCGGTGCGAAAGGCATTTCGCTGATCGTGGTCGAGACCGCAGGCGCGGACGGCTACAAGCGCGGGCGCAACCTCGACAAGATCGGCCTGCACGCTTCCGACACGTCGGAGCTGTTCTTCGACAACGTCACGGTGCCGCCGGAAAACCTGCTCGGCAAGGAGGAAGGCCAGGGTTTTGTCCAGCTGATGCAACAATTGCCGCAGGAGCGCCTCGCGCTCGCGGTCGGCGCCGTCGCCTCGATGGAGCGCGCGGTCAAGCTCACCACCGAGTACACCAAGGAACGCAAGGCCTTCGGCAAGCCGCTGATGGATTTCCAGAACACCGCATTCACGCTCGCCGAGCGCAAGACCGAGGCGATGATCGCGCGCGTCTTCGTCGACTGGTGCATCGAGCGCCTGGTTGCCGGGGATCTCGACACCGTCACGGCGTCGATGGCGAAATACTGGTGCTCGGACAAGCAGGTCCAGACCGCCGACGAATGCCTCCAGCTGTTCGGCGGCTACGGCTACATGCAGGAATACCCGATCTCGCGCATCTTCATCGATTCCCGCATCCAGAAGATCTATGGCGGCACCAACGAGATCATGAAGCTGTTGATCGCAAGGTCGCTGTGATCCGGCTGGTCACCTCATCCGCTTGTCGGCCGCGATGAAGTCGATGAAGGTCCTCACCTTCGCGGAGAGGTATTTGCGGCTCGGATAGACCGCGAACAGGCGCCCTTCGAAGATGATGTCGTCGGGCAGGACGTGCACGAGCCGGCCGGCGGCGATGTCGTCCGCGACCAGCCATTTCGGCAGGAAGGCGAAGCCCATGCCTTCCAGCGCGGCCATGTGGAGCAGCGTCTCGTTGCCGCTGCGCAGGACCGGGTTGAGCTTGATGGTCTCGACCGTGCCGTTCCTGTTCACGGAGAAGCTCTCTCCCGGATAGAGCGCGTAGTGCAACAGCGCCTGGCCGGCGAGATCGGCGAACTTCGTCGGGCGTCCGGCGCGTTTGAGGAACGCAGGGGCTGCAACCAACAAGAAGGGGACCTTGGTGATGGGACGCGCGATCAGCGCCTCGTCCGGCGTGCCGGTCGCGCGCAAGGCGAGATCGAATCCCTCCTCGACCAGATTGACCAGCCGCCCGCTGAGGTCGACGTCGAGGCACACCTCCGGATAGCGAGCCTGGTAATCCGCCAGCACGCCCGCGAAGATCGCATTCGCCATCCACACCGGCGCGGTCAGCCGCAGCGTGCCGCGCGGAACGACGGTCGCCTTGCTGACGGCGGCCTCGACCTCGTCGAGCGAATCCAGCATCTGCCGCGCCTGCTCGAAATAGAGCGCGCCGCTCTCGCTCAGGCTGACGCGCCGGCTGGTGCGGTTGAGCAGCCGCGTGCCCAGCCGCTTCTCGAGCTGCATCACGTGCTTGCTCGCCATGGCGGGCGAAATGCGCAGGCGCTGCGCCGCGGTCGCAAAGCTCTTCAGCTCCGCGACCAGGCAAAACACCCTCATGCTGACCAGGGAGTCCATGAGATCATCAACATCCAGGAAAGGAATCAATCATGGAACGCATAATGATCAAATGAGGAGAAATCATCAAATGGTGGCAACCCACAGACCCTGGAGACTCACCATGTCCGCCACCACCTTCGAAACCGCCACCCCGGGCCGCGCCCTTCGCATCGGCCTCTGGGCCGCACAGGGCCTGATCTTCTCCGTCTTCGCCTCGGCCGGGCTGGTCAAGCTGCTCACGCCTATCCCTCAGCTGGCCGCGATGATGCCCTGGGCCGGGCAGTATTCCGAAACCTTCGTCCGAATCATCGGACTGATCGACCTTGCCGGCGGGATCGGCATCCTGCTTCCGGCCCTGACGCGGATCCTGCCGCGGCTGACGGTGCTGGCCGCGCTCGGCTGCACCGTGTTGCAGGTGTTCGCGCTCGTCTTCCACCTCTTGCGTGGCGAGACTGATGTCACGCCGCTCAATGTCGTCCTGCTCGCGCTCAGCCTGTTCGTGCTGTGGGGACGCGGCCGCAAGGCGCCGATTACGCCGCGTCAGCTCTGACCGGCAGGAACGCCGCCGCCATGATCTCAGCCAATGGATGGTCCCGAAGGGGTCTGCTCGCAGGCACCGCGATCCTCACCGCGGGCGGCGCCGCCGCCAGGGAGGACCGTCTCGCCGACGGCGTCGTGATCCTGATCGACAGCAACGAGCCCTATGTCATGGGACATGCGATCAGCTACTCGGCTAACCTCGCAAAGCACTTTGCCGACAAGGGCGCGCGATTGCTGATCGAGGTCGTCGCCAACGGCAAGGGCATCGACGTCTTCCGGGCGGACAAGACTCCGCTGGTCGAGCCGCTCGCGACGCTGCGGCAGTCGCTGCCCAATCTCACCTACAGCATGTGCGCGTCGTCAAAGGCAATCGCCGAGGCCAAGGAGCAGGTCTCGATTCCGTTGATATCGGGCGCGAGCCTTGTGCCGTTCGGGATCGGCCGCGTCGTCGATCTGCAATTGAAGGGCTGGGCCTATATCCATGCGTGAGAAGCCTCGTGCGCCCGGCACGACACTGTCCAGGCGAGCGCTGCTGATGGCCGCGCCGGTGGCCCTTGTCCCTCCGCGCGCAAGCCGCGCGCAGGGCGGTGATCCCGCCTGGCCGCCGGTGTTGGAGGCCGGCCGCAGCCAGTTTACCGTCGTGCGGCCTCGCGCAACGATGCCGCAGCTCAGGCTTCAGGACCTGCACGGAAAAGACGTTGTGCTGACGGCGCGGCCGGGCCGGATCACGCTCGTCAACTTCTGGGCGACGTGGTGCGCGGCCTGCCGGCTCGACCTGCCTGTGCTCGCAAGCCTCGCGGGATCGCGGCCGGATCGGCTCGACGTTGTCGCGATCTGCACCGATACGAAGGACCTGCGCAAGATCCGCGCGTTCCTCGGCGGTCTCGCCGTGCAAAACCTCGCCTGCTACGTCGATGCGTATGACACGACGGCGGAAGCCTCAGCCTCGGCCTTCAAGCTCGTCGGCATGCCTGTGACCTATCTGATCGGCGCGAGCAACCACGTCGAGGGTTACATCACCGGCGCACCCGACTGGCTCTCGCCGGCGGGCGCGCGGTTGCTGCAATTCTATCGCGAGCAAGCCTGATCCGCTCAATTCGGATGCCACCAGCGGCCACCGATGACCACGCCCTCCGAAACGATCTTGCGATCGCCGATCAGGTGCTCGCCGACGACGTCCTCATAGTCGAACTGGCCCTGCCTGACCGAAATCAGCGTGGCGTCGCCGACGCAGCCCGGCTTGAGGCTGCCGAGCTCGGGGCGGCGCAGCGCCATCGCCGCGTTCACCGTCGAAGCGGCGACCACATCGGACAGCTCCATGCCCATGCACAGGAACTTCGACATGGTCGTGACCTGGTCGAAGGCCGGGCCATCGATGCAGAGCTGATGGATGTCGGAGGAGATCGTGTCCGGATAGAAGCCGTTGGCGAGCATCGCGCGCGCGGTCTTGAAGGCAAACGAGCCCTTGCCGTGGCCGATGTCGAACAGCACGCCGCGCTCGCGCGCATCCAGCACCGCCTTCTTCACCGTGCCCTGCGCCGTCGCCGGCGTGTTGGGGAAGGGGCGGAACGCATGGGTCAGCACGTCGCCGGGCCGCAGGCGCGCCAGCACGTCCTCATAGCTCGGCGGCGGATGGTCGATATGCGCCATCAGAGGCATGCCGACCTCGTTCGCGACCTCGAGTGCGATGTCGAGCGGCACGGCCCCTGACGTGCCCGAGGAGTGCAAGCCCACGCGCACCTTGATGCCGACGATGAGATCGCGGTTGGCATCCGCCACCTTGGCCGCCTCGATCGGATTCATCAGCCGCAACTCCTCGCTCTCACCCACCATGATCCGGTGCGAGAAGCCGAAGATGCCGGCATGCGAGACGTGCAAATAAGCGAGGATGCGGACCTGGCTCGGCTCGATCACATGCTTGCGGAAGCCCGCGAAATTGCCGGGCCCCGCGCTGCCGGTGTCCACCGCCGTGGTGACGCCGGAGAGGCGGCAGAATTCCTCGGCGTCGATGCCGAGCGAGGTGCCGCCCCAATAGACATGGGTGTGGAGATCGATCAGCCCCGGCGTCACGATGTAGCGTGACACATCGCGCACCTCCGTGCCCGGATCCGCCTTGAGCCCGCTGCCCACCGCAGCGACCTTGCCGCCGGCAAAGCCGACATCGGTCACGGCGTCGAGCTTCTGGGACGGGTCGACCACACGGCCGCCGCGCAGGATCAAGTCGAAAGGCATTGTCGTCTCCGGATGGGCAGTGAGGCGTGGCTAGCAGGTCAGCCGGGCCAGCAAGGAAGGAAGCCGTTCGCTTCTAGCAATTTTTGCGCCGATGGACCCGCCAAATAGCGGCCAATGCCCATGACAAAATGGCGATCCCGGGATGACTCGAACATCCGACCTACGGTTTAGGAAACCGCCGCTCTATCCGGCTGAGCTACGGGACCGCGGAACCCGCGGGAGGCGGGTTTCGACCCCTCTTAGCAGAGCAGGATTGGGATCGCCAGTCGCCAGACGGGGTCAGCGATGCGCCGCGCCGATGGTCGTCAAACTGCGTTAGGGGTGTACCATGTGTCCCAGCCCAAAACCGGGTCCAGGAGCCGGCACCATGATCGAGGGCATCAGTGCCATCACACTCGGCACCCATGACATGGCGCGCGCCGTGCACTTCTACCGTTCGCTCGGGTTCGAACTCCTGTATGGCGGCGAAGCCGCTGCATTCACCAGCTTTCGCGCCGGGACCGGCTATCTCAACCTGACCGCACAACCGGACGACAAGCACTGGTCCTGGTGGGGGCGCGTCATCTTCTACGTCGCCGATGTCGACGGGACCTACGAGCGCGCCCGCGCAGCCGGTTGGCAGCCATCGAGCACGCCTCGCGATGCGGAATGGGGTGAGCGCTACTTCCATCTCACCGACCCCGACGGCCACGAGCTCAGTTTCGCGCGTCCGTTGTCCTGACCGAATAAGTCACACCCGCTGACGTTCCCAACGCGCAAGTAGCGCTCTCTCAGCCGCCGTGGCAAGCTCGGCGCGGTTGCCTCAAGCGAGAATTGTATCTGGGTTCTAACGAGGGAGGACGACCATGGTAACCTATGTCGTGCTGGGAAACTTCACGGATCAGGGAGTCCGCAACGTCAAGGACTCGCCGAAGCGGGCCGACGCCTTCAAGGAGATGGCCAAGACGTTCGGAGTGACCGTGAAAGAGATCGTCTGGACGCAGGGACGATATGACGTTGTAACCGTTCTCGAGGCTCCAGATGAGGCTGCCGCGATGTCGCTTAGCCTTAGTCTCAGCGCACTCGGCAATGTCCGCACCGAAACGCTGCGCGCGTTTTCGGCGGCAGATATGACAAAGATCGTCGGCAAGATGCTCTGACGCTCAAGCCCGCGCGAGCGCACTGGACCCGGGATGGCAATCCCGGGAATAGGCCTTTCATGCCCTGATATTGTTCTCGCGCACCACCTTGCCCCAATAGGCGACCTGCTTGTCGAAGAAGGTCTTGAAGGCGGCGCCGTCCTCGAGCAGCAGCGTCATGTGCTGGGTCTCCTTGAGCTGGGCTGCGGTCGCGGGTTCGCTCAGGATCTCCCTGGACGCCGTCGCCATGGCGGCGACGATCTCAGGCGGCGTGCCCGCGGGCGCGAAGATGCCCCACCAGGCCAGCGTCTCGAAGTCCGGAAAGCCCGCCTCGATCGCGGTCTGCGTATCGGGCAGCGCCGGCAGCCGCTCGCGGCCGAGCTGCAGGATCGGACGCAGCATGTTGGAGCCGAGCTGGGCTGCGACCAGCGCCGCCGATCCCGCGATCAGATCGACATGGCCGCCGAGCACGTCGTTCATCGCGGGGCCGCCGCCGCGATAGGGCACGTGCATGATCTCGACCCCGGCCTTGTTGCCGAGCACGGTCATGGCGAGATGGCCGAGCGTGCCGATGCCGACGGAGGCGTATTTCACCGCGCCGGGCGTCGCCTTGCAGGCCGCCACCACGTCGGCAAAGCTCTTGTAGGGACGGCCGGCGCCGGCCGCGATCACGTAAGGCGCGGTACCGACCAGCAGCACCGGCATCAGCTCGCGCTCGACGTCCACCGGCGGCTTGTCGAGGATCGACGGGATCACCGCGTGGGAATCGAAGGTGACCAGGAACGTCGCGCCGTCCGCCGGGCTCTTGGCGACCTGCGCGGCGCCGAGCGCGCCGGCGGCGCCCGACTTGTTCTCGACCACGACGATGCGGCCAAGCTTGGTTTGCAGATTGCTCTGGAGTAGCCGCGCCATCGCGTCGGTCGAGCCGCCCGGCGGAAACGGCACGACCAGGGTGATCTTGCCGGCCTGCGCCGCCGCGGGCGCCATCGCCAGGATTGCGGGCGCTGCCAGCAGCGCCCGTCGTGTGATCGTCATGGTCCCCTCCCTTGTGTTTCCGCGCCCGGCTTTTGCTCTTTGGCGCTTAGGTCGTCCCGAAACCCGACCCGGGTTTTCTGTATTCTGGCCGCGGTGGACTGAAGATGTCCAGCACGCGGGCGCCCTCGGGGCCGGCGCGCATGGTGTGCGGCACATTGCCCGGCGTGCGCCAGAAGTCGCCCTTCTTCACGGGGATCTCCTCATCGCCTTGGACGCGGATGGCGGAGCCGTCGAGCAGCACGCCCCATTGCTCCTCGGGATGGTGGTGCAGCGTGCCTTTCGCATGCGGCGCCAGCGTCACCACCGACAGCATCGCCTGCTCGCCGGAGAAGATGCGCGTGGTGACCCCCGCCGCAAGCTCGCGGAACAGCCCGTCGCTGGCGTCGTCGAGATTGTGGAACTCTTCCTTCTGGCTCACGCCATCCTCCCCTTCGTTCGCGCCGATCAGGACTTGCCGTAGGAGCCCTGATAGCGGCCCTCGCGGATCGCCTTCAGCGTCTCCTCCTCGCGCGCGACCTGGGCGCGCACGGCTTCCAGCAACGCGGCCGCACCAGCCGCGGGAAACGACACCACGCCGTCCTCGTCGCCGACCACGATGTCGCCGGGCGAGATCACGCTGCCGCCGACCGTAACAGGCACATTGATCTCGCCGGGGCCGTTCTTGTAGGGGCCGCGATGGATCACCGCGCGGGCATAGCAGGGGAAGTCATCAGCCGCGAACGCCGCGACATCGCGGATCGCGCCGTCGATGACGTAGCCTTCGGCTTTGCGCCACTGCGCGATGTTCTTCATGATCTCGCCGACCAGCGCGCGGGTCTCGTCGCCGCCGCCATCGACCACGATGACGTCGCCGGGACCGACCAGATCGAGCGCGCGGTGGATGGCGAGATTGTCGCCGGGCCGGGTGCGCACCGTGAAGGCCGTGCCCACCAGCTTGCCGCCGCGATGATAGGGTTTCAGCCCCACCGCGCCCGGCAAGCGGGCGAGGTTGTCTGAAATGACGGAGGTCGGCGCACCTCGAAAGCCCTCGATGATGTCGGCCGGCGGCTTCGGCACGCTGTTGGCTACGATCGTGATGATCATGTCCCAAAATCCTTCCGTAGTTTTCTCACTCGGCGTGCGCCCTCGCCTTCGCCGGCCAGATCCGGAAGGCGCGCCCCTCCTTCATCCACGCCGCGCGCTCGTCGCGCAACAGCGTGCGGCGCACTTTTCCGGAATCATCGCGCGGCGGGGCGCTGACGATCTCGAAACTCTCGGGCTGCTTGTAGCGGCTGAGCCTGTCCTTCAAGAATTCCGCCATGCCGTCGGCGATAACCTGGCCGTCCGCATCCAGCTCCGGCTCGATGATGGCATGCACGCGCTGGCCCAATTCCGGATCAGGCAATCCCACCACCACGCAGGAGCGCACGCCGGGGCAGGCGGAGACGGCGGCCTCGACTTCGGCCGGATAGATGTTGGCGCCGCCGCGCAGCACCATGTCGGCGAGGCGGTCGCCGAGATAGAGATAGCCTTCCGCATCCAGCCTGCCGATATCGCCGAGCGATTCCCAGCCGTCGGCGCGCCGCTTCGGCTCGGCGCCGAGATAGTGATAGGTGGCGTCCTTGCCGTCATTGTTGAGGAAATAGATCTCGCCGGTCTCGCCCGGCGCGACGTCGTTGCCGTCCTCGCCGATGATGCGCAAGCGCGCCATCTCGCCGATCTTGCCGACCGAGCCCTTGTGGGTCAGCCATTCCGTGCCTGATATGATGCAGGAGCCTTGCCGCTCGGTGCCGCCATAGAGCTCCCAGACCCGCTCGGGCCCGAGCCAGGCGATCCAGTTCTCCTTCAGCCAGGGCGGCATCGGAGCCGCCATGTGAAACACGGTCTGAAGGCTCGACACATCGTAGGCGTTGCGCACGTTCTCAGGCAGCGCCCAGATCCGGTGCATCATGGTCGGTACGAAATTGACCCACTGCACGCGCTCGCGTTCGATCAGCCGCAGCGTCTCCTCGGCGTCGAACTTGACGAGGCCGGTGAGCTGGCCGCCGGCGAACAGCGCGGTGTGCGACACGATGAACGGCGCATTGTGGTAGAGCGGGCCGGGATTGAGCAGCGAGACCCCGAAGGGGATGTTGAGCGCCGGCGCGGCGACGGTGTCGGTCACCGCCGGGTGATGATCGAGGATCACTTTCGGGCGGCCGGTCGAGCCGCCTGAGGTCATGGCCTTCCAGTAGCGCGCCACCGGCGGCGTCAGCGGCTCGTCCGAAAATCCTTCCGGCACGAAATCCGCAGGCAGACGGTTCGGCGCGTTCCAATCGGCCTCGCCGCCGACCACCAGCGCAGGCTTGAGGATGTCGAGCACCGCGGCGGCTTCGCCGCGCGGCAACCGCCATGACAGCGAGGTCGGTGTCGCCCCGCACTTCCAAATCGCAAACGAGGTCTCGAAGAATGCATTACCGTTGGGAAGACCGATCGCGACGAAATCGCCGGGCTTGACGCCCTTGGCCACAAATGCCCGCGCGCGCCGGTTGGCGCCGCGCTCGAGCTCGTCCCATGTCAGCGTATCCTGCCCGTGGCGGACGGCGATCGCGCCTTGGGGTTTGCGCTCAGCGTACCAGCGCGGCACGTCGGACAGGGGCAGCAGCATCAGGCGTTTCCACTTCGTTTTCTTGGCGGCGCCTCGGGGTGAGACGCTCGCGGTGCGAAGTGTAACAGCCGGAGCCGGAGCTTCAAGGCAGCGGCGTCAGCGCTCGGCACCGCAGCCCGGAATATCGAACAGGGCCGCGAGCCCGCATTTCGAGGTCAGCATCTTGTCGCCGTCATGACCGACGCCGGAAACGTCCCAGACCCGGTGGTTTGGCGTACCGTGATCGCGCTTGGCCATCGCGTCCACGTAAGCGTGGCCGCGGGCGTAACGATAAGGCCCCTGCGCCTCCGCCATGCAGCTCTTGTCCAGCGCGGAATGCTTCGGGTTGGTGTCGAGCGTGCCAAGCAGATAGATCACCTCGCGCTCGACATAGCGCTGCTCGAGCGCCGCCGGCGTCGCGTCGGCGAGATAGGGCGGCCGGTCGCCCATGCCGTATTTCCAGTTGTTGTAGCCCGGACAGGACGCGGCAATTGCGGGCACCGGCCGGTCGGCGCTGAAATAGGCATAGGACGAGGGGTTGGCGACGACATAGCGGACGTCGATGTGCTGGCGCGACAGCGCCGTCTCGCCCTTGCCGGCGATGGCATAGCGTTGCACGACCTGTCCGCCGCCGGAATGGCCGGCAACCACGACCTGCTTCAGGTTCGGGAAGACGCGCCGGTCGGCGAGTCTTGCGAGGATCGCATCGAGCGCCTCGAACGAGGAGACCGGATTGGGCGCAAGCGCGGCATCGCCGCCCTCCCATCCCTCCAGCGACCAGCGCAGCGTGTCCTCCGTCAGCTTGTGCGCTTCGATATCGATCTCGGCGAGAAACTGCGGCACGATCATCAGTGCGGCCTTGCCGTCGTCGCCCGCCGCGGCCTGCGCGTTGTTGGCCGATATGTAATATTCGTCGGCGTTGCGCAGGCGTCCGTGCAGCACGATGACGGCGCGCGAGATCGCGGGCTGCGGCATCGACCAGTCGCGGGAGAGGTAGAGCCGCAGCGTTCCCCGGCCGCCGACCGAGAGCCGTGCATCCCCGATCGCCTTCACCGGCTTGCGGTTGGGCGCATCTTCGTCCGCTGCAAAGGCATGGCCGCAGATCAGCACCAGGACGAGTGCGGCAAGACAGGCCAGCGCTCTCATGACGAACATTCCCCTTCGCCTCCGAATGGATAGAACTCTAAGCGCATGACGTGCCGTACGGCTGTGACTCCCGCGCCACGTCAAGCAAAAAATGTCAGCATTGCAGTCATGAAATTCCCGAGTTCCATGGGTGACAAGCCGGCGATAAAGAGGCAAAAATTGGCCCGACTCAGTTCGGGTTGAGTTTTGCAAGGAATGCTCTCGTAGAATGTGGTCCGTGTTTGCATCGCGTCGTGCGGCGCTTCTCGTTGCTGCAGCAGGATTTTTTCTGCTGACGCACGCGCATGCCCAGGCGCAATGGTGGAAGCGCGCGCCTGTCGACTTCGAGGAATGCGCTGATGCCGCCGAGAAGGCCACGACCAAGGCCGAGAAAACGTCGGCGCTTGCGGATTGCAACGCCAAGTTCGCCGGACGCCGCAAGCCGGGCGGCGGCTACTCCTATTACGACTTCCTCCAGGACCGCACCTTCGATATCGCAGGTCCCAACCCGACGCCGGAAGAGCAGAAGAAGATCGACGAAGCCTACACCGCCTATCTCGCCAGTCAGCGCCGCAGCAATGAAGCGGCCCAGGCCACCGCGCGTCAGCAGCGCGAGCAGCAGGAACAACAGGTGCAGCAGCTCCAGCAGGTCGCGCTGCGGACCGACGTCGAGCGCGTGCCTGTTCCGGTCGAGCGGCCGAAGGTGCAGCAGGCCGTGGGCCCGAGACCAAAGGGCGCGCCCTGCACCAAGGGCTCGTTCTCCTGCGAATGGCCGCGGCTGTCAGAAAGCCTGAACGATCTGAAGAAGCTGTTCAGCCCGACGCCGAGCAAGCCGGCGAAGAAGGGGTGAGCTTCTCGCACTGACCATAGGGTGGGCCAAGGCGCGCGCTTCGCGCCCCGTGCCCACCATTCCGGCAAGAAGGAAGATGGTGGGCACGCTTCGCTTTGCCCACCCTACATCCTCAGTTCGGCTGCTTCTTCTTGCTGCGCTTCGGTTTGACCACCGGCGCATCCGCCGGCGCTGTCGCCGGTGAACTGCCCAACTGCGACCCGCTCTCCTGCAATCGCCTGTCATAACCGGGAGAGTTCATGACCGTCGGCGGCCGGGCTTCCGCAAACGTGGACGCGCCGCAGAGCACGGCCAGTGCGAATCCGATCATCAAGAAACGCCTCATCGTTACTCCTCCGGTCGCGCGGCATGCACTCAGGCGCTACCCGCGAATCTGCTGCGGCGTCAGCCCGGGAGGGCCGTTGCCGGCGACTTCAGCTTCCTTGATCAGCGCAACAATGCGGCGCATCAGCGGCACATTGACATTGCTCTGCTCGGCAAGCGCGATGACCGCGCCCTGGAGATAGTCGATCTCGGTCTTGCGGCCCTGCTTCAGGTCCTGCCACATCGAAGAGCGCGCCTCGGGATCGATCTTCATGGTCCGCCCCAGGATCGCGTTGAAGATCATGTCGGGCAATCTCAGCAATGTCGGCGTCCAGTTCAGCGGGATCGGCGTCGCGGAGACCGGATTGATGCCGGCGGCCTTCATCGCAGCCAACCCCTCTGCCATCTGTTCGGCGAACAGTTTTCGCCAGTTGCGGCTTGCCAGTTGCGCGGCGAGCGGCATGTCCGACAATGCGCTGAGCGCGTTGTTCAGGTTGATGATCAGCTTGCCCCATTGCACGCCGGTGATGTCGCGGCTCGCGCGCATCGACAGACCGGGCACCGAGAGCGCCGCGGCCGTGTTCTCGGCGTCCTCTCCGACATGGATGTCGCCGGAAGTCGAGCGGTGGAAGCGCCCCTCGCCCATCGCGATCACGTTGAACGGCACCATGCCGGCGAGCACGCGCCGGCCGCCGAGGCGCTCGCGCAGCACCGCGACATTGCCGACGCCGTTCTGAAGCGAGACGATGACAGCGTCCTGCGGCGCGTGCTGCGCGATCTGGTCCGCGACATCGGCGGTGTCGGCGCTCTTCACGGTCACCAGCACGATGCCGGCACTATGGAAGATCGCGGGATCCTCCGACAGCGCGAGCTGGCCGGCCCCGAGCTTCTTCTCGGAGCCGTCGAAATCGGTCAGCCGCAGGCCGAACCGCTCGATCTCGGTCTTCACCCGCGGCCGCACCAGCAGCGCGACGCGACGGCCGGCAGCCGCCAGCATGCCGCCGACGAAACAGCCGATGGCGCCCGCGCCGGCCACCACGATCGGTCGATCCGCAACCACCTGACCTCAACTCCCTGAATGACCGGCCTTCGATAGCAGAGCCGGGGGTCTCGCGGCTACGGCGCATCCGCCTTGTAACGGTCATGAGAGCCCCATATGTTTTCGCCCCGGGGGGCTTGTCAGCGGCGAGCGCTCGCCGAACGGGAACGGCAAACTCGCCGAACGAGAACGCCAAAGGAGAGCACCATGGGTCTACTCGACGTCCTCAACGGCATGCAGAACGGCCCGCACGGATCGCGCACGGGCGAGCAACCATCCTCCGGCGGCATGTCGCCGATGACCATGGCGCTGCTCGGCCTGCTCGCCTGGAAGGCATTCAAGCATCTGACAGCAGGCCAGCCGGGCGACGCGCCCGCCCCGCAGCAGCGCTCACCGCTGCCGGCTCCGACGCCTGTCAATACGGGCAACGCCACGCTTCCCGGAGGGAGCGGCGGCGGTCTCGGCGATCTGCTCAAAGGCGGCCTCGGGGGCCTGCTCGCGGGCGGCGCGGCCGGCACCGTGCTGAGCGGCGGGCTCGGCGATCTCCTCAATCAGCTCCAGCAGGGCGGCCACGGTGAGACCGCGAATTCCTGGGTCGGCAAGGGCCAGAACAAGCCGATCGCGCCCGGCGATCTCGCCAGCGCACTCGGCGCGGACCAGATCGAGAGCCTGTCCGCCCAGAGCGGCCTGTCGCGCGAGGAGCTGCTCTCCGGCCTCAGCCAATATCTGCCGCAGGTGATCGACCACCTGACGCCGGATGGACGGCTGCCGACCGAGAACGAACTCTCGGGCAGAATTTAGTCAAGATTGATCTGCGCGTTCTCGGGAAGGGGAGCATTGTCATGAGCATGGGCGGCCTGTTGTGGATCATCGTCGTCGGCTTCATCGCCGGTCTCATCGCGCGCTGGCTCGCGCCGGGGCCGAACAATCCGAGCGGCTTCATCCTCACCACCATCCTCGGCATCGCCGGTGCGTTTCTGGCGACGTTCGTCGGCCAGGCGATCGGGCATTACGGCGCGGACCAGGGCGCCGGCTTCATCATGGCCACGATCGGCGCGGTGGTGGTGCTGTTCATATGGCACCGGCTGGTGGCGAGCGGCGTGATCAAGGGGTAGCCACCGTCATGCCGGGGCGCGCAACGCGCGAACCCGGAATCTCGAGATTCCGGGTTCGATGCTAACGCATCGCCCCGGAATGACGTTGTGCAGAGTCACGTAATCAAATGCATGCCCGCGTCCATGCGCACGACCTCGCCAGTCATGTTGCTGGAGGCCGGCATCGCCAGAAAGCAGACGAGCTGCGCGATGTCCTCGGCGGTTGACGCGACCTTCAGCGGCACCTTCGCCACCACGCTGTCGCGCACCTGCTTTGCGCCGGCCTCGCCGCGGCCCTTGGTGAACCAGGGCGTGTCGATATAGCCGGGGCATACCGTGTTGACGCGGATCAGCGGCGCCAGCGCGCGCGACAGCGACAGCGTCATCGTGTTCAGCGCGCCCTTGCTCGCGGCATAGGCGATCGACGAGCCGACGCCGCTGATGCCGGCGACCGACGACACATTGACGACCGCCGACGGCCGCCCCGACGCCTTCGCGCCGGCTTCCAGCAGGCTGCGCGCCGCGCGCACCATCTGGAACGGGCCGATGGTGTTGACGCCGTAAAGGCGCTGGAAATCTTCCGCCGACAATCCGTCGAGATCGGCATGGGCGACATGCTTGGTGGTGCCGGCATTGTTGACGAGCACGTCGAGCCGGCCCCAGCCGCTGGCTGCCGCAACGATCTTGCGGCAATCCTCATCCTTGGAAACGTCGCCCTGGGCGACCAGGACTTCCGCAGCGCCCGCGTTGCGGCAGAGCTCTGCCGTGGCCTCGGCTTCCTTCTGGCTCGACGAATAGTTGATGACGAGCCGCGCCCCGCTCCGTGCGAGAATTTCCGCGGTCGCTGCGCCAAGTCCGGATGCGGACCCCGTCACGATTGCGCATAAGCTGTCTTTGGCCATCCGGATTTCCTTCCCCTGTATCTGATGCAAGCCTTGGGTCGCTGGCCCTGTTTAGCGAGTTTGCCGCACCCTGCAAATCGAGCAAACTCCGCTAAGCGGAATTAGTCCAGATCGGTTCTCGCGCCCATGCCGGTGCCGCAGATGGGCTTGCGATCAACGCTTGTCAGGGCCATGGCTTTTTCAGATCATCGGGCGCAAGAAGAGACCGCGCGCCGGCTTGACTTGGCGGGACGCGCCAATGGCAAAGCACGGGGAACGCTGTGGCGGAGAGTGACAATATCGTCGTCGAGACCGCGGAAAAAATCTTCGCCGATCTCGCCGACCCGCAGACCATCAACAACGACAAGAAGGATTCCTGGCAGGCGCCGCTATGGCAGGCGCTGAGCGAGGCCGGACTGCCGCTGTCCTGGGTGCCGGACGATCTCGGCGGCTCCGGCGCAAGCCTTGCCGACGGTTTTGCGCTGCTCAACGCGGCCGGCCGCTTCGCGGTCGCGGTTCCCCTCGCCGAGACCATGTTGGCGGGCTGGCTGCTCGCGCAGGCCAGGATCGCCTCGCCCGAAGGCGAGATGACGGTCGTCCCGGCGAGCCCGAAGGATCGCGTCACGCTCGATGCCGACGGCGCGCTCTCCGGCCGGGCCCGCGGCGTGCCCTTTGCCAAGGCCGCGAAACATTTTGCCGTGCTGGCGCATGGCAAGGACGGCGCCGTGATCGCACTGGTCGATGCCAGCAAGGGCCGGATCGAATCCGGCCTTAATGTCGGCTACGACCACAGCGACACCGTCACGCTCGACAAGGCCCAGCCAATCACCATCAAGCCGGCGCCGAAGGGCTTTGACCAGACCGCCCTGATGCTGATGGGCGGCGTCGCGCGCAGCCTCCAGATCGCGGGCGCGCTGGAAGCGATGCTCGACATCTCCGTGCGCTACTCCAACGAGCGCGTCGCCTTCGAGAAGAAGATCTCGAAATTCCAGGCCGTGCAGCACAATCTCGCGCGGCTTGCCGGCGAATCCGCCGCAGCGCTCGCGGCCGCAACGTCCGCGGCCGATGCCATTGCAAACGCAACGTCGTTCAACGACGAGGTCTACCTGGAGGCCGCCTCGGCAAAGATCCGTTGCGCGGAAGCCGCCGAAAAAGGCGGCGCCATCGCGCACCAGGTCCATGGCGCGATCGGCTTCACCATGGAGCACATCCTGCACCGCTATTCGCTGCGGGCGCTGGCCTGGCGCGACGATTTCGGTTCGGAAAGCCACTGGGCCGTCGAGCTCGGCAAGCTGGTCGCAAGGCGCGGCGCCGACGAACTGTGGCCGCTCGTAGCTTCGCGTTGATCGGGAGACGAAACACATGACCGCTGCCCTCCGTTTCGATCCGATCCGCCTGCCCGAGAAGTGCGAGCAATTGCGCAAGGAAGTGCGCGCGTTCCTCGCCGAGGAGATCGCCGCCGGCACTTTCGATCCGCACAAGCCCAACCGCGAAGACACCGACGCGCCGGAATTTTCCCGCCGGGTCGGCGCCAAGGGCTGGCTGGGCATGACCTGGCCGAAGAAATATGGCGGCCAGGAGCGCTCGTTCCTCGAACGCTACGTGGTGACCGAGGAGATGCGCGTGGCGAATGCGCCGACGCGACGCTTCTTCGTCGCCGACCGCCAGAGCGGGCCGGTGCTGCTGAAATACGCCCCTGAACACATCAAGATGGAGATCTTGCCGCGCATCTGCCGCGGCGAGGTCTGCTTTGCGATCGGCATGAGCGAGCCGAATTCCGGCTCGGACCTGTTCGCGGCGAAGACCCGCGCGACCAAGACCGACGGCGGCTATCTCATCAACGGCACCAAGATCTGGACCTCGTCGGCGCATATCGCCGACTACATGATCGCGATCTTCCGGACGTCGCCGCCGACCAAGGAGAACCGTCGTCACGGCCTGACGCAGTTTTTGGTCAAGATGAAGCAGCCGGGCATCCAGGTGAACCCGATCGGCCAGATCACCGGCCAGTACGAGTTCAACGAGGTCGTCTTCACCGACTTCTTCGTCCCTGACGATCACGTGCTCGGCGAGGTCGACGGCGCCTGGAAGCAGGCGACGAGCGAGCTTGCCTACGAACGTTCGGGCCCCGAGCGCTTCCTGGAAACGTACTATGTGCTCACCGAGCTGGTCCGCGCGGTCGGTCCCGATCCGGACACGCGCAGCGCCGAAGGCATCGGCCGGCTGGTGGCACAGCTTCACACCATGCGGCGCATGTCGGTCTCCGTCGCCGGCATGCTGCAAGCCGGCAAGGAGCCGGTGGTGGAAGCCTCCATCGTCAAGGACATCGGCACGGTCTGGGAGCAGCAGCTTCCGCATCGCGTGCGCGATCTCGCCGCCTTCGTCGAGGAGACCGCGACCAACCGCGAGACGCTGGAGCGGCAGCTCGACTTCGCCATCAAGACCGCACCGAAACTCACCATCCAGGGCGGCACCACCGAGGTGCTCCGCGGTATCATCGCGCGCGGACTTGGCTTGCGCTAATTCAATCGAGGACCATCATGAGCACCTATACAGATATCGGCGTCGAGAAGGTCGGGCACGTCGGCACCATCGAGATCCGCCGTCCGCCGCTGAACTTCTTCGACATCTCGCTGATCAACCAGATCGCGGACGCGCTCGACGAGTTCGACCGCGACATCGAGATCCGCGCCTCGGTGCTCTCGGCGCAGGGCAAGGCGTTCTGCGCCGGCGCCAATTTTGGCGACCCTGCGCGACAAGCCCAGGAAGCGCGCGCGGCCGAGAAGAAGGGCGACCCGGCCGACAACCTTGGCCCGATCAGCCATCTCTACATCCAGGCCGTGCGCATCTTCCGCGCTAAGAAGCCGATCGTCGCCGCCGTGCAGGGCGCGGCGATCGGCGGCGGCCTGGGCCTTGCGGTGTCCGCGGACTTCCGCGTCACCTGCCCCGAAGCGCGCTTCTCCGCGAACTTTACAAAACTCGGCTTCCACCCCGGCTTCGGCCTGACCGTGACGCTGCCGGAGCTGATCGGCAAGAACAACGCCGAGCTGATGTTCTACACCAGCCGCCGCGTCACCGGCGAAGAAGCGGTCAAATGGGGCCTCGCCAACGAGCTGGTGCCGCAGGACCAGGTGAAGTCGGCCGCGCTGAAGCTCGCCGGCGAAATCGCCGAGTGCTCTCCGCTCGGCTTGCTGTCGACGCGCGCGACGATGCGCGCCAGCCTCGCCGACCGCGTCATGGCCGCCACCAACCACGAACTCGCCGAGCAGACCCGCCTGCGCGCGACGGAAGATTTCAAGGAAGGCGTCAAGGCGACGGAAGAACGGCGCGCGGCGAATTTCAGGGGACGGTGAGCGGGCTGCCTTTCGCCGTATCATTCACGCGCCTCCACAACTTCCCCTGTCGTCCCGGCGAAGGCCGGGACCCATAACCCCAGGGAGAAGTTGTGGAGCGAAGCAGGAAACCACGAGTCTTCGCCAAACCACTCCCTGTGGTTATGGGTCCCGGATCTGCGCTTCGCTTGTCCGGGACGACAGCGGTGTTTGCGGTTCGCTACTTCCGCCCCACCACCAGCGCGTCCACGATCGTCACGCCCTGCCCTTCGGCGTGCACCAGCACCGGGTTGAGCTCGATCTCCGCGATGTCCCTCGCATGCCGCGCGGCGAGCACGGAGACGTCCGCGATCAATTGCGATAGCGCCGCAACGTCGGCCTTCGCCGCTCCGCGAAAGCCGTTCAAGAGCGGCGCCGCCTTCAAACCCTTGAGCATCGCCCCCGCCTCCTCCGCACTCACGGGCGCCGGGCGATAGACGACGTCACGGAACAGCTCGGTAGTGATCCCACCGAGACCCACCATCACCATCGGGCCAAAGGTCTCGTCCGTCATCGTGCCGACTATGATCTCGACACCCTGCTTCGCCATCGGACCGACCAGCACGCCCTGGATCACAGCCTCCGGCCGATGCTTGCGCGCATTGCCCAGCAGCGCCTCGAACGCCAGAAACACCTCGCCCTTGGCGGCGATGTTGACGCGCACGCCGCCGATCTCGCTCTTGTGCGCGATGTCGGGCGACTGGATCTTCATCACCAGCGGGAAGCCGACGCGGGCGACCGCTTCATCGAGCCCGGCCTTGTCCTTCACCAGCACTTCGTCCGGCAGCGCGATGCCGGCGGCGCGCAGCAACGCCTTGCTGTCGACCTCCGACAGAACCGGCGAGGTCAGATACGCGGAGAGATCGCGCGACGGCAACCGCGCCTCGTCCGCGGGCTTCGGTAGCTCGAAACGGGCGTAATCCACGAGTTGCCGCATCGCGACGCCGGCATGGGACAGGCCGGAGAGCACGACGACGCCGGATTTGGCAAGCTCGCGCCGTGCGAAGTCGGACGGCACCGTGTAGGAATAGAACAGCACCGGCTTGTGCTGCGCCGCCAACACCGGCGTCAGCTCCTCCTCCCTGAAGGGCTTGCGCATCTCGCTCGACAGCGACAGCACGACCAGGATCGCGTCGACCTCGTCCGAGGCCGTGAGCAGATCGACGCTCTTCTGGAGACCGCCCGACGTGACGCCCTGCGCGGTGACGTCGATCGGATTGCGCGCGGTGCCGTAGGACGGCATCAGCGTCTTGATCTCCGCCTGGACCGGTTCGGACAATTCCGGCACCTGCAAGCCCCGCAGCGCCACCGCATCCGCGCCCCAGATGCCGGCGCCGCCGGAGACCGTGACCACCGCAACGCGATCGCCCTTCGGCAACGGGTTGCTCGCCAGCACGGCGGCAATCGTCAGCGCCTCGTCGAGATCGTTGGAGACGATGAAGCCGTATTTCGCGAACACCGCGTCATACGCCGCCGACCAGCCGGCCATGCTCGCGGTATGCGAGGCCGCGGCGCGCTGGCCTGCGCCGGAGCGGCCGACTTTCGTGACGATGACGGGCTTCTTCACCTCCGCGGCGCGGCGCGCCGCCGCGAGAAACTTGTCAACGTCGCGGATGCCTTCGATGAACAGCAGGATCACGTCGGTCGAGGAATCCTGCACCAGGTAATCGAGGAATTCGCCGGCGCCGAGATCGGATTCGTTGCCGGCGCTGACGACGTAGCTCACGGCGACACCGAGCGCCCGGGCGCGGTGATAATAGGCAAAGCCGATGCCGCCGCTCTGCGCGACGATGCCGATCCGTCTTTGCGTGGCGATGAGCGGCACCACACCCGGCTTGACGTCCACGGCCGGGCTGAACGTCGCCGCCACGCGCTGCATCTGGCTGAAGAAGCCCTCCGCGTTGGGGCCGGAGATCCGCATGCCCGTGCGCTTGGCCAGCGCCGCGATCGCATCCTGCATCGCCGCACTGTCGCCGCCCTCCTCCGCAAAGCCGGAGGAGATGATGACGGCGTTCTTGACGCCGGCGACGGCGCATTGCTCGAGCGCAGGCAGCACGGCACGGGCGGGAATGATGACGACGGCGAGATCGATCGGCGCACCGATCTCCGCGATCGACTTGTAGCAGGCGAGCCCGTCGATCTCGGCGCAGTTCGGGTTCACCGGATAGATCTTTCCGGGATACTCGTTCTTGCGCAGCATCGCGAGCAGCCGCCCGGGAATCTTCTCATGATCGCGCGAGGCGCCGATCAGCGCGATGCTGGCAGGCGAAAAGAAGCTGTCGAGCGGATGCGGCATTGGGAGGCGAGTCCTTTTTCGTGGAGCCGTGCACTCTCTCAAACCGTCATCCCCGCGCAACGGCGAAGCCGTTGTCGCTGGAGGCGCGAGATCAGCGGCGCAAACTGCGCCGCTGGGCGAGCCTCGAAGGATGAGCGGCCCGGCCGGTGGCCGTTCATCCTTCGAGGCTCCCTGCACGGCGCTGCGCACCGTACAGCTCGCACCTCAGGATGACGGTTTGAGAGCTACGAAGGCGAGAGCTCACGCATTGAGCCGGAACGTCACTCCGCCCAGCAAGAACTCGTTGCCAGCCACCGCGTGGCCTTTCGCCCTCGCCGCGTGCAGCACACTCGCGACATCAGCGACCCGGAACTCGAGCGCGCTCATGATCTCGCTACGCCCCTTCACGAAACGAAAAGTTGCGTTGGGCAGCCTCAGCTCGGCATCGCTTGGCGCAACCCCGATGATCCCGCCCCAGTGCTCCGCCAGCCCCGCTGGATCCGGGCTCTGCATCTCCACCGCTGTCAGCGCCTGCGTCACATCCTTGCGGATGAATTTCTGCCAGTCCGGTCCCGCCGGCGGATACGGCCCCAGAATGTCGTCGCTGCCTTTGGTGTGGTTGAACTCGATGAAGGCCGCGCGGCAGTCGCGCGGATGGAGCTGCACGCCGTGATACGGCGCGTGGTCGATCACGTTCGCCGTACGCACGCCGAGCGCGTTGGCGTTGCGGCCGCGCTCGTCCGGATCGTTGCAGCAGAAGATCGCCATGTAGCCGCCGCGGCCGCCGGTCTTCTCGATGAAGCGGCCGGCGGTGGTGCCGTCCTTGAAGGGTGCGACCACCTCCAGCAGGATCGTGTCGACCGGGAGCAGGGCGTTCTCCAGGCCGTATTTTGCGACATTGCCGTCGCGGTAGCAGACGGCGAGGCCCATGATCTCCGCGATGTCGGAGATCACGGGCGCGAGCTGCGGCGCGACCAGGCAGATCTGTCGCAAGCGCACATAGGGCGCCATGGTCATGCGCCCTTGAAGGTCGGCTTGCGCTTCTCGACGAAGGCCTTTGCGGCCTCCTTGTGGTCCTCGGTGTCGCCGCAGCGGGTGTGGTGGATCGCCTCGCCGTCGAAGCAGTCCTCCAGCGCCAGATGCTCGGCATTGTTGATGTTGCGCTTGATGAAGCCGAGCGCGATCGAGGGGCCCTGCGCCAGCGACAGCGCGAGCTCGTGGGCCGCAGTGTCGATCTCGGCGTCGGGCACGACCTTCGTCACCATGCCGATGGCCTGCGCCTCCTTCGCGGTGAGCACCGGCGACATCAGATAGAGCTCGCGCGCCCGCGCGCTGCCCAGCAGCTGGGTCAGGAAATAGGTGCCGCCGTAATCGCCGGAGAAGCCGACCTTGGCGAAGGCGGTGGTGATCTTGCAGGATTCAGAGGCGATGCGCAGATCGCAGGACAGCGCCATCGAGAGGCCGGCACCGGCCGCGGCGCCGTCGAGCTGTGCCACCACGGGTTTCGGCATCTGGTGCAGGATGCGCGAGACTTCCATGCCGCGGCGCAGATTCGCAAGCTTCTGCTCGAACGGCAGCGGCGCGCGACCCTCGGCCATCGACTTGACGTCACCGCCGACACAGAACGAGCCCCCGGCGCCCTTGAACAGCACCGCGCGCACCTCCGGATCGTCAGCCGCGCGCCGCGCCGCCTCGACCAGCCCGCGCACCATGTCCGGGTTGAGCGCGTTCTTCCGTTCGGGGCGATTCATCGTGATGGTGAGAAGCCCGCCTTCGAGCTTTTGCAGGACCATGTCGTTGCTCATGGGACGTCTCCCTCTTGTTGTTTGTTGTTTCGTCATTCCGGGGCGCGCCGACCGTTAGATTGTCGTTCCGGGGCTCGCGAAGCGAGAACCCGGAACCTCGAGATCCCGGGTTCGCTTCGCGCCCCGGGATGACGTCATGACTTACGTCACGCCGTCACTTCTTCACCAGCGGGCAGCGCGACTGCTCCAGCGACTGGAACGCTTCGCTGCCGGGCACGGTGGCGAGCAGCTTGTAGTCGTCCCAGCGGCCCTTGGATTCCGACGGCTTCTTCACCTCGAACAGGTACATGTCGTGGATCATGCGGCCGTCCTCGCGGATCTTGCCACCCTTGGCGAAGAAATCGTTGATCGGCGTCTCCTTCATCACCTTGATCACCGCAGCCGCATCCGTCGTGCCCGCCGCCTTCACGGCTTTCAGGTAATGCGTCACGGAGGAGTAGACGCCGGCCTGCGCCGAGGTCGGCGGCCGCTTCATGCGCTCGGTGAAGCGCTTGGAGAATGCACGCGTGTCGTCGTTGAGGTCCCAGTAGAAGGCTTCCGCCAGCAGCAGGCCTTGCGCGGTCTCCAGTCCGATCGAATCGATATCGGTCACGAAGGCCAATAGCGGCGAGACCTTCTGGCCGCCCTTGGTGATGCCGAACTCGGCCGCCTGCTTGATGGCATTGACGGTGTCGCCGCCGGCGTTGGCGAGGCCGATCACCTTGGCCTTGGAAGCCTGCGCCTGGAGCAGGAAGGATGAGAAGTCCGACGTGTTGAGCGGATGGCGCACGCCGCCGAGCACCTTGCCGCCGGTCTTGGTGACGACGGCGCTGGTGTCCTTCTCCAGATCCTGGCCGAAGGCGTAGTCGGCGGTGAGGAAGAACCAGGTGTCGAGGCCCGACTTCACGGCTGCAAGGCCGGTCACGTTGGCCTGGCCGTAGGTGTCGAACACGTAGTGCACGGTGTAGGGACCGCAGGCCTCGTTGGTGAGACGGATCGAGCCCGGGCCGTTGAACATGATGATCTTGTTGCGCGCCTTCGCGATCTCGCCCGCCGCAAGCGCGGTCGCGGAGGCCGCGACGTCGTAGATCATCTCGACGCCCTGGTTGTCGAGCATGTCGCGGGCGATGTTGGCGGAGAGATCCGCCTTGTTGAGATGGTCGGCCGCCAGCACCTGGATCTTGCGTCCCAGCGCCTCGCCGCCAAAATCCTCAGCGGCCATCTTGGCTGCGGTCTCGCTGCCGGGACCGGTGATGTCGGCATAGAGGCTCGACATATCGAGGATGCCGCCGATCTTCAGGGGCGGCTTGTCCTCGGCCTGCACGGCGCTCGCACTCAGGGCCAACGCGGCGGCAAAAATGCCCGGCAAAATTCTCGTCATCGAAAAAGACCTCCCTTATCGCGCCGTACTCTGATGGCGGCTTGGTTATTGCTCTTGGTTATCGCTATTGCCGCAATCATGCCGCATGCGCGAGGGGGCAGCAAGCGCGAGGGGCGTGCAGGTCGCGCGATCGTCACGCGTTTTCCGCAAAGCGGAATGGTGGAATGACGCACGACGTTTCCGCACCGTCATTGCGAGCGCAGCGACGCATGTGAGGCAATGGCTGAGCGTCACACGGCCACTGGATCGGATCGAAGCACTTCGTCGTTGGCCTCGTCTGAGTTAAGAGTGAAGCGTAACGCAATCTCTCCGGGCAACGTGACGCGACTGCTTCACCTCATCGTCGCACTTCTTCTCGTCGCGGGTCGCACTGCGTTCGCGGCGCCGTGCCAGTTCGAGTCGCAGGGCGATGGCCGCGTCGCCGCGATCGTCGATGCGCGCAGCGTGCGTCTGGACGACGGCCGCGAGATCCGCCTTACCGGAATCGAGCCGACCGCAACGACGAAGCAGGCGCTGGCTTCGCTGCTCGTCGGCCGCGACGTGACGCTGCGGAGCGCCGACGACACGCCCGACCGCTATGGGCGCCAGGGCGGGTTGATCTTCATCGGCGAAAGCGACACCCCGGTGCAGGCGATGCTGCTGGCCCAGGGCGACGCCATCGTCTCCGCCGAGATCGCCGACGGGGACTGCGCGGCCGCCCTGATGTCGTCCGAGGCCGAGGCGCGGCGCCAAAAAAAGGGCAACTGGGCTGACCCGTCGGCCATAAAAAACGCGGAAAGTCCGGACGATATTTTGGCCGGGATCGGGCGTTTTGTGGTGGTCGAGGGCAAAGTCCCGTCGGTCCGGCAAGCTGGGGCAATGACCTACCTCAACTTCGGACGGAACTGGACACGCGGCTTTGCCGTGACTATTTCAAGGCGCGCGTTACCGGCGTTCGAAACCGCCGGGCTAGCCCTTAAGTCCCTGGAAAATCGACGTATTCGAGTCCGGGGCTGGGTTGAGGGGAATACGGGGCCGCGTATCGATGTGCGCCTCGTTGGACAGGTCGAGTTGCTGGGTGCAAACGAGCCGGCAGGGGTAAGGCCTTAAACGGGCCGGGCACGGGTTAAGCGACGTGAATGGGGTGCTAGAACAGCACTGGACGGGTGAAGGCCGCCGCCTTCGGGCTGCGCCGGCCGTGCTATGCCTTTTGCTGGGCACGGCGCTCGCCGGTTGTGGCGACATGAACCGGTTCCAGGCCGCGGCGGCCCCGCCGACGGTCGCGATGCCCAAGCCGAAGCCAGCCGTCGCGCAGACCCCCGCCACCGAAAAGGAGCACGAGCGCATCCTGGCGAGCTATGGCGGCACCTATGACGACCCGAGGCTCGAATCGCTGGTCACCAAGACCGTCGACCGGCTCGTCGCCGCCTCCGACCGCCCCGACCAGGGCTACCGGGTCACCATTCTCAATTCCGGCGCGGTCAACGCCTTCGCGCTGCCGAACGGCCAGCTCTATGTCACGCGCGGTCTTCTTGCGCTCGCGAGCGATACGTCGGAGTTGTCCTCCGTGCTCAGCCACGAGATGGCGCATGTGCTGTCCAAGCACGCCGCGATGCGCGAGGACCAGGCGCGCCAGGCCGCGATCGTCACCCGTGTCGTCACCGACATGAGCAACGATCCCGATCTCACCGCGCTCGCGCTGGCCAAGACCAAGCTCACCATGGCGAGCTTTTCGCGCAACCAGGAGTTCGAGGCGGACGGCATCGGCGTCGGCATCTCCGCCAAGGCGCATTTCGATCCCTACGGTGCCGCGCGCTTCCTTTCCGCGATGGAGCGCAATGCCGAGCTCAAGGCCGGCAAGACCTCGCTCGATCCGCGCGCGCAGGACTTCACCTCGTCGCATCCGGCAACCCCGGAGCGTGTGCAGAACGCGCAGACCATCGCGCGGCAATACGTCGCTCCGGAAGGAGGCGAGCGCGACCGCGAGAGCTATCTCGCCGCGATCGACAACCTCGTCTATGGCGAAGACCCGAGCGAGGGTTTTGTCCGCGGCCGGCGTTTCCTGCATCCGAAGCTCGGCTTCACCTTCCAGGCGCCGGACAATTTCACGCTCGACAACACCGCGCAGGCGGTGATCGGCGTGCGCGACGGCGGCTCGCAGGCGATGCGCTTCGACGTGGTGCGGGTGCCGGCCGAGCAGTCGCTCGGCGATTACCTCAATTCGGGCTGGATGGAAGGCGTCGAGAAGGCGTCCACGGAAGACATCACCATCAACGGCTTCCCGGCCGCGTCCGCCACCGCCAAGGGCGACCAGTGGCAGTTCAAGGTCTATGCGCTGCGTTTCGGCAGCGACGTCTACCGCTTCATCTTCGCGGCACGGCAGAAGTCGACCGAGAGCGAGCGCAATGCGCGCGAGACCGTCAACTCGTTCCGCCGCCTGACCCTCGACGAGATCCAGGCCGCCCGCCCGCTGCGCATCAAGGTCATCACCGTGCAGCCCGGCGACACCGTGGAATCGCTCTCCCACCGCATGGCCGGCGTCGATCACCCCGCCGAGCGCTTCCGCGTGCTCAACGGCCTCGATCGCAACGCGCAGGTGAAGGTGAGGGATCGCGTGAAGGTCGTGGCGGATTGACGCTGCGCGAAGCGCGCGTCATCCCGGGGCGCTTGGCGCGAACCCGGGATCTGGAGCCACGAAGACACTGCCGTAGGGTGGGCAAAGCGTAGCGTGCCCACCATTTCCGATCGCAATCGTTGAGAGAGGTGGGCACGGCGCCATGCGCCTTTGCCCACCCTACGAGCTTCGCGCTTGACTAACCGCCCGCGTCCATGTCGCCCGCCTCGCGCTGGCCGCTGAGCCAGAGCGCGAGCAGCGTCCAGAACGCGCCCGAGAGCAGATACGCACCCGAGGCGATGACGCCGAGATTGGTGGCAAGCAACAGCGCGACCAGCGGCGCGAAGCCGGCGCCGAACAGCCAGGCCATGTCAGAGGTCAGCGCCGAGGCCGTGTAGCGATACGCCTGCTTGAAGTTCGAGGCGATCGCGCCCGAGGACTGGCCGAACGACAGGCCGAGCAGGATGAAGCCGATCACCATGTAGATGGTCTCGCCGAACGCGCCGGCGTCGAGCAGCTGCGGAGCGAAGCCGCTGTAGATCGCGATCGCGATCGCCGATCCCATCAGCAGCGACTTGCGGCCGACGCGGTCGGCGATGATGCCGGAGGCCACGATCGCGGCGACGCCGAACACGGCGGCGACGATCTCGATGATCAGGAAGCGCACCGGGCTTTCGCGGGTGAACAGGAACACCCAGGACAGCGGAAACACCGTGACCATGTGGAACAGCGCAAAGCTCGCCAGCGGCGCGAATGCGCCGAGCATGATGTTCTGGCCTTCGCGCGCGACCGTCTCGGAGATGCGCGCGGGCTGCAATTCACGGGTCTCGAACAGCGTCGCGTATTCTTCCGTCGTCACCATGCGCAGGCGCGCGAACAGCGCCACGACGTTGATGGCGAAGGCGACGAAGAACGGATAGCGCCAGCCCCAGTCGAAGAAATCGTCGGCCGAGAGGTTGCCGGCGAAATAGGCGAACAGCGCGCTCGCCACGATCAGCCCGAGCGGGGCCCCGAGCTGCGGCACCATCGCGTACCAGCCGCGCTTGGAGGGCGGAGCGTTCAGCGCCAGCAGCGAGGCCATGCCGTCCCAGGCGCCGCCCCAGGCCAGACCCTGCGCGATACGCGCCAGCGCCAGCAGCCAGATCGCGGCGCTGCCAATCTCGGAATAGCCGGGCAGGAACGCGAGCGCCACGGTGGCGGTGCCGAGCAGGAACAGCGCCGAGACCAGCTTGGCCGTCTTGCCGTACTCACGGTCGACCGTCATGAAAATGACGGTTCCGATCGGCCGGGCCATGAAGGCCAGCGCGAAAATCATGAAGGAATAGAGCGTGCCGGTCAGTTCGCTGGTGAACGGAAACACCAGGCGCGGGAACACGATCACCGAGGCGATCGCGTAGACGAAGAAGTCGAAGAATTCCGAGGTGCGGCCGATGATGACGCCGATGGCGATCTCGCCGGGACTGGCCTGGTCGTGGCCGTGCTCGCCCGAGTGGAGGTCTGCCATTGCAGGGGTCTGTGCCGTCGCCATTCGTGCGCCCTTAACGTCCTGAAAACCAAAGCCGACCGCCCGGCGGGGCGCCAGGCAATCCGGGCCTGTCTGGCCCAACATTCCGCACTGCAACATTGGACAAATTGTCCAATGTCCGGATTGCTGCGCCGCAGCTACCCGTTGGCCCCGCAAAGGAAACTCATTCTCAAAGGCTCGGCCCGTGTCCCGTCTCAAGATCCTGGCGCTGCTACCCTTGGCAGCCGCGCTCAGTGGCTGCAACTACGTCGTGCTGGCGCCAGCCGGCGACATCGCTGCCCAGCAGCGCGACCTCGTCATCATCTCCACCGTCCTGATGCTCCTGATCGTCGTCCCCGTGATGGCACTGACGGTGCTGTTCGCCTGGCGCTACCGCCAGTCCAACACCTCGGCCCGCTACGAGCCGGATTGGGACCACTCGACCAAGCTCGAGCTGGTGATCTGGTCGGCGCCGCTGCTGATCATCATTTGCCTGGGCGCGCTGACCTGGATGGGCACGCATCTGCTCGACCCCTATCGCACGCTCGGCCGCATCCACGCCGACCGCGCCGTGGACCAGTCCAAGGCCCCGCTCGAGGTCGACGTCGTCGCGCTCGACTGGAAGTGGCTCTTCATCTATCCGGACTACGGCATCGCCACCGTCAACGACCTGGCGGCGCCGGTCGATCGCCCGATCAACTTCCGCATCACCGCCTCCTCGGTGATGAACTCGTTCTACATCCCCGCGCTCGCCGGCCAGATCTACGCGATGCCGGGCATGGAGACCAAGCTCCACGCCGTCGTGAACCACACCGGCACCTACAAGGGCTTCTCGGCGAACTACAGCGGCGCCGGCTTCTCCGGCATGCACTTCGACTTCCAGGGCCTCGACGACAAGGGCTTTGACGCCTGGATCGCCAGCGCCAAGTCCGCCGGCGGCTCGCTCGGCCGCGCCGAATATCTCCAGCTCGAAAAGCCGAGCCAGAACGAGCCGGTGCGGCGCTACGGCACCATCGATACCGATCTCTACCGCCTGATCCTCAACATGTGCGTCGAGACCGGCAAGATGTGCCAGAGCGAGATGATGGCGATCGACGCCAAGGGCGGCCGCGGCCATGAGGGCCTGAACAACACCCTGCCGCTCGCCTACGACAAGTACGCCCGCCGCGGCACCGCGCTCGGGCCCGAGCCGACCTTCGTCGCCGGCACCTGCACGCCGGATGCGCCGCAGGGCCAGACCACCGCGTCGATCAAGGCGCCGGCCGACACCGCGCCGCTGCTCGGCGCCGGCCTGAAGCGGCCGACCTTCACGCCGCTCAAGTCCTCGTCCTTCTTCCTCGGACAGCGTCCGAAGTCAGACTCCTAAAGAGAGCTCGCATGTCTCCTGATCTTCTCAAGCTCATCTTCGGCCGGCTCGGCCTCGAGTCACTGCCACTGCACGAGCCGATCGTCGTCGGCACCTTCGTGGTGGTCGCGCTCGGCGGCGCCACGCTGCTCGGCGGCCTCACCTATTTCCGTCTCTGGGGCTACCTCTGGCGCGAATGGTTCACCACGGTGGACCACAAGCGCATCGGCATCATGTACATGATCCTCGGCATCGTGATGCTGCTGCGCGGCTTCGCCGACGCGCTGATGATGCGCGGCCAGCAGATGCTCGCGTTCGGCGGCTCCGAAGGCTATCTCAACGCCCATCACTACGACCAGGTCTTCACCGCCCACGGCGTGATCATGATCTTCTTCGTGGCGATGCCGCTGGTCACGGGCCTGATGAACTACGTCGTTCCGCTCCAGATCGGCGCGCGCGACGTGTCGTTCCCGTTCCTGAACAATTTCAGCTTCTGGATGACGGTCGGCGGCGCGGTGCTGGTGATGGCCTCGCTGTTCATCGGCGAGTTCGCCCGCACCGGCTGGCTCGCCTATCCGCCGCTGTCGAACATCGGCTACAGCCCTGATGTCGGCGTCGACTATTACATCTGGGCGCTGCAGGTCGCCGGCGTCGGAACGACGTTATCCGGCATCAACCTGATCTGCACCATCGTCAAGCTGCGGTGCCCCGGCATGACCATGATGAAGATGCCGGTGTTCACCTGGACCTCGCTCTGCACCAACATCCTGATCGTCGCCTCCTTCCCGGTTCTGACCGTCGTGCTCGCGCTGCTCTCGCTCGATCGCTACGTCGGCACCAACTTCTTCACGAACGATTTCGGCGGCAGCCCGATGATGTACGTGAACCTGATCTGGATCTGGGGCCATCCCGAGGTCTACATCCTGGTTCTCCCCGCCTTCGGCATCTTCTCGGAAGTCACCTCGACCTTCTCCGGCAAGCGCCTGTTCGGCTACACCTCGATGGTCTACGCCACGGTCGTCATCACCATCCTGTCGTATCTCGTGTGGCTGCACCACTTCTTCACGATGGGCTCGGGCGCCAGCGTGAACTCGTTCTTCGGCATCACCACGATGATCATCTCGATCCCGACGGGCGCGAAGATGTTCAACTGGCTGTTCACGATGTATCGCGGCCGCATCCGCTACGAGCTGCCGATGATGTGGACGATCGCCTTCATGCTGACCTTCGTGCTCGGCGGCATGACCGGCGTTCTGCTGGCGGTGCCGCCGGCCGACTTCGTGCTGCACAACAGCCTGTTCCTGATCGCGCACTTCCACAACGTGATCATCGGCGGCGTGGTGTTCGGCGCGTTCGCCGGAATCAATTATTGGTTCCCGAAGGCGTTCGGCTTCAAGCTCGATGTGTTCTGGGGCAAGCTGTCGTTCTGGTTCTGGGTCGTCGGCTTCTACCTCGCCTTCATGCCGCTCTATGTGCTCGGCCTGATGGGCGTGACCCGCCGCCTGCGCGTGTTCGACGATCCGTCCTTGCAGATCTGGTTCGTCATCGCCGCGATCGGCGCCGGCCTCGTCTTCCTCGGCATTCTCAGCATGCTGATGCAGTTCGCGGTCAGCTTCCTCAAGCGCGAGCAGCTCAAGGACGTCACCGGCGATCCCTGGGACGCGCGCACGCTGGAATGGGCGACCTCCTCGCCCCCGCCGGACTACAACTTCGCCTTCACCCCCGTCGTTCACGACAATGACGCGTGGTGGGACATGAAGAAGCACGGCTACCAGCGTCCGCTCATCGGGTTCAAGCCGATCCACATGCCGAGCAGCACCGGCACCGGAATCATCCTCGCCGGCTTGGCAACCGCGATGGGATTCGGCCTGATCTGGTACATCTGGTGGCTGGCCGCCGCGAGCTTCATCGCGATGCTCGCCGTCGGGATCGGTCACACCTTCAACTATCACCGCGACTTCGACATTCCGGCTGACGACGTCATCCGGACCGAGGACGCGCGCACCAAACTGCTCGCCGGAGCCAAGTAAATGACTGTCGCTGTCAATCCCTCGCAAACCGGCGAGCCGGTCTTCTGTCTCGCCGACGAACACCCGCATCCGGAAGGCTACAGCACCTCGCTCGGCTTCTGGATCTACCTGATGAGCGACTGCCTCATCTTCGCGATGCTGTTCGCCGCCTTCGGCGTGCTCGGCGCCAACTTCGCCGCCGGCCCCGCGCCGAAGGACCTGTTCGACCTCGACCTGGTCGCGGTGAACACCTCGATGCTGCTGCTGTCGTCGATCACCTACGGCTTCGCGATGTTGACGATGCAGCAGAACAAGATCGCGCAGACGCAGATGTGGCTGGCGATCACCGGCCTGTTCGGCCTCGCCTTCATCGGCATCGAGCTGACCGAGTTCGCCCACATGATCCATGAAGGCGCAACGCCCCAGCGCAGCGCCTTCCTGTCCGCCTTCTTCACCCTGGTCGGCACCCACGGCCTGCACGTCAGCTGCGGCCTGATCTGGCTGGTCACGTTGATGGTGCAGGTCTGGAAGTTCGGCCTGATCGAAGCCAACCGCCGCCGCCTGATGTGCCTGTCGATGTTCTGGCACTTCCTCGACGTGGTCTGGATCGGCGTCTTCACCTTCGTCTATCTCCTGGGAGTTCTGCGATGAACACCGATACCCACACCGCTCACGCGGGCGACCATCACCACGACGACGGCCACGCCCACAGCACGTTCTCGGGCTACATGCTCGGCTTCGTGCTCTCGGTCGTGCTCACCGCGATCCCGTTCTGGCTGGTGATGAGCGGCACACTGCCGAGCAAGCAGATCACCGCGCTGGTCATCATGGCCTTCGCGGTCGTGCAGATCGTCGTGCACATGATCTACTTCCTGCACATGAACACGAAATCCGAGAACGGCTGGAGCATGATGGCGCTGATCTTCACCATCGTCATGGTGGTGATCGCGCTGTCCGGTTCGCTGTGGGTGATGAACCACCTCAACAGCAACATGATGCCGATCCACCAGATGAGCGGAATGAAGTGAGCGAATTGGGGACCGTGACGAGCAAGGCAGGACGGGCGCGCCGTAAGGCTGCGCGCCCGTCCTTCTGGCTCACGGTCCTCTCGCTCACGGCCTTTGCCGCTCTGATCGCGCTCGGCATCTGGCAGATCGAACGCCGCGCCTGGAAGCTGGCGTTGATCGACCGCGTCGAGCAGCGCGTCCATGCCCCGGCCCAGCCGATCCCCTCGCCCGCTTCGTGGCCTGCGGTCTCCGCCGCAAGCGACGAATACAGGCATGTCACCGTCGCCGGCCGCTTCCTGCATGACCGCGAGACGCTGGTTCAGGCCGTCACCGAGGAAGGCCCCGGCTATTGGGTGCTGACGCCTCTCAAGCGCGACGACGGCACCCAGGTCCTGATCAATCGCGGCTTCGTGCCGCCCGAGCGGCGCGAGGCATCGACGCGCCGGAACGGCAATCCGGACGGCGAGGTCGAGATCACCGGCCTGCTGCGCATGACGGAGCCAAAAGGCGGCTTCCTCCGCAACAACGTGCCCCAGCACAACCGCTGGTACTCGCGGGATGTCGCCGCGATTGCGGCGGCGCGCGGCCTCCACGATGTCGCACCCTTTTTCGTCGATGCCGATGCCGGATCACAAACCGCCCAAGGCCCCATCGAGGGCCCCATCGGCGGATTGACCGTGATCCGCTTTCCCAATAACCACCTGATCTACGCGCTGACGTGGTTTGCCCTGGCGTTCATGCTGGCCGGTAAACTTTTCGTCACATTCGGCGGCGGGCTGTTCCGCCGCGGGCGCTTCGTCCACGAACCGGCCGGCGGCTCCGATGCTGCCGCCCGCAGGACGGGATCAGATGCTGGAACGATCGTCGAACAGACCTGACGACCGAAGAACGCCTCCCCAGGCGTTTGGCGAGCTCGCCGTCACGCTGCAATCGCAGGCGGACGCGCGCAGCGAGCTGATCGGCGCCGCGCCGACCGACGACGAGACCAACCGCAAGAACATGGCGTTGCTGATCCAGCTGCGCTGGACCGCGGTGGTCGGCCAGATCGTGACCATCGGCGGCGTGCATTTCTGGCTCGGCATCCCCCTGCCGCTGGAGCGGATGAGCGCCGTGATCGGCGCGCTGGTGCTGCTCAACGTCTCGAGCCTGGTCTGGGTGCGCCATCGCGCCGCGGTCTCCAGCAACGAGCTGCTGGTCGCCTTGATGCTCGACGTCGCGGCGTTGACCGCGCAGCTCTATCTCAGCGGCGGCGCCACCAATCCGTTCACCTCGCTATTCCTGCTCCAGGTGACGCTGGGCGCGGTGCTGCTCGATGCGCGCTCGACCTGGTCGCTGGTGGCGCTGACCTGCGCCAGCTTTGTCTGGCTGACATTGGCGTACCGGCCGCTCGACCTGCCGCCGAACCCGATCAGCGAGGCCTACAGCCTCACCGTGGCCGGCATGCTGTTGGGCTTCGTCCTCAACGCCGTGCTGCTGGTCGTGTTCGTCACCCGCATCAACAGGAACCTGCGCGAGCGCGACGCGCATCTGGCGGCGCTGCGCCAGCATGCGGCCGAGCAGGACCACATCGTCCGCATGGGCCTGCTAGCATCGGGTGCAGCGCACGAGCTCGGCACCCCGCTGGCCTCGCTCTCGGTGATCCTCAGCGATTGGCGCCGCATGCCGGACCTCGCCGCCGATCAGGAACTCGCCGAGGATCTCGCGGAGATGGAGACCTCGCTGCAACGCTGCAAGTCGATCGTGACGGGCATTCTGGTGTCCGCCGGCGAAGCGCGTGGTGAAGGTTCCTCGCCGACGACGGTGACGGCCTTCGTCACCGCACTGGTCGATGAGTGGCGCAACGCCCGTTCGGCGCGCACGCTCTATTTCGTCAACACGTTCGGCGAGGACGTCGCGATCGCCTCGGACGTCGCGCTGAAGCAGGTGATCTTCAACGTGCTCGACAACGCCTATGAGGTCTCGCGCGACTGGGTCGAGCTTCTGGCCGAGCGCGAGGGCGACAATCTCGTGCTGTCGATCAGCGACCGCGGCCCGGGCTTTGCGCCGGAGATGCTGGCGCAGCTCGGCAAGCCCTATCACTCCAGCAAGGGCCGCGCCGGCGGCGGGCTCGGCCTGTTCCTGGTGGTCAACGTTGTGCGCAAGCTCGGGGGCAGCGTAACCGCCGAGAACCACAGGAAGCGCGGCGCCACCGTCCGCCTGACCCTGCCGCTCGCAACGCTCGCGATCGGAGGCAGCTTTGACGCCTGACCGTTCGCTCATCGTCGTCGAAGACGATGAAGGCTTTGCGCGCACGCTGAAACGCTCGTTCGAGCGCCGCGGCTACGAGGTCGTGCTCGCCGGCTCGATCGAGGAGGTGCGGAAAGTGCTGGAGGAGCGATCCTTCGGCCACGCCGTGGTCGATCTCAAGCTCGGCGGCGCTTCGGGCTTGGCTTGCGTCGAGCTGCTGCACACGCACGACGAGGAGATGCTGATCGTGGTGCTGACCGGCTTTGCCAGCATCTCGACTGCCGTCGAGGCGATCAAGCTCGGCGCCTGCCACTATCTGGCCAAGCCGTCGAACACCGACGACATCGAGGCCGCCTTCAACAAGGCCGAAGGCAATGCCGAAGTCGCGCTCGATGCGCGGCCGACATCGATCAAGACGCTGGAATGGGAACGCATCCACCAGACCCTGATCGAGACGGATTTCAATATTTCGGAGGCGGCGAGGCGGCTCGGCATGCACCGGCGGACGCTGGCGAGGAAGCTGGAAAAGCGGCCGGTGAAATGAGGCAAGGCCTCCTTCTCCTCGTCGTCCTGGACCAGCGAGCAAAGCGAGCGCCGATCCAGGACCCATCACCACAGGCTGCGGTTTGACGAAGGCTGTAACTCCGAGCCGTCGCAGCAACTCAAACCTGGGGTAATGGGTCCTGGCCTTCGCCAGGACGACGCTTGGTATGACCCTGCCCCCAAACAAAAAGCCCGGCCGCAAGGCCGGGCTTTTGATCTGTTGCGATCGACGCGACGTGGCGCTTACGCCGCCTCGTCGGCGACGGTGGTGTCGTCGCCATCGGTATCGTCGGCATCGCCCTCGGCATCCGCCTCGCCCTCGGTGGCTTCCGCCTTGGCGTTGCGGCGCGGGCTCTTGGCGAGCTGGGCCTCGATCTCCTTGACCGCTTCGGTCTCGGTCGAGTGCTGCACCACCGCGATCTCGCGGGACAGACGATCGAGCGCGGCTTCATAGAGCTGGCGTTCAGAGTAGGACTGCTCGGGCTGCGACTCGGAGCGATAGAGGTCGCGCACGACTTCCGCGATCGCGACGATATCGCCCGAATTGATCTTCGCTTCGTATTCCTGGGCGCGGCGCGACCACATGGTGCGCTTGACGCGGGCGCGGCCCTTGAGCGTTTCCAGCGCCTTCTTCACCAGCGCGGGCTCGGACAGCTTGCGCATGCCGACGTTCGCGACCTTGGCGGTCGGAACGCGCAGCGTCATCTTGTCCTTGATGAAGTTGATGACGAACAGCTCGAGCTTCGCACCGGCGATCTCCTGCTCCTCGATGGCCAGGATCTGGCCGACGCCGTGAGCGGGATAGACGACGAATTCGTTGGCCTTGAAGCCCTGACGCTGGGTGACGACCTTCTTTTCCTCGACCTTCGGCGCAGCAGCCGCCGGCTTCACGGCCGGCTTGGCAGCAACAGGAGCCTTGGCAGGAGCAGCAACAGAGGCCTTCGGCGCAGCGGGCTTGGCAGCGGGAACCTTAGCAGCAGCAGGCTTGGCAACGGTCGCTTTCGCGGCCGGTTTGGCAGTCTTGTTAGGCATTGCGCTTCTTTTGTTCTTCGAGGACTTTGCAGCCGGCGCCTTAGTCGCGGTCCGACCCTTGGATGCGCTACGGCTGGCCGCGGCGACTTTTTTGGCCTCCTTATGGGAAGCCCTCGCTGAAGTACTCTTTTTACGCGTTTTCTGTGACACAGCCTGCGCGCGGAAACTGCCACGCCCCTGTTCGACATTTGGTTTCACGGGAACCCAGAGGGGCCAACGGGGCTGACGGGGTTCGGCTTAATGTGCCCAATATAGCACATTTCCCGCAAAAATCAATGATTTAGGGGTCTTTAGGCCTGGTTTTCGGCGCGAACGAAGGTATTAGGGTTAAGTTTGGGTCCGAATTAGTCTCCGGAGCCGGGATTCGGAGAAAAATATTTCTCGAACTTGCCCTCCATACCGTCGAATTCCTTGGCGTCGGCGGGTGATTCTTTCTTTTGGGTGATGTTCGGCCAGCTCTTGGCGTAGTCGGCGTTGACCGAGAGCCACTTTTCCAGGCCCGGTTCCGTGTCCGGCTTGATGGCGTCGGCGGGGCATTCCGGCTCGCACACACCGCAGTCGATGCATTCGTCAGGATGGATGACGAGCATGTTGTCACCCTCGTAGAAACAGTCGACCGGGCAGACCTCGACGCAGTCGGTGTACTTGCACTTGATGCAGTTTTCAGTGACGACGTAAGTCATCCAACGCTCCGAAAAGCTCTTTTAAAAGTCGCGGCTTGCGTAGCGCGGATGGCCCGGCGCCGCAAGGTCGGGGACGGCCGATCATGACGGCTTTGCGCGATTGATCGACCAAGAAATGAATTCAAAGCGCAATTAATTGCGCTTTCCTTCGGCGAGCTCCTCGTAGAGCACGCGCGCCGAGGCGGCATCGCCGCGGCGCTCGTTGAAGGCTATCACTTTCAACACGCGCACGGTGCGGTCGAGCGCGATGGTGAGCACGTCGCCGACCTTGATCGCATGACCGGGCGAGGTCTCGCGCGTGCCGTTGACGCGGACATGGCCGGACTCGACGAGTTCAGCCGCGGAGGTGCGCGCCTTCACCACCCGCGCGTGCCACAGCCATTTGTCGATGCGCTGCCGCTCGGTCGTAGGCTACTCCTTGCGCCCCGCGAGCTGCTCCTTCAGCGCAGCGAGCTTTGCGAAGGGCGAATTGGGATCGACCGGCCGATCGCGCTCGCGCGGGTTCGCGCTCGAGGCGTAGGGACGCAGCGACGGCCCGCCTTGGCGGTCACGGCCCTTGTCGCGGTCGCGGCCACGATTGTCGCGGCCCTTGTCGCGATCGCCGCCGAACTTGCCCTTGTTGCGATCGCGATCCTTGTCGCGATCCTTGCCCTGGAAGCTGCGGTTCTTGTCGTCGCGTCCCTCGGGACGCGGCGCCCCGTCGGCGCCACCTTCGCGGCCCTTGCGGAAATCTTTCCGATGCCCGCCATGGCGATGACGCTCGCCGCGCTTCTCGCCGTCGGCTGCTTGCGCGGCCTCGCCCTCCACGGGCGCAGCACCCGCCTCGGCGCCCGCCTGCGGACGCGGCTGATGGTGGTGACGCTGATGGCGATGGCGCTCGTGGCGCGGCTTGCGATCCTCGTGACGGCCGCCGGGACGCCAGACCTCGACGAGCTCGGGCTCGGCGGGCGCGGCAGCGGCCTCGACAGGCGCGGCGGCATCGGGCGATGCAGCAGCTTCGACAGCGGCAGCTTCAGCGGGCGCGGCTTCGAGGCCGGCAGCCTCGGTGGGCGCGGCGGCCTCTTCGGCCGGCGGCGCGATGCCGGGAGCATCTTCGGGCGTGACGGGCGCCTCTAGCGATGCTTCGAGCGCCGGCTCTTGGTGCGCGGGCTCGTCGTGCTGCTCCATGCCGGGCGCGTCTTCGACGGTGACGGCTTCGGCAGCGACTTCGATCGGTGTGTCTGCGGCGACAGCGTCCTCGACCGGTATTTCGGTCGCGGGCGTCTCGGCGGAAGCCTCTGCGCTGGACGCTTCCACAACAGGCGCAACAGGCTTCGGCGGCAGCGGCGGGCGCTTCTCCATGCGATAGCCGAGCGCGCGCAGCACCGAGGCGAAATCTTCGCCCGCGGAGCCCGTGAGCGAGGTCATCGCCTGGGTCACGATAAAGCTGCGGCCGTCGAACGCGCCGGCGGGCTTTTCGCCGGGCGAGTTCTCGCGCCAGGCCAGCGCCGGACGGATCAGGTCGGCCAGGCGCTCCAGGATGTCGACGCGCACGGCACGCTCGCCGGCCTGCTTGTAGCCGAGCACGCGATAGGCATCGCGCGGCAGCTGCTTGTCGACCGGGAACGAGGTGCGGCCCGAAGATGCCAGATGCTGCGCGCCCGAGAGCGAGGACAGATCGACATTGTCCTGCTTCAGCGCCCACAGCAGCGCGGCCAGCGCACGCGCGGCGGGCTTGAGCAGGCCGGGGAAATAGAGGTGATAGGCGCCGAAGCGGACGCCGTATTTGCGTAAAGTGGCGCGCGAGGGCTGGTCGAGATCCTTCAGCTCGTTGGCGATCCTGGGACGTTCGAGCACGCCGAGCGCCTCGACGAGCTGATAGGCGATGCCGCGGGCAATGCCGGTGACGTCCTCGGCCTTGGAGAGCTCGAACATCGGCCCGAGCAGCTTTTCGATATGCGTCTTGAGCCAGAGGTCGAGCCGCGCCTGCACCTTCTCGCGCGGGCTGCCGGTCAGGCGCTCGTCCGAGATGATGCGGATGCGCGGATGCAGCGCGTCCTCCGCGGCGGACAGTCGCGCCACGGCGTCGCCGGTCCAGCGGATGGTGCCTTCCGAGGTCAGCACGAACTGCTCGTCCGGCGCGTTGCCCAGCTTTTCGGCGCGCGCGTTGATCTCGCCGGCGAGCACCGCTTGGGCCGCAGCCTGCAAGGCTTTCGCATCGGAGCCGGCTTCCGCCGCATCCGGTGCAAAGGTGAAGCCATCGAGACGGCCGATGACATGGCCTTCGACGATGACTTCGCCGGTCTTGCCGATTTCAGTATTCAAGCTCGTGTTCTCCCGCAGGCGGCGCATCAATACACTGGTCCGGCGATCAACGAAACGCTCAGTCAAGCGTTCATGGAGCGCATCCGATAATTTATTTTCGACCTCCCGCGTAATCCCCTGCCAGTGTTCGGGGTCGGCGAGCCAGTCCGGCCGGTTGGCGACGAAGGTCCAGGTGCGAATCTGCGCGATCCGGCCCGACAGCGTGTCGATATCGCCGTCGATGCGGTCGGCCTGGTCGACCTGGGCCGCGAACCAGGCATCTGGAATGCGGCCCTTCTGCATCAGGAAGCCGTACAGCGTGGTCACGAGCTCGCCATGGGCCGCCGGCGACAGTTTTCGGTAATCGGGGACCTGGCAGGCCTCCCACAGCCGCTCCACGGCCAGCTTGCCATGTGCGGAATCGCGCACATCGGCGTCGCGGGCGACGTGGTCGAGCACGCGCATGTCCTCGGCGATCGGCGCGCGCGTCAGCGCCTCATGGCCGGGGGAGAGGTTCAGCGACACCTGGAGCGCGCCGAGCGAGGAGAAATCCAGCTTCGAATTGCGCCATTGCAGCATCTTCACGCTGTCGAAGGTGTGGTTCTGCAGCGCGTTGACGAGCTCGGGCTCGAACGGCGCGCAGCGGCCGGTGGTACCGAACGTTCCATTTCGCGTGGCGCGGCCGGCACGGCCGGCAATCTGCGCGAACTCAGACGGCGTCAGGCGGCGGAACTGGTAGCCGTCGAACTTGCGGTCGGAGGCGAAGGCGACGTGGTCGACGTCGAGATTGAGGCCCATGCCGACCGCGTCGGTGGCGACGAGATAATCGACGTCGCCGTTCTGGAACATCGACACCTGCGCATTTCTGGTGCGCGGCGACAGCGAGCCGAGCACCACGGCGGCGCCGCCGTGCTGGCGGCGGATCAGCTCGGCGATGGCATAGACCTCGTCGGCCGAGAACGCGACGATGGCGGTGCGGCGCGGCTGGCGCGTGATCTTGCGGTCGCCGGCGAATTCGAGCTGCGACAGCCGCGGCCGCGTGATCATGGACACGCCGGGCAGGAGCCGCTCGATGATCGGGCGCATGGTCGCCGCGCCCAGCAGCAGCGTCTCGTCGCGGCCGCGACGGTTGAGGATGCGGTCGGTGAAGACGTGGCCGCGTTCGAGATCGGAGGCGATCTGGACCTCGTCCACAGCGAGGAAGGAGACGTCGAGATCTCTCGGCATCGCCTCGACGGTGGAGACCCAATAGCGCGGGTTCTTCGGCTTGATCTTCTCCTCGCCGGTGATCAGCGCGACGCTCTCCACGCCCTTGCGATCGGCGATCTTGTTATAGACCTCGCGCGCGAGCAGGCGCAGCGGCAAGCCGATCATGCCGGAGGGATGCGCGAGCATCCGCTCGATGGCGAGATGGGTCTTGCCGGTGTTGGTCGGCCCGAGCACCGCAGTGACACCCGCGCCGGGTGCGCGCTCGGAGGCGAAGGGGGAAGGGGGAAAAGCCATTCTGTACGATTAGGTAGTGCCGATTTCGGCGAATGTCAGTGCTGTTTGGGGCGGCGCGGCGGCCGGGCTCGATTAGGGCCAGGCGCGAAGCGCTTGGAAGTCACCTCGCCCCGCTTGCGGGGAGAGGTCGGATCGCGAAGCGATCCGGGTGAGGGGGACTCTCCACGAACCAGCTATCACCTATTCCGTGGAAGCAGCCCCTCACCCCAACCCTCTCCCCGTAAGAACGGGGCGAGGGAGAAGAAGGAGCCGCCCGAACCTCGCGCAACTGTCTCACTTTGCGACGCTTTTCCCTGTGTCCTTAAGCTTCGGAACGACTCTAGAACGAATCGCGGCCGAATCGCTGACTCCCTGTTGAGTCCTGTTACGTTCACGCAACATGTCGCGGCGCCCTGTGTTTGATTGCACTAGATGGAGTTTTGGGCTGCCGCACAAGCGACGTTTCGGTGGCGGGTTCCTTAAAATTGGGGACGGCGCGGAGTCGAATCAGAATCGGGGAGGAGTCAAATGGATTCACGGATCGAGGGCGCCAAAACAAAAACTGCGAGAACAACCCCATGCACAGTAGAAACGGCGCGCGCGGGATTGGCGGGGTGACGGCGGGTAAGGTGTTGGAACTGCGTGCCGAATCGCTCCGCTCGTCATTCCGGGGCGCGACGCTGGTCGCGAACCCGGAATCTATCAGGGCCGCAAGGTTCGCCTCACCATGGATTCCGGGTTCGCGCCAAGTGGCGCGCCCAGGAATGACGGAGGAATGGTAGCCCGTATGGCGCGGCCTTTACTGCGTCTTCGCGACCCGCGGCGGCTGGGCGGATGTGATGAAGCTGGTGGCTTCGAGCATCGCGGGGCCGAGCGGCGTCGGCACTTTCAGCCAGAACGGAACCAGGATGCGCGTGCCGGCGACCGGGGCGAAGGCGATCTCGATGTTGCGCTGGGCGGCGAGGTATTTGATCACGGGGCGGTCGGGGATGTAGCCGGCGACAGGCACGAAATAGAGCGCGCAGACCACGACCGGGCCGCGATAGCCCTTCTCCGCCTTCACGGTCTCCATGCGCTTGAAATCGAGCTTGAGGTCGTAGCGCATGCGGCCGTCGAACACCGGCGCTGCGTTGTGGCAGGCGTCCGGCGTCACGGGGTCGCCGGTGCCGGGCACGCGCAACAGCGAGGCCGTCATCGGATCCCAGACGCCGCGGCGATGCGCCTCGGTGACGACGATACGATCAGGGTCGACCGGCGGCTCCGGCACGATGCCGAACTCCTTCACATTGCCCTTGTCGAGCGTGATGCGGATCTCTTCGGTCTTCTTCGAGGTGGTGGTGGAGGCCTGGTAGCCGGTCGCAACCAGCGCGCCGTTGACGACCCGCCCTTGGCTGGCGCCGGTGCCGGACCCGCCCGCGAACGACTTCAAAAGCCCGGTGGTGCCGCCGGAGGCCGCCGCGGCAAACACGTCGTCCTGGATGTCGATGTTCCAGGCGCCCCTGCCGACCGGAATGCCGGCCAGCGTCGCCTCATACTGCGCCTCGAGCTTGCCTTGCGCGGCGGCCGGCTTCGCCTCCCAGGCAAAGACCAGCCCGCACAGGGCCGCCATGGCCAGCCGGGCGGCAGACCGCGGGCTGGCGTTGCGCGGCTTGGGCGCAAATCGGGAGGAAATGGGCACGAAACGATCCAATCGGGGCGCGACGGTTGTTACTTAAGCCAAAAACCGCGGCAAACAATGTGTTCGGGCGCAACAAGCGCGGAACTCCACCTGATACTTCGGCGGCGAATACGCCCTTTATGTGATGGTAAGGCACTTCAAACATTGCCGTTTTGGTGATCGGGGGTGGTAAGCTCTTGCCGCTTATTCCCCAGTCATGCCCCGGCTTGACCGGGGCATCCAGTACGCCGCGGCCCCTCGACTCCGGCCGCGCCGTCACGGAATACTGGATCGCCCGGCCAAGCCGGGCGATGACACCGATTGTGGGCATGGCGCCGGGCATGAATCCCGCCCCAAAAACTTGACGTCCCGCCGCTTCCCCCCTATACGTCCGCCGCTCCCTGCAAGGACAGAGAATTTGCCCCCGTGGCGCCCCGAATGGCGGCCGCAAATCGTTGGGGGCTTAGATTGAGGATTTGTGACATGTCTCGCCGCTGCGAACTGACGGCCAAGGGCCCCCTCGTCGGCCACAAGGTCAGCCACTCCAACATCAAGACCAAGCGCCGCTTCCTGCCGAACCTCGTCAACGTGACGTTCATCAGCGAAGCCCTGGAGCGCAACGTGCGCCTGCGCGTCTCGACCAACGCGGTCAAGAGCGTCGACCACAATGGCGGCCTGGACGCCTTCCTGCTCAAGGCCAAGGCCGACCTCCTGTCGCCGCGCGCCCTCGAGCTGAAGCGCGCCATCCAGAAGAAGGTCGGCGACGCGCCGGTCAAGAAGGCCAGCTAAGCGAATCTTTTCGAGTTGGGCGGGGGCTAAGTAGCGTCGCGTGGCGTAGGCTTAGCCAGTAGAGTTTTGTGTAGCGGCCGGATCGGAAGATCCGGCCGTTTTTGTTTTTGGTACCAGATCGCTTGGTTATCCTATCTTTTCCATCGAGCAACGAGGGAATCGAGTATAGGGTCGTCTGCAACTTGCATTTGCAACCAAAGATATTCTCTCGTCTAAATGCCAATTGTGCTCACGAATTTTCTGGATGGGGGCCTCTGTCAGGGATGTTCCTGGACAGTGCAGGACGAGACCGAGCTAGCCAAGCGCATTGCTCGTGTTGCTCTGGGTCAGTCCCGTCACGTCGCCAAGATCCTTGCTGGCCTGAACAATGCGCCTCCACCGAGCACGAAAGCCGCACGAACAGCTGCGATCAAGTTGCTTTCGGTGCCTGAAGGGGCAGAGACATGGCACCGCGATGGTTGGATATTTCAAACGATGTCGTGGCTCGTCGCAACGCAGGCGAGTCCGTCAGCACTCACAAGAGCGCCACACATGATCCTCGCTCACAAGGGATTCGACGGCTTACAGCTCGAACTCGATCAGACTACCGGCCGTGTTTCGGCAGCAGTGATCTTCGAAGACAAAGCAACTAGCAATCCGCGCCAAACAATCACGGGCGAAGTATGGCCCGAATTTAGACTGCTAGAATCTGGTGACCGTGAGAATGTATTAACGGCTGACGTAAGTGCATTACTTTGTACGAGGCCAGATGTTGATCCTGACAAGGCGATCGAGAACATCATCTGGAAGCAAGTTCGCCACTATCGTCTCAGTATAACCGTTGGAAACCCAAACTTCACGTCCGACGAGGGACGGAAGCAGCTGTTCAAAGGGTACGATGATATCGCTGCTGGAGACGTGACGCGACGTCGCGGTGAGATCTTTTACGTAGAGGAATTGCGGCCTTGGATGAAGGCGTTAGCAGGCAAAGCCATTTCGTTCTTGAGCTCGCAGGAATTGCAGAGTGTTTGATCCGGACACAGTAGCGGTAATTGCTCAAGCCCCTCCTTTGGAAGGGCTGAACCTTGAGCGCCTACCCCAGACATTTACCGAGGTATACGCCGAAATCGTCGCTGCTCGCATTCGCATCCGCCAAGCCGGCACAGGGCAGCAACTGCCCGAGAGCGTACGCAGCTCTGTTCTTTACATGAAGCGGCTTGCGTCCGCGGAGGAAGCTTTTGTTGCTGTCTCCCCTTTGCGAGAGGACCGCTCAGCCGCCGCCTTTGTAGCTGGGTCAGCCCATCATGCTTGCATGCTGGCAGAACTCGCAGGCTCTCTCGAAATTCCTCGGCCCAGCTATCTTTCGCTCGATTCCATTTCTCCTGACGTCTCCGCCGCACTGTTGTTTTTGGTTGCTGAAGCAAGCACAGATGCTGCCGAAATTGCCAAGCGCATTCGACCTGCGGAAAATGCAAGTCTCATAGAAGCGCGGCTCCTGAGCTCCATTTCTGATCTAGCCACCGGTCGTCTAGGCTCAATTATCAGCCGAACGATACCATCCGTGGCGGCGGTGGGTTCAACCGACGCCGGCACTGTAGGAACTAATGCTCTTTATCTCATGATCTTGAGAGGTGTGTACGCGCTCGCCGGCGAAATGCTCGGCGAGCCAACAGACCTGCTTGGAGCAAGCGCCTCTCAGATATTCGAGAACGTAGTCTCTCTTTCAAGGGAACGCATCGAAGGAATTGGCCCTCCCGACGGTGAGGCTCCCTACAACATTTTCCCCGGGCCTCACCATCTCGCAAAACTACTGCAAGCTGTGGCGCGAGACTTTCCTGCCTCTGCACTCGTCGCTGTTCCCCCGCCTGATGGGATTCTCTCCTATCGCTGGGAGGACCTATTGAAGCAAATGGCGAAGCAACGACCATATGTTTGGCGCAACCATCGCGAAGCTATAGCCCAAGGCTATCTAGAAACGGGCACATCGGCGGCGGTTAGCTTTCCCACCGGTGGAGGAAAATCAAAGCTGGCCGAGCTAAAGATAGCAGCCTCACTACTGCGCGGCGTAAAAGTAATTTTCTTGGTGCCAACGCTCGCGCTGGTAGACCAGACGGCTAGCGCCCTGAGTAAGACCTTCCCTCAAGCTCAAGTTCAGCGCGAATTGGTGGAAGAGCTAATCTTCTCACCAGGAATTGTCGAACCGCTTCCGAGCATCAGCGTTCTGACTCCTGAACGATGCCTTGCAATGCTCAGCTTCAGCCGGGAAGTTTTCGAAGACGTCGGCCTCATCGTCTTCGATGAATGCCATCTACTTCACCCGCGCAACATCGACACGAGTCGTCGCAGTATTGATGCGATGCTCTGCTTTCTCAATCTAAGTACGATTGCGGATACGGCTGACATTCTGCTTCTGTCCGCGATGATGAAAAATACGCACGAAATCGCGGATTGGCTGAATGAAGTCACAGGCCGCCCGTGTTTAGCGTTAGACATAAAGTGGAAACCCACCCGCCAAGTACGCGGGTGCGTGGTTTACGCGTCAGAGACGCTGAATGACCTTCGTGCAAAGCTCGCTGAAACGAGAAGAAGCGTAAGAAACAAAAGCGTACCGGCCGCACTCAAGCGAGACCTCAAAGCGCAACCATTTGGCTTTTTCTGCCTGCGCCAAACGTGGGTATCTAAGGCGCGCAACGACTATGCCTTGCTTCCGCTTCTGCAAGAAGCAGTGACGCTGTCCACCGGCAATCGCTACGATGGAGCTTGGTACCTTACCCCAAACGGGAATCAAGTCAGCGCGGCTATCGGCGCAGCAACGAGCGAAACAGGGCTTAAGACACTTATTTTTGCACAGACAATCCCTCTTTGTAAGAGCACGTGCAATGCGATCAATGAAGCGGCAGGAGATAAAGCAATCCGCCTCACCGAGACGGAACGATCGCACTATCGAGCTGCGGAAGAAGAAGCGGGAGGTGCGGAACACCTTTACATACGTGTAGCACCCGACGGGACACTTCTCGATGCTAGCGCGTGCCATCACGGACTTCTCATCCTGTCCGAGCGACACTTGCACGAAGAATTATTTCGTCGCGCGGATGGAATTAGCGCGCTGGTCGCGACTTCAACGCTAGCCCAGGGAATGAACCTGCCTAGCGAGGTAGTCATAATTGCTGGCGACAGTCGTTTTGATCCAGATGCCAATCGGCTAGCGCAACTGGATGCACATGAGCTTCTGAACGCTGCAGGTCGAGCGGGTCGAGCGGGGGAAGCCTCTCAGGGACTAGTCCTAATAGTTCCCAGCAAGGTCGTTGACTTTCAAAGCAAGACGAATCAAATTCACAGTCACTGGTCAGATCTGCAAGCGATCTTCTCTCAGAGCGATCAGTGTTTGCAGATCGATGATCCTTTCGCTGCGCTACTGGATCAAGTGCACGCGGCCACCGAGCCGATATCCGCGTCGGCAAAGTACTTCCTTGGCCGCCTACCGAAAGGATCCGGGCCTGATCCCGATGAACCAGCTACTCATCTCATCTCGCGCTCATTTGCGGCATTTCGCGCGCGTCGACGCCATGACGCAGAATGGATCAAAACTCGTACAGAGGCAGCGATTCGCTTGCGCAATGCCGATCCCGACATCACAAACACTTGGATTGATGAGATAGCAGCCGCTTCGGGTATACCGGCTCGACTTTTGACGAGTTTGGTCCATTACCTAATCGCCAGCGCGAGCGCGTTGCCTCAAACGACCGCAGCTTGGAGAACCTGGCTCTTCACGTGGCTGCGCAATAACCCCAGCTCAATTCCGCAGTTGATGCGACCGGAGAGCCTCGAGGGAATGTTTGGAGCCCCCTATAAACGCCTCAAGAACGACGATGACCGGGGCATTTTTGCTCTCTCTGTTTTCGAGCGAATGCTCCCCGCATGGATGAGCGGTGATACTCTCGCAACATTAGAGAAAATCGCAGGAACGCCGAACGCTAAGATCGGAAAGTGCGAGCGGGCCCGTGAATTCGTATTGCGTATTGTGCCCGAGCTTTCTTACCTTCATAGCATACTAGCCCAGCTTTATACGGCCCTGTTCCCAAGCGTGCCCATCGTTCCGATAAATTTAGCCACCCTTGGAACAGCGGTTAGAGAGGGGCTTGATAGCCCCGAAAAAGTAGCTCTCCGACAGATACGCTCACGTCGTCCAAATCGAATCGCGATCCACCGTGAGTACCAGGGGCTCGCCAAACTTATGCCGGCGGCTGGCCTCAACGAGACGCTCTCTGACGTCGTCGTTCGCGTTGAAAGTGCCATTAGTGTGCGCGACGTTCTCGGATGATTGGCTCGTTCTTCCATTTCCCGGTATGCTCGTCTCGCGAGCATTGTCGGGCGTGCCGCCACGCACGCACCCAAGCACATCGTGCTCTGCTATCCCGGGTCGGCAGGATAACGGAGGAGACGACGCGGCACCGGCTCAGGGCCAACGCCAATCTGATGCCAGCGCTCGCCACTGGCTACGGACGCGACAACGAAACGTTCGCAGCTCCGTAACGCCCCCCTACCCCCGAAAATCAATGCTCCGCAGCACGATCCCCGGCGGGGTGCCCTTCGAACTCCGTCGCGCGGTACTTGCTCGCGGCGCGCGCTTCGATGCGGTCGCGCAGGCGGGTGAACTGGGCTTCGCGCTGCCCGGGGCGGGCGCGCACGCCCGGCGTTAGTGTCCCCCGCGCGTTAACCATCCATTAACCAACGCACCCTAGCCTGCGGTAATCGTCCAGCCATCACTAGCTCGAAATGCCTTCCCGGTTCGCTCCAGGAGAAGCGCCGATGTGCGTTGCGTTGTTGACGTATGCCGATCTCAGTGCCCGCCTCGATATCTCGCGCGAGGCCGCGCGGTCGCTGGCGAGACGTCGCCGCCTGCCGCGCTCGCGCTCGGAGGACGGCAAGGCCCTGGTGAGCGTTGATCTCTCCGCGCTCCGGTACACGCCCCGCCCACGAAAGGGCCGCCGGGCAGACCCCGTCGATGCCTCCATGGCAAAGATCGAGGCAATGGAGCCATTTCCGTTCCGACGGAGTCGGAACGGGGCTCCAGATTCTTATTCTGACGCGTTTTCTTCACGCGAACCGGTATCCACTTCGCTCGAAAACGCTCTAGAGATCGGGGCCTTCAAGGCGGAGATCGCGCGGCTCGAAGACGTCGCAGCCGCCTACAGGGCCGTGTTCGAGCGCGAGCGTGAGCGTGCCGATCGCCTCGCCGTCGAGCTGACGCAGGCGGCCGCCGAGACGACGGCCGCCAATGCGTGGGCGGCGCGACTGGAAGACGAAGTGACGGCGCTGCGGAACGATCGCCGCCCTGGCGAGGCGATCGCGGGATACGCCGCGCGTCGATTGGGACATCTGGCCGCCTCCATCGTGCAAGCAGACCGCGCGGCTAGAACGCGATGAGATCAGGATGAATCGTCGCTTCAAGTTGTTGTTTGCGCACTCGAGACTTTCTTTAATCCCCGGCTTGCCGGACCAATCGCGAGGGAAAAATGGCAAGCAATACCGATATCCATGAAATGAAGGCCCGCATCGTCGTCTTCGGCGTCGGCGGCGCCGGCGGCAATGCCGTCAACAACATGATCACGGCCGGGCTGCAAGGAGTCGAGTTCGTGGTCGCCAACACCGACGCGCAGGCGCTGGCGATGTCGAAGGCGACGCGCCTCATCCAGCTCGGCACAACGGTCACCGCAGGCCTCGGCGCCGGCTCGCAGCCGGAATTGGGACGCGCCGCAGCCGAGGAGGTCATCGATACGATCCGCGAGCACCTGACCGGCGCGCACATGGTGTTCGTGACGGCCGGCATGGGCGGCGGCACCGGCACCGGGGCTGCACCGATCATCGCCAGGACCGCGCGCGAGCTCGGCATCCTCACCATCGGCGTGGTCACCAAGCCGTTCTACTTCGAGGGCCAGCGCCGCATGCGCTTTGCCGAAGCCGGCGTCGAGGAGCTGCTGAAGACGGTCGACACCCTCTTGATCATCCCGAACCAGAACCTGTTCCGGGTGGCCAGCGAGAAGACCACGTTCGCCGATGCCTTCGCCCTTGCCGACCAGGTGCTCTATTCGGGCGTGGCCTGCATCAGCGACCTCATCGTCAAGGAAGGTCTGATCAATCTCGATTTTGCCGACGTGCTCTCCGTCATGAAGGAGAAGGGCAAGGCGATGATGGGACGGGGCGAGGCTTCCGGCGAGAAGCGCGTGCTCGCCGCCGCCGTGGCCGCGATCTCCAATCCGCTGATCGAGAATCCCTCGATCAAGCGTGCCAGTGGCCTCATCATCTCCATCACCGGCGGCAGGGATCTCATGCTGTACGAGGTCGACGAAGCCGCGACCCGCATTCGCGACGAGGCCGATCCGGACGCCAACATCATCGTCGGCGCGTCGTTTGACGAAAGCCTCGAAGGCATCGTCCGCGTCTCGGTCGTTGCGACCGGAATCGATAATCTCGATCCGGCGCAGCAGGCGCTACCGGTGGAAACCGCCCTCACGCAGCTCGCCGGCAGGCTGCGCAACGACGGCCGTCGCATCGCCGATCGCATCGAGCGCAGTGCTACCCTGCCGCAAGTGGAAAGCCCGCCGCTCCGCCCGCAGCCGCACCACCCCGTGGGGCCACCGGCAAGGCCGGGTCTGGACTATGCGCCGCAGGCGGCGCTTCAGCCGCTCGATCCTTACGGCCGCGCCCCTGCGCGCAATCTGCCCGACGAGGCCGCTCTCGATATCCCGGCCTTCCTGCGCCGCGCCGCCAACTGAGCGGTGGCGAGCGGGGGAGTTACCTGCTCGGCAACCAGCGAGCCCAACAACAGCTCGTCATCCCGGGGCGCGACGAAGTCGCGAGCTAGGATGCGCAATTGCGCACCTGAGGATCCATTTGGCCGCAGTGCGTGTTGAGGGATGGATTCCAGGTTCGCGCCAAGAGGCGCGCCCCGGAATGACGGCGTAGAGCGTGCGCAGCGTGCCGGGGCTTCAAGCCGCCGTGCTGCGCGGGCTCTCGGCGGTGTCCTTCTTGTCCGTCTCCCTGTCGCGGGACAGCCACGCCGGAAAACGAAGCAGGCGCTCGTTGGTGTCCTTTGGCAGCTCGATGGGCGGCGCTTCAATGGCCGAACTCGGCAGGTCCAGCGCTGCCTGTCCGGTTCGCACCGCATCCGCGCGCTGATCCAGTTCGCGGAGCAGGGGATCGAGCACGCTGTCGATCTCGGTCGCCACCGACACCAGGAAACTATTGAGCTCGCGCGCCTCGGGCACAACCGCCGCAGCCTGCTCGATCGCCCTCGAGAGACCATCGACGACAGGCGCAAACGCGCCGGCGGCTTGCTTGATTCGCGTCTTGATCGCTTCGACCTCGCTCAAGACGCGCTCACGCTCACGCCTTTTCTTTTCCTCCGAAAGACGGGCTTCAATTTCGGCGATCTGGGCCGTCAGGGTCGTGGCTTCGGATGCAAGCGCATCTCGTCTTCCGCGCGCGCGATCGAGATCGCGGCTGAGATTGTCCACTAAGTCGTCCTTTCCGAACATGGCTTTGCTCCGTGGGACAGGCGCTTTGCCCTGTAGGACGGCCTTGGCGCGAACCGCCAGCCTCGCCACCAACCGGATGGCCGGATCGGCCGAAACAGGCATCAACCTCGGTCGCGTCACATGGGCCGACATGGTGATCCCCCATCGTCAACATTAGGCAACCGCATGGTTAACAGACGGTTAATGTCAACAGACGATGCGGCCATGGGGCGTGACGGCACCGGCAACGGATCCCGAAGAACATCTCCAACGTCCCGAAGCTCCATCGCTGCCTGCGCAAGACGGACAAGTCGCAGCCGCGGTAGCCCGCCTCCCCTACCCCCGAAAATCAATGCTCCGCAGCACGATCCCCGGCGGCGTGCCCTCGAACTCCGTCGCGCGGTACTTGCTCGCGGCGCGCGCCTCGATGCGGTCGCGCAGGCGGGTGAACTGAGCTTCGCGCTGCTCGGGCCTCGCCTGCGGGCCGCGCTCGAGATAGTCCATCGCGGAGGTCGAGATCGCGCAGGCGATCTCCTTCGATCCGTCCTGCATCAGGAACTGGACGATGCCGCGGTCCTGTTCGTAGCCGACGAAGCGGCTGCTCGTGAGTGTCATGGCTTACTCCCTTACGCGATTGCTTCTACGCGATGGCCGCTTGTGGCGCGCGAACTCGCCCCCCAACGTCGTCCTGGCCTAGTGCGCAATTGCGCACGGGAGCCAGGACCCATTATCCCGGTCAGCGTTGTGGAGGCACGCTGTGGCCAGCTCATTCACAATAACTCGGTTCGGTGGTTATGGGTCCTGGCTTTCGCCAGGACGACGGCTGTGTTCCACGAGCGCGCGGCCGCTGCCGCGCTGCGGCCGGCCTGCCGCAATCGCCACTGACCCTCAGCTGTCGCCACTGAGCCTGGCGAAATCGTCGAACAGCGCCGTCACCAGCGCGCGGTGGCGCGTGTCCTCGGTGGAGAGGCTGGCGGCATAGAGGTTGAGCAGATAGCGCGCCTTCACCGCGGCCTCGGGCCACGAGGTGGCGGGCACGGTCATCAGGCGGTTCTCGAGATCGGCCTCGCGCTCGCGCAGCTCCCGGACATTGTTCTCGACCTCGGCCAGCGCGCGGCGCAGGTCGGTCGCCTTCTGAGCGGCCATGCCGCGATGCCTGTCGAGATCCACCGGGACGTCAGTCATGGGCGACCCTCTGGGCGACGCTCGCCGGCGCGGCCTGCGCATCCGCGGCCTGCGCGTCCGCGAGGTCCACCGAGCCGATCGACAACATTTCCGTCATGCCGGCGCCCCCGCTTTCGGCCGGCACCGTGATCATGGTGGCGACACGCCGCCAGCACGGGAACGACAGGCCCTCGATCATCTCTTCGTCGGTGACGACGTCATAGCTGCCCGCGGGCAGCAACCGGTCGATGCCGTTGATGCGGAACGGATGCCTGAAGGTGACGGTTTCTCGCCGCGAACGGATGGTCATGGACGCCTGCCTTCCTGCGAGCGAAGCCCCAACCGACGCCGGCTGTGACAAGCATGCGCTCCCTGGGCGGATATAGCCAGCACTATCGTCGCCGCGCCGCGCGCGGCCGGGGCCGCGGGCTGCGCGCGGCGTTTTAGTCCTCGCTATTGGCATGGGGCAGGCGTACGCTCTCTCCTATCACCGCACTTCCTGCAACGGCATCGACCGGTGACTGAGGGTCACGTGCGCTCCCGCCGTAGGACCAGTTATCAGAGCTGATCTTCATGCTCTGGCAGGAGCGTGCGATGTCGCGGTTTCGCGTCCCGGAATGGATCGTTCCACAGGTCGACGTCGCGCTGTTCCTTCTGCTCCTGGTCTGCGCGGCGGCCATCCTCAATGGCTAGGACAATGCGCGTGCCCTATCTCGTCAGCGGCACCAACGAATATGGCTGTTCCAATCTCGGCCGCGGCAGCGCCACCGTCGCGCTGCGGCTGGCGCGCAAGCTGCTGCGCGAGGGCTACATGGACGTGCGCGTCTGCACGCCGCGCGGACGCGTGCTGCAATCCGACGAACTGGACGAACTCAAACCCCCACAGGAGACCGACGCCATGGCCAAGGGACAGCAACGCGGCAACCGCGAGACCAAGAAGCCGAAGAAGGACAAGACCAAGGTGATCGCCGCGGCCCCGAGCCGCAAGGACGCGGCATGGCAGCCGGATTTCGGGCCGGCGAAGAAGAAGTAGGGCTTCTTTCGCCTCTCCCCGCTTGCGGGGAGAGGCCGGGATTTGCGCAGCAAATACCGGGTGAGGGGGACTCTCCGCGAGTCCAGCTCTTCCTTGCGGAGACTCCCCCTCACCCCAACCCTCTCCCCGCAAGCGGGGCGAGGGAGCGCACCTTCGCTGCGGCAACCACCACCGTCTCCTCGCCGTCGCGCTTTTTTGCTATACTCGCCCCGGTAGCATTGCCGGGAGGGGCCGACCTGTGGAGCACGAGCGCAGAACCGAACCGAAGACCGAGCCGAAGCACCTCGTCATCTGCTGCGACGGCACCGGCAACGAGATCAGCGAGAACATCTCCAACGTCCTCAAGCTCTATCGCTGCCTGCGCAAGACCGACAAGACGCAGCCGCGGCAGATGGTGTTCTACGATCCCGGCGTCGGCACGGTGACGGAGCCGACGACGTGGCACCGCCTCAAGGCCAACGTCAATCTGGTGCTGGGGCTCGCCACCGGCTACGGGCTCGATGACAACGTGCTGTCGGCCTATTGCTTCCTGGTCGAGCACTATTCGCCCGGCGACAAGATCTACCTGTTCGGCTTTTCGCGCGGCGCCTATACCGTGCGCGTGCTGGCGGGGCTGATCCACAAGGTCGGCCTGATCTCGCCGGAGCAGGCCAACCTCGCAGGTTCGGGCCTCGTCGCCTACAAGCAATATTCCGGCTCGGGGCGCGGCAACGACATCGCGGACCTCAAGGACGTCGGCTCCGACGACGACGGGCCGCTGCCGCAGGACAAGTTCGACCTCGCCGCGCAGTTCGCGCGCATCACCTCCTCGCGCTGGCCGACCATCCATTTCATCGGGGTGTGGGACACCGTGGCGAGCGTGATCGTGCCGCGTCCCGACCGGCTGTACTGGCCGAGCTTCGAGGAGCTCGCCTTCACGCTGCGCAATCCGAGCGTAAAGATCTTCCGGCAGGCGATCGCGATCGACGAGCGGCGCTGCATGTTCCGCCTCAAGCAATGGCGGGAGCCGCAGGAATATTGGAGCAACCGCTTCGTGCCCGACGACAAGAAGGAGCCGCAGGACATCATGCAGGTGTGGTTCGCCGGCGTGCACAGCGACGTCGGCGGCGGCTATCCGGAGGCCCAGAGCGGCGAATCGAAATATCCGCTGATCTGGATGATCGACGAGGCGGGAAAGGCCGGGCTGAACTTCAACCCGCGCACCGTGAACCAGCTCGCCTGGGGCGTCCATCGCAAGAACTCCCCGTTCCAGTACGTGCCGCCCGCCTACACCGGCAAGACCGGCGAATTGCACAATTCGATGACGGCGGCCTGGCGGCTGCTGGAATATTTGCCGAAGAGCGCGAAGTACCGGGAATGGCCGGAGCGAAAAGTGTTTCTCGGCTTCTACATCCCCGATTGCGAGCCGCGCCTGATCCCCGAAGGCGCGCATGTGCACGAGAGCGTCGTGAAGCGGATGGCGGTGGAGCCGGACTACCGGCCGGTGAATCTGCCGAAGACGTATCAAACGGTGCCGATGCCGGTGCCGCCGCATGTGGGGGCCGCGGCGGAGACGGATGAGATGGTGACGGGGTGAGATGGCGCTGGCGCCGACGGCGGAGCTTGAGGCAACGCCGTCGCACCCCGCTACCGCCGCTTTCGCCATTCGCCGCTACTTTTCATTAAAATTCTCCCGCCCACCTTAGTCGGATCGCATCAACTCCCGTCGATCATTGGGAAGAGACCACCCGCGCTATCCGCGGAATTGGAGGAGATGTGCCAATGCATCCGCGAAAGTTCGCCCGTGTAAAACCCGCAGGGCTGGTGTCCCGCCAGGCCAAGATCATCACCGACCCGCGCGCGCCGGTGATCCCCTGCACGCTGATCGACTATTCGCCCGGCGGGGCCTGCGTCGATCTCGGCGGCCAGGTGAGCATCCCCGACAGGTTCGAGCTGCTGCACGTCAACACCAAGAAACGCTGCCGCATCGCCTGGAAGCGCGGCTCGCGAGTCGGCGTGGTGTTTTGAGGGCGCGAGCCGCCTCTTTGGCTCTCTTCCGTAGCCCCTCGCTCGATCGTCGTCCTGGCGAAAGCCAGGACCCATACCGCGGAATCTATCGGTTGTGGATGGTAGGCGTACCGGACAACGAGTCTCCGCCAAACTTCTCCCTGGGGTAATGGGTCCTGGCTTTCGCCAGGACGACACCGGAATTTGGGGCGACGGCTTTGCCTACTTCCGCATCCTGGCCTTCGCGCCGGCGACGATCTGCATGGCGACGCCGCCGATCCAGCCGAACAGGGAGAGCCAGGTCCAGGCCAGGTGCGGATCGAGCCGCAGCACGATGACGGCGACGGAGGCGAGCGCGGTGAGCGTGGCGCAGAGCGTGCCGGCGGAGCTCAAGAATTCCGCGGCGTCGATGGCGCTGTGCGCCTCGTCGAAGGGCAGCTGCGGCGTGTCGATGCCGAGATAGAAGCCGACCGCGCCCAGCGCCATCATCAGCACCAGGAAACCCTGCGTGGTGAGCACGGGGATTGCCGACCCGACATAGGCGCCGACGAACAGTCCGCACGCCGCGCCTGCCATCGCTAGGCCCACGCGCTCGAAGATGTGAGCAGCTTTGCGGACAGGATAACGCATGGCGGGCCTCCGTGAGGCGTTGAACGTGCGGACGTTAGGCCAGTTTTGCGGGGGGTGGAAGCCGAGGGATGTTACGGATGCGTGAGGGAACGGCTGCGATCGCGCAACTTAAACCTATCGAGTTACTCCCTGTGGTTATGCCGCTGTCCTTGCGCCTCGCATGCGCCCCTACCTCGCCCCGAACGTCGTCTTGCCGAACAGCGCCTTCTGCGTCGACGGCTGCGAGCGCCAGTATTGCGGCGGAGCTTCGACCTCGCCGCCGAGCTCGGCGGCGGCGTGCCAGCCCCAGCGCGGGTCGTAGAGCATGCCGCGGCCGAGCGCGACCATGTCGGCCTTGCCGGAGGCGACGATCTCCTCGGCGTGCTTGGCATCGGAGATCATGCCGACGGCGATGGTGGGCAGTCCCGTCTCGCGGCGGATGGCGTCTGCGAACTGCACCTGATAGCCGGGGCCGAGCGGAATCTTCTGCAGCGGCGAGACGCCGCCGGAGGAGGCATCGATCCAGTCGATGCCGCGCGCCTTCAGCGCGCTGGCGAATTCGATGGTCTGCGCCAGATCCCAGCCGCCCTCAACCCAGTCGGTCGACGACACCCGCATGCCGATCGGCTTGTCGTGCGGGAACACGGCGCGCACCGCGTCGTAGACTTCGAGCGGGAAGCGCATGCGGTTTTGCAGGCTGCCGCCATATTCGTCGGTGCGCCGGTTCGAGATCGGCGACAGGAACTGATGCAGCAGATAGCCGTGCGCGCCGTGCAGCTCGATGGCGTCGATGCCGATGCGCTCGGCGCGTTTCGCAGCCTCGACGAAGGCCTCGCGGATGCGCCTGAGGCCCGCGCTATCCAGCGCGAGCGGCGCGGCCTCGCCCTCCTTGTGCGGCAGCGCGCTTGGCGCCACCGTCTGCCAGCCGCCGTCACTGATCGGGATCAGCTGGCCGCCGTCCCAGGGCCGCGCGCTGGAGGCCTTGCGGCCGGCATGGGCGAGCTGCATCGCGACCGCGGTCGTGGAATGCTTGCGCACGGAGGCGAGAATCTGCTTCAGCGCGGCTTCGGCGGCATCGCTGTAGAGCCCGAGGCAGCCCGGCGTGATGCGGCCGATCGCTTCCACATGGGTCGCCTCGATGCAGAACATCGACGCGCCCGAGAGCGAAAGATTGTTGATGTGGGTGAAGTGCCAGTCGGTCGGAACGCCGTCGTCGGCCGAATACTGGCACATCGGCGACACCACGACGCGGTTCTTCAAGGTCAGGCCGCGCAGCTTGATCGGGGAAAACAGGGCGCTCATGCAGGGAGTTCCGGGGGATGGAGGGCAATCATGGAAGTGTAGTGAGCGGATGCCGGATTGCTAGCCGCGCGGCGGACATGCCCGCCCGTGGCGGCATGCATTGCGCGCGTCATATGATCACGGGATCGCGACATCAACTCAGCCGCCGCCCTACTCCAGCTCCTCGAACTGGCCCGCCCTGGGCTTGCCCATGCGGATGCGGCCATCGGGCAGCAGCTCGCCGTCGGTCTCGGCGGAAAACTGGATGGTGGTGCGGCCATCCTTCATCGCCGTCGCCTTGCCGAGCGGCCCGAGCTTGTCCGCGAGCGCGGTGTCGTCGAGGACGAACACGCGGTAGTCGGTGAGATGGAAACGGCGCGGTGCCTGCCATGTCAGCGCGGGTACCGATGTGCGCATATCGCCGTCGGTCTTGCGATCGATGCTGCGGCCGGTCGCGTCGCGGAACAGGTCCGGCGCATCGACGAGGCGCGCGCGGCGGCCGTCGACGGCGTAGAGGTTCAGCGTGACGATGTGGCGCTCGCTGCGGAAGGTGACGGCGACGTAGCGCGAGTCCGCCGACCAGGCGGCGTGGAACGCATCCGGCGCGGTGTCGAGGATGTTGTCGTCGTTGACGTTGTCGAGCGTCATAAGCCGGCGATGGCCCGGCTCCGCCATCAGATAGGCGTGAAATTTATCATGCGCGCCGTCGCCCTCACCATGGACGGCGATGGCGAGCCGCTTGTTCGGCGCCCACCCGCCCGAGATGATGCCGTACTCGCCCTTCGCATAGGTGTGCTCGGCCGTGGCGTGCGCCTGCGGCAGGCCGGCAAGCACGACGAAGAGCGCAGCAGCGATGGCACAGCGGAATTGCATGATGGTTTGTCGCGGCCAAAAGCCACCGCGTTCAACGATGACTTCACTCCACCAGCGTGAACTGGAGCAGCAGCGTGCGCTGGAGCATTGAAAAATTGTCGTCCGAGACCAGCGTCAGCACGGTGTCGCCCTCGGGCGTGACGTGGGCGTCGATGCCTTCCATGTTGTCGATCTCCTGGCCGAGATCGGCCTTGAACAGCGCAGGGCCGTCGACCACCGCGCCCGGCGCGATCGATTTCAGGGGAATCGAGCGGATGCGGATGTCGACGCCGGTGAACCAGGAGAATTTGCGTTCGAGGATGAGCAGCTCGCCCGACGGCAAGAGCAGCGCGTCGCTGATGTCGAACTTCTCGGTGCGGCGGACGCTGAACTGCCCGGGCGTGGGGCCGCCGATCAGGAACGCGACCAGATTGCCGTCGGCGTCCAGCCCGCGCTCGGAGAAGGCGATCAGGGTGCCGGCGAGCGGCTGGCCCTTCGGGACGAAGACCAGCCCCTCGAGCCCCTTGTTGTGCGGCAGCTTGCGCAACGCGGGCGGCACCTGGATCACCTCGCCGCGGGCGCGCGTGCCGCCTTTCGAAAAATCGTAGCGCAGGATCTGGTTGACGCGCTCGAGCCCGACATAGACGACGTTGCCGTCGCGCGTCAGCGACTCCGAATCCCACCAGAGGCGCTTTTCCGTGATCGGCCGTCCCTCCGCATTGAGCAGCGGCGCGGCCTCGACGTCGTCGAGCCCGGCCATCCTGCTGCCGGAATAGCGGATGGACCCGGTGAACCAGCCGCCCTGGTCGGAGACCGCAAGGAAACGTTCGCCTTTCGCATCCAGCCGGATGCCGGACAGGCCGCCGAAGCCGCGATAGGGCGAGGTCAGCACCAGGCCGCTGCGATACTCCAGCGAACCGAAGCGCGTGCGCGAGCGGTCGCGCGGCTCGAAATTCGGGATCGGCCGCGCATTGACCTCGATGCTGACGGGCTCGGCGACGGCGCGCTCGACCTGGAGCGGGCGCGGCGGCGGCTCGGTCGTGACTTGCGCCTGCGCCAGACGGGACAGTGCGAAAGTGGAAAATCCCGCCGCCGCGTGGCCAAGGAAGCTGCGGCGGGATCGAAGCGTGCTCACGAATGCAGTTTGCGGCGCGGACGGCTTGCCGAGGGCTGCGGTGCGGTCGCCGTCTCGCTGAACAGCTCGGCAAGCTTCTCGGTGATGGCGCCGCCGAGCTCCTCGGCGTCCACGATCGTCACTGCGCGGCGATAGTAGCGCGTGACGTCATGGCCGATGCCGATCGCGATCAACTCGACCGGCGAGCGGGTCTCGATCTCCTCGATGATGTGGCGCAGGTGCCGCTCGAGATAGTTGCCGGCGTTGACCGACAGCGTGGAATCGTCGACCGGCGCGCCGTCCGAGATCATCATCAGGATCTTGCGCTGCTCGGGCCGGCCGAGCAGGCGCTTGTGCGCCCAGTCCAGCGCCTCGCCGTCGATATTCTCCTTGAGGAGTCCCTCGCGCATCATCAGGCCGAGGTTCTTCCGCGCACGGCGCCAGGGCGCGTCGGCGGACTTGTAGATGATGTGGCGGAGATCGTTGAGACGGCCGGGATTGGCCGGCTTGCCGGCCGCAAGCCACGCTTCACGCGACTGCCCGCCCTTCCAGGCGCGCGTGGTGAAGCCGAGAATCTCGACCTTGACGCCGCAACGCTCCAGCGTGCGGGCGAGGATGTCGGCGCAGGTCGCCGCCACCGTGATCGGGCGGCCGCGCATCGAGCCGGAGTTGTCGAGCAGCAGCGTCACCACGGTGTCGCGGAACGTCGCCTCCTTCTCGTGCATGAAGGACAGCGGGTGATAGGGATCGGTCACCACGCGCGACAGCCGCGCGGGGTCGAGGATGCCCTCTTCGAGATCGAACTCCCAGGCGCGATTCTGCTGCGCCATCAGCTTGCGCTGCAGCCGGTTGGCGAGGCGGGCGACGATGCCTTGCAGATGCGCCAGCTGCTTGTCGAGATAGGCGCGCAGGCGCTCCAGCTCGTCATGGTCGCAGAGGTCTTCGGCGGCGATGACTTCGTCGAATTTCGGCGCGAAGGCGTGATATTCCGGCCCGCGCGGCTCGTTCTTCCCGTGCGCGTTCGGACGCGTCGCCTCGCCCGGCGTCTCGTCGTCGCCGAGCTCGCCGTCGTCGAACGTGTCTGACGTCGAGGCCTGCGCGCTTTCCATCGCGCTCTCGCTCATCTCCTCGCTCGACGCCTGCGCCTGGTCGGCGCTCATCTCCTGGGCGGCATCGGAATCGGGCGAGCCCTCGGCGCCGGACTGGTCGTTGTCGCCGTCGCGGTTTTCGTCGTCGTCGTCATTCTCTTCGCTGTCGGCGTTGCGCTCGTCGCCGAGCTCGAGCGCCGACAAGAGGTCATGCACGGCGTCGCCGAACCTGGTCTGGTCCTCGACCACGCCGTCGAGCCGGTCGAGGCGCTTGCCGATCTTGTCTTCGAGAATCGGCCGCCAGAGATCGACCATCTTCTTCGCAGCCGTCGGCGGCGCCATGCCGGTGAGGCGCTCGCGCACCAGCATCGCCAGCGCATCGGCCAGCGGCGCGTCGGCGCGGTCGGTGATCTCGTCGAACTTGCCGCGATGGAAATGGTCGTCGAGCATCGCGGTGAGGTTTTTCGCAACGCCCGCCATGCGGCGCGCGCCGATCGCCTCCACCCTCGCCTGCTCGACCGCTTCGAACACACCGCGTGCCTGCGGATTGCCCGGCATCAGCTTGCGATGCAGCTTCGGATCGTGACAGGCGAGCTTCAGCGCGATGGAATCGGCGTGGCCGCGCACGATGGCGGCATCGCGCTTGGTCATCTTGCGCGCCGGCTCGGGCAGCCGCGCCTTGCCGGGCGCAAGGCCCGGCCGCTCGGCGGCAAAGGAGACCTCGAGCTCGGGCGATTTCGCGATCGCCTTCAGGCAGGAAGCCACCGAGCGCTTGAACGGCTCGGTCGGCGCTTCCTTGCTGTTACGGAATTTGGAATTGGATGATGATGTGCTCATAGCGACTTCGTAAACGAATGGCGCGTCACGCCGCCGGGATAGCCCTTGAGAGTGCCGAATTCCTCGTACCCGCAGGAACGATAGAAGCCCGGCGCCTGGAAACTCATCGTGTCGACATAGGCCTGGATCGCGCCATGCCGTCTCGCCTCATCCTCGATCGCCGCGATCAGCTTCGTCCCAAAACCCTTGCCGCGCTGCTTCTGGTCGATCCAGAAGTACTGGATGAACAGAACCGTGGCCCAGAGATGCCCGACGATGCCGCCGACGATCTTGCGGCGGTCCTTCAGTGAGACCGCGATGCTCCTGACCTTCTGCTTCCCAAAGTGCTCGTCGTTATAGGCGCCGAGCCCGGCGAGCACAGCCTTCTTGGTCGTCCCAATGGTGCGCTCGACGGTGATGGTGGCCATGGGTCAGCTGAGCGCCACGTTGACTGCCGATTCCGGCAGCTCCGCATTGAAGCAGCGCTGGTAGAACTCCGCGACCAGGGGACGCTCGAGCTCGTCGCACTTGTTGAGGAAGGTGACGCGGAAGGCGAAGCCGATATCGCCGAAAATGTCGGCGTTTTCCGCCCAGGTGATCACCGTGCGCGGGCTCATCACCGTCGACAGATCGCCATTGGCGAACGCGTTGCGGGTGAGATCGGCGAGGCGCACCATCTTGTTGACGATGTCGCGACCTTCCTGGGTGCGATAGTGCTTGGCCTTCGCCAGGACGATCTCCACTTCCTCGTCGTGGCTGAGATAGTTCAGCGTAGTGACGATCGACCAGCGGTCCATCTGGCCCTGGTTGATCTGCTGGGTGCCGTGATAGAGGCCCGAGGTGTCGCCAAGGCCGACCGTGTTGGCGGTCGCAAACAGCCGGAAGGACGGATGCGGCTTGATCACCTTGTTCTGATCCAGGAGCGTCAGGCGGCCGGAGACTTCCAGCACGCGCTGGATCACGAACATCACGTCCGGACGGCCGGCGTCGTATTCGTCGAACACCAGCGCGACGTTGTGCTGGAGCGCCCAAGGCAGGATGCCGTCGCGGAATTCGGTGACCTGCTTGCCGTCGCGGACCACGATCGAGTCCTTGCCGACGAGGTCGATACGGCTGATGTGGCTGTCGAGGTTGACGCGCACGCAGGGCCAGTTCAGGCGGGCGGCGACCTGCTCGATATGGGTGGATTTGCCGGTACCGTGATAGCCGGTCACCATCACGCGGCGATTGCGGGCGAAGCCGGCGAGAATGGCGAGCGTGGTGGCGCGGTCGAAGCGGTAGTCGGAATCAACTTCAGGCACATGAGGATCGACTTCGGAATAGGCCGGCACTTCGAGATCGCTGTCGATCCCGAACACCTGGCGCACCGACACCTTCATGTCGGGCAAACCGGAAACTTCCTCAACTTTGGACATGGCGGCGGTCGTCATCAATCCTCCGAGGCCCCGGGCGATCCCGAGACCAGTTATTGCACGGTGGCTGCGGCTGGGTGCGTTTGCGAACCTATCAGAGACAACGTGCGGGCAGAAGCCCGCCCTCCAATCAAAGTTCCGTTGTCTTTTCATTTAGATAGGCAAGGAACGCGATTTTTGGAAGGCTGCCCTGCGAATCACGCTCGAATTTCGGGCGGGCCAGCTGGCCTGCCCACGCGAGTGGCACTTTTACCGCCTCTCCTTACTTATGTAGGGTCTGGACCGACGTAACCCCTCCCACCACGAAAGACGACGTGACGTCATTCCTCGATCCCTTCATCGCTTTCGTCTCGGCCCACGCGTGGCTGGCTTATCTGACCCTGTTCCTGGCAGCGCTTCTGGAAGCCGTTCCGGTGGTGGGATCGGTGGTCCCGGGCTCGACCATCATCCTGGCGCTCAGCGCCCTGATCCCGGGCGGCGAGCTGAAACTCGGCTGGGTGCTGCTGGCGGCCGCGCTCGGGGCCGTGCTGGGTGACGGCTCGGCCTACTGGATCGGGCACCGGCAGCAGCGCGAGATCCTCAACACCTGGCCGCTGACCAATTATCCGCGCGTGGTCGAGGAGAGCGAAAGCTTCTTCCACCGCTTCGGCACCTGGGCCGTGTTCTTTGCCCGCTTCGTGCCGCCGATCCGCGCATTTGTCCCGGTCACGGCCGGCGCGCTCGGGATGCCCCCTGCCCGCTTCTACGCGATCAACATCCCGGCGATCCTGGTCTGGGCCCCCGCGCATGTGCTGCCGGGCGTGCTGGCGGTGTCGGCCCTGCACGAATATGCCGGGCTGCCGCACCATGAGCATGTCGGCAAGCATATCTGGATTGTCGCCGTGATCGGCGGTGCGATCGTGCTGAGCGTGACGGTTTGGATCTATCGTCGGCGGAACGGTGGTGGTGTCGCGGCGGCCAAGCCGCGGGTCTGATTAGCTTTGGCTGCCACGGCGGACGGAGGTGCGCTCCCTCCCCCGCTTGCGGGGGAGGGTTGGGGGGGGAGGGTGCATCCACAATCGAGAACCCCCAAGAGGAGGGAGCCCTCACCCGCGCCTCCGGCGCGACCTCTCCCGCAAGCGGGAGAGGTTAGGACCCGCCCGTCCGCCGCCCCGGCGCGGGTCCAACGTACCGCGCGCGCGGGCGGATCAGCTTGCCGAACTGCAATTGCTCGCTGGCGTGCGCAATCCAGCCGACGCTGCGGGCCATCGCAAACAGCGCGAGCTCGCTGCCTGCAGGCAGGCGCAGGGCATGCACGAGGACGGCGAGCGCATAGTCGATATTGACGAATTCGCCGGTCGCCTCGGCGATCCGCTCCGGCACTTCGCGCGTGAATTTGCGCGGCGCGCCGGCGCGCGACAGCGCATTCAGCAGCGATTGCGCGCGGGGATCGCCGCGCTTGTAGACGCCGTGACCGAAGCCGGCGAAGCGCTCGCCGAGCGCGACGCGTTCGCGCACCACGGGAGCGACATCGCGGTCGACCAGCGTTTTCACCAGCTGTGAAGCCAGCACGCCGGCGCCGCCGTGCTTGGGTCCCTTCAGCGCCGCGAGGCCGGCGATGACGGCATCGTAGAGATTGAGGCCGGTCGAGGCCGCGCAGCGCGCGGTGAAGGTCGAGGCGTTCAGTTCATGATCGGCGAGCAGAACGAGCGCGCGGCGGATCAGATCGGGTGCATGCTTGTTGTCCGCCGCCCAGACGCGCGCGACCTGCTGGTGCAGCGGCTCGGCCGAGGCTTCCGCATTGAGCATGGTCGCAACCAGCAGGCGGACGATGCGCGCGCCGACCATGGCGCGGCCATCGGGAGCGCGGGTGAAGGCGCGGGGATCGGCGCTCGCGGCGAGCGCCAGCACGGCGATGGCGCGGTCGATCGGCGCCGCGCGGCGCGCGGCGCCTGCGATCGTGCGCATCTCCTCGGAGATCTCGGGCTGATTGTCAGGCGCAAACGGATCGACGCCGGAGACGTCCCAGAGCAGCGTCGCCGTGTGCTCCAGCGTGTCGTTCTCGGCGAGGTCGACGCAATTGACGCCCCGATAGATCGCGCCCTCCTCGGTGATGGTCGAGATCTCCGTGTCCATGACCGGCAAGTCGGCATCGAAGCTGCGCAGCCCGCGCGGCTCCGGCGACGGCACCCGGCGCTCCTTCAGGGCGCGGACGTCCTCGGCGCGGTAGCGGTTCTTGCGCGAATCCGGCGTCGGCTCGGAGCGGATCAGGCCGCGGCTGACATAGGCGTAGAGCGTGGCCGGCGAGATCGCGAGTTCGGCGGCCGCCTCCCGGGCGGAGAGGTAGAGCTCATCAGAATTTTTCATATTGATTTATGTAATCAAGATTGATCAATCTGTCGAGAGGCCCGACTTTTGACCTGCGTAGAACAGGAGATTTGGGCCATGAACATCCACCTCACCAAAAGTCAGATCGGGCTGGACGGCGTTCCGGCGGCCGAGACCGTGCTGAGTCATGTCGACGGCGAGCGCGGCGAGCTGATCATCGCCGGCGAGCATGTCGGCCGGCTGGCCGCCAAATCGAGCTTTGAGGGCGTCACCGCCCGGCTCTGGAACGGCGCCAGCAAGACCTCGCTGAGCGAGGCCAATGTGCGGGCGAGCCTGGGCGCCGCACGCGAGCGCGCCTTCGCGCGGCTCGCCGAGCTGCTGCCGGCGACGCACGGCATGGGAATCGTCGACGGGTTTCGCGCGGCCGTCGCGGGCCTTCGCGCCGAGCACGGGCTGGAGCATGAGGCGACCATCGTCGGCGCCTTTCCGGTGATATCAGGCGCGCTGGTCCGGCGCGCCAAGGGGCTCGAGCCGGTCGCGCCCGATCCAAGCGCGAGCCACGCCGCCGACACGCTGCGCATGCTGCATGGGCGCGCGCCGGCAACGCGCGAGGTCACGGCGCTGGATGCCTATCTCGTTACCGTCTGCGACCACGGCATGAACGCCTCGACCTTCACCACGCGCGTGGTGGCCTCGACCCAGGCCGATCTGTTCGCAGCCGTCACCGCCGGCTATTGCGCACTGACCGGTCCCTTGCATGGCGGCGCACCGGAGCCGGTGCTGGAAATGCTCGATGCGATCGGCTCGCGCGAGCGGATCCAGCCCTGGGTGGATGCCGCGCTCGCACGCGGCGAGCGGATGATGGGTTTTGGTCATCGCGTCTATCGCGTGCGCGACCCGCGCGCCGACGTGCTGAAGACCGCGATCGAGGCCCTGGCCTCCAACGGCGCCGACCTGCCGTTTGCCGGCGAGGTCGAGGCCTATATCCGCGCAGCGCTGCGCAAGAAGAACCCGGACCGGCCGCTGGAGACGAATGTGGAGTTCTTCACCGCGATCCTGCTCGATGCGCTCGCGATTCCAAGGCAGGCGTTCACGCCGATCTTCGCGGTGGCGCGCGCCGCCGGCTGGACCGCGCATGCGCGCGAGCAGCAGCGCACCGGGCGGCTGATCAGGCCGAGTTCGTCTTATGTCGGGGCGATGCCGGAGGCCTAGGGCCAGTAGCTTTGAACGGAATGATGACGACGGAGTGGTTCACTCCGTCGTCGTCCCGGCGAAGGCCGGGACCCATACCGCGTGATCTATCGATAGTGGGAGGTGGGAGTACCGCGGGAAGACGTCTTCACTGCGAGTCTTCGCCAAACCACTCCCTGGGGTTATGGGTCCCGGCCTTCGCCGGGACGACATCGAGAGTTTGGCTGCGACCGTCAGACTCTCGGAGGACGACGACCGCAAGAGGCCCTACGCCTCCCGCACCACCGTCTTCAGATAATTATACGCCTTGATGATCTCGATCAGGCGGTCTTCGGTCGAGCGGTCGCCGCCGTTGGCGTCGGGGTGGTGCTGCTTCACCAGCGCCTTGTACTTGCTCTTGACGTCGGCGAGCGTGGCACTGGGGCCGAGGCCCATGACCTGGAGCGCCTTGCGCTCGGCGTTCATCACCTTGCGCGTCTCGGCCTTGGGCTGGGCGTCCGGACCCTTCCGCCAGTTGGCGCGGCCATTGATCTCGCTGAACATGCTGAACGGATCGGACGCCATGTCGATATCGGCTTCCGCACCCTTCTTGCCGCCATTGGCGCCCATCTTCCAGGTCGGGCGGTGGCCGGTCAGCGCATCCTTCTGGTAGCGCGCGACGGCGTCGGCATTCATGCCGGAGAAGAAATTGTAGTTCTGGTTGTACTCGCGCACGTGATTGAGGCAGAAGTGCCAGTACTCGCGCTGGTTCTCACGCCCCTTCGGCGCGCGGTGTGCGCCCTTGTTCTGGCATCCGGCCCATTCGCACGCGACCGCGGTGTCGCGCGGCTTCACCTCGGGCTGCTTGCCCCGCGGCTTGACGCGGATGGAGTCGAAGAACTTTGATGAATCGATCGGCATGGCTGACTTTGACTACGCAATGCAAAAACCTTCAAGTCTTGACATTGCAATTAGCTGCGAACCCGGCAAATAACGGAGTGCGACCTCTGCACCTGAATGGCACACACATGGCTATGAGCGACATTATCAGCAACAAGTTGCAGGAAGCTTTCACGCCGGAAAGCCTGCAGGTTGTCGACGAGTCACATCTGCATGAGGGCCATGCCGGCCATCGGCCCAGCGGCGAGACGCACTTTCGCGTTTATATTGTGTCTCAAGCCTTCAAAGGGAAGAGCCGGGTCGATCGCCACCGCATGATAAATGCGGCGCTGGCCGCGGAACTCTCCGGCAGCGTGCACGCGCTCGCCATCCACGCGCAGGCGCCGGGGGAAGGGTAGCCCAGTCATTCCGGGGCGATGCAAAGCATCGAACCCGGAATCTCGAGATTCCGGGTTCGCCCTTCGGGCGCCCCGGAATGACGATGCAAGTCGGCAACGTAAGCAGAACTAGAACGACGTCCCCGCCCTTCTCGGCTTGGCTTCTTCCATCTCGGCCTCGCGCGGCACCGGTGAAATACGGAGCGCGGTGATGCGGTTGCGTTCGCGGCGCAGGACGCGGAAGCGGAAGCCGTGAAACGTGAAGCTCTGGCCGCGATCGGGGATCGAGCGGGCCTCGTGAATGACGAGGCCGGCGACCGTGGTTGCCTCTCCATCGGGCAGATGCCAGTCCATGGCGCGGTTGAGATCGCGGATCGGCACCGAGCCGTCGACCACGACCGAGCCGTCCGGCTGGGCGCGCACGCCGGCGACCACGACGTCGTGCTCGTCGGAGATGTCGCCGACGATCTCTTCCAGAATGTCCTCCAGCGTCACGAGACCTTCGACTTCGCCGTACTCGTCGACGACGAGCGCGAAATGGGTCTTGCGGCGGCGGAACGCCTTGAGCTGCTCGGACACCGGGCGCATCTCCGGCACGAACCAGGGCGGCAGCGCGATGGTGGAGACGTCGATGCGCGAGGTGTCGCCTTCGGAGGCGCGGATCGCGCGCAAGAGATCCTTGGCGTGGAGCACGCCGATGATGTTTTCCGGCTTCTCGCGCCAGAGCGGAATGCGGGTGTATTCGGTCGCCAGCACCTCGCGCAGCAGCTCCTCCGGCGGCAGGTCGGCGTTGATCATCATCATCTCGGTGCGATGGATCATGACGTCGGAGACCTGGAGCTCGCGCAGGTCGAGCAGGCCGCCGAGCATGTCGCGGTCCTGCTTCTCGAACTTGCCCTCGTGATGCAACAGGTCGACCGCGCCGCGCAGGCGCTCGGTCGGCGACAGGATGGCCTGGTGCTCGCCGGCAAGGCCGAACAGGCGCATCAAGAGGCGCACGATGACTTCGACGATCTTGAGCAGCGGCCCCAGCACATACATGGTCAGCCGCATCGGGCGCGCGACCGCAAGCGCCATGCGGTCGGGCGCGTTGATGGCGATGGTCTTGGGCAGCACCTCGGCGAAGATCACCACCAGCGCGGTCATCACGCCGGTGGCGTAGAGCACGCCGACATCGCCGAACCAGGACGTGAAGATGGCGGTGGCGAGCGCGGAGGCGCCGATATTGGCGATGTTGTTGCCGAGCAGCAGCGCGCCGATCAGGCGCTCGCGCATGTCGAGCAATTGGGAGACGACGTCGGCGTCGTGATTACCCTGCTTGGAGAGCCGCAGCATGCTGGCGCGCGAGGCGCCGGTCAGCGCGGTCTCGCTCGCCGCGAAGAACGCCGAGACCAGGAGGCAGAGGACGACGATGGTGAATCCGAGCCAGTCCATGCACCACTCGAGTTTCTTGTCTTGACGCGTTTTCCTTGCGCGAACCGGTCCCCACTTCGCTCGAAAACGCTTTCACGAAATTCAGCCGCGCATCAGGCCTTCTGCGCGAGCTTCTCTTTCAGGAAGTCGCGCACCGGGGCCGGCTCGACGTCCTTTGCGATCACGGCGCGCCCGACCCCCTCCAGCAGAATGAAGGTGAGCTTGCCGCGCTTGACCTTCTTGTCCTGCGCCATCAGGGCCATCAGCGCGTCGGCATCGGCAAGCCCTTCCTGCGAAAAGCCCGCGATGTCCTGCAAGCGGGTCGGCAGGCCGGCCTCGATGAGATGCCGCTCGACGCGCGCCGCGTCGGCCTCGCCGATCATGCCAAGCTTGGCCGAGAACTGCGCCGCCAGCGTCATGCCGATCGCGACGCCCTCGCCGTGGAACAGACGGTCGGAGAAGCCGGTCGCAGCTTCCAGCGCGTGACCAAAGGTGTGGCCGAGATTGAGCAGCGCGCGTTCGCCGGTTTCGCGCTCGTCGCGCGAGACGATTCCGGCCTTGGCACGGCAGGAGGTGGCGATCGCGTGCTCGCGCGCTGATCCGCCCTTGAAGATGTCGGAATGGCTCTTTTCCAGCCAGGTGAAGAAGGCCTCATCGCCGAGCACGCCGTATTTGGCGACCTCGGCATAGCCGGCGTGGAACTGGCGCGGCGACAGCGTGTCGAGCACGGCGGTGTCGGCGATGACCAGCACCGGCTGGTGGAAGGCGCCGAGCAGATTCTTGCCCTGCGGCGAGTTGATGCCGGTCTTGCCGCCGACGCTGGAATCGACCTGCGCCAGCAGCGAGGTCGGCACCTGCACGAAATCGACGCCGCGGCGCAGGATCGCGGCGGCAAAGCCGGCGAGATCGCCGACCACACCGCCGCCGAGCGCGATGACGAGATCGTTGCGCTCGATCTTCGCGGCGATCAGGGCTTCGCTGACCTTTTCCAGGCCGGCATAGGTCTTGGAGATCTCGCCTTCCTCGACGACGATGCGCGACGTCGGGATGCCGGCGGCCGCGAGCGATGCTTCGGCCGGCTCGAGCCAGTGCTTTGCAACGGTACGGTCGGTGACAACAGCCGTGCGCACGCCTGGGCGCAGCGCTGCGACCCGTTCGCCGAGCGAGGCCAGCACGCCGCGGCCGATGACGATGTCATAGGCGCGGTCGCCGAGCGCGACGTCGACGTTGACGGGATCGGAATGTTTCAACGGCGCAGTCATCGTACGGCACTCGCAACGTCGGCAGGTGGTTGGGCGGCCTGTTCGCCGCAGAGATGGGCGCGCAGCGTCTCGATACACTCCTCGACGATCTTGTCGTGCGGCACGTCGCGCGAGGCGATAGTGAGGTCGGCATGGCTGTAGACCGGCTCGCGCTCGGTGAGCAGGCGCGTCACGGTTCCCTCGGGGTCGGCGGTCTGGAGCAACGGGCGGTCGGCGCGGCGGCGGACGCGGCGCATGATGACGTCGTGGTCGGCCTTGAGCCAGATCGAGACCGCCTTGGCCGCGATGCGCGCACGCGTCTCCTCGCGCATGAAGGCGCCACCGCCGGTCGCCAGCACCACCGGGCCGCCGTCGAGCAAGCGCGCGATCACGCGGGCCTCGCCGTCGCGGAAATGGCCCTCGCCATGGCGCTCGAAAATCTCCGGTATGGTCATGCCGGCCGCCGCCTCGATCTCGGTGTCCGCATCGACGAAGGGCAGCTTGAGCCGGGCCGCCATGCGGCGGCCGATGGTGGATTTGCCCACCCCCATCATGCCGACGAGCACGATCGAGCGCGCCCCGAGCGCCGACAGGATGTCGGCCTCAGGCGATGCTTGTATCGGCAACGCGGCGTCGGACATGGGTCTCGCTCTGGATCTCGCTCGATCTGCCGCCAAAAGCGGCCTGCTTTGGCCACCTATACGACCCCAAAGGGGGCCTCGCCAGAGGACTCTTGCCACGAAACGGCGAACATGTTGGATGATTTCATTGGTTAATTTGCCTGCCAAGTCCCCTACAGAGACCCCAGACCGATGCCCAGCCTGTTCCGCTTCCTGACGGTCGTCGCCGTGATCGCCGGCATCGTCTATGGCGTGATTTTCGCGCTGGCGAACTTCGTCAATCCCAAGCCGCGGGAAATGTCGGTGACGATCCCGCCGGATAAGTTTCTCAAGAAATAGGGGTTAGCCTCCAGGGCATGCGTGCAAAGCCCTCAGACGCCAAGCTCACCGGCCTGTTCCTCGACATGCTCGCGGCGGAACAGGGCGCCGGCCCCAATACGCTCGATGCCTACCGCCGCGACCTCACGGACTTCTCCGAGTTTCTGGGCCGCGTCGGCCACAGTTTTGCGGACGCCGAAACCCAAACGCTGCGCGACTATCTCGCCGATCTCGACACGCGTGGCTTCAAATCCACCAGCGTCGCGCGCCGCCTGTCGGCGATGCGGCATCTCTACCGCTTCCTGCTGAACGAGCGGATTCGCGGCGACGATCCCGCCGCGATCCTGTCCGGCCCGAAACGCGGCCGCGGCCTGCCAAAGGTGCTGTCGATCGCGGATGTCGACCGCATGCTCCGCCGCGCCAGGGAATTGAGCGAGGCGGAGGATGCCTCGCCCTCGAAGCGGCTGCGCGCCTTGCGGCTCTATTGCCTGCTCGAGGTGCTGTACGCCACGGGCCTGCGCGTCTCCGAGCTGGTGGCGCTGCCGCGCACGGCGGCCAAGCGCGACGCCCGCATGATCGTGGTGCGCGGCAAGGGCAACAAGGAGCGACTGGTGCCGCTGAACGAGGCCTCGCGGCAGGCGATGGCGGATTATCTCGCCGCGACCGAAGCTGCGAAATCCGACAAGAAGACCAGCGTTGCCGCCTCGAAATGGCTGTTCCCCTCCTTCGGCGAGAGCGGGCACCTGACCCGGCAGCATTTCGCCCGCGACCTCAAGGAGCTCGCGGTCGCCTCCGGGATTCAGGCCCGGCTAGTCTCCCCGCACGTGCTGCGCCACGCCTTTGCCAGCCACCTCCTGCACAACGGCGCTGACTTACGCATCGTGCAGACCCTGCTCGGCCACACCGACATCTCGACCACCCAGATCTACACCCATGTGGTCGAGGAGCGGCTGAAGAGCCTGGTGCGCGACCTGCACCCGCTGGCGGAGAAGTAGGCCTGCCGCAGCCGAAACCGCCTTGACTTCGGCCACATCTCCGCAGAAAGAGCCGTGGCCTCACGATTGAATTGGCGGGCTGCCCAGAAGCCCACAAGCCAACTCATTGAAGAGGCTACACTTCTTTCCCAGGTCCGAAATCGCTTCGCCGCCTCGCCCCGTCCTCCCTATATTGAGTTGATGCAAGACCAGATGCGCAGCTATCTCGACTTCGAAAAGCCCGTCGCCGAGCTCGACTCCAAGGTCGACGAGCTGCGGACGCTCGCGGCCTCCGGGACCGACATCACCGACGAGATCGGGCGGATCGAGGACAAGGCGGCGCAGGCGCTGGCCGACCTCTATACGAACCTGTCGCCGTGGCAGAAGACGCTGGTCGCGCGCCATCCGCAGCGGCCGCATTTCAACGACTTCATCAAGGGCCTGATCACCGAATTCACCCCGCTCGCCGGCGACCGCAAGTTCGGCGAGGACGAGGCCCTGGTCGCAGGCTTCGGCCGCTTCCGCGGTGAGCCGATCTGCGTGATGGGCCAGGAAAAGGGCGATTCCACCGAGAGCCGCATCCGGCACAATTTCGGCATGGCGCGGCCCGAGGGCTATCGCAAATGCGTGCGGCTGATGGAGATGGCCGAGCGATTCGGCCTGCCGGTGCTGTCGCTCGCCGATTCTGCCGGCGCCTATCCCGGCATCGGCGCCGAAGAGCGCGGCCAGGCCGAGGCGATCGCGCGCTCGACCGATGCGTGCCTGTCGCTGGGCGTGCCGAACGTCGCCATCATCACCGGTGAAGGCATGTCGGGCGGCGCCATCGCGATCACCACCGCCAACCGGGTGCTGATGCTGGAGCACGCGATCTACAGCGTGATCTCGCCGGAGGCCGCCTCCTCCATCCTCTGGCGCGACGGCACCAAGGCGCAGGAAGCCGCCAACAACATGAAGATCACCGCCCAGGACATGCTCCGCTTCGGGGTGATCGACAGCATTTTGAAGGAGCCGGTCGGCGGCGCCCACCGCGACCCCGCCGCCATGATCGCCACCACGGGCGAGGCCATCGCCAAGGCGTTTGACGAGCTCCGCGGCCTCGACGGCGACGCCATCCGCAAGCAGCGTCGGCAGAAATTCCTCGATATCGGCCGGAAACTGGGCTGATTCGGGCGGCCTCGACGTCGTCATTCCGGGGCGATGCGAAGCATCGAACCCGGAATCTCGAGATTCCGGGTCCGCCCTTCGGGCGCCCCGGAATGACGGTTGGAGCCCGGTAACCCCGCATTAACCCTTTTTTTGCCCAAATCGGCGATCTGAGTCCCAATTGGGCCGGAAGGCCCAAGTAAGGCCCAAAGTCGCGTCCATTTAGTCTCTGTTGACCATGCTACTGGGCCAACGGGCTCGTGATCCCCGCTCGGGTTGCGACCACATGACCCAGAGGTTAGAATTTTAATCAATGGCTTCAGGGCAAAAGCGCTGGAGCGTGGTTTGAAAAAGCCCGTCACGACGGGTCCGGATCTCCGGTCGGATCATGCTTCAAAGAATTGGGGTTCGCGCTCTCTGCCCGGCACGGTGTGGGGTCCATCTTGATTTCTCGTTCGCTTGCTCGCGCGCTCTTGGCTTCGGTTGCGCTGCTGACGGCCAGTGTCCTGCTGGCCGGCTGCGACACCGACCAAGTTTCGCTCGCGACCAACGCCAAGGCCAACCAGCCGGTGCCGCCAAAGCTTCTCGCCGCGATGGTCGAGAAGGACATGGATCTGCAGTCCCCGATCCTGGTCCGCCTGTTCAAGCAGGAAGCCGAGCTCGAAGTCTGGAAGCAGACCCGCAACGGCCAGTTCGCGCTGCTCAAGACCTATCCGATCTGCCGCTGGTCGGGCGATCTGGGTCCGAAGGTGCGCGAAGGTGACCGCCAGGCGCCGGAAGGATTCTACTCGATCAATCCGGGCCAGATGAATCCGCAGTCGGCCTATTACCTCTCGTTCAACACGGGCTATCCGAACGCGTTCGACAAGGCTTTGGGCCGTACCGGCTCGCAGCTGATGGTGCATGGCGATTGTTCTTCGCGCGGCTGTTACGCCATGACGGACGAGCAGATCGCGGAGATCTATTCGCTCGGCCGCGAGTCCTTCTTCGGCGGGCAGAAGGCGTTCCAGCTGCAGGCCTATCCGTTCAAGATGACGCCGGTGAACATGGCCAAGCACCGGAACAATCCGAACATGCCGTTCTGGAAGATGATCAAGGAAGGCTATGATCATTTCGAGGTGACGCGGCAGGAGCCGAAGGTCGATTTCTGCGAGAAGAAGTACGTCTTCGACGCGGCGAAGACGCCCGATGCCAAGCGCGATCCGGTGTTCGACGCCTCGGCAAAGTGCCCGGCCTATGTGATCCCCGAGGACATCGCGAGCGCCGTGCGCGAGAAGGACGCGCGCGACCAGGCCGAGTACGCCAAGCTCGTCGCCAAGGGCACGCCGGTGGCGCGCATGAACACCGGCATCGACGGCGGCATGAACAAGATCTTCGCCGCCAAGATTCCGGAAGGCTCGACCGGCCTGTCGGAGGGCGCCGAAGGCACCACGCTGCAGATGCTGGCAATGGCGAAGGCGCCGGGCACGATCCCCGGCCACGTCAATCCGCCGAAGCCGAATTTCGACGCGGCCGCTCCCTCGCCGCAGGAAGAGCCGGTCGTCGCCGTCAGCGCGCCCGCGACCAGCACGCGCGTCGCTGCCGCAGCGCCCGCCGAGAAATCCCAAGAGAAATCGCAGAGCGGCGGCTTCTTCTCCAACCTCGGCCGCAAGATGGGCCTTGGCACCGCCGACACCACGGCGACCGCTTCGGCTCCGCCGCAAGCCACGGCGTCCGTGGCCCCGGCTACGACGTCCACGACGCCGCCGACGGCAGCGTCCAGGCTGAAGGCCGCAGTCACCCGGTTCGTGCCGGGCCATGACAAGTCCAAGGATGCAGCGAAGGACGCGCCGAAGCCGGCTGTGGCCGCCGCCAAGCCGGCCGAGCCGGTGAAGCCCGACACGCGCCTCGCCGCAACGCGTCCTGCGCTGAAGCCGTCGGTGTCGGATGGTGCGGGTGACAGCGGCCAGATGGCAAGGCGCGGCACCTGTGGTGTCGTCGAACTCGTTCGACAGCCGGTTTGGGGCGGTGAAGTAAGCGCGCGGCCTCTCCGCGCGTTCTCTCCGGTCCATTCCAGCCTGACGCCGTCATTCCCCGCGAAGGCGGGGAATCCAGCATTCCAGAGGCACCAATTAGCGATCGAGAAGCCGCGGCGTACTGGATGCCCCGCCTTCGCGGGGCATGACAGGGTGGGACGAGAGTACCGCGCCTCACTCGCAGGTGAGCAGCGCTACCTTACGGCGCCAGATACCGCAGCAGTTCCGGATTGCCGCGCACATCATTCGCCTCGCCCTGCAGCGCGACCCTTCCGCGGTCCAGCACGTAGGCGTAGTCGGCGACGCGCAGCGCGAGGTCGAGGTGCTGCTCGACGATGATGACGGCGATCTCTTTCGCGAGCTCGATCAGGCGCTCGGTGATCTCCTCGATGACGCCGATCCAGACGCCTTCGGTGGGCTCGTCGAGCAGCAGCAGTTTTGGATCCCCTAACATGGCACGGCCGATGGCGAGCATCTTGCGCTCGCCGCCGGAGAGCGTGCCGGCGGGCTGGTCGAGGCGCTGGCCGAGCTTCGGGAAGATGGTCAGCACGTGATCGACTGCGTCGGCCTTGCTGCTCGCGAGCGAGCCGACCGCGAGATTGTCGCGCACCGACAGGCGCGCGAACACCGAATGCTCCTGCGGGACGTAGCCGATGCCGGCGCGCACGCGCTCCTGGGTCGCGCGGCGGCTGATGTCGCGGCCGTCGAAGGCAACCTCGCCCTTCCACGCCGGCAGCTCGCCGACGATGGTCTTCATCAGCGTGGTCTTGCCGGCGCCGTTGCGCCCGAGCACGGCGACGCCGCCGCGCCAGGGGATGCCGAGGTTGACGTCGAACAGGACCTGGCTGCGGCCATAGCCGGCGTCGAGATGCTTGATGTCCAAAAATTCAGGCACGGCGCAGATAGATCTCCTGGACGGATTTGTTGGCCTGGATCTCGGACACCGTGCCTGACGCCAGCACCTTGCCCTGGTCGAGCACGGTCAGGCGATCGCAGATGTCGCGAATGAAATCGAGATCGTGCTCGACGATGACGAGCGAGCAATGTTGCTTGATCGGCTGGAGCAATTCGCCGGTGACGCGGCGCTCCTCGAGGCTCATGCCGCCGGTTGGTTCGTCCAGCAGCAGCAGTTTCGGCTTGCCCGCGAGCGCCATCGCGATCTCCAGCCATTGCTGCTGGCCGTGCGACAGCGCCGCCGCCGCGTCGAAGGCGCGATCGGCGAGACGGAACTGCGTCAGCATGGTCATGACCTGGTCGTGCAGCGCGCCGCGCGTGCGCGAGAACACGAGGTCGAGCAGCGAGGACTGCGCCTGGAGCGCGAGCAGGATGTTGTCGTACAGCGTCAGCGTCGGCAGCACGCTCGTGATCTGGAATTTCAGGCTCATGCCGGCGCGAGCGCGCTCGGTCGGCGTAAACGCGGTGATGTCGGTGTTGATGAAGCTCACCTTGCCCTGCGTCGGCACCTCGGCACCTGCGATGCACTTCATCAGCGTGCTCTTGCCGGAGCCGTTTGGGCCGATCAGGCCGTGAAACTCGTTCTCGCCGACGGTGAGGGCCGCGCCATCGAGCGCGGTGAGCTTGCCGAAGATCTTTTTGATGCCGGCGGCCTCAAGGAGCGGCATTGCGCTTCTCCTTTGGTTTCGCACCGAAGCTGCCGACACGCTCGCGCTCACCGGGCACAAAACTGATCAGGCCGAGCGGCCGGAACAGGATCACGAGCAGCAGCAGCAAGCCCAGGATGATCGGCCAGATGTCGCGATAATTGTCAGACAGCCAGAAGCTGACGCCTTCGACGATGACGGCGCCGATGACCGCGCCGATCAGCGTGCCGGAGCCGCCGAACAGCACGTAGAGCACCACCTGTGTCGAGACGACGACGCCGACCATGTTGGGCCAGACGAAACCTTCGTGGAAGGCATAGAGGCTGCCGGCAAGGCCTGCGACGCCGCCGCCGATGGTGAAGATGATCGCCTTGAGATGCTGCGCCTTGTAGCCGAAGAAGGCGATACGCTGCTCGTTCTCGCGCAGCCCCGCGAGCGCGAGGCCAAACTGCGAGCGCACCAGGAAGCGGCAGAGCAGGTAGACCACGACGAGGATGCCGAGCACGAGATAGTAGAAGGCGGGCCCTTCCGAGAATTCGTAACCCCCGAGCGTCATCGGCGCGATCGAGGGAATACCGTTCTGGCCGCCGAGATAGTACCAGCCGCGCGCGAGGCGGTCGGCGGCGTAGGAGCCGGTGAGCGTGCCCAGCGACACGAAGATCACGCTGGAGGGATGCCGTCCCAGCAGCAGAAAGCCGCCGAGCAGCAGCGCGAAGGTGAGGCCGATGATGGTGCCCGCGGGAAGCACCAGGAAGATGTTGGTGATGTCGAGGTCGCGCGCGAGCAGCGCGACGCCATAGCCCGCCGAGCCGAAGAACAGGGCCTGGCCAAAGCTCATGATGCCGGCATAGCCCCAGACCAGATCGAACGACAGTGCGAACAGCGCGAGGATGATCACGCGCGTCGCGAACACCGTGAGATAGTCCTGCAGCACCAGCGGCGCAAGCAGCGCGGCGACGAGCACCACGCCCTCCACGATCGGCAGGACTTTTCGTCCCGCCGCGACCTGTCCCGCCGCTTCGCGTTCAGCCATCGCATCGTCCGCTTCGTCGCCGGCGATGGCTTCTCTTACCACACTCATCGACTTCGGCATTCCGCCTCAGCATTCCTTGGGATCGACGAGCCCGTCGCTGCGTCCGACGATCTCGTAATTTCCGCCCTTGGCGACCGCGGTGTACATCTTCATCTTGCAGTGCCGCTTGCCCGGCACCATCTCGGCGGGTCCGCCCGGACCTTCGGCGATCTTGGCGTGGTCGAGGGCGGCTGCGACCGACTCGCGGTCGAGCTTGCCCGCTTCCTTGACGGCCGCTTCCCACAGCTTGAGACCGCGATAGGTGCCGGTGGCGGCGCTGCCGGCGGCGAACAGGAAGTTGCCCGGAAAATCCTTCTCGTAGGCCGCCTGGATTTTTGCGTCGAACGGGTTCTCCTTGGTCAGAACCTTGAAATAGTCGAGGCAGCTTGCGAGGCCCTCGATCTCGCTCGCCTGATTGATGTTGAGCGTGTTCTCGTCATAGTAGACGCAGGCGAGACGGCCGCCGTTCTTGAGGAAGCCCGCTTCGTAGAGCTGCTTGAAGAACGGGCCGACGCCGGGCGGAATGACGGTGTTGAAGACGACGTCGACCTTGTTGGAGATGATGCGGTTGACGGTCGAGGAGAAGTCGACCTGATCGAGTGGATAGTACTCCTCGAACACGACCTCACCGCCGTTGGATTCGATCACCTTGCGGGCATAGACGTTGAGCGTATGCGGCCAGACATAATTGGCGCTCGGCAGCGCGAATTTCTTGCCGCCGTTCTTGATCAGCCAAGGTATGAACTCGTCGCATTGCTGCGCCGGCGTCGGGCCGGTGCAGAACAGATAGGGCGTGCACTCCTTGCCTTCGTAGAGCTGCGGATAGATGTAGAGCGTCTTGCCGCGCGCCACGATCGGGTCCTTGATCGCGTTGCGCATCGAGGAGGTGATGCCGCCCAGCACCATGTCGACCTTGTCGCGCTGGATCAGCTTGCGCACGTTGCCGACCGCGACGGATTCGTTCGACGCGGTGTCCTCGATATAGAGCTCGAGCGGACGGCCGAGCATGCCGCCGGCGGCGTTGATCTCCTTGATCACCATTTTTGCGACGTTGGCGTCGGCATTGCCGGCGTACGCAATTGGGCCCGTTAGATCTGTGGCGATGCCGACCTTGATCGGGGCTTCGGCCGCATTGGCCCAGGGGGCCGGGATTACCCAGCTGCCGACGCCGGTCGCGACCGCGCCCGACGCAAAGGCGAAATTGGAGAGGAAGCGGCGGCGTGAGAGCTGCGTACGATCGAACATATGACTAAACCCCTTTGCCAGCGATGAGGCCCTGCGGCCGGAATTTGATGAAGATAATGGCGAGCACAAAGACGAGGACGTCGGCGACGACGGGCGCCATCACCCAGGGCAGCGCGGCACTCAGCGTGCCGATGACGCCGGCACCCGCCACCGGCCCGATGAAGGAGCCGACGCCGCCGACCATGACCGCGACAAAGCCCTGGATCAGGAAGCGCAGGCCGAGATCGGCGAACAGGCTGAAGACAGGCACGATCAGCGCGCCGGCAAGGCCGGCGAGCGCCGCGCCGAAGGCAAAGGTGGCGCCATAGATCAGCGGCGTGGAGATGCCGGAGGCGCGCGCCAGCGAGGGATTCTCCAGCGTGGCGCGGACGCGCAGGCCGAAGCTCGTGCGAGAGAGCAGGAGATAGCAGCCACCCATCACCAGCAGCGTGATGACGATGATGGTGAAGCGCCATGCCGAGATGTGCATCGCGCCGATGTCGATCGAGCCGCCGATCGGCTCGGGCACGGTGAGATAGAAGCCGCCGATCAGGCCGCGCACGGATTCGCGGATGATCAGGCCGAGCGCATAGGTGCCGAGCATCGCCACGATCGGCGCGGCGTAGAAGCGGCGGATGATCAGCGCCTCCAGCACAAAGCCGAGCGCGCCGACCACGAAGGGCGCCGCGACCATGCCGGCCCAGATCGGCAGGCCCCCGGCGTAGGCGAGATAGGTGATGTAGGCCCCGAGCAGGACGAACTCTCCTTGCGCGAAGTTGAAGATGCCCATCATGCTGGCGATGATCCCGAGCCCCAGCACGATCAGGACGATGATCGCGCCAAAGCTCAGGATCTCGAACGCCGCGACGAACGCGTTAGCCATTTGGTGCTGTTCCGTCCGTCTGCATCGACGCCTCGCTCACATCTTCTTCCAGTCGCCGATCTGCTCGAAGGCGTGCGCGGCGCGATAGATGGTCGATTCCTCGAACATGCGGCCGACCAGCATCAGGCCGACGGGCAGGCCGTCGACCATGCCGCAGGGCAGCGACATCGCGGGATGATGGGTGATGTCGAACGGCGCGGTGTTGCCGATCATCTCCAGCGCACGGGCGACGTAGTCCTCGCGGCTGGCATTGGGCTCCGGCAGCTTGGTTGCCTTCATCGGCGTCGTCGGCAGCAAAAGCAGATCGTAATCCCCAAACGCCTTGTCGTAGGCGGCGGTCAGCCTGCGGGAGATATTGAGCGCCTTGCCGTAGAAGCGTGGACCGAAATTGTTGTTGATGTAGGTGCCGAGCATCATGAACAGCTTCGTGGTCTCGGACAGCGAGTCGGCCTGCCGGCGCCAGCCGCGATGAAAATCCATCAGCGAGGTCGAATAGAGATCGCCGCGGCTGAGGCCGTAGCCGTCGCCGAACATCATGGTCTGGGTCAGGCCTTCGGTGCCGATCGGGGTCCAGATCGCGCCGCCCAGGAGATGCATCGGGATTGAGACCGTCTCTACGGTGGCGCCAAGATCCTTGAAGCGCTTTGCCGCCTCGCGCACGCTTTCATTCACCGCGGCTTCTGCGACCGGCTGCTCAAAGCCTTCCTTGAGAATGCCGATCTTCATGCCCTTGACGCCCTGGCCGAGCGCCTTGGTGTATTCCTCGACCTTCGGAGCCTTGATGCGCGGATCGTAACCGTCATCGCCGGCGAGCACTTCAAGCAGCAGCGCGTTGTCAGCGACGGTCGCGGTCATCGGACCGGTATGGTCGACATAGATCTCGATCGGCATGATCCCGGTGTAAGGCACGAGGCCCCAGGTCGGCTTCATGCCGTAAATGCCGCAGAACGAGGACGGCATGCGGATCGAGCCGCCCTGATCGCCGCCGATCGCCATGTCGACCTCGCCGAGCGCGACCACGACGCCCGAGCCTGACGACGAGCCGCCGGCCGAGTACCCCATCTTGTGCGGATTATGCACGGGCCCGTAAGAGCCGGTATGGCTGCCGCCGGACAGGCAGAAGTGCTCGCAATGCACCTTGCCCTTGATCTCGGCACCGGCATCCAGCATGCGCGTGACGATGGTGGCGTCGAAATCGGGCACATAGCCCTCCAGCGTCGACGAGCCGTTGGTCATGGGCACGCCGGCCAGCATGATGTTGTCTTTCAGCGCGACGGTCTTGCCCTTGAGCTTGCCGCCGGCGGCGCCCTTCACCGTCGACTTGCGATACCAGGCGTTGCGCGGGTTCTCCTCGGGCGAGGGCCGATAGCCTGGCGTGCGTGGATATTTCACCTCCGGTACCTCGTCCGGCATCGCGGCAACGAGATTGTAGGCTTCGATCGAGCCCTGCATCAGGCCGCGGAACGAGGCGACGTCGTCGTCGGTGAGCGAAAGGCCGCACTGCTCGGCGACGCTGCGAAGTTGGGCGGGCGTGGGAAGGACAACTGTCACGGCGCTCTCCTTGAGGTTTCTTGATCCCTGGCTTTGGATGGAGGCCGCTCGCTCGCGCCTGCACGGCGCGGGCCAGCCGGCTTCGCCTCGATATTACATATGGAAATATTTTCCTTTTCAAGTATTATTTCGCAAGTCGACTGCGCCGCGTCGGCAGATGCCTCTCAGAGCGTCTTGATGATCCTGAAGTCGAGACCGTCGGCTTCAGCGAGATACATCGGCATCTCGGCGCGGCCGTCGCGAAGCGTCACGGGACCGCGGCCCGCCGTATAGACAGTGTTGCGCGCGGCCTTGAGCAGCGGGCGAAAGGCCAGCGAGCCGACGCGATTGGCGACGGATTCCAGGAAGCGGAGGCCCTCATAGTTCGACTGACCGACGGAGCCGACCGGCGGCGCGTTGGCACCGAACATGGAATAATAGGCGCCGAGGAACTCGTCATTGGCGCGCGAAACCATGCCGTTGAAATAGCCGGAGGCGCAGAACAGGTTCTCGGTGTTGTCGGCGCCGATGCCGAGCAGCACGGTTTCGTCCATCGCGCCCGCGAGCCGCAGCGTCGAGGTGGCAAGGCCGGCTTCTGCGAAGGCGCGGTTGAAGGTGATGCTGTCGGTGCCGATCAGCGAGATCAGCACCACGTCCGGCTTGGCGGCGTGGATGCGCGCCAGATGCGCCTCGTGATTGTCCTCGCCGACGGGAACGAACTCCTCGCCGACGACCTGGCCGCCGGCTTCCTTGATGTAGCGCTTCACCGCGCGATGCGACTGCCAGGGCCAGACATAGTCGCTGCCGATCAGATACCAGCGCGCCGCCTTCTTGACGTCGGCGAGCCAGTGGATCGCGGGGCGGCTCTGCCAGCGCGGCGTCTCGCCGATCGCCATCACGCCCGGCGTGCGCTCGCCGCCCTCATAGACCGGCGTGTAGATGTAGGGGATGCGATTGCCGGTGACCTTGCGCAGCGCGACGCGGACCGCGCTGATATGCGAGCCCATGATAAGGTCGACCTCGTCGAAGGCGATCGCCTGCTCGGCGCGCTGCACCACCTCGTCGATCGGGCCGCCGGAATCGTAGATCGACAGCTCCAGCTCGCGGCCCAGAATGCCGCCGCGCTTGTTGATCTCGGCGACCGCCAGCATCGCGCTGTTGGTGGAGGTCGGGCCCCAGATCCCGGGCGAGCCGGTGAAGGTGAGGAAATTGCCGATGCGCAGCTTGTTGCGTGCGCCACGGCGCTTCATGAAATGCGCGTCAACCGGAGACAGGTCGAAGTCGGCCGCCGACGACGACAGATTCCTGAACAGCAAGGACGGCGGCAACGCCGGGCCGCCGTGAGCCGGGAAGTTTACCGTCGCGCGCACGCCAACTCCTGTCTGGCACCAGACCTGAAAGCACATTGAGCAGGCGGCCGCGGCTTCCGCCCTTTTGTTGGGCAATGATCCTATTTTGAAAATATTGAATATTCAAGAATTGAAGTGCATATAGATGCAGCATTGATTGCAAGACATTCACTCATTTGGGTCAAGACGAAGTCTTAGCCGTGGCAAAACCGTCGAAAGAAAACACTCCGATCACCGAACATCTCGCCTACCTGCTCGCGCAAGCCAACCGGGAGATCAACCGGCAGCTGGAACTGCGCTTGAGCAAGGAAGGTGTTCCCGTCGAGCAATGGCGCATCCTGAAAGTGCTGTCGGATGGCAACGGCCATTCGATGGGCGAGCTTGCGGACGCCGTGCTGCTCAACCATCCGACGCTGACCAAGATGATCGACCGCATGGTCTCCGACACGCTGGTCTATCGCGTGCAGGACCCGAACGACCGCCGCAAGGTGCTGATGTTCATCTCCGACCGCGGCAAGGTGCTGTGCAAGAAGCTCAACTCGCTCGCGGTGGACCAGGAGGAGCACATCCTGGAGAGCTACGGCAACAAGTCGACGAGCGAATTGAAGCGGCTGCTGGAGAGCTTGATCGACAGCTCGAATTGAGCTCGTCGTATCGGACGCGATTTCTCAACCCACGTCGTCCTGGACAAGCGCAGCTCGCGACAACGCGCAGCGTTGTCTCGAGCGGAGCGCTGATCCAGGACCCATTACCCCAGGATTGGGTTTGACGAAGACTGCTAGTTGCGCTTCTTCGCGCGGTGCAACGACTGCATGCTCTCGATAGATTCCGCGGTATGGATCCCGGCCTTCGCCGGGATGACGACGGAATGTGCTGCAGCGGTGTCGCGCTTAACTAGCGCCGCGGCGTACTGGATGCCCCGCTTTCGCGGAGCATCACAGCGAGCTAGCGGTTACGCGTACCGCCCGTGGCAGTGCTTGTACTTCTTGCCTGAGCCGCACGGGCAATCCTCGTTGCGGCCGATCTTGCCCCAGGATGCCGGGTTCTTCGGATCGCGCTGGGCGGCGTCGGAGGCCGGCGCGCCGAGCGTGACGCTGGCGAGCGCCATCTCGTCCTCGCCGGTGTTCGGGTCGAACTTGTGCGCTTCCATCGGCGGCAGCACGGGCGCTTCCTGCTCCGGCGGGACGATCTCGACCCGCATCAGCTGCGCGGTGACGGCCTCGCGCAGGTGCGCGCTCATCTCCTGGAAGAGATTGAAGGCCTCGGTCTTGTACTCCTGCAGCGGATCGCGCTGGCCGTAGCCGCGCAGGCCGATGACCTGGCGCAGATGGTCGAGCATGATCAGGTGCTCGCGCCAGAGATGGTCGAGCGTCTGGAGCAGAATGGTCTTCTCGACGTAACGCATCACGTCGGGGCCCCACTGCCCGACCTTGGCGGCCATGTGCTCGTCGGCGCGGTTCTCGATGCGGTTGAGCAGCTCCTCGTCGGCGATGCCCTCTTCCTTGGCCCAGTCGTCGACCGGCAGGTCGAGATCGAGCACGCGCTTCAGCTCTTCCTTCAGGCCGGCAACGTCCCACTGCTCGGCATAGGCATGCTCGGGCACGTGCTTGGCGACGAGGTCGTCGATGAAGGCATGGCGCATGTCGGTAACGGTCTCGGCGACGCTGTCGTCCTTCATCAGCTCGACGCGCTGGTCGAAGATCACCTTGCGCTGGTCGTTCTGGACGTTGTCGAACTTGAGCAGGTTCTTGCGGATGTCGAAGTTGCGGGCCTCGACCTTCTGCTGCGCCTTCTCCAGGGCCTTGTTGATCCAGGGATGGATGATGGCCTCGCCCTCTTGCAGGCCGAGACGCTGGAGCATGCTGTCGAGGCGGTCCGAGCCGAAGATGCGCATCAGATCGTCTTCCAGCGACAGGAAGAACTTCGAGCGGCCGGGGTCGCCCTGGCGGCCGGATCGGCCGCGCAGCTGGTTGTCGATGCGGCGGGATTCGTGACGCTCGGAGCCGATGATGTAGAGGCCGCCCGGCTTCGTCACGGTCTTGGCGGGCTTGGAGCCCTTCGCCGGCTCGATCTCGACGATCTCCTCGGCCTTCAGCACGATCTCGCGGAAGCGCTCGACGTCGGCCTTGATCTGCTCGATCTTCCTGGCCTTCTCGGCCTCGTCCTCGATGCCCGCGGTTTCCTTCGGGACGCGCATCTCGAGCGAGCCGCCGAGCTTGATGTCGGTGCCGCGGCCGGCCATGTTGGTCGCGATCGTGATCGCGCCGGGCACGCCGGCTTCCGCGACGATATAGGCTTCCTGCTCGTGGAAGCGCGCGTTCAGGACCGCGAACAGCTTCGACGGCTTGCCGGCACGGGCCGCCGCATAGAGCTTGTCGAGCGCGTTCTCCTTGCCGAAATCGATCTGCTTGTAGCCGTTCGACTTGAGGAACTCGGCGAGCACCTCCGACTTCTCGATCGACGCCGTGCCGACCAGCACGGGCTGGAGCCGCGCGTTCGCCCGCTCGATCTCGGCGAGAATGGCGGCGTATTTTTCCTTCTGCGTGCGGTAGACCTCGTCGTCCTCGTCGAGACGCGCGACCGACAGGTTGGTCGGGATCTCCACGACCTCAAGCTTGTAGATGTCGAACAGTTCGTCCGCTTCGGTCGCGGCGGTGCCGGTCATGCCCGCAAGCTTCTCGTACATGCGGAAGTAGTTCTGGAAGGTGATCGAGGCCAGCGTCTGGTTCTCGGGCTGGACCTGGACGTGCTCCTTGGCCTCGAGCGCCTGGTGCAGGCCTTCCGAATAGCGCCGGCCCGGCATCATGCGGCCGGTGAACTCGTCGATGATGACGACCTCGTCGTCGCGGACGATGTAGTCCTTGTCGCGGGTGAACAGCGTGTGCGCGCGCAGGGCCTGGTTGATGTGGTGCACGACCGAGACGTTCTCGACGTCGTAGAGCGACTCGCCCTTGAGCTGGCCGGCGTCGCGCAGCAGGGTCTCGATCTTCTCCATGCCGGCTTCGGTGAGCGTCACCGTGCGCTGCTTCTCGTCGACGTCGTAGTCGGTCTTGTCGAGCTTGGGCAGGAAGCCGTCGATGGTGTTGTAGAAGTCGGAGCGGTCGTCGAGCGGGCCGGAGATGATCAGCGGCGTGCGCGCTTCGTCGATCAGGATGGAGTCGACTTCGTCGACGATGGCGAAGAAGTGCGGCCGCTGGACCATGTCCTCGAGCCGGTACTTCATGTTGTCGCGCAGATAGTCGAAGCCGTATTCGTTGTTGGTGCCGTAGGTGATGTCGCAGGCATAGGCCGTCTTGCGCTCGGCATCGTCGAGACCGTGGACGATCACGCCCGTGGTCATGCCGAGGAAGCCGTAGATCTGGCCCATCCAGCCGGAGTCGCGGCGGGCGAGGTAGTCGTTGACGGTGACGACATGGACGCCCTTGCCGGCGAGCGCGTTGAGATAGACCGCAAGCGTCGCCACCAGCGTCTTGCCTTCGCCGGTCTTCATCTCGGCGATGTCGCCCTCGTGCAGCACCATGCCGCCGATCAGCTGGACGTCGAAATGGCGCTGGCCGAGCGTGCGCTTGGCGGCCTCGCGCACGGTCGCGAAGGCCGGCACCAGCAGGTCATCGAGCGTCTTGCCCTCGGCGAGCTGCTTCTTGAAGTCGGCCGTGCGGGCCTTGAGCTCCTCGTCGGAGAGCTTGATGAGCTCGGGCTCCAGCGCGTTGATCGCGTTGACGCGGGACTGATATCCCTTCACCCGCCGGTCGTTGGCGGAGCCGAAAAACTTGCGGGCGAGCGCGCCGATCATGCCTAGTTCCTGTGTTCGCGATTTAACCGCGTTGCAGCCAAGAAGTTGTCCCCCGCCTGCCTATCAACTCACCGTGACGCTGATGGCGCCAGAGCCCGGACTGCGGGGGGTCATCCGCCATATGGGTGGGAATTGGGCAAGTCTGGGTTCAACGGCCAAAAACGCAGCAAAATAAACGCCATCGCCATGGTCGCGACCGGGCAGAGATATGGCCCGGTCAGGGCCTTGTCAACGGCGGGCGCATTGCGGCTAATTCATCATTTTGACAGACTTTTCGCGTTGCCAAGCCCCCCTGAATTGGGCGAGTGTCCGCCCCGCTCGAGCAGCCCCCTGCTTCAACAAAAGGATTTTCCATGACCACCTCGTTCCCGGTAACCAAAACCGGCCTGCGCTTCGGCCTTGCCACCGCCCTCGTGGGCTGCCTTGCGCTGGCGCTGATCGCGGGTCCCGGCCGGGCTGCCGACGATCCGGTCCTGGCGAAGGTCAATGGCGCTGAAATCAAGAAGAGCGACGTCGCCATGGCCGAGGAGGAACTCGGGCCGAGCCTCGCCCAGATGGACCCGGCGACCAAGGACGAGAACGTCCTGTCCTTCCTGATTGACATGAAGATCGTGTCCAAGGCCGCCGAGGACAAGAAGGTCGCCGACAGCGAGGAGTTCAAGAAGCGCCTGGCGTTCGCCCGCAACCGCCTCCTGATGGACAGCCTGCTCGCCAACGAGGGCAAGGCCGCCACCACCCCCGACGCCATGAAGAAGGTCTACGAGGAGGCCTCCAAGCAGATCACCGGCGAGCAGGAGGTGCGCGCCCGCCACATTCTGGTCGAGACCGAGGACGAGGCCAAGGCGGTGAAGGCCGAGCTGGACAAGGGCGCCGATTTCGCCGAACTCGCCAAGAAGAAGTCCAAGGATCCGGGCTCCGCCGACGGCGGCGACCTCGGCTTCTTCACCAAGGAGCAGATGGTGCCGGAATTCTCGGCGGTGGCCTTCGCGCTGGAGCCGGGCAAGATCTCCGACCCCGTGAAGTCGCAGTTCGGCTGGCACATCATCAAGGTCGAGGAAAAGCGCAACCGCAAGGCGCCGGACTTCGAGCAGGTCAAGGCCCAGATCGAGCAATACGTCACCCGCAAGGCCCAGGCCGACTACGTCGCCAAGCTGCGCACGGAAGCCAAGGTCGAGCGGCTGGACCAGCCCGCCGCGGACGCCAAGCCGGCCGACGCGGCCAAGCCTTCCGATGCGAAGCCCTCCGACAGCAAGATGGCGCCCCCTGCGAAGAAGTAAGAATTCGCTGTCACTTCGCAGACGCCAATAGTATCTAACGTCGCAATGGCCGGGCAAATGCCCGGCCATCTGCATATCCAGACCCCACCAAGGCGCCCCGCGATGTCCTCCTCCGTCTCTCCCCTCGCTCCCAAGACTGTTCCCGACATGCCCGTGATCGCGGGCGTCCGCCTTGCGACGGCCGAGGCCGGCATCCGCTACAAGAACCGCACCGACGTGCTTCTGGCGGTGATGGACAAGGGCACTGCGGTCGCCGGCGTCTTCACCAAGTCGAAATGCCCGTCCGCGCCGGTGGAATGGTGCCGCGCCAAGCTGAAGGGCGGCAAGGCGCGCGCCCTCGTCGTCAATTCCGGCAATGCCAACGCCTTCACCGGCAAGACCGGCCGCAGTTCCACCGCGCTGACCGCCAAGATCGCGGCCAAGGCCGTCGGGTGCAGCGAGAGCGAGATTTTCCTGGCCTCGACCGGCGTGATCGGCGAGCCGCTGGACGCGACCAAGTTCGACGGCGTTTTGGGCCGACTGGCCGAGACCGCCGAGCCCGGCGACTATCTCGCCGCGGCCAAGGCGATCATGACCACCGACACCTTCCCCAAGGTCGCGACCGCGACCGTCAAGCTCGGCAAGGCCAAGGTCACCATCAACGGCATGGCCAAGGGCGCCGGCATGATCGCGCCCGATATGGCGACGATGCTGTCGTTCGTCTTCACCGACGCGCCGATCGCGCCGGCCGCCCTGCAAGCGTTGCTCAAGAGCGGCGTCGAGGACACCTTCAACGCGGTGACGATCGACGGCGACACCTCGACCTCGGACACGCTGCTGGCCTTCGCGACGGGCGCGGCCGCCGAGCACGGCGCGCCCAAAATCAGCCGCGCCAGCGACCCCAGGCTAAAGGCCTTCGTCAAGACCTTCAACCAGGTGCTCGCCAACCTCGCCGAGCAGGTCGCCCGCGACGGCGAAGGCGCGCGCAAGCTGGTCGAGATCACCGTCGAAGGCGCCAAGACCAAGGCGTCGGCGCGCAAGATCGCGATGTCGATTGCCAATTCGCCGCTGGTGAAGACCGCGATCGCCGGCGAGGACGCCAATTGGGGCCGCGTGGTGATGGCCGTCGGCAAGGCCGGCGAGCCGGCCGACCGCGACAAGCTCTCGATCTCCTTCAACGGCATCCGCGTCGCCAGGAGCGGCGCGCGCGATCCCGACTACGACGAGGCGCAGGTGTCGGAGGCGATGAAGGCGCCGGAGATCGCTATCAAGGTCTCGCTCGGCCTCGGCAAGGGCCGCGACCGCGTCATGACCTGCGACCTCACCAAGGAATATGTCGCGATCAACGGGGATTACAGGTCGTAGTCTCCATGACCCCTCTCAAGCTCACACTGGTGGTGGCCTGCGCGCTCGTCGACGCCGACAAGCGCGTCCTGATCGCGCAGCGCCCCGAGGGCAAGGCGCTGGCCGGCCTCTGGGAATTTCCCGGCGGCAAACTCGAGCCCGGCGAGCGGCCGGAGCAGAGCCTGATCCGCGAGCTGCATGAAGAGCTCGGAATTACCGTCGCCGAGCCGTGCCTGGCGCCGCTGACCTTTGCGAGCTACGGCTACGAGACCTTCCACCTGTTGATGCCGCTCTACATCTGCCGGCGCTGGGAGGGGATGGTCGCCGCACGCGAAGGCCAGACCCTCGCCTGGGTCCGTGCCAACAAGCTGCGCGACTACCCGATGCCCGCCCGCGGACATTCCGCTGATCCCGCATTTGATTGATTTGCTGATGTGAAGCCGGACCTCATCCTGAGGAGACCGCGAAGCGGTCGTCTCGAAGGATGGCCACACGGCAAGAGCGGGGCCTGCATGGTTCGAGACGGCGCTTACGCGCCTCCTCACCATGAGGATCACTCTTCCCCCGCCTTCTTCACTGCCTCCGCGAGGCTCGCCTTGGCCGACCCCGGCTTGAGCGGCTGCTGCTGGCTCGCATGCGGGGCCCAGCCTGAGAGCCAGATGATGTCGAATGTCGCGCGGATGCGGCCGTCGGAATCGGCAAAGCGTTCGGCATAGATCTCGGCCATGCGCAGCAGCGTCGCGCGCCGGCTCGGCGTGCGGCGGCGTTCGATCAATACATTGGCCGCGCCCATGCGCCTGATATCCTGCATCAGCGCGAAGGCATTGGCGTAGCGCACCACGACACGGTCGACGTCAGTGACCGGCAGCGCAAAGCCCGCGCGCTGCAACAGCGCGCCGATGTCGCGCAGATCGGCGAACGGCGCGACGCGCGGCGACACGCCGCCTTCGCATTCGGCTTCGGCGGCAGCAAAGGCCTGGCGCAGCTCGGTGAGGCTGTCGCCGCCGATCATCGCGGCCAGCAGCAAGCCATCCGGCTTCAACGCGCGCCGGACCTGCGCCAGCACGCCCGGCAGGTCGTTGACGAATTGCAGCGCCAGTGCCGAGACGACGAGATCGAGGCTCTCGGGCGTGAAGGGCAGCTTCTCCTCGCCGGTTTCGCCAAGTGCAATCCGCTGAAGTGACGGCAGCCGTGCGCGCAGGACCGCGAGGCCTTCACCGGGCGTCCAGAGATCGGCCGGAGCGTGAAACTCCCGCATCACCGCGGCGAGCCGGTCGGACATGTCCTCGGTCACCCGATCGAGCAGGAAGCTCACGGCGCCTTGCGCGTGCGCACGGCGTTGCCGCGCGTGCAGCAAGGCCCGATCGAACAGGGCGGGCGGGGTTTGCACGTTCTGAGCCATGCCGCTGGTTACGCCGATCCAAGTCGTTCTGGCAACCGTGTCCCGGACGCGGTGCGGCACCAAGTGACGCGGCGCGCTGCATCTGGAGCACGAGACCGAGCCGCTTGAGCGGATTGTCGCAGAGCGCTAGCCTCCTCCCATGGAAGCCGACGCCGCCCCTTCCCGTTCCATCGCGGCCCCTCTGCGTGCCGCATGGACGGCCGGCCGTCACGCGCTGGCGCGCGCGGCACGGCTCGCACTCGACATTGCGCTGCCGACCTTGTGCGTGTCCTGCCGCGAGCCGGTGGATGGCGAGGGCGTTTGCGCGGCCTGCTGGGCGCGGCTGTCATTCATCGAACGACCCTATTGCCCGCGGCTCGGCATCCCCTTTGTCTACGATCCCGGCCCTGACATGCTGTCGATGGAGGCGATCGCGAGTCCGCCGGCCTACCAGCGGGCGCGCGCAGCGGTGCGCTATGACGACGTCGCACGCACGCTGGTGCATGCGCTGAAATACCAGGACCGCACCGATCTGGCGCCGGCGATGGGCCGCTGGATGGCGCGCGCGGGCGGCGAGCTGCTCGCCGGCGCCGACATGCTGATCCCCGTTCCCCTGCACTGGCGACGGGCCTGGCGCCGCCGCTACAACCAGTCCGGGGCGCTGGCGCGAAGCGTCGAGCGGCAGAGCGGGGTGAAAGTGCGAGGCGAGGTGCTGCGCCGGGTGCGCGCCACCGAGCAGCAGATCGGCCTGTCGCGGGCCCAGCGCGCCACCAATGTGCAGGGCGCATTCCAGGTATCTCCCGACCGTCAGGCCGAGGTGCAGGGCCGCCGCATCGTCCTGATCGACGACGTCCTGACGTCAGGGGCGACGCTGGATGCCTGCGCCCGTGCCTTGCTGCGCGCCAAAGCGGCCCAGGTGGACGTGCTGGTCTTTGCCCGGGTTGTGGAGGTCAGGTGAAGTCCCATATAATTCAATGAATTCATGACATGAGAGCGCCAGACAAGATGACCGCCGCCGTCGAGATCTACACCAGACCAGGCTGCGGCTATTGCTCCGCGGCCAAATCGCTGCTGACCCGCAAGAAGGCGACCTTCACGGAATTCGACGTCGCCAGGAACCCGTCCTGGCGCGACGAGATGTACGACCGCGCCGGCGAGGGCTCGACCTTCCCGCAGATCTGGATCGGCGGCAGCCATGTCGGCGGCTGCGACGACCTCTACGCGCTCGACCGCGAGGGCAAGCTCGACGGCATGCTCGAAAGCGTGAAGGCCGAATCATGAGCGACAACAGGACCTTCACCGCCGCGATGGTGCAGATGCGCACCGGCCTGATGCCCGAGCCCAGCCTCGCGCAGGCTACCAGGCTGATCCGGCAGGCAGCGGCCAACGGCGCCGACTACGTGCAGACGCCCGAAGTCAGCAACATGATGCAGCTCAACCGCAAGGCGCTGTTCGAGCACCTCCAGAGCGAAGAGAACGACGCCTCGCTGAAGGCTTATCGCGCGCTCGCGGCGGAGCTGAAGATCCACATCCATGTCGGCTCGCTGGCATTGCGGTTCTCGGACGAAAAAGCCGTCAATCGCTCGTTCCTGATCGGGCCCGAGGGCAATGTGCTCGCGAGCTACGACAAGATCCACATGTTCGACATCGAGCTGCCGGACGGCGAGAGCTATCGCGAATCCGCCAATTACCAGCCGGGCGAGACCGCCGTGATCTCCGACCTGCCCTGGGGCCGGGTCGGGCTGACGATCTGCTACGACGTGCGCTTCCCCGCCCTCTACCGCGCGCTGGCCGAGAGCGGCGCATATTTCATCACGGTGCCGTCGGCCTTCACGCGCAAGACCGGCGAAGCGCACTGGCACGTGCTGCTGCGTTCGCGCGCGATCGAGACCGGCTGTTTCGTGTTCGCCGCAGCGCAGGCCGGCCTGCACGAGAACAAGCGCGAGACCTATGGCCACTCGTTGATCATCGACCCCTGGGGCGAGATCCTCGCGGAAGGTGACGTCGAGCCCGGCATTATCATGGCCACGATCGATCCCGCCAAGGTCGAGACCGCGCGCCGGGCGATCCCTTCGCTCCAGCACGGCCGCCGCTTCGGCGTCGCCGACCCCAAGGCCGGGCCGGATCATCTGCATCTGGTGCGGGGATCGGCATGATTCGCTACGCGCTTCACTGCGACCGCAACCACGCATTCGAAAGCTGGTTCCAGAGCTCGTCGGCCTACGATTCGCAGGTGAAGCGCAAGCTCGTGACCTGTCCGATCTGCGGCTCGGCCAAGGTCGAGAAGGCGATCATGGCGCCGCGCATCGTCGGCAAGAAGGGCCGCGGGCCGGCCACGCCTCCGCCGGAGCCCGCTTCAACACCCGTGCCCGAGGCTGCGCCGTCAGGACCGACCTCGCTGCTGATGGCGCAGGAGCGCGAGCTGCGCGCCAAGATCAAGGAGCTGCGCGACCACATCGTGAAGAACGCCGACAATGTCGGCGAGCGCTTTGCGAACGAAGCCCGCGCGATGCACTACGGCGACAAGGAGCATCGGCCGATCTACGGCGAGGCCTCGCCCGACGAGGCCAAGTCGCTGATCGACGAAGGCATCGAAGTCTCGCCGCTGCCGACGCTGCCGGAAGACAGGAATTGACGCGCGAAGCGCGTCATCCCGGAATGGTCCGAAGGATCAGACCTCAGATGCGCAATTGCGCATCGGGGGATCTCGAGATTCTCAGGAGCGCAATTGCGCTCCATAGTTCGCCCTTCGGGCGCCCCGGAATGACAGTCAACTACGCCCCCACCAACACCGCCACGCCGACCACGATCAGCGCGATGCCAAAGATCTCGCGTGGCGCGATCGGCTGCTTGAACGAGTAGTACGCCACGCCTTGTGCGAACAGCACCTCGATGAGGGCGAGCGTGCGGACATTCGCGGCCGCGGTCAGCGCGAACGCCAGGAACCAGAACTGCGAGGAGAAGGCGCCCATGAAGCCGGCGAACAGCGACGGCTTCCACAGGCCAAGGATCGCCTGCAGGATCTTGGGCGCGCGCCAGAGCAGGTAGATCGTCAGAATCAGAGTCTGCACGAACAGGCCCAGCACCAGCGTGAAGGACGCCGCCGTTACGAAAGACACGTTCGGCACCGTGATGATGGCGCCGCGGAAGCCGACCGCGGACAGCGCGAATGCCGCGGCCGCCACAAGCCCCAGAATGGTCGGCTTCAGCTCGGCAAAGCTTTTCTCACCGCCGGGCCGCAGCGCCGTGATGACGACGCCGACGGTCGCAACCACGATCGCCAGTACCTTCAGCAAGGTGAGATGATCGCCGAGGAAGACGAAGCCGAAGATCGCGGTCTGGATCGCCTCGGTCTTGAGGTATGCCGTTGTCACCACGAAGGAGCGGTCGTTCATCGCCAGCAGCATCAACCCGGTGCCGACGATCTGGCTGAGCGCCCCCAGCAGCAGCCAGGGCCAGAACACCGACGGCGGCATGCCGAGATGATCGCCGGTCGCGACCAGCACGACGCCAAGAAACAGCAGCGAGAACGGGAAGCCGAACAGGAAGCGGATATTGGTCGCGCCCCACGTCCCCAGCGGCTTCGTCAGCGACCGCTGCATCGCATTGCGCGCGACCTGCCCGAGCGCGGCAATGACGGTGAAGGGAATCCAGAGGCTGGTGATGGTGAGCATGGGGGTGGGTGGGGATGGTGTGGCGGGAGAGGATTTGCGGCCAACCTGCCGCTAGCAGCAAAGCAGGTCAATCACAGGGATGTCATGGGTGCGATGCTCTCGCTACAAACGCCGATGTCGTCCCGGCGAAGGCCGGGACCCATAGCCACTTGATTTGGTTTGGCGAAGATTCGTGGTGACGAGCTTCGCGCTGCAACTTCTCCTGGGGGTATGGGTCCCGGCCTTCGCCGGGACGACACCGTGGGTGTGGATGCAGCTAGGCCGCCACGAACAGCCCCTCACACCATCCCTTCCGCCACCACCATGTAGTTCACGTCCATGTCGGAGGAGAGGGGTCCACTTGTCGGCGAAGGGTGAGTAGACGACGCCGGTCTGCTCGGTGATGACGAGGCGGTTGTCGAGCAGGTATTTCGTCAGCTCGTCGGGGGTGACGAACTTGTTCCATTCGTGGGTGCCGCGCGGCAGCCAGCGCAGGACGTATTCGGCGCCGACGATGGCGAGCGCAAAGCTCTTCCAGTTCCGGTTCAGCGTCGAGACCACCATCAGCCCGTTGGGCTTGAGCATCGCGGCGCAGCGCTTCAGGAAAACGCCGACATCGACGACATGCTCGACCACCTCCATCGCCAGCACGATGTCGAAGCGCTCGCGCGGGTCGATCTCCTCCACCGTGGTGCAGCGGTAGTCGATCGCAAGATGGCTCTTGTCGGCGTGCAGTTTTGCGGCCGCAATATTGCTCTGCGAGGGATCGACGCCGATGACCTGCGCGCCTAACCGCGACAGCGGCTCGCAAAGCAGGCCGGCGCCGCAACCGATGTCGAGCACGCGCAGGCCGCCGAGGCAGTTGAGGCTGCGCACGTTGCGCTCGAACTTGCGGCAGGCGGCGTCGCGGATATAGCCGAGCCGCAACGGGTTGATCCGGTGCAGCGGCGCCATCTTGCCCTTGGGGTCCCACCACTCCGCGGAGAGTTTCGAGAATTTCGCGATCTCGGCGGCGTCGACGGTCGAGCCCGGCTGGGCAGTTGCGGAAGTATTTTGCTGCATGCTCATGGTTACGCGCGGTCCTACCGCGTGGTGATCGAACTACGGAAGGCGAGCGGCGAGGCGATGGTCCTGATCGTCTCGATCCCCTCGCCGACACCGCGAATGGTCACGTCGCCGTAGTTGAGAATACGTCCAAGAATCGTCTGATCGACGTCGACGCTCTCGACCTTGTCCAGCGCCATCTCGAAGGTGCGGCGCTTGATGAACCCGGTCTTGTGCACAACCCTGAGGTTGGTGACGTCGGTCTCGGTGGTGAAGCGATGGAACCAGCCCTTCACGGTCCAGTACAGGGCGGCCAGCGCCACCAGGCCCGAGCCGAACAGGGACAGGATCATCACGCTGTAGATGTCGCTCTGCCGGGACAGGGCGAACAGGGCCAGGGCCACGATCCAGGCCACAATCGCCGGGAAATAGAAGATCCAGTGCGCATTGGTCGAATACAGCACCCGCTCGCCCGGTTGCAGGATCTCGTCGATGTAACGCGCCATGTTCTCGGTTAACCCATTACCCCCAAACCGGACCTCGAGCCTGCCCCCGCAGGAACCCGCTTGCCCCCGGCCCCGCCGCTATGTATACGCGCGGTCGGTGTCCGCGAGGCCCGTCCAGTGCGGGTCACCATACTGATCCTTATGAGGGAATGCACGCGTCGTCATGAGCCGCCTCGTGATGAAATTCGGCGGCACATCCGTCGCCAACATCGAACGCATCCGCAACGTCGCACGCCATGTGAAGCGTGAGGTCGACGCCGGCCACGAAGTGGCCGTGGTCGTCTCGGCGATGTCGGGCAAAACCAACGAGCTGGTGGCCTGGTGCACCGAGGCCTCGCCGATGCACGATGCGCGCGAATACGACGCCGTCGTCGCCTCCGGCGAACAGGTGACCTCCGGCCTCCTCGCCATCGTGCTCCAGAGCATGGGCATCCAGGCCCGCTCCTGGCAGGGCTGGCAGATCCCGATCAAGACCAGCGACGCCCATGCCTCGGCCCGGATCGAGGACATCGACGGCAGCGAGATCATCAAGCGCTTTAGGGATCGCAAGGAAGTCGCCGTCATCGCCGGCTTCCAGGGCATCAACCCCGAGACCAACCGCATCACAACGCTCGGCCGCGGCGGCTCCGACACCTCGGCCGTGGCGGTCGCCGCCGCCGTCAAGGCCGACCGCTGCGACATCTACACCGACGTCGACGGGGTCTACACCACCGACCCGCGAATCGTGCCGAAGGCCAAGAGGCTCGGCAAGATCGCGTTCGAAGACATGCTGGAACTGGCCTCGCAGGGCGCGAAAGTGCTCCAGGTCCGCTCGGTGGAACTCGGCATGGTCCACAACATGCCGATCTTCGTCCGCTCGAGCTTCGACAAGCCCGAGGATATCGACCCGCATGCCAACCAGCCGCCCGGCACGCTGATCTGCAGCGAGGAGGAGATCATGGAAAGCCACGTCGTCACCGGCATCGCCTTTTCGAAGGACGAGGCCCAGATTTCGGTGCGCCAGATCGAGGACAAGCCGGGCGTCGCCGCGTCGATCTTCGGTCCGCTGGCGGATGCCAACATCAACGTCGACATGATCGTGCAGGGCGTCTCCGAGGACGGCAAGACCACCGACCTCACCTTCACGGTGCCGGCCGCGGACTTCACCCGCGCCAGGGATACGATTACCGCCGCCAAGGGCAAGATCGGCTATGCCCGGCTCGATACCGCCACCGACGTCGCCAAGATATCGGTAATCGGCAGCGGGATGCGCAGCCACGCCGGCGTCGCCGCCCAGGCGTTCTCGGCCCTCGCCGGACGGAATATCAACATCCGGGCCATTACAACCTCCGAGATCAAATTCTCGGTATTGATCGACACCGCCTATACCGAGCTTGCGGTGCGGACCCTGCATACGCTCTACGGCCTCGATCAGGCTTAGGCTAATTTTCTCTTAGCGGTCGCAGCAAACGCGAAGGTGTACACACCTTCGCGTCTGGCAGGCGTTTTGCTTGGCAAAACAAGCCCCAATTCGCTATACGGCGAACAGGGTGGGCTGCCACATACTGTGCCCCAGTTGAGGCGGTGCTGATTCGGCTCAGGCGCCAAATCTGAAGAAGATTTGGACCCGGGCCGGCGCCGGATGAGCAAATTCGTTGTTTTTCTGGATTTTCGGGCGAGCCGCCGGGACCCCCTTTCGGGCCCGGCTGACGGAGGAGACTGAGGGTACATGCGGAGCGCGTCGGGAGGTCCCCGCGTCTTGTTGAGACGGCTCCGCGAAACCATGGCGGAGCAGGTCTCGGCCCAGGAGCGGCTGGACAAGATCGTGGTGCTGATCGCCGCCAACATGGTGGCCGAGGTGTGCTCGGTCTATGTGCTGCGCATCGACAACACGCTCGAGCTCTACGCTACCGAAGGTCTGAACCGCGAGGCGGTGCACCACACCGTGCTCAGCGCCCATGAGGGCCTGGTCGGCCTCGTCGCCAGCGAGGCGACGCCGCTCAATCTGAACGACGCGCAGAGCCATCCGGCCTTCTCGTTCCGCCCGGAGACCGGCGAAGAGATCTACCACTCCTTCCTCGGCGTGCCGATCCTGCGCGCCGGCAACACGCTCGGCGTGCTGGTGGTGCAGAACCGCGCCAAGCGCACCTATGTCGAGGAAGAGCTCGAGGCGCTGCAGACCACCGCGATGGTGCTGGCCGAGCTGATCGCCTCCGGCGAACTGTCGGCGCTGGCCCAGCCCGGCCTCGAGCCGGCCGCGCGCCACTCCATGCAGAGGGTCGGCGCGATCCTGTCGGAAGGCATCGCGCTCGGCCATGTCGTGCTGCACGAGCCGCGCGTCGTCATCAAGGACTACATCGCCGAGGACCTGCCGAAGGAAATCAAGCGGCTGGACACCGCGCTCGCCAAGCTGCGCGCCGATCTCGACCGCATGCTGGAGCGCGGCGACGTCGCCGAGGGCGGCGAGCACCGCGAGGTGCTGGAAGCCTATCGCATGTTCGCCAACGACCAGGGCTGGTCGCACAAGCTGCACGAGGCTGTCGCCACCGGCCTCACCGCGGAAGCCGCCGTCGAGCGCGTGCAGTCCGACACCCGCGCGCGCATGCTGCGCTCGACCGATCCATACCTGCGCGACCGGCTGCATGACCTCGAGGATCTCGGCTACCGCCTGATGCGGCAGCTCGTCGGCCAGGACCACGCGCCGTCACGCGAACAATTGCCCGACAATGCCATCGTCATCGCCCGCGCGATGGGCCCGGCGGCGCTGCTCGACTACGACCGCAAGCGCCTGCGCGGCATCGTGCTGGAGGAAGGCACCGCCAACTCCCACGTCTCGATCGTGGCGCGCGCGCTCGGAATCCCTGCGGTCGGCGAAGTGCCGAACGCGCCCGGTATCGCCGATCCCGGCGACGCCATCATCGTCGACGGCACGTCGGGCTCGATCTATGTGCGCCCCTCGCAGGAGATCGAGGCGGCCTTCGCCGAACGCGTGCGCTTCCGTGCCCGCCGCCAGGCGCAGTACCTCGCGCTGCGCGACCGGCCCTGCGTCACCAAGGACGGCCAGAAGGTCGAGCTGATGATCAACGCAGGTCTCGCCATCGACCTGCCGCATATCGAGGACACCGGCAGCGCCGGCATCGGCCTGTTCCGCACCGAGCTGCAATTCATGGTCGGCCAGAGCCTGCCGCGCACCAGCGACCAGCTCGCGCTCTATCGCACCGTGCTGGATGCGGCGGGCACCAAGCCCGTCACCTTCCGCACCCTCGACATCGGCGGCGACAAGGCGCTGCCCTATATGGAAGCGGTGATCGAGGAAAATCCGGCGCTCGGCTGGCGCGCGATCCGGCTCGGGCTCGACCGTCCCGGCCTTTTGCGCGGCCAGATCCGCGCGCTGCTGCGCGCCGGCGGCGGCCGCGCGCTGCGCATCATGTTCCCGATGATCTCGGAGGTCGCCGAATTCGATGCGGCGAAGGCGCTGGTCGAGCGCGAGCTGACATATCTGCGCCAGCACGGCCACACGCTGCCGGAGCGGATCGACATCGGCACCATGGTCGAGGTGCCGGCGCTGCTGTATCAGCTCGACGAGCTCCTGAAGAAGGTCGATTTCATCTCGGTCGGCTCCAACGATCTGTTCCAGTTCCTGTTCGCGGTCGACCGCGGCAATGCCAAGGTCTCCGAGCGCTTCGACACCATGTCGGCGCCGATCCTGCGCGCGCTGCGCGACATTGCCCGCAAGTCCAATGCGGCGCAGAAGTCGCTGTCGCTCTGCGGCGAGATGGCCTCCAAGCCGATCGGCGCGCTGGCGCTGATCGCGATGGGCTATCGCTCGCTGTCGCTGTCGGCAACCGCGCTCGGCCCGGTCAAGGCGATGGTGATCGATCTCGATGCCAAGAAGGCCGAGGCGATGCTCGGCCCGTTGCTGGATGCGCCAAGCGGCAGCGTCTCGATCCGGCAGAAGCTGACGGAATTTGCCGAGGCCGAAGGCCTGGCCTTGTAGCGGGCCTGTCGCCCGCGTCCCGCCGCCTCGCCGCCTTCCGCCATTTGAGACTTACCCGATGTCGTCACTCCCCGAAGCCAAACTGGACGTCCTGCTCGCGCATCACGCTTCGCTCGAGGCCGAATCGCTGGGACAGCTCGCCTCCGAGCGCTACGTGCAGATCACGCGCGAGCTCGCCGAGATCACGCCGCTGATCGAGGCGGTCAAGACTTACCGGTCCGCGGTTAAAGAACTCGCCGACACCGAGGCGCTGATCGCCGATCCCACGACGGATGCGGAGATGCGCGGCATGGCGGAAGCCGAGCGCGACGAGCTGACGCCAAGGATCGAGGATCTCGTCCAGAAAATCCGCGTCGCGCTGCTGCCCAAGGACGCCATGGACGACCGCAACGTGGTGCTGGAAATCCGCGCCGGCACCGGCGGCGACGAGGCTTCGCTGTTCGCCGGCGACCTGTTCCGGATGTACGAGCGCTTCGCCAGCCTGCAGGGCTGGAAGGTCGAGGTCATCTCGGCGAGCGAAGGCACCGTCGGCGGCTACAAGGAAATCATCGCGGAGGTGCAGGGCCGCGGCGCGTTCTCGAAGCTGAAGTTCGAATCCGGCGTGCACCGCGTGCAGCGCGTGCCCGACACCGAGACGCAGGGGCGCATCCACACCTCGGCCGCGACGGTGGCGGTGCTGCCGGAGGTCGAGGATGTCGACGTCGACATCAAGAACGATGATCTGCGCATCGAGACCATGCGCGCGCAGGGCGCCGGCGGCCAGCACGTCAACAAGACCGAATCGGCGATCCGCATCACCCACATCCCGACCGGCATCGTGGTGATGATGCAGGACAGCCGCTCGCAGCACAAGAACCGCGCCTCGGCGATGAACATCCTGCGCTCGCGCATCTACGACGCCGAGCGGCAACGCGTCGATGCGGCGCGCTCGGCCGAGCGCAAGGAAAAGGTCGGCTCCGGCGATCGCAGCGAGCGCATCCGCACCTATAATTTCCCGCAAGGGCGCGTCACCGACCACCGCATCAATCTGACACTCTACAAGCTGCCGCAGGTGATCGCGGGCGAAGCGCTTGGCGAATTGATCGACGCGCTGACCACCGAGCACCAGGCCGCACAGCTCGCCGCGCAAGGCGCGGCGGCGTGACGCCCCGCGTGAGCGATCCCTTCACCGGACAATCGATCGAGAGCGCACGGCGTGCACTGGCGGCGCGGCTGCGATCGGCGCAGCTCGAGGAAGCCGAGCTCGACGCCCGCATCCTGCTTGGTGCTGCGCTCGGCCTCGATCTCACCGGCCTGATCGCGCAGGCTGCGCGGCTCCTCACGGAAGCGGAGGCCTCGCGGCTCGCGCAGCATGCGCAACGCCGGATCGCGGGCGAGCCGGTGGCGCGCATTCTCGGGACGCGCGAATTCTGGGGCCTGCCGTTCCGCCTGTCGGACGCAACCCTGGTCCCACGCCCCGACACAGAGACGGTCGTCGAGCGCGCGCTCGAGCTTTTCCGCGAGCAGAAGGCAATCCAGCAGCCACGCATCGCCGACATCGGCACCGGATCCGGCGCGATCCTGCTGGCGCTGCTGCACGATATTCCCGGCGCCTTCGGCGTCGGCACCGATCTCAGCCTGAACGCGCTCGAGACCGCCAGGGGCAATGCCGTGACCCTTGGCCTTGCCGACCGCTCCGCCTTCGTCGCCTGTTCCTATTTAGCGGCGCTCCGCGGCCCATTCGACCTCATCGTGTCGAATCCGCCCTATATCCCTTCCGCCGAAATTCCGAAATTGAGCATCGAGGTGCGCGAGCACGATCCGCATCTGGCGCTCGACGGCGGCAACGACGGATATGACGCCTACCGCGCCCTGATCCCGCAGGCGGCCGAGCGTCTCGCGCCCGGCGGAGCGCTGATCGTCGAGGCCGGACAGGGCCAGGCCCGAAATATTGAAACCCTTTTGACGGCTGCGGCGTTGGTGGTGGACAGGCCGCCCAAGGCCGATTTGGCGGGTATCCCACGGGCCGTTTCGGCCCGAAAAATGCCCCCATAAAAGCCGGATTGGCCTGTAAAAACCACTTGGAATATCCCTTGGGAACGACTACCTTCTACTCAACACATCGGTGTCGGCCCCGTACACCTACGGGCGAAAGCCGGGCTCTCGGGCGAGAGCTTCACTGATTTTAGGTTCCAAGCCGCAGGTCCTGTTAAGCGCGATAGCCCATTGAGGTGCGCAGCTTTCCGACCGCAAAGTGAACGAAAGCCTGATATTGCGCGCGAAGACTAACGCAAGAAACCAGGGCTTGTTTTGGCAGGCAAAATGAATGGGTTCGCTGGCAATGAATGCTGGCGGGTGGGGAACGCGTCTTTGTTGAACGCGACGGTCGACGAACATTGGCAGGGTTCAAGCCGCCTCTTGCGCGCGGTGCGCGTGAGCGATGTGAACCGCTGTCATCAGGTCACTCCTAGCAATCAGTAATGCGTGCAACCTTTAGGGCTGGAATTAAAGGCAGGACATGAGAAACGGTCAGAACAAGCAGCGGATGCGCAACCGCAACAACAACAATAACAACAACCGGCGCGGCCAGAACCCGATGACCCGGGTCTACGAGTCCAACGGACCCGATATCAAGATCCGCGGCACGGCTTCGCATATCGCCGAAAAATATCTGCAGCTCGCGCGCGACGCGCGCTCCTCCGGCGACCCCGTTGCTGCCGAGAACTACTACCAGCACGCCGAGCATTATTTCCGCCTGATCGCGGCCGCCCAGGAGCAGTTCCGCCAGAACCAGCAGCCGCGCGGCGACGAGCCCATCAGCAGCAATAGCGACGACGGCGAAGACGACGGCGAGAATTTCTCGAATTTCGGCCAGGAGCCGGGCTTCGTCCCGCAGCCGCAACAGCAGCAGCCCTTCATGCGCGACCGCGACGGCCAGCGCGATCATCATCAGCGTGATCACCAGCAGCGTGACAACCAGCCGTCGTACCAGCGCGACAACCAGCAGCCGCGCGAGCACCGCGAACGCGACCATCGTCCGCAGCCGCAGCAATATCAGCCGCAGCCAATGCCGCCGAACCAGCCGCAGCCCGTCATCGCCGATGCCGGCAGCGTCGATCGCCTGCCCTCCTTCATCACCGGCGCACAGCCGCAAGTGAATGTCGGCGCGAACGGCGGCCAGGCTGGCTTCGAGGGCGGTGGTGGCGGCGAGCGCTTTCCGCGCCGGCGGCGCCGGCCGCATGGCCCGCGCCCCGAGCGCGAAGCCGCTCCGGCCGCGTCCAGCGACGATCTGGCGCCCGGCGAGTAAGCTCCTTCGGATTTTCTGATCTGCATCGTCCCGGCCTCGCGCCGCGGACGATTTGTTTTCAGCTGCGCGTCACCGTCGAGGACGGCACCAGCACCGGCTTCAACGAGGGAATCAGCCGCGCCCGCTCGCGCTTGGCGGGGATCGCGCGATAGACCTGCTTGGTGGCCTCGACGATGTGCACGCCGGCGAAGGGTAGCGACAGCGCCGCGCCGGCACGCTCCCACATCTGCGCCGATTTCAGCACCCAGCCGCCGGCATAGGGCGGCATGAACAGCGCCTCGCCCCAGGCGGTCGGCGTGAACCAGGTCTGGCGCAACAGATCGGTGATCTGCGAGCGCGAATAGGGCCGGCCGTGGCCGAACGGCGTATTGTCGCTGCGCGTCCACACGCCGCGCCGGTTCGGGATCACCGCGATCACGCGGCCGGACGGCGACAGCACGCGCCACACCTCGCGCAGCAGCGCAGCCGGATCGTCCGACATCTCCAGCGCGTGGACCAGCAGGATGCGGTCGACCGCGGAATCGGGAAGCGGCAGCGAGAATTCATCCACCAGCGAGGCCAGCGCCGGCCGCCCCGTAGGCCATTTCAGGACGCCCTGGGCCGCCGGCATGAAGGCGAGGCAGCGCTCGGCGTCCTCCCGGAACAGTCCGAGATAGGGCGTGGGATAGCCGATGCCGAGCACGCGCTGGCCCTCGGCGCGCGGCCAGCGCTCCCTGATGCCGCGATTGATCATTTGCCGCGCCACAATCCCGAGGCGACGGGAATAGAACTCGCGGAGGTCGACGACGTCGATGCTCATGACGGCAATGTAACATGCGCAAGGCCGCGGCTGCGCGCTGAATATTGCATTGCCTGCGCAACGTTAACGCCATATTTGTCTGGCGGGGCTGAGCGCGAAGGAGACGTCATGGCTGCCGAAATTCGTACTTTCAGCTGTTTAAACGACAATTTCGGTTACCTGATCCACGATGTGGAAACCAAGGCGACAGCGTCGATCGACGCGCCGGAGGCCGGCCCCATCCTGAAGGCGCTGGAGCGCGAGGGCTGGCAGCTCACCGACATCCTGATCACCCATCACCATGGCGATCATGTCGGCGGGGTCGCCGAACTCAAGCACAAATACAACTGCCGCGTCGTCGCGCCGCACGACAAGACCACTGCGATCGCCAACGTCGACCTGCGCGTCGCCAATGCCGACGTGGTCAAGGTCGGCAACCTGCTGGCGCGCGTCGTGGAGACGCCCGGCCACACGCTCGACCACATCTCCTACGTGTTCGACACCGAGAAGACCGTGTTCGCCGCCGACACGCTGTTTTCGATCGGCTGCGGCCGCGTCTTCGAGGGCACCTACCCGATGATGTGGGATTCGCTGCTGAAGCTGCGGGCCCTGCCTGACGATTTCAAGCTCTATTGCGGCCACGAATACACCGCCTCCAACGTCAAGTTCGCGCTCACCGTCGATCCCGACAATGCGGCGCTTCAGGCGCGCGCGGCGGAGGTGGCCAAGCTTCGCGCCGAGAACAAGCCCACGATCCCCTCACTGCTTGGTGACGAGAAGCAAGCAAACGTGTTCCTGCGTGCCGATGACCCCTCGGTCGCAGCCAGGCTACACATGAAGGGTGCGGATGCCGCCGCGGTGTTCGGCGAGCTGCGCGAGCGCAAGAACAAATCCTAAAGAACAAATCCTGACGGGGATCGATGCCGACCGCAGCCGAGATCATCGCGCGCCTTGAACTCCGACCGCATCCCGAAGGCGGGCACTATCGCGAGACGTTTCGCGACCAGACCACGGACGCCAACGGCCGTTCGCGCTCGACCCTCATTTACTTCCTGCTCGCGCGCGGCGAGCGTTCGCACTGGCACCGCATCGATGCGGTCGAGATCTGGCATTACTACGCCGGCAGCCCGCTGATGCTGCGCATCGCGCATGAGGGCTGCTCCCAGCACGAGGTCCGCCTCGGCACGGATCTCGTGAGCGGCGAACGACCGCAGGCCATCGTACCGGCCGATGCATGGCAGATGGCCGAGACAACAGGTGAGTGGACACTGGTCGGCTGCACCGTGGCACCCGCATTCGAGTTCGCGAAGTTCGAGCTCGCGCCGAAGGGCTGGGAGCCGTAGCTCCACACCGTCATTCCGGGGCGCCCCGCAAGCGGCGAACTCGGAATCTATCTCGCCACCATTGACGCCGATAAATGGATTCCGGGTTCGCACGTCGTGCGCCCCGGAATGACAATCATCGCTTCCGCAACACCATATCTTTCGCCGCGATCAGGCCGCCGCCGGCGATCAGGACTGCGGCGATGGCGATATTGGCACTGGCTTTTGCGAAGCCGGCGGCGATGAGGAAGCCGGTAGAGAGCAACGGCGTCGCATAGGACGCAGCGCCGAGCACGCGGATGTCGCCGCGCTTCATGCCGATGTCCCAGGCGTAGAACGCAGCCCCGACGGGGCCGATGCCGAGCCCAATCACGGAGATCCATTGCAGCGCCGTCTCCGGCCACACGGTGGTTTCGAGCGCGCCATGCATCAGCGCAGCGAGCAACGCCGTGGCGAGACAGAAGCCCGCGACCGCGTCGGTCGGCACCGCCTTCAATCGGCGCGATAGCACCGAATAGGTCGCCCACACGAAGGCGGCGATGAAGGCCGCGATCAATCCCGGCACCGCCCCCGGCGCGAAGCCGGAGGTATTGCCGGCGAACAGCAGCACGGTGCCGACGAGGCCGAGCACGGCACCGACGATGTGATGCACGGCCAGCCGCTCGCCCGGCAGGAAGGACGAGAACAGCACGATCAGCAGCGGCCAGAGATAGTTGAGCAGACCGGCTTCAGCCGGCGGCGCGAAGCGCAGTGCCAAAAAATACAGCGCGTGATAGCCAAACAAGCCGCCGACGCCGACGGTCCACACAGCCAGTGGCTGGCGCAGGCTTTTCGCCGCCTCGCCGCGGCCGATCCAGGTGAGCAGGCCGACGAGGCCGCCGATCGCAAATGTCATCGCGGCGAGCTGGAATGCCGGGATCTTTCCGGTCGCCACCGTCATCACTGACAGCAGCGACCACATCAGGATCGCGGTCAATCCGATCAGCGTCGCGGTGCGGGGAGTCATTTAAATCGCCTCGTCATTCCGGAGCGGCTCAAAGAGCAGAACCCGGAATCTCGAGATTCCGGGTTCGCCGCTATCGCGGGCCCCCGGAATGACAGTGCATGGACAAATGCCCGGGACAAGCCCGGGCATGACGACGTCGTCGATATCAGCCTGCGTGATGCCTACGCATCACACCATGTACTGGCCGCCGTTGACGGTCAGCGTCGAGCCGGTGATGGCGCCGGCTTCGTCGGCGGCGAGGAACACGACTGCGCGTGCGATTTCCTCGGGCTCCCCTAAGCGGCCGATCGGGATCAGCGGCAGGATCGCCTTCTCCAGCACGTCCTTCGGCACCGCCTGCACCATCTCGGTGTTGATGTAGCCGGGGCAGATCGCGTTCACGGTGACGCCGCCCTTGGCGTTCTCCAGCGCTAAAGCCTTGGTGAAGCCGATCTCGCCGGCCTTCGCCGCAGAATAGTTCACCTGGCCGAATTGGCCCTTCTGGCCGTTGATCGAGGAGATGTTGATGATGCGGCCGAACTTGCGCCCGCGCATGCCTTCGATCACCTGGCGCGACATGTTGAACAGCGAGCCGAGATTGGTGCCGATCACGGCGTTCCATTGCTCGAGGCTCATCTTGTGGAAGGCGCCGTCCTTGGTGATGCCGGCATTGTTGACGAGCACGTCGATCGGGCCGACCTCGGCCTCGACCTTCTTCACGCCTTCGGCGCAGGCGTCGAAATTGCTGACGTCCCATTTGTAGACAGCGATGCCGGTCTCCGCCTTGAACTTCTCCGCCGCGGCATCGTTGCCGGCGTAGCTCGCCGCGACCTTGTAGCCGGCCGCCTTCAGCGCCTTGCCGATCGCAGCTCCGATGCCCCGCGTACCACCCGTCACCAATGCAACACGTGCCATATCGTATTCCTTCCCTTGGACTCTTCGGACGTTTCTGAGTGATCGTTTTTAGCTACGGATTATGCGGGACGTTTGACGGACATCAAGAACAAAACGCCCGGCGTGAGCCGGGCGTTTCTCTTTAGTCGAGGCTGACGCGGTTGCGAAGAATATTTGATTTGCAACCGCTGCCTTTTTAGTCGCGTGCAACGCACTCACTTATGTGTGCAGCGCACGCGCATGGTCCACGTAAGCTGCGCGAGAGCTAGATTCAGTCGCGCGCCAGACACATCGCGATACCCATGCCGCCGCCGATGCACAGCGTGGCAAGGCCCTTCTTGGAATCGCGCTTCTGCATCTCGTGCAGCAGCGTCACCAGCACGCGCGCGCCGGAGGCGCCGACCGGGTGGCCGATCGCGATCGCACCGCCATTGACGTTGACCTTGGAGGTGTCCCAGCCGAGGTCCTTGTTGACGGCGCAAGCCTGCGCCGCGAAGGCCTCGTTGGCCTCGATCAGGTCGAGGTCGCCGACGTTCCAGCCGGCCTTCTTCAGCGCGGCGCGCGAGGCCGGGATCGGGCCCGAGCCCATGATCTTCGGATCGACGCCGGCCTGCGCCCACGACACGATGCGCGCGAGCGGCTTCTTGCCTTCCTTGGCAGCCTGCTTGGCGGTCATCAGCACCACGGCGGCAGCGCCGTCATTGATGCCGGAAGCAGAGCCTGCGGTGACCGTGCCGTCCTTCTCGAAGGCGGGACGGAGCTTGGCCATCGCATCGAGCGTTGCGCCATGGCGCGGGTATTCGTCGGCGCTGACGACCACGTCGCCCTTGCGGGTCTTGATGGTGACGGGGACGATCTCGTCGTTGAACTTGCCGGCCTTCTGCGCGGCCTCGGCCTTCTGCTGCGAGGCGACCGCGAACTCGTCCTGCTGGGCGCGGGTGATCTGCCACTGGCGCGCAACGTTCTCGGCGGTGTTGCCCATGTGGTAGCCGTTAAAGGCATCCCACAGGCCGTCCTTGATCATGGTGTCGATGAATTCGAGCGCGCCCATCTTGACGCCGCCACGCAGATACTGGGCGTGCGGAGCCATGCTCATCGATTCCTGGCCGCCGGCGACCACGATCTCGGAATCGCCGTTGAGCAGCGCCTGGTAACCGAGTGCGACCGTGCGCAGACCCGAGCCACAGAGCTGGTTGACGCCCCAGGCCGGGCTCTCCACCGGAATGCCGGCGGCGATCGAGGCCTGGCGGGCCGGGTTCTGGCCCTGAGCGGCGGTCAGAATCTGGCCCATGATGACTTCGGAGACCCGGCCGGGCTCGATGCCACCACGCTCCAGCGCGGCCTTGATGGCGACGGCGCCGAGATCGTGGGCGGGAAGGGTCGCGAACGCTCCGTTGAAGCTTCCGACCGGGGTGCGGGCGGCGCTGACGATGACGACATCGTCTGACATGGGCATCTCCTGGGGTTGAATGGGGGCAGACGGGGCTGGGGAAACGGCTCGCCAGTCTCGGACGGCATCCTGTTAACGTCATTGCGGCATGTCAATCGGCCGGTGGCCGAATTCATGCCGCAACGCATTCCAAATAGCGTTCTTGGCGCTTTCGCAAGCACGTTTTTGCTGCCCGATTAACCGTGGCGCACAAAACGGTAGCGTGACCCCTTTGAAAATGCTTATTTTGTTGCGTTGCGTACTCTTCCCGCCCTGCGGCATCGGCCGCCGGGTTCCCGTTCTCAGCGTCTTGCAAGTGAGAGCCCATGGCGAAATCAGACCAACCCACCACCATCAAGAAATACGCGAACCGCCGGCTCTATAACACCGGAACGAGCACCTATGTGACGCTGGAAGACCTCGCCGCCATGGTCAAGGATGGCGAAGATTTCCTGGTCTACGACGCCAAAACCGGCGACGACATCACCCGCTCGGTGCTGGCCCAGATCATCTTCGAGCAGGAGAACAAGGCCGGCCAGAACCTGCTACCGACCACCTTCCTGCGCCAGCTCATCCGCTTCTACGGCGACAGCATGCAGATGGTGGTGCCGAAATATCTGGAACAGTCGATCGCGACGCTGACCCAGGAACAGGAGAAGTTCCGCAAGCAGATCGCCAATACGCTGTCCGGCACGCCCTTTGCGCCCCTGGAGGAGCAGGTCCGCCGCAACATGGAGCTGTTCCAGCAGACCTTCTCGATGTTCAAGCCGTTCGCCCCGCCGGCGCGCTCCTCCACCACCCCGGAGCCGGAGCCCGATGCGACCGCCGAGGCGCCGAAGGACAGCAACATCGACGATCTGCGCCAGCAGATGAAGGAAATGCAGGAACGCCTCGAGCGGATGTCGAAGAAGGAAGAGTAGGTCCTCTCGTTCGCCTCAGCGCGGCCGCCTGCCGCGGGCGTTTGCTTGGCGATTGTGCGCCCGTCATTCCACAATGTCGTCCTGGCGAAAGCCAGGACCCATACCGCGTGATCTGTCGGTAGAGATCGATAGCAGTACCGAACGACGAATCATCGCCAAACTGCTTCCTGGGGTAATGGGTCCTGGCTTTCGCCAGGACGACGCTGGAGAAGCCGCCATGTCCGACCCAAGCGCGCATTGGAACAACGTCTACGCCACAAAGGGCGAGACCGAGGTCAGCTGGTTTCAGGAGAGCCCGGCGATCTCGCTCGACATGATCCGCTCCGCCAACGTGGATCGCGGCGCAGGCATCATCGATATCGGCGGCGGCGCTTCGCGGCTGGTGGACGCTCTCTTGCAGGACGGATACCGCAATCTCGCCGTGCTGGACCTGTCCGCCAATGCGCTCGACGCTGCAAAGCGGCGGATCGGCCCGGCGGCCGCGTCCGTCGACTGGATCGTCGCCGACGCCACGACGTGGCGGCCGGCGCGCAGCTACGAGGTCTGGCACGATCGTGCGGCGTTTCACTTCCTGACCGATCCGCGCGACAGGGCCGCCTACGTCGAGCGCCTGCGGTCGGCGGTTGCGGCCGGCGGCCACGTCATCATCGCCACCTTTGCGCTCGATGGTCCGGAGAAATGCAGCGGCCTGCCGGTGCAGCGCCACGACAGCAAGAGTCTTTCGACGGAGTTGGGGCCGGATTTCGAGCTGATCGAAACGCGCAGCGAGACTCATCACACGCCGTGGAAATCGACGCAGGCGTTTCAGTTCAGCCGGTTCCGGAGGCGCGGCTCTTGAGGCGTGGCGCATGCCACACCCTCGGTGTCGTCCTGGCGAAAGCCAGGACGACGTCAGGAAGCCTACGCTGCCAGCTTCATCGCATGCGCAAAGTCCCAATAGAGCTTGCGCGCTTTTGTGTAGAGCGGGCCCGGCTTCAGCTCGCGCTCGTCGATGCGAATCACGGGCGCGACCTTGGCGAAATTGCCGGTTGAAAAAATCTCGTCGGCGGCGAGGAAGTCGGCATAGCGCAACGTCTTCTCGACCACGGTGACGCCGTCGGCGCGAAGCAGGCCGATGACGCGCTGGCGCGTGATGCCGTTGAGGAAGGTGCCGTTCGGCACCGGCGTGAACACCACGCCGTCCCTGGCCATGAACACGTTGGAATTGCCGAACTCGGCGACATTGCCGAGCATGTCGAGCATCAGCGCGTTATGGAAGCCGCGGGAGGCGGCCTCCGCCAGCGCGCGCGAATTGTTGGGATAGAGGCAGGCCGCCTTGGCCTCGACCGGCGCGCATTCGGCAGTCGGCCTGCGGAACGGCGACAGCGTGATGGCGTTGCCGACGGGTTTGGGCATCGGCGCCTCGTAGATGCACAGGCACCAGTTGGTGGTCTCGGGGTCGAACAGCACGCCGCCGCCCGACCCGTTCTCCGCCCAGTACATCGGACGGATATACAGCTCGGCATTCGCCGCGAAGCGCGCGATGCCTTCGTTTGCGAGCGTGAGCCAGGTGCCGGGATCGACCACCGGCTTCAGGCCAAAATTGATTGCGGACTGATTGGCACGGGCGATGTGACGGTCGAGATCGGGTGCGACGCCCTCGAACGCGCGCGCGCCGTCGAACACGACCGAGCCGAGCCAGGCCGCATGCGTGCGCGGGCCCATGATCGGCACATTGCCGTCGTGCCATTTGCCCTCGAAGAAGGTCCAACTCGGCGAATATTCGATGGCTTTCTTGATCTCGGCCATGACCGGCCTCCCCTTGGCGTGATGCCGCAATATGGCACGACTATTGGGGGCAATTTCTAAATGATTCCCTGCGGGGAATGCCCCCCTCCCCTGGAGGGGCCCCTGGACGGAGGGTGAGCATCGCGGTGAAATAACATTGGGGAGCAAACCGGATATAATGCCGTCCACGTTACGGAGTCCTCCATGCCGCTCGATCCGCTCGCAAAGCGTTTGTTGACCATGATGGCTGCGGCCGGGCCGCAGGTGCGAAACCGGCCGAGCGTCGAGGCGCGGCGGCAGTCGCTGGCGAAACTGATGCAGTTCGCGCGCACTGACGCGCCTGACGTGACCGTCTCCGACGGCACGCTGCCCGGCCCCGGCGGAGGGCTTCCCTATCGGCTGTATTCGCCCGCAACCGCCGCTGAGCGCGCGCCGGGCTTCGTGTTCTTTTCATGGCGGCGGGCTCGTCGCCGGCAGCGTCGCCACGCACGACCGCATCGCGGCGGCACTTGCGCATGCCACCGGCTGCCGCCTGGTCTCGGTCGATTACCGCCTCGCGCCGGAGCACAAATTTCCCGCCGCGGTGGAGGATGCGATCGCCGCCACCGAATGGGTCGCGCGCGAAGCGTCGTCCCTCGGCATCGACGCCGGACGCCTCGTGGTTGGCGGCGATTCCGCCGGCGCGACGCTCGCCGCGATCGTGTGCCAGGAAGCGCTGCAGAACGCCGGCCTCTCCATCGTCGCGCAATGCCTGATCTGCCCGGTGCTTGATTTCGAGGAGACCTCGCCTTCGCGCGAGGCGTTCGCCGAGGGCCACCTGATCGATCGCATCACGATCGAAGCCGATCTCGCCGATTATCTGCCCGGCGGCATCGATGCCGCCGATCCCCGCATCTCACCCCTGCGCGCCACACGCTTTGCGGGCCTGCCGACCGCAATCATCCATACCGCCGAGTTCGACCCGATGCGCGACGAAGGCAATGCCTATGCGCGCAAGCTTCTCGCCGCAGGCGTCACCGTCGAGCACGTCTGCCATGACGGCATGGTCCACAATTTCCACGCCATGGGCGCGATCCTGCCGCAGGCACAGCTCGTGCTGTCGCAGATCGGCGAACAGGTGCGGCGGGCGGTGGAGAAGTAAAAGCGCGAATCACACGCGCGCGTCCAGCACGGCTCTGGCTGCCACAACATATTCGGGCCAATGCGCATCCGCATAGCGTTCGGCCTGCCGCGCGCAGGTGACATCGGGCGCATGCGCGGCCGCGATCGTGCGCGCGAAGCGCTCCTCGGCGACCGTCACGTCGCCAGGTTCGGCCGACGGAACGGCGGCGGCCACGGCGGTCGGAGCGACAGCGAGGCCTGCCAGACCAGTGAGCAGGATGCGGCGTGACGTGTTCATGACTGTCGTCCCTCCATTGTCCGGCCTGCACTCTGGCCGGCGAGTATATCAACGCGATCACCGCAGGGTACCCGCGCATATCCGCGCAGTCCATCGCTTGCGGACAGCGCTTGACCACAGGAGCAATCACGTTCCATCTAACAACAGTTCCGTCATCAAGTCGCCACGCGTCGGATCGTCACGTGCCCCGGCACAGCCCATCGCGAAGCCGACCGTTCGGACATCTATCTCGACCTGCGCACGACTTGCGCGACGATTCCCGCGGGCACGCTCGGGCTCGGCTTCGGCAACACCTCCCTGTCGGCCGCGTTCGAAGCCCTGGCGGTACGACAGGGCGCGACGCTGCCGAGCGGACTGCCTGCTGCGAAAAACGACAACCGCCTGTTCGGCATCACCGCGCAGATCGCATGGATGCCGAAACCGTCCTACCAGCTGACGCTGCGGACGCCGCTCTACACCGTGCGCAATTAGAGCATGATCCGGAAAAGTGTGCAGCGGTTTTCCGAAAAGATCATGCTCGAACAGAACAAGGCGCTTCTACTCCGGCACCGGCACGTCGAAGGTGTTGAGCGTGACCGAGACCATGCAATAGACGCCGACGAGATAGGACAGCTCGGCCGCGCCATGCTCGCCGAACTCCTTGACCGCGGCGCGCCAGGTCAGTTCCGGCAGCACGCCACCGCTCACCAGCGCCGATGCGACGTCGTAGGCGACCGCCTCCTGCTTGGTCAGATCCACCGGCCGTTGCCCGGCCACGATGGTCGCGAGCTTCTCGTCGGAGAGGCCGCGCTGCTCGGCCACCAGCACATGAGCATAGAGCTCGTAGCCGGAGCGGAAATGCGAGCCGGTGACGAGGATCGCGACCTCGCGCACCGAGGCCGGCAGCAGCGGGTTCGACGCGATCGCCTTGACCAGCTCCCACACCGGCTTGCCGAAGCGCGGCTCGCGAACCCAGGGATTCCAGGGTCCGAGCAGCGCGCCATCGTCGCGCATGTTCACAAAGCCCTTGAAGTGGTCCTTGATGCCGGCCCGCATGTCGTCATAGAGCGGCTTCTGTTCGTCGGTCAGATCTTTCGGATCGAGAATGGGAAGGCGCACGGCGGGATCTCCTCGTTGAGAAGCGGAGACCGTCGCCCGCATGTGCGCGCATCGCAAGTGAAGTTGCCGTGACGATCGTGCAATTTTGCAAATAACAGGGAGACGCCGGTTACGGCGCCTCCGGGCGCGCCAGCGGCTCGCCCAGCGTATGCATCAGCCGGTTGGCCCAGCCGAAGATCGCGGCCGACAGTACCAGGTCGAGCTGCTCGAGCTCGCTCAGCCCGGCCTCGCCGAGTGCACGCGCGTCATCTGCGGTAGCTTCGATCGGCGTCATCGAGAGCTTTGTAGCGAAATTGAACAGTGCCTGCTGGCGCGCCTCCAGCGTGGCATCGCGCTCGTCGGCAAAGATTTCCTCGACGACGTCGTTGCGCCCGGAGTAGCTGATGAAGCGTGAGGCGTGCACGGCGGCGCAATAGATGCAGCGGTTGACGACCGAGGCACTCAGCGCGCCGAGCTCACGCTCGGCCGGGGACAAGCCGTCCTTGCCGTACATGATGAGGTTGAACAGCGGCGAGCGCACCGCGAGCGATTCCGGGTCATGCGCCAGCGTCAGCACGTAAGGCGAGACGCCCTTGTTGGAGGGCGTGACCTTCATCGCCGCGAGCTGCTCTGACGTCGCCGAGGCGAGCTCGACAGGCGTGACATAGGGCGACCAGGTCGGGATCGTGGCGGTGAAGTTGTGGACGACCTCGCTCATCGGGCTTCGACCTCTTTCAGGAGCCTGAGGCCGGCCAGGACCCGCAGCTGGTAGTTCACGAAGGCGGCAAGCTCGGACAGCCGCACGATATCGGCCTCGCTGACGCCGGCCGTCTTCAGCGCCGCAATGTCCTGTCGCGTCGCCTCGCGCGGCGACAGCGTCAGCAGGTCGGCATGGCGGGCCATGGCGTCGTGCAGGGAATCGCCACACAGGCCGCCGGGCCGTGCCAGAGCGGCCAGGTCGAGATCGCTCGCATGCGCCAGATAGGAGTCGTAATGCGCGGTCAGCGCCTCGTCGCCGACGTGCCGGCACATCCGCGCCGCGAGCGCCGCCCGCAAGCCGTGGCTCAGGCCGCCGGGCTCGTGCGGCAGCAGCACCGCGTCATGGGCGGCTTCGCTGAGGCGCAAAATCTCGGCGCGGGCGTTCAGAGCCTGGCCGAGCCGTGACGCCGCGCGCACGCCGGCAATGGTTTCGATCAGCGTGGTCAAGCAACACTCCGCGGGCTCTGTGGATTGACAACATCCTCGACGGCGAGCGCCAGCGGCTGCGCCGTATCCAGGAACGACGACAGGGCAGTCTCGAACGGCGCTGGATCGAGGCCGCGTGCTTTCAGCCATGCGGGGTCATAGTAGGTCTGCCGATAGCGTTCGCCGGAATCGCAGATCAGCGTGACCAGCGATCCGGCTTGGCCAGCGCTACGCATCTCCGAGGCAATGCGGCACAGCGCCAGGAAGTTGGTGCCGGTGGAACCGCCGACGGATCGGCGCAGCCGGCGCGACAGTACATTCATCGCCGCAATCGTTGCGACGTCCGGGATTTTCATCATGCGGTCGACAACGCCAGGCACGAAGGACGGTTCGCAGCGCGGCCGGCCGACGCCCTCGATCAGCGAGGGCCGTTCGCAAACGTGGGAGCGGTCCTGCGTGCGGAAGCAATCGAAGAAGGCGGAATGCTCAACATCGGCGACGCACAGCCGCGTCGGATATTGGCGGTAGCGCAAGTAGCGTCCGATGGTGGCCGAGGTGCCGCCGGTGCCGGCGCCCATCACGATCCAGTCCGGCAGCGGGCGCGGCTCGCCCTGCAATTGCGTGAAGATCGATTCGGCGATATTGTTGTTACCGCGCCAGTCGGTGGCGCGCTCGGCGAAGGTGAACTGGTCCATGTAGTGGCCGTTCAGGCGGGTGGCGAGCGCGGCGGCCTCGGCATACAGCGCGCGGCCGTCGTCGATCAGATGGCAATTGCCGCCATAATGCTCGATCGCAGCGATCTTCTCCGCCGAGGTCGTGCGCGGCATCACGGCGTAGAAGGGCACGCCGATCATCTGCGCGAAATAGGCTTCCGACACCGCGGTCGATCCCGACGAGGCCTCGACCACGGGCGTGCCTTCGCGGATGTGGCCATTGCAGAGCGCGTAGAGAAACAGCGAGCGCGCCAGCCGATGCTTCAGGCTGCCGGTCGGATGCGTGGACTCGTCCTTCAGATAGATGTCGATGCCTGATAGCGCCGGCACGATCAGCCGGATCAGGTGCGTGTCGGCCGTGCGGCATTGGTCGGCCTCGATCGCAGCTACAGCCTCGTCGACCCAGCCGCGCCGGTAGACCGGCCCGGCCGGATTGTGGTGGCGAAAGGGGGTTGGCTCCATCGGCATAACCTCATGCTCTCATAATACCTCTTGCACATCAAGAAATATTGTTCATTCTATATTCACATAATGCGGACATGGCCATGAACCACGACGTTATCGATATCCGCCTTCTCGAGGCCTTCGCCGCCGTGATGTCGGCCGGCAGCATCACCGGCGCGGCGCGGCTGCTCGGCCGATCGCAGCCGGTCGTGACGCGTCAGATCCAGGATCTCGAAGCTGACGTCGGCTATCTCCTGTTCACCCGGAACGGCCCGCGCATCAGCCCGACGCCAAAGGGCGTGCTGTTTCATGCCGAGGTCGAGCGGCTGCTGATGGGCTTGAAGCACATCCGCCAGCGCGCCAACGCGATCGGCGCGGGGGCGCTTCCCGTGCTCAGCCTGGCGGCAATCCCGGCGCTGGCGGCCGGCTTCGTCCCTGCCGCGCTCGCAGCGCTCGAACGCGAGTTGCTGCCAAGCCAGGTCCACGTGCAGGCGCTCTCGGCCGAGAACGTCGTGCAATCGGTGCTGTCGCAGTCGGTCGATTTCGGCCTTGCGAGCCTGCCGATCCAGCATCCCGGGCTCGACATGCAGTGGGTCTGCGAGGTGCCGTGCGTCGCGTGCCTCGCGATGGATCATCCGCTGGCAAAGAAGAAGGTCATTCGCCTCAAGGATCTTGCTGGCGTCCGGCTGCTGACGATGGCCAACCCCTACCGGCTTCGCCGCCGCGTGGAGGAGGCGCTGGAGCGTGAGGGTGTCGTGCCCGCTGAGGTCATCGACACCAACGCTTCGCTGACGGCGATCGCCATGGCCAAGCAGTCGCTCGGCATCGCCGTGGTCGAGCCGGTGCTGACCTCCAGCCTGCCGGTGGAGGGCGTCGTCACCCGGCCCCTGGACGTGTCCATTCCCTTCCTGTTCGCCGCGATTGCGCCGACCGGGCGCGAGCTGACGCCGACGGTTGCCGCGCTCAACGACGCACTGCGCGCCGCGGTCGCGCTGATGCCCGGCGCAAGACTGCATAGCGGCGCCGCCGCGCTGGCCGAGGCCGGCGACGAAACCAGTGAATTCGAGAAAGCTCCCTCATGACGACGATGACACCTGACGCGGCGGGCCTCGCGGCGCTTGAAGCGCGCCTGAAGCAGGATCTGGCCTGGCTCGAACTGCCGGCCAAATCGTGGGTGCCGCGCCGCGTCGTTGACGGCAAGAGCGTCGTCGACGTCGTCATCGTCGGCGCCGGCATGGCCGGCCTCGTCGCCTCCGCCATGCTCAGGCGTCTCGGCGTCGACAACCAGCTCGTGCTCGACCGTGCCCGCGCCGGCGAGGAAGGCCCCTGGGTCACGTTCGCCCGGATGCGGACGCTACGCTCGCCCAAGGAATTGACCGGACCTGCGATGGGCATGCCGGCGCTGACCTTCCGCGCCTTCTACGAGGCGCAATATGGCAGGCAGGCGTGGCAGGCGCTCGACCGCGCGCCGCGCACGATGTGGATGGATTACCTGATCTGGTACCGCAAGGTGCTGGACCTGCCGGTCCGCAACGGGGTTTCGGTCGAGCGAATCCACGCGCGCACCGATGAGTTGTTTGCGCTCGACATCAGCGAGGGCGGCACGTCGCGACAGATTCTCGCGCGCCATGTCGTGCTGGCGACGGGCCGCGACGGCCTCGGCGGTGCTTACGTGCCGTCGCTCTGCGACGGCATCGACCGACGTTTCTGGGCGCATTCGTCCGCCCCTATCGACTTCGAGAGACTTCGCGGCAGGCGTGTTGCCGTCGTCGGCGCGGGCGCATCCGCGATGGACAACGCAGCGATGGCGCTGGAGGCGGGCGCAGCGCGGCTCGACCTCTTCATTCGGCGCGCGGACATCCCGCGCGTCAACAAGTTCACCGGCATCGGCAGCCAGGGCGTCGTCCACGGCTTTGCCGGCCTGTCGGATGACTGGAAATGGCGTTTCCTCGATCACACGCTGAAGGCGCAGACGCCGCCGCCGCGTCAAAGCGTACTGCGGGTCTCCGCCTATCCGCAGGCGCATTTCCATCTCGCAAGCCCGATCGATGATCTCGCCGTCGCGGGAGACCATCTCACGGTAACGACGCCGAAGGGCCGCTACGCGACCGATTTCATCATCTTCGGCACGGGCTTCAAGGTCGACCTCGCGTTGCGCGACGAGCTTGCCGAGTTCGCGCCGCATATCCGGTTCTGGTGCGACCGCTTCCCGGCACCTGACGGCATGGACAATGCCGAGCTGGAGAACTCGCCAGACCTCGGCGACAGCTTCCAGTTCCTGGAGAAAGAGCCCGGCGCCTGCCCCATGTTGGCGCGGCTGCATTGCTTCAACTATCCGGCGACGCTGAGCCACGGAAAGCTCTCCGGCGATATCCCCGCGATCAGCGAAGGCGCCGACCGGCTCGCGCGCGGCATCGTCCGTCGCCTGTTCGTCGAGGATCGCGAGATTCATTTCGCCAACCTCAAGGCCTTCGCCACGCCGGAACTCGCCGGCGACGAATGGCAGGATGCCGACGTCACCCATCAACCCGCCGAATAGGCGCAACCGGACAGGCAAGCGAGAGATGCAGACGAACAGGAAAGCCATCGCAGCCGCGATCGCCGGCAATGCCCTGGAGTGGTACGACTTCACGGTGTTCGCCCTGATGACACCGGTCATCAAGAACCTGTTCTTCCCGGTCGACCCGAAAATTTCGGGCAGTGAGATCAACGCACTGCTGCTGACCACCGCGCTGTTCGGCACCGGCTTCTTCATGCGGCCGATCGGCGGCCTCGTGCTCGGCTATTTCGGCGATCGCAAGGGGCGGAAGGCGGCGATGACGCTCGGCATGGGCATCATGGCTGTGTCGGTCGCGCTGTTGGCGTTGACGCCGACCTACGCCACGGCCGGCATTGCGGCGCCGCTGATCGTGCTGCTGGCGCGGCTGCTGCAGGGCTTTTCGGTCGGCGGCGAGTTCGGCACCTCGACCGCCTATCTGATCGAAGCGGCGCCTCCGGGCCGCACCGGCTTCTATGGCTCGTGGCAGATCGCCGGCCAGCTCATGGCCAACGTGCTCGGCGCAGTGCTGGGCGCCGCCCTGACGCTGGCGTTCACGCAGGAGCAGCTTGCCGCCGGCGCGTGGCGCATTCCCTTCTTCGTCGGCCTCGTGATCGTTCCGATCCTGCTCTATATGCGCGCCAGCGTCATCGAGCCCGAAGCTTCCCGGCGCAGCATGGCGACGGTGCACAAGGACAACTTCATCGCCGCGCTGAAGAATCCCGGCCGCAATTTCCTGATCGGCATGGGCATGGTGGTGGCGAGCGCCGTGTCGTTCTACGTCACCTTCGGCTACACCGTGACCTACGCCAAGGAGGTGCTGAAGCTGCCGCTGATGCAGAGCTTCCTGGTGCAGATGATCGCGGCAATCGTGATGGTGATCGTCGCGCCGATCGCGGGCGCCGTCTCCGACCGCTATCCGCGCCGGCCGCTGTTGCTGGTCTCGCTGATCGGCTATTTCGTCTCGCTCTACCCGCTCTATGCCTGGGTGATCTCCGAGCCGTCGATCGCAAGGCTCCTGGTCGCCCAAATCGTCATCGGCTTCTTCAGCGCCTTCTTCCTCGGCGTCTACTGCACCACGCTGGTCGAGCTGTTCCCAATCCGCGTCCGCTCGACCGCGCTTGCGATCGTCAACAATGTCGCGGTGCTGGTGTTCGGCGGCTTTGCCCAGTTCTTCGTGACCTGGCTGATCGCGCTCACCGGCTCCCCGCTGGCGCCGATCTTCTATGTCATGATCGGCGTCGGCCTCGGGCTGATCGCGGTGATCGCGATGCGGCCGGAGGACGCCGAGCGGGAGCAGGTCCCGGACGGCGTCGTCGAACAGGCATCGTGAAGCCGCTCAAAACTCCAGCGGCGCGTTGTCGACGACCTCTTTCATCACGAAGAAGGTGCGGGTCTGGCGCACCCCCGGCAGCGCGATGAGCTGTTCGCCATGGATGCGGTTGAAATCCTCCATGTCGCCGACGCGGATCTTGAGGAAATAGTCGAAGTCGCCGGCGACGAGGTGGCAGTCGAGCACGAATTTCAGTTTTGCGATCGCCTGCTCGAAGATGGCAAAGCTTTCCGGCGTCGAGCGGTCCAGCACGACGCCGACCATGACCAGCGTCCCCTTCGCCACCTTCTTCGGCGCGATCATGGCGCGCACAGTGGCGATGAAGCCGTCCTCGAACAGGCGCTGGGTGCGGCGATGGCAGGTGGCGGGGCTGATCGCAACGGTTTCGGCCAGCTCGGCATTGCTGAGCCGACCGTTATTTTGAAGCAATCTCAATATCTTAAGGTCGGTTCGATCGAGCCGAAGTGGCATGGAAGAAGCTTCCGATCCTGGATGATTTTCTGAAAGAAACCTTAGCCAAATCGCAAATCTTCGCAAGATATCATGCAGCATCGGTGCAGCATTCGAGAGCACATTCCATACCACATATGCTAGTCGCTGCGGCCAGCTCAACACCAATCGGGATGACCTGACCATGCTGGAAAAATTCGCGCGCTATCCGCTGACCTTCGGCCCGACGCCCATCGAGAAGCTGGAGCGGCTGTCGAAGCATCTCGGCGGCAATGTCGAGATCTATGCCAAGCGCGAGGACTGCAATTCCGGTCTCGCCTATGGCGGCAACAAGCTGCGCAAGCTCGAATACATCATCCCGGATGCGATCGCCTCGAACGCCGACACGCTGGTCTCGATCGGCGGCGTGCAGTCCAACCACACCCGCATGATCGCCGCCGTCGCCGCCAAGATCGGCATGAAGTGCCGCCTGGTGCAGGAAGCCTGGGTGCCGCACGAGGACGCCGTCTATGACCGCGTCGGCAACATCATGCTCTCGCGCATCATGGGCGCCGACGTGCGCCTGGTCGACGACGGCTTCGACATCGGCATCCGCAAGAGCTGGGAGCAGGCGATCGAGGAAGTGAAGGCCGCGGGCGGCAAGCCTTACGCGATTCCCGCCGGCGCCTCCGTGCACAAATATGGCGGGCTCGGCTATGTCGGCTTCGCCGAGGAAGTGCGTAAGCAGGAAGCCGAGCTCGGCTTCAAATTCGACTACATCGTGGTCTGCACCGTCACCGGCTCGACCCATGCCGGCATGCTGGTCGGCTTCGCCGCCGACGGCCGCGCGCGAAAGGTGATCGGCATCGACGGCTCGTTCACCCCGGCGCAGACCAAGGCACAGGTGCTCTCGATCGCCCAGAACACGGCCAAGCTCGTCGAGCTCGGCAAGGACATCGTCGCAGACGACGTCGTGCTGATCGAGGACTACGCCTATCCCGCCTATGGCGTGCCGTCGGAAGAGACCAAGGAGGCGATCCGCCTCACCGCGCGTCTCGAAGCCATGATCACCGACCCCGTCTACGAGGGCAAGTCGATGCAGGGCCTGATCGACCTCACGCAGAAAGGCTATTTCGAGAAGGGCGCGAAGGTCCTCTACGCGCATCTCGGCGGTGCCCCGGCGCTCAACGGCTACGGCTACGCGTTCCGGAACGGCTAGTGCGTCGGTGCCGTAAGACGGCGCGCGCCTCCTCACTGGTCTCGTCCTGGCGAAAGCCAGGACCCATTACCCCGACTGCCAATTGTTGAAACACACTGAGGCTGTCGGCGTGCCGTTTCCCACGGCCTGTGGTTATGGATCCCGGATCTGCGCGCGCTTTGGGCGCGCTTGTCCGGGATGACGGTGGAGATAGTAGCTCACCCCTACCGCGTCCGCACGATCTGCAGCAGCTCGTCGCCATAATGCTCGAGCTTCTTGTCGCCGATGCCGGGCACGTTGCGGAGCTCGTCCAGCGTGGTCGGCCAGGCCCGCACGATGCCGTCAATGGTGGCGTCGTGCAGTACGACATAGGCCGGCACGCCACGTTCGCGCGCGACATCCGAGCGCCAGGAGCGCAGCCGGGCACGCAATTCAGGATCGACATCGCCTTGCGGGGCGCCTGCGGCAGGCGCGAGATCGCCGCGGCGGGATTTCGCGCGGCTGGAACGGACGCGGGTGCCGGGCGCCTCCTCGCGCAGCCATACCTCGGTCTCGCCGCGTAGCACGCCGCGCGCGGCCTCCGTCAGCTTCAGTGCGCCATAAGCTTCGCTGTCGCTCTGCAAATGGCCCATCGCCACGAGCTGCCGCAGCACCGTGCGCCACTGCTTTTCGTTGAGCTCGCGCCCGATGCCGAATACCGACAGCTTGTCGTGGCCGAACTGCGTGACCTTCTCGGTCAGGCGACCGATCAGCACGTCGATCAGGTGCATCGCGCCGAAACGCTGGCCGGTACGATAGACGCAGGACAAGAGCTTTTGCGCCAGCACCTTGCCGTCGCGCATCTTCGGCGGCGTCAGGCAGTTGTCGCAATTACCGCAGGTTTCACCGTGCACGATCTCGCCGAAATAGGCGAGCAGCCGCCTGCGCCGGCACTGCGCGGTCTCGGCGAGCCCGACCAGCGCGTCGAGCTTGCCGATCGACACGCGCTTGAAATCGTCGGAACCGCTGGACTCGTCGATCATGCGGCGTTGCTGCACGATGTCGGAGAGGCCGTAGGCCATCCATGCCGCGGACGGCTTGCCATCGCGGCCGGCGCGTCCCGTCTCCTGGTAATAGGCCTCGATGCTCTTGGGCAGATCGAGATGCGCGACGAAGCGCACGTCGGGCTTGTCGATGCCCATGCCGAAGGCGATGGTCGCCACGATGACGATGCCGTCCTCGTTGAGGAAGCGGTCCTGGTTGCGCGAGCGCACGCTACTGTCGAGCCCGGCGTGATAGGGCAGCGCGGCGATGCCGGCATCATCGAGCGCGGCGGCGACCTCCTCGACCCGGTTGCGCGACAGGCAGTAGACCACGCCGGCGTCACCCGCATGGCGCTCCCGGATGAACTCCTTGAGCTGCGACACCGCATTGCGCTTGTCGACGATCTCGTAACGGATATTGGGGCGGTCGAAGCTCGAGACGAATTGCGGACTGCCCCCAAGCTTGAGCCGTTCAACGATCTCCTTCCGCGTCAATTCGTCGGCGGTCGCGGTCAGCGCGATGCGCGGCACCTCGGGAAAGCGCTCGGCGATGATGGAGAGGCCGACATATTCGGGGCGGAAGTCGTGGCCCCATTGCGAGACGCAGTGCGCCTCGTCGATCGCGAACAGCGCCACCTTGGCCTGCGCCAGCATCGACAGGCAGCGCGGCGTCACCAGTCGTTCCGGCGCGACATAGAGCAGGTCGAGATCGCCCGCGATCAGGCGGCGCTCGATGTCGGAGGCCTCCTGCGGCGTCAGCGACGAGTTCAGCGCGGCGGCGTTGACCCCGGCCTCGAGCAGGCCGGCAACCTGGTCGCGCATCAGCGCAATCAAGGGCGAGACCACGATGCCGCAGCCTTCGCGCAGCAACGACGGCAGCTGGTAGCACAGCGACTTGCCGCCGCCGGTCGGCATCAACACGAGGCAATTGCCGCCATCGGTGACATGCCGGATGATCTCGCCCTGCGCGCCGCGGAACCCCGGCAGGCCGAACACCGAATGCAGCACCGACAGCGCGTCGCGGCCGTTGGCCGGCGCGGGCAGCGGAGCAGTGGAAGGGACGTTCATGGGTGTGTCGGAGGCCGTGGGATTCGTCACAAGGCCAGTCGCATGGCTGCGCGGGCGTGGCAAGACGATTTGACGCTTGCGCCGCTGCTTCTTCTCCCTCTCCCCGCTCTTACGGGGAGAGAGTTGGGGTGAGGGGCCTCTTTCCACGGATGAGACTGTTGCGGGACCTGTACCCCTCACCCGGATCGCAAGAGCGATCCGACCTCTCCCCGCAAGCGGGGCGAGGTAAGAGAGCTACGCCCCGATTCGTCGCAGCGCCTCCGCGACGGTTACGATCGGCATGTCGCGCTTGCCGGCCGCCTCCAGCGCATGGCGCATCAGGTGCGGCGTGCAGCCATAGGGGCTCGGCGCGTTCACGACGTCATGGCCGTAGAAGATGAGCCATCCGCCGCTTGCGACCGCCTCGTCGAAATAGCGATCGACGCCCGCCCTATCGATCTCGCAATCGACCAACGGCGAGGCGCGCAGGAACTGGAGGTCGATGACATCGCGATTGACGCCGGGCAGAATGCCGCGCGCCGAGCGGAAGGTTCTCGCGAGCTGCGGCTTGCGCCAGACCGAGGCGAGGCCGTACGGATAGGCGAAATTCTCCAGCGCGATCGAGGAATCGATTTCGCGGAGATGGCTGCGGTTTCGTTCGATCTCGCGGGTCATGGCGGCCTCGCCGAGATTGACCGCGCTCTGATGCGAAAAGGTATGGCAGGCGATCTCGTGGCCGGCATGGTGAAGCCGCACGATCGCGTCGTTCGACAGCCCATGCCAATGATCCGACGGCCGGCCAATCAGGCTGCCAGCGATGTAGTAGGTGCCGCGGCCACCATGCGCTTCGAGAAGCGAAGCACCCTCGCCGGCGGCACTATCGGGGGCATCGTCGAAGGTGAAGCTCACCATCGGCGCGTGCGCGGGCAGCCGGTGCGGCGCGGCACGGAAATGCCGGGCCAGCCGATTGCTCACGCGTCCCTGGAGTGCCGACCACACGACCGCATTTCCTGTTTGCCCCGCCCCCTTCAGTGAAGCATTCGTACGCTGCCGGAAGCAAGCTTCACACTTCGTTAGTCCTAACGTGAAGCGTCCCGACCTAGCGCGCAAGGACCGACGCATCGGCGTCCGCGCCGAGATATTGCAGCCAGTTACGGAATAGCGCCGCCGCCGCGCTGCCGGCGGCGATATCGGCGCGCAAATTCAGCGCGGGAAGCTCGTTGCTGAGCGCTGGATGGCGCTGGTGCCTCGCCTGCTTCTCGAAGCGCACAAGCTTCTCTTCCGTCGCTGCGTCAAAATAGCTCACCGGCAGGTGCGGATAATTGTCACGCTCGCGCACGAGGTAGCGGCCGACGTCGCGCAGATATTCGCGCTGGAGCGACAATGCGTCATATTCGGGGTGGCCCTGGAAGAACACGAAGCGGCTGGCATATTGGCGGACGAAGACGTCGACACCAGCCAGTGCCGAGCGGGTCAAGACCTGATAACCGGCCTGCTCGAGGTCGCTCTCGACGATCTCGTTCAGGCGCGAATGCGAAACCTTGAGCGGCGCAGGCAGGGCATGCGTCAGCGGATCACCCGTAACGGCCTCGCAGTCGAAGATGCCGTGACACTTGGCCGGTAGCCGTCGCCGCGCGATGCCGTCGAGGTGCAGCACCGCGGCGTGCGCGGCGAGGCATGACCAGATCGTCGAGCGCGTGTTGGTCCTCGCCCAGTCGACCAGATCGGTGAGGTCGCGCCAGTACGGCTCCTGGTCGAGCTCGGGCGCGACCGGCTCGGCGCCGGTCACGATCAGCCCGTCGAATCGCTGACGCTTGAGATCCGCGAGATCGGAATATTCGCTCTCGACGTGCCATTTCGCTTCGGGCGAGCGCTTGACCGAGGGCAGCGAGAAGCAGTGGAAGTGGATGCGGCGCGGGCCGGCGGCGGCCTGGAGCAGCTTCATGAACTGCCGCTCAGTCGCCTTCAGCGCCGGATCAGGCATGTTGTTGATCAGCCCGATGGTGAGCTCGGCGCCGGCATGATCGCGCGCCAGATCGCCCTCAGCCGGCACCAGCGCCGGGCTCGACATACCGTGATCCCTGTCGATCAGGATCGTCATCGGGGCCGTCGCCTACTCCGCGGCCTGGAGACGCGACGACGGACAGGCTTTTTCCAACGCCTGATCGATGTCCTCGATGATATCGGCAGCATGCTCGATGCCGATGGACAGGCGGATCGTCTCCGGCAGAACGCCGGCGAGGCGCTGCTGCTCCGCCGACATCTGCCGGTGCGTGGTCGAAGCCGGATGGCAGGCCAGCGACTTCGCGTCGCCGATATTGACGAGGCGCGTGATCAGCTTCAGCGCATCGTAGAAGGTCTTGCCGGCTTCCATGCCGCCCTTGATGCCGAAGGTGAACAGCGAGGAGGCATTGCCGTCGAGATATTTCTGGACCAGCGGATAGTAGGGGCTGTCCGGGAAACCCGTGTAATTGACCCAGGCGACGCGCGGGTCAGTACGCAGGAATTCGGCGACCTTGCGCGCGTTCTCGACGTGGCGCTCCATGCGCAGCGCCACGGTCTCGATGCCCTGGAGCAGCAGGAAGGCGTTGAACGGCGAGAGCACCGAGCCCATGGTGCGCTGATAGACGCTGCGCGCGCGCTCGATATAGGCGGTCTTGCCGAAGCGCTCGGCATAGACAAGGCCGTGATAGGACGCGTCCGGCTTGTTGTAGGCGGGGAAGCGGTCGGCGTATTTCGCCCACGGAAAATTTCCGGAATCGACGATGGCGCCGCCCAGCGTGGTGCCGTGGCCACCCAGGAACTTGGTCAGCGAATGCACGGCGATGTCGGCGCCGTAGTCGAACGGCTTGAGCAGGATCGGGGTTGCGACCGTGTTGTCGACGATCAGCGGCACGCCATGGGCATGCGCGATCTTCGCCAATGCCTCGATGTCGCAGACATTGCCGGCAGGATTGCCGATGGTCTCGGCGAACACCGCACGGGTGTTCTCGTCGATCAGCTTCTCGATCGCATCCGGCTTGTCGCTCTCGGCGAAGCGGCCCGTGATGCCCTGGCGCGGCAGAATGTGCGAGAGCAGCGTGTGCGTGGTGCCGTAGAGCTGCGGCACGGACACGATGTTGCCGCCGTGATCGGCGACGTTGACGAAGGCGAAATGCAGCGCCGCCTGGCCGGTCGCGACCGCAAGCGCGCCGACGCCGCCTTCGAGCTGGCTGATACGCTTCTCCAGCACCGCGCTGGTCGGATTGGCGATGCGGCTGTAACGGAAACCCTCGGCCTCGAGATTGAAGAGCGCCGCGCCGTGATCGGCGCTGTCGAAGGCGTAGGCCGCGGTCTGGTAGATCGGCACGGCAACCGCATGCGTGGTGGCTTCGGGCTCATAGCCGGCGTGAATAGCGATCGTCTCGTTGCGCATCGTGCCACCTCCGCGTGGAGCGGGCCGCACTTATTGGCCTGTATGAGGCACGTGCGTTGTCCGCCGTCCTCGTGTTAGAGGCGGGTGGTAAAGCGAGCAATAATTCGCCTAGAGATCGAGGAAGTAACCCTAACGGTTATTGGTGAATTGGCTAAAATTCGAATCAAATTGGATTAACGAATTCGTACGCCTAGGCGCGACTCGCTTCCCATCGCGGATGCAAAGCATCGGCGTTCTCAAGGGACGGCGGCCGAAGGCCGCCAGTGCCACCCTCTCCCACAGGGAGCGAGGGCGGCACTGTCAACGCGGCGGCAACTCGCGAGCGCTCAGTCCATCGTCTCCCATAGGCGATGGGCGAGCACGCCGGCACGCTTCTCGATCGCCGCCGCGGCATCGAGCGCGAGATCCTCGCGGTAGCGCCCGGTGATGAGCTGCACGCCGATCGGCTTGCCCTCGTGCAAGGCCACCGGCACCACCGCGCCGGGCAGGCCCAGCACGTTGATCGCGGAGATGAAGCGTATCCCGCCCCAGAACACCTCCTGCACGCGCTCGGCGCTGATGGTGTCGTCGCGCGGGCCCGGCGTCGGACTGACCGTGGTCGGCGCCAGCACGACCGGATAGTCCTCGAAGAACAGCTGCCAGGCGCGGATGTGGCCGTTGCGCGCGGCCGTCGCCTGCATCCAGGCCTTGAGATCGAGCACATTGGCCTTGGCCTTCATGCCGTTCCACGCCTTGTGGAAATCCTCGGACGTGACCTTCAGCATCGCGGCCTCCTGCATCACCATCGTCTCGTTGGTGATGATGTCGCACCAGGTCTGCCAGACGCCGTTGATGTCGGGCACCTCGACCTCGCTGACGCGATAGCCGGAACGCTCGAGGTGATCGGCGGCCCGGCGCAGCGCCGCGGCGACCGCCGGATCGACGTCCATGTCGTCGGGGATCTTCGCCAGCGCGACCTTGATCGGTCCCTTCGGCTTCGGCCCCACAAGCGGCGCCGGCACCCACCAGGGATCGCGCGGATCGCGCTGGCTCATCACCTCCAGCGCAAGGCGAACGTCGGCGACGTGGCGGGCGAGCGGCCCCTGCGCCGACATCAGATGCGCCAGCATCGGCCGCTCGGCCGTTGCGCTTCCGTTGAAGGCGGGGATGCGGCCCTGCGTCGGCTTGATGGTGGCAACGCCGTTGCAATGCGCCGGCCAGCGCAGCGAGCCGCCGATGTCGTTGCCATGGGCGATCGTGCCGATACCGGCGGCAACCGCCGACCCCGCGCCACCCGAGGAGCCGCCGCAGGTGATATCAGGGTCCCAGGGGTTCAGCGTCAGCCCATGCAGGGGATTGTCGGTGAAGCCGCGGAAGGAGAATTCCGGCGTGTTGGTGAGACCGATGACGATCGCGCCGGCCTTCTTCAGGTTACGGACAACAGGCGCATCCGACGGCGCGATGTAATCCTTGTTGGCGGGCACGCCGTTGAAGTTCGGCCGGCCTTCGTAATCGACGTTTTCCTTGATGGTGATGGGCACGCCGTGCAGGAGGCCGAGCTCCCCGCCTTTGGCGCGCTGCTTGTCGGCCGCATGCGCAGCCTTCAGCGCTTCCTTGCTGAGATCGACAACGACCGCATTCAGCCTGGGATTGACCGCGCGCATCCGATCCAGATGCGCCTCGACAGTCTCGACCGCGGAGATTGCGCCGCTGCGGATCGCGGCCGCGGTATCGACAGCAGACCATTGCCAGACCGGCCCCCTGGGACGGCGCGCCGTGGCCGATTTGCGCGGGGCGGCCTTCTTGACTGATTTCTTCGCATCTTTCGCGACGGCACCCTTGCGGGCGGTGGCTTTCTTGCTCGAGGTCTTCGTTACTTTCCTTGAAACACTTTTCTTCTTGCTCGCCGTCTTCTTCGCCACGCCGCATCTCCTGAAATTGCGCCGCGGAGGTTATGGAGATCACGCGACCGTGTACAGGCGCGTTTCTGCATGGCGCGTTGTCGCGACGCTCTGTCACGGCCCCGGAGCCAGGGACGCCCATGAACCTTTGCGCCCGCTGTCTTGACCCATATATTGGTTGAATGGTTGAACAAGCTACCGCTGAGATTGCGGCATAACGACCAGGTTTTTTGACGCAGCTATTTTGACATCGGCAGATTGGAGCATTTTCCATGCTCACAGAATTCGACGCCGGATACGGCGAGCAACCCTTTCGCGATCTGTGCACCAGCTACCCTGGTCCTGAAGCCTACGATCCCCACGACTTCCGCATCGAATGGGGGCCCATCTTTCACCGCGGCCGGCTGGACGGATCGGCGCGTGTGCTCATCGTCGGCCAGGATCCCGCCCAGCACGAGACCATCGTGCGCCGAATCCTGGTCGGCACCGCGGGCCGCCGGACCCAGGGCTTTCTGGCCAAGCTCGGCATCGTGCAGAGCTATGTGATGGTGAACACCTTCCTGTACAGCGTTTACGGCCAGAGCAGCGGCTCAAAGCACAAGAACGAGCCGGGCATCGTCGACTATCGCAACAAATGGTTCAAGGCCGTGCTGGGCCCCGGCAACATCGAGGCTGTCGTCTCGCTCGGCGGCCTCGCGGACGAGGCCTGGAAAGCCTGGCTCAAGAGCTCCGACGGCGCGGCCTACAAGACCCTCGCGTATCAGCACATCACGCACCCGACCTGGCCGGAAAGCTCCGCGCATGATTCCGCGACGCAGGCGGCGAATACCAAGATCATGCTGGCCAAATGGAATGCCGCCCTCGCGGCGCTGGCGCCTGAGGTCAAGCATCCCGACGTGCCGACGACACTCGTGCCATACGGCGACGCCTTCAAGCCGTCCGAGCTTGTCGATATCATCGCAAAAGATCTTCCGGCGGGACTGCCGGCCTGGATGCGTGGAGATACGCCGTGGGCCGTGCGCCAGGGCGTTGACGCGGCGGCCAAGCGGCGCACCATCATGATCACCATTCCCGATGGGGTGATTCCATGAGCCCGGCCGCAAACCCGAAGCGATGGGCGCTGACCGGCCGGATCGTGACGATGGCCACTGAGGGCGACGTCATCAAGAACGGGACGATCTTCATCGAGGACAATCGGATCGCCGCGATCCTGCCCAAGGGACAGCCGGCCCCGGTGGGCTTCGAGGCCGTCGCCGCGGTGACCACCGGCGGCACCATCTATCCCGGCCTGATCGAGCTGCATAATCACCTCAGCTACAACGTCCTGCCGCTCTGGCGCGTGCCGCAGCTCTTTGGCAATCGCGACCAGTGGCAGAATGCCAAATCGTACAAGACGTCCGTGACCGGTCCGATGAGCGCGATCGCCCTTGCCGACGACGGCTCGCTGCTGCCGGCCCTGGTTCGCTATGTCGAAGCCAAATGCCTGGTCGCGGGAACGACGACGAGCCAGGGGATCACGCTGTCGAACTGGAGCGGCACGATCCACAAATATTACAAGGGCGCGCTGCGCGCCGCCGAGATCGGGAGCCCGCCCGATCTTCCGCGGGCACACTCCAAGATTCCCGACATCGATGCCGAGGATTGGGCGAAGTTCGACAACGAGCTGAAATCGTCGGCGTGTTTCCTGCTCCACTTAAGCGAGGGCATCGATCCCAAGGCGCATAGCCACTTCCTGGCGCTGCGCAATTCCGCGGGAGATTGGGCGATCGAGCCGTCGCTGGCCGGCATTCATTGCACGGCGCTCGATGCGACCGACTTCGGAACGATGGCCCAGCACCAGGCCAAGGTCGTCTGGTCGCCCCTGAGCAACCTGCTGCTCTATGGCAAGACGACCGATGTCGCCGCAGCGCGCGCCGCAGGCCTCACCATCGCGCTGGGCTCGGATTGGTCGCCGTCCGGCAGCAAGAACCTGCTGGGCGAGCTGAAGGCGGCGAAGGTCGTATCCGCGCATTTCAATCTCGGCTTCAGCGATTACGATATCGTCGCGATGGCAACGCGCAATCCGGCCGCGATCCTGAAGTGGGACTCAAAGCTGGGAACCATCGCCAAGGGCAAGTTCGCCGATCTCCTCGTCGTGAAGGGTGTCACCGGCGATCCTTACGCCCACCTGATCAAATCGCGCGAGCAGGATATCGTCCTGGTCACGATCGGCGGGCGAGCGCGCTATGGGACCAAGAAGGCCATGCAGCAGGCAGGCGGAAGCGGCGAGGCCCTCAAAGTCGGCAGGAGTGCGCGGGTGATCGATTTCACCTCGCCCGACCAGGATCCGGGGATCGAGAAGATCACGCTGGCGGAAGCAACGACCCGATTGAGTGCCGCGCTCGGCAATCTCGGCACGTTGCAGCCGCACAGCATCGCAATGTCGGCCGCGATCGCGAGCGGAACGGTGTCACGAACCGGATGGCGTCTCGCGCTGGACGAGCAGTTCGGCAACAATGTCCAATTGCGCCCGCGGCTGGCATATAACGGCATCCGGACCGGTCCGGATTTGGCAGCTGTCGCAGCAGCCGCCGAGCCGCTGCATCCGATCAAGCTGGATGGCCTCACGGTGGCCGACGATCCCGTCTTCATCGACACGCTGAAGAGCGAACCCAACCTTCCGCAGGGGCTAGGCGCAGCGATCGCCGCCTTCTATTAGCTATCCGTCACACCAGCGGTGGATTGAGCCGCGCAAAACCCTCCTGGATGCGATAGGGGTAATAGGGATAGGGCGGCATCACAGCGCTCGCCTCGTCGAGACGCTTGATCTGATCCGCGCCCAGCGACCAGCCGACCGCACCGAGATTGTCGCGCAGCTGCGCCTCGTCACGGGAACCGATGATCACGGAAGAGACGGTGGGGCGCGACAGCAACCAGGCGATCGCGACCTGCGGCACGGTGCGGCCGGTCTCGGCGGCAATCGCATCCAGCACGTCGACGATCGCGTAAAGCCGCTGCTCGTCCACGGGCGGACCGAATTGCGCGGTGGCGTGCAGGCGGCTCTGTTGCGGCAGCGGTTGGCCGCGCCGGATCTTTCCGGTCAGCCGCCCCCAACCGAGCGGGCTCCAGACCAGCGCGCCGACGCCCTGATCGCGCGCGAGCGGCATCAGCTCCCACTCATAGTCGCGGCCGAGCAGCGAGTAATAGACCTGGTGCGCGACATAGCGCGGCCAGCCGTGCCGGTCCGCGATGGCGAGCGACTTCATCAGCTGCCAGCCCGCGAAATTGGAAACGCCGACATAGCGCAGCTTGCCGGCACGCACGAGCGTATCGAGGGTGGACAGCACCTCCTCGATCGGTGTGAACGCGTCGAACGCGTGAAGCTGAAGGAGGTCGATGGTGTCGGTGCCGAGCCGTTGCAGCGCTGCGTCGACCGCAGTCAGCAACCGCTGCCGCGATGAGCCGGCATCGAGCGGGCCATCGCCCATCGGCAGGCTCATCTTGGTCGAGATCAGCACCTTGTCGCGGCGGCCCTTGATCGCAGCGCCGAGAATCTCCTCGGAGGCACCGTTCGAATAGACGTCGGCACTGTCGAACAAATTGACGCCGGCATCGAGGCAGATGTCGACCAGCCTGCGCGCTTCCTCCGTGCCGCTGCGGCCCCAGGCAGAGAATAACGGGCCTTGGCCGCCGAAAGTGCCGGTGCCGAAGCTGAGGACGGGAACCTTCAGTCCGGAAGCGCCGAGATTGCGGTATTCCATGATCGCGCTCCTATTCCGCCGGGCACGCTGCGACGGCGACCGCGGTACGGTCGAGCCGGAGGCTCCACAACGCCAGCACGAGGCCGATCGCGGTGATTCCGGCCGCCACCAGCGGCAACGCGGAGAGGTCGAGCCCGCGATCGATGGTGACACCGCCGGCCCAGGCCCCCAGCGCGTTGCCGAGATTGAACGCAGCGATGTTGAGGCTGGAGGCGAGCGTGCGGCCGCTCGGGCCGGCGGCTTCCAGCACGCGAAGCTGGAGCGGCGCGACGGTTGCGAAGGCGGCGATGCCGAGCAGCAGGATCAACGCGACAGCGGGGATCTTGACCGACAGCACCGCGGCAAGGCCGAGCAGCACGATGGCGAGCGCGGCGAGAGTGCCGATCAGGGCCCGCGCCAGGCCGCGGTCGGCGAGCTTGCCGCCCGCGACGTTGCCGATCGCAAGACCCGCGCCGAACACCAGCAGGATCGGCGACACCGCTTCCTCCGAAAAACCGGTGAAGCGCGTCAGGATAGGCTGGATATAGGTGAAGACGACGAACAGGCCGGCAAAGCCGAACACGGTCATGGCGAGGCCGAGCAGCACCTGCGGACGGCCGAGCACCGCGAGCTCTTCAGCCAGCGAGATCGGCTTGTCGCCATTGCCGACATGGCCGGGCACGAACGCGGCGACCACGGCGAAGGCAATCACGCCGATCACCGTCACCGCCCAGAACGCCGCGCGCCAGCCGAGCATCAGGCCGAACCAGGCGCCGAAGGGCACCCCTAGCAGGGTTGCGACCGTGAGGCCGATGAACATGGTCGCGATCGCCGAGGCGCGCTTGTCCTCGGCGACGAGGCCGGTGGCCACGACCGAGCCCACGCCGAAGAACGTACCGTGGGCCAGCGAGGTCAGCACCCGCGCCGCCATCAGCAATTCGTAGTTCGGCGCCAGCGCGCAGGCGGCATTGCCGAGCGTGAAGATCGCCATCAGCGCCAGCAATACGGTTTTGCGCGGCATCCGCCGCGTCGCCAGCGTCAGAACCGGCGCGCCGACGAACACACCCAGCGCATAGCCGGAGATGAGGAGGCCCGCGATCGGCACGGAGACATGCATGTCGGCGGCGACCTGGAGCAGCAGGCCCATGATGATGAATTCGGTGGTGCCGATGCCGAAGGCACCGGCGGTGAGCGCAAGGACGGCGGGAGGCATGCGGGACTCCAATGGATGGCACGAGCCACGCAGATAGCCGCGCTGCAGCAAAAGCATTAGGATGTCCGCAATCCAATCATTTGTGACGTGAATTCAACATGGCCCGTTTCGACACCAACCGCTCCGCCGAGATGGAGGTTTTCGTCCGCGTCGTCGACCTGGGCGGGTTCACCCAGGCCGCGCGAAAACTGCGCCTGACGCCGTCGGGCGTCAGCAAGCTGATCTCGCGGCTGGAGGTACGGCTCGGCTCGCGGCTGATCAACCGCACCACGCGCAAGCTCACGCTGACGGAGGAAGGCCAGGCCTTCTACCAGCGCGCCGTGCGCATTCTCGCCGAGATGGAGGAGGCCGAGCGCGAGGCAGCTTCAGGCGCGGCACCGCGCGGCCGCCTCACCGTCAACAGCAACATCCCCTTCGGCATGCTGCATGTGATGCCGCTGATCCCGCGCTTCCTGGAACAGCATCCCGACGTCACGCTCGATCTGGTGCTGACCGACACACTGATCGACCTGATGCAGGAGCGCGCTGACGTCGCGATCCGCGTCGGACCGTTGCGGGCCTCACGCCTCGTCGCGCGAAAACTCGGCACCAGCCGCATGGTTGTGGTCGGCGCGCCGAATTATCTCGCGCGCTTCGGTACGCCGAAGATTCCGGCGGATCTTGCCGATCACCGCGGCATCGGCTGGACCTTTCCGCGCTCGATCCGCGGCTGGCCATTCAAGCGCGGCGACCGCACCGAGGAAGCCGTCCCGCCGCCGGCCGCCCGCGCCAGCGACGGCGAAGCCGCCCGCCGCCTCGCGCTCGGCGGCGTGGGCCTCGCCCGCCTCGCCCTCTTCCACATCGGCCCCGACATCGAATCAGGCCGCCTCGTCCCGGTCTTGCAGAACTACAATCCCGGCGACCGCGAAGACATCCACGCTGTCTATGTCGGCCACACCGCGCCGCTCCCGGCGCGCGTCCGCGCGTTCATCGATTTTCTGGCGGAGCACGTGCGGGTGAGCGACCCCGCGCTGAAGCGCGCGGGGGACGGGAAATGGAGGGTGATGGAAATCCAGCGGACGCGCCCTATTCCTTGAGCCAACCAACAAGCCTCAAGTCAGCGTCGCATCGGAGCTCGACCTGGGCCGGCTCATTGCTCCACTGTCCTTTCCGCATTGATGCTAGGGAGTGGCTGGTATGTTCTGCATTCGCGCTCTCGTCGCAAGGATCCCGTGATGATAACTGTCCGGAACCGGCTGCAACGTGAAGCAGGCTCCAGTGTCCGCGGCATGTTTCCGAAACCCGCCGACGCGGCCTTTCGCTAGAACCTTTCGATTGAACCAGACTCCCCGAGGACCTCAGATGCATCCCACCGACTTGCCCGGCCAACCCGGCATCGTTCCTCCCGGAGCGATCGGCCACAATCGCGGCGTTGTCGGTCGCAACTTCGCGTTCATGCCGCCGGAAGGCGTGTTGAAGAGCCGGCTTCCGGCGTGGAAATCCACAACCGTGCGCTTTCTGGCGGCGCCTTCGCTCGGCGCCGGTTTTGCCCAATATATGCTGGAAATCGAGCCCGCGGGCGGTACGGCCCAGCCGATCTGTGTGGACCTGCAGCACTTCTTCTATGTTGTGGCAGGAGGCGTGGACGTGACCATCGGCTCCGACCCGCCAGTGGAGCTTGCTGTCGGCGCCTTTGTCTATGTACCGCCCGGCGTATCCTTCACGATGTCCTGTCATCCCACCACGCCTGCCCGCATCATCGCCGTCAAGAAGCGCTATGAGAAGGCCGAGGGCATCGCCACCCCGACGGCGATCATCGGTCAACAACAATCCATGCCGATGACGAACCATACCGGGCTGCAGGGCCGCGGGTTCAAGCACCTGCTGCCAATGGGCGACCTGCGGTTCGACTTTGAGATGAACCTGATGTTTTTCCAGCCCGGCGTCTGCTTCCCGGCTGTCGAAACGCACATCATGGAGCACGGATTGTTCATGCTGGAGGGGCAAGGCCTGTATTATCTCGGCAATAGCTGGCACGAAATCTGGGTTGATGATTTCATCTGGATGGGATCGTTCTGTCCGCAGCAATTCTATCCCACCGGCCTGAACCACTCGGTTTATCTGCTGTACAAGAACGTCAACCGGGACGTCGTCCTCTGACGATGGCCGATGAGCGCCGGCAAGACGGGGCAAAGCGAACAAGCTTCGGGGATCTTCAGCCTGACGCCTGAGACGTGTCGCGCGCGCCCGCCGGCAGAGCCGCAGTGATGATGATCTCGATCATATCGCCATCGGGCATGACCGACTGCACGAACGAGCGCACCGGCCCATAACCCGCCGGCATCCAGCTCGCCCAGGCCTCGTCGAAGGCTGGCTTGTTGTCGTGGTCGGTCACCACGATCTCAGCCTTGACGATGCGCGTACGGTCCAGACCCGCATCCTTCAGATAAGTATCGATGACGCCCAAGGCGCTCAGCGTCTGTATGCGAATGTCCTGGGTGCGATCAGGTGAAACCGCCACCGCCCACAGCAACCCGCCGCCGCCCGGCATATGATATGTTGTTACCGCTGACTTGCTGGGCAGATTCCTGTTCGCGATGCGCGTGATGTCGTTTGCATTCATTCTGGGCTCTTGGGCTTGGAGGAGATTCTCGCGATGACGCCTGAGGCCTAACAGCTATCGCGCTCGAAATAGTTCGGAATCGTTGCTTGCCGCACAAAATCGTGGGATGGCGGAGGGTGTCAGTCAATCCCAGTTGAAAGGTACAGCATTCTCGACATTCCGAGACTGGCTCCGTCTCCTTCAGCTTTGCGTGGCCGTTTCTTCGATCGACGGCTCCATCAAGGCATAGTGCGCGATGCCGGCGGCAATGAGCCTGCAGAAGTTTATGGTAACGCGACCGTAGAAGGCGCCCGCCCCGGGTTCCGAGGATGCGAACCGATAGGAGGCGCCGAGACCGCGAGCGATCTCCAACAATCCCATGATCTCATGGTGCACCAGCGCCGAATGAATGCCGACCAGCTGCAGCAGCAGGGCCTGAATGCCAGGGTTGCTCATGACGGTCTTGCTCCGACGGGCGGCAGCGGCAGGAATTGCGCGAGATAGGCGCTCCTCCATTGATACGGCGTGTCGCCCGCGAAGCGCTTGAACACCGTCGTGAAATGAGCCTGCGTCTGGAACCCGACGGTCAAGGCGATGTCGACGAGCGAGACGTCAGCTTGTTGCAGCAATTCCTGGGCCCGCTCGATCCGCCGCTTCAGCAAATACTCGTGCGGCCTGATGCCGACGGCCGCCCGGAACTGCGCCGCGAAGTGCATCCGGCTAAGGCCGGCAACGGCGGCCAGATGCTCCAAGGTCACCTTCGCGGCCAGATTGTCGTCGACATACTGCATGACGCGCTTGAGGCGCCATTTCTGCAACGACCGCACCGCCCGGCAAACCCGGCCTTCATGATCACCCTCGGCCGACTCGGGCTGGCCTTGTCCGGCCACCGTCCGCCGGCTTGCCTTGCGGGTCAGAATGGCCAGACGCAGCGCATCGACAAGGATGGCAGAATGGGGATGGTGCATGGCTTTGGTGGCCGCGAGTGCATCCGAGAGGCGCTGCATCACCGGATCCGTGAATCCTTCCGCGCCCGTCTCCCGATCGACCTCCGAGGAGGCGCATGCAAGCCGTTTCGCGGACACCCTGAAGCTCGGCTCGCTATCGGCAGATCCCCGCACGTCCGGCGCAGGCGGCTCGATGGCCAGCGCAACATCCAGATGAACGAGGGAGAGCGTCATGGCCTCCTCGCCGGAGCGCCGTGAACGTCTCGATGACCGCAGCCGCCCACGTTCGATTGACGAGACGTCGATTGCGGCGGCGACATGGTCCTTGGCATTTTGCGGGTGTGACATCTGCAGCGACATCGTCGAACTCCTTGTTCCATTTCGCATCGGCAATGTCTGACGACTTGTCCGAATGCGATGGGAGCAGAGTAGTTCGGCGATCCGCGCGCTCCATTCTACGCGCGGGTGTATGGATAAGGTCTCGGGTTAACTGCGTCATACCTAGGTATGATCGCGGTACAGCCACCGGGCGAGAGTGCGAGCGGAACACCTCGTCCGCAGCTACGGACGCACGAGGCCGGCGGCTCGGCGCGCCTGCGGTAAGTTGACGCGGCCGTGATCGGCGATATCACCGAGAAGCCTCGTTCCGCCGGAGAATCTCCCGGTCGCGCCCGCGCCGGATTCAACTGTCCAGGAGGACTTCCACGAGAGCACGAAAATCGGCCGGCTGGATATTGTGGACGCGATCAAATCGCGGCATCAACGTGGCTGCTATGAGAAGAAGCACAGCCTGCGACGATGACGAACCTTGATCGGCCCACGGGTTCATCCATGAGCCGCGCCGGCTTGCGGTTCTGGTCCGCCGCCCTCGCCTTCGCGGTCTTCATGGTTGACGTGCTGACGCCGCTCGAGGGCGCGGTCGCAGTCCTCTATGTCATCGCGATCCTCCTTGCGGCGAGGACGAACCGGCGCAACGACATCATCGTCGCCGCGACCGGCTGTGTCGTCCTGACCATAACCGCCTATCTGCTGTCGCACGATCTGCATGAAATCGCCTCGCCCGCCCTTCGCGCGCTGGTGAGCCTCGCGGCGATCGGGATCACCACCCTGCTGGTGCTGCAGAATCACGCGGCGACGACGCGCCTCGCGGCGCAAGCGCGGCTGCTCAATCTCTCGCATGACATGATCTTCGTCAGGGATCGCGGCGGCGTGATCACGTTCTGGAACAAAACCGCGGAACAGACTTACGGCTGGTCGGCCGACGAGGCGCTCGGGCAGCTCGCCGACAAGCTTCTGCGGACCAGCTATTCCGACCGGCGGGAAGCCATCGAGGCCAGCCTGCTCGATACCGGGCGATGGGAAGGCAGGGTTGAGCAACGGACGAAGGCCGGCACCGCGCTCACCGTCGACGCCCGATGGGCCCTTCAGCACGACCATCTCGGCAAACCCGTCGGGGTGCTCGAAACGCACACCGACGTTACGGACCGCGTGGCGGCGCACAGCGCGCTGGTGCAGAGCGAGCAACGATACCGCCGGATGTTCGACGCAAGCCGGATCGGCGTCGTCGAGGAGGACTGGAGCGGACTGCGGACCGCGCTGGATTTGCTGCAGACCGGAGGGGCGGACCTGCGCGACTATCTGGCACGCAACCCCGATTTCGTCAGGCATGCCCGCCGCCTCGCCAGAATCACCGACGTCAATCCGGCCCTGCAGAAGATGGCGGGGGCAAGCGGCTCACCGGCCTTCATCGAGAACGCGGACAAGCTGCTGGGCGAGAATGATCGCAGTTTCCTCGACGCCCTGGTCGCATTCGCGAACGGAGAGCGGTTTCACGAAGGGGAGACCCAGCTCGTGAGCTTCGACGGGCGTAAGGTCCCCGTGCTGTTCACGATCACCTTTCCGCCCGAACCCGACGGAGATCAAAACGTGCTCGTCTTCGTCGTCGACATCACCGAGCGCAAGCAGGCTCAGGATGCACTGCTCGCGGCGCAAGCCGAGCTCGCCCATGCTGCGCGCGTTGCCACCCTCGGCGAGCTCAGCGCGTCCATAGCGCACGAGGTGAACCAGCCGCTGGCGGCAATCGTCACCAGCGGCGAAGCCGGCTTGCGATGGCTGCGGCGCGACGTACCCGATCTCAAGGAGGTCGCCACCACGATCGGCCATGTTGTTGCTCAGGGCCGCCGCGCCAGCGAGATCGTGACCAGGATCCGGACCTTCCTGAAGAAGGCTGCACCCCAGCAGGATCTGCTGCAAATCGGCGAGGTCATCGAGGAGGCGACTGCGCTGGTCGCGCGCGAGCTCGCCAAGGACGACGTCGCCCTCATCGTCGAGCCGCAGCACGGCCTGCCGCCGGTTCGCGGCGACCGGATTCAGCTGCAGCAGGTCCTGGTCAATCTTCTGATCAATGCCAGCCAGGCGATGTCAGGCCGGCCCGGTTCCCGCGTCATCACGCTGCGTGCAGGCACCGTGGACAGCGAGACCCTCGCCATCACGGTGCAGGACAGCGGCCCGGGCATCCCGCCTGATGACATGGCACGCCTGTTCGATCCGTTCTTCACGACGAAGGACGGCGGGATGGGCATGGGGCTTGCGATCTGCCGAACGACGGTGGAAGCTCACGGCGGCCGATTGTCGGTGGTGAGCACCCCGGGCTCGGGAGCGACATTCCACCTGACATTGCCATATAGCCAAGAACACGCCTCGCCATGACACGACCAAACCAGGCTCAGCCGCCGACGCAACCCTCAAGCGCGACTGTCATCATCGTCGATGACGATGCGGGCATCCGCGCCTCGCTCGACAGCCTGTTCCGATCCGTCGGCCTCGAGACGCGCCTGTTCGGCTCGCCGGCGGAACTGCTCGGCGGCTCGCTGCCCGGCGGCCCCGGCTGCATCGTGCTGGACGTCCGCCTTCCCGGCGTGAGCGGGCTCGATCTGCAGAGCCAGCTCGTCCGGCAGGGCATCAGCTATCCGATCATCTTCATGACGGGCCATGGGGACATTCCGATGTCGGTGCGTGCCATGAAGGCCGGTGCCGTCGATTTCCTCTCCAAGCCGTTTCGCGACCAGGACATGCTCGATGCGGTGACGGCGGCGCTCGAACGTGATGCGCAGCACCGTGCCGAAGCCGCGACCAAGGAGGACATCCGCGCCCAGTACGAGACCCTGACGGCGCGCGAGCGCGAGGTGATGGGCCATGTCACCGCCGGCCTGATGAACAAGCAGGTCGCGGCCCTGATCGGCCTCAGCGAGATCACGGTCAAGATCCACCGCGGGAACGTCATGCGCAAGATGGGGGTTCGGTCGCTGGCCGACCTCGTCCGCAAGGCCGAGGCGCTGGGGGTATCCCAAACCCGCGGGACTACGGATCACACCTGAGTATAATTCCTGCGGGACTGCCCCGGGTGCATAAGGCGCCATCGGCCGCGCAAAGGGAGATGCCCTCCTTGCGGAACACCGCGGTCAGGATTGTGTGCCAATGGCCAAAACCCCGGTGATTGCGATCGTAGACGACGACGAAGGCGTTCGCACGTCGCTGGCGAGCCTGGTGCGCTCGATCGGCTACGAGGCCCAGGCCTACGAATCCGGCATGGATTTCCTGCGGCAGGCACCGGGAGACGATCCGGCATGCATGATCGCCGACGTCCAGATGCCTGTCATCACCGGCGATGAGCTGCAGGCACAGTTGATCGCGTCCGGCCGACGCTTCCCGATCATCTTCATGACGGCATTTCCAAGCGAATCCGTGCGCCGGCGCGTGATGGCGGCTGGCGCGCATTGCTATCTCGGCAAGCCCTCCAGCGGTGACGAGATCATCCGCTACCTCGAAGAGGCGCTGGCAGGCCACGCGCCGTAGTCCGCAAGACGGCCCCTGCCCCCAACCGGACGTGCATTCCGGCAAGCGGGTTGGTGGACCGGAAATACCGGCAAGCCCCGCAAACCTCATATTCGGCGCTGATTTTGCGAGATCGGCAGGCCCGCACGCTCTGCCGGAAACGGATGGGGCACGATGCCAGTGAACACCACAAGTGCCGCCGCGCCGCGTCCGCTGGTCTTTGCCGGCTTTCCGGCAAGTTCCTGGGCGTTCGCGCTTCGGGTCTGGCTGGCGATGCTGCTCGCGTTGTATGTGGGCTTCTGGCTCGAGCTCGAATCCCCGTCGTCGGCCGCCCTCACCGTGGCCGTCTTGGCGCTGCCGACACGCGGTCAGGGTATGGAAAAAGCCGGCTACCGGCTGCTCGCAACCGTCATCGGCGTCATCGCCTCGATCGCAATCGCCGGCCTATTTTCCCAGACCGGCGGCCTCCTGCTGGTGGTGTTGGGCATCTGGGTCGGGCTTTGCACCTATGTGGCCGGCCTGCTGGATGGCAATCGCGCCTATGCGGCGGCACTCTGCTGCATCACCGTCGCCCTGATCGCCGTCGAGCAGATCGACACGCCGCTACAGGTGTTCCCGACCGGCGTCGCGCGTGGCGCCGCCATCGGCATCGGCGTCCTTGCGGTGGCGCTTGTGAACGAGGTTCTGGCCGCGCCGAGCTATCATCCGGTTCTGGCAAGCCGCATCGAAGCGCTGCACCGCCGGGTCACGGATCTCGCGCGAGATGCCGAGCGCGGCGAGACTCCATCCGCGGCCGTTGGGGCTGGACTGCTGCATGACATCGCGGCGGTGCGTCCGGAGATCGCCAGCCTGACGACGGAATCGAGCATCGGCACGGCAAGGACCGTGGCCGCGCGTTCCGCGCTGGTCGATCTCGTCGGCGCGTTCTCGCTCGGTCGCATGCTCGCAGCGCTCCCTGCCGCGGCCGCGCTGGCGCCAGATGCAGCCGGGCTGGTCGCGATATCCCGATCCTGGCTCCGGGCCGAAATCGGCCGAAACAACGCGCTAGTCCGCGGCAGCCTCGATGCGCTGCGCGAAGGGACAAGCCCGTATCGTGCATGGCGCGCGCCGCTCTATCGCTCGCGCCGCATCGCGGCCGAGACTGGCGCACGGGCTGCGATCTCGTTCACGCTGATTGCAATTGTCTTCGTCCTGACGGGCTGGCCGACCACCGAGCTCTGCCTCTCGCTCGTTGCGGTGATCATCGGCCTCGGCTCGACGTCGCCCTCGCCGCGCAACTTCACGATGGTGGCGGTGATGGCGACGCCGATCGCCTGCGCGCTGGCCGGCATCCTGAAATATTTCGTCTTCAACGGTGTGTCCGAGTTTCAGCTGCTCGCGATCGGTCTTGCGCCTGTTGTCATCGGCCTCGCACTGCTGATCACGTTGCCGAGCCCCATGCTGTCTTCAATCGGCCGCCTCGTGCTGGTGTTCACCCTCGTCGTGCTCGCGCCGACCAATCCGCAGAGCTACGACCCCGAGGTGTTTCTCGTGACGAGCCTCTTCGTCTGCCTGTCGTCGACGCTCGTCTTCGCGGCGCAGCTGCTGCTGCCTCCCTTGTCGGGCGACCGGCGAGTTCGCCTGCTACTGGGAGAGGCCCGGCGCGAACTGAGCCGCGCCGACGGTGGACGAGCCCGCCACCTCGCGCCGGAGGAAGCCGCCTTTCGCGACGCGGCGCGGATCGAGCAGATTTTGACCGCAAACGGCCCCTCCGCGATCGACGATCGGATCGCCGGCACAGCGATGCGCTGTTTCGACCAGGCCGCAGCCCTGCGGCGTTGCCGCGCCGAACTGGACCGGGTCGGACAGGGGCCGCTGGCCGTAGCGGCGCAGGCCGCGCGAGAGGCCCTCACCCGTCGGAACAGCGGCGTGATCCTCGCTGCAGCCGAGGCGCTGCACCAGTCGGCAGCACGAAGCGACCTGTCGGCCAGCGCGGCCATTGCCGCGCTGATTGCGGCAAGCGTGGCCTTCGCGCCGTCACAATCTCCGGCCGACTCCAGCCAAGGGAAACGGTCATGACGAACACCTATCGGGAACTGGTCATCGGCGGCGTGCTCATTGCCCCCATCGTTTCCTATGCGGCAACCGCGCTGCTCGCGTTCCTGTTACTGCGCCCGCTGCTGCGCTTCATCGGATTCGCGAGAGTCTTCAGCAACCCGTCGCTGGCCGAGCTTTGCCTCTACGTGGCGATGTTCGGCATGCTCGCACTGTTCTTCTAGGGAGAAGAGTCATGGAAGCTACCCTGCCCCGCGACGCCGCCCCACTTCGCAGCGACCCACCAGCCGAAGCACCGGGCGATGCCTCAAGTACCGCGGAGGGCTCAGCCGCACCGGAGACCGTGGCACGCGACACCAGCGATCGCACGGCGGACACCGTCAGACCTCCGACACAGGCAACGCCCTCCGCGAGGCCGCTGCACAAGGCTGTCGGCCGATTCATGCTCGGCGCCGGCAAGCATCTCGCGACCCTCGGCATCGCATTGGTCGCCGTCTTGATATCGGTTGCGACCTGGCAGCACTACGTCACTGCTCCCTGGACGCGGAACGGCAGCGTGCGTGTCCAGGTCGCCAATGTCGCGCCGCAGGTTGCAGGCAAGATCGTGGCGCTGCGGGTTGGCGACAACCAGTTCGTCCACAAGGGCGACGTCCTTTACGTCATCGACCCCTTCGACTTCGAAGTGGCCGTCCGAATCGGCAAGGCGCTGGTCGACCAGCGGGCCGCGGATCTGGAGGTGAAGCAGGCCGAGTTCGACCGGCGTCGGCATCTGTCCAACCTCGCGACGACGCCCGAAGAGCAGCAGATCTATGCAGGCAACGCAGCGCAGGCGAAGGCCGCCTACGAGGCGGCGGCACACCAGCTCGCACAGGCGGAGCTGAATTTGAAACGGACCAGCGTGACCAGTCCCGTCGATGGTTACGTCACGAATCTCCTGCTACGCGCAGGCGACTATGCCGTCACCGGCGTCAGCAACATCTCGGTGATCGATTCCAACAGTTTCTGGATCGACGGTTATTTCGAGGAAACCAAGATGGCTCGCGTCTGCGTCGGGGATCGCGCGGAAGCGCAATTGATTGGTTACGCCAAGCCGATCCTGGGGCATGTGAAGACCGTGACGCGAGGCGTCAGCGTGTCGAACGCCGCTGCGGGCACGCAGGGCTTGCCCAATGTCGACCCGATCTACACCTGGGTGCGGCTTGCCCAGCGCGTACCGGTTCGCGTCGCCATCGACACGGTGCCGCCGGATGTGCCACTGGTCTCGGGCATGACGGCGACGGTGACAATCCGACAGCCCTCCGCGGGCGATCACCAGACCCGGTTCGACCGGTTCCGCGCGAGCTTCGTGGATCCCGTCACTGATCTGTTCGGCGCAGGACAACCGCCGCGTGCGAACTGCCTGCAGGCCACATCCCAGCAACGCCCCGAGGTGGAAGCGATCCCGTATTCGCGCGAACCCGCGGTTCCCCCGGCACAGTCGATCGCGCCCGGCCTTACACCCGGCATCGACGCCTCGCCACGTCTGCCCTGAACACGCCTGCTCTGAATTAGACGAACACGCCCGACCGGACGAGACGGCACCGCGTCAAACCTCTGGTCCGGCCGGTGCTGCGCTCTAACATCAGACCTCACTGCACATGTGCTTGATCCCTTTGGTTCAATTGAACTCTTTGCGACATGCGGTCGCACCTCTCGCATTTGCAAAATCTAATACCGCTTAAGCATCCTTAACGAGCCTTTCGACGAGGCCGCACCTATCGTTCGAGCATGGACCAGTTGCATTCGGCAGCCGTCACGACGGCGGCAGAATCCAGGACACGGGGACGAACGATGCTCACCGATATCCAAGCGGCCGGCGCCCGGTCGACGTATCAACCCAGCCGCCACGAACCGGCCTCCCCGCAGGAGACTCGCGCATTTCCCCTCGAACGGAGGTGGCGCCAGCCCGCGGCCACGCCTGACGACATCACGATCTCGCGCTGGACCTGCACGCAAACGGGCATAAGGCACGAAGAGGCGACGACGCCTGCCGACCGATACTTCTTCGCCATCGCCTTGAAGACGTCCCGCGCCAAACTGACCAGAGGCCGTCACACCATCTTCGACGGCATCATGCCGGCAGGCACGCTGTATATCGGCGCACCGTTGCAGCAGCTCAGTGCGCAGTTCTCGGCGCCGTGCGACTTCCTGCACTTCCACGTCTCGGCCAGCACTTATTTTCCGTTCCTAAGGCCTGGAGCAGGAACAGCCTCGGCCGAAGGCCTCAACGACCTCGTGCTGCTCCGCGACCCCTTTGCCGAACAGCTGGCGAAGGCGCTGACCGAACGCGGCCATTCGGCTGACCGGGAATTCGCGCGTTGCATCGGTCAGACGCTGGCAATGCACCTCGCCCGGCGCGAGCTGCCACACTCGAAAGTCAATGCCTTGCCGAAATGGCGACTGCGGCGCGTGGAGGAATACGTCGGGACGCACTTCGACCACTGCATCAGCTTGTCCGAGCTTGCCAAGGTGGCGGGACTGTCCCGGATGCACTTCGCGGCCCAGTTTCGCGCCGCGACGGGATACCGGCCGCGCGAGTACCTGCTGCATCAGCGCATCGAGCGTGCGAAATCGCTGCTGTCGAATTCCGAGACGGCCTTGGCCGAGGTGGCGCTGACCGTCGGCTTCTGCACCCAAGCGCATTTCTCGACCGTCTTCAAACGGATCACGGGTGACACGCCTGCGCGCTGGCGTTGCGCCAGCCGGAACGCATCGGCTTCGTCCAGGCTCTCCGGCGGCGATCCGGCTTCGACATACAAGGCCGTGTCTCACGTGCTGCCCGCGGACTTCTCGTGAATCATGCGAAATGAGAAACACAAGGGGTTCGTGAAATACTTTGGCCGCGGGATCGGCGATGATGTGCGTGTTAGGTGACTGAGACCCCAAGTCACCGCTCGAGCCTCCCTCCTCCCTGGGCATACGAGCGTTTTAGGGCCGTCCTCCCCCAAAGGACGGCCCCTTTTTTTGACCGGGCAGCGCGATCGACGGCATCGTCTCTTCGGAATTTGGCGAGGCTAGTCGTTCAGGTGACGCGCAGCCCAGGCGCGGACGCCCTGAAGACTCCTGAAATCATCCAGCGAGCGAGCCGGAAGTCCGGCCCCGATTTCCGCAACCATGCTGCTGAGCGCATGTCGCGGCCCGAGCTCGAGAAACCCCGTCGCGCCCGCTTCGACACAGGCCTGCAGGCAATCCGCCCATTGCACGGTTTGCGAGATCTGCGCGGCAAGTTTGTCGCGACCGCTCTCGAGCGAGACGACCGGAGCGGCATCGATTCCGCTCAGAATGCGCGCACCGGTCCTCGGGGGAAATACCGCCGGTGCCAGGCGCAAGGTCTCACGAAATGCGGCAGACGCCGCGGCGAGCCGCTTGGTGTGGGAGGCAACCTCGACCGGCAACGCGACGATCCTTGCGCCGTGCATCGCCCGCGCGTCGTCGGCAATCCCGCCCAGCGCCTCGCGGCCGCCGCCGATGACAAAGGCATCGCCCGGATTGACGATGGCGATCGCTGCGCCGTGACGTTCGCAAAGGCGACCGACCTCCTCGCGCGAAAGACCGCGGACGAAGATCAGCCCGTCACCGGCGCGCGTGGCCGCATCCATGGCCTCTGCGCGGCGTGCCACGAGATCGAGCGTGGCGGTCGCATCGAGCACACCGCCGACACCCCAGGCCGCGACCTCGCCGACACTGTAGCCGGCAATGATGACGCCGCGTGGAATGACATCTGCGAGCGCGCGCGCCGCGGCGAGCGGCTGCAAGGTGCAGAGAATCTGGCCCGTACGGTTGCGGTGCAGGGCCTCATCGGGTTCGCCGCGGACGAAATCGCGCGGATCGCTGCCACCGAGCAATGTCGCCGCGTGCGCAAACAGGTCCGCGGCCTCAGGCGCGCCGCCCGTGAGGGCGAACATGTCCCGATGCTGTCCGCCTTGTCCCGAGCAGAGGATCGCAAGCGTCACGGTCGCGACCTAACCGGGAAAGAGCATGGCGATCGCAATCGCCAGGGTCACGACGCTGAATCCGGTGCTGGCGATGACCATGGATCCCGCCGTCGCGGAATCCAGCCGGTAGTTGACGGCAAACAGGATGCCGAAAAAGCCCGAGGGCACCGCGGCAAGCAGAATGGCAGTCTTCGCGGGATCAGGCGCAATCGGAATGAAGTGAATGACCGCAATGGCCAGCAGCGGCCGAACGACATCCGAGGCCGCCGTTGCGGCCACGATCCGCCAATCCAGCCGGAACGATTGTGCCGACAGAATCGCCCCCGTGAGAAACAGGGCGACACCCGCGGCGGCGCTCCCGATCAACGCCAGGCATGCATGGGCGAGTGCATCGAGGCTCACGTCCGACAGCGAAAGCAGGATGCCTGCCGCAGGCGCCAGTACGACCGGCTTGGTGATCGCGCGCCTGACTGCCGTCAGAATCTGCCGCATCGACAATTCGGCGCCCTGCGCCCTGCTCGCACCCATTTCCACCATGATCAGGGTCAGCGGGCTGATCAGAATCGAGCCCGTTGCCAACGCGACCGCAACCGGGACGGTGCCGGCGGGGCCCAACACGGACGACAGGATCGGAAGTCCGACGCCGGCAAGGTTCGGAAAGCCGATCGTCAAGGCCTGCAGCGACGCATCGGACCGGGACGCCTTCGAGAACCTGCGCGCGGCGCAATACCAGGCGACATAGAGCAACAGCATCGTCACGCCGAGCACCATGGAGAGCGGAACCTGTTCGATCATATCGCGGCGCGAGGCCGAAGCGGTCGCGGCGAACAGGGACGCCGGCAGCGCAAAATCCATCACCAGCGCGTTGAGGGCGTCGACGTGAAGATTGTCGACGATATGAAATTTTCCGGCGGCGTATCCCAGCAACAGGACGAAGAAGACCGGCACCAGCGCCATCAGGATCGCGTTGGACATCATGGAATCGGCCTTTCATGGACATCGACGAAGAGCGTCATAGCGAGCAGGTCGGCCGATCCACCCGGGCTGAGACGGCGGGCGACGAAACTTTCGTGGATCGATTGTGCCCGCGCACGCCAGCCGGACGCGCAGACGCCGCCGGCATCGACGAAGCGACGCGCCGCGTCATGCGCAAACCGAAGGCCGTCGAGCCCGCCGCGATGCAGGAGGTTGGTGTCTTCGACGGAAGCGATCAGAGCAAAGCACGCCTCGACCCGGGCGGCTTCCGTATCCTCCACAACGACAGTTGCTCTCCGCAAGGCCGGCAAGCCGATTCCGTAGATGCTGGGAAATCCCCTCGCGGCCTCGATACGCGCACCGCCCGCGCGAAAGCGGCGGCGGGCCACGCTGCCATGGCTGTGCAGCAGCACCGGTCCATCGAGGATGCTGTCGCCCCACAGGCGCGCCACGACGTCGCCAAGCGGAAGCTCGGGATCGACCAACCCGCCGGCTCTCGCGCCGGCGGCCGCGCACAGCAGGCCGAGCCCGAAGATCGCGCCACGGTGCGTGTTGACCCCCGACGTCGCCGCGAACATGGCGCGCTCCGCCTCGAGGCCAATGATCCGCAGCCGCCCCATGCCGCAGCCAAACGCACCCGCATCGGCCAGGCGCTGCAGATAGGGCCTGATGGCCGCGGCGCTGCGACGAAACGTGCCCGCATCCATGTCATCGTGACTGCCATTATCGACATGGCTCACCAGCCCCGGTTTCGGCCAGGTTTCGAGCTCCTTGACGAGGCAATCGGCGGCGACAGCCCCGATGGCAGAGACATCGGGCATCATCCGCGCGCGGCGCAGAAGCGGCCGTTCCATGCCTCTTGCGGCCATGGTGATCATGATCCCGTCGCTCCCGAAATGAATTGATGCCTGTCGAGCAGGACCACGCGCTCAATGCTCTTGACCAGAAGCTCGCTCGCGCCGCCGTGGACTTCACGCCAGTTCACCGCTGCGCCGTCGGCGCTCATCAGCTCGCCATCAAGCCGCATCGGCGCGCTGGTCTCGATCGCGGCGACATCGGCGACGAAGCGATCGATGTCGGTTTCGCTTCGAAACTCGAACAGGACATCGAGATCGGAACGGCCGGTCACGTAGTCGAGCCCGGTCAACGACTGCCAGGCCAGGCTGCCGTAGACGCGCGCGTCCACCGAATGGCGAAGCGCCAGCCCGTCGAGCCGGTCGAGCGTCGGCCACCAGTTGCGCGGCGCGTAAGCCCGCGCCTGTTGCAGCGACGGCGGCCGCGCGACCAAGGCGACGTGGTCGATTTCGACCAGGAGGGCAACCCGTTTCTTGCCGGCAGAAGGCGGCAGGGGCAGGCCCAGCGCGACGCCGGTTGCCTCGTGTGGCAAGGCGCGCCGCCTGATCGTCGGCCACCGCATTTTGGGCCAGCGCGCGAGAAGGGAATCGGCGGCGAGATCGTCGCGCGCGTCCAACATCGCGCGCCACCCCGCGGGGCTGACGAAGACGAGGTCGTGACGACCAGGTGCTCGATCACCGTGCTTGCAGGGCGAGGTCACGAACGCGCTCCGCGATCTCGGCGGCCTTCAGCCGGCCGCCACGCTCCTTGCCGAGCGCATCCCGCCGGTCCTGCGCGGCCGGCATGTCGGCGAGCAACGCCTCCAGCTGGTCGGCGAGCGAAGCGGCATTGCTCCATGTCATGTGGACGGCACCCATTTGCGCGAGATTGGACAGGCCCGGTGCGAACACCGGCGTCGACTTCGCCTTTTCCTGCAGCGCCTCCATCGACAGCTTGGTCACCTTCGCCATCGAAGGCAGGTCCATCACCGCGGGATCGGCTCCGGGCAGCCCGACCAGCACACGCGTTGCAAGGCCCGTCGCAAGCAGCGCGCCCGCAGCCGAGTGGCCGTACAGAACGCCGATGGTCGGGCGGCCATTCATGTCCGCGTGGATCAGCACCTTCGCCAGATGTGCGAGGAACTCGTTCAGCCCGAGCAGCTCGTCGCGCTTACTCATGCGCTGGCTGTCGCTGTCGACGAGCACCAGGGCCGGCCCGGAGTCACGGCCGATCGACTCCAGGAGATGTGCGGAAAGCCTGATGGCCTCGTCGACGCCCAGCGCGGTGCGGTTCGCAACGCCGATCACCAGCATCGTGCCACCGGATCGCAGCGTCGCCGAGCCGTGAAGGACGCCGTTGTCGTTGCTTACCTCATGGCCGTCAGGAAAGAGCGAGGCGATGATGTCATCGAGCGTCACGGCTGGTCCTCCCGATCCTGTTGGCGAGCGCAATGAACTGATCTGCCGGCAGCTCCGGAACCGTCTCAGCGTGCTCGATGCCTTCCGCGGTCCAGATGTCGACGGCATCCGCGCAGGCGCCGAAGCGGCGCAACCGTCCGGCGAGCCGTTCCTGCTCGGCCTTCAGCCTGTCGAGACCGAAAGGTCCGACCAGGCCGATCAGCTCCAGCGCGGCCTCGCGAAAATCCTGCACATTGTCGTCGGCAAAGACATCGGCGGCGCCGAGCAGGCGGCGGTGCTTGCCGCCCATCGTCCGCCAGACCAGGGCACGATCGCGCGAGTCGAACTCCTCGACGCCGCGATTGGTCTCGATGACTTCGGGACCTGACACAGCGATGCGCCCCGGCTCCGAGACGGCGAGCGCGGAGCAACAGCCCGCGATCAAGCCGCCGCCGCCGTAGCATCCGGACCTCCCGCCGATCAGGCCGATGACCTTCACGCCGGCGGCGCGCGCTTCCATCACGGCGCGCATGATCTCGGCGATGGCAAGCTCGCCGGCATTGGCTTCCTGCAACCGGACGCCGCCGGTATCGAACAGGATCAAGACGGGGATCGAGCCGATCTCGCGCGCGGCGCGGAGCAGCCCGGTCAGCTTGGCGCCGTGCACTTCGCCGAAGGCGCCGCCCATGAAGCGGCCCTCCTGCGCGGCAACGAACACCGGCGAGCCGTCGAGGCGACCGTGACCGACGACGATGCCGTCGTCGAACTGCTCGGGAAGATCGAATATCTTCAGATGCGGGCTGACCTCGCGCTGCTCCGGCCCGATGAACTCGACGAAGCTGCCGGCATCGAGCAGCAGTTCCAGCCGCACGCGGGCCGACGCCTCGTAGAAGCTGGTGCTGTGCGCCCGTTCGGCGGGGGTGATGTGCTTGATCGGCGCGGTCATTGGCCGTTCTCCGCGATCGATCGCACCGCCTGCGCCAGCCGGAGCGAGACCGTATCGGGACGCGCGCCGCCGTCATTGATCGAGAACTTCAGCCCGCCGGGCGAATAGCGCTCGACGAAATCGCCGATCACGGCTCTCCAGACCTCGCCGAAGCCGACGGCGGCGGTCTTGATGTCGATGGCACATTCCGCATCCGGCAGCACGCGCTCCACCAGCACTTCGAGATTGCCCGAGGCAACTATGCCGACAATCGCGCTCCGCCTGGCGCCGTCGGCGCGGGCGCGAACCGGATGTCGAAAGCTGAGATCTTCCATGGCGCGTTCCTCACCAGTTCCTGAATTTCGAAGGGGGTGCGTACAAGCCACCCGACCAGCGCACGAGATCCTTGATCGAGCGCGCCGCCAGCAGGCTGCGATCCGCATCGAGCGGATTGATGCCGAGATCTTCCGGCCGGCGGATCACGCCGCGCTCGCGCAGGCGCGCGACCATGCCGTGGTCCCGCCGACGGCCGACATCGGTGTAGCCGGCAACGCCACGGATGGCCTGCTCGCGCTCCTGCGCGGTGCGGCACAGCAAGAGGTTCGCCACGCCCTCCTCGGTGACGATGTGCGTGACGTCGTCGCCATAGATCATGACCGGCGCCAGTTCGAGCTTCAGCTTCTCCGCGAGCTCGATGGCATCGAGCTTCTCGACGAAGAGCGGCACGTTCTTGTCCCCGAACGTCTCGCCGATCTGCACGACCAGCTTGCGGCCGCGGCGCATCAGTGCCGAGCCGTCCGGATCGGCCTCCGCTCCGGCCTTCAGCCAGGGCTCGCTCGGATGACGCCGCCCGCGGGCATCCGCCCCCATGTTCGGGGCGCCGCCAAAGCCTGCGATGCGCGAGGTGGTGACAGTCGACGAATTTCCCTGCAGATCGATCTGCAGCGTGGAGCCAATGAACATGTCGCAGGCATAGAGCCCAGCGGCCTGACAGAAGGCGCGGTTGGAACGCAACGAGCCGTCGGGACCGGTGAAGTAGACGTCGGATCTGGCGCGGATGTAGTCATCCATGCCGACCTCCGATCCGAACGAGTGGATCTGCCGCACCCAGCCGGATTCGATCGCGGGAATGAGTGCGGGATGCGGATTCAGCGCGAAGTGGGTCGCGATCCTGCCCTTCAGCCCCAGCCGCTCGCCGAATGTCGGGAGCAGGAGTTCGATCGCGGCCGTGCTGAAGCCGATGCCGTGATTGAGCCGCTGCACGCCATAGGGTGCATAGACCCCCTTGATCGCCAGCATCGCGGTCAGGATCTGGCCTTCCGTGATCGCGGCCGGATCGCGCGTGAACAATGGCTCGACGAAGAACGGCTTGTCAGCCTTGACGATGAAATGGACACGGTCCGCCGGGATATCGACCCGCGGAACCGTCTCCACGATCTCGTTGACCTGGGCGATCACGACGCCGTCCTTGAACGCCGTCGCCTCGACCACGGTCGGTGTGTCCTCGGTGTTCGGGCCGGTGTAGAGATTTCCCTCACGATCGGCGCTGACGGCGGCGATCAGCGCGACGTGCGGCGTGAGGTCGATGAAGTAGCGGGCGAACAGTTCGAGATAGGTATGAACCGCGCCCAGCTCGATCTTGCCGCCGAACAGCATGCGCGCAATCCGCGCCGATTGCGGCCCGGAATAGGCATAGTCGAGCCGCTTCGCGACGCCGCGGTCGAACAGGTCCAGATGTTCGGGCAGAACGACGCCCGACTGCACCATGTGCAGATCGTTGACCCTGGAGGGATCGACCGCCAGCAGCGCGCGGCTCAAGAGATCCGCCTGCTTCTGGTTGTCGCCCTCCAGGCAAACCCGGTCGCCCGGCCGGATCACGGCCTCCAGCAGGCGCGTGACGTCGTGTGCTTCGACGACCTTGCCGCGGGCAAGGACTGCGCCCGCCGCAATGCGGGCATCACGCGCGACACGGTTGTCCTGCCAGCTCGTCATGACTTCGGCCCCTTTGCGGCGTTGGCCCCGCTCCAGAGCGATCCCGGATTGGCACGGTCGGGATGGAGCTCGAGCATCGCCTCGTAGAGCTCGCGCGGCGATGTCGTCGCCTTGTCGAGGCGGTTGAAATCGAGCAGGTATTGCCGGGTCGCCGCGATGTTGCGCGGATCGTCGTCGTTATCCGGCTTTTTGTGTCCGGCGACGACGAAGCGCGGCTTCAGCGCCGCAAGCCGGTCGAGCGCGGCGATCCATTCCAGCCGGCTCTGCGTGTCGGTTTCGGCCAGATAGGGATGAATGCCGTTGTACACGGTGTCGCCGGCGACGATCAGATCGAGAGACGGGACATGAAGGGCGGTTGAGCGCGCCGTATCGGTTCGTCCCATGTCGATGACGACGAGCTTGTGTCCCTCGAGCGTGAGCTCGCCTTCGAGGGGTGCAGCCGCCACCAGGCGCTCTGCGATCTCGCCCGGAAAGCGCTTGCGCCAGAAACCGTCGAGCGAGGCCGGCGAGAGCTGCGCCTTCATCTCGTCGACGACCTCGGGAACGGCAACGGCTTTTGCCTGCGGAAAACGGTCGAGCAGCGGTGCCAGCCCGAAGAAATGATCCCCGTGCCCGTGTGTGACATAGATCGTCGTCAGATTTCGCTCGCAAGACGCGACCCAGTCCAGCAGCGTTTTCGACTGCCCGGCGGTGAGGAACGTGTCGACGAGGACCGCGTCCCGCTCGCCGTAGATCAACGTCGACGAATTCGCGACCCACATCAGGTCCGGATTGCCGGACGGCAAGTCGCGGCTCAGTCCGGCCCGCTTCACCGTCGTCACCTTCCAGTTCAGGGCGGCGCCGGTCGTCTCGATCACGTTCATGGGAGTTCTCCTGATGGCACAGTCGGGCCGGCGGGAGTGCTGTCGCTCCCGCCGTCCTTCCTTCTGCCGGTCGTGCGTCAGGACCGGCGAAGCGTGATCAGCGCGTAACCGGCTGCTGGATGCTGCGCGCGGCGCGGGTGATGACCGCAGCCACTTCCTTCGGATGCGACTCGTAGACCGAGTGGCTGGCGCCCGGGATCACGGTGGTCTGGCTCTTGGCGCGCTCGTAGTACCAGCGCTCCAGATCCGGATTGATGATCTGGTCATTGCCGGCGACGATGCCCCAGCTCGGCTTGGTCTTCCACGCCGCCGCCGTCAGCGGCGTGCTGAACACCTGGGCCGCGGCCGGGACCTGGGAGCGCGCGACGAACTCGGCGCGCTCGCGCGGCAGATCGGGTGCGAACAGTTTCGGGAATTGCACGGGATCGAGATAGGTGAACTTGTCCGGCGTCACCTTGATGACGCCCTCGGTCTTCCCGAGCACGCTCGGCGTCTTCTTGCCCAACGCCGATTCGTCCTCTCCGACGTCGGGCGCGTGTGCGGCGACGTAGACGAGACCGACGACGCTCGGATGAACGCCGGCCTCGGTGATGATCGAGCCGCCGTAGCTATGGCCGACGAGAAGCGTCGGGCCATCCTGCAGATCGAGAATGCGCTTCGCCGCCGTGACGTCGTCGGCGAACGAGGTCTCGGGCTCCTGCACCATGGTGACGCGGAAACCTTCCTTGGTCAGGATCTCGTAGACCGGTTTCCAGCCGGACCCATCCACCCAGGCGCCGTGCACCAGGACGATGTTCTTCAGGGGCTCCGCGTTCGCAGGGACGACGGTCGAGAGCAAGGAGAGAGCGGCGGCAAAGGCGAGACCAGCGTTGAGGTGTTTCATGTCGGGATCACTCCGGGTTGGAATGACGCGACACTAGTTTCGATGCTTGCCCGCGTATTTCGGCAAGCAACGGCCCTTGCCACTTCGCACGCCGGGACACGCGAGCGGCGACGATCGCTGCTCGAACATCCTCCGGACGCGGCCCGGTTGAGAGACGCACTTCTAACGGAGGGCCCACGTCATGCACACTGACATTCATGACAATGATCTCTCGCAAGCGTGAACGGCCGGCGTTCATACGCGAAAGACGATCGATACGCGCTCTGTCATTCACGACAACGTTCCCGACGTCACTCGAAATCCAAGCATAGGATTGAACAATGACATCCATCGCAAAGTGCAGCGTCGCTCTCTTCGCCCTGCTGTGCGCGACCATGCCGGCTCATGCCGGAAGCTGCGCGGATGACATCGCGCAAACCCAGGCCCAGCTCGATCTGGCCATTGAAAAGGATGCGGGCTCCCACGGCTGGAAGCCGGAGAGCCTCAGCGCGCTGCGCAGCCATCAACCGACGCCCCGCTCGCTCGCGGAAGCAGAAGGTGGCAACGGCGTCGATTTCACCGACGCGCTCGACTCGCTCGATCGCGCGCGCACCGCCAATCGCGCCGGCGACATCGCCGCGTGCAGCCGGGAGATCGCACACGCACGGGCCATCCTGAGATAGCGAAGGCGCCTCAGGGCCTATGGCGAGGCGACGCCTCCTCGCCGTCGTGCAGCCGGGGAGCAGGACGTGCGTTCTGGAAATACCCGCGCGAGCGCATCTTTCTAATGTCCATGCATAGAGCCGGAGCCCTCTTCCATGCGAGATCAGCATTCACCGAACGACGCCGGCGCACGGAGTTCCGAAGCGCGCCGGTTCGCCTTGATGCACCCTGCCGCGATGCTTGCGACCAGCGTCCTGTGGCTGGTCTCGACTGCGGCCATCGCCCAAACAACAATGCCGGGAACGCAGCCGCCTGCCGGCATGCTTGCGACCTCGCCGCTCAACCCGCAATCCACGCGACCCGTGGGCATTCCGTTGGGATCGACCGAGATCGCAACGCCCGGCATCTCCCCGATCAACCCCGCGCAAAACACGACCGCCTGCGCCGAATCCGGCAATGCTTCATCCTCCGGAGCATTGTTCGACGGCGGCGGGCTGTCCGGCACCTCATCGACCAATTGCCCCGGCAGCACGGCAGCAGTCTCGTCCCTGCCCTCGACATCGACGGTCGGCCGCGTCGGGATTCCGCTGGGCTCCACCGAAATCGGCGGCGCCGGAATCAGTCCGTCCGTGCCGGTGCCCGGCCCCACGTCCACGGGCGGCACGACTTCGATCGACGGCTCCGGCAATCCCTGAGATCAGAAGGACCATCACCGTGAAACGCAACCTCACCATTGCATTCGTTGCTCTCGCCGCGATCCTGATCGGCGCGGGTCTCTGGTTCTTCGGCACCGACCGGAAGCCGGCCGTGGCAGCCGCACCCGTGCCCACCGCCGTGCCGGTGGTCGCCGCCAGCGTCACCGGCAAGGACGTTCCGATCTATCTGCGCGGCATCGGCACGGTGATCGCCTACAACACCGACGTCGTGCGCAGCCAGATTCAGGGACAGATCGTCAAGATCGCCTTCACCGAGGGACAGACCGTCAAGGCCGGCGACCTGCTCGCGCAGATCGATCCGCGTCCCTACGAGGCGCAGATCGAACAGCTGACGGCCAATCGCGACAGGGACCAGGCGCAGCTCGCGAATGCCGAGGCCAACCTCTCCCGCTACAATCAGCTCGGCGACAAGGGCTATGCGACCCCGCAACTGATCGAGACGCAGACGGCGCAGGTGGCGCAGCTCAAGGCCGCCGTGAAGGCGGACCAGGCCCAGATCGACGAGGCCAATGTCCAGCTCAGCTATACGCGCCTGTCGTCGGCCGTCCCCGGCATCACCGGCGTTCGCCAGATCGATGTCGGCAACGTCATTCATCCGACCGATCCCAACGGCCTCGTCATCGTCACCCAGATCGAGCCGATCTCGCTGCTGTTCACCCTGCCGCAGGCCGATCTGCCGGTGATCCAGGAGCATGCCGCGAAGGGCGAACTGAAGGTCATCGCCTACAGCCAGGACAACAAGACGAAGCTCGACGAGGGCACGCTGCTGCTGGTCAACAACGAGATCGCGGGAACGACCGGCACGGTCCAACTCAAGGCCGTGTTCCCAAACCATGAGCACAAGCTGTGGCCGGGCCAGCTGGTCAACGCGCGCCTGCTGCTCGAGGTCCAGAAGGGTGCGCTCACTGTCGCCGGCTCGGCCGTGCAGCAGGGACCGAACGGCAGCTATGTCTATGTCGTGACCGACGGCCAGACGGCCACCTTGCGTCCCGTTCACGTCGTGCAGATCAGCGATGGCCAGGCCCTGATCGACCAGGGACTGAAATCAGGCGACGTCGTCGTGATCGACGGCCAGTACCGACTCACGGAAGGCAGCCGCGTTCGCGAGCTGCACGGCAAGGCCGCGCGTGAAGCCGACCTGCAGAGCGCCGTGCAGGATGCGATCCCATGAACCTTTCCGCGCCCTTCATCCTGCGGCCAATTGCAACCGCCCTGCTGATGGCCGGCCTGCTGCTGTGCGGCCTCGCGGCCTATCCGCTGCTGCCGGTCGGTGCGCTGCCGAACGTCAATTACCCGACCATCCAGATCTCGGCGCAACTGCCCGGCGCCGATCCGGGTACCATTGCCTCGTCGCTGGCGACGCCGCTCGAGCAGCAGCTCAGCCAGATCCCCGGCGTCACGCAGCTCACCTCGTCCAGTGCGCTCGGCGTCGCCCAGCTCACGGTGCAATTCGAGCTGTCGCGCACCGTGGACAGCGCGGCGGTGGACGTGCTGGCCGCGATCAATGCCGCAAGCCCTTTCCTGCCGCCGAACATCCCCTACCCGCCGACGATCAGGAAGGTGAATCCGGCGGAGACGCCGATCATGCTGATCGCGCTGACGTCGGACTCGCTGCCGCTGACCACGGTCGACGCCTATGCGGAAAACATCCTGCTGCCGAAGATCTCGCAGGTGCCGGGTGTGGGTCTCGTCGGCATCGGCGGCCAGCAGAAGCCCGCGATCCGTGTTCGCGTCAATCCGCAGGCGCTTGCCGCCCGCGGCATCGGCCTCGAAGACGTCCGCAACGTGATCGCCGGCGCCAACGTCGACCTGCCCAAGGGCACGCTCAACAGCCCGCGCGTCACCTATACGCTGAACACCAACGATCAATTGCTCAAGCCCTCCGCCTATGAAGACCTCATCATCGCCTATCGCAACGGCTCGCCGGTGCGGATACGCGACATCGGCACGGCGATCGAGGGGCCCGAGAACGACCTCCTGGCCGGCTGGTACGGCAAGGAGCCCGCCATCATCCTGGCAGTCCAGCGCGTTCCCGGCGCCAACGTGATCGAGACGGTCGACCGCATCAAGAAGCTGCTGCCGCAATTGCAGGCCTCCGTTCCACCGGCGATCAAGGTGACGATCGCCGCCGACCGGACCGCCACCATTCGCGCCGCGGTCTCCGACGTTCAATTCACGCTGATGCTGACGGTCGCACTGGTGGTAATGGTCATATTCCTGTTCCTGCGGAATTTCTGGGCCACCATCATCCCGGCGATCACGGTTCCCCTGTCGCTGATCGGCACGTTCGCGGTCCTCTACGTGCTCGGCTACAGCCTGGACAACCTCTCGCTGATGGCGCTGTCGATCGCGGTGGGCTTCGTCGTCGACGATGCCGTCGTCGTCATCGAGAACATCGTGCGCCATCTCGAGCAGGGCATGACGCCGATGGAGGCCGCGCTCAAGGGTTCCAGCGAAATCGGCTTCACGATCGTCTCCATCACCCTGTCGCTGATCGCTGTGTTCATCCCGCTTTTCCTGATGGGAGGCTACGTCGGCAAGCTGTTCCAGGAATTCGCCGCCACGATCACGGCTTCGCTGCTGCTGTCGCTGGTCATCTCGCTCACGCTGACGCCGATGATGTGCGCGCGGCTGCTGAAGGACGACTCGCGGAAGAAGCACGGCCGAATCTATCTCGCCTTCGAACGCGGTTTCGACGCCCTGCTTGCGCTTTATGCGAGCGGCCTGCGAATCGTGCTGCGCCATCGCTTCGTGACGCTGCTCGTGATGCTCTCGACGATCGCGCTGACCGGCTATCTCTACGTGATCATTCCGAAGGGTTTCTTCCCGCAACAGGATACCGGGCAGATTGTCGGCATCACCGAAGCCGCACAGGACATTTCCTTCCCCGCCATGTCCGAACGCCAGCAGGCGATCGTCGACATCCTGTCGAAGGATCCGGCAATTCAGTCGGTGGCGAGCTATATCGGTCCGGGAGGTCCCACGGCGACGCTCAACCAGGGACGGATATTCATCGTCCTGAAGCCGAAGCCCGGGCGCAAGGCCAGCGCCGACCAGATCATCGAACGCCTGGGACCCCAACTCGCCCATATCCAGGGCATCAGGCTTTACATGCAGGCCGCGCAGGACATCACCATCGGCGCACGCCTGTCGAAAACGCAATACCAGTACACGCTGACGGACGCCGATTCCAACGAGCTCACCAACTGGTCGGCGATCTTCCTCAAGAAGCTCCGCGAGCTCGACCTCATCACCGACGTCGCGAGCGACCAGGCCAATGCCGGTCCGCGGCTGGAGGTCACCGTCAATCGCGAGGTCGCATCGAGCTTCGGCATCCTGCCTACGACGATCGACAATGCCCTCGACGACGCATTCGGCCAGCGCATCGTCTCCACGATGTTCACCTCGCTGAACCAGTACCATGTCGTGATGGAGGTCGATCCGCGTTTCCAGTACGGGCCGGAAGCGCTCAAGGACATCTACCTGAACTCGGCCACCGGCCAGCAGGTCCCCCTGAGCACGCTGGTTCACAGCGTCATCAAGCCCGCGCCCATCCTGATCAACCACCAGAGCCTGTTTCCGTCGGTCACGATCTCGTTCAACCTGCGGCCCGGCGTCGCGCTCGGCGATGCGGTGACGGCGATCCAGAACATCGAGAAGAGCACGGGCAAGCCCGCCTCGCTGTCGACCTCGTTCCAGGGCAACGCCCAGGCCTTCCAGTCATCCCTGCGAGGCACACCGCTGCTGATCGGGGCGGCGCTGATCGTGATCTACATCATCCTCGGCGTGCTCTATGAGAGCCTGATCCATCCGATCACGATCCTGTCGACGCTGCCGTCGGCCGGCATCGGCGCGCTGTTGCTGCTGCTGGCGGTCCACATGGATCTCAGCGTCATCGCCATCATCGGCATCATCCTGCTGATCGGCATCGTCAAGAAGAACGGCATCATGCTGGTCGATTTCGCTCTCGAGGTGGAGCGCCAACACGGGCTCAGCCCGGAAGAGGCGATCTACCAGGCCTGCACGCTGCGCTTCCGTCCGATCCTGATGACGACGATGGCGGCGCTGCTCGGCGGCGTGCCGCTGATGATCGGTTCCGGTACCGGCGCGGAGCTGCGCCAGCCGCTCGGCTACACGATCGTCGGCGGCCTGATGCTCTCGCAGATCCTGACGCTCTACACCACGCCCGTCGTCTATCTCTATCTCGACCAGCTCAGCAACTGGCTGACCGGGCGCAAGCCGCGGGCGGCCGCGACACCCACTTCATCCACGACCAAGGCAGATGCGGAATTGAGCCATGAATCCGCTTGAGAGGCTGACCGCCGGCATGACGGCAGAGAAGCTGGTGACCGTCACGTCCGAGATGACGGTTGGCCATGTGGTGCCGGGAATGCCAGCCGTCTACGGCACGCCGATGATGATCCTGCACATGGAGATGGCCGCGGGATCGGCCGTTCAACCATTCCTGCCGACGGGCCATGTCAGCGTCGGGATGATGGTCAATATCCGCCATCTGGCGGCAACCCCGGTCGGCCGCAAGGTGCGCGCGATCGCGCGGGTCGTCGCGGTCGACGCCAGGAGTGTGCTGTTCGAGGTCGAGGCCTGGGACGGCGATCGCAAGATCGGCGACGGCAGCCACCGGCGCGGTGTTGTCGATGTCGCCGAATTCGAGCGGCGGTTCGGCGTGACGAAGCCCGCCGCTGAGATGGCCTAGGATCGCTGGCGGCAGGCAGCCCGATCGCGGCTTCGTGCGTTTTGACAAAGCGCCTGCGAAAACACAAAAGACCGCTCTTCGGCGGCGCGGTAGACCTCCCGCATGACGCTCGAACGCCTGGATGGCCCTAACTCCGTACGGCTCCCGCGATGGTGGCGCCGTCTGCTCCAAGACTGGGCCAAACAGGATCGCACTCCATTGTGGGCGTGGAGCAGCGTTGCCCTTTGCCTGCTGTCCTTCGCCTGGTCACTGCTCGGCTTCAATTCCACCACGATCGCTCTCGCCGCCTTTGTCGCGACTTCGCTCGCGGCGATCAGTCTGACCAGGTGGTCAGGCGAGCATGGCCACCTGGCCGCTTATCTCGCCGAGGCACAGAAGCTCAGCCAGACCGGCAGCTTCGGCTGGAACGTCGTGACCGGAGAGCTTTTCTGGTCGGATGAAACGTTCAGGATCTTCGATCTCGCACAGACATCGCGCCCGTCGCTCGCCGTCGTCCTGAAGCGCACACATCCCGATGACGTCAATGCCGTACGCGAGGCCATCGACCGGGCGGTGAACGAGAGGGGCGACTTTTCCCACGAAAACCGGCTGGTGCTGGACGACGGTTCGATCCGGACCATACGCGTGGTCGCCCGCGGAATGACGAACGGCCGGGGCCAGTTCGAGTTTGTCGGCGCGGTCATGGACATCACCGCCCAGAAGAAGGCCCATACCGAGCTGGAGCGGAGCGAACAGCGTTACCGCCATCTGTTCAGCCGCATGCCGATCGCATTCCGGCAGCTCGACGCCAGCAGGCTGGTCGTGCTGTTCCGAAAATTGCGTGCCGAGGGCGTCAAGGACCTTGGCGCCTATTTCGACAGCCATCCCGAGTTTCTGCGGACCTGCATGGACGCGCTCTCGTTTCAGGAGGCCAATGAACGAGCCATCCAGATGTTCGGAGGAGGCGTCGAGGGCTATGTCGGACGCTCCATGGCCGAGAGCTGGAAGGAGCGGCCCGACACGTTCCGGCGGGCGATGGAATCCCGCTATCGCGGCGAGACGAATTTCGAGGAAGAGACCAAGATGGTCACGTGGGACGGCCGCGTCGTCGACGTTCTCTTCACCACGGCGCGGGTCGGCCCCATCAATGATCTCGAAGTCAGCCTGGTCGGCACCATCGACATTTCACAGCGTGTTCGCGCTCAGCAGAAGCTCCAGCAGGTTCAGGCTGAGTTCGCGCATGCCGCGCGCGTCTCGATGCTCGGAGAACTCACCGCATCGATCGCCCACGAGGTCAACCAGCCCCTCGCGGCCATCGCCACCAACGGCGCCGCCGGGCTGCGGTGGCTGAACAGGCCCACTCCCGATATCGTCGAGATCCGCAAGACCATCGAGAACATCATCGTGGATACCCAGCGCGCCGCGAACATCGTGGCGCGCGTTCACGGGATGGCTTCCCGGAAAGTCCCCGAACAGGCATCCTTGTCATTTGACGAGATCGTCCGCGAAGCGCTTCTCTTTCTGCGACACGAGCTCGAATCCCGCGGCGTAACGATCCTGCACCAGCCCGATCCGACCACACCGCAGGTGCTCGGTGACCGCACCCAGCTCCAGCAGGTGATCGTCAATCTGGCCATCAACGCTGTGCAGGCGATGACGCAGGCGGGATATGACGATCGCAGGATCGTCATCAGCACGGTCACGCAGGACGCGGCCACGTTGTGCTGCGCCGTGGAGGACAACGGCCCCGGCATCGCAGTTGAACATGTCGACCGGCTCTTCGAGAGCTTTTTCACGACCAAGGACAGCGGGATGGGCATGGGACTGCCGATCTGCCGGTCGATCGTGGAAGCGCATGGAGGCCGGATCGGCGCCGGGGGTAACGGTGCGAGTGGCGGCGCCCGCTTCTGGTTCACGCTGCCGGTCTCCGTGCCGGCGGATTCGCTGCGCTGCGACCTCAACGCCGATACGTGACCGCGACGTTTCCGGCGTGGCCGCTATTCCCCGGTAGCGGCCGAACGCACCAGGCGGATCGGGACGCCCTTGTATGACGGCGTGAAGCTGAGCGGATCGCGGGCGTAGAGCGGCACCAGCGGATTGGTCTCCGGATAGTACGCAGCACAGCAGCCCGTCGGAAAGGAATAGGCCACGACGCGGAAGTTGCGCACGATCCGCTCGGCGCCATCGGTCGAGGCGGTTATCAGGTCGACGCGATCGCCGTCGACAAGTCCCCGCCTCTTCAGCTCGTATTCATTGAGGAACACCACGTCGCGCTGACCGAACACGCCGCGATAGCGGTCCGACATCGAGTAGAGGGTCGTGTTGTACTGATCGTGGCTGCGTATGGTGGTGAGCCACAGGAAATCGGGATCGCCCTGCGGCGGGTCCTCGCCGCAACCCGCGAAGACCAGGAAGTTCGCCTTGCCCGACGGCGTCGCCCAGATGCGTTCGCGCGCCGTCGAGGTGAGATGGAAGCCGCCGGGGACGCGGATGCGGGCATTGTAGCCTTGGAAGATCGGGAACACCGCCTCGATCGCATCCCGGATGCGATCGTAGTCGGCAACGAAGCCATCCCAGTCGACCACCGTGCGCTCGCCCAGCGTCGCCCTGGCAACGCCGGCGATGATCGCGACCTCGCTGAGGAGATGCTCCGATGCCGGCTTGTTGCGGCCGCCGGACGCATGCACCATCGACATCGAGTCTTCCACCGTGATCGACTGCGGCCCCGACGCCTGGACGTCGATCTCGGTACGGCCGAGACATGGCAGGATCAAGGCTGCACGACCATGAACGAGATGGCTGCGGTTGAGCTTGGTGGCGACGTAGGCGGTCAGATCGAGATTGCGCAACGCAGCCTGCGTCGCCTGCCAGTCCGGTATGGCCGCGGCAAAATTGCCACCCATTGCGAAGAAGGCCTTCACCTCGCCGCGGATCATGGCTTCCAGCGCGGTTACCACGTTGTGTCCCGGCGCGGTCGGAGGCTTGAAGCCGAAGCGCTGCTCCAGCCGCCCGAGGAAGTCCGCCTTGGGGAATTCCGTGATCCCCACGGTCCGATCGCCCTGCACGTTGGAATGACCGCGAACCGGGCAGACGCCGGCGCCTTCGCGCCCCACATTGCCGCGCAACAGCGCGAGATTGGCGATCTGCTGCACGTTATTCGCGCCGCGCCAGTGCTGGGTGATGCCCATGCCGTACACGAGGATGGCACGCTCGGCCTTCATATAAGCGCCGGCGGCATATTCCATGTCCTCGCGCGTCAGGCCGGACTGACGTTCGATGTCCGGCCATTGCGTGCGCTTGAGATCGTCGATCAACGCCTCGACGCCGACGGTGTGACCGCGGATGAAATCCCAGTCCAGGATCTCCGGCCGCTCGGCGGCGCGGGCTGCTTCGTCGGCCTCCACAAGGATCTTCATGATTCCCTTGAGGACGGCGACGTCGCCGCCGACCCGTACCTGGAAGAGTTTTGAGCTGATCGCCGTCGACGACAGTGTCATCATCTCGATCGGGCTCTGCGGCGCCTGGAAACGCTCCAGCGCTCGCTCGCGGAACGGATTGAAGGAGATGATGGAGGCGCCGCGGCGTGCCGCATTGCGCAGGCTGGTCATCATCCGCGGGCTGTTGGTGCCGGGATTCTGACCGAAGATGAAGATGCAATCGGCCTTGTCGAAATCCTCCAGCAGCACGGTGCCCTTGCCGACGCCGAGCGAGTAAGGCAGGCCGACGCTGGTCGCCTCGTGGCACATGTTCGAGCAGTCGGGAAAATTGTTGGTGCCGTACTCGCGCACGAAGAGCTGATAGAGGAAGGCGGCCTCGTTCGAGGTCCGCCCGGACGTGTAGAACTCCGCCATGTTCGGATCCGGCAAGGCCCGAAGCTCGCGACCGATCATGTCGAATGCATCGCTCCACTCGACCGGGAGATAGCGGTCGGATGCGGCATCATAGGCCATCGGATGGGTGAGCCGCCCGACCATTTCGAGATCGTAATCGTTCCAGCTCGTAAGCTCGGTGACCGTGTGCTCGGCGAAGAATTCGGGCGTGCAGCGCTTCGACGTTGCCTCCCAAGCGACCGCCTTGCCGCCGTTCTCGCAGAATTCGAAGGACGAGGTGTGCTTCGGATCGGGCCACGCACAGCCGGGACAATCAAAACCCTCAGGCTGGTTCATCCGGCTCAGCGTCGCCGCGCCCTTCAGCGGCACCCGCTGCACCAGGAGTGCTTCGCTAAGCGCCTTGAGTGCGCCCCAGCCGCCGGCGGGTTCACGATAGGGACGAACCGATTTCGTGGTCATCTCGATATCTCTCGGTATGGCAATTCTCCGAACCAGTTAAGGATCGCGCGGGCAGAGCCGTCTTTTCAAAACGACGCCGAATTTCTCAATTGCACACGTTCGAACCCGGCCGGGCGGCTGAAGCAGCCAGTGCATTCCGGAAAAAGGAAAGCCGTTCGCGGAAGCTGTGCCCGCAGCAAGGAACTAGGCTGGGCATCTTGAGCCCCCGCGCGACAGAGGGCTTTCGATGATTTTTAGGAGAGGCCCCCCATGTTTTCACGACGTGATTTGCTGGCCATGTCCGCGGCAGGCGCCGCCATGGTCGGTTCCAGTGCGCAGGCGGCAACCTTCGGCAATCCGGACGAGCCGCCGCAAGGCGCCGTCAACGCCAAGAGCCCCGGGAGCCTGAGCGATCCCGGTCCGCAAAATCCCGAACTGGCCAAGCAATTCCCTTCCGCACAAACGCCGCCAGCGACGGACGTCGGCGGCCTGCCGATGGATTGGGCCTCGTTCAACAACGCGCCGCGACGCATCCAAAACGGTGGCTGGGCTCGTCAGGTCACCGTCGAGGACTTCGCCATCTCGAAGGAAATCTCCGGCGTCAACATGCGCCTGTCCGCCGGCGGTATCCGCGAGCTGCATTGGCATCAAGCGGCCGAATGGGCGATCATGACCTACGGCTCCTGCCGCATCACCGTGCTCGACACGCAGGGGCGCCCCTATGTCGGCGATCTCAAGGCCGGCGACCTCTGGTATTTCCCGCCGGGCGCGCCGCATTCGCTGCAGGGCTTGGGCCCCGACGGCTGTGAGTTCGTGATCTGCTTCGACGACGGCCACGCCAACGAATTCAACACGCTGCTGGTGACGGACTGGCTGGCCCATACGCCGCCCGAGGTGCTGGCGAAGAATTTCGGCGTGCCGGCCGACGCCTTCGCGAAGATCCCGCTGCACAATCGCTGGATCTTCCAGGGTACGGTGCCCGGCGATCTCGCCGACGATCGCGCGGCGGTCTCCAGGCACGCCGAAGCGCCGCCCTATCCCTTCATCCATTCGCTCGGCAGCTCGCCTCCCGTCAAGGAGAGCGCCGCCGGCAGCATCCGCGTCGCCGACAGCAGCAACTTCAAGGTCGCCACCACCGTCGCCGCGGCGCTGGTGACGATGCCGCCGGGCGCGGTCCGGGAGATGCACTGGCATCCGAATGCCGACGAGTGGCAGTACTACATCAAGGGCAAGGCGCGGATGACGGTGTTCGACACCGGCCCCAACGCGCTGACGACGGATTTCTCGGCCGGCGACATCGGCTATGTCCGGCGCAATCTCGGCCATTATGTCGAGAACGTCGGCGACACCGAGCTGCAGTTCGTCGGCGTGTTCCGCGCGCCGCGCTACGAGGAGGTGTCGCTCTCCAACTGGCTGACGCACACGCCGCCCAAGCTGGTGGCCCAGCATTTCAACATCGACGAGAAGCTGATCGCGCAATGGCCGGACAACGGCCCGGGTGTCATGCCCAAGTCCTGAAGCAAGGCCTTAGACGGTCCTGAACGAGAAAGGCGCCGAAACCGGCGCCTTTCTTTTATTCGCGGTTCGGGCCTGTAGCCGTCAGTAGTGGTCCGCCGTCGCAGCCGTCTTGCCGCGAAAGACGCGATAACCCACCGCGACATAGAGCAGCATCAGCGGGAACACGAACAGGCCGGCGCCCCAGAACATGAAGGCGAGGCTCGCATGAGGCGCCGCCGCCTCCTCGATCGTGATGACGAACGGGATCATATAGGGCCAGAAAGACAGGGCAAGCGTGCCGAAGGCCGATGCGAAGATCAGCGCCACCATGTGGAACGGCCAATAATCGTCGTGGCGCAGGATACTCGTCGCAAGCACTGCGGCGGCGCCCGCGCCGATGAGGGGAAACACGAACAGATAGGGCCGCTCGATCCATCGGCGCAGGATTGGCAGATGTTCGACAAGCGCGTGCGTGAAGACGACGACGAGAAAGGCCAGCACGGCGACCGCGAGCAAGGGAATCTGACGCCGCGTGGCGTCGCGGATCGGGCCCTCGCACTTCCCCACCAGCCAGCAGGCACCGAGCAGCGCGTAGCCGAAGCACAGGCCGATCCCGCACAAGACCGAAAAGCCGGTCAGCCAGCCGAAGGTTCCGCCGACATATTCGCCGTTCGAAAACTGCAGTCCCTCGACGAGCGCCCCGACCATCGCGCCCTGCATGAAGCTTGCGGCAAACGATCCCACGGTGAAGCTGACGTCCCAGACCCGGCGCGAGCGCGAGGCCTTGCCGCGAAATTCGAACGCAACGCCGCGCAGGATCAATCCCAGCAGCATGACCACGACCGGGATGTAGAAGGCGGGCATCAGCATGGCATAGACCACGGGGAACGCCCCCCACATGATCACGCCGGTGACGACCAGCCAGGTCTCGTTGCCATCCCAGACCGGAGCGATCGTGCGCAGCATCTCGTCACGCCTCGCCTCGCCATCGGCGAGGCCAAACAGCATGCCGACGCCGAGATCGAACCCGTCCAGCAGAGGATAGATCAGGATGCTGATGGCGAGCAGCGCAACCCAGAACATCACCATGTCTATTCTCCCGCTTCGAGGTAGCTGTGCGAGGCCGGCACCTGGTCGGCGAGCGACATCGGCCGATTGGGGACGGGAACGTGCAGGGGCTTGCCGCCCAGTCCCGCCGGGCCGGCGCGCAGCAGCCGATAGATGTAGTAAGTCCCGAACGAGAAGATGAAGGCATAGACAGCAACGAACAGGATCAGCGAAGCCGTCGCGGCGGCCGCAGTCAGAGACGGCGTCACGGCATCGGCGGTCCGCAATACGCCGTAGACCGTCCACGGCTGGCGGCCGACCTCCGCGGTGTACCAGCCGGTGAGAATCGCGATCCACGGCAGCGGGAAGCTGAGGAAGATGCCCCACAGCAGCAGGCGGCTCCGATCGAGCCGATGCTTGAGGCCGAGCCAGGTCCCGAACCACGCGAGCCCCAGCATCACGAAGCCGCAGCCGACCATGACGCGGAAGGCGAAGAACGGGATCGCCACCGGCGGCCGGTCCTGCGGCGCGAAGCTGGTGAGGCCGACCTCTTTCGACGTCAGGCTCATGCTGCCGATGATGCTCCCGAGCACGGGAATCGATATCGCATACTTGTTGGACTCGGTGCTCGAATCGGGAATTGCGATCAGCACCTCCGAGGCCGGCTGCTCGTCATGCCAGCGCGCCTCGATCGCGGCGAATTTGGCCGGCTGGTAGTCGTGGACATAGTCGCCGACGAGATGCCCGATGAAGAGCTGGACCGGGAGCAGCACCGCCGCAAGCGCAAGGCCCATCCGCAGCATCACATGGGCCTCGGCGCGATAGGTCCGCCGCAGCAGATACCATGCGCCGGTTGCAGCCACGCAGAACGCGCCGGTCAGATAGGACGCGAGCAGCATGTGCGGAAACCGGACCCAGACCACGCGATTGAAGATGATCTGCGCCCAATCGTTCGGTACGAACTGGCCGTTCTGCAGGACGTAGCCGGTCGGCACCTGCATCCAGCTGTTGTTGACCATGATCCAGAACGCCGAAAGCGTGGTTCCGAGCGCGACCATCGTCGTCGAGAACAGGTAGAACCACGGCGGCACCCGGGGCCGGCCGAAGATGAGGATGCCGAAGAAGCCTGCCTCCAGCATGAAGGCGGTGAATGTCTCGTAGGAGAGCAGCGGGCCCTGGATCGGCCCCGACATCTTCGACAGCACGCTCCAGTTCGTTCCGAACTGGAACGCCATCACCACGCCCGAGACGACGCCCATGCCGAAGGCGACGCCGAAGATCTTGAGCCAGAACTCGAACAGTGTCCGGTAGACGGGCTTGCCGCTGTACTGGTGCATTGCCTCGAGCACGGTGAGCCAGGCGGCAAGCCCGATCGTGAACGCCGGAAAGATGATGTGGAATGAGATCGTGAAGGCAAATTGCAGCCGCGACAGGAGGAGTGCCGTCGGATCCATCGGACATTCTCCCGTTCGTTCACGCCCGCTTCGCGGCCGCCGGCGCGCGTGCGGCCGGCTGCGGAATGTTGTCGACCTTGAGGACCTCCGCCGTCGTCGCTCGAATCTGACGACAGAAATCCGCGTCGTCGATTAACGACACACCATAGGACGGGACGATCTGCTTCAGCTTCGGCAGCCAGGCGCTCGCCGTCAGCTCTCCGGCAAAGCACTTTTCGAGCACGCTGATGGCGATGAACGCCGCAGTGGAGGCGCCCGGCGAGGCGCCGAGAAGCGCGACCAGCGAATGATCGTCCGCGCCGACGAGCTCGGTCCCGAATTCGAGCAGACCGCCGCGCTTGACATCGGGCTTGATGATCTGGACGCGCTGGCCTGCGACCTGCAGCCTCCAGTCCTTCGCGTCGGCCTTCGGGAAATATTCGTCGAGCGCCGCAAGCCGGTGGCTCTCGGATTGCAGCACCTGCCCGACCAGATATTCGGTGAGATCGAAATTGTCGCGCGCCACCGAGAGCAGCGGCTTGACGTTGGCAGGACGAATGGACTCGAACAGATCCAGCAGCGAGCCGTGCTTGAGGAACTTGCTCGAGAAGCCCGCATAAGGGCCGAACAGCAACGAGTGCTTGCCGCCGATCACGCGCGTATCGAGATGCGGCACGGACATCGGCGGGGAGCCGACCGCGGCCTTGCCGTAGACCTTGGCATGATGACGCTTGTTGATCTCCGGATCGTCGCAGCGCAGCCAGATCCCGCTGACCGGAAAACCGCCATAACCGCGTGCTTCCGGAAGGCCGGATTTCTCCAGCAGCGGCAGCGCACCGCCGCCGGCACCGATGAAGACGAATTTTGCGCGGACCGACCGCGTTTCGCCGCTCGCGGTGTCCCGCACCTCGATCCGCCAGCGGCCGCCCTGCTCGCGGACGAGACCGGTGACGCAGCTGTTGTAGTGGACCGCGCAACCCGGCTGGCTGACGAGATGACCAACCAGCAGATGCGTCAACGCGCCGTAATCGACGTCGGTGCCGGTGATGATCCGCGTTGCGGCGACCGGCTCGTCGCCGCTCCGTCCGTCCATCACCAGCGGCGCCCATTCGGCAATCTTCCTGGGATCCTCGGTATGCTCCATGCCCTCATAGCAATGATGGGCCGACATCGCCTTGAACCGCTTCCGGAGAAATTCGACGTTCTCCGTGCCGTGCACGAAGCTCATATGCGGCACCGGATGGATGAAGGACCGGGGGTCGGCGATCGCGCCCCGCCCGATGAGATAAGACCAGAATTGCCGGGACAGATCGAACTCGACGTTGACCTGGAGCGCCTTGGAGATGTCGATGCTGCCGTCGGGCCGCTGCGGCGTGTAGTTCATCTCGCAGTTCGCCGCGTGGCCGGTACCGGCGTTGTTCCAGGAGTCCGAGCTCTCCTGCGCGCAATCATCGAGAGTCTCGAGCATCTGAATCGTCAGGGAGGGCTCGAGCTCCTTGAGGAACGCGCCGAGGGTGGCGCTCATGATGCCTGCGCCAATGAGAACGACGTCAGTTTCGCGGTCGGAAGCTGCTGGCATGGTTTTTTCCTTCGTTGGGTGTTGCTGTTCCGGATAGCTCGATCAGGCCTGCACCGATTGCCGCGTCTTGGCGCGGAACGGCACATCTGCTCCCGGCCGCAGGATCACGTAGGCACGGCGCCAGGACGAATCGTCGGTCAATTTCCAGCTGTGCCCCGAGCCGGCGGTGTCTTCGGCAAGCAGGACGTTGCCGGGGTGAATCAGGAAGTGGTGGCCGTCACGCGTCTGGAAATCGAGCGTTCCGCTCAGCGTGATCACGAGCTGCCGGATCGGCGCGGTGTGCCAGGCAAAAGCCCCGCCTGATTCCGTCTCCTGGAAGGAGACGCTGACGGCATCGATCTTGCCGGTCAGAAAATCGCCACGCTGGCCCGGCTCCAGCTCGAGGAAACCTTCCTCGAAATGCGAGTTGTTATCCTCTCCGGTCCATAGACGCACACAGCGGATCATCGTGTCTCTCCTTGCATGGTTGCTGCGTTGCCCGCGCGGTGTGGTGCGGGCCGCATCATGGCCCTTGCTCCCTTCAACCGGTTTTCGCACCGATTGCGAGCGGCACCTTGATCTCGGCAACGTAGGGCTTGACCATCTTGGCGGGATCCACGATGCGGTCGAACTCCGGCTCGGTCACGAAGCCGAGCTTCAGCGCCGCCGACTTCAGCGTGAGATCGTTGTCCATCGCGTAATGCGCGATCCGCGATGCCTTGTCGTAGCCGATCACCGGCGCCAGGGCGGTCACGAGCATCAGCGACCGCTCGACATACTCCTTGATTTTCTTGCGGTTCGGCTCGGTACCCTCGACCAGAAAGGTGCGGAAATTCGTGCAGCCGTCGGTGAGGATGGTGACGGATTGCGCGATGTTGTGGATGATCAGCGGCTTGTAGACGTTCATCTCCAGGTAGCCGCCGGCGCCACCGAACCCGACGGCGACGTCGTTCGCCATCACCTGCACGGCGATCATCGTCAGCGCCTCAACCTGCGTCGGATTGACCTTGCCCGGCATGATCGACGAGCCCGGCTCGTTCTCGGGAATCCGCAACTCGGCAAAACCCGCGCGCGGACCGCAGGACAAAAGGCGGATGTCGTTTGCGATCTTGTAGAGCGAGCCGGCGAGCGTGCGCAGTGTGCCGGAGAGCTGCACCAGCGCGTCGTGTGCGCCCTGCACGGCGAACTTGTTCGGCGCACTGACGAAGGGCAGGCCCGTCAACCGCGCGATCTCGGCTGCGACGGCTTCTGCAAAGCCCGGCGCCCGTTAATCCCGGTGCCCACGGCGGTGCCGCCCAGCGCGAGGCGGAAGACGCCCTTGAGCGCGTCGTCGATGCGCGCCAGACCGTCGGCGAGCATCGCGGCATAACCGGACCACTCCTGCCCGAGCGTCAGGGGTGTGGCATCCTGCATGTGGGTTCGGCCGATCTTGACGATGTCGTCCCACTGGTTCGATTTCGCCGCGATCGCATCGTGCAGAGCTTCGACCGCAGGAACCAGCCGTTGCGCCACGTTCATCGCGGCCGCGATGTACATGGCCGACGGGAAGCTGTCGTTCGACGACTGCGACATGTTGACGTGATCGTTTGGATGAACCGGCAGCTTGCTGCCGAGCGCCGTGCCAGCAAGCTGGCAGCATCGGTTCGAGATCACCTCGTTCACGTTCATGTTGAACTGCGTTCCGCTACCCGTCATCCAGACGTGAAGGGGAAACATGTCGTGATGCTGGCCGGCGAGAATCTCGTCGCAGGTGTGGACGATCAGTTTGTGAATCTTGCCGTCGAGACGGCCGCCGGCGTAATTCGCATTCGCGGCCGCTTTCTTCAGGATCGCGTAGGACTGGATCATCTCGCGCGGCATCAGGTCCCGGCCGATGCTGAAATGCTCGAGCGAGCGCTGCGTCTGCGCGCCCCAGAGCTTGTCCGCGGGAACGTTCACTTCACCCAGGCTGTCTGTCTCTTTGCGGAGGTCGTTCATCCTTTGCCTCTCGTGGCAGTTGATGTCGGGAGCACTCTTGCGGCGCCGACCTAAAGTGTACGGACGGCACAGCGCACACGCTTCCGCGAACGAACGCCCTTTTTCCGAATGGCATGGTGGGCGCCTCGGCTTGCAGCGAGCGAACGCGCGTCGCGAGTGCGGAACACTCAGACAATGGCACTGCTTCAATGCTGGTGGCTTCGATGCCGGCAGAGCCAGAGAACGCACACCGACAATGCGATCGGCAGAGCGAGGCTCCAGGTTCCCAGCCACTTCGTCACGCAGCCACCGACGGCGGCTCCCAGCAGGAACATCAGGCAGATCGCAACCATCGCTCCGCCGCCGCGTACCGCATCGCGATCGGACGCGGCAACGAACTGATCGATGGCGCGGAGCATGTTTCCACTGGCAGTGACCGAGAGATACTTCCAGCGTCCAACCTGCCTGAAACTCGCCGACTGCAACGCGACGCCGAAGGAGATGACAAGAATCACGATCTGATCGGGAACGCGATGAAGCAGCAGCATCGCCGTGGCAAGGCAGACGATTTCTCCGACGAGACAGCGCAGCGCCGCCCGGGTGCGGGCCGCCACCACCGCCCCGAGGACGAACGCCACGATCGGAAGGAGATGGTGAAGCGCGCGCAGCCATTGCCCGGACTGGGCATCGATCCCGAGGAAGACGACATTGCCGGTCTGCGAACTCGCGAAGACGCCCAGCGACAGCCACGTGAAGGCGTCGAGGAAGCCCCCCGACATGCTCAGGAGAGAGGCAACCAGCAGCGATCGTTCCGGAGCGTAGGCCTTGACGCGTGTCTCGGCCAAGGCCTCCGTTGATGCGGCTTGCATCGCCATGTTCGCGGGTCCGCGAGGTCAGCAGCCGGCGGGCGGCGCGGCCTCTTCAGGCAGCAGAACGCGGCGCGAATGCGTGAATACGCCGTATCCGTCATCGCGGGCGACGGCGAGCAACGTGATTCCCGCCTCGTTCGCTGTCTGGATGGCGAGCGCGGTCGGCGCGGAAACGGCAACGACGACCGGCGCGCCGATCATCGCCGCCTTCTGCACCATCTCTACCGAAACGCGGCTCGTCAGCAGCACAGCGCCGTCACGAGCCGAGTTGCCATCGCGAACGATTGCACCGGCGAGCTTGTCGAGCGCATTGTGCCGGCCGACATCCTCCCTGACCACGGCAATGCCGGCGCGAGGCTGCCAGAAGGCCGCCGCGTGAACGGATCTCGTCTGTTGGTTCAATGTCTGGAGAGGAGACAGCGCCTGCATGGCGCTCAGCAGGTCCCCTGCGTGAAAGGCAACGCCGGGGCCCTCGACCGGCGACGGCGCACGACGTGCCTGTTCGAGGCTTTCGATGCCGCATAGCCCGCACCCGACGGGACCGCTGATGGCGCGGCGGCGCGAGGCCAGGGACGCAGCGCGGTCACCATCGAGCCACATCCGCACCTCCACGCCAAGCTCGTTCGAGGTCAGCTCGATGCTCCTGATCTCGCTTGCGCGGCCGATGATTCCTTCGGTGAGGCTGAAGCCGACACCGAAATCCTCCAGATCGGCCGGGGTCCCCATCATCACCGCATAGGTCGACCCGTTGTAGGTCAGCGCGATGGCGCTCTCCTCGGCGACCAATCGCGACGTCGACCTCGTGCGGCCGCCGCGCCAGGCGATCTCCCGGTGCCGCGTGAATGTCGAACCCGTCATCATGGCTCACACCGTCGCCGGCTCGGCCGAATGTCGCGAGGCCCGGTTTCTGAGGGCGAGCCCGAACGCAATGAAGCCCCATCCCTGGAAGATCAGATCGACGACCAGCATCGCACCGAGCAGCCACAGGCCAATGGTCGGCCAGGCTGCAACCAGCATCACGCCGACGCAGAACGTCACGACGCCGGCGGCCACGATCCAGCGCCAGCCTGCGGCCGGCCGCATATGGAAGCCTACCCAGATCCGCGTCACCCCGGCGACGACCAGGAAAGCGCACATTGCGAGCGACAGTGTGAACGAAGCCAGTAGCGGATCGTAGAGGATGACGGCTCCGGCGGCGCCATAGATGATCCCGGCGAACAGCCAGAACAGGAAACCCCGCAGGCCGTGCACGGAGAAGGCATGCACGATCTGGAAGATCCCGGCGACTGCCATGGTCGCTCCAATGACGAGCACGGAGGCCAAGCTCGCCGCCATCAGATTGGCCGACGCAATGCCGCCGAGGATCAGTTCGCCAACCCCCAGTGCAACGAACCAGCCCCATTTTCCGGCAATCGCGTGAATGGCCCTTCCGAGCGACGCCTTCGAGTTCGACATGTCCGTCATGGCTTGACCCTTGTACGTGCGACCGGCCTAGCGGTCATGGATGGGAGCAAGCGTACAGAGTTTCGCTCGGGGTCATCTTTCGAGGATGCCGCGATATTGTTTCATCCGCACGATGCGGGTCTTTTCGGTGGGCTCACGATCAAACGGCGAGCGTTCAAGGCAGGTCTGCAGCCATCTTTGGCAGATGCAACGGCAGTGAGATGGTAAAGTCGCGCATGGACTTCCAACCACCCCTGCGCGGAAGCGAGGGTCGCCCTCGCTTCCGCGGCGTCGCAGCGATCGGCCGCCTTCGACACCAGGTCGATCACCAAGGCAAGCTCGTCATCGACCGGGCATCCTGTGCCTACGAATTCGGGCCGCTTCGTCCGGTCTCGTACAGGAACCAGATCCGCCGCTCCGTCTCGTCGATCCAGTTTTCCAGCAGGCTTGCGGTGGCGACGTCGCCATACTCGTCGCAAAGCTCGTGGACCCGGCGCATTTCCCTCGTCAGCTGCTGGTTGTCGCTGCGCAGCTCGGCGAGCATGTCCTGGGGTTCGACATAATCCGCGTCGTTATCGAGAATGCGCTGCTCGCGCGCGATCTGGCCGATCGAGCGCAGCGTCGTGCCGCCGATCTTGCGCGCCCGCTCGGCAATGTCGTCGGTCATGGCAAAGATCTGCTCGGCCTGCTCGTCGAGCAGCAGGTGATAGTCGCGGAAGTGCCTGCCGGATACGTGCCAGTGGAAGTTCTTGGTCTTCAGGTACAGCGCGAAGACATCGGCCAGCAGCGCTCTCAGCGCGGCTGGAATGTCCCGGTTCGCGTTGGCCCCGAGATCCGTCGGGCTCTGGAGATCCGCCTTGCTCATTGTCGTCATCCTTGTTGGAGGTTGAAAAACTTTAACCGCATGCTTCGCCGGCGCACGAGGGCTTCATTCCGCCGGCGTCGTCCTGTTCCGCAACGGCAGGAGCGCGATCGTTCCGAATACGCCATCGCGGCGGATCAACGCGTGGAACAGCCCTGCCGCGAGATGCAGCAGCACGAGGGCAAAGAACGCAAAGCCCAGATAGACATGGGCATTCCACAACAGCGTGTGCAGGCGGTCGCTCTGCGGCAGCAACGCCGGAATTCGAATGTCGCCATACAGAACGACTGGATAGGCCGCAGCCCAAAGCATGCCGAGCCCCAGCAACGGCATCACGATCATGAAGCCATACAGGAGCTGGTGCGACAAACGTGCTGCCAGCTTCATCGCCGGCGGAAGATCAGCCGGCAACGGTGGCGCGCTGTAGTGGCGCCGCAGAGCCAACCTGATCACGACGAGAGCCAGAAGAGTGACGCCGAGCGTCTTGTGGATCAGGATCAGCGGCAGATATGTCGGCGCCACGGTGGACACCATGCCGACGCCGATGAAGAGCATGGCGATAATACAGACTGCCATCAACCAGTGCAGGAGCCGCTGAAGCAGGGCGAAACGATGAGGAGCATTGCTCATGGCCTGGCGGTCTCGGTTCGAGGATAATCCCGGGCTTCGGCCGCACGCAAATCGTAGGACTTGCGGTAGACCGACGAGCGCGCGGCCGGGAAAGGATCGTCCGACACCCGGATTCCCTGCGGCAGCACGGTCGGATCGAAGTTGATGTCGCGGCAGGACCCATCCCGCTCCGGTTCGATCCGCTGCACGATGAGCGTTCCGACCTGCACCGTACGGCGGCCCTCAGGCCAGGGCTTGCTCGGGTCCGCGGTCGGATCACCGGGATCGGCGACGGTCGTGACCATGGTCCAGCGTTGCGGGCCGGCGATCCGGACCCGTTCCGCTATCTCCTGCTCGAGAAAATCGGGACCGCGCTTTTCCAGCTCGGCTTGTGACAGTGAAACGACCTCCGCCGTCGGCAGCAGCGACCATCGCACCGCATGCTCTGCGCCCTTCGCATCCGTGAAGATGAAACTGTTGAGCCCGTGGTAAGGCTCCTCCGCATAGCTGGCGGTCCAGGGCGCCGTTTTGGCCCAGGCCGCGAAGGCGGCGAATTCCGGATTTGCCTGGATGAACGCCTTCATCGCCTCCGGATCCTTCTTGCCGGATGCAATCAACAGGTCGTGAAACGCCTGCGGCGTGGAGACTGCAAAGAACGGCGGATTGATCATCGCCATCCGCCACTCTTCGCCATCCGCCGTTGCGATCTGCAATCCCAAACCGCGCACGCGCGCGGTTGCGTCCACGGCGTTCGGATCGGCAGTGCCAAGATTGAAGCGGCCCAGAGCCGGATACGTGCCTCGCTCGAAGACCCTGGCTTTCGAGAGTTCCACGCCGTTCCCGTTCGCCTCGAAGGCGCCGGTGAAGCAGATTCCCTTGGCATGATTTCGCCGGTGCCCGAGCGGCGGGCCACTCGGGGGCGTGAGCGCCGCGATCATCAGATCCGGCGTCAGGCGCCCGGGCGAGAACCACCCAGCAGTGTAGGCAAACGCGGCAGCACCGCCCCCGAGGACGGCCACAATCAGCACCAGCGAGCCGAGCCTCGAGCGCGGCAGGTTGCCTGACTGATTCATCGCTTCTCCTTGCAATACGCAAGCCGCCCCGCAGACCGGCCCCACGGCCCGTTCTGTCGAGCGGCTCGGGTTCCGTTGTAGCTGGCGACCACGGCCGCGATCTTCTGAAACCGGATCGCCAATTTCGCGAAGGCACGTTCGTGCTTGCCCAGTATGCGGGGCTCGTCCTCACCGGATTTCGGGCTTTCTCGAAATATTTCGTGCGATCTGAAAATCACTCACCGGGCTCGAAAGACCCGCTTTGCGCCGGGGCCTAGTTCAAAGGCTCTTCGCACAAGGCCAGCGGTCGATCGACGAACGATGAACGTGTCGCGACGACGCTGGCGTCTTTGCGGAAGCTGGAGTGCGATTGGGGTTCGAATGAGCAAAGTGATCATCGTCACAGGAGCTGCAAACAGCATCGGACGAAGCACCTGCAAGACATTGGCGCAAGCCGGCCACACGGTCTACGTTTCAATGCAGGAAACGAAGGGCCACGATGATCACGGCGTCGAGGACGCCGGCAAGCACGGCGCGGAACTCCGAACCATCGCGTTCGACGTCGCCTCGGAAGCCTCCGTGAATTCGGCCATCGATACCATCGTCGCCGAGAACAACCGCCTCGACGTGATCGTGCACAATGCCCGACAGGTCATCTACGGACCGGCGGAGGCCTTTACGCCGGACCAGCTTGCCGAGCTCTACGACACCAACGTGCTGAATGCGCAACGGGTCAATCGGGCCGCATTGCCCCAGTTGCGCAAGCAGGGCGAGGGCCTGCTGATTTGGGTCTCATCGAGCAGCGCACGTGGCGCCTCGGTTCCTTTCCTGGGAGCCTATGCTTCGTCAAAGGCCGCCCTCGATGCACTGGCGCTCGGCTATGCGGGCGAGCTCGCGCGCTGGGGCGTCGAGACGACGATCGTGGTCCCCAGTGCGCTCGGACCCGGCCACTACATTCGCTCCGGCCGACCGCTCGACACGGCGCGGGCCGAGGAATACGCGGATGGTCCGACGGCCGACGTGAGCGAGATCGCGCAATCGGCACTTGCGCAGCTTCCGGCGAAGGATCGAACTCCGCAAGACGTCGCGACCGCCATAGCCGATGTCGTCGGCATGCCATTCGGACAACGGCCGCTGAGAGTTCATTTCGGTCCTGACGACGACGGAGCCGCAACCGTCAACGCCGTCGCCGACAGCGTCCGCATGGAACTTCTCCGCCGGATCGGGTTGGACGACATTCTCAAGCCCGCGTCCATCGGATAGGGCTGGGTGTCGTGGCGTCGCACATTCGTGATCAGGCGAGACCGAAGACCAGCCGCGGCGCCCGTTTCGACGCTTCGAGCGACAAGCTCCCGGTCATTTCCGTGATCAGGGGTCGATCCCTGAAAATCCGGGAGCCTCTTCGGAGCCCCAGACGAAAGTGATACGCCCCAATCCTTTACCCAGTTACTGTCGAATGTTAGGTTTCAAAGGCCACTACGTTCACGCGTCTTGGTGTCTTCCAAGTCATAGAACATGACGAGTCGTGCGCCGGGTTGAAATTCCCAATGGCCCCCCGCTGGCAAGCAACAACACGCAAAGCAGCAACACGATGGCCGCTGCCGGCCGCTCCGCCCAAGACGAAGCCGCCCGGGAGATCTTGATCTTCGGGCCGTTTCGGCTCGACCCCTCGCAGCGGCGGGTTGAGAGAGACGGGAGCCCCCTGCAGCTGTCGGGTCGAGCATTCGACATTCTGCTCGCACTGGTCCGGCAGGCCGGCAACGTCGTCAGCAAGACAGATCTTATGGCCACGACGTGGCCGGGCGCCGCTGTCGAGGAAAACAGCCTGCGTGTCCATATCGCCGCACTCCGCAAGGCACTCGGAGACGGCAACGACGGCGTCAGATATCTGAGCACGGTCTCCGGGCAAGGCTACTGCTTCGTCGCGGCGGTATCGCGCCCGGAACAGAGGCAACCTGCACCGACCAATCCGACTTACGTCCATAACCTGCCGGCGCATCCCCGGCAGATGGTCGGGCGTGAGCAAGCCATACAGGACATCTCGGAAAGACTGAGAGCCCAACGTTTCGTCACGGTCGTCGGCCCGGGCGGCATCGGCAAGACCACAGTCGCCATTTCCGCAGGCCACGCCCTGCTCGCGGAATTCGCCGGCAATGTCCACTTTGTCGGTCTCGGCGAGACGGGCAGCGCCGCTCCAGTGCCGGCGATCGTCGCATCTTCACTTGGGCTGCGAGCTCGATCGAATGATCCCACGAATAGCCTCGCGACATTCCTGCGCGACATGCGGATGCTGCTCATTCTGGACTGCTGCGAGCATGTCATCGAAGCCGCGGCGGCGCTGGCCGAACGGCTCTACCAGGCAGCACCGGAGCTGCACATCCTGGCGACCAGCCGGGAGCTGCTGCGCGTCGAAGGCGAGTTCACATACCGGCTCCCACCGCTGCCGAGCCCGCCGGAGAAGATCGTTCTGACGGCCGCGAACGCTCTCGCCTACCCTTCGGTGAAACTCTTCGTCGAGCGTGCGACCGCGGGGGGCGGCGAGTTCGCGCTGACGGATGCGAACGCCTCTGATGTCGGCAACCTCTGCCGTCGGCTCGACGGTATCCCGCTTGCCATCGAGCTCACCGCCGGCCATGTGGGCGCATATGGCGCAAGAGCGATGGTCCAACTCCTCGACCAGCACCTCAATTTGCTGTGGGAGGGACGACGCACCGCGCTGCCTCGGCACCGGACACTGCGCGCAACCATCGAATGGAGCTACAATCTTCTATCCGACGCGGAACGCGTGATTCTCGGCCGGCTGTCAGTGTTCGTCGGCAGCATGACCCTGGACGCCGTGCGGTCGATTGCCGCGGGCTCGGAGGATGACGACACGATCCTGGCGATCATCGACAGCCTCGTCGCCAAGTCGATGCTTGCACTGAACACCGGCTCGCAACCGACCCGCTACCGCCTTGCCGACTCGACCCGGGCATACGCGCAAGAGAAACTTGCCGCCAGCGGGGACTCCGAGGCGGTCGCGCGACGTCACGCCTGCTACTTTCTCGACCTCCTTGAGATGATCGGCGACGAAGCGAACCGAGACCTTTCGACGGTTGCGGAGGAATTCGGCAACGTCCGCGCCGCACTGACGTGGTGCTTCTCGGATCAGGGAGACCGCAGAGCCGGCGTGGCGCTCGCTGCAGCATCGATACCGCTCTTCTTCAAGCTGTCGCTCCTGGCGGAATGCGAGCTCTGGGTCACCCGCGCCATCGAAGCACTCGATGAAACCAATGGAGGCATCAGGCAGGGCCTCGTCCTTCACACGGCGCTGGGGGCTGCGCGCATGCTCACCGGACAGCTGGATGAATTGGGCGCAAATCACCTCCGCCGGGCGCTCGAGCTGACGGAAAGGATCGGCGATATACCGGGGCAGATCCGTTTGATCGACCAGTTGCATTTGCTGCAATTGTTCGTCGGCAAGTATGATGACGCATTTGGCATCGCCAAACGCGGCGAAGCCATTGCCCTTGCCAACAACGATTCCAATGCGTTCGCGCGCATGCGCGTATTGCTCAGCATCTCCTGCCAGTATCTCGGCAAGTTCGTTGCCTCTCGCTCATACGTCGAAGCGGCATTGCGACATACGGGCCTGGACAAGGACGTCCTTAGCGGCCTCACCCTCGAATATCCCAAACGCGCTCAAATCACCCTTGCGCGCGTCCTCTGGCTTCAGGGATATCCCGATCAGGCGACAGGAATGGTGCGCCGCGCCATCTCGGACGTCATCGCGGCGAACCATCCGGTCATGTTCTGCAGAGCGCTGCCATGGGCATTCGGCGTCTTCTTCTGGAATGGCGATCTGGAGGATTGCGAAGAACACATCGACAGGTTCGTCGTGGAGGCTCGCAGGCACAACCTCGCCATCCTCCAGTTGGTCGGCGAGGCCATGAAGGGGATTACACTGCTGGCCAGGAACGAGACCGGTGTCGGACTCGCCATGCTGAAAGGCTCGATCGAGAAGCTGCAGAGCCTGTGCTTCGGTGCGGTGGCTGGGTTTCGCATGCCTCTCGCCGATGCCCTGGCGGCGACAGGTCACGGCGACGAAGCCCTGGAGATCATTGATCAGGCGATTGCCCAGGCCCAACACTGCAACTTCATGATGGACATGCCCGACATGTTGTGCACAAGAGCGAAAGCGCTGATGAGGAAGAGCAATCCGGATCTTTCGCAAGCGGAGCTGAGCCTCATCCGAGCACTCGACCTCGCCCGCCATCAGGGGGCGCTGGGTTATGAGCTTCGCGCGGCGATCGCGCTTGCGAGACTATGGCAGCGAGGCGATCGCCGCCGGGAGGCGTACGATATGCTCGCCCCCGTCTATCAGCAGTTTACCGAGGGATTCCAGACGCGCAGCCTCGTGGCGGCAAGAGGCTTGCTTGCCGAGCTGAACCCGCCACGCTCGCGCTCGTTTGCGGCCAAATGATCCTCTCCGGATCGCGTAAGCGCGCATCGCCTCGATCGCCGTGCAATCGCAATAGAGGGGTGCAGTCTCGAACGACGCGTGCGGGCGGCCGGTCCATGCTGAGTTGGCAATGAGACGTCGGCGCCGGCCATCGCCATCCATGGCACAGGCGGCGCCACTGGCGGCTTGCGGAACGTTCCAGAGCACGGGGATGCGGCGCTCGCCGAGGCCGCACAGGCATCCGATCGATCGGATCTGATGCCGCTCCCCGGGGCCTCCATCGCTTACGATCCCAGCTTCACCATCATTGCGCGCGCGTCGCTGAGGTCCGCAGTCTCGAAGCCTTCGGTGAATTTGCCATACACGGAAGCGAGAACATCGCGTGCATCGGCCGGATGCCCCTCACTCATCCTCATTCGTGCCACGCTGATCGCCGTCCTCAGCTCCCAGAACAATGCACCCTGGCTCCGCGCCACCTCGAACGCCTTGTCGAAGACCTGCTCGGCACCGCCCGTCGAGCGGCGCGCGCCGGGGCGCAGCAACAATTCGCCCTTGATGCGCAAGAGCTCGGCGACATACCACCCTTCGTCTCTAGCCTCGCATCGTGCGAGCGCCTCGTCGGCGGTCGCGAGCCCTTGCGCCACCTCGCCGGCCTCTCCGAGACACACGGCGAGTTCGCCGAGGGGAAGCAGGAAACGCGGCAGGAAGCGTGCCTCGCCCGCGAGCTCGAGCGCCTTGCGCAGCAGCGGCAATCCGGTCGCTACGTCGCCCCGGCGCGAGATCAGCACGCCCCTGAAAGCGCGCGCCCATACGTTCCACAAGCGGATCGGATGGCGTTCGGTGTGCTCGATCAGCATCGTACAATAGCGCTCCGCCGCGTCGAGATCGCCGGCCAGGAAGGCAATCGGGCAAGCCCCCTGCCCGAGGACGCTGCAGAATGTAAGTGCGTGGCCGCTCGTCCGGCCTTCCTCGACGTTGCGCTCGACGACGCTCAAGGCCTGATCCGCGAGGCCAAGCAGCCACAGGATCCGCGCCTGGAAGTAGTGTGCCGAGGCCCGCAGGTCGAACCGGAAACGGATGACCTGCGGCTTGGCCGCCAGATCCGAGAGGCGAGACAGGGTTCGCCCGATGTGATGACACGCCTGCCGCTGGTCGCCGAGATAGTGCAGCGTGGTTGCAAGAAGTCGGTCGGCCATCATCCGGTCGACAGGATTGCCGGAATCGTCCACGGCGTCTGCGAAACGATGCGCAAATTCGAGGGCCCTGCGGAATTCGCCGTTGTTGAACTGATCGATGCAGAGTCCCCAAAGCGCGCGCAACAGGTAGTCCCTGTCACCGAGCTGCTCGGCCAGCTGAAGGGTCGCGGCCCAGGCGGGACCGGCCTCCCGGGCTCTTCCGACACCGTACATCAGCGACCAGCCGCGCGCGGCCGACAGCTGCATGCGAAGCCGCGGCGCGTTCGCGGCCGTCGGGTCGAGGCGCGCCAGAGCGAGTTCGGTCCGCTCGCGGCATTCGCTGAGGAGCGACAATTGCACCCAGAGCGGGACTGCGGCCGCCGTCAAGGCCGCTCCGACTTGCGCGTCTCCGCCGGACGAGAAGGCCCAATCAAGGCTCGTTCGCACGTTGTCGATGTGCCGGCCATAGATGGTGAGCCACTCCGCCTGCGGCTTCACTTCGCTGTCGGCCTCGGCGTTGGCAAAGAATCCGCAATAGTATTTCGCCTCGCGGCGGGCGGCGTCGGGATATTCTCCGCCCGCGTGCAGCTTCTCCAATGCATAGGCACGCGTCGTATCCAGCAAGCGATAATGAGGACTGTCGCGGCGAATATCGGCGACAACGAGCGACTTTGCCACCAGCCTGGCAAGCTGGCCGGTCACGTCGCCGATGTGCTCGCCGGCGAGCGCGATCACTGCATCGAGCTGGAATTCGCCGGCGAATATGCCGAGCTGCCGGAGCAGCCACGCCTCGTCGTCCGGCAGCAGGTCATAGCTCCAGTCGAGCGTTGCACGCAGCGTTTGCTGCCTCGGCAACGCGGTACGGCGGCCCGTCGTCAGAAATTTGAACCTGTCATCGAGAAGTGCCGCGATCCTCGGCGGGCTGAGCATGACTGCGCGCGCCGCTGCAAACTCGATCGCAAGCGGAATGCCGTCGAGCCGCCGGCAGATGGCTGCGATGGCGCCGATGTTCTCCTCGTCCGACGCGAAGCTTGAACCCAACGCCTTCGCTCTGCTCGTGAACAGCTCGACTGCGCTGTACGCGGAGGCGCCGGCGGGCTCGAGCCTGGCTTCAGGCGGCACGCCCAGAGGGAGCACGCGGTAGACGTGCTCCCCCTCGATGCGCAGCGCTTCTCGACTTGTCGCAACAATGAACGTCCCGGGGCAGCGGCTGACAACGAGCTCGGCCACCTGGGCCACGGCATCAATGACGTGTTCGCAATTGTCGAGGATGAGCAACAATGGCCGAGGGCCGATCGCGCGTGCGATGGATTCAGGCGAAATCTCCTCGCCCTCGAGCTTGGTGCCGAGCACGCCGGCGATGACCGAGCAGACGAGCTTGGGATCGGACAGCGAGGCCAGTTCGACCAGCAACCGGTCAGCCGCCAAGCCGGTCGGCGGCGTTCTGGCTGCCTCCAGCGCCAACGCCGTCTTTCCGATCCCGCCGGGCCCGACCAGGCTCACCACGCGATAGGCCGACAGAAGCCGCCACAGATGTGCGATCGCGGCGGTGCGGCCGATGAGATCGAACGACGCGCTGGGAATGTTGGTCGACGGCAGCAACCCGGTTGCGGCAGATTGTAGCGGGGCGTCCATATGCCGGATCCGCCACGCTCCCAGCAAACGATAACCGCGGCCAACAGTGGTTGACAGCATGTCGCGGTCAGGACCAAGGGCTTTTCGGATCGCCGCGATATGTACGCGAAGTGCGCTCTCCTCGACAAAGACGCCCCGCCAGACGCGCTCCGTCAGGTCGTTCTTGGTGACGAGTTGGCCCTCCGCCTGAACCAATTCCGCAAGAATCTCAAAGGCACGCCCCCCCAAAGGAACGAGCTCTCCTGCCGAACGCAACTCGCGTCTGACAAGATCGATCTCCCATTGCGCACAAATGTAGACGGGACGCTGGCCTGGCTCAGCCATCATTGGGACAGCCCAAGCGGTTTCATCATTTTCAGTCCAGCTTACCATCAACCCTTTCGAAAGACACAGGTTGCCGGACGGCGCCGCCGCCGGCCCCCGTCTCGGAATGCGCGCTCTTCAGCAGCCGCGGCAGATCGATCCTTCCAGCATCTTCTCGAGCCGGGCGTCGTCCTTGTCGATGGTCGGGTCCGTGCCGAGCAACGGCCCCTTCGTCGCGCGACCACCACTGTCGGACGACGGAAGCGCGGTGCCCAGCGAGTTCGTTCCAGGCGCGGCGGCGCTCGTCCCGAGCGCACCGCCGCTTGCCATCGACATATGCGATCCCATGTCACCGCGGGCAGACGCAATGCCCGAGAGCGCTACGCAGGCGACGACACAAACAACAGGGATTAATCTCATTGCTCACACTCCAAATGTTCAAACGACCCGCCTCCCAGAAACGGGCATCAGACGCGTTTGACCACGCACAATCGCGCGAGGATTCTGACAACGCTGACAGAATCTTCCCGCAGGAGTGATGCACGTCCTCCGGGACTTCTCGACCGGACGACCTACATAGGATTCATCAAAAGAATTTTCGGAAACGCCACCAGCCGAGCAGCGATCATCGCCAAGCGACTCTCCGCACAGAGCAAGCAATGGAGAATCGCTATGAGTGTATTCAAAATCCTAATCGCTGCGGCGCTACTCTCAACGGCAACGATATCGTCCGCATCCGCAGCCTGGTCCTTCGCCGATCAGGAGCCGGCAGCCTTTGCATCGATGTACCCCGATCGCGACGTGCTGAATGGCGGCGCGCTGACGCCGGCCGGACGAATGGGCCTCGAGCGGCCGGGTGGTGCCGCGCCCGTATTCGCCGCGGGCCACTACCACGTCCGCAACTGGCATCGATGATGAGGCACCACAATCGAGCGTCATGCAGATGATGGCGTCCAAAATCCGGGAGTGCGGCCGCGCCATGCGGCGCACCCTGCCGGCTTCGAAACAAGGCCAATCATGTCGATCCGGATAGCCGGTCCGGCAGTTGCGAAACTTAACAGTTCTTCAGCATCTTAAGCCGGGCTCGCGGCAGCACCCGCGCTATATTCGGGACCCGACTTCTGCACGTGCACGCCCAGCGACCGCAATACGCGTCTCTCCCGGGCCGGCGCGGCCGAACGACACGTCGTCGGGTTTGGTATGTTCGAAACCCGGCAGCGCCATGGAGGCACCGCTTGATCACAGGCAGAACTGGCTACTCGATTTCGGGCAACGCGTGGCGCCTGGGAAAGCTCGTCATCTCCTGCGCCGTGCTCGCAGTCGGCAGCGCTTCCGCGGAGCCGCAGTACGACCCCGGCGCAAGCGATACCGAGATCCGGATCGGCAACATCATGCCCTACAGCGGTCCGGCGTCGGCTTACGGCATCATCGGCAAGACGATGAGTGCATACTTTCGCATGATCAACGACAACGGCGGAATCAACGGCCGGAAGATCAATTTCATCTCATATGACGACGCCTACAGTCCATCCAAGGCGGTCGAGCAAGCACGACGGCTCGTCGAGGACGACGAGGTGCTCGCGATCTTCGCGCCGTTCGGCACGGCCAGCAATGCCGCCATTCAGAAGTACACGAACCACCGGCATGTGCCGCAATTGTTCGTCATCACTGGAGCGTCGCACTGGGCCGATCCCGAACACTTTCCGTGGACCATCGGCTGGCTACCGAGCTACCGAACCGAGGCCCGCATCTATGCGGACTACATTCTGAGGCATCATCCAGGTGCCAGGATCGGCATTCTCCACCAGAACGACGACTTCGGGCGCGACTATCTGCTCGGGCTGAAGGACGTGCTCCAGGACAAGTACGCGCAAATGGTGGTTGCCAGCCTGCCATACGAGGTCAGCGAACCGACAATCGATTCACAGGTCGTCGCGATCAAGTCCGCCGCGCCCGACATATTCATCGACATAGCCACGCCCAAATTCGCCGCTCAGGCGATCAGGAAGCTCGCTGAGCTGGACTGGCATCCCATCCACATCGTGACGAACGTCTCGGTCTCGGTCGGCGCGGTGCTGAAGCCGGCCGGGGGTATCAGATGGACGTGACGGATCCACAGTGGGACAGCCATCCGGGCATGCAGCACTTTCGCGCGTTCATGGCGAAATACTTTCCGGAAGCCGATCGATCGGAGAGCGGGCCTCTGGTGGCCTTCAACATGTCGAGCGCGCTCGTGGAGGTGATCAGACGCTGCGGCGATGATCTGACGCACGAGAGAATCATGCAAGTGGCCGCGGATCTCGATTTCGAACTCGAAGCCTACATCCCCGGCATTCGAATAAAGACATCGCCAACGGACTTTCATCCGATCGAGCAGCTCCAGATGATGCGCTTCACCGGCGAGAGCTGGGAATGGTTTGGTCCGCTGCTCGATGGACGCGCTGACCAGGCGACGTCCTTGCCCGACTAGGACGCGAACCTCCCTGTGGGATGAGCCGTCGATGTCCGAAGTCAACGCACCGCGACGACTTCGTGCAAAGACGAAAATGTTCGTTCGATCAACACTGCGGATCCGACGCGCGCATGAACATGTCTCGCGTGCGGGCCGAGGCGTTCGGCGTCGCTTTCTCAAGGAGATGTTCGATGACTACACTGAAGCTCTTGTCGGCCGGATTCGTGGTCGCAGCCATGATTGCCTCCCCCGCGATGGCTCGCGAAGGCAACGCGAAGCGTACCAATGCCGAGGCTTATGCGTCGGCTCAGCGCGTTCCGGCCTCCTCCAAGCGCGGCTGCGCCCGTGCTCCCGACGTCGGTGCGTACGCAACCGCCCCCTGGCGGCGGCCGCCCTGCGAGCCCACCTCGGGCTATTGAGTTCGCGAACCGGATCAAGTCCGGTTGACGCCGACTGGAAGTTGATCGTCTCAACGTTCCGGATTTTGACCTCTCGGCGGAAGGAAGGACGGCGGCTCACGATCAGGCCGCCGTTCTTGCGACCGGTGCACGTCTCTCGGACGCATTTCTGCTCCGGAGGTCTTGCGCTGACGATCCTCGGCGAAGTGAGTAAATGATGCTTCCGTTGCAGACATCAGGCTTCTTCCGACCGCCTCTCCCATTGTGACACACGCCCGGCTGCTGTCACGAATTCGTGTATCGAACACGAGCGCGTCGAGTGCCAGCATTGACGATGAACGAAGCGTCGGACTGAGCGGGTCTTCTTGCCGACGATCTCCCCTCTAGGAGACCTAGGCGCATTGACGCTTTCAAATTCTTGCCACGGGTCGGTGATCTCAAGGGCGGGCTCGTGATCTCCCCTCGGATCACGGCAGCGAAGTTGATGCACGGACCCCTTATGTCATCTCCGGTTGATCGCACGTACTCTTTCGGACATTGGCTGATCGATTGCCAACGGAGGGAGCTGAGACACAACAACGTCACGGTGCCGATCGGCAGCCGTGCATTCGAGATTCTCGAGAAGTTGGTGGGCTCCGCCGGCCTCCTGGTCACCAAGGACGATTTGATCGGAAGCGTCTGGTCGGGCCTGACCGTCGAAGACAACACACTCCAGGTTCATATTTCGGCCGTCCGGAAGGCGCTGGGCGAGGATCGCAATCTCCTCAAGACGGTTTCAGGTCGCGGATACACGCTCGCTGGAACTTGGCGAAGCGGGCATTTGGATCATCCGGCGGCCGCACCGGTAACGATTCCGGCCGATGCGCTCTTTTCCAGCAACCTGCCGAGTATCCGCGCGCCTCTCATCGGTCGCGAGGATAGTCTGAGCGAATTGAGCGACGTGTTGTCCGCATATCGGGCCGTGACTCTTGTCGGCCCCGGCGGCATCGGAAAGACGAAGCTGGCGATCGAGCTCGCACGCAGTGTCGCGCCTTCGTTCAACGATTCCGTAGCGCTGGTCGAGCTCGCGGCCCTGCAGGGTGCGGCTCTTGCGGCATCTGCGACCGCCCGTGCGCTCAGGCTCGCCTCGAATGACAAGGAAGTAACGCCCGCAAGCATCGCGCAGGCCATCGGGACCCGCCGCCTGCTTCTTGTCCTGGACAATTGTGAGCATGTGATCGGAGCGGCCGCGCAGATCGCCAGTGCCGTGCTCCACTATTGTCCGAACGTCACGGTTCTCGCGACCAGCCGCGAAGGCCTCCGCATCGACGGCGAATACGTTGCGGCCGTTCCGGCGCTGTCGGTCCCTGATCCCGATATGCACGCTCCCGATCTGCTGCTCCGGGCAAGCGCAGTGCAGCTGTTCGTCGCCCGAACGCGGGCGCTGCGTGCGAGCTTCGTTGCCGGCGCCGAGGAGCTTCAGAAGATCGCCGCCATCTGTCGCCGCCTCGACGGCATTCCGCTCGCACTGGAGTTTGCCGCAGCCCGGGCCGCTAATCTCGGAGTAGACGCCGTACTGCTCCGCCTGGACAAGCGCTTCGAGCTCCTGAATGGCGGCCGCCGCGACCAGCTGCCGCGACACCAGACCCTGCGGGCGACCCTGGACTGGAGCTACGATCTCTTGCCGCCGGCAGAGCAGTACCTGCTTTGCCAACTCGCGGTGTTTCCGGCCGGTTTCACGCTCGATGCGGCCAGTGCGATGATGGACGACACTCTGTCGCGGTCGGACGTCATCGAAACCCTGTTCAATCTGGTCGCGAAATCGCTGGTGTCGCTGGATCCCTCCTTCGAGGGACGATGGCGCCTCCTGGAGAGCACCCGCGCTTATGCGCTGGAGAAGCTCGCAGACGCAGGCCTCGTCGAGCAGGCTGCCAGACGGCAGGCCTGCTTTCTCAGGCAGATCATCGCGCCGCTCGGCGATGCCTCTCCCGCTCCCGACGACATCTCCCGTTTCGCCCAGGAGATCGGAAACGTGCATGCGGCGCTCGATTGGGCCTTCTCGCCCGGTGGAGATACGGCGCTTGGAATCGAGCTGACGTCCGGCTTCGTTCCGGTATGGATGCAGTTGCTGTCCTTCGTGGAATGCTCAACGCGGATCGAGCACGCTCTCGCGCATTTCAGCCCCGGGTTCACCTGCGTTCCGAAGCTCAAGGCGCAGCTCTATGTCGCGCTGGGATTCGCACTCCTCAACACGACGGGGTCGGCGGATCGCATGAAGGCGGCGCTGAGCATCGGTCTCGCACTCGCCGAGGAATTGTCCGATCTCGAGCTTCAGCTCAAGGCGGTCTGGACCTTGTGGAGCTATAACCTCAACTCGGGCCAATATGCCGCGGCCAAGGACGTCGGCGAACGCTACCTCGAGATCGCGCTGCGCACCGGAAATCCCGCCAACGAGGCGGTAGGTCGTCGCCTGATTGGCGCTGCCGCGCATTTCTTCGGCGCGCAGGAGGATGCGCGGCGCGAGCTGACCTTGTCCCTGGACGATTCGGCCCACGGATTGAGCGGCGGCACGAATCTGATGTGGTTCCTGCTGAATCAGAGCGTTCTTGCCAAGGCGATGTTGGCTCGCGTGCTGCTGTTGCGGGGAAAGATCGCCCAGAGCAGATCGCTGGCCGCCGAGTGCCTCCAGGACGCCGAGCGTGAGAAGGACAAGCTTGCGATCGCCTACGCGCTCCGGAACGCCGTCTGCCCGATCGCGCTGATGACACATGATCTCGCCGCCGCCGATCAGGCAATATCCTCCCTTCTCGAGCTCGTCACACGCGAAGGAATAGCTTTCTGGACGAGCTGGACGTCCTGCCTGAAGGGGCAGCTGTTGGTTTTGCAAGGCAACCATGACGACGGAATAGCGCTGCTGCGTAGTGGCCTGAAAGCGCGGACCGAGAACGGATGGCTGATGCGCAATCCCGAGTTTCTCGGATCGCTCGCCGAAGGCCTGCTCGCGGGCGGCGAGGCTGCGCAGGCCCTGGCCGCGGTGGAAGAGGCCTTGTCCATCTCGCGGCAAGGCCGGCAATTGTGGTGCCTTGCGGACCTGTTGAGGATCAAGGCTGAAGTTCTTCTGGCCAATGGCCCATCCGATCTCTCGCGATCCGAATTGCTGTTCGCCGAGGGACTATCCGTGGCCAGAGAGCAGCAATGCCGCTTCTACGAGCTGAAGGTTGCGGCGGCCTGGGCAAGGATCATGGCGAAGTCGAACCGTCAGCAGACGGCACTTGATCTCGTTGGTCCGGTCAGCGCTCTGTTCGATCAGGAGATCGATCTTCCCGCACTCACGTTTGCTCGCGCTCTGGCTGAAATACCGGGCATCTCGCTTTCGACATACGACGGCGAGCGGCCCGCGTCTTGCACCTGCCACTAGGTTGCGACGACGCACGAGGCCAGCAATTTCGCCTCAGCATCCGGGCGGCAGGATCGGCGACACGCCCGGCGTTGGCGCTGCGCCCGAGGCGTTGGCCGGCAACACCGTTGCAGGCTGCGCCAGATTCATCGAAACCCCTTCCGCGCAAGCCGAGCTGTTCGGGCTGGGTACGACGGCGGCGTTCGGATCGATGCCCGTGCCGCCGGCGCCGCTGGTATCCGCCAGGATCGTGCCGGGCGCGGGGCTTGCAGGCACCTGCGGAATCGAAAGCGGCAGAGATGCCGCGCTCGTCACCTGCCCTCCGGGCGTTGAGCTGCATGCCACTGTCGCACCTGTTCCCGCCGGCGCGGCCGTGGAGATCGTCCCGATGGAGCTGCCATTCTGTCCCGTGACCGGCAGGATCGGGGCCGCGATGCCCGATGTCGAAAGGCCAGTGCTCGATACGGTCGGTGTCGCCGGCAACGGCGTTGGCGAGGTCGCCGGCGGAGCGCAGACGACCACCGTCCCGGGCGTCGTCGGATCCGAGGCGAGCGGAACGGGCGCCAGCGTCGTATCCGGAGCGCCCGGCACGGTCGTTGCCGAAAACGGCCCCGGACTGTTGAGCGGCGAGATCACGATCGCGCCCGGCACTGTCGGCAGATCCATTGCCGTGCTGCCGGTCGTCGCGATCTGTGCCTGGCCCGGAGAGATGCCGAGCAGCAGAGCCATTGCCGTTGCGAACGCGAGCCGCATCATCTTTGGTGCCCTAACTCACTTCGCTCTTGCGAACCGTGACCTTGCTACCCTCTACCAGATTGACCGCAGGATTGAGCACGACCTGATCGCCGGGCTGCACGCCGTCGCGCACTTCCACCGTGGTGCCGAAATCCCTGGAGATCGAGACCTGCTGAAAATGAACCGTACCATTCCGCACGACCGCGACATGGAGGCCGTTCTGATCGAAGACGAGCGCATCGGACGGGATCGTCGTCGAGGGCGTCCTGCGCGGGATCGATAATTCGACCGTGCAATAGATGCCGGGACTGAGCAGGCCATCGGGGTTGGGCACGTCGATCTCGGTCAGCAACGTCCGGCTCCCCGGTTGCAGCGCGGTCGCGATCCGCGTGACCTTGCCCGCAAACGTTCGCCCCGGAATCTCGGGGACGCGGATATCCGCATCGACGCCCGGAGCAACGCCGAAAGCCTCGTCCTGTGGCACGAAGACCTGGGTTCGGATGACATTGGAATGCATCATCGTGAACATGAAGGTGGACCCGGCCTGCACCAGGCTGCCATTGTCCACGTTGCGCTGCGTAACCACGCCGTCGAACGGCGCCACCACGCGCTGGTAGGACTTCTCCTGCTGGAGGACACGAATCTGCGCCTCCTGCGCCGTGATGTTCGACTGCGCGACGCCCACCGCGCCCTGCTGTGCGCGCAGGGTGAGACGATCGTTATCGCCCTGTTGTGCCGTCAACCAGCCTTGCTTGACAAGATTGCTGTCGCGCGAATTGGTGACGTCGGCCAGTTCTCGGCTCGCTTGCGCCTGCTGAAGTGCGGCCTGGTCCTGCGCGAGCGTCGCCTGCGCCTGCGCGATCTGCTGGTCCAGCTCGGGAGCGGTGATTTCCACGAGGAGATCGCCCTTCTTCACTCGATCGCCGATGTCGACGTAGCGCTTCTCGATATAGCCGCTGGTCCGCGCGAAGATGTTGGCAGCCTCGAACGCGGTCGTCGTCGCCGGCAAGGTGACCTTCATGAGGTCGCCGCTGGCCTGGACCGTCGCCACGCGAACTTCCGGAACGTTGGTCCGAACCTGCTCTGCCACTGCGGCGACCTCACGCGCAGCCTCATAGTGCCGCCAGCCGCCGATGCCCAGACCGCCCGCAAGTAGCAGGAGCACGCCTCCCCCGAGCAGCGGACCACCGTAACGGCGCTTGGATCGCGCGCCCTTGCCCGGCAGCTCCACGATCCTGAGGCTCTCCGCTCCGGGGCGGTCTGCTGCCTCGTCGTCATCGGACCGTTCGCGGACATCACTCATTCCGGTTGCTCCTCGAATACGCCGTGGCGGGGCTTGCCGTCGTTGCCCTTGCGCAGCATGGCGAAGAGATAAGGCACGATCAGCAAGGTGGTCGGAGTTGCGAACAGCAGGCCGCCGATGACCGCCCGCGCGAGCGCTGCATTTTGTTCCTCACCCGGCCCGCCGATCGCCATCGGGATCATGCCCACGATCATCGCCGCCGCGGTCATCAGCACCGGCCGGATCCTCGTCCGGCCCGCGCTCAGCGCCGCCTGGAAGGCGGAATGTCCCTTCAACTGCTCGTCCCGCGCGAACGTCACGAGCAGGATGGAATTAGCGGAGGCAACGCCGACCGCCATGATGGCGCCCATCAGCGAGGGCACGTTCAGCGTGGTCCCGGTGACGAACAGCATCGTCACGATGCCGCAGAATGTCGCCGGCAGCGCCATGATGACGACGAAGGGATCGCCGAAATTCTGGTAGTTCACGACCATCAGCAGGTAGACGAGAATCGCCGCGAACAGCAGTCCAATCCCGAGATCGCGGAACGACTGATGCATGCTCTGGATCTGTCCCAGAACCTGGATCGAATTGCCGGGCTGCAGTTGCCTCTGAAGGGTGGACGTCACCTTGTCGATATCGGACGCGACGCTGCCGAGATCGCGGCCCTGGACGCTCGCATAGACGTCGAACACCGGCTGGACATTGGCCTGGTTCAAATTGGTCGGAACGGTGCCCCGCTTGAAGGTGGCGACATTGCTGAGGAGGCCAGGCACCGTCTGCCCGCTTGCGGCGAGCGATGCCGACACCGGCGTGTTGCCCAGGGCGTTCAGCGAGTTGGCCCTGTATTCGGGTGTCTGCACGGCCAGGTAATAGGGGATGCCTGACGTCGGATCAGTCCAGAAATTCGGCGAGACCTGCGCGGACGAACTGAGGCTGACATTGATATTGGTCGCCACCGTGCTCGCGTTGAGACCCAATTGCGCGGCGCGAGTGCGGTCAATGTCGGCGTAGAACGCGGGAGCATCGACCTCCTGCTGCAGATGCGCGTCGACGACACCGGGGATCGCCGCAAGACTCTTCTGCAGCTCCTTGGCCACGGCCAGGTTGTTGCTGCCGTAACCGACGGTGCGGACATCGATCTGCGCCGGGAGACCGAAGTTCAGGATTTGCGTGACGATATCGGCCGCCTGGAAATAGAACGTGTCCTCCGGAAATGCCGACGGCAGCACCTGCCGCAGCTTCCTGATGTAATCCGCAGTCGGCTTGTGCCCGTCCTTCAGCGATACGAGAATGGTGCCGTCATTCACGCCGATCGTGGAGCCGTCGGTGAATGCGAGATTGTAGGGCCGCGCCGGGAGGCCGATATTGTCGACGATCAGCGCCCGGTCGCGCTCCGGAATAACTTCGCGGATCTTGTCCTCGACCGCCTGGAAAATCGCTTCCGTCCGCTCGATTCGCGTACCCGCGGGCGCACGAACATGGAGCTGGATCTGGCCGCCGTCGATCAGGGGATAGAAATCCCTGCCGACATAGACGAACATGGTGGCTCCGAGCGCCAGCACCAGCACGGCGACGACGGGCACGATGACGCGACGACGCAACAATGTCAGCAGGAGATTGGAATAGCCGTCGCGCAGGTGCTCGAACCCGCGCTCGAACGCGGCGGAGGCGCGCGCGAATATGTTCGACGATCGCCCGCCTTCGCCATGACGCCGCTCGCCCTTCAGCAGCAGGCCGATAGTGATCGGCGTGAGCGTCCGCGACAATCCGTACGACGCCAGCATCGCGAACACCACGGCGAGGCCAAGCGGCGTGAACAAATATTTGGCCGGGCCTTCCAGAAATACGACCGAGGTGAACACGCAACTGATCGCGAGCGTGGAGACCAGCGTCGGAATAGCGATCTCGGCGGCTCCGTGCAGGGTCGCTTCCGACAACGGCATGCCCTCTTCGGTCCAGAGCCGGTGCGTGTTCTCGATCGTCACCGTCGAATCGTCCACAAGGATACCGACCGCGAGGGCAAGCCCGCCGAGCGTCATCGTGTTGAGGGTCTCGCCGAGAAAATACAGGACGACCAGCGAGGACAGCATCGCCAGCGGGATCGAGATCAGGACAACCAGCGTCGATCGCCAAGACCCCAGAAACACCAGGATCATCAGCGCCGTCAGGCCCGCCGCAATCGCTCCTTCGCGCAGCACGCCGTTGACCGAATGGGTGACGAATATCGACTGATCGAACAACTCGTTGATCTTCAGCCCCGCCGGAGCCGACGCGCGGATCGACGTCAAGGCCGCCTTCACGCCGTTGACGACGGCGAGGGTAGAGGCGTTCCCGTTCTTGATGACGCTGAGCAAAACGGCCCGGTGGCCGTCCTCGCGGACGATATTCTGCTGGACCTGGGCACCGTCGCGGACCTGGGCGACGTCCTTCAGGAAGATCGTGGCCCCGTTGGCGAACTTGACCGGGATCATGTTGAGATCCTGGATTGTGGCCGGCGTTGCATTGGTTCGAACGGTGTACTGGGTGTCCCCGATCTTCGTCGTGCCGGTCGGCAGCGTCAGATTCTGGGTGTTGACCGCATTGACGATGTCGAGCGGCGTCAATCCGCGCGACAGGAGCTTGTTCGGATCGATATCGACCATGATCTGCCGGTATTTGCCGCCGGCAGGCGTGGGAAGGGTCACGCCCGGAACGGGAGCCAGTTGCTGGCGGACCCGGTAGATGCCGAAATCGTAGAGTTGCTGCTCGTTCAGGCTGTTTGACTCGAGGCTGAGCTGGAGCACCGGGACGCTCGAGGCATTGAACTGCACGATGATCGGCGGCTGGATGCCCGGCGGCATCAGAGCGCGGATGGCATTGGTCGCCGAGACGATCTGCGAGATCGCGAGATCGAGATTGACGTCCGGCTGGAAGTAGATCTTCTGAACCGAAAGGCCGTTGAGGGTCTGTGCTTCGATATTCTTGATTCCGGTGACGTTGGCGCTGATCGAATATTGGCTGTAGGTGCTGACGCGCTGCTCCATCTCCGGCGTCGAGAGGCCGGTGTAGCTCCAGATGACCGTGACAACGGGGATCCGAATCTCTGGGAAAATATCCGTCGGCATCGACCGGATCGCGATCCCGCCGAGAAACAGGATCAGCGCGGCAAGCACATAAAATGTGTGCGGAAGCCGTAGTGCGAAGCGAACAATTCCCATGGTGGTCTGCCTGGAGCGAGGGACGCGGGATCTTCGGACAGGTGAGGACGGTCGGAGCTCCGTTCAAATGAAAACGAATTCAGACGTTGCATACGGCGGCGCGTGGCGCATCCTGCGCGGCGAGCATCACGGCCCGCTTGACCTTGGCAAAGGCACGAATCTCGATCTGTCGAACCCGTTCGCTGGAGATGGACAATTCGCGGGCCAACTGATCGAGCGTCGCGGGGCATTCCGTCAGCCGCCGCGCCTCGAAGACATGACGCTCCCGCGCCGCAAGCCTGCCCAGCGCAACCCGCAAGGCTTTGGCACGCCGCTCCGTCTGCTCGTGATCGGCGAGCATCGTCTCGGCGTCGACCGCCCCATCGACCAGCAAGGCTTCCAGCTCGGTTCCGCTTTCCTCGCCACCGACGCGCGCGTTCAGCGACATGTCGCCATTGAGCCGCGCATCCATCTCGATCACCTCACGCGCGGTCACATCGAGCTTCCCGGCGATCAATTCGGCGACGTCAGGCGTGAGCCCTGACATCACGCTGCCGGTGGCTTTCCTGATCTCGCTGCGGAGCCTGAAGAACAGCTTCTTCTGCGCAGCCGTCGTCCCGATCTTGACCAGGGACCAGGAGCGCAGGATGTACTCGTGAATGGCGGCCTTGATCCACCAGATCGCATAGGTGGAGAAACGCGCGCCGCGGCCGGGCTCGAAGCGTGACGCTGCGATGACGAGGCCGAGATTCGCTTCCGCGATCAGGTCGACCATCGGAAGTCCGTATCCCTTGTAGCCGCGCGCCAGCTTGGCGGCGAGCCGGAGATGGCTGGTGACGAGCGCGTCGGCTGCGCCGCGGTCTCGTGTCTCGTGCCAGCGACGTGCCAGCTGCTGCTCCTGACCTGGCTCGAGCAGTTCGTAGCGTCTGATGGCCGCGGAATACGCGCTGAGGAACGGTGCCGATACCGCTGCGCCCGCAGCGGCGACGGAAGCACTCCTCGCAACTTCGTGGCTAATTTGCATCTGTCACTCCCACACTCCAGGCCGGCTGATCGATCTCGAAGGCATTGCGCATCATTCGGCTCATCCCATCAGGTCGGCGTCTGCGTGCCGCAATGTCCGGGACCGGCAGGTGGCGGCCTTGTCCGCCCGTCTGGTCCAGGCGAGGATCTCGATCCGCCCTCCGGGCGCGGGACCGACGATCAGCCGGAAGCCGTGCAGCTTGACGATGGCGGCCACTAGGCTTAGCCCCAGCCCGACGCCCGGCGTGTTGCGCATCTTGTCGGAGCGATAGAACCGCCGCAGCACCGCCTCGCGCTCCTGCTCGCTGATGCCGGGGCCTGTGTCGCTGACACGCACGAGCGCCGCGCCGTCCTCCGCTTCCAGCGCGAGCTCCACCCGTCCGCCCGATGGCGTGAACTTGACGGCATTGTCCACGAGATTGGCGACCGCCTCGAACAGCAGGTCCCGGTCGCCCCACACCTGCACATTGCGCTCGATGACGACACCGAGGGCGATGCGCTTGTCCTCGGCGATGGGCTCGTAGACGTCGCACACTTCCCGCAGGATCTCGTCGAGCGCGACCTCGCCAAAGCCGGCCATGCGACGGCTGTTCTCAATCTCGGTCAGACGCAGCAGGGCGGTGACGATCGCGAGCGACTGGTCGATACCGGCGATCGCCTTGTCGGTAATCTCCTGGAGGTCCTCCAGCGTTGCCGCATGCGTGCGCCCGCGCTCCAGCGCCAGGCGGACGCGCGTGAGCGGCGTCCTGAGATCATGGGCGATGTCATTGCCGACGCCGGCGAGCGCGTTGATCATCGTCTCCATCTCGTCGAGCATGCCGTTGACGATCCCGGCCAGCCGCGCGAATGGATCGTCCGTTCCGCCCTCCGGGAGCCGCTCGCGCAGCTCGCCGGCCACGATGCGCTGGACCCGTTGGTTCACCTCCTCCACGCGTCTCTGGGCGCGGATGCTCAGCCAGGCGCCAGCCAGCAGACAGAGGCTGAAGGCCGGCAGCAAGCCCAGGGCCAGCGCCTGCCCCACCACGCTCGATATCTCGCGCGTCTCATCGACGTTCCGTCCCATCACCAAGACATCGCCGCCATCGAGACGTCTGCCGACCGCCCTGACGACCGGAACGTGGGCTGCCGGCTTTTCGAACAGATCGAGCCGCACGCCCTGCACCGCGCCATCAAGCCCCAGCTCGCGCGGCAAATGGTCGATGTTGCCGGCCAGCCTCGTGCCAGCAGCATCGAACAGTCCCGCGTATTGCACGCCCCTGGAATCCTGCTCGAGATGATCCGCGATCGCGCTTATGCGGCGGGCCGGCGGCAGGTCTGCGATGAAGTGAATCCGTGTGGTGATCATGCGATCGGATCGCGCGACCAGATAGTCGTCGAGCTTCCAGTAGATGAACGCGAACAGGCCGACCACGAACAGCGCGAAGGCGGCCGCCACGGCCAGGGCCCAGAGGAACGTGCTGGAGCGGATCAGCTGGCTCTGGTGCATCTTGCGCCCCTATAGCCGCGAACGCAGAACGAAGCCGGAGCCTCGGACGTTGTGGATCAGCTGCACCTCTCCGGGACCGTCGACCTTGTGACGGAGCCGGCCCATATGCACATCGATCAGGTTCGTGGTCGCCGGGACGAACTTGTAATTCCAGACCTCCTCGAGCAGCATCGCGCGCGTCAGCAACTGATCGTTCCGGCGCATCATGTATTCGAGCAGGCGGAATTCGCGCGGCAACAGTTCGAGCTCGCGCTCGCCGCGTCGCGCGGTCCGCTCGATCAGGTCGATCTCGAGCGGCCCGACATGCAGGATGGTTTCGCGGCTGTCGGTCGGACGGCGCAGCAGCGCCTCGATCCGCGCGACCAGCTCGATGATCGCGAACGGCTTTGTGAGATAATCATCTCCGCCCATGCGTAATCCGCGCACCCGGTCGTCAACCGCGCCGAGCGCGCTCAGGACCAGCACGGGCGTCCTGACCTGGTCCTTGCGTAGCGCCTCGATGACGGCCAGCCCGTCCATTCCCGGCAGCATGCGATCGACGATCATGGCATCGGGGCTCGATGTGCGCGCGCGGTCGAGACCGTCGACGCCATCGCCGGCCCATTGCACCTCGAACCCGCGATCGACGAGCTCGGCGACAATTGCCTCGGCGGTCTCGGCGTCGTCCTCGATCAGGAGAATCCGGTTCATGATCCTCGTTCCGCGTTCCGCACGCCGTTTCGGCGCGCGGTGAGGAAGCGAGGGTTCAGCGGCACGCGGTGTCATGCTCAATGCCCGCCCGCGTCGAACGCGCGGCCCTGATGCCGCCTGACGCCGGCCACTCGCTGCGGTACAGGATAGGCTCGCGTCGCATGGGGCACCATTGAATTGCAATTCATGGTGCGGACCGCGCGCCTCGCGAGCAGCGCCAGTGCAAGGGCGATGCGTGTTGCCAATGTCGTGATCATCTTCCGGGCTCCGCTGCCAACTGCGCTGGATCGAACATATGCCGTCAACGCACGCGCTGTAGTTTCAGGGGCCACGGATGTTATGCATTCGCACGATCGTGGTTGCGACGCCGCTTCGGGTCACGGGCGGTTGAACTGCGGTGAGCAAATCGTGCGTTTGAATCGCGACTGATCGTTCACACGTCGATGACGAGCCGGCTTGGTTCGGCCTGATGTCATCAATGGAGAGAGCGAATGACCACGTCCAAACTGTTGTCGATGGGATTGATCGCAGCCGCCATGCTGGGCGGCCCCGTCATGGCGCGCGAGCACCATCGCGTCGTACAGCAGCCCGCGGTGGAAGCCGATACGGTCGCGACGAGCGCGCCATTCTATCCGGGCGAACGCGCCTGCATTCCGGCACCGCGCGTCGGCGCCTTTGCCACCGCGCCGTGGACCGGCAACAACGTGCCTTGCGAGCCGGGCACGGGCAGCTTCTGATTGCACCAACGCGGCCGGCCGGATGGCTCCGCCGGGCGCTTCACATCGAATGACAGGGAGCGGGCTGTTCGATTCAGCCCGCTCTCTTGCGTGCGCCGCCACCACGCGCGGCGCGTTCACCTTCGCGCGCGGCGCCCGATGTCTGACGCCGAATTCAGTTGGATTGCCGCGCGGCGCACCTACCTCTCCTGCATCACACGCCCGGTCATCAGCAGCCTCGCGCGCACAGCACGATCCGGCAGCGGGCCTCAGGGATGACCGGGCAGCCCAACACGAGAGGAGTTTTCCATGAAACGAGCCATCATGATTCTGGCAACAGCAGCGCTCGCCTCGACGCTCGCGATCGGCGCGGCCGACGCGCACGGTGGAGGAGGTGGCGGCCACGGCGGCTTTGGCGGTGGCGGCTTCGGCGGTGGACATGCGGGCTTTGGCGGCGGCGCGCATTTCGGCGGCATGGGGCATGAGGGCGGCTTCGGCGGCGAGCACCTCGGCTTCGGCGGTCATGCCGACGGTCTCCGCCAGCACGCGTTTCACCACTTCGGCCGCTACCGGCCCGGATATGGATTCTACGGCGCCTATCCGGATTGCTATGATTGGTACGAGTTGCATCCCAACCAGCCGTTGCCGCTGAGCTGCAGCTAGCCCCAACCGCTCAACAGCCATCGGCCCGGACCGACCAAGGCGTATTGCCGTCGTCGTCAAAGATAAAGGCGACGAAACGCGTCGTACCCTTGCGAAGCCAAGATGCTCTCTCGAGAGCATCTTGGCTACCGAACGACTAACAGACTCAATGTTTTCCATGCCGTTCCAACACGAGCCCACTGTTACAGGCTTGAGTTCTACCGGCTCGCTCCAAAATGACGACCGCTCTGATCGCGCAGATTGTCCGATTTGCTCGTCCCGACATCCAAATCTACGACGCGCACGTTTGAGCAAGGGCCCGAGCCTGCGCTGAGAGCGTCAGCAGCGCAACAGTTGGCATGTGCCGGCAGTGCCCTTCAGTCGCCGAGCGGCCCATTTGAATTTCCGTCCGTCCCTTTCAGCAACTCGTATTTGATCCGTCGCATCCGTGTCTGGGCTTCGAGCGGCTTGCAATAGGCCGTCGACGCGGCGAGCAGATCGATGGCCGCGAGAAGGGCATAGCGCGACGCGGTCGGCTTGAGCGCATCGGGCGCTTCGGGCACGTGCACCCCGAGCGCAATATCGGCGATTGAGGCCAGCCTGCTTTGCGGCCTGGTAATCGCGACGACCAGGGCGCCGTATTGCTTGGCGATACCGGCTGCCTCGATCACCTCGCTCGCTGCACCCGTGGTCGAGATGGCGACGACGACATCCTCCTCGCCAAGGGTCGCCGCGATCATGCGCATCAAGCTCGGGTCGGAGGTGTGAGAGACGGCGATCCCGAGACGAAAGAAGCGATTCTGGACCTCCATCGCCGCAAGGGTCGAGCCGCCGCCCACGCCGAAGGCTGCAAGTTTCGAACAGCGCGAGATGGCTTCGGCAGCCCTCTCGATGTCCTCCTTCCGTAGTCCCTCTTCGGCAGCAGCGATTGCGCGACGAATTTCCTGGAACACCGACCGCCAGAGAGCGGGGCGCGCCAGATCCGTGCCGACATGCGGGGGCAGCTCAACGTAAATCCGCCCAACCGCCATGGCTTGAGCCAGCCTCACCTTGAGGTCACGGACGCCGCGACAGCCGACGGAGCGGCTGAACCTGGTCACTGTCGGCTCACTGACACGCGCGCTGCGAGCCAGCTCCGCATTGCTCGCGTGAATGGCAAACTCGACGTCGGCCAGCAGCGCCATGGCAACACGCTGCTCCGAGGGGCTGAGACTCGGAGCACTCTGTCTGATGACAGAGATGATGTCGCCGGCCACGAACGCGTCGCGACGCGACGGGGTCGAGACTGCCGTCCCCGCGGCTTTCGCCGGGTGAATTCGCTTCGCACGCGGCATGCGCGCCCTTCCTCAAGTCGGATTAACCTGCGCCCTTGACCAGGAGATCGTCGTAAGAAACCTTCAGCCTCGATCAATCCACGTATCGACAGATCGGCAGTCTACCGCAATTTTCTACTTGAAACTTAGCATATTCTGTATGTAACTTTCAAACAAACGATAACGCGCCGCCGGGTCAACGCCTGAGGGCGCATCCCCTGCAGGTGAAGGCAGGCGGCTGAAACAAGGTGGGAGGGGCGATCATGAGATGCGACCTCAGTGTCTTGATGCGTGGCGCTGTTGGGATCGCCGCCGCATTGTTTCTCAATGCACACGCCAGCGCGGCCACCCTGCTTCGCGAAGCCACCATCGGCGAACCGCCGCCACTTGACGTCATGCTGACGACTGCCGACGTCGCCTCGGTCATCGGCCGCCACATCTTCGAAACACTGTATGCGCTGGACTCGACCTATACGCCGCGCCCGATGCTGGCCGAGAGCGACCGCGAGGAAGACGGCGGCAAGACCATCGTCATCAAGCTCCGCGAAGGCGTTCCCTTCCACAACGGCAAGGAGATGACCGCCAAGGACGTGGCCGCCTCGCTGACGCGGTGGGGCAACTTCGGTGCGCGCGGCAAGCTCCTGATGGCCGCAGCCACGTCGGTCGAAGCGACGGGAAAGTACGAAGTCACGCTGAAATTGTCCGCGCCGAACGGCGCCTGGAAGAACCTCATTGCGGACGTCAATGGTGGCCTTGCGATCTATCCGGAAGAAATCGCCGCCAATGCCGGCAACCGGCCGATCGAGCAGAAGGACTATATCGGTACCGGGCCTTACAAGTTCGTGGAGTGGAGGCCGAACCGCTATGTCGAGGTGGAGAAATTCGATGGCTACAAGCCGGTGAAGGAAAAGGGCGACGGGTTCGCCGGCGCCCGCATCGCCATCTTCGACAAGATCCGGTTCATTCCGGTCCCGGACGTCGGCACCCGCGTGAGCGGCGTGCAAGCCGGCGACTACGACTATGCGGAAATGATCTCTGGCGATCTGTACGAGTCCCTGAGCAAGGACCAATCGGTCCAGGTGCAGCGTACGAACGCGCCGATCTTCGGCCTTTTCTTCATGAACTCGAAGCAGGGAATCCTGAAGGACAACTACAAGCTCCGCCGCGCCATCCAGACCGCGCTGGACAAGTCGCAGGCCCTGCGCGTCGCCTTCGGCTCCAAGGACCTGTGGAACGCCGAGGGATCGATCTTTCCCAAGGGCACGCCCTGGTACTCGGCGGAAGGCGTTTCCGGCTACAGCCCGCACGATCCAAAGAAGGCCAAGGAGCTCGCCAAGGAGGCGGACTACACGGGGGCTCCGATCCGCCTTCTGGTCTCGACAAACTATCAGGCGCACTACGACGAAGCCTCCGTCTTCACTCGCCAACTGGCCGACGCCGGGATCAATGTTCAGATGATGGTCGTCGATTGGGCGACGCTTCTGAAGATGCGAGGCCAGCCGGAGCAGTGGGACATCTTTGTCACCCACCATTCGTTCTCGCCCGATCCGCTGCTCCTCACGTTCCTGAATGCGAGTTATCCCGGGTGGTGGGACAGTCCCGAGATCAGTTCGCTTCGGGCCGAGCTGATCAAATCGACCGATCCGACCGCACGCAAGGCGACATGGGACAAGATCCAATCGCTGATCTACGACCAGGTGCCGGTCATGAAAGTGGGCGATGCCTACACCTATGACATCGCTTCTCCGAAGTTGAAGGGACTGAACCCGAACGGTCCCGTGTTCTGGAATGTGTCCACGAAGTAAGGACGGGCAATGAGACCGCTGGGAATGTCGAGCGCCGTCACCGGCGCGCATCATCGCCGCTGATCAGCCGCACAATCACATGTGGTCTTACGCACTCAAGCGCGCGGGAACGACGGCGGTGACGCTTCTGGCGGCGTCCGTTATCATCTTTGCCTTCATCCATATCGTTCCGGGCGATCCCATCTACGTCCTGCTCGGTGACACCGCGACCCCCGATCAGATCGACGCTCTGCGACACCAGCTCGGTCTCGATCAACCGATCATCCTGCAATATCTGACCTGGATCGGCCATGTGCTCGAGGGCAACCTCGGACGGTCGATCTTCTTCCAGGCGCCGGTGCTGTCGGTGATTGCCGACGGTGCCGAGACCAGCGCCTTGCTCGCCACCATGACGATGATCTGGGTTACGCTCATCGGCGTGCCGATCGGCATGATCGCGGCGGTTCGGCACGGCACCTGGCTCGACCAGGGGCTATCCGGCGCGGCGATGCTGATGGCCTCGATTCCCACGTTCTGGGTCGGGCTCTATTTGATCCTGATCTTTGCCGCGTGGCTTGGCTGGTTTCCGAGCTCCGGTTATCCATCGATCTTCGAAGGCGGGCTCGTCAATCTCCGCTATCTCGTCCTCCCGAGCCTGGCGCTTGCAGCGCCGAATGCCGCGCTTATTCTGCGGCTGACGCGCGCCAGCATGCTCGACGTCTCCCGCGAGGATTACGTGCGCACGGCGCGTGCAAAGGGCATCCGACCCTGGCAGGTCGTGGTTCGGCACATCCTGCGCAACGCGCTCCTGGCGGTGGTCTCGGCATTCGGCTTCACCTTCGCGGCGCTGCTGTCCGAAGCGGTGGTGACCGAAACCGTATTTGCCCTGCCGGGTATCGGCCGCCTCGTCGTACAGTCGATCCTCCGCCGGGACTATCCGGTGATCCAGGGCGTCATTCTGGTCATCGTCGTCGTGTATCTCCTGATCAACCTGATCGTCGATCTGAGTTATCGCCTGCTCGATCCGCGGGTCGAACTCCAATGAGCCGCGCCGGCGCGACCCTTTGGCTGAAGCCGTTCGTCGCGCGCCCGATCGCGCTGGTGGGGCTCGGCATCCTGCTGGGGACCGTGCTCGCCGCGTCTTTCGCGCCCTGGCTCGCACCTTACGATCCCTACGCCATCGACCCATCGATCCGTCTGACACCTCCGAACGCGCTTCATTGGTTCGGTACCGACCAATTTGGCCGGGACACCTTGTCACGCGTCATCCACTCGGCGCGCATGGCGCTCCTGATCGGTTCGGGCGTGGTCGTGTTCGCGCTTGCGACGGGCGTGCCGATCGGCGTTCTGTCCGCCCTGTTCCCCCGGCTCGGTCACCTGCTGATGCGCCTGGTCGATGTGCTCATGGCATTCCCGAGTCTGCTGCTCGCACTTGGGCTGATCGTCGTCCTCGGCCCGAGCGTGGCCAATGCCATTCTGGCGATCGGGCTCGGCTACATGACGACGACGACGCGCATCGTTTACGGTCTGACGCTGCGCTTGCGCGTGGAGACCTATGTCGAGGCATCCCGCAGCATGGGCGCCGGAACGGCATGGCTCATCGGCAAGCACATCTTGCCGAACCTGATCTCACCGCTTCTTGTGCAGGCCAGCTTCGTCTTCGCGTTCGCGCAGCTTGGCGCGGCATCGCTCGATTTCCTGGGCCTGGGCGCTCCGCCGGAGATTCCGAGCTGGGGCAACATGCTGGCGGAATCGCGCACCTTCATCACCCGAGCCCCGTGGCTGCTGTTCTTTCCGGGCATGATGATCGTGGCGACTGCATTTTCGCTCAACCTGGTCGGCGATGCACTGCGCGATCGTCTCGATCCCCGGTTCCGTCAGGTCTTTAGCGAGAAGGGCTAGATCGTGCTGTCCGTTCGCGACCTTACGGTGTCATTGGGCTCGGAGACCACACCGGTCGACATCGTCGCCGGCGTGTCCTTCGAACTTGGCAAGGGCGAAATCCTCGGCCTCGTCGGCGAATCCGGCTGCGGCAAGAGCATGACCTCGCTTGCGGTGATGGGATTGCTGCCGCAGCCCGGCCCGCGGATCCGGGCCGGCCGGGTCCTGTTGGAGGGCTGCGACGTGACGCAGCTGCAGCCCTGGCAGCGCGTCGAAGCGGGCCACGGCCGGATGGCAATGATCTTTCAGGAGCCGATGACCTCGCTTAACCCGGTTCGTCGGATCGGCGATCAGATCGCCGAAGCCGTGCGCGTGCATGATCGATCTTCCGGTCCCCCGGCGATCGCCCGGGCGCGCGAACTGCTCGAGCTGGTGCGCATGCCCGATCCCGCAATGCAGCTGTCGGCGTATCCGCATCAATTGTCCGGCGGCCAGCGCCAGCGGGTCATGATCGCGATCGCGCTGGCCTGCAGGCCTCAGGTTCTAATCGCCGATGAACCGACCACGGCACTGGATGTCACCATCCAGGTGCAGGTTCTCGGGCTGCTGCGCGAGCTCTGCAACCGCCTCGACATGGCGATGTTGTTCATCACCCACGACATGGGGGTGATCGCGCAGCTCGCCGATCGCGTGTCGGTCATGTATGCGGGCCGGATCGTGGAGACCGCCGGCGTCGAGGCGTTGTTCGGCAGACCGCGCCACCACTACACGCGCGGACTGATGGACTGCATGCCGTCGCGGAATTCCGGCGCGCGCCGCCTGCCAACCATAGCGGGCCAGCCGCCGGCGCCCGGCACGGTCGGCGCTGGCTGCGTCTTTGCCTCACGGTGCGCAGCGGTGCGTGCGTCGTGCCGCACGGCGGCCCCACCGCGCGCGGAAGTTTCTCGCGGACACGAGGTGCTCTGCGCCTTTCCCCTGGACGGCGGGGGACCGCGATGAACGGAAACACCGTCCTCGACATTCGGGATCTTGAGGTCTCCTTCAGCGTCAAGCGCGCCGGCCGAAAATATCAGGTGCGGGCGGTGGATGGTGTGTCGCTGTCGCTGGCAGAGGGTGAGGTGCTCGGGATCGTCGGCGAGTCAGGCTGTGGCAAGACCACGCTGGGCCGGTCCATCGTGGGGCTGGCCCGGCCCGACAGCGGCACCATCAGCTTCAAGGGAACGGACATGACGGGCGCCAGCCTTCGCAACATGCGCCTGAACATCCGGATGGTCTTCCAGGATCCCTATGCATCGCTCAACCCGCGGCGGTCGATCGGAGACTCGGTCGCGGAGGCTGGCGATATCAATGGTTTCTTCACCAGTCGCGCCGAGCGCAGCGCGGCGATCGCCGCCACGCTGACGGCGGTCGGCCTGGATCCGTCTTTCGCCGCGCGCTATCCGTACGAACTGAGCGGCGGGCAGCGGCAACGGGCCGGCATCGCACGAACAATTCTTCCCTCACCGTCCATCGTGATCGCCGACGAGCCGGTCTCAGCCCTCGACGTGTCCGTGCAGGCCCAGGTGCTCAATCTGATGATGGATCTGCGTGAGCAGCTGAGACTGTCGATGCTGTTCATCTCCCACGACCTCGGCGTCATCGGACAAATCAGCAATCGCGTTGCGGTGATGTATATGGGGCGGATCGTGGAGCAGGCCGCAACGCGGACGGTTTTGGACGATCCGCGCCATCCCTATACACGTTCGCTGGTGGCGGCAATTCCGAAGCCGGACCCATCCAAGCGGATTCTCGGCGCGATCGAAACGGGTGAACCGCCAAGCCTCTTCAAGCGGCCAAGCGGCTGCGCCTACGCCCCACGTTGCCCGATAGCCAGCCATCGCTGCCTGGTCGACGTTCCCGAGCTTCGGTCTGCCGGCGCGGACGGTAGAGCAATTGCCTGCCATAACGCGTAGCCGGATTCGTGGGCCTGTCGGATCGACTTCGCGCGACCAGGAAACCGATGGCGTACGGCCAGGACCGGGCACGGAGACGAACGACGTCGCATTCAACCTTCACGCCACCGTCAACGAGCGCAACCACGCTAAGCGAGCGATGGCCCCTTCCGCCAATTCTTGTAGCAGCACGACCTGGGTTTGATCGCTGGCGCTTTCGGCGCTCTCCAGGTAGCCGTCGGCCAGCGCTTCCGAGATCGTCTCCGCGTCGCGCTGTTCGAGTGACACCGGGAATTTCCCGATGCCCTCGGCTTTCTCGGACATCTGCATCGTCTCTTCAACAAGCTCCCGTGTGCGGACCGCTGCAGCCCCGGCGAGACCGCGTTCCAAGTCGGCAAGCTGCGCTGCGAGACGGAGCTCCAGTGCGCGCGCATCGATCTGCATCACGGCCGAATCGTCGCGCCCCCTCCGTTCGGTTTGCTCATGCTCCTTATGGTAGGCGCGACGCCGTTCCTTCCTCAGTGTCGAGATATGTCCGAGTTCCTCACGCGCCATGGCTTCGGCGGCCTGCTTGATCTCCAAATCCCGGGAATAGGCGGCGACGTAGGACCAGAATGCGAAGGCGCGTTCCTCGTTGCGAACCGCCATGGCCAAAGCGCGGTAGGGGGTCGTCAGCCGGGAGGTTTCGATCTCCCTTGCCGTCTCGGCGTCGAAGGTTTCGGGCGCCTCCCATCGAACCAGCGCCGGATCCGGCGCCTTGCCGCGGCGCGATTGTGACCATCTTGCGACGCTGTCGACATGTTCGCGCTCAGCGGCGGCGAGGTTAGCGAAGACCTCGGCCAGGGCATCCTTGTTCTGCCGTCGCATCTCCTCCGCCAACGCGGAGTATCTTTTCGCAGCCTCCTCTTCCATGGCGTTGGCGAGAGCGAACAACTCGTCGAGCGACTCGAGCGTTCCGGCCGGCTCGCTCATCAGCAGCGAAGTTCGTAGCAACGGCATGACGAGATCCTCACGGAACAATTGGCGAGCTTGATCCAGCGCAAACACTCTTTCGGTTGACAGCGTAGCATCTATCCGATCAAGTTCCTGCGTCAACGGCGACTTCGGAAGAAATAGGAGCGCGCGGCCCGGTCGGTCGCGGCGTTCACGTTCGAGGTCCCATGCTCCAAAGAACGCATGTTGTTCCGGATTTTCTAACCCAAGCGGCGCGCGCACTCTTCGCGTTGGCGTTGCTTTGCGTGTCGTCCTTCGGCACCGCGTCCGCTGCCGACCTGAACGGTTACCTGTCGAAGATTGCCCCTGCCGACTTCTTCCCGGGCGCCGACCGTTTCGGTCCCCCGCAGGGCGAGCCGCCTATCATACCGGCCTATCGCGGCGATCAATTGCAGGGCTTCGTGTACCTGAATTCCGATTTCGCCAATGCGGTCGGCTATTCCGGAAAACCGATCCAGATGCTCGTTGGCATCGATCCGAAAGGTGTGCTGACCGGCCTCAAGCTGGTCGAGCACAAGGAGCCCATCGTGCTGGTGGGCATCCCCGAAAAGCGCATTCTGGAGGCCGTCAACAAGCTGATCGGCGCCGACCTGGGGAGCGTCGCCCGCGGGGCTGCGCCGGCGCCCCAAGTCGACATCGTCAGCGGCGCAACCGTAACCGTTCTGGTGATCGGCGACAGCATCGTTCGATCCGCCACCAAGCTGATCCGGAGCGGCCGCCTCGGCGCTCAGGGCAGCCCGGTTGCGGCGGCCGGGCCGCGAGCTACGAAGGCCATCGACGCGGCCAAGAGCGAAGTCCGCGATTGGCAGACCCTGGTCGGCGACGGCTCGGTCCGGCGGCTAACCCTCTCCGTCGCCGATATCAACCAGGCCTTCGAGAAATCGGGCAATGCGGTCGCCGCAGCGCGCCCGGAGGAAGGCGCTCCGGACGACAGCTTCATCGATCTCTATGTCGCGGACGTCGCGGTGCCGACCATCGGCCGCAGCCTGCTGGGCGACGAGAGCTACGGTCGGCTGGCCGGCAGGTTGAAGCCAGGCCAGCAGGCGCTCGTCGTCGCCGGTGCCGGCCGTTATTCCTTCAAAGGGGCCGCCTACGTTCGGGGTGGAATCTTCGACCGGATCGAGCTGATCCAGGAAACCAACAGCATCCGTTTCCGCGATCGGGACCATACCCGACTGGGTAGCCTGGCGGCCGACGGCGCGCCGGATTTTCCCGAAATTGCGCTGTTCATCGTGCCGGCCGACTTCGCGTTCGATCCGACCGAGCCGTGGGCGCTGCAGCTCCTGGTGCAGCGCGTCGTCGGCGCACGGGACAAGGCCTGGGTCACCTTCGATCTTGGATACACACTTCCCGAAATCTATCTCAAGCGCGAAGCGCCGGTTCGGCCGGCCGCAGCGGCAGCGGCGCCGACCGCAAAGTCGTCGCCGGCCGCCGCCCCCGAAGCCCGCGTGCCGACGACCGACGAGGATCCGTTGTGGATGCGGATATGGCGCGCGGACGCCCTCAAGATCGGCACAGCGATGCTGGCGCTCGGCGCGCTGACGCTGATCTTCTTCTTCCAGAATTTTCTGGTCCGTCGTCCGGCGGTGTACACGTGGGTCCGCCGCTTCTATCTGCTGTTCATTCTCGTCTGGCTGGGATGGTATGCGAACGCTCAGCTTTCAGTGGTCAACGTCCTGACCTTCACGAACTCCCTGCTGACCGGGTTCAGTTGGGAGTATTTCCTCTCCGCGCCGCTGATTTTCCTTCTCTGGGCCTCCATCGCGGCGGGACTTCTCTTCTGGGGGCGCGGACCGTTCTGCGGTTGGCTCTGCCCGTTCGGCGCCCTGCAGGAATTGCTCAACAACGCTGCCAAGGCGCTCAAGGTCCCGCAGTACCGCGTTCCCTGGGGCCTTCACGAACGGCTGTGGCCGATCAAGTACATCATCTTCCTCGGCCTGTTCGGCATGTCGCTCTACTCGACGGCGTTTGCCGAGCAACTTGCCGAGGTCGAACCTTTCAAGACTTCGATCGTTCTGAAGTTCGCGCGGGAATGGCCGTTCGTCGTCTACGCCCTGACCCTCCTCGCGGCGGGGTTGTTCGTCGAGCGCTTCTTCTGCCGCTACATGTGCCCGCTCGGCGCGGCGCTGGCGATTCCCGGCCGCATCCGGATGTTCGAATGGCTGCGACGCTGGCCGGAATGCGGCTCGCCCTGCCAGCGCTGCGCCAATGAATGCCCCGTGCAAGCGATCCATCCGGAAGGTCACATCAACGTCAACGAGTGCATCTACTGCATGCACTGCCAGGAACTCTATTTCGATGACCACCGCTGCCCGCACATGATCCAGGTGCGGCTGAAGCGCGAGAAGCGGATGGCCATGTCGTCGCCTTCGATGCGATCAGGCGGCAAAGGACCGAACACAATCATCACAGCCGGGGGAAAACCCGTCGGCGCGTCGCCAGTCGACGCCATCACGCCATCTGCAACCTGAACCGAAAGCCGAGGAGGCAATCATGAGCGACAGCGACAACATCAAGGGCGTCAGCCGGCGAACGCTGCTGGGGACCACGGCGGCCGCTGCGGGCGTGGGACTTGCCGGCGGGGCGGTGGTGACGAAGGACGGCGCGGGCTTCGTCTCGACCGCCGACGCGCAGACCAAATCTGCCGCACCCAAGGCACCGCCGGCACGTCCGGCCGTGCAGAAGACCGAAGTCGCGCCGGGCGAGCTCGACGAATATTACGTCTTCTTTTCGAGTGGCCAATCCGGCGAGATGCGGATCATCGGGCTCCCCTCGATGCGCGAACTGATGCGCGTTCCGGTCTTCAACCGCTGCAGCGCGACCGGCTGGGGCCAGACCAACGAAAGCCTGAAGGTTTTGACAGAAGGGATGCAGCCGGCAACCCGCGAATTCCTCAAGAACCGTGGCGGCACGTTCATGAACGGCGACCTCCACCATCCGCACGTCTCCTTCACGGATGGCACCTACGACGGCCGCTACGCCTTCATGAACGACAAGGCCAACAGCCGCGTGGCGCGGGTGCGGCTCGACGTCATGAAGTGCGACAAGATTATCGAACTGCCGAATCAGCACACCGTCCACGGCCTTCGGCTACAGAAGTATCCACGAACCGGATATGTGTTCTGCAACGGGGAAGACGGCGTTCCGCTGCCGAACGACGGCAAGGTTCTCGACAACCCGAAGGAATATCACTCCATCTTCACGGCGCTCGACGGCGATACCATGAAAGTGGCCTGGCAGGTGATGGTTAGCGGCAATCTCGACAACGTCGATTCCGACTACCAAGGCAAATACTGCTTCTCGACCTGTTACAACGCCGAAGAAGGCGTCACTCTGGCCGAGATGACCGCCAACGAGCAGGACTGGGTCGTCATCTTCAACCTCAAGCGGATCGAGGAGGCAGTGAAGAAGGGTGATTTCAAGGAAATGAACGGCGTGCCCGTGATCGACGGTCGCAAGGGCTCGCCCTACACGCGCTACGTTCCGGTGTCGAACAATCCGCATGGCATGAATACCGCGCCCGACGGCATCCACATCGTCGCGGCAGGCAAGCTGTCGCCGACGGTGACGGTGATGGACGTTCGGCTGTTCGACCAACTGTTCGACGACAAGATCAAACCGCGCGACGTCGTGGTCGCCGAGCCCGAACTCGGCCTCGGGCCGCTGCATACGGCCTACGACGGCAAGGGCAACGCCTACACGACGTTGTTCCTCGACAGCCAGGTCGTCAAATGGAACATCGATCTCGCCAAACGAGCCTTTAAGGGCGAGAAGGTCGATCCCATCATCCAGAAGCTCGACGTCCACTATCAGCCTGGCCACAATCACTCCTCGATGGGTCAGACCAAGGAGGCCGACGGAAAATGGCTGATCTCGCTGAACAAGTTTTCGAAGGACCGCTTTCTCAACGTCGGCCCGCTGAAGCCGGAGAACGATCAGTTGATCGACATCTCGGGCGACCAGATGAAACTGGTCCATGACGGTCCTAGCTTCGCCGAGCCGCATGACGCCACCATCGTGCACCGTTCCAAGATCAACCCGATCTCGATCTGGGACCGCGCCGATCCGATGTTTGCCGATGCGGTCAAGCAAGCCAAGGCCGACGGGATCAACCTGGAGGCGGATTCCAAGATCATCCGCGACGGCAACAAGGTGCGGGTCTATATGACCTCGACCGCTCCGGCGTTCGGGCTCGAGCAGTTCCAGGTCAAGCAGGGCGATCAGGTCACCGTCTACATCACCAACATCGATGCGGTCGAAGACCTGACGCACGGCTTCTGCATCGTGAACTACGGTATCCAGATGGAGGTCGCGCCGATGGCGACCGCGTCGGTGTCGTTCAGCGCCGACAAGGCGGGCGTCTACTGGTACTACTGCTCCTGGTTCTGCCACGCCATGCACATGGAGATGAAGGGCCGCATGTTCGTCGAGCCGAAATCGGTCTGATCGGGAGCGACACCGTGCGTCTTCCGTCACGCATGCTTCCGGCGGCGCTCGTCGCCGCCGGATTGTCCGGCTTCGCCAGCGCGGAGACGCTGACTGCTGTGCCGGGGCAACCGCTGCAGGCGTTGCTGGATCGTGCCCGCGACGGTGACGTCGTCGAACTCGCTCCAGGGGACTACAACGGCTCGATCCGCATCGATCGCCCTCTTGCCCTGACCGGACGTCCCGGCGCCGTGCTGGACGGCGGGGGCTCCGGCAACGTCGTCACGGTGACCGCGCCCGATGTAACGGTCCGCGGCGTGACCATCCGGGGGTCGGGGCGCGACCTGCAGGCGATGAATTCCGGGGTCTTTCTCCAGAAGACCGCCGAACGCGCGACCATCGAGAACAACCGCCTGGTGGGAAACCTGTTCGGCGTCTACGTGCACGGAGCGACCGGATCGCGGGTGGCCAACAACTTGATCGAAGGGCTTCGCGGCCATCGCCTCAGCGAGGCCGGCAACGGCGTCTCGCTCTGGAACGCTCCCGAAGTCACCATTGCGGACAACACCTTCCGCTATGGCCGCGACGGTATCTTTACCATTTCCAGCCGCAAGGACCGCTTCGTCGGCAACCGCTTCGAACAGGTCCGCTTCGCGGTCCACTACATGTACACCAACGACAGCGAAGTCAGCGGCAACGTCTCGATCGGAAATCATGTCGGCTACGCCATCATGTACTCGAACCGGCTGATCATCCGCGACAACATCTCCGATCGCGATCGCGATCACGGCCTCCTGTTCAACTACGCCAACTACGCCGAGATCGACGGAAACAGGGTGACGGGCGGACTATTGGATACGGTGTCCGTCGGGAGCGAAGAGGGGCCGGACGACGAGCGAGGCATGATCCCGGACACGAAGCGCGAGCAGAGCTTGCGAAGCGGCCCGGAGAAGTGCGTGTTCATCTACAACACGAACCACAACCGGTTCCGGAACAACTGGTTCGAACGCTGCGCCATCGGCGTTCATTTCACGGCCGGATCCGAAGGCAACGAGATCACCGGAAACGCCTTCGTCGGCAATCGGAACCAGGTCAAATATGTCGGTACGCGCAACCTCGACTGGTCCAAGGGCGGCCGGGGCAATTATTGGAGCGACAATCCCGCCTTCGATCTCGACGGTGACGGCATCGCCGACACCGCCTACCGACCCAACGATCTCGTCGATCGGGTGCTGTGGACGGCACCCTCCGCCAAGGTGCTGATCAACAGCCCTGCGGTGCAAGTGCTGCGGTGGGCCCAGGCTCAGTTTCCGGCGCTCTACCCGGGCGGCGTCATCGACAGCCACCCCTTGATCGCTCCACCCCCGCGGCCGTCGGGCAAGGAGGGCGGAAGATGAGCGCTACCGTTTCCGTTACTCGTGTCGTGAAGAACTACCGCACGGTGCGCGCACTGCGCGACGTCTCGTTCGATCTCGCCCCGGGGCGGCTCAGCGCGCTGGTCGGCCACAACGGCGCCGGCAAGACCACACTGATCAAGCTGATGCTGGGATTGATCCGTCCGGATCAGGGCTCCATCCGCGTGCTCGACGAGGATCCGGCCGCCGGTGAATTTTCGGCACGACGGCAGCTTGGATATCTTCCGGAAAATGTTGCCTTCAACGCAGCACTCACCGGGCGAGAAACGCTGACATTTTACGCGCGGCTGAAACACGTCAAACCGTCGAAAGCGTGGGCCTTTCTCGATCGCGTCGGACTGACCGATGCGGCCGACCGCCGGGTCGGGACCTATTCGAAGGGCATGCGCCAGCGCCTCGGATTGGCGCAGGCGCTGCTCGGCCGGCCCCGGGTGCTCCTGCTCGACGAGCCGACGACGGGACTGGATCCCGCGCTACGGCAGACCTTCTATGAGATCCTGAACGAACTCCGCGACGACGGCGCCACTGTGCTGATCTCGTCCCACGCGCTGAACGAACTCGAGGATCGCGCCGAGCATGTCCTCATCATGAACCGCGGGCTCCTCGCCGCGCAGGGCACCCTGTCGGAACTGCGCTCGATCTCGCAACTCCCGATCCGCGTTTCGGTCGACTTTGCGCCCGGCGCCGGCGTTCCCGCAGCGTGGATGAACGGTGCAAGTGTCGCGACCCCGCGCGGACGCATGCTGCTGGTGCCCGACGAGGCGCGCAAAATGGACGTGCTGCGCGCTGCGGCCAGTGATCCCGGCGTCATCAACATCGAGATCGCGGCGCCGACCCTCGATGAGCTCTATGCGCATTTCCTAAATTCGCAGGAGAGTGCTGCGTGAGAACGATCGTCATCATAGCCGCCAAGGAGATCCAGGAAGGGTTGCGGAACCGCTGGGTCCTGGCAACCACGCTCCTTTTGGCCGCGCTGGCCTTGTCGCTGACGTTCCTGGGAAGCGCACCCACCGGCAATGTCGGCGCGGGGGCGCTCGACGTCGTCGTCGTCAGCCTGTCGAGCCTGACGATCTTCCTGCTTCCGCTGATCGCCCTCTTGATCTCGCACGACGCCGTGGTCGGCGAGATGGAACGCGGCACCATGACGCTGCTCCTGAGTTATCCGGTGGGCCGAGGCCAGGTGATCCTCGGCAAATTCTGCGGCCACGTCCTGATCCTCGCCTTCGCGACCGTGATCGGTTACGGCGCCGCGGCCGCCGCCCTCGCGACGACGGGCGCCTCCGTGCTCGCCGCGAGCTGGTATGCCTTCGCCTCGATGCTCGGAACCTCGGTCATGCTCGGGGCGGTCTTTGTCGCGGTCGGATATCTGATCAGCAGTCTGGTCCGGGACCGCGGCACCGCCGCCGGCATCTCGGTGGGAGTCTGGCTGCTGATGGTGCTGGTATTCGACATGGCACTGCTCGGCGTGCTGGTCGTCGATCAGGGGAACATCGTCTCCGCACCCGTTCTCGAAGCGCTGCTGTTCCTCAATCCGACGGACCTGTACCGGATGACGAACCTGACCGGCTTTAACGTCAGCCAGTTTTCCGGGATGGCAGGGCTCGCCGGCACCGCGACGACCAGCGTCGGCGCGCTGTTGACGGGACTGACCGCCTGGGTCGTCGCGCCGCTCGGGCTTGCGGCCGCCTTCTTCGCTCGGAGGGAGCTATGATCCTGCGGATTCTGTGCATGATCGTCGCGCTGGTCCTCGCCGGCTGCAATCGGGACGGAAGCGATGCCGTCATGCCGCCGCCCGCGGCGCTCAACAGCGATGCAATGGGGGTCTTCTGCGGCATGAACGTGCTCGAACACCCTGGCCCCAAAGGGCAGATCATCACGGCGAGCCGCATCGACCCGTACTGGTTCACCTCGGTGCGCGACACCGTGGCCTTCACTCTGATGCCGGATCAGCCCCGTGACATCCGCGCGATCTACGTGTCCGACATGGCGCGCGCGCCCAGTTGGGAGGAGCCGGGAGCGACCAACTGGATCGACGCCAAAAAGGCGTTCTTCGTCATCGAGAGCCGCAAGCAGGGCGGAATGGGGGCCGCCGAGGCTGTGCCTTTCGGCAATCGTGCCGCGGCGGACGCCTTCACCGCCGCCAATGGCGGCAAGGTCGTCACGTTTGCGGACGTTCCGAGCGGCTACGTGCTCGGCAGCGACAGCGCCGCCGTCGATCAAACCGGGCATGAACGCCCCAGCGCCCGGACCAACTGACGAGGCTTCCGATGGCACCAGCAAATCTCACGCGCCGGCGCATGATCACCATCGCAGCCGCGACCGCAAGCTCGGCGTTTCTTTCCGGCGGCGGACACGCGTCCTCGACCGGGGCAGTGCGTTGGCGCGGATCGGCGCTCGGCGCGCAGGTGTCGATCGATATCTTCCATCCCGATCGGGAGGAGGCGGAAAGGATCATCCAGGATTGCCTGGCTGAGGTAAGACGACTCGAAGGGCAGTTCAGCCTGTACCGGGCGGATTCCGCCATTTGTGCCCTGAACCGGAGTGGCATCCTTGTCGCACCGGAGCCCGACATGGTCGCGCTGCTCAAGGCCTCGCTGCAATTCTCCGACCTTACCGGCGGCACCTTCGATCCCACCGTCCAGCCGCTCTGGCAGCTCTATGCCGCACACTTTTCGTCGGAGAATCCGGATCCCGGCGGTCCGCCGGCCGGGAAGCTGGCGGAGGCGCTCGCGAAGGTGGGCAGCAGCGGCCTGCGCGTAAGCGAAAAGCTTGTGGCGCTCCTCAGACATGGCGCTGCGATCACCCTGAACGGCATCGCCCAAGGATACGCCACCGACCGTGTCGTGGATGTCTTGCGCGCCCGCGGGTTGTCGACGACCCTCGTCAACATGGGAGAGATACGCGCGCTCGGAGCGCGCGCGGACGGGACGCCGTGGCGCGTCGGCCTTTCCGATCCGGACCGAGCCGGCGCGCTCACGGAAACCATCGACCTCATTGATCGGGCGGTCGCGACCACCGCGGGCGCGGGCTTCCGCTTCGATCCGGCGGGCCGGTTCACGCATCTATTCGATCCCCGGACGGGACGGAGCCCTGCGCTCTATCGGACCGTCAGCGTCATTGCGCCGACCGCCACCGAGGCGGATGCGCTTTCGACCGCCTTTAGCCTGATGCCTGCGTCGCAGATTGGCGACATAGCGGCCACGCGGCCAGATGTGCAGGTCCGGCTGATCACCAATGATGGAAATTTGCGCCTTTACGGCGCCTGAGAGGACGAGTCGCCATGCTTGCCATTTCGGGAGCTGGGCAATCGCGGCATGCCCTCTTTAGGCTGCAGGCCGTTCCCCAAGAAAACCGTCGACAGCAGCGAAGACCTGCCAGCGATTTTTCTCCATGAATACCGAGTGCGTGCCCTCGCCGATCTCGATCCAGCGGCGATATGGCGCCGCCGAGAGCTTGCTGAACACCGTTTGCGCCATATCCATTGGGCAGTCGCGATCCAGGTCGGCATGGACGATCAGGACCGGCACCGTGAGCGAGGAAGGATCATAAAGCGGCTTGCCAGATGCCCAATATTCTCGGCTGTCCTGAACCGTTCCGTTCGGCGCCCGCAGCTTGTCCGGCCCGAGTCCTGTTTTAGCAAAAGTTGCCTCCGCCCACGCATCGAACCAGGCCGGCGGCAATATCGCGTCCTTCTTGTCATCGGGAACGCCGTTCAGCCAACGGCTCTTGGCCGCCGAGCGCTCGACGACGCGATAGGCGCCGAGGGCGCCGCCGGAATCAGCCGCGCTCGGGGTCGTCCGGAGCCACTGCGGTGCGATCAGAACAAGCTTGTTGACGTGCGCCAGGTTCTCCGAGGCGTAGCGTGACATCAGCGTCGTCCCCCACGACCACCCGATCAGGTTGATCTTGTCGACCCCTCGCCGCGACCGGATAAACGTAGCAGCACTGCCGACGTCACGCACAGCGACGGGTGTGCGCACGATTGGCTGATTGTTGGACGCCGGTTCTTCCATTTCAGGGGGACGGGTCGACCCACCATAGCCGCGGACATCGACGAGATAGACGTCATAGCCCTCCTGGGCCAGATGATCCATCCAGGACAAGCCGTCCAGGCGAAGGTCGAACGAAGTCGACGCCGGATAGGTCGATCCCGCGACGAACAAGACCGTCTTGTCGGCAGAGAACCGGACCAAGTCGGACCGTCGCTTGTTGCGAACGAAGAGTTCGATCCCTGCGGTGTCGCTCGGGATCATCATCTCTTCGCTGATGATGGCGTCGGTAATCGATTTATGCATCTCGGTATCCCCTCAGGTTACACGAACCGCCAGTCGAACCTGTCGCCGCTACGTGTGACGTGTCCGGCTGACGTGTTGGCGAAATGAGCCGTGAAAACGGTCGAGCGATCTTCCGCAGCCCGTTCGAGAAGCCAGCGGCGCGATGCGCGTGCGCGCTCCGCGTCCTCACAAAACGCGCTGTTCCAGTCCGGACGATAGATCTGAAGCGGCTGATGCATGATGTCGCCGCTGAAGAGCGCCTTCTGTCCCTGGTCAGAAAGCTGGATAGCGACGTGACCAGGGCTGTGCCCCGGGGTCGGATGGAACGTAAGACCGTCCCCGATCGCAGCCTCGCCATCGACGATCTCGGCCTGTCCGCTCTGGATAACAGGAAGAACGCTGTCCTCGAATACGCCGGCGCTGAAGCCTTCCTTGCCAGCCGGGCCGGACCAATGATCGTATTCGGCCTTGGAGAAGACGTACTTGGCATTCGGGAATGTCGGCACCCAGCAGCCGTTGAGGAGTCGCGTGTTCCAGCCGCAATGATCCGCGTGCAGGTGGGTACAGCAGACATAGTCGACCTGTTCAGGTGAGACGCCGGCTTCCGCCAGCCGGGCGAGGAAAGGCAGATTCAACTGATGAAAGCGCGGCAGCATCGGACGGTTCTTGTCGTTGCCTGCGCAGCTGTCGATCAGGATCGTATGGTGCTGCGTCTTCAGAATCCAGGTGTGGATGCTCGCGATGAAGCGCCCCTCCGCCTCGTCGAAGCAATCCGGGATCATCAGCGCTCGGTGCTTCGCCAGAACCGACTGATCCCAATCCGGGAAGAGGAAGTCCGGGGTGAAACCCGGACCTCGGATCTCGACAACCTGACGAATGGCAACGTTGCCGATCGCGTGCATTGCGGTCATGTGAACCAGACTTTCTTGCTTGTGCAGATTGAAGCGTGACCGCTAGGCCGTGGCAGTCGCGACTGACTCGACCTTGGCCGCTGCCGGCGCCGATTGCAGCCAGAACAAGCCGAGAAAGAACGAGATCGCCGAAATGACCATCACGTAGTACAGACCGGCGTATATATCGCCGCTGGAGATCTGGAGTGCCGCGGCGATCGCCGGCAAGAGGCCGCCGAAATAGCCGTTGCCCACGTGATAGCTGAACGAGACCGACGTGTAACGCACCTGGGGCGGAAACAGATCGGTCATCGCCGATGCCAGCGGACCGAAGATCATGCCGGCAACCGTGCTCAGCGCCGCCAACACGAGTATGATCATTCCGAAATTCATCGCACTTGGATCGGCACGGCTCGGATATCCGGCCTCCTCAAGCGCATGCTTCAACTTGGCGGTGAACGCCGCAACATCCGGAGCCTGCCCTGCGGCGCCAACCGGGATTGGCTTGCTGCCAACGAAAACCGTCGCGACCGCCCCTTTTGCTTCGGACCTGGTCAAATAGGGAGCGCCGAACCGGATCAAGGCGTTCTTGGCCATATCGCACCCTGTGGTGAACTTCGCCGTTCCGATCGGATTGAATTGGAAGGTGCACTCCGATGAATCCACCGCGACGGTTACGGGTACGGCGGCCTGCGCGGCATGGAGCGCAGGGTTGGCATAGAAGATGAGTGCCTTGTAGAGCGGGAGGTAGGTGAACGTGCCAATGACGCAGGCAGCCAGGATGAATATCTTGGTGCCGTAGCGGTCGCTCAACCAGCCGAAGAGGATCATCACCGGCAGCGTCAGCATCAGGGCCGCACCGACCAGGAGACTAGCGATCTGCGGATCGACCTTGGCCGTGCCCGTGAGAAACACCAGAGAATAGATCTGAGCACCGACCAGCAGCACGCTCTGGGGGACGACCATCGCAAACATCGCGATCAGCACGCGTTTCAGGTTCGGCAGCGCCCGGAGCGTGTCGTAGATCGGAGACTTCGAGAGCGTCCCCTCATTCTTCATTTTGAGGAAGAGCGGCGATTCCTGCAGCTTCAACCGAATCCAGACCGAGATCGCGAGCGGCAACACCGAACTGATGAACAAGATCCGCCAGCCCCAGTCATTGAATGCCTCGGGCGTCATGCTGGAGCGCATGAGATACACGGATAGCATCGAGAGAGCGAAGCCGATCGGTGCAGAGGTTTGCAGCCAGGACGTTAACCAGCCGCGGCGGCCTTGCGGTGCATGCTCTGCGATGTAGGTCGCAGCACCGCCATACTCGCCGCCAAGAGCCAATCCCTGGATCATTCGCAGCAAGATCAAGATCGAAGGCGCCCACAGGCCGATCGACGCATAGCTCGGCACCAGACCGACGGCGACCGTTGAAGATCCCATCATCAGGATCGTGGTGAGAAAGGTTTGCTTGCGTCCGATCATGTCGCCGATGCGACCGAACACCAGCGCTCCAAACGGCCGAACGAGATAGCCCGTGCCGAAGGTGAGAAGCGCGAAGACATTGGCCCAAACGGGATTGTCGGCCGAGAAGAAATTAACCGAGATGGCCGAAGCCACCGAGATATACATGAAGAAATCGTACCACTCGATGACCGTACCGACGGTCGCTGCGATCATGACCCTTCGCTGCAACTCGATGGTGGGCTCCGCCGCAGCAGGACCGGCGTTTGGCAGCTTCCTCATCTGTCCCCCAACTATCTTGTCCGCTTTCGCGGCCCATATGATCCGGCTTGCCTTGATGTCCTCCGTCATGGGATATTTGAAATCGATAGATGAGATATGTGGTATAATTCGGATGAATATCAGGGCTCATGACATGCCTCTGCTCGCATCGCTCAAGGTGATGCTCGATGAGAGGAACATCACCCGTGCGGCAGCGCGGCTTGGCATTAGCCAACCGGCACTTTCCGCCCAACTGGCCAGGCTTCGCGATATCTTCAAGGATCAGTTGCTGACACCTGCCGCCTCGGGGAAAGGCATGGTCCTCACCCCACGGGGAAACGAGCTCAAGGAACCTCTGCGACTGGCACTGCAGAATCTGCAAGATGTTATCGGTGCACCAGCTGGCTTCGACCCGAAGAAATCGGATCGAACTTTCACAATCGGTGCGAACGACAACGCGACCGCTATTGTTGGATCGCGGCTGGTCGCGTTCTCGCGACGGGATGGCTTATCGGGAATCCGGTTCGCCTTCCGCTCGATCGATTTGATGAAATTGGCTGGCCAGCTCGAGGCGGGAGATCTCGACGTTGCGCTGGTTTCGAAAGATGCGGTCCCAAGCGGAATGCCGTCCCAGCCGCTGCTCGATGAACGGTTCATGATGGCCCAGCGTAAGGATCATCCGCGCGGATTGCGGCGGCCCACGATGAGAGAGTATTCGCGCCTGGAGCATATTATCGTTTCGGGAGAAGGCGGCGGCTTTCGCGGCTTCATCGACGATGTCCTGGCGAGGGACGGGCTGACGCGTTGCGTCGCCGTGTCAGTTCAGCACTACAGCGTCGTGCCGCTCTTGCTACAGTCGACCGACCTCGTTTGCACTCTTCCGCAGCGTTTCCTCAACCGCTACCGTGATGTCCTGCAATCCCTGCCGCTGCCGTTCAATACGAGGCCCTTTACGCTGCACGCCACTTGGCACGCCCGATTCGATAACGATCGCGGTCATCAATGGCTTCGACAGCAACTCAAGGACTGCGCCACCGGCTAGCAACGCGAGCTGAAGTGAAACCACTTGCTCACTGTCGCGGTCTGGCCGTAACCGACGAGTTGGAAGAGAGGCCCTCATCCTTGTCGATGGCGACAATGATATTGGACTCCGTCAGGCCAGCCATTTCGTACATTCGGCCAAGCTAACGAATTCAAACGAGCCAAATCGTGGTTTGGCGTAGAAAATGGCGAAAATGGCGGAGAGAGTGGGATTCGAACCCACGGTACGGTTTCCCGCACACACGCTTTCCAAGCGTGCGCCTTAAGCCACTCGGCCATCTCTCCGGAGCGCCCTCTCTTGAAGGGGCGCCGGCGATTTTGCAAGAGACCGCGGGAAAATCGGGTGAATTTTCCGTAAGCTGTTGTATTTAAACGACAATATCTGGCGCCGGCGGCTGCTTCGGAACCGCCTGCAGGCTGAACCCATGACGGGTTTGGCGCGACGATTCACTTGAGAATGCCAAACACGACCGGGGGCGCCATGACCATCCGCAAGACCATCGCCGCGCTGGGCCTGATTTCGGCCCTTGGCTCCGCCTTTGCCGGGCCGGCCCTGGCTCAGGTCTGCACCCGCCAAGGGGTTGACGTCAGCTGCGACGACGGGCGGCGCGGGGTGCTTTCGGGCGATGCCATCATCTGGCCGGACGGGACGCGCTCGAGTTCGTCGCCGCATCCGAGCGTGATCATCGGCAACAAGAGCTCGGTGCATGTCGGGCCCGGCGTGTTCGTCGGCCAGGGCAAGGGCATGGTGCCGCTGGACGATCCCAACGCGCCGAACAAGCGGCAGTGCGCGATTCTGGATGGCATGTCGTATTGCTATTGACGATCTCTTCCTTCCCCCCTCGTGGGAGGGGGGAAGATCAGAAGCTAAATCAACCGCACGCCCGAGATCGCCGACTTCAACCAGCGCAGCGCTTGCGGGGGCTGGGCTGCGAGCGGGGCGACGGCGGCCTTCTCGATCCGGCACTTTTCGAGCTCGGCGACGAAATCGGCGGACCATTGCTGGATGGTGTGGCCGCGCAGCTTCTTCATCATCGCGTCCCAGCGCATCTTGCGCTCGGTGAGCGGCATCGCGGCGGCGATCGCGATCGCGCGCGCCATGGCGTCGATGTCGTGCGGATTGACCAGCAGCGCCGTGTCGAGCTCATTCGCCGCGCCGGCGAATTTCGACAGCACCAGCACGCCGGGGTCGGCCGGGTTCTGCGCGGCGACATACTCCTTTGCGACGAGGTTCATGCCGTCATGCAGCGGCGTCACCACACCGATCTGCGCGGTGCGATAGAGGCCCGCGAGCACGGCCTGGCTGAAGCCCTTGTTGAGATAGCGGATCGGCGTCCAGTCCACCTCGCCGTGGCGGCCGTTCACGTCGGTGACGAGACGCGCGACCTCGTTCTGAAGATTGCCATAGGCCTCGATGGCACCGCGCGAAGGGTTGGCGATCTGGAGCAGCGAGATGCTGCGCAAGAATTGCGGCTGCTCGGTCCAGAGCCGGTCGAACGCGCTGATGCGGTTGACGAGGCCCTTGGAATAGTCGAGCCGGTCGACACCGATCGCCAGACGCTCGCCGTTGAGGCTGCGGCGCAGCCGCGACACATCCGGATGCGAGGCGGACTTGGCGGCATACTGCGCGAACTTCTCCGCATCGATGCCGATGGGGAAGACTTCACAGCGGGTGCGGCCGTGCTGCGACAGCACAACACCATCATCGATGACGAGACCGAGCTCGCCGGCAACATAACCGAGGAAATTCTGGCGATCCTCCTCGGTCTGGAAGCCAATGAGATCGTAGGCGAGCATCGCCGTGATCAGTTCGCGATGATTGGGTACGCCCTGCGTCACCGCGGCCACCGGCCACGGCGTGTGCAGGAAGAAGCCGATCGGATCGTCGACGCCGAGATCGCGCAGCTCCGCACCGAGTGCGAGGAAATGATAGTCCTGCACCCAGAATGCGGTCCGGGGTTTACGGAAGCGCATCAAGGCGCGCGCCATGAAGGCGTTGACCTCGCGATAGCTGACATAGTCTTCGCGCGAAACGCGGATCAGATCGCTGCGCGAATGCAGCGCCGGCCACAACGCCGAATTGGCAAAACCTTCGTAATAGCCGCCGTAATGCGCCGCCGGCAGATCCAGCGTCGCAATCGCGCCCGAACCCAGCGCCTCGATCTCGGCAAACGGCTCCTTCTGATGGCCGTCACGCACGCGGCCGGAAGACCCCACCCAGATGGCACCCGAATGTTCCACAACGGGAAGCAATGCCGCAGCCAAGCCGCCCGTCATGGGCTCGTTGGGTTTGCCGCGCGCAACACGATTCGAAACGACGACTAAGTTCACAGGTCGTCCCCTCCTGTTCATTCCACCCCGTTTAACTGGCGTTCATCAATATGGTTCCTGTCATCATTTCCACGAAATGAAACCAAAGTCAGGCGCGCACGTTGGAACTGGTTTCGCTTGCGGAACCTACTGCAAAGACAGTCATTTTGGTACTATTGCACGGCATGCATCGCTGCACGCTAGGGCGCTGCGCCGACGGCCTTTATGTCTGCAGCGTGGCGCTGCCTTTGTTTCACCTCGGATCGAGCAGGCGCGCGAGAAACGCGCGCACATCGCTCGGCGCATCGAAGTGACCATTCACACCCATGGCACGGCGGCCCACCGAAAAAGCGAGCCCGTTCATGTCAGGCATGATCGCGAACACGGTCTCGTCGGTGACGTCGTCGCCGATGAACAGTGGACGCCGTCCCCTGAACGGTTCGTGCTTCATCAACTCGTGCACGCCGGTCGCCTTGGTGAAGCCGGAATGCTTGATCTCGCAGACGAACTTTCCGGGCAGCACCTCGATCGGCGCATTGGGCAGATCGGCGCGGATCAGCGAGACAGCCTCGAAGATCGCCTTCTCCGCATGCGGTGCGAGGCGATAGTGCAGCGCGAGCGAATAGCCCTTGTCCTCGAGCAGAATGCCCGGACTGAGCTTTGCGATCGCAGCGAGCCGCCGCTTCAACTCCTTGTCCAGCGGCGGCGCGTGCACATCATCCGCTTCATTGTCCACCGACAGCCGCATCTCCGCGCCGTGGCCGGCGACGGCGCGATAGACGTCGGGCGCGAAGATCAAGTCGATGTCGTTGAGCGAGCGGCCGCTGACCAGCGCCAACGCCCCGGAGGTGCGTTCCACCAGCCGCTTGAGCGTCTCCGACAGGCCCGGCGGCACCCACACTTCGCGCGGCGTCGGCATCAGGTCGAGCAGCGTGCCGTCGATGTCGAGCAGGATCGCGGTCTCGTCGAGATGTGGCACGAGCGCATGCGGCACCGGCACCGTTTCCGGCACATCGTCGTCAACGGGCATGGTGCGCTTCTGGTCCACTGCCATTTCCGCAAATTCCGATTTCATAGTCTACTCCATAAAGGCCAGCGGCCGCGCTATTTGTTCGAGCGATTTGCGTTCCGCGGAGACGGCGTAGCGCCACGCCACGATCGCGGCCGCGATCATGAGGAATGCCCCCAGCAAATAGCCGGCGAACACGCTTGTGCGTGATCCCGTGTCGATCAGCGCGCCGAACAGCGCCGGGCCGATGACGCCGCCAATACCGGTGCCGACCGCGTAAAACACCGCGATCGCCAGCGCGCGGACTTCCAAAGGAAACGTCTCGCTGACCGTGAGATAGGCCGCGCTCGCGGCGGGCGAGGCAAAGAAGAAGATCACCATCCAGGCGATGGTCTGTCCTTGCGCACTGAGCGCCCCGATCGAGAACAGATAGCCCGACAGCGCCAACAGCAGGCCCGACGCGCCATAGGTGAACATGATCATCGCGCGCCGTCCGAGCGTGTCGAACAGGCGGCCGAGCAGCAGCGGGCCGAGGAAATTGCCGGCGGCGAAGGGAAGCAGATACCATCCGACATGATCGGCGCTGATGCCGTAGAAATCGGTCAGCACCAGCGCGAAGGTGAAGAAGATGGCGTTGTAGAAGAAAGCCTGCGCGCCCATCAGGACGAGGCCGACCAGCGCGCGCTGGCGATAGACCGTGAACAGCGTGTGCATGACCTCGCGAATCGGCGTGTGATCGCGCATCTTCAGCCGGATCCTGGTGAAGCGTCGGTCGCTCGCATCCTGGTCGTGTCCGATCACCGAACGCTCGATCTCGTCGACGATGGCGTGGGCCTGATCGGGCCGCCCGTGGATCATCAGCCAGCGCGGACTTTCCGGGATCCACATCCGCATCAACAGCACGACGAGGCCGATGCTCGCGCCGATGAGATAAGCGAGGCGCCAGCCGAGATCGGGGCCGATCAAGGCGGGATCCAGCAGAACGATGGCCGCCACCGCGCCCATGGCCGCGCCGATCCAGAAGCTGCCGTTGATGACGAGATCGGTCCAGCCGCGATAGCGCGCCGGCACCAGCTCCTGGATGGTCGAATTGATCGCGGTATATTCGCCGCCGATGCCGGCGCCGGTGAGAAAACGAAACAGCGCGTAGCTCGCGATATCCCACGACAGTGCGGTCGCAGCGGTCGCGGAGAGATAAAGCGCGAGCGTGATGAAGAACAGTTTCTTGCGGCCGATGCGGTCGGTCAGCCAACCGAAACCGAGCGCGCCGAGCACCGCGCCGGCGAGATAGGCTGAATTGGCAATGCCGAGATCGAGATTGGAGAATTGCAACGAGGGACTTTGCTTCAGCGCGCCGGAAAGCGCACCGGCGAGTGTCACCTCGAGCCCGTCGAGGATCCAGGTGATGCCGAGCGCCAGCACGACCCGGGTGTGAAAGCCGCTCCACGGCAGCGCGTCGAGACGTGAGGGAATGCTGGTCTCGATGATGCGATCGGTCGCGACCACCGAGACAGCAGGTCCATAATTCAGCGCTTGGCTTTGCTGCAATTCCATCGCGTTGCTGGGTCTGACCAATAGAAGCGACCCCGGTTCACATGATGTGGCCAGGGGCGAACCGATCATCGGGGTGCGGCATTCCGCCTGCCACCTGCGACAACGTCTGCGGCAAGCGCCGGTTCCAGCAGGAACGGCCTCCAACGCCGTCCGTTTCCGAAGGAGCCGCAGGGAGTTGACGCATGGCTCACGTCAGAAAGACGACACATTCTCGCAAAACAGCTGCGCGCAGCAGGAAGACCAGCGTGCGCAAGAGCGCGAAACGCGCGACATCGAAGCGCTGGTCGCAACGTGTGACCAAGGAGAGCGACGCGCTCGATCTCAAGCGCGGCGTATTCACGCTCACGAGTCCGAAGAAGATCGCAGCCTCGCTGAAGCGCTCGGCCGAGCACAGTTCGCGCCGCAAGACCGGCACCTATCGTTCGGCGCTGTCGATGCTGACGTTCTATATCAACCGTGCCGGCAAGACGCTGCCGAAAACACAGCGAGCGCGGCTGGAGCAGGCGAAGGTGGAATTGAAGTGGGCGTTTGGAAGAGCGTGAGGCTTAGACGGCACAGCGAAAAATCAGCCGTCGTCCTGGACAAGCGAGCGGAGCGAGCGCTGATCCAGGACCCATTACCACAGGACGTGGTTTGGCGAAGACTTGTGGTTGCCGGTCTTCGCCCAACTGGCTCCCGGGATAATGGGTCCTGGCTTTCGCCAGGACGACAGCGGAGAGAGCGCTACGCCGCCCGGATGTTCCCCATGAACCGGTCGAGCTCGGCGCGGAGGCGGGTGCTTTCGCTGGAGAGGGTCTTGGCCGAATTCAACACCTCCTCCGAGGCCGAGCCGGTTTCGGCGGCGCCGCGATTGACCTCGCCGATGTCGGTGGCTGCAGCGTGGGTGCCCTGGGCGACCGTCTGGACACTGCGCGCGATCTCCTGCGTCGCGGCGCCCTGCTGCTCCACCGCGCTCGCGATCGACGTCGAGATCGACGAGATCTGGCCGATGGTGGCGCCGATCTCCTTGATCGCGGCGACCGACTCGGCGGTGGCGCCCTGCATGCCCGTGATGTGGGAGGAAATCTCGTCGGTGGCCTTCGCCGTCTGGCTGGCCAGTGACTTCACTTCGCTCGCGACCACCGCAAAGCCGCGGCCGGCTTCACCGGCGCGCGCCGCCTCGATGGTGGCATTGAGCGCCAGCAGGTTGGTCTGCTCGGCGATCGCCGTGATGAGCTTGACCACTTCGCCGATCTGCTGGGCGGCGTGCGAGAGCTTGCCGATGCGGCCGTCGGTCTCCTTGGCCTGCACCACGGCGGCCTCGGCAATGCGGCTGGAATCGCGCACCTGGCGGCCGATCTCCTCGACCGAGGCCGAGAGCTCTTCCGTCGCGGTGGCGACCGACTGCATGTTGCTGGAGGCCTGCTCCGAGACGCCGGCGACCTGGCTCGACAGGCTCTGCGTGGTCTCGGCGGTACGGGTCAGCGTGGACGCGGCCGATTCGAGCTGCACGGCCGAGGCCGAGACGTTGGAGACGATGGCGCCGACCGCGCTCTCGAAATCGTCGGCAAAGCGGATCAGCTCGGAGCGGCGGGCGGTGGCCAGTTCCTTGTTCTGGGCTTCGCTGGCAGCGGCATCGCGCTCGGCCTTGGCGACGGCCTGAACCTTGAACTCCTCGACCGCGCCGGCCATCTCGCCGATCTCGTCCTTGCGGCCGAGGCCCGGCAGCACGACGTCGAAATTGCCCGAGGCGAGCTCGCGCATCGCCTTGCACATCGCGATCATCGGACGCGAGATGCCGTTGCCGAGCATCAGGGCGAGCACGGCGCCGATCGCCAGGCCGCCCAGCGCCAGCATCAGCATCAGCCGTTCGGTCTCTCCGATCGTTGCATTGGCGCTGGCCTCGATGCGCTGCTGATCGGCGGTCAGGTCCGATCGCAGCTCACTCGAAAGCTTGAGGATGGACGCGGCCGTCTTGGTCATCTCGCCGTTCGACTTGACGATGACCTTCACGTTCTCGGTCAGCTTGGCAAAGGAGGTGCGGTACTGCTTCAGCAGGTTGCTGATCTCGGTGACGCGGTCGGTGATCTTCTGGTCGTTGGCATAGATCGAGACCAGGAGGGTCTCCAGGAACTTGATGCGGGCGATCACGCCGTCGGCGGTCTTCGGTTCGGGCTTGGCGACGAAGGCGCCGACAGAGGTGGAGACCGCAAGATATTGCGAGGTGACGTCCTTGGCCGTGGTCTGGACCGAGGCGAGCCCGGCGAGCGCCGCGGTATCGGCAAGGTCGTCGAACTTGAAGCGAATCTTGTTGCCGACGCTGTTGAGCTCATCGGCCGCGATCTTGTTGTTCTCGCGCGTCAGGGTGATGATCTCACCGAATACTTTCGTAAAGCGCTGGAACTCCGCCTCGAGCTTGCCGACCTGCTCGCGGCGCGCGGCGCCGGTCGTGGCGGACGTCGATTTGGCGATCGCCGCTTTCAGATTCTCTTCGGCCGCCTTGGCCGCGGTCTCGTCGTCTGTCGCGCCGGTCAACGTATAGGCCCGCGCCAGCCCCTGATAGGCGATCAGCTCGCGGTCGACGGTTCGCGCGAGATCCGCTTCCGCCACGCTGGTCCGGTAGGAGGCCACGGCGGCCTGGATCCGCTCGAAGCCGAAATAGGCGAAAGCCATGCTGACCGCGAGGATGGCCAGCACCGCCACGAAGCCGAGGACGATTTTTGCGCGAAAACGCAAGGTTGGCAGTTTCGATGTGTTCGGCTTGGATTTGACGGACATTCCCCCACCCCATTCCATTCGCGGAAAACCAGGCGCAGCCCGGAAGCAGCCCGCTTCCCGACTCGTGTGCACGGTAATTGGCAAAGGATAAGCGGCGGTAAATTTGCGGCGTCGCAACTTGCGGTTCGGTGACGCGGGCAAATGTTAAGGCGCGCTTTCTCGCGCCGCTACAAATTGAAGGCCGGCGCCAATCTCCGCTGTCGTCCCGGACGAGCGAGCGGAGCGAGCGCTGATCCAGACCCATTACCACAGGGCGTGGTTTGGCGATGACTTGTGGTTGCCGGTCTTTGCCCAGCTGGCTCTCGGGGTAATGGGTCCTGGCTTTCGCCAGGACGACGGTGGAGAGAGGGGAGAAGTCCGAGCCTCACGCCGCCCGGATATTCCCCATGAAGCGGTCGAGCTCGGCGCGAAGGCGGGTGCTTTCGCTGGAGAGGGTCTTGGCCGAATTCAACACCTCCTCCGAGGCCGAGCCGGTCTCGGCGGCGCCGCGGTTGACCTCGCCGATGTCGGTGGCTGCGGTCTGGGTGCCCTGGGCGACCGTCTGGACGCTGCGCGCGATCTCCTGCGTCGCGGCGCCCTGCTGCTCCACCGCGCTCGCGATCGACGTCGAGATCGACGAGATCTGGCCGATGGTGGCGCCGATCTCCTTGATCGCGGCGACCGACTCGGCGGTGGCGCCCTGCATGCCCGTGATGTGGGAGGAAATCTCGTCGGTGGCCTTCGCCGTCTGGCTGGCCAGCGACTTCACTTCGCTGGCGACCACCGCAAAGCCGCGGCCGGCTTCACCGGCGCGCGCCGCCTCGATGGTCGCATTGAGCGCCAGCAGGTTGGTCTGCTCGGCGATTGCCGTGATGAGCTTGACCACCTCGCCGATCTGCTGGGCAGCATGCGAGAGCTTGCCGATGCGGCCGTCGGTCTCCTTGGCCTGCACCACCGCAGCTTCCGCAATGCGGCTGGAATCGCGCACCTGGCGACCGATCTCCTCGACCGAGGCCGAGAGCTCTTCCGTCGCGGTGGCGACCGACTGCATGTTACTGGAGGCCTGCTCGGAGACGCCGGCGACCTGGCTCGACAGGCTCTGCGTGGTCTCGGCGGTACGGGTCAGCGTGGACGCCGCCGATTCGAGCTGCACGGCCGAGGCCGAGACGTTGGAGACGATGGCGCCGACGGCGCTCTCGAAATCGTCGGCAAAGCGAATCAGCTCGGAGCGGCGGGCGGTGGCCAGTTCCTTGTTCTGGGCTTCGCTGGCAGCGGCATCGCGCTCGGCCTTGGCGACGGCCTGAACCTTGAACTCCTCGACCGCGCCGGCCATCTCGCCGATCTCGTCCTTGCGGCCGAGGCCCGGCAGCACGACGTCGAAATTGCCCGAGGCGAGCTCGCGCATCGCCTTGCACATCGCGATCATCGGACGCGAGATGCCGGTGCCGAGCAGGAAGGCGAGGATCGCACCTAACAGCGTGCCGCCGACGGCCAGCATCAGCACCAGTTGCTCGGTCTGCCCGATGGTCGCTTCCGATTCCGTATCCAGCCGCTGCTGCTCGGCGACGAGGTCCGCCTTCATGGCGGTCGCGCCTTGCAGGATCGCACCAGCCGAGCCGCTCATCTCGGTCACGAGCTCATCGACCATCTTGGCGTTGGCGATCAGCTTCTCCAGCGCGTCGCGATAGGCCGCGAGCAGCACCTTCGCATCCTTCAAGCCGGCGACGATCTTGTCGTCCATGGAATAGACCGCGCCCAGCGAGTTCTCGACGAACTTCAGTCGCGCCAGCGCGCTTGTCGCCACCGCCTGATCGGAGTTGAGGATGAAATTGCTCGCGGCCGAACTCGCAGTCTGGAACTGGGCATTGACCTGCTTGGTGCCGAACTCGATCGCCTGCGCCTCTGCGTCGGAGGCGTTGTTGCCGATGTCGTCGAGCTTGTACTTCAGGAGGTTGGCGTTGCGCTGGAGCTGGTTCTGGACCAGCAGGGCGCTGTCGCGCTTGGCCTGCAGGATCTTTGCAAACGTCGCGGAGAAGTTGGAGAACTCCTTGGCGAGCTTGTTGAGACTCTCCTGCCGCGCCGGCCGCTTGGCGCCCTTGATCGCCTGGTCGATGGCGTTCTTCAGGCTGGCCTCGGCTTCCAGCGCCGCCTTGGCGTCATCTTCCTTGCCGGTGACGACGAAGTAGCGGGCGGACGAACGATAGGCGAGCAGCTCGCGGTCGATGTTGCGGGCGAGGTCGGCCTCCGAAACGCTGGTGCGGTAGGACCCGACCCCGGAGGAGACCCGCTCGAAGCCGAAATAGGCGAAAGCCATGCTGCCGGCGGAGATCACCAGCACTGCGGCAAAGCCCAGGATGATTTTGGCGCGGAACCTGAGGGTCGGAAATATGGTGCGCTTAGATGGCGACGCGATACGCCCGGACATTCCCACCCCCAACCTTATGTTCTTGCAACGATCACGCGGCCCGGAAGCAGCCCTTTCCGAACGCGTGCGGAAAATTAAGGCAGAAACGTCAAGGGGTGGTAAATCCGTCCGGCCTGCACCCCGGGTGGAGAGAGTTTCCGGCCCCTCGCGCGCGTCCAGCCTTGCCGGGCCGAGGGCGCCGTGTTGCGGCTAACCGGAAAACGCCTTATTCTTTGAACACTTGTCGGGCACTTATCAGGCACTTGGCGTTAGACCAGGCTGGTCCTCGAGGGGAGAAACGGAGTGGGGCAAACCGATTTTCGGTTTGGCGGTGCGTCTGGCGTTGCCGTTGCCAAATCGAAGGCTGCGAGCGTCGATGAAGCCGTGGCCGAGCTCGCCGCCCAGCTCCCATCCGACGAGCTGGCGCTGATCCTGGTCTTCCTCTCGCCCAGCTACGACCCTCATCACTTCATCGCCGAGATCACCCGGCAATTCGACGAGACTCAGGTCTGCGGTTGCACGACCGCGGGCGAGCTCGCCCCTGACGGCTGGGACGAGAACAGCGTCGTGGCGCTGGCGTTCAGCCGCGCCGACTTCTCGGCCGCGGTGCGGCCCATTCTCAACCTCGACAGCTTCCGCGTCGAGGACGGCCGCAGGATCGGCGGCGAGCTCCGGCACGAGCTGTTGCGGATCACCCCGCAAGTCGATCGCGGCAATCCCTTCGGCCTGGTGTTGATCGACGGCCTGTGCCGCCGCGAGGAGGCGGTGATGTCCGCGATCTATGCCTCGCTCGACGACATCCCGGTCGTCGGCGGGTCCGCAGGCGACGGGATGCGCTTCGAGAAGACCTGGGTGTTCTGCGACGGCAAGGCACACACCAACGCCGCCCTCCTGATCCTGTTGAACACCTCGCTGCCGTTCCGGGCTTTCAAGTGCGACAATTTCGAGCCGAGCCCGCAGAAGATGGTGGTCACCGAAGCCGACATCGAAAATCGAACGGTCAGGGAGCTGAACGCGGAGCCCGCGGCCGAGGAATATTCGCGCATGGTCGGGATCCTGGACGCCAAGCTCGATCCATTTTCCTTCGCGTCCCACCCCGTGCTGGTGCGCGTCGGCGGCGCCTATTACGCGCGGTCGATCCAGCGCGTCGAGCCGGACGGATCCTTACATTTCTTCTGCGCCATCGACGAGGGCATGGTGCTGACGGCGGCGACGTCGCGCAGCCTGGTCGGCTCGACCCGCGACACCTTCGCCGAGATCCGGGACCAGATCGGAGACGTCTCGCTCTATATCGGCTTCGAGTGCCTGCTGCGCCGGCTCGACGCCGAGCAGCATCAGCTCGCCCGCGACATGTCCGACCTGTACCGGCAGAACCGTGTCGTCGGCTTTCATACCTATGGCGAGCAGTTCGGCTCCATGCATGTGAACCAGACCTTCACCGGCGTTGCGATCGGAAGGCGCCCGTCGTGACGGACATGTTGCAGGGCCCTGATACGGTCGACCAGCTGCGGCGCGAGGCGGCGAAGCTGAAGAAGATCAATGCCGCGCTGATGTCGCGCGTCGAACGCTCGATGGACCAGCAGCTCAACGCCTTTTCATTGTTCGAAACCGCCATTGCGCTTGACCACAAGGTTCGCGACCGGACTCATCAGTTGCGCGAGGCGCTGCATTCGGTCGAGCGCGCCAATGAAGGGCTCTACCGCGCCAAGCAGCAGGCCGAAGCCGCAAGCTCGCTGAAATCATCGGTGCTGATCTCGGTGACCCACGACCTGTTGCAGCCGCTGAACGCGGCGCGCCTGACGCTGTCGGCGCTGACCGAGATGATGGAATCGCAGGAGGCGGGCCTGCTCATCGACCAGGCCGACCGCTCGCTGCTGATGCTGGAGGATTTGCTGCGGTCGCTGCTGGAGATCGCAAAGCTCGACGCCGGCGCGCTCAAGCCCGACGTGCGCGCGATTGCGCTGGCGCCCCTGTTCGAACAGCTCCGCAACGAATTCGAGCCGGTCGCGGCGCGGCAGGGTCTTTCCCTGCGCATCCGCACCTCGCCGCGCGCGGTCAGGTCGGATGCGATGATGCTGCGGCGGATCCTGCAGAACCTGCTTGCCAATGCCATCCGCTATACCCGCAACGGCGGCGTCGTCATGGGATGCCGGCTGAGAGGCGACCACATCTGCATCCAGGTCTCCGACACCGGGCCTGGAATTGCACAGGCGCAGCAGCAGGCAATCTTCCGCGAATTCCAGCGCGGCGAGGCGACCGCGACCGACCAGGCCGGCTTCGGGCTCGGCCTCTCCATCGTCCGCCGTTTCGCAACCGTGCTCGGGCACGAGGTGCGGCTGTCGTCGCAGGTCGGCCGGGGATCGACCTTCACCCTGGAGCTTGAGCCCGCCGACCTCGCCGAGGTCAGCGACGAGGTGCACGAGGTCAAGCTCGCCGAGCGGCGCTATAGCGGGCTCGAAGGCGCCAAGATCCTGCTGATCGAGAACGACCCGAACGGCTCGGAGGCGATGGCCGCGCTGCTGGAAGGATGGGGCTGCGACGTCGCGACCACGCGCTCGGCCGCGGATGCGCTGCTGCGCCTCAGCGAGCTCGGCGGCGCACCCGATGCCGTGATCGCCGACCTCCATCTCGATCACGGCGAGAGCGGCTTGTCGGCCATCGCCGACGTCCGCCAGCATCTGAAGCTCGACACGCCGGCCATGATCATCACCGCCGATTACTCCGAAAAGGCCGCGAAGGACGCGAGCCGCCACGGCCTCGAAGTGCTGAAGAAGCCGATCAAGCCCGCCGAGATGCGGGCGCTGCTGTCGTTCCTGCTGAGCTAGCCCGCGCGGATGGCCTTCGCCCCCGCCTGCGGGGCAAGCGCGCATGGCTCCCAACAAAAATGGCGAAAACAACCCCATGCACAGTAGCGGTAATATCTTACGTTTCTTCAAGGCAATGATTTACAACCGAAAACAGAAACAGAGCGCTCTCAATCTGGAGGGCAAACCAGGCGCGGATCGCCTCACTGCTGGTCCGGCCGTGGCCGCTCGCGCTCGGCCGCGGTGCCCCCGCCTGCCAGCGTCGCGAAATCGATCCTGGACATTTCGACGATGGCCTTGGTGCGGCTGATCACGTTGAGCTTGCGCAGGATGTCGGAGACGTGGACCTTCACCGTGGTCTCCGAGATCTTCAGCTCAAAGGCGATCTGCTTGTTTTGCAGCCCGCGCTTGAGCATTTCGAGCACGCGCAATTGCTGCGGCGTCAGCTCGTGCAGGCGCTTCAGGAGATCCTGCGCGGGGCCGGCCGCGCGCTGCGGGCGGACCTGCCCGCGATACGCGGCGGGAACACAGACCGCGCCGCGCAGCACCTCGCCGATCGATTGCGCCAGATCCTGCTTGGACGACGATTTGAGGATGTAGCCGGACACGCCGAGCGACAATGCGCCGGAGATGATCTGCCGATCCTGATATCCGGATACGATGACGACGGGAATTTTGGGGAACGCCTTGCGGATGCGGATGATGCCCGAAAGACCCGTGGTGCCCGGCATCGACAGATCGAGCAGGATCAGGTCGAGCTCGGTGGTCGCCGCGACCTGCTCCAGCGCGCCGTCGATCGAGGTCGCCTGAAGAATATCGGCCGCGGGCGCCACCATCCGGAGCGCGCCCTCGAGCGCCTCGCGAAACAGCGGATGGTCCTCGACGATCAGAAATCGCATCACGTATGAGCCATTCTGAAGACCTTGCCCAAGATGCCGCCGGGGCCGACGTTGAATTGCACATGCTGAGAATGGCTCAGCAGGGCCGCGCCGGCTTGATCCAGGTCAAGGACGACAGCGCGCGTCATTGCGGCCTGCCGCGATCGACCCGTGCATGAGGCCGGCTGCGCGGATCGGGCAGCTCCATCTTGCCGATCTCGATGATCGCCTTGTTGCGGCTGAACAGGCCGAGCTTGCGCAGGATCTCGGTGATATGCGCCTTCACCGTGGATTCGGCGAGCTGAAGCTCCTGGGCGATCTGCCGGTTCGGATAGCCGCGACGCAGGAGGTCGAGCACGCGAAGCTGCTGCGGCGTGAGCTCGCGCAGCTTGACCTCGAGCGCCTTGCTGGCATCGGCCCGCCGCCGCGGCGTCGCCACGAAATCCTTCGGCACCGACACCGATCCGCTCAGCACACCCTCGATCGATTGCGCCAGCTCACGCTTCGACGTCGACTTGGGCAGATAGCCGGCGGCGCCCAGCGCCAACGCCTCGCGGACGACGTGCTGATCCTCCTCGCTCGACACGATAGCGACGGGCAGGCGCGGATAGGCCTCGCGCAAGCGCAGGAAGCCGGAGAAGCCGGTCGCATCCGGCAGCGAGAGGTCGAGCAGCGCGAGGTCGATGCCCTCCCCGGCCGACAGGATATGCAGGGCATCCCCGATCGACATCGCTTCGAAGATCCGCGCCTCCGGCAAGGCCAGCCGCACCGCATTGCCGAGCGCCTCGCGAAACAGCGGATGATCGTCGATGATCAGGAAGCTGGTCATGGGGCCTTCCCAACACTGCACCGCACCCGCATCGACCGCAGCAGCGGAAGCGGCACATCCATGCGATAGCCGTCCGGCGCCGGGATGATGCCGGACGGACGCTACCACATCCTCCCGATCGCGTTCGGTCAAGATCGTTCAGTCGTTCGATTCGGACTGGACCGTCAGCAGGAAGGAAAAGATGTGGTCGAACTGCTCGTCGGTGAAGACCTCTTTCCAGGCCGGCATGCCCTTGGTCGGCCGTCCCTCATGCACGGTCGTCCAGAACTTCTCGCGCATCTCGTCGCCGTAGCGGTGACGCAGCAGCCGCAGGTCGATCTTCCGCTCGCTCTGGATCGCGTCGGGGCCGTGGCAGTGCGCACAGGTTCCGTTGAAGATCTCCTTGCCCGAGCCGACGGCCTCGGCGGCCGGCGCGGCCGCGTCCCCCTTGGTCTCGGTCGCCACCACATTGGCGGTCTGCGTCACGCCGGGTCCGGTCCCGGTCGTCGTTCCCGCCGGCATCGCCTGGGTCGCACCGAAGCGCGCCGGCTGGCCGGTCGGCAGGCCATATTTCACCGCGAGCGCGCCGATCGTGCCCTGAAGCTGCGGCAGGACGGCATCGACGCGATCACGCAGCTCGGTGGACGTCTTCGCAAAGCCGATCGCCGCATCCCATGACAGGCCTTCGCCCTCGGTGAGCTGGATCTGATAGCGATCGCCGTAACTGGTCTTGTTCAGCCAGCCGGCGACCGGCCCCCAGATGAAGGCGACGTCGGCCTTGCCCTGATCGAGCGCCTGCATACCTTGCTCGGGCGACAGCACCGTCACCTTCTGGATATCGTCGCGGCTCGCGAGCAGGTTCTGCGGCGTGCTGGCGAACTGCACGGCGACGCGCTTGCCCTTGAGGCCGTCGATGCCATCGAGCGCCTGCCCCTTGGCGGCCACGAGGGCATAGCCCTGCTTCGCGAACGCGTTGGAGAAGATCACGGCCGGTCCCATGAAATCCTCGGACCGCGGCAGCCCGATCATGGCGTCGCATTGCTTGCCGAGCAGGGTGACGCGCACGGTGCGCTTGCCGAAATAGGATTTGTACCAGTCATAGGCGATCGGCCGGCCGAGCGCCTGCGCCAGGGCCTGCCCGATCTCGACATAGAAGCCCGGTTGCGACGGACTATCGCTCGAGAATGGAAGATTGGTCGGATCGGCGCAGAGGCGGAGCGGCTGCGCCTCGTCTGCGCGCAGCGAGACCGGAACGATCAGCGCGGCACATGTGAGCAGGCCTGCGATGGCGCGATTTCGGCTCGCACCGATGCCAGAATGATTCGGACGCATCCTCGTCTCCCATAGCTTTGTTGAGCCGGAGCTCGTTGAGCCAAGCGCAGCGGCACCAGGCATCGGCCGATGCCGCAACCAAAGTCTGGAAAAAGCGCGCGCGTATCCCGCAGGGATACGCGCGCGAGTGGTCACTGGACGGAGAACACGAAGAGCGAACCGCCCTCGGGAGCTGCGGCCGTCATCTTCTTTCCTACCTCGCCCAGGAACGCAGGCAGCGCAGCCGTGCGGCCGACGACGATGGCGACATATTGCTTGCCGTCGACCTGGTAGGTCACCGGACCTGCGCCGATGCCGGAGCCGAGATTCCTGCTCCACAACACCTTGCCGGACTTCGCATCGATGGCGCGGAAATCGCCATGGATGTTGCCGGCAAACACGAGGCCACCGCCGGTGGTCAGCGTGCCGCCGTTGAACGGCAGGTCTTCCTTGATCGACCAGACCTTCTTCTGCGCGACCGGATCCCAGGCCACGAGCTCGCCGAGGAAACCGCCGGGGCCTTCCTTGGTCGGGAATTCGGCGCCGAGATAGAACACACCGCGCTTGTAGGCGACGTCGGAGACCGACCAGTCCATGCAGACATTGTTGGACGGGATGTAGACGAGGCCGGTCTGCGGGTTGAACGACATCGGCTGCCAGTTCTTGCCGCCGATCAGGTTCGGGCAGATGTCCTTGGCGGGATGGTTCGGCCCGGGACGCTTGTCGGGATCCTCGACCGCGCGCATCGTGGCGATGTCCCACTTCTTGGCCCAGTTGGAGAACACGTATTTCTCCGCCGAAAGCACCTTGCCGGTCTCGCGATTGGCGACGAAGAAGTAGCCGTTGCGATCCGCCTTCATCAGCGCCGGCACGGTGCTGCCGCCGATCTTCAGATCCGCGAGCACGGCTTCGTTGACGCCGTCATAGTCCCAGGCATCGGCCGGCGTGGTCTGGATGTGCCACTTGATCTTGCCGGTGTTGGGATCGAACGCCACCGTCGAGGCGGTGTAGAGGTTGGTCAGCTTGCCGAAATTGCCATCGCCGGTCGAGCGTACCGCCGTGTTCCAGGGGCCGGGATTGCTGGTACCCCAATAGACCGTGTCGGTCTTCGGATCGTAGGAGCCGACCAGCCAGGCCGCACCGCCGCCATGCTGGGCGGAGTCGCCCTTCCAGGTGTCGCCGCCGGGCTCATCCGGCGACGGAACGGTGTAGGTCTGCCAGAGCTGCTTGCCGGTGTTGATGTCGAAGGCCTGGAGCGAGCCGCGCACGCCGTACTCGCCGCCGCCGAAACCGGTGATGACCTTGTCGCGCACGACGAGCGGCGGCGAGGTGATGACCGAACCCTGCTTGTAATCGACCACCTTCGCCGTCCAGAGCGCCTTGCCGGTCGCGGCATCGAGCGCCGTCAGCTTGCCGTCGAGGCGGCCGACGAAGATCTTGCCGTCGGCATAGGAGACGCCGCGATTGTTCACGTCGCAGCAGGCGTATTGCAGCACGTCCTCGGGAATATCGGGTTCGTAGGTCCATTTGCGCACGCCGGTGGCGGCATCGAGCGCATAGACGTATTTCGGGCCCCAGGAGCTCGAAACGTAGAGCGTGTTGCCGACGACGATCGGCGAGGATTCGTTCGAACGGAGCGAGGCCAGCGAGAACGAATAGGCGAGCGTCAGCTTGCCGGCGTTCTCGGTGTTGATCTGCTTCAGCGGGCTGAAGCGCGTGTTGCCGTAGTCGTGGCCGGCAACGGCCCACTGGTTCGAGTCGGATTGCGCCTTGAGCAGGGAGTCGTTGGCGCGAACGCCCGACGTAGCGGTGGCCAGCATCGCAACCATCGAGATGCCAGCCAAGAAGCCCTTCGTTCCAAAGGTCATGTATTCCCTCCACGATGTTGTTGTGCACGCCATGTTAGGCGCCTGAGCGCGCCGCGCCCGTGATGCGCAGTTCGTCTGCGAGCCATCGTTCGAAATTACAGCATCGCCTTGTCGCGCTTAGTATAGGCGGAAGGTAGTAGTGCAAATCATTGGCGGCTTCTGCCGCTCATCTCGTTGTCCGGGCTTGCGTCTTGCCCTTATTTTACAGCTCGAAAAGCGCCATCGGATTTGGGCAGCATCGCGCCGTAATCCGCTTCGTCCGCCCAATCAGCGCAGTAGGTTGGGCAAAGCGAAGCGTGCCCACCTCTTCTCTCGCAATCGTGGATTGGTTAAGTGGTGGGCACGGCGCAAGAGCGCCTTTGCCACCCTACAAGTTCGCGTCAGGCGCCGAGGACGACGTGCTGATCACGATGATGGCGCTACCACAGCCGCGAAGCTTTCGAAGAAATTCGCGGCAAGCTTTCGCGACGTCGAGTCGATCAGCCGCGAGCCGAGCTGTGCGAGCTTGCCGCCGATCTGCGCGTCGGCCTCGTAGTGCAGGACGGTGACGCCAGGCGATTCTTCTTCCAGCCTGACCTTCGCGCCGCCCTTGGCAAAGCCGGCGACGCCGCCGGCGCCTTCGCCGACGATGCGGTAGCCGTTGGGCGCATCGATATCGGTCAGCGTCACCTTGCCGCTGAACGTCGCCTTCACCGGGCCGACCTTCAGCACCACGGTCGCAATCATCTCCGTCGGCGATGCCATCTCCAGCGATTGGCAGCCGGGAATGCAGCGCCTGAGAATATCGGGATCGTTGAGCGCGGCCCACACATTGGCTTTCGACGCTGGGATACGCTGACTGTCGTTCATCTGCATCGCTTCCACCCCTTTTGACCGTTGCTTGTATGGCACGACTAGGGCGGCGCCCGGCTGCGATCAATCGCCAGGAAGTACTAGGGGTGCTTTTTCTGGCGTCTCATTCACTCAATGCCACTCTGCGGCCCGATGGATTCCGGGCTCCCTCGCTCCGCTCGGGCCCCGGAGTGACGGAATGGACTGTCCGGCGAGGAACGTCAAGGTCAACATCAATGGAATCAATGACTTAACCTGCCGCCGTCTACTACCAAGATCGCGATTACAACGGCGTGGGCGCGTGCTCCTATTCGCAACAACGAACACGACATCAAAGGGAGAAACGACGCGCCAAGGGCGCCGACATCCAGGGCCAGCGCCTCGCGCCGGCGGCTGAACCCAGCCGCCATCGACGAAGCGGAGATCGTTTTCGAAAGCTCCCTGCAAGGTCGCGCCACGCACTGGCGGCGGCACGGAACATCGTGGCCGAATCGCGCACCTGCGACAACCGCCAGGATGACCTTTCCATGACGCGCAGTCCCCAAAATCCCAGTTGCAAAGTTCCGTTCGCGCTGTCTCTAATTGGAATAACTACAAACATTCGGGAGGACTTCACCGTGTCTACAGTCAAACTGACAGTGAACGGCAAGGCCGTTGCTGTCGACGTCGAGGATCGCACGCTGCTGGTCCATCTCCTGCGCGATCACCTCAACCTCACCGGCACCCATGTCGGCTGCGACACCAGCCAGTGCGGTGCCTGCGTCGTGCACATGGACGGCCGCGCGGTGAAATCCTGCACCATGCTGGCGGGACAGGCCGACGGCGCCAGCGTCACCACCATCGAGGGCATCGCCAAGGGCGACGAGCTGCATCCGATGCAGGCCGCCTTCCGCGACAATCACGGCCTGCAGTGCGGCTATTGCACGCCGGGCATGATCATGTCCGCGATCGACATCGTGCACCGCCATGGTGGCGAGCTCGACGAGGCCACCGTCCGCCAGGAGCTCGAAGGCAATATCTGCCGCTGCACCGGCTACCACAACATCGTCAAGGCCGTGCTGGATGCAGCCGGACGCATGAAGGTTGCGCAGGCGGCCGAGTAAGGCCGCCCGCCTCGAACAAAGACCACCACTTGCTGCTTTCGATGGAAAGCGCAGTCAAAATAATTCCGGTCGGGAGGACCAGACATGGGTGTTGAAGGCATCGGCGCGCGAGTCGTGCGCAAGGAAGACAAGCGTTTCATTACCGGCAAGGGCCGCTACGTCGACGACATCAAATTGGTGGGCATGACCCATGCCCATTTCATCAGAAGCCCGCACGCGCACGCCAAGGTCAAGAAGATCGACTCTTCCGCCGCGCTGAAGATGCCGGGCGTGGTCGCGGTGCTCACGGGGCAGCAGATCGTCGACGACAAGGTCGGCAACCTGATTTGCGGCTGGGCCATCACCTCCAAGGACGGCAGCCCGATGAAGATGGGCGCATGGCCGGCGATGGCGCCGGAGACGGTGCGCTTCGTCGGTCAGGCCGTCGCGGTCGTGATCGCCGACAGCAAGAACCTGGCGCGCGACGCGGCGGAAGCTGTCGTCGTCGATTACGAGGAACTTCCCGCGGTCGCCGACGTCCACGCCGCGATCAAGGCCGGCGCGCCGCAGCTTCATCCCGAGGCTCCCGGCAACCAGGTCTATGACTGGGTGATCGGCGACGAGGGCGCCACCGATGCGGCCTTCGCCAAGGCCGCCAATGTCGTGAAGCTCGACGTCACCAACAACCGCCTCGCGCCGAACGCGATGGAGCCGCGCGCGGCGATCGCCGATTACGACGCCGCGGAGGAGCATTTCACGCTCTACACGACGTCGCAGAACCCGCACGTCGCCCGCCTCGTGCTGTCGGCGTTCTACAACATCGCGCCCGAACACAAGCTGCGGGTGATCGCGCCCGACGTCGGCGGCGGCTTCGGCTCCAAGATCTTCATCTATCCGGAGGAGATGGTGGCGCTGTGGGCCTCGAAGAAGGTCGGCCGTCCCGTGAAATGGACCGGCGACCGCACCGAGGCCTTCCTCACCGACGCGCATGGCCGCGACCATGTGACCCATGCCGAGATGGCGTTCGACGCCAGCAACAAGATCACCGGCCTCAAGGTGAAGACCTACGCCAATTTCGGCGCCTACATGTCGCTGTTCTCCTCGTCGGTACCGACCTATCTCTACGCGACGCTGCTGTCGGGCCAGTACAACATCCCGGCGATCCATGCCGAGGTGATCGGGGTCTACACCAACACCACGCCGGTCGACGCCTATCGTGGCGCGGGCCGCCCCGAGGCGAGCTATTTGATCGAACGGCTGATGGAGACGGCGGCGCGGCAGTTGAAGGTCGATCCGGCCGCGCTGCGCCGGACCAACTTCATCACCCAGTTCCCGCACCAGACGCCCGTGATCATGGCCTATGACACCGGCGACTTTAACGCTTCGCTCGACGCCGCGATGAAGGCGATCGACTATGCCGGCTTCGCCGCGCGCAAGGCCAAGGCCAAGGCGGACGGCAAGCTGCGCGGCATCGGCGTGTCCTGCTACATCGAGGCCTGCGGCATCGCACCGTCGAAGGCCGTCGGCAGCCTGGGGGCGGGCGTCGGCCTTTGGGAATCCGCCGAGGTGCGCGTCAACCCGGTCGGCACCATCGAGATCCTCACGGGCTCGCACAGCCACGGCCAGGGTCACGAGACGACGTTCTGCCAGCTCGTGGCGGAGCGCCTGGGGGTTCCCATCAGCCAGGTCTCGATCGTTCATGGCGACACCGACAAGGTGCAGTTCGGCATGGGCACCTACGGCTCGCGCTCGGCGGCCGTCGGCCTCACCGCGATCCTGAAGGCCATGGAGAAGATGGAGTCCAAGGCCAAGAAGATCGCCGCGCATGCGCTGGAAGCGTCGGAAGCCGACATCGTCATCGAGAACGGCGAGTTCAAGGTGACGGGCACCGACAAGGCGATCGCCTTCCCGATGGTCGCGCTCGCAGCCTACACCGCGCACAATCTACCTGACGGGATGGAGCCGGGCCTGAAGGAGAGCGCCTTCTACGATCCGACCAACTTCACCTTCCCGGCCGGTACCTATATCTGCGAACTCGAGGTCGATCCCGGCACCGGCAAGACCTCCTTCGTCAACTTCGTCGCGGCCGACGATTTCGGCCGGCTGATCAACCCGATGATCGTCGAGGGCCAGGTCCACGGCGGCCTGGTTCAAGGCATCGGACAGGCGCTGCTCGAGCACGCGATCTACGACGCCAACGGCCAGCCGGTCACGGCCTCGTTCATGGACTATGCCATGCCGCGCGCCGACGATGTGCCCTCGTTCAACCTCTCCCACACCACGACGCTGTGCCCGGGCAATCCGCTCGGCATCAAGGGTTGCGGTGAGGCCGGCGCGATCGGGGCGTCAGCGGCCGTGATCAACGCGATCACGGATGCGATCGGCAAGAACAATCTGGAAATGCCCGCAACCCCTGATCGGGTGTGGCGCACGATCCACGCGGCTTAACCGCCTCATCATCGTCATTCCGGGGCGACGCGAAGCGTCGAACCCGGAATCTGGAGCCACGAATTAAACCTCGAGATTCCGGGTCTGCGCCTGCGGCGCATCCCGGAATGACAGAGAAAAGATTTCAGGAGCAACCAAGATGTACCAGACCACCTATCATCGCGCCTCCTCGGTCGACGAAGCCGCCAGCCTGTTCGGCAAGAGCAGCGAGGCGAAATTCCTGTCCGGCGGCCAGACGCTGCTGCCGGTGATGAAGCAGCGCCTCGCCAGCCCGTCCGACGTGATCGACCTCGGCAAGATCAAGGACATGATCGGCATCGAGGCCGCCGGCGACACGCTGACCATCAAGGCCGCCACGCCGCATTACGACGTGGCGACCAGCGATGCCGCGAAGAAGGCGATCCCCGCGCTCGCCTATCTCGCGTCGCTGATCGGCGACCCCGCCGTGCGCTACCGCGGCACGATCGGCGGCTCGCTCGCCAACAACGACCCTGCCGCGGATTATCCGGCCGCGACGCTGGCGCTCGGTGCCACCGTGAAGACCAACAAGCGTTCGATCTCGGCGGAGGATTTCTTCAAGGGCCTGTTCACGACGGCGCTCGAGGACGGCGAGATCATCACCGCCGTGTCGTTCCCGGTTCCGGGAAAAGCGGGCTACGCGAAATTCCCGCATCCGGCCTCGCGCTTTGCGCTGACCGGCGTGTTCGTCGCGCAGACGAAGTCGGGCGATGTCCGCGTTGCCGCCACGGGCGCCTCGCAGAGCGGCGTGGTGCGCATTCCCGCCATCGAAGCCGCGCTCAAGGCCAACTGGTCGCCGTCGGCGATCGACAGCGTGACTATTTCGGCGAGCGGACTTCTGTCCGACATCCACGGCACGTCGGAGTATCGTGCGAACCTCATCAAGGTGATGGCGCAGCGTGCGGTGGCCGCCGCAGGCTGACGATCCCGCTCTAGCGACTGAACACAAATTTTCCGCGGCGCGCAGAAATGCGCGCCGCTTTTATTATGCGCCCATGCATGAAAACCGCTTGCCTCGCTGGCGGGAAGGCGAGAAAAGTTAATCAGCCGATTAACTCGCCCCCAAGAGCAACGTCGGAGGCGTTTGCCGGATCACCGGCACTTGCCTGCGACCCGAGGAAACAACAACGTGCTCGACAAATCAGCCCCCACCTCGTCCGTCCGCGCCTCCGGCCCGCTCTCGGGCTTCCGCATCGTCGAATTCGCCGGCATCGGGCCCGGCCCGTTCGCCTGCATGATGCTGGCCGACATGGGTGCCGACGTCGTCACGCTCGACCGGGTCGGCGCCAAGAAGAGCATGAAGTCGGTGGCGGGCCGCGGCCGCAAGGTGATCGAGCTTGACCTCAAGGACAAGGCGGCGATCGCACAGGTGCTCGACCTGCTTGCGAGCGCCGATGCGCTGGTCGAAGGTTTTCGTCCCGGCGTGATGGAGCGGCTCGGACTGGGCCCCGACGTGGTGCTCGCGCGCAACCCAAAGCTCGTCTACGGCCGCATGACCGGCTGGGGCCAGGAAGGCCCGCTCGCGAATGCCGCCGGCCACGACATCAACTACATCTCCATCACCGGCGCGCTCGCCGCGATCGGCACGAAGGAGGCGCCGGTGCCGCCGCTCAACCTGGTCGGCGATTTCGGCGGCGGTGCACTCTATCTCGTCGTCGGCGTGCTCGCGGCCTTGCTCGAAGCCTCGAGGTCGGGCAAGGGCCAGGTGGTCGATGCCGCGATGTGCGACGGCGCCGCATCGCTGATGTCGTTCTTCTTCGACATGACCACGATCGGCCGCTGGACCGAAGGGCGCAACCAGAACTTCCTCGACGGCGGCGCGCATTTCTACGGCGTCTACGAATGCGCCTGCGGCCATTTCGTCTCGATCGGCTCGATCGAGCCGCAGTTCTACGCGCTGCTGCGCCAGCACGCGGGCCTGACCGACGCCGATTTCGACGCGCAGATGGACCGCAAGGCCTGGCCGGCGCTGAAGGAAAAGCTGAAAGCCGTGTTCAAGAGCAAGACGCGCGAGGACTGGTGCAAGATCATGGAAGGCACCGACATCTGCTTCGCGCCGGTGCTGACCATGTCGGAGGCCACGCAACATCCGCACATGGTCACCCGACAGGTGTTCGTCGAGCGCCACGGCGTGAAACAACCTGCGCCCGCACCAAGGTTCTCACGGACGCCATCAGCGGTGCGTGAGCCGGAGGGCGCGGAGATCGCGGCGGTGACGAAGGCGTGGCAGGCGGCGAAATAATCTCCGCCGTCGCAACACGCTCCGCTGTCGTCCCGGACAAGCGCAGCTCTCGACAACGCGTAGCTTTGCCTAGAGCGGAGCGCTGATCCGGGATCCATAACCACAGGCCGTTGTGGTTACGGGACTCGGAGTTACCGCTTTCGCGCCGCAACTCCTCCCTGTGGCTATGGGTCCCGGATCTGCGCTTGCGCTTGTCCGGGACGACACCTGTTATGAGGCGGCAAATGCAGGCAACAGCGAGAGCCTACGCCGCGTCATCCACCTTCAGCACCCCGCGCCGGATCTGGTCCTCCTCGATCGATTCGAACAGGGCCTTGAAGTTGCCCTCGCCGAAGCCGTCATCGCCCTTGCGCTGGATGAACTCGAAGAAGATCGGGCCGATCGCGTTGGCCGAGAAGATCTGGAGCAGCACCTTGGTCTGGCCGCCGTCCACCACGCCTTCGCCGTCGATCAGGATGCCGTTCTTCTGAAGCCGTGCGATGTCCTCGCCATGCTTCGGCAGGCGCGCGTCGATCCGCGCGAAATAGGTCTCGGGCGGCGAGGGCATGAAGGGCAGGCCGGCTTCACGCAGGCCTTCGATGGTCTGGTGGATGTCGCGGCAGCCGCAGGCGATGTGCTGGATGCCTTCGCCGCGATAGATCTTCAGATATTCCTCGATCTGGCCGGAATCGCCGGCGTCCTCGTTGATCGGAATCCGGATCTTGCCGTCGGGGCTGGTCAGCGCACGCGAGAACAGGCCGGAGGCACGGCCCTCGATGTCGAAGAAGCGGATCTGGCGGAAGTTGAACAGCCTTTCGTAGAAGCCGGTCCAGACATCCATGCGGCCGCGATGGACGTTGTGGGTGAGGTGGTCGAGATAGAACAGGCCGGCACCGACCGGCTTGGCATCGCGCGCGCCCAGCCACTCGTACTCGGAATCATAGGCCGAGCCCTTGGCGCCGTAGCGATCGACGAAATAGAGCAGGCTGCCGCCGATGCCCTTGATCGCGGGCACGTCGAGCGCCTTCTGCGCGGATGACACGTTGGCGGGCTCTGCGCCGAGCGCAATCGCGCGGTCGTAGGCCGCCTTCGCATCGACGACGCGAAACGCCATCGACGGCGCACAGGGACCGTGCGCGGCGACGAAATCGTAGCCGTGGGTGCCGGGCTCCTCGTTGACGAGATAGTTGATGTCGCCCTGGCGATAGACCGTGATCGCCTTGGTCCTGTGGCGCGCGACGGGCACATAGCCCATCAGCTTGAACAGCGCGTGCAGCTGTTCCGGATTGGGATGCGCATATTCGACGAACTCGAAGCCGTCGGTGCCCATCGGATTGTCGGCGCTGATCGTGGCCGGCGGTGCATCGTGCGGAAACGGACCCATGCTGCTCTCCCAAATGGCTGCTGGCAGGAACTATCCTTCATGGGACGCGCAAGGGGCGTGCAAACGGGACGACATTTGGCTATCATATGCACGATCCGTGCATCAAATGGACAAAGCCCGCATGATTTCGGTGGACGCCTTCGACCTCAGGATTCTCGGCGCGCTCCAGGACGACGGCCGCCTCACCAACCAGGAGCTTGCGGAGCTCGCAGGTCTCTCGGCCTCGCAATGCTCGCGGCGGCGGATGCGGCTCGAGGAGGAGAAGGTGATCGCGGGCTATCACGCCGATCTCTCCAGCGAGGCGCTCGGCTTCGGCGTGATCGCCTTCATCCAGGTGGGGCTCGCGACCCACTCGCCGGACAATTCCAAGCGCTTCCGCGCGCTGGTGAACCGCATCGACGAGATCCAGGAGGCCTACTCGCTGACGGGCGATGCCGATTACGTGCTGAAAGCCGTGCTGCGCGACCTGAAGGGCCTCTCCAACCTCGTCAACGACGTGTTGATGCCGCACCAGAGCGTGGCGCATGTGCGCTCCTCGATCGTGCTGGACCGGCTGAAGGAAAGCTCGAAGCTGCCGCTGAAGGAGCTGAAGGCTGGCTGAAATCGAGGGAACTACGGCATTCGCGCGTCACGCGCCGTCTGCGATGATCCGGCCGATCCGGAGATTCGACCATGGCCCTCCAGCTTCGACCGAACTGCGAATATTGCGACCGCGACCTGCCGCCTGACGCAACGGATGCGCGGATCTGCTCCTATGAATGCACGTTCTGTGCGGACTGCGTCGAGACCAAGCTCTCCAACGTCTGCCCGAACTGCGGCGGCGGCTTCGCCCCGCGCCCGATCCGCCCCACGCAGGAATGGCGGCCGGGCGTGTGCACGACCAGGCAGGCGCCGTCGGACAAGCGGGTGCATCTGAAATACAGCGTGGAGGACGTCGCGGCACATTGCGCGCGGATACGCGACGTGCCGCCGGAGAGGCGTTGAATTTCTAACTCGTCGTTCCGGGGCGCGCGAAGCGCGAACCCGGAACCTCGAGATTCCGGGTTCGATGCTTCGCATCGCCCCGGAATGACGACCATCTCACTCCGCCGGCAAAATCGTCCCCTCGACCTGGCCGAACCCGACGCGATAGCCGGCGCCCTGGCACCAACCCCGCATGACGAGGCTGTCGCCGTCCTCCAGGAACGAGCGCTTGATGCCGCCGGGGAGTTCGACCGGCTCGGTGCCGTTCCAGCTGATCTCGAGCAGGCTGCCGCGCTGGTTCTTCTCCGGGCCGGAGATGGTGCCGCTCCCTAAGAGATCGCCGACATTCATGGCGCAGCCAGAGGAGGCGTGGTGCATCAGCTGCTGCACCGAGGACCAGTACATGTATTTGAAATTGGTGCGGCTGATGCTGGTGGGCGCGTTGGCGCCGCCGGGCCGCAGCGAGACGTCGAGCTCGATGCTGTAGTTCTGCGGCCTGGCCTGCTTGAGATAATCGAGCGGCACCGGCTCCTGCTCCGGCCCCTTCAGCCGGAACGGCTCCAGCGCCTCGCGCGTCACCACCCACGGGCTGATCGAGGTCGCAAACGCCTTTGCCAGGAACGGACCGAGCGGCACGTACTCCCATTGCTGGATGTCGCGCGCGCTCCAGTCGTTGAGCAGCACGAAGCCGAAGATCATCTCTTCGGCCTGTTGCTCGGTGAGCATGCCGCCCATGGCTGAGGGCTGGCCGACCACCACGCCCATCTCCAACTCGAAATCGAGCCGCTTGCAGGGACCAAAGCTCGGCACGTCGACATTCGGCGGCTTCAACTGCCCGCGCGGGCGCTTCACGTTGGTACCTGACACCACGACCGTGGACGCGCGGCCGTTATAGGCGATCGGCATATGCAGCCAGTTCGGCTGCAACGCATTGTCCTTGCCGCGGAACATCACGCCGACATTGGTGGCGTGCTCCCTGGACGAATAGAAATCGGTGTAGCCGGAGACCGCGAACGGCATGTGCAGCTTGGCGTCGCGCATCGGCACCAGGGCCTGCTTGCGCAGCTCCTCATTGTCGCGCAGCTCCGGATGATCCGCGCGCAGGAGCTCGCTGATCCGCGCCCGCGTCCTTGCCCAGACCTTCGGCCCCAGCGCCATGAACGGATTGAGCGAGGCGCCCGAGAACACGCCGAGCGCGCCGACATCGAGACGCGAGTCCTGCTCGAGCTCCCAGAGATCGAGCACGTAATTGCCGATCGCAACGCCAACCCGCGGCGTCGGGCTGGCCGCGGTCGAGAACACGCCATAGGGCAGGTTCTGGATCGGGAAGTCGGAGGCCGGATCGACGTCGATGAAGGAGCGGAGGCTGGGATCGTTGGGGTGGGGCATTGGTTTCCTGCCGGATGTTCTGAGACGGTTTCTCCTCCGTCATTCCGGGGCGCGCGGAGCGCGAGCCCGGAATCCATAACCACGATCGTGAGTATGGATCCCGGGCCTGCGCCTCTGGCGCATCCCGGAATGACGAAGTCACTACGGCCTGTTCGGATCGAACCGCTTCTCCAGACCCTTCCAGCAATCCGCGTAATCGTCCTGAAGCGTGGACGCGTTCGCGGCATGCGCGGTGACGCGCTGCGGGTAGCGGGTCTCGAACATGAAGGCCATGGTGCCGGTCAGCTTCACCGGCTTCAATTCGCCGTTGCTGGCGTGCTCGAAGGCGTCACGATCCGGGCCGTGCGGCAGCATGCAATTGTGCAGGCTCATGCCGCCGGGGACGAAGCCCTGCGGCTTGGCGTCGTAGACGCCGTAGATCAGACCCATGAACTCGCTCATGATGTTCATGTGGTACCAGGGCGGCCGGAAGGTGTTGTCGGCGACCATCCAGCGCTCCGGGAAGATCACGAAATCGATGTTCGCGGTGCCCGCGGTCTCCGACGGCGAGGTCAGCACCGTGAAGATCGACGGATCGGGATGGTCGAAGCCGATCGCGCCGACCGGCGAGAAGGTGCGCAGATCGTATTTATAGGGCGCGTAATTGCCGTGCCAGGCGACGACATCGATCGGCGAATGCGGCAAGGTCGTCTTGAACAGCGCACCGCCCCATTTCACGTAGAGCTCGGTCGGCGTGTCCTTGTCCTCGTAGTTCGCGACCGGCGTCAGGAAGTCGCGCGCATTGGCGAGGCAGTTGGCACCGATCGGCCCGCGCTCCGGCAGCGTGAAGGCGCCGCCGTAGTTCTCGCAGAGATAACCGCGCGCCGGCCCGTTCGGAATCTCGACGCGGAATTTTACGCCGCGCGGGATCACCACGATCTCGCCGGGCTCGGCGTCGATGCGGCCGAACTCGGTGACGAGGCGCAGGTTCCCCTGCTGGAGCACGAACATCAGCTCGCCGTCGGCATTGTAGAAATGCTGGTCCACCATCGACTTGGTGATGAGATAGACATGCGCGGCCATGCCGGCCTGCGTATTGACGTCGCCGGCCGTCGTCATGGTCTGCACGCCCTGAACGAAGGTGACATCCTCCTGCGGCACCGGCGTCGGGTCCCAGCGCATCTGAGCGATGGGCAGATCGTATTCATGGCACGGCGCCGAGCGCCACAGGCCGGCATCGGCCTTCTCGAAGCGGCCCGAATGCTTCACCGAGGGGCGGATGCGGTAGAGCCAGGAGCGCTCATTGCTGCCGCGCGGCGCGGTGAAGGGCGAGCCCGACAGCTGCTCGGCATAGAGCCCGTAGGCGCAGCGCTGCGGCGAGTTGCGCCCGATCGGCAGCGCGCCCGGCAGCGCCTCCGTCTCAAAGCTGTTGCCGAAGCCGGACATGTAGCCCGGCGTGACCTGGGCCGAGCTGCGGATGATCTGGTCAGGCGAGGTATTGATGTTCATGACTATCCTCCTCCTTGCAAGGCGGTCCACATCTCCTGGTCGCGCTTGTCGGTCCAGATCACGGGGTCGTCGATCCCCGACGCTTCGTCATAGGCGCGCGACACGTTGAACGGCAGGCAGTGCTCGTAGATGGCGAAGCTCGAAAACTTCGGATCCATCACCTCGCGCGTCGCCGCCATCGATTCCTTCAGCGTGCGTCCTCTGGCGACCGAGATTTCGGCGGCGCCATAGAGCGAGGTGACGAAGTCCCGCGTCATCGCGATGGCCTCGCGCACGGTGGCTGTGCCCTTCAGCGCATCGCCGCGCCCCGGCGCGATCGCCTTGGGATTGAAGTTGCGGATCTCGTTCAGCGTCAGCGGCCATTCGCGCAAATGCGCATCGCCGCAATAGCAGGCCGAGTGGTACTCGATGAGATCGCCGGAGAACATCACTTCGGCATCCGGCACCCAGGCGACGATGTCGCCCGAGGTGTGGCCCGCGCCGAGCTGCATCAGCCGCACTTCACGCTTGCCGAGATAGATCGACATCTCGCCTTCGAAGGTCAGCGTCGGCCAGGTCAGGCCGGGAATGCTTTGCGCATCCTGGAACAGGCGCGGGAAGCGGCCGTATTCGGAATCCCAATCCTGCTTGCCGCGCTCCTCGATGAGACGATAGGTCTCCTGCGAGGCGACGATACCTTGCGCCTTGTAGGCGGAGGCCCCCAGCACGCGCACGGCGTGATAGTGCGACAGCACGACATATTTGATCGGCTTGTCGGTGACGGTGCGGACGCGCTCGATCACCTTGTTCGCCATCGCGGGCGTTGCCTGCGCGTCGAACACGAGGCAGCCGTCGTCGCCGACGATCACGGCCGTGTTCGGATCGCCCTCCGCGGTAAAAGCATAGAGATCGGCGCCGATCTCGGAGAAGGTGATCTTCTTCTCGGCGAGATCGCCGGTGGACGCGAAGTTCTTCGCCATCAATTCATCCTTAGGTCACAGGGTTATTGTTGTTGCTGTTGTTGCTGCTGCTGGCCGTCGATCATGCGGCGCTTGGCGAGCCCGATCGCTTCCCGCAGCACATCGATGTCGCCGATATGGTTGGCGAGGATCAGCACCAATGCCGCGTCGAAATCGGCGCTCTGCTCCTCCGTGAGGCCGCGATGCGCCTCGACGATGGCGCGAAAGGCGTCGTCCGGGCGTGCGAAGTTGGAACTGGTGGACAGCGGCATACCAAACCTCAATTCAAGCCTTCGGCGCGCGACAGCGCCGCAGCAATGGTCTCGCGCGTCGGATGACGGAACCGCGCAGCAACGTAACCATCGGGCCTGAGCAGATAGGCAGCACCCGCGTCGGCGTCGTAGCGCCTTGCGACGAGGCCCGAGGGATCAGCAAGGCCGCCCTCGCCGCCGATGCGGATATCCTTCACGCCTTCGGGCACGCCGAGCTCCGTGCCATTGCTGAACGACAGCAAGGTGAAGTCTGTTCCGCCCTTGCGGAATGCATCCGTCAGATAGGCCTGCTCACCCGCGCTTGTGGCAACCGGCGCATCCAACATGGAACAGCCGGGCCGCGGGCCAGCGCCCCACATATCCGCATCGGGCGACGACAGCGACGTATCATAGCTGCACGGCACCGAGAGCCGGCCGCCATTGACCATGCGCTTGCCGAATTCGGTCTCCTTAGCGAGCGACAGCACCGCCTTGCGCAGCCGCGCCTCCTGGTGCGAGTTCGGCGCCATGAAATCGGTCGAGCGGGTGGATTCGCGGATGTTCTCGTCGGCCGCCATGCTGCGCTCGACGTGGTAGCTCTCCAGCAGGCTCGCGGGCGAGGTGCCGCGCAGGACGCGGTCGAGCTTCCAGGACAGGTTTTCCGCGTCCTCGAGCCCTGAATTGGCGCCGCGCGCACCGAAGGGCGAGACCTGATGCGCGGAGTCGCCGGCAAAGATCACGCGACCATGGATGAAGCGGTCCATGCGCCGGCACTGGAATTTGTAGAGCGAGATCCACTCGAACTCGAACTTGTCGTGGCCCAGCATGCGCGCAATCCGCGGCCGCACGTTTTCCGGCTTCTTCTCGACGACGGGATCGGCGTAGCGATTGAGCTGGAGGTCGATGCGCCAGACATCGTCGGGCTGCCGGTGCAGCAGCGCCGAGCGTCCCGCATGGAACGGCGGATCGAACCAGAACCAGCGCTCGGTCGGGAATTCCGCCGTCATCTTGACGTCGGCGATCAGGAACTGGTCCTCGAACACCTGGCCGGCGAACTCGGCGCCAACCATCTGCCGCAGCGACGACCGCGCGCCGTCGCAGGCGACGACATATTGCGCGTGCAGGCGGTAGGCGCCCTCCGGCGTCTCGATCGTCAGCGCGACGGAATCGTTGCGCTGCTCGAGCGCGGTCACCTTGTTGCGCCAGCGCAGGTCGACCTCAGGCAGATCGCTGATGCGATCGACCAGATAGGCCTCGGCGTAATATTGCTGGAGATTGATGAAGGCCGGCCGCTTGTGACCGTCTTCCGGCAGCAGGTTGAACTGGTAGAGCTGGGACTCGCCATGGAAGATGCGACCGACGCTCCACACCACGCCCTTCCCGACCATGCGGTCGCCGACGCCAAGCCGGTCCCAGTACTCCAGCGAGCGCTTCGAGAAGCAGATCGCGCGCGAGCCTTCGCCGATGCGGTCGGCATCATCCAGAAGGACGACGCTCTGGCCGCGCTGCGCGAGGTCGATCGCCAGCGACAGTCCGACCGGGCCCGCGCCGACAACCACAACCGGATGCTCGGCCGGGCTTTGCCCGGGACGGTCCTGATCGGGGTGGCGGCGATAGCCGAATTGGGTCTTGGTCTGATGCACATTGACCTGCGCCATGCGCTAACCTCGGCTCTGGTCAGGAGAGGGCTGATCTGCTAGATAGTCTCACGTGCAACTATTTTGGACCGGAGCCGGCCGGCCGTCAACTGGAATTCGGAGCGCAAGCCTTGGCGAGGACATCCAGCGATGCGGCGCTGCAGAGACAAGAGGCGGGCGAGGCGTCGCCGCGGCAAAAAACGCGGCTCGATCTGTTCAAGTTCGTGCCGTTCCGCCTCAACCGGCTTGCCGCGGAGGTGAGTTCCGCGCTCGCGGTCGAATATCAGGAGCGTCACGGCCTCGACATTCCGGCCTGGCGCGTGATCGCGACGCTCGGTTTCCGCAACGATGCCTGTAGCGCGCAGTACATCTCGCAATGCACCCGCACGCACAAATCGACCATCAGCCGCGCCGTCACCATGCTGTTGCATGAGGGACTAATCGAGCGCGTCGAGAACGAAGCCGACCGCCGCGAATTCCGCCTGCAACTGACGAAGAAGGGCCGCGCGCTCTACGAAGAGCTGTTCCCGCAATTGCTGCGGCGTGAGGACGAGATCCTCGCCTGCCTCTCGGCGCAGGAGCGCAAGCAGCTCTCGGCTCTGCTCGGCAAGATCGAGCAGAGTCTCGACCTGATCCAGACCAGCGAAGAGGCGGATGCCAAGCAGGCGTATTAGGGTGCGGAATAGACGCTCCAGCATGTAGTTGCTGAGCCGTCTTTGTCGCGACTTTCCGCTCGGCCGACGGCGGCCCGATGCCGAAGCGACGACGCGGTCAAGACAACTGCGCTTGGCGGCGTCGGCACATTGCGGCCGGTCAGGACCGCCGCGCGGCCGATGCGGCTCACAGAACCTCAATACTCTAACGCTACGCCCGCAACTCTCAGCGGAGCCTCAGAGATCGATGCCGACCGCGATGTTACGGCCCTTCAATTCGGCAAAGGTTAGTGTGTGCGCGTACAGCTTTGTGAATGCTTCATCCTTTGCCAATGCCTCCTGCACCTTTCCGTACACTTCCCAACTGGAATAGCGCGTAGCGATAAGAAACTCCCCAGCCCACGTACCAGTGTGAAATCGGGAAAGTCGAAGAAATTCAGCGCCGTGCTTTTCGAAGATTGCCTTCGCCTGCTTGGCGGTCTTGATCATTTCCTCAGGTTTGTCGCTCTTGAAGCGTGTGAATTGTACAATAGCCATGACCTAGTCCCTCCATTGACCCTCCCATGGGTAAGTCTAGGAGTGGCCGCGGAGGTTCACAGGAAGCCCCTATGATGCGAGGTCCGGGTGTTGGGCAAAAACGCCGGTCGAGAGCCGTGCGGCCAAAGACCGGTCTAGGGTGCAGCGAACCCATGCGGCTTCCCGAACCTCTTCGCGTCGGGCCACAAGGAGCTGTCTCCGCATTTCAGAGAGACGCGCACGACAAAATTCGCGGTACAGAAAATCGAATATCGAGGGCATGGTCAAACCCCCTTGTTTGATCTTCGCTATGCACGTCCCACTTGCACTAGCTCTTGGTGTGCAACAGGCGAACTAGAACACACGAGGCTACCAAACTTTGTCGGATACTTCGCGACGTTCGGCCTCACCCCAATTTGTGAACCTCCCTTAGCCGAAAGATACCTACTCACAAGCGGTTACAGTTCGCCCGGAGGCACCATGGGGCGGCACTGCACAGCGTTGATCAAACGCGGGATTTCGCAAATCGCCATGAGCGCGGCTATCGCGATGGTGATGTCGCCGGCGCCGGCGCCGGGGCGCGATCTCGACGGACGCTACAGGAATTCACCACTTCTCGAATGGTTTGAGAGTTTGGCAAGCGGCAAAGGCCTCTGCTGTTCGCACGCCGACGGTCATGCCGTCGAAGACGTAGACTGGGAAGCCAGAGACGGCCACTACCGTGTGCGACTGCCGAAAACCGCCGACTCCAAAGTGATGATCTGGGTCGATGTGCCTGACGATGCCATCATCACCGTACCGAACAAAGTCGGACGCACCATGGTCTGGCCGATCTACAACGACCTCTATCCGGAGATATCGATCCGGTGCTTCTTGCCAGGGAGCATGACCTAGATTGGCGGGCGCTTGTAAAGGATTGACCGATGACCAGCGGCTATTTTGAAGACACCGAGATTGGCGATAGCCGCAAGGCCGGCCCCTATTTTGTCTCCAAGGACGAAATTATTCAGTTCGCCAAGCAATATGACGCACGGCCCTTCCACATCGATGAGGAAGCTGCTGCGCGCTCAGTTTTTGCGGGACTGACGGCATCCGGTGCCCACACGTTCGCGATCTTCATCTCGCTAACGAGCAAACTACAGCCTCCGCTCCGTGTCCTTGCCGGGCTCGGCTGGGATGAGGTGAGGCTGCCGAACGCGGTACGCCCCGGAGACCACCTCGATCTTGAATCGATCGTTCTGGAGAAGCGCGAGTCGAGGTCGAGCTCCGATAGGGGAATCCTTCGCAACCAAATCCACTTGCGCAACCAAAGACGCGAGACGGTGCTACAGTGCATCGGCAATGTTCTCGTTGCGAGGCGACCGGATGCGAAAGCATCGATGTAAGCCATTCAATAAGCTGCCGTCGGTTGGTTTCGCTCTGATGTCTCTTGTGCGTCACAAGGCGACATTCCGGGTTCGGGGCTGGGTGTCCGCTTTACCCTAGAAAGCAAACATCCCGGATTTACGAAGTACACGCCCCTGCATTCCTGACGACTAGTTGACCCTCATGGCGAGGAGGCGCGACGCGCGGCGCCGTCCAAAACTCAATCGTCGTCCCGGACAAGCAGTGCTCTAGACAACGCGAAGCGTTGTCTAGAGCGAAGCGCAGATCCGGGATCCATAACCACAGGACGCAGTGATCACGAAGACTCGCGGTTGCAGTGTCGCGCCAAACTCTTCCCTGGGATTATGGGTCCCGGATCTACGCGCGCTTTGGGCGCGCTTGTCCGGGACGACGAGCGTGGGGCAGGTCTCAACCGCTATTTCACGAACGACCGCGACGGCGGCAAATGCAGCGCCCAGGCGTCGACCTTGTCGCTCGCACGCGGATAGATCTCCGTCACGATCGGATCGTGGCCGGGGATGAATCTGTCAGGATGGCCGGCGAGGCGCTCGATCGTCTCCCAACCTGCCGCCATGTCACCGACATTGTAGACGATCGGGAACGGGCTGCGGCGCTGGAGATTGGCGTAGTAGTGCGCGGCGTCGGACGCCAGCACCACCGGCCCGCGCGCGGTCTCGACCTTGACCACCTGCAAGCCGTCCGAATGGCCGCCGACACGGTGCACGGTGATTCCGGGCGCGATCTCGCCGTCGCCGGAATAGAAATTGACGCGCTCGCCATAGACATGGCGCACCATCTGCGTGACGTGCTCGACCGAGAACGGATGTCGCAGCAGTCCGTTGCACATGCAGCGGCCGGTCGCGTAGGCCATCTCGCGCTCCTGGAGATGGAAGCGCGCGTTCGGGAAGCGGTCGAGATTGCCGGCATGGTCGTAATGCAAATGCGTCACGATGATGTCGCGAATCGCCGACGCCTTGACGCCAAAGCGCTCCAGCGCATCGACCGGATTGAGCGTCAGCTTGCGCGCGCGTGCGCTCGCCTCCTCGGCATTGAAGCCGGTATCGACCAGGATGTCGCGGCCGCCGCCGCGGATCAGCCAGACGAAGTAGTCGAGGTCCTGCGCCGCGCTGTCATGCGGATCCGGCGCCAGGAAGTTCATGCTGGGAGTGCGCGGCGACATGGTCGCATAGCGCAGTGCGTAGATTTCGTAGGCGTTTCCCATGATTTTTCTTTTGGTCTTGCTTCTTGTGTGGACCTTCGGGGAGGTACGAGCGCACCAAGCCATTGTCCGCCGGAAAGGTCAAACGCCATGCGTGATGCGCGGAGGCCCCCTCCAATGTGAGACCAATCACATTTTCGGCGCCAAGATTCCCCTAAAAAAGACTCCCCTAACAGGGGTGCCCCGAGATGGGCGCTGCAATGCCCAACCGGATCGCGTCGAGCACGACCATGATGGCCCGTTTATTCCCCTCGCGGCGCGCCCCTGCGTTGCGGTCAATCGTCGCGATAATGCCGAATCTCCAAGCGGTTGACGCCCCCTCTCCCCGGTTTGATAATGCACATTGCGTAAGTTAAGGTCGCCGCGGCGCAAGCTGGGAACGGCGCCCTTTTGGCTGGACCGCGCTGATTATGAAAATTCGCTTCCTTTTCCTTCTTGCCTTGCTCGTTTCGCTCGTCCCGACCGCACCGTCGCTTGCGGCCGGCGACCGTTATGCGCTGGTCATCGGCAACGCCAAATATCCGGATGCAGACGCCCCGCTGAAGGAGCCGCTCAACGACGCACGTGACGTCGCCGACGAGCTCAAGCGCGACGGCTTTTCGGTCGAGATCGGCGAGAACCTGACCGGCGACGGCATGCGCCGCGCCTTCGACAAGCTCTACGGCAAGATCAAGCCGGGCTCGGTGGCGCTGGTGTTTTTCAGCGGTTTCGGCATCCAGTCGGCGCGCCAGAGCTACATGCTGCCGATCGACGCGCAAATCTGGACCGAATCCGACGTGCGCCGCGACGGTTTCAGCCTGGAAGCCGTCCTCGGCGAGCTCAACACCCGCGGCGCCGGCGTCAAGATCGCGCTGATCGATGCCTCCAGGCGTAACCCGTTCGAGCGCCGGTTCCGCAGCTTCTCGGCCGGCCTGACCCCGGTCATCGCGCCGAACGGAACGCTGGTGATGTATTCGGCGGCGCTGGCCTCGGTGGTGTCGGACGCCGGCGGCGAGCACAGCCTGTTCGTCCAGGAACTGCTGAAGGAAATCCGCGTCCCCGACCTGATGGCCGAGGAGACGCTGAACCGCACCAAGATGGGCGTCACCCGCGCCTCGCGCGGCGAGCAGGTGCCGTGGATATCCTCTTCATTGGCCGAGGATTTCTCGTTCATTCCGGGAGCCGGCGGATCGCGTCCGACAATGGCGCCGCCGCCCGCGCCCCCCGCGCCGCCACCCGTCGTCGCCAATAACCCGCCGCCGGCACCACCGGCGCCGCCATCACCGCCTCCGCCGCCGAAGCCGGCCGACACGGCGGCCGCACCGGCTCCCGCGCCCGTCCCGGCCCCATCACCGAAGCCCCAGGTCGAGGCCGCCTTACCCCCGCCGCCGCCGGTGAAACCGGCCGACCCCGCTCCCGCGCCGAACGCGGACGCCGGGCCTAGCGCGGCCGCCCTCGCGGAGGACCCCACCATCAAGGGCCTGACGGCCAAGATCGCGGCCAATCCTGACGACGTGAACGCGCTGTACCGCCGCGGCCAGGTCTATGCCAGCAAGGGCGCCTACAACCTCGCCATCAAGGATTTCGACGACACGCTCCGGATCAACTCGAAGGACGTCGAGGCGCTCAACAACCGCTGCTGGACCCGCACGGTGGTCGGCGATCTCCAGGGCGCGCTGAAGGATTGCAACGAAGCGCTGCGGCTGCGTCCGAACTTCGTCGATGCGCTGGACAGCCGGGGGCTGGTCAATCTGAAATCGGGAGCGGTGAAGAACGCGATCGCCGATTTCGATGCGGCCCTGAGGATCAATCCCCGCCTCACCTCCTCGCTGTACGGACGGGGCATTGCGAAGCAGCGCAACGGCTCCGCCCAGGAAGGGGCGCTGGATATTGCCAATGCCAAGGCGATGGATCCGAACATCGTTCAGGAATTCGCAAGCTACGGAGTACGCTAGTATTTTTTTGAATTGAGGCGACCGACGCCTCGAACCTCGGCGGCCCAGGCAAGACTAATGGACGGATGCCGCAGGCGGCCTTTCCCGGGGGGCCTATTGCAGGAATTTTGGAACCACGCAGCTCGGCTGCGCAGGAGGGACTGGCAATGAGATCGGCTGCAAAAGGACTTACCGCAATCCTGTCCATCATGGCCATTGGTGCCGCGCTGTCGCTGCCGGCCTCCCCCGCATTCGCCGGCGACGACGGCAACAGCAAAAACGTCACCGAGGACGAGATCGTCCGCGCGCTGGCGCCGCCGCAGAAGAAGCCGCTGACCCGCGGCCTCTCGATCGCGCCGCAGGCCGACCCCGCGCCGAGCGCATCGGAGACCAAGCTGATCCAGTCCGTGCGCGGCCGCTCGACGCGCTCGCTGTCGTCGACCGAGCGCGAGGAAATCGCGTCAGTCGCCAAGGACAAGCCGAACATCGATCTCGAGATCACCTTCGACTACAACTCCGCCAACATCAGCACCAAGTCGCTGGCTTCGGTGCAGGCGCTCGGTCGCGCGCTGACCAGCCCCGACCTGAAGGGCTCGACCTTCGTGGTCGCCGGCCACACCGACGCCGCCGGTGGCGAGAGCTACAACCAGGACCTGTCTGAACGCCGCGCGGATGCGATCAAGCGCTACCTCGTCGAGAAGTACAGCATCTCCGCGACCGACCTCGTCACCGTCGGTTACGGCAAGAGCAAGCTGAAGGACCCGAGCCAGCCAATGGCCGAGGTCAACCGCCGCGTGCAGGTCGTCAACATGGAAAACAAGACCACCGCATCGAAGTGAGCACGACGCAATCCGTTGAAGTGACCGTGCGTGATGTGGTGTAAAGTCTCGCTTCCAAAGCGCGTCCCGCAGCCTTGCGGGACGCCGCTTTGTTTCAGGGAAACGCTCTCAGCAGGCCTCGTGCGGATGGCCGTGAGCCAGGCCAGGACAATCCGGCGATGAACGTCTCCGACTATCTCAAGCCTGCCGGAACCGTGGCGTTCATCGTCGCGCTCGGCATCGGCTATTATCTGTTCGAGCATCGGCGTCGCCCCGAGGCGAAGGAAACGCCGGGCGAGGCGCTCGTCATCGTGACGAAGTCGACCAATGCCTGCTTCTCCGACCTCGTCCGGGTGACCGGCTTTTTCGTGCCGCGCCGCGAGGCCGTTGTCGTCGCCGACCAGGAAGGCTCCCGGGTCACCGAACTCTTCGTCACCGAAGGCACCATGGTCACCGACAACCAGGAGCTGGCGCGCCTGACGGCGCCGCCGCAGATCCCGGGCCAGCCGCAGCGGCCCGGCCCGCAAGGCCCGATCTCGCTGAAGGCGCCGGCGCCGGGCCTCGTCACCGAAGTTCGCACCATCGTCGGCGCGCCGGCCTCGCCGCAGGCCGGCCCGATGTTCCGCATCGCCGTCAACAACGAGATCGAGCTCGACGCCCAGGTCCCGGCCGTGCACATGCCCAAGCTCAGCGCCGGCGCGACCGTGCGCATCAGCCGCGACGACGCGCCCGATCTGATCGGCCGGGTGCGGCTGGTTGCGCCCGAAATCGACCGCGCCACCCAGCTCGGCCGCGTCCGCATCAGCGTCACCAACAATCCCTCGCTGAAGGTCGGCGTGTTCGCCCGCGCCTCGATCGACGCCAAGCGAAGCTGCGGCGTCGCGGTGCCCAAGACCGCGATCGACCATCTCACCGTGCAGGTCGTCAAGGGCAACACGATCGAGACGCGCAAGGTGCGGGTCGGGCTGTCGTCCGACACCGCGACGGAAATCCTGGATGGGCTCGACGTCGGCGAAATCGTCGTGGCCGACGCCGGCTCTTCACTGCATGACGGCGACCAGATCAAGACCATGTTCGCCGATGAACTCGATCGCACGCGGGTACGCTGATGGCTCTCAATATCTCGGCATGGTCGATCCGGAATCCGCTGCCGTCGGTCGTCTTTTCGATCATCCTGCTGATCCTCGGCTGGACCTCCTTCGCCAAGCTCGCGGTGACGCGGCTGCCCTCGGCCGACATTCCCGTGATCTCGGTCGCGGTGTCGCAGTTCGGTGCGGCGCCCGCCGAGCTCGAATCCCAGGTCACCAAGACCATTGAAGACGCGGTCTCCGGCGTCGAGGGCGTGCGGCACATCACCTCCTCGATCACCGACGGCCTGTCGCTGACCACCATCCAGTTCGCGCTGGAGACCAACACCGACCGCGCGCTCAACGACGTCAAGGACGCGGTGACGCGGGTGCGCTCCAACCTGCCGCAGAACGTCACCGAACCCCTGATCCAGCGCGTCGACGTCATCGGCCTGCCGATCGTGACCTATGCGGCGATCTCGCCCGGCAAGACGCCGGAGCAGCTCTCCTATTTCGTCGACGACGTGGTCAAGCGCGCGCTCCAGGGCGTGCGCGGCGTCGCCCAGGTCGAGCGCATCGGCGGTGTCGAGCGCGAGATCCTGGTCTCGCTCGATCCCGACCGCCTTCAGGCGATGGGCCTGACCGCCGTCAATGTCAGCCAGAGCCTGCGCGGCACCAATGTCGACGTCGCCGGCGGCCGCGCCGAGATCGGCAAGAACGACCAGGCGATCCGCACCCTGGCCGGCGCCAAGACGCTGAGCGACCTCGCCGGCACCATGGTCCCGCTGTTCGGCGGCGGCGAGGTCCGGCTCGACGATCTCGGCACCGTCACCGACACCATCGCCGACCGCCGCACCTTCGCCCGCTTCAACGGCGAGCCGGTGGTCGCGCTCGGCATCAAGCGCTCCAAGGGCGCCAGCGACGTGAAGGTCGCCGACGCCGTGCAGAAGCGCATCGACGCGCTCAAGGCCGCCTATCCCGACGTCGACCTCAAGCTGATCGACACCTCGGTCGAATACACCAACGGCAATTACGAAGCGGCGATCTCGACCCTGTTCGAGGGCGCCATCCTCGCCGTCGTCATCGTGCTATTGTTCCTGCGCGATCTGCGCGCCACCATCATCGCCGCGATCTCGCTGCCGCTGTCGATCTTCCCGGCATTCTGGGCGATGGACCTCCTCGGCTTCTCGCTCAACCTCGTCAGCTTCCTCGCCATCACGCTGTCGACGGGTATTCTTGTCGACGACGCCATCGTCGAGATCGAGAACATCGTGCGGCACATGAACATGGGCAAATCGCCCTATCGTGCCGCGCTGGAAGCCGCCGACGAGATCGGCCTCGCGGTGATCGCGATCTCGCTCACCATCATCGCAATCTTCGCCCCCGCGAGCTTCATGTCGGGCATCGCCGGACAGTTCTTCAAGCAGTTCGGCATCACCGTCTCGGTGCAGGTGTTCTTCTCGCTGCTCGCGGCGCGCTTCGTCACGCCGGTGCTGGCCGCCTACTTCCTCAAACACGGCCATCACGAGGAGCCGCCGCCCGGGCGCGTGCTGCGGTCCTATCACCGGATCGTGGCCTGGTCGGTGAAGCACTATTTCATCACGGTGCTCATCGGCTTCGGCATCTTCGCCGCCTCGATCTGGAGCATCACGCTGCTGCCGCAGGGCTTCCTGCCGGCGCAGGACAGCGCGCGCTCGCTGCTTGCCCTCGAGCTGCCGCCGGGCACCCAGCTCGCCTACACCGAAAAGGTCACCGAGGACATCGTCGCGCGGCTGCGCAAGCGGCCCGAGGTGAAGAGCATCTTCGTCGACGGCGGGCGCGTCCCACCCGGCACCCAGGAAGTCCGGCGCGCCGCCCTCATCATCAACTATACGCCCAAGGGCGATCGCGACATCACCCAGCGCGAGCTGGAATTCTCGATCAGCCAGGAGCTGGAGAACATTCCCGACATCCGCTTCTGGTTCCTCGACGAAAACGGCCTGCGCGCGATCTCGCTGGTCGTGACCGGCGTCGACGCCAACATCGTCAACAACGTCGCCAGCGAGCTCGCGACGCAGATGAAGCGGATCCCGACCATCTCCAACGTGATCTCGGAAACCACGCTGGAGCGGCCCGAGCTGCGCATCGAGCCGCGCGCCGATCTCGCCGCACGCCTCGGTGTCTCCACAGAAAGCCTGTCGCAGACCATCCGCGTCGCCACCATCGGCGACGTCGGGCCTGCGCTTGCCAAATTCGACGTCGGCGACCGCCTGGTGCCGATCCGGGTGCAGCTCGAGGACGCCGCGCGCGGCAACCTCAAGACGCTCGAACAGTTGCGCGTGCCGCTCGGTGAGCACGGCGAGAAGGGCGGCGTGCCGCTCTCGGTCATCGCCGACGTCAAGCTCGACCAGGGTCCGACCAGCATCAACCGTTACGACCGGGACCGCCAGGCCACCGTTGCCGCCGACCTCGTCGGCTCCGCGGCGCTCGGCGATGCCACCAAGAAGATCAACGAGCTGCCGGTGATGAAGAGCCTGCCGAAGGGCGTGAAGGTCTCACCGTCCGGCGACGCTGAAAGCCTGAACGAGCTGTCCGACGGTTTCGCCACCGCGATCACCGCGGGCCTGATGATGGTCTATGCCGTGCTGGTGCTGCTGTTCGGCACCTTCCTGCAGCCGATCACCATCCTGTTCTCGCTGCCGCTGTCGATCGGCGGCGCCATCGCGGCCCTGCTCGTCACCGGCAAGCAGCTCACCACGCCGGTCTGGATCGGCATCCTGATGCTGATGGGCATCGTCACCAAGAACGCGATCATGCTGGTGGAGTTCGCCATCGAGGCGATCCGCGACGGCAAGCCGCGCGACGAAGCCATGATCGACGCCGGCATGAAGCGCGCCCGCCCGATCGTGATGACCACGATCGCGATGGCCGCCGGCATGATGCCGAGCGCGCTCGCGGTCGGCGCGGGCGGCGAATTCCGCTCGCCGATGGCGCTCGCGGTGATCGGCGGCCTGATCTTCTCGACCATCCTGTCGCTGGTGTTCGTGCCCGCGATGTTCATGGTGATGGACGATCTCGGCGCCCTGATCTGGCGCTTCGGCAAGCGGCTGATCGTGCACAGCGAGGATACCGAGGCCCCCGGTCATCACGAAGCTTCGCCGGCACAGCCGGCACCGAAGAGCATCGTGCATCCGGCGGCGGAGTAAGGTTCGCGAGAGCCCCTACTCGTTCCGCGCGATCGCCGTCAGCTTGGTCATGTTCCTCAGCAGGATACGGCCACGCTGGAGATCGAGGATCGCGTCCTTGCGCCAGGCCTGAAGCTGGCGGTTGACGCTTTCGCGGGCGGCGCCGACGAAGACGCCGAGCTGCTCCTGCGAGATGTGCACCTCCGAGCCGAAATCGGCGGCGAGCGCGCAGAGCCGCCGCGCGAGGCGAACCGGCAGCGGCTGCAGCATGGACTCTTCCATGCGCTCGCTCTGCCAGCGGATGCGCTGGCACAGCAGCGCGATGATCTTGATCGCGACCTTCGGCTCGCGCTCGAGGAAGGAGAGAAAGTCTTCGCGCCGCAGCACGAACAATTCGCTGGCTTCGCCCGCGGTCGCGTCCGCGGTGCGGTTCTGGCCGTCCAGCACCGCGACCTCGCCGAACAGGTCGCCCGGCCCCATGAAATTCAGCGTCAGCCGGCTGCCGTCGGCGGCGCCGGTCTCGATACGGACCTGGCCGCGGCGCATGCCGAACAGCGCGTCTCCGGCATCGCCCTTCTGGAACAGCACCTCGCCATTCGCCAGATGCTGGGTGTGGCAGAGATTGGACAGCCGCTGGAGCTCGTCTGCGCCGAGATCGGCGAACATCGGGTTCATCTTCAGGATGACCGCAAATTCGGCCTGCTTGCTCATTTCAACTTCCTTGTGAATTTACTTGTCAATTTCGCTGGCAAATCGGCTGGAACCATCAACGTCCAGAATCGCGTAAAACCGCGCCGGAGAAGTGTGTCATAAGTCACATAACTTTGCAGCACCCCCTGACTATTTTTGACCGCTTGGAGCGGCTTCCCGTCCCGGGATAAACTCACGCGCATAGGACGGGTGAGCGGCCGGATTCGGCACCGTTCGTCCGTCGTTGGAAAGTCGACATGAGAGCAGTGAAATTCGCCGGCGCCGCGGTCGCCGCTGTCGTCATCGTGATCGCGCTTCTCCTCGTGGTCGGGATCCCATCGGGCTTCCTGACCTCGACGATTGCGTCGCGGGTCGAGAGCGCGACGGGCTATCGCCTGTCGATCGACGGCACCACCAGGATCAGCCTGTGGCCGACGCTGAACGTCACCTTGAACGATCTCACGCTTCAGAATCCGAAGGACCGCAGCGGCATTACGCGCCTCACCGTCGACAGCGTGCAGGCCGACATGTCGCTCTCCAGCGTCTGGTCGGGCCACCCGAAGATCAGCGAGCTCATCGTCACCCGCCCCGTGCTCTACCAGCCGCTGCTGCGTGAGCGCCTGCCGAATGCCGGCGCCTCGTCGAAGCCGCTCGCGCTCGACACGGACGGCGCGACCATCGATCGCGTCAAGGTCACCGACGGCGAGGTCGCATTCGCGCGCGTGCGCGATCGCGTCGAGAGCCGCATCAGCGCCATCAATGCCGATGCCGTCGTTGGCCGCGACCGCAACGTCAGCATCACCGGCACCGCGCGCGTCGGCGAGCACCCGACCAAGTTCGACATCAAGGCGACCACGCCCGCGCCGCCAACCGACCGGCCGACGATCCCGGTGGAGTTCGCCATCGACATGCCTGATGTGCTGAAGTCCCGGCTCGCAGGTCACGCCGAGATGCGGCTGAGCGGCGATCTCGTGATGATCAACGGCGTAAACGGCACGCTCGGCGACGGCGCGTTCAACGGCTGGGCCTCGGTCGACATCGCGAGCAAGCCTCTGGTCAAGGTCGATCTCGACTTCCAGCGGCTCACGATTCCGCTGGCGAAATCGCCGGACGGTGCGTCCGGACAGCCCTGGAGCAATGTGCCGATCGACGTGTCCGGGCTCAATTATGTCGATGCACAAATCAGGATCTCCGCGAACGACGCCGTGATCGGCGATGCGCGTCTTGCGCCGCTGGCGCTCGATGCGAAGCTCGCCGGCGGCGTGCTGAAGGCCGGCACCGCCAATCTCGGCGCCTATGGCGGCCAGGTCTCCGGCGAAGTGATCCTGGATGCGACCAGCGGCGCGCCGAGCTTTGCCATGCATTCCGACCTCGTCGGCGTGCGCGCGCTGCCCCTGCTCCAGGGCCTTGCCGAGTTCGACCGGATCGACGGCAAGCTGCAAGCCAAGCTCGCATTGCGCAGCGCCGGCACCAGCCAGCGCGCCCTGATGGCGAACATGCAGGGCACGGCCTTCGTCAATTTCCAGGACGGCGCCATCCGCGGCATCAACGTCGCGCAGATGATCCGCTCGCTGACATCGGGCACGCTGTCCGGCTGGCAAGACAACCAGAACAGCAGCCAGGACCAGAGCACGGATTTGTCGCAGCTCTCGGCCTCCTTCCGCATCGACAAGGGACAGGCGGTGACGACCGATCTCAACCTGATCGGGCCGCTGGTGCGCGTGACCGGCGCCGGCACCATCGCGCTCGACACCAAGATGTTGGGCTTTCGCGTCGAGCCGAAGCTGGTGATGACCACCGAGGGCCAGGGCCGCGCCTCCGAGCCGGTCGGCTTCGGCATCCCCGTGATGATCCAGGGCAGCTGGTCGCAGCCGCGGATCTACCCTGACATGGCCGGCATGCTCGACAATCCCGACGCCGCCTACGCCAAGCTGCGCGAGATGGGCAAGGGCCTGTTCGGGCCTGATGGCGCCGGGCTCGGCAATATCCTGGGCAGCCTTGGTCTCGGCGGCACGACCGCGCCGGGTGGCGGCAATGCAGGCAGCAACGCCAATCCGCAAACCCAGCAGCCGGGACAGAACAATCTGCTCGGCGGCCCGCTGGGCGAGGCGCTCGGCAATCTGATCCAGCAGGGACTTTCCAGCGGAGCTGCAACCGGCACTGGCACCGGCCGCAGCCGCAGCCTGCCCGCGACGCCATCCACACCGGCACCGCAGGCCTCGCCCGCGCCGGCGCCCCCGGCCCCGGACGAGCCGCCGGTGGCGCAGCAGGACAGCCAGCCCATGAACGACGTGTTGCGGCAGCTCTTTAATAATCGGTGATTGGCGGACCAACGGGCTGGACTCCACGCCAATCCCTTACATCGGCCCGGCCTTTCCCTGCTTCCTCCGAACGGATGAGCCTGCGACAATTCACCACCCTTTAGGCCCGACCCGGCGTCCACTTCGGGTAACCACGCCGGCCGGTCCTCCGGTCCCCGGGACGTCCCTTGGCCCAAATTGTGATAGAAGGGCGGCTGGGCCTGTACGGCCCGTAGCGCCGGCGTCGATGGCGGCGCAAGAGGATCCGGATGGCGGGAGCGAACGACAAGACACGGTTTCTGCGCGAGGGCCTGTTCGCCAAATACGTCGTCTCCCTCGTCGGCCTCGTCGTGTTCGTCCTCGCCGTCAGCGGCGCGATGGAGACCTGGATCTCCTATCGCGCCACCAAGACACAGCTGACCGACGGGCTGGAGGACAAGGCGCAGGCCGCGGCCCGGCGGGTGGAACAGTCGATCTCCGAGCTCGAGCGCCAGATCAGCTGGGTGACCCGCGCGAGCCAGGACACCCTCGAGAAGCGCCGCGCCGACTACGCCCAGCTCCTGCACCAGGTCGCGGTGGTCAACCAGCTGTTCCAGCTCAACGGCGACGGCCGCGAGGTGCTGCGCGTCTCGCGCCAGTCGACCACGACCGGCGGCAATGCCGACCTCTCCCGCGACATGCGCTTCACCGACACCGTCGCCCGCGGCGTCAGCTACGCGCCGGCCTGGTTCTCCGACAGGACTCCGTTGATGTCGATCTCGGTGGCGCATTCCGGCTTCAACGCCGGCGTCACGGTCGCTGAGATCGATCTCAGCTTCCTCTCCGAATTGCTGTCCGACGCCCAGGTCGGCAAGGCGGCCTTTGCCTATGTGGTCGATCCGCGCGGCCGCGTGCTGGCGACGTCCTCGAAAGGACCCGATGTCGGCAAGGACCTCTCCAAGCTGCCGCAAGTGGCTGCCGCGATTTCGCCCGGCCGCGGGCCCGACACGTCGGGCACCGACTTCAACGGCTATTCGGTGCTGACCGCCGCGAGCACCGTACCGAAGCTCGGCTGGAGCGTGCTGTTCGAGCAGCCGACCACGCAGGCCTTGACGCCGATCCGCGATCAGCTGGTGCGCATCGCGCTCTTGATCGGCATGGGCCTGATGGTCGCGATCCTCGCCGGCACGCTGCTCGCCCGCCGCATGATCATTCCGATCACGGCGCTGCGCGACGGCGCGCACAAGCTCGGCGAAGGCGATTTCAGCCACCGCATCGACGTGCACACCTCCGACGAGCTGGAAGATCTCGCCGGCCAGTTCAACCGCATGGCCACCCAAATCCAGGAGACCTATTCGAACCTGGAGACCAAGGTCGAGGAGCGCACCCGCGATCTCGCGCAATCGATCAACGAGCTCAAGGTGCTGGAAGAGGTCGGCCGCGCCGTCGCCTCCTCGCTCGATCTCAACGCGGTGCTGCCGACGATCGCCGCCCGCGCGATCGAGATCACCCATGCCGATGCGGTGCTGATCTACGGCTTCGACGCCGGGACGCGTCGCTTCAACCTGGTCGAATCCAACGGCATCGACAAATCGGCTGACGGCGCCCATGTCACGATCGACGAAGGCGACAACATCCTGAGCGATGCCGCCGGTAGCGGCGAGCCGATCGCGCTTGCCGATCTCGACCATGCGGCCGAGCAGCCGCTGCGCGACGTCGCGATCGAGGCCGGCTTCCACTCCGTGCTGGTGGTGCCGCTGGTTGACCAGCAGGGCACGCTCGGCTCACTCGTTGTTTTGCGCCGTGCCGGCGGCGAGTTCGCCGCCAGCATCATCGGCCTGATGCGGACCTTCGCGAACCAGGCGGTGCTGGCGATGCGCAATGCGCGCCTGTTCACCGAGGTCGATCACAAGAGCCACGCGCTGGAAGCGGCGCACGAGACCGTGCGCGCCCAGGCGGACAAGCTGCGCGTGCAGACCGAGCAGCTCAAGGACTGGAATAAGTCGCTGGAGGAGCGCGTCGAGAAGCAGCTCGGCGAGATCGAGCGCATCCGCAAGCTCGAGCGGTTCCTGGCACCGCAGGTCGCGCAGTTGATCGCCTCCTCCGACAGCCCCGAGGGGCTGCTCACCAGCCAGCGCCGCGAGGTCACGGTCGTGTTCTGCGACCTGCGCGGCTTCACCGCGTTCACGGAAGCGACCGAGCCGGAAGAGGCGATGAACGTGCTGCGCGAATATCACGCGGCGCTCGGCACGCTGATCTTCAAGTATGAGGGCACGCTCGACAAATATGCCGGCGACGGCGTGATGATCCTGTTCAATGCACCGATTCAATTCGAGGACCACACCCAGCGCGCCGTGAAGATGGCGGTGGAGATGCGCGACACCATCGGCCCGCTGACCGAGCGCTGGCGCAATCGCGGGCATAGCCTCGGCTTCGGCATCGGCATTGCCCTCGGCTATGCGACGCTCGGCCAGGTCGGCTTCGAGCAGCGGCTGGAATATGCCGCGATCGGCAGCGTCACCAACCTCGCCTCCCGCCTCTGCGGCGAGGCCAAAGCCAACCAGATCGTGGTCAGCCGCCGCGTCTACGGCATGGTCGAACCCTGGGTGGAGGCGCGCGCACTCGACGACCTCGTGCTCAAGGGATTCAATCATCCCGTGCTGGCGATGGAGATATTGAGCTGGCGCGAGGAAGTGGAGAACGTGGTGGATGCCGCGGCGGCGCGCAGGCGGGGGTAGCCCTCGCTCTCAGCCGCACGCTCGCTGCGTTCCCTCCCCCCTTGCGGCAGGGCAATCGCATTTAAGGCCGTTGCTCTGCGGCCCACGAGACGCCCGCCTTTGGCGGGCCCTCAGGATGAGGACGGAGTTCGCGGCAGCAATTTCGACCGGCAAGGATGCCGCTTAGCCTCATCCTGAGGAGACCGCGGAGCGGTCGTCTCGAAGGACGAGGCGCGCGCTCAGGCCCTGCCAAAAGTCATATGCGATTGCCCTGCCGCAAGGGGGGAGGGTGCGCAGTGGAGCAAGCCGCACCGTCGTCGCGACTCTTGCGACGACACTACGAACCACATCCCTCCAACCCGCGACTAACGATCGCCTCAACGACGAGGCACACTCCGGATGGGAGACGATCGTGTCGCTTGGCTTGCCTTCGCGCGCCTATGACTTGCAGATGCTGGACCGTCCGACTGAGCGTGCGCGCGACCACGGCTGGGTCTATGGCTTGCCGCCGGGCATCACATCCGAGCAATGGCCGCTCGATCCCGTCACCGGCTATCCGCTGATGCACGGGTTTACGCTTCTGCTGCCTGACGATTATCGCGTGCATGGCGAAGACATCGTCGCGGTGTCGTTCTTCGCCACCGCGCCCGATCACAATGACGGCGGCGCGCCCGATGATCCTGAAATCCGCGAGACGGTGCTGGCGCTCCCCTCGCATCCGCGCCTGTCGCGCATGACTGACATTCTCGATTACGAATATGCTGCGCTGCTGCTGACCAAGGCGGAATATGACGGCGCTTTCGCGACGCCGCCGGCGCCGCTTGCGCTGGCGACGGCCGACCGGCCGCGCTGGCTGGATGTCGGCGGCGCCTGCGCCTTCTTCGAGGCCGCCGCGCCCTACGCCAGGAAGATGTTCGCCGCGCCGCCGCGCGCCGATCTCGCCGAGACCCGCGCGATCGCCTTGACGCCGCGCGCGAGCGATCCCAATGCCGGCAAGGGCCCGCAGGACGAGCACGTCCGCCAGAACCCACCGACCGGCTATCAGCCCTATTACTATTATGTCGGCGGCGTGCCGAGCCGCGACAATTTTCGCCTGCACGATTGGAGCAAGGACCACGCCCACAACCATCTCGGCGGCACCATGCGGCCGTGCCAGGCGGTGCCGGAGATGAGCCCGTTCTACATCGAGTTCGAGGAATATTTCGGCGGCTACAATTTCGGCGGCGGCAATGCGCAGCTCGACTTCAAGGAGATGAAGTTCGACTGGGCGTGCGGATAGTCACGCCCCCCGCTTCGGTCCGATCGCCTCGAAGCCGGCCTTCTGCTCGTCGCTCAGGTCCGCCTCGAAATCGTCGAGCGCATCGGCAACGCCGTTCACCGCTTGCAGCATCGTCTCCAGCCGTGCCTTCACGGCCGTGAGGCGGCCTTGCGGTGTCGCGGCGGGCTTGGCCGGGCAGGCGCTCAGCGTCTCTATGGTGCGCAGCGTGGTGTCCTGGAGCACGTCGAGCCGGGCGCGGCCGATGTCGTCGAGGCGAAGCGTGGACGCGATGTCGGCCACGGGCCATTGCTGCTGCACGAGCTGCTCGTACTGGCGCTGCAGCTGGGTGTCATAGCGAGGATCGCTGTCCGCCGCGCAGGCGCTTGCTGCCTGCGCATCCTTGTGCTGGCCCGCTGCAAGCGCGGCGAGACGCTCTTGCCCCAGCGCGTCGAATTTCTTCTTCTGGTTCGCGTCGAGCAGATCGACAAATTTGGCGAGCTGCGGCGCTATCGCGTCCGTTGCCTTGATCATGGCCTCCAGGCGCTCGCGCATCAGGCCGAGGCGCTCCGATGCGGTCGCAGGCACCTGCGCCGGGCAGGTCGCGCGAATGCTGTTGCGCGCCGCCGTCCAGGCGGCACTGAGATCATCGAGCGCGGTGCGCTGCAATTCGTTCGGCTGCACGGCGGCAGCAATGCGATCCGCGGGGAAGCCGGCGGGATCGCTGACGTCACAGATGTTTTGCGCCGACGGAATCCTGCGCGCAAACCGGCCTTGCGGCGCGGCGTAGGCGGCAAGCTCCTTGGCCGCATAGGGCGAGAACAGCGCGGCGTAGATGTCGCCGTAGCCGTAGAGCGAGATGCTGGTCGTATCGCCGAGGATGACGGCATTGGCGAGATCGTCATGGGCGAACGGCCAGAACACCGGACCGGCCCAGCCATAGCTGCCGTCGGGGTGGCGCCACCAGCCCTGCGGGCGGCGGCCGCCATGCCAGCCCGACAGCGCCGCTTGCGCCGTGAGCACCGCGCGCAGGATGGCGGGATTGGGCGGTTGCCGGCTCTCGACGCCGCGGGGATCCTGCGACCGCAACGCGGCGGAGCGGTATCCGCCGCCTCGCACCGCCATGCGGGCATGACGCAGGCGCGACAGGCCGATCACGTGGCCGACGGCGAACCGCGCGACGCCGAGCGGCCCGCCGCGCAGCCCGAACTGCGCTTCGGCCCTGTTCGGCAGCAGCACCGCCAGAACGACAAGGGCGGCGCCCGCCAGCACGGGGCCCATCCGTGATCCCGACATGATCGCTGACCTGACCACCTTGGCCCTCCTCCAGCGCCAAGCGCGCACCACCTCGCATCACATGACGCGCGGGGGAACCAAAGGTTCCGGGAGTACGACGGTCAAAGCGTCGCGGCGGCGAGAAGAAGCGCCGCGCTCATTCCGCCTTTTGCGGCAGCACGAGAGTCTGGCCGGGATAGATCAGGTTCGGGTTGTGGATCTTCGCGCGGTTGGCGTTGAAGATCACGGCGTAGCGGGCGCCGTCGCCGTAAGCGAGCCGGCTGAGCGCCCACAGGCTGTCGCCGCGGGAGATCACCCGACTGCCGCCCGCCTCCGCCGGTGTGCCGCTGAGGGCGTCGCCCGGCGACGCCGATGCGACCGTCGTGGCGGCAGGCGCTCGCGCCATGCTGCCCCTAGATTTCGTCGCGCCCATCATTCTGGGCCGCGCCGCGGGCCTGTCCGATGCCGACGGCAGGGATGCCACGACATCCGATCTCGCGTCCGGCGTCGCGGCCCGCTTCGTTTCCAGTTTGGCGGCGGGCGGTGCAACGCGCGCCGGCGGCGGCGCCGCCTCCGCGATCGTCACCGGCATGGTGCGGCTGGACTGCGTGACGGTGCCATCCGGCGCCCTGGCGCGCAGGGTCAGCTCGTAGCTGCCGGCGGGAAGTTGCGGCGGCGTCATGACGAACTGGCCCGACGCATCGGCCACGACCGAATCAAGCGGCTGGCCGTCGCGCAGCAGCTCGACCTTTGCGCCCGGCGTGGCCTGGCCCGCGATCACCGCCGCTTCGCCATGGTCGTCGATGCGCGCGACGTCGAACCGGGGACCGGCGTCGGTCGCGGCCACCGGCGGCTTGACCGGCACGAGATCAGCCAGCGCCGTGACCTGCTTCTGCGTCTCGGCCAGTGGACCCGCAGGCTTCGGCGCGGCGGCGGACGCGGGCGGCGCGCCGGCCGCGAGCTTCGGTTCTTCGGGCGTCGGCGCTGCCTTGGTCTCGGGATTAGGTTCGGTCTTGATTTCGGCGTTGGCTCCGACCTTGGCCTCAGGCTTGGCCGCGACGGCGATCTCGGTGCTCGTCCCGCCCGGCAACAGGCGGCGCAGCTCGGTGGGGCCGATCACCAGCACGGTGCCGACCACCGCGAGCAGGCAGAATGCAATGAAAGCCTTGGAAGCGGTCATCATCAGAAAGCAGACCCTTGCTGGCAAATCGGCCGATGACGGCAAGTTGCTCCGATTTGGCTACGGCAGCAAGACGGTCGAAGGGATTACCGCCCTCCGTTCCCACCCGCTACGGATGAACCGGCGCGGCCCCGTCGGCGTCAAATGATCGAGGCCGCATCGCGGCCTATTTTTTGAGGATTTTTCCCGTGACTGCATTCTGCCGCCCCGCGCCATGGCTGGCGCTTGCCGTGATGCTCGCCGCCACCCCCGCACTTGCCGCCTCGGGCCCGCCGCCGGACTACATCCTCACCGACAATGCCGATCTCGCCTTCACCTCGCCCGACGGCGCCACCCGGATCGAGCAGTACATGAAGGACAGCAAGGATTTCGACGTCAAATGGCAGGCCTGGGCGAGGAACGGCGAGCGGATGACGGAGCTGAAGCCCGAGCAGGGCTATGGCGCCGGCTTCCGCTTCACCAGCGACTCGCAATGGCTGGTGCGGATGCAGAAGACCGGCTCGGGCGAGCAGGATCTGTTTCTCTACCATGTCGAGAACGGCGCCTTCGTGAGCGCGACGAAGAAGTCGCTCAGTGACCTCGCCTGGGCCTATTTCCACAGCCGGCCGGACACGAAGAACATGAAGCTCGACTACCACATCTCGGCCAATCTGATGAAGGGCACCGAAGATGCTTATCGCTGGCTCGGCGTTGACTGGCCCAACAACCGCTACCTCCTGATCTCGCTGTCGGGCGAAATGGACAAGCATCCGAAGAACGTCGCCGTGAAGGGACTGGCCGACTGGAGATGCCGTTATGACCTCAAGACCGGCAAGTTCGACGTGCCGGCGATGTTCGCCAAGGGCAACGCGGAGGCGCTGAACTGGGAGATCCGCCGGTGAGATGTGGCCTCCGCCGACCCTGGGCGGCTGCGCTCAAACAAAAACGCGAAAACAACCCCAAGCACAGTAGAACCGCAGGGCGGGGCGGCGAGGCGTAACTTGCCTTGCGGACTGGCTTTCCGCCAGCCGGGGCGCCAACCTCCCGATTCCGTTCCGATTCATATTTTCGTAACCCTCACTGGTAACGGGGTCTTGTCGGTTTTGCTGCATCTTGCATCCCACGGGAGGGCTGGATGGGCACATCGATCCGATGGACCGCGCGGATGCGCGCGCTGCTGCGCCGTTGGCGCGGGGCGCCGCTGACATGGCTGATCGTCGGCGGCTTCGTGCTGATGGCTGCAACCGCCATCGGCACCGCGCTCACCGTCGATCGCTTCCGGCAGAATGCGATCGAGAGCGGCCGCGACAGCCTGGAGAGTGCCGTCCGCCTGCTGGCCCGCCATTTCGACCGCGAGTTCGCGGATTTCGCGGTGCTCCAGAAGAGCGTCATCGCCGAGCTCGAAAGCCACGGCATCGCCTCCACCGACGTCTTCCGCAGCGAGATGGGCACCCTCGCCATGCACGAGGCGTTGCGCGCAAAAGCCAGCGGCTGGTCCGACGTCGCCGGCGCCAATGTGTTCGACGCCAACGGCGCGCTCATCAACTCGTCGCGGCGCTGGCCGGTCGCCGACATCTCGGTCGCCGACCGCGGCTATTTCAACCGCCTCAAATCCGACCCGACCTCGCAGGAGGAGATCGAGGTCGTGCCCGGACGGTTCGGCAACGGACCGGCGATCGTGTTCGCGCGGCGCGTCTCCGGCCCCCATGGCGAATTCCTCGGCATGGTCTCGCGCGCGATCACGCCCGACCAGCTCGAATCCTTCTTTGCCTCGACGGGGCTCGGCGACGATTCCTCGATCGCGATGCACCACCAGAACGGCCAGCTGCTTGCGCGCATTCCGCATGTCGACGCGATGATCGGGCAGAACTACCACACCGGCTCCCCCGAGCAGAAAGCCGTGTTCGAGCGCACCTTCGTCACGATGCAGCTCGCGAGCCCGATCGACGGCAAGGACCGCATCGTCGCCTCCCGCCTCCTGACCGGCGCGCCGCTGGTGATCGTTGCGACCAGGTCGCTGGACGCGACGCTCGCCACCTGGCGCACGCAAACGAAATTCTTCGTCACCGTGGCCGTGCTGTCGATCGGCCTGCTCGTCCTGACGCTGTTCCTGATCTTCCGCCAGATGACCCGCCGGCTCTCGCTGGAGAAGCAGCGGCTCGACACCGCGCTGAACACCATGACGCAGGGCCTTCTGATGTTCGACCAGGACGAGCGGCTGATCGTCTGCAACCGGCGCTACATCGAGATGTACCACCTGTCCGCCGACGTGGTGAAGCCCGGGGCCTATTTCCGCGACGTCATCCAGCATCGCCACGACACCGGGTCGTTCGACGGCGACGTCGATTCCTATTGCGACGGCATTTTGAGCAGTGTCGGACGGACCCAGAGCGCGATCGTCGAGACCGCCGACAGCCGCCTGATCGAGATCAAGAACCAGCCCGGCGCCGCCGGCGGCTGGCTTGCCACCCATGACGACGTCACCGAGCGCATCCGCGCCGACGAACGCATCGCGCATATGGCGCATTACGACGCGCTGACCGACCTGCCCAATCGCGTGCTGATGCGCGGCCATCTGGAACGCCGCGTGGCGGAGCTTGCCGAGGGCAAGCCGTTCGCGATCCTCTATATCGACGTCGACGAGTTCAAGGGCGTCAACGATTCGCTCGGACACGAGGTCGGCGACGAGCTGCTGCGCCAGGTCGCGAACCGCCTGCGCGCCTGCGTCAGCGGCAACGACCTCGTCGCGCGGCTGGGCGGCGACGAATTCGCCATCGTCAAGGCCGGCACCAGCGACCAGGCCGAGCTGACGGCGCTGGCGGAAACGATCCTCAACGCATTGCGTGCGCCCGTGAACTGCAAGGGCCAGGAGGTTCCGACCGATGCCAGCATCGGCATCGCGATCGCGCCCGACCACGGCGACAATCTCGACGACCTGCTCAAGCGCGCCGACCTGGCGATGTATGCCGCCAAATCCGAGGGCCGCCGCACCTTCCGCGTCTTCGTGCCCGAATACGACGCCAAGGCGCGGCTGCGCCGGCAGCTGGAGCTCGATCTGCGGCAGGCGCTCGCGCGCGGCGAGTTCGAGGTGCACTATCAGCCGCTGGTCGACCTCGCGGCCAATGTCGTGACCGGCTGCGAGGCGCTGCTGCGCTGGCACCATCCGGAGCGCGGCATGGTCTCGCCCGCCGACTTCATTCCGGTCGCGGAAGACACCGGACTGATCGGCGAGATCGGCGAATGGGTGCTCAAGCAGGCCTGCACGGAGGCGGCCTCCTGGCCGGGCGATATCCACATCGCCGTCAACGTCTCGCCGGTGCAGTTCCGCTCCAAGACGCTGGCGCTCAAGGTCGCCGCCGCGCTTGCCGAATCGGGCCTGGCGCCCGGGCGGCTCGAGCTCGAGGTCACCGAAACCGTCCTCATTCGCGACGACGAGGAGGCGCTGACGATCCTCCAGCAGTTGCGCGAGCTCGGCGTGCGCATCGCGCTCGACGATTTCGGCACCGGCTATTCGTCGCTGAGCTATCTGCACCGCTTCCCCTTCGACAAGATCAAGATCGACCGCAGCTTCATCAGCGACATCGGCGAGCCCGAGGACTCCTCTCCGATCGTCCAGGCCGTGGTGCACATGGCCGCCGCCCGCCGCATGGCGACGACGGCCGAAGGCGTCGAGACCGAGGCGCAGCGCGAGGTGCTGCGCCAGCTCGGATGCAGCCAGATGCAGGGCTGGCTGTTCAGCCCGGCCGTCCCGGCCGCGAAGCTGAAGCGGTTGCTGTCGGCGCAGGCGGCCGCGGCTTAAGCGCCGTTTGCGCAGGCGATGACGGTGAAAACACCTCTCGCGCGGCCCGGAATAGGCTTCAGGTGGCGAATTGACGCGCACGGCGGCCTTATCGATTGACACGGCGGCCCGGGAGTGTTCACGTCGTCCCCGAACTGTATCGCGGCGACAAGCAGCTCGCGTGTTCGAGGCCGGCGCTGAAGATCGCCGTCACTGTCATCCTCACGATCGCAATGAAGCTCCTGCGCAATCGGCTGCGTGCAGGACTGCCGTATTTCGCAGCCGGACGAGGAGACACAATTGCAGGTACTTGTTCGCGACAACAATGTCGACCAGGCGCTTCGTGTCCTGAAGAAGAAGATGCAGCGCGAGGGCGTGTTTCGGGAAATGAAACAGCGGCGCTCCTATGAGAAGCCGTCGGAGAGAAAGACGCGCGAAAAATCCGAGGCCATTCGCCGCGCCCGCAAGCTCGCTCGCAAGCAGGCGATCAGGGAAGGCTTGCTGCCGGCGCCGCCGAAAAAGAAGCTTCCGGAGCGCAAGCCGCCGCTGCCGCAGACCGCTGCCAGGCCCGCGGGCTGAAACGGCGGCACGACAACACCGTGAGACCGACCGGGCAATGAGAACAGGCCGGCATCGTTGCTGAGCATCTTGTATCCGGGAAGATGGTCCATATCTCATCGGCATGATGAAGCTCACACTCGTCCAGGACCAGGCTATCCAGGCGCTCATGGCAGGCATCGTCGGCGCCGAGACGTTCGATCGCGTCTTCGCGGGCATCCGCTTCGACAATATCGAGGGCACGATGCTCTACGCATTCGCCGGGAACGCGGAGGTCGCGTCCGACATCGAGGACAGCTACTCGCCCTACATCGCCGCGGTCGCATCGCAGGTGCTGGACAAGCAGGTGGACGTCGTCATCGTGATGCCGAAAGTGCTGCAATAGGGTTCATCGAGCGAGACGGCGCACACCCGCCGTCCGTCTCGCCCCGCGGCATCGTCCCACCCTGCAGACCTCATGGCGCCACCAACAAAAGCCGTGGCGTGACCTCGAAATAAATCCGCGCTAACCTCTTGAGCACAAGAACAAGAGGAAACGCCAATCGTGTACGACTACATTATCGTGGGCGGCGGCTCGGCGGGGTCCGTGCTGGCCCACCGGCTCTCCGCAAAGAGTGCCAACAAGGTCCTGCTCTGCGAAGCCGGACAGGACACACCACCCGGCAACGAGCCGGCCGAGATCAGGGACAGCTATCCGGGCACGGCCTATTTCGATCCGCGCTTCCACTGGACGGAATTGAAGGTCACGACGCAGGTCGTCAGCCACAACAATCCGAACGAAGCGCGTCCGCCCTTGCGCAAATACGAGCAGGCGCGCGTGCTCGGCGGCGGCTCGTCGATCAACGGCCAGATGGCCAACCGCGGCGCGCCGACCGACTACGACGAATGGGATGCGCGCGGCGCCGAGGGGTGGACGTGGAACGACGTGCTGCCGTTCTTCAAGAAGGTCGAGCGCGACCTCGATTTCGACGGCCCGTATCACGGCAAGGACGGCCGGATCCCGGTGCGCCGGATTCCGCGGGAGCACTGGACACGGCATTCGCAGGCCTTCGCCGATGCCTTCCAGCAGGCCGGTCATCAATTCGTGGCGGACCAGAACGGCGAGTTCGTCGACGGCTATTTCGCGGTGACGCACTCCAACCAGGCCGAGCAGCGCGTCTCCGCCGCGATGGGCTATCTCGATCGCGACACCCGCAAGCGCGCCAACCTCACGATCTCCACCAACACGCAAGTTCGGGAGCTGCTGTTCGAAGGCACGCAATGCGTCGGCGTGAAGGCCAGGGTCGACGGGCGGGAGCAGGAATTCCGCGGACGCGAGATCATTCTCTCCAGCGGCGCCATCCATTCGCCGGCGCATCTGCTCCGCGCCGGTATCGGCCCGGTCGGCCACCTCAAGGACATGGGGATTCCCGTGCTGACGGGCTTGCCGGGCGTCGGCCAGCGCCTGATGGATCATCCCTCGATTTCGCTGTCGTCCTTTGTCCGCCGCGGCGCGCGCATGAACGAGCATACCAGGCGCCACATGCAGCTTGGCCTGCGTTATTCGTCCGGGCTGTCAGGGGTGCCGAAGGGCGACATGTTCGTCGTCGTGCTCAGCAAATCGGCCTGGCACGCGGTCGGCGCGCAAATCGGCTCGCTGCTGACCTTCGTCAACAAGACCTATTCCGAGACCGGACAGGTCAAGCTTGCCTCGCGCGACCCTTCCGCAGAGCCGATCGTCGAGTTCAACCTGCTGTCGGACCGGCGCGACCTCGATCGGCTGATGAGCGGCTTCCGCAAGATGGCGGCGGTGCAGATGAGCGAAATCGTCAGGAAGGTGACGGACAAGCCGTTCCCGGCCGCCTATACCGACAAGGTCCGCAAGATCGGCGTGGTCAACACCGGGAACAAGATCCTGACCAGAGTCGCGGCGGCGCTCATGGACGGGCCGGCGGCGCTGCGTCACTATCTGATCGACAATTTCGTGGTCGAAGGCTTCACCTTCGATGACGTGATCAACGACGACGAGGCGCTTGAAGCCTTCGTGCGCAAGGCGACCATCGGCGTGTGGCACGCCTCGTGCTCATGCCGCATGGGCCGGGCCGACGATCCGATGGCGGTGGTCGACAACCAGGGCCGCGTCAGGGGTGTCCAGGGTCTGCGGGTCGTCGACGCCTCGATCTTCCCGGTGGTGCCATGCGCCAACACCAACTTTCCGGTGCTGATGTCGGCAGAGAAGATCGCTGCAACCATGCAGTGAGCGATCCCGGCGGGACGAGGTCCGGAAGCGGAGGCGAGTCCAAACCGGACCTCGGACCGCAGACGTCGCCCTCGGGCGAAGCCGGCGATCGGGGAACAGCATCCCGGTCGGGACGAAAGTTCACATCAGCCGTTTGGCCGCGTGCACTTCGACGAACTCGGCGTCGGGATGCGTGACGATGGTGGCGAACATGATGCCGCTGATGATCAGCGACCAGGCGGTGTCCCAATAAATCCAAAACACGTGCCAGCCTCCGTTTTGGCGTCCTCCGCCCGCGAGATCAGGGGTAACGGCGGGAAGGGGGCTGCCGTTCCCTAGCGATCATGTGGCCCTGCGGCCTGAGATGGAGCAGAGGAAGCGCAGCGCTGTTCAAGTTTGTCGGAGAGACCTTGCGATCGGTTTAACCGGTGTGGCGCTTTGCCACGACATCCTCATCCCGCGGACCCTTTCATCCCCTTGGGCTGTGAACGAGTTCATAGAGGCGCGGCCGTTTGCAGTGCACGATGGTTCGCACGCGCCCCGGCGCATCGAACATTCGACCGACGGATTTTCGCCATGCGCAAACGACTCGTCGCCTGGACCATCCTGACCTCGGCATTGCTCGCGGTCGTCGTGTGGACCGTGCTCGGGCCGCCCGACCATCCCGCCGGCCCGAATCTGCACTTCCGCAACCTGACGGCCGCGGTGCGGTAGCCGGCCTTCGGCGCGACGCAACCGATACCATTTCGGCATCGATCGATCTCATTTGGAATTTGGTGCGGCGAGGCGCCTGCCGCTATCCTCTGCGACAAAACGACAATGCCGCACTGGCCCCGAGGAGAACGCCCATGCCGAGACCGACACGCTGCGTCGCATCCAAAACGCCCCGCGCTGCGATCGCCACCACCCTCGCCTTCCTTGCCCTCATTTCGGGAGTTCGCGCCGGCATGGCCGAGACCTTTGCCTATGTCGGCAATGCCGACAGCAACGACATCAGCGTGTTCAAGCTGTCCGAAAGCGGCGAGATGACACCGGTGCAGACCGCCGCCTTCACGGGCGTCGAAAAGCCGGGCTCCTCGACGCCGCTCGCGATCACACCCGACCACCGCGTGCTCATTGCCGGCGTCCGCTCGCAGCCGTTCCAGGCGGTAAGTTTTGCGATCGACCCCAAGACGGGCCAGCTCAGCCATGTCGGCAACGGGCCGCTCGCCGACAGCATGGCGAACATCGCAACCGACCGCGGCGGCAAGGTCCTGTTCAGCGCCTCCTATGGCGGCAACAAGGTCGCGCTGAATCCGCTTTCCGCGAACGGCGTCGTGGGCGAGCCGAAGCAGGTGATCCCGACCGGGCTGAACGCGCACGCCTTCCTGCCCTCGCCCGACAACCGCTTCGTGTTCGCGACCAATCTCGGCTCCGACCAGGTGCTGAGCTTCGCGTTCGACGCCACGACCGGTACGCTCACGCCGAGCGATCCGCCGAACTACAAGGTGCCGGAAAAATCGGGGCCGCGGCACTTCGTGTTCCATCCGAACGGCAAGTTCGTCTATCTCATCCACGAACTGAACGGCGATGTCGCTGCTTTCACCTATGAGGCCAAGAGCGGCGCATGGGACGAGATCCAGCGCACCACCGCACTGGGTTTTAATGGGAAACCCTGGGCCGCCGACATCCACATCACCCCGGACGGGCGCTTCCTCTACGCCTCCGAGCGCACGACCAATACGCTCACCGCCTACAAGGTCGATGCGGCCAGCGGCAAGCTGACCACGGTCGGCAGCGTGCCGACCGAGAAGCAGCCGCGCGGCTTCAACATCGATCCGTCCAGCCGCTACCTCGCCGCGGTCGGCGAGCTGTCCGACGGCATGACGATCTATGCCATCGACCAGAGCAGCGGCGCGCTCAGCAAGCTGAAATCCTACCCCACCGGCAAGAAGCCGAACTGGGTGGAGTTCCTGAGCCTGCCGTGAGGGGCCGCGGCCGGCCTAAGTAATCATCCGTAATTTCAAAGTCCGGGGCTTTTCATCATATGACGGTCATGGACCGTCATATTGTCTTCAAGTGCCCCCAGACCGGCATGAACGTGCAGCATCGGCTTGGCGACGAGCCGGCCGACCGCACGCACGTGTCCGTACCCTGCCCGGCCTGCACGCGACTGCATCTGATCGACCGTTCCTCCGGCAAGCTGCTCGGCGATCGCCGAAGCTGACCGGCAGCCAGGCAGAACCGTCGCACCCTATCTCGAACCACGAGCTGTGCGGCCGCCGCGCCCTGCCCGGCGGCGAGCGAACCTGTTCTCCAATCCCGCGACTAATCAAAGACTTGCCGCGGCAGCCCGGGCGGCGCGGCATCCCGCTTTGGGACAACGCTGCCGTAGTCCTTGCCGCTGCCATCTGCTATCGATTGGAGGCATAGCCCCCGTGGAATTTCCGATGCGCCATTTGCCCCGTGCCGCTGTTCGAGCCCTGTTTCCCGCAACCATCGCCGCAGTGCTCGTCTTCGGCCAATATCCGGCCGGAGCCGCCGATGACGACGCGCCCAAGGGGCCGGCCGTCACGGTGCTGAAGGTCGCAAAATCCTGCTTCTCCGACATCGTCGAGGCCACCGGCACAATCATCGCGCGCGAGGAGACCTCGGTGCGGCCCGAACGTCCTGGCCTGAAGGTAACGGAAGTGCTGGCGGAAGCCGGCGAGACCACCACCGCCGGCCAGGTGCTGGCGCGCCTCGCGCTGCCCGAAGGCGGCACGCTTCAGGTCACCGCGCCGGTCGCGGGTGTGATCGCCACCTCGACCGCGCAGATCGGCAACCTCGCCTCGGCCAAGGGCGAGGCACTGTTCACGATCGTGGCGCGCAGCGAATACGATCTCGTCGGCCTCGTGGCGACGACCGACATGCGCAAGCTCGCAGTCAATCAGCAGGCGACCGTGCGTATCGCCGGCGCCGGCGACATCGACGGCAAGGTGCGCCGCATCGGGCCGACCGTCGAGCCGAACATCCAGCAGGGCATGGTCTATATCGGCATCTCCTCGCAGAAGCGGCTGCTGCTGAATGCGAGCGGGCGCGCGCTGATCAAGACCGGGCAGAGCTGCAACGTCGCGGTGCCGCTGACCTCCGTGCAATATTCGTCCGCCGGCACCGTGGTGCAGGTGATCCGCCGCAACCGCGTCGAGACCAAGCGCGTCGAGATCGGCTTGATGTCGGGCGGCAATATCGAGGTCCGCGACGGCCTCAACGAAGGCGACGTCGTCGTCGCCCGCGCCGGCGCGCTGCTCCGCGAAGGCGATCCCGTGCGCCCGGTGATGGCCGCGGAAGCGGCGAAGTAGCAGCCACGATCGTCATTGCGAGGAGCTCTTGCGACGAAGCAATCCAGAGTCTTTCCGCGGAAAGATTCTGGATTGCTTCGCTGCGCTCGCAATGACGGTGTAGGGGCAGATGTGCGTTACACACGCGTATCGTAGGCTGGATTAGCCGAAGGCGTAATCCACCTCTTTGCTTTCCGCTCTGAGAGAGAAGCGGCGGATTACGCTTCGCTAATCCACCCTACAATCGCCGGGAAAAACTAGCCGCCGGCTTCGCCGAAATGGACGTCTTCGAGCAGCGAGGAGGAGACGGTCGGGACCTGGTCGCCTTCGGAGGCGCGGGAGATGGCGACGCGGGTCTTGTTGAAGGCGCTTTCGGCGCTGCCCTGCGCAGCGAGGTTGCCGAGCAACTCGCTCACCAGCACGCTGTGCTCGCCCTTGCCGTCGTCGACGACCTTGCCGGGCGAAGCGGAGGAGAGGATCAGCGCATTGTCGGGCGCGCTGATCGGCGCGAGGCCGTGGCTGTAGGAGCGGAAGCGGCGCTCGTAGGGGTTACGGCGGGAGGCATCGACAACGACGAGCTTGGCCTTGGCGCCCTGCTCCTTCATCATGTCGAGCACGCCGTCGATGGAGACGCCCTGGCGGCGGACGTCGCTTTCCTTCCAGATCACGGCGTCGATCGGCAGCATGTAGCTCTGGCGGCCGGCCTGCACGCCGTAGCCGCCGAAGAACAGCATGACGACGGTGTCGCGCTTGATCCGGGACTTCAGGCGGTTGACGGCGCGGACCATGTCGTCCTTGGTCGCGTCCTCCACCATGTCGACGTCAAAGCCGTTCTTGCGCAGGGTCGAGGACAGCGCGCGGGCGTCGTTGATCGACTGCGTCAGCGGCGCGTTGGCGTCGGGATAATGTCCATTGCCGATGACGAGCGCGAGCCGGGAGGCCTGGCCGATCGACCCGGTGACCTGGTCGGTCGTAACAGCCTTGGCGGCATCGAGCGCGCGCATGTTGAGGGCAGCATGGGCGCCGATCACGAGCGAGACCGTGCCGATGAGGGCTGCGGCCACCGCAATCGTGCGTCGGGAAATGTCGAGCTGCCTTACATTCATCTCGCTTCATTCCTGTCAGTGCCAAAGACCGGCCACGCGCGCGCATACAGGTTGAGTAGCGCGATAGCGTCTTTAGGTTTGAGGGATTGGCCGGGGGAGTGCCCCCGAATTGCGCGCAATTTGCGGCGCCGCACCAAACAAACCTTTAACGGGATATAGGGTGCCCCGCAATAGATTGCCCAAAATTTGAGCTAAGCCGCTGAAGATGTTAGTTAATTACCTGACCTGGATTTCTCCGTTTTTGGTATCCCCGTAGCCTTCCGGGCTCTGATCATGCAGCCCTCGTGCCGACTTTTTCCGTGACTGCCATCACATTTGTTTTTCCTGCGAATCCGGGTAGCTTTTTCAAAGACTTGCAGGGGTGGTGCGCAGATGGGAGCGCACCGGCCGTCCCCGACCAAGGCCCCGCGACCAGGTATTTCATGAGCTTTCATTATTTTGCCGGCGCCGCCTGCCGGGCGCTGACGGCGCGGAAGGACGGCCCCTCGCTTTACGACGTCTGCGATCCCGTATTGTCAGGCCCCGCCAGCGGCGATCCGCATCTGGCCAAATTCTACAAGACCGCGCTCGGCAATCCCGCGCTGCGGGTGCTGCTCCGGCGGGCCGGGCTGCCCGAGTTGCGCAACGAGGCCAAGCTCACCCGGCTGCGCGAGGCACTCACCCGCGCCCGCGACGAGGCCGAGCCGGACTGGGCGGCGGTCGGCGAGCCCGTCGCCGAACTCGTCGACAGCATCACGCTCGACCATCCGAAGCCGCCGCCGGCGCTGTTCGTCGGCGCCATGCCGCAGGCTTCACAGATCGACGGCGTGATCCGCGACTGCGCGCAGCATCTGCTCGGCTCGTACCGCAAGAACGGTTTCCTGCCGACCTATGCCGCCTTCAACCTGATCGGCGACCCTGATTTCCGCGGACGCGAGCTGACCATGGCGCTCACCGGGTTGAACGCGCGCGGCTACAAGAACTCCTCACTGCTGTTCAATCTCGCCCGCGTCTTCATCGCGCGCTCGAAGGCAGCCGCCGTGGTCAATCCGCCCTGGACCGGCATCGCCGAGCCGATGTGGGAGCCGGTGCAGATCCGCCACCGCTCGGCCTATTACGATGCGTTCTTCATTGAAGCGCTGCTCAGCTTCGTCGAGACCGGGCTCGCTTCACCGGCCGACAAGACGGCGGCAGAGCGCGCCATCGCCGACATGGTCGATTTCTGCGTCAACATCAGCCGCGAGGAGGTCGAGGGCACCGACGGTGCGCGCTTCAACGTCATCACCGCGCTCGCGCCCGCACCGCATCCGCGCTTTTCCCGCTTCTTCGCCCAGATCAAGCAGGATCTCGGCTTCGGCGTCTATGTGCCGGACTGCGACACCACGGCCTGCTCGATCTCGGCGGCGACGCAGGCGGGCTGCACTGATCCGATCATCGACCAGCCGCTGCTGGATTTCTACAGCAGTTACCAGGTGCGCGCCGGCGTCAACGAGCCGCGCGTGACCGTGCCGCTCAATGACAATATCGACTACGAGGGCGGGGTCGCGACCTGGATCGACAATCTCAGGGGCGAACGGCCCTACGGCAACGATCTCGATCCGACGCTCAATCTCGACATTCTAGAGGTCAGCTTCCGCAACCTCGTGCGCTGGAAGATTCTGGAGACGCCGGCCCGGCTTGCGACCGTGCATCGCATCATCGGCTTCCAGAAGCGGCTCGCGGCCAGCGGCGCCTTCGCCAATCCGCGCTCGCACATCTATTACCTGCCGGAACTCTACAGCGCCTATTTCGGCCGCTGCTATGCCGCCTTCCTCGCGCTGCCGCTGGCGGCGCAGGCGACGATCGATCCGGACGGCGACTTCGATTTCATCCGCCACCGCGTGCTCTCCTACGTCAAGGGCGAGCTGATGGCCGCCGAGATGAACGTGTTCGACGCGGCACTCGCCCTGATCGCGCTCGGCCATCTCGGCGCCGACCCGCGGGCCTTCGCGCCGGCGCTGAATGTCATCGTCGCGAGTCTGGGCGAAGGCGGCCGCCGCGGCCCGTTCGGCGCCTATGAATGGAACAAGATGAAGACACCGACGCGGATCCTGGTGGGCGGACCGGAGGTGACGTCGGCGTTCGTGCTGATGGCGCTGGCGGTGGCGAAGCGGGCGATGGCGCGGGGGTAACGTGTCTTCCCCCTCCAGGGGAGGGTAAGTGGCGTCCACGACAATGACGGGAAGTTGAAAGCTTAATCGTTAGGCAAGCGCTGGCCGGGCGGCCAAAAGCCGACCACAATTGCGCGGCTTATCGAGATTTTCCTGAACACTGGACCGGCATGTTGCGAAAATTCCTGCTTGCGCTGTCTTTGCTCGCCCCGACGCTCGCCCAGGCCGCCGACATCACCGGCACCGCAAAGGTCCGCGACGGCGATTCCGTCGTGATCGGCAACACGAGGGTCCGGCTCGGCGGCATCGACGCGCCGTCGTCCGACCAGCTCTGCCTCAACACCCATACCGAGCGCTGGACCTGCGGGATCGCGGCACGCGACGAGCTCGCCAAATACACCGAGGGCAAGAACTGGGTCTGTCATGCCCGCGCGATCGACCGGCGCGGCCGCACCGTGGCGCGCTGCGAGGTCGGCGGCGAGGACATCCAGAAATGGCTGGTGCGCAGCGGCTGGGCGCTGTCCTACACCCGCGTTTCGCACGATTACGACGCCGACGAGGCTGCCGCGCGTGAGGCTAAGGCCGGCATGTGGCAGGGCGCCTTCATTGCGCCCTGGGACTGGCGCGTGCGCAACAAGAAGACGACGATATTGGGCGCCACCAAGCCGCCGGAGGGAGCGCATGCCGTGCTGCTCGCTTCGGCCTCGGGGCCGGTCGCGCCCTCGCCGGACTGCACCATCAAGGGCAACGTCAACACCGCCGGCGAGTGCATCTATCACCAGCCGACCAGCCGCTGGTACACCCAGATCAAGATGAAGATCAGCAAGGGCACCCGCTGGTTCTGCTCGGTGGAGGAGGCGGAAGCCGCCGGCTGCCGCGAGACCAAACGATAACCCAGCCCTGCATTTTGCGTGCTTTTCTTGGCTTCCAGCAGCGCGTAAAAGTACGACTCGAGCGACCCACCAGCCTGTCCTCCAGCAACAAGGACCAACAGCAATGACCGTTCGCGCGGGCCGGGAATTTCTGGCCATCCCCGGGCCCACCACGATGCCCGACGAGGTGCTGCGGGCGATGCATCGTCCGGCGATCGACATCTACTCCAAGGAGATGCTCGACCTGACGGAGAGCCTGCTCAGTGACATCTCGAAACTGTTTGCGACCAGGGGCAAGTCCTACATCTACATCGCCAACGGTCATGGCGCCTGGGAAGCCGCGCTGAGCAACGTGTTGTCGCGCGGCGACAAGGTGCTGGTGCTGGAGAGCGGCCGCTTCGCGATCGGCTGGGGCAATGCGGCAGCGCTGATGGGCGCCGAGGTCGAGGTGCTCAAGGGCGACTGGCGTCGCGCGGTGCGGCCGCACGAGGTCGAGGAGCGCCTGCGCCGCGACAAGGAGCACAGGATCAAGGCCGTCGTCGTCGTCCAGGTCGATACTGCCTCGGGCGTGCAGAACGACATCGAAGCGATCGGCAAGGCGATCAAGGCGAGCGGTCATCCCGCGCTGTATATGGTCGACACCGTCGCCTCGCTCGGCTGCATGCCGTTCGAGATGGACAAATGGGGCGTGGACGTCGCGATGTCCGGCTCGCAGAAGGGCCTGATGACGCCGCCCGGCCTCGGCTTCGTCTCCGCCAATGCGCGCGCGCTCGAGGTGCACAAGAAGGCGAACATGTCGACGCCCTATTGGAGCTGGAGCGAGCGCGAGGGCACCGAGAATTATCGCAAATATGCCGGCACCGCGCCGGTGCATCTGCTGTTCGCGCTGCGCAAGGCGATCGACCTGCTGCACGAGGAAGGGCTTGAAAACGCCTTCCGCCGCCACAGCCTGCTCGGCGAAGCCGCGCGCCGCGCGGTATCCGCCTGGACGGAGGGCCAGGTGCTCGGCTTCAACATCGCCGAAGCCGGCGAGCGCTCCAACACCGTGACCACGGTGACCATGAGCAACGGCCATGATCCCGCAGTGCTGCAACGCTATTGCAAGGACAAGTGCGGCGTGGTGCTCGGCACCGGCATCGGCGACCTCTCCGGACAAGCCTTCCGCATCGCCCATATGGGCCACATCAACGCGCCGATGCTGCTCGGCACGCTGGGGGTGGTCGAGATCGGCCTCAACGCGCTGAAGATCCCGCACGGCAAGGGCGGGCTGGAGGCGGCGGTCGCGTATCTCGGCGAAGAGGTGGCGGCGTAGGCGCAAGCCACCGCTGTCGTCCCGGCGAAGGCCGGGACCCATACCGCGTGATCTATCAGTGACGCACGGTGCGCGTACCACGAGAAGACTCTTTAACTACGAGTCTTCGCCAAATTCCTCCCTGGGGTTATGGGTCCCGGCCTTCGCCGGGACGACAGCGGGGTTTTTGGCTACTGCTGACCATCACAGCTGCAGTCTTGTAGCCCGGGTGAGCGAAGCGACACCCGGGATCTGCGCAAGGTCCCGCATATCGCTTCGCTCTTGCGGGCTACGGCTGCGACACGCGATACGCCTCGACCTGCGCCTTCAGCTCCTCCAGCGACGCGAGCGGCGCCTTCGGATCGACCCGGTATTCCCTGCTCGCCAGCCATTTCAACACCATCGCGTCCACGGCCGGCGAATGGTGGATGACGTCGCCGTAATTGTTGAGGTCGTGGGTCACCGCCTTGATCGCGCGGAAATCGTGGAGGCGCACGTTGGCAAGCTGCGTCAGGCGCTGCGCGATGCGGGCCGTGAGATCGGTGACGATGGTCAGCGTCGCCGGTGAGGCATCGCGCATCGCGACGAATTGCAGGATCGAATAGGGCGGGAAGTAGACGTCGAAGGTCACGTCCGGATGGCGCGTGATCAGGCTGGCGGCGTCACGCTCGAAATGCCTGATCATGGCGTCACGCTCGTAGCCCTCGCCGAGAAAGCTGCTGCGCACCGGATCGGTGATATAGGCGAAGGCGGCGCGTGTCCTCTCGGCGTTGTAGGCGCGCGCGACGTCGAAATCCCGTGGCAGCGCGTAGATGTCGTCGACGTCGGACAGCGCGAACTTGACGGGGAGAAACGGCGCCGCACGGCTCAGCGGCTCCCGCAGCGGCGGGACAGACCGCAGCAGCGCGAACAGGGATTCCTTCGCCATCGGCGCGCTGAACAGATAGGCCGCGATCCCCTTGGCCGTCCTCCGATAAAGATCGACGGACAGATAGGGATCGGCCTCGATGCCGGCCGCATCGACAAAGCTGAAATCGTCCATCGCCCAGATCACGCGCCGGGCGCCGCGATCGATCGCCTGCTCCAGCACAAAGCCCTGCTGGCGCGAATTGGATCCGGTCATCGCCAGCTTGAGCGAACGGACGCCGAGCGCGCGGTCGATGTCGCTCTGGCGGAAATGGATCGCGAGCGAGGTGCCGATGAAGGCGGTGTCGAACGACTGGCTGCGGATCAGCCCGGCATTCTGCATGCGCGTGTCGTCGGAATAGAACGGCGCGACGAGGCGCGACGGGCGGAACAGTTGCAGGGGATCGACGGCAAAGGTGAGCGCCGCGGCGCCCAGCACGCACGCGACGCTCGCAAGGAGAAGGCGCATCACGCTGGTGAACGATCCCCGCATTAGAACCGGAAGTAGATGAATTCGCTGTGGCTCTGGATGCCCAGAAGCCCGAATGCCAGCACGAGCGATGCACCATAGAGGAACAGCGGCCGCATGCGCCCTGCCCGCAAGCTTTCGCCGACCCTGCGATTGCCGTGATCGTAGCCCATGATTCCTTGCGTGTTCGGCGCCAGCCACACCAGCGCCGCATAGATCGCGACCTGCACCAGCGCCGCGATCTCCTCGCGGCCGAGGACGATGTTCAAGGGATCAGCCATGGCACTGATGATCCGCAACGCCCAATCGACCCGCTCGGCGCGGAAGAACACCCAGGCGACGACGACGGCGAGGAAGGTCAGCACGGCGCCAAGGATGCGGACCGGGCGCGCATGAAGCGTCGGGATGGTCTGCACCAGCGCGCTGAAGGCGTGATTGACGCAGAGATAGGCGCCGTGCAGCGCGCCCCACACCACGAATGTCCAGGCCGCGCCGTGCCAGAGCCCGCCGAGCAGCATCGTGATCAGCAAATTGACATAGCGCAGCACGTGGCCGCGGCGGTTGCCGCCGAGCGGGATGTAGAGATAGTCGCGCAGGAATTGCGACAACGTCATGTGCCAGCGGCGCCAGAACTCGACGATGCTCGCAGCCTTGTACGGCGAGTTGAAGTTGACGGGCAGGAAGATGCCGAACATCAGGGAAATCCCGATCGCCATGTCGGAATAGCCGGAGAAGTCGAAATAGAGCTGGAACGTGTAGGCGAGCGCACCACACCAAGCCTGGTCGAAGCTCGGCGAGCGCGCGTCGAAGGCGAGCGCGACCAGGGGCTGGATGCCGTCGGCAAGGCAGGTCTTCTTGAACAGGCCGATGGCGAAGATGATGATTCCGCACAGGATCAGATGCGCGTGCGGCTGCTTGGACTCCTCCCGCTCGAATTGCGGGATCATGTCCTTGTGGTGGAGGATCGGCCCCGCGATCAGATGCGGGAAATAGGTCACGAACAGCGCGTAATGCGGCAAGGCATAACGCGCGACCTGGCCGCGATAGGCATCGACCAGGAACGCAATCTGGGTGAACGTGTAGAAGGAGATGCCGACCGGCAGCAGGATGTGGACCGCGACATGCGTGCCGAGCAGCGCATTGAGATTGTCGGCAGCGAAGCCCGCATATTTGAAGATGCCGAGCACGAGGAGATCGCCGGCGACACCAAGGGCAAGTGCCGCCCGGCGCTGCGTTGGCATGAGCTCCGCTGCAATCAGGAGATGGCCGACACCGTAGTTGAAGGCGATCGACGCCAGCAGCAGCGCGACAAACTGCCAATTGCCGATGGCATAGAAGGCGAGCGAGGCGGCCGCCAGCCAGATCACTGGAGTCAGATTGCTGCGCCGCCCGAGCCAGAAGTACCCGGCCAGCGCAGCCGGCAGGAACAGCAGGATGAACGGGTAGGAATTGAACAGCATCAGGCTGGACCGGCGGCGGGGTACTGCCCCTAAAGCATACACGGGGGCGATCAACAACCCGGCGACTTGGCGCAGTCCTTTGTCCGGTCCTTGGCGCAGCGACGCTGGCAATCCGCGGAATCGGGACGATATAAGGTGGGACACGCTGTGCTAATTTCCCCTCTCCCCGTTCTTACGGGGAGACGGTCGGGGTGAGGGGCCTCTCTCCACACGCGAGATGGTCGAGAGACCTGTACCCCCTCACCCGGATTGCATCTCCGATGCAATCCGACCTCTCCCCGCAGGCGGGGAGAGGTAAGGAAGAGGCGCCGTACGGACGTGAGATGATGAGGATCGAGTGACCCAGATCAAGACACCTTCCCAGCCCCCCGTCGCCCCGCGCCGGCCGCACAGCTTTACCCGGCACGGCATCACCGTGACCGACGACTATGCCTGGCTGAAGGACGAGAAATGGCAGGAGGTGCTGCGCGACCCCGGGGTGATCGACCCCGGCATCCGCAAATATCTGGACGAAGAGAACGTCTACACCGAGAGCCTGCTCGGCCATACTGCGGCGCTGCAGAAGACGCTGGTGCGCGAGATGCGCGGGCGGATCAAGGAGGACGATTCCAGCGTGCCGTCGCCGGACGGCCAGTTCGCCTATTTCCGCAGGTTTCGCGAGGGCGGGCAGCACGAGCTGTTCGGCCGCATGCCGCGCGAGGGCGGCGACGGCCATATCGTGCTCGACGGCGATGCGCTCGCCAAGGACCACAAATATTTCAAGTTCGGCGGCAGCCGGCATTCGCCCGATCACAAGCTGCAGGCCTGGAGCGCCGACACCAAAGGCTCCGAATATTTTTCGATCCGCGTGCGCGACTGGGCGACGGGGAAGGACTTTGACGACCTCGTCGAGGAGACCGACGGCGGCATCGTCTGGAGCAAGGACGCGAAAAGCTTCTTCTATGTGAAGCTCGACGACAATCACCGGCCGATGCAGGTGTGGCGGCACCGGCTGGGGACGAAACAGGCCGACGACACGCTCGTCTATGAGGAGCAGGATTCCGGCTGGTTCACCCATCTGCACGAGAGCACCAGCGGCCGCTTCTGCGTGATCGCGGGCGGCGATCACGAGACCTCCGAGCAGCGGCTGATCGATCTCGAAAGCCCTGATACGCCGCCGCGGCTGGTCGCGGCGCGTGAGGAAGGCGTGCAATATTCGCTGGCCGATCGCGGCGATCAGCTCTTCATCCTCACCAATGCCGATGACGCCATCGACTTCAAGATCGTCACCGCACCGCTTGGCTCGCCCGAACGGAAGAACTGGCGCGATCTGATCCCGTATCGTCCGGGGATCTACATCATCGACCTCGATCTCTATGCCGGCCATCTGGTGCGGCTGGAGCGCGCCAATGCGCTGCCGGCGATCGTGATCCGCGATCTCGCATCGAACGAGGAGCATGCCATCGCCTTCGACGAAGCCGCCTATTCGCTCGACACGATGGGCTCCTACGAGTTCGAGACAACGAACTTGCGTTTCGCCTATTCGTCGATGACGACTCCGTCGGAGGTCTATGATTACGACATGGCCAAGCGCACGCGGACCTTGCGCAAGCGCCAGGAGATCCCGTCCGGCCACAATGCGAGCGACTACGTCACCACGCGCATCATGGCGAAGGCGCAGGACGGCGCCGAGGTGCCGGTCTCGATCCTCCATCGCCATGGGCTGAAGCTCGACGGATCGGCACCGCTCCTGCTCTACGGCTACGGCTCCTATGGCATGGCGATGCCGGCCTCGTTCAACGCCAACCGCCTGTCGCTGGTCGATCGCGGCTTCGTCTATGCCATCGCCCACATCCGCGGCGGTGCCGACAAGGGCTGGGGCTGGTACCTCGACGGCAAGCGCGAGAAGAAGACGAATTCGTTCGACGATTTCGCCGCCAGCGCCCGCGCGCTGATCGACGCAAAATACACCAGCGCAAAGCGCATCGTCGGCCATGGCGGCTCGGCCGGCGGCATGCTGATGGGAGCGGTGGCAAACCGCGCCGGCGAGCTGTTCGCCGGCATCGTCGCCGAAGTGCCGTTCGTCGACGTGCTCAACACCATGCTCGACGACACGCTGCCGCTGACGCCGCCGGAATGGCCGGAATGGGGCAACCCGATCGAGAGCGAAAAGGATTTTCGCACCATCCTGTCCTACTCGCCCTACGACAATGTCGCCGCGAAGGACTATCCGGCCATCCTGGCGATGGGCGGATTGACCGATCCGCGCGTCACCTACTGGGAGCCCGCCAAATGGATCGCGCGCCTGCGCGCCACCATGCGCGGCGGCGGCCCGGTGCTGCTGCGCACCAACATGGGCGCCGGCCACGGCGGCGCTTCGGGACGATTTGATCGTCTGGACGAGGTGGCGATCGTCTATGCGTTCGCGCTGTGGGCGGCGGGAATGGCGGAGGCCGGGGTGTAGCCCCATCGTCGTCCTGGCGAAAGCCAGGACGACGATGGAGTGTAAACTACCTGCCGTTCTTCTTCCGCCATTCCGCGAAGTCGGTGAGCGTCTGCGGATCGGTGGCAGGATAGAGACCGAAGATACCGCGCCCCTTGCCGACCTCCTCGGTGACGAAGTCCTCGAACGCGGTCATCTCGAACGTCTCGTTGGCGATATCGTCGGCAAGATGCGCGGGGATCACGATGACGCCGTCGGCATCGCCGAGGATGACGTCGCCGGGAAACACCGGCGCATCGCCGCAGCCGATCGGCACGTTGATCTCGATCGCCTGATGCAGCGTGAGATTCGTCGGTGCACTCGGACGATGGTGGTAGGCGGGGATGCCGAGCTTGGCGATCTCGGCGGAATCGCGAAAGCCGCCGTCGGTGACGACGCCGGCGACGCCGCGCTTCATCAGCCGCGTCACCAGGATCGCACCGGCGGAAGCCGCGCGCGCATCCTTGCGGCTGTCCATCACCAGCACGCTGCCTGCCGGGCAGTCCTCGACCGCCTTGCGCTGCGGATGCGAGCGGTCCTTGAAGACGTCGATGGTGTTGAGGTCCTCGCGCGCCGGCATGTAGCGCAGCGTGAAGGCCTCGCCGACCATGGTCGGCTGGTCAGGACCGAGCGGGTGCACATCCTGGATCATCTGGATGCGCAGGCCGCGCTTGAACAGCGCGGTGGCGACGGTGGCGGTGGAGACGGATTTGAGCTTGTTGCGGGTGGCTTCGCTGAGTTTTGTCATTGGCGCTTTCTTTCTCGTTCGTCATTCCGGGGCGCGCCACTTGGCGCGAACCCGGAATCTCGAGGTTCCGGGTTCGCTTCGCGCCCCGGAACGACGGTGTTAGTAGATCGACGGCTCGCCTATCGGCGCGCCGAAATCGGTCTCGAGGAAGTCGAAGTCGCAGCCGTCATTGGCCTGCTTGATGTGCTTGGTGAACATCCAGCCATAGCCGCGCTCGAAGCGGCGCTCGGGCTGCTTCCAGGCGGCGCGGCGTTTTTCGAGCTCGGCTTCGCTCACATCGAGATTGATGGTCCGCGCGGCGACGTCGAGGGTGATGCGGTCACCGTTCTGCACCAGGGCCAGCGGGCCGCCGATGTAGGACTCCGGTGCAACGTGCAGGATGCAGGCGCCGTAGCTGGTGCCGCTCATGCGCGCGTCCGAGATGCGCACCATGTCGCGCACGCCCTGCTTCACGAGCTTGGTCGGGATCGGCAGCATGCCCCATTCCGGCATGCCAGGTCCGCCCTGCGGCCCCGCATTGCTCAGGATCAGGATGTGGTCCTCGGTGACGTCGAGATTGGGATCGTCGACCGCCTTCTTCATCGACGGATAATCGTCGAACACCAGCGCGGGTCCGGTGTGCTTGAGGAAGCGCGGCGCGCAGGCGGAGGGCTTGATGACGCAGCCGTCGGGCGCGAGGTTGCCCTTGAGCACGGCAAGCGCGCCTTCCTTGTAGATGGGATTGTCGACCGAGCGGATCACGTCGTCATTGTGCACCTCGGCATGCGCGATGTTCTCAGCCACCGTCTGGCCGGTGACGGTGATGCAGTCGAGATGCAGATGCGGCTTGATCTGGCCCATCAGCGCCGGCAGGCCGCCGGCATAGAAGAAGTCCTCCATCAGATAGGCATCGCCGCTCGGCCGCACGTTGGCGATGACAGGCACCTTGCGGCTCGCGATCTCGAAATCGTCGAGACCGATGTCCTGGCCGGCACGGCGGGCCTGTGCGATCAGATGGATGATCGCGTTGGTCGAGCAGCCCATCGCCATCGCGACCGCGATCGCGTTCTCGAACGCCTTGCGGGTCTGGATCACCTTCGGCGTCAGATCCTCCCACACCATCTCGACGATGCGGCGGCCACATTCACTGGCCATGCGGATGTGGTTGGCGTCCGCCGCCGGAATCGAGGAGGCGCCCGGCAGCGTCATGCCGATGGCCTCGGCGATCGCGGTCATGGTCGACGCTGTGCCCATGGTCATGCAGGTGCCGTAGCTGCGGGCGATGCCGGCCTCGATGTCGAGCCAATCCTTGTCGGAGATCTTTCCGGCGCGGCGCTCGTCCCAGTATTTCCAGCCGTCCGAGCCGGAGCCCAGCGTCTTGCCCTTCCAGTTGCCGCGCAGCATGGGACCTGCCGGCAGATAGATCGCCGGGATGTTCATCGAGGTCGCGCCCAGCAGCAGCGCGGGCGTGGTCTTGTCGCAGCCGCCCATCAGCACCACGCCGTCGACGGGATGGCTGCGCAGCAGCTCCTCGGCGTCCATGGCGAGCAGATTGCGGTAGAGCATGGTGGTCGGCTTGAGCAGCGATTCCGACAGCGACAGCGCCGGCAGCTCCAGCGGCAGGCCGCCGGCCATCAGGATGCCGCGCTTGACGTCGTCGACGCGCGACTTGAAGTGCATGTGACAGGGCTGCGCGTCCGACCAGGTGTTGAGGATCGCGATGATCGGACGGTCCTTCCACTCCTCGGGGGCGTAGCCCATCTGCATGGTGCGGGAGCGGTGGCCGAACGAGCGGAGATCGTCGGGCGCGAACCAGCGCGCGCTGCGGAGCTGGTCGGGTGTTTTCTTCTTCTTGGTCATGATTGAGTGCCCCATTTCTGGACCGTGTTCCGCTCGATGGCGCGGAAGATCAGGTTCTCGACAAAGAGCCCGATGATAATCACCGTCAAGAGGCCTGCGAAGACGGCGGGTATGTCGAGGAGGTTGCGGTTCTCGAAGATGAACCAGCCGAGCCCGCCTTGGCCCGAGGACACGCCGAACACCAGCTCGGCCGCGATCAGCGTGCGCCAGGCGAAGGCCCAGCCGATCTTGAGGCCGGTGAGGATCGAGCCGAAGGCGGCGGGGATCAGGATTTTCGCCACATAAGGCAGCCCGCGCAGGCCGTAATTGCGCCCGACCATGCGCAGCGTGTTGGACACACTCTTGAAACCGGAATGGGTGTTGAGCGCGACCGGCCACAGCACCGAATGGATCAGCACGAAAACGAGGCTGCCGTTGCCGAGTCCGAACCAGATCAGCGCCAGCGGTAACAGCGCGATCGCCGGCAGCGGATTGAACATCGCCGTGACGGTCTCGAGGAAATCGGTGCCGATGCGGGTCGAGATCGCAAGCACGGTGAAGATCGCGGCGAGCACGATGCCGGCCGAATAGCCCATGAACAGGACCTTCAGCGAGGCCCAAGCCCGCATTGGAATCGTGCCGTCCTTCACGCGCTCATACATCGTGACGATCGTGTCGTGGAGCGTCGGAAACAGCAGCGGATTGTCGAGGGCGACGCCGTAGGCCTCCCAGACTGCCGCCAGGAACAGAATGATGACGGTCTTGCGGACAAAGCCGTCGTTCCACAACAGCTCGGCCACGCTCAGCTTGCGCTCGACCTCGGCAGCGCCGCTGGCAGCAGCGACCGACGCGTCACGCAGCAATATTCTCGCTTCGCCCATGTCGAGGCTCCCTCAATGCGCGGTGGCTTCGGCGGCGAACAGGAGATCGTGGATCTCCTTCTCCAGCCGGCCGGCGCTGCCGTCCGCACTCGAGACCTTGTCGACATCGACCACCTCGGCCTTGACGCGGCCGGGATGCGGCGACAGCAGGAGGATGCGGTTGCCGATGCGGATCGCTTCCGCGATCGAATGGGTCACGAACAGCACGGTGAATTTGGTCTCGCTCCAGAGCTGGAGCAGCTCGTCCTGGCAGGTCCGGCGCGTCAGCGCGTCCAGCGCCGCGAACGGCTCGTCCATCAGCAGGATGTCCGGCTCCATCGCCATGCCGCGCGCGATCGCGACGCGCTGCTTCATGCCGCCGGACAGCGTGTGCGGATAGGCATCGACCACGCGGGTGAGGCCGACCTTCTCGATATAGGCCCGCGCGCGGGCCTCGGCGTCCTTACGCGGCAGCTTTCGCGCCGTCAGCAACGGAAACATCACGTTGGCGAGCACCGTCTTCCACGGCAGCAGCTGGTCGAACTCCTGGAAGATCATCATGCGGTCGGCGCCCGGGCCGTGGATCTCGCGACCGTTGATGCTCATGCGGCCTTCGCTCGGGCTCATGTAGCCGCCGACGGCCTTGAGCAGGGTCGACTTGCCGCAGCCGGACGGTCCGAGCAGCACGAAGCGGTCGGACCTGTCGACGGTGAAGCTCACCCTCTCGGTGGCGGTGACGACAGCGCTTGAGGTCTTGTAGCGCAGCGTCACTCCGTTGACGTCGAGCAGCGCCATCAGTTGCCCTTCAGGTCGTGCGCGACGGGGAGATAATAGTCGGTCCAGGCCTTGGGCTGATTCTTCAGCGTGCCGGTCTTGTAGAGATGGGCGGCGAATTTCATCGTACCCTGCGGCTCGAGATTCCACTCCATCATGCCGGGCTCCTTCAGCAGATCGAGCAGCTCCTCCGCCGAGGTCTTGTCGCCGGTGATCTCCTTGTAGATCTCGACGGCCTGCCTGGTGTCGCTGCGGATCAGGTCCTGCGCTTCCTTGGTGGCGTCGCGCACCGCCTGGATGATCTTGGGATTGGCGTCGGCGAATTTGGTCGTAGTGAAGAACTGGGCCTGGCTGAGCGGGCCGCCCATTACGTCAGGCGAGTTCAGCACGACATGCGCGCCCGGCACGTTCTTCAGCTCCAGGAACGTGAAGGGCGGGATCGAGAAGTGGGTGTGCACCTCGTGCTTGGAATTGGCGAGCGCCGCATAGGCGTCGGGATGGCCGAGCTGCACGGTGTTGGCGTCGAGCTTGGACCATTGATCGGCGCCGAAGGCCTCGGCGGCCGCGATCTGAAGCACGATCGCCTGGGTCGAGACTTTCACCGTCGGCACCGCGATCTTGTCGCCGGGGCCGAAATCCCTGATCGACTTGATGTTGGCGTCGCGGCTGATCAGCGTCATCGGCTGCGCCGAGGTCGCGACGATGCCCTTCACGCCGCCGCGGGTACGGTCCCACAGCAACAGCAGATTGCCGGTGCCGGTGTTGAGGATGTCGACGCCGCCCGCGAGCAGCGCATCGGTCTGGGCGCCGCCGCCGGAGAAGGTGACCCATTTGGTCCTGACGCCGGGCACACCGAGGCTGGCGGCATGCTTCTCGATCAGCTTCTGCTTCTCCATGATGTGGCTCGGCATGTAGAAAATGCCGGGCTGGCGCGACAGCGAGATCTCGGACTTCTGCTGTGCATGCGCCGCGGACACCGAGAGGGCGGTTGCGGCGATCAGGGCGGCAGCCGCAAGCTTGCTACGAAGATGCATCATCATTGTTGTGTGTTTCCTCCGGCCAGCGTCGAGCTGCGTTGACCCTGCTGATGCACTAATATATTAGTGCATCAAAGGCAAGCCCGCGGGACCCGACATGGACGCAGCCCACACCGCGCCGCGCGCGGCCACAAAAACCGCTTCAAGTCCCGCCAACCGGCTCGACCGCGCCCGCCAGGCCGCACCGCAGGTGTTCGAGCGGCTGCGCAACGCAATCATCGCCCTGGAGCTGCCGCCGGGCGCGCCGCTGTCCCGCGCCGAGCTCGCCGGCCAGTTCGGCGTCAGCTCGACGCCGGTGCGCGATGCCTTGATGCGGCTCGAGGAAGAAGGCCTGGTCGACGTGTTTCCGCAGCACGCGACCGTGGTCAGCCGGATCGACATCGGCCGCGCCCAGCAGGCGCATTTCCTGCGCCAGGCACTGGAGCTCGAGATCGTCCGGCTGCTCGCGGAACAGCATGACGACGCCCTGATCATCCGCCTCGACCACGCCATCGCACTCCAGCAGCAATTCGCGAAGGCCGGCGACTTCGAGGCGTTCATGGCCGGCGACAACGACTTCCACGCCCAGCTCTACGCCGCCGCCGGCAAGCAGGAGCTGTGGGCACTGGTGCGCAGCCGCAGCGGCCATATCGACCGGCTGCGCCGGCTGCATCTGCCCTCACCGGGCAAGGCCCAGAATATCGTGCGCCACCACAGGCTGATCACCCGCGCGATCGAGGCCGGGGACGCCGATGCCGCGCAACAGCATCTGCGCAAGCATCTGTCGGGCACGCTGAGCGAGCTCGACAAGATCCGGAGCCACCACCCGGAGTACCTGACGGACTAGTCAGGCGGCGTTGCGCCGGTCCGGCCCGCGATAATCGGCATCGTCGCTGTTGCGGCGGTCCATCGGACCAGTGCGCAGCCTGACGAAGAAGGCCTGGACCTCGGTGGCGAGGCGTTCGGCCGCTCCCGAAACGTGGTTCGCGGCGCCCATCACGTCGTCGGCCGAGCGGTTGGTTTCCGCGATGGCGCCGGAGACGGTCCCGATGCTGGTTGCGAGCGTCTGCGTGCCCGACGCCGCCATCTGGACGTTCTGCGAGATCTCCCGCGTCGCGGCGCCCTGCTCCTCCACGGCGCTGGCAATCGCCGCGGTCACCTCGTCGATCCGGCGCATGGCGGTTGCGACCTCCTTGACGGAGGCGACCGCGCTGCCGGTCGAGTTCTGGATCGCGGCAATGTGCTGAGCGATGTCCTGCGTCGCATTGCGGGTCTGGTCGGCCAGCGCCTTGACCTCGGAGGCCACGACCGCAAAGCCGCGGCCGGCCTCGCCGGCGCGCGCGGCCTCGATGGTGGCGTTGAGCGCCAAAAGGTTGGTCTGGCCCGCGATCGCCTGGATCAAGTCGACCACCGAGCTGATGCTCTGGGCGGCGTGCGCGAGGCCTTCGATCTCGGCCTCGGAGCGCGCGGTCACCTCGCCCGCCGACCGCACGGTCTTGTTCGACAGTTCGATCTGCCGGCCGATCTCGACGATGGAGCTCGCGAGCTGCTCGGCCGCCGCGGCGACGGTCTGGACGTTGACCGCGGTCTGTTCGGATGCGGTCGCTGCGGACGCGGCCTGGCTCGTCGCATGGTTGGCGATGCCGCCGAGGCTCTCTGCGGTCTGCCGCATGGTGCCGGCGTTCTCGCCGACCAGCGCGAGCAGGTCGCGCGAGGTCCCGCGAAATTCCTCGACCGCGTCCTCCATGTTGCGGTTGGCCGCTTCGCGCGCCTCCGCCTCGCGCGCGAGAGACGCCGCCGCCTGCTGCTGGGCGATGACGTTGTCGCGGAACTTCGCCACCGCCTGCGAGACCACTCCGATCTCGTCGCCGCGCCCGGCCGTCTTGAATTCGACACTGGTGTCGCCCCCGGACAGGCGCGCGGAATCGCCCACCAGCTCGACGATCGGACGGGTGATGGAGCGCGCAACCAGGATCGCAATCGTTGTCCCGAGCGCAAGCCCCGCGGCGAGCAGGATCCATTGCAGCAGCAGCAACCTCTCGACCGCGTCGGCCACGCTGCGGGCGTCCTCGGCGAGCTTCGACTGCTGGTCGCTCTTGAGTCCGCCGGAGCGCTTGCCATCGGTGTCCTTGCGACCGTCGAGCAGATCGAGGATGCGGGCCGCGCGCGGCGCGGCCTCGGTGGACAGGATGAAGACCGGCATGTTCCATTGCGGCGTCCGGCGGATCGCGAAGATCTTCTGCGGCAGCGGGGTGAAGGCCTCGTTCGCCCTGGCGATGGCCCGGTAAGCGGACGCCTGCCTTTCGGTGAGCAGATCCGCCTGGGTGCCGACCGATGCGAGCGCGGCCCTGAAGGTCGCCAGCGGCTTTTCGAACTTGTCACGGTCGGCCGCCTCGCCCGAGGCGACGTAGAGCCGCAATTGCGATCCCGCCGCGGCGAGATTGCCGCGCACGTCGGCGAAGGTCTTGAGCAGGCGCTTGCGCTGGGGCGTCGCCTCCAGCGCCTCCTCCTCGTCGATCATCGAGGTGATCTCGGCGAACATGGTCGCGATCAGCGGCGCGGCCTCCTTGGCCAGGAGCTCGCTCGCCGGATAGGCCGACGGGGTGAAGGCGGCGAGCTCGGCCTTGTCCTGGGCCTGGCGGAACTCCGCGATCAGCGCCCTGGCTTCGCTCCAGTTGGTCTTGTTCTGCGGGTTGGAAGACCCCTCCGCCATGCGGTCGACCGCGGCGGCGGTGCGATCCAGGTCGGCCCAGACCGCCGCCCGGTCACGCTTGCCCTGCGCATCGCCGGTCAGCAGATAGCCGCGCAGCACCGAGAGCGTGGAGTAGAGATTGCCGACGAGCTCCGTGCTTGCGACTGCGACCGGCGCTCGCAGATCCACGACCGTCTTGATCCGCGACGAGATGTCCGAGACGGCGGCGACGGTGTAGATCACGGTCGCGGCGAGCAGAATGCAGATCAGCGCAAAGCCGCCGAGCAGCCGGGTCCGAATTCCGGTGTTCGCAATCGATTTGAACATGAGGGGGTCTCGTGCTGATGGCCGGTTGGAAGGGCCGGCCTGGTCGGATGCCAGAATGCAAAATGAAATGCGCGAAATACTGATACGAGGACTATCGGAGATTGTAGTCAGCGGCCTTTAATCCATAGTGAAGGCTCGGGTTCCGTACAACTACGGCGAGAGAAATATCTGCCGATGCTAAAACGGGTTACGATGTTTGGAACCAGGCCCGACCTCAAATGCACGCAAGAGTGCGTATGAAGTGCAAGGAATTGCCTCCCGGCGCGCCAGGAAAGGCAATCGCGGCAGACGCGAGGCGCTTGCGGGGCGGATAGAATCCGCGCAACAATTTCGTATTTGATGCCTTGATTTGCGGTCACTGGAACGTCCCAGCCGACCCGGAGGAATTCAGACGTGGCCAACATCCTGATCGTGGATGACGACCCGGCCGTGCAGATCACGATCCGGCTGCTTCTGGAGAGAGCCGGTCATCACGTCACCGTCGCCGGCGACGGCCACAAGGGACTTGCGCTGTTCGAGGCCAGCCCGTTCGACCTCTTGTTTCTCGACATCTTCATGCCCGGCATGGACGGGCTGGAGACGATTCGCCACATCCGGGCGCTAGCCCCGGCGATTCCGATCATCGTCATTTCCGGCCGATCGATCACGCCGGACGCCCATGCGGAGCCGGATTTCCTGAAGATGGCGACCAAGCTCGGTGCAGTGGCAAGCCTTCAGAAGCCGTTCCGGGCAGACGCGCTGCTCGCCGCGGTGAGCGGCTGCCTCGACGCGGGCAAGCCGGAGGGGCCCGATGTCAGTACCGGCCGCCGATGACGAGGGCGTCTCCTCTGCTGCAGGCCAGAACACGCACGGTCATCCGGGAACCCCTGCGAATATCTCCATGACCCTCGCAACCCGGCTGGCCATCGCGATGATCCTGCTGGTGGCGGCTACCGTGACCGCCGTCGGCTGGCTGGGCTATCGCAACATCACACAAGCCGTCATTCCGCGGGTGCTGGAGCGGGTCGAAGCCCAGTCACGCCTGCTGGCCACCAATCTTGAATCCTACGTTGCCGGCGTTCGCGGCGATTTGGTCGGCTATCGCTCCGCCGCGGCAATCAACGGTCTGATCCGGGCCCACCTCGGCGGAGGAATTGACGCTCTTGACGGCGTCTCGGAGCAGACCTGGCGCGAGCGTATCGCGGCGCGGCTCGCGGCCGAGATCGAGGCCAAGCCCAGCTATGGACAGTTTCGAATCATCGGTCTTGACGACGACCAGCGCGAGCTGGTCCGCGTCGATCGCTCCGGCCCGAACGGAGCAGTACGAGTTGCCCCCGACAGCGAACTGGAGCGCAAGAGCGAACGAACCTACTTTCAGGAAACGATACGACTGGCGCCGGGCGAGATTTATGTGTCGCCCATCGAACTCGCGACCCGCCAGGGGGGAACCACGGCCTTGCACACTCCGACCCTGCGGGCCGCGACGCCGCTGTTCACGCCCGACGGCAAGCCGTTCGGCATCATCATCGCCAATATCGACATGCGTCCGGTACTCGACCGCATTCGCTCGACGACGAGCTCGGGAGGCGAGATCTACGTCGTGAATGCGCGCGGCGACTATCTGGTTCATCCCGATCAGACGCGAGAATTCGGCTCGTTGCGCGCCCCCCCCACCAACTGGCGCAGTGATTTTCCATTTTTCTCAGCCCTGGCAGGCTCGCCGGGAGTATCCACGCAGCTCGCGACCGATGGATCGGGCCGGCCGAGCGGCGCGGCGATCGCGCCTGCGCTGCTTGCGAGCAAGGAATGGGTCGCAATCATCGTGACCATTCCCCCGGCCGTCTTTGGCCGCGTGCCGGCCGCCATTCAAAAAACGTCTTTGCTCGTCGGCTTGCTTGCCGTCCTCGCCGCGGCTTCGCTCGCGGTGCTGCTGGCGCGCTCCCTGACTCGCCCGATCGGGCGCCTGACCGCGGCCGTGGAGGCCATCGGCAGCGGACGGCCAGCGGACATTCCCGTCGATGCAAGCGGCGAGACGGGCGTGCTGGCGCGGGCCTTTGCCCACATGGTCGAGGAGATGAAGGCAAAGACGTCGGCACTGGAGCACGAGGTCGAGGAGCGGCGTCGCACCGAGGCCGTCCGCGACCAGCTCGCCGTCCGCGAAAGCCTGTTCAGCGCGGCGGTCCAATCCTCCGACGATTCGATCGTCCTGCAAACGCTCGACGGCATCATCATCGGCTGGAACGCGGCAGCCGAACGCCTCTACGGCTATTCGGCCGAGGAAGCGATCGGACAGCCGACGTCGATCCTGCTTCCGCCGGATCGCCGCGAGGAGGGCAAGGACTATCTTCGGCGGATTGCGAGGGGTGAGCGGATCGAACATTTCGAAACCGTGCGCCTGCGCAAGGATGGCAGCCCGGTCGAAATCTCGGTGAGCCTCTCACCGATCAGGGGCCCCTCCGGCGAGATCATCGGCGCCTCGGGCTCGGCGCGCAGCCTCACCGAGGCGCGACGGACCGAGCGGGCGCTACAGCAGCAGCTCGAGGAGCGGCGGCAGCTTTTCGACGCCTCGCAGGACCTGATCATGATCATGGACTCGCAGGGCCATATCGCGCAGATCAGCCCGAGCTGCGAGGCCATTCTCGGCTACCGGCCCGACGACATGATCGGCTACAGCGGCGCCGATTTCATCCACCCGGCCCATCTCGAACAATCGCGCGAGGAAATGCGCGCACTCAGGCGCGGCGGGCACCCGAAGCTCGCCGACACCCGCTGCCTCCACAGGGACGGACGCGAGATCTGGCTGTCCTGGCTCGGCAACTGGTCCGATCAGGCCAAGCGCTACTTCTTCGTCGGGCGCGACATGACCGAGGCAAGGCTGGCCGAGGAGTCCTTGCGCGAAAGCGAGCAGCTGGCCCGCAACATCGTCGAGACCGCGCTCGACGCCTTCGTCCAGACCGACGACCGCAGCATCATCCTGAACTGGAGCTCGCGGGCCGAAGAGCTGTTCGGCTGGCGCCGCGACGAAGCGCTGGGCAGGAATGCGATCGACCTCATCGTCGCCACAGGTGAGCGCGAGAGGGTCAAGGCGGGTCTCGCACGCTTCCTCGATTCCGGAGACGGTCAGACGCTCAATCGCCGCCGCGAGCTGGTCTGCTGCCGCCGTGACGGCAAGGAATTCAAGGCCGAACTGAGCGTCACGGCGCTGAAGCGCCGCGAAGGCATTCTGTTCAACGTCTTCTACCGCGACCTCACCGACAAGATCGCGTCCGAGGAACGCATCCGCCATGCGGAGAAGATGGAGGCGGTCGGCCAGCTCACCGGCGGCGTGGCGCACGACTTCAACAACATCCTCACCGTGATCACCGGGACGATCGAAATCCTCAGCGACGCAGTGGCCAAGGAGCCCGAGCTTGCGGCGATCACCCGGATGATCGACGAGGCCGCCGGCCGCGGCGCCGAGCTGACCCAGCACCTGCTCGCGTTCGCGCGCAAGCAGCCGCTCCAGCCGCGCGAGGTCGACATCAACTCGCTGATCGTCGACACCGCAAAGCTGCTGCGGCCGACGCTGGGCGAGCAGATCCAGATCGAATCCGTGTTCGAGGAGGAGAGCTGCGTTGCGATCGTCGATCCCAACCAGCTCACCACCGCGATCCTCAACCTCGCGCTCAACGCCCGCGACGCCATGCCCGGCGGCGGCAAGCTGATCGTGGAGACGGGCGCCGCCTATCTCGACGAGGTCTATGCCAGCGTCAACGACGTCCGGCCCGGGCACTACGTGCTGATCGCCGTGAGCGACACCGGAACCGGCATTCCGTCCAACATGCTGACCAGGGTGTTCGATCCCTTCTTCACCTCGAAGGGACCGGGCAAGGGCACCGGGCTCGGGCTTTCGATGGTCTACGGCTTCATCAAGCAGTCCGCGGGCCACATCAAGATCTACAGCGAGGAAGGCCACGGCACCACGATCAAGATGTACCTGCCGCCGGGCAAGACGGCGACGGCGGTCGGCGACGGTGTGATCCCCGCGACGATCGAGGGCGGACACGAGACGATCCTGGTGGTCGAGGACGACCGGCTGGTGCGCGACTACGTGCTGGCGCAGCTGCATGCGCTGGGCTACGTCACCTTGCAGGCTGCGAACGCCGCGGAAGCGCTCGCGATCGTCGCCGCCGGAAAGCCTTTCGACCTCCTGTTCACCGACGTCATCATGCCCGGCAGGATGAACGGACGGCAGCTCGCCGACGAGCTGATGAAGACGCGCCCCGATCTCAGGGTGGTCTACACGTCAGGCTATACCGAGAATGCGATCATCCATCACGGCCGGCTGGATTCGGGCGTTCTGCTGCTCGCAAAGCCCTACCGCAAATCGGATCTCGCGCGGATCATCCGCAAGGCGCTGCTGGGGTGAGGCTTGGGAGTCATTCCGGACGCGCGTAGCGCGATCCGGAATCTCGAGATTCCGGGTTCGATGCTCCGCATCGCCCCGGAATGACGAAGAAATGTCCGCGATGCAACCGACCCTACGACGCGCGCTGCGCCGCGGTCATCACGATCCGGATCAGGTCGGCGGCATTGCGCGCACCGAGCTTCTTCATGATGTTGGCGCGGTGGTCCTCGATGGTGCGCGGGCTGATGCCGAGAGTGCGGCCGGCTTCCTTGTTGGAAGCGCCGGCGGCGAACTGCTCGAGCACCTCGCGTTCGCGCCGCGTCAACGGCTCGCGTCCGGGGAAATGCAGCGAGCCGAATTTCGGCGCTGCGTTCTCCGCCTGCCTGCGTGCATAGGCGCCGATCGCCTCGTCGAGGCGGCCGACGATCTCGCTGCCGCGGAACGGCTTCTCGATGAAGTCGAGCGCGCCGCTCTTGATGGCGCCCACCGCCATTGTGATGTCGCCCTGCCCGGAGATCATGAAGATCGGCGCCGGATAATCCTCACCGTGCAGCTCCTTCAGAATGTCGAGACCCGACTTTCCGGGAATGTGCACGTCGAGCAGGATCGCAGCCGGTGTGCGGTTTCGCGCGACGGAGAGCAGCGCTGCGCCGTCCGCAAAACAGATCACCTCATAGCCCGCCGCCTTCAACACCATCGACAAGGTGTCGCGAACAGCCGGGTCGTCGTCGACTACGAAGATTTCACCGCGAGAGGTTTGTTCGGCCATGTGCCATGTCCAATTGGCATTAGAGTCCATTCGGCATTGAGGACTCGCGTCCGCGCCAACCGTTATGGCGTTCGGCGCGGATTCGGCCCACCCGTATTTGTACGGGACATAGACTTAACGCACAAGTAGCGGCATGGCGCCTAATTGCGGGGGACGGAGAATATCCATGCTAAATTTGGCCAGCACGCCACCTCTCGTCACGACGCCCGAGGCCGACAGCCGTCAGTTGATTGCGGCCGACCTTCGCTGCCTGATCGCGCAGATCGAGAGCAGCATGCGCCTGATCGACGCAGCCATGATCGATGCAGGCCCGGAGCAGGACGACAACGGCGATCAGGCCGGTTCCGCCGACATTTTCGTGCTCGACGACGTCACGCCGCGCTATGCCACGGCGAGTGCCGCCCTCAACGTCTGCCGGGCGGGCCTTGGCCACGCCCTGCAATACCTGTCGGATTCCGGCGACCCGGTGTAGGTCGCGATCTGCGCGGCGGCGGCTGCGTCCGAATGCATGGCAGCTCCGCGCGTCAGGTGCGGTGCCGTTCCACGATCGCGTCGCTGGCGACACCACCCCAGGTGTGGATCGCCGGCAGCCCCATCGCGGTCTTGCCGAGGTTGGCGAGGCTGATGCGCAGGGCCGCCAGATCGAGCGGCTTCGGCAGGCCCTGGAGCTGGATCCCGACGGAGCGGGCGAAGCTGCGGGCGGCGCTGCGGCGCTTGCCGTCCATGCCGCTGATGACGATCACGGCACCGGCGAATTTCGCGTTCGCCATCTCGCGCAACACGTCGATGCCGTCGCCATCCTCCAGCACGAGATCGAGCGTCACGCAGTCGAAGCGCGCGGCGCGGAGCTTCTCGATCGCTTCCGCCACGGACGGCGCCACGGTGACTTCGTGGCCGGCCTGCTTGGCGGCGACCGTGATCAGGCTGCGCTGCGTGGCGTCGTCATCGACCACCAGGAGCTGGAGCGCACGCCGCTCGGCGACGTCGGGCAGGTTCGATGGCACGGGGGAGAGGGAACTTCTGGGCATTGCCGTATTCCTGAGATTGAGACAGGCAATGGATACACGGCGCGCGCTTAGGCCACGTAAAGCCGCCGCGGCAAATTCGCCCGGATGTTTCAGCAAATGTAAAGCAACGTGGCGGAAAGCGCCGGCGCCGCCACGCTCCGGTCAGGCTGCCGCGTCGTGGCCGCCGGCCGCGCCGCGCTTCTTCCGGTTCTTGCCGCGCAGGAACTGGATGTCCATTTCGGCGCCGTTGACGCGCACCAGCTCGCAGCGGCGGTAGGCTAGGCCGGTGGACGACAACAGCAGGAAGAACTCTTTCAGGTTCAGCCCCTGGATCGAGCCTTCAACCGTGAGGATGGCGTCGGTGTCGGAAATGGCGTTGAGCTTGCAGTCACGGCGCCAGGTGCCGTCGATGGCCATGATGCAGACATCATAGCCGCGACTGAAGGTGACGCGCTCCGCGCCTTTTCCATCCTCGGCCATGCCTATCGTCCCGCCATCACCGCCATGCGCGGCGCCACGCCGGCGAGAGCCGGCTTGGCCACGGCTGCACGCGGATCGTTCGGCTTGTAGAGGCCGCGCCGGTCGGGAATCGGCCTGAACGTATCCGTCAGTCCGACCACGGTTTCGGCGGCACCCAGCACGAGGAAGCCATCGGGCTCGATCTGGCGCGCCAGGCGGTTGAAGATGTTGATCTTGGTGTCCTGGTCGAAATAGATCAGCACGTTGCGGCAGAAGATGACGTCGAACGTACCGAGCTGGGCGAAGTCGTGCAGCAGGTTGAGCTGGCGGTGCTGGATCATCGCCCGCAATTCGGGATTGATCTGCCAGGTCTCGCCGGTCTGCTTGAAATATTTCACCAGCATCTGGATCGGCAGGCCGCGCTGCACCTCGAACTGGCTGTAGACGCCGGCTCTGGCCTTCTCCAGCACCTCCTGCGACAGGTCGGTCGCGATGATCTCGACGCGCCAGCCGGTGAGGGCCGCACCCATCTCCTTCAGGCACATCGCCAGCGAATAGGGCTCCTGCCCGGTCGAACCGGCGGCGCACCAGATCCGCACGCTGCGGCGGCCGGCGCGCGCCTTGATGATCTCGGGCATGATGGTGTCGCGGAAATGATCGAACGGGACCTTGTCGCGGAAGAAGAAGGTCTCGTTGGTGGTCATGGCTTCGACCACGTCGGTGATGAGCGCGCGCGAGCCACCCTGCAGCTTCTGCACGAGCTCGGGGATGCCGGAGAGCCCGGCCTTGCGGGCGAGCGGCAAGAGGCGGCTTTCGATCAGATACTGCTTGTCTGCGGACAGATCGAGACCTGAATTGTCCTTCAGGAACTTGCGCAGATACTCATACTCGGTCGGGGTCACAGATGGCCTCTCGAAAGCTGTACTGAAAACACTCTGGCCGGAACACTCGGGCCAGACACACTCAGACCATGGCTTGTCCGACCGGGATCAAGCCGACTTCAGCGAACTTGTCGGCGATAATGTCTTTGTCGAAGGGCTTCATGATGTATTCGTTCGCGCCGCCGCTGAGCGCCTGGGCGATATGGGCCACGTTGTTCTCGGTGGTGCAGAACACGACCTTCGGCTGGTCGCCGCCGGGCAGGCGGCGCATGTGGCCCATGAACTCGAAGCCGTCCATCACGGGCATGTTCCAGTCGAGCAGCACCGCATCGGGCAGTTGCCGCTGGCAGATCTCGAGCGCCTTCGAGCCGTCCTCGGCTTCGGTGACCTGGAATTCCAGGCCTTCCAGGATGCGGCGCGCGATCTTGCGCACGACGCTGGAATCATCGACCACCAAACAGGTCTTCATTTTGGTTCTCCGGCTTCGATGTTTCGTTGGTTCACGCAGCCATTTGCACTTTGGTTTCGAGCTCGAGGACGCGATCGACGTCGAGGACGACCATGAGCTGACCGTCGAGGCGGTGGACACCGCCGGCGAGCTTGGCCATGCGGGGGTCGAGGTTGACGGGGTTTTCTTCCTTGCCGTCCTCGGGCAGGCGCAGCACCTCGCCGATCTGGTCGATCAGCAGGCCATAGGATTCGCCGCGCAGGTCGACACCGACCGCCATCGGCACCTTGCCGTCCTCGGGCCTCGGCAGGCCGAGGCGGGCGCGCATGTCGACCACGGTGACGATGCGGCCGCGCAGGTTGAGGACGCCGGCGATCTCGCGGGAGGACAGCGGAACGCGGGTGACGCGCTCGGGCATGAACACGTCCTGGACGCGGGAGATCGGCAGGCCGAACAGCTGGCCGCCGATCATCGCGGTGACGTATTCGACCATGGCGCCTTCGGTGGACTGGGTCTTGTTGGCCATCAGCGTATCTCCTGATCCCGCTTTTTCGTTTTGAGCATGATCTCGTCGGAAAACCGCTTCACACTTTTCCGGATCATGCTCTTACGCCGCTGCCCGGCTCAGCTCGGAGGCGCCGGCGGCGCCCGCGGTCTGCTCCTTCAGCGCCGCGATCAGACCGGGACGGTCGAACTTGGCGACATAGTCGTGGAAGCCGGCCTGACGGCCGCGCTCGATCGCCGCCGGCGACACCAGCGCGGACAGGCCGATGATCGGCATCGCGCCGAGATTGTTGTCGGAGCGGATCACCTCGGCGAACTCGAACCCGTTCATGTCGGGCATCTCGATGTCGGTCAGGACCACGTCGAAGCTCTGGGCGCGCAGCGCGGCCAGGCCCTCCTGCGCGGTCGGCGCGGTGCGGACGCGGTAACCGGCCGCCTTCAGGACGGGGGCCAGCATGTTGCGGAAGAACGCGGAGTCGTCGACCAGCAGCACCGACTGCGAGTGCATCGACGGCTTCATCTCCTTGCGGGTGAACCAGTCGGCGAACGCCATCGGCAGGAAGTGGCCGACGTCGATCACCTCGGTGGCCTGCCCCTTGATCACGGCCGAGCCCAGGATGCCCTGGCTGGAGCCGCCGACCTCGATGTTGAGGCGTTCCTCGACGATGTCGATGATCTCGTCGACGACGAGGCCCATGGAGCGGCCGTCGTCGGCGAACACCAGGATCGGCTGGGCGCCCTGGCTCGCAACGGTGACGCTCTCCATGGCGACGAGCGGCATCAGCTGCTCGCGGTACTGCACCATGTAGCGGCCGTTGCTGAACTCGATCTTGTCGGCGGGGAGCTCCTCCAGGCGCGTAACGAGCCCAAGCGGGACCGCCTTGGGCTGCGACGAGCCGGCGCGGAACACCAGCAGCGAAGTGGTCTGCTCGCCCGATCCGATGTGATGCGCCCCGTTCTCGTCGCCCATGTCATGGGCCGAGGAGCCGGCGGCACCGAGCGCCTTGGCAATGCCGTTGGGGTCGATGATCATGATGACGGCGCCATCGCCCAGAATGGTGTTGCCGGAGAACATGTCGATGTGACGCAGCTTCGTCGACATCGGCTTGACCACGATTTCTTCGGTGTGGAAGACGCCGTCGACGACGATGCCGAAGGTCTGGCTGCCAACCTGCGTCACCACGATAAAACCGTTCTCGGGATCGCTGGCCGCGCCGTCGTCGATCTTGAGCAGCTTCTTCAAATGGATCAGCGGCAGCAACTTGTTGCGCAGACGAAGAACAGCGGTGTCCTTGATGCGCTCGATGCGGTGCTCGCTGTTGGCGCGGGCCCGGACCAGCTCGACGACGGAGAGCTGCGGGATCGCGAAGCGGTCGCCGGCGGCTTCCACGATCAGCGCGGAGACGATGGCCAAGGTCAGCGGGATCTTGATGGTGACGCTTGAGCCCTCGCCGGCCACCGACTTGATGTCGATGGTGCCGCCGATCTGGTCGATATTGGTGCGCACCACGTCCATGCCGACGCCGCGCCCCGACACCGAGGTGATGGCGGCCGCGGTCGAGAAGCCCGGCGCGAAGATGAACTTGTGGATCTGGGCTTCGCTCATCTTCTCGAGCTCGGCCTCGGTGACGAGACCCGAGGAAATGGCCTTGGCCTTGATCCTCTCGGTGTTGAGGCCGCGGCCGTTGTCGGCGATGCAGATGATGATGTGGCCGCCCTCGTGATAGGCGGAGAGGCGGATGGTGCCCTGCTCGCCCTTGCCGGCCGCGAGGCGCTCAGCGGGGGTCTCCAGGCCATGGTCGGCGGAGTTGCGCACCATGTGGGTGAGCGGGTCCTTGATCAGGTCGAGCACCTGACGGTCGAGCTCGGTGTCGGCGCCGTGCATCTCCAGCTCGATCTGCTTGCCGAGTTCGCTCGACAGGTCGCGGACGATGCGGGGCAGCTTCTGCCAGGCATTGCCGATCGGCTGCATGCGCGTCTTCATGACGCCTTCCTGCAGCTCGGCGGTGACGTTGGAGAGGCGCTGCAACGGCACCTTGAACTCGGTGTCCTCGTTGCGGCGGGAGATCTCCAGCAGCTGGTTGCGGGTCAAGACCAGCTCGGAGACCATGGTCATCAGATGCTCCAGCGTATCCACGTTGACGCGGATCGACTGGTTGGCGATGCGGTCGCCCTCGGAGGCGCCCTCGTCGGCCATCGACTTCTTCGGCGCGGCCTTCTCCTTGGCGGCAGGCTTCGCAGCTTCCTTGGCAGCCTCTTTGGCAACAGGGGCCGGAGCCGGCGCGGGCTCAGCCTTGACCTCGGCCTTGGCAACGGGTGCGGGGATTGGGGCTTCGATCGCGGTCTCGCGGAAGGCGCGCTCGAGCTCGTCCAGCGACACCTCGCCCGGGCGCAGCGGGCGCTCCAGGGTCTGATCGATCAGTGAACCCGTGGTCATGTCCTTGGCCGGCGCAGCGGCCGGAGCTTCCGGCACCAGCGGCGGGGCGTCAGCAACAGCAGTAGCGCTGCCAGCCGCCGGCATCGGCTGCGCCGAGCCTGACGCGATCGGCGAAGCCGACGCTGACATTGCCGCCATGCCCTGCTCGACCATCGCTTCCAGCTTGTCGATGAGATCGCGGTCGGTGCCCTCCGGCTCGGCTTCGGTCGCCTCGAGGCCGGCGAGGATCTCCTTGATGCGGTCGATCGAGGACAGGATCACCGTCACCGCCTGCCCCGTCACCGGCATGCCGTCACGGAACTTGCCCATCAGCGTCTCGCCGGCATGCGCCAGCGCTTCCAGTCGCGGCAACCCGAGGAAGCCGCACGTCCCCTTGATGGTGTGGACCAGGCGGAAGATGTTATCCAGGATCTTGGCGTTGTTCGGCTCCTGCTCGAACTTCACCAGCTGATTGTCGACGGTGTCCAGGCTCTCGCTGGTCTCCGTCAAGAACTCCCGCAACAGATCATCCATGAGCTACGCCTTATTGAGCTGGACTTCGACGCCTGAGCCACGCTTGGCATCGACGGAGGTCCCCGTCTGGATCGTTAGACATCCCCTTTCACGGTCCCGTTAATTTCATCCTCCGTGCTAATACGGATATTGAAGAGAAGTTTGCGGTTCGGTCACATGCGGCAACGCTTCTCGGTAAAACCGGCACCGAACCGTCGCGAAAAGAAGCGTTAGGTAAACGCGCCGATAACGGCGCGACGACGCGCGCGAAAAAATCCTGGTCGTGAAGGACGATATGCACGGCCCACGTGAAATCGAAGCCGATCGGGAGCGCTCTCGCGACCGTCGCGGCGTGCCCTGCCGGGATCCGCAAGGCCCGCGTTTGTGGTAAACAGACGCTTACCCCGCCGCTACGACGGCCTGCGCTGCGCTAACCCAGGCGCGCGGCCGAGGCAACGTCGTCGGAGCGGTGCTCCGCGAGGCAATCGTTGATGGCGGCGAGCAGAGCGTGCGGCGTGAACGGCTTGCGCAGACAGCGTGCCGCGCCGAGCTCGAGCGCCATCCGGAGGAAATCGGGAGCGGGTGAATTCAGATTTGCGAAAGCGTAGCCGGACATCGCGATCAACGGAATGGTGGGCGCCCGCTCGTGGAACACCCTGATCGATTCGAAGCCGCGCATGTGCGGCATGAAGATGTCGATGATCATCAGATCGAACTGTTCGTGTTCGAGAGCGCGCAGTCCGACCTCTCCTCCTTCGGCAATCGTCACCCGAAAATGGTTTCGCTGAAGATAGACCTCGATGGCCATGCACACCATCGGGTCGTCGTCGACAACGAGAATATGGCGCAGACTTTCTGTCCCCGTTTGAGCTTCCCGTTTCGGCGATTCAATAATTGAACCGTGGGGCACGCCTTTCTCCTCTGGTTGGGATCGAAGAACTGACGGTCGCGAACGTCTTTGGCGAAGCCAGGAGGACGGAAACGACGGACGCGAAATCTGCAGCCATGCGGCGTCATGAATCGGCGCGATGTCCGGTCGCTGTAACCACTCGTCCAATAGACGAGGCTGCGCGGACTGACCGGTGTCCGATCGCCGCGCGGATGCAGTGCTCCCGGCTCATGAAGGCCCCCCTGCCACTTTTTCCTGCGCACCCTCACAGGACTGGCGCGAAGGTTCTCGAGCGAATCAGCGCGCTGTACTTATTTCCGCCGCAAATGCGGCAGCCTGTCTGCCCTCTAACGGGTATATGGACAGCACCACAACCTGTACAATATGCTTTTGTTGCCGTGCAACTGAACGACGCAACAGGGCGCTGCATCGATCTTAGGTCGAACGCGCCGGAATTGATCCTGAATGACCACGAGCGGCTTCCCGCCCAATCAGTTGCTGCAAATGCTCGATGCGGCAGATTTCGACCTGCTGCGCCCCCATCTCGCGACAGTCGAAATGGTCAGGGAATCTGTCTTGGGCGAGGCGGGCGCCGCGTTGCGATACGTCTACTTCCCGCACGGCGGGTCCATTTCGATCACGCTGGGCTTGTCCGAAGGACAAATGATCGAGATCGCAATGCTGGGGCGCGACAGCGTCGTGGGCAGTGGCGCGGCGCTTGCCGACGGCATCGCGCCGGCGGACGCGGTCGTGCTTTTCCCCGGCACGGCTTCCATGCTTGAAATCGCGGCTTTCCGGACGATCGCCGCCGCGAGCGTCCCGTTTCGAAATCTGATGGTGCGTCATGAGCAGGTCCTGCTCGCGCATGCGCAGCAATCGTTGCTCTGCAATACGCTGCACCCAGTCGAGGCCCGGCTGGCGCGCTGGCTCTTGCGCGCCCGCGACCTGTCCGACAGCGCGATCCTTCCGCTGACACAGGAGACGCTGGCACAGATGATGGGCGTGCGGCGCAACGCCATTTCTCTCGTCGCGCATGCACTGCAACGGGCCGGCATTATTCGCTACACCCGCGGGCAGATCGAAATCATCGACCTGCGCGCGCTGGAGACAACGTCCTGCGACTGCCATTCGGCGGTCAAGGCCACCCATTCACGCCTGCTCGGAGCGCCGCGGTGACGAGAAGTCGATGCGACCGTTCTGCATGCCGAGGTGCACACAGCGCCGCGAAGGTGACCGTCGCACTCGGACAACTTGTCCCAATTGCCTATATATCCCGACGGGAACATGATGGAGCTTGCCCGTGCCGGGATCCGCAAATTCGCTCTCGCAAGTCCCTGCCTGACGAGACGGGAGGCAGTTTTGGAAACGATGGTGCGTCCGTCCAACGGTTTCCTGTCCGCGCTCACGGCGGACGATTATGAGCTGATCCGCCCATATCTGCGCATGGTCGAGCTGCCGCACGAGGCCGTGCTGGTCGAGACCGGCGAGACGCTCAAGCGCGCGTTCTTTCCCCACCGCGGCGTCATCTCGCTGGTGGTGAACCTCGCCAAGGGCGAGCATGTGCAGGTCGCCATGATCGGCCGCGACAGCCTGCTCGGCACGCTCTCGACCATGGGCGATACTTGCGCGCTGAACACGGCAATCGTGCTGGTTCCCGGCGTCGCGTCGGTGATGGATCTCGACCGGCTGCGCATCGCGGCCGACCAGAGCGGCACCCTGCGGACGTTGCTCACGCGCCACGGGTTGGCGGTCTACGCTCAGGTCCAGCAGACCGCGGGCTGCAACGCCGCCCATCCGGTGGAATCGCGGCTGTCGCGCTGCCTGTTGCACACCCATGATCTGTCGGGCGACTACCGGCTGCTGCTGACCCAGGAGGCCATGGCGCAGATGATCGGCGCGCGGCGCAACAGTGTGTCGTTGGTCGCCAATACCTTGCAGCAGGCCAATTTCATCCACTACAGCCGCGGGCACATCCAGATCCTGAACCTGGACGGCCTGCGCCAGACCGCGTGCGAATGCTACGCAACGGTGAAAGCCCAGTACGACCGGCTGCTCGGCCAGCGCTGACCGGCGCCGTCGCGTGGTAAACCTGCGGCTAACGCCGGCCTGCAAACACCTGCCGTCCCGCTACCGGAACTGAAATTCAAATGCCGTAGACACGGGCCGGACCTCGCGACGGACGCGCCGCGCGACAAACGGACCGTGACCAAGGCAGGCAAAGCCATGTTTGAAATGACCGTTGCGCCTGCGCAGGCAGCGCTCGATGCCGAGCCCGCGCGCGAGCCGGGCGCGTATGCGGCGCTGGTGCGCGAGATCGGCGAGGACGGTGCCGGCGAAGTGCGCGCCGTGTTCTGGAGCGAGACCTGCGCGCGCCTGCAACTGTTCCGCACGCTCGCGCTCGCGCAGCACCACGCGAAGATCGCGCGCGAAGCGCATTCGCTGAAGAGCGCGGCCGGGACGTTCGGCTATGCCAGGCTCGCGGCGCTGGCGCTGCGGCTGGAGAAGACCGCGGAGACGCTCGGTGAGGCCGAATTCAGTGATCTGCTGGAGCGCATGGATGCCGCCTACGCCGCCGCGCGCGCGCAGGAGCCGCAGGCATAGCGAGACCGATGCAACCCCGCCGTACTTCTACGGTTTGGGATTTTCACAGATGGCTAATCATAGGTGGCGATAGTCGCGGGAAACCAGGAGGGTTTCCATGTTCACCTACGAGACAGTGGACCAGAAGGAGGTCCGTCGCTTCCGTATCGCGCAGTTCAACGGCCGGATGGCGACGGTGAAGGCTGGCGAGTCGACGGTGACCGGCTTCGTGCGCTCGGTGCTGGAGCAGGAATCGAGCACCCCTCCCCGCTGGACCATCACGATCATTCCGAACGCGCCGAAGGAAGAGATCAAGCCGCTGCGCCCCAGCTCGCGCGCGCGCGCCTTCTCCGAAGACTATTTCTGAACGCGATCGGCTTCTCCCGCCCCCGCGCCGCCACCGGCGGCGCAAGACAAGAACCTCAATCGATTGAATGCAGCAGCGCCGCGCGGACGAGGTCCGCGGTATTGCGCGCACCGAGCTTGCGCATCGCCTCGGCGCGATGGCTCTCAAACGTGCGCGGACTGATCTGCATCCGAAGCGCACCCTGCTTGTTCGAATAGCCCTCACTGATCAGCCGGAGCACCTCGCGCTCGCGCTTGGTCAGCCGCTTCTGGCCCGACAGGCCCAGGAGTTCGGGACTCGGCACGCGCTGCGGCTGCGGCGCACGGGCGATCTTCGCTTCGGCGTCCTCGATCCGGGGCGGGATCGGCGAGTCAACCTTGTGGGGGCCGGCAAGCTGCTTGACCAGGCCGCAAACGCGCTCGGTCTGCGTCAGCGCATTCTCCACCACCCGCTGCAAATAGGCACGGTCGCCCGTAGCCGGCGCGAGCTGATCGCTGTGATGCTTGATCTCGCCCATGTAGAGCAGGAGCGCAGTCAGGGGGCCGTTGAGCTCGCGGGCGATGGCAGCGGCCATTTCGTCTGCGGCCTTGGCGCGAGCGGCGTTCAGGCGGACGAAATCGAGCTCTTCAGCCGGAGCAGTGCTGCTTTCGTACCATTCCGACGGCCGCGAATCGGTAGCCGTATCGTTCTGTGACCCCATGTGACCTGTTTAGCGGAACCCGGGCCGATCTGTGGTTAACTTTTTGCTCCGTAAGACTACGGTAATTTTGGCAGTTTTGCGCTAAAATACCGGCGTCGGCACAATTTATGCTTGCGCGAAGCTTGCCTTGACCATGCAAGGGTTGAGAATTTCGCCCACTTCCTGGGCAGACGGGCCGAAGCCTCCTTAACCGCCGTCGCCCGGACGGTCCTCCGCCGCCCCCGGATTTTACGGATAAATTAACGGCGACTTGCTTCTCTAGAGCCCGATTGAGAGCGCGCAAATGCCTCCATGCATTGAGCCCGTAGGCTTGCTGGAATCGTTGCGGAAGATTGCGTGCCATGAACGAGATCGATCGGCTGACCGAATTCTTGCAGAGGCTGACGCCGCTGTCGCGCAGCTGTCTGCTCAGCGAGCTCGAACGGCTCGAGCTGTGCGGCATCGACATGCCGGGCTCGGCCGACGTCCAGGCCCGCCTGCGCGCCGAGTTTCGCAAGGACGGTTCGACCCAGGCGCGCGCCACCAGCCCCTCGCGTTATTTCTTCGCCCCGCTCGAGCTGCTGCTGATCGACGGCGCACCCGAGCATGCCAATATGGGGCGAATTTCGCGCAACACCCTCACCCCGATCTGGGAGTGGATCTGCCGCGATCTGCTGCCGACCATGGCGCGCGACTACATCAAGGCGATCAACGACCAGGTCGCCGCCAACAACCCGAAGGAAGTGCTGAAGGTCGCGTCGATCTTCCAAACCAAGGTCGTCAAGGTCCTCGAGAACACCCTCGCATCAGCGGAGAGCGCCGAGTTCGCCCGCGGCAAGCTCGCGCAATACACGGCTTCGCGCAACGCCTTCGACGACGTGAAGAAGATGCAGCAGGTGCTGCGCGCCGGCGCCGCGCTGCCGAAGTTCGACGAAAAGCTGCCCGAGAAGATCGCGAAATTCGACGACGGCCAGGTTGCCCAGATTACCGCGCAGCTCGATGCCTTCAAGAAGGCTCACCCCGAGGCGCTGCCCTTCGCGCTGGCGCTGGTGGCGCGGCGGCTGAAGACGTCCTGGCAATTGGTGCGCCTTGCCACCAAGGCCGCCGCGAGCAAGAGCGCGGCCGACGTCGCTGCCGCGCCCTATGCCTGCGTCGTTGCCATGGTGCTCGACCGGCTCGACGACAAGCGCCTCGCGCTCAGGATCGCTCTCCGGCACAACCGGGTGCTGGTCGCCCGCGACCTGCTCGCCGAAATCTACGACACCGAATATGCGCTCAAGGTCCGCATCGACGGCATCGAACATTGCGAATGGGGCGTCCGCCTCCAGCAATTGATGGACGCGATCGCGGCGCTGGTGGCCGCCGAGGTAAGCCGCTTCCCGGCCAATGTCGGACACATTCTCGGCTCGCGCCGGCTACGCAGTCACGATACGCTCGGCGGCAAGCTGTCCTACCTGGCGTGGAAGGGACGCGATGCCGTGCAGGACGGCGCGGCGGCGTTTCGCAAATTGATCGGGCAGACCTGACCTCCGGCAGCGCACTCAATGCGCGCGCGGCAGGCACAGGAAGCGATCGAGAAATCGCCCTGACAGCACGAACCTGAACCACCAATACAATATCCGCCGCGTCGTCATTGCTGCGATCCTCGACAGCCCACCACCGGCTGCCTGAAGCAATAGCGCAGGTGCAGCAAACCGCATGTGATCTGCTTCACACTTGCGCGGTCGCGGCCACGCATTGTCGCAGAACCGTCACGAGAAGAGGCGGAACATGCGCGCATCGCGCGAAAATGAGTTCTTCGGCCGTAGCTGCCGCTCTTATCCTCCGATGCACGGCATGAGCATTGGGAAGGAATCCGCGATGAGATCGAACCGACGGACATTGACGATGGCGGCCCTGCTTACGGGCGCGCTGGCGCTCACATCGACGACGATGGCACAGACGTCGCCGCCGCAAGGCAATGGCGCGCCGACCGCCGACAACGCGGTGCTGCTCACCGTCTTCTTCAAGCACGACCAGTCCCGCCCGCTCAACGAGCTGAATGCGCAGCTCGATAGGCAGGGATTCCACAAAGCGTTTCCGCCGCCCGGAATCGAGGTCGTGAGCTGGTACGTGATGATGGGCATCGGCCAGGTGATCACGCTGCGCCTGCCGGCTTCGCGGCTGCGCGAGGTCAATCGCGTCATCGAGGATACCGCGTGGGGCTCGTACCGCACCGAGTTCTATCCGACCTATGACTACAAGGCGGTCGGCATGGCCCAGCACGACAAAGCCACAGCCAATTGAGGCGAGCGTTATTCAATTGGGCGACACGCGAACGGCTTCGTCCAATTGCAGGACACCGGTCTTGATCTCGCCGCGGCCGCATCTTTCAAAAATCTCTCGCGATGACCGTGTCATGCGCCCGTCACGCACGGTCAGACGTAAAGATTCTTCGAAGAAGATCCGAACAATTTTAGGAATGATGAGGGCTTTAACGTTACCCAGATAATCCGACGATCGACTGAAGCCCTCCATATTTGAAACTGCTCCCATCGCTAACACCGTCGCGGAACGGGAGTGGTTTGCGATGAACGATCAAATTGTAGAACTCGCCGGCGGAAGGCCCAGAACCTTCGGACGGCGAAAGGTAACGCCGCGCGCTTGCGTCGCCGACGGCAAGCGCCATCTGCGTGCTTTCCTCGCCGAGGTGCTGGAGGATCTCGGCTTCGTCACGACCGAATGCGCCAGCGCGGAGGAGCTGCAAACCGTACTGACGCGCGAGCTGCCGGATCTGATCCTGCTCGGAATCGCCGCCGACGGCATCGAGCCCGGGACATTTCTGCAGACGCTGGTTCGCGAGGCATTCGACGGCAAGGTTCTCGCCGTCGGCGCCCGCGAGTCGATCATCGTCAGGGCCGTGCAGCAGGTCGGCGAGGAATATGGCCTTGCGATGCTGCCGCCGCTGACCACGCCCTTTGCCGCCGAGACGCTGCGCGAGCGCGTCGCGATGCTGCTGCCGGAGGAGCCGGCGCCGAGCCCGGCCGTGCATGTCGGCGAGGCCCTGCATGCCGGCTGGCTCGAGCTCTGGTATCAGCCCAAGATCGACGCGAGGACGCTGATCCGCAACGGCGCCGAGGCACTGGTGCGGATCCGCCACCCGACCTGGGGCGTGGTGCCGCCCGCCTATTTCATCCCCGAGGCGCACGATCCGCATCTGCGCGACCTGTCCGAATTCGTGATCGGGCGCGCCGTGCAGGACTGGCACTATCTGCTGGAGCACCAGAGCCCGGTCGATCTCTCGATCAACCTGCCGGCCTCGTATCTGAAGGAGCCGCAGGCCGTGCGCGATCTCTGCCGGCGCGTGCCGACGCATCCGGCCTTCGGCGGACTGACGATCGAGATCGACAGCGAGGAGGCGATCCGCGACCTCGATCACCTCGCCGAGGTGGCGCGCGAAGTGCGCCTGCACAATATCGGCCTGTCGATCGACAATCTCGGCGCCAACTGGCCGTCGCTGATGGACCGGGACAGGCTCCCCTTCATCAAGCTGAAGGCCGACCGGCACTTCGTCACCGGCAGCGGCAATGACCGCCTCAAGCGCACGGTGTGCCGCCACATCGTCGAGCTTGCGCAGGGCTACGGTGCGTGCGCGATCGCCGAAGGCGTCGAGAGCCGCGCCGACCTCGTCGCCGCGAACGAGCTCGGCTTCGACTTCGTGCAAGGCTTTCTGTTCGGCAAGCCGATGCCGCTGAAGAAGTTTGCCCGTTCGACGCTGACGAAGACGGTGATGGAGTGAGCGCGTTCGCGCCCGTGCATTGTCAATTGCTTCGAAGCGCTTCCGGCGTGCCACGCGCGGGCGTCGTGATCCCGCGCGCGTTCGCCGTGATGCAAGGCAATTCGGAGAACTACGCTGTTGCCGCGCGAACATCCGTCGGCTGCGGCAATGGGCTGGCGTCAGGCAAACCGCCGCGCGAAGAAGACGCAGACGACGACGAGCGCGGTCGCGGCGATCATGCTCCATGCGACCGGCTCATGCAGCAGGAAGCCGGCAAGCGCGAGACCGAAGAACGGCTGGAGCTGCTGCAACTGACCGACGCGCGCGATGCCGCCGATCGCAAGGCCGCGGTACCAGAAGATGAAGCCGACGAACATGCTGAAGATCGAGACGTAGGCGAGCCCGATCCAGGCCGGCGCACCGACGCCGCTCCATGTCGACGGCCAGGTCAGGATCGCGACCGGCACCATCAGCGGCACCGCAAGCAGCAGCGCCCAGGAGATCACCTGCCAGCCGCCGAGGCGGCGCGACAAAGCGGCGCCTTCGGCATAGCCGAGCCCGCACAGCACGATCGCGGCGACCATCAGCAGATCGCCGGCGAGTGACGCCGAGCCGTCGTTGGAGAGAGCAAAGCCGCCCACCGTGGCGCTGCCGAGGATCGCGAACAGCCAGAACAGCGGTCTTGGCCGCTCGCCGCCGCGCAGCACGGCGAAGATCGCGGTCGAGAGCGGCAAGAGGCCGATGAACACGATCGAATGCGCGGAGGTGATGTGCTGGAGCGCAAGCGCCGTCAGCAGGGGGAAGCCGACCACCACGCCGATCGAGACGATGGCGAGCGAGGCGAGATCCTTTCGCTGCGGCGGCGCCTGACGGAGCAGGCCGAGCACGGCCGCGCCTATCAGCGCGGCGATGACCGCGCGCGCCGACGTCAGGAACAGCGCGGAGAAGCCGCCGACCGCCACGCGCGTCGCCGGCAGCGAGCCGCTGAAGATGATGACGCCGAGAAGCCCGTTGCCCCAGCCGCTGCCCGCCGATTGCATGTCCGCCTCGTCTTCTTGGGCGGCGATACTTGGCCTTCACCGGTGGCAAGAACAGCCACAATCCAGTACAATCCGGCCAAACTGTATGGGTATGGAAGGCAGTACACCTTGGACAGCAGGGCGCTGACGAAAGGCCGGGGCGGCACCCGGACCGTTGATGTGATGAGCGCGATCCGCGCCAAGGTCGCGGGCCGCGCGCTCGGTGCCGGCGACCGCCTGCCGTCGATCCGCAGCCTTGCCGCGACGATGGGCGTTTCGCCCTCCACCGTCGTCGAGGCCTATGATCGCCTTGCCGCCGAAGGCCTGATCCGCCCCCGTCGTGGCTCCGGTTTCTACGTCTCGCCGACCGTCACGCCGCCCCTTGCGTTGACCGAGGTCGAGCCGCGCCGCGACCGGGAGGTCGATCCGTTCTGGGTTTCGCGGCAATCGCTCGATGCCGACGAAAGCGTGCTCAAACCCGGCTGCGGCTGGCTGCCGCCGGAGTGGATGCCGGAAGAGGCCCTGCGCCGCGCCGCTCGCGCGCTCGCCCGCACTGATGCGAGCGTATTGACCAATTACGGTTCGACATCCGGCTCCCTCGCCCTGCGCCGGCTGCTGCTGACGCGGCTCGCGGAAGACGCAATCGAGGCTTCGGCCGGCCAGTTGATGCTGACGGGTTCAGGCACGCAGGCAACCGACTTGATCTGCCGCTTCCTGCTGCGTCCCGGCGACACTGTGTTGGTGGACGATCCGTGCTACTTCAATTTTCGCGCGCTGCTGCGAGCGCATCAGGCCAGGATCGTCAGCGTGCCCTACACGCCGTCGGGTCCGGATGTCGCGCGCTTCGAGCAGATTCTCGCCGGCGAGCGGCCACGGCTCTACATCACCAATTCAGCGCTGCACAATCCGACCGGCGCGACGCTCTCGCTCCAGACCGCGCACCGGCTGTTGACCGCGTCCGCGGCGCACGACCTCACCATCGTCGAGGACGACATTTTTGGCGACTTCGAGCCGGAGCGCTCGCCGCGCCTGGCCGCACTCGACGGCCTCAATCGCGTGATCCGCATCGGCAGCTTCTCCAAGACGCTGTCGGCCTCGGTGCGCTGCGGCTACATCGCAGGGCGCGCCGACTGGATCGAGCATCTCGTCGATCTCCAGGTCGCAACCAGTTTTGGCGGCCCGAGCCCGGTCGCGACCGACATCATCGCCAGGGTGTTGGCCGGCGGCAGCTATCGCAAGCACATGGACGAGCTCAGGCAAAGGCTCACGCGCGCCCGGCGCGAGGTGGCACGCAAGCTCCAGGCGCTCGGCATCGAGCCCTGGCTGATGCCGCGCGGCGGCTTCTTCCTCTGGTGCCGTCTCCCGGATGGACAGGATGCCATCGCCGTTGCGCGCGCCGCGCTCGAAGAGGATGTCGTGCTCGCACCGGGCAACGTCTTCAGCGTGTCGCAGACGGCATCGCGCTTCATGCGGTTCAACGTGGCGCAGATGAGCGATCCGCGGATGTGGGACGTGATGCGACGAGCGTTGAAGGCCAAATGATCGGCGCCTAGGACGCTGGTTTGAGGTCGAGTCGAGTTCGGCCAACAGCGGTGCTCTCTCCGTTCCCTCCGTCGGGGCAGCAGACGAGTCTCATCTCATCGGGTCTTAGTACAACGGCTCCTCGTACACCGGCTCGCCGTCGAGCAGCAGGCGCTTGATCGCGGCGCGGCCTGAGGGCAGCACGGCGGCGACGACCCGCAGCTTCTGCTGGTTGCGGGCCTGCTCGAGCTTCTTGCCCTCGCCTTCGGGCACGAAATAACTTTCGAGACCGTATTTGATTGTGAGCTTGTCGCAGAAGGTGCGGCCGGGCGAACCGCAGGAATAGGGGACACGGCCGCGGATCAGCACTTCGGCCGCCGTGACCGCGACAGGCTCGGCGTGAACCGAGACGGCCTCGTAAAGCCCGTTGGCATTGGGCGCGAGCTTGACGAACACAACGGAATTGCGCTCGGCCGCCGGCTTGCCGGCAAGCGCGCCGGCCGGCAGTTGCGAGATGTCGTAGCGGAGCACGACATAGTCGCCGCGCAAGAGATCGCGGGGATCGACTGGCTGCGTCTGCAAGGTCACCTCACGGCCTTCGCGCAGGATCTGCATGCGATCGGCGACCATCAGGACCAGCAGCACGCATTGGACCAGGACGGCGACACCGAATAGCACAGCTTTCGGGATGCGCTGCCAGAGCCTGATGACGGAAGCGACCAGTTCCATCATCGCCCCGCCCTCGGCAGTGCGCGATTGAGCGCGGTTGCAAATGCGACGGCAACGACGCCGGCCGCCGCAAGGAAGGCCGAGCGGCGCAGCAGCGAGCCCTTCACCGCCCAGGTGATGCCGGCGATGACGCCGGCGATCCCGAGCCAGCCGGCCACGATCCGCGGACGCACATCATCGAGCATGCCGGAGACGACGAGGCTGAGCATGGCGCAGAGCAGCGCAGCGTAGGCGAACCAGGGCTCTCCGGCGGTGGATACCGGCCACAGCGGAGCTGCGAGCAGGGCGAGCCCGATTGAACATCCTGCAAGGATTTCACCTGCGCGCTTGGTGATCCCGGCGGACGCGAGAGCGAGGATCACACCCGCAGCCCCGCACAGGATCGCCCAAAGCGGCTGGGCTGGCGCACTGCCGGTCCGAAAGCGAATGATATCGTCGACCGTCGTCACCTCCAGGAACGCGACCACGGCCAGCGAAAACGCCCCGTAAATCGATAGAACGGTCCCGAGACGAAGCGCTCTCGGCGACGGCGCTGCGGCGATCGCGAGCCCGGCGCCGAACAGCAAGGCGGCGCCGTTCGCGAGCACGAATGACGGCTGAGCACCATCGAATTCGAAGCGAAGCGACGTCGCGATCCACCACGGCAGCACCGCGATCGCGACGAGGTGGGCCGCGACGCGGGAATTCCACGCAAACGCAAGAGCGGCGGCGAGGAGCCACACCGCCACGAACGGAAGATGCAGCGCGTCCGGCGCGTCGTAAGTCCGCATGCAGGTCCAGATGCAGGCGGCCACGAGGGCGACCGCAAGCGCGCCGCGCGATTCGGTCAGCAGCGCCGCTGCGAACGCGCCGATCGACCACAGCAGCATGCCGCCGGCAAAATCCTCGCCGAGATGGTACATCTGACCGACCAGGGCAATACCCGCGCCGAAGATGACCGCGCCGATGCTCGCGCAGAGATCGGCAAGAATCGTGCGCCCCTTCGCCGCGAACCACGCCCCAAGGCCCCCTGCGACGACCATGCCGGCAAGCAGGATTCCGAACCGCAGCAGCCGCGCGATCTCCGTCCAGTGCGCCGCGACGAAGGCGAGGAAAGCTGCTGCGATCAACAGGCCGCCAACGATGCCGACGACCACCGCGATGTTGACGCCGGGCGACAACGGCGGCAGCGCATTGCGGATCGAGACGGCGGCCGCTGGCGCGATCACGCCGTCCGCTTCCCATTGCGCCAGATCAGCTTCGAGGCGCTGCCGGTAGGTTTTGTCGAACATCGTCGTGAATCACCTCGCTCCCAGCCGGCCGGCGGGCTGCTGTTGGTCGGGCCGCGACGGTAGCAGGTTCAACCCGTCACTGCTGCGGTTGCGGCACATCGGGTTGTGGATTGCTGCGCAGTCAGCCGACAAGGCTCCGTTCGCGGATCGCCTGCGCACCCGCGAGAATGCCGCGCTGGAGCGCGCGTGCGGCCGGCGACAGATCGCGGCCGATGCGCCAGGAAGCTGCCCTCGCGGACGGTGCTGACAAACGGTCCCATAGCCTGAAGGCGATCTATCTTTTCATATTCTGCAAAAGAGATGCTCGGACTGCGCCAATGGTTTGAAGAGACTCAAGGCTGTAGCCTTCGGTCAACATGGCCGTAAACGGCCACGCTGCAACGGGGGGACTGCATCCATGGAATTCTTGGCGCAGCAGCGCGGCTATCATCAGACCTCGCGACAGGTGATCAACGACGCGGTCGAGCAGACCGGCGCGCGCAGCGGCCTGAGCGGTCGCCCCGTCGGGACGGTGAGGAGAGCGCTCCTGTGTCTCGTCGCCGCGACGACGCTGGCGCTCCAGGCCGGCGCCGCGGGGGCCCAGACGGCCGCGGAATCCTGGCCGAACCGCGCGATCACCTGGGTGGTGCCGTTCGGGGCTGGCGGCGTCACCGACCTCGTCTCGCGCAAGATCGCGGAGCTGCTGCGGACGCGGCTTGGGCAGCCGGTGGTGGTGGAGAACCGACCCGGCGCTGGCGGGACCATCGGGACAGAGTTCGTTGCCCGGGCCCAACCCGACGGCTACACCGTGCTCTACGCCTCCGGCGGGCCTATGACGATCCAGCCAAACCTGGGGCTGGCGAAGCTCAACTACGACCCGCTCAAGAGCTATATCCATGTCCGCCGGCGTGAGCTCGGCAAACCAGATCCTCGTCGCAACCTCGGCAGCGCCCTACAGCACGCTGGCTGAGTTCGTCGCCTACGCGAAGACCAACCCGGGCAAGGTCAACTTCGGCTCCCCCGGCCCCGGCACCGCCCAGCACCTCGCCGGCGAGATGTTCCAGGCGGCCGCCGGCATCAAGCTGACCCATGTGCCCTACAAGTCGGGCTCGAGCCAGATGACCGACATGATGTCGGGCATCCTGGACGTCTCCTTCGACTACCTCACCGTGCTCAGGCCGCTGATCGACACCGGCAAGGTCAAGGTGCTCGGCACCACCGGCACGGCGCGGCTGGCCGCGTTGCCCGACGCGCCGACGGTGCTCGAGGCCGGCTACCCGGACGCCGTCAGTGTCGGTTCGACCTGGGTCTCGGTCCCGGCCGGGACCGACCCGAGAATCGTGGGCAAGCTCTCTGAGGCGCTGGCCGCGGTGCTCGCCGACCCCGGCATCGTCGCGGACCTCGCCACCAACGGCCAAGTGTCGATTGCCGACAAGGGGTCGGCCGAGATGGGACCGTTCATCGTCGAGGAGACCGCACGCTACAAGCGGGTGATCGAGAGCGCGGGCATCGCCGCGCATTAGCTCAGGCGCACGGTTGCCGGCATCGCACACTCGAGGGAGCGGCCGTCGGCGTGGCGCCGACCGATCGTGATGCCAGTTCTAGTTCGCCTTGATGCCGGCTTCGCTGATGAGCTTGCCCCATTTCGCGCTTTCGCTTTGAATGAAGCGACCGAACTGCTCCGGCGACATTGGCGCGGGCTCTGCGCCGAGGGTCCTGATCTTCTCGGCCACGGACGGGTCCTTCAGGGCTTTCGTGAAAGCCTCGTTCAGCCTGGCGACGATGTCGGCGGACGTGCCGGCCGGCGCAACCAGCCCGAACCAGCCGACGGATTCGAAACCCGCAATGCCGCTCTCGGCCAGAGTCGGCACATCCGGCAGGGATGCAAGGCGGCGCGCTGAGGAAACGCCGATCGCGTTGAGCTTGCCTTCGAGGATCAGTTGCTTCGATGCGGGAATATCCAGCACAGCAAAGGGGACATGTCCTGCGAGGACGTCGACCGTCGCGGGCGCGGTCCCGCGATACGGGACCAGCTCCATGGCGATCCCGGTCCTCTGCGTAAACAGCGCGGCCGTCAGATGCATGGCCGTCGAATTGCCGCCATGTCCGATCGACAGCGCACCCGGCTTTGCCTTGGCGAGCGCGACCGTCTCCGCCGTCGTGTGCGCAGGTATGTTCGCGGAGGCGACGAGCACGAAGGGAATTTCCGCAAGCAGCGTGATCGGCGCGAGATCTTTCAGCTCGAACGGCATCGACGAATTGAGATGCGGGTTCACCGTCAGCGCGCCCGCCGGCGCGACGCCGAGCGTGTAGCCGTCGGGCTTGGCCTGCGCGACCGCGGCCATGCCGATGTTGCCTCCAGCGCCTGCGCGGTTCTCGATCACCAGGCTCTGCTTGAGCTCGGCGGTGACGAGCGGCTCGAGCGCACGGATCACGGTGTCGGCGCTGCCGCCGGGCGGGAAGGTCACGATGATCTTGATCAATTGCTCCGGATAGGCGGCTTTGCCCGCCGTCAGCGGCAGCACGGCGAAAGTCGCGACCGTCAGCACGGCCAGAATGCGGCGCCTTGCAACGTGAAACACGTTCCCCTCCTCGGTACGTTCTTGCTTGTGAACCACGACCGGGCCGCCTGCGCCGCCAGACCGTCCGCTTCAAGCCGCCTTACGCTGCAGCGCCGGTGATGCGCGCCAGCAAGCCTTGTGGATCCGCGGGCGCGACCTGCCCGCGCCAGGCGATGTGCTGGTCGGGCCGCGCCAGCACCAGCTTCTCGGCATAGGTGCCGTTCGCCTCATCGGGCGCGATGTCGACCAGCGCGAGCGGGATGCCGCGCTCCCTTGCGGCGGATTGCAGCCGCGCCACATCGATCGCCGGGTCGAACCGCAACAATGTGTAGCCGGCTCCGAATGCATCGTAGAGCGATCGTCCGTCGCGCAGGAACAGATGCGGCGCGCGGGCGCCCGGCACAGTGGAGGGCGTGAAGCTGCCCATCGCGTAAGCCGGCGGCGTTTCGCCGTCATAGGCAATGATCGGCGAGGCATCGTAGTAGTAGCCGAAATTGAGACCCGCGCAGCAATATTGCTGCACGTTGAGATCGTAAGCCGCCCTGGCCAGCGTTGCGCGCGCCGCCTGGCCGCGCGGCGTGTCGTCCTCGATCTCCGCGGACACGCCGCCGCGCTGCGCCATCATCTTCATCGCGTGGTCCATCGCGAAGCGCGACACCTGCTCGGTGATGGGCTGACGCTCCGCTTCATATGCGTCGAGGATCGAAGCCGGCGCCCACCCGTTCAGATGCGCCGCCAATTGCCAGCAGAGATCGACAGCGTCGGCAATGCCCGCATTCATGCCGTAGCCGGCATAGGGCATCCACAGATGCGCGGCGTCGCCACAGATGAAGACCCTGCGGTCGCGGAAGCGATCGGCCACGAGGCGACGCCCGACCCAATCCTCCTTGCTGAGGACGCGGTATTCGAAGCGCTCGTCGACGCCGAGGATGGCGCGGATCGCCCAGTCGCGATCGACCGAATCGAACTCGGGCTCGTCGAGCTTCAGATGATTGTGGATCAGCCAGCGGTCGTGGCCGTCGATCGCAACCGTCGTGCCCGAGCGTCGCGGGTTGAGCGAGAGCACCATCCAGGCCGGCTTGTGCGCGCCCATCAGCTCCTTGAGCTGCGGGGCTTCGATGAAGGTCGATTGCACGCGCTGGATCACCGGCGTGCCGGAGAGGCTCGCGCCGATCGATTTGCGAACCAGGGAACGGCTGCCGTCACAGCCGATCACGAAGGACGCTTCGATGCGAAGCGAGCTCCCGCTGTCGAGGTCGCGCGCCAGTGCGACCACATGGTCGTCGCCCTGTTCGATGTCAGTGATTTCCGTGCGCGCCAGAATGGTGATGCGCGCTTGAGCGGCCGCATGGCTGAACAGGATCGGCTCGAGGTAGACTTGGTTGATCCGGTGCGGCGGCTCGGGCGTCGGCCACCAGGTGTCGGGACCGCCGGTTGCGCTGTAACGGCGCGCGCGGGAGGGAATGTCGATGCGGCACAGCTCGATGCCGGTCGCCGTGGTCCGATAGGAGCAATCGTTCGGGAAGTCCGCCGGCAGGCCTGCGTCGCGCAGCTTTGCGGCGACGCCGAGCCGGCGGAAGACTTCCATCGAGCGCGCCGAGACGTGATTGCATTTGACGCTGGGCGGATCGCCGGCATGGCGGATCTCCGCGACGACGACGTCGATCCCGCGCGAGGCCAGATCCATCGCCGCGGTCAGTCCCACGGGCCCGGCGCCCACGACCAGCACCTGTGTCCTCATGCTCGCCTCCGCTCCCCTTGCCGTACGGCGGATTCTCCGACCGCGCGGCATGCATTTTATTGCAGACTCGCTTATGAGATAAGCCAGAAAGAACTCATCAATTCATGAGCCCTGCCTATGAATGTCACCTTGCGCCAATTGCGGGCCTTCACCGGCGTCTATCGCACCCGCAGCATCACGCGGGCCGCGCGCGAGCTCGGGATCACGCAGTCGGCGGCGAGCCTGTTGATCCAGCAGCTCGAATCCCAGCTCGGCGTCAAACTGTTCGATCGCTCCACGCGTTCGGTGCAGCCGACCTTGGCAGCCGACGAGGCGTTTCATTCCGCCGAACGGATGCTGGGCGATGCGCTGGGCCTGTCACGACGCATGCGCGACCTCGCGCAGGCGCGCGCCGGCCGCGTCGCGTTTCTGGCATCGGCCGGCGCCGCCTCGGCGCTGCTGCCCCTGGTGCTGGCGAAATTCCGTGCGGCCCATCCCGACATCGAGATCGACATGCGGGATGTCGCCGCCGACGATCTCGTTCCGCGCCTGATCGCAACCGACGCGGAGTTCGCCATCGGCAGCGTGGAAGGTGAATTCGCGGAGATGACGATCGAGACGCTGACCCGCGGGCGCCTGAGCGCGATTGGCCGGAGCACAGCCGACTTCGCCGCGCGGCGCGCGCTGACATGGGACGAACTGGCACAGCTCCCGACGATCGCGATGCGGCGCGAGACGCGGATCCGCATGCAGATCGATCAGGCGCTCGGCGCGCAGGGCAAGCACCTCAATCCAACCTATGAGGTGACGCTGATCAACACCGCGCTCGCCATGACCGCGCAGGGCCTCGGCCTCGCCATTCTCCCCGCGACGATGCTGCCGGCCGATCAGTTCCCGACGCTGATCGCAAGACCTCTGATCCGCCCGGCCATCACCCGGCCGGTGTCGCTGCTGCAGCGTCAGGGCCGGACGCTGTCGCCGGCCGCGCAGGCGTTCGTGGCGATGGCGCGGACGGTGCTGGCGGGTCCGTAATCAATGTAACCCCTGCTCGGGCTACTCCGCCAGATTGTGCTGCTGCCAGCGCAGCAGATAGGCCTGCAATCGCCAGATCAGCGCGGACAGCGCAACGCCGACCAGCATCAGCACGATGACGGCGACCATCATGCCCGAGGCCTCCGCGCGCGCTTCGGACTCGATGATCAGGCGTCCGATTCCGCGTTCCGCGCCGATGAACTCGCCGACGATCACGCCGATCAGGGCGAAGGAGATCGCAGGCGTCAGCGAGGCGAAGACCCAGGCCATGGTCGATGGGATGACCACCGTGCGGGTGATCTGCCACTCGCTGGCGCCGAGCAGCCGCGCCGCGTTGACAAAGCCCTCGTCGATCGAGCGCGCCCCCTCGAACGTGTTGAAGAAGACGAGGAAGACGACCACGATCCACGACGTCACGACCTTCGAGGTATCGCCGATGCCGAAGGCCAGCACGATGATCGGGGCCAGCGCGATGCGCGGGATCGAATTCACCGCGGTGATGAAAGGCTGGAAAATGGCGCTCAGTCGGTCCGAGCGGCCCAGCACGAGGCCCGCGGCGAAGCCGCTGCTGACGCCGGTCGCGAAGCCGAAGAAGGTGTTCTTCAGGGTGACGGCGGTCGCGATCCAGAGATTGTTCTCGGATCGCGCCATGCAGCGGGCGAATTCGCCATTGAACCAGCCGTTGAACACGCCGAGCTTGGACTTGAGACAGCTCAGGATCAGGAAATGCTCGAAGATGTCCGAGGGTTTTGACACGAAGTAGGGGTCGAGCAGATCAGGCACCAGCCAGGGAAGCCGGCCGTGCAGATCGTAACCCCATTGCCAGATCGACAGGAAGCAGGCGCAGATCGCCATTTGCCAGGCCAGGGTCCTGCCGGCGTTGCGCGCGCGTCTCATGGCTTGCGGCCCTTGATGAACTCTTCGCCGAGCGAGTGCCAGATCAGCTGGAACAGCTCGGCATAACGCGGCGTCTCCCGGATCTTCACCGCATTGCGTGGGCGGGCAAAATCCACATCGAAACTCTCCTTGATCCGGCCGGGCCGCGCGGAGAACAGAATGATGCGGTCTGCCAGCGTCAGGGCTTCGCCGAGATCATGGGTCACGAACAGCACGGTCTGCTGCTCGCGTTCCCAGATGCGAAGCAGCACGTCGTGCATGTCGATCTTGGTGTGGGTGTCGAGCGCGCCGAACGGCTCGTCCATCAGCAGGACCTGCGGCTCAACGACCAGCGTTCGCATCAAGGCGGCGCGCTGGCGCATGCCGCCCGACAATGCAGAAGGGTAGGCGTTGCCAAAGCCCTCCAGCCCGGCCTGCACCAGGCAGGCACGGACACGCTCCTTTCGCTCCGCCACCGGGACGCCCGCCAGCTCCAGGCCGTAGCCGATGTTGTCGGCGACTGTCCGCCAGGGAAACAGCGTATCGCGCTGGAACACGTAGCCGACGTCAGACGTCGCCCGTCCGGGGACAACAGGCGTTCCGTCGATCAGAATCTGACCGCTGGTCGGCTTGACCAGTGTCGCTATCATGTTGAGGACGGTGCTCTTGCCGGAGCCGGATGGCCCCAGCAGGGCGACGAATTCGCCGCGCCGGACATTGAAGGAGACGTCGCGCACCGCCTCGATGGCGGCGCCCGCCAGCTGGAAAGTCTTGCACAATCCGCGCACGTCGATGCGCCGCATCTCAGGCGGCGCGTCGGCGTGCGGCGCATGTAAGGCCTGCACGCTCAAGCCGGATAGGCCTTGCGTGCCGCTTCGATGAAGCTGGTGGTGACGACGTCGGCCATGGCGAGCGGCTTGATCCCGGTCATTTCACGGAACCAGACCTTCTGCCCGCGTGCAAAACTCTCCGCATCGATGACGCATTCGTAGTCGGTGACCTTCTTCATGATCCCAATGTCGAAAACATTCGCATCGCGCGACGTGCTCCCGACATAAGGCTCGATCGCATCGTAGATCTCTTCGGGGGAGTGCCCCTTGATCCACTGGGTCGCGCGCCACAGCGCCGTGACGAACGCCTGCATCTTCTGCGGGTCCTTGTCGATGGTCGACTGCAAGGTGAAATGAGACGTCACCGGGACCTTGCCGCCGATATACTTGGCCCAGACCGCCTCGTCGGTTCCGTCGAACAACAGCGCGCCCCAGCCCTGCTCGATCGAATCCTTCAGGATCGACGGCGAGTTGATGAGGACATCGACCTGTTTCGTTTTCAACGTCCCCATCATGGTGTCGACATTGCCGGTGCCGATCCAGGTCACCTTGTCGTCGAGCCCCATGGTTTCCAGGTAATAGGAGGCCCAGACGTGGTTGGTGCCACCAAGCGACGATACCGCAACGATCGGCTTGCGTCCGTCAGGCCGCTTCCACTTCGCCAGCGCCTCCAGCGTGGTGATGCCCTGATCGAACAGATCCTTGCGGATGATGAAGATCGCGGCGTTGCTGCGGGTATCGACCGGCATCAGCACGCGCGCGCCGCGGCCGTGATTGCTGAGCTGCATCGGGTGGGTGATGTCGCCGATGCCGATATCTCCCTGGGACGAAGCAATGATCTCACGGGTCTTCACGCCGCTGCCGCCCTGGATCAGCTTGCAGTCGAGGCCGGCCTCCCTGAAGAACCCGGCACGGTCGGCGACGAATTGGGACTGATACACCGGAATGGCCACCGGGTAGATCACGCGGCCCGACGGGGTATCCGCCCACGCCCGCCCCGCCGTCATGGAGACACCAGCGCCGGCGACAATCGTCAGCGCCGACCGTCTTGTGACCCGAGTTCTCATCACGCGTGCTCCCTCTCCTTGCCGGCCACCTTGTCGAGCGCGTTCAGCACCGCATCGCCCATCTCCTGGGTCGAAAGTCTTTTTGCGCCGGGTTCGGCGATATCGGCCGTTCTTGCGCCGGCGGCCAGGGCCGTATCCACGGCCTTCTCCAGCAGCGCGGCATCATCAGGCCGATGGAGGGTAATGCGCAACATCATTGCGACGCTGAGGATCGAGCCAAGTGGATTGGCGATGCCCTTGCCCGCAATGTCAGGCGCGCTGCCGTGAACCGGCTCATAGAGCGCCTTGCGACGTCCGAGCCGGTCCGGCGGCCCGAGCGAGACCGACGGCAGCATGCCGAGCGAGCCCGACGCCATCGCCGCGCAATCGGAGAGAATGTCTCCGAAGATATTGCAGGTCACCATGACGTCGAATTGCGAGGGTGCCCGCACGATCTGCATCGCGGCGTTGTCGACATAGAGATGCGTCAGCTCGACATCGGAAAACTCCGCTTCATGCAGCGCGGTGACCTCCTCGCGCCACAGCACACTGGTCTCAAGCACATTGGCCTTGTCGACGGAGCAGACCCGGCCCTTGCGCATCCGTGCCAGCTCGAACGCGGTTCGCGCCACCCGGCGGATCTGGCTGGTGGTGTATTGCTGGGTGTTGAAGCCGCGGCGCTGGCCATCGGGCAGCGTTTCGATGCCGCGCGGCTCGCCGAAATAGATGCCGCTGGTGAGCTCGCGGATGATGATGAAGTCGACGTCCTTCAGCACCGCGGCCTTGAGCGGCGCGGAGTCCGCCAGCGCCGGATTGGCGACGATGGGCCGGAGATTGGCATAGAGGTCGTATTTGCTGCGCAGCGACAAGAGGCTTCCCGCCTTGCGCGCGGCCGGTGGGACCTCCGTCGTCTCCGGGCCACCGGTCGCGCCCCAGAGGATCGCGTCGGCCTCCTCCATCGCCTCGACGGTGTCATCCGGCAGCACCTTGCCTGTCGCGAGATACGGGATCAGACCGTATTGCGCTTCGCGCAGAATCACCGGAGCGCCGCGCCGGTCCGAGAACCATTTGAGAATGCGATGGGACTGATCGGTCACTTCCGGACCGATGCCTTCACCACCGACCACGGCCACCTTGATCGTGTTCGAGAGCGTGTTCATGCCTGATGTCCTGCAAAGTGAATCCACGGCCGCGCAGTGCGGTCGGATGCCTGGAATCCGCGGATCTCTTGGTCGCGCCGCAAGGTCAGCGAAATTTCGTCGAGGCCTTCGAGCAGGCCCGCACGTCTGCGCGGATCGATCTCGAAGACGTGCCTTAACCCCGATGGCGAGGTGACCGTCTGCTCCTGCAGATCGACCGTGAGGCGTCCCGCGCCCTGGCTCGCTTCGATGTCGGCGGCGAGGCTGTCGATGATGGCCTTGTCCAGCACCACCGGCAGGATGCCGTTCTGGAAACAGTTGGCGAAGAAAATGTCGCCGAAGCCGGATCCGATGATGGCGCGGATACCCATCTCCTGCAGCGACCACACCGCCGCCTCGCGCGATGAGCCGCAGCCGAAATTCGGACCCGTGACCAAAATTTCCGCCGCGCGATACGGCTCGCGATTGAGGATGAACTCCGGATTGTCCGAGCCATCAGGCAGATAGCGGAGCGAGCCGAACGCCCATTTGCCGAGACTGCCGCGGACGGAATTTCCGATCATGCGATTGATGCTGATGATGACGTCCGTATCGACATTGGTGCGCATGATCGGCGCGGCAATCGCGGTCAACTTGGTAAAGGGATCCGCCATCTAGCGCTCCATGGTTCGGACATCGGCGATGGCGCCGGAGACCGCCGCCGCCGCGGCCATGGCCGGGCTCGCCAGGTGGGTGCGGGCACGCGGCCCTTGCCGGCCGATGAAATTCCGGTTCGACGTCGAGACCGAGCGCTGGCCGGGCGGCACGGTTTCGCCGTTCGCGGCGAGGCACATCGAGCATCCGGGCTCGCGCCATTCGAAGCCCGCGTCGATGAAGATCTTGTCGAGCCCTTCGACCACCGCATCGCGCTTGACGGTCTCCGAACCCGGCACGACCCAGGCGCGCACGCCGGGCGCGACCTTGCGGCCGCGCGCGACCTCGGCCGCGGCGCGCAGATCGCTGAGACGGCTGTTGGTGCAGGAGCCGATGAAGACCCAATCCACCGGCGTGCCGGCGATCGGCGCGCCCGGCGTCAGGCCCATATAGTCGAGCGCGATCTCGATCGCGCCGCGGCGCACCGGATCGGCAATGTCCCGGGGATCCGGGATGCGGCCATCGACACCGAGGACATGTTCGGGACTGGTGCCCCAGGTGATCTGCGGGATGATGGTTGCGACATCGATCGACACCTCGCGATCGAACATTGCGTCGCTGTCGCTCCGAAGCGTCCGCCACGCCGTGACGGCCCGCTCCCACATCTCACCTTGCGGCGCGTAGGGACGTCCCCGGACATAATCGAACGTCGTCTGGTCCGGCGCGATCAGCCCCATCTTGGCACCGAGTTCGACCGACAGATTGCAGATGGTGAGCCGCCCTTCGATCGGCATGTCCCTGATCGCGCTGCCGGCATATTCGACCGCATAGCCGGTGCCGCCGGCGGCGCCGACATGGCCGATCAAAGCGAGGATGAGATCTTTCGCCGTGACACCGAACGGCATGCGGCCGTCGAACGTCACGCGCATGGTTTTCGGCCGGCGCTGGATGATAGTCTGGGTCGCCAGCACATGCGTGAGCTCGCTGGAGCCGATGCCGAAGGCAAGCGCGCCGAGCCCGCCATGGGTGCAGGTGTGGCTGTCGCCGCAGACGATCAGGCAGCCGGGCAGGCTGAGACCGAGCTCCGGCCCGATGACATGGACGATGCCCTGCCCCGGCTGGTCGATGTCGAACAGCCGGATGCCGCTGGCGGATGTCTCGGTCCGCAACGCCGCCAGCAGCTCCTGCCCGGTCGTGATCGTGCCGGCGCGCCCGGACGCCGTGGAAATCGCATGATCGGGCGTGGCAAAAGTCAGCTCGGGATTGTGGACCGGGAGGTTGCGGCTCTTGAGGTCGATCAGGCCGCGGGAGCCGCCGAGATCGTGCAGCAGATGACGATCCACATGAAGCAGATCGGTGTCATCGCTGACATGGGCGATGACATGCTGGTCCCAGATTTTGGCCAGCAGCGTGCGACCACGCGTGTCCACGATCCGTCCTCCCCTGATCGGCATCTGATGTGCCGTAGTGCCGCCGATCATGCCGACCGAGGGCAATCCTGGGAAGCAGGATAGAAGCGCGTCCCGCAAATGTGCAGTGACGGTTTGGCAGGGTGCCATCGCGGCCGCGCGATGGCAGGCGATGGCAGGCGTTGACACGGGCGATGTCAGCCCCTGCTGCGGACGACCGTCAGCCGGTCGGAGACGCTGCTCGTGGTGAGACCCGTATCATCCTGGGTCCGCAAATGGTCCACCAGCAGCTTCGTCACCGGCGGCAACGATTTGTAGTCGCGCACGCCCATGACCAGCTCGCGTCGCGCCCAGGACTCATCGAGCGCGACGGTGACGAGGCTGTCGACACCGTAGCGGCCGCGAACGATCTCGAGCGGCACGACCCCGACCCCCATCCTGGCATCGATGACGCGGAACAGCGCATCGAAGCTGCTGACGCGGATGCGCACCTTCAGGTGCTGCCCGAGAGCGGCCGCCGCCCTGATACACAGCGTCTCGATCGAGCTGCCCTTCTCCAGGCTGACGAAGTCGAAATCGACCAGCTCGCGGAAGCGAACGCTGCTGCGACCGGCCAGCGGATGGTCGCGCGTGACCAGCGCGACCAGGCTGTCGCTGCGATAGGACAGCAGCTCCAGATCCTGTGCGTCGATGTTGCCGCCGAAAATGCCGATGTCGGCCCGGTTCTCCATCACCGCGCGCACGATCGCGGGGCTTAGATCCTCCTCGATGTCGATATGCACCAGCGGATGCCGCTCCAGGAACAGGCTGAGCTCGTCGGCGAGAGCTTCGAGGATCGCGGACTTGTTGGCGCAGACCCGGATCAGCCCGCGCTTGCCCTGCCGGTATCCGGTCAATTCGGTCTCGAGCCGGCTCAGGTTTCCAAGGACGATGCGGGCATGCTCGAGCAAGGCAAAGCCGGCCGGCGTCGGCTCGATCCCCTTCGAATGGCGATGCAGCAGCTCGACCTGGAAACGGTCCTCGATATCCGAGATGCGCCGGCTGACCGCGGACGCGGCGATGTTCTTCTTCTCCGCCGCCTTCGCGATGCTCTGCTCCTCAACGATCGCCACGAAGAGCTGCAGCGTCAGCAGATCGATTTTGGCCGTCATCCGTCGGGTCCTCGGGGCGGGCTGTCATGACGGACATTGTGGAGAAGCTTGCCGCCCCGCCGCAAGTGCGGTGTCGGATTGCGGTCCCCTGGAGGCGACACCAGAAGCTGCTGCGATCTTGAGGATTCAGTGCTTGAGGCGAGGCTTTGTGGCCGATTGATATGGCGGAGAGGGAGGGATTCGAACCCCCGATAGGCTTGCACCTATGCCGCATTTCGAGTGCGGTGCATTCAACCACTCTGCCACCTCTCCTGAAGGCGCCAAGTAAGGAGCAGGGCCCCTGTGGTTGGGGGCGTTAATAGGCGAGGATGGCGGGCCAGACAAGGCGCGAAAGGGGAAAATCCGCTGCCTCTTTCAACCCCCATCCTTCGCCCGGGAGGAACCGCGATGGAGCATCTGACGATCAAGGCCAATGGCGCCAATTTCCACCTGGTTCGCGCTGGAAAGGGCAAACCGCTGCTTTTGCTGCATGGTTGGCCGGAATTCTGGCTGACCTGGGAGCCGGTGATGGTCCGGCTGGCCGATCGCTTCATGCTGATCGCGCCCGACCTGCGCGGCTTTGGCGACAGCGACAAGCCTGACGGGCCTTACGGGCCGGACGGCCATGCCGCCGACATGCTTGCGCTGATGGAGGGGCTCGGCATCGAGCGATTCGCCGTGGTCGGCCACGATGTCGGCGGCGCCGTGATGCAGCCCCTGGCGCGGCAGGCACCGGGGCGGCTCGCCGGTCTCTTCTTCTTCGATTTCGTCTATCCCGGCATCGGACCGCGCATGGCGGCGCCCGACCGGCTCAACCACATCTGGTACCAGTCCTTCCACCAGATGGAGATCGCCGTGCGGCTCGTCGGCGCGAGCCGCGAGAGCTGCCGGCTCTATATCAGTCACTTCCTGAAGGGCTGGGCGCATCGAAAAGACGCCTTCGACGACGTCCTCGACGCCTTCGTCGACAATTTCTCTAGGGTGGGCAACCTTGCCGGCGGCTTTGCGCATTATCGCGCCTCGCATGCCGGACGCGTCGCGATGATGAAGGGCGAAGCTCCACAGCTTCCGCCGATCGACGTGCCGACCTGCGTCCGCTGGGCCGAGCACGATCCGCTGTTTCCCTATGCGTGGACCGACCGGCTCGGCGAGACGTTCAGCGCGCTCGATCTCGCGATGTTTCCCGGCGCCGGCCACTTCCCGCATCGGGAAAATCCCGACCACGCGGCCGCGGAGATCGCGGCGTTCTTTCAGCGCGTCGGCTGGAGTTGAGTCCGAGGAAGGGGTGGGACCGCCAGACGCGGTAAACACTGGCGGTCCCGTGCCGCTCATTGCAATACTGACCGGGAAGGGCGGCTTCGCCGGCCAGGTGAGGCGACGATTCGACCGTAGCGGGTGCCCCATGCACCGCAACGCAATCCGTCCCTTAACCTAACCAGTCAAGGTTACTCCTTGTCAGACTTGGCCTTTTTCTTCCCATTCTCGGTAGAATCACGGTCTTTCCCATTGTCCTTGCGGCGGTTGGTGAAGCGCGCATTGCCGAGGCCCGTGCCGATGGTGAGCACGCCCCAGCGCTCGACATCCTGCATGAACGGAACCTCCGAGAGGCCCTGAACCACGCCGTCATTGTGCATCAGGATCGCGGTGTCGTGCTCGCCGATCTCGGGAATGCCCTCGATCAGGCTCGCCGGCAGGTTGAACTTGCTGCTCTCCCAATTGCCCGGCAGGTTCTGCGCGCCCTTCTCGATCGAGCCGTCGGCGTCGATCACACCGGGACAGGCGATGCCGATGAAGGGCGCGAGCTTGAAGCCTTCGGTCTCGGCCTCGGCGATCAGCCCCTTCAGCATCTTGGTGAGCCGCTTCACCGCGCCTTCGCGCGTCGGCTCGTCGTCGGCATGACGCCATAGCTCGGATTTCACGACCTTGGCCTTCGACAGGTCTTTTGCCTTTTTCCAGCTCGTTTCCACCAGGCCACAGCGGATATTCGTACCGCCGATATCGACGGCGAGGATGCTGTCATGAGCCTCGAAGATCCATGACGGCGCCAGATGCAGCGCACCTATCAGGCCGGCTTCATCAGGATGATGGCGGATCGGCTGCATGTCGATCTTGAAGTCCTCGGATTTCAGGATGATCTCGGTGCGCGCGATCGCAAGCTCGCCGAGCCTGGAATCACGAAATCCGCCGCCGACCATGATGCGCTCGGTCTTGGCCCAGGCCTTGGTCTTGAGGAAGCGGCGCGTGACATAGGCGAGCTGCTGGGCGAAATCCTCGATCGCGCTGTGGACCAGCGCCGAGGCCTCGGTGTCGTCGCCGATCAGGATCGCATCCAGCGTCTTCTTGCTGATCTGGTCCGAGGGCTCCTTGCCGAACGGGTCCTCGCCGGTCTTGCGCAGCGGCTTGCGCCAGCGGTCGAGGATCTCGCGGAACGCGCCCTTGCTGGCGCGGTCGCCGAGAAAACCGTCCTCGTCCTTGATCTCGATGTTGAAACTGTCGACGTCCACCGACGGCAGGCGGCTCGCGCCGTGCTGCGCAATGCCCGTCGTTGCGACCAGTTCGTCCGTTGCCATGGGACCCTTGCCCGCTTGCGAAATCTGGGGGACAACGGCGCGGGAACCCGTTGGTTGCAACGCCGGGGGAGAATCGGCGGATGGGCGGGCGGCCAAATCCTTCAAATCCGGGCCTTTTTCAGCGGTTTTCCTTGACTTGCGGCGTCCGGCGGCTATAAGTCCCACACCCGGCGCGGGGCGTTTCTCGCGCCGCTTGTTTTTGCGTGGGTTTTCAAAGGGATAACTCCCGCCCGCACAAAACTCGCATAAACCCATAGCGACTGACAAAAAGCCGGCCCCGACAGACTGTCGCGAGGCCGGGATTGAACACGAAGGAAAACAACGATGTTCGCAGTCATCAAAACCGGCGGCCGGCAGTACCGCGTCGCTCCGGATGATGTCCTGGAAGTAGGCAAGATCGAAGGCGAAGTCGGCTCGATCGTGCAGCTGAATGAAGTTCTGGTGGTCGGCGGCGACACGCCGATCCTGGGTCTGCCCACGGTGGCCGGCGCGTCCGTTGCGGTCGAGGTGCTCGACCACAAGCGCGGCCCCAAGGTCATCGCGTTCAAGAAGCGCCGCCGCAAGAATTCGCGCCGCAAGCGCGGCTACCGCGACGAGATCACGGTGCTGCGCGTCAGCGAGATCCTGACGGACAACGCCAAGCCCACCAAGGGGCCGCGTCCGAAGAAGGAGAAGGTCGCCAAGGAAGCGACCAAGGAAGACGCCGCCGCATAAATTGATCACGCCAATTCACGAATTGATGCGTGAGAAATTATGAAATGATTCCGTCAAGGAATTGATCTAGAACTACTCAGGATTTCGGAGACGAGCCATGGCTCACAAAAAAGCAGGCGGTTCATCGCGCAACGGTCGCGATTCAAAGGGCAAGCGCCTCGGCATCAAGGCGTTCGGCGGGGAAGTTGTGATTCCCGGCAACATCATTGCGCGTCAGCGCGGCACCACCTGGCATCCCGGCCTTAATGTCGGCATGGGCACGGACCACACTTTGTTCGCCAAGATCGAGGGTCGCGTCACGTTCCAAGCCAAAGCCAACGGCCGCACATTCGTATCGGTACTCCCGATCGCAGAGGCGGCTGAATAGACGGTGGATCAAATTTGGAGTCCGCCGGGTCCTGACCAAACCGGCGGAGTCCACAAATAGGCTCCAGGGGAGGCGGGAAACCGGCCTCCCCTTTCGTTTTGTCTTAGTGACTTCGACGGAGCCGGACATGTTGCAGGATTTTTCGAGCACCACCTTGCGGGAGGCGAGACCGAGCGTCGTCGCCACCGAACGGCTGACCTTGCGGCGGCCGACCCTCGCCGACGTCAGGACCATCGCCCGGCTCGCCAATGATCGCCGCGTCGCCGAGAACACGCGCCGCCTGCCGCATCCCTATTCGCAGGACGACGCCATCGAATTCGTCCGTGCCACCGCCGAGATCGGCAGCGAGACCGTGTTCCTGATCGAGCACGACAGCGGGCCGGTCGGCATGGTCGGGATCGACTGCTCGAAGCCCGACAATGCCGAGCTCGGCTACTGGCTCGGCGTCGAGCATTGGGGCCAGGGCTTCGCCACCGAGGCCGCGCGCGGCGCGATCGACTTCTTCTTCGAGGAGTTCGAGGACGACCACCTCTATGCCGGCGCGCGCGTCACCAACCCCGCCTCGCGCAAAGTGCTGGAGAAGTGCGGCTTCCAGTGGAGCGGCGTCCAGCTGCACCGCTTCCTGGCGCTGGGCTCGTCCACGCCCGTCGATTGCTTCCGCCTGTCGCGCGGGGTGTGGGCGTCGCTGAAGAGCTGGAGCAGCGCAAGACGGGTGAGGTAGGGCGCAGGCCGCGCCACAATCGACACTGTCGTCCCGGGGCGCGACGAAGTCGCGAGCCCGGGACCCATAATCCCAGGGAGAAGTGCGAGGCGAAGCGCCCACTCCGAGTCTTCGTCAAACCACTCCCTGTGGGTATGGGTCCCGGGCTCGCGCTGTGCGCGCCCCGGGACGACGGTGTGCGCGTGGCTACGCCGGCGGATTTACCTCGTTGCTTGGGCGCCCCAGATCGCGCTCACGCAAGTAGATATAGAACCCGGCGCCGATGATGATCGCGGCGCCGACGATCGTTGCTATCGACGGCACGTCGCCGAACACGACGAAGCCGAAGATCACGGCCCAGACGATCATCGAATATTGATAGGGCACGACGACGCTGGCCGGCGCGAGCTTGAGGGACCGGTTGACGCAGAACAGCGCCGTCACCGAGATGCATCCGGCCAGGGCGAAGATGACGAGGCTGCCTGATGTCGGCGGCACCCAGTGGAATGCCGACAACACCGCGCCCAGCAAAAACGTGCCGACGAATTGCGAGGACGCCATCACGATGTCGGGGGTCTTGCGCAGGCTGCGGGTGATCAGCATCAGGGTTGCAAAGGACAGGCTGCCGCCGAGCGCGATCAGCGCCGGCAGGCTGACGGTCTGCGCCGACGGCCGCAGCGCGATCACGACGCCGCAGAAACCGATCAAAATCGCCGTCCAGCGCCGCCAACCCACCTTCTCGCCCAGGAAGATCGCCGACATCGCGGTGACGAAGATGGGGCCGGCGAGGTAGTACGTGATGACGTCGGCGAGCGGCAGATAGACCGTCGCAAGGAAGAAGGCCGCCACTTCCAGCGTCGAGAGCACGACGCGGAACAGCTGCAAGCGCGGCCGCTCCAGATGCAGGAACTGGCGACGCTGCCGCCAGATCAGCGGCGACAGCAGCAACAGCGCCGCGCAGGCGCGCAGGAACAGCAGCTGCCCCACCGAATAGGTCCCCACCAGGAACTTGCCCATGGCGTCGCCGAACGAAAACATGAAGATCGACAGCACCATCAGCGCAATGCCGGCGAGGCGCGCGGAGCGGTCGTCATAGGCGGAGAGGTTCTTGAAGAAGGGCATTGAAACGAGTCGGAGTGTGAGAGGTCGTCATTGCGAGCGAAGCGAAGCAATCCAGACTGTCTCCACCGCGGCAGTCTGGATCGCTTCGTCGCTTCGCTCCTCGCAATGACGGGCGGAGAGAGCACGGAAAACCCGCGATTAGCGTCGCTTGCGGTCGTTTTAATGACGTGAGCGACTGGGACAAGCCCGCCACCGCCGAATTGAACGGATTGTCGCACTCTTCGCGTCGCGGTAGCGATAGGCGCCTCATCGACAAAGAGAGCTTTGACATGACCGACTTCGATCCGGCCCGGCACCGCATGATCCCCACGCAACGCTGGTTTGAGGATTTCGTCGTCGGCGAACGCTTCGTGCTGCCGAGCCGGACCCAGACCTCGGCGGTGTTCGCGGCGTTCCAGACCGCGAGCGGCGACACCCACCCCGTGCATTACGACGTGGAATATTGCCGCAGCCGCGGCATGCCGCATCTGCTCGCCCACGGCTTCCAGACCTTGATCCACACCGCGCCGGGCGCCGGCCTGTTTCCGTTCATGGTCGAGGACTCCCTGGTCGGCTTCCTCGAGCAATCGAGCCGGTTCCTCAAACCCGTGTTCGCCGACGACACCATCTATCCCGCGCTCGAGGTCACCGAACTCGCGCCGGGACGCTCGACCGGCGTGGTGACGCTCAAAAGCACCGTGTTCAACCAGCGCAAGGAGCTGGTGCTGGAGGGTACGCAGAAATTCCTGATCCGGCGACGGCCCCACTGAAGTCGTCTTGGGTTAAGCAAGGGGCGAAATTCGCGGAATTTCGGCCGGTTTGCGGGTAAGTCCGGGTTGCCGCGGGGGACCGGCTGGCCTACCTATGGCCCATGAAATTCCTCGACGAAGCAAAGGTCTATATCCGCTCCGGTGACGGTGGGAACGGCTGCGTGGCGTTCCGCCGCGAGAAGTTCATCGAATTCGGCGGCCCCTCCGGCGGCAATGGAGGCCGCGGCGGCAACGTCATCATCGAGGTCGCGGACGGGCTCAACACGCTGATCGACTACCGCTACCAGCAGCATTTCAAGGCCCAGAAGGGCGAGAATGGCGCAGGCTCGGACCGTCACGGCGCCAACGGCAAGAACATCGTGCTGAAGGTGCCGATGGGCACGCAGATCTTCGATGAAGACCGCGAGACGCTAATCCACGACTTCACCAATGTCGGCGAGAAATTCGTGCTCGCCGAGGGCGGCAATGGCGGCTTCGGCAACGCGCATTTCAAATCCTCGACCAACCGCGCGCCGCGCAACGCCAATCCCGGCCAGCCCGGCGAGGAGCGCTGGATCTGGCTGCGGCTGAAACTGATCGCGGATGCGGGTCTCGTCGGCCTCCCCAATGCCGGCAAGTCGACCTTCCTCTCCAAGGTCAGCGCGGCCAAGCCGAAGATCGCCGACTATCCCTTCACCACGCTGCATCCGCAGCTCGGCGTCGTGAATGCCGACGGCCGCGAATTCGTGCTGGCCGACATTCCCGGTCTGATCGAGGGCGCGCATGAAGGCGCGGGCCTCGGCGACCGCTTCCTCGGCCATGTCGAGCGCTGCCGCGTGCTGCTGCATCTCGTCGATGCGACCTGCGAGCACGCCGGCAAAGCCTACAAGACCGTGCGCACAGAGCTCGATGCCTATGGCGGGCTGCTCACCGACAAGATCGAGATCGTCGCGCTGAACAAGATCGACGCGGTCGAGCCGGACGAGCTCAAGAAGCAGAAGGACCGGCTGAAGCGCGCCGCCAAGAAGACGCCGCTGCTGCTCTCCGCCGTGACCGGAGAGGGCGTCAAGGAAGCGTTGCGCGCGCTGGTCGCAGTGATCGGCGAGGCCCCGGTGTCCGCCAAGGCGAAGAGCGCCGCCGAAGCCGAGCCCTGGTCGGCTTAAACTATCTCCCCTGGGTCGTCCCGGCGAAGGCCGGGACCCATAACCACCGAATGCGATTTGGCGAAGATTGGTCATTGCCATCTCGCGCCATAACATCTTCTGAGGAGTATGGGTCCCGGCCTTCGCCGGGACGACATTGGAGTGTAGGTTGCGGGCACCCGCATCACTGGCAGGTTGTCACCGGCGCTCTAATATCGCAGCATTAAACAAGCAAGAAACGGCAGGGATGACGCATGGCGCGCGCGAAGAACGTTCTCTGGATCATGTGCGACCAGCTTCGCTATGACTATCTCGGCTGCACCGGCCATCCCACGCTGAAGACGCCCAACATCGACGCCATGGCGAAGCGCGGCGTGCTCTTCAGCAAGGCCTACGTGCAGTCGCCGATCTGCGGGCCCTCGCGGATGTCGTTCTACACCGGCCGCTACATGCGCTCGCACGGCTCGCACTGGAACGGCTGGCCGCTGCGCGTCGGCGAGCCCACGCTCGGCGATCACCTCAAGAAGATCGGCGTGCGCAATGTGCTGGTCGGCAAGACCCACATGGCGCCCGACCTCGAAGGCATGAAGGCGCTCGGCATCCCGCCGGAGTCGATGATCGGCGTGCATGTCGCCGAATGCGGTTTCGAGCCTTATGAGCGCGACGACGGCCTGCACCCGACGGGACGGCCGCGCCCGAAATACGATGAATATCTGCGCAAGCAGGGATTCGAAGCCACCAATCCCTGGGAGCATTGGGCGAATTCAGGTGCGGCGGAAGATGGCAGTTTGCAGAACGGCTGGCTGCTGGTGCACGCCGACAAGGCCGCGCGGGTGCCGGAGGAGCATTCCGAGACGCCCTACATGACGCGGCGCGCGATGGACTTCATCAGTGAGGCCGAGACCGACGGCAAGCCGTGGTGCCTGCATCTGTCCTACATCAAGCCGCACTGGCCCTACATCGCGCCCGAACCCTACGCCAGCATGTATTCGACCGATGACATGATCCCGGTGATCCGCTCCGAGCGCGAGCGCCAGAATCCGCATCCGGTGTTCGGCGCCTATATGGACATGCGCTACTCCCGCAACATGGCGCGCGACGACGCTCGCGAGAAGGTGATCCCGACCTATATGGGCCTGATCACGCAGATCGACGACCAGATGGGCGCGCTGATGAAATTCCTGGAAGAGCGCGGCCTGCTGGACACCACCATGATCGTGTTCACCTCCGATCATGGCGACTATCTCGGCGATCACTGGATGGGCGAGAAGGATCTGTTCCACGAGCAGTCGGCAAAGATTCCGCTGATCATCATCGATCCCTCCCGGGAAGCCGACGCCACGCGCGGCACGCGCAGCGACGCGCTGGTGGAGGGCATCGATCTTGCGCCGACCTTCGTCGATTATTTCGGCGGCAAGGTGCTGGGCCACATTCTCGAAGGACGCTCGTTGCTGCCGCTGCTGCGCGGCGAAAAGCCGGAATGGCGCAAGGTCGCGTTCTCCGAATACGACTACGCCATGCAGGACGTGCGGCTGAAGCTGAACCAGCCGATCGAACGCTGCCGCCTGTTCATGGTGTTCGACGGCCGCTGGAAATACATCCACGCCTCGGGCTTCCGTCCGATGCTGTACGATCTCGAGACCGATCCGGAAGAGTTTTTGGATCGCGGCGATGATCCTGATTGCGCCGGCATCATCGCGCGGTTGCAGGCCGAGCTGTTCGACTGGGCGCTGCATCCCAACGACCACATCACCACGCCGCGCGAGAAGATCGCGGCTTATGCCGACAACCAGCTCCAGGTGAAGGGCGGCGTTTTGATCGGCATCTGGGACGAGGCCGAGCTTGCAGCGATCAAGGACGGCATCGCCCAGCGCGCGAAGCTTTGAGTCTGTCTTCGCCTCTCCCCGCTTGCGGGGAGAGGGAGAAGAATTCAATTCTCGATCTTGTATCCCGTCGCCTTCACGATCGGCTGCCAGAACGCCGTGTTGGCGGCGAGCTCCTTCGTCAGCTCATCCGGGCTGCTGCCGACCGGGATCAGTCCGATCGCAGTGAGCTTCTCCTTCACCTCGGCCTTGGCGAGGGCAGCGCTCGCGGCGGCGCCGAGCTTGCTGGCGAATTCCGGCGGACTCCCGGTGGGAAGCCACATGCCGTACCAGGCATCCGCAACGAGAGCGATGCCGCTCTCCTTCAGCGTCGGCACCTCCGGCGCGAAGGGCGACCGTTCCGCGCTCGAGACCGCGATGATCTTCACGCCCTTGGCGCGGTGCTGCGGCAGCGCATCCGCCAATGTCACGATGCCGAACGACAGATGGCCGCCGATGAGATCGTTGAGGATCGGCGCGCTGCCGCGATAGGGCACGCGGGTCAGGGGAATGCCGAGATCCTTCTCGAGCTTGGAGCCCATGAAATGCGGAATGGTGCCGTTGCTCGGCACCCCGAACGACGTCTCGTCCGGATGCGCCTTCAGCCAGGCCACGAATGACTTGAAATCGGCAGCATCGATCGCCGGGCCGATCACGACGGCGAATTCGAACCGCGCCAGCAGCGACACCGGCATGAAATCCTTGGCCGTGTCGAAGCTCGGCGTCGTCTCCACCATCGGCAGCAGATACATGGTGGGGCCCGTCGTCACCAGCACCATGCTGCCATCGGAGTTCGCACCCTTCACCGCCTTGATGCCGATCAGGCCGTCGCCGCCAGTGCGGTTCTCGACCACGATGGTCCGTTGCAGCACCGGCGCCATCTCCTGCGCGATCAGCCGGCACAGCGTGTCGCCGCCGGCGCCCGCCGCGAACGGAAAGATGATTTTTGAAAGCCCCGCCTGCGCTTGCGCCCCGCCCGCCTCTGCCAGCAGCGGCAGCCCAAGACCTCCTCCAAGACATCCGGCCATGAATTTGCGGCGATCCATACGTTTCCCCTTCCAGCCCGTTATTGGTTGCCGGCATTAGAACCGCCCCCGCGCTCAAGACAAGGCCGAAGACCAAGCCACGTTGCGCCGTTTACCGGGCCAGCCGCCTTGCGCCGGCCATCGTCCTGCTGCAAAAGCAGGCCTTATCGGAGCCGCTTGTTTGCTCCGCCGTTCCCGAACCCGAGCAATTCGTCACACGCGCCAACACATACACACATGGCCAGCCCCGAACTCAGTCAATTCCGCCGCATCGTCGTCAAGGTCGGCTCCGCTCTGCTGGTCGATTCCGACAAGGGCGAGGTGCGGACGTCCTGGCTCGCCGCGCTCGCCGACGACATGGCCAAGCTGCACAAGGAGGGACGCGACGTCCTCGTCGTCTCCTCGGGCTCGATCGCGCTCGGCCGCAGCCGGCTCAAGCTGCCGCGCGGCCCGCTGAAGCTGGAGGAGAGCCAGGCCGCCGCGGCCGTCGGACAGATCGCGCTGGCGCGGATCTGGTCGGAGGTGCTAGGGGCCCACGGCATCGACGCCGGGCAGATTCTTGTGACGCTCCAGGATACCGAGGAGCGCCGCCGCTATCTCAATGCGCGCTCCACCATCGGCAAGCTCCTGGAGTGGCGCGCCATCCCCGTGATCAACGAGAACGACACGGTCGCCACCACCGAGATCCGCTACGGCGACAACGACCGCCTCGCCGCGCGCGTCGCGACCATGGCGAGCGCCGATCTCCTGGTGCTGCTCTCCGATATCGACGGGCTCTACGACGCGCCGCCGAAGAACAACCCGAACGCAAAGCTCATTCCCGTCGTCGACAGCATCTCCTCGGAGATCGAGGCGGTGGCGGGCGACGCCGAGTCCGAGCTCTCGCGCGGCGGCATGCGCACCAAGGTCGAGGCGGCCAAGATCGCGACCACCGGCGGCACGCATATGCTGATCGCCTCCGGCAAGATCGAGCATCCGCTCCGGGCGATCGCCGATGGCGGCCGCTGCACCTGGTTCCTGACGCCGGCCAATCCCATTACCTCGCGCAAGCGCTGGATCGCGGGCACGCTGGAGCCGAAGGGCACGCTGACGATCGACGCCGGCGCGGTGACGGCGCTGCGTGCCGGCGCCAGCCTGCTGCCGGCCGGCGTGATCAAGGTCGAGGGCCAGTTCGCCCGCGGCGATGCCGTGATCGTGCGCGGCCCCGATACGAGCGAGATCGGCCGCGGCCTGATCGCCTATGACGCCGACGACGCCGAACGCATCAAGGGCCGCTCCTCCCCTGATGTGATGACCATCCTCGGCATCAGCGGCCGCGCAGAGATGATCCACCGTGACGATCTGGTGGTGGGCGGGTAAACCCGTTGCTCCGTCATTCCGGGATGGTCCGAAGGACCAGAGCCGGAATCTCGAGATTCCGGGTTCAATGCTCCGCATCGCCCCGGAATGACGCCCAAGGAAAACATGGACAAGCCCGCCACAACGTCGGGGCTGGGCCAATGACCCAGCCGTCGCGCGGCTGGGGAGACCTGCCATACCCTCCCCGCCCTTCGCAAAAGCGGGATTTCCGTGCTAGGACACCGTCTTAGCAGAAGGTTGAAACCCCATGGCCGCCCCCCTCAAAGCCGTTGACGGCAATGCCGATCTCCAGGCGCTGATGTCCGATCTCGCCGCCCAAGCCCGCGCTGCCGCGCGCGTGCTGGCGCTGGCGCCGCCGGAGCAGAAGAACCGGGCGCTGGAGGCCATGGAGCGGGCGATCCGCGCGAACGCGGCTCCGATTCTCGCCGCCAATGCCGAGGACGTCGCTGAGGCTCGCGCCTCCAGCAACATGACCGCGTCCTTCATCGACCGCCTGACGCTGACACCGGCGCGTGTGGAGAGCATGGCCGAGGGTATCGGCATCGTGCGCGGCATCGCCGATCCGGTCGGAATCGTCACCGAGAGCTGGCAGCGGCCGAACGGCATGACCATCGAGCGCGTGCGCGTGCCGCTCGGCGTCGTCGGCGTGATCTTCGAAAGCCGGCCGAACGTCGCAGCGGATGCCGGCGTGCTGTGCCTGAAGTCCGGCAATGCCGTGATCCTGCGCGGCGGCTCCGACAGTTTCCGCTCCTGCCGCGCCATCCATGAATGCCTGGTGCAGGGCCTGCGCGAAGCGGGCCTCCCCGAGGCCGCGATCACGCTGGTGCCGACGCGCGACCGCGCGGCGGTCGGCATGATGCTGTCGGGGTTGAACGGCGCGATCGACGTCATCGTGCCGCGCGGCGGCAAGAGCCTCGTCGCGCGCGTCGAGCAGGAAGCGCGCGTGCCGGTGTTCGCGCATCTCGAAGGCGTCAACCACGTCTATGTCGATGCCAGCGCCGACCTCGCCATGGCGAAGTCGATCGTGCTCAACGCCAAGATGCGGCGCACCGGCGTCTGCGGCGCAGCCGAGACGCTGCTGGTCGATCGCGCGGCTGCTGCAACGAGCCTGAAGCCGCTGGTCGAGATGCTGATCGAGGCCGGCTGCGAAGTGCGCGGCGACGACGTCGTGCAGAAGACAGACGCGCGCGTAAAGCCTGCGAACGACGACGATTGGGACACCGAATATCTCGACGCGATCATCGCGGCGAAGGTGGTGGACGGCGTCGACGGCGCGATCGCGCATATCCAGAACCACGGCTCGCATCACACCGATGCGATCGTGAGCGAGAACGGGGCCGCTGCGAAGAAATTCCTGAGCGAGGTCGATTCCGCCATCGTGCTGCACAACGCCTCGACGCAATTTGCCGATGGCGGCGAGTTCGGCTTCGGCGCCGAGATCGGCATCGCCACCGGCCGCTTTCACGCCCGGGGACCTGTCGGCGCCGAGCAGTTGACGAGCTTCAAATATCGCGTTCACGGCACCGGGCAGACGCGGCCGTAGATAACGTCGCGAGGCGCGGGCAATTGAGCAACAATTTCGTCGTGCCGCGTTTCGTGGCGCAAGCGATCCCGCCCTCGACCCCGGGCATGCGCGTCGGCCTGCTCGGCGGCTCCTTCAATCCACCGCATCAGGCCCATCGCGCGATCAGTCAGTTCGCGCTCAAGCGATTGCAACTCGATCGCGTCTGGTGGCTGGTCACGCCCGGCAACCCGCTGAAGGAGAACGGCACGCTGCATGAACTCGGCGCGCGCATGCAGGCCGCGCGCGACGTCGCCAACGATCCCAGGATCGAGGTGAGCTGTCTCGAATCCGTCATTCGCACGCGCTACACTATCGACACGATCAACACCTTGCGCCGCCGTCTCCGCGGCCTGCGCTTTGTCTGGATCATGGGCGCCGACAACCTCGCTCAATTCCACCGTTGGCAGGACTGGCGGCGCATCGCCGGCCAGGTGCCGATCGCGGTCATCGATCGCCCGCCGCAGAGTTTTCGTGCCCTCGCCTCTCCTGCCGCCAAGGCACTATCGCGCTACCGCCTCCCCGAGAATGAGGCGGCGTTGCTGGCGGATCGGCCGGCGCCGGCCTGGGTCTTCCTCACCGGACTGAAGCTGAACCTGTCCTCGACGGGCCTGCGGAACCCGGACGGGAGCTGGAAAGGTACGAAGTGAGACAGACTGTGCGGATCGGGGCTCTCTGGCATATTGAAACCCTTAACCCCACATGATGTAGTGTAACCCGCGAGGGTCGGATTCGGCTCTCGCGATACAGTGAAAGGAATGGTCCCTGGCCACATCTGTATTGTCCAAGTCTGTTTTACCCAAGGTTGCTAAGCCTACGCGTAAAACATCGACCAAAGCTGCGGCCTTGAAGGCGCAACCCGACGCCGACAAGACGCTGAGCCTGATCCTCTCCCGCCTCGAGGACATGAAGGCGGAAGAGACGGTCACAATCGACCTTCGCGGCAAATCGGCGTACTCCGACTACATGATCGTCACCACGGGCCGGGCCAACCGGCACGTCGGCGCGATCGCGGAAAACGTCACGAAGAGCCTCAAGGAAACCGGCATCAAGAACATCCACGTCGAGGGCTTGCCCAATTGCGACTGGGTGCTGATCGATTCCGGCGATGTGATCGTGCACGTGTTCAGACCCGAGGTCCGCGAGTTCTACAATCTCGAGAGATTGTACACGCAGGGCCCAGGGGCGGCGAAGGCGATCTAGAGGCTCAAAGAGCCGATTTCGAATCGGCTGACGCGCATGCTAGCGTCGTGCGCGCGCGAGATGCGCGCGGCCTCGAAAACACGACTCTGAACACATGCGTGTTGCTGTCATTGCGGTGGGCCGGCTGAAGCAGGGCCCCGAACGGGAGCTTGCCGACCGCTATTTCGAGCGGTTCGATGAGGCCGGCCGCAAGCTCGGATTCCGCGAGCTGTCGATCCACGAAATTCCCGAGAGCCGCGCGCGCGACGCCGCGACGCGGATGGCCGAAGAGGCTGCGGCGATCGGTGCGCACATCCCGGACAAGTCGATCCTGGTGGCGCTGGACGAACGCGGCCAGAATCTCGATTCCACCGTATTCGCACGGCACCTCGGGCGCTGGCGCGACGAGGGTGCCGGTCATACTATCTTCGTGATCGGAGGGGCGGACGGACTTTCGCCCGAATTGCGCCGTAAGGCCAAGCTCGCGATCGCGTTCGGCTCTGCGACCTGGCCGCACCAAATGGTCCGCGTCATGCTTCTGGAACAGCTTTATCGGGCCGCCACCATCCTGGCCGGCCACCCCTATCACCGCGCGTGATCCGCGCCACAACGAGCACCTTTGCCTAAAGCGATGCGAGCGCCTGTCCTCAACCTGCTGCTGATCGCGAGCGTCTCAGGCGCAAGTGTCTTGGATGCAAGTGTCTTGGGCGCAAGCCTCGCGCAAGCTCAGACGCCGGCACCGCAGACGGCAGCCGTCTCGCCCGATGCGATCAAGCAGCGCGAGCAGGAGCTGGAGGCCGCGCGCGCCAGGCAGAAGAGCGCGGAGGAGGCGCAGGCCAAGCTCAAGGCCGAGATCACCTCGCTCGGCCAGGACCGCACCCAGCTCAACCAGCAGCTGATCGACACTGCCGCCAATGTGCGCAGCGTCGAGACCAAGATCGACGAAGCCGAAGCGCGGCTGAAGACGCTCAACGGCCGCGAGCAGGCGATGCGCACCTCGCTTGATTCGCGCCGCGCCGACATCGTCGAGGTACTGGCGGCCTTGCAGCGCGCCGGCCGGCGCACGCCGCCCGCGCTGCTGGTGCGGCCCGAGGACGCGCTGCAATCGCTGCGCACGGCGATGCTGCTCGGCGCCGTCGTGCCGGAACTGCGCGGCCGCGCCGAAAAGATCGCGAGCGAGCTCGGCGAGCTCGTGGCTCTGCGCAAGAACATCGCCACCGAACGCGACCAGCTCGCTTCCGATCGCGACAGGGTCCGCAACGACCAGAGCCGGCTCGCCGCATTGGTCGACGAACGGCAGCGCCAGCAGGCCGCGCGCGAGAAGGACCTCGATGCCGAGAACTCGCGCGCCATCATGCTTTCAAGGCAGGTCGGCGATCTCCAGGGCCTGATCGCCAAGATGGAGCAGGACCTGCAAAGCGCCGCCAAGGCGGCGGAGAAGGCAGCCGAGGCCGCCAGGCAGGCGGAGGCAAAAGCGGCCGCCGGCGCCAAGTCGGGCCCTGGCGCTTTCAAGGACCGGTCCCGGACCAGCCCCGCGATCGCCTTCGCTTCGGCCAAGGGCCTGCTGCCGCTTCCGGTTAACGGTAACAAGATCAGGGACTTTGGCGGTTCCGATGGGGTCGGCGGGGTCCAGAAGGGCATTTCGCTGGCCACCAAGCCGGGCTCCCAGGTCACGACGCCGTGTGATGGCTGGGTGGTCTATGCCGGCCCGTTCCGCAGTTATGGACAACTCTTGATCCTCAACGCCGGGGGCGGGTATCATGTCCTGATCGCCGGGATGGAGCGCATTTCGGTCAACATCGGACAGTTTGTGCTCACGGGGGAGCCGGTCGCGACCATGGGGTCGACCTCTCAAGTCGCCTCCATTCTCGCCACGAACGCGAGTCAACCTGTGCTGTATGTCGAGTTCCGCAAAGACGGCACTCCAATCGATCCAGGCCCATGGTGGGCCGCAAATGAAGGCGAGAAGGTTCGCGGATGATGCGCAAGACTTCAGTTATCCTCCTCAGCGCGGCCACCGGTGCGGCGCTGACGCTGTTCGTGACCCAGCCGCGCGCGGTCTTCATGGGCTCCAGCGCGCGGGCCGCCACCGCGGACACCTATCGCCAGCTCAATCTGTTCGGCGACGTCTTCGAGCGCGTGCGCTCCGACTATGTCGAGAAGCCCGACGACACCAAGCTGATCGAATCCGCCATCAGCGGCATGCTCACCGGCCTCGATCCGCATTCGAGCTACATGGACGCCAAGAGCTTCCGCGACATGCAGGTGCAGACCCGCGGTGAGTTCGGAGGCCTCGGCATCGAGGTCACGATGGAAGACGGCCTGATCAAGGTCGTCTCGCCGATCGACGACACACCGGCCTCGCGCGCCGGCATCATGGCCAACGACATCATCACCAATCTCGACGACGAAGCGGTGCAGGGCCTGACCCTGAACCAGGCGGTCGAGAAGATGCGCGGTCCGGTCAACACCAAGATCAAGCTCAAGATCATCCGCAAGGGCCAGGACAATCCGCTCGACGTCACCTTGGTGCGCGACAACATCCGCGTCCGCTCGGTGCGCGCCCGCATCGAGGCCGACGACATCGCCTATATCCGCATCACCACCTTCAACGAGCAGACCACCGAAGGCCTGAAGCGCGAGGTCGCCAACCTCTCGAATCAGATCGGCGACAAGCTGAAGGGCTACATCATCGACCTGCGCAACAATCCGGGCGGCCTGCTCGAGGAAGCGGTCACCGTCTCCGACTCGTTCCTGGAGAAGGGCGAGATCGTGTCGACCCGCGGCCGCAATGCCGAGGAGACCCAGCGCCGCACCGCGCATGCCGGCGACCTCACCAAGGGCAAGCCGGTCATCGTTCTGGTCAATGGCGGCTCGGCCTCGGCGTCCGAAATCGTCGCCGGCGCGCTGCAGGACCACAAGCGCGCGACCATCGTCGGCACGCGCTCGTTCGGCAAGGGCTCGGTGCAGACCATCATCCCGCTCGGCTCGGGCAACGGCGCGCTGCGCCTGACCACGGCGCGCTACTACACGCCGTCGGGCAAGTCGATCCAGGCCAAGGGCATCGTGCCCGACATCGAAGTGCTGCAGGACGTGCCGGACGAGCTGAAGTCGCGCACCGACACCAAGGGCGAGGCTTCGCTGCGCGGCCATCTGAAGAACGACGGCGACGAGAAGACCGGCTCGCAGTCCTACGTCCCGCCGGACGCCAAGGACGACAAGGCGCTGAAGCTCGCCGACGACCTGCTCCACGGCATCAAGAACAGCGCCTCCGCGGCGCCCACGCCGGGTACCGACAAGGCCGCGGCCGACAAGCCCAAAGCGGCGAACTGAGTCGGCGCGACCCGCGCGATCCAACGCAAAGGGCGGCTCCCGGAGCCGCCCTTTTTGCTTGGATCTCCTGGCATCCCCGGCCTATCCCGGCCTGCCGCCGCTTGACCTCGGCGTGGTATCGTCGGCAGCAGTGATTCGGGATCGCGCATGACTGAAACGGCCGATGATCTGAGCGCCCCGCTCGGACAGGACAAGCTGCGCCGGAAACGCCGGCTGCGGCTGCCGTTCACGGCCATGCAGGCGCTCGCCATGCTGCTCGGCCTGTTCCTCGTCACCTTTGCCGGCTTCGCCATCTTCAACAAGGATCCGCTCGGCGGCGAGCCGATGACGCGGATCGCGATCCGCGAGCCCAAAGCCACGGACGAGAAGCCGGCCGCCTCCGGCCACGGCCAGGACAGCAAGCAAGAGAGCAAGCACGAGACCAGGGAGGCGCCGAAGCAGGCCGCTCCCGGCGAGCAGAAGACCGTCACCATGATCGACGGCTCCACCGGCGCGCGCCATGACGTGGTGATCGGCGCCGGCGAGGCCGCCGACAAGGGCGAGGCGGCGTCCGCACCGCCGCCCGTCATGGCCGGAATTGACCCGAAGCTGCTGGAGAAGTCGCGCTACGGTATGATCCCGGTGGTCGCCGACGGATCGAAGCCGTTCAACGTCTACGCGGCCGACGCCGACCGCGCCAAGGCCGCCAAGATGCCGGTCGTCGCGATCGTGATCGGCGGGCTCGGCGTCGGCGCCGCCAAGACCACCGACGCGATCATGAAGCTGCCGGCCGCGGTGACGCTGGCCTTCACGCCCTATGGCTCTGATCCAGGAAAACTCGCCGAGCGGGCCCGCGCCCAGCGCCACGAGATCTTCCTCCAGATCCCGATGGAGCCCTACGACTTCCCTGACAACGACCCGGGCCCGCAGACGCTGCTGACCTCGCTCAGCGCCGACCAGAACATGGACCGCCTGTACTGGCACCTGAGCCGGATGCAGGGCTATGCCGGCATCACCAATTTCATGGGCGCCCGCTTCGTGGCGACGGACGCGGCGATGCAGCCGATCATCCGCGAGGCGGCCAAGCGCGGCCTCGGCTTCTTCGACGACGGCTCCTCGCCCCGCAGCATCGCACCCCAGGCCGCAGCGAGCCAGGCGATGCCGTTCGGCAAGGGCGACATCGCTATCGACGTGGTGCCGACCCCGGCCGAGATCGACCGTGCCCTGAACAAGCTCGAATCGGCGGCGCGCGAGCGCGGCACGGCCATCGGCACCGCCTCCGCCCTACCCGTCTCGATCGAGCGCATCGGCGCCTGGACCAAGACATTGGGCGACCGGGGTATCCTTTTGGTGCCATTGACAACCGCGATGCTGAAATCAAAATCCAGCTAAATCAACGAATTGGTACGGTACGGGTCCCGCGGGGCCGAGATGCCCTGCCGGAAGCACGCGAGAGGTTTGGCGGAATGGCGCGTTACGAGGATCTGCCCTACCGGACTTGCGTCGGAGTGATGCTGATTAACGCGAAGGGACTGGTGTTCATCGGCCGCCGCGCCGGTGGCATCGAACATATCGACGACACCCATGTCTGGCAGATGCCGCAAGGCGGCGTCGATCCCGGCGAGGACACCTGGGCGGCCGCCAAGCGCGAGCTCTATGAGGAGACCAGCGTGCGCTCGGTCGAGCGGCTCGGCGAGGTTCCGGACTGGCTGATCTACGACATCCCGCGCACGGTCGCGGGACGCGCCTGGAAGGGCCGCTACCGCGGCCAGCGCCAGAAATGGTTCGCGGTGCGCTTCACCGGCAAGGACAGCGAGATCAATGTCGAGAACCCCGGCGGCGGCCACAAGGCCGAGTTCGTCAGCTGGCGCTGGGAGCCGATGAAGAATCTTCCCGGGCTGATCATCCCCTTCAAGCGCCCGGTCTATGAGCGCGTGGTGAAGGAGTTTTCCGCGCTGGCGGAGGAATAGTTTGCACCGTCACTCCGGGGCGTGCGAAGCACGACCCCGGGATCTCGGAATTCCGGGGCTGGTCTTTCGGACCATCCCGGAATGACGATCAGAGAAGTGACCGCATGTCGAACGACAACAAACCCTACCGTCCCAATGTCGGGATCGCGCTGTTCAATGCCGAAGGCCGCGTGCTGATCGGCCACCGCTTCAAGGGCGACGGCCCCGAGATCATCCTGCCGGGTCTCGACTGGCAGATGCCGCAGGGCGGCGTCGACGAGGGCGAGGACCTGCGCGATGCGGCGATGCGCGAGCTCTGGGAGGAGACCAATGTCGTCAGCGCGAGCTATCTCGGCGAGACCGACTGGCTCACCTACGAATTCCCGCCCTATGACGGACCGCAGACGCATCGACTGGCGAAGTTTCGCGGCCAGCGCCAGAAATGGTTCGCGCTGCGCTTCACCGGCAAGGATGACGAGATCGATCCGCTGACGCCGCAGAACGGGCAGCCCGCGGAATTCGACGCGTGGCGCTGGGAGCATCTCGATCGCGTCGCCGATCTCGTGGTGCCGTTCCGCCGCGAGGTCTATCGGGCCGTGGCGCAGCAGTTCGCGCCCTTCGCGAGCTAAACTGCGAAAACAACCCCATGCACAGTAGAATGGTGGTTGAAATCATTGGGACATTCTCGACGGAAATTTGCGCGTGCGGGCCGCACGATTCTCTCGTTCCTCCCCCCTTGTTGGGGAGGGAACGCACCTTTGTTGGCGCGTTCGTCGGGCCCAATCAGAGCAAGCGCTAGTTCGTCGGCCCGACCGTAAACGGGCCGATCGCGATCACGTGGCAGTCGCTGTCGCGCCTGGCGCAATCAGCTAGCGCGGAATTGACCGCGGTCTGCTCGTCCGCGGCCTTGAGGCCGAGGCCGGGGCGGCCTGCGGTGCCGACGGCGACGGCATTCCAGCCCATGCCATCGGCGAGCTTGCGCACGACCTCGTCGCGGGCGTCGGCCACGATCGAGGCATTGCTCGCAGCATGGAAGAAGCCGGTGATCCTGAGCAGGGTCGGAATCGGCACGACGAAATTATCGTCCACCGCGACGATCATGCAGGCGACGCCCGCGATCGCGCCGCACGATTCCAGCGCACGCCGCGCCGATTCCTCGGGCGATGATGAGCCCAGCACCATGAAATATTGTCCGCCCGGGCCGAGCGCGACCGACCGGGATTTCGCCGCCGGCACGAACATGTTCTCGAGCCGGACCTTTTGCGGATCGCGCACCATCGGAAAGTCCTTCGACGCAAAGGTTCGCTCGGTCATCGCGTCATGCCGAAAATAGGGAGACGGCGGCATCGGCGGCTTGCCATGCGTGTAGACGACATTGTTGCCGACCGCATAGAGCTCGCAGCGCCGCGGCGATTGCGCGGCATCGGCGCGCTTCTGGCACTGATCGAGCGCGGCGTTACGCGCGGCCTCCTCGTTCGGCTGGTTCAACGCTGAACCAGTGAAGCCGCCGATATTGAGCGCGAAGGCCTTGTAGTCGCCGGCGGCGGAATAGTCCCCGGCCAGGTAGTTGCGGATGCGCTCGTTGATGAAGGGCACGCTGTCGGCAGCAAACTTGCCCGTCATCGGCGAGGCGGATGGCGACGGTGCGGGCATCGGCGCCATCGCAGCGCCGGCATTCGGCGGCGCCGTCGGCGCTACCTGCGCCTTTGCGAGCTGGGTCGGCGTCGCGCTCGGCGCCGCACTTGGCGTCGCGGCCGGCGTCACCACGGCGGTCGCCGTCTGCTTGAGCTTGGTGTTGTAGAGGAAGCCGGTGACAACGATGGCAACGACCGAGACGACTGCCACCACCAGCGGCCACATCCACACGGGTGCGGCGGCGAGCCTGGAGGCGGGCTTCTTCAACTGCGGCTTCGAATAGGTGCCGTCCTCGCGCCGCATCGCCACCATGTAGGCATGCACCGGCGTCGGGATGTTCTTCACCTCCTGCGCGCCGATATCGGCGAACTGCACCGACAGCTTGTTGGCGACCTGCTCGTGCACGGCACGGGAAACGCAGATGCCGCCGACCTCGGCGAGGCCTTCCAGCCGCGCGGCGATGTTGACGCCGTCGCCGAGCAGATCGCCGTTGCGCTCGACCACGTCGCCGATGGTGATGCCGATGCGGAACGACATCTGCCGGCTCGGCGGATAGGCCATGTTGCGGGTCCGCAAGGACTCCTGGATGTCGATCGCGCAGCGCACCGCGTCCACCGCGCTCGGAAATTCCGCGAGCACGGCATCGCCGGCGGTGTTGAAGATGCGACCGTTCGCCTTTGCGATGAAATCGTCGATGACTTCGCGGTAGGAGGCCAGGCGCCGCAGCGTCTCCTCCTCGTCTTCCGCGACCAGCCTCGAATACCCGGCAATATCGGCTGCGAAAATCGCTGCGATCTTGCGTTTCATCTGTGACCCGCCCCGGAACAAATTCGCGGGCGAAGAATGCCGCTATCGGCTGCGCAGTGCAACAAAGTTTCAGCGCCCGCCACTTCCGTGACGAGCGCTGAACTTATTCAGGAATTTCTTGCAGGAATTTCGCGTTCGAGCCCCGAAGCGATGCCTCGGGGCTTAATGCATAGCCGTCGAGCTGAGCTGCTGCTGGATGCTCTTGTAGTGGTCCAGCCGCTCGATGGCCAGATCGAGCTCGCCGCCTTCGTGCTCCTTCAGGCCCTCCTCCATCTCCGCGATGGTCTCGGCGAACTGGGCACGATCGAGCTCGTCCAGCGAGGTCGCGACGTCGGCGAGCACGGTGAGGCCCTTTTCGGAGACTTCGGCGAGGCCGCCGAGCACGATGATCTTCTCGTGGCGGCCGGCGGTGGTGACGGTGAGGATGCCCGGCCGGATTGCAGCCACGACCGGCGCATGTCCCGCCAGCACGCCGAAGTCGCCCTCGACGCCGGGGATGTCGACCTGGTCGACCTCACCCGAGAATGCGAGCTTTTCCGGCGAGACGAGATCGAAGTGGAAGGTGGCCATGAGAAACCTGCGAATAGCGAGTGGCGAATGGCGAGCGGCGAGTGGGAGCGGCGACTATTCGCTACTCCCCATTCGCCATTCGCTTCTTAGGCCGCTTCAGCGGCGAGCTTCTTGCCCTTCTCGACCGCCTCTTCGATGGTGCCGACCATGTAGAAGGCAGCTTCCGGCAGGTGGTCGTACTTGCCTTCCACCAGGCCCTTGAAGCCCTTGATGGTGTCGGCGAGGTCGACGAACTTGCCGGGCGAGCCGGTGAAGATTTCGGCGACGTGGAACGGCTGCGACATGAAGCGCTCGACCTTGCGGGCGCGGGCCACCGTCAGCTTGTCCTCTTCCGAAAGCTCGTCCATGCCGAGAATGGCGATGATGTCCTGAAGCGCCTTGTAGCGCTGCAGCACCTGCTGGACCTGACGGGCGACCGCGTAGTGCTCCTCGCCGACGACCAGCGGCGAGAGCATGCGCGAGGTCGAGTCGAGCGGGTCCACCGCCGGGTAGATGCCCTTTTCGGCGATCGAGCGCGACAGCGTGGTGGTCGCGTCCAGATGCGCGAACGAGGTCGCGGGCGCCGGGTCGGTCAAGTCGTCGGCCGGAACGTAGATGGCCTGCACCGAGGTGATCGAGCCCTTCTGCGTGGTGGTGATGCGCTCCTGCAGCGCGCCCATGTCGGTCGCGAGCGTCGGCTGATAACCCACCGCCGAAGGAATACGGCCGAGCAGCGCCGACACTTCCGAGCCGGCCTGGGTGAAGCGGAAGATGTTGTCGACGAAGAACAGCACGTCCTGGCCCTTGTCGCGGAAGTCTTCCGCGATGGTCAGACCGGTGAGCGCGACGCGGGCGCGGGCGCCCGGCGGCTCGTTCATCTGGCCGAACACCAGCGCGCACTTCGACTTCACGCTCGGATCCGGATTGTGCGGATCGGCGTTGACCTTGGACTCGATGAACTCGTGATAGAGGTCGTTGCCCTCGCGGGTACGCTCGCCGACGCCGGCGAACACGGAGTAACCACCGTGCGCCTTCGCGACGTTGTTGATCAGCTCCTGAATCAGCACGGTCTTGCCGACGCCGGCGCCGCCGAACAGGCCGATCTTGCCGCCCTTCGCATAGGGAGCCAGGAGATCGACGACCTTGATGCCGGTGACGAGAATTTCAGCTTCGGTGGACTGGTCGGTGTAGGTCGGCGCTTCCTGGTGGATGGCGCGCAGGCCTTCCGACTTGACCGGGCCGGCTTCGTCGATCGGCTCGCCGATGACGTTGATGATGCGGCCGAGCGTGCCTTCGCCGACGGGAACGCGGATCGGCGAACCGGTGTCGGTCACTTCCTGGCCGCGGACCAGACCCTCGGTGGTGTCCATCGCGATCGTGCGCACGGTGGATTCGCCGAGATGCTGGGCGACTTCGAGCACCAGGCGGTTGCCGCCGTTCTTGGTCTCGAGCGAATTGAGAATGGCCGGGAGGTGGCCTTCGAACTGCACGTCGACGACGGCGCCGATGACCTGGGTGACGCGACCGGACTGGGCTGCCATTGAATGTCTCCTTCGATCCGAACTTCTAGACCACGGTCAACTGACCGGGATGTTGGGTTTAACGGGCAATGAAGCGCCTTGATCAGACGGCCTCGGCACCCGAGATGATTTCGATCAGTTCCTTGGTGATCTGCGCCTGACGCGTGCGGTTGTAGACCAGCGTCTGCTTGCGGATCATCTCACCGGCGTTGCGCGTCGCGTTGTCCATCGCGCTCATCTGCGCGCCGTAGAACGAGGCGTTGTTCTCGAGCAGCGCGCGGAAAATCTGGACCGCGAGGTTGCGCGGCAGCAGGCGCGTGAGGATCTCGTCCTCTTCCGGCTCGTATTCGTAAGACGTCGTGCTGGCGGCAGTGCCCTCCTCGACGACCAGCGGGATGATCTGCTGGGCGGTCGGGATCTGGGCGATCACCGAGCGGAAGCGCGAATAGAACAGCGTGCAGACGTCGAATTCACCGGCCTCGAAGCGCGCCAGAACCTTCTTGGCGATGTCCTCAGCGTTGACGAAGCCGAGCTGGCGAACGCTGCGCAGGTCGAGATGCTCGACGATCTGCTTGTCGAACTGGCGGCGCAGCTGCTCGTAACCCTTGCGGCCGACGCAGAAGAATTTCACTTCCTTGCCCTGCGCCATCAGCGCCAGCGCGCGCTCACGGGCGAGACGCACGATCGAGGAGTTGAAGGCGCCGGACAGGCCGCGCTCGCCGGTGCAGACCAGCAGCAGGTGGACCTGGTCCCTGCCGGTGCCGGCCAGCAGCGCCGGCGCGCCGGGCGAGCCCGCCGCGGCGCCGGCGATGTTGGAAATCACCGCGCTCATCTTGTCGGCATAGGGACGCGCAGCCTCGGCCGCGGTCTGCGCGCGGCGCAGCTTCGAGGCCGCGACCATCTGCATGGCCTTGGTGATCTTTTGCGTCGCCTTGGTGGAGGCGATGCGGACGCGCATGTCTTTAAGTGACGCCATTCTTCGTCCCCGACGGTTCGAGCCCTTGCGGCCAAACCGCTAGCCTGTCTCTGTCGTCATGCCCGGGCCTGTCCCGGGCATCCACGTCTTCGTCTCCCACGCGGTAAGGCGTGGATGGCCGGGACATCAAATGCGAAGACGCGCTTCGCGCTTTTGGCCCGGCCGTGACGGTTCTTACGCGAAGCTCTTCGCAAAACCTTCGACCACCGACTTCAGCTTGGCAGCGGTGTCGTCGGAGAGGTCGCGGCTGTCGCGGATCGAATTGAGGATCTCGACGTTCTTGCCGCGCAGCAGCGAGAGCAGACCGTCCTCGAACGCGCGCACCTTGTTAACGGGGAGCGGATCGAGATAGCCGTTGGTGCCAGCCCAGATCACGCAGACCTGCTCTTCCATCTTCAGCGGCGAGAACTGCGGCTGCTTCAGGAGCTCGGTCAGGCGCGAACCGCGGTTGAGCAGGCGCTGGGTCGAGGCGTCGAGGTCGGAGCCGAACTGCGCGAACGCCGCCATTTCGCGATACTGCGCGAGCTCGCCCTTGATCTTGCCGGCGACCTTCTTGGTGGCCTTGGTCTGCGCGGACGAACCGACGCGCGACACCGACAGACCGACGTTCACCGCGGGACGGATTCCCTGGAAGAACAGGTCGGTTTCCAGGAAGATCTGGCCGTCGGTGATCGAGATGACGTTGGTCGGGATGTAGGCCGACACGTCGTTGGCCTGGGTTTCGATAATAGGCAGCGCAGTCAGCGAGCCCGAGCCATGATCCTTGCTGAGCTTCGCCGCGCGCTCGAGCAGGCGGGAGTGCAGATAGAACACGTCGCCCGGATAGGCTTCGCGGCCCGGCGGACGGCGCAGCAGCAGCGACATCTGGCGGTAAGCGACGGCCTGCTTGGACAGATCGTCATAGATGATGACGGCGTGCATGCCGTTATCGCGGAAGAATTCGCCCATGGTGCAGGCAGTAAAGGGGGCAATGTACTGCATCGGCGCCGGATCCGAGGCGGTGGCGGCGACGATGATCGAGTATTCGAGCGCGCCCTGCTCTTCCAGCACCTTCACGAACTGGGCGACGGTCGAACGCTTCTGGCCGACTGCGACGTAGACGCAGTACAGCTTGATGTTCTCGTCGGGCTGCGCGTTGAGCGGCTTCTGGTTCAGGATGGTGTCGAGCGCGATCGCGGTCTTGCCGGTCTGACGGTCGCCGATGATCAGCTCGCGCTGGCCGCGGCCGATCGGGATCAGGGCGTCGATCGCCTTGAGGCCGGTCGCCATCGGCTCGCTCACCGACTTGCGCGGAATGATGCCGGGCGCCTTGACGTCGACGCGCATACGCTTGTCGGCCTGGATCGGGCCCTTGCCGTCGATCGGGTTGCCGAGCGCGTCGACGACGCGGCCGAGCAGGCCCTTGCCGACCGGCGCGTCCACGATGGCGCGGGTGCGCTTGACGGTCTGACCTTCCTTGATCTCGCGGTCGGCACCGAAAATAACGACGCCGACGTTGTCGGTTTCGAGGTTCAGCGCCATGCCGCGGGTGCCGTTCTCGAACTCGACCATCTCACCGGCCTGGACGTTGTCCAGACCGTAGACGCGGGCGATACCGTCGCCGACGGACAGCACCTGTCCGACTTCGGAGACTTCAGCTTCCTGGCCGAAATTCTTGATCTGGTCCTTGAGGATCGCGGAAATTTCCGCGGCGCGGATGTCCATCAGCCTGCCTCTTTCATCGCGTGCTTGATCGAATTGAGTTTGGTGCGAAGCGAACCATCCACCATGCGGCTGCCCAGCTTGACGACGAGGCCACCGATGATCGAGGGATCGACTTTCACGTTCAGCGCGACGTCCTTGCCGGTCACCGACTTCAGGGCAACCTTGAGGGCGTCGAGATTCTTGTCCGAGAGCGCCTCCGCCACGGTGACATCAGCGGTCGCCTCGCCCTTGAACTTGGCGACGAGGGCGCGGTAGGCGCGGATGACGTCAGCCACCACGAACAGGCGGCGGTTGGCGGTCAGCACTTTCAGGAAATTGGCAGAGATGCCGGCGATGCCGACCTTGTCCAGCACGGCCGTGAGGGCCCTGGACTGGGCATCGGCCGCGAACACCGGGCTGCGGACGAGGCGCTTCAGATCGGCGCTCTCGCCGAGCAAGGCCTCGAACCTGTCGAGGTCGGCCTTGACCTCGTCGACCGCTTTCTGGTCGCGGGCCAGTTCAAACAAGGCCGTTGCATAACGGCCGGACACACCGGAAACGGACGTATCTTCTGCAGCCACAGACGCGCTCTTTTTGCTGTCAAATTCGCAAGGGAAAAACCGTCGCCACGAAGCGGCGCCTAGCGATCCAAGCCCTTGGAATTCAAGCGGGACTTCGATTTTCGACCAGCACGGGAAGTGCCGGGCTCGTTAAAATCGCGGCTTTGCTAACATAGCAGGCGCGCACGTGCAACATGACGCCAAATTAAAGGCACGAGGTTCTGTCGCCAGTTCGTCGCACGCGACGGCGCTTCAATGACGAGGGGTCGGCGACCTCGACGATGACCTGCCACGCCACGGAATTGCCGCGAGCCTTGCGGCGGTGCGGCGCCGTTGGTTCCTGCTCTCAGCGCATAGCGGCCATGAACACGGATCGCTGAGGCGTGAATTCGGCCCCGGTCGCGCCGCCCGCTGAATACTTACCCAATTCTAAATGCTGAGAGCGATGACTTCACTCTACAGTATTCATAAGTAATAGTTTAGTTAATGAATTGTTAAAGTTAAATATTACGGAATGTCGGATGAATATACCGGCAGGTCACAAGATATTTCACGACGAAACAGAATGGAATTACTGCCCAATTCATGCCGCATTGCGCAACGAAACGCCAAACCGCTCACAAACTGATGAGGGCTCCACTGGCCACATATGTGGCAATACTAGCTTAGGGACCACTAAATGCTGTCTTTCAAGACGCTGGGCACTGTGACCCGGCCGCGCACGGCGATCGCTTTCATAGCCGCAACCCTCTTCATCGGTGGAACCGCCACCGAAGCTTCCGCCAAATCCAGGCATCACCGGCACCATCATCGCCACCACGCCCAGACCGACGCCAATGCAGGCTCTGATTGGCGCAATGCCAATGCGGCGATGACGCCGTCCTCGGGCACCGGGCACAGCTTCTCCGGCATGGCCTCCTATTACGGCAACGAGTCCGGCAGCAGGACCGCCTCGGGCCAGCGCTTCAACCAGAACGCCATGACCGCGGCACACCGTTCGCTGCCGTTCGGCACCAAGCTGCGCGTCACCCACGGCGGCTCGAGCGTGATCGTCACCATCAATGACCGTGGCCCGTTCATTCGCGGCCGTGTGCTCGACCTCTCCACGGGCGCTGCCCGCGCCATCGGCCTCACCGGCGCCGGCGTCGGCCGCGTCACCGCGGAAGTCATCTCCTAAGGCGCCACGGCGCCTCACATTGCCCGCGCACTTTCCATCAGTTTGATGCGCGCATGAAACAAGCCCGCCGTCTTGGGGGACGGCGGGCTTTTTGTTGTCGTCATTCCGGGGCGATGCGCAGCATCGAGCCCGGAATCCATCGGGCGGCAGGGCCCGCGGTGAAATGGATTCCGGGCTCACGCTTCGCGTGCCCCGGAATGACAGCGGAGAATGTGGCGGCGACCGCAGCCTTACAAAAAGCTCTGCGGATCGACGTCCACCTCCAGCTTCTGATTGCCCTTCGGCTTCGGACAGACCGCGAGCCAGTTGCGCAAATAGTCCGACAGGTCGAAACCGCGCGCCGATTTCACCAGGATGCGGAAGCGGTAGCGGCCCTTGATGACGGCGAGCGGCGCTTCCGCCGGGCCCAGCACCACCACGCGCTCGTCGCGCGGCGCGAGCGCAACGAGGCGGCGGCCAAAGCCTTCCGCGCTCGGGCGGTCGCCGGCCGAGATGATCAGGCTGGCGAGCCGGCCGAACGGCGGATACAGCGTGCGCTCGCGAAGATCGATCTCGCTGTCGTAGAAGGCTTCGCGGTCGCAGGCGATCAGCGCCTTCATCACGGGATGATCGGGCTGGTGGGTCTGGAGATAGCCGACGCCGCGGCCCTGCTCGCGTCCGGCGCGGCCGATCACCTGGTTGAGCAACTGCCAGGTGCGTTCCGCCGCGCGCGGATCGCCATTGGAAAGGCCGAGATCCGCATCCACGACGCCGACCAGATTGAGCCGCGGGAAATTGTGGCCCTTGGCGACGAGCTGCGTGCCGATGATGATGTCGACGCGGCCCTCCGCGATCTCGGCAAGCTCGGAGCGCATGGTCTCGATCGAGGTGATGAGATCGCTCGACAGCACCATGGTGCGCGCCTCCGGGAACAGCGCGGCCGCTTCTTCCTGCAGGCGCTCGACGCCGGGGCCGACCGCGACCAGCGATTCCTCCGCCGAACAGTTCGGACAGACATGCGGGCGCGGCATCGAGAAGCCGCAATGGTGACAGACGAGGCGCTGGCGGAAGCGATGATCGACCAGCCAGGCATCGCAGATGGTGCAGGCGAAGCGGTGGCCGCAGGCGCGGCACAGCGTCAGCGGCGCATAGCCGCGGCGATTGAGGAACAATAGCGCCTGCTCGCGCCGCTCGATCGCGGTCCTGATCTCGCCCGCCAGGCGCGGCGAGATGAAGCGGCCGCGCGCCGGCGGCTCGCGGCGCATGTCGATCGCCTCGATATGCGGCATGTGCTGGCCGCCGAAGCGCGAGGGCAGCGCGATGCGCTGATAGCGGTTCTTGCGCGCATTGACCTCGGATTCGACCGACGGCGTCGCGGAGGCCAGCACGATCGGAATTTTTGCGATATGCGCGCGCACCACCGCCATGTCGCGGGCATGGTAATGCACGCCCTCGTCCTGCTTGTAGGCCTGGTCATGCTCTTCGTCGACGACGATGAGGCCGAGATTGGCGTAGGGCAGAAACAGCGCCGAGCGCGCGCCGACCACGACCGGCGCGCTGCCTTCGGAGATCGCCGCCCAGTTGCGCGCGCGGGTGCGCGGGGTGAGCTCGGAGTGCCATTCGATCGGCCGCACGCCAAAACGCTGCGCGAAGCGGTCGAGGAACTGGCCGGTGAGCGCGATCTCCGGCATCAGGATCAGCGACTGCCTGCCGCGGCGGATCGCCTCCGCGACCGCCTCGAAATAGACCTCGGTCTTGCCCGAGCCGGTGACGCCGTCGAGCAGCGCGACGTGGAAGGTGCCGTTGGCCGCGAGCGCGCGCATCGTATCGACCGCGGTGCGCTGGAGCGGTGTGAAATCCGGCCGGCCGAAATCCGGATCGGGGGCCGGCGGCGGTGGCGGCGGCGGCATCGGCTCGACCGTGAGCGTGCCTTCGTCCACCAGGCCGTCGATCACGCCGGCCGAGACGCCCGCCTCCTTGGCCGCTTCGGACTTGCCGTGCAGCAGCCGGTCCGACAGCACCTCGATCACGCGTTGCCGCGCCGGCGTCAGCCGCCTGGGGGGATCGCCGATCAGGCGCACGCCGGGGCGCACCCGCTCGGGGCCGAGATTCTCGCCCATCCGCAGGCACATGCGCAGCACCATGCCGCGCGGGCTCAGCGTGTAATTGGCGACCCAGTCGACGACCGAACGCAACTCGGGCTTCAGCGGCTGGAGGTCGAGCTTCTCGCTGACCTCCTTGAGGCGGTTGTGCAGGCGCGGATCGGGATTGGCGTTTTCGGCCCAGACCACGGCGAGCACCTCGCGGGGCCCAAGCGGCACGCCGACGAGATCGCCCGCCTTCAGCTCCATCCCGCGCGGCACCTTGTAGGAATAGGTCTGGTCGAGCGCGACCGGCACCAGCACGTCGACCATGCGGGTCGCGTTGGCGGAAACGGTGCTGCTGCGGGACGTGTGGTCCATGAACTGAGAATCGGAACCCGGGGGCCTCAAGGCTAGCGCCGTGAGGCGGCCTTAGCGAACGATAAACGAGTGTGATGCGATATACTGTGCGGAATCACCACGTCCAGAGCGCATGAGCAAAGCGGCCGCCCCACAAATCGAGCTCGCCAGCGCCGATCCCTCGATCGCGCAGGAGATGACGCGCTGGCTGTCGCATCTCGGCGCCGAGCGGCGGCTGTCGCCGAAGACGCTGGAGGCCTATGGCCGCGACTTGCGGCAGTGCCTGGATTTCCTCTGCAATCATTGGGGCGAACGCGTCACGCTCAAGCGCTTCGCCGCGCTGGAGGCCACCGACGTGCGCGCCTTCATGGCGATGCGCCGGGCCGACGACATTGCCGGTCGCTCGCTGATGCGCGCGCTGGCGGGCCTGCGCTCGTTCGGCCGCTTCCTCGAGCGCGAGGGCAAGGGCAAGGTCGGCGCGCTCTCGGCGATCCGAGCGCCGAAAGTCGCAAAGAGCCTGCCGAAGCCGCTGCCGATGGCGTCGGCCAAACGTCTTGCGGACGCCGACGAGCGCGCCGGCGAGGAACGCGAGACCTGGATTCTGGCGCGCGATGCGGCGGTGATGGCGCTGCTGTATGGTTCCGGCCTGCGCATCTCCGAAGCGCTCGGACTGAAGCGCCGCGAGGTGCCGAAGCCGGGCGAAGGCGACGTGCTCGTCGTCACAGGCAAAGGCAACAAGACCCGCATGGTGCCGGTGCTGCAGAACGTGCTGGCGCTGGTGCAGGAATATGTTTCGATGTGCCCCTATCCGCTGCCGGCGGAAGGGCCGATCTTCGTCGGCGCGCGCGGCGGTCCCTTGAGCCCGCGCATCATCCAGCTCGCGATGGAGCGGCTGCGCGGCGCGCTCGGCCTGCCCGACAGCGCGACGCCGCACGCGCTGCGCCATTCCTTCGCCACGCATCTTCTGTCGCGCGGCGGCGACCTGCGCGCGATCCAGGAACTGCTCGGCCATTCCTCGCTCTCGACCACGCAGATCTACACCGGCATCGATTCCGAGCGGCTGCTGGAAGTCTATGCGAGCGCGCATCCGCGGCGGTGAATTCTGACATCAAGCTGTCATAGCAAGCTCTTGGCGCGCATGCCTCTTGCGCGGCGCCCGCGGTTCGGTCAATCGTGGGGCATCCAGGCAGGAGGGATTTATGAGCGCACATGAAAGCATGGAGCATGCCGAGCACGCCGAACACGCGTCCGGCTCGAACAAGAAGATCGCTCTTCTGATCGCCGTGCTGGCCCTGTTCCTGGCGATCTCGGAGACGCTCGGCAAGGGCGCCCAGACCGAATCGATCAGCAAGAACGTCGAGGCCGCCAATCTCTGGGCGTTCTTCCAGGCCAAGAGCATCCGCCGCACCGTGGTGGTGACCGCGGCCGAGCAGGGCAAGCTCACGGTCGTCGGCGCGACCGACGACGCCATGAAGGCAGCGGTGCAGAAGCAGGTCGACGACTGGACCAAGACCGCGCAGCGCTATCGCTCCGAGCCCGAGACCGGCGAAGGCACCGAGCAGCTCGCCGAGAAGGCCAAGCATGCCGAGCACGAGCGCGACGAGGCGACCGCGAAATACCATCACTTCGAACTGGCATCCGCCGCCTTCCAGATCGGCATCGTGCTGGCCTCGGCCACCATCATCACCGGCATCTTCGCGCTCGCCTATGTCGGCGGCCTCCTGACGCTCGCCGGCCTGCTCATGACCGCGCTCGGCCTGTGGTGGCCGCATCTGCTGCATTTGCATTGAGGGGGCTGATGAGGCGGTTGCGCTGCCAAAGAAGCGGCCACCTCCAGCGACAACGGCTTCGCCGTTGCGCGGGGGTGACGGTGATAGATTGATTGCCGCAGCAATCACCGCGCCTGATGCACGCTCTTGCGGAAGCGCTGGATCAGGCGGAGCGTGCGGGCGGACCAGCCTTCGCCGTTGCCGGTGATCAGCTCGCGGATGCGCTGCTTGATCGGGTCGACCAGCAGGTGCGCCTTGGCACGCACCTTCATCACGAGATCGTAGATCCGCTCGAACCAGTGCATCTCCAAAAGCTTGTCGCGCGTGACGTCGAACACGAAGGCGGTGACGCCGACGCCGACGAGCTTTGCGAACAGGATCGTGAAGACAGCGCTGGTCCAGTATTCATGCGTGAGCAGCCACAGGCCGACCAGCTTGAGCGGAAACAGCGGGATGATGGGGACCGCGAACACGATCAGCGTCATGGCCGGCGACAGCGCGTCGACACGCTCCGTCAGCCATTGCTTGAAACGCGCGAGCGGGATGGCGGCGACAACCCGCGCGACGATCGGTTCGAGATGGTCCCACAGCCAGGCTTCGATCAGGAAAATGATCGCAAGCAGGACCCAGACCGGTTGGAGAAGGCGGCGCAGCATGTGTTGTCCCGCCCGATTCGGCTCGGGGCGTCGCCTACATATGGATGGCCCGCTTGCCGACTGCAAGCGCGGCTTCCTTGATGGCCTCCGAGCGGGTCGGATGCGCGTGGCAGGTGCGCGCGAGATCCTCCGCACTGCCGCCAAACTCCATGAGAACGCACGCTTCATGGATCATTTCGCCGGCTTCGCGGCCGATAATGTGCACGCCGAGCACGCGATCGGTCTTCGCATCTGCGAGAATCTTCACAAAGCCATCGGTGGTCTGGTTGACCTTGGAGCGGCCGTTGGCGGTAAAGGGAAACTTCCCGACGGTATAAGCCACGCCCGCCTGCTTCAGTTCCTCCTCGGTCTTGCCGACGGAGGAGACTTCCGGGGTGGTATACACGACGCCTGGGATAACGTCGTAATTCACGTGGCCGGCCTGGCCCGCGATGATCTCGGCAACCGCAACGCCTTCGTCCTCGGCCTTGTGCGCGAGCATCGGGCCCGCGACGACGTCGCCGATGGCATAGACGCCCTTCAGGCTGGTGGCGAAATGCGGATCGATCTGCACGCGGCCGCGATTGTCGAGCGCAACGCCGGCTTCCTTCAGGCCGAGCCCATCGGTGTAGGGCACGCGGCCGATGCAGACGAGCACGACGTCGGCTTCCAGCGTCTCCGCAGCGCCGCCGTCGGCGGGCTCGATCGTCGCCTTCAGCGTCTTGCCGGAGGTATCAACGGCGGTGACCTTGGCGCCGAGCTTGAATGCAAAGCCCTGCTTCTCGAGGATGCGCTGGAATTGCTTGGCGATCTCGCCGTCCATGCCGGGCATGATGCGATCCAGGAATTCGACGACGACGACTTCGGCGCCGAGCCGCTTCCACACCGAGCCGAGCTCGAGGCCGATCACGCCGGCGCCGACGACGAGCAGCTTGCCGGGGACCTTGTCCAGCGACAGCGCGCCGGTGGACGAAACGATGCGCTTCTCGTCGATCTCGATGCCCTTGAGACGCGCGATGTCCGAGCCGGTGGCGATCACGATGCTCTTGGTCTCGACGACCTGCGACTTGCCGTCGGCGGAGACTTCGACCTTGCCGGTGCCAAGGATCTTGCCGGTGCCCTTGAGCACGTCGATCTTGTTCTTCTTCATCAGGAACTCGACGCCCTTGACGTTGCCGTCGATGCCCTGCTGCTTGAAGTTCATCATCGCCGGCAGCTCGAGCTTCGGCGCGGAGACCGACACGCCCATCTTGGCGAAGGAGTGCGCGGCCTCCTCGAACATTTCGGAGGCGTGCAGCAGCGCCTTCGAGGGCATGCAGCCGACATTGAGGCAGGTGCCGCCGAGCGTAGCGTTCTTTTCGACCACGGCGACTTTCATGCCGAGCTGGGCTGCGCGCACCGCGCAGACATAACCGCCCGGTCCGGTGCCGATGACGACGAGATCGTAGGTAGCCATGAGAGAAAGTCCCGTGAGTTTAGCGTGGAAAGATGCGTCAGCGTCCGCGCGGCGCGTCAGCGTCCGCCGGACACATCAAGAATGGCTGAGGTGACGTAGGAGGCATCGTCCGACATCAGCCAGACGATGGCGTTGGCGATTTCCTCGGCGGTGCCGACGCGCTTCATCGGCACCAAATGGGCCAGACGATGGGCGCGGTCGGGCTCGCCGCCGGCGGCGTGGATTTCGGTGTCGATCAGGCCGGGCCGGATCGCCGCGACGCGGATGCCTTCGCCCGCGACCTCGTAGCCGAGCCCGACGGTGAAGGAATCGACCGCGCCCTTGGACGCGGCATAATCGACATAGGTGTTGGGTGCGCCGAGCCGGGCTGCGACCGACGACAGGTTCACGATGACGCCGCCCTTGCCGCCGTGCCTGGTCGACATCCGCTTCACCGCCTCGCGCGCGCAGAGGATGGAGCCGGTGACGTTGACCGCCATCACGCGCTGGATGCGCTCGGCCGACATCTCGTCGACGCGCACGCCGCTCTTGCCGACGATGCCGCCGTTATTGACGAGTGCGCCGAGCGTGCCGAACTTGTCCGCCTGCTTGAACAGCTCGAGGATGTCGCTTTCCTCGGCGACATCGCATTTCACCGCGATGGCCTTGCCGTTGCTGGCCGCGATCTGCGCGACGACTTCATCCGCAGCCTGCTTGTTGCTGGCGTAGCCGACCACGACACGGAAGCCGCGTGCGGCCGCCGCGATCGCGGTCGCCCGCCCGATGCCGCGGCTCCCGCCGGTGATGACAACGACTTTATCGGTCATGCGCGCCTCCATGGTTCGACACGCGCCGTCGCGTGAGGGCGACGGCGCTCGCAGAGCATCAGCGATCAGAGATCGAGCACCAGGCGCGCCGGATCTTCCAGGCTCTCCTTGACGCGGACGAGGAAGGTGACGGCTTCCTTGCCGTCGATGACGCGGTGATCGTAGGACAGCGCCAGGTACATCATCGGGCGGACCTCGATCTTGCCGCCGACGACCATCGGCCGCTCCTGGATCTTGTGCATGCCGAGGATGCCGGACTGCGGCGCGTTGAGGATCGGGGTCGACATCAGCGAACCGTAGATGCCGCCATTGGTGATGGTGAAGGTACCGCCCTGCATCTCGTCGATCTTGAGCTGGCCGTCACGGGCGCGGCGGCCGAAATCGGCGATGCCCTTCTCGATGTCGGCGATCGACTTGTGGTCGCAGTCACGCACCACGGGCACGACGAGGCCCTTGTCGGTGCCGACGGCGACGCCGATGTGATAGTAGTTCTTGTAGATCAGGTCGGTGCCGTCGATCTCGGCGTTGACGGCCGGGATGTCCTTCAGCGCCTGCACGACGGCCTTGGTGAAGAAGCCCATGAAGCCGAGCTTGCTGCCGTGCTTCTTCTCGAACGCGTCCTTGTAGTGGGCGCGCAGCGCCATGACGTTGGTCATGTCGACCTCGTTGAAGGTCGTGAGCATGGCCGCGGTGTTCTGCACGTCCTTGAGGCGGCGCGCGATGGTCTGGCGCAGCCGGGTCATCTTGACGCGCTCTTCGCGGGCGGCGTCATCGGCCGGCGACAGCGCGCGGACCTGAACGGCGGCGGCGGGCTGGTTGACCGGGGTCGGCGCGGAGGCCGCACGCTCGATCGCGGCGAGCATGTCGCCCTTGGTGACGCGGCCGTCCTTGCCGGAGCCCGGAACGGTCGAAGCGTCGATGCCGGTCTCGGCCGAGAGCTTGCGCACGGAGGGGGCGAGCGGGGCATCGGCCGGCGGCGCCTTCGCGGCCGGAGCCGGTGCGGCAGCAGCCGCCGCGGCGGCCGGAGCAGCAGCGGGCTTGGCGGGAGCAGCGGCCGGCTTGGCCGCGCCGGCGGCGCCTTCGGTGATCTGGCCGAGCAGCGCGCCCACGGCAACGGTCGCGCCGTCAGCGGCGATGATCTCGCTCAGCGTGCCGGCGGAGGGCGCCGGGACTTCGATGGTGACCTTGTCGGTCTCGAGCTCCACCAAGGGCTCGTCAACGGCGACGGGGTCGCCGGCCTTCTTGAACCAGCGGCCGATGGTGGCCTCGGTGACGGATTCGCCGAGCGTCGGCACACGAATTTCAGTCATGGTCTTTTCCTTAAGGGATCGCCAATGCGGTCATGAATTCCAATTGTCACGGCCAGCGAAAAGCAGGCCATCCAGCAAGCCGGGACGTTCGCATTCACGAGGACGCCATGGCATGCCGGATGCCCCGCTTTTGGCGGGGCATGACGCAGTTCAAAAAGTTCAGCTCAGTGCTTCGTCCAGGAACGCCTTCAGCTGAGCCTGATGCTTGGACATCAGACCCGTGGCGGTCGCGGCGGAAGCGGCGCGGCCGACATAACGCGGACGCCGGCTCACACCGTTCACCTGGTTCAGCACCCACTCCAGATAGGGCTCGATGAAGTGCCAGGCACCCATGTTGCGGGGCTCTTCCTGGCACCACACCACTTCGGCCTTCTTGAAGCGCGACAGCTCGGCCACCAGCGCCTTCAGCGGCACCGGATAGAGCTGCTCGACGCGCATCAGGTAGATGTCGTCGATGCCGCGCTTCTCGCGCTCCTCGTAGAGGTCGTAATAGACCTTGCCGGAGCAGAGCACGATGCGGCGGATCTTCTCGTCCGGAACGAGCTTGATGGCATCGGTTGGCAGCATCTGGGCGTCGTCGTACAGGATGCGGTGGAAGGTCGTTCCCTTCGCAAGCTCCTCGAGACGCGACACCGCCCGCTTGTGACGCAGCAGCGACTTCGGCGTCATCAGGATCAGGGGTTTACGGATCTCGCGATGCAGCTGCCGGCGCAGCACGTGGAAGTAGTTCGCCGGCGTGGTCGGGTAGACCACCTGCATGTTGTCTTCCGCGCACATCTGCAAGTAACGCTCGAGGCGCGCCGAGGAGTGCTCCGGTCCCTGCCCTTCATAGCCGTGCGGCAAGAGGCAGACGAGGCCGGACATGCGCAGCCATTTGCGCTCGCCCGAGGAGATGAACTGGTCGAACACGACCTGCGCGCCGTTGGCGAAGTCGCCGAACTGCGCTTCCCACAGGGTCAGCGTGTTCGGCTCGGCGAGCGAATAGCCATATTCGAAGCCGAGCACGGCTTCTTCCGACAGCAGCGAGTTGATGACCTCGTAATGGCCCTGCTCGTGGCCGAGATGGTTGAACGGCGTGTAGCGGCTCTCGTCTTCCTGGTCGATCAGGACCGAGTGGCGCTGCGAGAAGGTGCCGCGCTCGGAATCCTGGCCGGACAGCCGGACGTGATGGTTCTCGTTGAGCAGCGAGCAGAACGCCAGCGCTTCGCCGGTCGCCCAGTCGATGCCGGCGCCGCTGTCGATCGCCTTGGAGCGGTTCTCCAGGAAGCGCTGGATGGTGCGGTGGACGCGGAAACCATCCGGCACCTTGGTGATCTTGCGGCCGATATCCTTCAGCGCGGTGATGTCGACGCCGGTGACGCCGCGGCGGGCGTCCTCTTCCTGGTCGGCGATCTTGAAGCCCGCCCACTTGCCGTCGAGCCAGTCGGCCTTGTTCGGCTTGTAGGAGGTGCCGGCCTCGAACTCGGCATCGAGCCGCGCGCGCCAGTCGGCCTTGGCCTTGTCGACCTCGCCCTCGGTCATCACGCCTTCGCTGATGAGGCGGCGGGCGTAGAGCTCGAGCGTGGACGGATGCGCCGCGATCTTCTTGTACATCACCGGCTGGGTGAACGCCGGCTCGTCGCCCTCGTTATGGCCATGCCTGCGGTAGCAGAACATGTCGATGACGACGGGCTTGTGGAACTTCTGCCGGAATTCGGTCGCGACCTTGGCCGCGAACACCACGGCTTCCGGATCGTCGCCGTTCACGTGGAAGATCGGCGCGTCGATCATCTTCGCCACATCCGACGGATAGGGCGAGGAACGCGAGTAACGCGGATAGGTGGTGAAGCCGATCTGGTTGTTGACGATGAAGTGCACGGAGCCGCCGGTGCGGTAGCCCTTCAAGTCCGACAGGCCGAAGCATTCCGCGACCACGCCCTGGCCGGCGAACGCGGCGTCGCCGTGCATCAAGAGCGGCATGACGGAGATGCGCATATCCGGCGGATCGCCGTGCTGGTCCTGCTTGGCGCGGACCTTGCCGAGCACGACGGGATCGACGATCTCGAGATGCGAGGGATTGGCGGTCAGCGACAGATGGATGCGGTTGCCGTCGAACTCGCGGTCCGAGGAGGCGCCGAGGTGATACTTGACGTCGCCGGAGCCTTCGACCGCGTCAGGGTTGGCCGAGCCGCCCTTGAACTCGTGGAACAGCGCGCGGTGGGCCTTGCCCATCACCTGGGTCAGCACGTTGAGGCGGCCGCGATGCGGCATGCCCAGCACGATTTCCTTCACGCCGAGATTGCCGCCGCGCTTGATGATCTGCTCGAGCGCGGGGATCAGGGATTCAGCACCGTCGAGACCGAAACGCTTGGTGCCGGTAAACTTGGTATCGCAGAACTTTTCAAAGCCTTCGGCTTCGACCAGCTTGGTCAGGATGGCTCTGCGGCCCTCGCGGGTGAAGGAGATTTCCTTATCGGGCCCCTCGATGCGCTCCTGGATCCAGGCCTTCTGCGCGGCATTGCTGATATGCATGAACTCGACGCCGAGCGTCTGGCAGTAGGTGCGCTCGCAGATCGCGGTGATCTCGCGCAGCGTGCCGTATTCGAGGCCGAGCACGTGATCGAGGAAGATCTTGCGGTCAAAATCGGCCTCGCTGAAGCCGTAGGTGCGCGGGTCGAGCTCTTCGCGGTTGCGCGGCGCCTCGATGCCGAGCGGATCGAGCTTGGCGTGGAAGTGGCCGCGCATGCGGTAGGAGCGGATCAGCATCAAGGCGCGGACCGAGTCGCGCGTCGCCTGGAGCAGATCGGCGGAGGAGATATCGGCGCCCTTGGCCTGCGCCTTGGCGGCGATCTTGCCGCCGACCGCCTTCTCGACCTCGGCCCAGTTGCCGTCGAGGGCGGAGGTCAGGTCGTCCTGCGGCGTCAGCGGCCAGTTGGCGCGCTCCCAGGACGGGCCCTCGGCGTTCCTGCGGACGTCGTCCGGCTGGTCCTTCAGGCTCTTGAAGAACTCCTGCCACTCGGCGTCGACCGAGGACGGGTCCTTCTCGTAGCGGGCGTAGATTTCGTCGATGTAGGTGGCGTTGGTGCCCTGCAAAAAAGATGAGAGGGCAAAGGCTGCGTTCGCGTCTTGGCGAGACATACTTGAGTTCCTGGCGATTTCGGTTCGCGCATAACAAACGGCGCTGGCGCTGGGCTCCCCGGCAGAGGCCCAGCGCGATTGGCACCATTTACCCTATTTGCTGCGAAACTTCGCCCGGAAAAGTACGAAGAAGTGAATTAGCCTTTCAACTTTTCGGCAAGCGTGTGCCCGAGGCGGGCGGGCGACGGCGACACTGTAATCCCAGCCGATTTCATCGCGTCGGTCTTGGAACCGGCGTCGCCCTTGCCGCCTGAAATGATCGCGCCGGCATGACCCATGCGGCGGCCGGGAGGGGCGGTGACGCCGGCGATGAAGCCGACCATCGGCTTCTTGCGGCCGCGCTTGGCCTCGTCCTTGAGGAACTGGGCGGCGTCCTCCTCGGCGGAACCGCCGATCTCGCCGATCATGATGATCGATTCCGTCTTGGGGTCGGCGAGCAGCATTTCCAGCACGTCGATGAACTCGGTTCCCTTGACCGGGTCGCCGCCGATGCCGACCGCGGTGGTCTGGCCGAGGCCTTCCTGCGAGGTCTGGAACACGGCTTCATAGGTCAGCGTGCCGGAGCGGGAGACGATGCCGACGCTGCCGGTCTTGAAGATGTTGGCCGGCATGATGCCGATCTTGCATTCGCCGGCGGTCATGACGCCCGGGCAGTTCGGCCCGATCAGGCGGGACTTGGAACCGGCCAGCGAGCGCTTCACGCGGACCATGTCGATGACCGGAATGCCTTCCGTGATGCAGACGATCAGCGGGATCTCGGCGTCGATGGCTTCGCAGATCGCATCGGCCGCGCCCGGCGGCGGCACGTAGATCACCGACGCGTCCGCGCCGGTCTTCTCACGCGCGTCGCGCACGGTGTCGAACACCGGCAGGCCCAGATGCGTCGAGCCGCCTTTGCCCGGCGAAGTGCCGCCGACCATCTTGGTGCCGTAGGCAATCGCGGCCTCCGAATGGAAGGTGCCGTTCTTGCCGGTGAAGCCCTGGCAGATGACCTTGGTGTTCTTGTCGATCAGGATGGACATGAGGTCTGCTTTCGCGAAACTAACGAGTGAGAGGTCAGTGGATGCGGCGGTAGACGCCGGTGAGCACGTCAGCCCAGCCTTCCGCGTCCGGCGAGAACTGGATCTTCAACGAGTAGGAATTGTCGTCGATGATCTCGTAGACGTGGCGCGCATTGCCGCGGAGCGAGCCGCGCACCAGCGTCAGGGTCTTGCCGACCCACCCGCCGGAGGCGGGCGAAGGCGGCGTGTAGCCGAGCGAGTCGTACCAGAACAATTTGTAGGTCCGGTCCTCGCGGTCGAAGGTGAAGATGCCGTGGGTGGCGAAGATCTGCTTGCCGTCGCGCATCTGCACTGAGTCCTGGATCAGGTAGAACCCGTTGAGATCCATGCGCGCGACGGTGTGCGAGGTGGCCGGCCCGCCCGCCGTCCAGCGCGACGGGAAGACCACCTCTTCGCCATCCCATTCGCCGGCGAACGCGGCGAGACGCGCGTGCTCTGCAAGCGGAGATGATGCGGCGAGATGGTCCTGGGCCATGGCGTTAGCCTCCCTTGACGGCCTTCACGATCTTCTGCGCGGCGTCGTCGAGATTGTCGGCCGGCACCACGTTCAGACCGGATTCAAGGATGATCTTCTTGCCGAGCTCGACATTGGTGCCTTCGAGGCGAACCACCAGCGGCACGCTGAGGCCGACCTCGCGCACGGCGGCGGTGACGCCCTCGGCGATCACGTCGCACTTCATGATGCCGCCGAAGATGTTGACCAGGATGCCCTTCACGTTGGGATCGGCGGTGATGATCTTGAAGGCGGCCGCGACCTTCTCCTTGCTGGCGCTGCCGCCGACGTCGAGGAAGTTCGCCGGCGCCATGCCGTAGAGCTTGATGATGTCCATCGTCGCCATGGCGAGACCGGCGCCGTTGACCATGCAGCCGATGTTGCCGTCGAGGGTGACGTAGTTGAGGTCGTACTTGGACGCCTCGATTTCCTTGGCGTCTTCCTCGGTCTCGTCGCGCAGCGCGAGCACCTCGGGATGACGGAACAGCGCGTTGTCGTCGAACGACACCTTGGCGTCGAGCACGCGGAGCTGGCCCTGCTTGGTCACGACCAGCGGGTTGATCTCCAGCATCGACATGTCCTTGGCGACGAAGGCCGCGTAGAGCTGCGCGGTGAGCTTCTCGGCCTGCTTGGCGAGATCGCCCGAGAGCTTCAGCGCGTTGGCGACGGTGCGGCCGTGATGGCCCATGATGCCGGTCGCGGGATCGACCGAGAAGGTGACGATCTTCTCGGGCGTGTTGTGCGCGACGTCCTCGATGTTGACGCCGCCTTCCGTCGACACGACGAAGGAGACGCGCGAGGTCTCGCGGTCGACCAGGATCGAGAGATAGAATTCCTTGTCGATGTCGGAGCCGTCCTCGATGTAGAGGCGGTTGACCTGCTTGCCGGCAGGGCCGGTCTGGATCGTCACGAGCGTCGCGCCGAGCATCTGCTTGGCGAATTCGGAGACCTCGGCGGCCGACTTGGCGATGCGGACACCGCCCTTGTCGCCGGCGGAGGCTTCCTTGAACTTGCCCTTGCCGCGGCCACCGGCATGGATCTGGCTCTTCACCACATAGACCGGACCAGGCAGCGCCTTGGCGGCGGCCTCCGCGTCTGCGGCTTTAAGGACCGGCACGCCCTTGGAGATTGGGACGCCGAACTCGCCCAGCAGCGCTTTGGCCTGATATTCATGGATATTCATATGGTCGCTCCCTGAATCCGCGGGCGGTGACCTCGTAGGCCCACCTCAGTCTTGTGGCTGGCATACCATATACCACAGGAACTGCAACCCGGATTCTTTGACATCGAGATCTTTGGACTGCTGAGCCGGAACCCGCCAGGCCTTCAACAAGAGTTGCTGCCGGGCCCCAGAAGTGAAACCGCCGAAGACCGGTTTTCCGATCTTCGGCAGGATTTGTTTGCGCCTTAGCGGCCGAGAAGATCGGGGGCGATCTTCTTGCAGGCGTCGACCAGGCCCTGCACCGCGCCGACCGACTTGTCGAAGGCCTCGCGGTCCTTGCCGGCGAGCTCGATCTCGACGACGCGCTCGACACCCTTGGAGCCGATCACGACGGGCACGCCGACATACATGTCCTTCACGCCGTATTCGCCGTTGAGGTAGGCGGCGCTGGGCAGCACGCGCTTCTTGTCACGCAGATAGCTCTCGGCCATTGCGATCGCGGAAGCGGCCGGGGCGTAGAAGGCCGAGCCGGTCTTGAGCAGGTTGACGATCTCGGCGCCGCCGTTGCGGGTGCGGTCGACGATCTCGTCGAGGCGCGCCTGCGAGGTCCAGCCCATCTTGACGAGGTCAGGCAGCGGAATGCCGGCGACGGTGGAGTACTTCACCAGCGGCACCATGGTGTCGCCGTGGCCGCCGAGCACGAAGGCGGTGACGTCTTCAACGGAGACGTTGAATTCGTCGGCCAGGAAGTAGCGGAAGCGCGCCGAGTCCAGCACGCCGGCCATGCCGACGACCTTCTTGTGCGGCAGGCCCGAGGCCTTCTGGAGCGCCCACACCATGGCGTCGAGCGGGTTGGTGATGCAGATGACGAAGGCGTCGGGGGCATACTTCTTGATGCCGGCGCCGACCTGCTCCATGACCTTGAGGTTGATGGAGAGGAGATCGTCGCGGCTCATGCCGGGCTTGCGCGGCACGCCGGCGGTGACGATGCAGACCTTGGCGTTGTCGAGCGCCTCGTAGGAGTTCGCGCCGGTGTAGTGGGCGTCAAAGCCGTCGACCGGCGAGGACTGCGCAATGTCGAGCGCCTTGCCCTGCGGCACGCCCTCGGCGATGTCGAACATCACGACGTCGCCCAGTTCTTTCAGGCCGATGAGGTGAGCCAGCGTTCCGCCGATCTGACCGGAGCCAATCAAAGCAATCTTGTCGCGCGCCATGTGAACCTGTCCTTTAGACACGTAAGGAGGGGAAAACTGACAGGGTGGTTATCCCTTTCGCTTCGCCCGTTCAAGTCGGTGGATGCCCAATTGTCGGGCTTGCCGAGATCGCAGCCAGCATACCCCCCGTCCGTCATTCCGGGATGCGCCGACAGGCGCAGGCCCGGAATCCATCGGGCTGCAGAGTTGGTGGCGTGATGGATTCCGGGCTCGCGACTTGGTCGCGCCCCGGAATGACGGCGGAGAAAATGGTGAAATAGGACTTAAGTCTCCACCAGGCCCTTGGTGGAGCCGCTCGCGGTGGAATCCTTGCGGCCGTGAGGCAGCGCCAGATAGGATTCCGAGCTCATTTCGATCAGGCGCGAGGCGGTCCGCTTGAACTCGTTGGCCTCGTTGCCCTCGTCGGCGACGTACAGCGAGATCGGGTTGGCGTCGGCCGAGGCCATCAGCTTCACGGCATTGTCATAGAGCGTATCGATCAGCGTGATGAAGCGCTTGGCGGCGTTGCGCTGGGAGAAGTCCATCACTGGAATATGGTCGACCAGGATGGTGTGATAGTCGTGCGCGAGCCTGAGGTAATCCGATGCGCCGAGCGGCTTCTCGCAGAGATCGGCGAACGAGAACCGCGCCACGCCATGGGCCGAGCACGGCACGTGCAGGATGCGGCCCTTGATCGAAATATCGCGCGACTTGCATTTGGCGCTGCCGCTCATCCGCGACCAGGCGCGGTCGAGGGCTGCGTCCGCATCGCCATCCGCCGGCGTCAGCCACATCGGCACGCCCTGAAGCTTCTCCAGCCGGAAGTCGGTGCGCGCATCGAGCCGCGCCACGTCCATGTGGTCGGTGATCTGCTTGATGAAGGGCAGGAACAGCGAACGGTTGAGGCCGCCCTTGTAGAGATCGTCGGGCGCGACGTTGGAGGTTGCGACCACCACGGTGCCGAGCTCGAACAGCTTTGCGAACAGGCGGCCGAGGATCATCGCGTCCGCGATGTCGGTGACGTGGAATTCGTCGAAGCAGAGCAGCCAGCTCTCCTCGAAGATCGCGTTCGCGGTCAGCGCGATGACGTCGCCGTCGGCGATCTCGCCGCGCGCGATGCTCTGGCGATAGTCGTAGATGCGCTCGTGCACATCGGCCATGAACTCGTGGAAATGCGCGCGGTGCTTGTGCTCGACGGTACTGTGCTGGAAGAACAGGTCCATCAGCATGGTCTTGCCGCGGCCGACCTCGCCATGGATGTAGAGCCCGTGCGGCGCCTCGTCCTTGTCACTGCTGAACAGACGGCTGAGCAGGCCCTGCTTGCGCTGCGGCTTGTAGCTGCCGAGCCGCTGGTCGAGCGCCGCATAGGCTTCGGCGACTTCGGCCTGCGCAGCATCGGGCTCGATCGCGCCGTCGGCGATCTGGGCCTGATAGGCCTCGCGGAATTGGGAACTGGGGGTCGAGAGCATGGCTCTTTACCGCCAGAGACGGACGGAAATTGCAAGCCGTGAATTGGTGTCAGGGGTATGCGAATTTCCTCACTCTCCCCGCAGGCGGGGAGAGGTAAAGACCTACTCACACAGCTCGTAGGCGTCCTCGACCACATACGGTCCGCCGCCGGTCGATGCACGGGACGAGAACAAGACAAAACGTTCGGCCATGAACGCCTTGCTCGGGAAGTAGCCGCGCAGCGACAGATAGTCGGCGACGTCACGGTCGGTGGCGTCGTGCAGTCGCGCCAGCGTGACGTGCGGGATGAACTTGCGTCCCTCCGGATTAAGGCCGATCCGCTGCATCATCCGCTCGAGCTCGGCCTGCAATTCGATCAGCGGCTTGCTCGGCGCGATGGTGGCGACCACCGCGCGCGGCTTGCGGCCGCCGAAGCTCGTCAGCCCCTGCACCTTCACCTCGAACGGTTTGCGGTTGACGCGAAACAGCATCGAGGCGATCTCGTTGGCGGAGACGCCGTCGATATCGCCGATGAAGCGCAAGGTGACGTGATAATTTTCGGGATCGATCCAGCGGGCGCCGGGAAGGCCGCCCCTCAAGTTGGAAAGCGTCTGGCCGATCTCGGCCGGGATTTCCAGACCAGTGAACAAACGCGGCATCGTTTCGCACTCCCGATGCTTGGGTACGGTCCCTTGAAGCAGGACCTTATCCAAATTAGAGCCGGCGACGAATCACCGGTACCCTGATTCCTATCGCAGTTGTGTGACTCTGCGAAGCATCGCGCGGGCCACCCCGTGAAAACCCTGGGAATTAGGGTTAGCGTTGCCTGCTTTTCAACGGCGTTGCTCGCTTATGTTGCGCAGGAATGCCTCCACCGTGGGCATCATGTTGCCGACGATGATGTCCACGCCCGCCGCGGTCGGATGGATGCCGTCGGCCTGGTTGAGCTTGGCGTCGGCCGCAACGCCGTCGAGAAAGAACGGATAGAGCGGCACGTCGAATTGTTTCGCAAGATCCGGATAAATCGAATTGAAGCGGGCGGCGTAGTCGGCGCCGTAATTCGGCGGAGCCAGCATGCCGCACAGCATGACCGGAATCCTGCGCGCCTTCAGCCGCTGGACGATGTCGGTCAGCGCGGTGCGCGTCAGGCCGGGATCGATGCCGCGCAGCGCGTCGTTGGCGCCGAGCTCGACGATCACCCCCTCGGTTCCCTCAGGGACCGACCAGTCGAGCCGGTCGCGGCCGCCGGAGGCGGTGTCGCCGGACACCCCGGCATTGGTCATGCCAACCTCTATGCCTTTGGCCTGCAAGGCTTTTTGAAGTTTCGTGGGGAATGCCTCCTGGGCCGGGAGGCCGAGGCCGGCGCTCAAGGAATCGCCGAGGACCACCAGCTTGATCGGTTTGGCGGCCGGCTGGGCCTGTGCCGACGCATTTGTCGCAATTGTCATCACGGCGAGCACCAACACGGCTATGTGCATGAACAATCCGTAACGCCTCTCGACCGCGCTATCGGAGTTGCCATATGACCGGACCATGGACACTCGCATCGAATCCTCTTCGCTCGCCGGCACCACGCCGGACACCATCGCCATCTCCAACGTCAATCTCTCATTGGGTACGGGCGCGGCACGCGTTCACATCCTCAAGGATATCAGCTTGCGGGTCGCCTCGGGCGAGACGATTGGCCTGATCGGCCCGTCAGGCTCGGGCAAATCCACGCTGCTGATGGTGATGGCGGGGCTGGAGCGTCCTGATAGCGGAGAGGTGGTGGTGAACGGCACGCCTTTCAATGCCCTCGACGAGGACGCGCTCGCCCGCTTCCGCGGCCGCCAGGTCGGCATCGTCTTCCAGTCCTTCCATCTGATCCCGACCATGACGGCGCTGGAGAATGTCGCCGTGCCGCTTGAGCTTGCCGGCAATCCCGAGGCCGCGAAACGCGCGGCGCAGGAGCTGCAATCGGTCGGGCTCGGCGACCGCCTGCATCATTATCCGACGCAGCTTTCCGGCGGCGAGCAGCAGCGCGTCGCGCTCGCGCGCGCGCTGGCGCCCGATCCTGCGATTCTCGTCGCCGACGAGCCGACCGGCAATCTCGACGAGGCAACCGGCAAACAAATCGTCGACCTGCTCTTCACCAAGCATGCCGAGCGCGGCATGACCCTGGTGCTGGTCACGCACGATTCCTCGCTCGCGCATCGCTGCGATCGCGTCATCCGCCTGCGCTCCGGCCGCATCGACACGCAGTCTGCACCGGCATGAGCGCCGCGGCCGAACCGTTCGTGCGGCCCAACGCCGCCGCGTTGTCGCTCCGCTACGCCTTACGCGAATTGCGCGGGGGCCTGCGCGGCTTCTACGTCTTCATCGCCTGCATCGCGCTCGGCGTGATGGCGATCGCCGGCGTCGGCTCGGTGTCGGCGAGCCTCTCCGACGGCCTCGCCCGCGAAGGCCGCACGCTGCTCGGCGGCGACGTCTCCTTCGTGCTGTTCCAGCGCGAGGCCAAGCCCGAGGAAGTCGCCTTCCTGCGTTCGCGCGGCACCGTCTCGACCGCCGCGACCCTGCGCGGCATGGCGCGCTCGGCCGACGGCCAGCTCGCGCTGGTCGAGATGAAGGCGGTCGACGACACCTATCCGATGCTCGGCCAATTGACGCTGGCGCCACAGCTGCCGATGTCCGACATCCTTGCGGAGCGTGACGGCGCGTTCGGCGCGGCTGCCGATCCGACGCTGCTGGCGCGGCTCTCGCTCAAGACCGGCGACCGCGTCACCATCGGCTCGGCGACCTTCCAGATCCGCAGCACGGTCGAAGCCGAGCCCGACAAGCTCGCCGGCGGCATCGGCTTCGGCCCGCGCTTCCTGATCAGCGAGGCGGGCCTGCGGGCCACCGGCCTGATCCAGCCCGGCAGCCTGGTGCGCTGGGTCTACCGGGTGAAGCTGCCCGATACCGCCAACAACGAGCGCGCCACCGACGCCTTCATCGCCGATGCGCGCAACGCCGCGCCGCAGGCCGGCTGGGAAGTCCGCAGCCGCTCCAACGCCTCGCCGCAGCTCGAGCGCAACATCAGCCGCTTCACGCAGTTCCTGACGCTGGTCGGCCTCGCCGCGCTGCTGGTCGGCGGCGTCGGCGTCGCCAACGCGGTGAAGAGCCATATCGACCGGAAGCTCGAGGTGATCGCGGCCTTCAAGGCCGTCGGCGCCACGGGCCGCGACGTGTTCGGCATCTATCTCGCCCAGGTCATCCTGCTGGCCGCGATCGGGTCCGTGATCGGGCTCGCGCTCGGCGCCGCCATGCCCTTCGCCATCGTCGGGCTGTTCGGCAAGCTGCTGCCACTGCCGGTGGTGCCGGCCGTGCATGCCGACGAGCTCGCGCTGTCCTTCGTCTACGGCCTTTTGACCGCGCTCGCCTTCGGCCTGTGGCCGCTCGGACGGGTGCACGACGTGCCGGTCGCCGCACTGTTCCGCGACACCATCAGCTCCGAATGGCACCGGCCGCGCTGGAGCTATCTCGTGTTCATGGGCGTCGTGATCGCCCTGCTCGTCGCGGTCGTGATCGGCCTGTCCTTCGACAAACGCATTGCCGCGGTGTTCGTGGCCTCCTCGGTCGTCGTGTTCGCGCTGCTGCGCGGCATCGCCGCCCTGCTGATGACGATCGCGCGGCGGATGCCGCGGACGCGGCTGCCGATGCTGCGGCTCGCGATCGCCAACATCCACCGGCCGGGCGCGCTGACGCCCTCGGTCGTGCTGTCGCTCGGCCTCGGGCTCGCCGTGCTCGTCACCATCACCCAGATCGACGGCAATCTGCGCCGGCAGTTCCTCGCGGCCCTGCCGGACCAGGCGCCGTCGTTCTTCTTCATCGACATTCCGAGCACGCAGGCCGCGCAGTTCGACGGCTATCTGCGCCAGATCGCGCCCGGCGCCAAGGTCGAGGACGTGCCGATGCTGCGCGGGCGCATCGTCGCCGCACGCGGCGTCCGCGCCGAAGAGCTCAAGCCGACGACCGATTCCGAGTGGGTGCTGCAAAGCGACCGCGGCCTCACCTATACCGGCGAGCTGCCGAAGGGCTCCAAGGTGGTCGAGGGCGAGTGGTGGAGCGCCGACTATTCCGGCCCGCCGCTGGTCTCGATGGAGAAGAAGATCGCCGACGGGCTCGGCCTCAAGCTCGGCGACGAGGTCGTGGTCAACGTGCTCGGCCGCGACATCCCGGCGAAGATCAGCAATCTGCGCAACATCGACTGGCAGGGGCTCGGCATCAATTTCGTCCTGGTGTTCTCGCCGAACGCCTTCAAGGGCGCGCCGCATACCCATATCGCGACGCTGACGGAAGCCGGCAGCAATGCCGAAGGCGACGGCAGGATCATCAAGCAGGTGGCCGACACCTACCCGATGGTGACGAGCGTGCGGGTGCGCGAGGTGATGGAGACGGTCGGCTCGGTCGTGACCAATCTTGCGCTGGCGATCCGCGGCGCCAGCGCCGTGACCCTGATCTCGGCGATCCTGGTGCTCGGCGGGGCGCTCGCGGCCGGCCATCGCCACCGGGTCTACGATGCGGTGATCCTGAAGACGCTGGGCGCGACGCGGTTGCGGCTGCTTGGCGCCTATGCGCTCGAATACCTCCTGATCGGGCTTGCAACCGCGGTCTTCGGCGTGATCGCCGGCAGCATCGCCGCCTGGATGATCGTGACGCGGCTGATGACGCTCAGCTTCGTCTGGCAGGCCGGCAGCGCGGCCGGCGTGGTCGTGGCCGCCCTGGTCGTCACCGTCGGGCTAGGGCTCGCCGGCACGCTCCTGGCGTTGAACAAAAAGCCCGCCACGGTGTTGCGGAATTTGTGACAAAAGGTAGCGGGCCGCCGCGCGGGTGCGGAAACGCACGATTCTTGCGATTAACCACGTCCGCTCGCCAGGATTGCCGGCGAGGGCGACATTCGGCCGCGCGTGGACGGTTGCAGCGAATGTGTTAGTTTCCCACATATCCAATGGGTTCGGACCCCCGATTGTTAGCCAAAATTTAGTCGGCAGACATCGGTATCCGAGATAGAGTTTGACGAACCGGCGGCATGGCGACCCTCATGCCGGACCGGCCAACCAACGGGAATTCGACCATGTCGGACCTAGACCGTAATTACGCTTCTCCTTTCGGCAGGGCCGCCGGGCGTGTTGACGCCGCGACGGTCGATGCCGGCCTGCGCGCCTACATGCTGCGCATCTACAACTACATGAGCATTGGCCTCGCCATCACGGGCCTTGCCGCACTCGGCGTCTACATGGCCGCCGTGACCGACGTTCCGACCCCGGAAGCCGTCCGCGTCGGCAAGCTGTTCCTGACGCCGTTCGGCTATGCGATGTTCGTCAGCCCCCTGAAGTGGCTGTTCATGCTCGCGCCGCTCGCCATGGTGTTCGTGATCTCGGCAGGCATCAACCGTCTGGCGCCCTCGACCGCCCAGATCCTGTTCTGGGTGTTCTCGGCGCTGATGGGCATCTCGCTGTCGTCGATCTTCCTGGTGTTCACGCACACCTCGATCGTGCGGGTGTTCTTCATCACCGCGGCGACCTTCGGTGCGCTCAGCCTCTACGGCTACACCACCAAGCGTGATCTGACCGGGATGGGCTCGTTCCTCTTCATGGGCCTGATCGGCATCATCATCGCGAGCCTGGTGAACCTGTTCCTGGCGAGCTCGATGCTGCAGTTCATCGTGTCGGTGGTCGGCGTGCTGGTGTTCGCGGGCCTCACCGCCTGGGATACCCAGCGGCTGAAGAACGACTACATCTACGGCTACGCTGCGGCCGGCGGTGACATCGCAGAGCGTGCGGCCATCACCGGCGCGCTGTCGCTGTACCTGAACTTCATCAACCTGTTCACGCTGCTCCTGCAGCTCCTCGGCCAGCGCGATTAAGCGATCGGCGAGAGAGTGGACGACACGAACCCCGGCCGAGAGGCCGGGGTTTTTGTTTGAGCCGGTGCCTCCACGAACACCGTCATTGCGAGCGCAGCGAAGCAATCCAGAGTGCTTCCGCGGATGCATTTCTGGATTGCTTCGTCGCAAGGGCTCCTCGCAATGACGGAGTATATGGAAACGATGTTGCCTCTTCCGGCCGCCGCGGGAAGGCTCTAATCTTTCCCCATGTCCGCACCTGAAATCAGGCCCACCCTTGAGGCCGACCTCCCCGCCATCACCGCCATCTACCAGCAGGCTGTCCGCGAGGGCACGGCGACGTTCGAGCTGGAGCCGCCGGATCTTGCCGAGATGACGCGGCGCTACCGCGCGCTGGTCGACGGCGGCTATCCCTATTTCGTCGCCATCCTCGACGGCCGCGTTGCCGGCTACGCCTATGCCGGCGCCTACCGGCCGCGGCCAGCCTATCGCTTCACGGTCGAGAACTCGATCTATCTCGACCCCTCCTTCCACCGCCGCGGCGTCGGCTCGTTGCTGCTGGAGCGGCTGATCGCCGAGTGCGAGGCGCGCGGCTTCCGCCAGATGATCGCGGTGATCGGCGATTCCGCCAATGCCGGCTCGATCGGCGTGCACACCAAGGGCGGCTTCAGGATGATCGGCACGCATCCCAATGTCGGGCTGAAATTCGGCCGCTGGCTCGACACGGTGATGATGCAGCGCGAGCTCGGCGAGGGCGCCAGCACGGTGCCGGGGAAGTAAGCGTTTCTTCATCGTCATTCCGGGGCGCGACGAAGTCGCGAGCCCGGAATCCATAACCACAGGCCGGGGTTATGGATTCCGGGCCTGCGCCTATCGGCGCATCCCGGAATGACGAGAGGAGTTTGCTACACCACGGCCAGCTTGCGATCGATCACCAGCAGCACGCGCTCGAGCTCGTGGCCGCGGCGCAGGATCAGGCCGGTCGCCGAGATCACGCTGTACATGCCCTGCTTGCGCGCGAGGCGCGGGTCCTTCTCGATGCGATAGATCGGCACTTCCGAGGCACGGCGATAGACCGAGAACACCGCACGGTCCTTCAGGAAGTCGATGGCATAGTCGCGCCACTCGCCGTCGGCGACCATGCGGCCGTAGAGATTGAGAATTCGGCGCAGCTCGAGCCGGTTGAAGGTCACCTGGTTCGGCTGCGCATTCGCAGCGGGGGGACGCGCCGCCGCGCGCTGCTCGCTCGGATCGGCATCCTCCGACGTCAGACTCATGGAGCGCCTCCTGATCGCACGGCATGATCGCGTCCGCGAAAACCGTCCCCGGAACCGCGGATCATGACAATCGCATGATTGCGCCAACCGTTCCCCACCGCAAGGGGCTCTCGAGGGCTGTTTGAAGAGCTCTCGGTGCAACCCATTGAACCGGGGGCGAATCGGAACACACGCAACGGTGGAACTCTGTCGCGACGAACCGTCACGGGATCGTTAGCAGGAATCATAGTATCGCCGCTTTTCCGCCCAGCGCCTGCCGCCCTGCACTGCGAAAAGAGCTGTGTGCGTTGACCCGGTCCTTTCGGTTCCGGATTCCTCAGCCCCCAGCCCCCCGGGGTCGACGGGATCGGGTCTGTACGCGCGACAAGGAGGGCCAACGCGAGTTGGTCCTTTTTTGTTTGTGTCGGGATGTTTCTTCCCCCGCTGTCATTCCGGGACGCGCGAAGCGCGGGCCCGGAATCCATCAATCCAAGGTTCCCAGTTGAGAAATGGATTCCGGGCTCGCGCCAAAGAGGCGCGCCCCGGAATGACGAGGGACAAGATTTTTCCGACACGATCTTGCGTACGCTCTCTCCCCTCATCCTTCGCGCGGCGTCCCGAAGGATCGAGGCCCGAGCGGCATCAGCGGGGCCTTTCATGGTTCTCGCGGCGATGCGCAGCATCGTCCGCCGCGCGCGCAAGGGGCGCGCTCCTCACCATGAGGAGATAGAGCCAGACCGCGCATCAGGAAGAATGCGAAGCGTGCGCGTCAGTGCAGCGACGTGTATGCCGCGCCCAGCATCGGGCCGGGTTTCTCGCGGCTGCCGTCCTGGACATAGACCACCGCGCCATCGACGCCGTCGCGCGTGAGGTTCTCGATCGGCACCGTCCAGCTTTCCGGACGACCGTTCCAGTCGCCGACCTTGAGCAGGTTGCGCACCACGTTGTGATAGGTGATCTGCTGTCCGCGATTTTCGCCTTTGGCGATCGCGATCGGCACTGACTTCGCAATCGAGCAGATCCAGACTTCGCCGTGCGAGATCGCCGGCTCCTTGCTCGCGGCCACCGACACGTTGATCTGCTTGCCCGAGAGCGACATCGTCACCGGCACGCTCATCACGCCCATGCCTTTGTCGGTCTTGCCGATCGCACTCTCGATGCCGGCACGATCACTGCCGACGACATGCGTCGAGCCGTTCACCACGACCTGCGGGGTGTAGACCTCGCGGTCGCCGCGCATGCGCGAATAAGCGCGCTGCCGCGCCGAGAAGCGCGAATCCGCCAGCGTGTCCTTCCAGCCGAGATAATCCCAATAATCGATCGGCATGCTCAGCGCGATGATCGAGGGATCGCTGGAGAGATCGCCGATGATCTTGTCGGCGGGCGGGCAGGAGGAGCAGCCCTGCGAGGTGAAGAGCTCAACCACGGCGCGGGGATCAGCCTCAGCGGGACGGATGACGGCGACGATCGCACAGATGCCGAGTGCTCCCGACCAGAAGGCCCCGGACCAACGTGAAATCAGATGAGAAGCCGTCATTGCTGTCATGTCGAACGCCGCACACCGTTGCTCGTGGGAAGGGAAATCTTATCGCCTGATGGTCACCGTAGTCTTACGGGCACGGCACATTCGACCGTCCAGGGCGGAGTTTCCGCCGGGCGGGCCCATCCGAAGCATGCCGCAAACGCGCGAAGGCGGCCTTGTGATAGGCCGCCTTCGTTTAACCTTCTACTCACTTCGCAGTGAGCCACCGTTCACAAATCCGCGCTTAAGCCGCGAGCTTGCGCAGCACGTAGTGCAGGATGCCGCCGTTCCGGTAGTAGTCGAGCTCGTCCAGCGTATCGATGCGGCAAAGCAGCGAAACGCGCTGCAACGAACCGTCGCCGGAGACGATCTCCGCGGTCAGCTTCTGGCGCGGCTTCAGATCGCCGACGAGACCACGCAGCGTGACCTTCTCGTCGCCCTTCAGGCCGAGCGACGACCAGGAGGTGCCTTCCTCGAAGGTCAGCGGCAGCACGCCCATACCGACAAGATTGGAGCGATGGATGCGCTCGAAGCTCTGGCAGATCACCGCGCGCACGCCGAGCAGGCGCGTGCCCTTTGCAGCCCAGTCGCGCGAGGAGCCGTTGCCGTATTCGGCGCCGGCGAACACCACCAGCGGCACCTGCTCCTGCTGGTACTTCATCGCGGCGTCGTAGATCGACATCTGCTCGCCGTCGGGCCAGTGCTTGGTGAGGCCGCCTTCCGGGATGTTGCCGTCGGCGCCCTTGAGCATGAAGTTCTTGATGCGGATGTTGGCGAAGGTGCCGCGCATCATCACTTCATGGTTGCCGCGCCGGGTGCCGTACTGGTTGAAGTCGGCGGGACGCACCTGGTGCTCGCTGAGATACTTGCCCGCGGGCGAGGTGAGCTTGATCGAACCGGCCGGCGAGATGTGGTCGGTGGTGATCTTGTCGCCGAACATGGCGAGGATGCGCGCCTCGACGATGTCGGTGACCGGCTCCGGCTCCTTCTTCATGCCTTCGAAGTAGGGCGGGTTCTGCACGTAGGTCGAGCTCATGTTCCAGCGATAGGTCTCGCTCTCGACGGTCTTGATCTTGCGCCAGTTGGTGTCGCCCTTGAACACGTCGGCATACTTCTTCTTGAAGATCGACGCGGTCACGAACTTCTTCATGAAGGCGTTGATCTCCTTCGACGTCGGCCAGATGTCCTTGAGGTACACCGGCTTGCCGTCCTTGCCTTCACCGAGCGGCTCGACGGCGAGGTTCTTGGTCACGCTACCCGCGAGCGCGTGAGCGACGACCAGCGGCGGCGAGGCCAGATAGTTCGCCTGCACGTCCGGCGAGACGCGGCCTTCGAAGTTGCGGTTACCGGAGAGCACGGCGGCGGCAACGATGCCGTTGTCGTTGATCGACTTCGAGATCTCCTCCGGCAGCGGACCGGAATTGCCGATGCAGGTGGTGCAGCCGAAGCCGACCAGGTTGAAGCCGACCTTGTCGAGGTGGGCCTGGAGGCCGGAATCGGCGAGATAGGCCGCGACCACCTGGCTGCCCGGGGCAAGCGAGGTCTTCACCCACGGCTTGGCCTTGAGGCCCTTCGCCGCGGCATTGCGGGCCAGGAGCCCGGCGCCGATCAGCACGCTCGGGTTCGAGGTGTTGGTGCAGGAGGTGATCGCCGCGATCACGACGTCGCCATGGCCGATCTCGTACTTCTTGCCTTCGACGGCAAAGCGCTTCGCCGGCTCTTCGGTCTTCTTGTACTCATTGGCGAGCGCGACCGAGAAGCCTTCCGCGACCGACGGCAGCGCGATGCGGCCTTCGGGACGCTTCGGACCGGCCATCGACGGCACGACGTCGGCGAGGTCGAGCGTCAGCGTTTCCGTGAACACCGGATCGGCCGACTTGGCGGTGCGGAACAGCCCCTGCGCCTTGGCATAGGCCTGCACCAGCGCAACGCGCGGTGCGGCGCGGCCGGAGGTCTTGAGGTAGTCGATCGCCGCGGCGTCGACCGGGAAGAAGCCGCAGGTCGCGCCATATTCGGGCGCCATGTTGGCGATGGTCGCCTTGTCGGCGACGGAGAGATGATCGAGGCCGGGGCCGAAGAACTCGACGAACTTGCCGACGACGCCGAGCTTGCGCAGCATCTGCGTCACGGTCAGCACGAGGTCGGTCGCGGTGACGCCTTCCTTCATCGCGCCCTTCAGCTTGAAGCCGACGACGTTAGGCAGCAGCATCGACAGCGGCTGGCCGAGCATGCAGGCTTCCGCCTCGATGCCGCCGACGCCCCAGCCGAGCACGGCGAGACCGTTGACCATCGTGGTGTGGGAATCGGTGCCGACCAGCGAGTCGGGATAGGCGACCTCGAAGGTGCCGGTCTTCTTGCCGACCGTCATCTTCTCCTTCTTGGTCCAGACCGTCTGGGAGAGATATTCGAGATTGACCTGGTGGCAGATGCCGGTGCCGGGCGGCACGACGGAGAAGTTCGAGAACGCCGCCTGGCCCCACTTCAGGAACTCGTAGCGCTCCTGGTTCTGCTTGTATTCCTCGGTGACGTTCTTGGCGAAGGCCTTGTTGTCGCCGAAGAAGTTCACGATCACGGAATGGTCGATGACGAGATCGACCGGCACCAGCGGGTTGATCTTCTCGGCATCGCCGCCGAGCTTCTGCATCGCGTTGCGCATCGCGGCGAGATCGACCACCGCGGGCACGCCGGTGAAGTCCTGCATCAGCACGCGCGCCGGGCGGAACGCGATCTCGTGCTCCAGCGACTTCTTGCGCAGCCATTTGGACACCGCGACGATGTCCGCCTTCTTGACCGAGCGGCCGTCCTCATTGCGCAGGAGGTTCTCGAGCAGGACCTTCATCGAATAGGGGAGTTTCGAAATTCCCTTCAGACCATTCTTCTCGGCCGTGGGCAGGCTGTAATAGACATAGGTCTTGGCGCCGACCTTGAGGGTCTTTTTGCATTTGAAGCTGTCGAGCGAGGTCATGTAGGAAATCCCAATTGTTAGTTATACCCGGCAAGGGGTATTTTAACACCGTCAGCGAGTCCGGCTGGGTCGCTTGCAGGGGCAGGTTGAGTTGCTGCATCAAGTAGTTCCGGGCTTATAGAAGCTTTCTAACCGCGCCGCCACCGCCACAAACGTGCCGCAGCAATCCGCGAGCCAAAAATTCCCATGCGCTACCCCAAGTTTTCCTGAGGCCTGGTTTGAACGGGTTGATACGAGGCAAGATGCAGCTTTCCGGACGTGGGGTGATCTGTGTGCGGGGCGGCCGCGAGGTGTTTGCCGGACTCGATTTCGAGGCCGTCTCCGGCGAGGCCGTGGCGGTCGTCGGCCGCAACGGGTCGGGCAAGACATCGCTGCTGCGGCTGATCGCGGGGCTGCTCATTCCGGCTGGCGGGACGATCGCGCTCGATGGCGGCGATGCCGAGCTGACATTGCCTGAGCAATGCCACTATCTCGGCCATCGCGACGCCCTGAAGCCGGCGCTGAGCGTGGCGGAAAATCTGTCATTCTGGGCCGATTTTCTGGGCGGCGAGCGACTTGATGCCCATGAGAGCCTCGCCACGGTCGGGCTCGACCACGCCACCCACCTGCCGGCAGCTTTTCTGTCGGCCGGCCAGCGCCGCCGGCTCTCGCTGGCCCGGTTGCTGACGGTGCGCCGCCCGATCTGGCTCCTGGACGAGCCGACCACGGCGCTGGACGTCGCCGGCCAGGACATGTTCGGCGGCCTGATGCGCGACCATCTCGCCCGCGGCGGCCTGATCATCGCGGCCACCCACATGGCGCTGGGGATCGAATCACGCGAGCTGCGGATCGGGGGTGTGGCATGATTCCGACCGACCCTCAGCTTTTCGAGCGGCAAAGCTCCGCTCTACCCGTTCCCTCCCCCCCTGTGGGGGAGGGTCAGGGAGGGGGGTGCCACACAGGGACCCTCTCGATCTACCGAAGTCCTTCCCTGAACCCAAGCACACCTTTTCCGGGGCCACCCCTCTCCCATAGCCGAAGCTTCGCTTCGGCGTCTCTTAAGAGGACGGCCGCCGGAGGCGGCCTACGCCTCCCCCGCAAGGGGGGAGGGAGCGCAGATTGCCTGTGGCGCGAGTCGGGCTCTTACGATCGTCTCGAAGCCGAAAAGGCAGCCCCATGACCGCCCTGTCCGCCCTCATCCGCCGGGATATCAGGATCGCGCTCCGCGTTGGCGGCGGGGCGCTGATCGGCGTGCTGTTCTTCCTGACCGTGGTGGTGCTGATGCCGTTCGCGGTGGGGCCGGACCTGGCGCTGCTGTCGCGGCTGGGGCCAGCCATTCTCTGGCTGGGCGCGCTGCTGGCGAGCCTGCTGACGCTGGACCGGCTGTTCATGGCCGACCATGAGGACGGCTCGCTCGACCTGATCACGATGAGCCGGACGCCGCTGGAACTCGCCTGCGCGGCGAAAGCGCTGGCGCATTGGCTGGCGGCGGGCCTGCCGCTGATTGTCGCAACCCCCGTGCTCGGGCTCTTGCTCAACCTCGACTTGGTCGCGACCGGCGCGGTGGCCCTGACGCTGCTCGCGGGCACGCCGGCCCTGACCTTTACCGGCATGATCGGCGCCGCGCTGGCGGTGACGCTGCATCGCGGCGGGCTTTTGATGGCGGTTCTGGTGCTGCCGCTGTCGATCCCGGTGCTGATCTTCGGGGTCGCGGCCTCCCAGGCCGTGATCGTCGGTCCCATGTCGTTCGGCGCGCCGTTCTCGATCCTGTGCGCGCTGTCGCTGGTCAGCCTCGTGATCGGCCCCTTCGCCGCGGCGGCGAGCCTGCGGCATGGTCTCGACTGAGATGAGCTCGACTGACCTTGACCCCGATCAACTTTCGCTGCCCGCTTTTATGCTGATTGCGTGAGTGCTGACCTGTGATTATCAGAATACCATGACGCTGATCGACCTCGCCAACCCGACACGGTTCCTCGCGCTGACGGCGCGGGTGTTGCCGTGGCTTGCGGCCGCGACCGTCATCCTGCTCGCGATCGGCCTCTACCAATCCGCGCTAGCGCCCGACGACTACCAGCAGGGCGCGACCGTGAAGATCATGTTCATCCACGTGCCCAACGCCTGGCTGTCGATGTTCGTGTGGGGCGTGATGAGCATCGCCTCGTTGGGCACGCTGGTGTGGCGGCATCCGCTCGCCGACGTCGCCGCGAAGGCGGCAGCTCCCATCGGCGCCGCCTTCACCTTCCTCGCGCTGCTGACCGGCTCGCTGTGGGGCCGGCCGATGTGGGGCACCTATTGGGAATGGGACGCTCGCCTGACCTCGGTGCTGATTCTGTTCCTGATGTATCTCGGCCTGATGGCGCTGTGGCGCGCGGTCGACGATCCCTCGCGCGCGGCGCGCGCTGCCGCGGTGCTGACGCTGGTCGGCGCGATCAACCTGCCCATCATCAAGTTCTCGGTCGACTGGTGGAACACGCTGCACCAGCCGGCCTCGGTGATGCGCATGGGCGGTTCGTCGCTCGACAAATCGTTCCTGATTCCGCTGCTGGTGATGGCGATCGCGTTCACCCTGCTGTTCGTCACGCTGCACCTGGCGGCGATGCGCAACGAGATCCTGCGCCGCCGTGTCCGCTCGCTGCAGATGATGCAGGCGAGCCGCATGGCGTTTTCGAGCGAAATGGGCGCCGGTTCGCGTCAAAACAACGCGTCAAACGAAGTCGGGGCCGCATGATCATGTCGCTCGGTCCCTATGCCTCCTTCATCGTGACGTCCTATGCCGCAGCCGCGCTCGTGGTCGCGATCCTGATCGGCTGGATCGCGACCGACTATCACAGCCAGACCCGCCGCCTGCGCGACCTCGACCGCAGCGGCATCACCCGCCGCTCGGGGCGCAGCGCGATGGATCGGCCATGAGCGAGCAGTCGACTTCCGCGAACCCGCAGCGCCGCACCTTCCTGATGGTGCTGCCGCTGATCGCCTTCATCGGCCTGGCGCTGCTGTTTTGGTTCCGGCTCGGCAGCGGCGATCCTTCGCGGATTCCCTCCGCGCTGATCGGACGGCCGGCGCCGCAGACCGCCCTGCCGCCGCTCGAGGGATTGCAGGCCGACAACGTCCAGGTGCCGGGTCTCGATCCCGCCGCGTTCAAGGGCAAGGTCAGCCTTGTCAACGTCTGGGCCTCCTGGTGCGTACCCTGCCATGACGAGGCGCCGCTTCTGACCGAGCTGGGGAAAGACAAGCGCTTCCAGCTCGTCGGCATCAACTACAAGGACGCGGCCGACAACGCCCGCCGCTTCCTCGGCCGCTACGGCAACCCGTTCGGCCGCGTCGGCGTGGATGCCAACGGCCGCGCCTCGATCGAATGGGGCGTCTATGGCGTGCCGGAGACCTTCGTCGTCGGACGTGAGGGCACCATCGTCTACAAGCTGGTCGGCCCGATTACGCCGGATAATCTGCGGAGCGTGCTGCTGCCGCAGATGGAGAAGGCGCTGAAGTAGTTACTGTCATTCCGGGGCGGCTCGCAGAGCCGAACTATGGTGCGCACTTGCGCACCTGAGAATCTCGAGATTCCGGGTTCACGCTTCGCGTGCCCCGGAATGACATTAAACAGTCACCCCTTCCTCACATCCCCCGCATCCGCCTCGCTCGCTTCCAGCGAGACCGGCTCGAGGTGATAGCGCTTGGTCAGCGGCATCTGGGCGATGGCGAAGATCATCGTGATCGGCGTCACGCCGAACACCTTGAAGTTCACCCAGAAATCCGTGCTCTGGGTGCGCCAGACAATCTCGTTCAGCACCGCCATGCCGGCGAAGAACAGCGCCCAGCGCAGCGTCAGGATGCGCCAGCCCTGCGGCGTGAGGTTGAACATCTGGTCGAACATCACGGCGATGAAGGAGCGGCCGAACAGCAGGCCGCCGCCGAGGATGGCGGCGAACAGGCCGTAGATGATGGTCGGCTTGACCTTGATGAAGGTCTCGTCGTGCAGCACCAGCGTCAGCGTGCCGAACACCAGCACGATCACGCCCGTCACGATCGCCATGATCGGGATATGGCGCGTCACCACATAGGAGGCGATCATCGCCGCGACGATCGCGACCATGAAGGCGCCGGTCGCGGCGAACAGATTGAACTTCGCATTCACGAAGAAGAAGACGAGCAGCGGACCGAGTTCGGTCGCAAGCTTGAACAGCGGATGCGGCTGGGTCTTGTCCATTCCCTGACTTTCGTTGATGTCATCCCCCGCGAATGCGGGGGATCCAGTATTCCGTGGCACCTGTGATCGACAACCGGCGGCGCGGCGTACTGGATGCCCCGCCTGCGCGGGGCATGACGAAAGAAACCTATGACTCGATTCCGGCGATCGCACGGGCGAAATCGCGCGCGGTGAACGGCGCGAGATCGTCGACGCCTTCGCCGACGCCGATGAAATGCACCGGCAGTTTGAATTTCTCCGCGAGCGCCACCAGGATGCCGCCGCGCGCCGTGCCGTCGAGCTTGGTCATCACGAGGCCGGTGACGCCGGCGGTGCGATGGAAGGCCTCGACCTGCGACAGCGCGTTCTGGCCGACGGTGGCGTCGAGCACAAGCAGCACCGCATGCGGCGCAGTGTCGTCCACCTTGCGGATGACACGCACGACCTTTTCGAGCTCGTTCATCAGCTCGGCCTTGTTCTGAAGCCGCCCGGCGGTGTCGATCAGGAGCACGTCGGTTTTCTGCTCCTTCGCCGCCGTCAGCGCGTTGAAGGCGAGGCTCGCCGAGTCGGAGCCTTGCGTGCCCGCGATGACCGGTGTTTTCGTACGCTCACCCCAGACCTTGAGCTGCTCGATGGCTGCCGCGCGAAAAGTGTCGCCGGCGGCCAGCATCACCTTGCGGCCTTCGGAGGCGAATTTTTGCGAGAGCTTGCCGATGGTGGTGGTCTTGCCGGAGCCGTTGACGCCGACGACGAGGATGACGAACGGCTTCCTGGCCGCATCGATCTCGAGCGGCTTCGCCACCGGCGCCAGCACCTTCTCGACCTCGGTCGCAACGACGTCCTTGACCTCGTCGGCCGAGATCGCCTTGTCGTAGCGCCCGGTGCCGACGGCGTCCGCGATGCGCACCGCGACGGATGTGCCGAGGTCGGCGCGCAGCAGCACGTCCTCGATGTCGTCGAGCATGGCGCGGTCGAGCTTGCGCTTGGTGACGAGGTCGGCGACCGCGGTCCCGAGCGAGGACGAGGTGCGCTTCAGCCCGTTGGACAGGCGGCGCCACCAGCTCAGCTTGGGGGGATCTGACGTGGTATCGTTCATGATGCTCGTGCCGACGATTTGAAGTTCCTACTCTCTTGCCGCAAGTCCGGTTAGGAACTTCAAATCGAAGAGCGGCACGAGAAAATATTGTTGCCAGTGCGGCCCTGGATTTGGCATTCGCTTCACATTTCGCGGCAGCCGCTGAGCGAATGCCAAATCCACCGCACTGGTGTGTTAGCCGTTCCGGCTCCCAAACGAAAGTCTTGACCGAAAGTCCTGCCATTGCTCGATGTTCCCGAACTGACCGCCGACGAAATCCTGGGCCGCGTGCTCCATCGCGACGGATTGATGCTGGTCATCGACAAGCCGGCCGGTCTGCCGGTGCATCGCGGCCCCAAGGGCGGCGCCAATCTGGAGGCATCCTTCGACGCGCTCCGTTTCGGCCTGCCGCGGCCGCCGGTGCTGGCCCACCGGCTGGACAAGGACACCTCCGGTTGCCTCATCCTCGGCCGCCATCGCAAGGCGACCGCCTCGCTCGGCCTGCTGTTCAAGCACGGCAAGATCGGCAAGACCTACTGGACCGTGGTCGAAGGCGGGCCCGCCGAGGACGAAGGCACCATCGATATGCCGCTCGGCCGGCTCAATGCCGAGCGCGGCTGGTGGCAGAAGCCCGATCCCGAAGGCCAGAAGGCGATCACCAACTGGAAGGTGATGGGCCGGGGTGACGGTTTCACCTGGCTCGCCATGGAACCGGTGACGGGGCGGACCCATCAATTGCGGGTGCATTCGGCCGCGACCGGCTGGCCGATCTTCGGCGATAACATTTACGGCAACGGCCCGCGCTTCGGCGAGCCGAAGCTGCACCTGCACTCCCGCGAGATCGTAGTGCCGATCTCCCGGAACAAGGAGCCGGTCCGCGTGGTGGCCCCGGCCCCGCCGCACATGCACGAAAAACTGCGCGCCTGCGGGTGGAATGGGGAATAGGTGCCGTTCACCTCTCCCGCTTGCGGGAGAGGGAGCGCAGCGCCGCCGCGGCAGCACTTCGTTCTCCTCGGCCATGGTTTACGAAACGTTCAGGGCTCGCCTCTAATGATAGCGGTCGCTTAGAACAAGCTTCCGTCAATCCGCTCAGGACGAGCCGCGCGTCATGTCCAAGGCCGAGCTATCGATCATCGACGAGGTCGAATCCGCACTTCGGATTGGCTCGGCGGAAAAGGGCCTGGAGACGGCCCGCCGCGTCACCGACCTGTTCCTGTCCTCCGCCGGCAGTTTTGACGACGAGCAGATCGCGCTGTTCGACGAGGTGCTCGAGCGCCTGATCGGCACCATCGAGCTCCGCGCCATCGCCGACATGGGCGCACGCGTGGCGCTGGCCGAGATCAGCGCGCAGCTTGCGCCGATCGCACAGGCGCCGCCCTCCGTCATCCGCCGCCTCGCCAACAATGACGAGATCCGCATCGCCGGACCCGTGCTCCAGGAATCCGCGCGCCTCGACGACGGCGAGCTGGTGAAGATCGCATCATCCAAGGGCGAACCGCATCTGCTCGCAGTCGCCGGGCGCTGGTGGCTGAAGGAGATCGTCACCGACGCGCTGCTGGCGCGCCGCTATCCCAGTGTCAGCCGGCGGCTTGCCGCCAATCCGGGCGCACGCGTCTCCGGAAACGGATTTGCCGTCATCGTCGGACAGGCGGAGAGCGATCCGGAGCTCGCCGTCAGCGTCGGCGTCCGCGTCGATCTGCCATCGGAGCTGCGCCGCCAGTTGCTGCGCTCGGCGACGGACACGGTTCGCACCCGCCTGCTGTCGCGCGCGCCGCCGCATCTGTTCGAGGAAATCCAGAGCGCGATCGCCGCCGTTACCGCCGGCGTCACGCGCGAGATGTCCGGTGTCCGCGATTTCGAAGGCGCCAAGCGCGCCATCGCAGGTCTCAAGGCATCCGGCCAGCTCAACGAGGCGACGCTGTTCAGCTTTGCCAAGCAGCGGCGCTATGAAGAAACCGTCGCGGCGCTGGCGGTGTTGTCGCAATCCACCGTCGAGGTGATTCGCCCGTTGATGCAGAGCCTGCGCGAGGACGGCCTGCTGGTGCCGTGCAAGGCGGCGCAGCTCAGCTGGGAGACCACCGCCGCCGTGCTCGAAAGCCGCTTCGCCACCGGCGCGATGAAGCCGGCGGATCTTGCGAGAGCGCAGGGGCATTACGCACGAATGACGCCGGAGAACGCGCGGCGCACGCTGCGGTTCTGGCAGGTGCGGGCGTCGTAGCGGAGCGGGTTTGAGGCGCGCTGCGGGCCACGCCCTCCGCTGTCGTCCTGGCGAAAGCCAGGACCGATAACCACCGAATTCAATTTGGCGAAGACTGGTGGTTGGCAATCCCGTGCAGCAACTTCTCCCTGGGGTAATGGGTACTGGCTTTCGCCAGGACGACGACGGCAAATTACGTGGTCAACCGCTCACCATCGCTGCCGACGATCATCCGCGGCACGACGCTTCCCACACGCGCGCCCGCGATCGCCACCGGCAGATAGTGCTCCGTGCGGCCCTGGCTCTCACTTTCGATCAGCACATCGCGCGTTGCGCCAATTTCGGCTTGCAGCCTCTGACGCAATGCTGCCTCTCCAGCCGCACGCAGCCGCCGCGCGCGTCCCTTGATCTCAGGCCCCGCAATCTGCGGCATCCGTGCGGCGGGCGTGCCGGGGCGCGGGGAATAGGGGAAGACGTGCAGGAAGGTCAGGCCGCATTCCTCGACCAGATCGAGCGAGCGGGAAAACATCGCCTCGGTCTCGGTCGGGAAGCCCGCGATGATGTCGGCGCCGAAGGCGACGTCCGGGCGCAGGCGCCGCACCTGGTCGCAGAAGGCGATCGCATCGCCCCGCAAATGCCGCCGCTTCATGCGCTTCAAGATCATGTCGTCGCCCGACTGCAGCGACAGATGCAGATGCGGCATCAGCCGCGCATCGTCCGCGATCGCGTCGAGCAGATCGTTGTCGGCCTCGATCGAATCGATCGAGGAGATGCGCAGGCGCTTCAGCTCCGGCACATGCCGCAGGATCTGCTTCGTCAGCATGCCGAGCTTCGGCGCGCCCGGCAGGTCGGCGCCATAGCTGGTGAGATCCACCCCCGTCAGCACGATCTCGGCGTGTCCACGCTCCACGAGCGCCCGCACCTGCTCGACCACGCTGCCCATCGGCACCGAGCGCGAATTGCCGCGGCCATAGGGGATGATGCAGAAGGTGCAGCGATGGTCGCAGCCGTTCTGCACCTGCACGAACACGCGCGGCAGACCGCTTGCGAAGCCGTCGATGAGATGCGGCGCCATCTCCTTCACCGCCATGATGTCGCTGACGGCAATCTTCTCCCTGGCGCCGATGTCGAAGGCATCGCGCGCCTCGCGCCAGGCATCGCTGCGCATCTTGTCGTCATTGCCGACGACGCGATCGACCTCGGCCATATCGGCGAACATCCGGCTCTGCGTCTGTGCGGCGCAGCCGGTGACGACGATGCGCGCCCCCGGCCGCTCGCGCTTCAGCTTGCGGATCGACTGCCGCGCCTGCGCCACCGCCTCGTTGGTGACGGCGCAGCTGTTGATGACGATGGTGTCTACGAGACCTGCGCCTTCGGCTTTGCTGCGGATCACCTCGGCCTCGAAGGCGTTGAGGCGGCAGCCGAAGGTGACGATATCGACGGACATTATCCGACCGGCGCGAACAGCGCCGGATCGAAATTGCCCTCATATTCGAAGGTCGCGGTGCCCGTCATCAGCACGTGGTCGTCGCGCTCGCGCCATTCGATGCCGAGCTTGCCGCCGGGCAGCGTGATCTCGACGTTGCGATTGGCGCGCTTCAGGCGTGCTGCGGCGACGGCCGTCGCGCAGGCCGCCGACCCGCATGCCCTGGTGAGGCCGGCGCCACGCTCCCAGGTGCGGATCGTGATGTGGTCGCGGTCGACGATATGGGCGAGCGTGATGTTGGCGCGCTCGGGGAAGATCGGATGGTTTTCCAGCAGCGGACCAAAGCGCGCGAGGTCATAGGCGTTGACGTCGTCGACCCAGAAGATCGCGTGCGGGTTGCCCATGCTCACCACTGAGGGCGAATGCAGGATCGGATTGTCGATCGGCCCGATCTGCAATTCGATGTAGCGGGTGTCGCGAAACTCTTCCGCCAGCGGAATGTCCTGCCAGCCGAACTTGGGCACGCCCATGTCGACGGTATAGAGATCGGGCGCCGGGCCCTGCCAGGCATTGAGCAGGCCGGCGGCCGTCTCGAACGTCGCTGTTGCCTGCCCGGTCTTCTCGAAGATGCGCCGCACCACGCAGCGCATGCCGTTGCCGCAGGCGCCGGCTTCGGAGCCGTCATTGTTGTAGATGCTGATGAAGGCCTCGGTGCCGTCGAGCCGCGGCTTCTGAAGCACCATGAGCTGATCGTAGGGCACGCCGCCCTGCGCGGATGCCACCGCGCGGGCATCGTCCGGCGTCACCTTTGCCGTGGAATCGCGCATGTCGACAACGACGATCTCGTTGCCGATACCGTTCATCTTGGCAAATGCGTGGTTGGCCAGCGCGCTCATGAAATTTCCTGAATTTCGCCTGCCTTATATGGCGATCCTTGGCCGCTTGGCCAGTGATTTGCCGCCGGGCGCCAGGACGTTCGCCATGACGCATCTGTCATGGGACGAATTCGGCGCTCGCGTGTTAGAACGGCGCGGCTCGCGCGAACCGGGACGCGCGGCCGGGTTAGGGCCTTGGTGGGTAAGGTCTTGATGAATTAGGGCCTTGCTGGACCAAGGCCTTGGGGAGAATAAAATGAACACTTTTCGTCGCCTCGCTCTGGCCGCGCTGATCCCGGCAGCGGCCTTGTCGCTTGGGCTATCCGCCGCTCTGGCGCAGAGCCCGGCGCCGGCTGCCTCGGCGAGCCCCTCGCCGGCCCCGTCGGCCTCGCCCGCCCCGGCTGCAAGTGCCTCGCCCGCTCCCGTGGCAACGCCCTCGCCTGCGGCGAGCGCCTCACCGGCTCCCGCAGCATCGCCCGCGCCCGCAGCCAGCACCTCGCCCAGCCCGACGGCCCCGGCTGTCGCCGCCACCCCCGCCCCGGTCCAGACCGCCGATCCCTTTGGCCTCGAGACCACGCTCGAGTCCAGGAAGGTCGTGATGGTCAAGGGCACTGCCAATTGGGACTCGGCCTTCGACACGCTAGTCGACGCCTTCAAGGCGCTGAACACGCTCCTGGACAAGCAGGGCATCAAGCACGCCGGCAATTCGATGATCGTCTATACCTCGACCGACGACACCGGCTTCACCTTCCTCGCCGAGATTCCGGTCGAGCAGGATCCCAAAAACCTGCCCAAGGACATGAGCGTCGGCAAATCGCCTGAAGGCAAGGCGCTGAAATTCGTCCATCGCGGCTCCTACGACAACATGGACAACACCTACGAGGCGATCACCAATCACCTCGACGACAAGAGACTGGAAGCCAAGGACACCTTTATCGAGGAGTACCTCACCGATCCCCTGAAGACGGCGGAGGACAAGCTCGTGATCAATGTTTTCGTGCCACTGAAGTGAGACCGATGAAAAAGCCTGCCGTACTCGCCGCCGTTTTCGCTGCCACGCTGCTGGCAACGCCCGTGCTCGCCGACGATTTTCCCTCCGCGATCTCGGTGAGCGGCGAGGCCACCGTTTCCGTGGCGCCCGATCTTGCGCAGATCGACGCGGGCGTCGCCAATGACGCCAAGACGGCGAAGGAAGCCTCCGACGCCAACAACGCCGCGATGGGCAAGGTGCTTCTGGCGTTGAAGGGGGCCGGGATCGCCGAGAAGGATTACCAGACCTCACGGCTGTCGCTGCAGCCGCAATACGGCCAGAACAAATCCACCGGCGCCTCGCCCGTGGTCGGCTTCCGCGCCTCCAATCGCGTCACCGTCAAGATTCGCGATGTGACCAAGATCGCCGGCATCATCGACACGCTGGTCAGCGCCGGCGCCAACGATATCGGCAACATCTCGTTCGAGGTGACGCAGGCGTCAAAACTGCTCGACGACGCCCGCGAGCAGGCGGTGGCGGATGCCCGCCGCAAGGCCGAGATCTACGCCAAGGCCACCGGCGTCACGCTGGGTGCACCGCTCAGCGTCTCCGAAGGCGGCGCGCCGGTGCCGTTGTTCAAGGCGCGAATGGCCACGGCACCGATGGCCGCACCCGCCGCCGTCGCACCGGGCGAGGAGACGCTGTCGGTGACGGTGAATGTGAGCTGGGCGATCAAGCAGGGGCAGTAGACGTAGCGCCGTAAGAGGCACACTGCTCGCTACAAATACAACTGTCGTCCCGGCGAAGGCCGGGACCCATACCGCGTGATCTTTCGGTAGGCGCAGGTCGCCGTACCGCGGGAAGACTGAAAACGACGAGTCTTCGTCAAACGTCTTGCTGTGGGTATGGGTCCCGGGCTCGCGACTTCGTCGCGCCCCGGGACGACGAGCTGTATGGGTGGCGACAGCGGAGCTAAATCTCCACCACCTGCCCCGGCTTCATCGCGACGAACCGCTGCTGCGGAATCTGCGCGGCATCCAGCGCCTCGACCAGCGCCTTGGCCGGTGCGTCGATCGCCTCATCCGTCAGCTGGAAAGTGCCGTGATGATGCCCGAGCGCGTCCTGCGCGCCGCAATCGAGCAGCGCCTTCACGGCATCTTCCGGATTCATGTGCTGGTCGCGCATGAACCAGCGCGGCTCGTAGGCGCCGATCGGGAGGATCGCCAGGCGTAACGGCCCGTGCTTCTCCGCGACGCGGCGGAAATGTCTGCCATCGCCATAGCCGGAATCGCAGACGACGTAGATTTTCCCGGCCGGCGTCTCCAACACAAAACTCGCCCACAGCGCCTTGTTGCGATCGAACAGGCCGCGCGCCGTCCAGTGCCTCGTCGGGACCAGATGCACGGCGATGCCGCCGCCGAGCTCGACGCGGTCGTGCCAGTCGAACGCCTCGGCCTTGATCGACGAGTCGGTGCTGCGCATCGTCACGTCATTGCCGAGCGGCGTGACCACCCGCGGAGCAAAATTCTTGGCGAGCCGCGACAGCGTCGCGATGTCGAGATGATCGTAGTGCCCGTGCGAGACCAGCACGACGTCGATCTTCGGCAGCTTCTCGAAGGCGATGCCGGGATCGTTGTGCCGCTTCGGGCCGGCAAAGCCGACGGGCGACACCCGCGAGGACCAGACGGGATCAACGAGGATGTTGAGGCCACCGGCCTGGATCAGCCAGCTGGCGTGACCGACGAAGGAGAGCCGCGCCTTGCCGCCGTCGACGCGCTCCGGCGGGGTGTCGGCATGGGGGCTCGGAGCCCAATCCGGCCAGGCCGCCCGCTGCCGCTTGCCGCTGAACTGCCAGCGCAGCACCTCGCGAAGCGGTTTCGGCGGCGCGCCGTCGGGATCGAAGAAGTGCAGGCCGTTGAAATGGTCGGAGGCGGGACCGTCATAGGTCTTCATGCGGGACATCCAGAGGGAGGGGACGCCGACCAGCGCACCGGCTCCGGCAAGCAGTCCGAAAAGGCGGCGGCGGGCGACCGGCACCGGCGGGATTCTAGGGATGGACGGCAAGACATCACCGCCTATATGGGCGGGGCCCGCCAGAAAAGGAACCCATCGCCAAAAGGGTCATAATTTCAGAGCCTTGCCCTACCAGGAGCGTTACGGCGCCCTAACTTTCCTTGACTTTTGGGCGGGAGCGGCGTTTAACCCCGCCACTTTCTCGGAAAGGCTTTCTTTTCGACCCGCCGACTGGCCCTGGAGGCCAGAGGTCAACGCCCGACAGCGCTATGCGCCCTCGGGCGCAAAGGTGTTTGGAAGATCGCTTCCTGGCTTCAGGCCACGGACCGAGAACTGGTCATCCCCCGCGAAGGCGGGGCATGACAGTGGTGAATGCGGCAACCCTGCGCGAGCAGGACAAGGGACAACGGCATTGTTCGACAATCTGTCGGAACGGCTTGGCGGCATCCTCGATCGTCTGACGGGGCGCGGTGCGCTGACCGAAAAGGACGTCGACGCCGCGATGCGCGAGGTGCGCCGCGCGCTGCTGGAGGCCGACGTTGCGCTCGAAGTCGTGCGCAGCTTCACCGAACGCGTCCGCGAGCAGGCGATCGGCGCCACCGTCGTCAAGTCGGTGACCCCCGGCCAGATGGTGGTCAAGATCGTCCATGACGAGCTGATCAACACGCTCGGCGCCGAAGGCCAGACCATCGACATCAATTCCGTGCCGCCGGTGCCGATCATGATGGTCGGCCTGCAGGGCTCCGGTAAGACCACCACCACCGCGAAGCTCGCCCGCCGCATGGTCCAGCGCGACAAGCGCAAGGTGCTGATGGCCTCGCTCGACGTCTATCGCCCGGCGGCGATGGAGCAGCTGGCCGTGCTCGGCCGCGATCTCGACATTCCGACCCTGCCGATCGTGGCGGGACAGCAGCCGGCGCAGATCGCAAAGCGCGCGCTGGAAGCCGGCAAGCTCGGCGGCTACGACGTCGTGCTGCTCGACACCGCCGGCCGCACCACGCTCGACGAAGACATGATGGCGGAAGCCGCAGCCATCAAGGCTGCCGCGAATCCGCATGAAGTGCTGCTGGTCGCGGACTCGCTCACCGGCCAGGACGCCGTCAATCTTGCCCGCGCCTTCGACGAGCGCGTCGGCCTCACCGGCATCGTGCTGACCCGCGTGGACGGCGACGGCCGCGGCGGCGCCGCGCTGTCGATGCGTGCCGTCACCGGCAAGCCGATCAAGCTGATCGGCACCGGTGAAAAGACCGACGCGCTGGAGGACTTCCATCCCGACCGTATCGCCGGCCGCATCCTCGGCATGGGCGACGTGGTGTCGCTGGTCGAACGTGCCGCCGCCAACATCGACGCCGAAAAGGCCGCGCGCACCGCCGAGCGCATGCGCAAGGGTCAGTTCGACCTCAACGACATGCGCGAGCAGCTGTCGCAGATGGCCAATATGGGCGGCATCAGCGGCCTGATGGGCATGATGCCCGGCATCTCCAAGATGAAGAACCAGATCGCGGCCGCCGGGATCGACGACAAGATCTTGAAGCGCCAGGTCGCGATCATCGATTCCATGACGCGCGACGAGCGCCGTCATCCCGACCTGCTCAAGGCCAGCCGCAAGAAGCGCATCGCCGCAGGCAGCGGCCAGAGCGTCGAGCACGTCAACAAGCTGCTCAAGATGCACCGGAACATGGCCGACGTGATGAAGGCCATGGGCTCGGGCAAGCGCGGCCCGCTCGCTGGCATCGCCCAGGCGATGGGCTTTGGCGGCGGCATGAAGATGCCTTCGCCCGAAGAGATGAAGGCGATGCAGGAGAAGATGCAAAGCGGCGGCGGACAAGGCCTGCCGAATTTGCCGAAGGATTTGCCGCCCGGTCTTCGCACCGGCCTGCCGAACCTTCCTGGACTGACCGGGCTGAGCGGCAAGCCGACGCTGCCGGGCCTCGGCGGTTTCCCGGGCAAGAAGAAATGAGGAATTCGTCGCACGGGATCGCATCGGTCTCGCGCAACGCGGAATACCAATCAACCGAACAAAACGTACTTTGAAGGAGAACTGAATGTCCGTCGTTATCCGCCTCGCCCGCGCAGGCACCAAGAAGCGTCCCGTCTATCACGTCGTCGTCGCCGACTCGCGCTTTCCGCGCGATGGCCGCTTCATCGAGCGTCTCGGCTACTTCAACCCGCTGCTGCCGAAGGACAACGAGGCGCGCCTCAAGCTCGACATGGAGAAGGTGAAGGCCTGGGTCGCCAAGGGCGCGCAGCCGTCGGACCGCGTGTCGCGTTTCCTCGACGCCGCCGGCGTCAAGAAGCGCGAAGCGCGCAACAACCCGCAGAAGGCCGTGCCGCGCAAGGAGCGCAAGGCGCAGGCCGAAGCTGCCGCGAAGGGTTAAGGCCAGACCATGTCGGCGCTGGTCTGCGTCGCGCGGATCGGCGCCGCGCATGGTGTGCGCGGTGCGGTCAAATTGTGGACCTTCACCGAAGATCCCTTCGCCATCAAGCGCTACGGTCCGCTTCTGTCCAAGGACGGCAAGCGCCAGTTCGAGGTCGCGCAAGCGCGCGAGGCGAAGGATCATCTGGTCGCGACGTTCAAGGGCGTCACGACCCGCGATGAGGCCGAGCGCCTCAACGGCATCGAGCTCTACGTCGCGCGCGAAAAGCTGCCCGCGACCGACGAGGACGAATATTACCACACCGATCTGATCGGACTCGCCGCCGTCACCACGGACGGCGAGCCGCTCGGCCGCGTGCTCGCGATCCACAATTTCGGCGCCGGCGACATCATCGAGATCGCGCCGCCGAAGGGCACGTCCCTGCTGCTGCCGTTCTCCAACGCGGTGGTGCCGGAGGTCGATATAGCCGGCGGCCGCGTCGTGGTCGCCCTGCCGCAGGAGATCGCGGGCGAGGAGGCTGAAGAGCGCTAACCGCGCTCAGACTGTCTGGCGGCCCTGCTGCTCGAGCCAGTCGCAGAACACCGCGCGATGCGGATCGTCGTCGCGCCCTTCGGGAAAGTAAGCAAAATAGCTGCGGGCCGGCAGGCTGATGTTCGGAAACGGCGTCACCAGACGGCCGGCCGCGAGATCGTCGGCGATCAGTGCCGTCGGTCCCATGGCGACGCCGAGGCCGTCGAGCGCCGCCTGAAGCGTCAGATAGAAATGATCGAAGGTCAGCGACGCCGCGCCCTCCAGCGCGGACTCGCCTGCATCGGTCAGCCAGTCGCGCCACAGCCGCGGCATCGAGGTGACGTGCAGCAGCGTATGCCGGCTGAGATCCGCAACCTCGGTCAGCGGCAGCTTCGCGAGCAGAGCGGGACTGCACACCGGCAGCCGCTGCTCCGACAACAGGAAGCGCGACGCAAAGCCGTGAAAGGTGTCGGGGCCGCCGCGGATCACCAGGTCGAACAGCTCGGGCAAGGCATCCACGGGATCGTTCGACGTCGACAGCCGCACCTCGATATCGGGATGCTCGGCACGAAACCTTGTCATGCGCGGCAACAGCCAGCGCAGGCTGAATGTCGCTAGCGCGTTGACGCGCAGCACCGCGGCCGGCGCCTCGCCGCGACGCTTGCGATGCTGCTGCACGGCGGCCGAGACCCGATCGAGCGCGGGCGCGAACTCCGCGAGCAGCGCGGCGCCAGCCGGCGTCAGCACCACCCGCCGCACCGATCGCCGGAACAGCGCCGGCGGCCCGAGCCAGGTCTCGAGCAGGCGGATCTGCTGGCTGACCGCGCCATGGGTCACGCCAAGCTCGCCGGCCGCCTCCTTGAAGCTGCCAAGCCGGGCCGCCGCCTCGAAGGCACGGACAGCGTTCAGGGGCGGCAGGCTGCGGCGAGGAACGAACATGGCCATACAATAGAATTTCTAGCGCATGATCCGATTATTACTGGTTTGTGACGGATTCTTGAAGGCCGCATAGTGGAGGCCAAGGCACTTACACAGCTTCGTCTTTCGACTGCTCTTGGTTTGAGATCGTGGCAATTCTCCCCTCAGGTTTTCTATCGCAATCGCAAACGGCCCCTCCCGGCGAGGAGACGCTGAGCAAGCCGCGCCGCACCCTGGCGGCGACCGGCATCAACCACGCCCTGCACGATGGCTACACCGACCTGATCTATGTGCTGCTGCCGGTCTGGCAGGCCGAATTCGCGCTCAGCTACGGGCTACTGGCGGTGATGCGCGGGCTCTATTCCGGCGCCATGGCCGGGCTGCAAATCCCGGTCGGCCGCCTCGCCGAGCGGATCGACGGCAAGATCCTGCTCGCGCTCGGCACGCTGCTCGCCGCGCTCGGCTATGTCCTGGCCGGACTGTCCGGCGGCGTCATGGGACTGGGCCTTGCGCTCCTCATATCCGGCGCGGGTTCGAGCACGCAGCATCCGCTCGCCTCGGCCGCAGTGTCGCGCGCCTATGGCAACGCGGCGCGCGGACCGCTCGGCATCTATAATTTCAGCGGCGATCTCGGCAAGGCGGCACTCCCGGCCCTGACCGCGGTGCTGCTGGTGATCATGTCGTGGCGGCACGCGCTGCTTCTGGTCGCACTGATGGGCCTAGTCGTTGCGCTCTGCCTCGCGGTGCTGATGCCGGCTGTCGGCAAGGGGTTTGCGCACAAATCAGCGGTCACGACGCAAGGCACGCATGCCGGCCGCGGCGGCTTCTCCTGGCTGCTCGCGATCGGGATTCTCGACAGTGCGGTGCGGATGGGCTTCCTCACCTTCCTGCCGTTCCTGCTGCGCGACAAGGGCGCCTCGCTGCCGACGAGCGGCTTTGCGCTGGCGATGGTCTTCATCGGCGGCGCCGCCGGCAAATTCACCTGCGGCTGGCTCGGCGAACGCGTCGGCACGATCCGCACCGTGCTTCTCACCGAGGGCGGCACCGCCATGCTGATCCTCGCGGTGCTCGCATTGCCGCTGATCCCGGCGATCATCGTGCTGCCGCTGCTCGGCGTGATGCTCAACGGCACGTCCTCGGTTCTCTACGGCACGGTCCCCGAGCTCACATCGCCCCATCGCACCGAGCGCGCCTTCGCGCTGTTCTACACCGGCACGATCGGATCGGGCGCCATCGCGCCGGTGCTCTACGGCCTGCTCGGCGACGCCGTCGGTCCGACGCTGGCAACCGCGGCGACGGCCGTCACGGCGCTTGCGATCTGCCCGCTCGCGCTGGTGCTGGCATCGCATCTGCCGAATGACCGGCGAGCCTGAGGAATCCGAGGCCTCGACCTGTCGGCCGCAATGCCCTAACCAGCGGCGATGACGACTTCCTCACCCTGGCGCGCGACGGTGCTGACGCTGTTTCCGGAGATGTTTCCGGGACCGCTCGGCGTGAGCCTGGCCGGCCGCGCGCTGGCCTCCGGGCTCTGGCAGCTCGAGGCGCGGGACATCCGGGCCTCGGCGACCGACCGCCATCGCAGCGTCGACGACACCCCGGCCGGCGGCGGCCCGGGCATGGTGCTGCGGGCGGATGTTCTGGCGGCCGCCATCGACGCGGCGGAGATCGGCCAAGGTTCTTCAAAGGAACGCCCCCGCCTGCTGATGAGCCCGCGGGGTCGGCCATTGACCCAGGCTCGCGTCGTGGAGCTCGCACGGGGCCCCGGCCCCCTGATCGTCTGCGGGCGGTTCGAGGGGATCGACCAGCGGGTGATCGACGGGCGGGGCCTGGAGGAGGTCTCGATCGGCGATTACGTGCTCTCCGGGGGCGAAATCGCGGCCCTGGCGCTGATTGACGCCTGCGTCCGGCTGCTGCCGGGCGTGATGGGCAAGGAAGCCTCGGGAACCGAGGAAAGCTTCTCCGACGGCCTGCTCGAATACCCCCAATATACCCGCCCGCAGCTGTTCGAAGGGGTTCCGATCCCCGAGATCCTGACCTCCGGCGACCACGCCAAGGTCGCCGCCTGGCGGCGGGCCGAAGCCGAGGCCCTGACGGCGGCCCGGCGGCCCGATTTATGGGCCCAGATCCCGGTCAAGGCTCCGAATCGGGCCGGTCGCCAAAAAACGCCAAAAAACAAGACAGACGGGTGACAAACGCTCCGGCTTGCCTTATAGCAGCGGCCAAATCCGCAATGGCTGGATAGACGAATTTTGCGCAGCCCCCGTTTGAAAAGGCTGGGCGCGCCGATGGAGATTTACCCATGAACCTGATCAAGCAGCTCGAACAAGAGCAATTCGACAAGCTGTCCGCCGGCAAGGACATTCCGGAATTCGGTCCCGGCGACACCGTGATCGTCAACGTGAAGGTCGTCGAAGGCGACCGCACTCGCGTGCAGGCCTATGAAGGCGTCTGCATCGGCCGTTCCGGCGGTGGCCTCAACGAGAGCTTCACCGTGCGCAAGATTTCGTACGGCGAGGGCGTCGAGCGCGTGTTCCCGGTGATGTCGCCGATGATCGACTCGATCAAGGTCGTGCGCCGCGGCAAGGTGCGTCGTGCCAAGCTCTATTACCTCCGCAACCTTCGCGGCAAGTCGGCCCGCATCGTCGAGAAGCAGGACCGCCAGGCTGCCGTCGGCGAGTAAGCTCCGCCCACCAGGCAAGTTTCGAAGAGCGCGGGGCCGAACGCCCCGCGCTTTTTTGTTGCGTCAGCCGTGCACGTCAAAGCCCTCGCGCTTCCAAATCTCCCTGCTATATATTCTTGGAATGTTTCCAGATCTGACCAGTCTCGCCCCCGTCAAGCACATCGTCATCGACGATCGCTCGCGGCTGCCTGGCCGGTTCTTCGGACGCTTCGCGACCTCGGCAACCTCAGAGCTTACGCGCGCAGCCTAAAAGCTGCGCCGACGATTTTGTTGCCCGCGCGCCATCCGCGCATATCCGCTGACACAACATTCCCGGAGCTCAAGCTCATGTCCAAGCCGACCACCCTGTACGACAAGATCTGGAACGACCATCTGGTGCACGAGGCCGACGACGGCACCTGCCTGCTCTATATCGACCGCCATCTGGTGCACGAGGTGACCTCGCCGCAGGCGTTCGAAGGTCTGCGCGCGACCGGGCGCAAGGTCCACGCGCCCGAGAAGACGCTCGCCGTCGTCGACCACAACGTGCCGACCACCGACCGCACCAAGCCGAATCCGGATCCGGAGAGCATCGAGCAGATCAAGGCGCTGGCCGACAATGCCAGGGAATTCGGCATCGAATATTACAACGAGTTCGACAAGCGCCAGGGCATCGTCCACGTCATCGGCCCCGAGCAGGGCTTTACCCTGCCCGGCACCACCATCGTCTGCGGTGACAGCCACACCTCGACGCATGGCGCGTTCGGCGCGCTCGCGCACGGCATCGGCACCTCCGAGGTCGAGCACGTGCTGGCGACGCAGACGCTGATCCAGAAGAAGGCCAAGAACATGCGCGTCACCGTCGACGGCAAATTGCCTGACGGCGTGACCGGCAAGGACATCATCCTCGCCATCATCGGCGAGATCGGCACCGCGGGCGGCACCGGCTACGTGCTGGAATACGCCGGCGAGGCGATCCGCGCGCTCAGCATGGAAGGCCGCATGACGGTCTGCAACATGTCGATCGAAGGCGGCGCCCGCGCCGGCCTCGTCGCGCCCGACCAGAAAGCCTACGACTTCCTGCGTGACCGCCCCAAGGCGCCGAAGGGCGCGGCCTGGGACGCGGCGATGCGCTATTGGGAGAAGCTGCGCTCCGACGACGGCGCGCATTTCGACCACGAGCTGCGCCTCGACGCTGCAAAGCTGCCGCCGATCGTGACCTGGGGCACCTCGCCGGAGGACGTCATCTCGGTGACCGGTATCGTCCCCGACCCCGACAAGATCGCGGACGAGGCCAAGCGTCTCTCCAAGCACCGCGCCTTGAAGTACATGGGCCTGACGGCGGGGACGAAGATCACCGACATCAAGCTCGATCGCGTCTTCATCGGGTCCTGCACCAACGGCCGCATCGAGGATCTGCGCGCCGCCGCCAAGATCGCGGAAGGCAAGCAGGTCTCCGCCAGCGTCAACGCCATGGTGGTGCCGGGCTCCGGCATCGTGAAGGAGCAGGCCGAGGCCGAGGGTCTGGACAAGATCTTCATCAAGGCCGGCTTCGAATGGCGCGAGCCGGGCTGCTCGATGTGCCTTGCCATGAACCCGGACAAGCTGAAGCCGGAAGAGCGCTGCGCCTCGACCTCGAACCGCAATTTCGAGGGCCGCCAGGGCTTCAAGGGCCGCACGCATCTGGTGTCGCCGGCGATGGCGGCGGCAGCTGCGATCGCGGGTCACTTCGTCGACGTCAGGGAGTGGCGCTAAGCCGCTCACCGCAATTTGAGCTAAAGCGGCAAACCGCCGTTAATCGCCAGCGCCGACACTGCGTCCTCGCGACGACTTCGCGAGGACACGCCTGATGGCCAACAAGCCTGAATATGTCGATCTGATCAGCGAGGCGACCCGCCAGCACCGGCGGCGCGCGACACCCTTGCGCATCGTCGCCAAGCCGGAGGTCGAGGAGACCTCAAAGCTCAGCCGCTGGCCGCCGGCGATGTTCAAGCAGTGGAAGCTCGAGAACCTGATGCGGTGGAAAGCTTCGTCGTGGAAGCTGAAGGATTGGCTCTGAATCAAAGAGCGCCACTATCCGCAGTCATTCCGGGGCGCCCATAGGGCGAACCCGGAATCTCGAGATTCCGGGTCTGGCTCTAACGCGCCATCCCGGAATGACTGCGCTGATTTCAGGCGTAACTCACATCACCAATAGCGGTACGGATAGTGCCAGCGATGCCAATGGTGCCAGCGGCAGATGCGGCGCGGGCCGTAATAGGTCCAGATGATCCGGCAGCGGCGCGGATAGTGGTAGTAGGGATAGTAGCCGCCGTAATAATAGCGCCGGTGGAAGTGGCGATAGCCGTAGTGCGGGCGATAGATTCCGTAGCGATGATAGCCGCCATAGTGGTGGATTCCGCCGTAGCGAATGCCGCCGCCGTGAAAGGCCGGCGCGGCACGGAAGCCGCCGCCATGGAAGCCGCCAAAATGTCCTCCGCCACCGCGGAAGCCACCGCCGCCGCCGTGAAAATGTCCGCCACCACCATGTCCCCCGCCGCCGTGGCGAACCTGCGTAACGAGGTCGTCGCTTGCGGCCTTCGCTGCCGGCAACGCCGCCGGATTGATTGGAGTCATCGCCTCGGCGCGGCGCGCCGTCCCAGCCGACAGCATCAGCGTGGCAACGGCCGCCAGCCCGAGCAAGCGTATCGAGCCTGTCCCAACACCCAGAATCCTCAGCATCGAATTCTCCTGAACCTGGACAGCGGCATTGCGGCGCAGCGCCTCGCGCCACCGCTGCTCATTTGGCTGTTCATTCGCGGTCGCTCCCAAGATTAAATTAGGGACAGCGACGTGAACGCGTCATGAATGAACGATGTTGCGGGCAACGCGCCGCGGCGCAGTGCCGCGATGGGAGGAATTCTTGCAATGACTGTCTACGCGATCGCGCAATTGAAGATGACGGACCGCGCGGCCTATGACCGCTACCAGGCGCGGTTCTTCGATGTGTTCAGGAAGTACAGCGGGCGGCTTCTCGCGGCCGACGAACAGCCCCGCGTGCTCGAAGGCACTTGGCCCTATGACAAACTTGTCATGATGTCGTTTCCCGACGAAGCCGCGTTTGTTGCCTTCTCCAACTCAGCCGACTACGAGGACATCTCGCGCGATCGCAAGGCGGGCGCGCAGGCGACCGTGCTGCTGGTGAAGGGATTTGCGCCTGCCGGCTAGCGCGTCACCACCACGGTCCGAAACCGAGCACGAAGGGAGCGGGCACACCGTAGGGATAGGGACGGTAGTAGACAGGCCGCGCGTAGTAGCGCGGATCACGGGACGCAGAGTGCCGCGCAATGTCGTCATGTCGCGCGTGTCGTCGCGCATCAAAAACTGCGATCCCCGCCGAGGCATCCGGCTTCGTCATTCTCTGCACCGCGGAAGCGCGAGGCATGGCGGCGGCGAGCCCAACGATAACGGCCAATGCAATCCATCGCGTCATGACGACCTCCGCGCCCAGCATGCGGGCTTCGTTCTTGCGGTGCACGCGCTGACCAGGCGTTACGACACAAGGATTAGGGCCGGACCCTAGAGCCTTGAGACTGAATAGGCTATGGATGAACGCGCCCCGGACCTGAATGCAGAGGGCGCGCGACAAGTTCCTGAATCCCGGCGCAACATTTCAGGCGCTGCCAAAACCGGCCGTCAGCGACGAACGTATCTTCTGGTCGAGCGAATGCAGGAGATGGTCATGCCGAATTCCAGCGGATTGCGGATATCTCGCCTCGCGATCGCAGCGAGCCTTGCACTCGGCGCGAGCTCGGCGATTGCCGCACAGGGACCGGGCGTCGAGGCCGGCGCGGCAAGCCCGCTGACTCAGCTCGTGATGACGATCCTGGTCTATGGCGCGTCCGCAGCTGTCGTCGGCGCCGGCCTGATCGGCGCGCTCCGCGGGCATTGAAGGGGGCGTCAGCCTCGGCGCCAGTAGCAGCTCATATGCGGCACGATCACCGTGCCGCTGGGCCGGTATTCCTGCACATAGGTCGCGTTGCACTCGCGGACCGCATCGGGACCGGGATTGTACCGCGGATAGACGCCGTCCGGGCTGTAATAGGGCGTGACACGCAGGCGCGCCGCAGGGCGCCTGCGTGGCGGCGGCGCGTCGGGCGAGACGGCCTGGGCCAGTCGGATTTCAGGGGCGGCCGTCTGCGTCTGAGCATTGGCTCCGCCGCCGACAAAAAAAGTCGAAAACAACCCCATGCACAGTAGAACCAGAACTGCTGTTCCCGCCCGCATCGCACCACCACTGACCTGAGCCAACCCCTTGATGCGCCGTACGCTCCTCGTTTTCGCGCGCGGCGTCAACGCCCCGATCCTATAAAGCGGGATGCATCGCCGCGGAACCCACGCTAAGAGAGGTCCATGTGGACGGAATTGAAAGCGCCCTCGCTGGCCGAGATGGAAGCGATGGCCCATGACGTGTTCGAGCGCCTGCCGGCGGAGTTTCGCGGGCTGTGCGAGGGCGTGATCATCCGCGTCGACGACTTCCCCACCGAGGAGGTCCTGGACGAGATGGAATGCGAGAGCGAGTTCGACCTGCTCGGCCTGTTCCAGGGCATCGGCCTGCCCCAGCAGAGTTTTGGCGACGTGGCGCGGCTGCCCAACATGGTCTGGCTCTACCGCCGGCCGATCCTGGACTACTGGGCCGAGCACGACGAGAGCCTCGGCCATATCGTCCGCCACGTCCTGATCCACGAGATTGGCCATCATTTCGGCCTCTCGGACGACGATATGGCGGCGACCGAGGCCAAAGCAGACTAGATCTGCCGAATTCGGCCTAGGATTCGGCCCCCGATCGCGATAAATACCTGTTCCCCCAGAACCACCCGGGAAAGCGCAACCATGGACAAGTTCACCACGCTGGAAGGCGTCGCGGCGCCGCTGAAGATCATCAATGTCGACACCGACATGATCATTCCGAAGCAGTACCTCAAGACCATCAAGCGCACCGGCCTTGGCAAGGGGCTCTTCTCCGAGCAGCGCTACAAGGACGACGGCAGCGAGAACCCTGATTTCGTCCTCAACCAGCCCGCCTATCGCAACACCAAGGTGCTGGTCGCCGGCGACAATTTCGGCTGCGGCTCGAGCCGCGAGCACGCGCCGTGGGCGCTGCTCGACTTCGGCATCCGCTGCGTGATCTCGACCTCGTTCGGCGACATCTTCTACAACAACTGCTTCAAGAACGGCATTCTGCCGATCCGCGTGTCGCAGGAAGACCTCGACAAGCTGTTCGACGACGCCGAGCGCGGCGCCAACGCGACGCTGACGATCGACCTGCCGAACCAGGAGATCCGCGGCCCTGACGGCGGCAAGGTCAAGTTCGAGATCGACCCATTCCGCAAGCACTGCCTGATCAACGGCCTCGACGACATCGGTCTCACCATGGAGAAGAAGGCCTCGATCGACACCTACGAGGACAAGCTCAAGCGCGAACGCGCCTGGGCGTGATCTCGATATCCGGTTCAAGCCCCGGTGCGACAAGCGCCGGGGCTTTTTCTTTGCCCTGATTATCCCCTATAGCTTCCGCGCATGCTGCCCGACATCGTCACCTTCTGGCACGGCCCGATGGACGCCCTGCGCCAGACCTGTCTGCGCTCGCAGCTTGCGGCCGGCCACAAGGTCACGGTCTACAGTTTCGACACCATTCCCGGCCTGCCGGCAGGCATCGAGAATGCCGAGGCCGAAGCGATCCTCCCGCACGCATTCTCAGAGCGCTTGCGGCCGCCGCAACCCGACGGAAGCTGGCGCGACTGGACCACGCTTCAGTTCAGCGACTTCTTCCGCATGAAGCTGATGGCGAAGGGCCTCGGCCTCTGGCTCGACGCCGACGTGCTGCTCCTAAGGCCTGTCGAGATCGATCCGGCAAAGCCCTACTTCGCCTGGGAGCGGCCGCGCCAGCTCGGCAATTCCGTGATCTACCTGCCGCCCGGGCACGGCATCGTTGCCGCTTTCGAGGAGCTGATGGAGCAGGAGGAACTGACGCCGAACTGGCTGTCGGTGCGCCATCGCATCACCTTCATGATGCGCCGCCTGCGCGGCGGCTCGAACCGCCTCTCCGATATTCGCGTTGCGATCTTCGGGCCGGCCGCGCTGACCGCGCTGGCGCGTCGCACTGGAGAATTGCAGAACGCGCTGCCGAAGCAGTCGTTCTACGCCGTGCACGCCGAACCGAAATTGTTCTTCGATCCCTCGAGCTATCTCGGCCTCGTCACCAACCCCCAGATCATCGGCCTGCACATCTCGCCCAAGGGCCGCGGTAGCGAAAAACCGATCCCGGGCAGCCTGTATGCCTGGGCGGCGGAGCGGTTCGGCTAGCTGTCGCGCAGGAAGTGCGCTCCCTCTCCCGCTTGCGGGAGAGGGTTGGGGAGAGGGTGTCTCCGCAGGCGAGCCCCCCAAGAGGAGAAAGCCCTCACCCGGCGCTTCGCGCCGACCTCTCCCGCAAGCGGGAGAGGTTGACCACCTCGCAGCCCGCTCTTCCTGTTTGATCCAGCGCAACGCGCTCCTGCATCATTGTGCCTAATCTGGTTCCAATTTCACGACCCCAAGAGGAGCCTCGCATGAGCACCGCAAGCAGGCCTTATCCCATCGTTCAGGACCTCATCGACTCCTTTGCGAGCTGGCTGAAGCATCGCCGCGAGATGAACGAAATGCGGCAGCTCGATCGCGCCGATTTCGACCGGATCGCGAGCGATCTCAGGATCGCGCCTGATGATCTCGAAGAGCTGGTCCGCCATGGCAAGCACGCCGCCGATGAGCTGCCCAAGATGCTGGAGCAGCTCGGCATCAGTGCGGAAGGGCTCGGACGCGCGCAGCCGCTGCTGCTGCGCGACATGGAGCGGGTCTGCTCGCTCTGCGGTCACAAGGGACAGTGCGACCGCGATCTCGCCGACGGCACCGCCGCGGAGAACTACCACGGTTATTGCGGCAATGCCGCGACGCTGGAATCGCTCGAGCGCGCAGACGTGGAGACGCATTGAGCGGTCGTCCGCACCGATCGATGCCCTGGCGACGGACGCGTCGCCGGCGCTAGATCACACCGGTTCGCGCGCAAGCCTCGCGCCGGGCAAATCCCTTCACGAGCTTCCTGCAGGCGCGATAACGCTCTTCCATGCTCGCGCCGCCGACGCTCGCCGGAGCGTGCGGCTCGGCAGTGCTCTCCTTTCTGACGGGATGCGGCTGCGAGGTCTTTTCGCGCTTGGTTGAAGGCTCGACATCCTCCGGCACCGGCACAAGCTGCCAGACCGGACGAAGCTCTATGCTCGCCGTCTCGGATGGCTTCTCCTTCCTGAAGGAAGAGAGGGCCAGAACGTTCTTCTCCATCCTGACCGTAACTGGCGTCCCGGTGATCGAGAATTTGTTGTCCGTAATGTACTCTGCGAACGATTGATACCCGGCCTCGTCTTTGACCCACGATGCCTTTGTCGGCGGCCCCCAGAGATAGTACCCCTTGGCCAATCCCGTGGCGGACACCTCGGTAACGATCAGCATGGCATAGCGTCCCTTGCCATTCGTCCACCCACGCTTGTTGGACCACACGCCAACAAATTTGGAATCGGATTTGGGCTGGACGTCGTGACCGGACGAGATCGTGAAGCTCGGCAGCTTGAGCTGCTGCGCGGCCGCGATGGCAGCAACTTTCTGGTTATCCTCGGGCGCAAAAACGTTTCGGACGACGGCTTTCGTATCTGGTCCCTGGCGCCGGCTCGCATCCGATGCCGGAGAGGCGGTGAGGGACGGCACGGCCGCCACTTCGCTGGCCTTGAGATCCTTGATCCGCTGGCGAGCCTCTGCAGCATGGCCGCTGCGCGGATATCTTGCCAGAAACTCCTCAAACAGGCCCGCCACGGTCGACGTCTGGATCGCCAGCCAAAACTTCTCGTCCTCTGCGGGAGCCGCGGCCGCCGGCGGTGATGCGGCTGGCGCCTGAGCGCTCGCGGCAGGCGCCTTCAGGTAGATCTCCTCCTTCGACAGGGAGCCGTACACGAAGGGCTGCTGTTCGCGTTTGGTCGCCGCCATCACGTCGTCGCGGACCCGGCGAAACAGAAACGATATCTCGAGGCCCGGTGTTTCAATGTGGCGAAGCAACGACGCGGTAAAGGGGCTGTTCCGGCCATCGCCGTCACTCGCCGTGGTGCCGTCGCGGGCGGCGTAGGCAATCAGAACATTGTCGGAGGGCTCAGTCGGCGCGAGCCCACGAGCTACGGCCCGGGTGGCGATCGACCGCTTCATCTTCGCTGCGAACGGATTGTTGCGGCACGCGTCGAGAATGACTAGGCCCAGCTTCCGGGCCTTCGAGACCTGAAGGCTCACGGAGCGCAGGCTGATGGCCTCGCTCTCGATGTCGGTGTCGCTGCGCAGCTCTGCGCTAACCGGAATCAGCCAGTTCTCGCCGCTGACCTCCATGCCGTGCCCCGCGTAGAACACCACGGCGAGATCGGCTCCCTCAGCAGCCCGGCCGAACTCGACGACGGCCTTCCTCATCTCTTGCGCGTTGGCGTTCTTGACCTGAGTAATCTTGAAATCGAGACGCTCGAAGGCGCGGCCGATGTCGGCCGCATCGCGCGTCGGGTTCGGCAACTCAGGCACTTTCTCATAGGCGCCGTTGCCGATGACGAGCGCAACCCGGGCCTGCTGTGCAAGCGCTGGCGAGACGAAGGAGAGTGACGAGGCGAGGAGGACGGCGACCCAAAAAATGCGCATCAAATACTTGCCCGGATCAAATATCGGGCGCGAGCGTAGCATTGTCCGTCACCACCGCAACGGGAAAAGCTGCGGTCGCTTAGGGAATCACGACTTGAATGCGACCGGGTCGCTCAGCCCTTGCTCATCGCGGCGATCGCGTCCGCGATCTCGATGGTACGCTTGGCCATGTCGGCGTGCAGGCGTTCCACCATCGCCCCGTCGAGGCGGATCGCGCCGCGCGAGACGTTCTCGGGCAATTCGAACGCCGCGATGATTTTTCGCGCGCGCGCGACTTCCTCTTCCGGCGGCGTGAAGATCGCGTTGCAGGCTTCGATCTGCGAGGGGTGGATCAGCGTCTTGCCGTCGAAGCCGAGGTCGCGGCCCTGCGCACATTCGGTGGCGAAACCGTCGGAATTGTTGATGTCGCTGTAGGGGCCGTCGAGGATTTCGAGGCCGTGGGCGCGCGTCGCCAGGATGCAGTGGGTGATCATCGGGATCATCGCGGCGCGGCCGGGCAGCATCTTGATGCGCGTCTCGCGCGAGATGTCGTTCGGGCCGAACACGAAACCGGAGAGGCGGCTCGTTGGATTGCGCCCGGCGGCGGCCAGCTCCTCGGCATGGAGCACGGCGCGCGCAGTCTCGATCATGGCCCAGACCTTCACGGTCGGCGCGGCGCCGAGCTCGGCGAGGCGGCGGCCGATCGCGTCGAGATCTTCGACGCTTGAAACTTTTGGAACCAGGATGCCATCCGGCGATGCCTTGGCCGCCATCGCGACGTCATCGGCCCACCAGGGCGTATCGAGACCGTTGGTCCGGATCAGGATCTCGCGCTTGCCGAACCCCTTGGCCGCGATCGCGGCGGCGATTCCGTCGCGTGCCGCCGCCTTGGCGTCAGGGGCGACGGAATCCTCGAGATCGAGGATCAGGCCGTCGGCGGCCAGATTCCGCGCCTTCTCCAGCGCGCGGGGGTTAGAGCCGGGCATGAACAGATGGCTGCGGCGCGGGCGGGTCATGCGAATGGTCCTTCCGGTTTCCTCATATCTCTTCTGACCTGAGCCGATAGCATCTGGCATGCCTATTCGAAAGGCTTGTTCGCCCCTGCGGCATATGGTTAGGCATAGGCCATGGTCACATTCCCGAAGCATTTGCTGGAAGGCTACCAAGCCTTCGCCACCCAGCGGCTGCCGACCGAGCAGAGCCGCTACCGTGAACTGTCGGTGAAGGGGCAGTTCCCGGAAGTGATGGTGATCGGCTGCTGCGACAGCCGCGTCTCGCCCGAGGTGATCTTCGACGTCGGCCCGGGTGAATTGTTCGTCGTCCGCAACATCGCCAACCTGGTGCCGGTGTATCAGCCCGACGGCAACGCGCACGGCGTCTCGGCCGCGCTCGAATATGCCGTGACGGTGCTGAAGGTGAAGCACATCGTGGTGCTCGGGCACGCGCAATGCGGCGGCATCCGCGCCTTCGTCGACAAGATCGAGCCGCTCACCCCCGGCGACTTCATCGGCAAATGGATGCAGATGTTCATCAAGCCCGGCGAAGTGGTCGAGCAGCGCGACCACGAATCGATGGCGCAATTCGTCGAGCGCATCGAAAAGGCCGCGGTGTTCCGCAGCCTGGAAAACCTGATGACCTTCCCGTTCGTGCAGAAGGCGGTCGATGCCGGCCAGATGCAGACCCACGGCGCCTATTTCGGCGTCGCCGAGGGATCGCTGTTCGTGCTGGACAAGGTCGCGAAGGAATTCCGCAGCGTCAAGGACGCGGCGTAGCCGATCTCGTAAACTGGCGCATCAAACGAGATCGTCGTCCCGGACAAGCGGAGCTCTTGGCAACGCGCAGCGTTGTCCAGAGCGGAGCGCCGATCCGGGACCCATAGCCACAGGAAGTTGTTTGGCGAAGACTCGTTGTTGCCAGCTCGCGCAACAATGCGGGCCGGTGGTTATGGGTCCCGGATCTGCGCGCGCTTTTGGCGCGCTTGTCCGGGACGACGAGAGGCGTGGGCGAAGGCTTACGCCGCCTTCTTCTTCGCGCTGATCAGCTTTCGGTTGATCAGCACTTCGGCGATCTGGATCGCGTTGAGCGCGGCGCCCTTGCGTAAGTTGTCGGACACGCACCACAGTACGAGGCCGTTCTCCACTGTCGCGTCCTCGCGGATGCGGCTGATATAGGTGGCGTCCTCGCCGGCGGCTTCGTACGGCGTGGCGTAGCCGCCGGGTTCATGCTTGTCGATGACGAGGCAACCCGGCGCCGTGCGCAGGATGTTGCGCGCTTCGTCGGCGCTGATCGGATTCTCGAACTCGATGTTGACGGCCTCGGAGTGGCCGACGAAGACAGGCACGCGCACGCAGGTCGCGGAGAGCTTGATCTTGGGATCAAGAATCTTCTTGGTCTCCATCATCATCTTCCACTCTTCCTTGGTGTAGCCGTCCTCCATGAAGACGTCGATCTGGGGAATGATGTTGAAGGCGATGCGCGCGGGAAACTTCTTATTGACGATCTCGCTGTTGGTGTAGACGGCCTTGGTCTGCGAGAACAATTCGTCCATCGCATCCTTGCCGGCGCCCGACACCGATTGATAGGTGGAGACCACGACGCGCTTGATTGTCGCCTTGTCGTGCAGCGGCTTCAGCGCGACCACGAGCTGCGCCGTCGAGCAGTTCGGGTTGGCGATGATGTTCTTCGTCTTGAAGCCCGCGGCCGCATCCGCGTTCACCTCGGGCACGATCAGCGGCACGTCCGGGTCCATGCGCCAGGCCGAGGAATTGTCGATCACGACCGTGCCGGCGGCGCCGATCTTCGGCGACCATTCCTTCGACACCGAGCCGCCCGCCGACATCAGGCAGATGTCGACGTCGGAGAAGTCGTAATGCTCGAGCGCTTTGACCTTCAGGGTGCGGTCGCCATAGGAGACCTCGACGCCGACGCTGCGGCGTGACGCGAGGGCCACGACCTCGTCCGCGGGGAATTTGCGCTCATCGAGGATGTTGAGCATTTCCCGTCCGACATTGCCGGTCGCGCCGACGACTGCGACTTTGTAACCCATCGTTCACTCTCCGATGAAAAAGCCCGTTCCCGAAGCTGACGCTTAAACAGGAAGAGCAGCGCTTCTATGCGAGAACCGGCCTCAAGACAACGTTGGACCATGCCCGAAGGCCGTGGATGCAGTCGCCTGAGGCCAGCACGGCCGCAACTCCCACCCAGATCCATCTGGCGCTCGCCAATTTCGCCGACGAGGTCGTCGGCACGCTGGCGCGCCTGTTCGCCTATGTGGGGACGCTGGTGCTGTTTGCCATCCTGGGCCTTGCGGCCTTGGGTCAGCTCCCGAGCCTGCGCGACGACGATCCGGCGCTGAAGCCGGGCTGGAGCGTGGCCGACCACTCGCATCCGGCCTTCGCCATCAGCCGGCTCAATTCATCAGATAAAACAGCTGCTTATACCATCCTACGACATCCCGAAGGGGGCCGCCGGGACGTGATGCGCTGGACTGGCGAGGCGGACCGGTCCGTCGCCGAGCTCGATATTTACCGGGAAGGCGGCGAATTCGACGTGGCCCGCCCGGCCACGGCAGACCTGGCCGTCCAAATGGGACTTGGTGCGGCCGCCCCGCTCGAGCAGGCCGGCCTGATCGACACGAAATTCGGCCCGGTCGCCCTGTACCGGCCGACCGGCACGGCGCAGGCGTGCCTTGGCTATCTCAAGCGCAGCGAGGAGCCGGCGCTCCAGCTCTCCGGCTTCTCCTGCCAGGGCGATACGCTGCCCGCCCAGCGCGCGGCCATCGCCTGCACGCTGAACCGGCTGACGCTGCTCACCTCGGGCAACGAGCCTAAGCTGGCGGAATTGTTCGCCCGTGCCGAGCTCAAGCGCAGGGGTTGCGACCCCCAGGGCTCGCCGGACTGGCTGCTGGGCGCCGCGAACGCGCAATTGCGCGGGGCGCTTTGACCGGCATCAAGCTCAAGTGGCTGGTATTCATGCAACTTTTGCCGGCGCGCACGATTATTCCGCCCTGGTGTGACCCAATAGACCTAGTTGCGGCCACCCCGACCGGGCTAGTATGGGTCGAAATCGACTGGCGGCTTGCCGCCTGAAGGGGACGTGATGAGCTCGAAATTTTCTGCCGCGAACAAATTGGCGACGTTGCTTGCGGCGGGCGCCGCGATTGCCATGGTCTTCGCGGCACCGGCTTCGGCCGACACCAGGACCAAGCAGCGCTATGACGATCGCGGCCGGCCCGTTTACGGCCCGAGCGGCCCCAACACGGTCTATCAGCAGGGACGCACCCGCATCTATGTGAGCAAGCGCTCCTGGCTCGACGGCGGCACCGAGGTCAATCCGGGCGATCGCAAGTTCTCCGACTACGCCTTCCCGCCGGCGGTGGGCTATCCGTCCTTCGCCCGCGAGAACCTCAACCGCCCGATCGATCGCCAGCCGCTGTCCCCACCGTCCGATGTTGGCGGCTATCCGCAGAACTTCCCGCTGTACTGAGGCGGACGCAGGCACCGAATCAAATGGCCGGGCTCACGCCCGGCCATTTTTGTTTTCTCGCACCGTCATTCCGGGATGGTGCGCAAGCACCAGACCCGGAATGACGGCACTTGCCGCTTACGCGTGCAGCTTCTGCAATTCCTTCAGGATCGCTTCGCCCATCTGCGTGGTCGAGGCGGCCGTGGTGCCTTCCGACTTGATGTCGGCGGTGCGCAGGCCGCTGGCCAGCACGGCGGCGATCGCGGCATCGACCTTGTCGGCGAGCGCGCCCATGTCGAAGGAGTAGCGCAGCGCCATGCCGAACGACGAGATCATCGCGATCGGATTGGCGAGACCCTTGCCGGCGATGTCGGGCGCCGAGCCGTGCACGGGCTCGTACAGCGCCTTGCGCTTCTTGCTCTTGACGTCGACCTCGCCGAGCGAGGCCGAGGGCAGCATGCCGAGCGAGCCGGTCAGCATCGCCGCGATGTCGGACAGCATGTCGCCGAACAGGTTGTCCGTGACGATGACGTCGAACTGCTTCGGCCACTTCACCAGCATCATGCCGCCGGAATCGGCGAGCTGATGCTCGAGCGTGACGTCGGGATATTCGCGCTTGTGGACCTGGGTCACGACCTCGTTCCAGAGCACGCCCGATTTCATGACGTTGCGCTTCTCCATCGACGTCACCTTGTTCTTGCGCTTCTTGGCAAGGTCGAAGGCGACGCGGGCGATGCGCTCGATCTCATAGGTGTCGTAGACCTGGGTATCGATGGCGCGCTTCTGGCCGTTGCCGAGATCGGTGATGGTCTTGGGCTCGCCGAAATAGACGCCGCCGGTGAGCTCGCGCACGATCATGATGTCGAGGCCCTCGACCGCCTCGCGCTTCAGGCTCGAGGCATCGGCCAGCGCGGGGTAGCACACCGCGGGGCGGAGATTGGCGAACAGGCCGAGATCCTTGCGCAGGCGCAGCAGGCCGGCTTCGGGGCGCACCTCGTAGGGAACGGCATCCCACTTGGGACCACCGACCGCGCCGAAGATGATGGCGTCGGCGGCCAGCGCCTTGGCCATGTCGCCCTCGGAGATCGACACCTTGTGCGCGTCATAGGCGGAGCCGCCGACGAGGCCGGTGTCGGTCTCGAATTTGGCGATCCCGGCCGAATTGAGCCAGTCGATCAGCCGCTTCACCTCGCCCATCACCTCGGGGCCGATACCGTCGCCGGGGAGCAGCAGCAGTTTGTGGGTCGCCATGGTCGTTTCCTTCTCGATCCTCTCTCGTCATTCCGGGACGCGCCTCTTGGCGCGGGCGGGGGAATCCATAACCACCAGCCGGGATTATGGATTCCGGGCTCGCCCACTTCGCGTGCGCCCCGGAATGACGGCCGGCCGGAGTGCTAGAGCGGCGTTGCGCGCTTGGCAAGACACCATTGCCGCGCCGCGGCTGTGCAAGACCGGCAGGGCCTGCCACAGTGCGGGACGCCGGAGTACCCCCTTGCACGCGCCTGACCGCCCCCCGCCCGACGCGCACCCCGCGCGGCTGATCCTGATCCTGTCGCTGGCAGCGACCGTCGGGCTCGGCATCGGCCGCTTTGCCTATGCGCTGGTGCTGCCCGACATGCGGGAGACCCTCGGCTGGTCCTACTCGGCGGCCGGTTTCATGAACACCATCAACGCCGTCGGCTACCTCGTGGGCGCGCTGGTGGCGTCCCGGCTGATCCAGCGCGTCGGCTGGTCGGCGGCAATCCGCGGCGGAACCCTCGCCTGCGTCGCCGCGCTCGCCACCTGCGCACTGACCGGGAATTTCGTGGCGCTGAGCCTTGCACGCCTCGTGCTGGGCCTGGGTGCTGCGGCCGGCTTCGTCGCCGGCGGCGCGCTGGCCGCTTCGATCGCGCAGTCGCAGCCCGCGCGGGCGAATTTCCTGCTCAGCCTGTTCTATGCCGGCCCCGGCATCGGCATTCTCGCCTCGGGCCTGATCGCACCGTTCACGCTCCAGCATTTCGGGCCGGGCTCGTGGTGGCTGGTGTGGTGGGCGATGACGCTGCTCTCGGCCGCGATGACCGTCCCGCTGTTCCTGGTCCGCATCGAGAGCCGCGTGCGTTTCACCGAAGGCAGCCACGCCTCGTTCGCGATTCTCCCCGTTCTGATCTATCTCGCCGGCTACTTCCTGTTCGGCGCCGGCTACATCGCCTACATGACCTTCATGATCGCCTATGTGCGCGACGGCGGTGGCGGAGCCGCGGCGCAGGCGGCGTTCTGGAGCCTGATCGGCCTCAGTGCCTTCGTCACGCCGTGGGTCTGGCGCGGCGTCCTCGCGCTCGATCGCGGCGGGCTTGCCACCGCCATCATCCTCGGCACCAACGCGCTCGGCGCAGCCTTGCCGATGCTGGGGCATTCGCCGGCGTGGCTCGCGGTCTCGGCGGTCGTGTTCGGCGTCGCCTTCTTCGCGGTGGTCGGCTCGACCACGGCCTTCGTCCGCTTCAACTATCCGCCCGAGGTATGGCCGACCGCGATCGCGGCGATGACGATCTCGTTCGGCGTCGGCCAGACGCTGGGGCCGATCGTGGTCGGCGCCATCACGGATGCGCTGGGCAGCCTGAGTTACGCGCTGAACGTCTCGGCGGCGCTGCTGGCGTTGGGCGCGGTGGCGGCGCTGTGCCAGCGGAAGGTGGGGCCGGCCCGGCAATCGGTACCGCAGGGTGGGCAAAGCGAAGCGTGCCCACGATCTCTAAAATAACGGGAAGGTGGTGGGCACGGCGCGTTGCGCCTTTGCCCACCCTACGGCAGCACTCGCTTCGCGAGCCCCGGAATGACTGCCTCAATCAGCTCCCGCTGAACGAATTATACCCCTGGTCTTCCCAGTAACCGCCCTTGTAGTCGTTGGTGACTTCCATCGAGACCACGTATTTCGGGTTCTTGAAGCCGAGCTTTGTCGGCACGCGGATCTTCATCGGGAAGCCGTAGGCGCGCGGCAAAATCTCGTTGGCATATTTGAACGTCATCTGGGTCTGCGGATGCAGCGCGCTGCGCATGTCGAGCGGCGAATTGTAGCCGTCCTTGTCGGCGCACTGGAACCAGACATATTTGGCGCGCGTGTCGGCGCCGATCAGCTTGAGGAAATCGCGGAGCGGCGTGCCGGTCCAGCTGCCGATCGCGCTCCAGCCCTCGACGCAGATGTGACGCGTGATCTGCGTGACCTGCGGCAACTTGTAGAGCTCGTCCAGCGTCCAGGACTTCTTGTTGTCGACGAGGCCGCGCACTTCGAGCTTCCAGTCGGCGGCCGAAACCTCGGGCGCGTCGTCGAGATCGTAATAGGCGTTGAATGGAAACGGCTTCGTGATCGCGCTCTCGGGGAAGGTCGGCGCCAGCGCGTCGGGATTGAAGATGAAGGCCTGCACGGCGTCGTTGAACTTCGAGACCTGCGCCAGCAGCGTATCGGCCGAGGACGAGTCCACGACGTCGCAGCCGGTCAGCAGCGTCAGCGCGCCGAGGCTGGCGCCGCCCGCGATGAAGCGGCGACGGGTAAAATCCGGCATCGTCTTGATGGCGTCCTTGATGAGCAACCGCTTGTCGACGCCGGGGATCAGGAATGAACGCTTGGCCATCGCTATTCTCCCTTATCGCCCGATGATCATCGCGCGCAGGCTCTTCGGCACCAGCAGCGCGAGCAGGACGTGAATGACGAGGAAGGCGCAGATCGCGGCCATGCAGAAGAAGTGCACGTAGCGCGCGGTCGGATAGTCGCCGAACAGCATCACGAGATAATAGAGCTGCACCGGCTTCCACATTCCAAGGCCGGAGAGCACGATCAGCACGCCGACGACGATGATGCCGGCATAGAGCAGGCGCTGCACGTAATTGTAGACGGTGAGATCGTCATGGCCGAGCTTGAAGGTCAGCGCCGCCCTGACGTCGTGGAGCACGCCGGACGGGGTGATCGGCAGCAGCTTCTTGCGGAAGCGGCCGGTGGCGAAGCCGGTGACGAGATAGGCAAGGCCGTTGATCATCAACAGCCACATCGCCGCAAAATGCCAGAGCAGGCCGCCGCCGAGCCAACCACCAAGCGTGTACTCGCGCGGAAAACTGAAACCGAACAGCGGCGAGGCGTTGTAGATCTGCCAGCCCGACAGGATCATCAGGATCATGGCAAGAGCGTTGATCCAATGCATGAGGCGGACCCAGGCCGGCTGGATCACTTTGGCCGGGCTGGACCGGACCTGCTCGTCGGTGACTGTAAGGCTCGCCATGGTGGTTCCGTCCTGAACGTCGTGTGACACCGAATATACGCCGATGCGTCCGCTTTCGTTACGCCTGCGCACGACATCGAGTCGATGCCGGCAGGCTATGCTGGTCACAAAAATGCGAGCCGGGTGCCCCCGGCTCGCCGTCTCAAAGCACCCTGTCGGGGATGAAACAGGACGCCGCGGTGTTACGTCGCCGGCATCAGCACGGTGTCGACCACATGGATCACGCCGTTCGACTGGTTGACGTTGGAAATCGTCACCATCGAGGTGCCGCCCTTGGCGTCGACGATCCAGGTCTTGCCGTCCATCTTCTTCACCGTCAGCTCCTCGCCTTCGGCGGTCTTCAGCTTCTTGCCGTCGGTGAGGTCGGAGGCTTCGAGCTTGCCGGGCACGACATGGTAGGTGAGGATCTTGGTCAGCGTCGCCTTGTTCTCGGGCTTGACCAGATTGTCGACGGTGCCGGCCGGCAGCTTGCCGAAGGCCGCGTTGGTCGGCGCGAACACCGTGAACGGACCCTTGCTTTCCAGCGTCGGCACGAGACCGGCCGCCTTCACCGCCGCCACCAGCGTGGTGTGGTCCTTGGAGTTGACCGCGTTCTGGACGATGTTCTTGGACGGGAACATTGCGGCGCCGCCGACCATGACGGTCTTCTCCTCGGCGCGAGCGGGCGCGACGACGGTCGCGGTGATGGCGAGGGCGCTGAAGGCGGCGGCAGCGAGATAGGCAATACGCTTCGACATGGAGGGTCTCCCGATTGAATTGAGACCGGCAATGGCCGGTGCTTGAGTTGGGGCAACAACGGCGGCTGCGACAGTTTGGCGTGAAGCAGCAGCGCGTCGTTGGACCGAACTACGGGAGGGTTGGCGAAGTGGTTTCGAGGAAAAATTCTTTGTGATGCGTGAAACTATGTGGGGGCGTGTCCGTGTGATGCGCGAACGCGCCACACATCTCAGGAGCCGTAGGGTGGGCAAAGGCGCGCATGCGCCGTGCCCACCATCTCTCGCTCGATTGCGATAGGCATGGTGGGCACGCTTCGCTTTGCCCACCCTACAAGACTCAATCCCTGTTGTTCGGCGTCTGGATGAACCCGCGATTATGCGTCGGGCTGATCAGGAGCTCGTTGATGCAGACTCGCGCCGGCATCGATGCGATGAAGGCGATGGTGCGGCCGAGGTCTTCGGATTGCAGCATCCTGGCCTGCTCCTCCTCGCTCGGCACCACCGGGCGCAGCTTCAGGATCGGGGTCGCGACCTCACCCGGCATCAGGCAACAGGCGCGCAGGCCGTTGACGCATTCGTCCATGTTGAAGGAATGGGTCAGCGCCAGCACCGCGTGCTTGGTCGTGGTGTAGGCAGGGCCCGGCATCTTCGAAACGTGCCGGCCGGCCCAGGACGAGACGTTGATGATCGAGCCGTCCTTTTGCTTGCGCATCGTCGGCAGCACCGCGCGCATGCAATAGAGCACGCCGTTGAGGTTGACCTGGACCAGCTTGTCCCAGCCCTCCAGTTCCATGTCCTTCCAGCTTCGCTTCGGGACATTGATGCCGGCATTGTTGACCAGGAGATCGATACGGCCGTGCCTGGCGACGATCTGATCGGCCGCCTTCTGGGCCTCGGCCGCGTTGGACACGTCCAGTGCAATGGCCTCGGCCGCCCCGCCCGCCCCGGTGATCTTGGCAACTACGGTATCCAGGGCGTCCTTGCGGCGGCCCGAGACCACCACCGTCCAGCCGTCGGCAGCTAAAGCCTCGGCGCCGGCTTCCCCGATGCCGCTGCCGCCGCCCGTGACCCAGGCCACGCGTTTCCCATTTCTTGTCATGCAAACTGTCTCCGTTGCTTCATCGGGGCGGTTTTTGCTAATCCAGCCCTCGGTTTTGACCGACCTTGTCTTACAAGCCTTGCGGTCGAGGAAATCTTGCATGAACCGAGCTGCCAACGCCAACCTGTTTTCCCGCCTGTTCGACGGCCTGGACGATCCCAAACGCCTCGCGATCGAGACGCATGACGGCGCCCGTATCAGCTATGGCGATCTGATCGCGCGGGCCGGGCAAATGGCGAACGTGCTGGTCGCGCGCGGCGTGAAGCCGGGCGACCGCGTCGCGGTGCAGGTCGAGAAATCGGTCGCGAACATCGTGCTTTATCTCGCCACCGTGCGGGCCGGCGCGGTCTACCTGCCGCTCAACACGGCCTATACGCTGAACGAGCTCGATTACTTCATCGGCGACGCCGAGCCGTCGCTGGTGGTCTGCGATCCCTCCAAGGCCGAGGGCCTCGCCCCGATCGCCGCGAAGGTGAAGGCCGGGGTCGAGACGCTCGGGCCCGACGGCAAGGGCTCGCTGACGGAGGCCGCCGACAAGGCGAGCAGCGCGTTTACGACGGTGCCGCGCGAAAACGACGATCTCGCCGCGATCCTCTACACGTCGGGCACCACCGGCCGCTCCAAGGGGGCGATGCTCACCCACGACAATCTCGCGTCGAACTCGCTCTCGCTCGTCGGCTACTGGCGCTTCACCGACAAGGACGTGCTGATCCACGCGCTGCCGATCTACCATACGCACGGCCTGTTCGTGGCGACCAACGTGACGCTGTTTTCGCGGGCGTCGATGATCTTCCTGCCGAAGCTCGACCCTGACCTGATCATCAAGCTGATGGCGCGCGCCACCGTGCTGATGGGCGTGCCGACCTTCTACACCCGCCTCCTGCAAAATGCCGCGCTGTCGCGCGAGACCACCAGGCACATGCGGCTGTTCATTTCGGGCTCGGCGCCGCTGCTCGCCGAAACCCATCGCGAATGGTCGGCGCGCACCGGACATGCCGTGCTCGAGCGTTACGGCATGACCGAGACCAACATGAACACGTCGAACCCCTATGACGGCGAGCGCGTGCCCGGCGCGGTCGGCTTCCCGCTGCCCGGCGTCTCCCTGCGCGTGACCGACCCCGAGACCGGCAAGGAGCTGCCGCGCGAGGACATCGGCATGATCGAGGTCAAGGGCCCGAACGTGTTCAAGGGCTACTGGCGCATGCCGGAGAAGACCAAGGCGGAATTCCGGTCCGACGGCTTCTTCATCACCGGCGACCTCGGCAAGATCGACGGCAAGGGCTACGTCCACATCCTCGGCCGCGGCAAGGATCTCGTGATCTCCGGCGGCTTCAACGTCTATCCGAAGGAAATCGAGAGCGAGATCGACGCGATGCCCGGCGTGGTCGAGTCCGCCGTGATCGGCGTGCCGCATGCCGATTTCGGCGAGGGTGTCACCGCCGTGCTGGTCTGCAACAAGGGTGCCGAGGTCAGCGAAGCCTCGGTCCTGAAAGCGCTCGACGGCCGGCTCGCCAAATTCAAGATGCCCAAGCGCGTCTTCGTCGTCGACGAGCTGCCGCGCAACACCATGGGCAAGGTGCAGAAGAACGTGCTGCGGGATACCTACAAGGATATCTACGCGAAGAAGTAGGGAAAGACCGCACCGCACTCTCGCTGTCGTCCTGGCGAAAGCCAGGACCCATTACCCCAGGGAGAAGTTGCGGCACGAAGCTGGCAACCACGAGTCTTCGCCAAACCACTCCTTGGGGTAATGGGTCCCGGATCGGCGCTCGCTGCGCGAGCTTGTCCAAGACGACGCTGGAGTTCGCATAGCGCGCTCTCTCAACAACGTCATTGCGAGCGCAGCGAACCAATCCAGACTGCCGCCGCGGAGAGATTCTGGATTGCTTCGCTGCGCTCGCAATGACGGAGCTCGTGGCGTCTACTGCCCGCCCACCAAGCTCATCACAAACCGGCTGCCGACGATGAACAGGTAACACCCGAACGCTGTCTCCAGCGTGCGCTTCGACATCGCATGCGCGGCTCTCACGCCGAGCGGCGCGGTGACGAGGCTCATCGGCATTACCAGCACGGCACCGATCAGCGAGACATAGCCGAGCGCGAACGGGACTTGCAGCGCTGCGACGGCCGGATAGCTCGCCGCCGCCGGCCAGCCGGCATAGATGTAGCCGAGTGCGCCGGGGATCGAGATCAGCACCGCGAGCGCCGACGACGTCGCGACCGCCTGATGGATCGGCCGGCCGTAGAAGGTCATCAGCAGGTTCGAGAACAAGCCGCCGCCAATGCCCATCAGCGTCGACAGGATACCGACGCAGAAGCCGTAGATCCGCATCACCGGACCTTTCGGCAGATCGTCGCCGAGCTTCCAGGTTTCGCGCGCGAAGATCAGCCGCACGGCGGCCGACCAGGCGACGCAGACGAACACGATCTTGAACAGCCGCTCCGGCGCGTAGCGCGCGACTACGCTGCCGGCGACGACGCCGATCACGATCGGCAGCCACCAGACGCGCAGGATCGCCATGTCGACGGCGCCGCGCTTGTAATGCGCCTGGAACGAGCGGATCGAGGTCGGGATGATCACCGCAAGCGAGGTGCCGACGCAGAGCGGCATGCGCACCTCGAGCGGCACGCCGGCGATGCGGAAGCATTCGTAGAACACCGGCACGAGAATCGCGCCGCCGCCGATCCCGAACACACCGGCCAGAAATCCCGAGAGCGCACCCGTTGCGATCAGCAGCAACGCGAGCTCCACGATCTCCTTGATATCAAGTCCCGCCATCAGCACGTCCAAAGCCTGTTCTCAACGATAGGGATAGACCCTTTCGCATTGCGCTACTATCGGCGAAGCTGAATAGACTATCTTGCTGAAAACGGAAGGATGGCCATGGACCAGCTCGCGGCGATGGCGACCTTTGTCCGGGCTGTCGACAGCGGCAGCCTGTCCGCGGCGGCGCGGTCGTTGCCGAGCTCGCTGACGGCAGTGAGCCGACAGATTTCGGCGCTCGAACAGCATTTCGGCACGCGCCTGCTGGTGCGTACGACGCGGCAGCTGGCGCTCACGGACGACGGCCGCATGCTCTACGAGCGCGCCAAGTCGATCCTCGGCGAGGTCAAGGAGATCGAGGAGGCGCTGGCGGGAAGCCGCCGCGAGCCGTCGGGGCGCCTGCGCGTGAGTGCGCCGACATTGATGGGGCGCCTGCTGATCGCACCGCTGCTGGGCGACTTTCTGCGCGCCTGTCCCTCGCTGTCAGTCGATCTGCTGCTGGTCGATCGCAACGTCAACCTGATCGAGGAGGACGTCCATCTGGCGCTTCGCGTCGGGCGCGTTCCCGATTCCCAGCTCGTGACGCGGAAACTCGCGGAGGTGCAGATGATCCATTGCGCCTCGCCTGGCTACCTCGCGCGCCGCGGCGAACCGCAGAGCCCGTCCGATCTGCCGCGGCATGATTGCCTGGTGTTCTCCGATGCGCCGGGTGCAGCGACCTGGCGATTCGGCCGCGACGCGAAGGGCGGATCGCGAATCAGGATAGCGGGACGGCTCTGGGTCAACAGTCTCGACGCGCTCGCCAGCGCCGCGGAGAACGGCGCCGGCATCGTCCGCGTGCCGTCATGGCAGGTGGAAAGGCAACTTGCCGAGGGGCGCCTGCGTCGTCTGTTGCGTGAGCATGAACCTGCTCCGGCTCCGCTCCACGCGCTCTATCAGCCGTCGCGCCTGGGGTCGGCGAAGATTCGTGCATTCATCGATTTCCTGGTCGAGCGATGGCGCGGCAGCGATCCCCTCGGACGCTGATTCCTGCGGCGGGGTGGGATGCAGGCCGCGCATATCCACCCGTCAGACGAGAAATCGGTGCGCGCGGCGGAAATCGAAATTGCCTCGCCGGCGATTCGTGCCGACGTGGGCGTCATGAACTGACTGGTTCGAACTCTGGCTGGCCCGCGGCGGCTTAGAGCCGTTCCAATAGTAATTTCAATGTGCCTCGGCCGTCGCCACAAAAGATGAATATATATTCTATTCTTTGTCGGCACACCATTGCTCTGGTATACCAAGCCCCTGATTGGCCTTGTTTCATCAACGCTGTAGCGCTGAACCACGGTTCGATTTATGGCGATTTGGTGATTGCGCAGGCCAAATCGACTCCGTAAATAGAGCCGACCTTTCGCGATCCCCGCGCGCCCCCTGCTGGGCCGCTACACAACATCAAAGCCCATGACCGCACGGATCGAACGACCGCTTTCACCACACATGCAAGTCTACCGCTGGACGTTGACGATGGCGCTGTCCATCGTCCATCGCGCCACCGGAATCGCCCTCTATGCCGGAACCCTGCTGCTGGCCTGGTGGCTGATCGCGGCGGCCTCCGGCCCCGCCGCCTATTCCCACGTCCAGGCCTTCACCGGCAGCATCATCGGCCGGCTGATCGTGTTCGGCTACACCTGGGCGCTGATGCACCATATGCTGAGCGGCATCCGGCACTTCGTCTGGGACCTCGGCTACGGCTTCAAGGCCAATGAGCGCGAAGCGCTGACCTGGGGCGCGCTGATCGGCGGCATCGTGCTGACGGTGCTGATCTGGATCGTCGCCTACGCGATCGGAGGTGGACGATGAGCGCAACCGATACGCCGAAGCGCAGCATGCGCACCCCGCTCGGCCGCGTCCGCAATCTCGGCGCGGCGCATTCGGGCACGTCGGACTTCTGGCGCCAGCGCATCACCGGCGTCGCGATGGTGCTGATGATGATCCCGGTGATCGTGATCATCGTGATGCTGTTCGGCCGCAACCAGGCCTTCGTAGCGCAGACCATCGGCTCGCTGCCGATCGCCATCATCATGCTGCTCTTCATCCTCGCCAGCGCCTGGCACATGAAGATCGGCATGCAGGTGGTGATCGAGGACTACGTCCATAACGAGAAGCTGAAGCTCACGGCGATCATGCTCAACAACTTCTTCTCGATCGCCGTGGCACTCGCCTCGACCTACGCGATCCTGAAACTTTCATCCGGAGTGTAACCCATGGCCAACGAGACGAATGGCAAGGGCAACGGCGCTCCCGCCACCAACGGAAAAGCCTATCCCATCGAAGACCACACCTATGACGTCGTCGTGGTCGGCGCCGGCGGCGCGGGACTGCGCGCCGTGGTCGGCTGCAGCGAGGCGGGCCTGCGTACGGCCTGCATCACAAAGGTGTTTCCGACCCGCTCGCACACGGTCGCGGCGCAAGGCGGCATCTCCGCCTCGCTCGGCAACATGCACAAGGACGACTGGCGCTGGCACATGTACGACACCGTGAAGGGGTCGGACTGGCTGGGCGACCAGGACGCGATCGAATACATGGTGCGCAACGCGCCCGACGCGGTCTACGAGCTCGAACATTGGGGCGTGCCGTTCTCGCGCACCGAGGACGGCAAGATCTACCAGCGCCCGTTCGGCGGCATGACGTTGGACTTCGGCAAGGGTCAGGCGCAGCGCACCTGCGCCGCCGCGGACCGCACCGGCCATGCCATGCTACACACGATGTACGGCCAGTCGCTGCGTCACGCGGCCGAATTCTTCATCGAGTTCTTCGCCATCGACCTGATCATGGACGACCAGGGCACCTGCCGCGGCGTCATCGCGCTCAAGCTCGATGACGGCACGCTGCATCGCTTCCGCGCCCAGACCGTGATTCTCGCGACCGGCGGCTACGGCCGCGCCTATGCCTCCTGCACCTCGGCGCACACCTGCACCGGCGACGGCGGCGGCATGGTGCTGCGCGCCGGCCTGCCGATGCAGGACATGGAGTTTGTGCAGTTCCATCCGACCGGCATCTACGGCTCGGGCTGTCTCGTCACCGAAGGCGCGCGCGGCGAAGGCGGCTATCTCGTCAACTCCGAGGGCGAGCGCTTCATGGAGCGCTATGCGCCGTCGGCCAAGGACCTCGCATCGCGCGACGTCGTCTCGCGCGCAATGACCATCGAGATCCGTGAAGGGCGCGGCGTCGGCAAGAAGAAGGACCACATCTTCCTTCATCTCGACCATCTCGATCCCGCGGTGCTGGCCGAGCGCCTGCCGGGCATCTCCGAATCCGCGAAGATCTTCGCCAATGTCGACGTGACGCGCGAGCCGATCCCGATCGTGCCGACCGTGCACTACAACATGGGCGGCATCCCGACGAACTATCACGGCGAAGTGCTGACCAAGAAGGACGGCGACGACAACGCCGTCATCCCCGGCCTGATGGCGATCGGCGAAGCGGCCTGCGTCTCCGTGCACGGCGCCAACCGTCTCGGCTCCAACTCGCTGATCGACCTCGTGGTGTTCGGCCGCGCCGCCGCGCTGCGGCTGGCCGAGAAGCTCACGCCCAACGCCAAGCAGCCCGAGCTGCCGGCGAACTCCGCCGAGCTCGCGCTCGGCCGCCTCGATCATTACCGCTACGCCTCCGGCGGCACGCCGACCGCAAAGCTGCGCGAAGGCATGCAGCACGTGATGCAGAGCAACTGCGCCGTGTTCCGCACCGGCGAAGTCCTGAGCGAAGGCCAGAACCTGATCGAGAAGGTCCACAGCGGCATCACCGACATCGCCGTGTCCGACCGCTCGCTGGTGTGGAATTCGGACCTCGTCGAGACGCTGGAGTTCGACAATCTGATCGCGCAGGCGGTGGTGACGATGAACTCGGCCGCCAACCGCACCGAGAGCCGCGGCGCCCACGCCCGCGAGGATTTTTCCGAGCGCGACGACAAGAACTGGATGAAGCACACGCTGGCCTGGCTGGACGATGCCGGCAAGGTCAAGATCGAGTATCGCCCGGTTCACGACTACACCATGACCAACGACGTGCAGTACATCCCGCCCAAGGCGCGCGTGTACTGATCGAACAGCAGCCGTCATTCCGGGGCGATGCGCAGCATCGACCCCGGAATCTCGAGATTCCGGGTCTGGTCCTTCGGACCATCCCGGAATGACGAAAGGTTAGAGCAATGGTTGAATTCGCACTTCCGAAGAACTCCAAGATCACCGGCGGCAAGACCTGGCCGAAGCCCGCGGGCGCGACTGACGTTCGCGAATTCCGCGTCTATCGCTGGAATCCGGACGACGGCAAGAATCCGAGCGTCGACACCTACTACGTCGACACCAATGATTGCGGTCCGATGGTGCTGGACGGCCTGATCTGGATCAAGAACAACATCGACCCGTCGCTGACCTTCCGCCGCTCCTGCCGCGAAGGCGTCTGCGGCTCCTGCGCCATGAACATCGACGGCCAGAACACGCTGGCCTGCACCCGCTCGATGCACGACGTGAAGGACGGCGCGGTGAAGATCAATCCGCTGCCGCACCAGCCGGTCGTGAAGGACCTGGTTCCCGACCTCACCAATTTCTACGCGCAGTATGCCTCCGTCGAGCCGTGGCTGAAGACGACCTCGCCGACGCCGCAGAAGGAATGGCGCCAGAGCCACGAGGACCGCGAGAAGCTCGACGGCCTCTACGAGTGCATCCTCTGCGCCTGCTGCTCGACCTCATGCCCGAGCTATTGGTGGAACAGCGACCGCTATCTCGGCCCCGCCGCGCTGCTCCAGGCCAACCGCTGGGTCTCCGATTCGCGGGACGAGGCGACCGGCGAGCGGCTCGACAATCTCGAGGACCCGTTCCGGCTCTACCGCTGCCACACCATCATGAACTGCGCCAAGGCCTGCCCGAAGGGCCTCAACCCGGCGGAAGCCATCGCCGAGCTCAAGCTCAAGATGGTCGAGCGGCAGATCTAGACCTGATCCATGCTTCGATCCCCGGCCGAGATGGCCGGGGCCTGCTACGGCCAGCGTCAATTTGAGTAGATTTTTCCGCCAACCCGCGCCGCGGGCGATTATCTGGAATTGCAACCACCGGTTCCGGTCATAAGCGGCTTCCTTCCCAGCGGGAAATTCAGTTAAGCTCGGGTCCAGGGACCGGAGCGACTGTGCAGGGTGCGCAACGCAATTCGCTGAAGCTGTTGCAGTGGATGATGGCGGCATCCCTGGCATTGCCGATTGCCCTGTTCGCGATCGCCGCCACGATCTCCTACACATCGACCAAAGATATCGCCGACCGCGAGATCGAGCGCACCCTCGACGTCGCGCATGAGCACGCGCTCAAGGTGTTCGAGACCATCGACCGCAGCCTTGCCGAGCTCAACGAGGTCGTGCGCGGCCTCCCCGACGACCTCATCCGCGCGCGCGAACCGGCGCTGCACCGCCGCCTGAAGCGGCTGGCCGATTCGCTGCCGCAGCTCAAATCGGCCTGGATCTTCGATGCGAACGGAAAGGCGCTGGTCAACAGCCTCGCCTCGCCGCCGCCGGAGCTGAGCTTCGCGGACCGCGACTACTTCTACGCCCATGTCGACCAGGCCATCGGCACGTTCATCGGCATGCCCCTGACGCCGCGTCCGCCCTATCAGGGTGCGCGCTTCTTCGGGATGAGCCGCCGCCGCGACTCCGACGACGGCAGCTTCATCGGCGTGATCCAGGCCTCCGTCCTGCCGGAATATTTCGAGAGCTTCTACGCCAGGATCGGCTCCGATCCCGGCAGCTTCTTCGCGATGGGTCGCGCCGACGGCGTGGTGCTGGCGCATTTTCCGCGGCTCGACCGCGACCTCCGGCTCGATCCAGGCGGGCCGGTCGGCCGCCAGATCGCCGCGCGCCCCGCGCACGGGCTCATGACCATCGCCTGGCCGTCAGACGGGATCGAGCGCCGGCTCGGCTACAGGCGCATCGCCGAGTATCCGATCTATGTCAGCGCGGGGCTCGAGACCTCGGCGATCCGCGCGCGCTGGCTCGCCACAATGGGCCAGCATCTGGTGTTCGGCGTTCCCGCGACCGCACTGCTGTTCCTGCTGCTCGCGTTCGCCTTCCGGCGCACCCAGCATCTCCAGACCGAAGCCGCAAAGCGGCGCGAGGCCGAGGAGGCGCTCAAGCACAGCCAGCGCCTGGAGGCGCTGGGCCAGCTCACCGGCGGCGTCGCACACGACTTCAACAATCTGCTGACCGTGATCCGCGCCTCCGTCGACCTCTTGAACCGGCCGCAACTGACGGAGGAGCGGCGGCAGCGCTACATGACCGCGATCGCGGATGCGGTCGCGCGCGCCGCCAGGCTGACGTCGCAGCTCCTCGCCTTCGCGCGGCGCCAGACCCTGAAACCGGAGGTGTTCGACGTCGGCGAGCGGATGCAGTCGCTGCACGACATGCTCGCTACCCTGCTGGGACCCGCGATCGAGATCGCGACACAGCTGCCGGCCGAGCCGTGCCTCGTCAATGCCGATGCCAGCCAGTTCGAGACGGCGCTGATCAACATGGCGACCAATGCGCGCGATGCCATGCAGGGCAAGGGCCGGATCAGCTTCAAGGTCGAGGTGGCGACGACCGTTCCGGACACGCTGGCGCATCTTCCGGGCGGTCATATCCCTGACAGCAATGGCTTCGTCTGCGTCGTCGTCAGCGATACCGGAATCGGCATTCCGGCCGCGCGCCTCGGGCGCATCTTCGAGCCGTTCTTCACCACCAAGCAGGTCGGCCACGGCACGGGTCTTGGCCTTTCCCAGGTGTTTGGCTTTGCCCGGCAATCCGGCGGCGAGGTGACGGTCACGAGCGAAGTCGGCCAGGGCAGCACCTTCTCGCTCTATTTGCCGCGCGTGCCGGCGGACCTGCTGCCGCAGCAGCAGGCGCCCAACACGGCGCCGGCGCAGCCGGGCAGCGGCATGTCGGTGCTGGTGGTCGAGGACAATATCGAGCTCGCCAATTTCGCCGCCGATGGGCTGACCGAGCTCGGCTACAGCATCACCCTGGTCGACAACGCCGCCGACGCGCTCGCCGAGCTGGTCGTGGACACGGATCGTTTCGACGTCGTGTTCTCGGATGTGGTCATGCCCGGCATGACCGGGCTCGAACTGGCGCGGGCGATCCGCGATCGCGGCATCGGCGCACCGGTCGTGCTGACCACCGGCTACAGCGAGGCGCTGGCGCAGGACGGCAGCGACGGTTTCGAACTCGTGCAAAAGCCCTATTCGATCGAGGAGCTGTCGCAGATCCTCCACAGAGCCGCGCGGCTGCGGCGGGTACGCGGTGGCGCGGCCGAATAGCCCGGCCTCGGAACCGCAGGGAACCGACTGATTTCCCTTGCGTTGTCCGGCCATGCAAAAACCGGCCGGGAAGCGCGAACAGGGCAAGAAGCCGCCCATCATCGAAATCGAGGGCGAGACTGGCGAGGACGTGGCTCCGCCCCCGCCCGAGGAGCTCGAACCCGATCCCGAGCTGTCACCTGAGGAGGCCGAGCAGGCGCGCAAGGATTATCTGCTGACCCGCTTCTGGATCAGCGCGCGCGGCTTCTGGGGCCGCAACGGCGATCGCCTCGCCTGGCCGTTCTCGATCGGCCTCGGCATGCTGATCGTCCTCACCGTCGCCTTCCAGTACGGCATCAATGTCTGGAATCGCGCGATCTTCGACGCCATCGAGAAGCGCGATGCGACCAGCGTGTTTCATCTCACCGCGGTGTTCGTGCCGCTCGCGATCGGCAGCATCGTGCTCGGCGTGGCCCAGGTGTTCGCGCGGATGGGCATCCAGCGGCGCTGGCGCGCCTGGCTCACGGCGAGCGTGCTGACGCGGTGGCTCGCCAACGGGCGTTACTACCAGCTCAACCTCGTCGGCGGCGACCACAAGAATCCCGAATACCGGATCGCGGAGGATCTGCGCATCGCGACCGATTCGCCGGTCGATTTCCTCGCCGGCGTCACCTCGGCACTGCTGTCGGCGGTGACCTTCATCGTCGTGCTCTGGACCATCGGCGGCGCGCTCACGATCGCGCTGGGTGGATCGACCATCACCATTCCCGGCTTCCTCGTGATCGCCGCGATCCTCTACGCCGCGATCGCATCGAGCTCGATCGTGGTGATCGGCCGCCGCTTCGTGCAGATCTCCGAAGACAAGAACCAGGCCGAGGCCGATTTCCGCTACACCCTGACGCGGGTGCGCGAGAACGGCGAGAGCATCGCGCTGCTCGGCGGCGAGGAGGAGGAGCGCGGCGGCATCGACCGCAATTTCACCAACGTGCTGCGGCAATGGGCGCGGCTCGCCGGCCAGCACATGCGCACCACGCTGGTGTCACAGGGATCGAACCTCGTTGCACCGGTGGTGCCTCTGCTGCTCTGCGCACCCAAATTCCTCGACGGCAGCATGACGCTCGGACAGGTGATGCAGGCGGCCTCCGCCTTCACCATCGTGCAGGGCGCGTTCGGCTGGCTGGTCGACAATTATCCGCGGCTGGCCGACTGGAACGCCTGCGCGCGCCGCATCGCCTCGCTGATGATGTCGCTGGACGGCCTCGAGCGCGCCGAGCAGGGCGACGGCATCGGCCGCATCAAGCGCGGCGAGACCAGCAACGAGGCGATGCTGGAGCTGAACGACCTCTCGGTCACGCTCGACGACGGCACCGCCGTGGTCGGCGAGACCGAGGTGGTGATCGAGCCCGGCGAGCGCCTGCTGGTCGCCGGCGAATCCGGCACCGGCAAGAGCACGCTGGTGCGCGCCATTGCGGGGCTGTGGCCGTGGGGCGGCGGCAGCGTCAATTTCCATCCCGACCGGCGGCTGTTCATGCTGCCGCAGCGGCCTTACGTGCCCTCCGGATCCCTGCGCCGCGCGGTCGCCTATCCCGGGGCCGAAGACGACTGGACCGTCGACGAAATCGGAGAAGCCCTGCACAAGGTCGGCCTCGACCATCTCAAGGAGAAGATCGAGGAGGAAGGACCGTGGGATCAGACGCTGTCCGGCGGCGAGAAGCAGCGCCTCGCCTTCGCTCGGCTCCTGCTGCACAACCCCGACATCGTCGTCCTTGACGAGGCGACCTCGGCGCTCGACGAGAAGAGTCAGGACAAGATGATGAAGATGGTCACCGACGCGCTGCCGAAGGCGACCATCGTCAGCGTCGCGCACCGCGTCGAGCTGGAGGCCTTCCACAGCCGCAAGATCGTGCTGGAGCGGCGCAAGGGCGGCGCCAAGCTCGTCAGCGACATCGACCTGATCCCACGCAAGGGCCGGCGCAGGCTGCTCGGCCGCTTCCTCCGCCCGCGCAAGCCAGCGCCGACAAGGGCGGCGTGAAGCACTTCTCTCTCCCTCGTCGTCCCGGACAAGCGCAGCGAAGCGGAGCGCCGATCCGGGACCCATACCCACAGGGAGAGACTTGGCGAAGACTCGGAGTGGGAGTTTGGCGTCACGACTCCTCCCTGGGGTTACGGGTCCCGGGCTCGCTTCGCGCCCCGGGACGACACCGGTGATCGAGCGTTGGAGTCCCCGGCAAAACCGGCTATGCATGCGCCGCTTGCAACGAGGACCACCTGCTTGACGACCGACAACGCCCCTTCGTCCGCGCCGTTCGGCACGTTTGCGCCGAATGCGGCGCAGGCCGCGATCATTCGCCTCGCGACGCAATCGGGGCTGAAGCGCGGCGCGTTCCGGCCCTGGCTGTCGCGGCTGGTCAATCTGCTGCGCGGCGGTCCGGTCGACGTGCAGTATCAGGGCGCCTCGTTCCGCTTCTACCACCAGGGCAGCGCGACCGAGCGCGGCGCGCTGTTCAACCCCGACTACAATCTCGACGAGCTCGACTTCCTGCGCCAGCATACCCCGGCGGGCGGCGTGTTCGTGGACGTCGGCGCCAATGTCGGCACGTTTGCCCTGGTGATGGCGCGGCAGGTCGGGCCCGCAGGCAAGGTGATCGCGATCGAGCCGCATCCGCTGACCTTCGGACGTCTCTCCTTCAACCACGCCGCCTCGAAAGCGACGCAGGTCCGCCTGGTGCAGGCCGCAGCAGGCGACAGCGACGGCGAGCTGATGATCGAGAGCGGCGGCGGCAATCTCGGTGCCACCCACGTCGTCACCGGCACGGCCAGCGCCGATGCGATCAAGGTCCCGTCGCTGCGCTTGATGCGCATTCTCGACGAGGCCGGCGTCACGCAGGTCGACGCGCTCAAGATCGACGTCGAAGGCTTCGAGGACCGCGTGCTGACCGGCTTCTTCCGCGACGCGCCGCAAGCGCTGTGGCCACGCGCGGTGGTGATCGAGCATCTGTCACAAAAGGAATGGCAGCAGGATTGTATTGCCGACATGGTCGCGCGCGGCTTTGCGATCGCACGCAAGACACGAAGCAATACGTTCCTGTCACGCTGACAGGGGCGAACAACGGAGGTTGCGATGATCGACCATTTGGGTTTCTCCGTCTCCGACTATGAGCGCGCGAAAGCGTTCTATGCCAAGGCGCTGGCGCCGCTCGGCTACAGCCTCATCATGGAGGTCACGGCGGAGCAGACCGGCCACGATCCGGCCGCCGGCTTCGGTGCCGACGGCAAGCCGGATTTCTGGATTGGCGGCGAAGGCGCCATGAACAAGCCGGTGCATGTCGCGATCGCGGCAAAGGACCGCGCCACGGTCGACGCCTTCTACAAGGCGGCAATCGCGGCCGGTGGTCGCGACAACGGACCGCCCGGCATCCGTCCGCACTATCATCCGAACTATTACGGCGCCTTCGTGCGGGACCCCGACGGCCATAACATCGAAGCCGTCTGTCACGCGCCCGAATAGGCGCGCCCCGCGACGACGCGGCAAGGAACATCGGCGCGGCATCGCCGTTGTTGTCCTCTGGACAACCGAACTCGATGATGCCGATGCCGATCGAACCGCCCGAGATTCCACCGGCAACACCGGGGACTCCCACCGAGCCGCCGCCTGGAATTCCGCCGGGCAATCCTCAGCCCGAAATCACGCCGCCGGTGCACGAGCCCGGCGAATCACCGCGGCCCGACGAATTGCCGGGCCGCATGCCTGAAGAGATTCCAACGCGCGGGCCGAACGGGCCGCTCACTCCCGGTCCTGCGACGGACGCAACTCCGCGGCGGGATCACATATGAGGCGAACCATCGCATGTGAGGCGATTGCAACCCACGCCTGAATGCGCAATGAACGTCGGCATAATGAGGTGATTTGCGTGCAGAAATAAATCGGGCCGCGCCCGCTTTGCTCGCCACAATGCGGCCTAACGCGTAGCTGTTCATCCCACCACTTCGTCAAAGAACCTTCCGGGGAAGTTCACCACTATGACCAATCTTCGTTTCGTGCTGCTTGCCACCACGGCTCTGACCGCGATGCAATTGGCAAACACCGCATCGCATGCGCAAGGCGCTTCGCCGCTCGTGGTCGCGCAGGCCCAGCCTCAAGAGACGGGCCCTGACGGAAAACCGAAGCAGCCGCCAAAGGGACCGCCAGGGGCTGCGCCGCCTGCTGCGCCCGCGCGCCCGGCCGCTCCGCCGCCCGCCGCTGCGCCGCCGCACCCGCCCGCTGCGCCTCCGCCGGCCGCCGCGCCGCCGCGCCCCGCGGCGCCTCCGCCTCCGCCTCCGCCTGCGGCACGTCCGGCTCCGCCGCCCCCGCCACCGCCGCCTGCCGCTCCGAAGCAGCCTTCGCCGCCTCCGGCCGCGGCCCCGCAGCAGCACGCCCCGACACCGCCGCCTCCGGCTCCGCCCGCAGCACGTCCGGCGCCCACGCCACCCGCGCCGCCGCCCGCCGCAGCTCCACAGCACGCGCCGCCGCCTCCGCCTCCTCCCGCGGCACGTCCGACTCCGACACCTCCGCCGCCGCCTCCTGCAGGCCCCGCGGCGCGGCCCACGCCTGCGCCCACGGCGACGCCCGCGGCTCCTCCGCCCGCAGCGCCGACGGCCCGCCCCGGCTCGCCTGCGCCGGCAGCCACTCCCGCTCCGACGCCGACACCCGCACCGACAGCAACACCTGCGCCGACCGCGACGCCGGCTCCGGGCAGCACGCCCGGCGCTCCGCCGGCCGGACGCCCCGGTGCACCGCCGCCCGGCGTACGGCCCGGTTCGCCCCCGGCTGCAGGATCACCGCCCGCTCCAACGACCACGCCGGCACCCGGCGGCACCGCGACGCCGCCATCCGGACGTCCGGGTCCTGCACCGACGCCCGCGCCCGGCACGGCGACCCCGGCTCCGACGGCAACGCCGGCCCCCGGCGGCGCTCTGACGCCGCCGCCCGGACGTCCCGGTGCGGGACCGACGCCAGGACCTCAGGGTGGAACGCCGCCCGCCGGCGCGCCTGCTGCCGGAACTCCGGCTGCGACGCCCCAGGCCGGCGGCCTCCCGGCCCGGCCCGCGGCTCCTGCCGGTGCCGCAGCGCCGAGCACAGTCCCGGGCTCGGCGGCCGCAACGCCGCCACCCAACAGGGCGCAATTCGCTCCGCCGACGGTTACGCCTGCCTTCCAGGCCGCGCCGACAGTCGTCGCACCGCTGCCACCTCCGCCGCGTCCGCCGCAGCGTGACCTGACGCCGCTCGCGATCGGTGCGGGCGTCGTGGCCGGCGCCGTGATCGGTGCGACCATCGCCGACCTGCACAACCAGCGACGCGAGTCCATCGAAGGCGGCCGCACCGTCTACACCGAGCCGGATCGCATCATCATCCGCGATCCCGGCGGGCAGGCCTACGTCCGCGGCAACGATCTCTATCGCTTCCGCTATGGCGCCCGCGACATCCGCACCGACACCGTCGGCGGCGATACTCGCACCGTCGTGATCCGTCCCGACGGCAGCGAGATCATCACCGTGGTCGCTCCCGACGGTCGGTTGCTGCGGCGAATTCGCAGGGACCCCGGCGGGCGCGAGCTCATCATCATCGACAACAGCTACCGCGATCCGCAGTCGGTCGGCGGCTTCTATGTCGACGCGCCGCCGCCGGTCGTGAACATTCCCTACGATCGCTACATCGTCGACGCGGAGGAGGCGTCGCCGGACGTGATCTACCAGACCATGGAGGCACCGCCGGTGCAGCGGATCAATCGGCGCTACACGCTCGACGAGATCCGCTACAGCCCGAATATTCGCATGCAGATGCCGAGCATCGACGTCAACACGATCACCTTCGAGACGGGTTCGTGGACGATCCCACCGGATCAGGCGGCGAAGCTGCAAGTGATCGCCGACGGCCTCAACCGTGCGATCCAGGCCAACCCGCGCGTGGTGTTCCTGATCGAGGGACATACCGACGCGGTCGGCAACGAGGTCGACAATCTGTCGCTGTCGGACCGCCGCGCGCAGTCCGCGGCCGAATTGCTGACCCAGCAGTTCGGTGTGCCTGCGGAGAACCTGACGTCGCAGGGCTATGGCGAGCAGTACCTGAAGGAGCAGACGCAGGGGCCGAGCGCGATCAACCGGCGCGTCACCGTCCGCAACATCACGCCGCTGCTCAACGGCGGTCAGGCCTCGCTGCCACCGCCCCCGCCCGGCACCGCGCCGCCGCGGTAACGGCACGCACAAACGCAAAATGGCCGGGAGAAATCCCGGCCATTTTTGTTTTCGTGGTTGCGCGCGACGTTGCGGCACATCGCGCAATCGTAGGGTGGGCAAAGGCGCGCGAGCGCCGTGCCCACCACTATCTCGGACGTGGAAGGATGGTGGGCACGCTTCGCTTCGCCCACCCTACGGCTACGAAAATCTCAGCCCTTGTCGTTCTCCAGCCGGAAGATCTGCGAGCCTTCGCTGCCTGAAAGCAGGCCGGTGTCCGTATAGAGCTTCAGCTTGGTGCGCGTGTCGGCGATGTCGAGGTTGCGCATGGTGAGCTGACCGATGCGATCGGCCGGCGTGAACGCCGCGTCCTCGACCTTCTCCATGCTGAGCCGCTCCGGCGCATAGGTGAGGTTCGGGCTTTCCGTGTTCAAAATCGAATAATCGTTGCCGCGGCGCAGCTCGAGCGTCACCTCGCCGGTGACGGCTCGCGCGACCCAGCGCTGCGCGGTCTCGCGCAGCATCAGGGCCTGCGAATCGAACCAGCGGCCCTGATAGAGCAGGCGGCCGAGACGCATGCCGCTGATGCGGTACTGCTCGATGGTGTCCTCGTTGTGGATGCCGGTGACGAGACGCTCATAGGCGATGTGCAAGAGCGCCATGCCGGGCGCCTCGTAGATGCCGCGGCTCTTCGCCTCGATGATGCGGTTCTCGATCTGGTCGCTCATGCCGAGGCCGTGGCGGCCGCCGATCGCATTGGCTTCGAGGAACAGCGCGACGGGATCGGTGAAGGTCTGGCCGTTCAGCGCGGTGGGCTGGCCTTCCTCGAAACGCACCACGACCTTCTCGGCCTTGACGCTGCAGTCCTCGCGCCAGAACGGCACGCCCATGATCGGGTTGACGATCTTGATGCCGCTGTCGAGGCTCTCGAGATCCTTGGCTTCATGCGTGGCGCCGAGCAGGTTGCTGTCGGTCGAGTACGCCTTCTCGGCGCTCATCTTGTACGCGAAACCCTGGGCAGTCATGAACGCTGACATCTCGGCGCGGCCGCCGAGCTCGTCGATGAACTGCTGGTCGAGCCAGGGCTTGTAGATGCGCAGGCTCGGATTGGTGAGCAGGCCGTAGCGATAGAAACGCTCGATGTCGTTGCCCTTGAAGGTCGAACCGTCGCCCCAGATGTTGACGCCGTCCTCCTTCATCGCCGCGACCAGCATCGTGCCGGTGACGGCACGGCCGAGCGGGGTGGTGTTGAAATAGGTGATGCCGCCGGTCGAGATGTGGAAGGCGCCGGACTGGATCGCGGCGATGCCTTCGTGGACGAGCTGCGTGCGGCAATCGACCAGCACGGCCTTCTCGGCACCGAATTCCTGCGCCTTGCGCGGGATCTCGTTGTAGTCGGCTTCATCGGGCTGGCCGAGATTGGCGGTATAGGCGTAGCAGCGCGCGCCCTTCTGCTTCATCCAGAGCAGCGCCGCGCTGGTGTCGAGCCCGCCCGAAAACGCGATGCCGACTTTCTCGCCCTTGGGCAGGCTTTTCAGGATCGTGGTCATGGGGCTTCCAATCGGGTCTCAAAGGGTCTGATTTCGGGGCGAACTTGACCGCGCGAATATCAAATTTCGCACGCCTCGGCACGCATTTAATGGCTCAAACCGACGGTTCGGCGCCCGTCTTGCGGCCGAACAGGCGCTGGCGGAGCCGGTAGGCGGGCATGTTCAGCCGGGTCAGGGCGGCGTCGACCGCCTGGTCCGAAAACCGCGTCCGCGGCCAGCGGTAAATCATCGCGTAGGCGAACCAGATCACGACGAAGGTGACGAGGCCGGCGATCGACACGTCGGTGAAGAAGTGCCCGCCGAAGGCCATGCGGAGCCCGCTGGTCACAAGGCCGAAGACGACCGCGCCGGCATAGGCGAGCGGGCGCCACGCCGGCGGCGCCAGCGCAGCCGGCGCCAGCGTCCAGAACGCAGTCGCGCCCTCGCCCGAGAAGAACGAGCAGTTGCGCACGCAGCCGCCGCGCGGATCCCACCACGGCACGAACTGCTGGTCGCCGGCAAACTGCGTCACCACCACCGGGCGCGGCCGGCCCCAATAGGTCTTGAAGGTGAGGTTGGTGAGGATTCCGGCCGACAGGATGATCGTCACCAGCAGGAACACGATCGCGCGCCCCGACACCATCAGCGGCCGATCGGGCCGGATCATCTTGACCACAAGCGCCACCAGCGAGGGCAGCACGAACGCCCAGGCGATCCACATCGCCGCATCACGCGCGACGCCGGCCCAGCCGCTCGATTTGAGCGGAAACGTCTTCGTCTCAGGATCGAAGAACAGCGCGGCGAGCTTGAGATCGAGTTCGGGATAGAGGCCGAAAACGACGCCGATCACGAGCCACAGCGCCAGGGCGATGATGAGTCCAGTCCGGTTCATGCCGCGCGGTTTAGCGGAGTGGGGAGGGGATGAAAACCCTTTCACCGTCATTCCGGGGCGGCTCGCAGAGCCGAACCCGGAATCTCGAGATTCCCCGGTGCGCAATTGCGCACCTGAGGTCTGGTCCTTCGGACCATCCCGGAATGACAGCGCCAGTCACCGCGCATCGGGCCTCGACTGCGACGGCAGCGGCGGGGGCGGCTTGCGCGGGGGTGGCGGATTGCGCCAGGCGCCGGCGTTGCGGCCGGCGATCAGCCAGTAGACCACGCCGGCCACGATGCCGGCGCCGGTCATGATCTCGAGGTGACGCCGCACGACGCCTTCGAACTGCAACGTGTCGGAGTGAAAGGGAACGAGGCCGAGGTAGCAGGCGAGCCCCACAACGCCGCCGCCGACGGCGTAGGCCAGTGCGCTGCGGATGTAGAGCGCTTCAGTGATCGCGACGATCACCGCCGCCGGCACCAGCGCAAAGCCGGAGACGAAGATGAAACCGAATCCGAGCAGGATGTCGATCGCGCCTTCATCGACGGGGCCTGCGCCGAGATCGGCGAATTCCGGAAACAGCAGCGCGACGACGACGATCATGCCGCCGACGAAGCAGGCGGCGAGAAAGCCGATGAAGATGACGACGAGGCGGCCGATCAGGGACATCTGATGGCCCTGTTGAGTGTCATCGTCATTCCGGAGCGGTGCGCAGCACCGAATCCGGAATCTCGAGATTCCGGGTTCGCGCTACGCGCGCCCCGGAATGACGGCTCATAAACGCAGATGGTCGGATCAAGCCCAGGCATGACGAGAGTGCACGAGGCACGCATCCTCAATCCGTCATCGCCATGGCGCGCAGCGTCTGGCGTTCGCGGGCCGAGAGCTTTTCGGTCTCCGACTTGAGCTGGCCGCAGGCGGCGAGGATGTCGCGGCCGCGCGGGGTGCGCACCGGCGAGGAATAGCCGGCGTCGAAGATGTATTCGGAGAATTTCTCGATCTGGTCCCAGTCCGAGCATTCATAGGCGGTGCCGGGCCAGGGATTGAACGGGATCAGGTTGATCTTGGCGTGAATGCCCTTGAGCAGCTTCACCAGCAGCTTCGCATCGTCGAGCGAATCGTTGACGCCCTTGAGCATCACATATTCGAAGGTGATGCGGCGCGCGTTCGAGGCGCCGGGATAGTCACGGCAGGCCTGCAGCAGCTCCTTGATCGGATATTTGCGGTTGAGCGGCACCAGCTCGTTGCGCAATTCGTCGCGCACGGCGTGCAGCGAGATCGCGAGCATCACACCGATCTCCTCGCCCGCGCGCACGATGTTCGGCACAACGCCCGAAGTCGACAGCGTGATGCGGCGGCGGGAGATGCCGATGCCTTCGTTGTCGCCGACGATGAGCAGCGCATCACGCACCGCGTCGAAATTGTAGAGCGGCTCGCCCATGCCCATCATCACGATGTTGGTGACGCGGCGCGTGCCGTCCTCGCGATCGGCCCAATCGTTGAGGCGATCGCGTGCGACCATCACCTGCCCCACGATCTCGCCGGCGGTGAGGTTGCGCACCAGGCGCTGCGTGCCGGTGTGGCAGAACGAGCAATTCAGGGTGCAGCCGACCTGGGAGGAGACGCAGAGCGTGCCGCGATCGGTCTCGGGGATGTAGACGCACTCGACTTCATGCGCCTTCTCGACATTGTCGCCGCTCGGCAGACGCAGCAGCCATTTGCGGGTGCCGTCGTTGGATATCTGCTCGGCCACGACTTCGGGCCGGTCAACGGTGAAATGCTGCGCGAGCTCGGCGCGAATGCCTTTCGAGATCGACGTCATCTCGTCGAAATTCTGGGCGCCACGGAAATACATCCAGTGCCACAGCTGCTGCACGCGCATCTTGCGCTGCGCGGGTGCGACGCCGATCTCGCCGAGGCGGTCGGCAAGCTCGGTGCGCGTCAGGCCGATGAGCGACGGCTTGGCCGGCGGCACATAGGTTTCGAGCGGAGTCTTCTCCACCAATGTTGCGTTGTGCGGCTCGGTCGTCGGTTGCATGGAATGGACCTAATGGCTTGGTCGTTCCGGGATGGTCCGAAGGACCAGACCTGGAACCTCGAGATTCCGGGTTCGCGCTTCGCGCGCCCCGGAATGACGGAAAAACTTGGAACCGCCCCTATATAGCAACCGGAACCGCCGATTGCGACCTTATCGCCCGCAGCCTTAACGCCGGCAGTCCTGGGCGATCTTGTCGAGCGCCTGGGCGAGGCCCTTCAGCGAAAACGTGTCGGTCGTCTCCGTCCCCTTGGCCGAGATGCCCTTGACCACGAGATCGGCGGATTTGCGCATGGCTTCGACCATCCGCTCCTCCTCGGCCGCGTTCTTGATCCAGAGGCCGTCGCCCTGCGTGTACATGGCGAAGGCGGCGCCGCCGACCTCGACCGAGGATTCCGATCCCGGCTTCAGCGCGTAGCCGATCATGACGGAGACTTCGTTGTTCACCTTCTCGGCCGGCCGGGTCGAGACGAAGGCATAGGCGGGATCACGCGGCCGGTTCGGCGGATTGGTCTTCGACGACGACGGTTTGGCCAGCGCAAAGCAGACCTTCTTGCCGTTGGGCGTGGCCGAATAGGCGCCCCAGGTGCCGAACTGGCCGATCAGGGTCGGCTCCGCGCCGCCCGCAACCGCCGCAGCCGGGCCCGCCGGCTTGCTCTCGGGCTTCGCTGCCGTCTTTGCGGTCGTATTGGCCGCCGGCGCAGCCGCTTTCGGTGCGGCCTCTTTGGGTGCGGACTTGGGCGCCGGTTGCGCCGTCTGAGCCCGCGCGGAATCAGTGATTCCCCACGCCGTCACGCCGGCCGTCAAAGCCAAAAATAGCACCCGCCACATGCTGGAGTGGTTCCCTCAATATTGTGACTGGAAGATGGCCCGGCCGCGCTTTGTCCCCGCGGCAGGGATAACCGGGAAAGTTCAATTTGGGAAGGCAGTTAGCGGGTTGGCAACAGCTAACCCCGGGATCGCGCGGCACGCTGGTCGGCCCATTGCGCGTCGGTCCAGCCAAGCAGGTCTTCGGCGCCGGAACTGCGCAAATGCGCGCCGCCGTCAATCACCACCATCTCGCCGTTGATGTAGCCGGCGCGATCGGAGACCAGGAAGCTGGCGAGATCGGCAAGCTCGCTGTGGTCCCCGGTCCGGCCGAGCGGGTTGCGCGCGGTCCAGCCGTCGTCGCGGCCTTCGAGGCGGAGCTGCCCCGATGCGCCGGCGGTCGGGAACGGACCTGGCGCGATCGCGACGGTACGGATGCCCTTCGGACCCCACTCCACTGCAAGGCTTTTGGTCATCGCCAGCAGCGCCGACTTCGCCATCGCCGACGGCACGGTGAAGGCGCGGCCGGTGATGGTCGAGGTCGAGAGGATCGAGAGCACGACGCCGGCATGCTTGCCGTCGATCCAGCGTTTGCCGGCGGCGAGCGTGCAATACATCGCGCCATGCAGCGTCGGCGCCAGGATCGCATCCGCGGCGCGGAAGGACAGATGCTCGCTCTGGGCAATGAAGGTCGCCGCGGCATTGTTGACGAGAATGTCGAGCGGCGCCTCGCGCCAGATCGCGTCCATCATGCTCTCGACGGCGGCGCCGTCGCGGATATCGCAGGCGATCGTGGTGACCTTGCCGCCGCTCTGCGCGCGCATCTCGGCTGCAGTCGTTTCAAGCCGGTCGAACTTGCGGCCGCAGATCACGAGCTCGGCGCCGAGCGCGAGGAAACGTCGCCCCATCGCGGCGCCGAGACCCGAGCCGCCACCGGTAACGAGAATGCGCTTGCCCCTCAGCAGACCCGTTTCAAACATCGTTTGAATCCTTCATTTCCTTCTTGTTCCGTCATTGCGAGCGCAGCGAAGCAATCCAGACAATTTCCGCGGGACGGATTCTGGATTGCTTCGCTGCGCTCGCAATGACGCAAGGATAGGCCTGCGCGCTCCCTTAGACAAAGAATCCGGATTGTAGGGCCGCGCTAAATCCGGCAGAAACGGGCCAACTATAATTCCACCTCGAAACGCCCAAGACTTCGCTTCTCAAGAAGGTGTCGCCATGAAAGCCATTCTCTGCACGCAATATTGCCAGCCCGACGATCTCGTGCTCGCCGAGGTGCCGGATCCGGTGGCAGGTCCCGGCGAGGCCGTGATCGCGATCAAGGCGGCGGCGCTGAACTTCTTCGACATCCTGATGATCCAGGGCAAGTACCAGATCAAGCCGCCGTTCCCGTTCTCGCCGGCCGCCGAAGTCGCGGGCGTAATCGAGAGCATCGGCCCCGGCGTGACCGACCTGAAGGTCGGCGATCGCGTGGTCGCCTCCTGCGGCCACAACGGCGCGCGCGAGAAGATCGCGCTGCCGGCGGCGTCGATCGTGAAGATCCCTGACAATCTCGACTATGACCGCGCGGCCGGCATCATCATCATCTATGGCACCGCGCTGCATGCGCTGGAAGATCGCGCCAGCCCCAAGCCCGGTGAGACGCTCGCGGTGCTCGGCGCGGCCGGCGGCACGGGCCTCGCCGCCTGCGAGCTCGGCAAGCTGATGGGCCTGAAGGTGATCGCCTGCGCCTCGTCGGACGAGAAGCTCGAATTCGCGAAAGCCCATGGTGCCGAGCTCACGCTGAACTACGGCAAGGAAGATTTGAAGGAAGGCCTGCGCAAGCTCACCGGCGGCAAGGGCGTCGACATCATCTTCGATCCGGTTGGCGGCGCCTATGCCGAGCAGGCACTGCGCTCGATCGCCTGGGAAGGCCGCTTCCTCGTGATCGGCTTTGCCGCCGGCGACATTCCGAAGATGCCGCTGAACCTCGCGCTACTGAAAGGCTGCGACATCCGCGGCGTGTTCTGGGGCGCCTGGACCCGGCTCAATCCCGCCAAGAACCGCGCCAATCTCGAGAAGCTCGTGAAGTGGACCGCGGAAGGCAAGATCTCATCGCACGTCGATCGCACCTTCCCGCTGGCACAGACCGCGGACGCGCTGAAGGTGCTCGCGGGACGCCAGGCCATGGGCAAGGTGATCTTGCATCCGTGACGGTGCAGGCGACGGCGCGACGCCGTCGCTACGCACACACCTGTCATCGCATGTGAATTTCACGAGGATTGTCCGCGGGCTTGCTCCGCCTCTCCCGCTTGCGGGAAAGGCCGACGCGCCCCGGGCGATGCGAAGCATCGTCCCGAGCGCGGCGGGTGAGGGCTCTCGCCACGCAGGGACGTTCTCCGCAATCCCTGGCAATCCCGACGCGGAGACACCCCACCCCAGCCCTCCCCCGCAAGCGGGAGAGGGAGCCCAGCGCCGATGCCGCCGCACGGTAGCGCCTTCTCAACCACCATCGCCAAAATTGCGGTGCACTCCGCCGCGCCGCCCGAATCAAACCTAAATTTTTCCCGATTCGCCCCAACCGTTGTCGCTTTTTGGGCTGATTCAAATTGCGATTTACCGGTTCCAGTCTGCAGGGCGCTCCTGGACAAAAACAAGAAAACTAAAACCGGCACTGCCCCGCGTTGTGTCAGTATTGGGGGAAGCATCACCATGGAGACGACGGCATTCCGTCCGTCCTGGGGGTCGAGAGCGCTCGACTCCGAACAAGCGGCATCACATTCGTCCACCGCATCTTACATTCGTGCGCGCGCTGAACGGACCGATCCTTCATCGCACGATCCTATGCCACTGTTCTTGTCCGATCCGCTCAGCGCGCCGGATCCACGGGAATTCGCGCCATTGGCCGTGCGCACCAGGACCAGAATCGTCCGGCGCATTCTCGCTGCCGTCCTGGCCGCGTCGGTCATCGCGGTCCCGATTGCGCTGTTTTGGTCCGACATCAACCGGCTGCTCACCGTCAACGGCGCGTCGTGGATCGGCGCGGCCGCGAACGAGGCCGCGGCTCCCGCCAATCCGCCCGCCGCACGGCAGGGTCCGGTCGAGGATGCCGCGCGTGTGACCAACACGATGCTGGCGAGCGGAGACGCACAGGACGTTGCTGCACCGGCGACGCCGAGCCGCGAGGCGATCGCAACCGCCTATCAGAGCGCGCTACAGGCTCAGGCACCCGCGCCCGTACCGACACAAGTCGCCGCACAGCCCGCGCCACCGCCGCCAGCCAAGAGCCTCGACGCCGACACGTTGGCCGGCTTGATGGCGCGCGCCAAGAGCCTGATGACCATCGGCGACATCGCCGCGGCGCGTCTGCTGCTCGAGCGCGCGGCGAATGCGCAGGATGCGACGGCGGCGTTCCTGCTGGCGCAGACCTACGATCCAGCCGTCCTGGGCACCAAGGACACGCGGAGCATCACCGCCGACGCCGGCGCCGCACGCGACTGGTACCAGCGGGCCGCCAGCCTCGGATCGGCAGAGGCGCGACGGCGGCTCACCCAGCTCTCGAACTAGAACTCTTCAGGGGACATCATGCGTAACGTTTTGGGAATGGCGCTTGCCGCCATCATGACCATCTGTGCCTTCGCAGCGCGCGCCGATCAGACCGAATACGATCCGGCCAAGGTCTCGGACAGTCTGAAGGCCATCTTCCAGTTCGGCTCGACCTCGACCAAGCAGGCGCTCAACGCCAACACCGTCACGCTGATAACAGGCACGATCGGCGGCACCTATGTGCAGTTCGGCGCCGACCTCGCCTCCGTGCTCGACGACGGCAACAAGATCCGCGTGCTGCCGATCGTCGGCCGCGGCTCGGTGCAGAGCGTCGCCGACATCCTGTTCCTGCAAGGCGTCGATCTCGGCGTCGTGCGGGCCGACACGCTCGACTATCTCGAGCGCAAGGGCTTTGCCAAGGACATCAAGAAGCAGTTCACGTATGTCACCAAGCTCTACAATGAAGAGATGCAGGTGATCGCGCCGCGGTCGATCGCAACGCTGAAGGACCTCGAGGGCAAGAAGGTCAGCGTCGACCTGCCCAATGGCGGCACCTTCGTCACCGCGCTCACCGTGTTCGAACGGCTCGGGATCAAGGCGAACTTCGTCTATGTCGAGCAGCGCATCGCGATGGAAAAGCTGAAGGCCGGCGAGATCGACGCCGTGATCGTGGTCGGCGGCAAGCCTTACAAATCGGTCTCGACCTTCGGCAATGACGGCCGCTTCCATCTCGCGAAGGTCGACTATGCAAAGCCGCTCCAGAGCGACTATCTGCCGGCGACGCTGACCGCGAAGGACTATCCGAACCTGATCAAGGAGGGCGAGAGCGTGGACACGATCGCCGTGCCTGCGGTGCTCGCGGCCTACAACTGGGCGCCCAACACCGAGCGTTATCGCAAGCTCGCACTGTTCGTGGACGCGTTCTTCACGAAATTCCCCTCGCTCCAGAACCCACCCTTCCACCCCAAGTGGAAGGAGGTCTCGCTCGCCGCACCCCTGTCAGGCTGGAGCAGGCTGCCGGTGGCGCAGCAATGGCTCGACAAGCACGGCGTCGAGCCGGTGACGCGCCAGCGCTTCGAGGCGTTCCTGAAGCAGAGCCCCGCGGCCGCACAGGTGTCCGACGCGGACAAGGAGACCTTGTTCAAGCAATTCCAGGCGTGGGATGCGGAGAAGGCGCGGGCGCAGGCGGAGAAGAAGTAGCTCTCTCGGCGTCGTCCTGGCGAAAGCCAGGACGACACGGAGGATGTGGCGACGAGGCGTTGCCAGCAACTACTCTCCGGCCTTCGCCTCGTCCACGCCCCGCTTCAGCGCGGCGCGGGCGGCTTCGCGGTGCTCCGTCGTGATGTGGCTGGCGACCATGCGGATGGCGGTGGCGAGCACGGCGGCGTCGTCGGTGAAGCCGAGGATCGGCATCACGTCGGGGACGAAATCGAACGGCAGGATGAAATAGGCGATCGCCCCCAGCAGCGACGCCTGGACATGGCGCGGCGTCTGCCGGTCGAACGCGCAGTAGTAGGCGGCGAGCAGGTCTTCGGCGAACGGCAGATGCGCGGCGACGCGCTTCAGCTTGCGCCAGAAGCGGCGGCGAACGCTTTCACGATCTTCCGCGAGCCGATCGGCCGGCTCGAAGCCGACGCTGTGTTCGGCAGCCATGCTCCAAAACTCCCCGTTCAGCCCGGAGCGGCGGATCGCCGCATCCCCTGCTGATCACAATCACAAGATGGGGATGCAGCCGGTCGCTGCAAGACGTCAGCCCGGTGTAAGCTTGGCGATGGCGTTCATCGCCCTGGCGAGCTCGATGTCGAGCGCTGTGACGCCGCCGGCGTCATGGGTCGACAGCACCACCTCCACGGTCTTGTAGACATTGCGCCATTCGGGGTGATGATCCATCTTCTCGGCAACCAGCGCTGCACGGGTCATGAAGCCGAAGGCTTCGTTGAAATCCTCGAAGACAAAGGTTTTCCCGATGGCGTCGCGGCCCGAAACCTCGGTCCAGTCAGGGATTCCGCCCAGCGCCTGCTTGCGCGCCTCCGTCGTCAGCCGTTCTGCCATGATCGTCTCCGTGCTTCAGGGGAACTTTACCCTAACACCGTGCTTACGCCCGGGTTCACGCGGGATATGCCCCATCCGCTAACCATGACGGAGATGTAACCCCGCCGGACAAGAAATTTGCTACAATTGCGGGCGTAAATCGCCGGCGAAGATGAAACTGAGCCTCAAGCGCCTGTTCGGGAGATCGATGACCGGGGGATTGGACCTGGCCGAAACGCCCTCTCCGCCTTCGCCGCGATCAGCGGCGCGGAAGACGGCGCTCGTGTCTCTGGCGCTGGTGCTCGCAATCGTCGGCGCGCTTGCCGGCGGCTATTATTTCGCGATGCGGCCGGTGGCGCTGAAGATCGCGGTCGGTCCCCCCAATAGCGACGACATCAAGGTCGTGCAGGCGCTGACGCAGGCCTTCTCGCAAAACAAGAGCTATGTGCGGCTACGTCCGATCCAGACCGACGGCGCCACGGCCAGCGCCGAAGCGCTTGCGGAGGGCAAGGTCGATCTTGCCATCGTACGCGGCGATGTCGACGTGCCGAAGAACGCGCAAGCGGTCGCGACCCTGCGCAAGAACGTCGTGGTGCTGTGGTCCGTCCCCGGCAAGGGCAAGAAGAAGGGTGCCAAGATCACCAAGATCGCGCAGCTCGCCGGCCATCGCGTCGGCGTGGTCGGCCGCACGCAGGCCAACGTCAACCTGCTCAAGGTGATCCTCCAGCAATACGGCGTCGATCCCGCCAAGGTCGAGATCATACAATTCCCGGCCAATGAGGCCGCCGAGGCAATCAAGGCCCAGAAGGCCGATGCCTATCTCGCGGCCGGCCCCGTCAACAGCAAGATCACGTCGGATGCGATCGCCGCCTCCACCAAGGATTTCGGCGCGCCGACTTTCCTCGCGATCGATTCGGCGGATGCGATCGCGCAGAATCATCCGGTCTATGAAGCGGCGGAGATTCCCGCCGGCACCTATGGCGGCTCGCCTGACCGACCGGAGGACGAAGTCAAGACCATCAGCTTCGCGCACCACATCGTGGCGCGCAAAGGCGTGTCCGAAACCACCATCGCGGCGTTCACGCGTCAGCTCTTCGCCGTGCGCCAGCAACTGGTGACGGAATTCCCGCTCGCCGCCAAGATCGAAACGCCCGACACCGACAAGGATGCCGTGATCCCCGTGCATCCCGGTGCCGCGGCCTTCGTCGACGGCGAGGAAAAGACCTTCCTCGACAGATACAGCGATTACATCTGGTGGACCCTGATGGCGCTCTCCGCCATGGGTTCGATCGGCGCGTGGTTTGCGGGCTATCTGAAGAAGGACGAGCGCGACAACAACAGCCATCTGCGCGATCGCCTCCTCGACATGATCGCGGCGGCGCGCAAGAGCGAGACCATGGACGAGCTCGACCAGATGCAGACCGAGGCCGACGAGATCCTGCGTGACACGCTGCACTGCTACGACCACGGGGCGATCGAGGAAGGTGCGCTCACCGCGTTCAACATCGTGCTCGACCAGTTCCACGCCGCGATTGCCGACCGCAAGGCCGTGCTGTTCAGCATGCCGCAAAACCCACCGCGCGCCGGCGCGCAATTCCGGGCCGCCGGCAACGCGTAAACGGTTGCGCGCGTAATCGCTGCGTCACATTGTCTCAATATAGACTTTACCGTCATTCCGGAGCGCGCGAAGCGCGAATCCGGAATCTCGAGATTCCGGGTCCGGTCCTTCGGACCGTCCCGGAATGACAGCGCCAGATGCGCCTAAGACAACCAGCGAATCCACCATGAACATCAAATTCTCCCGCCGCCATTTCCTCGCCACCAGCACCGGTGCGCTTGGCGCAATCGCAATGCCCTATCTGTCGCGCGCGGCCGACCGGCCGGCGGTCACCCATGGCGTGCAGTCGGGCGACGTCACGGTCGACGGCGGCGTGGTCTGGGCGCGCGCCGATCGCCCCTCGCAGATGCTGGTCGAGGTGGCGACGACGGAGTCGTTCAAGGACGCGCGCGCGCTGCCGCCGATCGCGGCGCTGCCCGAGAGCGACTTCACCGCGAAGATGCTGATCGAAAATCTGCCGGGCGGGCAGGACATCTTCTATCGCGTCCGCTTCCGCGATCTCTCGCACGGCGCGATCGAGGGCGAGCCGGTGGTCGGCCGCTTCCGCACCGCGCCGGCCGACCGCCGCGACGTCAGCTTCGTCTGGGGCGGCGACGTCGCCGGACAGGGCTGGGGCATCAATCCCGATGACGGCGGCATGTTCACCTTCTCGGCGATGCGCAAGCATCGTCCGGATTTCTTCCTGCACTCGGGCGACACGATCTATGCCGACGGCCCGATCGAATCCGAGGTGAAGCTCGCCGACGGCAAGACCTGGAAGAACGTCACCATTCCCGAGAAGGCCAAGGTGGCCGAGACGCTGGACGAGTACCGCGCCGCGCACAAATACAATCTCACCGACGCGAACCTCCGCGCCTTCAATGCCGAAGTGCCGATCTTCGTGCAATGGGACGACCACGAGGTGACCAACAACTGGTCGCTGTCAAAGGAGCTCCCGGCGACCTACAAGGTGCGCGACATCGCGCTGCTCGCAGCGCGCGCGGGCCGCGCCTTCCACGAGATGTATCCGATGCGCGAGAGCATCAATGAGCCGGGCCGCGTCTATCGGCAGATCTCCTACGGCCCGCATCTCGACGTGTTCGTGCTCGACGAGCGCAGCTATCGCGGCCCCAACGGCGCCAATCTCGAAACCGCATACGGCCCCGCCAGCTATTTCCTCGGCCCGGACCAGATCGCCTGGCTCAAGCGCGGCCTCCTCAACTCGCGTGCGACCTGGAAGGTGATCGCCTCCGACATGCCGCTCAGCCTCGTCGTCTCGGACACGCCGAAGGGCGGATCGGAAGCGATCGCTCAGGGCGACGGCCCGGTGCGTGGCCGCGAGTTCGAGATCGCCGACATCCTGCGCTTCATCAAGATTGCGCCGATCAGCAACACGGTGTGGCTGACCGCGGACGTACATTACGCCGCCGCGCATTACTACGACCCGAACAAGGCGCAATTCCAGGATTTCGAGCCGTTCTGGGAATTCGTCTCCGGCCCGCTGCACGCAGGCACCTTCGGTCCGAACGCGCTCGACAACACGTTTGGGCCTGAGGTGCGCTTCGTCAAGGCGCCGGGCAAGGACAGCCAGAACCTGCCGCCGTCGGCCGGCATGCAGTTCTTCGGTCACGTCAAGATCGACGGCGCCTCCGGCCAGATGACGGTGACCCTGCGCGACCGCACCGACGTCGCGCTGTGGTCGACGACGCTGGATCCGAAGCTCGCTTGAGTCGCTTCAGCCAGAGCGGAGCGTCATGAGCCGCGCGACCGTAGCGCGGCCTCGAGCGCATCGCTCGAGCACGGCTTTTGCAAACGCGGCCGGTTGACGAAATCCGAAGCGATCCGTGTCTCGGCGCCATAGCCGGTGACGAAGACGAAGGGAATCTTCAGGGCCGCCAGCCGCTCGGCGACGGCAAAGCTGTTCTCGCGGCTGAGCTCGACGTCGAGCAGCGCGAAGTCGGGCGCGCGCGCCGCGATCGCGGCCAGCGCCTGCGCCACCGAACCCACGGTGCGCACGCTCGTCACGCCAAATCCGAGCAGGCGGTCCTCGAAGTCGATCGCGATGATCGGATCGTCCTCGACGATCAGGACATCGGCGGGGACGTCGGACGAACCGTCCGGGGAAGCAGGTATCATGATCCTGGCTATCGAGGGCTGCATGTTCTTACCGATCAAGGACAGCCGCATTCCGACGCCTGCGCCCAGCGCATCGGAGGGTTCCCGGAACGAAACTCACCACAGAACAGTTTTGACGTCTGTCCACTTGTGCACACGGCCAGCGATCGAGACTCGCTCGTGCTGAAAGGAGAGCAGGGATTTACGATGGACGCGCGTATCGGGAAGGCGACGGAGGTCGGCAGCCGGCCGGCCAACAATCTGCTGCGACGCTTGAGTCCGGCCGACTATGCGCTGCTCGCGCCACACGTCATCGTTGACGATGCCGCGGCCAACGAGCTGCTCTACAGTCCCGGCGACGATGTCCAGGTCGTGCACTTTCCGTGCGGGCCGTCGCTTGCGACCTTTCTCGTTCCCAACGAAGACGGCCGCGACGTCGAGACCATCCTGGTCGGCCGCGAAGGCGCGGTCGGCGGCATCGTCAGCGAGGGATTTCTGCCGGCCTACACCCGCATCTGCGTGAAATTCGGCGGGCCGTTTGCGCGCATCCACGTCGGCAAATTGGAGGCGGCCAAGCTGCGCTCGCCCACGCTGCGCAACATCTTCGCCCGCTACGCCGATTGCATGCTAGCGCAGATCTTCCAGTCCACCGCCTGCAACGCCATCCACTCGATCGAGCAGCGCACGGCGAAATGGATCCTGGCGGCGATGGAGCGCACCGGCGACGAGAGCAGCGTGCCGCTGACGCATGAGCAGCTTGCGACGCTGCTCGGGGTGGGGCGCAGCTATGCGAGCCGCGTGCTCCAGTCGTTCAGGGCCGACGGCATCCTCGACACGCGGCGCGGCTCGATCCTGGTCCGCGACCGCGACCGCCTGCGCCTGCGCGCCTGCCTCTGCAACGAGGCGGTGAAGAACCATTTCGAGGAAGTGCTGCGCGGCGTCTACCCGACGGAGGAGGCGAGCAGCACGGGCTGACCCTCTCCGGCGCGCTCCCGATCCCCCTGACCTCCCGCTCCATGCAGAGCAATCGCATGTGGATTTCACGAGGATTGTCCGCGGGCTTGCTTCGCCTCTCCCGCTTGCGGGAGAGGCCGACGCGCCCCGGGCGATGCGAAGCATCGTCCCGAGCGCGGCGGGTGAGGGCTCTCACCACGCAGGGACGTCCTCCGCAATCCCAGGCAATCCCGACGCGGAGACACCCCACCCCAGCCCTCCCCCGCAAGCGGGAGAGGGAGCCGAGCGCCGGTGCCGCCGCATCGTGCACACCACATGCGATAGCCCTGCGCTCCATGAAAGGATGCCGACGTGCGACACCGCACGTCCGCCGTGCTATACCCGCTCCGCATGAGCGGGGCGTTCCTTCACACTGTCTTCGATGTTGCGGCGTGGCTGGCGGCGGGGGCGGCGGTTTACTGGCTGTCGCGACAAGGCTTGCGGTTTCCGGCGCAATCCTTCGAGCTGCCCTACATCGCCGCGCTGGTGTTCGGCGCCGGCATTGGCGCCTATCTGTTCGGGTCCGCCAATCTGTGGCTGTCGGGCGAGAGCGGCATTGCGCGCTCGGTCGAGGGCGCGCTTGCCGGCGGCATCGTGGCGGTCGAGCTCTACAAAAGGACCGCAGGCATCGCCCTGCGCACGGGCGCGCGGTTTGCGCTGCCGCTGGCCCTCGGCATCGCGATCGGGCGGCTCGGCTGCTATTTCGCGGGCCTCGACGATTTCACCTACGGCACGCCGACGGCATTGCCCTGGGGCCATGATTTCGGCGACGGCATTCTCCGCCATCCCGTGCAGCTCTACGAGAGCGCCGCGATGGGCGTGTTCGCGCTGCTCTATGTGCTGGCGGTCTTGAACCGGAACGCATTCGCGATCACCAATGGTTTCTACCTGGTTCTGCTCTACTATGGAGCGCAGCGCTTCCTGTGGGAATTCCTCAAGCCCTACGGCACGCTGATCGGCCCCCTCACGCTGTTTCACCTGCTGTCGCTGTCCATCCTCCTCTACGCCGCAATCATGCTGGCGACGGCGCCCAAAGCGAGACCTGTGCATGAACGCGCCGTTGCGTAAGTCGCGTCCCTACATCTTCTGGGGCCAGACCCAGTCCCTCTGCGAGACCTGCCTGAAGCTGGTGCCGACCAAGATCCAGATCCTCGACAACGAGGTCTGGTACGAAAAGCGGTGCAAGGAGCATGGTGTTCAGTCGACGCTCGTGTCCACCGACGCGGCCTATTGGCGTCTGTGCAAGGATTTCATCAAGCCGGGCGACCGCCCGCTGCAATTCCAGCACCGCACCGAATTCGGCTGCCCCTATGATTGCGGCCTCTGCCCGGATCACGAGCAGCATTCCTGCCTCGCGCTGATCGAGATCACCGAGCACTGCAATCTCACCTGCCCGGTCTGCTTCGCCGAATCCGCGCCAACGCGGACCAAATTCACCCCGCTCGCGACGGTGGAGAAGATGCTCGACGCGCTGGTTGCCAGCGAGGGCGAACCCGACCTCGTGCAGATCTCCGGCGGCGAGCCGACATTGCACCCGGACTTCTTCGCGATCCTGGACGCCGTGCGCGCCCGCCCGATCCGCCATGTCATGATCAACACCAACGGCCTGCGCATTGCCCGCGAAAAGGATTTCGTGGCGCGGCTCGCCGAGAACAAGCGCGGGCTGGAGGTCTATCTCCAGTTCGATTCGCTGCAGCGCGATCCACTGATCAATCTGCGCGGCGCGGATTTGCGCAAGATCCGCCAGCAGGCGCTGGAGAACCTCGAGCATTACGGCGTGTCGACCACGCTGGTGGCGACCATCAAGCGCGGCGTCAATGATGCCGAGATCGGCGACATCGTGCGTCACGCGCTGACCTGGAAATGCGTGCGCGGCGTCACGCTCCAGCCGGTGCAGGATGCCGGCCGCAACGAGAACTTCGACAAGAATACCGACCGCATCATGCTGTCGGAGATTCGCAACCGCGTGGTCGAGACCGGCGTGTTCGGCGACAAGGACATGATCCCGCTGCCCTGTAACCCCGAGAGCATCTCGATCGGCTACGGTCTGCGCAACGGCGAGAAGGTGCTGCCGCTGACCTCGCTGATCCCGCAGGAGCAGCTGGTTGCGGTGATGCCCAACACCATCAGCCCGGAGAAATATCCGATGCTGCGGGAGAAATTCGTCGATTTGTTCTCACTGTCGTCGGGCCCGCTCAACACCTCCGAGCGCGTTTGCGAGCTCTTGTGCTGCCTGCCGAGCTTCGAGGTGCCGGAAGGACTTTCTTACGAGAACGTGTTCCGCGTCACCATCGTGCAGTTTCTCGACCGCTTCAATTTCTGCGTCGGCAACGTCAAGCGGTCCTGCATCCATTTCGTCACGGAGCAGGGCGCGATCATTCCGTTCGACACCTACAATCTGTTCTATCGCAACGGAAAGATCGACGGCATCCGCGCTGCACTGGCTGGCGAGACGTATCGCGAGGCACGCCAAAGCGAGGAGGTGCCGCGATGAGCGACACCGGCACGCCTCCTCCGACTCCGACGCCGCAAGGGGACGCGCCTCCGATGGCGCCGCCACGGCGCGACGGGCGCCTGACCGCTTTCATGGTGATCGCCGGCGTGGTGCTGCTTTTCCCCGGCCTGTGCTTCCTGGCATTCGGCGGCCAAGGTGCCCCCTTCGTCCTGATTGGATTGGTCCTGGTCGGAATTGCGATCTTCCTGTTCATCCGCGCGGCGAGCCCGCCTAAGCCCTGACAACAGCGTCGCATCCTCATGAGCAACATCGCCCCCCCGCCCCCGCCTCCTCCGGCCGCCCCGCCGCAGCGCGGCGGCTGCCTGACCGCGCTCATGGCGATCTCCGGGGTCATCCTGCTGCTTCCGGGTCTCTGCGCGCTCCTGTTCGGCGGAATCTCCATATCCGAGGGGGGCAAGATCGATTCCGACATCGCCCCGCTGGTCTTCCTGGGGCTAGTCGTCGGCATCGGGGGCGTCGTCCTGATCTGGGCGGCGATCAAGGGGCGAAAGGCCCCCGCCCATCCCGGAACCCAGCCCTAAGCCCCGGGAATTCCCGGACAAAATTCAGTCAACCAACCGGCAAAGAACACATTGTTTTTTGGCGGTTTTTGCATATATTGCGCCGCAACGCGCAGGGTGCCCGGTCGATAGACCGGGCTTCCCTTTTTGGGCGGAAAGCGCCCGTTTCCAGTCTTCCAGCGTTGTTTCGAGAAGAGGTCCCGGTCTGGCCGGCGAGATCGCGCTTAACCCATTGTTCGAACGCAAAGAAGCTCACTCATGAACCTCCGCAACGTCGCCATCATCGCCCACGTCGACCACGGCAAGACGACCCTCGTCGACAAACTCCTCCAGCAGTCCGGCACGTTCCGCGAGAACCAGAAGGTGACCGATCGCGCCATGGACTCCAACGACCTGGAGCGTGAGCGCGGCATCACCATTCTGGCCAAGGCGGCCTCGGTGCAGTGGAAGGACACCCGGGTCAACATCGTCGACACCCCCGGCCACGCCGATTTCGGCGGCGAGGTCGAGCGCATCCTCAACATGGTGGACGGCGCGCTGGTGCTGGTGGACGCCGCAGAAGGCCCGCTGCCGCAGACCAAGTTCGTGGTCTCCAAGGCGCTGAAGGTCGGCCTCAAGCCGATCGTCGTCATCAACAAGGTCGACCGCCCCGACGCGCGCCCGACCGAAGTCATCAACGAGGTGTTCGACCTGTTCGCGGCGCTCGACGCCAGCGAGGAGCAGCTCGACTTCCCGATCCTCTACGGATCGGCCAAGCAGGGCTGGATGGCCGAAAGCCCCGAGGGTCCGCAGGACAAGGGCATGGAGCCGCTGTTCGACCTGATCCTGCGCCACGTCGCGCCGCCGACGGTCGAGGAAGGTCCGTTCAGGATGATCGGCACCATCCTGGAGGCCAACCCCTATCTCGGCCGCATCATCACCGGCCGCATCTCCTCCGGCGTGCTCAAACCGAACCAGCAGGTCAAGGTGCTGCATGCCGACGGCAAGCTGGTCGAGACCGGGCGCATCACCAAGATCCTGGCGTTTCGCGGCCTTGAGCGCACGCCGCTCGATGAAGCCGAAGCCGGCGACATCGTCGCCATCGCGGGCCTGACCAAGGGCACCGTCGCCGACACCTTCTGCGATCCGACCGTCGAGGTGCCGCTGCCGGCACAGCCGATCGATCCGCCGACCGTGTCGATGTCGTTCATCGTCAACAATTCCCCGCTCGCCGGCACCGAAGGCGACAAGGTGACGAGCCGCATGATCCGCGACCGTCTGCTCCGTGAAGCCGAAGGCAACGTCGCGCTGCGCGTCGTCGAGGCCGCCGACAAGGACGCGATGGAAGTCTCGGGCCGCGGCGAATTGCAGCTCGCGATCCTGATCGAGACCATGCGCCGTGAGGGCTTCGAGCTCTCGGTGTCGCGCCCGCGCGTCGTGTACCAGAAGGACGAAGCCACCGGCGCCACCATGGAGCCGATCGAGGAGGTCGTGATCGACGTCGACGAGGAGCATTCCGGCGTCGTCGTGCAGAAGATGAGCGAGCGCAAGTCCGAGCTGGTCGAGATGAAGCCGTCCGGCGGCAACCGCCTGCGCCTGGTGTTCTACGCGCCGACCCGCGGCCTGATCGGCTACCAGGGCGAGCTGCTCACCGACACCCGCGGCACCGCGATCATGAACCGCCTGTTCCACGGCTACGCCCCGTACAAGGGCGAGATCCAGGGCCGCCGCAACGGCGTGCTGATCTCCAACGACCAGGGCGAGGCCGTGGCCTACGCCATGTTCAAGCTGGAAGACCGCGGCCCGATGATGATCGAGCCGGGCTGGAAGGTCTACAAGGGCATGATCGTCGGCGAGCACACCCGCGACAACGATCTCGAGATCAACGTGCTCAAGGGCAAGCAGCTCACCAACATCCGCACGACGTCGAAGGACGAAGCCGTGCGCCTGACCCCGCCGATCCGCATGACCCTGGAAAAGGCGCTCGCCTATATCGAGGACGACGAGCTCGTCGAGGTCACCCCGAAGTCGATCCGCCTGCGCAAGAAGCACCTCGACCCGAACGAGCGCAAGCGCGCGGAGAAGTCCAAGGAAGCGGTGGCGTAAGCTACCGCACGCCGTTGTGCCGTAGGGTGGGCAAAGCGTAGCGTGCCCACCACTTGAAGTCCCGGTCGGCAATGGTGGGCACGGCGCAAGAGCGCCTTTGTCCACCCTACGGAGCGTCACTCCCGTCTCTGGAATACTGGATCACCCGCTCCAGTGCGCAAGCGCGCACAGGGCGGGTGATGACAGCTGACTTGTGGCGGCTTCAGCACATCCAGCGAACGTGCTAGAGCCCGCCCATGAGCTCCCTTCCCTCCTCCGTTGATGTCGCGATCATCGGCGCCGGTGCTGCCGGGCTCGGCGCAGCGCACGCGCTGGCGGGCTCCGGCCTCTCCGCCATCGTGCTGGAGGCCCGCGACCGGCTCGGCGGCCGGGCGTGGACCGTGCAGGCCTCGCCCGAGGTGACGTTCGACGTCGGCTGCGGCTGGCTGCATTCGGCGGACCAAAACTCCTTCGTCGCAATCGCAAGGCAGCTCGATTTCGAGGTCAACAAGGACCTGCCGCCCTGGCGCGAGCGCGCCTTCGGCAACGCGTTTCCGCAAAGCCAGCGCGACGAGTTCATGCAGGCGATGGACGCGTTCTACGAGCGCCTCTGGCAGGCCGCGCAAAAGGGCAAGGACGAGCCCGCGAGCCTGAGCCTCGAGCCCGGCAATCGCTGGAATCCCATGATCGACGCGATCTCGACCTATATCAACGGCTGCGAACTCAAGGACATGTCAACGCTGGACTGGGACGCCTATGAGGACACCAACCTCAACTGGCGCGTCCGCCGCGGCTATGGCGCCCTGGTTGTGGCGTATGGCGCGCCCTGCCCGGTGGCACTGAACTGCATGGTCACGCTGATCGATCATTCCGGCCCGCGCATCCGCCTCGAGACGTCGCGGGGCACGCTGACCGCCGGCAAGGTGATCGTGACCGTGCCGACCAATCTGATCGCCGATGAGGCGATCCGCTTCTCGCCACTGCTCCCGGCCAAGGTCGATGCCGCCGCCGGCCTGCCGCTCGGCGTCGACGACAAGGTGACGCTGGCGCTTGGCGATGCCGAAGCGTTCCCTAGGGAAGGCAACCTGCGCGGCGCCACCATGCGCACCGCGATGGGCACCTACCACATCCGCCCGTTCGGCCAGCCCTGCATCGAAGGCTTTTTCGGCGGCAGCTTTGCGAGAGAACTGGAAGACGCCGGCGAAGGCGCCATCGCCGCGCAGAGCATCGACGAGATCGCCAGCTTCCTCGGCAACGACATCCGCCACAAGCTGAAGCCGCTGTGCGAATCGCGCTGGGCGCATGATCCGTTCGCGCGGGGATCGTATTCGCACGCGCTGCCCGGACATGCAGGTGACCGCGCGGTGCTGGCCGCGCCGGTGGATGGCCGGTTGTTCTTCGCCGGAGAGGCGACGTCGCCGACTTTCTTCACCACGGCGCATGGGGCGCGGGACGGCGGGGAACGGGCGGCGAAGGAAGTGCTGGCGGCTCTGCGCAAGCCATAACCGCAAACTCCGTCATTGCGAGCGCAGCGAAGCAATGACGAATTACTCAATCACCCGTGCTCGCAAATCTGCATCCGGCACAAAGCACGCCTCATACTTCCCAAAAATGCGGTAGCGGTTGCGCGCGATGAGGCTGTAGACGGGATCCCGCAGCGGCTTCGGTACCGCGAACAACGCGCGTACCCAGCCCCAATCGGGAAGCTGCGACAGCACCGTCAGCGCTGCATCCGACTTCATGAACACCTCGCCGCCGTGGATCACGGCGTTGGTGTCGGGATCCCCAGGGTCGATGCCGAACGTGCGCGCCAAGCGCGCCCCATAGTCCGACTGGATCGGCGTGAAACGAAACCTCTTCGCCGTGTCGCGCTTGGCGACGAAGCGCACCCAGCGCGAGCAGAAGATGCAGACGCCGTCGAACAGGATCACATCGTCGTCGGGCCATTTTGGCATCAGCGGTTATCCAGCATCAGCAGTGCGACGAGCATCAGCACGATCGCCGGCCCCGTCTTCACAAGCGCACCGAGCGGCTCGATCCAGAGATCTGGCGTCAGGATCGCGGCACCGAACATATAGCCGAGCGAGGCGACGATGCCCGCGACCAACCCGACCGCAGCCGTACGTCGGAACGCGATCAGCACGCCGATGCTCATGTCCATCAGGCTGGTGCCGATGGTGATGGGATCGACCAGCGCAGGCGCAAAATTGTGCGCGCTCAGGATGCCGGCGGCGGCGCGGTAGGAGACGAACAGCGCGATGAAGCCGGAGACGACCCAGAACGCGACCAGGCTCGCGAAGATCAGCGCCTTGATCAGAAACAGCCGCGCGAACCATTTGTCCTGGATGGTGGCGGGATGACGTCCGATCACTTCAGCCAGCGTTTTCGGCACGATGCCCGTGGCGGCGATCCAGGCCGAGGGATCGCCTCGCACGCCGCGGCGCAGCTCGGCTATGGCGGTGGAGCGCATCGGCGGCATCCAGCCGAGATAATTGGCGAGATCGCCGATTTTCGCGCCGAGATCGAGCATCAAGGTCGGCATCGCGACCCGCGGCCAACCGGCCGTGCCGAACGCGATCCGAAACTGCTTGATGATTCCGGCCATGGTGACCGGCTCCGATAGCATCAGGTCCCAGCACACTGATATCACGGATGCATCGTCGATATCACGCGCGGCGAGCCAGGCGATGGTGGCAGCGATATCCTCGACGGCGACGGGCTGGAACGGCGTCGCCATCTCCGCACCCGGCAAGTCGAGCGGGAAGGCGGCGAGCGCGCGCAGCATGGCGCTGCCGCCATAGGCTGACGGCGCGACCACGAAGCCGGGCCGCAGGATGGCATGGGCGATGCCGGAGGCCGCGATCAATCGCTCGGCCTCGCGCTTGGTTGTCGCGAAAGCGGTGCGGTCGGCTTCGGCCATTCCCGGAATCGAGATGTGCACCAGCCGGATCGCGCGGCCGCTGTCGCCGATCGCCTGAAGCAGACGCGCGACGAAATCCCGGTGCACGGCGCTTGTGTCGCTGCCGGGCCCATCCTGGAGCACGCCGAGGCAATTCACGACGACATCCGCCGCATGCTCGCGCAGCAGGCGCGTCAGCGCGGCCGCATCGAGCGATAGGATCGGAAGCTCGATATCGAGCGCGCCCATCTTCTGCGCCGGCGACAGGCTGCGCGCCACGCCGACGGCGCGAAAGCCCCGCGCGCGCAGATCGTCGGTGACGAAGCGGCCGATCAGGCCGGAGGCGCCGAGCACCAGGATGGTTCGCTGGTTCATCATTCCCTCAAAACGGCTTGGCGACCATCAGCCAGAGGATCAGCATCGTCGCGCCGAAGCCGGGGAAGCCGAACGCGAACCAGCGGCGGAACAGGACGAAGTAACGCTCCGGCAGCGCGGCGTGCTGCTCGGAAGCCTTGCGCGCGAGATCGCGCATCTCGATCTGCATGAAGACGACAGGGATCCAGAACAGGCCCGCGATGGCATAGAGTGCGAGCGACGCGAGCAGCCAACGCTCCGTGAACGACGTCGCCGAGAGCATCATCAGCAGGCCACCGCTGACCGGCTGCAGGATCACGGCCGACAGCGTGAAGATCGCGTCGGCAATCACCACCACCGAGGCGGTGCGCGCAATGAAGTCTGCGTCGTGCGTTCGATGCGCCATCAGCATGAAGAAGGCGATGCCGGTTCCGGTGCCGAGGATGACGATGGCGCCGAGCACGTGCAGGTATTTGACCAGGAAATACAACGTCATGGTTTCGTCTTCAGCGCATGCTCGAGCTCGCCGCCGGCGGCTTTGACGCCGGCTTCGGTCTCGATCATCCAGTGCCCCTCGCCGCCCACCGCGGGCAGTGCGCGGAAATCGACCTTGCCGCCACCGCCGCGAAATGCATCTGCCAGCGACTTCGAAAATACCGGCGGAAAATAGCTGTCATTGCTCGCAACGAGCCATGTGACGGGAATGCGCGCCGCCTTGCCGAATTCAGCGGCGGCCGCGAGAAGCGCATGGGGCGCACAGATCCGGTTCGGTTCGTCATTGGCATGGCCGCCGCGCCCCGGCGCAATCACTGTGATCGCCGAGATCGTCTTGGGCTCGGCATTGGCGAGCGCCAGCGCGCCCCAGCCGCCGGCGGAATGGCCGATCACGATCGCGGCATCCTTGCGAATGAAATCCTGCTTCCGCAAATGGTCCAGTGCCAGCGAAATTTCTTCGGCGGTCGCACGACCCGCGCGCGCGTAATCCGCTTCGTCACAGCCACCCTGGTCTTCGACATAGCGGCCACCGGTCGCACCATGGCCGAGCCGTTCCGGCACCAGCACGGCAAAGCCGCGCGCGACGAGGAACGCTGCGAGCGCGCGGTATTCCGGCTGCGGCATTTGTGCACGACGCAAGCCGTTCTGCGTCGAAGCATGCGCGACGACCGCGAGTCGAAATGGACCGGCACCGAACGGGCGAAACAGCAGCGCATGCGCGGCGATGCCGGCATCCGGCGAGGGTACACGCCATTCCTGCCGGCGAAACGGCTCGCCTTCCTCGCCCGACGCACCGAACGTGACCTGGGCGCACAGAGGCGGCGCGGTCAGCAAAGCCAGCAGAGGCAGGAGCGCAAGGATGTTGAAGAGCCGCATGAATTGCCGGAGGCGAGCACGGACAACGAAGGCCAGACTAACGGGAACGAATCATCCTGGGCGGACTTTCTGCGTTGCCATCGCCGTTCATTGGTTGCCGCAACCGAGTTTTGCACCGACGCTTGGCACTCCGTTGCCGTTCAGGGCAGCGCCTTGTCCTCTTTCGGTACAACACAGTTGAAATACTGATGCAGAAAGTCCACAGGTTAACCGATAATTAACGATAGGTCTTGCCGCCGACGCGGCGACTTGGTTTGATCGTGTCCATGAGCACAACCCTGATCGAGGTCCGGCCGGCCAAAGCTGCAGATGCAACTGCGGTGGCGTCAACCCATGACGAAGCTTGGCGCTCGGCCTATCAGGGCATCATTCCCGGCGCCGAGCTGGAGAAGCTGATCAACCGCCGCGGTCCGCAGTGGTGGGACAGCGCGATCCGCAAGGGCAGCCGCGTCAGCGTACTGGTGTTCGGCGACAAGATCGCAGGCTATGCCAATTACGGCCGTAACCGTGCCCGCAGCCTGCACTTCGACGGCGAGATCTACGAGCTCTATCTGCGCCCCGAATTCCAGGGCCTCGGCTTTGGCCGTCGCCTGTTCGCCGCCGCTCGCCGCGACCTGATGCAGAGCGGGCTGAAGAGCATGGTCGTGTGGGCGCTCTCGGACAACGATCCGGCGACCGAGTTCTACCGGGCCCTGGGCGGCCGCATGGTGGCGCGTTCTTCGGAACGATTCGGGCCGAAGTCGCTCGACAAGGTTGCCTTCGCTTGGACCAATTGAGCTGCTGAAAGCCTAGCCGGCAGCGTTTCCCATCCGTCGATACCGTTTGCCGCTTGAGCCGGTGTTCGCCGGATTCATTATTTCAAAAAAACACGATGGATTGGGGGGCCAAGCCCGCGTATGACAGCGCCAAAATCGCTGCCGGGCGCGATTTAACCTCGGCAACAACGGAGCCTTGAATGCGTATCGATGCTATCTCGATCGGGAAAAACGTCCCACAGGACGTCAATGTCATCATCGAAGTCCCCGTGGGCGGCGAACCGATCAAATACGAGATGGACAAGGAGGCCGGCACGCTGGTGGTCGACCGCTTCCTGTACACGCCGATGCGTTACCCCGGTAACTACGGCTTCATCCCGCACACGTTGTCGGACGACGGCGACCCCTGCGACGTGCTGATCATCAACACCCGCGCCATCATCCCCGGCGCCGTCATGAGCGTACGCCCGGTCGGCGTGCTGTTCATGGAAGACGAAGCCGGCGGCGACGAGAAGATCCTGGCGGTGCCGTCGTCGAAGCTGACGCAGCGCTACGACAAGGTGAAGTCGTACTCCGACCTGCCCGACATCACGCTGCAGCAGATCCAGCACTTCTTCGAGCACTACAAGGATCTCGAGAAGGGCAAGTGGGTGAAGATCCTGCGCTGGGGCGGCCCGGAGGACGCGCACAAGCTGATCCTCGAGGGCATCGAGCGCGAGAAGAAGAAGAAGGGCTGAGCTTCTGTGTCCCGGACGCGGCGCGGCATGAAATGACGCGACGCTGAGCCGGGACCCATGCCGCCACTGGGCCCCGGCTCAGCAGCGCACCGCTGAAGAAGCGCTGCGCTGCGTCCGGGGCACGAGAGTTTACCTACACCGCCGGCTTCGGCAGCCCGGCGATTGCGCAGGCCGCGCGCAGCGTGTTCACGAGCAGGCACGCCACCGTCATCTGGCCGACGCCGCCGGGCACCGGCGTGATGGCACCGGCAACGCCGAGCGCTTCCTGATAGGCGACGTCGCCGACAAGGCGCGTCTTGCCGTCCTCCTTCGGAATCCGGCTGATGCCGATGTCGATCACGGTCGCGCCGGGCTTCAGCCAGTCGCCGCGCACCATCTCCGGCTTGCCGACGGCGGCGTAGACGAGATCGGCGCGCTTCACGAGGCCCGGCAAATCGCGCGAGCGCGAATGCGCGATGGTCACCGTGGCGTTCTCGTTCAGCAGCAATTGCACCAGCGGCCGGCCGACCAGGTTGGAGCGGCCGATGACGATGGCGTTCAAGCCCTCGAGCGAGGGATGGACGCTCTTGGTCAAAATGATGGAGCCGAGCGGCGTGCAGGGCGACAGCGCTTCGAAACCGCCAGCGAGACGACCGGCATTGTTCGGATGCAGGCCGTCGACATCCTTGGCGGGATCGATGGCGTTGATGACGGCCTCGGTGTTGAGGCCCTTCGGCAGCGGCAGCTGGACAAGAATACCGTGCACGGCGGGATCGCGGTTGAGCTTTGCGACGACGGCCAGCAAGTCCGCTTGCGAGACGTCAGCCGGCAGCTTGTGCTCGAACGAGGCCATGCCGGCCGCCTGCGTCTGGGTGCCCTTGGAGCGGACATAGACCTCGCTCGCCGGGTCGTTGCCGACCAGGACCACCGCAAGGCCCGGCACCAGATTGTGCTCGCGCTTGACGCGGGCAACCTCGTCGGCCACGCGCGCCCGGAGGTCCGCGGCAATGACTTTTCCATCGATGATCTTGGCCGTCATGTCAGTTCCCTTGGTCTTTCGATTTGGCGGATGCGAGTTGGCGCAAGGTCTCGCCGAGCCGCGCCGGATCGCCGTCGACCGCGATCTGCTTCAGCCGCGAGGTTGCTCCGGACAGGAGTCTTACGCTGGCCTTGGGGACACCAAGCGATTTCGCCAGCAGGACCAAAACGGCCTTGTTGGCCTCGCCGCCATCGGCGATCGCGCGCACCCGCACCTTGAGCACGCTGCGGCCATCGGCCAGCTGCTCGATCCCGTCGATGTCGTCGCGGCCGCCGCGCGGCGTCACCCGCAGCGCGATGCTGATTCCTGCAGCCGAGTAACGCCAGGGTTCCTTGAAGGCCTCTTTCGCGACCAAGGCGCTCCTGCCTGCTTAGATGACGTTCGGGTAGATGTAATACAGGATCACCCGCTCGATGAACATGATGAGCAGGATCAGGATGATCGGCGAGATGTCGAGGCCGCCGAGGCTGGGCAGGAAATTGCGAATCGGCGCCAGCACCGGCTCGGTGATCCGGTAGAGGAACTCCGCAACCGCCGAAACGAACTGGTTGCGGGTGTTCACCACGTTGAAAGCGATCAGCCAGGACAGGATCGCGGAGGCGATCAGCAGCCAGACGTAGAGGTCGAGCACGATGATGACGATGTCGAGAACGGCACGCATGGCTTTTGAAGACTCTGGCTTTTGAAAACTCTGGCTGCGGTCGGGATTGACGCCTTTTGCTAGATATCGGTTCCCCCCGGCCCAAACAAGGGAAGTTCGGACGCAGGAATGGCTAAAACCGGGTTACGCCCGTCCTTGACTTGACCTTGGCAGGGACTTAAATGGCGCCCGGTTGTCGGCCGCGTTTACCAGGGCGGCCAACAAACGGGGCCATAGCTCAGCTGGGAGAGCGCGTCGTTCGCAATGACGAGGTCGGCGGTTCGATCCCGCCTGGCTCCACCAGCCTTCGCAGGCTGCGCCTGCTTCGGCTCGGCAAGCCCGCTCGTAGCGAAGGCTGCCACGCCATAGCCCACGGGGCGACGGCGGGCTCCATCCGAAGACCTCTCCCCCCTACCTCCCCGTAAACCTCGGCGGCCGCTTCTCGATGAAGCTTGCCACGCCCTCCCGGAAATCGCTGCCGCCGAGCGCCACCATCATCTCCCGGTTGGCCTCGATCGTTGCCTCGGCCAGCGTCTGGAACGGCACCTCGTAGAGCTGGCGCTTGATCACGGCCATCGCGCTCGGCGAGACGAAGTCGGCGAGGTCGCGCGCATAGGCGTAGGTTTCCTCGCGCAGCTTCTCCGGCGAGCACAGACGGTTGACCAGCCCGATCCGCAGCGCCTCGTCGCTCGAAACACGGCGCGCCGAGAGCAACAGATCCATCGCGTTGGCATGGCCGACGATGCGCGGCATCATCCAGCTGATGCCGTGCTCGGCGATGAGCCCGCGCCGCGCGAAGGCGGTGGTGAACACGGTGTTGTCGGCGGCAAAGCGCAGGTCGCAATAGAGCGCGTGGACGAGGCCGATGCCCGCGGTCGCGCCGTTGAGCATGGCGATGACGGGCTTGCCGATCGACGGATAGAAGCCGTAGCGCGTCTGCCAGTCGGGCCGGCGATTCATGTCGAAGGGCGGCAGGCTCGATGCGCGCCTGACGTCATCGGGGTCGAGCCCTTTCAGCGCATCCATGTCGGCGCCGGCGCAGAAGGCGCGGCCCGCGCCGGTGAGCACGATGACGCGGACATTGTCGTCGGCGCTTGATGCTTCCATCGCATGGCGCACGTCGCGCTCCATTGTCGGCGTCCAGGCGTTCATGCGGTCCGGGCGATTGAGCGTGATGGTCGCGACCTTGTCGCTCACCTCATAGAGAATGTGTTCATAGGCCATGACGCTCTCCCTTTGTCTGCCGGCACGCGTTCGCGCGCGCTCGTTGTCAGCGAGCCTAGCATATCCAGGGATGAGGCAAGGGCTTGCGCGAAGGCGCGATCACTCGGCGGCTTGCGCCAGCAGCGGCCGGCGCGCCAGCCAGCCATTGATGAAGTGATCGAGCCAGGCGCGTTCCGCGGCATCGTACACGGCACGGTCCGCGAAATGATGATGCCGCTCGCGCGCACCGGGCGCGCTGAACCCGTCATAGCCGCGCGTGGTCCAGCGATGCATCATGGCGTAGGTCACGTCAGGATGAAACTGCACGCCGAAGGCATGGCCCGCACGGAACGCCTGCACCGGAAAATCGTCGCCTTCCGCAAGCAGCTCAGTGCCGGCCGGCAGCTCGAACCCCTCGCGGTGCCAGTGATAGACCTGCGCCGGCCAGGCCGGACAGAGCGCGTGGCCCGCGGCCGTCGGGCGGATCGGGTAGTAGCCGATCTGGGTCAGCGCCTCCGCGTGCGGCGCGACGCGGGCCCCGAGCTGCATCGCCAGCATCTGCGCACCTAAGCAGATGCCGAGGAACGGCCGCTGTTCGCGAAGCGGAATTTCGATCCAGTCGATCTCGCGGCGGATGTAGTCGTCGGGATCGTTGGCGCTCATGGGGCCGCCGAAGACCACGGCGCCGGCATGCTGATCGAGCGTCTCCGGAAGCGGATCGCCAAAGCGGGGACGGCGGATGTCGAGACGATGGCCGAGCGCGCGCAGCGCATTGCCGACCCGGCCGGGCGTCGAGGATTCCTGGTGCAGGACAATCAGAACCGGCAACCGGGCTTCGGGACGAGCAGCAGATGCACCAGGGACCCTTCTCTTCGGGAAGGGCACCAATTCCGCGCCACCAAACCTGTCCGTCCGGAACGACATTGCCTTTCCAAATGCTATCGGTTCAGACCGCCAGCATAGCTAAGCGATGGTTAACATCGTGTGAGTTTGCGCACACGTGACACCGATCAGGAAAGCAAGCTCCGGGCCACGACAGGCTTCGAGCGTTCTTCAGCGTCTCTGCCGCTGGAATCGGCTGGTGGCGGACAGGATGAAGCCGCGCGGGAAGAAACGCAGCGCGAACGGCACAATCTTGATGCCGAGACCCGGCAGCACTGCCCGTTTATTTGCCATCAGCCCACGATAGGCCTCCCGTGCAACATCGGAGGCAGGAACATTGAGAAGGGCCGTGTTGTGTCCGGATCCGACACCGGCACGCGCCTGGAATTCGGTAGGCACCGGACCCGGGCAAAGTACGGTGACGCGGACGCCGCGCGGCGCGAGCTCCGCCCGCAAGGCCTCGGTGAGAGAAATCACATAGGCCTTGGACGCGTAATAGACCGCCATGCCGGGGCCGGGCAGAAAGCCGGCGACCGAGCCGACATTGAGAAGACCGCCCTTGTTCCTGATGAGCTGATCGGCAAATCGCAGCGACAGATCGGTCAGGGCCCGGACGTTGACGTCGACGATGCCAACCTGCTCGTCGCGATCGCACTCGATGGCATCGCCGAACACGCCGAAGCCGGCATTGTTGACGAGATGGTCGAGCTCGACATCTTCGGCGGCGAGCGCGGCCGCGATCTTCTCGCCGGCATCAGCTTCCTGGAGGTCGCAGGCGATTACGATCGGCTTCTTGCCGCCCTTGGCGGCGAGCTCGTTCGCGAGCGCCTCGAGCCGGTCCGCACGCCGCGCCGTCAGCGCCAGACGGTGTCCATTCGCGGCGAACACCCGCGCCAGCTCCGTGCCGATGCCCGCCGAGGCACCGGTGATCAACGTTACCCGCTCAGTCACGATCGAAGTCTCTTGAATTGAAGTTTTTAGTCCCGCAATGGCGGAACGAGAGCATAGGCCGTACGCGACAGGCAAGCGGCGCTGACAGCATGGCCGCCTGAGCGGACATCAGGGAGAGCAGAAAACCCGGGGATTTACGGATGAATCCGGGATAACCGCAGCCGGGTGCTACATTAAAGTTTCGTCATGTAGCCTGTACAACCGGCAATCCGCCGTGTTGGACGAAATCAGCCGCCTACGGCGCCGTCCTTCACCTGGTTACCGGCACGGTCCGCCACGGCATGCTTCAGGTCGATCCGGTCGCGCTGGGAAATCCCGAGCAGGTCGGAGGCGCGCCAGACCACGTTGTCCTCGAACTCGGAGACCTGGCCGTCGGCATAGACCAGCTCCCACATCATCTGGACGATGCGCTTGCGGCCCGCTTCGTCGAGCGAGCGCATGATGACGCTGGTGAAGTGATAGAGGTCGACCGCCTCGCCCTCGACCTGGGTCGCATCGGCGATCAAACGATCGGCAGTGCCGCGATCGAGCCCAAAATGGCTTTCGATCAGGCTGTGCAGCTTGCGCTGCTCGGTCGCCGTCGGCTGGCCGTCCAGCGAGACCACGTGAACCAGCAACGCGGTCGCCGCCAGCCGATAATCGCTGTCGCCGAATGCGCGATCCCCGGCATGGGGAGCAACAATGTCGGCGATGAATTGACGCAGGCCGTCGAGCATGGAGTCCTACCGAAAACGATGACGCCGCGGGGGCGCGGCGTTACCAGCATTATATGTGCGGGAAACTCAACCGGCGCAACGTGCGTCAGTTCCCCGCGCTGCATTACGTTTCGGCAATCTGTTCGCTGTCATTCCGGGGCGCGCGAAGCGCGACCCCGGAATCTCGCGCTACAATCTCGAGATTCCGGGTCTGGCCCTTCGGGCCATCTCGGAATGACGGTGGCTCACGGTATCTCGTACACCACCATCTTGTCGGCGATGCCGCGCAATGCGGCCTGCTTCTGGATCGGCCTGATCTCACGCTGCTTCAGCACTTCGGCCACGGCCGGCGCGTCCAGCACTGACCCCGTGATGTGCATCTCCTGCGCGGTCGACAGGCTCTGCACGCGCGCGGCGATGTTGACGGTCTGGCCGAAATAATCCTGCCGCTCGTTGAGCATCACCGCGAGGCACGGACCTTCATGGATGCCGATCTTGACGATGAGATCGGCGGTGCCGCGCTGCTTGTTGAGCACGTCCATCGCCGCGCGCATCCGCAGGCCCGCGACGATCGCGTGCTCGGGACGGACGAAGGTCGCCATCACGGCGTCGCCGATGGTCTTCACCACCGCGCCCTTCTCGGAGGAGATGATCTCGAGCAGCGCATGGAAATGCGCGCGCACGAGATCGAAGGCGGCGAGATCGCCGACTCGCTCGTAGAGCGCGGTCGATCCCTTCAGATCCGTGAACAGAAATGTCAGGGACGTGATCTGGAGCCGCTGGTCGACACTGAGATTGTCCGCCTTGAACACATCGCGGAACGTCTGGTTCGACAGCATCCGCTTGGCAGTGAGGAACGGCTTGCGCTTGCCGATGAGGTGATGAAGCGCCTCGGCCGCGATGAACACCGACGGCAGCACGCGTACGCCCGCCTGGTTCTCCAGCGACAGCCGCAGCGGACCCGGCCGCATGGTCGTGGTGCCCGTCGGCGCCTGCACCCTGTTGTACATGATGGCGAGCTGCTGGCGGTCCTTGGTCGGCTCGCCCTGGACGTCGATGAAATGAGCGGCGTGCGTCACCGGCTCGAAGATGATGATGAAGTCGTTCGGCAGCTGCAGCGACATGGTCGCCTTCTCGCCGGCCGGCAGCTCCATCGTATCCAGTGTGACCTCGTTGGCCAGCGTCGCAAACGATTCCTTGTTGAAGTCGACGCCGGAGCTCCAGAACACCTGCTTGAAATACTCCCATACCGGAAGCGTATCCGGGTCGTGCGCCGCGATGCGCCGGACGCGCGGGTTCACGGTGAAGGAGACCTCGACCTGGTCGTCGACGGAGGCCTTGTAACCGCAGGCACAGAGCGCACAGTGATAGTCGTCGGGCTTGAGCGCCTTCAGCGTCGCGTGAGCGCCAAGCACACCGCCGCAGCCCGGACACAGCACGTTCCAGCCGAGATCGAACAGCCCGAGCCGCGCCGAATGCAGGAAGGCGGAGATCGCGCGCTCTTCGTCGACACCATGCTGCCTGGCGAAATCGAGGACATTGACGCGGTTGAGCTCGTGATCCTCGCCGTCCTCGATGAGGCGCGCAATCTCATCGACCGCCTTCGGATCGGCGGTCTGCTTCAGAACGGAAAACTGGGCCTGGATGTCGCTCATGGCGTAACTCTATCTAGGGTGGATCACGCCGTCGGCCAGGCGAGCGCCTGTCACCGACGCGTGATTCGGAACATGGGTGAGCGGTCCGGCTGGGTCGTGACGACGCCATGCGGGATCACGGGAACCGTATCGACCAGCTCGACGCGAAACGCACCGATCAGCCGGGCCAGCGCCAGCACGGATTCGGCTTGCGCAAACGGTGCGCCGACGCACACGCGCGGACCCGCGCCGAACGGCAAATAGGCAAAACGGTCGGGTGCTTCGGTCGACATGAAACGCTTTGGAACGAACGCGTTCGGCTGATCCCACAGCTTCTCGTGCCGGTGCAGCAGCCAGGGTGCGATCATGATGATGTCGCCCCTGCCGATCTCGATTCCGGCCGCATTGTCCTTCGCGCGCGCGGCACGCGCGATCAGGAAGGCGGGCGGATAGAGCCGCATGGTTTCTTCGATCACCGCGCGGGTGAATTTCTGGCGATCGATGTCGGCCATGCTGTCGAGATGTTCGCCGCGGGTCTCGGAGGCCACCTCCTCCTGCGTATCAGGATCGAGCGCGAGCAGATAGAGCGCCCAGAACAGCGCGGTCGCCGTGGTCTCGTGGCCGGCGAGAATCATGGTCGCGACTTCGTCGATGAGCTGCTCGTCGGAAAAGCCCTTGCCCGTTTCAGGATCGCGCGCCTCGTCCATGAGATCGAACAGGTCGCGCGGCGGCGCGCCGTCCTTTTTCCCGGCGGCGCGCCGCTCGGCGATCAGCATCGCGACGAATTCGGTCCAGCGCTTGCGGAAACGGGCGCGGGCAAAATCCATCGGGCTCGGCCAGGACACCGGCAGCAGCATGTCGAGGAAATAGGGCCGTCCCAGCCGCTCGCCATATTCCATGACGAAGTTGCGCAAGGTGGCGCCATGCCGGTCCATGCCGAACGAGAACATCGTGCGCCCGGCGATCTCGAGCGTCATGCGCTGCATGGTCTCGCGCAGATCGACGGTCTCGCCGCTGCGCGCATCCAGCTTCGCGATGGTCTCGTCGAGCACCGCAGTCATGTGCGGAACGAGATTTGCGGTGGCGCGCGGCGTGAAGGCCGGCGCGAGCGTGCGGCGCTGAAACGTCCAGGCATGACCTTCCGCAATCAGGAGGCCTTCGCCGAGCACGGGACGCAGCATGCGAATGCCGGCCGGCGTGCGCGTGTAGTTCTCGTAATTGCTGAGCAGGACATGCCGGATCGCGTCCGGGCGGTTCAGGATGAAGCTCTTATGGAGGAAGAAGCGGCCCTCGAGAACGTCTTCCTCATAGGCGCGCTGTCCCCACGTTGCGATCATGTTCTGCCTGATCACAGCGACCCGTCCGAGGAACGACATGTCGTCGGGGGCACGCGGCGGCGTCGGGGGGACGATGGGCCGCCGCACGCTGGCGATGTTCATGGCTCTCTCCCGCAGATGTGACGCAGGCAAATAGCTAGTAAGTCAGCTCGGCAACCGCAATCCTGTTCTCGGCGGCAGGCCAGAGGCGTGCCACGATCCGTTCTTCGCCGAACTGGGCCACGATGTTACGCCCGATCTCGCCGGCCGGAAGCCGCAATGTTGCTGTCGCATCCGTGGGTACGCCCGGTTTGACGTCGGCCGGCTCCTTGCCGTCGAGCAGAACCACGTCCCGCGGCAGGCCGAAATAGCCGCGCGGACGTGACATGATCACGACTGCGCCGGCATCCTTGTCCGCCGGCCCGAGCGGGCGCGCGGCACGCAGGTGGACGACGTCGGACGAGCGCGGGAAGGGCGAGCGATAGATATGCGTGGTCGGCGCATCCGGCGACGCGAGGACGAATTCGAGCGGCCAGGAGGGTTCGACCTGCGCCGGCCCCCAGCGGCCGTCAGCACCGGTCTTCGCGCTGTGCACGGCATTGCCGTTGCGCTCACCGGTATCAGGATCGACGCGGAAGATATCGACGGTTGCGCCCGCCACCGGCCGATTGGTGGACACGCCGCCCGGCGTTCCCGTGACGAGGCCACTCAGCCTGACGCTCGGTTCCGGCACGATCGCGATGCGCGCGGGCTCGCGGCCGGCGATGAATTTGTAGATCTCGCGGAAGGCGCGCGGGTGAAACGCCACCTCGCGATGATCGAGCGCACCGAGCACGAGATTGGTGGCCCCCCGCAGTTCAGGCCCCTCGGCGGTGACACCGGTCGGCGTGCCGGGCTTGCCGATGAAGCGGCCGTCGGCTTGCGCGTATTTGTCCATGCCATCGCTCCGCAGGGTGAGGAAAGCCGTGCCCGGCGTCACCTCGCTCTCGCCCCCGTTCAGCCCGCGCAGGAAAACGCCGCGGCCGTTGAACTCGTTGTTGGGCTGGTCGTCGCTCGCGAACACGCCGTGATTGGGCGTGCCGCACAGGACGGCGTGGCTGACGTCAGCCACACCGCCGTTCCTGATGACATTGCGGATCGCATAGCCGCCGCGAGAGCTGCCGACCAGTGCCACGCGCGCCGCACCGGTACGGCGCTTCAGCTCGGCGATGGCGGCGGCAAGCTCACGGCGCTGGTCCTCGGTCGAGGAGCGGTTCGCCTGCTCGACCGTGTCGTCGCTCCGCGCATTGGGATCGGTGAAGTTGATCGCCAGCATGCGATCGCGCGCGATGCCATTGGATTCCATCCGCCACATCGTGGTCATCCAGAGCGCGTCGTAGTCGCCATTGCCGTGGACGAACAGGATCGGCGGCACCTCGGCGCCCTGCGCCGCAGGCGCGGTTTGAGCGAAAGCATCCATCCGGACGCTCGCAAGCGCAAAAGGCAATGTGCCGGCACCTTGCAGGATCGTCCGTCGCGACAGCTTCATCTGTTCCTCCCCGGCAAAACCGCCTCTTTGCACCGCTTATAGCGTCCTAACCACTGGACAGCGAAGGACTTTCGCGGGCATCACTGAATCCGCCGGAATCGCCAGGACCACTTCTGCCAGCCCATATGGAAGGGGATATGACCGAGCAGCCGAACCGTCAGAGAATCGCAGCCGACGGCATCGCCGCGCCGCTGCGATACACCGTGTTCCGGCGCATCTGGCTCGCCAGCCTGCTCTCCAATCTCGGCCTGCTGATCCAGGGCGTCGGCGCCGCCTGGGCGATGACGCAGATGGCGGCCTCGGCCGACAAGGTGGCGCTGGTGCAGACCGCGCTGATGCTGCCGATCATGCTGATCTCGATGCCGGCTGGCGCCATCGCCGACATGTATGACCGCCGCATCGTCACCCTGGTCTCGCTCATGATCGCGCTGACCGGCGCGACTGCGCTCACGATCCTGGCCGGGCTCAAGCTGATCACGCCGGAAGCGCTGCTCGCCTTCTGCTTCGTCGTGGGCAGCGGCAACGCGCTGTTCGGCCCGGCCTGGCAATCCTCGGTCAGCGAGCAGGTGCCGCCCGAAGCACTGCCGTCGGCCGTCGCGCTGAACGGCATCAGCTACAACATCGCGCGCAGCTTCGGTCCCGCGGTCGGCGGTGTCATCGTCGCCGCGCTCGGCGCGGTGGCGGCGTTTGCCTGCAACGCGATCCTCTATCTGCCGCTGCTGGTCGTGCTGCTGCTGTGGCGGCGCAGCACCGAGCCCTCGCGCCTGCCCCGCGAGAAGCTCAACCGCGCCATGGTTTCGGGCTTCCGCTACATCACCAATTCGCCGCCGATCAAGATCGTCCTGCTGCGCACGCTGGTGATGGGCCTGATCGGCGGCGCCATCATGGCGCTGATGCCGCTGGTCGCGCGCGACCTCTTGCATGGCGGCGCGCAGACCTACGGCATCATGCTCGGCGCCTTCGGCATGGGCGCGGTCATCGGCGCGCTCAACATCCACGAATTGCGCAAGCGCATGAGCGGCGAGTCCGCGATCCGCGCCTGCACCATCTCGATGGCCTTTGCGATGGCCGCCCTTGCCGTGAGCACCGAACCGGTGCTCACGGCGACCGCGCTGGTGCTGGCCGGCGCGGTCTGGATGGCCGCCGTCGCGCTGTTCAATATCGGCGTGCAGCTCTCGGCACCGCGCTGGGTCGCGGGCCGGTCGCTGGCAGCGTTCCAGGCCTCGATCTCCGGCGGCATCGCGATCGGCGCCTGGGGCTGGGGCCATCTCACCGACTATGCCGGCGTCGAGGTCGCGCTTCTGGTCGCGGCAGGCCTGATGCTGATCTCGCCGCTGCTCGGGATCTGGCTCACGATGCCGCGCGTCGGCGCCCGCAACGAGGACGCCGAGGTGCTGGCCGATCCCGAAGTCAGGCTGTCGCTCACCGGCCGCAGCGGACCGCTGGTGGTCGAGATCGAATACCGGGTGTCTCAGGAGAACGCGCGCGCCTTCCACAATGTGATGCAGGACGTGCAGCTCTCAAGGCAGCGCAACGGCGCCTATGGCTGGTCGATCGCGCGCGACATCGCCGACCCTGAATTGTGGACCGAGCGCTATCACTGCCCGACCTGGTTCGACTATCTGCGCCAGCGCAACCGCTCGACCCTATCCGAACGCGCGCTGCATCAGCAGGCGATCGACTTCCACATCGGCCCCGAGCCGGTGCGCGTCCGCCGCATGCTAGAGCGTCCGTTCGGCTCGGTGCGCTGGAGGGAAGAGACGCCGGACCAGGGAGCAAGTGAGGTGCTGCCCGTGGTCGCGACCGCGGCGGGGAGCAGCACGTAGGTTCTGCCGTCGTCCCGGCGAAGGCCGGGACCCATAACCACAGGCAAAAGTTTGGCGAAGACTCGGAGTTGCGACCGAGTCCTGTACAGCTAGTCGCGCTCTATCGATAGATCACGCGGTATGGGTCCCGGCCTTCGCCGGGACGACAATCACGATTACTGCCCGTGCTCCGTCAGCACCTTGTCGCAGCCCTTGCTCAGCCGCGTGCGGTTCTGCTTCAGGCAGGCGAGCACAGCCTGGTCGCCATTGTTCATCACGGGGCGGCAGAAGCGCGTGACGTCGCGCGCGCAGGCGTCGTGTCCGGGCTGTTGTTGCGCGGAGGCGCCAGATGCGCACAGGAGCAAGGAAATAACGAAAAGAAATCTGGTCATCGCGTAATGCCTCTTACCCGGAAGATGTGCGGGCGAAGCTAGTGCGACGATCCCGGAGCCGCAACGGCTTTATTGACAGGCTGCATCGCGCCACAGCGTGGCCCCGGCTTGACGCCGGGGCACAACGCGAGGGGAGCTAACCGACGCAACGATCGCTGTGTGCTCTTACTGGTTGCCCTGAGCGTCAGCGACCTTGCGTGACGCGCCCCTGGCGAGGTCCTTGTCCATCACCGCGCGGCAGCCGGCGCTCAGATCCGAGCGATGCTTCATCATGCACGCGGTGATCTTCGGGATGTTGGGGATCTCCGACGAGCACAGGCGGAAGGCATCGCCGGTGCACTGCTGCTGCGCCTCGGCCGAGAAGGCGAAGCTCGAAGTCGTCGAGACGATCGAGACGATGGCGGCGAAGCCCAGAGCCAGGCTGGTGTCGCGGATCTTGCTGCTCAAGGACTTGGAGGTGAGCGACTTGGCAGTAAACGACTTGGTCATTTGAAGCTCCCATTGGCGCCGCTGCAAGCGGAGCCCGTTGTTGATGGGAACTACGATGCTCCAGCAAAACAGTTTCCACTGTGATGACGGTCACGGGGCGCACCCAAACTGTGACATCGGTCACATTGGCGCACCTCGCTGAAAATCCGGCGCAAACGCCGTCGCGTTGGTGTCACGTTAACTGTTCCTTCGCATTAATGGCTCGTCGCGCGGGAAATTCCGCAGGTTTGGTTGCGTAATTGGAAAGAGTAGCGATGCGTAATGCGTTGGGCCTGATGCTGGCCAGTGTAGTTGCGGCGGTCGTGATCGCCGCCGGCGGTTGGTTCTATTATTCCGCGAGCGCCGATCCGGGCGCCCCCAAGACAGTTGCCGCCCGTGCCGCCGACCCGTTGCCGGCACAGACGAAAATCGCCGCCAAGGACGACGTCGCGACCACCGCGGCGATCGCGGCGAAGCCGACGGCCGTTGCCCAGGCATCCGCGCCTACGCCCGCCCCGGTCGCGCCAGTTCAACCGAAGCAGGCCTGCGCCAATCCAAACGCCCTCGGCGTCGCCCGCGTGGTCGAGATCGACACCACCGGCGGTCCCGGCTTCGGCTTCGAGCACTTCAAGCAGTTCGATTTCCTCACCGACAAGGAGGTCGTGCTGACCTTCGACGACGGTCCGTGGCCGGTCAACACACCCGCGGTGCTGAAGGCGCTCGCGGATGAATGCACCAAGGGCCTGTTCTTCTCGGTCGGCAAGCACGCGACCTACCACCCGGAGATCCTGCGCCAGGTTCTGGCCCAGGGCCACACGGTCGGCACGCACACCTGGTCGCATGTCAACCTGAACAGCAAGAAGATGACGGAGCAACAGGTCAAGGACGAGGTCGAGAAGGGCTTCAGCGCAGTGAGGTTCGCGCTCGGCACCAATCCGGCGCCGTTCTTCCGCTTCCCGCAGCTTCAGCACAATCCGGCGATGGTGACCTATTTCGGCACCCGCAACGTCGCGATGTTCTCGACCGACATCGATTCCTTCGACTTCAGGAAGGGCGCGACGCCGGAGAAGATCGTCGAGACCGTGATGGGCAGGCTCGACAAGCTCGGCAAGGGCATCATCCTGATGCACGACTTCCAGAAGCACACCGGCGAAGCCATGCCGGCGCTGCTCGCGCGGCTCAAGGCCGGCGGCTACAAGATCGTGCAGATGAAGGCCAAGACCAGCTTCCAGACGCTGCCGGAATATGACGAGGCGCTGCTGAAGGACCTGAAGGTGCCGACCTCGAGCGCGCGTCCGATCGGAAGCGTGGTACAGACGGTTTCGCAGTAACGCGTTCGACCGGATCGAAAACTCTTGCGTGATGGCCGGGCTTGTCCCGGCCATCAACGTTCTTGGGCCTGCGTGGAAAGGTCATGGATGCCCGGGACATCTGGCGCGAACGCGCGCCTCGCGTTTGCCCGGGGCGTGACGGCGAGGGTGGGGCGCAAAGACCGCTTACCAATAGATGCCGTGGCGATGCAGCTCGCTGATGATGCGGCCTTCGGTCCAGGTACGCTTGTGCTTCGGCTTGTTGACTTTCGCCGTGGTCTTCGTTGCGGTCGCGGCGGGCGCTGAAGTCGTCGTGGCTACGGCGGGTGCCGCGGCAGGCGCAGGGGCCGAGATCGCCGGCGGACGGTCGACATATTTCGGAGCTTCGGTGACGGGTGCGGCTTCACTCACTTGCGTCGTCACGGCGATTGTCGCCGTCGCTTGCGGCGCCGAGGCCTGTTCGCTCGCCGTGGCCAGCGAGAGGCTGCGTGGACCGGCCGCCTGAGCAGATGCTGAAGCCAGGACCATGGCGGCCACCAGAATGATCTTGCGCATGTGAAATCTCCCCGTGTTGGCGTGACCGGAACGCTATGGGAGAGACGCGCGACATTATGTGATCGCGATCACGCAGGCGACCGAACGATCTTGAACCCGCGCACGCTCATGCCGGCTGGATGCGTCGGTTGAGACGCTTGTCTGTGATAACAGGATGAATTCGGGGCGCTGGTGCCGCAAGAGGGATTCGAACCCCCGACCCCGTCATTACGAATGACGTGCTCTACCGACTGAGCTATTGCGGCGAACCCTGCCGGGCTCGGACGATGCCGGTCCCGATACGCGCGCTCCTGATATCGGGCATGGCCCGAATTGGCAAGAACAAGCCGGGTGCGAAATGCGGCTTAGGCGCCCCAGCGGGACCAGAATCCGCGCCAGCCGCCGGCCTGGGCCTTGGGCGTGCCGATTTGTTCCGTAAATTCATCGCTCGGGCCCTCGTCATCGATCCCGGGATCATCCGGGGCGCGGACGATCGGGATGACGGCGGGGATCGGGAGAGGTGCGGGCTTGCCGAGGTCGGCGCGGGTCCGGAACACCGGCGTTGCCGCCGCCGGCGATGATTCGGCCGGCTCGGGGGCCGGTCTGACCGGCTCCGCAGACGTCATCGCAGGCTCTTCCTTGGCCGCCGGAGGTGAATTGTCCTGCTCCGCCGGGACCGATGCAGCCGGAGCCGGTTCCAACAGGGTGTCATTCGCGGGCGCCATCACCCGTTTCGGCGGCGGGGCCGCCAGCATGGCTTCCTCGAAGGCCGAGGATTCGATCAAGTCCCCCTTGTCGGAAGGAAGGCTCGCGACCGGCGTCTGCCATTGGAAGGCGTCGAGGCGGCCGGTGACCGGGGAGACCGGGCGCCAGCGATCGCTGACATAGCCGTCGGCGGTCCAGGCCGGATCGTGCCGAGCACGCACCGCGCGCAAGGTCCAGGCGCGGGCGCGGCCGCCGTCGCCGTGCTCGGTGCGCTCGATCTCGGCCATCAGCAGTGCGACCCGCTGGGTCGGATCGTTGACATAAGGCGCCAGCACCGCCCGTGCGCGGCTGAATTCGGAGGCATCGATCGCGGCGCGTGCGAGCGCGAGCTGGCCTTCAATATGGCCGGCCTTGTCGGCAGGCGTCTTGGCTGCAAGCGTCTCGACCCGCTGCAAGCGCTGCCGCGCGGAATCGCCGAGCTTCACATGTGCATAGGCCTCGGCGAGATCCGGATGCGGATTGGCGAGCCAGGCGGCCTCGACCAGCTTCATGGCGCGGCGCACCTGATGCGCCTCGCTCTCGAACTTTGCGGCGAGCACCGCGGCCGGCACCAGGGTCGGTGCAAGCTTGATCGCCTCCATCACGCTCTCGCGTGCGACGTCGCGATCCATCGTTTGCAATTCCAGCGCGCGTGCGGTGAGCAGCACGCCGCGCTGGCGACGATAGGCCGGCTTGTCGATCAGGCCCGCGGACAGGTTCGAATCGAGGATCGCCAGCGCGCCGCTCCAGTCGCCGCGCGCGCAGCGGAAGCCGAGCACCGCATGCGAGGCCCAGGTCGACGACGGCGACAGCTTGATCGCTTCCTCCGCGATCATGACGGCGCCGACCGCATCGTCGGCGCGCTGCGCCTCGATGAACAGGCCGCGCAGGCCGAGCAGCCGCGTATCCTCGCGCTCGGCCATGGCACGGAAGGCGCGCTGCGCCTCGTCGCGATTGCCTTCGAGCTGCGCCGACTGCGCATGCAAGAGAAGCGCGAGCGGATCGTTCGGCGCATGCCGCCGCGCCGTCTCGGCGTGACGGCGGGCGAGCGCGGTATCGCCATGGCCGATCGCGAGCAGGCCGTGGGTGATGGCATGGCGGCCGCGCGCGTGGCGCTTTTCGTGACTGCGGCGGCGCAAACGCCCCGGCGTCCGCCAGATCGTCGTCAGGATGCTCCAGACCAGCACGACTGCCGCGGCAAAGAGGCCAAGCAAGAACACGAATCTGGGCAACGTCGTTGAGGCGCGGAAGCCGCCCGCCGTCAGGACGAGATCGCCGGGCTGATCGGCAACCCAGGCCGCGCCGGCCGCCGCCAGCGCAATCAAGACGAGGAAAAGGACGATGCGAAGCATGGCGATCCCTATACGCGCTGATTGTTGCGCGAAGCTTTATTGAGCAGGCTTGACGAGATCCGCCATGGCATCGTCGGCGAATTTGCGGGAGGCGGCGAGCGCGGCATCGCGGGCATTGGCCTTGTCGAGCCAGGCCTGCGCCGGCGCGCGATCGGCATCGGGCAGCGTCTTCAACTCGCGCCGCGCCTCGACGAAATCATTGCGGAGCGCAGCAGCCGTCACCCGCGCCACGATGGCGCCGCGATCATTGCCGACCCCGTCGGTCCGTTCGATGCGGACGAGCTTTGACGCTCCGGCCTGGAGGCGCTCGACGATGCCGCCGCCGCTGGACTGGGCATCCGCCGGCGGCGACAGCTTTGACACGATGTTGAGGAGCTCGCGGCTCAGCGCGACGGGGGTCGGGATGCCCGACGATGCAAAGGTGTCGAGTGGCTTCAGCATCTCGGGCTTGGCCGCCAGCGACCGCGCCGCGGCGAGCTGCGCCTCATAGGGATCGCCATGGCGCACGGCGACGTCGAGCAGGGCCGCCGCCACCACATGGCGCAGCGGCTTGTCGTCCATCGTCCTGGCGTCGGCGATCTTCTCGCCCTGCTGCGCGAGCTCCGCCCGCTCCGTCTTGCCGGCGCGCTCGAGCTGCGCGATGCGGTCGTTGAGAGCGGCAAGATCAGGCGAAGCGGAGCCCGGCGCAGATTTCGCATCGTTCAGAGCGCTCGCGGTCTTGTCGGACTGTGCGCGCAGATTGGCTATGTCGCTGCGCAGGCTGCCCACGGATTTTTCCAGCGCATCGATCCGCGCCACCATGGCCGGATCGGCGGCGGGCTTGCCGGCCTTGGCCTCAACCGCGGCAACGCGACCGCCCAGAGCATCGACCGTCGCGCTCGTCACTTGTGGCGCGGCAGGCGGCGCCTGCACGGCGGGCCAGCCCAGCATCCAGCCGACCGCGATCACGACGGCCGCCGCCACCGCACCGGAGAGCGGTGCAATGACCCAGGGCGAAACCGGAGGCGACGCGGGAGCGGGCGCAACCGCGGCCTGCGCCTCGGCGCGCTCCGGCTCGGCGTCAGCCTGCTCGGATTTTGCCTGCTCGGGCTCGGTGTGCTCGCTCACCGGCGGAGCCTCGGGCTCGCCCGCCACCTCCTGCGGCTGGGTCGAGACATCGGTCGCCTCGAGGTCGATGGTCGGCGGGGGGCGCTTGGCACGACCGGACTCGGGGGCCAATCCTGCGTCTTCAGGCTTGTCGTCGGCCATCGTGACGGTTCCTCACACTTCCATACCTTGCACAGATCCCTGGCGTAGATCTTGGGCAGACCCGATCGCGTCGGATTCGGCCCGACCTCTTACGCCAAACGGGTCTGCAAAGCACGCTCCAAGGTGTCAAATAAGGCATTTTCGTCCGGTTTCGCGGCCACCAGAACCTGCGACGCACCGGCATCGCGCAGCACGCTTGCGACCGTCTCGGACAGGCAGCATTGCGGGATCGCCAGCGCCGAGATTTCGACGCCTTCGTCCCGCGCTGCATCCAGGAAGGCTCGCGCGCTGCGCCGGGAGTAATGAAGCACCGCCTCGATCCCATGCGCGGCAAAACCCTCGCAGACATCGCGCGGGAGAACCTTGACCGGCGCCATGCGATAGGTGGTCTGCGTCACCACGTTGAAGCCTTCGGTGCCGAGTTCGCCGCCGAGATCGCGCGACAGATCCGCGCCGGCGAGATAAAGCAGCGTGCTTTTCTTTTTCAGCACCTTGTCGCGCGCACTCCGGACGACCGTGTCGCGCAGGGCCGCGGAATCGCCGCCGGCGATAATCACCTCGGCAAAGCCGGCGTCTCGCGCGGCAGTCGCGGTGTGCTCGCCGACCGCGAACAGCGGCAGCTTCAACAGGCCGAGATCCTGCAATTGCGGCGCGACGGCACGGATCGCATTGGCCGATGTGACGATGATGGCGCTATAGTTCGCCTCGCTCTCGTCGTGGAAAGCGACCGGCTCGAATTTGAGCACCGGCGCGAGCAGCACCACGTGTCCCCGCGCGCGCAAATTGTCCGCCGTCGCCTCATTGTCGGGATGCGGCCGTGTGACAAGAATGGACATCGCTCGTGTTCCCGAACCGCGTGACGGTGACGCATTCGCAAAGACGGCCGCGCGTGACGATTGCGCAAGCCGACCCCGGAATGCTACCGGACGTACCAGAACTCTGCTTTCCGGATGAGCGCAAGGGCGCAAATTGGATAACAATTCGCCAATGCTGGTATTGGGCATCGAGACCACCTGCGACGAGACCGCCGCGGCCGTGATCGAGCGCGCGCCTGACGGCAGCGGCAAGATCCTGTCCAACATCGTGCGGTCGCAGGTCGATGAGCATGCCCCGTTCGGCGGCGTGGTGCCGGAGATTGCCGCCCGCGCGCATGTCGACCTGCTCGACGGCATCATCGACCGCGCCATGCGCGAGGCCGGCATCGGCTTCGCCCAGCTCAATGGCGTCGCGGCGGCCGCGGGACCCGGCCTGATCGGCGGCGTCATCGTCGGGCTCACCACCGCGAAGGCGATCGCGTTGGTGCACGACACGCCACTGGTCGCGGTGAACCATCTGGAGGCGCATGCGCTGACGCCGCGGCTGACCGACGGAATCGAATTCCCGTACTGCCTGTTCCTCGCCTCCGGGGGCCACACCCAGATCGTCGCGGTCACCGGCGTCGGCCAATATGTGCGGCTCGGCACCACCGTCGACGACGCCATCGGCGAAGCCTTCGACAAGGTCGCGAAGATGCTGGGCCTGCCCTATCCCGGTGGCCCGCAGGTCGAGCGCGCGGCGGCCGGCGGCGATGCCGCGCGCTTCGCCTTTCCGCGGCCGATGCAGGGCAGGCCGGACGCCAACTTCTCCCTGTCGGGATTGAAGACCGCGGTGCGCAACGAAGCGAGTCGGATCGCCGAGATCACGCCGCAGGACATCAGCGATCTCTGCGCAAGCTTCCAGGCCGCCGTGCTGGATTCGACGGCCGACCGGCTGAATGTCGGCTTGAGACTTTTCCGCGAACAGTTCGGCGCGCCGCGCGCGCTCGTGGCCGCCGGCGGCGTCGCCGCCAATCAGGCGATCCGCGGCGCGCTGCATGACGTCGCTCGGCAGGCCAAGACGCAACTGATCATGCCGCCGCCTGCGCTCTGCACCGACAACGGCGCGATGATCGCCTGGGCCGGCGCCGAGCGCCTCGCGCTGGGAATGACCGACACGATGGAAGCCCAGCCCCGCGCCCGCTGGCTGCTCGACGCGAATGCGACAGCGCCCGCGGGCTACGGCAAGACGCGAGCGGGATTCTAAATGGAGAGGCGTCTCCACGAGCTCCACTTCACCTCGCCCCGCTTGCGGGGAGAGGTCGGATTGCATCGTAGATGCAATCCGGGTGAGGGGGACTCTCCGCGAATCCAGCTGCCACCTCCCTTGCGGAGACTCCCCCTCACCCCAACCCTCTCCCCGCAAGCGGGGAGAGGGAGCGGAGGGAGCTAGCGATGACCGCGTTCCACTCCGTTGCGGTGATCGGAGCGGGCGCCTGGGGCACGGCGCTGGCGATGGTGGCAGCGCGGGCCGGGCGGAGCGTCACGCTCTGGGCGCGCAATGCCGAGCATGCGACGCGCATCGCTTCGACCCGCGACAATCCGCGGCTGCCCGGCGTGCGGCTTGCGCCGGAAATCGTCGTGACGAGCGAGCTGGCGCTCGCCGCGCGCGCGGACATGCTGCTGATCGCAACGCCGGCGCAGCATCTGCGCGGCGCCGTCAACATGCTGGCCTCGCACATCGCGCGACCGACACCGGTCGTCGCCTGCGCCAAGGGCATCGAGCACGGCACCCACAAATTCATGACCGAGGTGATCGCCGAAGCCGCGCAGCACGCGCAGCCGGCGATCCTGTCGGGCCCGAGCTTTGCCGACGACGTCGCGCGCGGCCTGCCGACGGCGGTGACGCTGGCGGCGAAGGAGGAAGAGCTGGCCAGCAGCCTCGTGCAGGCGTTGGGCTCGCCGACGTTCCGGCCCTATCACTCCACCGACGTCCGCGGCGTCGAGATCGGTGGCGCCGCCAAGAACGTGCTGGCGATCGCCGCCGGCATCGTGGTCGGCCGCAACCTCGGGGCCTCCGCGCTCGCCGCGCTGACCACGCGCGGCTTCAGCGAGCTGGCACGGCTCGGCCGCGCCTGCGGTGCGCGCCCGGAAACGCTCTCGGGCCTCTCCGGCCTTGGAGACCTTCTCCTGAGTTGTTCAACTGCACAATCGCGCAATTTCGCGCTCGGCATTGCGCTCGGCCGCGGTGAGGCGGCGCCGGCGGGCAAGCTTGCGGAAGGCGCATTCACCGCGCCGGTGCTGGTCGAGCTCGCGGCCGCACGGAACGTCGACATGCCGGTCTCGCAGGCCGTCGCTGCCATCCTCGACAACAAATTGACGATCGACGCAGCGATCGAGGGGCTGCTGACGCGGCCGTTCAAGGCAGAAGAATGACATCTTCCGTCATGCCCGCGCTTGTCGCGGGCATCGACGTCTTGGTATTGAACACGGAAGCAGAGACGTGGATGGTCGGGCATAGGCGAGCGAAAGCGACGCCGTCCTTCGGACGGCTATGCCCGGCCATGACGAACGGATAGGGCGCACGATGAACTACTGGCTGGTGAAATCCGAACCGTCGGTGTGGTCCTGGGACCAGCAGGTGGCGAAGGGCGCCAAGGGCGAAGCCTGGACGGGGGTGCGCAATTACACCGCGCGCCAGAATCTCGTCGCCATGAAGAAGGGCGACAAGGCGTTCTTCTATCATTCCAACGAGGGCAAGGAGATCGTCGGCATCGCGGAGATCGTCAAGGAGGCCTATCCGGATCCGACCGACAAGACCGAAAAATTCGTCTGCGTCGACATCAAGGCCGACAAGCCCTTGAAGACGCCGGTGACGATGGCCGCGATCAAGGCCGAGAAGAAGCTCGCCGACATGGCGCTGGTGAAATATTCGCGCCTGTCGGTGCAGCCGGTGACGGCGGAGGAGTGGAAGCTCGTCTGCAAGATGGGCGGGATGTAGGAGTTATCCCATCTACGCTGTCCGACTTACGTCTCCGGCAGCGCAAAGACCTCGCATGGCGCGGCAATGCCGCGCAGCGGATGCGATCCGAGCGCAACGAGAGCCATGTCCGTCTCGGCGGCGAGCGCGCCCGACACCAGCACGGTCTCGCGAAGCGGCTTGCACAATCCCTCGAGCCGGCTGGCGAGATTGACGGCGGGACCGATCGCCGTGAAATCGAGCCGGTTGGCGGCGCCGATATTGCCCCACAGCATCTCGCCGAGATGGAGCGCCGCGCCAAACGAGAGCGGCGGCAGGCCCTGGTTGCGGCGCTCGTCGTTGAGGTGGGCCATCCCCGCCCGGGCCGCGCCTGCGGCGCGCAAGGCCGCATCGCAGGCGCGGCGCGGTGATGCCTCGACCACCGGAAAGATCGCGAGCACGCCGTCGCCGATGAATTTCAGCACCTCGCCGCCAAAGGCGTGAACGGCACCGGCGATGCGGTCGAACCAGGCGTCGAGCGCCGCGATCACCTGGGCCGGCGGCGTGGTTTCCGACAGGATCGTGAAATTGCGCAAGTCCGCATAGAGTAGCGCGGCCTGAATGGTTTCGCCGAGATCGCGCCGCAGCGGTGCCGCCAGCACCCGTTCCGCGCTGCGTTTGCCGAGATAGGCATCCAGCGTCGCCCGCAACGTGGCGCGCGCGGCGAGCACGGCAAGGGGCGTCGCGGCAAATCGCGCGGCCTGGCGCAGTTGTTCGATTTCATCCGCCGTGAACGGACGCGGCCCGATCCAGCCGAGCACCGGTCCATCGGGCCGACCGACGATGTCTTCGTGCACCTCGCCGTCCGCAATGCCGCGGAGCCACCGGCGACCGGCATCGTTGGGCGGGTCGGGCGCCAATCCGCCTGGTGCAAAGCCGAGCGCTTCGATTACCGTGCCGGTCCCGGCGCGCCACAGCCAGGTCCGCTTCGCGATCAGCGGGTGCGGCACCTCCAGCGTCAGGGCGCCTGCCGCAAGCGGCACGCCGTCGGCGACCAGATGCGCGCCGAGGTCCGCAAGCAGGCGATCGGCCCCCTGACTATCGGAGGCGGCATCGACGAGCCAGGCGAGGGTCGGGGCGAGGTGCATGGCCCGATGATGACGAAGCAGGCCCGTCTTTGTCACGGGCAATCCTTGACGGAGCGCAGGGCCGCCGCCATGTCCCGAGGGCAGCCCAAGGGCAGCTCAAGGCAAGACGAGGGATGATCGCCGATGACCGAACCGTTCATAGTGCGACGCGAGACCCAGATCGCAGCCCCGCGTGCCACCGTCTTCGCCTATTTGACCGATCCCGAGAAGATCTTGAGCTGGATGGGTTCCGACGCGACGACGGAACCGCATCCCGGCGGGCTCTATCTGCTCAAGGGTATCGGCCCGCGCGGCGCCGCCGCCCGTGGCGCCTTCCGCGAGGTCGTGCCGGTGCATCGTCTGGCCTACACGTTTGGCTGGGAGGGCGGCCAGGAAGTGCCACCCGGATCGAGCCTGATCGAGATCGACCTGATCGAGCGCGACGGCGGCACGCTGCTGCGCATGACCCATAGCGGGCTGCCGACCGAGGAACAGGCCGCCGCACACGCGAAGGGCTGGGCGCACTATCTGGAACGACTCACCACCGCAGCCGCGGGCAACGATCCCGGTCCGGATAACGGCGTCTCGACCAAGTCGTAGCTCTTGTGGGGTCGTTACACCGCCGCGGTCGCGACCACCTGCGCCAGAAGCTGCTCGCGCCTCGCCTGCGAGCGCTGGCCCTTCATGGTCGCGGCGAAACGCTCGAGAATGCCGTCCTCGAAGGCGGTGACGATGGTGTCGTGGACATAGCTCTTGCGGCAGATCGCCGGCGTGTTGGAGAGCTTGTCGGCCGCGGCACGGATCGCGTCCAGCACCTGCTTCTTGCGGCCGCGCTGGCTGGTCGCCGGCGTGATCCGCGACAGCGATTCCACCACGACGGCGGAGGCCATCAGGGTGCGAAAATCCTTCAGCGAAATCTTGATGCCGGCGATCTCGCGCAAAAATGCGTTCACCTGCGTGGTGTTGACCGCGCGCACGATGCCGTAGGCATCGCGATACTGGAACATGCGCTTGCCGGGAACGCCGCGCAGGATGCCGATGGCGCGCACCAGCTTGGCCGCGTCGCACTCCTTCCGCACCGCCTTGCCGCCCTTCGCCTTGAAGGTCAGCACGAAGCAATCGTCTTCCAGCGTCACGTTCGACTTCAGCAACGTGGTCGCGCCGCGGGTTCCGTTGAGGCGGGCATAGGATTCGTTGCCGGGACGGATCGCGGTGCGCGCGATCAGCTCGATCACGGCCGAGAGCGCGAATTCGCGCGTCGGCTCGTCACCCGACAGGAACGCCGACACCTTGCGCCGGATCTTTGGCAGCGCGCCGACGAGCTTCTCCAGGCGATGCGCCTTGCGGTGCTCGCGGACCTTCTCCCAGTCGGCGTGATAGCGGTATTGCAGCCGGCCCGCGGCATCGCGTCCCACGGCCTGGAGATGCGTGCTCGGATCGGCCGAGTAGCGCACCTCGCGATAGGCCGGCGGCACCGCCATGGCGTGCAGCCGGCGGATGGTGCGGGCGTCGCGGATATGCGCGCCGTTGGGACGGACGAAGGAATAGCCCTTGCCGCGCTTGATGCGGCGGATGGTCAGCTCGTTCTGGTCGCCGAGCCGCAGGCCCAGCTCCCTGGCCAGCGCCTCGACCGTCGCCGCGGGCGCCGTGTCGAAGACCTTTTTCGGGCTGAGACGCCCCGAAACGGCCGGTTTCGGCCATTGTCCCAGGGCTTTGGCCAGCGCAACAGCTGCAGGATCGGCTGAAGCGGGCCGCATCGTCCCGAGATTCTGCTGATCCATCATAGTGTTACGCCTTAGCCCTGCCTGTTACCGGTCAATGCCGCTGTTCTGATTTTTGTTCCTGGGGGTCTCTTTGGACCCGGGTTGGCCATTTAGGGTGTTCCGAACCGTATTGCGAGTCCCGAATCAGTGAGAGACGGTTCCCAAATACCTCCGAACGGCGCATGGGGCTCTGCGCAGGCCTGTTCCGGGGATCTGGGTAAAGAGCCGAAAGGCGCCGCCCGGCCTGTTTCAGATTTGCGACAGCCGGCCCGCGCACCTTGATCCTCCGCATGGCAGGCCGCTCGCCGAAGGTCCAGCTTGTGCACCTTGTCGGGTCCGGTTAGCCCGACGCATAATCAGCCCAATGATTGATGTCGGCATTGCCTGAGCTTGCCGCATGTGGAGGGAAATATGTCCGAGAAGATTTACGACGTGCCGGCGGAATGGGCAAAGCGCGCCTGGGTCGACCAAGCCAAGTACAAGGAAATGTACGCCCGCTCGATCTCGGACCCGAACGGTTTCTGGGCCGAACAGGCCAAGCGCATCGACTGGATGAAGGCGCCGACGAAAATCGAGAACGTCTCCTTCGCGCCGGGCAACGTCTCGATCAAATGGTTCGAGGACGGCGTCCTCAACGTCGCCCATAACTGCATCGACCGTCATCTGCACAAGCGCGCCAACCAGACCGCAATCATCTGGGAAGGTGACGATCCCTCGCAGTCCCGCCACATCACCTACAAAGAACTCCACGACGAGGTCTGCCGGATGGCCAACATCCTGCGTACCCGCAACGTCAAGAAGGGCGACCGCGTCACCATCTACCTGCCGATGATTCCGGAAGCGGCCTACGCGATGCTGGCCTGCGCGCGGATCGGCGCGATCCACTCCGTGGTGTTCGCGGGCTTCTCGCCCGACAGCCTCGCCCAGCGGATCAACGACTGCCAGTCCAAGGTGATCATCACCGCCGACGAAGGCCTGCGCGGCGGCAAGAAGGTGCCGCTGAAGGCCAATGTCGACGCAGCGCTCGCCAAGGCCGACGCCGTCGACTGGGTCGTCGTGGTCAAGCGCACCGGCGGCAAGATCGACATGAACCCGACCCGCGACCTCTGGTATCACGAGGCGGCGGCGATGGTGACGACGGAATGCCCGGTCGAGCACATGCACGCCGAGGATCCGCTGTTCATCCTCTATACCTCAGGCTCGACCGGCCAGCCCAAGGGCGTGCTGCACACCTCCGCCGGCTATCTCGTCTATGCCGCGATGACGCATCAATACGTCTTCGACTATCACGACGGCGACATCTACTGGTGCACCGCCGACGTCGGCTGGGTCACGGGCCACAGCTACATTCTCTACGGGCCGCTCGCCAACGGCGCGACCACGCTGATGTTCGAGGGCGTGCCGAATTATCCGGACAATTCCCGCTTCTGGAACGTCATCGACAAGCACAAGGTCAATACCTTCTACACGGCGCCGACCGCGATCCGCGCGCTGATGCAGGGTGGCGACGAGCCGGTGAAGAAGACCTCGCGCGCCTCGCTGCGCCTGCTCGGCTCGGTCGGTGAGCCCATCAATCCGGAAGCCTGGGAGTGGTATCACCGCGTCGTCGGCGAGGACCGCTGCCCGATCGTCGATACCTGGTGGCAGACCGAGACCGGCGGCATCCTGATCACGCCGCTGCCGGGCGCCACTAAGCTCAAGCCGGGCTCGGCGACGCAGCCCTTCTTCGGCGTGGTGCCGGAGATCGTCGATGCCGACGGCAAGGTTCTGGAAGGCGAGACCACCGGCAATCTCTGTCTCACCCGGGCATGGCCGGGCATGATGCGCACGGTCTATGGCGATCACGCGCGGTTCGAGCAGACCTATTTCTCGACCTACAAGGGCAAGTATTTTACGGGCGACGGCTGCCGGCGCGACGCCGACGGCTATTACTGGATCACCGGCCGCGTCGACGACGTCATCAACGTCTCCGGCCACCGCATGGGCACCGCGGAGGTCGAGAGCGCGCTGGTTGCGCATGAGAAGGTGTCGGAAGCTGCCGTCGTCGGCTTCCCGCACGACATCAAGGGCCAGGGCATCTACGCCTATGTCACCCTGATGGCCGGCGTCCAGCCGACCGAGGATCTGCGCAAGGAGCTCGTGACCTGGGTGCGCAAGGAGATCGGCCCGATCGCCTCGCCCGACCAGATCCAGTTCGCGCCGGGCCTGCCCAAGACCCGGTCCGGCAAGATCATGCGCCGCATCCTGCGCAAGATCGCCGAGGACGAGCCGGGCAGCCTGGGCGACACCTCGACCCTGGCCGATCCCGCCGTGGTCGACGACCTCGTCAAGAACCGGCAGAACAAGAAGTCGGCGTAAGCCAAGGTCTCGTGCCCCGGACGCAGCGCAGCGCGCACTTCAGCGGTGCGGCTGCAGAGCCGGGGCCCGACTGTCCACACGCAAAGAACTGGGTCCCGGCTCTGCGCCTCGTCACTTCGCGCCGCGCCTTGTCCGGGACACGCGACCAAACCTCGCTCCGCACTCTGTCGCCCCCCGAAACAACAGCGGTTCACACCCTCACGCTCTTGTCAGGGCGCTTGCCGGCATGGCCGTATCTTTCCCGCCGAGTGTTGTTTTCCGGTCATTTACTTTATTTCGAACATTTCCTTTGTTCCCCCTGCTGGCTGGCCCTCGGCGGCCGCGCGTAGAAACCATCCGGTTAACAGGCGCGGTTAAGAATGTCCGGGCAAGGCAGCGATTGCCGGGTTCTGCGTAGATTTGGACGACCCGTACGGGGCAAGGGGAAGCATTGATGGCGATGAGGATTGCTGTGGCGCTGGCCGCCACCATCGGGGCAGGGATATTGATGTCAACGGCGGCGGAGGCGCGGCCGGAAATGGTGGGGACGCACCTGGCCGACTATTCGCCGGGCACCATCGTGGTCAAGACCAACGAGCGGCGGCTCTATCTCATTCTCGATGACGGCCACGCCGTGCGCTATCCGGTCGGCGTCGGCAAGTCCGGCAAGCAGTGGGCCGGCACGACCCGTATCGACGGCAAATACCGCAATCCGGCCTGGTCGCCGCCCGCCGAGGTGAAGCGCGACAAGCCTCAGCTTCCCGACGTCATTCCCGGCGGCTCGCCGCGCAACCCGATGGGCGTTGCGGCGATGACGCTCGCCGGCGGCGAATATGCGATCCACGGCACCAACGTGCCGGGCTCGGTCGGCGGCTTCGTCTCCTATGGCTGCATCCGCATGCTCAACGACGACATCACCGATCTCTACAGCCGCGTCTCTGTCGGCACGACGGTGGTCGTGACACGCTGATCACCGGGATCGGAGAGAATTGAAAGAGCCGCGTCCTCGACGCGGCTTTTTTGTTACCAGAAGCGCCACCCCCGCGCGCACCAGCCGTCGCGATGGCCGCCATTGTAGCTGCGCGCATAACCACCCGCGAGCAGCACGGCCGAGACGTTGGCAGTGCGTTTGGTCGCGACGTCGGCAAGAACACGCCCGTATTTGTCGGGGCCGAGATTGGTGATCGTGACGCCGCCCTGGCCGAGTAGGTTGCGCAGCGCGTCGGTGGCGGCTTCAGCTTTGTCCAGTTCCTCCTGGCAGGACGCTTTCATCTCCGGCGCATCGATGCCGCGCAGGCGCACGCGCACGACGAGATCGCGGCCGCCCTGCTGATGCACGCGCGCGAGAAAAGTGTCGCCGTCGATGGTGCGGATGACGTCGACGGGCTGACGGCTAGCGGAATTGCCGGATTGCTGGAGGATGATCTCGGTATCTTGCGACCGACCGTCATGCGGAACGGGCGCTCCGTGCCGGAAGGTGAGCACGATCGCCGCCGCGACGCCGACCACGAACATCCACGGCAACAGGCCCGCGAAGCGGCGGCCGAACGGCGAACCGCCGAACTGCGGCCGATAGGCATTGGGGCGATCGTGGAAGCGCATCAACTCACGCTAGGACTGAGTCGGGGAAACCGGCAAGGCACGATCGGCACCCGGGCTGATCGGTGATCGCTTGATCGCCCCGATCGTTGCCCGACGAAGAAACGTACCTATGCGCGGCGCGCTGTTCCAAACGCTCTCCGCTCGATACCTCCTGTAGTTGTACGGAGTTTAAGATTCACGCGTTGTTTAGTAATAGGGCGGAGTACTCGGTTTGCGTGTGGGGAGCGGTAAGCATGGCATCGTTCAAGGTTCGCATCGGTACAAAACTGGGATTGACCGCGAGTGCGGGTGTCCTTCTCGTCGGCGGCATGCTCGCCAACCAGCTCATTCGCAACGAGCAGATCGCGGACCTGAGCCGGCTGGTGGTCATCAACACCGCGAACAAGGCCAACGCCCAGGGCGCCGAACTCGCAGTGACCCGGGCACGCCTCGCCATAGCGGAAATCGGATCCGCATCCTCCGCCGACGGTCTCGCCAAACATCTCGAAACATTGCGTGGCTCCATCGCCGGTGCCACGACCGAAATAGACGCCGCATTGGAACGGTCCAAGCGTGCCGAAGCCAAAGAGCTTTGTCGCGAGGTGAAGATCCTGCTCGACGCCTCTCTGAAGGCCGGCAACGATCTCGGCGAGGCTCGTGGCACCGCCGTCGCCGAATTCGCCTCGGCAAGCCAGATCGAGGAGGCCTGGAACAAGGCCCTCGAGACCCTGTTGGCGTCGTCCGCAATCGCCGCATCGCAGAACCGGCTCAACATCGAGGTCGCATTGCGCGAAGCCGACGCCTTGTTCAAGGCGGTCAGCGCGGCCGACTGGCATTTCACGGCGACCGGCGACGCCGTGCAGAAGGACCGCATCGCCGAACGCGCCGACGCCATGATCCGCGTTCTGAAACAGGTCCGTCAGTCCGCCGACGACAAGAAGATCGTCGACGGTGTCGACGCGCTCGCCGCGCTCGCCGGACGCTACAAGGCGGCAACCGGCGCAGCCATCAAGGCGGAGGAAGCCAAGAGGCGCATTTTCGACGAGCGGGTGCTTCCGGCCGCCAAGGAAATCACAACGCGCGTCGACAAGCTGGTCGCCGCCAACAACGAATATATGGCTCTGCGGCAGAGCCAGCTCGTGACCGCGCTGGAGCAGGCGACCCAGGTCAGCCTGGCCGTCGGCGTCCTCGTGATACTGGTCCTGGCCGGCTCCGCCCTGTTTTCCGTGCTGAGCATCGCCCGGCCGATCCGTCGCATCGGCGACGTGCTGCTGCAACTCGCCGGCGGCAACAAGGCCGTCGAGATTCCCTACACCGCCCGCGGTGACGAAGTCGGCGACAACGCTCGCGCGGCCCGCACGTTCAGGGACAACCTGATCCGCATCGAGCAGATGGAGGCCGACCAGAAGGATCAGGAGGCCGCAGCCGCTGCGCAGCGCAAGCAGGAGATGATCCGGCTGGCGGGCGCGTTCGAGGATGCGGTCGGCGGCATCATCAATTCGGTTTCGGTCGCCTCGCAGCAGCTCGAATCCGCCGCCGGCACGCTGTCGGGGACAGCGGAAGAGACCGAGCAGCTTTCCGGAATGGTGGCTGCGGCGTCCGAAGAAGCCTCTGCCAATGTCGGAGCCGTGGCGTCCGCCGCCGAGGAGATGAGCGCATCGGTCGTCGAGATCGGCCGCCAGGTCCATGATTCCAGCCGCATCGCCGGCGAAGCGGTGCGGCAGGCCGAGCGTACCGACCTCCGGATCAATGAATTGCTCAAGGCCGCGGGCCGGATCGGCGACGTCGTCAAATTGATCACCGCAATCGCGGAGCAGACCAACCTGCTGGCCTTGAACGCCACCATCGAAGCGGCGCGCGCCGGCGAGTCGGGCCGCGGATTTGCCGTGGTGGCGAGCGAGGTCAAGGCGCTCGCAGCCCAGACCGCGCGGGCAACCGACGAGATCGGCGCACAGATCGCCGACATGCAGACGGCGACGGAAGACTCCGTCGGTGCCATCAAGGAGATCGGCACGACCATCTCCAGGATTTCGGACATCTCGACCACCATTGCCGCCACCATCGAGGAGCAGGGGGCTGCGACGGCCGTGATCGCACGCAATGTCAGCGAAGCGGCTAAGGGAACGGTCGAAGTCGCCGACAAGATCGCCCAGGTCAGTCATGGCGCCGGCGCCACCGGTTCGGCGTCGACGCAGGTGCTGGCATCCGCGCGCTCACTCTCGACCGAGAGTGGCCGCCTCAAGAACGAGGTCGCGAAATTCCTCGATACGGTGCGGGCCGCCTGAGGACCCGCACGTCCTGCGGCCGGCCCGAGGCCGGCCGCAAGCCACCTTTCTCATGTGACGAACAATCAACGGCTTTGGGAGACCCCCACGCCGAGCCCCCGCTCGCGCCTGGGTCAAACATATAGACTGGGGGATTGAGCGATGATCATCAGCATTGTCGGCGGTGGCGCGACCGGCATCACGATCTTGCGTCATCTGGCGGAGCTCGCCGCATCAGGGCGAGACAACGGCGCGATCAGCGGAATTCAGCTCTTCGACAAGTCCGGTTTCGATGGCGGCGTTGCCTATCGCACGCAGAGCGACCGCCATCTGCTCAACATGAAGGCGTCGACGATGTCGATCCGTCCGGGCGACGCGGACGAGTTTCTGCGCTGGCTTCGGGCCCGCGGCCTCTCCTGCCACGGCAACAGGCACCTGCCGCGGATGGTCTATCGGGACTACCTCGACGCCGTGCGACTGGCCGCGATCGCGCAATGCCGCAGCGCCGGCGTGCCCGTTCATGTCGAGCATGCCGAAATTGTCCGCATGCGGTTCTCGCCGGATCGCGATGTCCTGCTGACGACCGACCTCAACATCACGCATATCTCGTCCGTGCTGATCCTCTGCACCGGTCACAACGCGCCCGACGACCATTACGGTCTCGCCGCAAACCCGAACTACATCCGCGACCCCTACGCCCAATTCGCCTTCGCCGATCGCGATGGCGTCGAGGTCGGCATCCTCGGAAGCGGACTCAGCGCGGTCGACACCGCGGCGGCGCTGGCCAAAACCCACCAGTCCGTCAGGATGACCTGCTTCTCCAGAAGCGGCCTGTTTCCGACGGTGCAGCCGGTGACGAGTCCCGCCATCGCAAATGGCTTCCGCGACGCCCTGCATCGCTATGTGGCCAGCCGTGAGCGAATCGAAGCGGACGCCTTTGCCGCCCGCCTTTCCGAACTGCTGCTGGAGACCACCGGAATTCGCTGCGATCTGTCTTGCCGCAACGTCGGCGGCGACGCGCTGGCCGATCTCGAGCGCAACATCGGGCGAGCCGAGTCCGGTGAGCCCAGCGTCCACTCCTATCTCGTCAGTGTCATCGACGTGATGTGCGATGCCTGGAGCCGGATGCGCGATGTCGAGAAGATGCGCTTCATGGACGTCTACAATTCCGGCTGGCTCCGCAATCGTTCGGCGATGCCGCTGGAGAACGCAATCCGTATCCGACCTGATGCGCTCGGGCAGGCTCTCGGCCCACGCCCGGCTGCGCAACGTGACCGGCATCGGCGGCCGATTTCGCGCGATCCTCGGCGACGGCGATCGTCACGACGTCGATTACGTCATCGACGCGACAGGACCGTCCTACCGGCTGGACACCAGCCCGCTCTATCAGGACATGCAGCGGCAGGGGCTCATCGCGTTCGACGACTCGGCGGGATTCGCTGCGGCTACGACGACAGCCGTGTCCACGACCGCCACGGCACAGCTCATCCGAACGTGTACGCGGTCGGTGGCCCGACCAAGGGCACGCACTTCTACGCCGCCGCCGTCGACATCAACCTGCGCCGCGCCCAGGAGCACCATTATCTCTAGCGGCCGGGACGAGCCTTGCCCGCATCATCGGCCGATCCGGCTGACGGCTCAGAAATCGGAAGCGATGCCCTTGCGCTCCCAATCGCCGTAGCGGGTCGGCTCGGGTCCCTTCGGCCCCTGCAACTCCTTCGGCGTCGCCTTGGCGTCGTCCTCGGCCTGGATCGCCGCAGCCTGTCGGCGCGCCTCGGCCTCGGCCAGCGCGCGCTGGGCTGCCGGCGACAGCGGCTTGCGATCGGAAACGGGTGGCTGGTCACTCATCGCCAGGTCTTCTAGCGCAGGACGAGCCGCAATGCGACGTCCAATAACGCATTCCTGAAATCGGGCCCAAAGGGCTGAAAAAGCCGGAAGCGATTCTTACATTTGGCATATTCGCGTGCCAGAGATCGCTTTCTCAAGGCATGCGCCCATATCGGCGGAACTGCCGCTCGCTCAGAACCTTGCTTCCGCATGCCATCTCAACGTTTCGCCCCACCATCCGAAGTGCCTGGTCTCGCGGCGCGGCGGATTGCCGCCGACATCGTCGACGGCGTGCTGCACAAGCACCGCACGCTTGACGACCAGCTCGACGGCAGCGGCGCCCATTCCGGACTGAAGACGCTGGCCGACCGCGACCGCGCGCTGATGCGCCGCCTGGTCGCGACCGTGCTGCGCCGGCTCGGCACGCTCGGCCATGTGCTGTCCCGCCTGCTCGACAAGGGCATTCCCTCCGAAGCACCGCGCGCGCAGAGCGCGCTGCTGATCGGCGCCGCCCAGATCCTCTGGATGGACGTGCCCGATCATGCCGCCGTCGATCTCTCCGTCCGCCTCGTGCAATCCGACCGGCGCGCCGCGCGCTATGCCGGCCTCGTCAACGCCGTGCTGCGCCGCTGTGCGCGCGAGGGCCAGGCGCTGGTCGAGGAAGTCGCCACGCAATCGCTGGACCTGCCGCCATGGCTGCTGGCGCGCTGGCGCGCACATTATGGCGAGGCCGCCGCAAGAGACATGGCGCTGGCGCTCGGCCATGAGCCGTCACTCGATCTGACCGTGAAGTCGGACGCCGAACAATGGGCGAGCCGCCTGCACGGCGAGACGCTGCCGACGGGGACGGTGCGGATGCTGCTGCACGGCTCGGTGACCATGCTGCCCGGCTTCGCCGAGGGACAATGGTGGGTGCAGGATGCCGCCGCCGCATTGCCGGCCCGGCTGTTCGGCGACATCAAGGGCAAGTCCATTGCCGATCTCTGCGCCGCCCCAGGCGGCAAGACCGCGCAACTGGCGCACGCCGGCGCGCATGTCACGGCGATCGACCGCTCGCCCGCCCGGGTGGCACGGCTGCGCGAGAACCTGGCGCGGCTGTCGCTCCAGGCCGAGACCGTCGTCGCTGACGCCGCGGAATGGGCCGGCCCCGCCGAAGGTTTTGACGGTATTCTGATCGACGCGCCCTGCACCTCGACCGGCACGATCCGCCGTCATCCCGACGTGGCCTGGCTGCGACAGGAGTCCGACATCGCCGCCCTGACCGCGCTCCAGCAGCGGCTGCTGCGAAAATCGGTCTCGCTGCTCAAGCCGGGCGGGACGCTGGTCTACTGCACCTGCTCGCTGGAACCCGAAGAGGGCGAACAGGCCATCGCCACGCTGCTGGCCGCAGAGCCTGCACTTCGCCGCGTCCCGATCGAGGCGTCGGAGGTCTCAGGGCTCTCCGAGATCATCACTGCCGAGGGCGACCTGCGCACCCTGCCCAGCCATCTGCCGAACGCCGATCCCAAGCTCGGCGGCCTCGACGGATTCTTTGCAGCCCGGCTCGTTAAATCCTGATTTTGCACTGGTTTTTGCGACCTCGGCGTTGATTCCCGCCGTTCAAGGTGGTGTCAGACGGTCGATTTTGGGATTAATAAGGATTCGTCGGAATCCTCCTCTCCCCCTTCAAGGCAAGGCGTGTCGGTCGCTCAACGCAGACGTATCTCGACGCTGGTGATGAACCGCTTCGCGCGGAACATGCTCGCGCGCGCGAGCGGCGGCTCCGTTGCGCTGTCACGGGTCTGGCCCGGCCGCACCGACCGCCTGATCATCGCGCCGCATGATCTGCGCACCGCGGACGCGACCCGCGCCGCCGAGATCTATGCCGGCCGCTTCGTCTTCGCCGGCAAGATCGTCAATTGCCACGGCCGCTCGATCTTCGATCTCGAGCCGCCGTCGGAGGATTGGGAGGTTGCGCTGCTCGGCTTCGGCTGGCTGCGCCATCTGCGCGCCGCCGACACCGCGCTGACGCGCGCCAATGCGCGCGCGCTGGTCGAGGACTGGATCGCCAACCCCGCCAACAAGCGCCGCCTCGTCGCGCGGCGCGCCGACGTGCTCGCGCGGCGCGTGATCTCGCTGCTGTCGCAGGCGCCCCTGGTGCTCAACGACACCGACAACAAATTCTACCGCCGCTATCTGCGCGCGCTGGCCCGCGAGATCCGCTTCCTGCGCTACACCATGGTCAACATCCCGGACGGGGTGCCGAAGCTCCAGGTGCTGATCGCGCTGTGCTACACGACACTCTGCCTCGCCAACCAGGCGCGCCATATCCGCAGCGCCTCGAAAAAACTTTCGGACGAGTTGCAGCGGCAGATCCTGCCCGACGGCGGACACATCTCCCGCAATCCGGGCGCGCTGATCGAGCTCCTGATCGACCTCTTGCCGCTGCGGCAGACCTTTGCCGCGCGCAACATCGCGCCGCCGCCGGCGCTGCTCAACGCGATCGACCGCATGATGCCGATGCTGCGCTTCTTCCGGCACGGCGACGGCAATTTCGCGCTGTTCAACGGCATGAGCGCAACGCCCTCGGACCTGCTCGCCACGCTGCTCGCCTATGACGACACCCACGGCGCGCCAATGGCGAACATGCCGCATACCGGCTTCCAGCGCCTCGATGCCGGCCAGACCACACTGATCATCGACACCGGGCCGCCACCGCCGGCCGGCGTCAGCCACGACGCCCATGCCGGCTGCCTGTCGTTCGAATTGTCCTCCGGCATCAGCCGCATCGTCACCAATTGCGGGATGCCGACCACGGGCCGCGACAATTGGCGGCCGTTCGCGCGCAGCACGGCGGCGCATTCGACGCTGACCTATCACGACACCTCTTCATGCCAGTTCGTGGAGATGTCGGCGATGAAGCGGCTGTTGCATGGCTCGCCCGTCACCAGCGGCCCGGTCGAGGTCGAGAGCTATCGCGAGGTCGTTCAGAACGGCACGCTGCTCACGACGTCGCATGACGGCTATCTCGCCAAATTCGGCGCGATCCATCGCCGCGTCCTGATGATCGCCAATGACGGCGCGCGCATCGACGGCGAGGACACGCTGTCGCCGCCGCAAGGCGGACGTTTCAAGGGTGCGGATGCCGATTTCGCGGTCCGCTTCCATCTGCATCCGGCGGTGAAGGCGAGCCGGCTGTCGGATGCCCGCGGCGTCATGCTGGTGCTGCCGAACCGCGACGTCTGGACCTTCGAGGCGCTCGACGACAAGGTCGATCTCGAGGACAGCGTGTTCCTGGCCGGCAATGACGGCCCGCGCCGCACCGCGCAGATCGTGGTCCGGCAGGATGCCCGCCAGGCGCCCTCGCTCCGCTGGAGCTTTGTCCGCTCCACCGCTTCGCCCGCTGTCACCAATGCCCGCCGCAACGCCCGCCGCGAGCCGGAACTTCCGCTGTAAATGCGCACGATTCGGCCCCATCTCATCGTTGTGAAAACGGCCGAAAGCTGCTATCGAGCGCTCGCTCGCGCGACTGGCGACCTTGGATGGAGCACCATCGGGAAGCGCGGGACTTAAGACGCCGCGCGCCTGGGCATAGACACTCCTTAAGACAGAGGATCTTGCTCATGACTGACCATCCCCGCCGCGTCACCCGTGCCCTGCTTTCCGTCTCCGACAAGACCGGCCTGATCGAATTCGCCAAGGCGCTTGCCGCCCATGACGTCGAACTGGTTTCGACCGGCGGCACCGCCAAGGCGATCGCCGCGGCCGGCCTCAAGGTGAAGGACGTTTCCGAGCTGACCGGCTTCCCCGAGATGATGGACGGCCGCGTCAAGACGCTGCATCCGAAGGTGCATGGCGGCCTGCTCGCGATCCGCGACAACAAGGACCATGCGGATGCGATGAAGGCGCACGGCATCGCGCCGATCGATCTGCTCGTCGTCAATCTCTATCCGTTCGAGGCGACCGTGGACAAAGGCGCGGGCTTCGAGGATTGCATCGAGAACATCGACATCGGCGGCCCCGCGATGATCCGCGCCGCCGCCAAGAACCATGACGACGTCGCCGTGGTGGTCGAGGCCGAGGACTACAAGGCGGTGCTCGACGAGCTCGCCGCCAACAAGGGCGCAACCACGCTGAAGCTGCGCCGGCGGCTTGCCGCGAAGGCCTATGCGCGCACCGCGGCCTACGACGCCGCGATCTCGAACTGGTTCAACCGGCAGCTCGAGATCGACGCACCTGATTTCCGCGCCTTCGGCGGCAAATTGATCCAGTCGCTGCGCTACGGCGAGAACCCGCACCAGACCGCGGCATTCTATGCGACTCCCGACAAGCGCCCGGGCGTCTCGACCGCACGGCAGCTGCAGGGCAAGGAGCTCTCCTACAACAACATCAACGACACCGATGCGGCCTATGAGTGCATCGGCGAGTTTGACGCCAAGCGCACCGCGGCCTGCGTCATCGTCAAGCACGCCAATCCCTGCGGCGTCGCTGAGGGCTCCGACCTCGTCAGCGCCTATCGCAAAGCGCTCGCCTGCGATTCGACCTCGGCGTTCGGCGGCATCATCGCGATGAACCGCGCGCTCGACGCCGACACCGCGCGCGAGATCACGAAGATCTTCACCGAGGTGATCATCGCGCCCGACGCCAGCGAGGAAGCGATCGCGATCATCGGCGCGCGCAAGAACCTCCGCCTGCTGCTCGCGGGCAGCCTGCCCGATCCGCGCGCGCCGGGCCTCACCGCCAAGACGGTGGCCGGCGGCCTGCTGGTGCAGAGCCGCGACAACGCCGTGGTCGACGACATGACGTTCAAGGTCGTGACCAAGCGTGCGCCCACGGACGCCGAGATGCGGGACCTCAAGTTCGCGTTCCGGGTGGCCAAGCACGTCAAGTCCAACACCATCATCTACGCCAAGGATCTCGCCACCGTCGGCATCGGCGCGGGCCAGATGAGCCGGGTCGATTCAGCCCGCATCGCGGCGCGCAAGGCGCAGGATGCGGCGGCTGAGCTGAAGCTCGCCGAGCCGCTCACCAAGGGCTCGGTGGTGGCCTCGGATGCGTTCTTCCCGTTCGCCGACGGCATGCTCGCCTGCATCGAGGCCGGCGCTACCGCCGTGGTGCAGCCCGGCGGCTCCATGCGCGACGACGAGGTGATCAAGGCCGCCGACGAGCACGGCATCGCCATGGTGTTCACGGGAACGCGGCATTTCAGGCACTGATTTCGCCGTCATTCCGGGGCGCGCGCAGCGCGAACTCTGGTGCGCAATTGCGCACCTGAGAATCTCGCGCGACAACTTCTGGATTCCGGGTTCATCGCTCCGCGATGCCCCGGAATGACGGCGGGAAGCTACTCCCGCACCCGCATCAAGAGCCCCAGTCCCGCGACGAAGAACACCACCAGCACGGCCATGCCGGCCTTCTGGCTGGCCGTCACCGCCGTGATCATGCCGATCAGCAGTGGGCCGATGAAGGACGTCACTTTCCCGGTCAGCGCGAACAGGCCGAAATACTGCGCGATGCGATCCTTTGGCGCGAGGCGGATCAGCAACGTGCGCGAGGCAGCCTGAAGCGGACCGCCGGCGGCGCCGATCAGGCAGCCCAGCACGAGATAGGCGCGTTCAGCCGCGCTCGAGAACAGGGGCGCGCCCGGCTGGGGGGCCGCGACCTTGACGAACAGCACGCTGTCCTTGTCGACCAGAAGAATCGCCGCCACCGACAGCAGCAGAATCAGCATGCTGCCGGCGATGACGCGCTTCGGCCCGAGATGATCGTCGAGCTTGCCGCCGAGCCAGGCGCCGAACGCGCCGGCGATGGCGAGCATGATTCCGAAGGTGCCGATCTGGATCGTGTGCCAGCCGAAGGTGCCGGCGGCGTAGATGCCGCCGAACGCGAACAGCGACACCAGGCCGTCGGTGTAGATCATGTTGGCGAGCAGGAACGCCGCGAGCGATTTCTGCTGCGGCAAACTCCTGATCGATTGCTTCAGCTCCGACAGGCCTTTGCGTAGCGCCTCGCGCACCGGCCGCTTCGCCGGATAGTCCGGCGTGAACAGGAACATCGGCGTCACGAAGATGATGAACCACACCCCGGTCAGCGGTCCGGCGGCGCGATCTCCCTGATGGCTGGCCGGATCGAGCCCGAACAGCGGCGTGAAGCCGAGCAGCGTGCGTCCGGTCTCGGGATTCGCAGCGAGCAAGCCGAGCACGATGATCAGGCTCACGATGCCGCCGATGTAACCCGTAGCCCAGCCGGTGCCGGAGAGCCGGCCGATTCGCTCGGGCGGCACCAGGGTCGGCATCATCGCGTTGTTGAAGAGGGTGGCGAATTCCGCGCCGACGCTGGCGAGCGCGACCGCGGTGAGCAGGGGCGGAATGACTGAGGGATCGCCGGGCTTGCCGATCCACAGCGTGCAGGACGCCAGCACCAGCAGCGTGCCGAACCCCGCGATCCATGGTTTCCTGCGGCCCGAGGCATCCGCGATGGCCCCCAGCACCGGCGACATCAGCGCGATGGCGAGGCCCGCAGCCGCCATCGCAAAGCCCCACAGCGATTGGCCTGTGGCAGCATCTGGCGCGATGCTGGTGGCGAAATAGGGCGCGAACACGAAGGTCGTGATCAGCGTGAAATAAGGCTGCGCAGCCCAGTCGAAAAAGATCCAGCTGATGACAGCGGCGCGCGGCGGATAGGTCCGCAGCACGCCGGCCATGCGCGCATCCGAGGCGATCGTCGTCATCACGCAGTCCTCATCACGAACAGTTTTGCCTGTCTTGGGGCAAACCGTATAGCATAAGCGACGCGTGTGAACTGTCCCGAGGACCCGGCGGAAAATTGATGATGTCGTCATTTTCGACCCGGCGGACGTTTTTCGCCTTCCTGGCCACTCTGGCGCTTGGTCTGGCATCTGCGACCGCGCAGGATGCGCGGCGGGGCTATGTCCCGCCGGCGCTCGACACGGTGCATGCCGTTGCAGCCGAGCACGGCATGGTGGTGGCGCAGGAAAAGATATCGGCGCAGGTCGGCGCCGATATCCTGCGACGCGGCGGCAATGCCGTCGATGCCGCGGTCGCGACCGGCTTTGCGATGGCGGTGACCTATCCGCGCGCCGGCAATATCGGCGGCGGCGGCTTCATGATGATCCATTCCGCCGAGCGCAACGAGGACATCGCGATCGACTATCGCGAGACCGCGCCGGCAGCGACCACGCCGCAAATCTTCCTCGGCCCCGACGGCAAGCCCGACATTGCGAAGTCGCGCGATTCCGCGCTCGGCATCGGCGTGCCCGGAACCGTCGCAGGCCTTGCCCTGGCATTGGAAAAATATGGCTCGGGCCAGTTCACGCTGGCGCAATTGCTCGAGCCCGCGATCGCGCTCGCCCGCGACGGCTTCGTCGTCAGCGACGACATCGCCGACACGCTCCCGGGCTGGCACCGGCGGCTGACACGCTGGCCTTCCGCGGCCAGGATCTTCTCGCGCCCCGATGGCGCGCCGCTCAGTGACGGCGACAGGCTGGTGCAGGGCGACCTTGCCGATACGCTGGCGGCCGTCGCCGCGCAGGGACCACGCGGCTTCTATGAGGGCGCGGTCGCGGACAAACTCGCCAAGGCCGTGTCCGAGGCGGGCGGCATCATGACGCCAGCCGATCTGAAGACCTATCAGGCGGTGATCCGCACGCCGGTGCGCGGCACTTATCGCGGCTACGACATCGTGTCGATGCCGCTGCCTTCCTCCGGCGGCGTGGTGCTGGTGGAGACCCTCAATATCCTCGAAGGCTTTCAGCTTGCCGACCTCAAGCAGGGATCGCCGGCATCGCTGCATCTCCTGATCGAGGCCATGAAGCGTGCCTATGCAGACCGCGCGCGCTATCTCGGCGATCCCGCCTTCGTCAATGCGCCGATCGAGACCCTCACGGCAAAGGACTACGCCGCCAAGCTGCGCGCGGGCATCTCCACCAGCCGCGCCACGCCGTCGAAGCAGCTGGTCTCCGCCGCCGCCTCGCCGCGCGAGGGCAGCAACACCACGCATTTCTCCGTCGTCGACAGCCGCGGCAACGCCGTCAGCAATACATACACGCTGAACTTCAGCTATGGCGTTGGCCTCGTCGCCGAGGGTACCGGCGTGCTGCTCAACAACGAGCTCGACGATTTCACCGCGGCGGTCGGCGCGTCCAACGCCTACGGCCTTGTCGGCTTCGAGGCCAACCTGCCAGGGCCCGGCAAGCGACCGTTGTCGTCGATGTCGCCGACCATCGTCCTGAAAGACGGCAAACCGGTGCTGGTGACGGGTTCGCCCGGCGGCAGCCGGATCATCTCCACCGTGCTCCAGGTGATCGTGAACGTGCTCGATTACAAAATGGATGTGGCCGCCGCCGTTGCCACACCGCGGCTGCACCATCAATGGCTGCCGGACGAGGTGCGCGTCGAGCGCGGCTTTCCCGACGTTGTCCTGTTCGAGCTGAAGGCAATGGACCATCCCATCGTCGAGCCGATGGGACAGACTTCGGCCAATTCGATCGCGGTGACACCGAATGGCCCCCTCGGCGCACCCGATCCGCGCACACGCGGTGCAGAGGCGGCGGGGCAGTAACTCGTCCGCCGCATGGCACGGAAGCGGGCGCCGGCTTGCGCCCGCTGCTGCGCGTGCTACCACCGCGCGGCTTTTAAGAAACTGCCGGGGAAACACACATGACCACAGCCGATCCGAACCAGCGCATCGAACGCGCCGAGATCGAGGACACCAGCCTTCTCGCCTTCTATCGCGACATGAACGCGCCGGAGCGGCGGACGTTCTGGGCCTGCGCGGCGGGCTGGGCGCTCGACGGCATGGACTTCATGATCTATCCGCTGGTGATCGGCACCATCATCGCGCTGTGGAAGGTCGATGCGGCCTCGGCGGGTCTCGCCGGCACCGTGACGCTGCTGGCCTCTGCGATCGGCGGCTGGCTCGGCGGCTACCTCTCCGACCATATCGGACGAGTCAGGACGCTCCAGATCACCATCATCTGGTTCTCGTTCTTCTCGCTGGTCTGTGCCGTCGTGCAGAATTTCGACCAGCTCCTGATTGCACGCGCCGTGCTCGGCCTCGGCTTCGGCGGCGAATGGGCGGCGGGCGCCGTGCTGATGGGCGAGGCGATCCGGCCGCAATATCGCGGGCGCGCGGTCGGCTCGGTGCAGTCGGGCTGGGCGGTCGGCTGGGGTCTCGCCGTGCTCTCGCAGGCGATCCTGTTCTCGCTTCTGCCGGCCGAGACGGCCTGGCGCTGGATGTTCGTGATCGGCGCGCTGCCGGCGCTCTTGGTGTTCTACATCCGCCGTTCCGTCACCGAGCCGGAGATCGCAGCCGAGGCCCGTGCCAGGCATGCGGAAACGGGCAGTCATCCGAAGCTTTGGGAGATCTTCACCTTCCCGATGGTGAAGACCACGATCCTGGCGTCGCTGATGGCGACGGGTTGTCAGGGCGGCTACTACGCCGTCACCTTCTGGGTACCGCAGTTCCTGACCAAGGAGCGGCATCTGTCGATCGTCGGCTCGACCGGCTATCTCTCGACGCTGATCATCGGCTCATTCATCGGCTATCTCACCGGCGCCTGGCTCGCCGACCGGATCGGACGGCGCAATCTGTTCCTGATCTTCTCGCTCGGGGCCATGGCCGTGGTGCTGCTCTATACGCAGCTGCCGCTGACCAACGAGATCCTGTGGGTGCTTGGCTTCCCGCTCGGCTTTTTCGCCTCGGGCTATTTCTCGGGGATCGGCGCGTTCCTGACTGAGCTCTATCCGACGCGGCTGCGCGGCTCCGGCCAGGGCTTTTGCTACAATTTCGGCCGCGGCATCGGCGCGCTGTTTCCGTTCCTCGTCGGTGCGCTGTCGGCGACGACGTCGCTTGCGAACGCAATCGCGATGTTTGCGGTGGTAGCCTACGCGCTGTTCTTCATCGCCGCCTTCGCGCTGCCGGAGACGCGCGGTCGCGTGCTGCACGCGGATTAGTGGAAGGCTGTCATTCCGGGGCACGCGAAGCGTGAACCCGGAATCTCGAGATTCCGGGTCTGGTGCTTCGCACCATCCCGGAATGACAGGAACTAACTACCGCCCCACCTGGTACGGCCCACCCTTTTCGAGCGCTCTGGCGTAGGCCGGCCGCGCATGGATGCGCTCCAGGAACGCCATCGCCCTGGGATGGCCCTGCTCCAGCCCGCCGCGCGCTTGCGCGGCTTCGAGCGGAAAGCTCATCTGGATGTCGGCTGCAGTGAACTCGTTGCCGGCGAACCACTCGCTCTTCGCAAGCTCGCCTTCCCAGTAATCCATGTGCTGCTTGAGCTGCGGATTGACCAGCGCGGTAAGCGCCTGGTTCGAGACCTTGCGCACCAGCGGACGAAGCAGCGCCGGCGCACGCTTCGGCATCAGCGTGAACAGCAGCTTGAGCAGCAGCGGCTGCATCGCCGAGCCTTCCGCATAGTGCAGCCAGTAGGTGAAGCGCAGTCGCTCCGGCGTGTTCGGCGGCGGGATCAGCCGGCCGTTGCCGTAGGTGGCGATGAGATATTCGATGATCGCGCCTGACTCGGCGATGGTGTTGCCGTTGTCGGTGATGACGGGCGACTTGCCGAGCGGATGGATCGCGCGCAGCTCCTTCGGCGCGCGCATGTCGGGCTGGCGCTGATAGCGCACGATCTCGTAGGGCACGCCCAACTCCTCGAGCAGCCACAGCACGCGCTGCGAGCGGGAATTGTTGAGGTGATGGACGGTCAGCATCGGCGGGATCCCCAGGCTAGGCGTGGTCTGTTCGCCGCGTACGTGCCAGCCCGGGAACGCAATGTCGAGCCATCCGGACGGATATTTTAACCCGGGTATATTGACGCCGATAATTTACCCGGGTATTAAATGATCAACGTCATCGGGATATAGCAATGATTTCAATGCAGAGGACATTCACGGCCTTCCAGGGCCAGCGTCGCCTGGCGTCCGGGTCGGCCGGAGAGGTCGCACTTGTCGTCAAGCGGATCGTGCCCCCGCCGGACGAGCCCGTCATCATCTTCGAGGACGCTACGGGCCGATCGATCGACTTCGATCTGCGCGGCGGCGATCGCGAGGTGCTGGCGCGGGTGGCGAAGCTTGTCCCGCCTCCGGTTGAGGAGACCGCACCACCGAGCGAGCCGCGCGGGCGCGGCCGGCCGAAACTCGGCGTGGTCGCGCGCGAGGTAACGCTGCTGCCGCGGCACTGGGAATGGCTCAACGCGCAAGCAGGCGGCGCCTCGGTCGCGCTGCGGAAACTCGTCGACGAGGCACGGCGTGCCAGTGGCGACAAGGACCGAGAGCGGCAGGCGCGCGATGCGGCCTATCACTTCATGTCGACCATGGCGGGCAACCTGCCGCAGTTCGAGGAAGCTTCGCGGGCGCTGTTCGCGGATGACCGGCGGCGCTTCACCGGGCTGATCGCCGACTGGCCGACCGACATCCGCGACCACATCGTCAAGCTCGCCTACAGCGACCGCGCGTAGACCGCGCGGCGCTTTCCCTCAACCCTATCGACGGCACAAGCCGCGCCTCGCGCGGCAACGGTTTCGCACGCCCTGATGAAAGGCAAATCCATGTCCGCCGTCACGCCGCTCTGGACAACATTCCTCCGCTTCCTCGCGCCCTTGATGCTGAGCAACGCGCTGCAATCGCTGTTCGGCACCGTCAGCAACGTCTATCTCGGCCAGATGATCGGCGTCGACGCGCTCGCGGCGGTCTCGGCATTCTTCCCCGTGATGTTCTTTCTGTTCGCCTTCGTCATGGGCTTGAGCACCGGCGCCACGGTGCTGATCGGCCAGGCGTTTGGCGCCGGTGAACATGGCCGGATCAAAATCGTTGTTGGCACGACGCTCGCGGTCGGCCTGCTGCTCTCGATCTCGCTTGCACTGGTCGGCGGGTTGTTCAGCCGGCCATTGATGATGGCACTTGCGACGCCCACGGACATTCTCGACCAGGCCAGCGCTTATGCGCGCGTCATGCTGCTCACGATGCCGCTCGGTTTCTTCTTCCTGCTGATGACGGCGATGATCCGCGGTGTCGGCGATGGGCTCACGCCTCTGCTGGCGCTGGCGCTGTCGACCGCGATCGGCCTGATCCTGACGCCAATGCTGATCCGCGGCGCGTTCGGATTGCCGGCGGCCGGCATCACCAGCCCGGCATGGGCGGCCGCGATCGCCAACGTTCTGACACTGATCGTGCTGGCCCTCTATTTGCTGCGGAAGAAACATGCGCTTGCTCCCGATGCCGCGCTGCTGCGTCATCTGCGGCTCAACGGCGCGGTGCTCGGCAAGGTCCTCGGCATCGGATTGCCGAGCGCGATCGGCATGGTGGTGATGGCGATCGCCGAGCTGGTGCTGCTCGGCCTCGTCAACGGCTTTGGCTCCGACGCCACCGCGGCCTATGGCGCCGTCAACCAGGTGATGGGCTATACGCAGTTCACGGCGATGTCGATCTCGATCGCGGTCTCGATCCTCGGCGCGCAGGCCGTCGGCGGCGGCGACAGGGGCCGGCTCGACGGCATCGTTCGCACAGGCCTCGCCTTCAACCTCGTCCTGACCGGCGGCCTCGTGGCGTTGATCTATCTCGCGCCACGCGCCGTGCTCGGCATCTTCATCACCGATCGCGCCGTGCTCGATCTGGCGAAGGAGTTGCTCATCATCGCCTTGTGGAGCTCGGTGCCGTTCGGCCTGGCAACGGTGTTTTCCGGCGCCATGCGCGCCGCCGGCGTGGCGCTGACGCCGATGCTGCTTTCGATCTTCGCGATTCTCGCGATCGAGCTGCCGGCCGCGGTCATCCTGAGCCGCACGATTGGCCTGAAGGGCGTATGGGCCGCCTATCCGATCGTGTTCTGCGCCATGTTCGTTTTGCAGATGGGCTATTACCTCCTGGTGTGGCGCAAGCGGACGATCCGGCGTCTGATCTGACCCGGATCATCAAGGTATTATGACCATCATTAAACGGTGGACCTGTGGCGCGCGCTGCGCCAGAATGGACGAAAAGCCAGATCAAAAGTCAGGTCAGGGAGAACGATTTTGACCCGCACAGCCCCGCAATTCCTGTTCGATTTCGGCAGCCCGAACGCCTATCTCAGCCATCTGGCGATCCCGGCGATCGAGCAGCGCATCGGCGTCAAATTCGAGTATGTGCCGATCCTGCTCGGCGGCATCTTCAAGTCGACCAACAACAAGTCGCCGGCCGAGACGCTCGCCGGCGTCAAGAACAAGCGTGAATTCCAGGCGGTCGAGACCGAGCGCTTCATCAAGCGCTTCAAGGTTCAGCCCTATGTCTGGAATCCGCACTTCCCCGTCAACACGCTGAACCTGATGCGCGCCGCGATCGCGGCGCAGCTCGAGGGCGTGTTCGAGAAATACGTCGAGGCCGCCTTCCACCACATGTGGCGCGAGCCGAAGAAGATGGACGACCCGGAAATCGCGGCGAAGGCGCTGGCATCCTCCGGCCTCGATGCGCAAAAGCTGTTCGCCCGCGCCCAGGAGCCCGAGGTCAAGGGCAAGCTGATCAAGAACACCGAAGAGGCGGTCGCGCGCGGCGCGTTCGGCTCGCCGACCTTTTTCGTGGGCAACGAGATGTTTTTTGGCAAGGAGCAGCTGCGCGAGGTCGAGGAGATGGTATCGGGAAAGTGATTCCCTCATCTCCCCGAAAGCTAGCAATCTCCCCGACGTCGTCCTGGCGAAAGCCAGGACCCATAGCCGCCAAAGGTTATTGATGTGACGAGCTGGGGCTCCAACTTGTCCGACAACATGCAGTCGGGGTAATGGGTCCTGGCTCCCGTGCGCAATTGCGCACTAGGCCAGGACGACAGCAAGAAGAAAAAAGGACAATCCCATGCGCATCCTCGTGGTCGGCGCCGGCGCCATCGGCGGCTATTTTGGTGGCAGGCTGTTGCAGGCCGGCCGCGACGTCACCTTCCTGGTCCGGCCGCGGCGCGCCGGCGAGCTTGCGAGCGCCGGCCTCGTCATCAAGAGCCCGAACGGCGACGTGACGCTGAAGGCTCCACCGACGGTCGAGGCCGACAAGCTGAAGGACAAGTTCGACGTCGTGCTCCTGAGCTGCAAGGCGTTCGATCTCGACGATGCCATCAAGTCGTTCGCGGCGGCGGTCGGGCCTGATACGGCGATCATTCCGATGCTGAATGGCATGAAGCATCTCGATACGTTGGATGCCAGGTTCGGCAAGGAGCGCGTGCTCGGCGGGCTCTGCGCCATCGCAGCGACCTTGAGCGAGAAGCGCGAGGTGGTGCAGCTCCAGCCGATGCAGGCGATCAGCTACGGCGAGCGCGACGGCAAGCTGTCCGACCGGGTCCGGGCGATCGACGAAGCCTTCAAGAGCGGCATCGTTGGGGCCACCGCCAGCCAGAACATCATGCAGGACATGTGGGAGAAGTGGGTGTTCCTCTCCTCGCTCGCGGCCTCCACCAGCCTGATGCGCGCCTCCGTCGGCAACATCCTCGCCGCCCCCGGCGGCAGGGATTTCCTGCTCGGCATACTCGATGAGACCAGTGAGATTGCCACCGCGTCAGGCTATCCGCCAGGAGGCCCGTTCTTCGAGCGGGTGAAGGGCAACCTCACCACCGAGGGCTCGCCGATGACCGCCTCGATGTTCCGCGACATCAAGGCCGGCCTGCCGGTCGAGGCCGATCACGTCATCGGCGATCTCATCGCACGCGGCGATGCCGCCAAGGTGCCGCTGCCGAAGCTGCGCATCGCCTATACGCATTTGAAGGCGTATGAGAAGCAGCGGGCGGGGTAGCGGCCCGCTACACACTCGGGTGTCGTCCCGGACAAGCGTAAGCGCAGATCCCGGATCCATAACCACGAGAATACATCGTACGCGACGTCGTCACTCCGAGTCCCCGTAACCACATCTTTCTGTGGTTACGGATCCCGGATCTGCGCGCGCTTGGGGCGCGCTTGTCCGGGATGACGGCGGAGTGTGGAGCTACTGCAAATGCGCCAGATAGTGCGCGACCGCCGTAATCTCTTCTTCGCTCATCGCGTAGGCGACATCGGCCATCGCGGCGACGCCGCCGCCGACGCGCTGGCCGGCCTTGTAGTCGTGCAGCGCCTTCACGAGATATTCCTCGCGCTGGCCGGCGAGGCGCGCGACGGCCTTGGTGCCCGCGTAAGTGTCCGTGTGGCATGAGGCACAGCGGCGACCGGCCGCGACTTGTGTGCCTTTCTTCGACAGATCGGGATCCTGGTCTTCCGGCCCCTTCGGCGGCGCGAGCTGCGAGAAGTAAGCCCCTAGATTGCGGATGTCCTCGTTGTTGATCTCTTCGACGATCGGCTGCATCTGCTCGTTCTTGCGCGAGCCGGCGCGGAAGAACACCAGCTGCCATTGCAGGAATTGATCGGGCTGGCCCGCGAGCGAGGGGATGTTCTCGGTCTGCGAGATACCGTTCTCGCCGTGACAGCCGGCGCAGACCTCAGCCTTGGCCTTGCCGGCGGCAGTGTCGGCGGCATCGGCCGGGCAGAAGCCCAGCGTGACAAGCGCAATCGCGCTGATTGCGTGCGAGATGAACTGCCGGCGCATGATGGGGATTCCGATCTATCGAGATTGTCATTCCGGGGCGTGCGAAGCACGAGCCCGGAATCCATAACCACCAGTCGTGGTTATGGGTTCCGGACTTGCGCGCAAGGGCGCGCAATCCGGAACGACGGTCATTCACGAAAAAGGCTGCGGCCGACTCATGCCCACCGCAGCCTTTGATTCGCCCGCGCGCTACTTCTTGCTGTAGCTGATGCGATAGATCGCACCGGCCCAGTCGTCGGCGACGAGGATCGAACCGTCCTTGGCGAGGATGATGTCGTTGGGACGGCCGAGATAGCCCTGGTCACCCTCGATCCAGCCGGAGGCGAACACCTCCTGCTTGGCATTCTTGCCGTCGGGCCCGACGATCACGCGCATGATGCGGCCGCCCTGGTATTTGTGGCGATTCCAGGAGCCGTGTTCGGCGATCAGGATGTTGTTCTTGTACTCGGCGGGGAATTGATCGCCGGTGTAGAACTTCATGCCGAGCGGAGCGACGTGCGCGCCGAGATTCAGCACGGGCGGCGTGAACTCGGAGCACTTGTGACCCATCGCGAACTTCGGATCGGGCAGGTCACCCTGGTGGCAATAGGGATAGCCGAAATGCTCGCCCATCTTCGAGATCATGTTCAGCTTGTCGCTGGGCAGATCGTCGCTGATCCAGTCGCGCGCGTTCTCGGTGAACCAGTACTTGCCGGTACGCGGATCGACGTCGCCGCCGACCGAGTTGCGAACGCCGAGCGCATAGATCTCGGCGTTGCCGGTCTTGGGATCGACGCGGCGGATCTGCGAGACGCTGGTCGGGGGAACGCCGACGTTGAAGGGCGGTCCGAACGGCAGGTAGAACCAGCCTTCCTTGTCGACTGCGATGTACTTCCAGCCATGCGCGGCATAGGAAGGCATGTCGTCATAGACGACCTTGCCGTCGCCGAGCTTGTCCAGATTGGCTTCCGCGTTGTCGTAGCGGATCAGCTTGTCGACCGCGATGACGTACAGCGCGCCATCCTTAAAGGCGAGACCGGTGGGCATGTTCAGCCCCTTCAGGATGGTCTTGACCTCTTTCTTGCCGTTGTTGTCCTTGATGGCATAGACGTTGCCGAGGCCGAACGAGCCGACGAACAGCGTGCCCTTGTCACCCCAGGCCATCTGCCTCGCGGCGAGAACGCCGGGTGCATAGACCTCGATCTTGAAGCCCGCCGGCAGCTTGATCTTCTTCATCATCGCCGCGAGCTCGGCCTCCGACGCACCGGTCGGTGGACCCGACGGCGGCGCGAGGCCCTTCTGCGCCTCGGTCTCGTCGCCCAGGAACCAGTCATCCGGCGGATGGGTCCAGAACTCCTTGGTGCCGGATTCGTATTTCTTCAGCGGCTTGTTCTTGTCCTGCTGTTGCGCATTGCCGGCGCTGGTCCCCGCGAGAAGCGCAACCGCTGCAAGCGCCAGGACGGATTGAAAGACGGATTGATGGAATTTCATCGCGTCACTCCCCTAAGGCAGCCGTCAGGGCTGCACGTTATTTTGTTTTGCTAGTCGAGAGGCGAAGTTTGGAGCCTGTCGAGGCGACAGACGCAAAAAGGTTAGCACATCTGCGAGCGGTGAGAAGCGCGCCGCGTGCACTGCGGTTGCGCTCAATAAAAATTGAGGCGGAATTTCTCCGAAGGCGAACGCAGCGACGAGAACGACCTCGCTGCAACGCGGCATCAGCATGGTGCGTGGCTGATTTTCAGGCAGCGGGAGAGGCGGTCGCGCAAAAAACGCGAAAACAACCCCATGCACAGTAGAACGGCAAAGACCATGTTGCGCCCGGTGACGCCGGACAGACGTTTGACGCATCGAGCAAATCAGCAACTTCGGCGCTTACGAGGCGACCGGGTAAGGTCCGTCGTCGAACACCGTGTCATGATAGCCTTTCGACCCGATCTCGCGCGCCAGCGCGCTGCGAAAATCCTGTCCCGCGCGGAGGCTGTGCAGCACATGCGCGAAGTCGAATTCCGGCCGCCACCCCAGCTCGTGCCGCGCACGATCGTTGACGTAGACGCGATCGATCTGCGGAAACAGGCGCCAGCCGTTCTCCGCATAGAGCTGCGCGCAATCCGGATAGAGCTCGCGCACGACGCCGGCCGCGTCGCGCGCCAGCGCCGCGAGATGGTGCGGCTCGAACGGGCTCGTGGCCGACACGATGTAGCGGGCGAAGCCGAGGTCGGGCGCGCGCTGGACGGCGAGCAGATGGGCGCTCACCGCGTCCGCTATATCCAGCCGGCGATAGAGCAGCTCGTTGGCCTGCGCGTTGTCTAGCGCATAGGCCGACCGCATCGAAGGATCGTCATCGTCCTCCGGAAAGAAACGCGAGGTCCTCAAGACGACGACCGGCAGGCCGCGCTCGCGAAAGAACAGCTCGCACAAACTCTCCGCCATCAGCTTGGTCGTGCCGTAGATGTTCTTCGGCACCGGCGACAGGTCCTCGGTGACCCACACCGCGGCCTGTCCGGCCTCGGGGCGGAGCTGCGAGCCGAACGCGCTGGTGGTGCTGGTGAAGACGAAGCTGCGCACGCCGGCGGCCACGGCCGCCTCGAGCAGATTGAGCGTGCCTGTCACGTTGGTGTCGACGAAATCCTGCCTGCCGTGGGTCGCCACATGCGGCTTGTGCAGCGTCGCGGTGTGGATCACGGCGGTGACGCCGTCCATCTGGCGCCGCACGAAGTCCGGATCGACGATCGAGCCGACGGCATCGGTGAAGGGCGATGGCTTCAGGTCGACCCCGCACACAGCGGACCCGCGCCCGCGGAGCGTGCGGAGAAGGGCCTCCCCAAGATGGCCAGCGCTGCCGGTGATGAGAATTGTCATTGCAGACCCAATACAGCCGCCAGCGGCGTGGAAAACCACGGCCCGACCCGGTTTGGCTGGATGCTCTGGGAAAAATTGGAGCGGGCGAAGGGGCTCGAACCCTCGACCCCGACCTTGGCAAGGTCGTGCTCTACCACTGAGCTACACCCGCATCCTGTGTCGGTCGCGTGACGCGCCGGCAACGGCTGTCGTATGCCAAAAGCGGGAGGGGAATGCAACAGCTACCGGCGGCATAGATTGGTATCTTCGGGCCTATATGGACCCCGAAATTGGCCAAATCGACCGAAAATGCCCCGGAACCGGCGAATCGGCCGCGACGGATTGAAATTCGGCCGCCCCGGCCCAATTTAGGAGCCGACAACGAAGCATATGCATTGGCGACGTGCTAAAGACCCGCCATTCCAGACATGAGACGAGGGAATCCCGTGACGATCATCGACCAGGGTAACGGAGCGGCGGGCCCGGCTGCTGCCGATCTGATCAAGGACACCACCACCCAGACCTTCGTGAAGGACGTCATCGAGGAATCGAAGCGCCAGCCGGTGCTGATCGATTTCTGGGCGGAGTGGTGCGGCCCCTGCAAGCAGCTCACCCCCGTGCTGGAAAAGGCGGTCAAGGCGGCCAAGGGCAAGGTCAAGCTGGTCAAGATGAACATCGACCAGCACCCGGCGATCCCGGGTCAGATGGGCATCCAGTCGATCCCGGCCGTGATCGCCTTCGTCAACGGCCAGCCTGCCGACGGCTTCATGGGCGCGGTGCCGGAGAGCCAGCTCAACGCCTTCATCGAAAAGCTGACCAAGGGCGTGACGGCGCCGGGCGAGCCCAATATCGCCGAGATCCTGCAAGAGGCCGAGGCGGTGCTCGCCGAGGGCGACGCCGCCGCCGCGGCGCAGATCTATGCCGAGGTGCTCTCGCACGATTCGACCAACATCGCGGCGCTCGCGGGCCTCGCCAAGTGCTACACCGTCTCGGGCGCGATGGAGCAGGCCAAGCAGACGCTGGCCATGGTGCCGGAATCCAAGCGCAACGACCCCGCCGTGAAGGCCGTGCAGACCGCGATCGATCTCGCCGAGCAGGCGGAGCAGCTGGGGCCGGTGGCGGAGCTGGAACAGAAAGTCGCCGCAAATCCGCTCGATCATCAGGCGCGCTTCGATCTCGCGACCGCCCTCAACGCGCAGGGCAACCGGGCAGCCGCGACCGAGCAGCTGCTCGCGATCATCAAGCGCGACCGCAAATGGAACGACGACGGCGCCCGCAGGCAGCTCGTGCAGTTCTTCGAGGCCTGGGGCGGCACGGATGATGCAACCGTCGAGGGGCGCAAGCGCCTGTCGACCATCCTCTTTTCGTAGGCGCGCGGCTATTTTTGGAGCATGATCTTGTCGGAAAACCGCTTCGCAATTTGCGCCAACGCGGCCCTCCGGCTCCGGATCATGCTCTAGCGCGCGGGACTTCAGCGGGGACCAGATGCCGATCAACATCGAATATCGCGGGCCCGCCGACCTTCCGGAGATCATTCCGGTATTCCCATTGCCGGGCGCGCTCTTGCTGCCGCGCGGCCAAATGCCGCTCAACATCTTCGAGCCGCGCTATCTCGCGATGGTCGACGATTCCTTCCGCGACGGCCATCGCCTGATCGGCATGATCCAGCCTGACGTGGCGCACTCGCCGAAGAATTCCGACAAGCCGGCGCTGTTCCGCGTCGGCTGCGTCGGCCGCATTACCCAGCTCGCCGAATCCGGCGACGGCCGCTACATCCTCGAGCTCACCGGCGTCTCGCGCTTCAAGGTGGTCGAGGAGCTCGAGGTGCTCACCGCCTACCGGCAGTGCAAGGTGGATTTCTTCACCTATGTCGACGACTTCACCGCGCGGATGGGCGAGGACGAGGTCGATCGCGAGGCGCTGCTTGCTGTGCTGGCGGACTTCTTGAAGGCCAACAATCTCAAGGTCGACTGGGAGGGCGTCGAGAGCGCGCCCAACGAGGCGCTGGTCAACGCGCTGGCGATGATGTCGCCCTACGGCCCCGCGGAAAAGCAGGCCATGCTGGAGGCGCCCGACTTGAAGACCCGCGCCGAGATCCTGATCGCGGTGACCGAGATGGACCTCGCCAAGAAGCGCACCAGCGGCGATCCGCCGTTGCAGTGAGGGCCTGAATTGCTCAGGCAGCGCGAACGGCTGCGCCGGCACCTCGCCGCAGCATCCTGGCGATGTCGGATGCAGGCATCGGCCGGCTGAAATAGTAGCCTTGCGTTTCGAGGCACCCCTCTTCGCAGAGGATATCCAGCTGCTCCTTGGTTTCGACGCCTTCGGCGGTCGTCGTCTTGCCGAGGCTGACTGCGAAACGAACCACTGCGCGCGCGAGATGGCGCGCCTCTGCCCTTGCGCTCGAAAGTTCGTTGACGAAACTGCGATCGATCTTGATCTTGTCGAACGGGAACTTTTGCAGAAAGCTCAGCGATGAATAGCCGGTGCCGAAATCGTCGAGGGCGATTCGCACACCGAGCTCGCGCAATTGGCCGAGGACGGCGAAAACGGCTTCGCTGTCATGCATGATCACCGTCTCGGTGACCTCGAGCTCGAGCCTGTGCGGCGCAACTCCCGAACTCGCCAGCGCGCCGATAACGACTGGAACAAGCTCCTTGCTCCTGAACTGAGCGGGAGACAGGTTGACCGCGATCCTGACATGCGCGGGCCATTTGGCGGCTTCGGCACAGGCGGTTCTCAGGACCCATTCTCCCAGCGGCACGATCAAGCCGGTCTCCTCCGCGAGCGGGATGAATTCGCTCGGCATGACCAGACCTTGCTGCGGGTGATGCCAGCGTAGCAAGGCCTCGAAACCATTGACCTTGCCGGTCGCGGGGCTGACGAACGGCTGGTAGTGGAGCTCGAACTGACGGCCGGCAATCGCATCCCGCATGTCGCGCTCCAGGTTGCGTCGCGCATGCATGAGCTCGTCGAGTTCCGGCTCGAAGAAACAGAATGCACCACGTCCGCCACTCTTGGCCGAGTAGAGGGCGAGATCCGCGCTCTTCATGATCACGTCGGAATCGTTGCCATCGCGTGGCGCGATGGCGATGCCGATGCTGGTGCCCACCGTGACCCGGTGATCACCAAGATCGAACGGTTCGCAAAGCGCCTTCCTGATGTTCTCGGCAAGGGCGGCGGCCTCCACGGCCGGGTTGGTCACGTAATCGATCACGGCGAACTCGTCGCCGCCCAGCCGGGCGATCAACGCGGTTTCCGTGGTGCATTCGCGCAAACGCGCGGCGACGGCGCGCAACAGGGAATCGCCCGTCGGATGTCCCAGCGTGTCGTTGACTTCCTTGAAGCGGTCGAGATCCAGCATGAGCACGGCCAGATCGAGGCCGCCATTGCGCGTAACCGCAATGGCATGCTCCATCCGCTCCCTGAGCAGCACGCGATTTGGCAGATCTGTCAACGCATCGTGTTGTGCCATATGAGCGATCTTGGCCTCGGACCGGCGCTGCTCGGTGACGTCAAGATGCGTAGCCACCCACCCGCCGCCGGCCATTGGCTGCCGCGTCACGCAGATCAACCGACCATCCGTGAACTCGTCGATTCTGCTCGAGACTGCATCGAACGGCAACGCAGCCAGTTTCGAGAGGAATTGCTTGGCAGCGCCTTCGCTGGTGTCGCTCTTGAGGATGCCGGTCACGACGCGATGCCTGATGATGTCGGCGTGCGGTGTCCCCGTTCTCAACAGTTCCGGCGGCAGCTGATAGAGTCGGGCATAGCGCTCGTTGCAGACGACAAGTCGCTTCTCCGCATCGAACATGCACAGGGCCTCGACCATGTTGTTGATGGCCGTATCGAGCCTGAGTTTCTGCTCCTGGATTTCCTGTTGCGAATCTTCCACCTGCTGCCGGGCGAGCGAGAGCTCACTGATGATTTGCTCGAATCTGCTGGTTCTGGTCGCAAGGCGGCGATCCGCCAGCACGCCGACGAAGCTCATCCCGAGCACCGACAGGGCCACGCCCGCAATTGCCACGGCGAGGAAGGTCGGAGAAAGCGACAATGTATCGCTTGCCAGCGTAGGGTCTGGAACGATTTGCACGGCCCCCATGGCCGTGAAATGGTGCGACACGATGGCGAGCGTCAGCAGCAGCGCCGCAGCAAAGGTCCCCCACTTGTCCTTGTGGCCTAGGGCAACGGCGAGCGCAGCGTAGCCCAGCACCATGCCGAGGACGATCGAGATCAACACCAGCCCCGGCGACCAGGTCACGCGACCCGGGACCTCGAGGGCCCACATGCCGATATAGTGCATGCTAGCAATGCCCGCGCCGATGATGCCGCCACCGGCAGCTGCGCGCCATTGGCCGGAATTGTTGACGGCAACGCCAAAACCGCCCGAGGTCAGGATCATCGCCGCGGCGAGCGACAGCACCGTCAGGACGAGGCCGTAATTGGTCGGGACGCCGGGCTCGTAGGCGAGCATCGCGACAAAATGCGTTGCCCAGATTCCGTAGCCGATGGCGGCACCGGCAATCGCAACCCAGATCAACCGCGCCCAGGCCCGCGAGGCGACCGCACGATGAAAGATGCTGACCGCAACGATACTTGCAACGAAGCATACCAAGCCGGCAAGCAGGACGAGACGCCAATCGTGTTCGGCCGTAAGGCAGGAAAAAACGCGGAACATCCAATAGCGCTCCCCTCGTCAATATCGTCGATGGTGGATCGCCTAGACGTTCTTCGCGTTAATTTTGTGCAACGCCTGATTGCATGATTACCAGCGGGTTAACGCGGCCTGTGCAATTCGATCTGCGGAAATTTGCGCCATCGACGGCCGGCGGACGTGCGCCGTGATCGGCAACGAACGTCTAGAGGTGAGTGCCGATGCGCTTGCGTCCGGTGATCATCGCGCGGATCAGGTTCTCGCGCTGGAGAATCCCCATCAGCACCACGCCCACGACGTGCAGCACGACCAGGACGATGACCGCGTCCGATGAATAATGGTGGGCGTCTTCGACCCACCAGACGCCAAAGAAGGTGACGGTCACCGACATCGCTCCCGTGATCGTGGAGACGGCGAGCGAGGCCAGCAGCGCCACCAGCATCAACGTGCCGGCGGGATTGAGACCGATGTAGCGGCCGGTCATGCCGCGGCGCAGGTTCCAGAGATAGCCTGGCGCCGCGCGAAGCCTGACGCCGACCATGCGGAAGCGCGAATAGCGGCTTCCCCAAAAACCCCAGACCAGGCGGAAGGCCAGGAGCCCAAGCACCATATAGCCGACGATGCGGTGCAGGCGGTCAAAGACGGTGGGGGTGAACCACGCGGCCAGAACACAGATCGCCAGGGCCCAGTGCCAGAGGCGCAACGGGAGGTCCCAGACCGCGATCGTGCGCGGAGCAGTTCGATCCGCGGGGCTCCTGTCGGACGCCCCGCGCGCTTCTGGCACCGCTTCTTCGATCAAGCGAAGACCACCCTCAAGCCTTACTTTGCGCAGATCACTTCGCGCAGGTTATTTCGCGCAAGTCATTTCGCGATCGTGTGCTTCAGGCTGAGATCTTCGGGGCTGTAGAACAGCTCGTAGAGCTTGCCTTCCTTGACGCCATAGACCTCATAGCACGAGCCTTCGATCTTGGAGCGCCGCACTTCGTAACCGAGCGCCTTGGCCTTGGCTTCGGCTTCGCTCGCCGGCTTCCACGACGCCTTGTCGAGCTTGGTGCAGTTCTTGAAACCGTCGGCCATGGCGGCGGATCCCGTGCCAATCCCGATCGTCAGTACCATGGCAACAACACGAATGACCTTCACGAACGTCTCCTCCTTTGTCGTGAGCGCTGCGCGGGAAGCCGCGAAGCGGGACGGAAGGAAGCAAAGCACATGATGAAGTCAATGCGGTTCGGGGCCGGTTCGCTTTAGAGATATTCTAACGATCCGAGAAAGATCAGCGCTCTCCGCATGCAGCACGCATTTGAACGGCCGCTGCGGCCTTACGTCTCACGGGCCGGAGGCACGCTGCCGCCGGGCTGGTCATCCCTGGATCGCGCTTCGCGCAGCGGGGTAGTTGCGTTGCAGCCAGTCCGCCCAGGAGAGCCGTCCGCGAACGCCTTGGCTGACGACGAAGCCCATGCCGCGCGCCTTCGCGTCCGAAAGATTCATCGGCAGGATTTTCCGATGCAGCCCCCGGGCGTGCTGATACCGGCGGGCCAGCGAGACCAGCTCGAGATCTTCGGGGCCGCCAATCTCCGCGCGCTCGCCACGCATCCCGTCGAAGGCGCAGGCCACGACGTGGTCGGCGACATCCGACGTATCGACGGGATTGAACAGCGTCGTCGGCACCGGCCACACCGGAAGCCAGGCGAGGCCCGAGAGCAGGCTGTCGAGCAGATAGTAGAACGGCATCGCGCGAACCACCGACCAGGACAGAGCCGATGCACGCACCAGCCGTTCGCCGGCAAGCTTGACCCGCGCGTAGGGCAGGGTTGCCTCATCGAGGCCGACGATCGAGACGTGGAGGAAGTGCCGCACCCTGGCTTCCCCGCAGGACGACAGCAGGCGCCCGGTGCCCTCGACGTCCACGGCGGAGGGCGAAGTGAAGAAGTCTTTCGGGCGAATGCCGCCGCGCCGCGCGATCGGCGAATAGGTCGCCGCGTTGATGACCGTGTCGACGTCATGCAGCGCGTCCCGCAACCCGGCGCCTGTGGCGAGGTCGCCGATCGCCCATTCGACGTCCGGTCGCGTGCCCGGCGCTCGCGCAAAGACCCGGACGTGACGTCCGTCGCGAACGAGGCGATCGACGATATCCCGACCGAGATGGCCTGTGCCCCCGGTGACGAGTGTCAGAGCCATGCTTGAAGCTCCATCTGCAACGGCTCGCCGTTCGCCGTAGCGGGAAGGCGTCTACGGCGAGCTCAATAGCCGGCAACCGTCATGGCAACGACGGCGCTGAGCGCCATCCAGCCGAAGTGCCGGCCGCGTGTCGCCCATGCGTTGGCGAAGGCGGAGAAACCGAACACGCAGGCCATGGTGATGACGATCCAGTGGCGCGCCGGCGCCGAGTCCATCCAGGGCGCCGCGATCAGGAGCACGCCGCCGCCGATCCAGGCGACGGTCGATGCCTGCCAGACCAGGCGGATCAGGGTGCGCAGCCGTTCCGGCTCGATGCTCGCGCGAGCAAAGACCTTGGTCTCGCCGAGGATGCCATGGATGAGGGCCACGACGATGGTCAGGACGCCGGCGCACTGGAGCAACAGATCACGCATCGATATCTCCGTACATAACTGTATGGAGACATAGGGGCTGGCCTGCCGCCTGTCAATACACTAGTGTATGGTCAAGTTCCGGGAACCTGGCATGACCGAACAGCTCTCCGCCGACGATTGGATCAAACAGGGGCTGAAGGCGCTCGCGAAAAGCGGCTTCACGGCGCTGAAGGCCGACCCGCTGGCAAAGGCCATCGGGGTTTCGCGCGGCAGCTTCTATTGGCATTTCACCGATCTCGGCGCGTTCCATGCCGCCGTGCTGAAACGCTGGCGCGAGATCGCGGCCGAGCAGATCATTGCCGATGTCGAAGCCGCCGGCGACGAGCCGCTGAAGGCGCTGCTGCGCAGGTCCTTCGGCGCGCGGCTCGATCTCGAACGCGCGGTCCGCAACTGGGCGGCATTCGATGCCGCCGCGCAAGCCGCGGTGCGCGCGATCGACCGCCGCAGGCTCGACTATATCGAGCAGCTCCTGGACAAGCGCGGGCTAGACCCGGCGACGGCGCAGGCTCGCGCGCAGATCCTCTATTGGACATTTCTCGGCTTCGCCCTGTCGGGCCCGCCGGTGCCGGCGGCACGGCTCCAGGGCCTGCTCGACGACCTGCTACGGATGATCTCTGCCGAGTGACCCGTTCCAATAGAACGGGTCACTCGGCGGACGCGAATTTCTGTGCTAGAGGCAGCCCATCGCCGGAGACCACAATGAACGCGCCCACCGAACGCCCCGAAACCAGCGTCGATCCGAAATTGCTGGAGATTCTGGTCTGCCCGCTGACCAAGGGTCCGCTGGAGTTCGATTCCGCAAAGCAGGAGCTGATCTCGCGCAGCGCCAAGCTCGCTTACCCGATCCGCGACGGCATCCCGATCATGCTGCCGGAAGAGGCGCGGAAGATCGATTGAGGTCGCAGTCTTGCGCAGCGGCCGCGCAACAATCGCGATGTCGTCCTGGCGAAGGCCAGGACCCATAATCCCAGGGAGGGGTTTGGCGCGAAGCTGGTAACTCCGAGTCTTCGCAAGACTATTGCTGCGGCGTATGGGTCCCGGACCTGCGCGCGCTTGGGGCGCGCTTGTTCGGGACGACGAGCGGAGGGTGGAGCGCCAGCGAGGATAAGAACTACAACGCCTCGCCCTTCAGCAGCCGCGGCACCTCGCCCGTCAGGCCCGCGGCCTGGCGGATGAAGAGGTTTTTCAGCGGCGGGGCGCGGTCGACGAGGCCGAGGCCGATGTCGCGCACGGTGCGCAGCAGCGTCGACTGGTTGGAGAACAGGAAGTTCAGCGAGTTGGTGGCAACGCCCATCGCCATGGTGTCGAAGCGGCGCCAGCGCTGGTAGCGCTCGAGCACGTCGGCCGCGCCGAGATCCATCCCGAGCCGCGCGGCATCGACGACGACCTCGGCCAGCGCGGCGACGTCCTTCAGCCCCATGTTGAGGCCCTGGCCCGCGATCGGGTGGATGACGTGGGCGGAATCGCCGACCAGCGCGAGGCGCTCGGCGATGAAGGAGCGCGCCACGAAATAGGACAGCGGAAATGCTCGCGGCTTGTCGAGCGCCTTGACCTCGCCGAGATGCAGGCCGAAGCGCTGCTCGAGCTCGCCGTGAAACTCTTCGTCGCTGAGCGCGATGATGCGCGCGGCCTGAGCCCGGCGCTCGGTCCAGACCAGCGAGGAGCGCTTTCCGGACAGCGGCAGGATCGCGAAGGGACCTGCGGGCAGGAAGTGCTCTTCGGCGCGGCCTTCGTGATCGCGCTCATGGCCGACGGTGACGACGATGCCGGACTGGTCATACTCCCAGCCATTGGTGGCGATGCCGGCGCGCTCGCGCAGCTTCGACCTCGCACCATCGGCGGCGACCAGCAGGCTGGCCGCGATCACGCTGCCGTCGCCGAGCGTCACGTCGATGCCGTCGGAACGCGCGTCGTAGGAGGCGACCGTGGTGGCGCGGAGATCGATGCCCTCGGCCTCGGCACGCACGACCAGCGCGTCGATCAGGCGGCGGTTCTCGACCATGTGCGCAAAGGGCTCGCCCGGCGCGACGTCGCCGGCGAAGTTCAGGAACACCGGACGCGTGGCGTCCTCCAGCTTGGAATCGGTGACGACCATGTCGAGGATCGGCTGCGCCTCGCCCCTGACGTCGTCCCAGGCACCGATCGCCTCGAACAGGCGGCGGCAGGCGGCGACGATCGCGGTGGCGCGCGGGTCCCGGCTCGGCCGCGTGCTGAGCGCGGGATCGGCGACGATGACGGGAATCTCGGGCCCGAGCCCCTGGCGGAGCGCCAAGGCCAGCGCCAGGCCCGCAAACGCGCCGCCGCCAATGACAATGCTACCCTGTACCGACATACCAAGCTTCCCGGCCAATACTTCGCCTGTTCTTGGTCTTGCTAGCAGACTTGAGGTGGGCGAAACAGTGCGGTGAAACAAGGGCGGAACGGCCCAATTCCGTCATTCCGGGGCGCGCGGAAGCGCGAACCCGGAATCCAGAGGTTATCGCTCGGGATTCCGGGTTCATCGCTGGCGCGATGCCCCGGAATGACGAGATTTTCGAAAGCACAATCATGTCCAAAAGCCTGATCGACCTGATCTCGATCCTCGACCTCGAACAGCTCGAGGTGAACCTGTTCCGCGGCAACAGTCCGAAGACGAGCTGGCAGCGGGTGTTCGGCGGCCAGGTGATCGGGCAGGCGATGGTCGCGGCCTGCCGCACCGTCGAGGGCCGGCTGCCGCATTCGCTGCATTGCTATTTCATCCTGCCGGGCGATCCGCAGATCCCGATCATCTACCAGGTCGAGCGCCTGCGCGACGGCAAGAGCTACTCGACCCGCCGCGTCACCGCGATCCAGCACGGCAACGCGATTTTCTCGATCATGGTGTCGTTCCATGCCGAGGAGGAGAGCGCGTTCGATCACCAGGACAAGATGCCGGACGTACCGCCGCCGGAAAAGCTGACGGCGGAGGAAGTGGCGAAGCAGCCGCTGTTCAAGGAGATGCCGGAGTTCATTCGCCGCTACTATGAATCCGACCGTCCGATCGAGCTGCGCCCGGTCGAGCTCGGCCGCTACTTCGGCCAGAAGATCGAGGACGGCCGCATCCACGTCTGGATCAGGACCGCGGCGAAGCTGCCCGACGATCCGGCGCTGCACATGTGCGCGCTGGCCTATGCGTCGGATTTCTCGCTGCTCGACGCGATCATGGCGCGCTACGGCCGCACGCTGTTCGACAAGCGCATGATGCCGGCGAGCCTTGACCACGCGATGTGGTTTCACCGCCCGTTCCGCGCCGACGAATGGCTGCTCTACGCCCAGGATTCGCCGAGCGCGCGAAGCGGCCGCGGGCTGACCCGCGGCTCGATCTTCAAGCCCGACGGCACGCTGGTCGCCTCCGTCGCGCAGGAAGGCTCCGTGCGCGAGCGGAGGGCGTAACGCCTAGAGGGAGCCGCGGGGGGCGAGCTCGGTCTGCGACGCAAACCAGTTCATGATCCAGCGATACAACCACGGGATCGGGATGATGAGGCTGAACAGGATTGCGGCCACGATTCCACGCCAGAGAATCTCAAGACCGCTGCCCTTGAAGACGATCTCGCGCCGCGTGCCTTCAATGCTGCGGCAGAACCAGCGCATCTGAGCCGCGGCAACCCAGGCCCAGCCGATGATGGTAATGATCGAGATCGCGAACAGCAGATTCCAGCCGACATAGGCCCAGACCGAGCCGGTGAAGCTGAGGCCGAGCGGCTGCCCATTGGAGGCGAGGTTCGCGACGATCCATTTGATGAGGAGCCAGTAGAGAACGATCTGCACGAGGAACAGCAGGTTGCTCAGCAACTGGCTGCCGATGAAGCCGATCGCGATCGCCAGAACGATGAAGCCGAAAAACCAGGGCACCAGCGCCATCGCATTGCCGGTGAAGCTGAGGTTCGGGCGTCCCGGGACCTTCACGCAAGGCACGATCCATTTTGTGTACCAGACGAAGACCCACGGCGCCGGGATGACAAAGCACATGCCGATCAGCATCACGATGCTGCGCCAGGTGAATTCGAGGATGCCAAAATCGACCGACAGTGATCCGCCGGCGGCGCCACCATTGCCGCGGCCACCCATCGTCGGCGGACCACCGGCCGGGATCATCGGCGGCGCGCCGCCGCCGACCAGGCCGGGGATCTCGGCGGCCTTCTGCCAGCCGGCCATGCCTTCGGTCCACACCAGCGTATCCGGGCGCACGACGCCCTGGGCGATGAGGTCGCGGAACTGCCCTTCGGGAAAGGGCCCCTGCTGCTTGCCCTCGGATGCGTAGAACCAACTCGCCATGAAACGTCCCCCTCAAACATACTTATGTACCGGCTGGGACGCTTCGGTTCACCGCATCCATGCCAAAAATGCATTGTGACGGATGAACGGCTGCCCTGTACAGAGGCGGCCGTTCACAACGCCAAACGTTTTTCCGCTTCAATCTGCAACTTTTTTATGCCATTTGCCCGGAAAGATGCCAGATTGACGCTGCGCCGGGGACATACGGCGCGGCGCATCCCGGGGAATAGGCCTGACCATGAAACTCGTCGTCGCGATCATCAAACCCTTCAAGCTCGATGAGGTCCGCCAGGCCCTGACGGCGATCGGCGTCCACGGCATGACCGTGACCGAGGTAAAGGGTTATGGCCGCCAGAAGGGCCACACCGAGATCTATCGCGGCGCGGAATATGTCGTGAACTTCCTGCCGAAGCTGCGCATCGAGATCGCGGTCGCCTCCGACGTCGCCGACAAGGCGGTCGCCGTGATCACCGCCACGGCGCGCACCGGGCAGATCGGCGACGGCAAGATCTTCGTCACGCCGATCGACCACGCGCTGCGCATCCGCACCGGCGAAACCGACAGCGACGCGCTCTAACGATTCTTCTTCGATCGCGCCGGGCAACGACGCCACAGCTGCGACGCAATTTCTATGCTGGGGGAAATGACATGGCGGGATTGTTGCGCCGCGCGGCCGTTGTGGCTGCGCCGGCCGGACTTATGTCGATCGTTGCCGCGCCGGCGCAGGCCGCGGGTTCCGAGATCAACACCGCCGACACCGCCTGGATGATCGTCGCCACCGCGCTGGTGCTGATGATGACGATCCCCGGCCTCGCGCTGTTCTATTCCGGCATGGTGCGCAAGAAGAACGTGCTCGCCACCATGGCGCAGAGCCTTGCCGCCGTGACGATGATCTCGATTCTCTGGGTCGCGTTCGGCTATTCGCTCTGCTTTGTCGGCGACGGCCCCTGGATCGGCACGCTCGACCGCTGGTTCCTGGCGGGCATGACGCTCGACAGCGTCAACCCGGCCGCGAAGACCATCCCGGAATCGCTGTTCATGCTGTACCAGATGACGTTTGCGATCATCACGGTGGCGCTGGTCGCGGGCTCGGTCGCCGACCGCATGCGGTTCTCCGCTTATCTGCTGTTCTCGGTCGCCTGGTTCATCTTCGTCTACATTCCGCTGGCGCATTGGGTGTGGGGCGGCGGCTTCCTCGCCAGCATGGGCGTACTGGATTTCGCCGGCGGCCTCGTGGTGCATCTGTCGGCCGGCACCGCCGGCCTCGTCGCCGCCAAGGTGATGGGGCGCCGCCACGGCTACGGCACCGAAAATCTCTCGCCGTTCGATCTGTCGCTCGCCGTGATGGGCACTGGCCTGTTGTGGGTCGGCTGGTTCGGCTTCAACGGCGGTTCGGCCGGCGCGGCCAATTCGCGCGCGGTGCTGGCGATCATCGCGACCCATCTGGCGGCCTGCTCCGGCGCGCTGACCTGGGGCGCAATCGAATGGTCGACGCGGCGCAAGCCTTCCGTGCTCGGCATGATCTCCGGCGCGGTCGCTGGCCTCGGCACCATCACGCCGGCTTCGGGCTTCGTCGCGCCGTGGCATGGCATCGTCATCGGCATCATCGCCGGGGCGGTTTGCTACTGGGCCTGCACCTGGCTGAAGCACCGCTTCGACTATGACGATTCGCTCGACGTGTTCGGCGTCCACGGCATCGGCGGTCTGACCGGCACCCTGCTCGCCGGGGTGTTCGCAACCAGCGCCATCGGCGGCACCGCCGGCCTGCTCGAAGGTCATCCGCGGCAGCTTCTGATCCAGCTTTATGGGGTCGCCGTCACCTTCGTTTGGGCGGCAGGCGTGAGCTTCATCCTGCTCAAGCTGGTCGGCCTGTTCGTGCCCTTGCGCGTATCCCGTGAGCACGAGCTCGAGGGACTGGATATTTCGCAGCACGGTGAGGCCCTGCAGTAAGCTGCGGGCGAGCGGTTCGAGGAATCGAGCAGCCTAAGCCCAGGACTTGCACATCACATAAGTGTATGCTTATGTGTTGCCATGATCGAAGCCGACATCTTCAAGGCGCTGGCCGACCCGACGCGTCGAAGGGTCTTTGAGAAGCTCGCTGGCGGAAGCCTGAATGCGAGCGCTTTGCGCGACGGATTGGAGATCAGCCAACCGGCGATGTCGCAGCACCTCGCGGTGCTGCGTGCGGCAGGTCTGGTGCGTGAACAGCGGCAGGGCCGCTTTGTGAACTACGAAGTCGACCCGGACGGAATCGTCGCCATCGGGGCATGGCTTGCGCGCTACCGCGCCTACTGGCCGAAGCGCATGGAAGCACTCGCCGATCTCCTCAAGGACATGGATCAATAAGGACCTGGATTAATAAGGACCTGGACCGATGAGCGACGCCGCGAAGCCTGATCGTCCCGACGAAGCCCTGGTGCTTGAATATGATTTCGATGCGCCGCCGGCAAAGGTCTGGCGCGCCGTGACCATTCCGGCCTTGCGCGAGCGCTGGTTGCCGGATTGCGACCTTGCGGGCGCCGAGCCGGAATCAACGATCGCAGGCGAAGAGGTGCGCTACCGGCTTCGCGATTCAGAGCCGCCGTTTCGCGAGAGCCACGTCATCTTCCGGATCGAGCCGAACGAGGACGGCGGCACCCGCTTCCGCATCATCCAGCAAGCCTGCGACGACCTCGCGAAACTGCCGCAGCCGGCCAACACCAATTGCCGCCTGATGATGGCGGCCTGACAGCAAAAGACTTCATCACCTGCAGACATGGAGGTCGCCAATGCGCGACATGCTTCAGCTCGTCCCTATGGTTGTCGAACAATCTGCCCGCGGCGAGCGATCCTTCGACATCTATTCGCGGCTCCTGCGCGAGCGCATCATCTTCCTCAACGGCGAGGTCAATGATGCGATGTCCGGACTGGTCTGCGCGCAATTGTTGTTCCTGGAGGCGGAGAATCCGAACAGGCCGATCAATCTCTACATCAATTCCTATGGCGGCGTAGTCACCAGTGGACTGGCGATGTACGACACCATGCAGTTCATCAAGGCGCCGGTTCATACGCTGTGCATGGGCACCGCGCGCTCGATGGGCTCGTTCCTGCTGATGGCCGGCGAGCGAGGTCACCGCGCCGCGCTGCCCAATGCGAGCCTTCACGTGCATCAGCCGCTCGGCGGCTTCCAGGGCCAAGCGTCCGACATCCTGATCCATGCCAACGAAATGCAGGAGACCAAGCGGCGCATCACCCGGCTCTACGCGCAGCATTGCGGGCGCACTGAGGCGGAGGTGGAACGAACCTTGGACCGCGACCACTTCATGACTGCACAGCAGGGGGTCGAATGGGGATTGATCGACCGGGTCTTTGCGGAACGCGACGCTACCTGACGGTCCGACGGCGGCTTCGGCCGGATACCGTCCGGCGAGCTTTGTTCTGCCCGAGCGGCTCGGCCGGTTGCGCGCATCCCGTGGGCACGAGCTCGGGGGGTTCGGTATTTCGCCGCACGGCGAAGCACTTCAGTAAGCTTTGCCCATAATTAGATACCTTCCAGCTGCCCGACACGTGAGCAACATTGTGTCGGCAGCCTGTCGTGCCCTCATTTTGAGCAGTCGTGACCAGCTTTTGAGCGCGACGTAATAGCGCACTGCACCGCAATACCCGCGAAACGCGAAAACCCCCGCTTTCATAATCCGTTAGGCAACACGCCCGTTCTGGCACGGCATTTGATTCTAGGGGGCGTGGCTGTGCCCGCGTAGTGAAACTTCTCCCTCGTGGCGAACCAGTCGAGAAACGCCCGGCCACGTCCGGACCGGGCCCAAGCGGGGATAGGACCCATGAAAATTGTTATGGCGATTATTAAGCCATTCAAGCTGGAAGAAGTCCGTGACGCCCTGACCGCCATCGGCGTTCACGGTCTCACGGTGACGGAAGTCAAGGGGTATGGCCGCCAGAAGGGCCATACGGAAATCTATCGCGGCGCTGAATATGCCGTGAGCTTCCTGCCCAAGATCAAGATCGAGGTCGCTGTCGCCTCCGACCAGGTCGACAAGACCATCGACGCCATCACGTCCGCCGCGAAAACCGGACAGATCGGCGACGGCAAGATCTTCGTCATCAACCTCGACCATGCGGTTCGTATCCGCACCGGCGAGGCCGATGCCGCGGCCCTTTGATTTCGCGCTCAACCTTATCCAATCAGGAGTAAATAATATGACGTTCAAGCGTCCCTATGGCGCGGGATTGGCGGCTCTCGCAGTCGGCCTGTTCGCTGCGACCGCAGCCTATGCCGAGCCAACGGTCAATAAGGGAGACAACGCCTGGATGCTGACATCGACAGTCCTCGTGCTGTTGATGACGATCCCGGGTCTTGCGCTGTTCTACGGCGGTCTCGTCCGTTCCAAGAACATGCTCTCGGTCTTGATGCAGGTCTTCTACACCGTCTGCGTCGTCACCGTGATCTGGGCCGTGTACGGCTACAGCCTCGCCTTCACCGGCGGTTCCGACTTCATCGGCGGCTTCTCCAAGGCCTTCATGATGGGCGTCACCACCGACTCGAAGGCCGCGACCTTCTCGGTCGACGCCAACATCTCGGAGCTCATCTATATGTGCTTCCAGATGACCTTCGCGGCAATCACGCCGGCCCTCATCGTCGGCGCCTTCGCCGAGCGCATGAAGTTCTCGGCGATCGCTCTCTTCATCCCGCTCTGGGTCACGCTGATCTACTTCCCGATCGCGCACATGGTCTGGTACTGGCCCGGCCCGGACGCGATCCAGGACGCTGCCAAGGCTCTGGCTGCGGCGACTGATGCGGTGGCGAAGACCGCGGCGCAGGCCAAGCTCGACGAGATCAACGCCGACGCCGGCTGGATCTTCAAGAAGGGCGCGATCGACTTCGCGGGCGGCACCGTGGTGCACATCAACGCCGGCATCGCAGGTCTCGTCGGCGCTCTCCTGATCGGCAAGCGCACCGGCTACGGCAAGGAGCTGATGGCTCCGCACTCGCTGACCATGTCGATGATCGGCGCCTCGCTGCTCTGGGTCGGCTGGTTCGGCTTCAACGCCGGCTCCAACCTCGAAGCCAACGGCGGCGCTGCCCTCGCCATGACCAACTCCTTCGTCGCCACCGCAGCCGCCGCGCTGTCGTGGATGTTCGCGGAGTGGATCGTGAAGGGTCACCCGTCGGTGCTCGGCGTCATCTCCGGCGCTGTCGCGGGTCTCGTGGCCGTCACGCCCGCCGCCGGCTTCTCCGGCGTCATGGGTGCGATCGTCCTCGGTCTCGTGGTCGGCGTGGTCTGCCTGTTCTTCTGCACCGTCGTGAAGAACGCGATCGGCTACGACGACTCCCTCGACGTGTTCGGCGTGCACTGCATCGGCGGCATCGTCGGTGCTCTCGGTACCGGCATCCTGGTGAACCCCGCCCTCGGCGGCGCCGGCATCATCGACTACACGGCGATCCCGCCGAAGGTTGCCGATTACGACTTCGCGGCGCAGATGGTGTCCCAGTTCTGGGGCGTCTGCACCACGCTGGTGTGGTCGGGCGTCGGTTCGGCGATCCTCTACAAGGTCGTCGATGTGATCGTTGGCCTCCGCGCCAATGTCGAGAGCGAGCGTGAAGGCCTCGACATCACCGAGCACACCGAGCGCGCCTACAACATGTAACCTCTCCTCCCGGGCACGGTCTCCCCGGAGACCGCGTCCACAACTACGGTTTGGGCACATACCCGGCAATGCCCCGACCGTTGAGGGGCTCCAGCGCAAGCTGGAGCCCCTTTCTTTTTGCGCCGCGCGGCAAAGAAGCAAAGAAAAGGATTGCCATTCCAGATTGCCGGCGCAGAAATATCGACCACAACGAACAACAAACCGGGAGATCGTCATGCGTTTGGAAGGCGGATGCTATTGCGGCGAAGTGCGCTACGTGGCCGAGGGCGACCCTATGATGCAGGCGCAGTGTCATTGCCGCGAGTGCCAGTACATCTCGGGCGGCGCACCCAACACCTTCATCGCGATGCCGGTGGCCGGCTTCAGCTACATCATCGGGCAGCCCAAGCAGTTCACCCGCAAGGACCTCGAGCGCGCCGTGACGCGCGAGTTCTGCCCCGAATGCGGCACGCATCTGGTGACCAAGGTTCCGGGCCTCCCCGCAGCGATCCTGAAGGTCGGCACGCTGGACGAGCCCGAGCAGTTCCATCCGCAGATGGCGATCTACACCTGCGACAAGCAGGAATTCCACGCCATCCCCGCCGGCATGACGACGTTCGAGAAGCTGCCGGGGCACTAGTCCACGATGACGGCGCGCTGCCTCCCCCGCATGCGGGGGAGGGCGAGGGCAGGGGAGAGGGTGTCTCAACATCGGGACAGTCCCTATGCGGAGAGAACCCTCATCCGCGCCTTCGGCGCGACCTCTCCCGCAAGCGAGAGAGGTGGAGGAACCAGCCGGCCCTGTAGCCCACCCATCCCGTTGTTGTCCGGCCTCAATATTCCCGCTCTGGACGGGGGCGGCGGCCGATGGTTAATCGCGTCTTAACCTCGCCCTATCTATGGTGAACTGAACCGCTTCCCGCCGGCGCCTTGGTGCGACCGGCTGTTCCAAGAGTGCTGGCGTCCAGAATGGCTATGACCGCTTCATCCCGTGCGCCGCAGGCCAGCGGAAGCTCCGATTCCGAACGCTCGCCCTTCGTCCGGCTGAACGAGCTGCTGGCCCCCCATCAGCCGGGTAAGCCCTTGATTACGCTTGCGGTCGGCGAGCCTCAGCATCCCGTGCCCGATTTCGTCGGCCCGGTCCTGGCCAAGCACACCGCCGATTTCGGCCGTTACCCGATGAACCAGGGCACCGAGCCGTTCCGGAAAGCCGCGAGCGCCTGGTTGTCGTCGCGCTTCAAGCTGCCGCGGCCGCTCGACCCCGCGAGCGAGCTTCTCGTCCTCAATGGCAGCCGCGAGGGGCTGTTCCTCGCCGCGATCACGGCCGCACGCTATGTCGGCCCGCGCCCCGGCAAGCCCGCCATCCTGATGCCGAACCCGTTCTATCCGGTCTATGGCGCCGGCGCCCGCGCAGCGGCTTGCGAGCCGGTCTATCTGCCGACCACCGTCGAGAATGGCTTCCTGCCCGATCTCGACGCCATCGACGAGGCGACGCTGGCGCGCACGGTGGCGCTCTATCTGGCCTCGCCCGCCAATCCGCAGGGCTCGGTCGCCAAGCCCGACTATTTCAAGCGGTTGAAGCAGCTCGCCGACCGCTACGGCTTCGTGATCCTCAGCGACGAGTGCTATTCGGAGATCTACACCCGCGAGGCCCCGGGCAGCGCGCTCGAATGTGCCGGCCCCGACTTCACCCGCGTGGTTGCGTTCCAGTCGCTGTCGAAGCGCTCCAATTTGCCGGGCCTGCGCGTCGGGTTCGCCGCCGGCGACAAGAAGTTCATCGGCATGTTCCTCGAGCTGCGCAACATCGCAGCGCCCCAGGTGCCCGTGCCGCTCCAGCATGTCGCCACCGTCGCCTATGGCGACGAAGCGCATGTCGAGGAGAACCGCAGGCTCTACCGGATCAAGTTCGACCTCGCCGACCAGATCATCGGCAATCGCTACGGCTATCGCCGGCCCGACGGCGGCTTCTGCGTCTGGCTCAACACGTCCGAGCTCGGCGACGACGTGTCGATCACGCTCAGGCTCTTCAAGGAAGCCGGCGTGCGCGTGGTGCCCGGCAGCTATCTGGCGCGGCTCCAGCCCGACGGCTTCAATCCCGGCGCAGGCTACATTCGCCTCGCGCTGGTGCAGGATGGCGAGACCACGGCACAGGCGCTGCACCGCCTGGTCGAGACTCTGGGTTAGGCGGGGCCCGTGAGCATGTCGGCAATCGAACGTGTCATTCCACTGGTCGGCCATCTGCCGCCGTCGATCCGCGAGGGGCTGGCGCGGCGTATGCGCGAGCTCGCCGGCCTCGGCCTGATCGCGCTGTCGGGGCTCGCCTCGGCCGCGCTCATGACCTGGTCGGTGCAGGATGCAAGCCTCAGCCACGCGACCTCGCGGCCGATCCGCAACATCCTCGGCTATGCCGGCGCGATCGGCGCCGACCTTGCGATGCAGATCCTCGGGCTCGGCGCCATCATGCTGGTCCTGACGGTCGCGGTCTGGGGCTGGCGCATGATGACCCATCGCCCGTTCGACCGCGAGGCGCTGCGGCTCGGCTCCTGGATTCTCTGCACCGTGATCGCTGCGGGCTTTGTCAGCTGCTGGCCGCACGGCGGCGCATGGCCGCTGCCGACCGGACTCGGCGGCGTGGTCGGCGATGCCCTGGTGCGCGCGCCCGCGGTGATTTTCGGGCCGCCCGGCATGATCTATCGCACCGTGCTCGGCGTGATCCTGTTCGCGGCGATGGCCGCGACCTTCCTGATCGCCTGCGGTCTTGGCGCGCGCGAGCATGACGACGAGCTCGCCGAGATCGAGGATGACGACAAGCCGCTCGATGAAGACGAGGAGAGCGATCGCGGCTCGGTGTCGCTGGGATGGCTGTTCCATGCGCTGATGAGCACCAAGGCGCGCCTGATCTGGCTGTGTGGTGCCGCTTACCGCTCGCTGGTCTCGAGCGGACCGAAGACCAGGGCCGTTGGGTTCAGCCGCCAGGAGCCGAATCTCGGCGGCGGCCGCGCCGCGCCGCCGATCTCGCCGCGGTCCGAAGACGAGGACTACGAGGAGGAGCACGAGGAAGAGGAAGACGAGGAGGAAGAGGAGGAGCCTGCCGCGCGCGCACCGCGCAAGAAGGCGGCTCCGAAGGCCGCGGCCAGGAAATCCTCCGACAAGTTCGAGCTTCCGTCCGTGTCCGTGCTGGCCGCGCCCAAGGCCGGCGATCGCCAGCCGCTCAGCAAGGCCGAGCTGGAGGCCAATTCGCGCGCGCTCGAAGGCGTGCTGCAGGACTTCGGCGTGCGCGGCGAGATCGTGAAGGCCAATCCGGGTCCCGTCGTCACGCTGTACGAGCTGGAGCCGGCGCCCGGCATCAAGTCGTCGCGCGTGATCGGCCTCGCCGACGACATCGCCCGCTCGATGAGTGCGCTGTCGGCGCGCGTCGCCGTCGTGCCCGGCCGCAATGCCATCGGCATCGAATTGCCGAACGCCCATCGCGAAAAGGTCTATCTGCGCGAGCTGCTGGTCGCCAAGGAGACCGTCGACACGGTCGCAAAGCTGCCGCTCTGCCTCGGCAAGACCATCGGCGGCGACCCCGTCATCATCGACCTCGCGCGCACGCCGCACATGCTGATCGCCGGCACCACCGGCTCGGGCAAGTCGGTCGCCATCAACACCATGATCCTCAGCCTGGTCTACCGGCTGCGCCCGGACCAGTGCCGGCTGATCATGGTCGATCCGAAGATGCTCGAACTCTCCGTCTATGACGGCATTCCCCATCTGCTCACGCCCGTCGTGACCGACCCGAAAAAGGCGGTGGTCGCGTTGAAATGGGCCGTGCGCGAGATGGAAGAGCGCTACAAGAACATGGCCAAGCTCGGTGTGCGCAACATCGACGGCTACAACACGCGCCTGCTCGAGTTGAAAGCCAAGGGCGAGGAGCCGACCCGCACGGTGCACACCGGCTTCGACAAGGAAACCGGCAAGGCGATCTACGAGGAAGAGAAGCTCTCGCTCGACCCGCTGCCCTACATCGTCATCATCGTCGACGAAATGGCCGACCTGATGATGGTCGCCGGCAAGGACATCGAAGGCGCGGTGCAGCGTCTCGCGCAGATGGCGCGCGCCGCCGGCCTGCATGTGATCCTGGCGACACAGCGTCCGTCGGTGGACGTCATCACCGGCACCATCAAGGCGAACTTCCCGACCCGCATCGCCTTCCAGGTCACCTCCAAGATCGACAGCCGCACCATCCTCGGCGAAATGGGCGCCGAGCAGCTGCTCGGCCAGGGCGACATGCTCTACATGGCGGGCGGCGGCCGCATCAGCCGCGTGCACGGACCGTTTGCATCGGACGACGAAGTCGAGAAGGTGGTGCGCCACCTCAAGACGCAGGGTCAGCCCGAATACCTCGAGGCCGTCACGGCCGAAGAGCCGACCGAGGACGAGGACGGCGGTGCCGTGTTCGACGCCAGCGGCATGGGCGCGGATGGCGGCGGCGATCTATTCCAGCAGGCCGTTGCCATCGTCAAACGCGACCGCAAGGCCTCGACCAGCTACATCCAGCGCCGCCTGCAAATCGGCTATAACCGCGCCGCATCGCTGATGGAGCGCATGGAACTGGAAGGCATTGTCGGTCCCGCCAACCACGCCGGCAAGCGCGAGATCCTGGTCGAGGAAGAAGACAGCCATATGTGAGGCGAGCCGCCTCAAAACAGGCTTTCACGCAAAATCGATATCTGCTTTTGCCCGAAATCACGCTAAAAGGCGCCTAGCCATACAGGACGACGCGTTGATCAGACATCCGGACATTCGATTCGCTGCCACCATCGCCGCGCGAAGCGCGCGCGTGGCCGGCGTGCTTCTCGTCACCGCCGCGATGGTGACCGCGGCGTCGTCCGCGCAGAACGTGCCGGTGCCGAAGCCTGCGCCGAAGGGCCGCGACAATGGTGCAGCCGCCGGCGGGCCTGCGGTCACCGGCGCGACCCAGACGCCGCCGAATCCGGTGATCCCGGATCCGCGCCGCAACGTGCCGAGCAGCATCTTCCAGACCTTCGACGCCAACCAGAAGGCGCAGGCGGCCAAGGTCAGCGCCTATCTGTCCTCGCTGTCGACACTGGTCGGGAATTTCGTCCAGGTCGGCCCCGACGGCAGCAAGACGCAGGGCGATTTCTACATCCAGAAGCCGGGCAAGGTGCGCTTCGAATATGACGCGCCGAGCCCAATCGACATCGTCGCCGACGGATCGTCGCTGGTGGTGCGCGACCGCAAGCTCGCCACGCAAGACGTCTATCCGCTGTCGCAGACGCCGCTGCGCTTCCTGCTGTCCGATCGCATCGACCTGATGAAGGACACCAACGTCGTCAACGTCTCGGCCGACGACGTCTTCGTCAGCGTCACCATCGAGGAGAAGCAGGCGCTGGTCGGCACCAGCCGCCTCCTGCTGATGTTCGGCGCCAAGGACGGCCAGCTGAAGCAGTGGACCGTCACCGACCCGCAGGGCTACGACACCACGATCGCGGTCTACAATCTCGACGCAACCAAGAAGCTCGATCCCGGCATGTTCAAGATCGACTTTACCAATTACGGCCCATCGCCAGGATAGTTGCTGTAGGGTGGGCAAAGGCGCACTTGCGCCGTGCCCACCATCTCTCCTCCTCGCGGCAGGAATGGTGGGCACGCTTCGCTTTGCCCACCCTACGAGAGCTCGCTGTGGACAAACATTTTCCCCGCGCCAATCCATGCTAAGACGCATCCCTCATGCGTCTTTCCCTGACAACCTGGAACATCAATTCGGTGCGGCTGCGCATCGATCTGGTCGCGAAATTCCTCAAGAGTGCGCGGCCGGACGTGCTGTGCCTCCAGGAGACCAAGTGCATCGACGATGCCTTTCCGCTGAAGCGCTTCAAGCGGCTCGGCTATGAGCACGTCGCGCTGAACGGGCAGAAGGGCTATCACGGCGTCGCCATCGTCTCGAAGATCCCGTTCGAGTCCAAGGACATCCGCACCTTCTGCGACAAGGTGGATTCGCGCCACATTTCTGTATCTTTCGGGACGCAGGCCAACATCGCAAAGCCGCTGGTGCTGCATAATTTCTACGTGCCGGCCGGCGGCGACATTCCCGATCCGGCGCTGAACGAGAAGTTCGACCACAAGCTGCGCTTCCTCGACGAGATGACGGCGTGCGAGCCGCTGCATCCGCGCGGCGATGACCGCCACATCCTGGTCGGCGATCTCAACGTCGCCCCGCACGAGAACGACGTCTGGTCGCACAAGCAGCTTCTGAAAGTGGTCTCGCACACGCCTGTCGAAACCGAGAAGCTGAAGGCGGCACTCGCGGCCGGTGAGTGGGTCGACGTCGCGCGCGAGCGCATTCCGATGTCGGAGAAGGTCTACACGTGGTGGAGCTACCGTTCCGCCGACTGGACCGTCGGCGATCGCGGCCGCAGGCTCGACCACATCTGGGTCTCGCGCGCGCTGAAGGACGCGGTCCAGGATTTCAAGATTCTCCGCGACGCGCGGAGCTGGGAGCGACCGTCGGACCACGTGCCGGTGACGGTGACGCTGGAGGTGTGACCTCCTGTCATTCCGGGGCGCGCGTAGCGCGAGCCCGGAATCCATCGGGCGGCAGAGTTGGTGGATGAATGGATTCCGGGCTCGCGACTTCGTCGCGCCCCGGAATGACAGGGGCCTCAGGTCGTCAGCTTCGCACCGGCCATCAGGATATCGCTCGCGATCTGGCTGGAGCGAACTGCGAATTCGTCGCGCAGGCGAACGGCGGCGGCGGGGTCGCTTTCGAGCACGCGCTGAAACAGGCTGCGCGCGACGCGGATGACGGAGGAATGCTCCAGCGCGATCGCGCTCGACGGCCGCTTCATCGGCACCACCAGCGCGAGCTCGCCGATCAGCGCGCCGGGACCCACGGTCATCTCGGCGCCGGCGCCGTCTTCAACCCGGAAGGCGCCGCGCTGGACCACGAAGCCGGCATCGGCGTCGTCGCCAAGATTGAACAGGATGTCGCCGCGGACGAAGTCACGCTGCTCGGAGCCGATCGCCAGCATGCGCAACGAGGCGTCTCCCAACAGGCGCAATGTCGGGACCCGCTCGAGAAGCGCTACGTCGTCGTCAATTGACATTCAGATCCGAGGCTCAAGGGCACGCGATCTAAAACGATTCGCACGCCCCCAAAGCGTATCACGGCACCAGCTTGTAGCCACCGGCTTCCGTTACCAGGATCTCCGGGTTGGCGGCGTCCTTCTCGATCTTCTGGCGGAGGCGGTAGATGTGGGTTTCCAGCGTGTGGGTGGTGACGCCGGAATTGTAGCCCCAGACCTCCTGGAGCAGGGTCTCGCGCGACACCGGCATCTGGCCGGCGCGGTAGAGGAAGCGGAGGATGGCGGTTTCCTTCTCCGTCAGCCGGACCTTGCGCGCATTGGCGGCGGTCAGCATCTTCGAGCCGGGCCGGAAGCTGTAGGGGCCGACCGAGAACACCGCGTCCTCGCTGGCTTCGTGCTGACGGAGCTGCGCGCGGATACGGGCCAGCAGCACGGCGAAGCGGAAGGGTTTTGCGACGTAGTCGTTGGCGCCGGATTCCAGGCCCAAAATCGTGTCGGAATCGGTGTCATGCCCGGTCAGCATGATGATGGGGGCCTTGAAGCCGCCCTTGCGCAAGGAGCGGACCACCTCGCGGCCATCGGTGTCGGGCAGGCCGACGTCCATCAGGACGAGATCGGGGGAATTGGCCTTCGCGGCGCTCGCGCCCTTGGCGCCGGTATCGACGGCGGAGGCTTCGAATTCTTCGTGCAGCGATAATTGCTCCACCAACGTATCGCGCAGATCGGTATCGTCATCCACGATCAGGATCTTGCGGGCATTGGCCATAGGGTATCATCCTTTTGGGGTCCGGCTCGGCGCGCATGCATGCCGCGCCCAGCCGCGAGGGGAAGTTTAGGGGTCGCCGTTATTATTGTTGTTCGTGTTGAAGTAGTGGGCTGTTACCGATTCACAAGCCAGAAGCACTCTAACCTAGAATAGCAGGGCGTTTTGATGAATGTCCTGTAATGAATGCGACATCGCACGGTCACATGAAAAACAACGCTGCTTCAGCTACTTACACCAAAAATCGAGGCGCCGGACCGCTGTCCGCGATCCGCGTTAAGGCTGCCGCCGGTAATCCGCGCCGCGGCTGGCTGACGGCCGGAGCGCTGACCATTCCGGTGGCGCTGGGGCGGGGCGGTATTCTCGCCAACAAGCGCGAGGGCGACGGCGGCACCCCGAGGGGCAGCTTCCGACCGCGGCGACTGTGGTGGCGGGGCGACCGGCACAGCCGGCCGCAAACCTTCCTGCCGGCGCGGATCATCACCGGCGAAGACGCCTGGTGCGAGGACCCCCACGACCGTCATTACAATCAGGGAATCCGACTCGGCGAGGGGCAGGGCGGTGACCGGCTCAAGCGGGCCGACCATCTCTATGACTTCATCATCGAAATCGACCACAACACGCGCCCGCGCATCGCCGGCCGCGGCAGCGCGGTGTTTCTGCATCTGGTCCGCGACAGTTTCGGCCCGACCGCGGGCTGCGTCTCCATGACCAAATCCGCGATGCTGCAATTGCTGCGGCGGATCGGCCCACGAACAAGAATCATCATCGGGTGAGGGCCCATGCTCGAGAAGGATCAGATCGCCGCCGCATCGCGGGTCCTCGTTCAACACTGGCGTGACGGCACCAAGCTCGACGCGCTGGAGGGACATCTGCGGCCGCAGACCCGCGCCGAGGGCTACGCCATTCAGGCCGCGCTCGAAGCGCAATCGCCCGGAAAGCTGTTCGGCTGGAAGATCGCGGCAACGAGCTTGTCCGGACAGAAGCACATCAATGTCACGGGACCGCTGGCCGGGCGCATCATGAGCGACACCGTGATCGCCGATGGCGGCACCGCGTCGATGAAGGGCAACGCGATGCGCGTCGGCGAGCCGGAATTTTGCTTCCGCATGGGACGCGATCTGGCGCCGCGCGCGGCGCCGTTCGCCGTCGACGAGGTGCTGGGCGCCGTGGACAGCTTCCATCCCGCGATCGAGATTCCGGATTCGCGCTTTGTCGATTTCGCCGGCGCCGGCGAGGCGCAGCTCATCGCCGACAATGCCTGCGCGCATCTGTTCGTGCTGGGCGCGGCGACGCCTGCGAACTGGCGCGGGATGGATCTCGTCGAAGAACGGCCGCAGATCACGCTGCGCGGCGAGCGCTATATCGGCCATGGCAAGAACGTGCTCGGCGATCCCCGTGTTGCACTCGCCTGGCTCGCCAACGAGCTGCGCGGGCTCGGCATCACCTTGCGGGCAGGGGAGGTGGTGACCACAGGCACCTGCCATCCGCCGCTGCCGATCCAGGCCGGCGATCACTTTGCGGTGGATTTTGGCGTGTTGGGGAAGGTGTCGGTGGGGTTCGAATAATCACTGCTGTCGTCCTGGCGAAGGCCAGGACCCATACCGCGTGATCTCTCGATTCCGCTCGGTTGCAATATCGACGGCCAATCTTCGCCGAACCACTCCCTGGGGTAATGGGTCCTGGCTTTCGCCAGGACGACCCAAGACAATTATCTATGCCCGAAGATCGCGCTTCCCACGCGCACATGCGTGGCGCCGAGCATGATGGCGGTGGCGAAATCCGCGCTCATGCCCATCGAGAGATTCTTCAAGCCGTTACGCGCGGCGATCTTGGCGGTCAGCGCGAAATGCGCCGCCGGCGGCTCGTCGACCGGCGGGATGCACATCAGTCCGGAGATCGTCAGCCCATAGGTATCGCGGCAGCTTGCGAGGAAGGCATCGGCCTCGCCGGGCGCGACGCCGGCCTTCTGCGGCTCCTCGCCGGTGTTGATCTGGACGAAGAGCTGCGGGTGCTTTTTCTGGGATTCGATTTCCTTGGCTAACGCCTGGCAAATGCTCGGGCGGTCAACCGAATGGATGGCGTCGAACAGCGCGACCGCCTCTTTCGCCTTGTTGGATTGCAGCGGTCCGATCAGATGCAGCGCAATATCGGGGTAAACGGACGTTAACGCCGGCCACTTGCCTTTGGCCTCCTGCACCCGATTCTCGCCAAATACGCGCTGTCCGGCGGCGATGACCGGGGTAATTGCATCCGCGTCGAAGGTCTTCGACACCGCGATCAGCGTGACCGAGGCGCGATCGCGCCGCGCGTCCTTGCAGGCGCGGGCGATTTCGGCTTCGACCGCGGCGAGCGCGTTTGGTGAATGGCCGGTTACCGGCGCGGCGTTGGCTTCTGTCATGACGTCGATTGGCTGTGGTCGTAACCGAGGTAAGTCCAATTTTACCGAGTTCAAGAAAGAGTTTTTGAACCCTTCGCTTTACCTTGGCCCATGGGGTGGGCAGCGAAGATGGCAAACGTCAGTTTCAACCGTAAGCGAGCAAAACTCAAGCAGGTCCTTGGAATCCGGGCGCGGCTTGCGTTACTCGCCGTGATTCTGGTGGCGCCCTTGATGCTCGAGCGCATCCGTTCGCTCGAGAACACGCGCACCAGCCAAATCGCGCAGGCCGCGGCCGAGTTCAACACCGTCGCAAGGCACAGCGCCGATGCGCAGCGCGAGGTGATCTCGTCGGTCGAGACCATCCTGAAATCGGAAGCCTTCATCCGCGCCTCCGCCGGCGGCATCAGCAAGAGCTGCGACGTGCTGCGCGCGAGCCTGCCGTCGAACCTTCCCTGGATCCGCACGCTTCTGATCGCCGGCCAGGACGGACGCATCCAGTGCGCCACCAACAACATGTATGTCGGCCTCGATCTCAGCGACCGGCCTTACTTCCAGCAGGCGCAGGAAACCGGCCGTTTCGTGCTGAGCGACTTCATCCTGTCGCGGCCGGTGCCGTCACCGACCGTCATGGCGGTCTATCCGGTGTCCGCCTTCAGCGGCGTCGCCGATGCCGTCGTGCTCGCCACCGTCAACCTCGACTGGATGTCGAAGGTCATGAGCAATCTCGGTGGTCGCGCCGGCATCACCGCCGTGCTGGTCGACAGCGCGGGCACCGTGCTGGCCGCACCCGCCGACCAGCACAGCGCGGTCGGCCGTCCCCTCGACAACATGCCGCTGATGTCCGCAATCGCCGACAAGGCGCTGCGGTCGGACCAGGACGAGGGCTCGCTGTCCTTCCTCGCCGCCGACGGCTCGCGCCGCGCCGTCAGCTACATCCGCATCGCCGGCACAAATGCCCGCCTGATCGCCAGCATCGACGAGGACAAGGTGTCTGCGGCCGTGAGCCGCGACATCCGCACCGCCTATCTCCAGCTCGCTTTCGTCGTCCTGTTCGTCCTGCTCGGCGCGCTGATCGCCGCCGAGAAGCTGGTGATCAAGCCGATCGAGATGCTTGCCGACATGGCCAAGCGCCTCGGCGAGGGCGATCTGTCGGCACGCGCGGCGCGCAATCGCCTGCCGGCCGAATTCGTGCCGCTGGCCCGCGCGTTCAACGCGATGGCCGCGCAATTGAGCCAGCGCGAGCGCGAGCTGATCGCGAGCAACGACCGGCTGACGGTAATGGCCTCGATCGACATGCTGTCGGGCCTAGCCAACCGCCGCGGCTTCCAGAGCCGGCTCGACTTCGAATGGATGCGCGCGCAGCAATATGGCAGCGACCTCGCGCTGCTGATGATCGACGTCGACCACTTCAAGCTCTTCAACGACACTTACGGCCATCTCGAAGGCGATTCCTGCCTGACCCGGCTCGGCGAGTCGCTGTCCGGTATCGCCGCCGACACGATGGGCTTTGCGGCGCGCTATGGCGGCGAGGAATTCTGCCTGCTGCTGCCGAACACCGACGTGGACCGCGCCGTGGAGATCGGCGAACTGGTGCGTGCGGCCGTGCTGAGGCTCTGCCTGCCGCACATCACATCCGCCCACATGATCGTCACCGTCTCGATCGGCGTTGCCGCAGCGAAGCCCAACGAGGCCTTGCGCCCCGGCGACCTGATCGAAGCCGCCGACGCCGCCCTCTACGCCGCAAAACACCGCGGCCGCAACAACGTCGTCGAACACGGCGTGCAGGCGATCGAGACCGGCGCAGCGGACATGATGATGGCGGGCTGACGGCCGGCTGCAAGACTACCGCGGAGATATCGTTTCGAGACCGCGCTCCAGCTTTTGCGACAGCTCGGAGACCGACGGCGCATTTTGTCCCCACTTGACGGGTGGATGAATCTTCGTCGGAGGACCCTTTGTCAGACTAACACGTTTAAGGAAATTGTTCGTGTTGTCGCTGCTCATCATTTGCTTGAGAGGGATAAAGCCGATCCCCTCGGGAAAAATGAGTCTGATCGAATCAGTGTCGCTGTTGAGCTCGGCAAACCTCATCGTAATCAGATAGGTCTGATCGTCCGTTTGCTTGAAATCATATGCATAGGGCTGAATCCGTATCTGCTCCGCAGAGTTGGTGGTGTAGGGCCTGCTTACGCTGTCGTCCGATTCGACGAATTGAACCAAGGCTTCGACCGTCCAATAGGGACGCTGAAGACCTCGCACATACTCAATCGTCGGCTCGAGAAACTTGAAGAAGCCGAGCGCCAGGATAGCGAAGTAGAAGCCGGCCGCTCCGCCCGCTTTCACTGCAACTCCCAGTATCTTCCATTGCGTATCAACCGGCGCGTTGGGAAACAGCCGGTAGATCATAACCGCAGGAACCAGGGGTACGACCGCCCAGAAGATGTAAGTGACGCACAATGCGAAGAGCAGGACGACATCCCGGCTGAGCAATTCGTTCATTTGCCAATCCTCCAATATATGGAGCGACTTGTTTCGTAATCTTACCGAATTCCTAGTTTCTTGAAATCGTCGGCGACGGTGCTGCTGATCGCCTTGGCCGCATTAATATCTTCTTCGCCGCCGGCACGATCGCCAAGCTTCAACTTGCTGATACCGCGGCCATAGAGGGAGTTCTCATCCTTCGGACTTATATTGAGCGCCCGATCGTAGTCCTCGATGGCCTGGGCTAGATTTCCCGACTTGAGGTTGACAAGACCGCGGCTATTTGACGTGACGGCGCTGTTCGGCCGCAATGAAAGCGACCGGTCGCAGGCATAGAGTGCCGTTTTCAGCTGATCTATGATGCCAAGAGCCCAGCACAGATTATTCCATGTCTCGGGATCGTTCGGGTTCAATTGTGAGGCTTTGGTGTAGTCGTCCGCAGCTTGTTTGTATTCCTCTCTTTGGTCGTGAACGTACGCGCGCCCAAAGAATGCGCTCGCGGATTTCGGGTCGAGCGCGATCGCCCGATCGTAGTCATTGAGCGCCAGGTCGGTTTGATTCTTCAAACGATGGGCCCGACCCCGTCCAATGTAGGGATTTACATAGGTTGGAACGAGCTCGATCGCGCGGTCGCAATCCTTCAAGGCATTGTCCGCGTCTTTCAAGCTGTTGTAGGCCGAACACCGATTGTTCAGGGCATAGACGAACGTCGGATCGAGATCGATCGCCGCGCTGAAGTCCTTGATCGCACGATCCAGGTCATGCAGTCGCAGGTAGATCAAGCCCCGATTGTTAAGCGCCTGAATGCTCTTGCTGTCGAGTTTGAGGACCTGGCCATAGACTTCAATTGCGCGCCCGTAGTCTTCTATGGACGAATAAGAGAGAGCGGCACCGAAGAGCGCAGCCGTTGAATTCTTGTCGAGCGCGATGGCGCGCTCGTAGTCTATGATTGCCTGACTATGCAGATTCTTCAGGCGGTAGGCGTTGCCCCTGCTCACGTAAGCACTTGTGTAGTTTGCGTTCAGGTTGATGGCGTTGTCGCAATCTTCGATCGCGCGATTGAATTCGCGCTTTCTGACGTAGACGGCGCACCGATTGCTGAAAGCATTCGCATATTGCGGGTCAACCTTGATTGCCTCGCCGTAGTCCTGGATTGCTTTGTCGAAATCGTTTGCGCGACTGGCGAGAAAGCCACGGTTCAGATAGAGGACAGCCAGATCGTGGCCCTGAAGGCTCCCCGATTTGATTGCGGCAGTGCACGCATCTGGTGAGATGAGCGGGTCGATCTTTTTGCAGGTCTCGACGTCATCTGCGGCAGCCGCGCACAGTCCACTTGCTAGCAGAGCGGCCAGCCAGGCCCATGGCCTGAGATGTTTACGCAGCGCGCAAATGGGCACTTCCGGGCCCCCTTGTCGATGCCCGTACCACACGCATGCTCCGCCTAAACTGCAGCTAAGGATCGCGCGGGCGAGCCTCTGCGGAAACTGTTGTGGTCAGGCAAATTATTGTTGCCACTTCAGCTAACGTCGTCGCTGTCAGGGCGAAAACCAGTAACACTCTCAAAAATCGCTTCATGGCGTATACGAAGGTGAAATACGACTAGGGATTGTGTTCCTGGTGCCGTTGGTTGTCAATACTCATCCGTTGACCCCACGGTCGCTTTTATGGCCTAGTCCGGCCACTTCAGACCGCCGAACCCACGAAAAAACCAACGATTCCATGACCTCCGAACGCTATAACGCCCGCGATTCCGAACCGCGCTGGCAAGCCGCCTGGGACGAAAAGGCGATCTTCGTCTCCAAGAACGACGATTCGCGGCCGAAATACTATGTGCTGGAGATGTTCCCCTACCCGTCCGGGCGCATCCACATCGGCCATGTCCGGAACTACACGCTCGGCGACGTGCTGGCCCGCTTCATGCGCGCCAAGGGGTTCAACGTGCTGCACCCGATGGGCTGGGACGCTTTCGGCCTGCCGGCCGAGAACGCCGCGATCGAGCGCAAGGTCGCCCCGAAAGCCTGGACCTACGACAACATCGCCGCGATGAAGAAGCAGCTCCGCTCGATCGGGCTGTCGCTGGACTGGAGCCGCGAGATCGCGACCTGCGATCCCTCCTACTACAAGCACCAGCAGAAGATGTTCCTGGACTTCCTGCGTGCGGGCCTTGCCGAGCGTGAGAAGCGCAAGGTGAACTGGGACCCGGTCGACATGACCGTGCTCGCCAACGAGCAGGTGATCGACGGCAAAGGCTGGCGTTCCGGTGCCGTTGTCGAGCAGCGGGAAATGAATCAGTGGGTCTTCAAGATCACGAAGTACTCGCAGGAGCTCTTGTCCGCGCTGGATACGCTCGACCGCTGGCCCGACAAGGTGCGGCTGATGCAGCGCAACTGGATCGGCCGCTCCGAAGGCCTCCTGGTGCGCTTCGCGCTGGATCAGGCGACGACGCCGGCCGGCGAGAGCGAGCTGAAGATTTTCACGACGCGCCCCGACACGCTGTTCGGCGCCAAGTTCATGGCGATCTCGGCCGATCATCCGCTGGCGACGGCCGCCGCCGCCAAGGACCCGAAGCTTGCGGAGTTCATCGCCGAGATCAAGAAGATCGGCACCGCGCAGGAGATCATCGACACCGCGGAGAAGCAGGGTTTCGACACCGGCATCCGCGCGATCCATCCGTTCGACCCGAGCTGGAAGCTGCCGGTCTATGTCGCCAACTTCGTGCTGATGGAATACGGCACCGGCGCGATCTTCGGCTGCCCCGCGCATGACCAGCGCGACCTCGACTTCGTCAACAAGTACAACCTCGGCAACACGCCGGTGGTGTGCCCCGAGGGCCAGGATCCGAAATCGTTCGTCATCACCGACACCGCTTATGACGGTGACGGCCGCATGATCAATTCGCGCTTCCTCGACGGCATGACCATCGAGCAGGCCAAGGATGAAGTCGCAAAACGCCTCGAAAGCGAACTGCGCGGCAACGCGCCGGTCGGCGAGCGTCAGGTGAATTTCCGCCTGCGCGACTGGGGCATTTCGCGCCAGCGCTATTGGGGCTGCCCGATCCCCGTCATCCATTGCCCGACATGCGATGTGGTGCCGGTGCCGGACGCCGACCTGCCGGTGAAGCTGCCTGACGATGCGACCTTCGACAAGCCGGGCAACGCGCTCGATCATCATCCGACCTGGAAGCACGTCACTTGCCCGCAATGCGGCGGCAAGGCGCAGCGCGAAACCGACACCATGGACACCTTCGTGGACTCGTCCTGGTACTTTGCGCGCTTCACCGATCCCTGGAACGAGAACGCGCCGACGACGCCCGCGGTCGCCAACCGGATGCTGCCGATCGACCAGTATATCGGCGGCGTCGAGCACGCGATCCTGCATCTGCTCTACAGCCGCTTCTTCACCCGCGCGATGAAGGCGACCGGGCACGTTGCGCTGGACGAGCCGTTCGCAGGCATGTTCACGCAAGGCATGGTGGTGCACGAGACCTACCAGAAGGCCGACGGGTCCTATGTGCAGCCGGCCGAGGTCAAGATCGAACTCGGCGGCAACGGGCGCCGCGCGACCCTGCTGACGACGGGCGAAGACATCCAGATCGGCGCGATCGAGAAGATGTCGAAGTCGAAAAAGAACACCGTCGACCCCGACGACATCATCGAGACCTACGGCGCCGACGTCGCGCGCTGGTTCATGCTGTCGGACTCCCCGCCCGACCGCGACGTGATCTGGAGCGACGAGCGCGTCCAGGGCGCCTCGCGCTTCGTGCAGCGGCTGTGGCGGCTGGTGAACGATTCCGTCGAACTCGGCAAGGCGGCGCCGGCGGCCCGGCCGGCCTCGTTCGGGGCGGACGCGACCGCCTTGCGCAAGGCCGCCCATGGCGCGCTGGACAAGGTCACCACCGGGATCGAGCGGCTACACTTCAACGTCTGCCTCGCCCATATCCGCGAATTCACCAATGCGTTCTCCGAGGTCCTCCAGCGCCCCGGCCAGCCGGCCGCGGACTTGGCTTGGGCGATCCGGGAGGCCAGCCAGATCCTGGTCCAGCTGTTCTCCCCGATGATGCCGCATCTGGCCGAGGAGTGCTGGCAGGTGCTGGGCCAGAAGGGGCTGGTTTCGGAGGCCAATTGGCCCCAAATCGAACGCGATTTGCTGGTTGAAGACAGCGTGACCCTGGTGGTCCAGGTCAACGGCAAGAAGCGGGGTGAGGTCACAGTTGCAACAGCGGCCCAGAATCCGGAAATCGAGGCTGCCGTTTTGGCCCTCGATGCGGTAAAGCTGGCGCTGGACGGCAAGCCCGTCCGCAAGGTGATCATCGTCCCCAAGAGGATCGTGAATGTTGTCGGCTAGGATCCGCATCGCAGCCCGTTTGCTGGCAGTCGTCGCTCTGGCGGCGCTGACGGCCGGCTGCTTCCGGCCGATGTATGCCGAGCATACTGACGGCACCCCCGGCTTGCGTGAGAAGCTGATGGGCGTCGAGCTGCCCCCGATCCCCAAGCCCAACGCCTCCCGCGAGGCCCGCGTCGGCGTCGAGGTCCGCAATGCTCTCGCCTTCAAGCTGTACGGCACGGCCACGGGCATGCCGCCGACTCACCGCCTGGAGATCCGCTTCACCTCCAGCCGGTCGTCCCTGATCATCAGCCAGGCAACGGGACTGCCGACCAGCGAGAATTACGGCATCGACGCCCAGTACAACCTGATCGAGGTCGCGAGCGGCAAGTCGGTGATGACCGGCACGACGTTCTCGCGCGTGTCCTATGACAATCCCGGCTCCTACCAGCGCTTCTCCCGCAACCGCGCGGTGCGCGATGCGGAGGATCGTGCCGCCAACGAGATCGCCGAGAACATCAATACCCGGCTCGCCTCGTTCTTCACCGCGGGCAGCTAGTTCACATTCCCGTTGTTCCGGGGCGCGCGTGGCGCGAACCCGGAATCTCGATTCCCAACCACTGGATTCCGGGTTCGCGCTACGCGCCCCGGAATGACGATCTAGGCCCGATGGTCGCGCTGCGTGGAAAAGAGATCGACGCCTTCCTCGCCCGCCCCGACGCGGGCCGGCCGATCGTCCTGCTCTACGGTCCCGACGCCGGGCTGGTGCGTGAACGCGCCGACGCGCTGATCGCCTCCGCCGTGGACGACCCCAACGATCCGTTCTCGCTGGTCAGGCTCGATGGCGACGAGCTGTCCGCCGAGCCGTCGCGTCTCGTCGACGAAGCCATGACGGTGCCGCTGTTCGGCGGCCGACGCGCCATCCGCGTGCGCGCAGGCTCGCGCAGCTTCGCCAGCGGCATCGACACGCTGGCCGAGATGGGCGTGAAGGATTGCCGCATCGTGATCGAGGCCGGCGAGCTGCGCCCGGAATCGCCGCTGCGCAAAGCCTGCGAGCGCGCCAAGACGGCCGTGGCGATCGGCTGCTATCCCGACACCGAGCGCGACTTGGCCAAGCTGATGGACGACGAGCTTCGCATCGCAAACTTGCGCATCGCGCAGGATGCCCGCGCGGCGCTGATGTCGTTTCTCGGCGGCGACCGCCAGGCCTCGCGCAACGAGCTGCGCAAGCTGACGCTCTATGCACATGGCAAAGGCGAGATCACGCTGGAAGACGTGATGGCGGTGGTCGCCGATGCTTCCGAACTGAAGCTCGATCCGATCGTCGACGGCGCCTTCGCCGGCCGGCCCGACATCGTCGAGACCGAGTTCGCCAAAGCCATGATCGCCGGCACCTATCCCGGCGTGATCATCTCGGCCGCGCAGCGCCAGGCCGCGTGGCTGCACAAATCCGCGCTTGCGATCGCCGACGGCCAGCCTGCCTCCGCCGTGCTCGACGGCGGCTTTCCGCGGCTGCACTTTTCGCGAAAGCCGGCGGTGGAGACGGCGCTGCGCAATTTCAGCGTGGCGCGGCTCGCCGCCATCATCGAGCAGCTAGCAACCGCCGCGCTCGACACCCGCAAGCAATCCACCCTCGCCGCCGCCATAGCCCAGCGCACGCTGATGGCGATCGCCGCGAATGCCAAGCGGCGGGGCTAAGTCCAGCTCTCTCCGCGCGTGATCGCGAGCCCGGAATAACGGCGAAGACTACAGCGCGCCCTTCGCCAGCCGCTTCATGACTTCGTCGAGCTGGTCGAGGTTGCGGTAGTTGATCTGCACGGAGCCGCCGGGGTCGCGGTGATTGACGGTGACCTTGAGACCGAGCGCGTCGCTGACGCGCTTTTCGAGATCGATCGTGTCGGGGTCCTTTTCCTTCCCCCCGGTGCTGCGCGCCTTCTGCGGCTTGCGCTCCGGCACGCCCTCTTCATGCGCGAGCGCCTCGGCCTGGCGGACGTTGAGACCTTCCTCGACGATGCGCCTGGCGGCAGCGAGCGGATCGGGCACGCCGATCAGCGCGCGGGCGTGACCGGCGGTCAGCTGACCGGTCGCGATGAAGGCCTGCACCTCGGCCGGCAGCTTCGTCAGCCGCATCATGTTGGCGACGTGGCTGCGGCTCTTGCCGACGACTTTCGCGATGTCGTCCTGGCTGCGTTTGAACTCATTGGCGAGCGCGTGATAGCCCTGCGCCTCCTCCATCGGATTGAGGTCTTCGCGCTGCACGTTCTCGATGATCGCGAACTCCAGCGCATCGCTGTCGCTGATGTCGACCGGCACGATCGGCACTTCATGCAGGCCTGCCATTTGCGAAGCGCGCCAGCGCCGTTCGCCGGCGATGATCTCGTAGCGGTCCTGCGCGCCCTTCACCGGACGCACCACGATCGGCTGGATCACGCCGTGCTGCCGGATCGAATCGCTGAGCTCCTTGAGCTCGGTTTCCGAAAAGGTGCGGCGCGGGTTGCGCGGGTTGGGCTTGATGAATTCGATCGGCACCTTGCGCTGCGCGCGCGGACGATCGACGTGCTGAGCCTCGCCGCCGACGTCACCGATCAGACTTGCAAGACCCCGGCCCAGTCGCGAACGCGCTTCGTCGGCCATCGCCAGCTCCCTTGGATTCACGGTGCAGCACTCCAGAACTGAATTATCGTAGGGTGGGCAAAGCGAAGCGTGCCCACCGATTGTGTGCGGAAGACGGTGGGCACGGCGAAGACGCCTTTGCCCACCCTACGGCATCGTCAATGCGTCGTGCGCAGCTCGCGCTCGCGCTGGATCACTTCGGTGGCAAGCCGCAGATAGGCTTCGCTGCCGACGCATTTGAGATCGTAGACCAGCACCGGCTTGCCGTAGGACGGCGCTTCCGAGATGCGCACGTTGCGCGGGATCATGGTCTTGTAGACCTTCTCGCCCATGAACTGGCGGACGTCGGCGACGACCTGGTTCGAGAGGTTGTTGCGCGAGTCGAACATGGTCAGCACGATGCCGTGGATCGACAGGTTCGGGTTGAGCGTCGAGCGGACCTGCTCCACCGTCTGCAGCAATTGCGACAGACCTTCGAGCGCGAAGAACTCGCACTGGAGCGGCACCAGGATCGCATCGGACGCCGCCATCGCGTTCACCGTCAGAAGGTTGAGCGAGGGCGGGCAGTCGATCAGCACATAGGTGTAATCGGCGTCCGGAGAGACGTTGTTGTTGAGCGCGCCGATCGCGTCGCGCAGCTTGAAGGCGCGGCCGGGCGTGGTGCCGAGCTCGAGCTCGAGGCCGGAGAGGTCCATGGTCGAGGGCGCGATGTGCAGCCGCGGCACCGCCGTCGACACCACCGCCTCGCGCAAGGCCGCTTCGCCGACCAGCACGTCGTAGGTCGAACAGGAACGGTTGCGGCGATCGATGCCGAGGCCGGTCGAGGCGTTGCCCTGCGGATCGAGATCGACGATCAGAACGCGCTCGCCAATCGCGGCGAGCGCCGTGCCAAGGTTGATCGCTGTGGTTGTTTTTCCCACGCCGCCTTTTTGATTCGCCAGCGCGAGGATGCGCGGGTGTCCCTGTGGGACCACGTCGGTCTGCTCTTGCTGCGGCTCGTCAATCACGCTCATCGCAAATTCCCCACTCGCCCCTGAACGCCTCAGCCGCGCCGTTCGGCGGCATTGAGCTCCACGATCCAGCCGTCACCGGTGCGGCTTTGGTGGAGCTGCGGCTGAATATTCCAATATTTAGCGGCTTCGGTCAATTCAGCCTCTACATCTTGACCCTTTGGAAACAACGCTTTTGCGCCCTGGCGCATCAGCGGCTCCGCAAAGCCGATGAGTTGATGTAGCGGAGCCAGTGCACGCGCGGTGACGCAATCGACCGGGCCGGTGATTCTATCCACATTATCCCCGATCTCAGCGAGATGTACGACTCCCGGAGATGTGGTGATTCGAATTGCTTCGCGCAGGAACGCCGCCTTCTTGGCGATTCGCTCGACGAGGTGAACGCTCGCACCGGGTGTTTCCGCCATGGCACAGGCTAGGACGATGCCCGGAAATCCGCCGCCGCTACCGAGATCGGCCCAGCGCTTGGCCTTTGGGGCGAGATCGACGAGCTGAAGCGAGTCGGCGATGTGCCGGGTCCAGAGGTGCGGCAGCGTCGAGGGCGCGACGAGATTGGTCTTGGCCTGCCACTCCCGCAGCAGCGCGATGTAGCGATCGAGCCGGGCCTCGGTTTCACGTGAAACGGGCGCAAGCTTCAGCGCTGCGATCTTATCCGCCGCTATGACCGAGTCCAACGATCGATCGTTGGCGCTGGCCTTGTTGATCTTCTGACTGGCCGGTGCAGATCGACCGTCGGGTCCCTCGCCCGCTCCAGATCCTGGTGCTGAAGATTTCGGCGATGAAGGTCTCGGCGATGACGATCGACCGTCGGCCGGTCCGCGCTGTTTCACGTGAAACGCCTATGCAATTGCCTTTGAGGTCTTCCTTGCCTCGCGCCGGAGATAGGCCGCGAGGATGCCGAGCGCCGCTGGCGTCATGCCATCGATCCGGCCGGCCTGGCCGACCGTGAACGGCCGCGCCTTCTCCAGCTTGGCCCTCACCTCATTGGAGAGACCTGGCACCAGCTGATAATCGACCTCTGACAGCACCAGCCCCTCGTCGCGCCGGAAGGCTTCGACGTCGGCGCTCTGGCGCTCCAGATAGACGTCGTACTTGGCGTCGATCTCGAGATGGGTGGCGATCACAGGGTCGATCGCCGACAGCTCCGGCCAGATGGCGCGGACCTGGCTCCAGCCGATGTCCGGATAGGCCATCAGCTCGAAGGCCGAGCGGCGTTGACCATCCCGGTTCAAGGACAGTCCGTGCTTGATCGCCTCATTCGGGGTGATGGTCAGAGACTTCGACAGTGCTCGGGCGGCGTTCAGGGCCTCCATCTTGCTCCGGTGATGGAGGGTCCGGGCGTTCCCAACGCACCCCAGAGCGATGCCCTTCCCGGTCAGACGCTGATCGGCATTGTCGGCCCGCAGCGTCAGCCGGTACTCGGCCCGCGAGGTGAACATCCGATAGGGCTCGCTGATCCCCCGGGTGACAAGGTCGTCGATCATCACGCCGAGATAGCCATCGGCACGGTCGAACACCGTCAGTGCGGCCCCGCTCGCGGCCAAAGCCGCGTTCAGCCCGGCCACGATGCCCTGGCCGGCGGCCTCCTCGTATCCAGTGGTGCCATTGATCTGCCCGGCCAGAAACAGGCCGCGCAGACGCTTGGTCTGGAGGGTCGGATCGAGCTCGCGGGGATCGATGTGGTCGTATTCGATGGCGTAGCCTGGGCGCACCATCTTGACCCGTTCAAGACCGGGAATGCTGGCGAGGATCGCGAGCTGGACCTCCTCCGGCAGCGAGGTCGAGATGCCGTTGGGATAGACGGTGCTGTCGTCGAACCCTTCCGGCTCCAGGAAGATCTGGTGGCCGTCGCGGTCACCGAACCGGACGATCTTGTCCTCGATCGAGGGGCAATAGCGCGGTCCGGAGCTCTTGATCTGGCCAGAGTACATCGGGGAGCGATGGACATTGGCCCGGATCACCTCATGGGTCGCGGCCGTGGTCCGGGTGATCCCGCACTGGATCTGCGGGGTCGTGATCCGGTCGGTCATGACCGAGAACGGCTCCGGCGGCTCGTCTCCCGGCTGCATTTCCACCGCCGACCAGTCGATCGTGGTGCCATCCAGACGCGGTGGAGTGCCGGTCTTCAGCCGTCCAAGGGTGAAGCCGGCGCGCTCGAAGGAGCCTGAAAGGCCCATCGCGGGCGCCTCGCCGACGCGGCCGGCGGGCCAGCTCTTCTCACCGAGATGGATCAGGCCACGCAGAAAGGTGCCGGTGGTAACGACAATGGCCCCCGCGCCGAGCTCCCGGCCGTCGGCCAAGCGAAGTCCGGTCACCCGACCCTCGACCACGATCAGCTCGTCGGCCTCGCCCTCGATGACGGAAAGACCCTCGGTCTCCCGGATCGCGGCCTGCATCGCGGCGGCATAGAGCTTCCGGTCGGCCTGGGCCCGGGGGCCGCGGACCGCGGGACCCTTGCGGCGATTGAGGACACGAAACTGGATGCCGCCGGCATCGCCGACTCGGCCCATCAGACCATCCAGCGCATCGACCTCGCGGACCAGATGGCCCTTGCCGAGACCGCCGATGGCGGGATTGCAGGACATCGCGCCGACAGTGGAGAAACGATGCGTCACCAGAGCGGTCGCGGCGCCCATCCGGGCAGACGCAGCCGCAGCTTCACAGCCGGCGTGGCCGCCGCCAATCACGATGACGTCGAAACTCTCTCGCTTTGGTCGCATGGGCGGACTTCTAGCTCAGAGGCGGAGAAGCCGGAAGTGGAAACTGGGTAGCCGGTTGTTTCACGTGAAACGAGGCGGTCGGGAGGACGAAGTGCGGTTTCGCGAAAACAACCCCATGCACAGTAGGCTGGGGTTTGAAATCACTATGTTTCACGTGAAACGAAATGGACCCGACGATGCAGGAAGGGGCGACGACGGGACAATCATCCGTCGACGCGAAGCAATCCAGACTGTCTCCGCGGAGGCGGTCTGGATTGCTTCGTCGCAAGAGCTCCTGGCAATGACGAGACTGAGGCACGCACCCTGCTCCAAATCGCCACCGTTTCGCAGCGAGGTCAGATCGAGTGCACCAAGGCCGGTTTCACGTGAAACAGGCCCACTCGCCTTCCCCGTGAATGGAACCGCTCCTGTTTCACGTGAAACACCAAGCAATGGAACAAGCGCTAGTTCTACAATGAAGAACTAGCGCTACTTTCCGATACAGAATTTCTGGAAGATGGCCCCAAGGACGTCTTCAACGTCCACCCGGCCCAACAGCCGGCCCAGGGCATAGGCGGCGGAACGAAGCTCCTCGGCCGCCAGCTCTTCGCCCTCTCCTCCAAGCTCCAGACTTCGGCGCAGGCTGTCTGACGCCTGGCGCAACAGATCGCGTTGCCGGGCCCGGGTCACCAATGCGCCCTCGCTGGTTCCAAAGAACTCGGCGGAAAACTTCACGAGGGCTTCGACCAGCTCGCGTATCCCGTCGCCCCGGCTGGCCGAGATCCCGAACTCGCTCCGCGGCCCGTCGTCCCCGACCCCGCCGAGATCGATCTTGTTGCGCACGATCCAGACCGCACCGCCGGACGGATGGCTCCCGTCGCCCGACGTCCACAGCGAACGCATCGCCGCCGGATCGGCGGCCTGCTCCCCCTCCACCAGCCACAGCACGAGGTCGGCGTCCTCGGCTCGCGCACGGGCGCGGCGCACACCCTCCTGCTCCACGGGATCATCGGTCTCGCGAATGCCGGCGGTGTCGATGACAGTGACGGGATAGCCGTCGAGATCGAGCTGCACCTCGATCACGTCCCGCGTGGTGCCGGCATGCGGCGAGACGATCGCGACATCTCGGCGCGCGAGCTGATTCATCAGCGTCGACTTGCCGACATTCGGCTCGCCGGCGATGGCAACCACCATTCCATCGCGCAGGCGTTCAGAATGTCCCTGTGCCGCAAGCACTTCTGTGATTTCGACGTGGAGCGCCTTGATCGCCTTCACCGCCGGCGCCCTCAGCTCCGCCGGCACATCGCCCTCGTCGGAGAAATCGATGCCGGCTTCGATCAGGGCCGAAGCCTCGATGACTCGCTCGCGCCAGTCGCGCGCGCGGTTGCCGAGCAGCCCCTGCAGTTGACGCAACGCCTGGCGGCGCTGGCGGTCGGTGTCGGCATGGATGAGGTCGTCGAGGCCCTCGGCTTCGGTCAGGTCGAGCTTGCCGTTCTCGAAGGCGCGTCGCGTGAACTCGCCGGGCTCGGCCGCCCGCATATTCGGAATTACAGAAATAGCGGCCAGGAGCGCCGCCAGCACGGCGCGGCCGCCATGGACGTGGAATTCGGCGACGTCCTCACCGGTCGCGCTTGCCGCCCCCGGAAACCAGAGCACGACCGCGTCGTCGATCGGCTGGCCTGTCCCGTCACGGAGCAGCCGGCGGCTGGCCTGCCGCGGTGCCGGCAGCTTGCCCGCCAGCGTCGTCAGCACTAGGCCGGCCTGCGCGCCCGAGACCCGCACCACGGCGATCGCGCTCGGCGGACGGCCCGACGACAGAGCAAAGATGGTCTGGTCTCGCGGATGCATGGCCTATTTGTCCAGCCGCCGGGGAAAAGGCAAATATCCGTTTCGGCCGATACGCCCGCACGGTTTTGCTGCACCAATTCCCGCAGCAAAAAGCGTTTTTTGCACCGCAGCATACCGCAGCATTTTGCCGCAAGAGTCTCCCCCGCCTCCGCTAAAAGACTTAGCTAAAGTCAAGTATTATTTAGTTATATCAATATCTTAATAGACAATGAGATCAGATGGCAACCGCTCGCCATGCTGCACCCTCGCCGCAACAAAGCCGCACAAAAGAAAAGGGCGCCCGAAGGCGCCCTCCAATCCTTTGCTGCACCGCACTCAGGTGTTCATGGAGTCGAAGAACTCCGAATTGCTCTTGGTCGAGCGCAGCTTGTCGAGCAGGAAGTCGATCGCATCCATGGTGCCCATCGGATTCAGGATGCGGCGGAGCACGTACATCTTCTTGAGCACCTGCGGATCGGTGATGAGCTCCTCCTTGCGGGTACCGGAGCGCGAGATGTCGATCGCCGGGAAGGTCCGCTTGTCCGAGACCTTGCGGTCGAGGATCAGCTCGGAGTTACCGGTGCCCTTGAACTCTTCGAAGATGACTTCGTCCATGCGGCTGCCGGTATCGACCAGCGCGGTCGCGATGATGGTCAGCGAGCCGCCCTCCTCGATGTTGCGGGCGGCACCGAAGAAGCGCTTCGGGCGCTGCAGCGCGTTGGCGTCAACACCGCCCGTCAGCACCTTGCCGGATGACGGCACCACGGTGTTGTAGGCGCGGCCGAGACGCGTGATCGAATCGAGCAGGATCACGACGTCGCGGCCATGCTCGACCAGGCGCTTGGCCTTCTCGATCACCATCTCGGCGACCTGGACGTGACGCACCGCCGGTTCGTCGAAGGTCGAGGATACGACCTCGCCCTTCACCGAGCGCTGCATGTCCGTGACTTCTTCCGGACGCTCGTCGATCAGAAGCACGATCAGATAGCATTCGGGATGATTGTGCGTGATCGAATGCGCGATGTTCTGCATCAGCACGGTTTTACCCGTGCGCGGCGGCGCCACGATCAAGGCGCGCTGGCCCTTGCCGATCGGCGCGACGATGTCGATCACCCTTGCAGAAAGGTCTTTTCGCGTCGGGTCGTCGATTTCCATGCGGAAGCGCTGGTTCGGAAACAGCGGCGTGAGGTTGTCGAAATTGACCTTGTGCTTGGCCTTTTCCGGGTCCTCGAAATTGAGCGTGTTGACCTTCAGCAGCGCGAAATAGCGCTCGCCCTCTTTCGGGCTGCGGATGTGGCCTTCGATGGTGTCGCCGGTGCGCAGGCCAAAACGGCGGATCTGCGAAGGCGAAACGTAGATGTCGTCCGGGCCCGGCAGATAATTTGCATCGGGCGAGCGGAGAAAGCCGAAGCCGTCGGAGAGCACCTCGACAACGCCTTCACCGACGATGTCGGTCTCAGCGAGCGAAAGCTGCTTGAGGATAGCGAACAGCAGCTCCTGCTTGCGCATGGTGCTGGCATTCTCGACCCCATTCTCTTCCGCGAACGAGACGAGCTCGGCCGGGGTTTTCGACTTGAGGTCCTGGAGTTTAATTTCCCGCATTGGGGTGGTCCTGTGGGGTAACCTTAGGGAGGGGGTGCGAGGAGGCTCTGAAATGCGGACGAGAAGGAAGATAGGGTCCGCAGGTCTGGCAAGGTGAGTGCCGGTGAGGCTTCAAACCTGATGCGGTGTCCGGCCTCTGGAAAGCTCGGACACAACCACATCCGCCTGCGTTGGGTGGGATATCGCCAATATAGAAAATCGCCCCTCACTGCGCAAGCCGAAGCGCTGGGCGATCAATCGAGATCGCTGCCTAGAACGGTTTCACGATCACCATGATGACGATGAAAATCATCAGGACGGTCGGCACCTCATTGATAATCCGATAGAATTTCTGACTTCGGGGACGCCGGTCGGCAGCAAAATCCTTCAACCAGCGGGAAAAAAAGCCGTGGACCGCGGACAACGCCAGGACCAGTGCCAGTTTTACGTGCAGCCAACCGGATGCAAACCAATGGCCGGACCAGGCGAGATAGAGCCCGGCGAGCCAGGTGATGATCATGGCCGGGTTGATGATCGCCTTGAGCAGCCGGCGCTCCATGACCTTGAACGTCTCCGACTGCTTGGAGCCGATTTCGGCCTCGCAATGATAGACGAACAGCCGCGGCAGATAGAGCATGCCCGCCATCCAGGAAATGACGGCGATCACGTGCAGCGCCTTGATCCACTCGTACATGCCGGCGGCCTCCTTTTCTTGTTTCGACGCGTTTTCTCGAGGCGAACCGGAATCCGCTTCGCTCGATAACGCTTCTGCTCACCAAACAGTGGATGGAACGAGCCCGGTAAGAATTCATTCATAGATGGGAGCGCACACTTATCCGAGCGCTCCGCTTATCTAAACCTAAACTTTTAGAATCTTAAGGTTTGAGTCTTAGTGACCGTGGATTGGACTCACACAATTCCGTCCGCCACTTCCCGAGCGCTTGTTCACATCCATCAACATATCCCGCGTGGGCCTCGGCGGATCCGATAAGCCGTCCGGGCTCAAGGGCTTGCGTGCGCCCGTCGACAGCCTATCAAGGGGGTTATCCGCGCAATCCCGCTTCCCTCTCGGCGGGCCGCCGGACTTGTTCTCACGGGCAGTGGTGTGAAGAAAATTGGCACTTGTCCCGCCCCTGGTGTCGCGCAACCCTTTCCGAGGGGTTAAGCTCCACAGAAATCCACACATCACACCGCCCTCATACAAAGAGTTTTTGTGCCGACCTCGAACAATTATTTCCATCTGCACCTCGTATCCGACTCCACCGGCGAGACGCTGATCACCGTCGCGCGCGCTGTCGCCGCGCAGTATGCGAACGTCACGCCGGTCGAGCATGTCTATCCGCTGGTGCGCAGCCAGAAGCAGCTCGACCGCGTGCTCGACGAGATCGAGGAGGCGCCGGGCATCGTGCTGTTCACGTTGCTCGAGAAGGATCTGGTCTTCCGGCTCGAGGACAAGTGCAAAGGGATCAATGTTCCGAGCCTGTCGATCATCGGCCCGGTGATGCAGTTGTTCGAGGCGTATCTTGGGGCCGCGACCACGGGGCGCGTCGGCGCGCAGCACGTGCTCAACGCGGAATATTTCAAGCGCATCGATGCGCTGAACTACACGATGATCCATGACGACGGTCAGCATGTCGAAGGTCTCGACGATGCCGACGTGGTGCTCGTCGGTGTCTCCCGCACCTCGAAGACGCCGACGTCGATCTACCTCGCCAATCGCGGCATCCGCACCGCCAACGTGCCGCTGGTGCCGGGCATTCCGGTGCCGGTGCAACTGGAGACATTGACGCGGCCGCTGGTGGTGAGCCTGCACGCGACGCCGGAACGTTTGATCCAGGTTCGTCAGAACCGCCTGCTCTCCATGGGCGCCGACTCCAGCAGCGACACTTATACCGACAGGCAGTCCGTCGCCGAGGAGGTCGCGTTCGCCCGCAAGCTCAGCGCCAAGCACGACTGGCCGCTGCTCGACGTCACGCGGCGCTCGATCGAGGAAACCGCCGCGGCGATCATGAAGCTCTACAGCGATCGCCAGCGCAACCGGCCCTCGGAATAGTCTTCGCGATGGGTTTGTGGCGCGGCAAATCTCCGTTGATCCTGGCCTCGCAAAGCAGCGCGCGAAAGATGCTGCTGGCGAATGCCGGGCTGGAGTTCATAGCGATCACGGCCGATATCGATGAGCGCGGCGTCCAGGCCGCGTCGAAGCTCTCGAGCCCTCGCGACATCGGTCTTTTGCTGGCACGGGAAAAGGCCAAGGCCGTCTCGGCCAATCATCCGGGAAGCCATGTCATTGGCGCCGACCAGACCCTGGCCCTTGGCGAGCGTCTCTTCAACAAGCCCGCCGGCCGCGCGCAGGCGATGGCGCAATTGCGTGATCTCGCCGGCAACTGCCATGAGCTGAATTCGGCGGTGGCCGTGGCACATGACGGCAAGATTGTCTTCGAGGACGTCTCGGTGGCCCGCATGACCATGCGACAGATGAGCGAGGCGGAGCTTTCGGCCTATCTCGACGCGGCCGGCGACGCCGTGACGACCAGCGTAGGCGCCTATCAGCTCGAGGGCCTCGGCATTCACCTGTTCGAGCGCATCGAGGGCGACCATTTCACCATTTTGGGTTTGCCGCTGCTGCCGCTGCTTGCGTTCCTGCGGAGCGAACAGCTAATTGCAGTTTGAATGACGGACGTGGTTGTGCGCTGATGCGGATCCTGGGACTGACCGGCTCGATCGGGATGGGCAAATCGACCACCGCGAAATTGTTCGCGGAGGCCGGCGTCCCCGTCTACGACGCCGATGCCGCCGTCCATCAGCTTTACGAGGGCGAGGCGGCGCCTGCGATCGAAGCCGCCTTCCCCGGCACCACCGCGAACGGCAAGGTCGATCGGCCAAAACTGTCGGCGCGCGTCGTGCACGATCCCGCCGCGATCAAGCAGCTCGAGCAGATCGTCCATCCGATGCTCGGCGCCTCCCGGCAAAAATTCTTTGCCGACGCCGAAGCCGCCAACGCGCCGGTCGTGGTGCTGGATATCCCGCTGCTGTTCGAGACCGGTGGCGAGAAGCGGGTTGACGCCGTCGTTGTGGTCTCGACCTCGCCAGAACTGCAGCGCGAGCGGGTGCTGGCGCGGGGCACGATGGACGAGGCCAAGCTCAACGCCATCATCGCCAAGCAGACGCCCGACGCGGAAAAGCGCAAGCGGGCCGATTTCGTAGTGGATACGTCACACGGACTTGAACCGGTGCGGGCGCAAATTGCGCACATCCTGGCCGAGGTCGTTAAGATGCCGCAGCGGCGAGCCTGATTCGCCGTCCCACACGGCTCCTGATCATGCGTGAAATCGTCCTCGACACCGAAACAACTGGCCTCGATCCACTCCGCGGCGATCGCCTGGTCGAAATCGGCTGTGTCGAGATGTTCAACCGCATGCCGACGGGGCAGACGTATCACGTCTACATCAATCCCGAACGGGACATGCCGGCGGAAGCCTTTGCGGTGCACGGGCTGTCGGCCGAATTTTTGTCGACCAAGCCGCTGTTCCACGAGGTCGCCGACGCGTTCCTGGAGTTCATCGGCGATGCGCCGCTGGTGATCCACAACGCCTCGTTCGACATCAGCTTCATCAATGCCGAGCTCGACCGGATCAAGCGCGCCGCGATCCCGCGCGAGCAGCTGGTGGACACGCTGCTGCTGGCCCGGCGCAAGCATCCGGGTGTGTCCAACCGGCTCGACGATCTCTGCTCGCGCTATGCGATCGACAATTCCCGCCGCACCAAGCACGGCGCGCTGCTCGACGCCGAGCTTCTGGCCGAGGTCTATGTCGATCTGGTCGGGGCGAGGCAGTCGCAGCTGCTGCTGGCTTCGGAAGCCGAGGAAATTCGCATCAATGCGGCTGGCGATACGCCGCGGCGGCAGCGGCCGACGCCGCTTGCGCCGCGGATTTCCGACGCCGAGCGCGAGGCCCACAGGGCCTTCATCGCAACGCTCGGCGACAAGGCGATCTGGAACGAGTTTTTGCCCGCTCCAGTTACCGTCAATCCGGCTGGTTAGGCCTGATTTTAGGCTTGGCCGGTCTGACCACCGGCGGCCATTTGCCGCTCCATGTTCTGGCGATACAGACCGACGAAATCGACCGGATCCAGCATCAGCGGCGGGAACCCGCCGTCGCGCACGGCCGTGGCGATGATCTCGCGGGCGAACGGGAACAGCAGACGCGGGCATTCGATCATGACCAGCGGGTGCAGGTTCTCCTTCGGCACGTTGACGATCCGGAACACGCCGGCATAGGCGAGCTCGAACGAGAACATCACCTTGCCCGCGGTCTCGGCCTTGCCCTCGACCGACAGAGTCACCTCGAATTCCTGTTCGCTGAGGTTATTGGCGCCGACATTGATCTGGATATTGATCTGGGGCGGCTGGCCCTGCTGCTGGAGCGAGCTCGGCGCGTTCGGATTTTCGAACGAGAGGTCCTTGGTATATTGCGCCAGCACGTTGAGCTGGGGAGCCGGGGCCGCCTCGGGAGGGGTGCCGTTACCGTTGGTCATGAAAGTCTCTCCTTACCCGATTGGGGCTGAATTTCGCGGCGGTTGGCTAACATAGGGCCGCCTCGTTCCACAAGGACGAACGGCCCCGGAGGGGATACCCCGGCCGCGGCCACATCTGTGACGCTCACTCCGGCCTCCCGGCCCAATCGCAGGTTAAACGATTGAAGATGCGCGATTTCCGGGCATGATCGGGTTTCCCCTTAAGCATAAAACGCGCTACACTTCGTGCTGTGCCAAAAGGCGCCATTGGCCGGGCAAGATTTCGTGCCTACATCCCACGGACCTGACGTGCGGACCCGAAATGGTGATGTAGACTTGCCGTTCCCGTATGGAACGGTCTACTGGCCGGATTGATTTTCCCGGCGGCGACCCTTCTAGGCGGCCCCTTCTAGAGAAGACCAGAAAGCGAATACCTCGTGGACATCTACACCATCATCTTCCTGGCGCTGGCGGTCTTTATTTTTCTGCGGCTGCGCAGCGTGCTGGGGCAGCGCACGGGCAACGAGCGGCCTCCGTTCGACCATACTGCCGCCCGCAACGCGCTGGGGGGTGCCCAGGACAAGAACGTCGTGACCATGCCGGGCAAGGTGATCGACCAGGCTCCGCTGGCGCCGACGGTCGAGCCGACCCCGCCCTCCGACCGCTGGAAGGGCCTGACCGAGCCGGGCACCGCGCTCGCGCAGGGTCTCGACGCCATCGTCGACAAGGATTCCACATTCGACCCGCGCCACTTCATCTCGGGCGCCCGCGGCGCCTATGAGATGATCGTGCTGGCCTTTGCCAATGGCGACCGCCGCGCGCTGCGCGACCTGTTGTCGTCGGAGGTCTATGAAAGCTTCGACGCCGCGATCAAGGAGCGCGAGAAGAACGAGCAGAAGACCGAGACGCGCTTCGTCTCGATCGACAAGGCCGAGCTCGTCGGCGCCGAGCTGCGCGACCGCACCGCCCAACTCACCATCCGCTTCGTCTCGCAGATGATCTCGGCCACCCGCGACAAGGCCGGCAATATCGTCGACGGCAGCGCCGATACGGTCGCCGACATCACCGACATCTGGACTTTCGCCCGCGACATCACCTCTCGCGATCCGAACTGGAAGCTGGTTGGCACCGGAAGCGCGAATTAAGGTCTTCCTGAAGACCAGCGCGACGGCGCTTTGCGCGGGTGTCGTCGTGTTGTCGTCGTTTTCGCTCGGCGCCGAGGCGGCGCGGCGCCACTACCGCAGCCACCACCACCATCTCCCGCAATTGCCCGCCACCCCGCCGCGGGCCTTGCCCTATCCGCAGCTCCCCCTGCCGTTCGAGATATCAGGCGCGCAATACCTGCCGCTGGCCTGGGCCGATGTGAAAGGCTGGAGCGATGACGATCATCTCGCAGCCTACAAGACGTTCCGCGCGAGCTGCCGGTCGATCAACGCGCAGACCGTCGCTCCCGAGCCCAAGAGTGAATACAAGGCGCTGGGGGCATCGCTGAGCGAACCGTGCCGGGCCGCCAAATCGCTCGAGCTCAGCGACGACGCCAAGGCGAAAACCTTCTTCGAGGAGAATTTTGCGCCGCTGCGCATTTCGCGCCTCGGCGAGCCCGACGGTTTCGTTACCGGCTATTACGAGCCGGTGCTGGAGGGATCGCGGACGCAGACCGACGTCTACAATGTCCCGGTCTATCGCCGTCCTTCGAACCTCTTCGTGCGCGGCTACAAGCAGGATTCGGTCAGCCTGCCCAACAAGGGCCCGGTCTATCGCAAGATCGGCCGCCGCAAGCTGGTGCCCTATTACGACCGCGGCGAGATCGAGGACGGCAAGATCGCGGGCCGCGGGCTCGAGATCGCCTGGCTGAAGGACCCGACGGATCTCCTGTTCGCGCAGATCCAGGGCTCGGCGCGGATCAAGTTCGACGACGGCACGACGCTCCGGCTCAACTATGATGCCTATAACGGCTACCCCTACACGGCCGTCGGGCGCATCCTGATCGAGCGCGGCATCATTCCGAAGGAAGAGATGTCGATGCAGAAGATCAGGGAGTGGATGGCGCAGAACCCCGATGGCGCCAAGGAGCTGCGCCGCCAGAACCGCGCCTACATTTTCTTCCGCGAGGTCAATCTCGCGGACAAGGACGAGGCGGTGGGCGCGCAGGGCATTCCGCTGACGGCCGGCCGCTCCATCGCGGTCGACAAATCGCTGCATGTCTACGGCACGCCGTTCTTCATCGAGGGCGAGCTGCCGATCGACTCCGAGCGCTCCAAGACGCCGTTCCATCGGCTGATGATCGCGCAGGACACCGGCTCGGCCATCATCGGTCCCGCGCGCGCCGATCTCTATTTCGGCGCCGGCGCGGATGCCGGCCGCGTCTCGGGGCGGCTGCGCCATCCCATGCATTTCGTGATGCTGGTGCCGAAGAGCCTCGATCCGACGCCACGCGCGGCGCGGCTGCCGGTGCCGGATCCGCGGCCCTCTGAGAAGATTGCAAAGCTGTTTCCGCAAACCGAACCTGCTAAGGATCAGGCCAAGCCGGCGGCTCCGGCCGCAGCCGTGGCGCCAGGCAAGGGTGAGACGGTCGCTGTCGCCAGCCCTGTCCCGTTGCCGGTGCCGCGTCCCGTGATCGAGCCTGTTCAAGAGCTGCGGCGGCCGGTGAAAAATCGTTCCCATCGGCAGCAATGAAACGATCGTCCCGTCCGCCCGTGCTGGAGCCTCGCCCCTCGCCGCGCCGCCGCGCGCTGAGCGAGGATGAGCGCGAGCTGTGGGATACGGTCGCAAAACAGGTCAAGCCGCTGAGGAAGCATCGTGCGCCGAAGGCGCATCCCGCGCCGCGACCAGAACCATCACCCGCTGCGCCGGCCACGCGACCTGCGCCGTCGCCACGTCCGATTGCTGCGGCGCCGGCGCCGCGTGCCGCCAAGCCGTCCGTCCCGCCTTTGGCGCCGCTCGGCAAGCGCGAGCGCACAAAGCTGTCGCGCGGCCGCAGCGAGATCGAGGCGCGGCTCGATCTGCACGGCATGACCCAGACGCGCGCGCATCGCGCCTTGACCGGTTTCCTGCACCGCGCCCATCACGACGGCTTGACTTTCGTGCTCGTCATCACCGGCAAGGGCCGGAGCGGCGGTGAAAGCGGCGTGCTCCGCCGCCAGGTACCGGAATGGCTGAGCCTGCCGGAATTCCGCGCCTTCGTCGTCGGCTTCGAGACGGCGCATATCGGCCATGGCGGCGAGGGCGCGCTTTACGTGCGGATCAGGCGGGCGAGATTTTAGCGGTTCTACACCTCTCCCGCTTGCGGGAGAGGTCGACGCGCTCGAAGAGCGTGGCGGGTGAGGGTTCTTTCGTCTTGGGGAGTCCCTCTGCGGTGACACCCTCACCCCAGCCCTCCCCCGCAAGCGGGAGAGGGAGTGCACCGTCTAAAACGGCCGCACGATTCCGACGCGCGGGATCAGCGTGATGACCAGGCCGAAGATGTCAGTGTTGCGATCCCCGGCTGGGATCAGCGGGGTCTCCTGTTTGGCCGGCAGCATCTTCACCGCATGCAGGATCAGGAACATGCAGACCGCCCAGTTCGAGATCCAGCGCGAATAGTCGAACACCATCGCGAACATCACGAGATAGGCGAGGCTGACGCCAATCAGCGCGGCGATGACGAGGCGCCGGTGCATCTCGCTTGCGAGCGCGCCGATCAAATTGGCAAAATAGCGCCACAGCGGCGTGTGCAGCCAGATCAGAAGCGCAAACACCGGCAGGCCGAGGATGTTGTGCGGCAGGCGGCCCCAGGTGTCCAAGATCTCCTTCGCCAGCGGCTGGTACCAGATGTAGCTGAATTGCAAGAGGTCGGTGCGGGAGGGATCGACCATCCTGGTCTTCAGATACGCGACGAAATCCGCCTCCGGGATCGGCATCGTTCCCAGGAATTGGGCCGCGAAGAACAGCGCGGAGACGACCGCGAGGGCGACCACGCCGAACGCGACGTTGCTGCGATTGCAGCCGCAGGCGAGATAGTGCCTGATCACGACGATGGCGATGATGGTCGGCACGTACATCAAGAGATGAATGTGGTGGATCAGCACGAGCACGATCGAGAACAGCGCCGCCGTCGCCACGAACAGCAATGAGCCCGCCGGCATCAGCAGCAGGATGATCGTCAGCGCGCAGCCATAGATGTCGAAATGACCGAGCGTGTGCATGAAGTTCTTCAGGAAGAACGGCGAGCCCGCGATGAACACGAACAGCGGCAGCGTCTTCGCGGCAAAGCCGAAGGTCTTTTGAAACAACCTTGCGAATAGCGCCAGCGTCACCAGCCACGTCATGCCGCCGAGTGCGAACACCAGCCAGACCGGCACCTTCGCCGTGAACAGCGCGACGACCGCCCCGATCAGCGCGCGCTTGATGAAGCCGAAATGGTAGTCGACGAGCAGGTGGATGTAGGGGACGTAGGGCGGCAGCTGGATCTTGTGAACGAACACGCCGACGATGACCACGGCGTTGATCGCGAGCAGCAGGCGCCAGGGGTTTTTCTGGAGGTTAGCGAGCATGTGGCACTCGACGCGCGTCAACCCCCGCCGTCGTCCCGGACAAGCGAGCTCGTGCCAACGCGCAGCGTTGTCCGGAGCGTGCGCAGATCCGGGACCTATAACCACCGCAGGTCGTTTGAGCCGAGATCAAAGCCGCCATCTTGCTTCAACAATATCCGCTGGTGGAATGGGTCCTGGCTTTCGCCAGGACGACGGCGGATAGATAGCGGACAAGCCCGGAATTACAAAATAAACCGGCTCAGATCGGCGTTCTTGGCGAGGTCGCCGACGTGCTTCTGTACGAAATCGGCATCGACCCGGATGGTCTCGCCGTTGCGGTCGGGCGCGGTGAAGGAGATCTCGTCCAGCACCCGCTCCATCACCGTCTGGAGCCGCCGCGCGCCGATGTTCTCGACGGTCGAGTTGACGGCGACCGCGACGTCGGCGAGCGCGTCGATGGCGTTGTCGGTGATGTCGAGCGTGACGCCCTCGGTCTGCATCAGGGCAACATATTGCTTGATCAGCGAGGCCTCGGGCTCGGTCAGGATGCGGCGCATGTCGTCACGGCTCAACGCCTGGAGCTCGACGCGGATCGGCAGGCGGCCCTGCAATTCCGGCAACAGGTCCGACGGCTTGGCGACATGGAAGGCGCCGGAGGCAATGAACAGGATGTGGTCGGTCTTCACCGCGCCGTGCTTGGTCGAGACCGTGGTACCCTCGATCAGCGGCAGCAGGTCGCGCTGCACGCCCTCGCGCGAGACGTCGCCGCCGACGCGGCCGTCGCGGGCGCAGATCTTGTCGATCTCGTCCAGGAACACGATGCCGTTGTTCTCGACCGCGCTGATCGCTTCCAGCGTCAGCTGCTCGGTGTCCAGCAGCTTGTCGGATTCCTCGTTGATAAGGATCTCGTGCGAGCTTTCCACCGTGAGCCGCCGGGTCTTGCTGCGGCCGCCCAGCTTGCCGAAGATGTCGCCGATCGAGATCGCGCCCATCTGCGCGCCCGGCATGCCCGGAATCTCGAACATCGGCATGCCGCCGCCGGAGGACTGCGTCTCGATCTCGATTTCCTTGTCGTTGAGTTCGCCCGCCCGCAGCTTCTTGCGGAAGGATTCCCGCGTCGCCGAACTCGCATTGGCGCCGACCAGGGCGTCGAGCACGCGCTCCTCGGCGGCGAGCTGGGCGCGCGCCTGTACATCCTTGCGCTTGCGCTCGCGCACCTGGGCGATCGCGACCTCGACGAGATCACGCACGATCTGCTCGACGTCGCGGCCGACATAGCCGACTTCGGTGAACTTCGTCGCCTCGACCTTCAGGAACGGCGCATTGGCAAGCTTGGCCAGTCGCCGCGCGATCTCGGTCTTGCCGACGCCGGTGGGGCCGATCATCAGGATGTTCTTCGGCAGCACCTCCTCGCGCAAGGAACCTTCGAGCTGCTGCCGCCGCCAGCGGTTGCGCAGCGCGATCGAGACGGCGCGCTTGGCGTCGGTCTGGCCGACGATGAAACGGTCGAGTTCGGAAACGATTTCGCGGGGAGAGAAGTCTGTCATGGGACCTTAGCTAGGGTCAGATGCGGGCCGGGACAAGTCGCTTTTTCGGCCGTCAGATGATCGGCGGCCCCGATTGCCATTGCTTCACGGCCTCGATCGGATGGATCAGCATCAGGATATTGAGCGTCAGATTGTCGCGAATGTGGAGCGCCAGCATGATCTCGAAGGCGAGCCCGATCATCACGGTGACCCAGACCGGCAGAACGCGTGCGGCGAGGAACCCCAGCACCATGGCCAGATTGTCAGAGACCGAATTGACGATGCTGTCGCCAAAATAGTCCAGCGAGATCGTGCCGGCGCGGTAGCGCTCGATGATGAATGGCGAGTTCTCGACGATCTCCCAGGCGCCTTCGATCAGCATGGCGACGATCAGCCGCGCCGGCCACGACAGAGGCAGCAACGGCAGGCGCGCGAATAGCAGAAAGGTCAATCCGTAGAACAGGAAGCCGTGCAGGACGTGCGAGAAGCTGTACCAGTCGGCGATGTGCTGGGAGTTCTCCGAGCTGTTCACCACGCCGTGCCACAGCTTGACATAGCCGCAGGTGCAGATCGGCACCCGGCCCATCGCGAACAGGATCGAGGCCTGCAGCGCCAGCAGCAACAGCGCGATGCCGACCCAGGCGAATGCTGGCACCGCGGCTTTGCTTTCGTGCGTGGTTGCCAGCGTCATGGCTCGCGCACCATCACCAGCGCCGGCCCGTCCGGCGTCTCGACCATGCGGTCGCGGACGAAGCCCGCCTTCTCATAGGCGCGTACGGCACGCGCGTTGAGCGGGTCTGGATCGGTGACGACGCGCGGCAGGCCTTGCCGCAGCTGCTCGTCGACGAATTGGCGGATGAAGGCCGAACCGTGGCCGCGCGCGATCATGTCGCTTTCGCCGATGAACTGATCGATCCCACGCGTGCCCTCCGGTTGCGGCCCGACGCCCGTATTCCAGGCGGTCAGGCGGTAGCACTGAAGATAGCCGAACGGCTTGTCGCCGGCCAACACGATGAACTGGTCCATCGCCGGCTCATCGAGGTCGCCGCTGACCAGCGCAAACTGCTCGCCCGGATCGCCCCACCATTCCCGCACATGCGCTTCGCCCAGCCACCGCCGGATCAGCGGCAGGTCGGCGGCGGTCATGAGGCGGAAGGTGTAGGCGGGCGTCATGGCCTAGAGCGTGATGGACTGAAGTCGAATTGAGTTTGGCCGACAGCAACGCTCTCTCCGTTCCCTCCCCCCTTGTGGGGGAGGGGCAGGGAGGGGGGTGCCACACGGGGATTCTTTCCGTCGCGCGACCGCATTCGGTGCATCATCAACAACCGGCATCTTTTCCTGGGCTACCCCCCTCCCTAGCCCTCCCCCACAAGGGGGGAGGGAACGCATCTCCATCGGAGCAGCGGTTGAGTCCATCTCCACCAAGCCCTAGCCGGTCGCCAGGCTTTCGATGGTCACATTGCGGTTGGTGTAGACGCAGATGTCGGCGGCGATGTCGAGGGAGCGGCGGACGATGGTCTCGGCGTCCTTGTCGGTGTCGAGCAGGGCCCGCGCGGCCGCCAGTGCATAGTTACCGCCGGAGCCGATCGCCATCACGCCGGCCTCGGGCTCGAGCACGTCGCCGGTGCCTGTCAGCACCAGGGAGACGTCCTTGTCGGCCACGATCATCATGGCCTCCAGCCGCCGCAGGTAACGGTCGGTGCGCCAGTCCTTGGCGAGCTCGACCGCGGCGCGGGTCAATTGCCCCGGATATTGCTCGAGCTTGGCTTCCAACCGCTCAAAGAGTGTGAAGGCGTCGGCGGTGGCGCCGGCAAAGCCGCCGATGACGTCGCCCCTGCCGAGCTTGCGGACCTTCTTGGCGTTGGACTTGATCACGGTCTGGCCGATCGAGACCTGGCCGTCGCCGCCGATCACCACCTTGCCGCCCTTGCGGACCGTCAAGATCGTGGTGCCGTGCCAGCCCGGCGAGCTTTTCTGGGAATCCTGCATGAATGATCCTCGTTGTCCGGGCTGATTTAGGCGGTCGGGGGCGAGGGCACAACGGGCCGCTCCGGCCCCAATTTCGCTCACCATAGGCAGAAGTAGACGCCCGGCCAGCCGTTCCCGCAGTAGCGAAGGCGTCATGGGGCTGTTAAAAGACCCCCGTTTTCGGCCCCCGAGCATGATCCGGAAAAGTGGGCACCGGTTTTCCGACAAAGATCATGCTCAAATAAAGCGAAAGCTAGTTTTGATGCGCACCGCGACGATCAAGCGCAAGACCAAGGAAACCGACATCGAGGTCACCGTGAACCTCGATGGCACCGGCGTGTCCAATATCGCGACCGGCATCGGCTTTTTCGACCATATGCTCGATCTCCTCGCCCGCCATTCCCGCATCGACCTCACGGTCAAGGCGGTCGGCGACCTGCACATTGATCATCACCATACCACCGAAGACACCGGCATCGCGCTCGGCCAGGCGGTCAAGCAGGCGCTCGGCACCATGGCGGGCATCACCCGCTATGCCGGCGTGCACATGCCGATGGACGAGACCCTGTCGCGCGTCGTGATCGACATCTCGGGCCGCCCGGTCCTGGTGTTCAAGGTCGACTTCCCCCGCGACAAGATCGGCGAGTTCGACACCGAGCTCGTGCGCGAGTGGTTCCAGGCCTTCGCCATGAACGCCGGCGTGACTCTCCACGTCGAGACCCTATATGGCGATAACAGCCACCATATCGCCGAGTCCTGCTTCAAGGGTCTGGCGCGGGCGCTGCGGGCGGCGGTTGCGATCGATCCGAAGGCGGCGGGTGAAATCCCGTCCACCAAGGGCTCGCTCGGCGGCTGACATCTCCGTCGGTTGACGAAACGACGCCGGCGGCATCACTGAATTCTTGAGAACGGGGCATCACCATGCCTGTCTACACAGTTCATGCTCCCTCCCCTGCCGGAGCCGATCTGCGCGCGACCGACAAGTTCGTCTTCGTGCGCGACGGCTTCCATTTCTGGGCGATGATCTTCGGCCCGTTCTGGCTGCTGTGGAATCGGCTATGGCTGGCGCTGATCGGCTGGATCGTCTTCCTGGCTGCGTTCGATGCCGGACTGCACCGCCTCGGCGTCGGCCGCAGCTCGATCTTCTTCGCCAATATGATCGTTGCGGTGCTGATGGGGTTCGAGGCTTCCAGCCTGCGGCGCTGGACGCTGTCGCGCGGCAAGTGGCGGCAGCTCGATATCGTCATCTCCGACGACGAGGACACCGCCGAGCGCCGCTTCTTCGAGCGCTGGAGCCAGAAGCAGCACGGCATCGTCAACGATCAATGGGCCGTCGATCGCGGCGGCCCGCCGCCGACCCGCAATACGCCGGGCCAGCAATTCTCGAACCCGCCGCCAATTCCGGCCGGCGGCATCATTGGTTTGTTTCCAGAACCGGGAGGGTCAAGATGAGCATCGCCATCATCGATTACGGTTCCGGTAATCTGCATTCCGCCGCGAAAGCCTTCGAGCGCGCCGCGCGCAGCCTGGAGGACCCGCAAAAGGTCTTCGTCACGAGCGATCCGGATCAGGCTTACGGCGCCGATCGCCTGGTGCTGCCGGGCGTCGGCGCCTTCGCCGATTGCCGGCGCGGCCTCGACGCCGTCAACGGCATGGTCGAGGCGATCACCGAAGCGGTGCGGGTCAAGGCGCGGCCGATGTTCGGCATCTGCGTCGGCATGCAGCTGTTCGCCACCCGCGGCAAGGAGCATGTCATCACGCAGGGCCTGAACTGGATCGGCGGCGACGTCGAGAAGATCACGCCGCGCGACGAAAGCCTGAAGATCCCGCACATGGGCTGGAACACGCTCGACGTGCTGCGCGAGCACCCGGTGCTGAACAAGCTGCCGCTCGGCCCCAAGGGCCAGCACGCCTATTTCGTGCACTCCTACCACCTCAACGCCGCCAATGAGGCGGACGTGCTCGCGCGCGCCGACTATGGCGGGCCTGTCACCGCGATCGTCGCGAAGGACACCGCCATCGGCACGCAATTCCACCCCGAGAAGAGCCAGCGTTTTGGCCTCGCTCTGATCTCGAACTTTTTGCGATGGAAGCCGTGATTCTTTTCCCCGCGATCGACCTCAAGAACGGCCAGTGCGTGCGCCTCGAGCAAGGCGACATGGCGCGCGCGACCGTGTTCAACCTCAATCCCGCGGCGCAGGCGCAGAGCTTTGCCGAGCAGGGGTTTGAGTATCTCCACGTCGTCGATCTCGACGGTGCCTTTGCCGGCAAGCCGGTGAACGCGCAGGCTGTCGAGGCGATGCTGAAGACGATCAAGATCCCGGTGCAGCTCGGCGGCGGCATTCGCGACCTCGCGACCGTCGAAGCCTGGCTCGAAAAGGGCATCACCCGCGTCATCATCGGCACCGCCGCGGTGCGCGATCCTGAACTGGTGAAGGCTGCGGCCAAGAAATTCCCCGGCCGCGTCGCGGTCGGGTTAGACGCCCGCGACGGCAAGGTCGCGGTCGAGGGCTGGGCGGAGACCTCGCAGGTGACTGCTTTGGAGATCGCGCAGCGGTTCGAGGATGCCGGCGTTGCCGCCATCATCTTCACCGACATTGCGCGCGACGGCCTGCTCAAGGGCCTGAACCTGGACGCAACCATCGCGCTGGCCGACAGCATCTCCATCCCGGTGATCGCCTCCGGCGGCCTTGCCTCGATCGACGACGTCAAGGCGATGCTGACGCCGCGCGCATCGAAGCTCGCCGGCGCGATCGCCGGCCGTGCGCTCTATGACGGCCGGCTCGATCCCGCCACCGCCCTCACCCTGATCCGCAACGCGCGCGCCGCCTAGGAGACATCCGATGTTCAAGGTGCGCGTGATCCCCTGCCTCGACGTCAAGGACGGAAGAGTCGTCAAGGGCGTCAATTTCGTCGACCTGCGCGATGCCGGCGACCCCGTCGAAGCCGCGATCGCCTATGACGCCGCCGGCGCCGATGAGCTCACCTTCCTCGACATCACCGCGACCCATGAGAACCGCGGCATCATGCTCGACGTGGTCCGGCGCACGGCGGAGGCCTGCTTCATGCCTGTGACCGTCGGCGGCGGCGTGCGCGAGGTCGACGATATCAAGACGTTGCTGCGCGCCGGCGCGGACAAGGTCTCGATCAACAGCGCCGCGGTGTCGCGGCGCGAGTTCGTCAAGGAAGCGGCCGAAAAGTTCGGCGAGCAGTGCGTGGTGGTCGCGATCGACGCCAAGCGGGTCAAGCGCCCGGGTGGTGACCGCTGGGAGATCTTCACCCATGGCGGCCGCAACGCGACCGGCATCGACGCCATCGAATATGCCCAGGAAGTGGTCTCGCTCGGCGCCGGTGAAATCCTGCTGACCTCGATGGACCGCGACGGCACAAGGCAGGGGTTCGATATCCCGCTGACTCGGGCGATCGCCGACAGTATTCCCGTTCCCGTAATCGCCTCGGGCGGCGTCGGCAATCTCGACCACCTCGTCGACGGTATCCGCGACGGACACGCCACGGCGGTGCTGGCGGCCTCGATCTTCCATTTCGGGGAATTCACCGTCCGCGAGGCCAAGGAGCACATGGCCCGGCGCGGCCTGCCCATGCGCCTGGATGCCTGACGACTCCCGCTCCTGAAAATGCTACATAGGCCGTTGGGCTTGGCCGCCGTGGCCAAGTGCGCTGCCAAGTGTGTTTCCGAGTAGTTCCGATGCCGCGTTTCACGATCCACGATCTGGCCGAGACCATCGACGCCCGCGCCGCGGCCGGCGGCGAGGGCTCCTATACCCGCAAACTCCTGGACAAGGGCGCCGAGCATTGCGCCAAGAAGTTCGGCGAGGAAGCAGTCGAAACCGTAATCGCAGCAGTCGAAAACGATCGCGCGCATCTGATCGCCGAAGGTGCCGATCTGCTCTATCATTTCCTTGTGCTTTTGAAGGCACGCGGCATAAAGCTGGAAGAGGTCGAGGCCGCGCTGGGCAAGCGAACCTCGATGTCAGGGTTGGAAGAAAAAGCTTCGCGTAAAGAGTGAGCAAGTCGCAACGGAAAGGCGGCGTCATGGATATCCGCGCACCCGAGCAGCAGTATAATCCGTACCGGGTCTATACCCGCGAGCAATGGGCGCGGTTGCGCGACGACACGCCGATGACGCTGGAGCCGGGCGAGTTCGACCGGCTGCGCTCGCTGCACGATCGTCTCGACTTGCAGGAGGTCGAGGACATCTACCTGCCGCTGTCGCGGCTGCTGTCGATCTATGTCGACGCGATGCAGCGCCTGTATTACGCGGAGCGCCAGTTCCTCAACATCCGCGACCGCAAGATGCCCTACATCATCGGCGTCGCCGGCTCGGTTGCGGTCGGAAAGTCCACCACGGCCCGCGTGCTCCAGGCGCTGCTGGCGCGCTGGTCGCCGCGCCCGAAAGTGGACCTGATCACGACCGACGGTTTTCTGTACCCGAATGCCGTGCTCGACCGGCAGGGCATCATGCAGAAGAAGGGTTTTCCGGAGAGCTACGACCTGCCGCTGCTGCTTGGCTTCCTCTCCGACATCAAGGCCGGCCGCCGCCACGTCCGCGCCCCGGTCTATTCGCATCTGACCTACGACATCGTGCCGAACCAGTGGGTGGAGATCGACCAGCCCGACATCCTGATCGTCGAGGGCGTCAACGTGCTGCAAACCGGCAAGCTGCCGCGCGACGGCAAGGCGGTGCCCGTGGTCTCCGACTTCTTCGATTTCTCGGTCTATATCGATGCCGACGAAGCGGCGCTGCGGCGCTGGTACATCAAGCGCTTCCTGGCGCTGCGCGACACCGCGTTCACCAATCCCAAATCCTACTTCAACCGCTACGCGCTGTTGTCCGACGAGGAAGCCACCGCCACCGCGATCGCGATCTGGGAACGCACCAACCTCGCCAATCTCGAGGACAACATCCTGCCGACCCGTCCCCGCGCGACGCTCATCCTGAAGAAGGGCCCCGACCACGTGGTCGAGAGCGTGGCGCTGCGGCGGCTGTAAGCGCGCCGGCTGACAAGGCCTGGCTTGTTCGGGCAGAGTGTCTTTTGTCGCAGGCCGACAAAAGGTTTTTGGCTATGACGCATCGAAGGCGCGATGGGCTCCATGGTTGACCGTCACGCCGGGTAGCGGGTCAATTCCGGACCTCTTGTTGCTCTTTCGAGCCGACGAAGATGTGCCACGCCGTCAGAAACATTGCGGCGACGAGCGGACCAATGACAAAGCCGTTCGCGCCGAAAGTCGCAAGGCCGCCCAGGGTGGCGAGCAGCACAACATAGCTTGGCATTCGGATTGACTGGCCGACCAGGACAGGGCGGAGAAAGTTGTCGGCAAGACCGATCACGAAGGTGCCGAAAACGAGCAGGATCATTCCCTTCGTGACTGCGCCTGCCACGAGCAGGTAGAGGCCGACCGGAACCCAGACCAGGGCGGAGCCGAGCACAGGCAGAAGTGAAAGTAGCGCCATGAGGGCGCCGGCCAGCAGCGGCGCAGTCAGGCCGAGCAGCCAGAAGATCAGCCCGCCAAGCGCTCCCTGGATCAGCGCAACCAGTATGATCCCTTTGATCGTCCCGCGAACCGAAAGGGTGAACGCATCCAGAATCGCGGCGGTGTGGCTCCTACGCAGCGGCAGCGCGTCGCGGATGCGTACGTTCAGCTCGTCACCGTCGCGCAGGAAAAAGAACAGCAGGTATAGCATCACGAGCAAGCTTGCGACGAACTCCACGGTCAACTGACCGATGTTGATCGCGTGCCCGGCCAGCTGCTGGCCGGCCGGGACGACAAGGCTCGAGAGGCGTTCCTTCAGGGCCGAAAGATCAATCCCGGCCAGACGGTCCGAGACGGACGCGGCCCAGTCGGGCAGCGCGGATTTCAGTTGCTGCAGGGGATGAGCGAAACTGATCTCCCCGGTCTGAACACGCTGATACAGCTCCCCTCCCTGCTCGACGAGCGAGGCGATCACGACGGCCACAGGGATCAGGACCATGACGACCACGACGAGGACGGTGGAAAGTGCGGCAAGGTTGCGCCATTCCGGGAACGTTTCCAGGCAAAGTCGATAGAGTGGCGCGAAGATGATCGCCAGCAGCGTCGCCCACAACAATGCGCCGGAGAACGGCCATAGCAGCCAGCCGAACGCGACGGAGATTGCCGCAAGCAAGACGAGGAATGAGCGGTCTTCCGATGTTCTCACGTGTCGCCGGCCTTTCAGTCGCTCCTTACGGGACGTTGGTATCACAGGACTGCGGCGGGGCGGCAAGTCACGCCCGTCCCGTCGCGCAGGCGGCCGGGTTCGATGCGGTCTGTCACCTGCCGGCCTTCGCGCTCCAGTCCGCAGGCTTGATGCGCCCCGCAAAGGCGGCCGGGCCGGAGCCGCTGGCCTTGTAGACGAAAGCTTCGCCCTCCTGCACGTCGCCGGCATCCTTGCCAAAGGCATCGGCGATATTCGTCTTGTGGGTGACCAGGAACGTGTTGGTGCCGGCCTTCGGCGGTGCATCGACGAGCTGTCGCACGGACTGGCCGGCCTTGGCATTTGCGCCGGCCGGGTTTGCCATTCCCGATGCGCCGGCGTTGCTGCTGTCTGTCAACGCGTCGACCGGCCTGACCTCGCGGCCGGAGATCAGCTTGCCGGTCTCGATCGCGCGGTTCAGCCGGCTGGTGTAGACATCGCCGATCGGGATCGCGAGCTCCTTGACCGCCGCCCCGATCTGGCGCGCCATGTCCCTGCCCTTTTCACTGAGCTGACGCTGGGCGCTCATGTCGTCGAACCTGAAGGGGTAGACGTCCTTTTGGCTATCGTCGGTCGCAGTGTGCCGAAAGATCAGCACGTAGCCGCCTTGCTTGAGCGATGAGACGAGATCCGGCGTATCGGCTGCGGCGTATCGGGAGAATCCAGCGAGAAGGACAATGACTGCGAGGCGGCAAAGCACGTTCATGTGCGACATCCTCTTTGCAAATGCCCCGGAGGATGGTGACGCGCCGTGCAGCTGACTTCAATTGGCGATTGCCAGCCGAGGTGAGGTTCCCGTAAATCCCGGATCAGCCCGCCAGCTGCCGCGACGCCGCCAGTCCCGCCAGCGCTTCGTCCAGCTTGTCGCGGTCGAGCGGCTTGATCAGGAACCCGTTCATGCCGGCCTCGAAGCAGGCGTAGCGATCCTCCACCAGCGTATTGGCGGTGAGCGCGAGGATCGGCGTGTGCTGGCCGCCGGTGGCGGCCTCATGCGCGCGGATGCGCTTGGTCGCTTCGATGCCGTCGAGCTGCGGCATCTGGATGTCCATCAGCACGAGATCATAGGGCGTGCCGGCCGAGCTGGCAGCGAGCCAGGATTCCAGCGCGGCTTCGCCATGGACGGCGATGACGACGCGGTGGCCGAGCTTGGTCAGCAGCGAGCGCATCAGCAGCGCGTTGATCTCGTTGTCCTCGGCGACGAGGACCGAAAGTCCCTTTGCCGGCGCCGGGCTCGCGGATTCAACCGGAGGCTCCGGCGCGAGCTCGGGCGAGGCAACCTCCGGGGTCAGCGCGAGGCGTGCGGCGAGCGAGGCCGCGCGCAGCGGCTTCACCAGAAAACCGGTGAACGCCGCCGACTGCTTTTCATGGCGCGAGCTCGACGTCAGCAGCACCAGCCGTTGCGGCGCATGGGCGCGGGCCACTTCGCCCAGCCGGTCGGCAATCGCGGGGCCGATCGCGCGATCGACCAGCACCGCGTGCCATGAGCGTTCCGGCAGCAGCGCTTCCGCGACCGTGGCGTCGGTCACCAGACAGGTCTGGCTGCCCCAGCGCTCCAGGCGACGCGCGATCAGCGAGGCCTCGATGCCCTCGGCAATCAGGAGGATCGACTTGCCGGTGAGGTCGGGGCTCGGGAATGCGGTCTGCCCCGCGCGGGCCTCTGACGGCGCGAGCGGCACCGCGACCTCGAAGGTCGAGCCCTTGCCCGGTTCGCTCGCGAGTGTGATCCGGCCGCCCATGCGCTTGACGATGCGTTCGCTGATGGCAAGACCGAGCCCGGTGCCGCCATAGGTGCGGGCGACGCGCTCGTCGGCCTGCTCGAACTCGCGGAAAATGCGTTGCTGCGCTTCGGCTGCGATGCCGATGCCGGTGTCGCGGACGAGGAAGCAGATCTCGTTCGGCCAGATGCCGGGCTCGACGATCAGCGCGACACCGCCGCTTGCGGTGAACTTGATGGCGTTGCCGGCGAGGTTGAGCAGCACCTGGCGCAGCCGCGCGGCGTCGCCGACCACCTCGAGCGGCAGGCGCTCGTCGACATAGGCGGCGATCTCGAGCGTCTTCGCCTGCGCGCGGGGCGCGAGCAGCTCGGTGATCTCCTCGATCAGGGTCGAGAGCGCGAAGGGGCGCTGCTCGAGATCGAGCTTGCCGGCTTCGATCTTGGAATAGTCGAGCAGCTCCTCGATCAGCGCCATCAGCGCTTCGCCGGAGGTCTTCACGGCCTTCGCGTAGGTCGCCTGCTCCAGCGTCAGCGTGGTGTCGAGCAAGAGGCCGCCCATGCCGATGATGCCGTTGAGCGGCGTGCGAATCTCGTGCGAGGCCATCGCGAGGAAACGCGATTTGGCGCGGTTGGCGGCATCGGCCTGGTCGCGGGCGTCGGACAATGCGCGCTCGGTCTCGGTGCGGTCGGTGACGTCGCGCCCCACACTCTGCAATTCGGCCGGCTGACCTGCGTCGAGGCGGACATAGCCCTCGCGCCAGGCGATCCAGCGCGCGCCGAGCGGGGTTGCGATCTTCTGGTCGTGAACGCGTGTGCCGGTGCTTTCGCGGGCACTGTCGCCCTGCTCCAGCACGTCGAAATCAAAGCGCGTGCCGACCAGGGCGCCGCGCGCCTGTCCCGCGAGCGCGCAATAGGCGTCGTTGGCAAAGGTGATGCGGTTCTGGTGATCGCGCAGCACGATCAGATCGCCCTGCTGTTCGAACAGGCTGCGGGCGCGTTCCTCGGCTTCCTTCAGCTCCCAATTGCGATCGATCAGTGTCTCGTTGTGGGCGGCGAGCTTGCGCAGCCGCTTGTTGACGAAACGCAGCCGCATGCTGAGCGTCGCGAGGCCAAGGCAGGCGAGCGCGAACAGGAAGCTCGCGCCGATCGCGAAGGTGTGGGGATCGTAACCGGAATTCTCGGAGCGGCTGCCGGAGACAAAGCCATAGGCGCCGCCGAACGTCGCCGAGAAGATCATGAAGGAGCGGATCGCGAAGGCAATGCGGGGGTGCTGCCGCCTGAAGCGGCGCATGCGCACCTTGATCCGGAACGTCCGACCCATCGCCACCGACCCCGACTCTTAAAACCCCGCGCTCGCCGCTGCGACGATGTCCCGCCGACCTTGCGAACAGCTTGAGGCTTTCGGGTCGCCTCCAAACAAGGTTGACGAGGTGTTAACGCCTCAGAGCATGATCCGGACCCGAAGGGCCGCGTCAGCGCAAAGTGTGCAGCGGTTTTCCGGAAAGATCATGCTCCGACACCAACTCTGAAGCGGGATAATCATCGCGCTTCAGAGCGAGGCGGCCTGGAACGGGCGGTGACCGTCGTGGGCGCCGACGATCAGCGCCGCCGCCTCGCGCTGCGAGAACGTCTTCGAGCGCACATAGATGCGATAGTCGGCCGGTCCGTCGGTGGAGAGGTAGATCACCGGTCCGCCGTCGACCGGCTGCGCGGCAATCGTGATGAGCCGGGTCTGCGGATTGGCCTGGCAGGAGTCCGGCTCGGCGCCGAGGCCGTCGTCCACGACCGCGAAGTCCGCACCGTCCGCATCGTCGGTGATCTGGACCCGCACCGTGGCCCGTGTCGGATCGTCGGTGAAGGCGACATGGATGCCGGCCGTCCAGAACAGCGATGTCAGCTCGACGGAGGTGTCGCCCAGCGCGATGCAGGGATGTGAGACCGATCCGATCTCGCTGCGGGCAAACACCGCAGCCGCCAACAGGGGAACAACCGAGGCCAGGATCTTGAAACGCAACATGACACTCTACTCGCCGGGCCCGTCCGGGAACTTGTGGGCCTTATGGTTTGCAGAGCGTAAAGGAAACTCGTTACCGCCGGGTTGATGCGCGGAATGATCACGCCATCTGGCGTACATCCTCCGCGAGTGCGCGGTAGGACAGCGCTTCGGCGAGATGCAGCCGGCCGATCTTGTCGGCGTTGTCGAGGTCGGCGAGCGTGCGCGCCACGCGCAGCACGCGGTGATAGCCGCGCGCCGACAGCCGCATGGTCTCGGCGGCGTCGCGCAGCAGCTTCTGGCCTTGCGCGTCCGGCTTGGCGATGTCTTCCAGCACCGAGGCCGGCGCCTCGGCATTGGTGCGGACATTCGGCAGGCCGATATCCGCGTAACGCGCAAGTTGGATGTCGCGCGCCGCCGCCACGCGTGCGGCGACCTCGGCCGATCCCTCCGCCGGTGGCGGCAGGATCAGGTCGGTCGCGGTCACCGCCGGGACCTCGATGCGCAAATCGATGCGGTCCATCAAGGGCCCCGAGATGCGCGCCTGGTAGTCGCCGGTGCAGCGATCGATGCGGCCGCGCTTGCAGGCATAGCCGGGCTCGAACGCGTTGCCGCAGCGGCAGGGATTCATCGCAGCGACCAGCATGAAGCGGGCAGGGTAGGTGACGCGATGATTGGCGCGGGACACCGAGACCTCGCCGTTCTCCAGCGGCTGGCGCAGCGAATCCAGCACGCGCGGATCGAACTCCGGCAGCTCGTCGAGGAACAGCACGCCCTGATGCGCGAGCGAGATCTCGCCGGGCTTGGCGCGCATCCCGCCGCCGGTGAGCGCGGCCATGCTGGCGGAATGATGCGGCGAGCGGAACGGGCGCCGCGCGGTCAGCGCGCCGCCCTCGATCTCGCCGGCGACGGAGGCGATCATCGAGACCTCGAGCAGCTCGCCCGGCGACAGCGGCGGCAGGATCGAGGGCAGGCGCGCCGCCAGCATCGACTTGCCGGCGCCGGGTGCGCCGATCATCAGCAGGTGATGTCCGCCGGCGGCGGCGATCTCCAGCGCCCGCTTGGCGCTTTCCTGGCCCTTGATGTCGCGCAGGTCGAGCTTTGAGGCGGCGGCCTCGTGCACTTTCGGCGAGGGCCGCGACAGCACCTGCGTGCCCTTGAAGTGGTTGGCGATCTGGATCAGCGATTGTGCGGCGATGATCTGGATGTCCGGGCTCGCCCAGGCCGCTTCCGAGCCGCAGGCGGCCGGACAGATCAAGCCTTCCTCGCGCACATTGGCGCCGATCGCGGCGGGAAGAACGCCGGCCACAGGCGCGATCGAGCCGTCGAGGCCGAGCTCGCCGAGCACGGTGAAGCCGGTCAGCGCATCCGGCGGAATTGCGCCGATCGCCGCCATCAGCCCGAGCGCGATCGGCAGGTCGTAATGGCTGCCTTCCTTGGGCAGATCGGCCGGGGCCAGATTGACGATGATCCGCCGCGCCGGCAGCGCCAGGCCCGAGGCGATCAGCGCCGAGCGGACCCGCTCGCGCGCCTCGGACACCGCCTTGTCCGGCAGGCCGACGATGGCAAAGGCCGGCAGGCCGGGCGCGACCTGCACCTGCACGTCGACCGCGCGGGCCTCGATCCCTTCAAAGGCGACGGTAGAAACCCGTTGAACCATGCCGAACCAGCCTGCCCTCTTGCACAATCGAGGGTAGCAGAGCCGGCCACCCTCCGCAAGAACAATACGGGAACATGCCCGGCGCCGCGCAAGCCCTAACCAATCGTAAACAGGACGCGGACACTACGCCTCGAATGCAAGCTTCTGTCCTCAGCACATCCCAACGAATGTCCGCTACTCCTAGGGCTGCGGGATGGGCCGTGATCTAACAAGTGAACAATCAAAATGCTTGCAAATCGCCGGAGAAGCGAACGTCGGGTGTGCAGCCGGCTCGCCAAGATTCACTTTGGCGCGGGCTCGCTGCCGCGAGATTGCACGATTACCGATATCTCGGACGGGGGCGTGAAAGTGGTGGCGGAATTCCTGGAAGTGCCGCCGCAATTCACCATCATCTTCGCGCCGGACTATTCCCGCCAGTGCCGCCTGCGCTGGCGCATCGGCTGCGAGTTCGGCGCCGAGTTCACCGATTAGGCTTTGGGGCTCACGTCCTTAACGGGAATTTAGCGTTAATCGGTAAGCATCCCTGATCAGTCGCCGAGTGATCAGAGTATGTCCAAGCGTTTGTCCCTTGCCTCTCGCCCGGCGAGATATCTGCTGTCCGCGCTTGTGCTCCTTGCCCTCGGCGGCTGTCAGACCACTGGCATCGAGGACATCACCGGCGCGCTCGGCGGCAAGTCGGAAGCCGCGAGCAAGGCAGACGGCAAGCCGGACATGGACGCACTGCGCGAGCGTTATCGCGCCAAGCCCAGCGATCCCAACGTCGCGCTCGACTACGGCAAGGCGCTGCGCGAGAGCGGGCAGAGCGCCCAGGCGGTCGCGGTGCTCGAGCAGGCCGTGCTCGGCCATCCCCGCAACAAGGCGCTGCTCGCCGGCTACGGCCGCGCGCTCGCCGACAACGGCAATTTCCAGCAGGCTTTCGACGTTCTGAGCCGCGCGCATACGCCGGAGGATCCGGACTGGCGCATCCTGTCGGCGCAGGGCGCGGCGCTCGACCAGCTCGGCCGCAACGAAGAGGCGCAGCAATATTACGCGACCGCGCTGAAGATCGTGCCGGACGAGCCACAGGTTCTGTCCAATCTCGGCCTGTCCTATGTGCTGCAAAACAATCTGGCGAAGGCCGAACAGGTGCTCGGCCGCGCCCATCAGCGCAATCAGAACGATGCGCGGATCCGTGCCAATCTCGCGCTCGTGCTGGGATTGCAGGGCCGCGAGGCCGAGGCAGAAATTCTCGTGAAGGCAGATTTGCCGCCGGACCAGGCCGCGGCGAAGATCACGGCGCTGCGGCAGCTGCTGGCGAAGAAGCAACAGCAGCGGGCCGAGAAGTAGTCCGCCAACTCGTTGGTTTCTGTTTGACGTGTTGTCTCGACGCTGGCGCCTACGACGCCTTGCGATGCGGCGCGGATGCGCGGCCCGAGCGGCCCTTCAGCTTCTTCAACAGCGGTCCGAGCAGCGAGCGCTTCGGCTTCTTCACCTCGCCGCGCCCGGCAAGGCGGTTCGCCATGTTCTGGAACAGCGCGGTGGTGCGGTGGCTCTTGGAGACCTCCGCGATCATCTGGCCGTTGTTGGCGGCGGTCGAGAACAGCTTCGAATCGAACGGGATCACCGCGATCGGCTGGCTCTCCATGGTCTTGGCGAAGGACTTGACGTCGATCTCCGCGCGCTTGTGCATGCCGACCTGGTTGATGCAGTACAGCGGCGGCCGGTCGTTCGGCCGCGCCGTCTTCAGTACGGTCAGCATGTTCTTGGTGTTGCGCAAATTCGCGAGATCGGGCTCGGCCACGATCACGATGTCGTCGGCGTTGATCAGCGCGCGCCGCGTCCAGCCCGACCATTGATGGGGAACGTCGAGCACGATGCAGGGCGTGGTCATGCGCAGCGTGTCGAACACCGCGTCGAAGGCTTCCGCGCCGAAATCGTAGACCCGGTCAAGGGTGGCGGGCGCGGCCAAAAGGCTGAGGCGCTCGGTGCATTTGGCGAGCAGGCGCTCCATCAGCGCCGTGTCGGGCCGGTCCTGCGACAGCACTGCGTTGGCGATGCCCTGCACCGGGTCCTGGTTGTAGTCGAGGCTCGCGGTGCCGAAGGCGAGGTCGAGGTCGATCACGACGGAATCGAGCGCGAGGTCGCGGGCGATTGTCCAGGCCACATTGTGCGCGACGGTGGACGCGCCGACGCCGCCCTTGGCGCCGACCACCGCGATGACGCGGCCGGTGATGATGGCTTCGGACGCCGAGAACAGGCTGCAGATCGAACGGACCACGTCGATCGTCTCGACCGGTCCCACCACATAGTCGTTGACGCCGCGGCGCACCAGCTCGCGATAGGGCGCGGTGTCGTTGGGATTGCCGATCACGACCACGCGGGTCCCGGGATCGCAGACGCCGGCGAGATCGTCCAGGCCCTCGAGGATGTCGCGCGTGCCGTCGGATTCGATCACGATCACGTTCGGCGTCGGCATCGTCTCATAGACTTCGATCGCCGCGGCGAGGCCGCCTTCCTTGGCGGTCAGGTGCGCCTTGGCCAGCCGGCGATCCTCTCCCGCCGCGGTTACCGCGGCGAGCGTCTGGTCGGTCTCGCAAAAGGCCTGCACCGAGATGCGAGGAACCGGCGCAATGTGCTCCTCGGGGTGCCGCGGATGGTCCGTTTCTTCGTCGTTGACGCTCGTCATTTGCCTGTGTCGCTGAGCTTGGCCTTGTCGGCCTCGGGGCTGGGAGTCGCGATCGCCGCGCCCTTGCGATAGCGATCGAAGGCGATGTCGCGACGTGCGGTATAGACCGGCGTTTCGGCACGCGGCTGCTCGAGGTCGGCGGGGTTGTCGATCATCGCCGCGAGGTTGCGCTGGCTGGCGCAGCCCAGATTGAAGTACGGGTGGTTCTCGTTGTAGCCGGGGTCGAGGATGGACGGACCGACGTCTTCGGGCCACAGCCCGCAGGGACCGGCGACCGCGGCGATGCGGGAATAGCTCAGGCGGATGGTCGGCAGCAGTCCGGGATCCTCGGGCCGATAGGGATGCTGGACGATCGCGCGCGACGGCACGCCGCCGGATGCGAGCACGGAACGGATCTCATGATAGGTCGTCGCGGCGGCACGCGAATTCGCGCTGCCGATCGGCACGTCGACGACGACGGACCCGGTGCCTTCGCGCACCCAGTCTCCGGCGATGCCCGCGACGTCGGACTGCTGTGCGGCCGAGAGGCCGCCTCTCGCCTTGCCGACGAAAATCACGATCGACTTTTTGGCTTCCTGCACCGCGATCGGATGGCGCTGGCGATAATCGGTCGGCACGGTCTGGGTGACGATCTCGCCCGTGGTGTTGCACGCACCCAGCATGACGGAGAGCCCCGTCAGCACCAGCGCGACGCTTAAGCCGCGACGTCGATCGGCCATGGTCTTCGTCATCGCTTGATCCCCTCTTGCCCCGATCCTTGCCCCGTTCCCCAAGCCGTCCGCCGGTCTCAGTCGATGATGAAGCCGAAATCGCCGCGGGCGCCGTCGATCGGATCGACGCGGCGCGCGATGCCATAGAGCCGGTTCATGCGGCCGAGCAGCGCCGTCTGTGCATCCGAGGCCGGCGCGAAGCCGTCGTCGGGCCGCGACAATTCCTTCTGGGCGACCGCGCGCACCACATAGGGCGTCACGATCACCATCAGCTCGGTCTCGTTGTTGACGAAGTCCTGGCTGCGGAACAGCGCGCCGATGATCGGCACCTGGTCGACGCCGGGCAGGCCGTTGATCGCCTGCTTGGTCTGCTGCTGGATCAGGCCGGCCATCGCCATCGAGCCGCCCGAGGGAATCTCGAGCGTGGTCTCGGCGCGGCGGGTCTGGATCGAGGGGATGGTGACTGAGCTGGTCTGGCTCGCGGACACCGCCTGTGTCACGGAGATGGCGTTCTGGTTCGACAGCTCCGAGACCTCGGTCATCACGCGCAGGCTGATACGTCCTTCGCTGAGCACGACCGGCGTGAAGTTCAGGGAGATGCCGAACTTCTTGTAGGTGATCTGGGTGGTACAGACGTGGGTGACCGGATCGCAGGCATATCCTCCCGGGATCGGGAATTCGCCGCCCGCGATGAAGGTTGCGGATTCGCCCGAGATCGCCGTCAGGCTCGGCTCGGCCAGCGTCCGCATCACGCCGGCGGTTTCCATCGCCCGCATCGTGGCGTTGACGGTGGCCACGCCTTTTGCGAGTCCGGTAACACCGAGCCCGTTGCTGCTGACGAGCGGGCCGCCGGAGACCGAGAACGGGTTGGAATTGTTGAAGTTCACGACCGCGGTGCCGGCGTTCAGGCTGGCGCTGAGATCGACGCCCAATTGCTTGACGATGTCGCGGCGCACTTCGCCGACGACGACCTTGAGCATCACCTGGTCGCGGCCGCGCACCACGATGTTGTTGACCACCTTCTCGGAGCCGCCGACCAGCTTTGCGGCGACTTCACCGGCCTGCTGCGCCTCGACCGGGCTCGACACCGAGCCGGTCAGCATCACGCTGTCGCCGATGCCTTCAATTTGCACGCCCGGCAACGACTGGCGCAGCGCGGCACGCATGCCGTTGAGGTCGCGCTTCACCGCGATGTCGTAGGCGGCGACCTGCTGGCCGTCGGCGGTGAAGAACACGACGTTGGTCTGACCGACCTGGCCGCCGATGATATAGGCGCGCTGGGCCGAGCGGATCACCGCGTTGGCGATCTTGGGATCGGCCACCAGCACATCCTTGACCTCGCGGGGCAGGTCGATGACGACCGACTTGCCGACGCCGAGCGACAGGAAGCGCGTCTTCGCCGGCGCGATCGTCCCGACCGATGCCACGCCGAGATCCGGCGCCTGCAGCGGCGCCTGGTCGCCGACCGGCGCTTCGGCGGCGCTGACGAGGCCAGGCGCTGCGAGCAGCCCCAGTGTCAACATCGCCCCCGTCCAGAACGTGCGTGCGCGATTCCCCCGAATGCGCAAGCCCGCCCGATCATCCCCGTAGTTCATGCTATCCCCATCACTTCTGTGACGTCAGTTGTCGCACCTGGACGCCGTAGCGGATCACGTTGACTCCGCCGGAACGCTTGATCGCCAAGTCCTCGGCCGTGAGCTCGGTTGCGTTGGCATCGACGATGCTCCGCAGCGCAAGCTGGAGCGTGCCGCCCTGGCGCGCCGCGGTGAGCGTTGCGACCTGGTCCGGCTTGAGCTCGAGCGTGACGGTCTTGCCGACAACGGCGTTCTGGCCGTCCTTTTCCTTCGGTGCCTGGTCGATCGCGAGCACGCGGATGTTGGTCAGGATGACCTCGGACAGGATGAGGTCGTTGCCGGCGGTCGGGCCGTTGACGTCGGGATTCTTCAGGCGGCGGGTCAGGACGATGTCGACGCGGTCGTTCGGCAGGATGAAGCCGCCGGCGCTGGTCTCGGCTGTAACGTCGGTGGAAACGGCGCGCATGCCCGACGGCAGAATCGCGGCCATGAAGCCGGAGCCCTCGGCCCGCACCAGCTTCTGCTCGCGGATGGGCTCGCCCTGCATCAACGGCACGCGCGCGATCGAGCCGGCGATCTGGGTCTGCGCCTCGGGCCTGCTGTCGCGGCGGATGAAGGCGCCGCTGGCGGTTGCCGCCGGCCAGGACTGCCATTGCAGGTCCTCTGGCTTCACGGCCTGGCCAAGCTGGATATCGTTTTTCGCGACGAGAACCTCAACCGTCGGCAGCTTCTCGGCGACGGGAAGCGCGGGCGCGGGCTTGTTGTCGTAGCCGCTCGCCAGATACGCAGCGACGCCGCCGGCGCCCAGTGCGATGACGAGAACGACAATGCGTGCGGTATTCATACGCCTCTACTCTTACGCGGGGCACTCGAACCGCACGTGGCGGGTTCCCCGTGTCGATGAGTAGGGAGTAAAAGTATAAGGGGTGTTGCGGTTACGAATGCGACGGCCGGCTACGGCCCGAGTTCTGGGCAGATGGTGAACGTTGCGTTATTCGGTCGGCCAGCGGCCTCCGTAGATTCACGCAGGGCGGACGTTCGTTCGAACGATGCGCGCGGCGCCATGGTGAATGGGTGGTTAGTGACGTGGGAGCTGGCGTCGCGCCGTCATGCCAACAAGACGGAAGCAATGCGCCACATCATCGGTGTCGTCCTGGCGAACGCCAGGACCCATTACCACCGCCGTGAATTGTTAAAGAGGTGGTCGCGCCAATCTTCGTCAAACCGGCAGTCGGGGTAATGGGTCCTGGCGTTCGCCAGGACGACGTTGGGGGAGACAGCGTGCGAGCCCTACTTCGCCCGCTTCTGCTCGATCGTGTCCCAGACCTTCGCCGCCACGTCCGGGCCGCCGAGCCGCGCGATGGCGCGGATGCCCGTTGGCGATGTCACGTTGATCTCGGTGAGGTTGCCGTTGATGACGTCGATGCCGACGAACAGCAGGCCGCGTTCGCGCAGCGCCGGGCCGACGGTGGCGCAGATCTCGCGCTCGCGCGGGGTGAGCTCGGTCTCCTGCGCCGCGCCGCCGCGCACCATGTTGGAGCGGAGGTCGTCGGCAGCGGGCACGCGGTTCACCGCGCCGGCGAACCCGCCGTTGACCAGGATGATGCGCTTGTCGCCGTGCTTCACCTCGGGGATGAACTGCTGGATCACCCAGGGCTCCTTGAACGTGACCGTGAACATGTCGAACAGCGAGCCGAAATTCATGTCCTGCGGCATCACGCGGAACACCGCCGCGCCGCCATGGCCGTGCAGCGGCTTCATCACGACGGCGCCGTGCTTGTCTCGGAACGCGTTGATCTCGTCGAGGTCGCGCGAGATCAGGGTCGGCGGCATCAGCTGCGGAAAGTTCATCACGAACAGCTTTTCCGGCGCGTTGCGCACCGAGGCCGGATCGTTGACGACCAGCGTTTTCGGATGAATCCGCTCCAGGAAATGCGTCGAGGTGATGTAGGCGAGGTCGAACGGCGGGTCCTGGCGCAGCAGCACCACGTCGAAGCCGTTGAGCGCCTCGCGCTTGGGCTCCCCGAGCGTGAAATGGTCGCCGGGCTCGTCGCGCACGGTCAGCACCTGCACCGGCGCGACCAGCTCTTCGCCGATCATCGAGAGCTTGTCGGGCGTGTAATAGGACAGGCCGTGGCCGCGCTTCTGCGCCTCCAGAAGCAGCGCGAAGGTGGAATCGCCCTTGATATTGATGCGGGCGATGGGGTCCATCTGGACGGCGACGTTCAGTTTCATGGTCTGCCTTTCAGGTCGAGGCGTCGAATGCTGCCAACACATGGCGTGGAAGTGATCGCGGCGCAATCAGCATGGCGTCGAATCGCAATTCGAATTCGGCATGCTCGGGATGCGCTGCGAGCCAGCCTTGCGCGGCATCGATGATGCGCTGCTGCTGGCGCGGCGTCACCGCATAGGCCGCATCATCGAGGCTGGCGCGTGCCTTGACCTCGACGAAGGCGATCAAATTGCGCCGGCGCGCCACGATGTCGATCTCGCCATGCGGGGTGCGATAGCGCTTGGCGAGGATGCGATAGCCTTTGGCCATGAGATAGGCGGCGGCGCGGCTCTCCGCAGAGATGCCGGTGCGGAACGCGGCGACGCGCTCGGGCGAGGCGACTTTCGGTTCCGCTCCGCCCTCAGGCTTCGCCATCGCCGCCCCGCAAATCTTTTGCGAGCTCGAGTGCGCGGGCATAGACCTCGCGCCGCGGCCGGCCGGACAGCGCGACGGCATGGGCCACGGCGTCCTTGACGCTGTGCGTCGCCAGCTGCGCGCGCAGCAGGTCGTCGAGCGCATGCGATGTCAGCATCTCGGCGTCCGCCGCAGGCGGTGCGATCACCAGCACGAACTCGCCGCGCGTCTCCAGCGCATCTGCCTCGCGTGCCAGCTCGGTCAACGTCGCGCGCGAAATCTCCTCGTGCAGCTTCGTCAGCTCGCGGCAGATCGCGGCCTCGCGCGTCCCCATGATCTCGGCGAGATCGGCGAGCGTGTCCTGCACGCGGTTGCCGGACTCGAACATCACCAGCGTCGCATCGATGCGGGCAAGCTCGGCAAGGCGCGAGCGGCGCGCGGCGGATTTTGCCGGCAGAAAGCCCTCGAAGAAGAAGCGGTCGGTCGGCAGTGCGGCGACCGACAGCGCCGCCAGCACCGAGGAGGGGCCGGGCAGTGCGTAGACGGCATGGCCGGCGGCGCAGACCTCGCGCACCAGCTTGAAGCCGGGATCGGAGATCAGCGGCGTGCCGGCGTCCGACACCAGCGCGATCGAGCCGCCTTGCGAAAGCCGCTCCAGGATCTTCGGGCGCGCCGCCTCGGCATTGTGCTCGTGATAGGGCTTGAGCTGCGCGGAAATGTCGTAGCGCTCGGTCAGGCGCCGCGTGATGCGGGTGTCCTCGCAGGCGATGACGTCGACTCCGGCGAGCGTCTGAAGCGCGCGCAGCGTAATGTCGCCGAGATTGCCGATCGGGGTCGCGACCAGATAGAGGCCCGCGGCCGCTTTCGGCGCCGCAAGACGATGGGCGTCGATGGAGAAGCCGCGCGGGGCGGCGTCTGTGCCTTCAGGCGTATTTATCGGGGCCGGCTTTGCGCGCATAATGAATCGAACTTAGGCATGATCCCCGGGGGTTGGAACCGGTCCTCCGAAAAAGATCGCGGCTAGGCCAAGGGGCGGGGCAAGGACTGAAGAGGAGTGGAATGTGATCCATCCGGCATCACATTCCAGAGGGAATGCAGCGTCAGCGCCATATTCGCGGCGGAAACGCCGCCTTGATGCTAGGTGACCGACGGCGGACAGCTGGCCGGGACTTGAGGGACGGTCGCGTTAAGCGGTCATTATCCTTTTGTTTTGGTTAACTATTTGCCGACAATATGCCTGAATCCGCGGCTTCTGTCGCGACAAGTTTGTTGTGACCGGCCGGCGACGGCAGGTCAGAAGAGAAGCCACCATGCTGGGCCCGCGTCATCCAAAATCTCCCGATCCGGGGCCCCAATCGTCGGGTGCGACCCGGCGGAGCGCGCTCGGCCTGTTGCTCGGCGCGCCCTTGCTGTCGGCCTGCGCCGGCGTGCAGCAGAGCCTGAGCCAGTTCTCTAATCCCTTCAGCAGCTCTTCCGCGCCCCCGGCTCAGCCGGCCGGGCCGCCGCAACAGGCCACCACCGCCGGCACCGGCGGGGTGAAGGTTGCCGTGATCCTGCCGCTCTCGGCCGCCGGCAACGCCGGCCTCGCCGCGCAGTCGATGCGCAACGCCGCCGAGATGGCGCTGGCCGAATTCCAGAATCCGAACATCCAGCTCCTGATCAAGGACGACAATGGCAGCCCGCAAGGCGCGCAGGCCGGTGCGCAGCAGGCGATCGACGAAGGCGCCGAGATCATTTTGGGACCGCTGTTCGCGCAATCGGTGCCGGCGGTGGCGCAGGTCGCGCGCACGCGCGGCATTTCCGTGATCGCGTTCTCGACCGATTCCAGCATCGCCGGCCGCGGCGTCTATCTGCTCTCGTTCCTGCCGGAGTCCGACGTCAATCGCATCGTCGAATATTCCGCCAGCATCGGAAAGCGCTCCGTCGCCGTGCTCGTGCCCGACAATGCCTATGGCAATGTGGTCGAGGCCGCGGTGAAGGCGGCGGTGCCGCGGCGCGGCGGCCGCATCGTCGCGTTCGAGAAATACGGCGCCGACCGCGCCACGCCGGCGCGCGCCGTGGCGCAGCAGCTCGGCAGCGCGGATGCGCTGTTCATCGCCGATGACGGCGATGCGGTGGTGACGGTCGCCGATGCGATGACGGCCGCCGGCGCGAACTTGCGCAACATCCAGCTGCTCGGCACCGGCCTGTGGGACAATCCGCGCGTCTACGCGAATGCGAGCCTGCAAGGCGGCCTCTACGCGGCGCCCGATCCCGCCGGCTTCCGCGCTTTCTCCGGCCGCTACCGCACCAAATACGGTGCCGAGCCGATTCGCACCGCAACGCTCGCCTATGACGCGGTCGCCCTCGTCGCCGCGCTCGCGCGCACGCAGGGCACCACGCGCTTCTCGTCCGACGTGCTCACCAACCCCTCGGGCTTTGCCGGCATCGACGGTCTATTCCGCTTCCGCGCCGACGGCACCAACGAACGCGGCCTTGCGGTGATGAAGGTGACGACCGGCGGCGGCGTCGCGGTCGCGGGTTCGCCGAAGAGTTTTGGGGCTTAGCTGTTCTTTCGCCGTCGTCCTGGCGAAAGCCAGGACCCATACCGCGTGATCTATCGAGTGACTACAGTGCGAGTACCAGCAAAGTAATAATTGGGACTCTTCGCCAAACTCCTCCCTGGGGTAATGGGTCCTGGCTTTCGCCAGGACGACGATGGGGAGAGAGCTCAGGCCGCCAGATCCGCGACCACCGCATCCAGCACCGGGAATCCGCTGCTGGTCACGCGCAGCCGTCCCGTCGCATCGACCGTGATCGCGCCTTCCTCACGCAGCAGCGCGATGCGCTTGGGGTCGAGCGCGCGGCCGGAGAGGGCGGTGTAGCGTTCGGGATCGATGCCTTCGGCGAGACGGAGTCCCATCAGCAAAAATTCATCGGCGCGCTCCTCGCTGTTGAGGAGATCGTCGGTCACGACGCCGTGGCCGTTGGTCTCGACCCGCAACAGCCAGGCTTCGGGACGCTTCTCGGTGGCGGTGGCGTGCCTGATCCCGTCGATGTCGAGCCGGCCGTGCGCGCCGGGGCCGATGCCGGCATATTCGTCGCCGCGCCAGTAGACCAGATTGTGCCGGCATTCGGCGCCGCGCCGCGCGTGATTGGAGATCTCGTAAGCGGGCAGGCCGAGCTTGTCGCAGGTTTCCTGCGTGACGTCGTAGAGCGCGCGCGCGACCGCCTCGTCCGGGGTCTTCAATTTGCCGGCCTGGTGCAGGCCGAAGAACGGCGTGCCTTCCTCGATCGTCAATTGATAGAGCGACAGATGCTCGGCCGCCTCCGCGATCGCAAGACGCAGTTCATCGGCCCACATCGCCGGCGTCTGGTCGGGGCGGGCGTAGATCAGGTCGAACGAATAACGCTCGAACGAGCGGCGCGCGATGGCGACCGCGTCCAGCGCTTCGCGCGCGCTGTGCATGCGGCCTAGCGCCTTCAGCGAAGCATCGTCGAGCGCCTGCACGCCGAGCGAGACGCGGTTGACGCCGGCAGCGCGATAGCCGGCGAAGCGCGTGGCCTCGACGCTGGTCGGGTTTGCTTCCAGCGTGACTTCGACATCACGAGCGACCTGCCAGTGCTTGCCGATCGAATCGAGCACGGCGCCGACGGTCGCGGGCTGCATCAGCGACGGCGTGCCGCCGCCGAGGAAGATCGAGGTGACCTCGCGGCCGGGCGCGCGCTGCGCGGTCGTTTCGATCTCGCGCGCGAAGGCGGAGGCGAAGCGCGCTTCGTCGATCGCGGCATGGCGGACATGGCTGTTGAAGTCGCAATAGGGGCACTTCGACAGGCAGAACGGCCAGTGCACGTAGACGCCGAAGGCTTCGTTAGCGCGGCTCAAGGCAGATCTCCGCCAGTTTCACGAAGGCGCGGGCACGGTGCGACAGGGCAAGGCCGAGCGGCGGCAGGCCGTGCTTCTCGATGCTGGTCATCTCGCCGAAGGTGCGCGTGTGACCGTCGGGCCGAAACATCGGATCATAGCCGAAGCCGGCGGTGCCGCGCGGCGGCCAGACCAGCGTGCCGTCGACGCGCGCCTCGACCTCTTCGAGATGATCGTCGGGCCAGGCGACGCAGAGCGCGGAGACGAAGTGCGCCTTGCGCTTGTCAGGCGCGGTCGCGCCGCGCTCCTGCAACAGGCGCTCGATCCGCGTCATCGCCGCGGTGAAGTCCTTGGTCGGTCCGGCCCAGCGCGCACTGTAGATGCCGGGCGCGCCGTCGAGCGCGTCGACCACGATGCCGGAATCATCGGCGAAGGACGGAAGCTTGGACGCGTGCGCGGCCGCGATCGCCTTGATCGCGGCGTTGCTGCGGAAATCGTTGCCGGTCTCGTCCGGCTCGGAAAGGCCGAGCTCGCCGGCCGACACCGCCTCGATGCCGTAAGGCGCCAAAAGCTCCTTCATCTCGGCGAGCTTGCCGGGATTGTGGGTGGCGATGACGAGCTTTCCGGTGATTCGGCGGTGCATGGGCCTATTGACTACGCGACGGCCAGTTTCTGCAAGTCCACGAGGCGCGCGATACCCTTCTGGGCCAGCGCCATCAGCGCCAGGAGCTCGTCTTGTGTGAACGGTTCGCGTTCCGCGGTGCCCTGCACCTCGATGATGCGGCCATCGCCGGTCATGACGAAATTGGCGTCGGTCTGGGCTTCCGAATCCTCGGCATAGTCGAGGTCGAGCACGGGCGTGCCGTTGTAGATGCCGCAGGAGATCGCGGCGACGTTGTCGCGCAGCACGTTGGCCTTGACCATGTTGCGCGCCTTCATCCAGTTGACGCAATCGGCGAGCGCGACCCAGGCGCCGGTGATCGAGGCCGTGCGCGTGCCGCCGTCGGCCTGGAGCACGTCGCAATCGACCGTGATCTGGCGCTCGCCGAGCGCTTCGAGATTGATGATGGTGCGAAGCGAGCGGCCGATCAGGCGCTGGATCTCGACGGTGCGGCCGCTCTGCTTGCCGGCGGAGGCCTCGCGGCGGGTTCGTTCCGAGGTCGCGCGCGGCAGCATGCCGTATTCCGCGGTGACCCAGCCGCGGCCCTGGCCCTTCAGCCACGGCGGCAGGCGGTCCTCCAGCGTGGCGGTGACCAGCACATGGGTGTCGCCGAATTTCACCAGGCAGGAGCCTTCCGCATATTTGACCACGCCGCGCTCCAGCGTCACGGGGCGCAATTCGTCGGGCGCACGGCGGCTTGGCCGCATGGGAAATCCTCCAAAACTCACGGGAATAGGCTGTTCGCGGTGCTTGTAGGTGGGGTGAGGGTGAGCGGCAAGGCCTTTTCGGTCCCCAAGCAACTGTCGAGCAAGTGCAAAACCACGCTTGTCAGGGACCTCCCGGATGGCCAAATTATAAGCATCTGAGAGGAGTTGCTGTCTGTGGCCCATCACGATCCGATCCATCTGATCGCGCCGCGCGCAGGGCTCGCCCAGCTGAATGAGCGGTCCCGCGACATCTTTCGTCAAATTGTCGAAAGCTATCTCGCGACCGGCGAGCCGGTGGGCTCACGCAATATTTCCCGGCTGATCGCGATGCCACTGTCGCCGGCCTCGGTTCGCAACGTCATGGCCGATCTGGAACAGCTCGGCCTGATCTATGCCCCGCATACGTCCGCCGGCCGGCTGCCGACGGAACTCGGCCTGCGCTTCTTCGTCGACGCCTTGATGCAGGTGGGCGACCTCAATGACGCTGAGCGGCAGTCGATCCAGAGCCAGCTCACCTCCGTCGGTCAGGCGCAGTCGGTCGAGGCGGCGCTGGACCAGGCGCTGACGCGGCTGTCGGGCCTGACCCGCGCCGCCGCCGTGGTGCTGACGCCGAAATCCAACGCGCGGCTGAAACACATCGAATTCGTCCGGCTGGAACCGGAAAAGGCGCTGGTGATCCTGGTCGGCGAGGACGGCCAGGTCGAAAACCGCGTGCTGACGCTGCCACCCGGAGTTCCCTCCTCGGCGATCACCGAGGCCGGCAATTTCCTCAATTCGCGGATTCGCGGCCGGACCCTGGCCGAAGCGCGGCTCGAGCTCGAGACCGCGCTCGGGGAGGCCCGTGCCGAGCTCGATCAGCTGACGCAGAAGGTGATTTCGGCCGGGATCGCCAGCTGGTCCGGCGGCGAGAACGAGGACCGCCAGCTCATCGTCCGTGGCCACGCCAATCTGCTGGAAGATTTGCACGCGCTGGAGGATCTGGAGCGGGTCCGCCTCTTGTTCGACGACCTCGAGACCAAGCGCGGCGTCATCGACCTGCTCGGCCGGGCCGAGACCGCGGAAGGCGTGCGGATTTTCATCGGTTCGGAGAACAAGCTGTTCTCCTTGTCGGGCTCCTCGACCATCATCTCGCCCTATCGGGATGCCGCCGGCCACATCGTCGGCGTTTTGGGCGTGATCGGGCCGACACGGCTGAATTATGCCCGTGTGATCCCGACCGTGGACTACGCCGCCCGGATCGTCAGCCGCCTTCTGGGGGGCTGACCGGCGGCTGAGGCGATCACGGGCGCTTGATTTTCGGCGTCCGAAGCACGATATCCGGGCCAGAAAAATCCCTGAGACAAATTCGAAAAGAGAGCCGATGACCGATCGAGACCGGCAACCCGAAGACACGACCGCGCCGACCGGCGAGCCCGTGGTGTCGAAGCCCTACATCATGCCCGACGATCCCGAGCCGGGCTCGGTCGAGCTGTTGCAGAAGGAAGCCGCCGAGGCGCGCGACCGTATGCTGCGGACGCTGGCGGAGATGGAAAATCTGCGCAAGCGCACCACCAAGGAGGTCGCCGACGCCCGTCTCTACGGCATCACCGGCTTTGCCCGCGACGTGCTCGACATCGCCGACAACCTCCAGCGCGCGCTCGACGCGGTTCCCGCCGAGGCCCGCGCCGCGGCCGATCCCGGCCTGACCTCGCTGATCGAGGGCGTCGAGCTCACCGAGCGCTCGCTGCTCAACGCGCTGGAAAAGCACGGCGTGAAGAAGTTCGATCCGCAGGGTCAGAAGTTCGACCCGAACTTCCAGCAGGCGATGTTCGAAGTGCCTGATGCGTCGGTGCCCGCCGGTACGGTCGTGCAGGTCATGCAGGCCGGCTACACCATCGGCGAGCGCGTGCTGCGTCCGGCCCTCGTTGGGGTCGCCAAGGGCGGCGCGAAGGCTGCGTCCGCCGCCAACACCAACGAGCCGAACAGCGCGGCGAACTGAGTTCTGACGTCATTCCGGGGCGATGCGAAGCATCGAACTATGGTGCGCAGCTGCGCACCTGAGAATCTCGAGATTCCGGGTTCGGCTCTTCGAGCCGCCCCGGAACGACTGATGGCTGGTCTTACGCGCTCGCCGCGATATCCGCAGACTGAATCCGCTTCACGCCGGCCTTGGCCATGTCGGCCCAGGCTTTTGCCAGCGAGCCCTGCGTGTCGATGCCGCGGCAGGCGTCTTCCACGACATAGACTTCGAAGCCCGCCTTGCGCGCGTCGAGCGCGGTCCAGGCGACGCAGAAATCTGTCGCGAGGCCAGCGACGAAGACGCGCTTGATCTTGCGGCCCTTCAAATAGCCGGCGAGGCCGGTCGAGGTCTTGCCGTCGGCTTCGAGGAAGGCCGAGTAGCTGTCGACGTCCTTGTGAAAACCCTTGCGGATGATGAGCTCGGCGTGCGGGATTGCGAGGTCCTTCGACAGCGAAGCGCCGTCAGTGCCCTGCACGCAATGGTCGGGCCACAGCACCTGCTTGCCGTAAGGCAGGTCGATGGTCTCGAACGGCTTCTTGCCGGAGTGGACCGACGCAAACGAAACGTGGCCGGGCGTGTGCCAGTCCTGCGTCATCACCACATTCGAAAACGCTTTCGAGATCTTGTTGATGACGGGCACCACCTGCTCGCCTTCCTTCACCGCGAGGCTGCCGCCCGGCAGGAAGCAGTTCTGCACGTCGATCACGAGCAGCGCGGACGCATCGTCCGGCTTGATCGATGCGGCCGCAAGAAGTGCGGTTGGCGCGAGGGCTACGAGGGCGCTCGTCCCAAGCGCCGCCAAGACTTGCCGCCGATCTAGCATCGTTCGCCTCCCTCCAGGATGAACTCGATTGGGCAGGAGCCTAGTTCCGCTTGTGTACGAACAGAAGCCCGAAAATGCAGCCGGTTTTGGTGAGAGGGTGGGCTCAGCCGCGTACTCGGTGCACCTCTCCCGCTTGCGGGAGAGGTCGGCGCGTAGCGCCGGGTGAGGGTTCTCTCCTCTGGGGGAGTCTTCGTTGTTGAGACACCCTCTCCCCAACCCTCCCCCGCAAGCGGGGGAGGGAGCGCATCTCGCTTGCGGATGCAGCTACCCCTTCGGCTGGATGCCGTCGCGCACGGCGCGGAAGCGGGTGAAGGCGGCTTGCCACTGGTCGCGCGGGGCGCTGGCGATGATGCGCAGCGAGGCGCCGCCGCTCGAGAAGCGGATCCACTGCACCACGGTCACCGGGGTCTTGTCCTTGCCGCTGACGCCGTCGATCCGGGTCTCGAAGCCCTGCTGGCCGTTGATGCGGATCGGCTCGGACATGGTGACGCGCGATTCGCGCACGCCGGGGATCTGGAGCGCCGCCTCCTGGGCGAAGCGGGCGCGGTCGTCGGCGGCTTGCGGGGTGGCGCCGATCAGGCCGAGGATCATGAACGGCTTCGACTCGTAGCCCGTGCTCTCGTTGCCGTCGGCCAGGATGATGCTAGAGCCCGGCGCCAGCGTGCGGATGTCCTTGAAGTCGGCGAGATCGGTGATCTTGAACGGCATCAGCCCGATCTGCTCTTCGGCCGAGACCTGCTTGCGGGTCACGGTGCTCGCAAACATCTGCCGCACCGCCTCGTCGGTGTAGATCTTGGTCGCGTTCTCCGGGATCTGCACCGCGACATAGCCGGAGAAGCCGGCGCCCGGCACGATCATCGAATAGCGTTTCACCGCCGTCTCGCCGGCCTTGCCGCTCTCGGTGGTGAAATAGGCAAGGCCCGCGGGGGTCTCGATCTTGTCCTGCTTGACGCCGTTGACGCCGGCCGGATTGGAATTGAAGGCGCTCACGACCTCGCCATAGGCCGCCGGCGGCAGCTCGGTGATCAGCACCTTGACGGTGCCGTCCTCGCTCTCGAAGCCCGGAAAGGTCTTGGCCGTGCTGAGGCCGACCAGCGGCACCATGCCGAGGCGCAGTCCGGGCGGGAAAACGGCGTCGGCAGCAAAGGCCGGAAGCGCGGAGACGGCGAGGAGGGCGAGCGCGGCGAGGGGACGGATCAGCTTCATGGGCACTCTGATTGGTTCACATTGAGGCCGTTCGATGGTCGGCCACCGGGCCGCTTTGTCGCGCGAAGCAGCCTGGGTGCGGCGCTCCGGCCGGTCCGCCTTTTAGCCGGTTTGGCCCTGCCGCAACAGGGCAGGCCGGATCGCGGTAACGGGGGCTTGCCGAAGCCCGGACCTGTTAATAATTCCTCACCCGCAAGGGCGGCTGGGCCCGGATATGATCTTCCAAAACCCAATGTTTTCACGGCCGAAACTTGCGTTCGGTCCTTGCGGGCCCCTCCCCCCCTCCTATATGAGCCTCAACCATCGCAATATCGCGAATGTTTGATCTTAGGGGGTTTCGGTTCGGGTGCCTTCTGGGCCCAACCAACCTGCCGCAAAAAGAAGGATATCAGGACCATGGGAAAGGTCATTGGGATCGACCTCGGCACCACGAACTCGTGCGTCGCCGTGATGGATGGCAAGAACGCCAAAGTCATCGAGAATTCCGAGGGCATGCGCACGACGCCTTCGATCGTCGCCGTCACCGACGACGGTGAGCGCCTCGTCGGCCAGCCGGCCAAGCGCCAGGCCGTCACCAATCCCGAGCGCACCTTCTTCGCAGTGAAGCGCCTCATCGGCCGCCGCTACGACGACCCGATGGTCGAGAAGGACAAGAAGCTCGTTCCGTACAAGATCGTGAAGGCTTCCAACGGCGACGCCTGGGTCGAGGCCGACGGCCAGACCTACTCGCCCTCGCAGGTCTCGGCGTTCATCCTGCAGAAGATGAAGGAGACCGCGGAGGCCCATCTCGGCCAGAAGGTCGACCAGGCCGTCATCACCGTTCCCGCCTACTTCAACGACGCCCAGCGCCAGGCGACCAAGGACGCCGGCAAGATCGCGGGCCTTGAAGTGCTGCGCATCATCAACGAGCCGACCGCGGCCGCGCTCGCCTATGGTCTGGACAAGACCAAGACCGGCACGATCGCCGTGTACGATCTCGGCGGCGGCACGTTCGATATCTCCATTCTCGAAATCGGCGACGGCGTGTTCGAGGTGAAGTCGACCAACGGCGACACCTTCCTCGGCGGCGAAGACTTCGACATGCGCCTGGTCGGTTATCTCGCCGACGAGTTCCAGAAGGAGCAGGGCATCAACCTGCGCAACGACAAGCTCGCGTTGCAGCGCCTGAAGGAAGCCGCTGAAAAGGCCAAGATCGAGCTGTCGTCGACGACGCAGACCGAGATCAACCTGCCCTTCATCACCGCGGACCAGACCGGCCCGAAGCATCTGACGATGAAGCTCACCCGCGCCAAGTTCGAGGCGCTGGTCGACGACCTCATCCAGAAGACCGTCGAGCCCTGCCGCAAGGCGCTGAAGGACGCCGGCGTCACCGCCGGTGAGATCGGCGAAGTGGTTCTGGTCGGCGGCATGTCGCGCATGCCGAAGGTCCAGGAAGTCGTGAAGCAGCTGTTCGGCAAGGAGCCGCACAAGGGCGTCAACCCGGACGAAGTCGTGGCGATCGGTGCCGCGATCCAGGCCGGCGTGCTCCAGGGCGACGTCAAGGACGTGCTGCTGCTCGACGTGACCCCGCTGTCGCTGGGCATCGAGACGCTGGGCGGCGTGTTCACCCGCATCATCGACCGCAACACCACGATCCCGACCAAGAAGAGCCAGGTGTTCTCGACCGCCGAGGACAACCAGAACGCGGTCACCATCCGCGTCTTCCAGGGCGAGCGTGAAATGGCGGCCGACAACAAGATGCTCGGCCAGTTCGACCTGATGGGCATTCCGCCGGCCCCGCGCGGCATGCCGCAGATCGAGGTGACCTTCGACATCGACGCCAACGGCATCGTCAACGTCTCGGCGAAGGACAAGGCCACCGGCAAGGAGCAGCAGATCCGCATCCAGGCCTCCGGCGGTCTGTCGGAAGCCGACATCGAGAAGATGGTCAAGGACGCCGAGGCCAATGCCGAAGCGGACAAGAAGCGCCGCGAGGCGGTGACCGCCAAGAACGAGGCGGACGGTCTGGTGCATTCGACCGAGAAGGCGCTCGCCGAGCACGGTTCGAAGGTCGCCGAGACCGAGCGCCGCGCCATCGAGGATGCCGTCAGCGACCTCAAGGAAGCGCTGAAGGGCGACGATGCCGAGGCGATCAAGGCCAAGACCCAGACGCTGGCCCAGGCTTCGATGAAGCTCGGCGAGGCCATGTACAAGCAGCAGGCCGAGGCCGACGCCAAGAAGGACGCGGCCAAGGACGACGTCGTCGACGCGGAGTTCACCGAAGTCGACGACGACAAGAACAACAAGAAGTCCGCCTGAACCCCAAGAGGGTGATGATGCGGACGGCTTGGACCCCACACACTCCTTCGGCCTCCCCCTTCGCGGGGGAGGCTCCCGTGTCGAGGTCGACGGGCTACGCTCCCGTTACGATCGATCAATTTCCAGCCGTTATTCTCAACGCTGCCATGCTGCCCTCTGCCGCGAGGCGGAGGGACGCCTATATCGTCGCGTGGCAGCATTGTTTTGCCCCGACTTGAATCGCGATTGGATAGACCGAGTTCAACATGTCCACGTCCACCAAGCGCTGCTACTACGAGACCCTCGAAGTCGAACGTGACGCCGACGAATCCAAGTTGAAGTCGTCGTTCCGCAAGCTGGCGATGAAGTTCCATCCCGACCGCAATCCGGGGGACGACACCAGCGAGGTCAAGTTCAAGGAAATCAACGAGGCCTACGAGGTCCTGAAGGACAAGGACAAGCGCGCGGCCTATGACCGTTTCGGCCATGCGGCCTTCGAGCAGGGCGGTCCTGGCGGCGGCGCCGGTTTCGGCGCGGGCTTCGCCTCCTCCTTCTCCGATATTTTCGAGGACCTGTTCGGCATGGCCGGACAGCGCGGCCGCGGCGGCCGCGAGCGCGGCGCCGACCTGCGCTACAACATGGAAATCACGCTCGAGGAGGCCTTTGGCGGCAAGACCGCGCAGATCGAGATCCCGGTCTCGGTCACCTGCGAGGCCTGCTCGGGCATCGGCGCCAAGGCCGGCACGAAGCCGAAGACCTGCTCGACCTGCGGCGGCGCCGGCCGCGTGCGGCAGTCGCAGGGCTTCTTCACCCTGGAGCGGACCTGTCCGGGTTGCCAGGGCCGCGGCCAGATGATCGAGGACGCCTGCCCGTCCTGCTCTGGCCAGGGCCGTGTGACCCGCGAGCGGACGCTGTCGGTCAACATTCCCCAGGGCGTCGAGGACGGTACGCGGATCAGGCTCGCCGGCGAAGGCGAGGCCGGTGTCCGCGGCGGCCCGCCCGGCGACCTCTACATCTTCCTGTCGCTGGCCCAGCACCAGTTCTTCCAGCGCGACGGCGCCGATCTGCATTGCCGGGTGCCGATCTCGATGGTGACGGCCGCCCTTGGCGGCGAATTCGAGGTGCCGACCATCGAGAAGGGCAAGGCCAAGGTGAAGGTGCCGGCCGGGACCCAGTCCAACCGTCGATTCCGCATTGCATCAAAAGGCATGCCGGTGCTGCGCTCGCGCCAGACCGGCGACATGTACGTTCAGGTCGTGGTCGAGACCCCGCAGAATCTCACCAAGAAGCAGCAGGAATTGCTGGCCGAGTTCGAAAAGCTCTCTTCCGGCAACACCCAGCCGGAATCCGAGGGTTTCTTCACCAAGGTCAAGGATTTCTTCGGCAGTCGGGCGAATTGACTCGTCTTGACCGTATCGCCTTCGGCCTATACGTCTTTATGACCATTTTCTGACACGCCGCGTCCTGCGGTCCCGTCCGGTCCAGACATGCCATTGCCATCGTCCGCGCGTGCGTTGAAGAAGCCTCGTCTTGATGACGAGGTGCGCTTTCTCAGATCGTGGATCGAAAAGCCGCTCCACATGGGCGCAGTGATGCCGTCGGGCAAGCTGCTGGCCCGGACCATGGCGCATTACGTCGACGTCAACTCGGACGCCCCTGTGGTTGAGCTCGGCCCCGGTACCGGCGCCATCACCTCGGCCCTGGTCGAACGTGGCGTCGACCAGAAGCGTCTCGTCCTCGTCGAGTACAATCCCGGCTTCTGCGCGCTGCTGCGCGACCGCTATCCGCAGGCCAAGGTCGTGCAGGGCGATGCCTATCGCCTGCGCGACACGCTCTGGAACGTGCTGAGCGCGCCGGCATCCGCCGTCGTCTCCGGCCTGCCGCTGGTCACCAAACCGATGCTGACGCGGTTGCGGCTCATTCGCGACGCTTTCACGGCGCTCGCGCCCGGCGCGCCCTTCGTCCAGTTCACCTATGCGGTGGTGCCGCCGATCCCGAAATCGCTGCCCGGCGTGTCCACAGAGGCTTCGGAACGGATCTGGATGAACCTTCCGCCGGCCCGCGTCTGGGTGTATCGCAAGGATTAATTCCGCCGGCATTCCTCTTTGCGCGGCGGGCTCGTTTCGCCGAACGCATGGAAGCGGATGTCCGCACCCAAAATCCTGGTCATTCCCGGCTCGCTACGCACCGGCTCGCACAATGCGAAGCTGGCCGCGCTCGCCGCCTATGAATTCGCCCAGGCCGGCGTCGACGTCACCCGCATCTCGCTCGCCGATTTTCCGCTGCCGATCTACGACGGCGACCTCCAGGCCAAGTCGGGCGTGCCCAAGCACGCGATCAATCTCAAGCGCATGATCGGCGCGCATCATGGCGTGCTGATCGTTTCGCCCGAATACAATGCCTCGGTGCCGCCGCTGCTTAAGAACGCGATCGACTGGGTCAGCCGCGTGCATGAGCTGCACGAGGCGCGCGGCGAGGTGTTCCGCAACCGCGCCTTCGCGCTCGCCGGCGCCTCGCAGAGCCGGCTCGGCGCCGCCCGCGCGCTCCAGGCGTTGCGGCTGATCCTGACCTCCTGCCACGCCAATGTGATTGCCAGCCAGCTCACGCTCGCCTTTGCCGGAGAGGCCTATGACGATATGGACAGGCTGAAGAACGAGGGCGATATCGCCGCGTTGAAGGAGCTGGTAGCGCAGTTGATCGACATTTCCCAACGCATGATGTGAGGTGACATGACGCCAGCCGAGATCGCCCCGAAAGACCGCCTGATCGTTGCGCTCGATCTGCCGAGCGTTGATGCCGCGGAGGCAATGATCGCAAGGCTCGGCGACAGCGTCACGTTCTACAAGATCGGCTATCGCCTCGCTTATGCCGGCGGCTTGCCGCTCGTTGCGAGGCTCGCGGACAAGGGCAAGAAGGTCTTTCTCGATCTCAAGCTGCACGACATCGGCAACACCGTGGCGCAAGGCGTCGAGAGCATCACCAGGCTGGGCGCGACCTTCCTCACCGTGCACGCTTATCCGCAGACCATGAAGGGCGCCGTCGAAGGCCGCGGCGGCTCGAACCTGAAGATCCTCGCCGTCACTGTGCTGACTTCCTACAACGAGGACGATCTGCACGCGGCAGGTTTCCGGCTCGGCGTCGCCGAGCTCGTCGAAGCGCGCGCGCAGCAGGCGCAGGTGCTCGGCATCGACGGGCTGGTGTCGTCGCCCGAGGAGGTGGGCGCCTTGCGCAAGATCGTCGGCCACCAGATGAGCCTCGTCACGCCCGGCATCCGGCCGGCGGGCTCGGCAAGCGGCGATCAGAAACGCATCATGACGCCGGGCCGCGCGATCACCGCGGGCGCCGATTATCTCGTCGTCGGGCGCCCGGTGGTGGAAGCCGCCGAGCCCAAGGCGATCGCAGACGCCATCCAGGCCGAGATCGGGCAGGCGCTGGGAGCATGATCCGGACCCGAAGGGCCGCGTTAGCGCAAAGTGTGCAGCGGTTTTCCATCGCGACAAACGCGGAACGCGTTTGCGCGGAGATCATGCTCAAATAGAGACAACAACAAGGGAGAAGAACAATGGCAAAAGGCTACTGGATCGGGCGTGTCGATGTGAACAGTGACGAGGGCTACAAGCCTTATGCCGTCGCCAACGGCGCGATCTTCAAGAAATGGGGCGGCCGCTTCGTCGTCCGCGGCGGCAAGTTCACCACCGTCGAAGGTGCCAGCCGCACCCGCAACGTCGTGATCGAATTCCCGGACTACGAGACCGCGATCGCCTGCTACAACTCACCGGAATACCAGGCCAACATCAAGGTGCGCCAGCCGCACTCGGTCGCCGACCTCATCATCATCGAGGGCTATGACGGCGCACAGCCGTCGGACGGCTGAGGTAGGCCGTCATTCCGGGGCGCCCAAAGGGCGAACCCGGAATCTCGAGATTCCGGGTTCGATGCTGCGCATCGCCCCGGAATGACGGTGGTGTCCCCCTCGGTTGCCGGAACTGCGTCCCCCCGCTACAACGGCCCCGAAGAGGATCACACCATGTCCGACATGCGCTTGATTGTTGCTGGAGCCGGCGGCCGGATGGGCCGGGCGCTGACGCGCGCGATTGCCGAGAGCAAAGGCGCGGTGCTGGCGGGCGCGCTGGAGGCGCCGGGCTCCGAGATGCTCGGCAAGGATGCCGGCGTGCTCGCGGGCCTGCCGGCCAATGGCATCAAGCTCTCGGCCGATCTCTGGGCGATGTCGAAGGAGGCCGACGGCATCCTCGATTTCACCGTGCCGGCCGCGACCATCGCCAACGTCGCGATCGCCGCCGAGCGCGGCATTGTGCATGTCATCGGGACGACCGGGCTTTCGGGTTCCGACAACGCCGTGATCAAGAGCGTCACCAATCGCGCGGTCGTGGTGCAGTCCGGCAATATGAGCCTGGGCGTCAATCTGCTTGCCGCGGTGGTCAAGCGCGTCGCCAAGGCGCTCGACCAGAGCTTCGACATCGAGATCGTCGAAACCCATCACCGCATGAAGATCGATGCGCCCTCGGGCACCGCGCTGATGCTGGGCCAGGCCGCGGCGGTCGGCCGCGGCATCTCGCTCGACGAGCATGCGGACCGTGGCCGTGACGGCATCACCGGGGCACGTAAGCCCGGCAACATCGGCTTCGCCTCCTTGCGCGGCGGCACCGCGGCCGGCGACCACAGCGTCAGCTTCCTCGGCCCGTTCGAGCGCCTGACGCTGTCGCATCAGGCTGAGGACCGCATGCTGTTCGCGCATGGCGCGCTGAAGGCGGCACTGTGGGCGCATGGCAAGAAGCCGGGGCACTACTCCATGGCCGACGTGCTCGGCCTCGCCGATATCTGAACGAAAGAAAGCAACGGAAAGCAGTCAATGAGCGAACGTCTTCTCGTGCTCGTCCGCCACGGCCAGAGCGAATGGAATCTGAAGAACCTGTTCACGGGGTGGAAGGATCCTGATCTCACCGAGCAGGGCGTCGCCGAGGCCAGGGAAGCCGGCCGCAAGCTGAAGGCGCAGGGGCTCGTGTTCGACGTCGCCTACACGTCGGTGCTGACGCGCGCGCAGCACACGCTCGACCTCATCCTCGGCGAGCTCGGCCAGAAGGGTCTGCCCACGGAGAAGAACCTCGCGCTGAACGAGCGCGACTATGGCGACCTCTCCGGCCTCAACAAGGACGACGCCCGCAAGAAATGGGGCGAGGACCAGGTCCTGATCTGGCGCCGCTCCTACGACGTGCCGCCGCCCGGCGGCGAAAGCCTGAAGGACACGCTGGCGCGTGCGCTGCCCTATTACGTGCAGGAGATTTTGCCCAGCGTGCTCAACGGCAAGCGCACGCTGGTCGCCGCCCACGGCAACTCGCTGCGCGCCCTGATCATGGTGCTGGAGAAGCTGTCGCCGGAAGGCATCCTGAAGCGCGAGCTCGCGACGGGTGTGCCGATCATCTACCGCCTGAATGCGGATTCGACCGTGGCCTCGAAGCTGGATCTGGCGGGGTAACAGACGCCGTCATTCCGGGGCGCCCGAAGGGTGAACCCGGAATCTCGAGGTTCTCAGGTGCGCAGTTGCGCACCATAGTTCGATGCCTTGCATCGCCCCGGAACGACATCAGACAATCACTGCATCCCCAGCTGCCCCGCTTCCCACCCGAGCATCGCCTGCTTGCGGGTGATGCCCCAGTGATAGCCGGTGAGCGTGCCGCTCTTGCCGAGTGCGCGGTGGCAGGGCACGACGAACGACACGGGGTTCTTGCCGACCGCAGCGCCGACGGCGCGCGAGGCCTTCGGGCTGTTGATGTTGCAGGCGATGTCGGAATAGGACACCGCGCGGCCCATCGGGATCTTCAAGAGCGTTTCCCAGACCCGCACCTCGAAATCGGTGCCGATCATCACCACGCGCAATGGCTGGTCCGGCCGCCACAGCTTCGTGTCGAAGATGCGCTGGGCGAGCGGGGCGGTGCCTTCGTGATCCTCGACGTAAGTTGCGTTCCGCCAGCGCCGCGTCATGTCGGCGAGCGCGACCTTCTCTTCACCGGGATCGGCGAAGGCGAGCCCCGACAATCCGCGATCGGTCGCGATCACGATGGCCGTGCCGAAGGGCGAGGCATGGAAGCCGTAGCGCAGGGTGAGGCCCGCGCCGCCATTCTTCCATTCACCCGGCGACATCGCCTCGTGGGTGACGAAGAGATCGTGCAGCCGGCCCGGCCCCGACAGGCCGGAGTCGAGCGCGGCGTCGAGCACGCTCGCGGAATCCCGCAGCAGGCCCTTGGCGTGGTCGAGCGTCAGCGCCTGCATGAAAGCCTTCGGCGTGATCGAGGCCCAGCGGCGGAACAGATGGTGCAGCTCATCGGGCGTGACGCCGGCCGCATCCGCCATCGCCTCGATGGTCGGCTGCGCGCGCCAGTTCTCCGAGATGAAGGCGATCGCCCGGCGCACCGAGTCATAGTCGCGTAGCGCGGCATTCTGGTGGCCCGGCTTGGTCAGGCGCTGGTCATGTATGGCGAGTGTCATCATGACCGGAAATGTAGGAGAGGGGAGGGTTCGAAACCACCCGATTTCCGACGTGAACTCAGCGGATGGGGTTGAAGGTCGGTCCGCGCTTGGCGGCGTTCAGCGCCTCAACCAAGCCATTGTAAAAGCTTGTTTTTTCTTCAGGTCCCAAAAACCCGGCGAGCTGGAGCCGGCGGCCGCGCGAGATCAGGTAGAGGTGTTCGAGGCCAAAATCCTCGTCGATCTCCAGGTCGAGCCGGACCCAGAGCGGATTGAACGTCCATTCGGCGACCTGGCCGCGATGGCTGACGCGCCGCACCCGCAGTTCCGAGGGCGTGACCACGATCTCCTCGCTGGCCCGCGCGGCGCGGAAATTGACCTTGAAGGCCCACCAGATCACCAGCATGTCGAGGCCGAAGAAGCCGAGCACCGGCCACGCGCCCATCATCAGGAAGACGAGGCCGGTGACGAAGCTGACGGCGCTCAGGAACAGCATCACGGCGAGGAAGCCGGTGCGGTTCAGCGAGCGGTGCGGCGTCAGCAGCGCCGAGAAGATTTGAGCTTCGCTCTGATCTTCAGAGTCCCTGCGCTCAATTTCGTTGCCTGTGCTCATCGTCCCTCAGTATATCCCGATCATGGCGAAAATCACCCGCAAGCCGGTCCCGCGCAAAGCCGCCGTGCCTAAGAAAAAAGCAAAGGCGGCTGTGGCGAAGCCGCGGGCCCCCGCGAAGAAATCGCTCAAAGCGATGAAACCTTGGACGCCCGCCGAGATCCGCGAGGTCTTCAGCCGTTTCCGCAAGGCCAACCCGGAGCCGAAGGGCGAGCTTGAGCACGTCAATCCGTTCACGCTGCTGGTCGCCGTGGTGCTGTCGGCGCAGGCCACCGACGCCGGCGTCAACAAGGCGACGCGCGCATTGTTCGAGGTCGCCGATACGCCGCAGAAGATGCTCGACCTCGGCGAGGAGTCCTTGCGCGAATACATCAAGACCATCGGCCTCTATCGCACCAAGGCGAGGAACGTCATTGCGCTGTCGGCCAAGGTGCTCAGCGAGTTCGGCGGCGAGGTGCCGCGCACGCGCGCCGAGATCGAGTCGTTGCCGGGCGCCGGGCGCAAGACCGCCAACGTCGTGCTCAACATGGCCTTTGGCGAACACACCATGGCGGTGGATACGCATGTCTTCCGCGTCGGCAACCGCACCGGGCTCGCGCCCGGCAAGACGCCGCTGGAAGTCGAGCTCGGTCTCGAAAAGGTGATCCCGGCCGAATTCATGCTGCATGCCCATCATTGGCTGATCCTGCACGGCCGCTATACTTGCCTCGCGCGCAAGCCGCGCTGCGAGGTATGCCTGATCAACGATCTCTGCCGATGGCCGGAGAAGACGGTGTGAGGCATTAGCTATCGTCTGTCATTCCGGGGCGATGCGCAGCATCGAACCCGGAATCTCGAGATTCCGGGTCTGGTCCTTCGGACCATCCCGGAATGACAGTGGTGAGATTCGCATTCGGGCAAAGTGGCTTTGGGGGCATACCGTGAGTCAGCAGGAACAAGTCTCGTCGCCACCACCTGCCGCCACACCCGCCCCGCCGCCCAAGCCTACACAGCGGCCGGCGAGCTCGCTGTGGAGCCGCCTCGTAATCCCGCTGTTCGCGGTCATCGTCGCGCTCGCTTTCGTCGCGCTGGCGACGCTGCGCTTCGACGAATGGGTCGGCAACGCGGTGATCCAGACCACCAATGACGCCTATGTGCGCTCCGAGCTGACGCGGCTGGCGAGCCGTGTCTCCGGCGAGGTGCTGACCGTAGGGGTGACCGACTTCCAGCGCGTCAAGGCCGGCGACCTCCTGATTCAGATCGATCCGGCGGACTATGAGGCGCAGGTCGCGCAGTCCGAAGCCGCGGTCGCCGCCGCGCAAGCCACGCTCGACAATCTGGCCAACCAGGTCGAGCTGCAATATGCGACGATCGCGCAGGCGCAAGCCGCGCGGCTGTCGGCCGAAGCCATTGAGGTCGAGGCGCAGCAGGAGCAGGAGCGTCAGCAATCACTGTCGCAGACCGAGTCCGGCACGCGGCAGCGGTTCGAGCAGGCGGTCGCCGCCTACGCCAAGGCGCAGGCCGACGTGCGCGCCAGCCGCGCCGTGATCGCCGCCCAGCAGCATCAGCTCGAAGTCCTGCAAGGCACCAGGAAACAGCGTGCCGCCGATCTCGAAGCCACCAAGGCGTCGCTGGCGAGTGCGAGGCTGAAGCTCGGCTACACGAAGATATCGGCGCCGTTCGACGGCGTCGTCGGCGAGCGTCAGGTGCAGCCCGGCGACTACGTCAATATCGGCACCAACCTCATCAACGTGGTGCCGCTGCCGAAGGTCTATGTGATCGCGAACTACAAGGAGACCCAGCTCACGCACGTCGCACCGGGCCAGCCGGTCGAGATCACCGTCGACAGTTTTCCGCGCGAGAAGCTGCGCGGCCGGGTCGAGCGTATCGCGCCGGCGACCGGCGCGCAGGTCGCGCTGCTGCCGCCTGATAACGCCACCGGCAATTTCACGAAAGTGGTGCAGCGCATTCCCGTGCGGATTCAACTCGACGACAACCAGCAGCTAACGGCACGGCTCGTGCCCGGCATGTCGGTCGTCACCAGCATCAACACCGCGGGCGCGAATGGCGGGAAATGACGATTTCGATCGCGGACCGCTCTCGCGCGGCGGCGTCGCGCCACAGCCGCTGTTCGCCGTGGCGGCGGTGCTGCTCGGCTCGTTCCTCGCCAATTTCGACAGCCGCCTGACCACGGTCGGACTGCCCGACCTGCGCGGCGCGTTTTCGCTCAGCTTCGACGAGGGCGCCTGGCTCTCCACCGCCGGCATCGGCTCGCAGATCTTCATCGCGCCCGCGGTGGCGTGGCTCGCGACGGCGTTCGGGCTCAGGCGCGTGCTCGGGATCCCCAGCCTGGTCTACGCCGCGGTCTCGCTGATCATTCCCTTCGTGCACGATTATCCGACGCTGATTGCGCTCAGCGTCGTGCATGGCCTCTTGCTCGGCACCTTCGTACCGGCGACGCTGATGATCGTGTTCCGCAACCTGCCGATCCGCTGGTGGCTGCCGGCGATCTCGATCTACTCGATCCGCGTCGGCTTTGCGTTGGACACGTCGAGCTCGCTGGTCGGCTTCTACGTCGACCATCTCGGCTGGCAATGGTTGTACTGGCAGGGTGTCGTGATCGCGCCGCTGATGGGCCTGATGGTCTATCTGGGCACACCGAGCGAGCCGGTGAACCGCGCGCTGCTGCGCGAGGCCGATTGGGGCGGCATGCTGCTGCTCGGCGCCTCGGTCTCGATGATCTATGCCGGGCTCGACCAGGGCAACCGGCTGGACTGGCTGGGCTCCGGCACGGTGATGGCGCTGCTCGCCGCCGGCGCGGTGCTGTTCGCAGGCTTCCTCGTCAGCGAGTCGCTGGTGCGCCAACCCTGGGCGCATGTGAACGTGCTGTTCTCGCGCAATATCGGCCTGTCGCTGGTGGTGATCCTGCTCTACACGCTGACTTCCCTTTCCAATTCATCGCTGGTGCCGAACTTCCTCGGCAATGTCGGCCTGCTCCGGCCGGAGCAGAGCGGTCTGCTGCTTTTGACCTACGGCGCGCTGCCGATGTTCGTGCTGGTGCCGATTTCGATCTGGCTGCTGCGTCATTTCGATGCGCGCGTGGTGACGGTGCTGGGCTTTGCCTGCTTTGCCGCCGCCAACCTCTGGGGCACCCAGCTCACCCATGACTGGGCGCGCGAAGATTTCATCGGCATCGTGCTGCTGCAATCGGTCGGTCAATCGACGACGCTGCTGCCGATCATCATCATGGCGCTGTCGAACTCCGATCCGAGCCGGGCCACGTCGTTCGCCGCCTATATCCAGATCATGCGGCTCGGCGGCGCCGAGATCGGCGTGGCGCTGATGGGGACCTGGCTGCGCGTCCGCGAGCAGGTCCATTCCTTCTATCTCGGTCAGAACCTCGGCGTCGGCGACGTCGATGTGGTGCGGACGCTGAAACAGCTCGCCGACCATTTCGCCGCCCATGGCGCCGGCCTGGCCCAGGCGCGCGCGGTGGGGACGCTCGCAAGCTTCGTCCAGCGCGAGGCCAATGTGCTCGCCTATATCGACGGCTTCTGGCTCTGCTTCTGGCTGGCGATGGCCGCGCTCGGCGTCGTTGCGCTGATCACCCGCGCCCCGCCGGGCCCGTTCACGCCGGCGCCGTTCGGCTTCGCCAAGATGCTGCTGCGCAAATGCGGGGCGCAGGTGACTTAAGTCCAGCGTCACCGCATCTGCCGCGCCGGCTCGATCAGCTCCGGCCGCGGGCCGGAGAGCCGCTTGTGCATGTGGACCATGAAGGCCATGCCGAAGATCGGCGTCGCCAGGTTGACGATCGGAATCGAGACGAAGGCCGCGATGATCAGGCCGGCGGCGAAGACGGTCGCGGCATTGTCGCGCCGCATCGCCTTGGCTTCCTCCGGCGAGCGGAAGCGCATCGCAGCGAGCTCGAAATATTCGCGTCCCAGCAGCCAGGCGGTGGCGAGGAAGAAGATCAGGAAACCGGCGCCGGCCAGCAGCACGAAGGGCAGCGCGATCAGATAGACCAGGATGGTCAGCAAGGCGGTCTTGACGCCCTCGTAGATCGCCTGGCTGAAGGGCAGCGCCACGCCCGGCCGTTCGGCGGGATAGTGTTCGCGCTCGACATGGTCGGCGACATCGTCGACGAACAGGCTCGCCACCAGCGAGGTGATCGCCGGCATCAGAAACACGGCCCCGAACACGACGCCAAGTCCCGCCGCGATCGAGACGATCCAGGCCAGGACCTCGAGCGAGGTGTGCCAGCCGGGACCGAGCAGGCCCTCGAGCCACACCTCGCCATAGGTCGCAAACCAGCTGAGCAGCCGCTGCAGGCCGATCGCCAGCACGGTGATCAGCACGAGCGCAAGCCCGATCGATCGCCACAGGATCGATCGCATCGGCGGCGAGATCATTTGCGACAGCGCCTTCACGGCGGCATCCAGCATGGGAGTTCCTCTCACGAAAACCACCCGCGAGAGGTAGACACCCCGGGCCGCTTCGGCAAGGGACGCTGACCCGCCAGCCCCTGCGGCTTACCGCTCCGCGGCGATGCTGGCCCAGCAGGTGATGGCGCTGCAGACCGTGCTCCAGCGGCCGAACCCCTTGTAGATCTGGGCTGCGACCTGCTCCTGCTGCTTCAGCGTGCCCTCGGCCTTGATCTGCGGGTCGGAGACGTTGCGGATCGCGAGCCAGCGCGGCGCCTTCTCGCCCATCTCCTGGGCCACGAGGCCAAGGATGGCGTCGCCCATCTCGGAGACGTCGCCGAGGCCCTGGAGATGGAAATGATTGTCCGAGGTGTCGAAGCCGAAGAAGTCGGTGGTGACCACGGAGGAGGACAGCCCGCTCGGCTTCACGACGAAGATCTTCGGCGCCCTGGTATTGTCCTTCGGCAATTGCCCGGCATTGGCCTTGAACAGCGTCTTGGCCTGCGCGAATTTTTTCGACACGGCGGGCCTGCTCGAAAAGTGTTCCTGCGCGAAGGGCTGCTTCTTGAATTTCGACAGGCAGTCGAAGCGCACGATCGGGCTGACGACGACGTCGCCGACCTCGAATGCCTTGCCGATGCCGCCGGCGGTGCCCGTGGTGATGACCAGCGTCGGCTGCACCTCGGTGATGATCTGGCGCCAGACGTCGATGTTCGGCAATCGCGGACCGTCCTGCGACATGTGCGAGTCGGATTTGAAGATCACGCATTTCTTCTTGCCGATCGTCGTGGTCCAGTAGGTACCGAGACGCTTCAGTTCCTTGGCCGGGCAGCCGTTGCGCATCTTCTTGGAGATGGCGGCGTAGTTATGCGTATAGGGCACGTAATCGTTGCGTGAATCCTTGCCCGGCGTCAGCACGCGGCTGAGCGCGTGGCCCTCGTCGACGGTCCAGGTCACGACCAGCACGTCGGCGCGCGGCAGCGGTCCCTTGCCATTGCCTTTCGGCTTCGGCCCGGTCTGCGGCGCGAGTCCCTTTGGCCAGGGAATGTCGGTGAAGCGCGACAGCCCGGTCGAGGTCGAGAAGGCCATGAACGCGCGGCCCTCGGCCGATTCGGAATCGAAATCGATGATCTCGCGCCGAAAGTCTTCCGCGGTGACCTTTGCGGTCTTCTTCGCCGCGGCATCCTTCACGCGTTTCACCACGAAGGTCTCGGGCGGGGGCGGTGTCGTGATCGGATCGAAACCAAGATTTCTCTCAACCCATTTGCGGTCGGCTAACATCGCATCGTCTCCGTCAATTTGATTTTGACAAATGTCTTCCATCGGTCGGCCAGTCGGGCCGACGGGTGCAATCCTAGATCGAATTCATTGGCGTCGAATGGGTCTGAGCTATTGACCGAATCGAGGCCGGTTCGGGTCGCAGACAATTTCTCCTGTCAAACAACAGTTATTCTGAAAAAAATTTGCGCAATGTCTGAACCAGGTGGCGACTGAGATTACACCTATAGTTGAGGTGCGACAATCTGCCTTCCAATCACAAACGGAGGAAGTCATGGCAAGCTCGACCAAGCGAGTTGCGCTGGTGAACAGCGCGAGGAAATTGCCGAAGGGGGCCAAGCTCGTCGGCGCGGCCGATCCCAAGCAGGAAATCGAGATCAGTGTTCGCCTCCGTGCCAAGCGCGCGCCGCCGGCGGAGGACGAATCCGTGATGGCGCTTGGCGCACAACCGCCGCGCGAGCGGCAATATCTCTCGCGTGCCGAATTCGGCGAGCATATGGGCGCCGACCCTGCCGACGTCGCCAGGATCGATGACTTCGCCCACCATCACGAGCTCAACGTCAAGAGCGTGCATCTGGCGTCCCGCACCGTTAAGCTGACCGGTACGGTGAAGGCGATGAGCGCGGCCTTCGGCGTCAAGCTCAACAAGGTCAGGCACGAGGGCGCGACCTATCGGATGCGCAAGGGCAGCGTGCAGATCCCGGCCGAGCTCGAAGGTATCGTGGTCGGTGTGCATGGCCTCGACAACCGCCCGGTGGCGCAGCCGCACTTCCGGCGCAAGATGGCGAAGACGGGTGCGACGGCGCGTGCCACACAGGGCGGCAGCTTCTCGGTCGAACAGATCGCAGAGCTCTACAACTTCCCGGGCGGCGAGACCGGCGCCGGCCAGTGCATCGCCATCATCGAGCTCAACGACATCGATCAGAAGGGCCATCCCACGGGCGCCGGCTACAAGACCTCCGACCTGCGCACCTTCTTCAAGAAGGCGGGCATCCCGATGCCGCAGATCGCGCCCGCGAGCGTCGACGGCGGCGCCAACAAGCCGGGTCATTCCGAGGCCGACGGCGAAGTCGTGCTCGACATCGAGGTGGCCGGCGCCATCGCGCCGGGCGCCAGGATCGTGGTCTATTTCGCGCCCAACACCACCAACGGCTTCATCGACGCGGTGAAAGCCGCCGTCCACGACGCCGCGCGAAAACCCTCGGTGATCTCGATCAGCTGGGGCGGACCGGAAGACGAGGACGGCTCGCAGCAATTCGTCGACGGCCTGAACGAGGCGATCCGCGATGCCGCCGCGATGGGCGTCACCGTCTGCGTTGCCTCCGGCGACAATGGTTCGGCCGATATGGGCGAGGATTGGGACGGCAAGCCGCACGCCGACTTCCCGGCCTCGAGCCCCTTTGCGCTGGCCTGCGGCGGCACCAACCTGAAGGCGCCGAACGGTCACATCCAGGAGGTGGTCTGGAACGGCGGGACGCAGGGTGGCGCGGGCGGCGGCGGCGTCAGCGTGGTGTTTCCGCGGCCGGCCTACCAGGCCCATGCCCACGTCCCGAAATCACCGTCGCATTCGGTCGGGCGCGGTGTTCCCGACGTCGCCGGCGACGCCGATCCGGCGACCGGCTACCAGATATTCCTCAACGGCGTCGGCACCACGATCGGCGGCACCAGCGCGGTGGCACCGCTGATGGCCGGATTGATCGCCCGCATCAACGAGGCCACGACCAAGAAATTCGGCAAGACGGTCGGCTTCATCAATCCGCTGATCTACGCCTCGCACGCGCAAGGCGTGTTCCGTGACATCACGGTCGGCAACAACGACATCACCGGCGATCTGCACGGCATGTACAAGGCCGGCCCCGGCTGGGATGCCTGCTCCGGCCTCGGCGTCCCCAACGGCGCCGCGTTGCAGAATTTGCTCGCGGCGTGATTGATCCTCTCCCTCTCCCCGTCCTGACGGGGAGAGGCTGGGGTGAGAGGCTGTTTCCGCGGAAATGGTGAAAGCTGTTCGTCCGCTCTCTCCCCGTCATTGCGAGCGCAGCGAAGCAATGACGAACGCGGAGCGAGACGCGGGCTACACCGCGTCCAGCGGCTTGCCGCGCACGTTCGGACCGAACAGCGCCATCGCGATCACCACGATCAGCATGGCCGCGGTGATCAGGCCGAACACGCCGGTGACGCCGCCCTCCTTCAGCATGTAGGCGACGATGAAGCCAGAGAACGTCGCGGAGAGTCGGCTCATCGAATAGACGAGGCCGGAAGCGCGCGCCCGGATCTGGGTCGGAAACACCTCGGTCTGATAGGCGTGATAGGCGTAGGACATCGTGGTGTTGCAGGCCGTCAGCAGCACGCCGCAGACGATCAGCAGCGCCGGCTCGGTCAGTTGCGCGAACGCCATGCCGAAGACGATGATGGCGACGCAGGCGCCGGCGATGATCCAGCGCCGCTCGAATTTGTCGGCGAAGCTCGAGGCGAGCAGCGGCGCGATCGGATAGGCGAAGGCGACGATGAAGGAATATTGCAGGCTCTTGGTGACGTTGATGCCCTTCTCGACCAGCAGCGTCGGCACCCAATTGGCAAAGCCGTAGAAGCCGAAGGCCTGGCAGAGGTTGAACACCATGAACAGGACCACGAGCGAGAGATAGGGCGGGCGGAACAGGTCGGCGAAGCCGACATTGGTGGTCGATCGCACCGCCTGGCGCGCAGGCGACGTCGCGGGCCGCGACCCGGCGCCGCCGCTGGCGGCCTCCAGCGTCGTCAGGATGCGAAGCGCCTCCTCGTTGCGGCCGTGCCGCGCCAGCCATAGCGGGCTTTCGGGCAGGAACAGCCTGAGCACCCAGATGATCATGCTGGCGGCGGCGCCGATCAGCACCACCCAGCGCCAGCCTTCGACACCGTAAGGCGCGAGCGGCACCAGCCACCAGGCGAGGAATGCGACGACGGGGACGGCGACGAACATGATCGACTGGTTCACCGCAAAGGCGCGCCCGCGCATCCGGCTCGGAACGAGCTCGGTGATGTAGGCGTCGATGGTGATGACTTCGACGCCGATGCCGATGCCGGCGAGGAAGCGCCAGAACAGCAGACCTTCCGGAGAGGTCTGACAGGCCATGATCACGGAGGCCGCGGTGTAGCCGAGCAGCGCATAGGTGAAGATGGCGCGCCGGCCGAAGCGGTCGGCGAGGAAGCCGAGGAAGAAGGTGCCGACGAACAGGCCGGCAAAGGTCGCGGCGACGAAGGCGCCGATGCCGGCGAAGCCGAAGAACGCCTGCGTCGTCGTGCTCAAAAGTCCGCTGCGGCTCAGGCCCGGCGCGATATAGCCGGTGAGGAACAGATCGTAGATCTCGAAGCAGCCGCCGAGCGAGAGCAGGATGACGAGGCGCCAGACATAGGGCGACCCCGGCATCGCCTCGAGCCGCCGCGAGATCTCGTCCGGCATGGACGGCGCAGCGCCGAGCTCGAAGCCTGTGTCGATGCCGACAACGCTCATGATGTCCTCCCCGAGGCGCGCGGATCGCACGCGGTTCCCGGCGGCTCATCTGTGTTGCGTGTCGTGACCTCTGCCGGATCGCGCCATGTTGGCCGGTCAAGGGCGGAAATCCAGAAGAACATATCGATGGGAGCGTTCGAGATTTTCGAACTCGGCTAATGAGAGGCAGGACAGCCGCTCGGCGAACTCGGTCACCTCTCCCGCTTGCGGGAGAGGTCGGCGCGCAGCGCCGGGTGAGGGTTCTCTCCGCAACGGGACAATCCCGCTGCGGAGATACCCTCACCCCAACCCTCTCCCGCAAGCGGGAGAGGGAGCGCACCGTTGCTCACCCCACCAGCTCCGCCTGCCAGCCGCCGCTGCGCACCTGCTCGGCGATCAATGCGAGCATCAGGCGGCGCATCTCTTCCATGGCGTAGGTCATCGGACGGTTGCGCAGGCGGCAGAGATAGAGCGTGCGGGTCAGCTTCGGCTCGATCACCTTGCGTGCGATCAGCCGGCCGGCCGCGAGCTCCTCCCGCGCGAACAGCTTTGTCGCGATGGTGCAGCCGAGCCCTTCCACCAGGGCGCCGGTCATGCCGGTGATCGAGTTGGCGTGCAGGATGGCGCCGCCTTCCAGCCGCTTGAGCAGGACCGGATCGTCCAGCAGCGCGCGCGAGGACAGGCCAAGACCGTAGCGAAGCAGGATCAGCGGCATCCGGCTCAGCTCCTCGAACCGGATCGGGGCCTTGCCCTTGCCGACCAGTTTTGGAATGCCGACCAGGAACATCTCCTCTTCGAGCACAGCTTCCGTGATCAGCTCCTTCTCCGAGGGCGGATTGTAGACCAGCGCCAGATCGACATTGGAGACCATCAGGTGCATCAGCGTCGCGCCAGACAGGCTCTCGGTGAGCGACAATTTGAGCTTCGGATATTTGGTCAGCACCGTGCGCATCAGTTCGACACCGATCGCCTTGACGCCGGAATTGGCCATGCCGATCGAGATCTCGCCGGCGATGACGCGGGCGCCCTCGCGCACCTCGGTCTCGGCCTCCGCCATCGCGCGCAGGATGATGCGTGCGTGCTCATAGAGCCTTTCGCCGGCCGCCGTCGGTTCCATGCCGCGCGACTTGCGCTCGAACAGCGGCGTTGCGAACTCGGCCTCCAGGTTCGAGATATGATGGCTGAGCGCGGACTGCGCGACGTTCACCTGGTCGGCCGCGCGCGACAGGTTCCGCTGCTCGTAGACGGCGATGAAATAGCGGAGCTGGCGTGAATCCATGGGCGATCAAGCGTTCTAGAACTGCGAAGGCAATCTTCGACAGATTATATTTTTCAGAAGGCTTGTGAAGGCCTAGTCTCCCGGGTGGACGAACAGGGAGTGACGCATGACTGAGGCCGGATTGCCGCTCGAAGGCGTGCGGATCGTCGAGATGACCCACATGGTCATGGGCCCGACCTGCGGCATGATCCTCGCGCAACTCGGTGCCGAGGTGATCAAGGTCGAGCCGCCGTCCGGCGACAAGACGCGGAGCCTTGGCGGCATGGGGACGGCGTTCTTTCCGCTGTTCAACCGCGGCAAGCGCAGCGTCGTGCTGGATTTCGAGAAGCCTGGGGATCGCGACAGCATGCACCGTCTGCTCGCGACGGCCGATGTGTTCCTGGAAAACTTTCGCGATGGCCAGCTGGAGAAGCAGGGGTTAGGTGCCGAGGAATTGCGCCGCCGGCATCCGCATCTGATCATCGCCGGCCACAAGGGCTTTCTGTCCGGCCCCTACGAGCATCGCCCCGCGCTCGACGAGGTCGTGCAGATGATGTCGGGGCTCGCGGCCATGACCGGCACCAAGAAGAAGCCGCAGCGCGTCGGCTCCTCCGCCAACGACATCATGGGCGGCATGTTCGGCGTGATCGCGATTCTCGCCGCGCTCTATCAGAAGCGCGGAGGCAAGCGCGACGGCGCCGACATTCGCATCGGCCTGTTCGAGAATTGCCTGTTTCTGGTCGCCCAGCACATGGTCGAATACGAGATGACCGGCAACAAGCCGCGCTCGATGCCCGAGCGCGAGCACGCCTGGCCAATCTACGACATCTTCGATGCCGCGGACGGCGAGCGCATTTTCATCGGCGTCGTGACCGAGGGGCACTGGCGGAGTTTTTGTCGCGAATTCGGACTGACCGAGTTTCTCGACGATCCCGCCTTGCGCACCACGACCGACCGTATCCTGGCGCGGCCGCGGATCCTTCCGCGCGTCGCCGAGATCATCCGGCAGCGGAAGGTGGCAGAGCTGTCGCAGAAGCTCGACGCGCTCAACATCTGCTTTTCGCCGATCAACCGGCCCGAGGATCTCCTCACCGATCCCCATGTGCTGCGCCCGGGCGGGCTCGTCAGCAATTTCACGGCCGACGGCAAGCCGTTCCATGTGCCGGCTCTGCCGGTCGAGTGGAACGGCAGCCATCTCGGTGAGGGCCTGAAGGTCGCGCCGCTCGGCGCCGACACGTCGGCGGTTCGTGCCGAGATCGACAAGGATGACATCACGTCAAAAGCCGCTGGGAGGCGTGCATGAGCCGGATCGAGACGATTTACCCCTCGGATCGCGTCAGCCTGCGCGAGGTCGGCCTGCGCGACGGGCTCCAGCTCGTGAAGAAATTTCCGTCGACCGAGGCCAAGCAGCGCTGGGTGCGCGAGGAATATGCCGCCGGCGTGCGGCATTTCGAGGTCGGCTCGTTCCTGCCGGCCAAGACCTTCCCGCAATTCGTCGACGTTCGCGATGTCATCGGGGCGGTCGCGGGCCTGCCCGGCGCTCATGGCATCGCGCTTGCGCTCAACGAGCGCGGCGTCAATGAAGCCCTCGAATCCGGCGTCGGCGAAATCGCGTCGGTGGTCTCGGCCACGGAAGAGCACAGCCAGGCCAACGCCCATCGCTCGCGCGACTCCGCGATCGCCAATGTCAGGCGGCTCTGCGAGATGCGCGACGCCAGCTCCCACAAGCCGCTCGTGAATGCCGCGATCTCGATGGCGCTGGGCTGCTCGATCACCGGCGCGGTTGATCCGGCCGAGGTCTTGCGGCTGGTCGACAAATGCCTTGAGGCCGGCGTCGATTTCGTCGCGATCGCCGACACCGTCGGCTACGCGGGCCCGAAGCAGGTCGCCGAGCTGTCGCGCGCCGCGGTCAAGCTCGCAGGACAAAAGCCGATCTGCATCCACCTCCACGACACCCGCGGCATGGGCATCGCCAACGCCGCGGCTGCACTGGACGAGGGCGTGCGCATCCTGGACGGATCGCTCGGCGGCCTCGGCGGCTGCCCCTTCGCGCCCGGTGCGACCGGCAATGTCGTGTTCGAGGATCTCGTGTTCCTGTGCGAGAGCAAGGGATTTGCGACGGGGATCGACCTGGAGAAGCTGATCGGAGTGCGCAGGATCTTGCGCGACGAGATGCCGAACGAAACGCTGTATGGCGGCGTCGCGCGGGCGGGCCTGCCGTGCGGGACGGCGGCGAAAGCGGCGTGAGCTTTTTTTCCTTCTCCCCTTGTGGGAGAAGGTGGCGCGAAGCGCCGGATGAGGGGTTTGTCTCCGCGAGCTCGAAGAGGAGTAGTCGCTGAGACATACCCCTCACCCGTCTCGCCGCTTCGCGGCGAGCCACCCTCTCCCACAAGGGGAGAGGGAGACGCACCGTCTATGCGACGGACTTACTCATGCCGATGCGCGTGCTTCCGCGCCTTCGCCGGCTTGCCTTCGCCCGTCGGAATCATCACCACGCGCCCATAGCGCACGCCGCGTTCGGCGATGATGTGGTCGGCGAAATGCCTGACCTCGTCGGCCGCGCCGCGCAGTGCCGTCATCTCCATGCAATTGTTGTCGTCGAGATGGACGTGCAGCGTCGCCAGCGCGAGGTCGTGGTGGCCGTGGAATTCCTGCACCAGGCGCTTCGAGAGATCGCGGGCGGCGTGGTCGTAGACATAGACGAGACCGGCGACGCAGGGGCCGGTCTGCGCCGTGTCCTCTGAGGTCTGTTGCAAGCCGGCCCGCGCGAGGTCGCGGATGATCTCGGAGCGGTTCTGGTAGCCGCGCGCCGCCGCCGCGGCATCGATCTCCGCCAGCAGATCGTCCTCGATCGTGATCGTAATTCGCTGCATCAGGTCCTCTCCGCGCGTATCGCTCCTCCTACCTCGCCCCGCTTGCGGGGAGAGGTCGGAATTCAAGCCTAGCTTGAATTCCGGGTGAGGGGGACTCTCCGCGAGTCCGTCTCTTACCGGCTGCGTGGTGGCAGCCCCTCACCCCAACCCTCTCCCCGAATGGGGAGAGGGAGTACGCCCCTCACAGCCGGGTCGCTCGAAGCCGCAGCGCATTGCCGACGACGCTCACCGAGGACAGCGCCATCGCCGCCGCGGCGATGATCGGCGACAGCAGGACGCCGAAGTTCGGATAGAGGATGCCGGCCGCGATCGGAATGCCGGCGGCGTTGTAGATGAAGGCGAAGAACAGGTTCTGGCGGATGTTGCTCATCGTCGCCTGAGACAGTTTTCGCGCTCGCACGATGCCGGTGAGATCGCCTTTGAGCAGGGTCACGCCGGCGCTCTCCATTGCCACATCGGTGCCGGTGCCCATGGCGATGCCGACTTCGGCGGCCGCTAGTGCCGGGGCGTCGTTGACGCCGTCGCCGGCCATCGCGACGCTGCGGCCGGCCTTTTGCAGCTTTGTCACCACCGCGCTCTTCTGGTCCGGCAGCACCTCGGCTTCGACCTCGGCGATGCCGAGCCGGCGCGCCACCGCTTGCGCCGTGGTGCGGTTGTCACCGGTCAGCATGATCACCTTGATGCCCTCGGCGGCGAGGGCCTTCAGCGCCTCCGGCGTCGAGGCCTTGACCGGATCGGCGATCGCGAACAGGCCGGCGAGCCGGCCGTCGACGGCCATGTTGATCACCGTCGCGCCATCGTCGCGCAGCCGTTCGGCCTCGGTGTCGAGGGCCTTGGTGTCGATCCCGATCGACGACAGGTATCGTGCGTTGCCGAGCACGATGGTCTTGCCGTCGACCTTGCCGGTCGCGCCCTTGCCTGTTGGCGAATCGAACGCCTCGACCTGGCCGAGTGTGAGCTGCTTCTCCTTGGCCGCGCGCACGATGGCGTCGGCCAGCGGATGTTCGCTGGCGCGCTCGACGCTGGCCGCCCAGCGGAGAATGTCGTCGTCGGCAAAGCCGGAAGCCGGCACGATCGCGACGACCTTGGGCTTGCCCTCGGTCAGCGTGCCGGTCTTGTCGACGACAAGCGTGTCGATCTTCTCCATCCGCTCCAGCGATTCCGCGTTCTTGATCAGGACGCCCGCCTGCGCGCCGCGGCCGACGCCGACCATGATCGACATCGGGGTCGCTAGCCCCAGCGCACAGGGGCAGGCGATGATCAGCACGCTGACGGCAGCGACCAGCCCGAAGGCCAGCCGCGGCTCCGGCCCGAACCAGGCCCAGGCCGCGAAGGCGGCGAGGGCGACGACGATGACGGCGGGCACGAACCAGCCGGCGACCTGATCGGCCAGCCGCTGGATCGGCGCGCGCGAGCGCTGCGCATCGGCGACCATCTGCACGATCTGCGACAGCAGCGTCTCCCGCCCGACCTTGTCGGCGCGCATGATGAAGCTGCCGGACTGGTTGAGCGTGCCGGCGATGACTTTTGCACCGGTTTCCTTGGTGACCGGCATGGATTCGCCCGTCACGAGCGACTCGTCGAGCGAGGAACGCCCCTCCAGGATGACGCCGTCGACCGGCACCTTCTCGCCAGGGCGAACGCGCAAATGCTCGCCGGCATGGAGCGTATCGATCTCGACCTCGTGCTCGCTGCCGTCAGCCTCGACGCGGCGCGCGGTCTTCGGGGCGAGCTGCAACAGCGCCTTGATCGCGCCCGACGTCGCATCGCGGGCGCGCAGCTCCAGCACCTGGCCGAGCAGCACCAGCACGGTGATGACGGCAGCCGCCTCGAAATAGATGGCCACCGCGCCGCCATGGCTGCGGAAGGTGTCCGGGAAGATCTGCGGCACGACAGTGCCGAGGACGCTGTAGATGTAAGCGACGCCCGTGCCCATCGCGATCAGCGTGAACATGTTGAGGTTGCGCGTCACCAATGATTGCCAGCCGCGGACGAAGAACGGCCAGCCCGCCCACAGCACCACGGGCGTGGCGAAGACGAGCTGGATCCAGTTCGAGAGTGTCTGGTCGATCCAGTTGTGCGGGCCCGCGAGATGGCCGCCCATCTCCAGCACCACGGCCGGCAGCGCCAGCACGCCGCCGATCCAGAACCGCCGCGTCATGTCGGCAAGCTCGGGATTGGGGCCGGTCTCCAGGCTTGCCACTTCGGGCTCCAGCGCCATGCCGCAGATCGGGCAGCTGCCGGGTCCGACTTGGCGGATCTGTGGGTGCATCGGGCAGGTGTAGATCGTGCCCGCCGGCACCTCCGGCTCGCTCGCCTTTTCCTTGGCGAGATACTTTGCGGGATCGGCGGCGAACTTGGTGCGGCAGCCGGCCGAGCAGAAATGGAAGGTCTCGCCGTGATGGTCGAACCGGTGCTTCGATGTCGCGGGGTCGACCGTCATGCCGCAGACGGGATCGAGCACCTTTGTCGCTGCGCCGCCATGGTCGTGATGATGGGCGTGGCCGGCATGATCGCCGTGTCCGCCGCAGCATGAGGCTGCCGCAGGCTTGTCGTTCGGCGGCGTCGCCGCCTTGCTCGAACAGCCGCATCCGGTGTGACCGTCCGCGTCGTGATGATGCTTGTGCTCGGCGTCGTTCATTTCCATGCTCCGGCTTCGTGCCAGGTCTTAGTGTCAGGTCTTGATGTAGGTCTTGCAACCCATACCCGGTAGGGGTATATAGACGGCATGCGCAAGGACATCAAGACATCTGTCGGAAAACGTCTCGGCCGGATCGAGGGCCAGGTTCGCGGCCTGTCGAAAATGGTAGAGGAAGACCGCTACTGCATCGACATCGTGACGCAGATCTCGGCGGTGCGCGCCGCGCTGCGCCGGGTCGAGGAGGAGGTCCTGAAGGACCACGTCGCCCATTGCGTCGAGCACGCCATCACGAGCGGCGACAAGGCCGACCAGCGCGCCAAGATCGCGGAGCTGATGGCGGTGATCGGACGGGCGGAAAGGTAGTTTCGTATTCGCCCGTCATTGTGAGGGGCACGGTATCTCCCCAACGTCGTCCTGGCGAAAGCCAGGACCCACACCGCGGAATCTATCGATCGCGGTCGGCAGCGGTACCGAACGACGAGTCGTCGCCAAACTTCTCCCTGGGGTAATGGGTCCCGGGCTTCGCCGGGACGACGGCGGAGTTAAGCCGCGATCTCGCGCGCCCGTCTGCGGCGCCGCGGGCGGTACATCGCCAGCTTCTTCAGCAGCGAGACATGCGCCGCGGCGGCGGCACATTCGACCATCTCCGCGGGCTGCGCGCTTACTTGCTCAGCCGGAATCTCATCCGGCGCCTCTTCGTCAGCCGCTTCAGGAACGAGCGGCGGCGCACTGATCGTTTCTGGAAACACACTGAATGTGCCCGCTACCTCCTCGAGCGGCTTCTGCTTGTCGGCCCAGTGCAGGGTGGTGTAGTCGAACCCGTGCACGATGGTGGGTTTGACGACTTCGAAATAGGGCGAGATGTCGAAGTCGCGGGGCATGTAGAGCGAGGAATCGCGGATGTGCAGGATCTCGCGGCGGGCGGCGCGGCTGCCGGCCTTGGTGATCTTGGGCAGGATCGGATAGCGCACGGCGTCGAACGCCTGCGCGATCAGCGCCGAGCAGATGATCTTGGTCGGATCGCCCGAGCCGATCGCGATCATGCGGCGCCGCCAGCGCTGCGGTATCGGCAGCGGAAACAGGAAGCGCATCAGGTCGACGATGTTCTTGGTGTCGTAGCCGAAGCCGATGCGGTTGATCGCATAGCGGCAGACCGTGGTGCGGTCCTCATGGGACAGCCCGACCGGGCGGCAGACCCGGGTGTGATAGGGGAAGTATTTCGACAGCGGCGCCGAGGTGACGCCTTCGCCGATATTGGCCTCGATCAGCACATGCGGCTCGCCGTTGGGCTCTTCCGCACCCTCGATCGGGCCGACATAGAGCGCGGCATGCGACCAGGTCGACTGCGTCAGGTATTTGATGATGCCGGAGATGCGGTTGTTGCCCTCGACCAGCAGCACGTCGCCGGGCTCGATGACGCCGCGCAGGTGCTCGGGGTCGCTTGGCGTGAACGGCTCATAGCCCGGCACCTCCTTCGAGAGGTACGCGGCAATCAGCTTGCCGACTGAATCTAGGACCGTCCCCATGTCGAGCTCCCCCGCAGCCTTTTCCGGCCGCCTTTTTTCCCTTCTCTATCATGGTCGAAACGTGTTGCAATTCGGTTCATCACTCTGTGAGATCAAGCACGATTGATTCACCATGATGGTTGCCGTGCAACATGAGATACGGCAAGGTTCGCTGGCTGTTCCCGTTTGCCGCAAGTCTCCGGAAACCATGACATGACAATCACGCGCCGCGGTTTCCTTTCGGCGTCGGCGGCCTTTGCCGCGATTCCGGTCCTGCGCGCAACCGCCGCACCCCTGCCGCGCGAGGCTGACATCGTCGTGATCGGCGCGGGGGCCGCCGGAATTGCCGCAGCGCGGCGCATCATGGCGGCCAATCGCAAGGTCGTGGTGGTCGAGGCGGCATCGCAGATCGGCGGCCGCTGCATCACCGATACCACGACCTTCGACGTACCGTTCGATCGCGGTGCGCGCTGGATGCATAATCCCGAGACCAATCCGATGATCCGGCTGGCGCGCAGCGCGGGCCTCGACGTGCTGCCGGCGCCATCGGGCCAGAAGATGCGCATCGGCCGCCGCAACGCGCGCGCCGGCGAGACCGAGGAATTCCTGGCGGCGCTGGTGCGCGCCAACCGCGCCATCGACGAGGCCGCGCGTGGCAAGCTCGATACCTCCTGCGCCTCCGTGCTGCCGAAGGATCTCGGCGACTGGGCGGGTGCGGCCGAGTTCATGCTGGGCGCGAGCTTTGCCGGCAAGGACCTGAAGGAGCTTTCTGCGATCGACAAGGCGCGCGCGCAGGACCGCAATGCCGCGATCGCCTGCCGTCAGGGCCTGGGTACGCTCATCACGAAGCTCGGCGAGCAGGCGCCGGTCGCGCTGTCGACGCCGGCAAGCCGCATCAGCTGGAGCAATCGCGACGTCAGTGTGGAGACGCAGGGAGGCAAGATCGCCGCGCGTGCCGCCATCGTCACGGTCTCGACCAACGTGCTGACCGCGGGCGCGATCAAGTTCGCACCCGATATTCCCAAGCGCACGCTGGACGCGGCGTCAAAGCTCAGCCTCGGCAGCTACGACCACATCGTGCTGCAACTGCCGGGCAATCCGCTTGGTCTCGCCCGCGACGACATCCTCATCGAGCAGAGCAATTCGACGCGCACCGCGCTGCTGTTCGCCAATATCGGCGGCTCCTCGCTGTGCTCGATCGACGTCGGCGGCTCGTTCGGCCGCGATCTGTCGGAGCAGGGCGAGAAGGCGATGGCGGCCTTCGCGAAGGAATGGATCGCAAAGCTGTTCGGCAGCGAGGCCGCGGCCATTGTGCAGAAGACCAGCGCGACGCGCTGGAATGCCTCGCCCTTCGTGATGGGCGCGATGTCGGCGTCCTCGCCCGGCGGTCAGCTCTCGCGAAAGATCCTGACCGAGCCGATCGGCAATCTGTTCCTCGCCGGCGAAGCCACCCACGAGACGCTGTGGGGCACCGTCGACGGCGCCTGGGAAAGCGGCGAACGCGCCGCAGACGCAGCGCTGCGCAAGATCGGCGCGCTCAAGGACGAGCCGGCCGATGTCCCGACGCAATCGACGAAGAAGCGGCGGGCGCCGCGCCAGTAGGGGAATTGATCCAGCTGTCGTCCTGGACAAGCGGAGCGCAGATCCAGGACCCATTACCCCAAGAAGTAGTTTGGCGAAGACTCGGAGTGACCCGCTCGCACTACAAGCGTTGATCGGGGTAATGGGTCCTGCCTTTCGCCAGGACGACATTGGGGAGTTAGCGCAAAATCCCATCCAGCGCCGGCAGCCCAAAAACAACCGCCATCGCGATCAGCACATAGCAGATGCCGCGAAATACTTTTTCGCTGGCGCGGCCGAACAGTGAGGCGCCGAATGCGACGCCGATGGCGTAGACCGGACCGACGATGAGCGAGAGCATCAGCGATTCGCGGCTGATCAGGCCTGTCGTCGCGTAACTGACCATCGAGAAGAAGTCCGACGCGCCGAAGAACAACAGGATGTTGGCGCGCGCGACGATCGAGGGGATCGGGCGGCCGAGCCAGTAGCCGACGATCGGCGGCCCGCCGGTCTGCGCCAGCCCGCTGCAGAAGCCTGAGAGGCCGCCGATGCCGACCGAGAGCCAGGCGTGGTCCTCGCCGCGATAACGCCAGCCCGACAGCAGCAGCAGCAATAGCGCGGCGACGAAGCTGGAGATGATCCAGCGCGTGGTGACGGGCTCGAGCACGCTGAGGAAATAGGTGCCTATGGGCACGCCGATCAGCGCGCCGAGCACGATCACGGCGGTGGCCTTGCGGTCGGCCTTGCGCCACGCATCGGGCAGCAGCGGCACCGCTGCGACGAAATCGATCACGAGCAGCAGGGCGGCAACGAGCCGCGGCGCCGCGAAGCTGCTCGCCAGCGGCATGAAGATCAGCGCCGAGCCGAAGCCGGAGAAGCCGCGCGCGGTACCCGAGACGAAAGCGACGGCGCAGAGCGCCATCGCAATGGTGAAGCTGACGTCCTTGGGGAGGAAGTCCGTGAGACTCATGCTTTATTTCTGGAGCATGATGTTGTCCGAAAACCGCTTCACACTTTTCGGCATCATGCTCTCAGCGTGCCGCCGGTCTTCTTCGTCACCTCCGCCACGACCTTCGCGGCGACGGCCTCGATCTCCTGGTCGGTCAGGGTCTTCTCGCGCGGCTGGATCGTCACCGCGATCGCGATCGACTTCTTGCCGTCATCGATGCCCTTGCCCTCGTAGACGTCGAACACGTTGACGCCGGTGATCAGCTTCTTGTCGACGCCTTGCGCGGCGCGCACGATGTCGCCGGCCTTCACGGTGCGGTCGACGATGAAGGCGAAGTCGCGCGACACCGGCTGGAAGGCCGACAGCTCGATCAAGGGCTTGGCGCGGGTCGGCCTCTTCTTGGCCTCGGGGACGCGGTCGAGGATGACCTCGAACACCATCAGCGGACCGTCGGCGCCGAGCGCTTCCAGCGCGCGCGGATGCATCTCGCCGAAATAGCCGAGCACGTTCTGCGGGCCGATCTGGATCGTGCCGGAACGCCCAGGATGCAGCCAGCCGGGTCCACCGGCCACGATCTGGAGCGCCTGCATCGGCGCGCCGGCAGCGGCCAGCACCGCCAGCGCATCGGCCTTGGCGTCGAACAGGTCAGCCTGCACCGAGCCCGACCAGTGCCGTCCGAGACCCTCGGACGAGGCAAAGCCGCGGCGCACGCCGCTCGCCGCCATGAACTGATCCTGCGGGCGATCGCCCTTGAACACCTGGCCGACCTCGAACAGCGCGACATCGCCGAAGCCGCGATCGGCATTGGCCTGCGCCGCCGCGATCAGGCCCGCCAGCAGAGTCGGGCGCATGTCGGAGAGATCAGATGCGATCGGGTTGGCGACTTCGAGTTCGCGCTGGCCGCCGCCGAACAGTTTTGCCGCAGACTTCGTGATGAACGACCACGTCACCGCCTCGATGATGCCACGGCTCGCGAGCGCGCGCCGCGCGCGGCGGGTGCGGAGCTGGAGCGGGGTCAGCACCGGTTTGCGCGCATCATCGCCGCGCTCGAACGGCGTCATCGGCACCTTGTCGACGCCGTAGATGCGGACGATCTCCTCGACGATGTCGGCCTTGCCGTGCACATCGGTGCGCCACGAGGGCACCGCGACCTTCACCACGGGACCCGGGCCCGCCATCATGAAGCCGAGATGGGTCAGGATGCGCTTCATCTCCGGCTGCGGCACCTCGATGCCGGACAGGCGCTTGACCTCGGTCACCGGGAAATCGATCACGCGGTCATCGCCGAAGGCCTTGCCGACCACGACGTTCTCGGACGGCGCGCCGCCGCACATCTCCATCACCAGCTTGGTCGCGAGCTCCAGCCCCGGCACCATGAAGGCCGGATCGACGCCGCGCTCGAAGCGATAACGTGCATCGGAATTGATGCCGAGCTTGCGGCCGGTCTGGGCGATGTTGATCTCGTTCCACAGCGCGGACTCGATCAAGACATCGGTGGTGTTCTCGTCGCAGCCGGAGGCCTCGCCGCCCATGATGCCGGCGAGCGATTCGACGCCGTGCTCATCGGCGATCACGCAGGTCGCGGGATCGAGATTGTAGGTGCGGCCGTCGAGCGCGAGCAGCGTCTCGCCGTCGCGGGCGCGGCGCACCACGAGATTGCCCTTCACCTTCCTGGCGTCGAACACGTGCAGCGGGCGCGCGCGGTCGTAGGTCATGAAGTTGGTGATGTCGACCAGCGCGTTGATCGGACGCAACCCGATCGCCGTCAGCCGCTTCTGCAGCCATTCCGGCGACGGGCCGTTCTTGACGCCGCGCACGAGGCGAAGCGCGAAGCCCGGACAGAGCGTGGCGTCCTCGACCGTCACCTTCACGGGACAAGGGAATTCGCCCTTGACCGGCTTGATGGTCGGGTCCTTGAACTTGCCCATGTCGGCGGCGGCGAGGTCGCGCGCGATGCCGTGCACGCCGGTGCAGTCCTGCCGGTTCGGCGTCAAATTGATCTCGACCACGGGATCGCCGAGCGCGGCCCATTCGGCGTAAGCAGCGCCGATCGGCGCGTCCGCCGGCAATTCCATGATGCCGTCATGGTCATTCGAGATCTGGAGCTCGGCCGCCGAGCACAGCATGCCGCGGCTCTCGACGCCGCGGATGGTGCCGACGCCCAGCGTGATGTCCTTGCCCGGAATGTAGGTGCCAGGGGCCGAGAACACGCTGACGAGACCCGCGCGCGCATTCGGCGCGCCGCACACGACCTGCACCGGCGCGCCACCGTCGCCGGTGTCCACCATGCAGACGCGCAGGCGATCCGCATTCGGATGCTGCTCGGCCGAGATCACCCTCGCGATGGTGAAAGGCTTCAGCGCCTTCGCCTTGTCCTCGATGTTCTCGACCTCGAGCCCGATCATGGTGAGCTTCTCGGCGAGCCTGTCCAGCGGCTCGTCGGTCTCGAGATGATCCTTCAGCCAGGAGAGGGTGAATTTCACGAGCTCAGCCCTCCCGCGAGAGTCGGCACTTCGAGCGGCTTGAAGCCGTAATGGGACAGCCAGCGGACGTCGCTGTCGAACAGCTGGCGCAAATCGGCGATGCCGTATTTCAGCATGGCGATGCGGTCGATGCCCATGCCCCAGGCGAAGCCCTGGTATTCGTCGGGATCGATGCCGCAGGCGCGCAGCACGTTCGGGTGCACCATGCCGCAGCCGAGAATCTCCAGCCAGTCCTCGCCCTCGCCGAAGCGGATCTCGCCCTTGTCGCGGCGGCACTGGATGTCGACTTCCAGCGACGGCTCGGTGAACGGGAAGAACGACGGCCGGAAGCGCATGTTGATGTGGTCGACCTCGAAGAACGCCTTGCAGAACTCGTGCAGGATCCATTTGAGGTGGCCGAGATGCGAGTGCTTGTCGATGACGAGCCCCTCGACCTGGTGGAATTGCGGCGTGTGGGTCGCATCCGAATCGATGCGGTAGGTGCGGCCCGGGCAGATCACGCGGATCGGCGGCTTCTGGCTCAGCATCGTGCGCACCTGCACCGGCGAGGTGTGGGTCCGCAGCAGCATGCGCGAGCCGTCCTCCTTCGGATGGAAGAAGAAGGTGTCGTGCATCTCGCGCGCGGGATGGCCTTCCGGGAAGTTCAGCTTGGTGAAGTTGTAGTCGTCGGTCTCGATGTCGGGACCTTCGGCGACTGAGAATCCCATGTCGGCGAAGATCGTCGTCAGCTCGTCCCAGACCTGGCTCAGCGGATGGATGCGGCCGGCATCGGTCGGCGCCTCGCGCAGCGGCAGCGTCACGTCGATGGTTTCGGACGCGAGCCGCGCATCGAGCGCCGCCGACTTCAAGACGTCGCGCCTTGCTGCGAGCGCCTCGGTGACCTTGTCCTTGGCCTGGTTGATCGCGGCGCCCTGCGTCTTGCGGTCGTCCGGCGACATCTTGCCGAGCGTGGCAAGCAGCGCGGAAATCGAACCCTTCTTGCCGAGGGCTGCGACGCGTACCGCTTCGAGGGCGGCTTCGTCGCCGGCGGCGGCGACCTGATCGAGGATGGATGTTTCGAGCGTTGCGAGGTCGGACACAGTCAAATCCTTGCTGCTAAATTCGGCTGGGTTGTCGCCGCCGGAAGGCCGTAACGTCAAGCGAAAAGCCGGTCATTTCGGGCTGAAGAACGGCTGGGTTGAACCTCGCGCGGGGCGCTGGCACCAAGGGGGATACGAGGAGACTTCGTGATGCTCTCAAGGTCCTGCCTGGCCATTCTGGCCGTCGTTCTATCGGTCGCCGGCACCCCGGCACGCGCCATGGTCTGCATGGAGAAGTCCATGACGCTGGACGAGGTCGTCGACACCATCAACGCCCAGAAGGGCTGCGAAAGCGCGATGAAGGTGTTTCAGGATTGCCAGTTGACCGCGAGCGGCGATGTCCAGCTCGGCGCCGCCGTCGAGAAGAAATGCGAGGCGGACTTCATGCCCGGCCTCAACGCTGCGCAGAAACAGGCCTATCAACGCGAGATGCGCGTCTGCGACCGAAAGTACCGGAATAAATCCGGCACCATGTATCTGTCGTTCGCAGCATTCTGCCGGGCGGAGGTCGCCCAGCGTTACTCGCAACGCGCGCTGCAGGCTGCGGGCCCCAAGAACCGCTAGTCAAGAATCGTTGGGCCCGCGAGCGAGAGACCTCAGGCCGCGAGCGCGGCCTTGGCCTTCTCGGCGATCGCCTGGAACGACGCGGGCTCGTTGATCGCGAGATCCGACAGCACCTTGCGGTCCACGGTGATGCCCGACTTGGCGAGACCGTCGATAAATCGGCTGTAGGTCAGGCCGAACGGACGCACAGCGGCGTTGAGGCGCTGGATCCAGAGCGCGCGGAACGTCCGCTTCTTGCGCTTGCGGTCGCGGAAGGCGTACTGCTGGGCCTTCTCCACGGCCGGCTTGGCGGCGCGGATGGTGTTCTTGCGGCGGCCGTAGAAGCCCTTGGCGGCCTTGTAGACTTTCTTGTGCTTGGCGTGGGCGGTCACACCGCGTTTGACGCGAGACATGACAAAAATCCTTCAGAGATGACTTGGTTTTCGGATCGCCGCGGAAGGCGCGGCTGCGGTGGCAGTGATCGTGGACGCGATCAGGCGTTCGGCAAGAAGTACTTCTTGACGTTGTCGCCGTCGGTCTTGAACAGCACGCGGGTGCCGCGGAGCTGACGGATCTGCTTCTTCGTCCGCTTGATCATGCCGTGACGCTTGCCGCGCTGGGCGTGCATCACTTTGCCGGTGGCAGTCACCTTGAAGCGCTTTTTAGCGCCCGATTTGGTCTTCAGCTTGGGCATTTGGCTCTCCTAATGGCCACAGAAATCCGCCCGCGAAGGCGGCTGGCCGTCAAAAATGCTCGTTAGAGCGTTGATTGTGCTCAGGTTTCTACGAACAAGCGCGAAACCCGCACGAAACACCGCCACGGCAGCCCTTAATCAGCCGGGCGATGAAGGCTGGGCTTATGCCAGAGCGGGAGCCAATTGGCAACGATGAACCGCCGAAACCCGCCCGCCGACTATCCGGAGTTGCTATCCTCATGTCCAAGCCGTGTCGCCTGGAGCAGGACCAAAATGGCCCATTTCTCGCAATTAATCCCGCAATTTGTCCCGCAATTTACCCGCCCGCGCCGCCTGGCGCTGCTTGCCGTGCTCGCCGCCGCTGCGCTGCCGTCCACCGCCGATGCCCGCGCCGGCGGCTATGACGGCATCTGGAACGTCACCTTCGCCACCACCCGCGGCAATTGCAGCTCGGGCTACAGCGTCCCCTTCACCGTGACCGGCGGCCGCGTTTCGTCAGCCGGCGGCGGCCGGGTCTCGGGCAGGGTCAAGCGCTCCGGCATGGTGGCGGTCTATGTCTCCGTCGGCGCGTCCCATGCCAGCGGGGGCGGCCGGCTTGCCGGCGTAAACGGCGCCGGCTCGTGGCGCGGCATCATTTCCGGCGACCAGTGCAGCGGCACCTGGCACGCGACGCGAAGCTGACACACAAACGGCCCGCCGGAGATCCGGACGGGCCGTTAACTCTCAATCCCAAATAACTGGCGTCAGCGCGGCGCCAGCACCATGACGACCTGACGGCCTTCGAACCGCGCGTCCTGCTCGACCTTGGCGAGCTCGGCGACGTCGGTCTTGATCTTGTCCAGAAGCTTGGTGCCGATCTCCTGGTGCGCCATTTCACGGCCGCGATAGCGCAGCGTGATCTTGACCTTGTCGCCCTCTTCGAAGAACCGCTGCATCGCGCGCATCTTCACGTCGTAATCGTGATCGTCGATCATCGGGCGGAGCTTGATCTCCTTGATCTCGACGGTCTTCTGCCGCTTGCGGGCTTCGGCGGCTTTCTTCTGAGCGGAATACTTGTACTTCCCGTAGTCCATGATCTTGCAGACGGGAGGGCTGGTATTCGGCGAAATCTCGACCAGATCCATGCCAGCTTCCTGGGCCATCTTGATGGCGACGACGGTCTCGACCGTGCCTTTGTTGTCACCGGTCTGATCGATCAGCTGGATCTGCGCATTGCGGATATCATCATTGATGCGCGGCCCGTCTTTGCTGGCAGCGGGCGGAGCTTTATTAGGACGGCGAATGGGTGGTTCTCCAAAGTTGTGAAAGAAGCGGCTATTTTGAAGGAAGATGCGTTTGCCGGCAAGCAAGTCGCGTACGCGAAGCGAAAAACCCTCAAATGCGAGGCATTTTGGACACGCCCCCGGGCACGCTGACCGACATAGACACCTTGCCTCTGTTCCGCAAGCGTCCCAAAGGGCCAATGCCGGTGTCCGGCGGCACCACGGAACACGCCCAGACAGCTCAAACCACACAGCCAGAGTAAACGTTCCATGACCGATGCAATTCCCGATACCGTGCTCGATTTCATCGACGTGGGCGAGGGCGCGTCCGCGCGCAGGATCGCGGTGCGCCGTCGCGCCGGAAAGGGCCCCGGCCTCGTCTGGCTCGGCGGGTTCAAGTCGGACATGCAGGGCAGCAAGGCGCTGGCGCTGGACTCCTGGGCTGGGGATCACGGCCGCGCCGCGGTCCGGTTCGACTATTCCGGCCACGGCGAATCGGGCGGCGATTTCGCCGACGGAACCATCGGGCGCTGGCTGGAGGAGAGCGTCGCGGTGTTCGAGCGGTTCTGCGACGGCCCGCAGATCCTGATCGGCTCCTCCATGGGCGGCTGGATGGCGCTGCTGCTCGCGCGCGAGATCAGGAAGCGCCAGGAGAACCGGCAAGAGAACCAGCAAGGCAACGCGTCGCTCGCCGGCCTCGTGCTGATCGCGCCGGCGCCCGACTTCACCGAGGAGCTGATGTGGAAGAATTTTCCGGCTGCGGTGAAGAAGGAGATCGAGACCAAGGGCGTCTGGCTGCGGCCGTCCGAGTATGGCGACGGCTCGCCCTATCCGATCACGCGGAATCTGATCGAGGAGGGCCGCAACCATCTCGTGCTCGGCGGCGCCATCGATCTCGGCTGTCCCGTCCGCATCCTGCAAGGCGCACAGGACCCCGATGTGCCCTGGCAGCACGCCTTCGCGCTGACGCACCGTCTGCCGGCCGACGACGTCGTGCTGACCCTGATCCAGGATGGCGACCACCGCCTCTCGCGCCCGCAGGACATCGCGCGCATTCTTGCCGCGGTGGCCGAGATCGGGTGATGTGTCGTCGTCGCTGTCATTGCCCGCCTTGTGCGCAATGCGCACTGGGGGCGGGCAATCCCCGTTGTGCTTGAACCGAGAAGCCGCGGCGTACTGGATGCCCCGCCTGCGCGGGGCATGACGGAGAATGGGAGAAGCGCCGATGACCACCACCGCCATGCTGCGCGCCTTCTGCGACGCTGTCGAACAGCGCAACGGCCGCGCGTTTGCCGATCTCTTCACCGAGGACGGCGTCTATCACGATGTCTTCTACGGCGCGTTCGCAGGCCGCGAGAAGATCGCCGCCATGACCGATGACTGGTTCTATCGCACGGCGACCGACTTTCGCTGGGACATGCATGATCCCGTAACCGACGGCACCACGCTCTATGCGCGCTACACTTTCAGCTATCGTTCGACCTTGCCGGAAGCGAACGGCGCGCGGGCGATGTTCGAAGGTGTCGCGATCATGACGCTGAAGGGCGGCAGGATCGCGAGCTATCACGAGGTCGCCAACACCGCGCCGGCGTTTGTCGATTTGAAGTTCGCGCCTGAAAGAATTGCGAAGATCGTCGCCAGGCAGGGCGCGAGCTCAAGGCGCGGCCGGAGATGAAGCGGCATCTGGCGTAGGCGCGACTCTCTCCTCTCGTCATTCCGGGGCGCGCCACTTGGCGCGAGCCCGGAATCCATTTCGCCTCTCGGCCTGCGGCTCGATGGATTCCGGGTCTGCGCCTGACGGCGCATCCCGGAATGACAAAGTCGAGAGACCTCGTATCTCTACCGCTTCGACGGATTCGCCATCGGCTTGCGCTGCGCCAGCGCGGCGACGGTGGCCGTGCCGATCGGGCCCTGTTCGTCGTAGAGCCAGCATTCGCCGATCGCGACGCCGTCGGTGGCCTGGTGGTTCACCACATCGAAGCCGATCCAGTTCGTCACCGGCAGGCGGTGCAGATAGATCGTCACGTCGCTGTTGATGTAGCCGAGCCCCTTGTCGCCGGCGTTGGCAAACGGGCTCGCGAAATCGGCACCAACAGCGACATGCACGAACGGCGTCATCGGCACGCCGGCAACGAGCTCGCGCACCTCGCTCATCCAGAGCCGGCGCGGACCGAGCGAGCCCATATGGCCGACGATCGGCCGCGTCGTCCATTTGCCGTGCATGCCGAGCCTGGGATCGGTCGGCTTGGGAATGTCGGCCGGTTTCGGCACGTCCCAGTTCGGCGGCGACCAGACATTGCCATCAGGGTTCTGCGTCTTGCGCAGCAGCTGGCAGGAGGCGCGCGCCATGCCGACGCCGCCGGAGACAAATTCCGCCTCGACCACGCGGATGCGCAGGCCGTCGCGCACGAGCCGCGTCGTCACTTCGATCGGCTTGTCGATCGTCGGCAGTCGAAACATGTCGACGGTGAGCCGCGCCGGCACGAATTCAGGGCCGGAATGCCGTTCCTCGATGGCGAAGCCGAGCAGGCCGACGATGACGCGTCCGTGCAGCGATTTCGGATCCCACGGGCCATTGGCGACTTCCGTCGGATGGAATGTATCGCCGTCGCGGGTGAAGAAAGGCATGTCTGTCATGACGCGCGAGCTTGAAGGATCGCGCGGGGAAATCAAGGGCGCCCGTTCTCCTCGTTCTCCGCTGTCATCGCCCGCGAAGGCGGGCGATCCAGTACTCCGAGACGGCTGTGGTTCAATCGATAGGCCTCGGCGTACTGGATGCCCCGCCTTCGCGGGGCATGACACCGAGAATTAGGTGGCGAGGTCCCACTCCTCACGCACGCCTTCGTCGTGCTCGTTGCCCATCGCGACGGATCTCATCGCCTCAAACGCATCCCGCGCCACCAACTGCGCCAGCGCCCACACCGCAGCACCTCGCACCAATGCGCTCTCATCCCCCAGCAATCGCTGCGCCTCCTCGGCCAGTGCCGCTTCTCCCGAGTTGCCGATCGCGATCAGCACGTTGCGCAAGAAGCGATCGCGGCCGATGCGCTTGACCGGCGACTTCGTGAACAGCGCACGAAACGCCGCATCATCGAGCCGCGCCAATTCGGCGAGGCCAGGCGCACGCAATTCGTCGCGCGCGGCGAGCTTGGCCTCGCGTCCCGCTTGCGCAAACTTGTTCCAGGGGCAGGCGGCGAGGCAATCGTCGCAGCCATAGATGCGGTTGCCGATCGCTTTGCGAAATTCGCGCGGGATCGCGCCCTTGTTCTCGATGGTGAGATACGAGATGCAGCGGCGCGCATCGAGCTTGTACGGCGCGGGGAACGCCGCGGTTGGGCAGATGTCGAGACAGGCCTGGCACGAGCCGCAATGATCGATCTCGGCAGCGTCGCGCGGCAGGTCGAGCGTGGTGTAGATCGCGCCGAGGAACAGCCAGGAGCCGAACTCGCGCGAGACGAGATTGGTGTGCTTGCCCTGCCAGCCCAGATGCGCGGCCTGCGCCAGCGGCTTTTCCATCACCGCGGCGGTGTCGACGAACACCTTCACTTCCGACGGCGCGGTCGCGACCAGCCAGCGCGCCAGCGCCTTCAGGCGCTTCTTGACCAGATCGTGATAGTCGTCTCCTTGCGCATAGACCGAGATCGCCGCGCGCGTGCGCTGCTCGAGGATCGCGAGGGGATCGGCGTCGGGACCGTAATTGACGCCGAGCATGATGACGCTGCGCACGTCCTGCCACAGCCCGCGCGGATCGACGCGGCGCTCCGGCTGTGCTGCGAGCCAGTCCATGTCGCCATGGCCGCCCGAGGCGATGAACTCGAGGAAATGCCTTCCGGCCGTCTCGATCGTGCCGGGCTCGGTCACGCCGATGCAGTCGAAGCCGAGCGCCTTTGCCTCGGTCGTCAACTTCGCCTTCAGTTCAGACAGATCGGCAGAGCTCAGAAATCCAGGTCCACATAGGTCCGCGACGCCGGCACGCCGGCGAGCCATTCGCTCAGCAGCGGGCGGAACGACGGGCGGGATTTCACCCGCGCGTACCACGCCTTTGCCGCGTCGTCCTCGCTCCATGGCACGTCGCCCAGATAGTCGATCGCCGAAAGATGCGCCGCGGCGGCGAGATCCGCGTAGGTGAGCCGGTCTCCGGCGAGGAAGTTACGCGTCTGCGCCAGCCAGCCGATATAGGCCAGATGATAGCGCACATTTGCCTTGGCGGCGCGCATCACGTCGGCCGAGGGCGCACCGCCGCCGTTCTCCTCGCTCATGAAGCGCTTGTAGATGCGCTCGGTGACGAGCGGGTGGGAGACCTCCTCGAAGAACTTCTCGTTGAACCAGGCCATCAGCCGGCGCACCTCGACGCGTTCGGGAAGCGTCTCCGGCATCAGGCGCTTGGGTCCCATCCCCGCGCCATAGGCCTCGTCGACATATTCGGCGATGATCGCCGCGCCCGGTATCGGCGGCTGTTCCTCGTCCACCAGGACCGGCGTGGTGCCGGCGGCATTGAGCAGCAGGAATGCCTCGCGCCGTTCCCAGCTGCGCTCTTCGACCAGCTTGAGGTCGAGCCCGTATTCGCCCGCGATCAAGCGGATGAAGCGCGAATGCGGACAGAACGGATGATGAAACAGCGTAAACATGAAGCCTTTGACTATTTGATGGTGCTTAAGAATCCATCAATGTTTGTGCGGCGCCACACTAGTCCTTCAAAACCGCGAAGCAAGAGCGTGATGTCGTATTTTGCGATTGCAGCATGAAGGCGAATAGGCGAGAAGAACCCCGCTTTTCCAGCGGAAATGGACCGTAAATATGTCAGATGCAATACGGGCAGTGATCCTCGGCATCATCGAGGGTGTGACCGAGTTCCTTCCCGTTTCCTCGACCGGCCACCTCCTGCTTGCGGAGCGCTTCTTCCATCTCGGCGAAGGCGCCTTCTGGGATTCGTTTACGGTTCTGATCCAGCTCGGTGCGATCCTCGCGATCGTCGGGCTGTACTTCAAGAAGCTGTGGGATGTCGTGATCGGCTTCTTCACGGGCGACACCTATTCGCGCCGTTTCGTGATCGGCGTGCTGGTGGCGTTCCTGCCGGCTGTCGTGGTCGGCCTCGTCGCCGGCAAGTACATCAAGAGTGTGCTGTTCAACCCGTGGGTCGTGTGCTTCACGCTGATCGTCGGCGGCGCCATCCTGCTCTGGGTCGACAAGCTCGACCTCAAGCCGCGCGAGCATGACGCCACCCGGTTTCCGCTGCTGATGTATCTCTATATCGGCATCGCGCAGTGCGTGGCGATGATCCCGGGCGTATCGCGCTCCGGCGCCAGCATCGTCGCCGCCATGCTGCTGGGCGCGGACAAGCGCGCGGCGGCGGAGTTCTCGTTCTTCCTCGCGATCCCCACCATGATCGGCGCTTTCGCCTATGACTTCTACAAGAACCGCTCCGAGATGACGATGGACCACATGGGCATCGTCGCGATCGGCTTCGTGGTGTCGTTCATCACCGCGGTCATCGTGGTGAAGACGTTTTTGACATACGTCACCCGCCACGGCTTCGTGGTGTTCGCCTGGTGGCGCGTCATCGTCGGCACGCTCGGCCTGATCGCGCTGGCGTTGGGGCGATAACTCTCGAAAGCTTGCTGACGGCGCCGGTCCTTGCCGCAAGGACGGTGCGCTCCCTCTCCCGCTTGCGGGAGAGGGCTGGGGAGAGGGTCTCTCCGCAGAGAGACTCCCGATGACGAGAAAGCCCTCACCGGCGCGCGGGACGATGCTTCGCATCGCCCGGAACGCGCCGACCTCTCCCGCGAGCGGGAGAGGTTAACCGAGCCCGCGGCCTAAGCGGGGCTCAAATGCTCATGCGCTGGAACTGCCCGGCGGCGCGGAAGCGCCAGAGATATTGCGGAGCGATCGCTTCCAGCGAATCCGCCGTGATGCCGAGGCCTTCCAGCGTCAGCCCAGCCGCCTTCGCCGCATCCGACACGACATTGTCGCGCTCGAGCAGCGTGACCTGGTCGGGCGTCAGCTTGAACGCGCCCGGCGCGAATTGCAGGAAGTTGGCCTGGAAGCGGGCAAGCCCAAACGGCAGCGGCACCAGCGTCGGCTTGCGAGCGGTGATCTCGAGGATGGCCTCGATGATCTCGCGCATGGTCAGCACCTCCGGCCCGCCGAGCTCGTAGGTTGCGCCCGCCTTGGCCTTGCCGTCGACCGCATCCGCGATCGCGGTGGCGACATCGCCGACATAGACCGGCTGCATCTTCGTCTCGCCGCCGATCAGCGGCAGCACCGGCGACATCCGGGCCAGCGCCGCAAAGCGGTTGGTGAACTGGTCCTCGGGGCCGAACATCACGGAGGGACGGAAGATCGTGGCCGACGGCACCGCGGCCAGGACCGCCGCCTCGCCGGCCGCCTTGGCCTTGGCGTAGCGCGAGGGCGATTCCGCGTCGGCGCCGATCGCCGAGACATGCACCAGGCGGGCCCCGGCTGCGGCCGCCGCCTTGGCGACGGTCTCGGCGCCCTTGGCCTGGACCGCGTCGAAGCTCTGTTTGCCACTCTCGGTGAGGATGCCGACCAGGTTGATCACGACATCCGAATCACGCAGCGCCGCCTCGACCGAGGCCGGGTAGCGCAGATTGGCCTGCACCACATGGACCTGGCCGACCTTGCCGGAGGGCTGGAGGTATCCAGCCAGTTCCGGCCGCCGCACCGCGACCCGGACCCGGTAATCGCGCTTGCACAGCGCCCGGACGACATTCCGGCCCAAAAACCCCGATCCGCCGAAAACCGTGACGAGAGTTTCCAGATTCGATGCCATGGGGATCTTTTCCTGAGGGAGAGTGCGCCTGACGAGGCTTGTATCGAGCCGGTTTGCGATGCGCAATCCGCAAGCCGAAACATGGCTCAAGCATGAATTGACAACGGCGTCACCGAACCGTAGTAACCGCCTCCGTGCCCCAAACGGCATGCCCAGGTGGTGGAATTGGTAGACGCGCTGGCTTCAGGTGCCAGTGGCTTAACGGCCGTGAAGGTTCGAGTCCTTTCCTGGGCACCATCGCTCTTCTAAGAGCGTGAAATCCAAAGCAAATTAGCAAATTCAACGGCTTACCCGCTCCTCAGTGGTACAGAAGGGTGGTACAATGCCGTTGGCCATGTCGCGTCCGTGGAAGCATCCCAAAACTGGAATCTATCAGCTCCGGAAAGCCGTTCCGGAGGATCTGCGTAAGCTTCTTGGCAAGCGCGAGGAAAAGGTAAGCCTCCAGACGCGCGATCCTTCAGAGGCAAAGGTGCGGCATGCGAAAGCGCTTGCTGAGCTCGAAGCTCGCTGGGCGAATTTGCGCGCTGGCCCGGTGCCTCTGACCGAGCGAGAAGCGCACCGTCTTGCCATGCTCGCCTATGAGCGATGGCTGGAGCAGTACAGGGATAACCCAAGCCAACAGACCAACTGGGATACCGTTGCTGGGGCACGCCTATTTGGCCCCCCACAGACCAGGGAAGAGATCCTGGCTGCGTCGCAACGGGCGTTAGACGGTGCCCCGGAGCTGCCCGAGGACAAGATCTTCCGGATGGAGCAAGCGTGTCTGGACGCTGCAAACGGCTATCTGACGAGCAACGGGATTATCGTCGACGATCAGAACCGCCGAACCATGGCCCGCGCACTGGGCGCGGCCATTCAGCGTGCAAGTTTGACTTTGGCGAAGCTCGCAAGGGGGGAAGGAGAAGACTCGCCTGGACCTCAGGTGATTCGGTTCCCGGAATGGCCGGCACGGGCAGAGCACGCGAAGAATGATGCCAACAGCGCCGCCTCCGACGATTCACTATCGGCACTAGTCGAGCATTGGTGGAAGGAGGCGAAGGCTGCTGGTCGCAAGCAGAGCACCTACGAGAGCTATCGCAACACTGTGGCAAAACTTGTGGGGTTCCTGAAGCATGACCAAGCGAGCCGCGTGACGCCGCAGGACATTGTTCGGTACAAGGATCACAGGCTTCAGGGCGGCGCCAGCGCGAAGACGGTCAAGGATAGTGACCTCGCGGGGCTGAAGACGGTTTTCGGCTGGGCAGTCATGAATCGACGAATGGCCAGCAATCCAGCCGAAGGACTCACCATCAAGGTCGGCAAGTCACGCAAGCTCAGGTCGAAGGGCTTCTACGACCAGGAGGCATCCGCCATTCTCAAACACTCCCGGAGTTTTGCGGCGGGCAGGGAGGCACCGAAGCTGGCGGCAGCCAAGCGGTGGGTGCCATGGTTGTGCGCCTTCACGGGGGCGCGGGTTGGCGAGATGCTTCAGCTTCGCAAGGAGGATGTTCGACGCGAGGGCAAGCATTGGGTTGTGCACGTCACGCCCGAAGCTGGCCCCGTCAAGACGGACGAAGCCAGAGACGTCGTCTTGCACCGGCAAATTATTGAGGATGGCTTTTTGGAGTTCTACGAGAACTCAAAGAGCGGCTATCTCTTCATAGACCCTAAAGCCGGCGACCTTGGCGTCCGCAAAGCGGTAAAGACCGCGCGAAATAAGGTCAATGCTTTCGTGCGTGAGGTCGTGAAGGACCCGAACGTAGACCCGAGCCACGGCTGGCGTCATCGCTTCAAGACCGTCGGCATTGAACAGGAGGTAGCCATGCGTGTGCTCGATGCCATACAGGGGCATGCGCCGCGCAACGCGTCGGAGGACTATGGCGATGTAACCATCACCGCCAAGGCAAAAGCCATCGGACGATTCCCTAACATCAACGTGAGCTAGGTAGCATTTTGCCCGAGCAACCTTGCACATCGAGTCCGAGTGCCGAACGTTTGAATCAGTCGGGAAGCGCGAAGATGCGGAGTGAGATCGGCTGAAGACACTACTTGCCGCGGGCATTCGCGATGCGATGACGGGATATACCCGCAAAACTGCGGGTGACAAGTCGTGAGGTCGAACCCCAAACGCTACGCTCGCTGCACTACAAAGCCGCTCACGATGACTTTGCATCCTGTTATTTTAGGAGAGTAAGGCTGCGGTACGGCATCGGCGGCAATGCTGTTCGTGGTAACTAACACTAAGCCGGCTTGGCGCATCATCTCAATCTGGGATTCCTCAGGCTGAACCAGAGATGGAAGATGTACGTACTCTCCGCTTCTGAGCTGGAAAAGCGCCGCGCCTTCCTGTTCGCCGATCGATTGTTTTCGGAAAGATGACGCCCACTCGTAAGATGGCGATGTAAAGATACAGTGTGCGCCGATCTTGAGAGTGCGCTGCACCTCATTCCAAAATTGAGCGACGTTAAATGGATCGGCCAGGGACGCGATTATTAGCGAAATGCTATTATCCGCAAAAGGTAAGGCTAGAGCATCTCCGATCATCAAGTCGGCGAAAAGCCGGTACTTCCTCGAATACGAAAGCATGGCCTCTGACTTGTCCAGTAAAATGAGCCTCTCGAAGGCCGCCGGACCGAGTTCGCCTGCGAGGGAATCTCCGGCGCCTACTTCGATGGCCCATCCTCGTCGTGGAAGACTGGAGAGCGCCTCGTGCAGGAACAACCGACTTGCATCTCTGAAATTGCGACAGGTTGGGTGAAGTTCAGCATTGTAGTATTCTGCAGCAACGCTGTTATAACTGTCAAACCTCAGTCGACTCGACGAACGCGCGCGAGACATTTCAATCCAGCTCTACATGCAATGAGACTGTGGCAGAATCGTCGAGGACCTTTGCTACCAGTGGCGCCAGTTCCTCTTGAGCTCTGGCTGAAACGTCGGATTGTTTGGTGCCATCAAACGAATCCTTCTCTTCCGCGTCCATGTATAGAAGGCCGACCTTTCGATTTTCATGTACGAGTGGAAAACAAAAATAGGATCGATGCTTTAGAGCACTCTCTGCTTCTCTACGGTCCATTCCCCAGTCGCTCATGATCTTGTCGATTTCCTCTTCGTGCGTCCTTTGAACCTGAGGTGTTAGTAAATCATTCTCAAGCAGCGGCCCTTCAGTGCGCCAGACTTTTCCGATGATGCCAAAGCGGGTTGAAAACTCTCGGCCTCGTCCCAATCCCGAGGGGCAGTAGTCGACCAGTTGGTAAAGACGACCGTCGCGAATCGGGTCGGGAATATGGATAGTGCAGCGGAAGCCCTTATCCCGCTTCAGCGTCAATGATTTTACAGAGCCACTATCGATAAACTTTGAAAGCGCCTGCTCGACTTGGTATCGAGCAACTATTCTCACAAGCTCCTTGTCAGCCCGCGTTTTGTATTCGCGTAGAGCCAGCTCGATCTCGCTAGCCGCGCTTTGAATTCTTCGCTTGGTCTGCTCGTTTAACTCAATCTCCGCTCCAAAGAGCTTGATCCTGCGCAATGCCCCGAACAAGCCCAAGAGCATCGGAAACGACGTTTCCGATCGAGCGACTATCCACAGTGCTAAAAGAATCGTCAGCGGCCAAGGAGCAAAGAGGAATGTGAACTCTCGGATCCAATGGAGCGCCTTTGGACCAATGACAGGGGAGGGTAGAGAGATTGATAGGAGCCAGACGCCAAATAGCACTACCGCAGCAGTGATCACACAGGCAGTCAAATAGCGAACGCCTTGGAATCTCGTGTTCTCAAGTCCCGAGAGTACATATGATCTTGCCAGATCTTCTGGGCTCATATTTCGCTTTGAAGCCACCTGTCGAAGTAGCTTGTCTGAAACCTCTCCAACGGAGATGTAGTAAGTGGCAGTCACATCACCATCCTCGAACCGCTGATCCCAGCGCTATCCTGCGGTGCAAAGGAGTCTTCCGCAAGTCACGCCACCGCCGGAAAGTCTAGGATTTTTTCCTGCGTTACCGATGGTAAGGTGACTGCGCGCCGGTCTAGTGAGGTGCTTGGGGTCCCATCCGCAGCGTCGTCGCGACCTGAACCGCTGAGCTATGTTGGTCATAAGTGGTAGCGGTCCGGAAAGCTGCGCCGCGCCTTGGCTAGTTGGAGCGCTCAGGACGCAAGCGTTGTGAACGCGCAGCGGCGGCGCGCCAATCACGCATAGATATAGACCTATACACAACGAAAAGTACTGCAAATAGATCGCTCGAAATCTCGGAAGTTCATGAACAAACCTCCTGTGCAAACCGGCCGGCTGCGGGAAGATCTCGTCAAGGAGGCGCTCGACGTGGTCGATTGGCCGAAACTGAGGGCGCATCTTGACGCGGTGGAGCTTTCGACGGAGGACCTCATCGAGCTGTGCGGACACATCCGTCGCTGTTCAGACTGGATTGCCAAATACCCGCGCAAAAGCTTCGAGGCCAAGACGGGATAAGTTCATGGCAGATTTCGCAGCTTACGCGCGTCAGCGGCTTGGCACCAATGCGCGCGACAAAGTGACCGCCGTGCTCGAACTCATCAGGCTCGTAGAGCACGGTTATCGCTCAATCCTGGATGTTCTGGCCAAGTGCGCCATCGGCAAGCAGCCGCCGGCGGTGAGGGTTAGCGCGTGCATAAGCCGGGGGTGCTACGATTACAACGACCTACTTCGCCGCCGGGATAGTGCTCTGCGAAAGGCAAAGCAACTCGACCTTGCTTCGGGGTTCTTCATTCCTGACGAGGCGGGCAGCATGGTCTCAGCGGATGCCGTGGTCGAAGGAATTGCGGCCTCGGTGGCGATGACCGTGATCATGGAGGCGTATAATAATCAGTGGTTTGCGGGAGACATTGTCGCGCTGCCCGCACTGCCCGCCGTTGGTGAGGAGGCGCGTTTTCAATCTGGTGCAACGCAGGTGATGGCCCTGTTCTGGCGAAATTGGCAGCGGCTTGAGAAACGCCGTCGATTCCAGGGCGGTGAGATTCGCACTTTGAAAGGTGCTCGGAAACCCGCCGGCACTCATCCGCAGATTGAGGCCGTCATTCAGTACCTGCCACCCGAAGAGGGCATGTCCGAAGCAGAAGTGTACGACTACCTTGCGAATGAGCGGGTGAGGGATCGCTTAACGCAAACGTTCATGGAGATGAGCGTCGAGCATCGACTCTTGGAACGGGGCGTCGGCATAGACGGCGTGGTCAAATTGCCGCCGACCGATCTGGTGTCAGGGGAGGAAGGGCATGCCGGTGTTTCGTTGTCTGAAATCCTTGGATATTCCATCGCGAGCGACATGGAGCGGCCCGGTGGCCTGCGTTTGCTGGAATGGGTCCGCGGTTATTCGGTCCTGAAGGAGCTTGGACAGAGGCAAACGGAGAAAGCGGATGCGTCTGCCGATAGTTTCACACTTGTGATCCCCGAGACGGAGCTTTTTGACATTTTGGAGCGGTGCGGTCTGGAGCGCGGCGTTGCTAACCAGTTTGTCGAGCAGACCCTCTTGCACCGGTCGAGCCGGGACATGTTTGATTGCCCGCTAGTCCGGCTTCAAGAGGGAAAAATCCTACTGTTCGTTCCGGCTGTAGTCGACGCGAATATAGCTATGGCCGTCCTCTCTAATCTGTCCAATCGAAGCGAGCAGCTCAGCCGTAAGGGAAAGGCTTTCGAACAGCACATTCGCGAGGTGTTCCAGCGAAACAACATTCCGGCTTTTGCCTTTACGGCGAAAAGGGGAAGCGAGACGTACGAATACGATGCCGTGGTCGTCTGGGACGACATTATCTTCGTGTTCGAATGCAAGAATCGGAGCCTGTCGGGCAACGATCCCGTGCAGGCATATTATTTTGATCTGGAGGTACAAAGCCAAGCGAAGCAAGCAGCTCGGCTAGCCGAAGCCTTGCAAAGGTATCCGGACATTGTCGAGAAGGAGCTAGGCGGCGAGCACGTTGGAAAAAAGATTGTGCCGTGCGTGCTTCACTCTCTGCCGTATGCGAGGCTCGAGCCAATCGATGGCGTTTATTTCACGGACGCGTCATCGTTGACCCGATTCCTGGAGCAGGAGTATTTCCGGGTGAAGGTAGAGCATAAGATCGGGAGTGCGACCCTGCTTCATCGCACGGCGCTCAAGAAGTACTGGAAGGCCGATAAGCCAACTGCTGAAGATCTTATGCGCGAGCTTTCGGAGCCTTTCGCGCTAAGTTTATCAGTGGATCATCTCGAGATGACACGAGTCGACTTCGCAATCTCTTCTAAGGAAGAGGTGGTCATGCCGGAGTTGACGCGAAAACCGATAACTACACGATCCGCGTGTGAGGCTGTTGGGGCAGACGCGGATATTGCCTTGAAGGAAATAGCGGAAGTTTCGCGGCAAGCTGCAAGAGTGCGTAATAGAGTAGCGAGACCCCGCAAGAGATGAAAGAGACGCTGCCGCCTGTGTCTTTCACGGGGATTTATCCCACGGTAAGCGCCTTGATTCGTTCGGCCGTTTTCCTACTCAGCAGCTATTTTGACCGGAAACAGAGCCGTCCGAAGACCTGAAACCAATTCAACGGCGAGCTCACGCGCCAGAATCGGAGGGACGGCATTGCCGATCTGGCGGAAGGCCGGGTTCATAGTGCCGGCGAAGACGAAGCCGTCGGGAAACGACTGCAAGCGCGCCGCCTCACGAACAGTGATGACCCGCGCCTGATCGCTGTCGTAGTGGATGTGCGTATAGGTATCCTTCCCAATATGCGCCGTGAGTGTCCGGACAGGCTCGTTCGCCTTGAGCTTCCACCAGCGATTTGGAAACTTCGTCGCGTCGTACGGGGGGACCATCGAATCGTGCAGTGACTTCCATCCCGCGCTCGAAGGAGAAAGTCCGCGGCGCCGCGCGGCAGCCTGAAACAACTGCAATGCGACGCGATGGGCCGCCGGGTATTCGTCTCCCGGCATCATCGCTTTGAAAATGCGAGAATCGCGGGGCAGATACCGGAGGACATGATCGTAGATGCCGTCGCGCGCTTCAAAGCCCGGCCAGGATCGCATCACCTGGGCATATGAGGAAAGGTTCTCCCATGCTGTTCTGCGATAATGAACCGCCTCGGTAAAGCGGCGTGCGCCACGCTTCAGTTTGCCTTCGAGATGATCAGTCACCGCGGGCAGATCGCCAAGAGCCTCGCGAGCGGTGACGGCATGCGGAAGTCCTTTGTGCCCGGTATCCGGCTTAATGAATGCGTTGACCTCTGCGGCGTTAATTAACTTTAGTGAAACAGCGCGAGTTCCTGCATAGCCTGGCGGAAGGATGCAATTGTGTGTTGCGTGAGGAAAGCGAATGGCTGCGTCCAGCTCCTTGCGATACGCGATCATGTAGACCCGATCTCGCATTTGCGGGACGCCGTGATGTGCCGCATTGATCAGTGAATAAGCGGCCTTGTATCCCATCGCATCGAGCGCCTCCACAATCTCCTGGACGACGTTGTGGCCGCCGTAGTTGAGGATGTCGGGCACGTTCTCAAAGAGGATTGCGAGCGGCTTCAGCCGGTCGACGTAGTGAAGGTATCGCAGATAGAGATTGCCTCGCGGATCAACCTTGAACGCGCGCGGATGATCCGCCACCTCGCGCAATTTCGCGCGTCCGACGCGAGCATACGCTTGGCAGGGAGGCCCGCCTACGATGATATCGATGGCCTCAGCAGTCTTGCCCAACCCGAATTCCGCGACGAGGTCTTCGGGTTCAAGCGAAGCGACGTCCCGGGGCTTTGCGTGATGCTCCATGGTCTCCTTCGGCGCTCCCTTGAAGAAGTTGATCGCATGGGAACGCGCGGCTAGCTCGTCGATCTCGAGCGCTGCGACTACCTCACAGCCGGCCGCCCGAAAGCCAAGGCTCAGGCCTCCGCATCCCGCAAACAGATCAAGAACCCGCGGGCGCGCCTGTGGATTGCTCAGCCGAGCGCATTTGGCGGCGACGGCAAAGGATGGTTTCATCGACCAAAGATTCCATGGGGCGAGGTGTCAAGGCCGCGCAACTTACCAGGTTCGGCGGACATTGCCAGGCTGTCGCATCAGTTATTGTCGGGGAGAGCGCCTTGGGGGACGCAGAAAAGTTGGTCTCATTCGATGAGCTTGGACGGGCTGATCTGCACGTCGACGCCGTATACGAAAGCGGGCGCTCAGGCAACGCGGGGGATGACCCATTCCCTCGGCTTCTCCGTGTCTCCAATATGGGCGGATTCCGCTACCGCGGTACACTTGCCGCCCTTGAAATGGTGGTTCTGACGTCCTCCATGGCCGACGCCAACTGGCCCGATGAGATCGATCGAGAGACCGGTGTCTTCACGTACTATGGAGACAACAAGCAGCCTGGCCGCGCTCTCCATGCCACACCCCGCAATGGGAATGAGCTCCTTCGTCGTATCTTTGCGGCCGCGCATGAGGGGGAAGCCGGCCGGCGGACGGTGCCCCCGATCTTTGTGTTCGGCAACACGGGGCAGTGGCGGGACGTGATGTTCCTCGGGCTTGCTGTCCCCGGCACTTCTGAGCAGCAAGTCGCCGAGGATCTGGTCGCGGTCTGGAGGACCGCAGATGATATGCGCTTTCAGAACTACCGCGCACGCTTCACGATCTTGGATGTCCCCCTCGTCGAACGAGCTTGGATCGAAGAAGTCATAGCAGGCGACCCACACACGCCCCGTGCCCCACAGGCCTGGATGGAATGGGTGGGCAAGGGCCGTTACAGATCGCTCAAGTCCACGCGCTCGATCAAGCACAGGACCAAAGTCGAGCAACTACCCGCGGGTGCGGAAGATCTCGCGATCATTCGCGAAGTGCAACAGTTCTTTGAGGGACGCCCCCACGATTTCGAGAAGTGTGCAGCCGCGATTGCCCGACTGATGTTGCCCGATATAACAGAGCTTGACCTGACCCGTCCTTCACGTGATGGCGGACGCGACGCCATCGGCAAGCTGCGACTTGGCCACGGTATCGCTTCCATCCTCGTCGATTTCGCCCTGGAGGCGAAGTGCTATGCGCTCGACAACAGCGTCGGGGTACGGGAAATGTCCCGCCTGATCTCGCGGCTACGACACCGGCAGTTCGGCGTATTGGTCACCACGAGCTACGTCGATCTGCAGGCGTATCGCGAGATAAAGGAAGACGAGCACCCGATCATCGTGATCGCGGCGGCCGACATCGTTGGCCTCTTGAGGCGACACGGGCACGCGGACCCTACTGCCGTGCGCTCTTGGCTTGAGCGCGAGTTTTCGGCCCCGAGCGTCGAGCACGAGCTCTGCCGGCGACGGATGAGAGGCCCCGCCGTCCAAGTTCTTGCGCGAGGCTCTTGGAGAGGGCGGCAAGGTCGCTCAGCTGACATTCCCATACCACAACCACCCGCCAACCTGCTTCTTCCAGTTCCCGCCTCGTTCTGAGGTCTCGCGCAACATTGCCCTCGAACTTGCGGTGCCAGAACTCGGGGCGGGTCTTAGGGACGTATGCGAGTCCACAGTCGTGGCGATGCCAGAAGCAGCCGTGGACGAACACGACGGTCCGCCTACTCCGCAAGACGATGTCAGGCTTTCCCGGCAGGTCTCCGGCATGGAGCCGATAGCGGTATCCCATTGCGTGCAAGAGGCGACGGACGGTCAATTCCGGGCCAGTATTGCGGCCCCGGATGCGGCCCATGAGTACGCTGCGTTTCTCCCGGCTCATGATGTCGAACCGCGGACTCGGCTCGCCAGCGTCCGCAACCCCTGATACGCTGTGTTTTCTGTGTTCCCGTGGGGTTCCTTTAGATTTTTCCCGTGCCAACGCGCGCTGTACCTCCATCCGCTGCCGCTCTCGTCGGCTCCCTTAGGGGGGTCGGCTATTCGCTTGAGACGGCGATAGCTGACATTCTCGACAACAGCATAGCGGCCGGTGCGAAGGGTATCGAGGTCCAATGGGAGTGGAACGACGGAGAGCCTGTTGGTTGGATCTTGGACGATGGGTCTGGCATGCATTCGGACCGCTTGGTGGAAGCCATGCGGTTTGGCGGCATCGGCCCGGAGGCCGAGCGGTCGGCAGAAGACCTCGGCCGATTTGGACTGGGCCTAAAGACCGCATCGTTATCGCAGTGCCGTCAGCTGACGGTGGCTTCCAAGACCAGGTCGGGGCTCGCCTCATTCACGTGGGACCTGGACCAGCTCCGCAAAAATGGCGGTGGATGGGATTTGATTGAAGGAGATGCCGGCCTACCGGAGGAAATCCGTAATCAATTGAAGTCGAAGAAGTCTGGAACCCTCGTTGTGTGGCGCAAAGTCGACTTTGGGCGAACCACCGATCGGCCCAGCTACGAGTCGTTTCTGGCCGACCTCCAGCGCGTCGATGCACACCTCGGCATGGTCTTCCACCGCTTTCTCGCGGGTGATGCTCGGCCGCTCAAGATCACCTTGAACGCCAGCCGGGTTCCCGCCTGGGACCCATTCCTAGAAAGGGACGAGTCGACCATCCGCAATCCGGAGCAGCACATAAACGGTCCCGGAGGCAGAGTTCTTGTGCGCGGTTTCGTATTGCCGCACCGGGACCGCTTCCGCAGTGAGATCGAATTCGAGAAGACCGGCGGACCTGATGGCTGGACGGCGCAGCAAGGTTTCTACGTCTACCGGCAGAAGCGGCTGCTCTCCGCCGGAGGGTGGCTCGGACTTGGAGGTAGCCGCGCCTGGACCCGCGATGAGACCAGCCGACTTGCCCGCATTCGTATCGATATTCCCAATACAGCCGACCATGACTGGCGCATCGACGTACGCAAGGCGATAGCTCGCCCGCCGGACGCGATCCGAAAGCCGCTCCAGCGGATCGCGGAGGATGTTCGCCGCAAGGCGCGCGAGGTTTTCGTTCATCGCGGACAATACGGCAGTCGGCAGAAGGCAGCTGGCGTATCGCGAATTTGGCAGGTCAACCCGGAAGGCTCGAAACGCCGATACACCATGCGGCGGGATCACGAGCTTATCCAGCTGATCAAAGGACGAATAGACAAGACCGGTTTCGATCTGCTCGAGGGATTACTCGATCTGATCGAGCGAACAGTCCCCGTCGACCGCGTCTGGCTCGACGTAACCGAACGCGGCGTCCCTGACGAACAGGTCGATAGCTCGGAACTCGTAAGCGCCGCGCTCTCAATGGCGAGGTTGATGGAGCGAGCGGGTCTCAGTCCGCTCGAAGTCGTGGGAAGGCTTTCGACGATGGACCCGTTCGACAAGGTCGAGGATATCGAACAGAAGCTGTTACGAAAGCTGCAGGGGGCGAAGCGATGAGTTCAGTTGAGGACGCGATCGGATCGATGGCGCTGATGATGCTGCGGCAGCGCTATCCCAACACTGCCGTTGGCAAAGAGGAGATCGAGAAGGCAGTAAATGACTGCGCAACGCTCCTCACCCAGAACGTCTCTGCCGAGCAGATCGCAGCGATCGTAGGGGAGCTGGAAACAAGGCTCATCGTGAAAGTCGGGCGGCCGACGAAGCTCATTGACGAGCGAGGACACGTTCCCTGGTATTTCGGAGACAGAAAGGAAGGTCGCAGGTTCTTCAAGCGCTACAGCGACTTTCTGCTCCAGGATCAGGGCTGGCCTCCGGCTGCGATCGATGCGATCGACCTCTCCACTGATCTGATCATGGAACAGATTGAAGATCCCAACCGCGACGGTCCTTGGGATCGCCGTGGGCTGGTCGTCGGCCATGTACAGTTCGGAAAGACCGCCAACTATGCGGGTCTAGCCAGCAAGGCGGCGGACGCGGGGTATAAGCTCATCATCGTACTTGCCGGCATGCATAACGCGCTCCGGCAGCAGACCCAGCGTCGCATGGATCGCGACTTTCTCGGCTACAACACCACTCCCACAAATGGAGGCGGCTTCGTACGGATCGGCGTCGGTGAACTCGACAAGAACATCCATGCAGAGCATCTGACTACGCAAGCGGCCAACGGCGATTTCAATCGCGCGTTCGCGGACAACCTCGGAATCGGGGTGCAACAGCGGCCGGTGCTCTTGGTCATCAAGAAAAATGCCCGTATTCTCGAAAATCTGAACAACTGGGTCGGTGAGGTTTTGGCGCCTAAAGGTGACACCGAAGCCCGCCCCCTCCTCCTCATCGACGACGAGGCAGACCAAGCGTCAGTGGACACGGGCGAACAGCAGTTCTTGGATGACGACACGCCCGATCCTGAGTACGAGCCGAAGCGGATCAACGGCCAAATACGACGGCTTCTATCCGCATTTACGCGCTCTGCGTACGTCGCGTACACGGCAACGCCTTTTGCGAACGTGCTCATTCACGATGCGGCAGCCACCGAAGAACACGGGGACGACGTGTTCCCGCGCAGCTTTATCATCAATCTTCCTTCGCCATCCAACTACGTCGGACCCAGCCTTCTGTTCGGCATTGACGGCAGCGGAAGTGATACCGCGCAAGAGCCACTCGATGTCACGCGCGATGTTGATCAGGTCGAGGAAGGCTGGATCGCTGTCGACCACAAAAAAGGGTACGTGCCCCGGTTTGAGGGAGAGGAACGTATTCCGCCGTCACTCGAAGACGCCATTTTGAGCTTCGTTCTTGCCTGTGCGGCTCGCGCGGCCCGCGGCCAGCGCAATGTCCATAACTCGATGCTGATCCACGTCTCGCGCTTCAAGGATGTACATCAAGCGGTTTTCCGACAGGTCGATGAATGGGTCTCTGACCTCAAACGCAAACTCAAATATCGAGCGAAGAAGAAGGACCCCGTTTTCGATCGTTTGCGCGAGCTCTGGGAAGAGGATTTCGCGCCGACATCGGCTGAGATCAGAGCGACGGAAATTGGTGAAACGCTTCCCGTAACTGAATGGGATGCTGTCGAGCGCGAGCTGTCCTACGCTGCCGACAAGATCAGGTCCCAGGTCGTCAACAGCGAAATTCGCGACGCGCTCGACTATGACGGCAACGCGGCGCAAGGTCTGAACGTCATTGCCATCGGCGGCGATAAACTCTCGCGCGGACTGACGCTCGAAGGCCTGACCGTCAGCTACTTCCTGCGCGCATCCAAAATGTATGACAGTCTCATGCAGATGGGACGCTGGTTCGGGTATCGGCCTGGCTACGTTGACCTCTGTCGGATCTACATGACGCCTGATCTGCGATTGTGGTTCCGTCACGTGGCTACGGCGGCAGAAGAATTGCGGGAGCGTCTCGACCACATGGCCATGATCGGAGCTACGCCAGAGCAATACGGCCTTAGAATCCAGTCCCATGACATCCTACTCGTGACCGCGCCAAACAAGATGCGTCACTCGCGGGAATTCCAGGTGTCATTCCAGGGCGAGGCGAAGATACAAACGATCTTCTTCAACGACCTGGCAACCAATCAGCGTAATGCGAATGCCATCACGAACTTCTTGGACCGGATCGGGCCGGCTGCCGATCCTTCCGAAAAAGTGCAGCTCAAATCATTCGATGGCCGTCGCGTGTGGAAGGGTGTCGCCGGTGCCGAGGTGGCGAACCTTTTGGCATCTCTACTCTTTCCAGAAGAAGCGCGCGACGTGAACGCCAGTCGTCTCAGCTCGTATATCCGCGAGCAGTTGGGCGCAGGGGAACTAACGGACTGGACGGTTGCAGTCCTCAGTGGCAGCGGTGAGCCGCTCGCCGTGAACGGATGGACATTTACGACCATCGAACGCGCTCCCTTGCCACGCGGTGAAGCATCCGGTCGGTATGTGGTGAAGACCATTCTCTCGCCCCGCGACGAGGCAATCGATCTTGATCAATCGGAAGTCGCTCGCGCTCTGGCCGCGACGAACACGAAGCGAGCGGCTGCTGGCAAGGAAGCAGCAGCTACACCGGATGGTCCCGAAATTCGAAAGGTCCGCGGCGAAAATCCCAAACGAGCGCTTCTCCTGCTGTACCCGCTATCACCCAAGAACGCGAAACTCGATGCGATCGACGTGCCGATCTTTGGAGTTGTCGTAAGCTTCCCGGATTCGCGCAGCGGTCGCTCAATCCGGTATCGGTTCAACACTGTCGAACAGCGGCTCGAACCGGTATGACATCCATCCGGGACGAGCTGGTATCCAAATGGGCCGAGGCGGCGCGCGCCAAACCTAGCGATCGCGAATGGAGAGCGGTCGCCCTCTCCGTGTCTGCCGCGGTGCGCTTCCTGGCGGGCATCCGAGAGCCTGATGGTCGTGTTGCGCTCCTCATCGAAGCTCCGCTTAGCGCTTCGCCGAACACGCCCCTGAGGATATCCGCAGAAGGTGTCAGTCTCAGTGACCGACGGGACGCGGCTCAGGGACTGGTCCGCGTCGCGATTGCCCTGGAGCGCGACCCCCTGCGTGATGTCTTTGAAGTGCTAGCCGCCGATCTTGTCGAGGTCGTGAGGCAAGCTGCGACTCCGGTTCAGGCGGTTGCACTCGTCGTTTCGCGACTTGAGGCTTGGCAGGCCTTTCTGCGCTCGGGCCGACGGGGCCTCTCCAGAGAGGAGCAGGTCGGGCTTCTTGGTGAACTTACGGTGCTGGAGTTGTTGGCAGCCGAGATCGGATATGAAGCGGCCGTCGAAGGCTGGCTTGGTCCCTTGGACGGTATCCACGACTTCAGCAGGTCGGGGATCGGCATTGAGGTAAAGGCGGTCGCCGGCGGCGGAAGTCTCATGCGAATATCCCGCCTCGACCAACTCGATCGGAGAGGGCTCTCGACCCTCCTCATCGCACGTCCGCGATTTCAAGAAGCACCCGAGGGGCGTACTCTGGTAACGGCAGCGCGTGATATTCGCAACGCTCTGGATCGATCGGCAGCAGGTGTGAGGCCGGTGTTCGATGATCGGCTGCTCAGGGCCGGCCTCATCGAGGTGAATCCCCGAGCCTTTCCCTTTTTCTCGTTTGTGCTGCAAGACCTCTATGGGTTTGAAGTACGCGAGGAGTTTCCACGGCTGACGGGCCTGTCAGTGCCGGCGGAAATTGTGGATGCCTCCTACTCCCTGGACGAAAGACTACTAGCCGGGTTTTTAATTGACGTGGATGGTTTATCTAGATTTTTCAAGTTGATGGGCGGACCCTCATGAGTGATGAAGCGATCGAAACGTTCGCCCGGGAGCTCGCGGCAGAAGTCGAAGAAGCAATCCAGTCTGGCGATGGCAGCATCTACAGTGAGGAGGAATTCACACGGATCGTGCTCGATCGCCTCGGTGACGAGGGAGCCATTGAGAACCCAACCCTGCTTTGGCAGGAGGGCAACTTTGCACGGACGAAATACAAGATAACTGGATATTCGATCCCTGATGATGAAGAGCGCCTCGTCCTCGTAACGACCATTCACACAGGAGAACTGCCGCCGCGCGCGTTGGCCCGTGACGAAATTCTCACGGCACTCCAGCAGGCGATGAAGTTCTATGAGTGCAGCTGCAAGGGACTTCATACGAAGATCGAACCGTCGAATACCGACGCGAGCGAGCTAGCGCGGCATATCCACGAGGCACGTGAACAGATCAGCGTGCTTCGGATCGTGCTACTTTCAGACGGCCTCACTGGCCTGCGATCCATCGACCTCAAAAAAGCATTCGACGGCACCCGAATCATCGTTGATCTTTTCGGCATCGAAAGGCTGCAGCGCATTCTTGGCCAGGGATTGCGTCGAGACGACATTGTCGTGGATTTCAGCGGCGACTTTGGCGGGCCGCTTCCAAGCCTCAAAGCTTCCTCGGGAAGCGCCGATTATGACGCCTACCTTGCTTCCGTGCCAGGTGCGCTTCTTGCCGATGTCTACGAGAAGTACGGGACTCGGCTGCTCGAATTGAATGTGAGGGCGTTTCTCGGGCTTCGTGGCCGCAAGAGCGTGAACGCGGGGTTGCGAGCGACCATCCGCGATCTTCCCCATCGCTTCCTTGCGTACAACAACGGTATTGTCGCAACCGTTGATGCAATGGAAGTGGAGGATCACGGCAACGGGCAATTCGGAATCAAATCGGTACGGGGCTTGCAGATCGTCAATGGCGGTCAGACTACGGCCAGCCTACATCGTGCCAAACGGCAGGACGGGGCGAACCTGGATGCAATCTCGGTGCCGGCAAAGATCATCTTCGTGGGCGGTGCAGAACTCGACGAGATGGTCGCGGCGGTCTCAAAATCTGCCAACAGTCAGAACACAGTTCAGCCCGCGGACTTTTCCGCGAATGATCCTTTTCACGTTGCCGTTGAAAAACTGGCCAACAATACCTGGCTGCCCGATGGAAAAGGACGCTGGTTCTATGAACGTGCTCGCGGCAGCTACGGCGCAGCAGAACTGAAGGCATCATTTGCCGCTGCGCAGAAGCGGCGATTTGCGCAGGAAACGCCGAAGGACCGCAGATTTTCCAAGACCGATCTAGCAAAATGCCTGAACGCCTGGGAAGGCCAAGCAAATCAGGTGAGCTTCGGTAACCAGAAGAACTTCCAGTTCTTCATGCAGACCCTGAAGGACGAGCATCCGGACGGGTTTGAGCCGGACACTGCGTGGTACAAGTCGTTCATTGCCAAGGCAATCCTCTTCCGGACAGTTCAGTCGATCGTTAAGGCGAAGAAGTTCGCGGCCTTCCAGGCGAACATTGTCGCATACACCATCGCTTGCCTTTCGTGGGTGACCGGCGGCCGCATCGACTTCGATATGGTCTGGACCCGGCAGGCAATCTCGCCTGAGCTTCACAAGCTTCTGGAGAGCTGGGTGGGCAAGATTGACAAAGCGCTTCGAAGGACAGCGGGTAACCGCATGGTCAGCGAGTGGGCCAAGAAAGAGGAGTGCAGGGATGCTCTTCGCGAACTGTCTTTCGAACTGCCCGAAAAGCTTCCGGCTGAACTAGCGCATCAGGAAACCGCCGGTGGTCGTGGGTCAAGCCGCTCCAAGGCCCGGAATGACGAGCTCAGGCTTTAATGGCTGCGCAATAATCAAAGAGACGTTGTCTCCGCCTCCGAAACGGAAGGCCTCGGCGACGAGCGTACGTGCGGCCTGAAGAGGGGACTTGGCCGTCATCAACGTATTCCTGATGGTCTGATTGTCGACCATATCAGTTAGGCCGTCGCTGCAAAGGATCAGGGTCTCTCCCGCTGCAAGCGGCGGGTCGACGGAGATGTGAGGTTCGACTGCCGTGGGGAACCAGGAGCCGCCTAACGCCTGAGTCAGGGCATGGGATCGGCGGAGACCGAACTGATTAGTGTTGCCCTCAGGCACATCGTCCTGGCTTAGCTGCACCAGCTGGTCCGCACTGAACAGGTAGCAACGGCTATCGCCAACGTTGAATGTGACCACCCGGTTGGCCGCGAGAACGGCCCCTACGAGCGTGGTGCCCATGCCGATTGCGTGTTCGTCCTCGCGCATGAGCTTGAACAGCTGTTGATTCGCTTCCTCGATCACCTCGGCACAGATGGCGGGATGCGAAAGCCGATCAGCCGCTGCGACTAGATAATCGAGGACTGCTCGACTAGCCATCGCGCCCTGCGCGTGACCACCCATGCCGTCCGCGATCAGCAGGAGGGCGCAACCGGTCTGAGCCGTGATGACCAACGGTGAGTCCATGTCACCGGTAAGGATATGGTCGCCGATGGCGACGGCGTCCTCGTTGTGCGGGCGCACACGGCCACGATGGGTAAATGCAGCTATCGTCCAATTTGCCATTTTCTTGCGCTGATCGTTCGATGCGTCGCGGAGGTGCATGCTCCGCTCAGACGTGAGGAGCCTGCTGCCACGCCGCCCCAATAGCCGCTTTGGCGCGGAAGCTCATAGCGCTAGCCGAAAAGCCACGAACTCGGATTGGCAATCGGTCGCTGATCATGCAGCAGGATAGCTCCCTTGATGATGCGAACCAACGTCCAAATCGTCCACCACAGCACGATGAGGAATCCGATGTAGAAGTATAGGAGAGCGAAGCCCACGATGAAATAAAGGAGCCCAATCCAGAACGTGCGGATCTGGAATTGGAAGTGACTGAGCCAAACGCCACTCGCGGTGGTCGCCTTCACATGAGCGATGATAAGGCCGACGACGGTCGTTATGACCGTAAAAAAGCCAAGCGCGTAAAGGGCGTAAACGGCAAGAGCGTAGCCTTGGTCATTGCTCGGGTGAGACTGATGAATAGACGATTCAGCGGTATCGGTCATTGTTGGCAGCTCTTGGTGCGATATTGGTGAGAGTTCCACAGGCCTCAGTTGCGCTTCTGTCGCTCGGCCAAGACGAGGTAGCCGCCGACTGCCGTGATCAGGAGAGCCATGAAGACGATCGCGGCCCGATCCTGCATGTCGTAGCCAAGAAGCCAGAGGAGCACGCCGCCTCCGATCAATAGGCACAACGGCCACCATCGCTTCACCAAGTCGTTCATTTGCTTCCTCAGAATGTAAGCTCAGACGCGTGAGATTCAGCCAAAGCTTCGGTAAGTTGTGCTCATGAATACCGATTTTATCGGTATCTGAAAAGTCGGTTTATGTCTCTAGCCCCCTCTGGGAGGCTGGATGCCAAAGACGGTCACGTCACCGATTCAGAAGAAGCTCGCAGCCATGCTGGTCGAGTTCAGGAAAGATGCTGGTCTGCGCCAAGTGGACCTCGCCAAGAAGCTCGGCGTCTATCAGAGTTGGATTACGCACCTGGAGTCTGGCCAGCGCCGGATCGATGTAGTCGAGCTCATAGAGTTGGGCCGCATCTTGGGTTTCGATCCAGCCGAAGTCGTACGAAGGCTGAACAAGCGCTAATTGCTTCCGTTGAGGCAGGAAAGAAAAGAGCCCCTTTCGGGGCTCTTGAGCTTCGCACCTTGCGAGTCATCAGGCTACGTCACGTTTCCAAAGCCCTTCACGTGCCGGTACCCCTAATCGCTGCTCTAGGGAGATTCGCACCAAGCCCAGGTCGGGTTCATTCCAGCGTTTGAAATGTTTCGGCCCGCGCCCCGCATGGTGCCGGCGCGTGTTGCGCGTAAGGGGCGTGGGTATGGAGGGGTTCGGTTCAATCGGTTAGAGCGGCAAACGCTGGCTGCGGGAGTCGAGGGGTGGTTCAGTCCGCGCCATCCTCTCCTTGGACCTAATCCTATACTGGTGTGGGGAGGGAAGGGTGAGTGGGGTGGGTGAAAGGGTGGGTGACGGTAGGTGGCGGTGGGGGTAAAAAATATACCGACGTGACAGTAGCTCGTGCCGCTGATTTTTGCGCAATGGTCATAGCGAAATGGTTGCGGGCGTTGGACCGCTCTGGATCAAGCAGTACCATCAATCAACTTGTCAGGGCGCATACGAATGGAGACCGGATGACGCAATTGACCGTTTCCCGTTGCCCGTCCCTCGCGCGAGGGATGCAGTAGCAGGGACTGAGCGTTCTTGCTGACCACTTGCAGAAGACTGATTCAAATTCTTCCAAGTTTGCAGAATGACTTAGGAGAGCGAAGCGAGGAGTTGGAGGTCTATGCGTAGCCTTCTTGGGGACCGGCCTGGTTTTTGGCCGATTCTGATTGCTCTCAGGATGCTGGTGGTACTGGCGGTACTGCCCGCTATCCCTTGACGGCCCCTCAGCCGAATTTACAGCGCCAACGCCTTCGTGATGTCAAACCCCTCGTGCGGAGTCTCGCAGAGAGCTTGCGCGAAGTGGCGGAAGAGAGCGGGAGTCGAACCCACCAAAGACAGGCTCGCTGCCTCACCCGGATTTGAAGTCCGGACGCCCCACCGGGGACGATTCTCTTCCATCGTTCGGTGCGGAGAGATGTACCAGAGTACCGAACAAGTCCAGCCGATGCCGGTTGACCCGACGCAGGTCGTTGCGGTTGAGCGTGAGGCCGTGCCGATCGAAGAAATCGAGGATTTGGATCGCGACCTTTCGTCCATTTGTGACCCGATCGCGAAATTGCGCCGCGGTGAAGCGGCCGTCCTTAGCGTCCGCCGACAGATCGGCGATGATCCGCACCATTTCGCCGACGGTAGAGCGAAGAAAGAAATGATCAATCGCGACTTCGTCAACGCGCCCCATTCGAGCGGCGAGTTTCAAAACCTTCCGTATATCGCGTTCAGGTCGTTCCATTGCCACCGCAATATCTCGAACACGTGGGGGCCGGAAGCGGCTGCTACCGCCGAGAATCGGTTCGATCATCGCCCATGTTTCTTCATCCGCTGGTGACATGCGTACGACGTGGGAGACGAGCCGGACGAAGGCGCCATCCAGCGCTACACGGCCCGAGGCCGCCAGACGAGTTAGCGCAGAGCCGAACGGAAGCGGCGCCAAGCGCGGCTCTAGCCCCAGTCGAAGCTTTTCTCGGCCAATTCCTTGCAAATCAGGATTTTCTGCATGAAATACCGCGAGTTTATCTGCGACACTGTTGTCGAATCTTTGCCAAAATTCAGGATCGACAACGAATCTCGATGATGGAGTTTCCAAAACGGTAAGATCCAGTGCATCTATTAAGCGCCACTCTTCGCTTTCCGGCCGCGCCCTGTCCCTTATGAAGCTCGAAATGTCCCACACAAATGGGGGTGTCGTCAGTAAAGAAGACAAGGCATGCGTTTGATCTGCTAATGCCAGCGCCGCTCGCTGAGCCCGGCGTTCCGGCGTTCGGCGATACCGACTGGGCGCGCGCAGGTCGATGAATTCGCCGCCGCCGATGGTGCGTCTAGCGGACACGTCACGGATCACAAAACGATCGAGACTGGCGGCGGCAATGGGTCGCTCGAGGACGAGTTGTACGTCCGCCTGCATGCCCGGCGCCAGCGTCTCGTCGCTGAGCAATACGATACGAGCGCCTACCTCGGTCGATGCGTGATGGAGTCTGACTGGAAACCATTGCCCAATTGCTTTAGGCTCGCTCGGCAACAGTCGAAGGCTGGCATCGATACGTTCAGTCGGTGCGTGCAGGGCTGTATCCAGCACGACATCGCCGCGTCGCAGGGTTTCCTTGGTGATGCCATCGCCGACCAAGTTGAGCGCACACCGGTCTCCGGCACGTGCGGTCTTTGCGGGACTGTTCTGAACGTGCATCGAGCGTATCCGCGCGTGAAGGCCGGCCGGACTGACAATGAAATGCTCGTCGACCGACGCACATCCAGAAAGCACCGTTCCCGTCACGACTACGCCAACTCCGGTGAGCGTGAACGACCGATCGACTGCCAGTCGGAAGCGACCGTCGGCTGAACGGCGGGGCAATTCATTCGATGTCGCGACCAATCTTTGTCGCAAGTTGTCGATGCCTTGGCCCGTGAAGGCAGACACCGAAAGCAGTTCGGCACCATCGAGTGTTGTACCTGCGAGCGCGGCGCCTACCTGCTGGGACACTTCGGCAAGCCGTTGGGGCGTCACGGCGTCAATCTTGGTAATGACGACTATGCCGCGTGTTATGCCGAGCAGATCGATAATCGCGAGGTGTTCACTGGTTTGTGGCATCAGGCCGTCGTCAGCTGCAACGACCAGGATCGCAAAGTCGATGCCGCTCGCGCCAGCCAGCATCGTGTGGACGAGGCCTTCATGACCGGGCACATCGATGAAACCAAGAATTTCTCCAGTATTGCTCGGAAGGTAGGCAAAGCCGAGGTCGATGGTGATCCCGCGTACCTTTTCTTCCTTCAACCGGTCAGCGTCGACCCCCGTCAAGGCCTTGACCAAGGCGGTCTTTCCGTGATCGACATGTCCGGCCGTCCCGATGATCACCGCAGTATCTCCCCAGCGAGCACGGTCAGGACGAGCCATCGAGCTCGAGTGTGGAAAGAGCGAATATGAGGGCGCTTTCGTCCTCCAAGCAGCGCAGATCGAGCAACAATCCCTTGTCAACGACGCGACCAACCACTGGGCTCCGCAATCCGCGGAGCGCCGCTGTCAACTGATCCAGCGACCCATTGGGGCGGCAGCGGATCACTAGTCCGGCACTCGGAACGACGTCTAGGGGCAAAGCACCCGAGCCAACCTGACTGTCGCACTCGCATATCTCGACGAAATAATTCGTGCCCAAGATCCGCGCCAAGCCCGGCTGCAGCCGCTCTGCTTGCGCCTTAACGTCTGCCGAGGAGCGCGCAAGCCACCGTAGAGTCGGCAATCGCTCAGCGAGACGATCTGGATCACGAAAGAGCTTTAGCGTTGCCTCGATGGCTGCCAATCTGATCTTGTCGACGCGCAGTGCCCGCTTCATTGGATTGCGGTTAATTTCGGCAATCAGAGCCTTCTTACCGACGATAAACCCAGCCTGTGGACCGCCGAGCAACTTGTCACCTGAGAAAGTAACAATATCGGCCCCATCAGCGATGGCTTCGCGAACTGTCGGCTCTCTCTTGAGGCCGTAGTGAGCCAGATCTACTAGCGTGCCTGAACCTAGGTCATGCATAAGCGGTACTGCTGAGCCAGCCAATAAGGCGGCAAGCTCGGCGGCTGCGACCTCCGCTGTAAAGCCCTGTATGCGGTAGTTCGAGGTATGGACCTTCAGCACGACGCCAGTGCGGTCATTGATGGCTGCCCGATAATCCGTAGTGTGCGTTCGGTTCGTCGTACCTACTTCCACAAGTATTGCGCCTGCGCGCAACATTATATCAGGCATCCGGAAGGCGCCGCCGATCTCGATCAGCTCCCCGCGAGAGACAACGGCTTCACGATGAAGCGCAAGCGTGTTGAGGCATAGCAGAACGGCAGCGGCGTTGTTGTTGACAACAGTCCCGTCTTCGGCGCCAGTCAATTCGCACAGCAATTTCCGTACGTGATCGTCGCGTTCCCCGCGCTTGCCCGTGTGAAGGTCGAATTCCAGCGCCGTCGCGCTCTGCATCGCTGCGGTAGAAGCTTCGATAGCTTCTTGAGACAGGACCGCGCGGCCTAAATTGGTATGAAGGACGATGCCGGTCAGGTTGAAGACAGGGCGCAGTGTCGACTGATCCTCGCGCTCGAGCAGTGCGAACGCATTTCGTACGATCTCCTTATCTGACGGGACCGCTATCCTGCCGATCCTCACATCCGCGCGGACACCGTTCAGGACAGTACGCAAGGCGCCCGTCGCGGCCCGTCGACCGAACCGCTCGCAAAGCAATGAGCTTTCGGCAGCGGTCAGCAAAGAGCCAACGGAGGGAATATCCCTAAGTGTCTTCATGTTCGGACGCTACTGAAGGACAGGGATATTTTGTCGCAAACTCCTGCCGTAGTTGCAACGTCCTTCTCCGCGAAATCTGAGCTTGCTCGAGCCCTGCTCGGGCTGAAGCGCGGCCGGACCGCAATTTCAAGGCCCAAATTTAAGTGGAGCCAGGTAATTGACCGCTGCCCGCTTGCTGACTTATAGTTGCAACATGGCGTGGTCCAGGGCTCCCGCGTGTCGGGGCTTGAGGTGCATCTTTGCCGTCATTCTAATCGGTGCGTCTATCCTGTCGCCGCCGAAAGTTATTGCAGGTGATTTTTTCGTCCCGAACTCCGGGACTGTTCCACCGTTTGTGTTGACCGCGGCCGATGGCACCAGCGTTACGCTGAAGCCCTCCGAATACAGCGTAACCATCGTGCACTTCTTCACGACCTGGTGCGAACCTTGCGTAGCGGAAATGCCAGCGCTCCGCCGGTTTGCCAAAAGAATCGATCCGTTATCGGTGCGCATTTTAGCGATTTCAGTTGCCGAACCCGATCTTCGCGTGCGCCGATTTGCTCAATCTGCGCCGTCGTCTTTTCCGATCTTGCTCGACCGCGATGGAGCAGTGGCCAGGGCTTGGCAAGTGTCCAGCCTTCCCTCGACCATAATCCTCGATCGAAGACTTGAGCAGCGTCTAGCGGCTGAACGGGAGCTTGACTGGGACCGCATCGAGGTCGGCCAGCTCCTTGATTCGGCAAGCAGTGTGGTCGAGCGACGGGATGTGGAAGCTGGCAATGGGGAAAAGCGATGACGTTAACGTTGAATCGACGCGCTATGATGGAGGTGGCCGGCGCGTTCGCGGCCGGGACAATGCTTCCGACATCGTTGCAAGCGAATGAACTTTTTGCGCCGCGAACTGGGTCGTGGCGTCGATTCCAGGTCGTCACTAGGATCGAATTGACGACTCCCAATGGGCAGATCCCAAGCCTGGATTCCCTTGCCGTCCGTCGACGAAAGCGAATGGTTCCAATCGAACGGAAATACGTGGCGCACTAACGGTCGCGCCAGCGTACATGTCGACGCGACGAGCAAGGCGCAGATGCTCCATGTTCAATGGGACGACAGAGAACAATCTCCAATCGTGGAGGTGACAAGCGACATCGCGACACGAGATCGGATGATAGATCTTACAAGGCCCAGCGCTATGCAATCACTGTCTTCGGCCGAGCGCAGATACTGGTTGGCAGGAACCGATCTCATTCCTGTTGATGGGATCGTTAAGGAGACATCGGCGCAAATCGTTGCAAATGCTCGATCGGACATTGAAAAAGCTCGAGCCATCTACGATTGGATTGTCGAAAATAGTTACCGGCGGGCAGATACGCGTGGCTGCGGCACAGGAGACGTGACCGCCATGTTGAAGTCCGGCAATCTCGGCGGCAAATGTGCCGATTTGAATGCGCTCTTCGTCGGTCTTGCTCGTGCCGCGGAGATTCCCTCCCGCGATATCTACGGCTTACGCGTGGCGCCTTCGCGATTCGGTTATATGAGCCTTGGTGCAAATTCCGCCAACGTCACGAAGGCTCAGCATTGTAGGGCGGAAGTCTTCCTCGATTACTTCGGATGGGTCCCAGTTGATCCCGCGGATGTGCGTAAAGTGATGCTGGAGGAGCCGCCCGGTAATCTTCCCACCAGCAATCCAAAGGTGGCCGACGTACGACAAGCATTGTTCGGTTCATGGGAGACAAACTGGCTCGCCTACAACTTCGCACACGATCTTAGTTTACCTGGATCGCAAGGTCCGAAGGTGGGTTTCCTCATGTACCCCCAAGCGGAGACTGATGATCTCCGCTTCGACAGTCTTGATCCCGAAAATTTTCGATACTCGATCCGCGCCAAGGAAGTTTCCGCGATCTAGCAAGGAAACTGTCACGTCTAACGAACAACACACCAGCAATGCTGGAGGGCACATGAATATTCCACGAGTCTCTCTGACCAGCCTCGCGCACGGTGGCGGTTGTGGATGCAAGCTTGCTCCATCCGTGCTCCGCCAACTAATTTCTAGCCAACCATCCGGTCATCCCTTTAGCCAACTGCTCGTCGGTACCGAAACAAGTGACGATGCAGCTGTCTGGTCGCTAGACGATCGTACATGCATCATCGCAACGACCGACTTCTTCATGCCCATGGTGGACGATCCCTTCGATTTCGGACGAATTGCTGCGACGAACGCTATATCGGACATATACGCGATGGGAGGGTCGCCAATCATGGCTTTGGCAATACTCGGCATGCCGGTTGACAAGCTTCCGGCCGAGACCGTCCGCATGATTCTAGATGGGGGGCGCGCGGTCTGCGGCGAAGCTGGCATTCCCGTCGCCGGCGGTCATTCGATCGATTGCCCCGAACCGGTTTACGGTCTGGCGGTTATCGGGACGTGTCGACCCGAGAATTTGAGGCGCAACGCCGATGCCAAGGCTGGCGATGCGATCATCCTTACTAAACCGCTAGGCGTTGGTGTATATTCGGCAGCAATCAAGAAGGGTATGCTCCCCGGAGAGAGATATGCGGAGATGGTCTCTACCATGACCAAGCTGAACCGCGTCGGCGCAAAGCTTGGGACAGATAAGAGCGTTCACGCCATGACCGATGTTACGGGCTTCGGTCTGCTCGGCCATGCTCTCGAAATGGCGCAGGGTGCTGATCTAAGTTTGAAGATCGATTGGAAGAACCTCCCCTTTTTGACCGATGCCGCGGATTTGGCGAGAAAGGGCTTCGTCACCGGTGCATCAAAGCGCAATTGGGCAAGTTACGGCGAACACGTTTTGCTGCCGACAAGCTTTTTGGATTGGGAACGAGACTTGCTCACCGATCCCCAAACCTCCGGCGGACTGTTGATCGCGTGCGCACCCGACAACGCAAACACGTTGGCCACCTTCATCGCGGCCGAAGGCTACCCGGCGACTCGAATAGTAGGCAGCTTCGCTAACGGCTCCGCGGGTGTCTCGATCGAGCGATAGCCGGTCCATACGCGTGCAAGCGCATCGACAGCCGCTTCAAAAATTGGCCTGCATCTGCACAGCGAAGCTTGGAGAAGTGACTCTTGCGGCCCTAAGGCCGCAAGAGTGCCGCTTTGATCATGGAGGTTTTGGTATCCACTCAAGGCCTTTCGGATAGACTTGCATGTCAGCCGCGATCGCTGTCATGCATGCGCGATTATGAAACTGCACGTAAACCATCGTCTGGTCCACGGAGTGCATAACCCTTTCCGGCAGCGGTGCTCGACCGGAAAGGACGATCGAGGCGAAGCCTCCCTTTTGGGCGGCCGACAGTACGTTTGCGAAAGCATCGATAGTGCGGTCAGTCTCGACTTGAAGGATTCGGAGGTCCCCTCTTAGATTCTCAAGCAGTTCCTTGAAGTTCGCTCCGATCGGCCCATAATTTATCGAGACGCCCGTTCCGGCACCGATGTTGGCAAAACGAGTACTCGTTAAGCTGACCCTTTCAATTGGCGGGTGGCTCTTGAGTATTCGTTCCAACGCTGTGTCGTGCTCGGGAATCGCTCTGTTATCGCGTTCGATTTCGATGAGCTTTCCGATCTGATCGTACGCTCGATCCATTTCTGCCCGGGAGTCTCTTAGCTTTTGCAACGCTCGCCCAAGGATTGGCATGGCGTCCTGTCCCTTGAGATCTGCAAGCACGCCCTGCTCGAGCCAATGGTCGGCTTCCGTCTGGGCGCCCAGCATCCGGACGTTAATCATCTCGGATTCATCGAACGCAGTTTCGTAGAACCTCAGCGTGACAGACCTGTCAACGTAGAGGCGGTGTCAGGCATAAGCGTGTGCGGACGCATCGCGCGTCCAGATCGCCGATAACGCCAGAATTGCAAATAATAGGTAAGACCGTTTCACGTTTACCTCCATTCAGTTGAACCATTGAAGTCTTTGGTGACCTGCAGCGATTTCAGAAATATTGATCACTGCAGTTTTTTCGTTGTCTGGTAACGATAGAAATGCTCGTTTCACCTCCTTTGCCTCGCCAGAGTGATGGATGATTGCCTCTGACATTGTCGTCAGGTCGCCGCGATGACCGTAGGGTCCCGACGTCCCGGCATCCCAAAGTTTTGAGGTAAGAAACTGGTTGGTTGGGACGAAGTCCTGCCGAAGTCTTTCGTTGCAGAAGAAGGGGTCATCGTCATCGCATATGACGTGACGCTTGAGGTCCGTGTAGGCTGCGACGAACGGCGCGCCGGTCGCGTCTTTGAAGAGCGCACTTTCGTCAGAAAAAGGCAATGGTATCGCTATTTGGCCGCCAACATCGGTGGGAACGACTGCTCCTGGCCTATTGTAGGGATTGGGCTCGAAAAACCATAGGGATCGGAGCGGGAGTCTCGGGATATGACAGCCTGCGCAGCCTAGTTCGCCGAAGCGTATTTCTCCGAGACGCGCAGCCTCGATGTCAGCGTCCCTCGTCCATTTCACGCGGCTTGGCGCGGGCAACGCTGCTTGAAAGGCTGACAACGCGCTCACTTGTCCAACCGAAAACTCGTCAGGCACCCCATCACCATCGAAGTCGTTCGTTCCGGTCCGCGGCCATCCGAACCGTTCGACGACTTGAATCCCATGATGTTGGTTCAAGGCGAAGATTGTAAACTCGCGCAAAGACACCGCAACGCCCTTTGAGCCAAACGGCTTCACTACCAAATCCGCATCCACGCCGCGAACGCCGCTCGTATCGATAGTCCCATCTGGGCGTGCGATAAGGTATCCGAAATCGACGCCCTTTGTTTGTAGATCAGCTCGAGATTCTCGCTTAGCCGTTGAAGCCCTTATTCGGGCTTCGGCGCGTAGATCCTGCAAATCCGCAGTCATCTCCCGTGCAAGCATCTCGATTGCGCCCGACCCAAACATGCCGATGGTATTTCGCTCACTCGTGATCGAAACCGCTACGCTCTCTGTCGGTGGGTCAGTGAAGTGTGCGCCCACGAATACATTTGCCGCAAAATCTCCACTCCCTCCGATAAACGGCTGGTTGTGGCATCCAGCGCAAGAATTCGCGTCGGGTCCCGCAATACGCTGAAAAAGCTTGGCCGGTGGTTGACGTATCGTCGGCTTAGAATCTCCAGTTCCCGTGGGCCTTCCGGCCCCGTCCAATGCATTAAACTGCGTCATGAATAACTGACGCCCATCGGCGAGGAATTCTTTTAGGGACTGTTTACCTGTCAAAACCCATTCGTGGTTTGGAAATACCTCTATCGCGGGGGGATCCCACAGGGCAGAGTTGGCAGTCAAAGCTGAGGGCAACGCGAGAATCGCGCAAACAAAGATGGATCCGCAAACGCGAATCAGGGGGTACCGCTCCGTGAAGGCCTTCCCGAACATCAGTCGACCCCGGCTTCAGGCCTACGGACTATGCTTCGACATTCCTAAGCCGTCAATTACAGATTGCAAAAGCGGCGAGTTGAGCTAGAGCCATTCTGCTCCATCTCTCGCGGCCTAGTGGAAGAGACGAAACTCGCTCCTCGACATCTCCGGCGAGTCGTCGAACTGCCGCGGCTGAAGCCTGCAGTATCGATTGAGGATGATTTCCGGTTGAATGAGTAGTTGGAGGTTGACACATGCAAAGCTCTGAAGATCTCCAAAACGGCAGTAAAATCAGTCGTTGGTGCCTCTCTTTCGCCAATTGTCAAATAGGCTTCGAGAGTTCAACGCAGGGCTCTTTTGTGCGAGAAGTGCTAGGCAGGCCCGCGGTGTAGCGTGGAGGCTGCGGACGCTCTCGGCGTTACGTCGGGCTAATACAGTCGGTCGTGAGCTGTTCAGCCAGCGGGTAGCCAGGGGTTGGCGCGCGGCTTTGTAGCGCCATTAATCAGCAGTACCATCCTTCAGACCGACTGGAGCGGACACAGATCGTGGCTGCGAGCCTATGCGACGCTGCGCGAGGACGAAGTCAGCCGAGCCGTTCGCAAAGTGCCCCTAATTTTGCCCTTAAAAGCGTCGTCGCCATTATGCTTCCCAATCTCGCGTAAAGGGCAGGGAGGTGGGAGGGCGAGACGGAGGATGGGAAGGGAGGGGGCAGGTGGAAGGTGGGTGGCGGCCGATGGCGGTGGGGGCAAGAAAATATAGCCGTTTCGTGCGGCTTCGCAGTTGCATTTTTTTGCGCGGTTGGTGGACCGAATGATCAAACTCTCCGTGTCTGGTCCTGAACGATGCATGGAGGACCAGCACGTTCAGGCATTGGAAGGGCCCGTGTGTGGTCTCAGTGCCCGAGGTAGTCAGAAGCGCAGGGAGCGACTTGCAGAGTGCCAGTCGGCATCTATCCCGCAGTTCAGACATCGCATCTGCAGGACCACGCGTCCTCCCACGCGTTACCGCAGCTTGCGCACGTGTACCTATTGATGAAGGCAGGTTGGCAGTGGGACCCGTGGTCCCACTGATGCTCGCGATGCCTTCGCTTGTTACGCAATGATGCGGCCCTTGGCTCGAGCTTCCGCGGCGTGTGCCGAAATCGGCTTGTCTGAGGCGAAGTGAAGGTCACGTTCGACCGGCAGTCCGAGCGGCCCCTTGAGCGCAGAAAGCTCAGCCAAAGACACATAACCCAGCTCCGGGTGCCCTTGACCCAAATCACAAAGGCCAAAGAGGCGATCGGGATCATCCGGGTCGACCTCGCTGATGAGCCAAGTTGCATTTGCGTCCGGTGTGAACAGCTTCACGACAGCCGGTGGATCCCTCGCGTCGGATATCGCATTGACGAGCAGTCGGACGCGATCTTCAACCGTAAGAAGTTCTCTGCCAGCCATTGAAGTTTCTCCCGCCAAGCGCCGGTGCGGCGTGCTCAGTGGGATTCGATCGGCGGCATGGGAAATTGCGAGCTCTCGCAGCCCTCTGGATCCAACTGCAGCATTCAAGTTGGAGGAATTCGCAAGGAGCTTGGAATGTATATCGAGAAGTGGGGTCGCCTAGATGAAATGAAGTTTATGAACCGATAGCTTAGGCGCGGCGCATTTTTAACATCGGGACAGGCGAATTTTTGCTTGGCCGTTAGCCTCGAAGGCGCTTTTTGGCAAACCGGGATGGGGCCATGCTGCATCGGAGCCTCGACCCCCGGCTGGAATTCGGCGAGGGCGATTCCGCCCCCGCCGCATCGTTTATCAGATCAAGCCGTCTACCGCATCGAAGCAACAGTATCGCGCATAGAGCGCATCGGAGAGATCCTTTGCCCCCGCATGACCGATGCAACGGACGACATCGTCGAACGTCACCGAGTCGAACTCAACGCCATTGGCAGTATTCGTAAGATGCCGTCGGTATTCGGCGATGGCCTCCTGGACGTTGAGATTGTATTTCGGAGCGACGACGATGAAGCGTCCCCGCGTGGCTTGGCCGTTGAGAATCATGGCGTAGGCTAGAAGATGCTGACGCCAGAACTGTTGCAAGGGATTCGACCGAAGCGCCGGGTGGTCGGGGTCTTTGTATAGGCCGCTCAGCCGGGACAGCTCATCGTGGCGCGGGCGCAGAGTGGGGGCCGGCTCTTGTAGTGTCTCGCTGAGCTTGAGCTCAATCGCGATGAAGCCGTTTTCCTGCTCAACCGTGGTGCATCTGATGAAAGTATCCCAGGCCGTCCTACAGCCTGTGTAGGCGGGGTGCTGGCGCGCCGGTGAATGTTCAAAAAGGACGTTGGTTACCTCGCGGACGAATCCAGGAGCGATCAGGCGGAACGTCTCCGTTGCCAAGCAAAGGTCTAGTTTGAGCCCGCCAAAAAAGTTAAAAACTGCGGGATGTGACGACAACATATTGCAATTTAAGCGAGACACATCGATGAGTGCGCCGTCTTCACGGTAAGCCACCTCCCGCCGCACCAACTTTGCAATTTCTGTCGAGATGAAGTTGGCGCCTTCCGACGCCGCCGCCGCGCTCAGATAGTTGCCCATCTTGCGCATTGTGCCTCTGGCCGTTTTGTAGCGGCCGATCGGCCAAGCACGTCCTTCCCGGAAGAGGGCCTGCTGTAGCCGACTGGCCGATCGGAAGCGGTCGTCCCCGCCCTCGTAGACCTTATGACGCCGGAGGGTCGGAGCCGGGATGAAGGGTACGCGGCCGTAGTTTTCGGTATTCACAAGCAGACCTCCAAATGGGCGCCCTCGCGCCCCGCAGGGCTGCTTCGGATCACCCCCACCGAAGTTCACGCCGATGTTGCATTCGGCAGCGGCGGTGCATGCCGGAAATGCATAAGGATGCTCCGTGAGTGCATACATTAAAGGCCAAAAATCCAGCATATAGATGGTGAGACGCTTCTCGCCGTTAATCGGCCGGCTCCCTCACGATCTGGGGGAGCCACGGTGGTTCCCCACAATATATAGGGTACCCCATATGAACGTCGTTTTTGATGCTATCCCCCTCAATGAGACTGAGCCGCGTGACCCCGCGCACGGGCTGATGCACGTCGAGACCGCGGCTTTGTGTAAAGAGACGGGGGCGCGATCGATCATCGAGGAACAGGCAGCCCCTCCGCAGGACGCCTTCGTGCCCAACGACATCGACTTCAGCAACCCCGTAGCAGTCAAGGCTGCACTGACGCAGACGACCTTCGGCCACATCGTCCCTGACGACACGATCGAGGCGATGTGCAGAGCAGGTATCGCCCGCGAACTATTCGCCAACTGCGGCATGGACGAAAACCACCCACAGCTCGTGGCATTGCGCGAGTGGGTCGCCCCCACGCCCGACCACTTGTGGCTGATTGATGATCTCGAGCTTCGTGCCTTCGAGATCATCGTGAACCGGGTGCACGGCACCGATCCACAGCGTCGAGAGCTTATCCTGTCGGTCGCTGATTCCGGAGTTTTCGGAACGTTGGCTCAGGCCAACCTCTGTGAAGCCCGGACGATCGCTCATGTTCGTCCATACTGGTACACCCCCCGTTCTCGCAAGCGCTCGCCGAACGTGATGCCCAGTCTTTTCACCTCCGCCGAGGAGGCCAAGTGATGGGCAAGCACGACTCTGGTGTCCGCCGCGAAGATTACCCTGAGTACGAGGACTACCTCCGCGCGCTCCATGAATCCGGGGAGCCGATCCCGGACGAGGTCCTGTCCGGCCGTGGCGGTGGCTTCTATGGAGACCTGATCCGCGCGATCTGCGGATCTGACGACGAGTTCGCGTAACGCGAGATCGATATCCAACAGCTCGTGCTCACGACCATAAACCCGGCGACCTCGGTCGCCGGGTTCCTTATCAACCACACTCCGCGCGGCTGCTCAGCTCCGGCGCGCCTCAATCGAAAGCCCAAGCATGTCCTCTCAAAGCAACATCTACCGGTTCCAGACCGATCCGCGCCTCGATCACCAGCGACAACATCTTGCCCTGCGCGGTGAACTAAACATCGACTTGGTGGCGCCGATTGTTGCCGGCCACGACTTCCAAACGGTTGCTCGTGCGGTCGCCGGCGTCGGCTTCCTGCCGAAAGACGACTCGCCGATCGAGTACATGTGCTCGAAGGGGTTCGCCGATTACCTCATACCTGTTGCCGACCCCCTGGCGACCGGCGCGACGTGGCCCACGATCGCGGTACCACCAACGGAAGAGCTGCTCTCGCTGGAGTCGGACGAGCGTGAACAGGTGCTTGAGCTGCTGTGTTTATGGCGCGGCATCGTTGAGGATGCAGCATCTGGCCGTTGCGACTTCCATGGTTGGGTCGGCGGCATCAGGGTGCTGCATCCCCATTCCCGGAGTGCAATGTCGATTCGCTGGCCCTGGCGCCATCGGGAGTTCGGAAAGAGCGCACGCCCGGGTGCTGATCGTTACCACAAGCTGTTCGGCGTCTCCGTTGATGGTCGCTAGCCAAGCCCTTGTTGGTGATCGCCACCATGTTCTCCGTCCCGCCTACGCAGCCGGGCCACCACAATCAAGGAAATTTCTCGATGAACAATTCGGGTACTGAAACTGAGCTGAGGCTCTCGTTGTCCAATATCGGCGACAGAAACGAGCTGGCATGGAACATAATGGATTTCGGCTTGATGTACGATTCCGAGATTGCCGATCTCGTCGGTCGTGCAGCTTCAGGCACGGGTGAGCACTCGCTTCGCCTACGAGCCATGTTGCCGTCGCCTGAAGAGCTGCTGACCATGCCGACCATGGTGCCGGTCGCCCCGCCGATGCCGGCCAAGGCCTATCGGACCAGGCCGATGTCGCGCCGTGAGTACATGAAGGCGAACCCGTTCGCTCGGCCGCAGTTGACCGAGCGGCAGGTGACGTCGTTGAAGCAACCGAAGGCGCGCTCGGCGGTGCTAACCAACGAAGCCGGTGCGCTCTACAACTGTCTAGCCTTCGCAATGCGTGAGCACGGCATCATCATGAATGGCCACATGACACTGACGTGGCCGCTCCTAGGCATCAAGGACCACGTGCAGGCAGCGGCGGTGTTGACCGAATTCAATGCGCGGATGCGCAAGTGGCTTGGTGTAGACGCGTCCGGTCGCCGCGCGGAAGGGGGCAGCGTCGCCGACCTACGGGACGGGCGAACCGTACTACTACGCGTATGTGCATGAAACCGCCTCGACCCATGGCTTTCACACCCATCAGCTGTTTCATGTGAGCGATGGTAAGGCGAAGGCATTCGCGGAGCGCGCGGTGACGTCCCTAGCCCGCTTGGCCGGCAAGACAAAGCTGCCGGCCGAGGCGGTGGTGATCACGCCGAGGACGGTACGTGATGGCTTTGCGCCGTACCTGCCCCGGTTCAAGCGAAACGAACAGGAGAGGTGCTGGGTCTGGTTCCGGTATCTAGCCAAGAACTTGAGTCCCCATGAGATGAAGCAGGTCGGTGATCAATGCGCGTTACAGCGGACGATCTTCCGCATTCGGCCGCTGTTCACGGCGCCGGCGCCGGTCATGTGCTCGGACGTGTTTGGATGCTCGGAAAACATCAGCGTGGGAGCGCAAGCGAGGGCTGGGTTCGTGTCAAGGTTCGACAAAGGTGAATGGGAGCACCTCTACAAGAATTACGAGCTAGACGAATACCGACTTCGCGAGCAGGAACGTCTGCGGCAGGCGGAGCTTGCCGCTGTTCTCGGCAACATCAAGATATAGCTTCCCTGTCGTCGCGAGGCGCGCGAGCGATTTTGGATCCTAGCGCGCTTGCCCGCGATCTTCAGAATGGTCCAATGCTCGAGGCTGTAGTTCGTGGCGGCAGCGAGCGACAGGAGCAGTCCTGGGCTGTAGATGATCGGGAACGCGTGGGATGACGAAGTCCAGGCCGTAGGCTGTTCTGGCTCTGGAGCTGGGCTTCTTTGGACGGAGTGTCTGCGACGTACGACGAGAGGAACCGATGGCCTAGTGAGGATTTCAAGCGCACGCGACAGCCAGGCGTGGCATGATGGCGGTCTCCCGCGCGTGGATGGAATCAGGCTGCCGGTACGTCACGAGGGTAACGGCGGACCCTGACACGCCGCCGAGGTGCGCCGATGCTTGGCCGATGATGTTCTGTGTGAGCGCCACGCGTTCGTCATGAACGGCCAATTCCCAGATCAGCTCTTCCGCTTGGCGACTTTCTTCGCTGGCGCGGACTTCGCCGGCGCGCAGCACGGAGCGTCCTTGCTGACCACTTGCAGACCGTCATTCGAATTCTTCCAAGTTTGGAGAATGACTTGGACGGACGGGGAGACCAGTTGGAAGTCTATGCGTGACCTGCTCGGAGAGCAGCCTGTTTTCCGCGGATTTTGACAGCTGTCAGGATGTTAGTGGTACTGGCCGCTAACCCTAGACAGCACCTCTGAGCTGTCATCGAGGGCGTCAGGCGACCTCACTGGCCTGCGACATCAGGCCGCCCGGGCCAGCGAGCGCCGCTTCTGGCGGAGGTAGCGCGTGATTTCCGGCAAAGTCATCGCGTTCAGGATCCGATCGGCAGGGACGCCGCCCTTGCGGGCCATCTCGACGCCCCAATGCATATGATCGAGTTCGGGAATCGAGTGCGCGTCCGGATTGATGCTTAACATGCAGCCGAATTCAAGCGCCGCTCGGTGCCAGCGCCAATCCAGATCGAGCCGCCATGGATGGGCGTTGATCTCCACGACCACGTCATGCTTGGCGCAGGCCCGCAGCACCTTCTCGACGTCGATTTCGTAGCCCGGCCGCCTCTGCAGCTGCCGCCCAGTCATGTGGCCGACGATGGTTGTGTGAGGATTGGAGATGGCCCGAAGCAGGCGCTGCGTCTGCGCCTTGCGGTCCAGCTTGAACGGCCGTGGATGCTGGCGACTACGAAGTCGAAACGTTCAAGCATCTCGTCGTCGTAGTCGAGCGAGCCGTCCGCCAGAATGTCGGACTCGATGCCTTTCAGGATCCGGAAAGCCTTGTCAAAGCGCTTGTTCAGCCGGTCAGCTTCCCGGTGCTGCTGCGCAATCTCCTCCACCGACAGACCTCCGGCATAGTGCGCAGACTTGGAATGGTCGGCGACCCCGAAATACTCAAGCCCGCGTTGGCGCGTCGCCTTCGCCATGGTCTCCAGGGTCTCTGTCCCATCGGAAGCATCCGTGTGACAGTGCAGGATTCCGCGCAGGTCCTTGTCGGTGACGAGCCTGGGCAACTTACGCTTCAGAGCCAGCTCGATCTCGCCACGGCCCGGCACCGCCCCTCCGGAGTACCGCGTTCATGGCCCCCCGCGCCAACTGGAAAGGCTTCCTGCGTCTGTCCCCGGTGACCTGCCCGGTCGCGCTCTATCCAGCGACTTCCGAGTCCGAGAAGATCTCGTTCAACCAATTGAACCGCGCGACCGGCCACCGCATCAAGTACGTGAAGGTCGACGCGGACACGGGCGACGAGGTGCCGAACGAGGATATCGTGAAGGGCTACCAGATCGAGAAGGATCAGTTCATTGAGGTCAAAGGAGGAACTCGAAGAGATCGCGCTCGAGTCGACGCGCACCATCGAGATCGACGAATTCGTCGACCGCAGCGACATCGATCCGCGCTACCTGATCCGTCTCTATTATCTGCGGCCGGACGGGAAAGTCGGGCACGATGCGTTCGCGGTGATCCGCGACACCATCCGCAAGATGGACAAGGTCGCGATCGGTCGCGTGGTGCTGACCAACCGCGAGCACATAATCGCAATGGAGCCGCTGGGCAAGGGCTTGATGGGGACGTTGCTGCGGTACCCCTACGAAGTACGGGACCCGAAGGAGTATTTCGACGAGATCCAGGACGTCAAAGTCACCAAGGACATGCTCGATCTCGCCCGTCACATCGTCGAGCAGAAGTCCGGCTCTTTCGAACCCGATAAGTTCGAGGACCAGTATGAGACGGCGCTGATCGACCTGATCAATTAAAAGCGGGCCGGCAAGCCGATCACGCCGAAGGAGCGCCCAGCATCGACCAACGTCGTCGATCTGATGGAGGCGCTGCGCCGATCCGTCAGCAGGGAGGCCGCGCCGGCGAAGGCCGCAAAGCCCGCCAAGAAGCCGCGAAAGGCAGCGGCCGGCCAGAAGGAAATGCTGATGTCGATCGAGGGGAAGAAACCGGTCAAGGAGGCCGCTGCCAAAAAGCCGGTCGCGGGGCGCGGCGGAAGTCGGCCTAGCGCAGGTCACTTCTTCGAGTAGAGCAGTTCGTCGAGACGGGCCGCGGCACGGTAGATTGCCCCGCGACGATTGCTGCTGCGCGGGTCGGTTCCTTGAGCCCGATCGAGACATTCCAGAAGGATTGCTCGGATGCTTTTGAGGTCCTGTGGCTTCACCGTCGCAGGCAGGGCCTGCACCGCGCTGGCGAAAACGATGTCCTCGTCGACGTCGATGGGAGCCTTGATGTCGCCCCGCGCCAGTTTCCCGCGCAGCGCTTCGGCCTTCCCGGTGGATTGCCGGAAGGCCGACTCCTTCCCCGCGAGCCGGTCGACCAAGGCGTCGCGGGACGAAGGATAGGTGGCTACCTGTCTGCGCAGGTCCTCGGCGACGTCGGTGGCGGTCGACTGGGCCTGCTCGATGTAGAACCACACGGGAAACCACTTCCGCTGGGCGTGCGCCTGGAAGTGGATGTACTGCATCGGCTCGGCGACCTTCTCGGCGCGCAGGAAGTTGCGGACGACGGCGTCGGGCGTGACATTCTCGCGAATGATCCTCGTCCGCTCCCTTTCCACCTCGGAGACCGGCTCGACGTCGCCGATTAGCCTGAGCGCCGGCGCGCCCTTCTTCTCGTCGAACTCTCCCTCGCGCACGAACTGGATGCTCGGGAGCAGAGACTTGTCGATGAGGAATTTGCCGCTGGTGCCTGCGACTTCGCCCGAGTCGAGATCGATGGTGGCTTCCTTGCCAATCGCGACGCGGTTCATGCGGGCGCTGAATTCGGCGACCGCGCGCTGCTCACGCGCGGCGATGATCTGCCTGAGCTCTCCGGGCTTGACCAGGCGGGTCTCGCCGACGTACCGGAAATAGATCCCTCCTTCCTTGACGTCCTGACCGACGTTCTTGATGGCGATGACCGGCCCATGGTCGTGCTTCTCCACGTAAAGCACGCCGACTTGCTTACCGCCGAGCTCGATGAGGCCCTTCGTAACGTGAGCAATCGGATCGAGAGCTCCAGCCAGGATTCTGTTGAGGAGCGAGATGTCCGACTTCGTGAAGACGTCGTCGGAAAGCCCGTCCGCCTGGTATGTTGCATCGGTGACACCGAACAGGAGGTAGCCGCCCTTGTTGTTGGCCAAACCTGCAATCGCGCGCAGCGCCTTGGAGAACCGCTCCTCCGGCTGAAGCCGGAAGCCTGCCTTGCATTCGATGCGGTCAGTCTCGCCGCCGACCAGACGCCAGACGCCCGTATCGCGGACGAACAGGGAGCGAAGGGTGCGCAGGTCGACGGGAGAAGGCGCCGGGGGCGTCTTACCCTTCGGATCCCGCCAAGTGGATAGGAAGGTCTCAAGCTCGTCCGGCTGAGCTTCCTCTACTGATGCGCCGTACTTCCCGTTCTTGATCTGGGTAATGCGTCCGGAACTAATCAGTCGGTCTGGCCTGTTGAAGTAGTAATGGATGACGTCGTTTCGCCAGCCTTTCCTAAGCATCGCCTTCACGATGCCGATCTCGGCATCGGACAGATTCCGCTGCTTGGCCATGTCGCCCCCGGGCACCCAACCGTGCGGCCAGACGGCGCGACGGTTCGTACAATGTTGCTTGCCGCTGGTGCTACCGGAGGATGTAGGTGCCCCGCAAGTCGAAGTTACCGGGCCGAACCGGGCGTGCACTCGGGGCAGGTATCCCCGATCGAATCCAAGACGGTACGGATTTCTGCAACAGCCTCGTTCGCGGAGACATAGGCGGGATGATCCTGCCGAGCGAGTTCGAGCGCTCGTTCGCGCGCATGGGGGTCCGCCCGGTCCTTCGTCCAGCCGTGCTCCCCGCATTCGTGGATGGCACCCGCCTCCTGCAGCACGTTGATCGCCCACCCGCGCAGCGTACGGATCGCCGGCCGCCGTTCCTCGTCATCAGCATCGAAATCGCTCCTGACGGGACGAATCCTTCTGCCCGCCTGCTCGTTCCGCGCGGTTAGCACGCAGCAGGGATTCGCGATCGGCAGGGCTTCGGCTTGTCCACCTGTTCCGCAGCGCCTATGGAGAATGCTAAGTCGCCGGCGCGGGGTCTTCCTTGGTGCCGCGGGCGACGATCTTTAGCGCCCCGTCCGGCAGCGGCCGCTGCAGCTTCAGCGCCTCCTCGGCCGGCGCGATCATCCACGTCTCGACCTCTTCGGGCGTCGTCAGAATCACCGGCATCGCCTTCGGGTGGATGGCGAACACTTCGGCGTTGGCGTCCGTCGTCAGGAATCCGTAGAGGTCGTTGGTCGTCTCGCCCTCCTTGACCTTTCGGACCGACGTCCAGCTCGTCCAGATGCCGGCGAAGCAGGCGAGCGGGCGAGTCTCATCGAGCGCGAACCAGATGTCGCCGCCTTCGGCCTTGTTGAACTCGCTGAACGAGTTGAACGGCACCACGCAGCGATGCTCCGGACCCAGCCAGCGCGTCCAATGCTTCGACTTCACGTTCCGGATGTTGGTGGTGCCGCTGTCTGGCTCCATCCGCAGCAATTCCTTAAAATCGACGGTCTTGCCTTTCGCCTGCAGTTTCTCGGCTCGTTTTTTAGTTGCCTGCAGGAGGGCTTGGCTCGAGGACGGCATGCCCCACCGCGCGGTCGCGAGTTCCCGACCATCGGCTCCATTGCGCACGATCGGCGCCTTGTAGTCGGGGAAGACGCCGGGCATCGGCGCGAGGTTGCCGACGTACCGGTTGACGACGCGAAACAGCGCGCTGATCGCAGCTTGGTTGGTGGTGATCGAATACAGATTGCACATCGTCAGGTCTCCAGAGCGGCCTGGCGAGGGCGCTGCGTCATCTGTAGCAGCGTGGCAGCGGGCCGGCGATTGGCTTTGGCGCACTTGCTGCAGCGAAGTCGGCTCGCCAAGTCGTGGACGAAGGTTGTCGGTGGATGGGACAGCGCGGCCAAGTCGACGTCCCGCTTGGTCTTGCAGCGCGAGCATTCGATTTCCAGCCAGGGATAGCCACCATTGACCGCCTGATCGACGGTTGGCGATGGATCGATGGGACCGCCGTCGGCCCACATTCGTTCGTTCCAGCTTTCGCAGATGAGCCTGTCGGCCTGACGAATCATCGCGTCGCCTTTGGCTCGTGCTTCGTCGGATTGCGTGGCGAGAATCGTCGCCATCGTCCGAGCCTTGCCAAGCTCCTTCCGAAGAGCTTTGCGATCCCCACCGGACAGGGGCATTGGGTGGTGCTTCGGCGCCATCAAGTTTTACCCGCGCTGAGGACGGGTGTCTTAGGAGCTCTTGAACGAAGGCCAGCAGCCATCTTCCTCGTGGCGGCCTGTACGATTCTCGCAGGTCTGGCCGAGCAACTTGTGTCCGACGTCTTTCCAGATGGCGTGTTGACCGAAGAACCTGACGGCGTCCGCTTTTTGGATTTCGACGACACGCTCGCAGCGCAGACAACTGACCCGGAGGACGTGCCGAGGGATTTCTGCTAGGCGCCGTTGTTGGATCGGAATACCAGCGCCCTCTGCCACCCGTGGGTCATGAAGAAGCGAATCCCAGTATCCCCCCGGCACATCTGCTTGCGGGGCGTCGGATGGATTAGCGGTTGGGCGCCCGGTGGCGGTCCACTTTTCGATTTGCTTTGGGGACGGCATTCGCCAACTCGCGGGTCGATCGCTCATGGTCCGGATTAGAACATAAAGAGAACAAAAGTCGAGTCCGTTGAGGTGAAATTTTTGACCTGCCCCGAGCGTTTGGGTGGCACGTCGAGCGTTCCGAGGCGAGGTGAATTTAATGCGGGTCAAGTGCGTCGGTGATGTCGAAGCCCACGGGTCTTCCGTCTTTCTGATTGCTGACGTCAGCTGGCGAGCCGGCGACGGTGGAGGCTCGGTGAGAGCTTACTATGGAGGTTCGTGGATGAGGCGAGCGGCTCGGCTTCGGTGGACGAAGGTTGGAGCGGCTGGTCCCTTGCTCGTCCCGCGTGAGGATCGCGCAAAGCCAGCGGGCCTGGGCGACGCTGATGAAGGCTTGGTCACGATAGCGTTCAATTCTGTGTAGGATGGCCTCGAGGAGGCTCAGCTCCTTCGGAGTCAGGGCGCTGTTGTTGATAGTTGTGGTGATGCGCCTCTCTAATCTGTTGGCGCCGTATCCGATAATCATGCGGATTCTCCATTGCATTCGATGAGGTTGTCGATATGCAAATCTGAGGGCGTGCCGCTCGGATGAATTTTACGTGGCTGGGATAGGAATTGATCGAGCGGTCAGGCGAAGGGCACCGCTCCTCGTGTTCTCTAGTCTCGAAAATTGGTGGACGTCGGAGGGAGGTCTCTGTGCCTCGAAGAGGCACAGCTTCGCCTGCGAGGGCGAAGCTGCTGATTGAGGGCCATGCTCGAAAACCGGAGCCACGCCGTCGGTCAGTCATCGGATAAGCGCACCCGTGGGGTAGGCCGGGGTCAGCCGGTCGGCCTTTTACGCGCCGCTTCATCTGGCGGGACTACTGCGCAACACATCCGTCAATTGCGCAGCGTCTGTGGGTCGGGAGTCACCGGAGCCCACTCCTGCTTTCAGCTTTGACACTGTCAGCTTTTGCCGATGCCTTTCGGCCGTGTCCGCTTGATCTCCACTGCATGGCTAGCTTGAAGGGCGGAGCCCGTTGGGGGCTGGCTATGTGCGTTGTAACCAAACGATGTAAATCCTATGTACGGGCCAGGCCGAGAGCGATGAGTGAGCTGGCCGGAAGTGCGCTATGGTGATGATGGCCGAGCTCGGGCCGCTGATCGGCAAGATCTGGTGATGTTGCGAATCTGTCGGTACACACAGGCGAAGGTCGCTTCTTGGTATTGTCGATCTTGGTCGGCGGCGACACGCTGCCTTGCCTCTGGGGCACACGCTTGAATTGAGTCGAGTGCTCTGCAATGATGGAGTATCGGCCACGGACTCACAGGACTATCAGGGAGTGGACTATGGCCACGTCAGGTCAGCGAATCCGCTTCACCTTCTGATCGAGGCATTCTCCATGCGTCAGTCATCAAATCCGTCCGTTAGGCCTTCCCAATGATTGCAGAAATCCTCGACAAAGCGTTTGTACTCGAACAGCTGAGATTCGTTCGCGACTCGCTCCGTTCCGGTAGGCGACGGAACGAGGAAGAGCCACCCCCGGTGGACGTCGACGAGACGGCGTTGCAATCTGCCGCGGATGCGATCGACGCCGCCTTGGCGTTTGATGAAAGCGCGTCACCCGAAGCACAGGCTACCGGTCGTCGACGCGATCCGGCTGTGCCGGTCTCCGACATCGAAAGCCGGGCCTTCATCAGCAGCGATCCCGTCCTGAGCATCGCGCAGAGCGCCCTCGAACGATACTTCGAGCATAAAAACGCCGTAGCCGCCGATCCCCCGATGGCCGCAAGGAGAGGCGGCGGCACCTCCGCCGATCCGGTGACTGGAAACCGGATCGACAGGAGGATATTCGATAAATTCTCCATCACGGACCCGGGGTGGGTCAGCTCGCTGATCGCGATGGGCGTCCAGAAGTTTAGAAACCCCCACGTTTTCAACCAGACGCCGGCTCAGAGCGTGGAGATGAAGGAGCGCTGCCGTCTGGTGATAGTGGGCGACTGGGGTAGCGGACTTCCTCGTGCCCGGGCGACAGCCGACGCTATGCGGACCTTCATCGACGCGTGCCTAGCCGACGGGACCGACTGTCACGTGATCCATCTTGGCGACGTCTACTATTCCGGCTGGGACTGGGAGTACCGCAAGCGCTTTCTTCCCTACTGGCCTGTCCACGCCGGCGAGGAAGCCCGGATCGGTTCATGGTGCCTGAACGGAAATCACGACATGTACTCGGGAGGTTACGGGTACTACGACACGTTGCTCGCCGACCGACGGTTCGGGCGACAGGAGAGATCGAGCTTTTTCCGCCTATTCAACAAGGATTGGCAGATCCTCGGTCTGGACACCGCGTATGACGACGACGGACTGCGGGATCCCCAGGGCAAGTGGGTGCTCGACACCTTGGCCGCCAATTCGCAGAAGACGATGCTACTTACCCATCATCAGTTCTTCAGCGCATTCGAGAACGCAGCACGCGTCGGTGCGGTTCTACGCGCAAAGCTGAAAGAACCGCTTGCCGCGGGTCGTGTCGACGCCGCCATTTGGGGCCATGAACACCGGTGCGTGGCCTATTCGGAATACGGCGGCATTAGGTATCCTCGCCTCGTCGGGCACGGAGGCGTTCCGGTCTACATGACGCACGCCGAGGGAGAGGCTTATCCGGTGCCGGCCATCTTCGAAGACCGCAGATTCATAAGCTACAACGGGAGCGTCTTGCCGGAGAAATGGGCATATATGGGATTTGCTGTAATGGATTTCGACGGTCCGGAATTGACGACAAGATACGTCGACGAGAACGGCTTGGTGCTCAAGGAAGAACGTTTCTCATAAGGATCGACCTTAATGATGCAGGTCGCTAGCTCGGCGCCCGAGATCAAATCCGACGCGCTATTCAAGCAGGCTCTGGCTTCGTACGAAGCCGGACAGCTGCGGCAGGCGATGTCCATGTTGGACGGCGGAGACGATGCCTGGTTCGCGAATGCTTATCCCTACCTGCACGAGATCCGGCTCAAGTTAATGGCGGGTCTTCAAGAGGGCTCACCCGACTGGACGGCCATCAAGGAAGCCGACCGCTCCGCATCGGCCCGTTTCGCTCTACTTCATCCAAGTCCTTCGCTTCCGGATACGGAGGATGACTTCGGAGTGCACAACGACGAGGCTGAGCATCACTACCTCGACGGTCCCGGGGACGACGGTGACGAAGATTCCTGGATGAAGTCGGTCGAAGGACTTCCTGGCGATTCCGGGAGCGAGAACGAATCGACCAAGTTGCGGGGCAGGCGATCCGACTTGAAAGTCGGCGGCCGCCTTATCGAAGGCGAATCCGCCGACGCGCCCACATCCACGCAGGGCACCATCGAAAGGACGCCCCACATCGGACTGACCGAGACGACGCCGTTGCAGCCGGGAGCTCGGTTTTCGATCAGAGTATATCTCGATACGTCCGAGCAATTGCCCGAAGAGACCGGTCGCTCGCTGCTGGTCGCCGACGGCAGTGTCGTCGAGGCCACCTTAGTAACCAGTAGTCACTTCTGGCTGGAAAAAGACCGTACGACGACGTCCTTCGTGGTCAGAAGCGGAGATTTGAGAACGGAGGTCGGAACGTTCTGGGCCACCGTCGCCCCGATGGAACGTTGGACAGACGGCATCGCGTTTGTCGGCGCTCTCTTCTTCGTCGACGGGAGACCCTGCGGCAAGGTGACGCGCGAGGTACAGGTCGCCGGGCAAGACGCCGCCAGCACCGCTTCGAAGAAGGACGATGTGATCGCCGTTGCCAGCAACGGCGGCCCCGTCGCCGATTTGACCGTGACGATTATCGCAGATCCCGCCAACGACGGTCGTTCGTACTACTGCTTCGTGAGCACCCCGCATCTCGATCAGTATCGACAGCGCGTGATGAAACCGTGGAATCTTCAGAGCTCAACCCAGCAATTGGTGCGGGGCTTCATGGATCGCTTCACGGCCTCCGCAGTGCCGCGCGAGCAACTCATCTCAGAACTCAGAGGCTCTGGCGTAATTCTCTTCAAGTCGTCTCCGGAGATATTCCAGGAAGTCTTCTGGGCGCTCATCGACGGAAAGAAGCCGCTCGAGACCATCGCCATTGTCAGCGCCGAGCCGTTCGTTCCATGGGAATTGATGGTTCCTACCCGTTCGTTGCCGAAGTACGAGCAACGCTTGCCGCTCGGCGTCGAGTTCTGCATAGGCCGCTGGACCGACGAGAAGACAATCGCGCCTTCTAGGACGTTGAACATCGTCGACTCCTCAGTCATCGCTCCGGCTTACAGCGGCTCGATGATCCTGAAGAACTCTCTGCCGGAAGCGCAGATGGTCGTCGCCCAGTATCCGGGAGAGATCATCCGGCCTGCCCCGTTTGCGACCGTGGGTAAGGAACTGGGGACGGTATCTCGATCGCTGATCCATTTCGTCTGTCACGGCAAGGACATGGCGAGCGGGATACAGTGCATACGGCTCGACAATGGCGAGGAACTGAGTTCAGCGAACATTCTCGGCATCGCCGGCCTGGGTCAACTGTTCGCCACAAAGCGCCCGGTTGTGTTTCTCAACGCCTGCGAGGTAGGACGCACGACGCCTTCGCTCGTGGGCTTGGGTGGCTTCGTCGCCTCTTTCATAAACCTGGGCGCGACCGCGGTCATCGCACCTTTATGGAGCGTGGAGGATGCGATCGCGCACGAGATCGCGGTCGAATTCTATCGCGAAACCAAGAACAATCCTACCCGACGCCTTTCCGATATCTTCAAGAAGATCAGGACGAAAGGATACGATCCCGATTCCGGGAAGGACACGTACGTGGCTTATTGCTTCTACGGCGATCCCGGAGCGCGCCTGAGCGGCGTGGAGACTTCGTGAGTCCGATCGAGGCCGTCCGGAGATATAAGCCACCGATGTCTGTGGTGGCCGAGATGAGCCGTCCGCTATTTATCGACGACCGAGTCTCGACCAGCGGCGAGAAGCTCGAGGTCTCGTCCACTGCTAACGACGACGAGCTGGTAGATGGCGACAGGGTGCACGGGTTCGTCGGCGCCCGAACGGCGAAGGTATTCAAGATATTCCGCTGGACATGGCCAGCGGATAAACTACGTCGGGCACAACGAAGCAGAAGTGCCGCGACAATCGTCGCTCTAAGTGCCGGCGGCCTTCTTGCCATCGTCCTCGGACCGTCCTTCCGCCGCCTTCTCTTCGGGCAGAAACGCGAATTCCGATTTCTTCGCTATGGTGCCTTGCTTGGGCTCGAACGACAGGTTGAACTGGCCCGCGTTTGGCCTCCTCGTGTCACCCTTCGTCTCGAAGAACGATATCTGGGCGATCTCCAATCCGGGATATAGCGCTATCGGAATCTCGCCGAGGTTGGCGAGCTCGAGCGTTACGATGCCCTGATAACCAGGTTCTATGAGAGTAGCCGTCGCGATGCTCAGTCCTTCTCGGGCCCATGTCGAGCGGGCGGTTACCGCGCCCATGACGTCGTCGGGCAGAGTGACCCATTCCAACGTGGGAACGAGCACCAAAGCGCCTGGGTGAAGCAACAGCCGTGTACCGAAAGGGAGTTCGTGCCGCTCGTGCTTCTGTTGGTACCGCGTCTCGCTTTCGTGATCCCTCTCTTCGGTCCGGCTCACGAACTTCGGATCGACGTGCGAGGTGCCCCTTGCACGAACGAAGAGCGCTACATTGCCCATGCGGAGATCCACGCTCGCCGCGCCGACCTGGTCGTTCGCAAGAAGAGGCGATACCGTCAGATCACCCTTGATCATCCTTCTCACGATTTCTCCCCGGCCGAGCGCTGTCATAGCGGCATCCCTTTGGAATGCGCTATCGCGCGCTGCTGGAGCAGGGCGTGATCGCAAAGCTTGTTCGTCTTGAGAAAGTCCAATTCGGGAAGGCGCGGGTACTCTGAAAGGCGGGCCTCGCGAAGCTTGGCGCGCCCGAACCAGAACGTCCATCCGGCGTACAGGCAATGGTGGGTCGTAACCTCTTCCGTGGAGAGATTCCCTGCAGCATCGATACGCTGGATGATCGGCGGTCTGCAAAGGGCTAGGCGATCGACCAACTCGTTCAACTGCGACGGATTCGGCTTGGAGTAGGCGACACCGGCGTGCGGCGCAAATATCTCTTTGAGAAGGTCCAAGACTTTCTTGAGCTGATCGGGCGACAAGACGTCCGGCCACGTGGTAGCGGAGTCGCCGCTCGTATAAGCAAGAAACTCCGCCTCAGCCTCTCGGACCAGCGGCACGTCGATTCCACAGACCGGCTCGTTCCAGCCGAGACTCTTCACCGCCTGTGTTATGGCCCGCCGCCGAACCATGAAAGGTGGATGGGTCGATTCGTCCGAGATGAGCCGTTCTGGATTTCCGGACACCGGCTCCAGGATCATTCTGTGCGCTGCCGCGAAGGATGGTCCGAACAGCAGAAGACCGAAGAGGTCGCAGACGATCTCCCTTCTCCAGCTTCTCAACGACTTGCCGCGAAAGCGGAAATTGGGGTCGTTCGAAAGAACTCTCTTGACTTGGTCGGGAGCGTCCGGCCGCTTGAACCATTCGGTGGCGGTCGTTTCGTCTCGCAACGGGCCATCCTCGAAGAGAGCCATCGCGTCGCGTACGATTACGGCCGGATCGACGTCGGAGGTCGTCTCTGGCGTCATAGCAGCAGTATGCGCAAGCTCATGACCGAACAGCGAGTGAAGCAAGACATGATGTTTGAGTTGCCGCGGGAACGCGACGATCATGATCCGACGTCTTCCATACGACGCGCGTTTGTCGTTCACGATCTGGTAGTACATGCCCTCGGCTATCACGTGAACGATCGGCGGTTTGGGCTCGCTCATGTGCTTGCGAACGAAGATCTTCCCGGCGATCTCCTCGATGGCCGCGGCGAAAGGCCAGGAGAACTCACCCAGACGAGATCGCTCGATGAGGCAGATGCGGCTACCTAGCGCGCTCAGGGATTCCATAAGATCGGCGACGTCGGCAGCGTCTTCGGGCGCGGTCTCTGCGATCTTGTCACCGATGAAATCCAATCGGTGCATGCATTCTTCGAAGTAGTCCTTGGATCGGCGTGCCGAACCGTAGTCGTGACGCAACGTCTCGTCCAACGCCGCCTTGACGCTGAGAAATTCCTCTCTGAGAAAGTCGAGATTTTCCAATCAGGGCGTCGAGTAAAGGTTGTTGATGAAGACGGCGAGGAAATTACGCACGGCAAGCCTCTCGTCACCGCTCGCAGACGCGGTCTTCGGATAGGCGACCGCTCGCAGAACATTTTCGACCCGGCCTAGCGCGACGTCTCTCTCGACGTCGCTGTACACGGCCTGAAGAGCGCGGTCGAACGCCACGCGAAGATCATCCACGTGCCGTTCGGGAGATGGAAGCAGGTTCAACGCTTCCGGACCGCGCGCGCCGGACGCAACGTAGTCGAATCCCTCGAATCCGTGCGACTTGTAGTCCTCGATCATGCTGTAGAAATTGTCGAAGGCGGAGACGTACTTGGGCGGCTCCTTGCCTTCCTCCATGCACCGACGGACGGTATTGGCGAGAACTCTGGCGGGACCCCGGGCGTCGTTCTCGTCGTATGCTGCCATGATGGGCATCGGCATGCTCTCCCGCGTCTGTCCGGCGTTACGCTAGGACAATGTCTTGGCGCCTACAAGAGTAAGGCAGGCACCGGCTCAAGCTACCGGAAGTTGTTCCAATTTGGGAATAATAATTGAAGTCAGCTCAAATTTCAATTATTTTCCGAAAACCCTCGCATTTCACGGTGGAAATTGCCGAAGCCTCGAGCGGTCCTAAACGCCTTTCCGCCCGCGCAAGCCTCGCGGATCGTGGGCATGAGCTACCACATGCTCAACTACCTCTCGCGCGAGGGATATTTGGTGCCTCACTATGGCAAGACAGGCCAACGAGGCAGGACGCGCTATTATTCCTACCGCGACCTCGTGATCGCACGGTTGGTGCAGCGCCTCTTGGACTGCGGCCTCGAAATCAAGCGGCTGAAGAAGGACCTGAAGAAGTTGTCGCGTCACCCGCACTGGTCCGAGGGGCGGTCATCAAAAGAACTGGGGCTGCTAGCGACGGACGGACGACGCCTCTTCTTCGTCGGGGGCGACAACAAGGTGCTGGACCTAACCGGTAACGGGCAGATGGCCTTCGCATTCGTTCTGGACGTGGTCGCAGCGCGAAATGACGTGGAAGCGAGCCTGACCTTGGATCAGAAGCGGGACTTCGACTTGATCAACCGGCCGATCAAGTACGCTTAGCGAATATGCAATCCGCGGGCTGATGAGCAGCGGAAAAAGAACCGTCATTCGAGGATCCCTCACATCTGTTTCTTCCGATAGCGCGGCATCCTGACTTGGATCGTTTCGCTCCCGATATGATCGCTCCGCCAGCAGCGAGAGCCTGCACGGGCTCGGCTCTGACGGGGAAGCCGCTGTACATCTGTCCGCCGGAGGGAGAGACTGTTCATCGAAGAAGAGCGCATTCTCCGACAGGTGCGACGACAATGAACACGCCCCAGCAACCTACCCTTCAAGACTGCTTCAATCAGTTCGTCGACCGCGACTACCGAGCCTGTTCGGTCAGCGCCGTAATGTTGGGCGAGAACGACGGCTGGTCGCTTCACTTGATGATCTTTCTGCTGGTAAGCCTGATACGCACGGATGACGTCGAAATGGCCCAGGAGATCGGCCAGCGATTTCTTGAAGCCGTAACAAATCCCTGGGATCGTGAACTCGTGGCATTGATCTTAGGCCGTGCCGACTACCGGCAAGTACTGGCGAAAGCGAGGGATGCGAGAGCAGAGTGCCAAGCACTGTACTGCGCCGGGATCCGCGAGGTGAGCAGAGATGACGTCGCGGGCGGGAGCCAGCTTCTTCCAGCGTGCGGGAGCGGTCGGTGTAGAATGCCTCGAGGCAATGCTTTCGGCCTATGAACTCGAACATCTTCAGCGTGGCGAGCCCGACGAGCCCAACGAGCAACATTTGATCGAAGTCCTCGATCACGAGGCCCGTACCAAAGGCAGGTTGACCGACGCGTATGCTCAAGCCTGCGCCGGGTTGGGATTTCTACAAATAAATCGGGGTAAGGCGGTTGCCGGGTTGGAGCGCATTGGGGAAGCGCTGAGGATCTTTCGTGAACTCCATTCCTCCGGTCACGAAGATACGTCGAGTTGCAGCCAACGCTTGGCCGCCGTCACGCAGCAGGTGGTCCAGCACCTGCTCGGCAATGGCAACTCCGCTCTTGCAGAGACGTGCCTCCGAACGGCTCTGCCTCCGTTACGGGAGGTTGGCAAGACCCCGGAATTGGCAGCCATCCTCAATATGTTGGCGCGCATGCTCCGCGACCGAGGCGCTCTCTCCGATGCCGAGCAGCTCTATCGAGAGGGTATTACCGTGATTGAAGAGGTGTACGGCAACGCACATCCGATCATGGCCTCGACACTCAGCAACATGGGCATGCTATACCTCGAGCGGCCGGACGTCAGAAGTGCCATCCGATTCTTTGAGCGGGCACTCTCGATATTGCGTGGCGCGCAACGGCACCAGCCATCGGAAATGGCCGTTGTTCTGCACAATCTCGCGGGTGCATGCCGACGAGACGACGATCCAGATAGTGCCGAACGGTACCTTCGCGAGGCGATGAGCCTTATAGACCGGATCGACAAGCGAAACCCGGTGATCGGCGAGGTCCTCGCAGCACTGGATCGCTTGCTTTTCGACCTCGGCCGTTTCTCAGAAGCCGCCGTCGTTTGCGAGAATCTGGTCGCTCACGATGATATTGCCGGCAACTCGGCGGATGCCCGCGCAGAGCACCAACAGAATCTGGGCGTTCTCTATCGCATACTCGGTCGTTATCGGGAGGCCGAGCAGCCACTTTTGCGCGCGACGGAGATTCTGAATTCCTTGGGAAGCGGCTACCGACGTAAATATGCGCGCGCCTTGTGCGAACTATCAATGTTGTGGCTTCGTACGGGAGATTACTCCCGCGCGGATATTGGCTTCCATGATGCGCTAAAGGTCTACGAAATGATTTCGGCGCCTTCGGCGGATCGTGTTCTAGCACTCAATGGCTTGGCATCGCTTCGTGAGGCAGTCGAGGATTACGGCGCGGCGCGGCGTTACTACGTCGAGGCGTTAAGAGAAGTTCAAGGCAGCGACGAAGGACGGTCATTCAGTGGAACTATCCTTTCGAATTTGGCGCAACTGGAACAAAAGGACGGCAATTTCCAACGTGCCAAAGAGCTATTCGAGCAAGCGGTAGCTTTTCGCGAGCGGCGACGTGGCGAATCTGCAGTCGGCTTCGCTACACTCCTGATGAATTTCGGAAACCTGTATGAAGTGATGGGCGGACAGGCGGCAATGCGCCATGAGCCGGGCGAGCCGTTTTATGCCGAAGCTGAGCAACATTATCGGCGCGCCATGCAAATCCTGGAAGGGTCTCGCGAGACGAACAGTCGTGCATGGTCTCAGGCTTTGCGATCGTTGGGCTGGATCAGCTATGTTCGGGGAGATGCAGAGGCCGCCATAGCATACTACGACCAGGCCATGCCCAAGGGGGCCCACGTAGACAGCGCCTACTCAGCAGTCGACCTCAAGACGCAAGAGAATCTCGCGACATTCCTGGCTGTTGTCGGACGAACGGCAGACGCGATGCAGCTCATGCTCGAGGGTGCCGATAGAGACGACCGCATTCTGCGTCACGCCTTTTCGCTGACTTCGGAGAGACAGCGTATAGCCATCGCCGACCGTTGTCGTGCCGAGCTCTACGGGTTCTTGTCTCTGCTGGTGCGGGATCCTTCGCTACCCGGGGGCGCCGCCCGCGGCTTGGAGATGGTGCTCCGGCGTAAGGGAATCGTGACCGAGGCTGGGTTGTTGCAGCGTTCGCTGCCTCTCGAAGGGCTCAACGAAGAGACACGCGCTTCGGTGGAGGAATTGAGGCATCTTAGTTCCGAGCTGGCACGCCAAGCCCTGCAAGTCGGTTCCGTCGATTATCCGATCGAAGCCTTGACCGAGCTGGAGCGACGTCACGAAACCCTCAGCCTCGAGGTTGCGCGCCTCTTCCCCAAGCTCGAATTCGAGCGCCGTCTCGGCCAAGCCAAGGTGACCGAGCTTGCGAACGCTCTGCCCGAAAATTCCGTCCTGGTGGAGTTCGTCCGCGCTCCCATACTCAGCTTCGATGCCCTTCCTTCGCGGGGCGATCGGCGATGGTCCGCCGATCGATACTTTGCCTTCGTCCTACTTGCGGCAAGCGAAGAACCGGTTCTCATGGATCTCGGCAATGCCGAGCCAGTCGATCTCTACATAGAGAAACATCGGCGGGCCATCATGGGCGAATCGCGAGCAGCCGTTCGCTCCACGAGTGCTCAATTCGACACCGGACTTGCGCTCCGTCGCATCTTGTTTGATCCGCTCAAGGAGGCGCTGCGAGGCAGCACGCGTGTGATCATCGCTCCCGACAGCAATCTGAACACATTGGCGTTCGAGGTGCTGCCGGGCGAGAAGGCAGGTTATTTGGTCGATGAATACGATTTCAGCTACGTAAGCGTCGGTCGCGACCTGCTGCGGCCCGCGACTGAAGGTCTTGCGCAGCAGCCGTTCGTGTTAGCGAACCCCGACTTCGACCTCGGAAGTCCCGGTGCATCGAAGGAACCCGATGGACGCCGTTCGTCCGTCTTCGATCAAGAGTTCGCACCATTGCCGGGCACGGAGGCGGAGGGGCGGGCGGTCGCAGAGTCCCTCGGAGTCATTCCCCTTATGGGAGATGCGGCGCTCAAGACGAAATTGAAAGAGGCCCGTTCACCTCTTATTCTGCATCTGGCTACGCACGGCTTTTTCCTGCCTGACCAGGCCAGCGGCGATTCCGATCCGTCGAAGCAGACCGCTCGGCTCGAGAATCCAATGCTTCGCTCCGGACTCGCGCTCGCCGGCGCCAATTGGCGAGCAAAAGGATTTCTTCCGCCAATCGAGGCCGAGGATGGTCTTCTGACGGCGGAGGACGCCGCTGCGCTGGATTTGAGCCATACTGAACTTGTTGTCTTGTCGGCCTGCGATACCGGGCTCGGAGCGATAAATTCCGAGGGCGTATTTGGTCTACGTCGTGCGTTTATGCTTGCAGGCGCACGGACGTTGCTCATCAGTCTATGGAAGGTACCGGACCAACCGACCGCCGAGCTGTTCGCAGCCTATTACCGCCACTTGCTTCGAGGCAAAGGCCGCTCGGAGTCGTTGCGGGAAGCCCGTGCGGAGATCCGGCAGCGTTGGCCGCACCCGTCTTGCTGGGGAGCCTTCATTTGCCAGGGCGACTGGGGCGCGATACCGCAATTTAGGGAGCGAAACGTAACCAAAAGCTTGTAGCCATAGAGGAATACCATCGGCCGCATGCCGTGCGACAGGCAGGGCGAAGGCGGCTGCCCGCATGTAGAGCGAACGTGAAAACGGCTTCACGATCGATGTCCTATAGCGCACAGCCGGTTGCACGACCGTCGGATTGGCGGTGTCAATCGGCCAGTAGCAGCATTCTGAGTAGATAGCCTAGGGCGGGGCGTCGAAGGCCGTTCGGACGAAGTAGCCGAGCGTACCAGATGGATCCAAGCCGCTCTTCCATGTGTAGTCTCGCGGCCTTCCGTGCATGTCGGCGGCGATCAGAGCAGGGTGACAAAAGCACAGTCCGGTGGTACAAGCGTCGGACTTGGCGCAAAGGTAAGTCACTGTTTTTGCTGTAGTTTGCTGGATCGGACCTCAATCCTTTCCTGGGCACCATTTTGCGGGATCTGGACCCAAAATGGGGTCGCTCCCGGTCTGCGTCGCCGTCGCGAAGATCCCTAGGGGACAAATCCGCCCGCCCTCAGACCACCCTTTTCCCCGCCCGCTCCGCCACCGCCTTCTGCACAAAATACATCGCGACCAGCGACACGATCGCCGATGCGACGACGACGTAGCCGATCCGGTCGAAATGGATCAGCGAGCCGTCAGGCGCTTGCGCGATGATTGCGCCGGCGAGCATCGAGCCGAGTCCGCCGGAAAGCTGCTGGAGCGAGGCGCTGATCGCGCTGAACGAGCCGCGCTGGCTCGGATCGGGGATCGCCGACATCAGCGCCTGCGACGGGATCATGCGCGAGAAGATGCCGACGAACATCAGGACGTTGACGAGGATCGCGGTCGCGAGCGAGACGTGGCCGAGATGGGTGTAGATCAGCACCATGATCACCGAGACCACGCTGCCGAAGACAAACGTCGGATATTTGCCGAACGCGTCGCTCGCCCGGCCGACCAGCGGCCCCGTGACGATGCTGAACAGGCCGGAGACGAGATAGATCGTCGGCAAATGCAGCATGTCGATGCCGAGATTGTTCACGGTGTAGGCGCTGGAGAACGGCATCAGCATGTACCCGCCCGTCGCCAGCAATGTCGTGACCGCGAAGGCCAGCGTGTAGCGCGTCTGTCCGACGGTCGCGATCAGATGGTGGAACGGGTTCTTGTCCTGCTTCAGCCGCAGATGCGCGTCGACCGGCTCCATGGCGAAGGCAATGATGGCGATCGCCGCGATCGACAGGCCGACGATCGCGGCGAAGCAGACATGCCAGTTCCAGTGATTGGCGAGAAACAGCCCGGCCGGAATGCCGAGCACCTGGCTCGCGGCGAACGCGGTCTGCACGAAGCCCATCACGCGGCCGCGCAAATGCAGCGGGAACAGGTCGGTGATGATGGCCAGCACGACCGAGCCGATCACGCCGCCGAACAGTCCGGTCACGATCCTGCCGAGCAGCAGCACATGGTAGGTCTGCGCCATTGCGCAGAGCAGGGTGCCGAGCGTGAAGCCGACATAGAAGAACAGCAGCAGGCGCTTGCGGTCGAAGCGGTCGGCAAAGCCGGCGGCCAAGATACCCGACAGTCCCGCGCTGAATGCGTAGGCCGACACCGCGACGCCGAATTGGGTGGCCGTGATGTCGAGCGCGGGCATCAGGATGGCGCCGAGCGGCGACATGATGATGAAATCGAGGATGATCGTGAACTGCGTGAACGCGAGCAGCGCGATGAGGAGCGCCTGGTAGCGCGAAAAGCCGCGCTGGCGGTCCTGTTGATCGTCGATAGGCGCTGCGAGCGTCTGTTCGGTCATGACATCTCATTGGTGATGAGCGGGGCAAGGGCGCGGGGGATCGGCAACAGATGGGGTGGGTGGGGACGATTTTCACGGGGCGCATGACGCAAGTTGTGCCGGACCATGAAGCTCGCGCCGGGTTGTGGGATCCATGCAACAGCCCGGGGGCCGGAAGCCCTCCATCTCCGCTCGCAACCTTGATCGCGTGCCACGCACCTGCCGCCAGCTGCATGGCGGTGATCTGCCCGGCCCCGTGAGGGCATGACCGCGGTTGCGCGGACGGCCCGCAATGGCTACATCGCGGGCAATCCGAATTAGCCTATTGTGCCGACAGACCGATTCGACCCGAGGTTTTGAAACGCCATGACCGTACGCCTGCACCGCGGCGACCTGCCCGACCTGTCCCGCTACACCGGAGCGGTGGCGATCGACACCGAGACCATGGGGCTGAACCCGCACCGCGACCGGCTCTGCGTGGTGCAGCTCTCGCCCGGCGACGGCAGTGCCGACGTCGTGCAGATCCCCAAGGGCCACACCGACGCGCCCAACCTGAAGGCGCTCTTGGCCAATCCCGCCATCACCAAGATCTTCCACTTCGCGCGGTTCGACGTCGCGGTGCTGTACCAGAGCTTCGGCGTCATGACCGGGCCGATCTATTGCACCAAGATCGCCTCCCGCCTGACCCGCACCTATACCGACCGCCACGGCCTCAAGGACCTCGTGCGCGAGGTGCTCAATGTCGACCTTTCCAAGCAGCAGCAATCCAGCGACTGGGGCTCCGACAGCCTGACCGAGCCGCAGCTCGCCTATGCCGCCTCCGACGTGCTGCACCTGCACGCCCTGCGCGAGCGGCTCGACGCCATGCTGGTGCGGGAAGGCCGTACCGGGCTGGCCAAGGCCTGCTTCGACTTCCTGCCGACCCGCGCCCTGCTCGACCTCCAGGGCTGGGCGGAAGAGGACATTTTCGCGCATTCCTGACACCTCGACGGGCGGCTAGGTTGGGCCAATCGCCCCGTTTCGGACACTTTCGTATCGGCCTGTCCGAGGCTGCATATTCAGGCGGCGCCGGGTACAATGGCGTGCACTTGACCGGACCAGGCGAGCGACACCTCAGGAGCCCAGGTGAATTCGGCCCAGAATCCCACCTACGACGCCGCGCTTGCGGCGAAGTTTGCCAGCGCGGCGCGCCACAGCCGCCTGGTGCGGATTCTGCGCGTCGCGGTCCCGGGCGCGGTGCTGTTGTCCCTGGCCGCCATCGTCGGCGTCTCGATCTTCAATCCATTTCGCATGCTGTTGCCGAAGCTGCCGCTCGATTCCGGAAACCTGGTGGTATCGGGCACCAAGATCACGATGGAAACGCCGCACCTCGCCGGCTACACGCCGGACCGGCGGCCGTACGAGCTCTGGGCCAAGACCGCGACGCAGGACATCACCGACCCCGACCATGTCGATCTCTCGGACCTTCGCGCAAAGGTCCTGATGGAAGATCAATCGACCCTGTTCCTCGATGCCCGCACCGGCCGCTTCGACAACAAGCAGCAGCAGCTCGACCTGCACAAGGACATCTTCCTGCGCACCTCGACCGGCTATGAGGCGCGGCTGAACTCGGCCTTCGTCGACATGGGCAAGGGCACGGTCTCGTCGGACGAACGTGTCGACGTCAAGCTGACCAACGGCACGCTGACCGCGGATCGGCTGCGCATCACGGAAGGCGGCGATCTCATCCGCTTCGAGGGCAATGTGGTGATGCATCTGGACAAGCTGGATGACCCCGCCGCTGCTCAGCCCGCGCCGGCCGAGCCGACGCCGCCGGTGAAGACACGTACGCCGCAGAACAAGTCCGCCAATTCAAAGTGATTTTCATGATCAGGTTTTTCCCGCGCAACGACAGCAAACGGTGCGCCGCCATCGGTGCGGCCGCGCTTGCCGCCACTGTCGCGCTGATGGCAACGGGCGCGGCGATCGCACAGAGCACGATGCAAGGCGTGCCGAATGCGATGCAGGGCTTCTCGCAGAACCGCGATCAGCCGATCCAGATCGAGGCCGCTTCGCTCGAGATGCGCGACAAGAAGAAGGAGGCGACCTTCGCCGGCAACGTGAAGGTCATCCAGGGCGACACCACCATGACCTCGAAGACGCTGGTGGTGTTCTACGAATCCGGCGGCGACAAGCCGGCGACGCCGCAGCCCGCGGCGAAGGGGGCCAAGGCGGCCCCGATGCAGTCGGCGACGCCGGGCCCGGGCGGCAGTTCCTCGATCAAGCGGCTGGAGGCGCGCGGTAATGTCGTGGTCACCCAGAAGGACCAGGTGGTCACCGGCGACACCGCCGTGTTCGACACCAAGACCAACCTCATCACCATGCTCGGCGGCACGGGCGGCCAGGTGGTCCTGACGCAGTGCAAGAACGTGCTGCGCGGTGACCGTCTGATGGTCGACATGACGACGGGCGTGTCGCGTGTGGAATCCGACAATGGCAGGGTGCAGGCCCTGCTGCCGCAGGGTGGCGGCAGTGATTGTGGCCAGGGGGGGCAGGGCGCCAAGCCCGGCGCGGCGTCGCCCCTGCAATTGCCCGGCGCAACTAAACCGAAGTAAATTCAACAGCTTGTGTCGGGCGCTCCCGATCCGAGGTTGAAGCTTGCCCGGCGAGACTGTATCTAGCGCGCAGGGCTTTCGAAGCGGGGTCCTCCGCTTATCGGGCGTGTTTCACTGGGCATGAGACATCCCTTCACCCATGCTGCGTCGGCGAATCGTAACGCCGCCGCGGCAGATCGCGCGAAGACCGCGCAAAAACTGCGCGAGGCTAGAAGGCGGGGATGGTCGATCTTTTCAGCATGTTCCGTCGGCGCCCCGCCAAGCGCGGCCGGCCAGGATTTGCGCGTCAGGACATCACCGCGCTCGGTGACAGCGTCGGCGGGCTGGTGGCGAGCCCCGTGCGCGACGCGCCGCCGATCGCCCGGGACCAGCCGATGCACGCGCCCGACCACTTTCAGGCCGATTATCAAACCGAGCCGCCGCGGGCGCAGGCGGTCCACCCGGTCAGGGCCGCCGCCAGGCCGAACGGCGCCGGCGGGCCGCAGCTTCTGAAGCGGCCGGGCTTCCTGGCTGTGCATAGCGTGGAAAAGGCCTTCGGCAGCCGCCAGGTGGTGCGCGGCGTCAGCATCTATGTGCGCCGCGGCGAGGCGGTCGGCCTGCTCGGTCCGAACGGCGCCGGCAAGACCACCGTGTTCTACATGATCACCGGCCTGATCAAGGCCGATCGCGGCGCGATCGAGCTCGACGGCCACGACGTCACCAAGCTGCCGATGTATCAGCGCGCGCGGCTCGGCATCGGCTATCTGCCGCAGGAAGCCTCGATCTTCCGCGGCCTCACCGTCGAGCAGAATATCCGCGCCGTGCTCGAAGTGGTCGAGCCTTCGCGCAAGAAGCGCGAGCAGCAGCTCGACTCGCTGCTCGACGAATTCAACATCACGCGCCTGCGCAAATCACCGTCGATCGCGTTGTCCGGCGGCGAGCGGCGCCGCGTCGAGATCGCGCGCGCGCTGGCGACGCGTCCGAACTACATGCTGCTCGACGAGCCCTTCGCCGGCATCGATCCGATCGCGGTCGGCGACATTCAGGATCTCGTCCGCCATCTCACCAATCGCGGCATCGGCGTGCTCATCACCGACCACAATGTGCGCGAGACGCTCGGCCTCACCGACCGTGCCTATATCGTCTATGCCGGGGAAATCTTGACCGAGGGCAGCCCGGATGAGATCGTCGCCGATCCGGATGTTCGCCGCCTTTACCTTGGCGAGGAATTCCGCCTCTAGCCTGTTTTTGCGCTACGTCAAGACGTGTACATCGGGCTCAGACTAGGATAAGCAAAAATCGGACCAACTTTTGGGATCGGTTCTTGCTTCATGGCGCTCACGCAGAGATTAGAGTTCCGGCAATCGCAGTCGCTGGTCATGACGCCGCAGCTGATGCAGGCGATCAAGCTGCTGCAATTGTCCAATCTCGATCTCACGACCTTCGTGGAAGAGGAACTCGAGCGTAATCCGCTGCTGGAGCGGGCCAATGACGAGGCCTCCGGCGGCGAAGCCCCGGCCGAGGCCGGCCAGTTCAGCGATTCCGACGGCGGCCACAACGACGAGCCGGGCGGGGGTCCGGGCGAGGCGTTCGAGCCGGGCCAGGAAGAATGGATGAGCAAGGATCTCGGCACCCGCGCCGAGATCGAGCAGACCCTGGACACAGGCCTGGACAACGTCTTCTCCGAGGAACCGGCCGAGGCCGCGGCGCGCAACGCCCAGGACGCCGCGCCGACCACCTACACGGAATGGGGCGGTGGCGCCTCCGGCGACGAGGACTACAATCTCGAGGCGTTCGTCGCCGCCGAGGTCACGCTCGGCGATCATCTCGCCGAGCAGCTCTCGGTCGCATTCACCGCACCCGCGCAGCGCATGATCGGCCAGTACCTGATCGATCTCGTCGACGAGGCCGGCTATCTGCCGCCGGATCTCGGCCAGGCCGCCGAGCGACTTGGCGCCTCGCAGCAGGAGGTCGAGGGCGTCCTGGCCGTGCTGCAAAAATTCGATCCGCCCGGCGTCTGCGCGCGCAATTTGAGCGAATGCCTGGCGATCCAGCTCCGCGAGCTCGATCGCTACGACCCGGCGATGCAGGCGCTGGTCGAGCATCTCGATCTTCTCGCCAAGCGCGACATCGCGGGCTTGCGCAAGGTTTGCGGCGTCGACGACGAGGACATCGCCGACATGATCGGCGAGATCCGCCGTCTCAACCCCAAGCCCGGCATGAAATTCGGCGCGGCGCGGCTCCAGACCATGGTGCCCGATGTCTATGTCCGTCCGGGTCCGGATGGCGGCTGGCATGTCGAGCTCAACAGCGACACCTTGCCGCGCGTGCTGGTCAACCAGACCTACTATTCCGAGCTGTCGAAGAAGATCGGCAAGGACGGCGACAAGTCCTATTTCACCGACGCGCTCCAGAACGCGACCTGGCTCGTGCGCGCGCTCGACCAGCGCGCCCGCACGATCCTGAAAGTTGCAACCGAGATCGTGCGCCAGCAGGACGGCTTCTTCACCCATGGCGTCGCGCATTTGCGGCCGCTGAACCTGAAGGCCGTCGCCGACGCCATCCAGATGCATGAATCCACGGTGTCGCGCGTCACTGCCAACAAATACATGGCGACCAACCGCGGCACGTTCGAGCTGAAATATTTCTTCACCGCCTCGATCGCCTCGGCCGACGGCGGCGAGGCGCATTCGGCCGAAGCCGTGCGCCACCACATCAAGCAGCTGATCGATTCGGAAGCGCCGGCCGCGATCCTGTCGGATGATACCATCGTGGAACGGTTACGCGCTTCGGGCATTGATATTGCCCGCCGCACGGTCGCGAAGTACCGCGAAGCCATGCGCATTCCTTCCTCGGTGCAACGTCGCCGCGACAAGCAGAGCGCTCTTGGTAACGTCCTCTCTACCGCAATGTCCGATCGCTCCCGCAACCCCGAGCCGGCCTGATTGCGCTGGCGCCAAATCGCGCTACTCTCAATCTCCCATCGAGACCGATCCATGCGCGCGCATGATCCGGACCCGGAGGGCCGCGCCAGCGCCAGGTGTGCAGCGGTTGTCCGCATGGATCACGCGCAGACAAGAACCTAACCAGGTGAGGTTCACATGACTCTCCGCATTTCGGGAAAGAGCGTCAGTGTCGGCGAGGCCCTGCGCGGCCGCGTTTCCGACCGGACCGAAGAGGTCCTGCGCAAATATTTCGACGGCAATTATTCCGGCCACATCACGCTGAGCAAGGATGGCTTCGGCTTCCGGACCGATTGCGCGCTGCATCTCGATTCGGGAATTACGCTGGAGGCCGATTCGAACGCGCCGGACGCCTATGCCAGCGCCGACCAGGCGCTCGTGATGATCGAGAAGCGGCTCAAGCGCTACAAGAGCCGGCTCAAGGACCGCTCGGCCCGCAAGGCCCATGTCGCCTCCGCCGCTCTCGCGGCCATGGACGCCACCAGCTACGTGCTGGAGGCGCCGGGCGAGGGTGAGGACGAGGACGAGGTCACCGGCTACAGCCCGGTGATCATCGCCGAGGCAACCACCTCGCTGAAGCAGCTGTCGGTCAGCGAAGCCGTCATGGAACTCGACCTCAGCGGGGCACCCTGCCTGGTGTTCCAGCATGGCTCCAGCGGCCGGGTGAACATCATTTACCGTCGGGCTGACGGCAATGTGGGCTGGGTCGACCCGCCCGGAGGCAAGGCAGATGGCAAAGTGGGCGGTTAGGGCCGGATTCGGGCCCCGTACGATCCGCAGGCCTTAACAATGACCGGGGCAAAGCCGCACGCAGGAGTTGGCACCGGGATTGCGTTGGAGTAGAAGCGCCCCACATCAGGACCGGGGCTAAGTCCCCCTCCTGCTTCACCTTCTTGACGCCGGCCCGGCGTGGTTTCTCTCCAAGCTGGCCAATTCGGAACCTGACGGTTTAATTCACCTCGGAAACCCTCCATGCCGATTACCGATCTGGTCGCACCCGAGGCGATTCTCCCGGCATTGAAGGTCAACAGCAAGAAGCAGGCCTTGCAGGAGCTCGCGGCCAAGGCTGCCGAGCTGACCGGGCAGAACGAGCGCGCCGTGTTCGAGGTGCTGCTGCAGCGGGAGAAGCTCGGCACCACCGCGGTCGGCTATGGCGTCGCCATTCCCCACGGCAAGCTGCCCAAGCTGGAAAAGATCTTCGGCCTGTTCGCGCGCCTCGATCGCCCGATCGATTTCGAATCGATGGACGGCCAGCCGGTCGATCTCGTCTTCTTGCTGCTCGCCCCCGAAGGGGCCGGCGCCGATCATCTCAAGGCGCTCGCCCGTATCGCCCGCCTGTTGCGCGACCAGGACATCGCCAAGAAGCTGCGCGCCTCGCGCGATGCCCAGGCGATCTACTCCGTGCTCGCGCTGCCGCCGGCGACGGCGGCCTAAGGCCGCCCGATCTGCTTTCTTGAGTGCGTTTAGAGGGTGCGCGACAGATAGCGTACCGTTTTGCTGCCCTTGTGGATGCTTGCGCGGCCGACCTCGGCAAATCCCAATGCAGCGTGAAAGGCATCCGACGCCGGATTCGGAGGCTGCTGGTTAACTTCGCAGACAATGCGATCGTACCCGGCTTCGGCCGCGCGATCGAACAGGTCGGCATAAAGCCGGCGCGCGCATCCCATGCCTCGAGCGGAAGCTGCGACCACGATCCGGTCGACATAGACAAAGCGCGCGTAGCGGGATCGAAACCACAGGAAGTTCGGGCTGTCGTATTGTCCGTCCTGATCCAATGCGATCATGAAAGCATCGAGATTGCCGATCCTGCGGGCGTAGAAGGCTTGCGCGACGAGGTCTTGCAGCCGCTCGCGCTCAAGCCATGACAACTCCTCTGCGTGGCTGTTGTTGAGCGCAAGCAGGGCGTCACAAAGCGGTGTGCCGGACGAAATCTCGAATTTGGTGACCGGGACGGGGGCGATCATGTTCATGGCGACGATCTACCAGCCGCGAGATGCAAAGCAAAACCGGCACAGGTTTGCTTGCCCGAACCTGTGGCAGCGCCTGCGGCGTAACCCTCACCCGTTCGAACCGAAGCCGCGCCATCTGCGACTTATTTTGCAGCCGGGCGCTGTGATACTTCGTCACCACGTCCACCGGCGACCGGCACGGCTTCGGCGCAGGAATTTTGAGATATGGTTTGCGGTTCGATCGGCCGGGTCTTCGGCCTGCTTTGCTCGGTCACCATCGCCGCCACGGCCATGGCCCATGCCGACGAGGCATCCAACGACCGCGTCATCGCGGAAAAGACCGAGATCATTGCAGCCGATCCGGCCAACGCGGTCGCCTACGAGCTGCGTGGGGAAGCTTACTACCTCAAGCATGACTGGACTCGCGCTTTCGAGGATTGCAGCACTGCGATACGGATCGATCCGAATTTCGGGCGGGCCTATAACTGCCGCGGTCGCGCCACTTCTGCCAAAGGCGATCGCGATCACGCCATGGCCGACTACAACGAGGCCATTCGCCTCGATCCCGGCTACGGACCGTCCTATACCTCCCGAGCGCAGGAATATTTCAACAGGCGCGACTTTGACCTCGCGATCGCTGGGTTCACCGAGGCGATCGAACGCAGCCCCAAGCAAGCCTACCTTGCGCTCGTCATGAGAGGGGAGGCGTATGCGGCGAAGGGCGACACCGATCACGCCGTCGCCGATTACACCGAGGCCATGCAGCGTAATCCGGCGGCCGCGTGGCCCTACGAGCTGCGCAGCAGCATCCATCTCAAGAGGGGCGAGATCGATGCAGCTCTCGCTGACTGCGATAGCGCCATCCGTCTGGAGCCCGCAAGTGCCGGTGGCCACTATTGCCGGGCCATGGTGTTCCTGAAAAAGGACGATGCCGACAGCACCATCCGGGAGCTGGATGACGTCATCAGGATCATGCCGTCTTTCGAGAGAGCCTATCTCGTTCGAGGCGTCGTCCTACACGGGAAGGGCGACGACAAACGCGCCCTTGCCGATCTCGACGAAGCGATTCGGTTACAGCCGGGGAATTTGGACGCCTACAAAGATCGCGCCGGTGTGTTTCGGGACATGGGACAGCACGCCCGCGCGCTCGCCGACTACAACGAGGCGCTTCGACTCGATCCCAAAAACCAGGATACGTTGGTCAATCGCGGTCTCCTCTACATGATGATGCCCGACCCCAAACATGCGCGCGCGGATTTCAACAGCGTGCTCGCGCTGCCGCCGGACGACAAATGGGCCACCGACACGGCGCGCGAAGGGCTTGGCTTTCTGAAATGACACGCGGGCAGGGCGCGCCGTAGCCTCACACTCCGTCATTGCGAGCGCAGCGAAGCAATCCAGAATCTTTCCGCGGAGAAACTGGCCGTGCCTCACGCAAGTGCCAGCAAAAGCCTGAAGTTCAGGTGAGCCACCTGATGCAGGGACTAGAAAAGTGGCGCCCAGTAAAGGATTGCGATGGCCTGGACTTTTTGCAAATGTTATCAATGCCTTAGAGGCTCTTATTCCTACCGTGTTACACAGCGCCGTGACAAGGTCTCTCTGCACAGCACAATTTTCGTGAACCAGTCTTTTGGCTACCTCCGAGGTAGAAGTCCGATGTGCAGCGGCGGGGCGGTAACTATGACGCCCACGATAGACACCATATACGATGCACGTTATGCGTGTTGCGCAGGCTGGGGGAGAGAAACGAATAATGGCGCTTCGCGTACGGCCGAACCATTTACCCGAGATTATCTATGATAAAATCCAGAAGGACTTATCCTCCGAATTGCTAAGAAATGCCCTCTTAGATGCATGCGAGGCCGTGGGTGCGGTCGGCATGGTTGCTGAGTTCGACGCGCATTGTGAGCGCAATCCTCTTGCAGGGGGCACCGTAGCGTTGGCACCGGGTGAGTTACTAGGTCACGTAAAGCCGGAGCAAAGAACGATTGCTCACATCGCAAGGGAGCTTAGTATCGACCCGGCGGAGGTAGCGTTTTTGTTCCAAGGCTTGGCCGGCGAGCTGACCAAGGTTGATAATGACTTGGCAGCTGAGTGGTTTACCGAAGAGATCGTTAACGGACCGGGTCAGAGCATAAGTCTCGCACGACGAGTTGCTTGGCTTTTTCGAACAGACCCTCCCGCCGGGGATCCTTTTTTGTGTGACGTCGAATGCCTACCTTGGAATCTCCGGCTGCCGGTTTGTGCAAATCTTGCCGGTAGAACTCCTCCAACCGCGAGCCTCGATTGTGTTGGATTTCGCGTGCCGGCTTCTTGCGTGACCAGCGCAAGCCAACCAACAGTCTTCGATGCTGGCTTCGAGGCCGCTTTGCACTATTGGTCGCCCGGCGGCAAAACCATCCCTCATCCTCATCGCCCCGCTACTTGTTCGGGAGCGTTCGATGAAATCGTAGCGGAAACACCTATGTTGCGAGAGGTGTCGCCAGAATTCGTACGTTTTAAGAGCAAAGTTTCGTGATGGCCAAAGAACCGAAAAACGATCTCGCTAGGACAATCGAGGTAGCCATCGATGATCACGTCGCCGCTGTGGAGGATCCAAAAGGTTTCTCCAAACTTGACGTACTGTTGGCAACCCTCCGCGATGGGCAAACACCCAACGATCTCATGGAGGTTTCCCTTCTGCAAATTTTGCCAAAGGTGCAACCCGCTGGCGAACGGGCATGGGAGGCCCTGCGATTGATCGTCGAAGCCGCAACGATCAAATCAGCCAAACTTTCGACAGCTGTAATGCGGATACTTGATCAACAGGGCGAACCAACGGACGGCCTTGCGCGATTCCAGGCCTTCTTAGTCGTCAGGGCTTTAGGGGGCGCGTTGGTGCGTCGCCGGCTGGATGAGGAGCGAGCGCTCTATTCCGAGCATCGACCGCTCTGGGTGGATCTTGTCATCTCCTCGCTGAAAGGAATGCCCGATCACATCGTTGCGTTTCTCGAACAACAAGCAAGCCAAGGGGCACCACAATTCACTTGGCGAGATATCATCCGTCGCTTGCCGTTCCTGTTTCGCTTACTGGGCGATGACTTCAATCGGGCAATCGTACGGATAACTCACGCCATACCGAACGCAGCGGGTAAGGCAAAGCTCGCCGAAATTGTCAATAAGTCCTTCAATATCAACCCACTTGTAGAGCAGAACCCAAGCTTAGAAGATCAACAGGCACCTCAAAAAAGGTTCGGCAGGCTTTCACGGTTGACCCGCGCTGCTGAGCGAGGGCCGCATGCTTCGCGCAGCATGGACCGCGTGTTCAAGGACGTGTTGTCGGCTGGCATGTCCAACTTGAAACACCAGAAGAACATTCAGGCGGCTTACGGAATTCATCCATGAAGCCCCGCCTAGGCTCAGACGCCTTCTTAGGCTCCACGCCGTTTGGCAAGGCGTCGAACATCATCATTGATGGATGGTTCGCTGCAGCTAAATTGTTCACTGAGACGCTTCCTACTGAATGGGAGAGCGATCATTTTGTCGAGTCTGTGAGCAGTTGCTTCTCTGGGCTTGGTAGACTCGCGACCTTTAATGATCCGCACCTCGCTCAGGGTCCTTACGGCAGTGTTCGTCGGACGCGAAGCGACAGCAAGCGACGGGCAGTGATCACCCGGCCGTACTTGCTCCTTACGAATGACTTTAACGATGAAGCGGTGTTCCACAGTCTTTATGCTTTCGAGATCGACGGCCCAGATAGCTTCAATCGGCCGAGACAACTGCTCTTTTCGCCGCTCTACTTTCTGAGGCGAATGTTAACGTCGCCAGAATTTCTCACCAGCGATGCTTATGCGCACGCAATCATTCGCGCTGAGATTTTTTCGCTCAGCCTAGGCTGGCCTGTACGGCGCCGGCAGGAAGGATCCGCCGAGGACCAGATCAAGGAGATAATTGGCTTCGAACGCGTTGCAGCCTCATTGCATAAAGCTGAAGCCTATCGCAGCAACGGTGATACCTTCTATCTGGCGGATCAGACCGACGTAATAGTCGGCCATTTGCTCGCCTCTCTCGGCATGGCTTACTATTCGTTCGCGCCAAATTCTTCGACTTATACTTCAAAGAGAGCGCATGAATTTCCTATTTTGGGCCGCGATAGTTATGTGGCGGGAAAACAGTTAGCCCCTGCTGAAGGGATGACATTTGAGATTCGCTTTATCGACAACATTGAGCGTCTACCATCTGCATCGTCCGTCATGAACTTGCTCGATGGAATCCCGATCCCTATCCCCGGTGCTGATGCTATCTTCGCTGGCGGACTACGCCTTTCGAAAGCAAGAGGGGTTGTCGCTCGCGTATCGGGCGCATCGGGCACAGGCAAAACAAGTCTGGCGCTGGGAATTGCGACCGCCCTCGCCCCGCTAGGAACGCGGACTTGCTATCTATCATGCGAAGAGGATCCCCGCGATCTTGCTCAGCGCATTCTTACGCTCACGCCGCCATTCGTCGCACGCACCTCAAGTTTCGCTAACCTCGATTTTTCGGACTGGTTTGCAGCAATCCATCTTGACAGCTCCGACCCAGAAGAGAATCGCGAGCAGATTTTCCAATTCATACAGCACGTGCAATCCACGGCCGAACAAAATGGCATAGACCTTACGGAAGATCGCTCACCAGGCTACACGCCCTTCTTTGTCGTTTTGGACGGCGTTCACGAGCTGATCAATCGACCAGCATTGGAAGGAACCGACGAAGTCGGTGACATGCGAGAGCTAGTAGAGGCTTTTCGCAACCTTGGCGTCTTCGTCATGATCCTGACTGCTCAAACTGGCGAAAGAGCGCTTCAGGAGCTAGATTACCTTGTCGATGTGGTCCTCACACTGGAGCACGAAGATAGATCCAGTATTGCACAGGAGCCCAAGCGAAAACTGGTGCTTCATAAAACTCGTCTCCAGCATTCGTGGCCGGGTGCCCACCAGCTGCATATTTCGAAGCGTGACGGCATAAAGCTCTATCCGCAATTGCCCGCTCAGCTTGAACAATTTGCCGGATGGCGGTGGCAAACAATTCGCCGCTCCCGCTACTTCGATATGTTGCTGACGGGAGTTCGGGTCGGACCACAGTTGAAAGACGTTCCATCGCTCGTCCGGATCTTCGAGAGATCTCAAGTCCTGATCTCCGGTAAGGGAAGCTCTGGCAAGGCCGGTTTCGGTCTGAAGCTCTTAGCTTCACCAATCATCTCAGAGGACGAAAGCGAACCTGGCGTTGGCTTGTTTGACGTCGAAGACACTCGCATGCCGAAACGTCGAATTCTCGTAGTCTCGTTTCTGTATCCGCCTGAATATTACCAAGGCTTGCTTGACAATATTTCTCAGCAAGGAGCGGACCAATTATCCTTTGAAACGCAAGAGTCCGAAGTTGAGACTTTGTCTTTCTATCCGGGCTTTATCACCCCGGAGGTCCTAGTCTCTAAGATCGTCACAAAACTTAAGTCCGCTGACCTCCAAGGAATTCCTTTTCACGGTGTACTGATAGATGGTCTTCATAACGTTTTTCTTCAGTTTCCTCGCCTGCAGGAGAACGTACTATTTTGGCCGGTCTTGTATGAAACCTTTCGCGTTCTCGGCCTCACCGTCGTGACTACTCACACACATTTCGCTGTTAAGGGCATGGACGCTAATCCGCTTTACGGTGCAGATGTAAATCTTGTCACACACCGAATTGCTCCTCTACTCCAAGCGATCGTGAACGCGGCGGATTTTTATCTCAACATTTCTCAACCTACTGAGGACCATATCGTCAGTTCGCCGATTGAACTCGTCAGTGCGCTTGCCCAGCCCATTCAACAGCAGCCTTATTTCTGGAATTCACAGGCGCTGATGGTCGAGGTCCGCTCCCGGCGTTAACCTCGCCTGCGGCAGCTATGTGCGCGGCTTCCGCAGAACGATTAGAGTTTCAGCAAGACCGGGCCTCCCACCCTGCTGAGGGGCGACTCTCATAGATCGGAACGGTTCCTGGCTCAGCACCTGAAATCCCAAGTCTGCGGACAGAGCGCTTAAGATCGGGGCTGTGGGAATTTTCACGTCTGCGTATCTGCTCTCGCCAACGACCATAAATACCTTCCCCCGAGCCGAAAGTCGGCCGTAGATGGAATGCAAGATGGTGCGCATGTCGGCGAAATAAGCACCAATCATTGCGGGAATATCTCTGTGCCAGAGTTCGTTCCGCTGTTCCTGAAGCTTTGCCAAAACCGCGGTCAGAAGTTTGGAGCCATTTGGAGGAGCCGCATAAACGCGCTGTAGCTGAACGTGAGAGCTTAACGTTCTTGCTCGCAATTCAGCATTGCTAGCCCTAGAATTCAAATACCCGAGGGTCCACAGCTCGACATTATACACGTCAGTGTAGTCCGCCGAGTTCGGGTAGGGCGGAGAGAATACGACAAGATCTATTGGCTCTGACTTAGCTGTAAGCAAACGCGCGTCGCCTCTCAACAACGAATAATCTCGTACAGGACGGCTTCCAAACAGCTTAAGGTCCGCTTCTGCGCCCTGTACCAGTTCGGAAAATAGCCGATCAACGTCTTGAGTCTTTGTCAGGCGATCCCGCCATCCTCCTCTGTAGCGCCGCCCTTTTCCGCTCACAGTGACGTTGCTGACTGGGATGGCCACGGAACCGAGCAAGACCTTGAACAGTCGTCGAAGCCGCTCATCGCGAACGAGGTCTATTGCAGATCGAAATTGCAAAAGCCGCTTGAGAATTGCTCGCTTGTAGATGAATTTTGAATCTACACCAGGTTCTACAAATGTAGCCGGCGCATTCCGTTTGAACGCGTTCAAGTCCGCCGACACCTCCATATCATCAACCCTGGCGATCAATCTATTAAAGGCACCTCGGAGGGCGGGCAGATGGTACGTGCTCAACTTTGCTTCGATAAGGTCGCTCAAATATGGATTGACCTCGATGGTCGTCGGGCGAATGCCAAGAAACTGGCAAGCAAGCGCGGAGGTTCCAGAACCACCAAAAGGGTCGAGGCACGTAGCAACACGGATATCGCTCTCACGCACAGCCCTAGCAATCAGCTCGGGAGGGAAGGCCTCTTTGAAATGCCTCCAACCTTGGAAGGGAATTTCAGGTGCGCCTGCATTCGTTCCTATCGATGCGATCGACCGGTTTCCTAACCAGCTTTCAAATAGATCTGCTGGCTCCGAAATGCTGAGAGTCGAAAGCTTTCCCTCGATTTGAATACTATCAATCGCTTGCATGTCATCCGGCCTGCCCTGGACAACCTTAGCGAGCCCGCAAGGTTGGGCAAGGGAAAAGGCGATGCAGCAATCGCCGGAAGCAAGAACGCTGTGGGTCCTCCGCAGCTAAGCAGTATCTTGGACGACAACGATATCTTGGCCACCTACCGGGAGTTTTCGCTCTTCACCGTTCTGTTGGCCTTATGGAAGCTAGCTGCCAGCAGGCTAGTTGGCCGCCCCGGCAGTTATTCAAGTGGGGGGCTCTTACCTCAGACGTGACCTCTTGGCAGCGGCTTCGAGATTCCCCCCTGCCTTCTTCAATTTCCTACATTGACACTCTTCATCAGGCTCCTATGCGTTGAGCAAATAGCGTTCACCTGAGTCCTTTTGACTCACGTGGCTCCTCTTGCTCTGCCACTCCTCCGAAAAATATGGTGACAACACTCTTCGGCTAAGTTTTCGCGGGCCATCATCGAAAGGGAAGTAGCTGGGAAGCGCTTCGCGCCTACCTCCTCCGCAAGCGGTAGAGGCTGATGGGGCCTACGGCTCGATCAAGCCAATCTGAAGCACATTCGGCTCTGGAAAAAATGCATGCCCAAAAACAGACGGGCACGCCTTCGTGCGAAGGCATGCCCGCTGAAATCCTATTCGTGCGACGCGCGTGCGCTCAGTGCACGCTGACGGCTTGCAGCTCGTTGCTCCAGGCGTTGGCGACCGCGGCTTCGCGGCTGTCGGTCAGCATGATCGGCGTGCCATCGGCGGCGTGGAGCGCGAAGAGCTTCAGGCCGGGCGCAATCTTCGGAGCCTCGGGGAACAGCCCAGGCACGTCCTCGGAGCGGATCTGCTTCACATAGGCGATATGGCCTTCGCCGAGGGTTGCCAGCGTCTCCGGAGAGACGTTCTTGGCTTCGTATTCGAACGCAACGTGACCTTCACTCATGGTCTCGACTCCTTCACAGAAACTAAGCGGTCGAGTCCGCTACTCGTTCCATTATTCGTGCTCATTGATAGCGATTGTCTTAACGATCCTCTCCGGTTCAGGCCGGGCCAGGTCGATCGACAACAACCCGTTCTTCAGATCCGCACCCAGCACCAGCATCCCCTCCGCCAGCACGAAGGTGCGCTGGAAGTGACGCGCGGCGATGCCGCGATGGATGTATTGCCGGGTCTTGTCGTCCTGCTGCCGCCCGCGGATCACGAGCTGGTTTTCCTCAATGGTTACATCGAGTTGGTCGCGCGTGAATCCGGCGACCGCCAGCGTGATGCGCAAACGCTCGGGCTGGCCGTCCGACCGGTCGCACCTCTCGATATTGTAGGGAGGGTAACCGTCGGCGCCTTTGACGACCCGATCGAGCACGCGCTCGATCTCGTCGAAGCCCAGAAGGAACGGACTGGAAAGCGTGGGAACACGAGACATAGTTTACAAAGTCCTCTCGAAGCGACTTTGGCATTTCAGGGCCCGGAAGCGGCGCCCCTTGGTCAGCAATATGGGCATATCCCCGTGGTGGTTCAAGGACGTAGCGCTGGGCTGTGGATTCATTGCTTCCAGCGGCGCCTGGCCCAACATCGCATAGATGCTCCAGGATCATCGTAGCCGGGAGCAGCCCCGGGTCATGACGAATCTGACCGACGATTTATCCCAATGAAAACAGGCCCCTTCTACTGTGCATGGGGTTGTTTTCGCGGTTTTTGATCGAGCGGCCCCGCGGAACCGCTCAGGCCTCCAGCCGCGTCCGCCCGTCGTCGCTGAAAAGGTGCAGCTTCGGCCGTATCGCGGCGACCCGGATTCTTGCCCCGATCGCTGGTGCCTCGGTGCCGGGGATGCGGACGATGACCTCGCCGGGCGGCAGCTCGCCGGGCGTGGCGGCGACCCGCTGGTCTTCCTGCTCGCGGGAACCGTAGACGAAGGTCTCGGCGCCGACGCGCTCGATCGCTTCCACGGTGAGCGGCAGGGCGACGCCGCCGGCTGGGGTCTGGTCGGTGATGACGAAATCCTCCGGGCGGATGCCGAGGACGCCGGCCTCAGTCGCACTGCCACCGAGCTGCGATTTGATCTCGTCGGAGCGCGTCGACATCAGATTCATCGGCGGTGCTCCGATGAACGAGGCGACGAAGGTCGTGGCCGGCTTCTCGTAGATCGCCAGGGGATTGCCGACCTGCTCGACCTGTCCGCCGTTCATCACGACGAGAACGTCGGCGAGCGTCATCGCCTCGAGCTGGTCGTGGGTGACGTAGATCGAGGTCGTGTTGAGCCGGCGCTGCAATTTGCGGATCTCGACGCGCATCGCGATGCGCAGCTTGGCATCGAGGTTCGAGAGCGGCTCGTCGAACAAAAACACCTTCGGCTGGCGCACGATGGCGCGACCCATCGCGACGCGCTGGCGCTGGCCGCCGGAGAGCTGGCGCGGCTTGCGCTCCAGCATCGAGGTGAGCTCGAGCACGCGCGCGGCTTCCTCGACGCGGGTCTTGATCTCGGCTTCCGCCATGCCGCGGTTGCGCAGGCCGTAAGCCATGTTGTTGTAGACGCTCATATGCGGATAGAGCGCGTAGTTCTGGAACACCATCGCGATGTCGCGATCGGCGGGCTCGATCTGGTTGACGACGCGGCCGCCGATGTCGATCTCGCCGCCGGTGACGGTCTCGAGCCCCGCAACCATGCGCAGCAGCGTGGACTTGCCGCAGCCGGAGGGGCCGACCAGCACGCAGAACTGCCCGTCGGCGACATCGACGTTGACGCCTTTGATGGCCTCGAAGCCGCCGGTGTAGGTCTTGCGGACATTGCGCAGGGTGACGTTAGCCATGAAAACTCACTTCCAAGAACCTACTTTTCCGTCTCGACCAGGCCGCGCACGAACAGTCTCTGCATGGCGACGACGACGAACACCGGCGGCAGCATGGCCAGCACGGCGGTCGCCATCACGATCGGCCATTCGGTCAGCGCGTCGGTGGTGGTGATCATCTTGCGGATGCCGACCTGGATGGTCTGCATGTCGTCGCGGGTGGTGATGAGCAGCGGCCAGAGATATTGATTCCAGCCGAGGATGAACAGGATCACGAACAGCGCCGCCATGTTGGTGCGCGACAGCGGCAGCAGCGTGTCCCAGAAGAAGCGCAAGGGACCGGCGCCGTCGATGCGCGAGGCCTCCAGCAATTCGTCCGGCACGGTCATGAAGAACTGGCGGAACAGCAGCGTCGCGGTGGCCGATGCGATCAGCGGCAGCGACAGGCCCGCATAGCTGTCGAGCATGTGCAGGTCGGCGACGATCTTGTAGGTCGGATAGATGCGGACCTCGACCGGCAGCATCAAGGTGATGAAGATGATCCAGAAGATCGCCATCCGGAACGGAAAGCGGAAATACACGATCGCATAGGCCGAGATGATCGAGATCGCGATCTTGCCGATCGCGATCGCCAGCGCCATCACCAGCGAATTGAGCATCATGTTGCCGACGGGCTCGCGGGTCGAGCCGCTCGTGCCGACGAAGATGGTCTGGTAGTAGACCTCGAAGAAGTGCCCGCCCGGCAGCAGCGACATCTGCCCGTTCGCGATCAGTGCGTTGTCCTGGGTCGAGGCGACGATCGCGATGTAGACCGGGAATGCGACGATCGCGATCCCGATCCAGAGAATGAAATGGGCGACGTAGCGCCTGATGCCCTCGTCCTCGACCATCAGTAGGTCACCTTGCGTTCGACGAAGCGGAACTGGATTCCCGTCAGCACGATGACCATGACCATCAGGATCACCGATTGCGCCGCCGAGCTGCCGAGATTGCCGCCGAGCAGGCCGTCGGAATAGACCTTGTAGACCAGCGTGACCGTCGATGTTCCGGGCCCGCCGCGGGTCATGGTGTCGATGATGCCGAAGGTGTCGAAGAAGGCGTAGACGATGTTGACGACCAGCAGGAAGAAGATCGTGGGCGACAGCAGCGGGAAGGTCACGGTCCAGAACCGCCGCATCGGCCGCGCGCCGTCGATCGCGGCGGCCTCGAACACGCTTTTCGGGATGGCTTGCAGGCCGGCGAGGAAGAACAGGAAATTATAGGAGATCTGCTTCCACGCGGCGGCGAGGATGATCAGCGCTGCGGCCTGGTTGCCGTCGAGCAGCGGATTCCAGTCGACGCCCAGGCCGCGCAGATAGCGCGAGAGCACGCCAAGCGAGGGATGCAGCATGAAGATCCAGAGCACGCCGACCACGGGCGGCGCGACCGCATAGGGCCAGATCAGGAGCGTGCGGTAGAGCATCGAGCCGCGCAGCGGCTTGTCGGCCATCACGGCGAGCAGCAGCGCAAAGGACAGCGACGAGACGGCGATCGCGAACGAGAAGAAGAAGGTGCGGACGATCGCCTCGAAATAGGCAGGATCCCTGAACAGCTCGATGTAATTGTCGAACCAGACAAAGGTGCTCGACAGACCAAAGGCATCCTGGAGCAGGAAGGACTGGATCACCGCCTGCAGGGCCGGCCAGTAGAAGAAAATCAGGACGATCGCGAGCTGCGGCGCAACCAGCGCGTAAGGCAATAGCTTTGACTGGAAAATGGCTTGCTTTTGCATGATGTCAGCAGAAGCGGCAGGCCGGGTCGCGGCCTGCCGCTTCGATGCCTCACTTCACAGCGGTCTTTTCGAACTGCCGCAGCATCGTGTTGCCGCGTTCGACAGCGGCGTCGAGCGCCTGCTTGGCGGTCTTCTTGCCGGCCAGCGCCTGCTCGATCTCTTCCGACCAGACGTCACGCAGCTGCACCATGTTGCCGAGGCGCAGACCGCGCGAGTTCTCGGTCGGCTCCTTGTTGGTCAGCTCGAGCAGCGGGGTCTCGAGATAGGGCTGGTCCTTGTAGAAGCCCTCGGCCTTGGCCTTCTCATAGGCCGCCTTGGTGATCGGCAGATAGCCGGAGGCCTTGTGGATGTAGACTTGGCGATCGGTGTCGGAGAGGAACGTCAGGAATTTTGCGACGCCCTTGTATTCCTCGGCCGACTTGCCGCCCATGACCCAGAGCGAAGCGCCGCCGATGATCGAGTTCTGCGGCGCGCCCTTGACGTCGGGATAATAGGGCATCGGCACGGCGTTGAAGTTGAACTTGGCCTGTGCCTTGACGTTGCCGAAGAAGGCCGACGACGTCAGGTAGATCGCGCACTCACCCGAGGTGAAGCGGCCTTCGCCGGTGTTGGTGCGGCCGGCGTAGTCGTAGGTCTTGTCCTTCTGAAGTTCGACCAGCTTCTCGAGATGCTTGACCTGGAGCGGGCCGTTGAACTCGAGCTTGGTGTCGAAGCCGTCGAGGCCGTTCGCCTTGGTCGAGAGCGGCACGTTGTGCCAGGCGGAGAGCTGCTCGAGGTTGACCCAGGTGATCCATGAGCCGGAGAAGCCGCAGGTCGGATGACCGTTGTCGTGCAGCTTCTTGGCGACCTCGAACACTTCGGGCCAGGTCTTCGGGATCTCGGCGTTGACCTTCTTGAACTCGTCGAGGTTGACCCACATCACGGTCGAGGACGAGTTGAAGGGGAACGACAGCATCTCGCCCTTCGACGTGGAGTAGTAGCCGGTGATGGCGGGCAGATAGATCTTGGGATCGAACTTCTCGCCGGCGTCGGCCATCAGCTTGTAGACGGGCTTCACGGCGCCGGTCGCGGCCATCATGGTCGCGGTGCCGACTTCGAACACCTGCATGATGTGCGGCGCGTTGCCGGCACGGAACGCGGCGATGCCCGCGTTCATCGTGTCGGGATAGTTGCCCTTGTAGGTCGGGATGACCTTGTAGTCGCTCTGCGACGCGTTGAAGTCGGTGGCAAGCTTGACGATGACGTCGTTGTTGGCGCCGGTCATCGCGTGCCACCACTGGATTTCGGTCACGGCCAGGGCCGGCGAGGCCGACATGCCGACCGTGATTGCAAATGCGGCAGCCGCCCCAAAGTGTCGAAGTGCCATCAAGAAAACCTCCCTTGGCCGTCAATAAAGAAGCGCTTGCGCTAGCAGCGCCATATGACGTTCACATGACTGTGTAAGCGGCCGAAACGAAAGCGGCAAGCGTTGGAAAAGGGAAGCCGTCAAATAGGCGAATGCGACGCGGACAGCCTCGTCCGTTCGCGCTGCACACGCGTGGGTCGCGCCGCAGTGCGGCATTGCTCGTGTGAGGTCGACGATCAGGCCGCGGGCTCCAAAACCTCTCCCGCTTGCGGGAGAGGTCGCGCCGAAGGCGCGGGTGAGGGCTCTCTCCTCTGGGGGATTGTCCCATTGCGGAGACACCCTCTCCCCAACCCTCTCCCGCAGGCGGGAGAGGGAGCGCAGCATCGTTGCCCTAGCGCTTGCGCTCGGGGCCGCAGACCGTGCCCTTCTCGACCATCGCGTCGATCTCGGCCTTGGAATATCCGAACTCGCCCAGCACCTCCGCCGAGTGCTGGCTGAATTTCGGCGGCAGCCGGCGCAGGCTCGGCTTGCTGCGATCGAGCCGGATCGGCGAGGCGACGCCCTTGTACCAGTCCTTCTCGATAATATCGCCGCGGTAGATCGTGTGCGGGTTCGTCAACGCCTGGTCGATCTTCTGCACCGGGCCCGCGGGCAGGCCCGCCGCGAGCAGGCGATTGCAGAGCGGCTCGGCCTCATGCTGGCTGAACACCGCGGCAAGCTCGGCGCGCAGCGCCTCGCGATTGGCGATGCGGTCTTTGTTGCGTGCAAAGCGCGGATCGGTGCCGAGCTCGGGCTTGCCGATCTCCTTGGCGAGCTTGCGGAAGGTGCCGTCATTGCCGACGCCGATGAAGATGTTGTCGGTCCTGGTCGGGAAGATCGCGTAAGGCACGAGATTCGGATGCTCGTTGCCGGTGAGGCCCGGCGGCTTGCCATGCATGAAATAGTTCGCGGTGTGCGGATGCATGATGGCAAGGCCGGTCTCGTACAGCGTGGTCTCCAGGAACTGGCCCTTGCCCGAGCGCTGCCGCTCCGACAGCGCCATCAGGATGCCGATCGCTGCATAGAGGCCGGTCGTGATGTCGACCAGCGGCACGCCGATCCGCATCGGGCCGCTTTCGGGCGAGCCGGTGGCCGCGATCATGCCGGTCATGGCCTGGATGATGGCATCATAGCCGGGATTGCCGCCGCGCGGGCCGTCGGCGCCGAAGCCGCAGATCCGGCAATGCACGAGGCGCGGGAATTTCTCGCGCAGCACCTCGTTGCCGATGCCCCATTTCTCCAGCGTGCCCGGCTTGAAATTCTCGATCAGGACGTCGGCCGTCTCCAGCATCTTGAGCAGCACGACGCGGCCGCCCTCGGAGGCGAGGTCGAGGCCGATCGAGCGCTTGTTGCGGTTGATGCCGATGAAATAGGCCGCGTCCTCGTCGTGGAAGGGAGGGCCCCAGTCGCGCACCTCGTCGCCGGCGGGCGGCTCGACCTTGATCACGTCGGCGCCATGGTCGGCGAGGATCTGGGTGCAGTAGGGGCCGCCGAGCACGCGCGTGAGATCGACGACGCGCAGTCCGCTCATTGCACCCATAACGGCTTCAGTCATGCCTTCGCTTCCCCTGTGTCGATCGTTGGATCACAGGCCTAGCGAGGTTTATTTGCGCCAGCAATGGCGCCGGGCGTGGAGCCGTATGCGCCGCGGCGCGGCCATCCCGCGAGGTGGCAAATTCAAACGAAAGCGGCCGGCCCGAGGGGGATCCCGGGCCAGCCAATCCGCCGTTTGATCAGACGACCGTCAGGCGAACGTCGACATTGCCGCGCGTGGCATTGGAATAGGGGCACACCTGGTGCGCCTTCGCGACCAGCGCCTCGGCTTCGGCACGGGCGAGGCCCGGCAGCGAGACGGCGAGGTCGATGTCGAGGCCGAAGCCGCCTTCGGAGCGCGGGCCGATGCCGACGGTCGAGGTAACGGCGGCGTCGGCGGGAACCTTCGGGCCGCCCTGCGAGGCCACGAACTTCATCGCGCCGATGAAGCAGGCGGCGTAGCCGGCCGCAAACAGCTGCTCGGGATTGTTGCCGGCGCCGCCGCCGCCGCCGAGCTCCTTCGGCGTGGTGAGCTTGACGTCGAGCGCGCCGTCGAGGGTCGCAGCATGGCCGTCGCGGCCGCCGGTGGCTTTTGCGCTGGTCTTGTAAAGGACGTTCACGGACATTTTCGTCTCCCTGGGTTTCGGTGGGGTGCGATGTCTATCGCAGACAATTAGATTGTGCGCAATTGAAAATGCGACGTCTCACATTTAATTGTTCGCAATTGAATGTACGGCGGCGCGGCCCCACAATGCGGACAAACCTCGTGAGATTCTCCATGGCTCGGAAACCATCGGCAGCGGACGCGCCGCTGCGGCTCGACAACCAGATCTGCTTCGCGGTCTATTCGGCCGCGCACGCCTTCAATCGCGTCTACAAGCCGCTGCTCGACCGCCTCGGCCTGACCTATCCGCAATATCTGGTGATGCTGGTGCTGTGGGAGCGCGACGACGTGCCGGTCAAGGACATCGGGGAGAGGCTGTTTCTGGATTCGGGCACGCTGACGCCGCTGCTGAAGCGCCTCGAGGCCGCCCACCTCGTCAAGCGCACCCGCTCGAGCGAGGACGAGCGCCAGGTGCTGATCGCGCTGACGCCGCAGGGCCACGCGCTGAAAGACAAGGCGCGCGCCGTGCCGCAGTCGATCCTGGCGGCGTCGGACTGCTCGGTGTCGGAGCTGGTGGCGATGAAAGACGAGATCGTCGCGCTGCGCGACCGGCTCAATGCGGTGATCGGGGAGTAGTTGAGATTTAATTCAAAGCCCGCCTTCGCCCTGCGGGCTTCGGCGCGGCAGCCCTCGCTTCGCGAAGGCTGGTGGAGCCAGGCGGGATCGAACCGCCGACCTCTTGCATGCCATGCAAGCGCTCTCCCAGCTGAGCTATGGCCCCTTAAGTCTTCCAGTGGGGAGGATCCTGGGGGATCCGTCCCGGCCGGCGAGCCCTAGGCGACTCGCGCGGTGCACCCTTTTTCACAGATCAGGGCTGATCTCAAGTCTCTTCATCGCCCCCGACATCACCAATGATGTCGGTAACGTCCTCATCGCCCTCTTCTTCGTCGGCGATGAATGTCGAATCATCGTCATCGTCGTCGTCGAGGGTCTCGTCGACCTCGATATCGTCCTCCGATTCGGGCACGACGGCCTTGACCTTGCCGGTGTTCTCCTCGGCATCGGCCTCCTCGAGGGAGACCAATTCCTCGGCCTCCGCCGGCTCCGGCGTGGTGTCCGCGGCCGCTGCGTGGCGAGCTTCGGCGCCGCGAGTCGTGCGCGCAGGCGCCACGGGCGCGATCGGGACCACTTCGCCGGTATAGGGCGAGATCACCGGATTCTTGTTGAGGTCATAGAACTTCTTGCCCGTGGTCGGGCAAATACGTTTGGTTCCGAGTTCGGACTTGGCCACGGCAGAGGAATCCTGGGAATGTCTGAAAAGCGGTGTTTCACTTGGCTAGTTGGCGGCCCGCTGTCAATAGCGCATTACGGGAGAAAGACATGCCGGTGACGGGGCGCGGACCATGTGGTACCTGCGCCCCAGCTCTCCGGAGCACATCCAAGGACACAATCTTGACCCATTCCGACCAACCGAGGCCGCTTCAGTCGCGCGCAAACGGTCCCCTGACCGGGAAAGTACGGGTGCCCGGGGACAAGTCGATCTCCCACCGCGCCCTCATCCTGGGCGCGCTCGCGGTCGGCGAGACCCGGATTTCGGGCCTGCTGGAGGGCGAGGACGTCCTCAACACCGCCAAATCCATGCAGGCGCTGGGTGCCAGCGTCGAGCGCACCGGCGATTTCGCCTGGAAGGTGCAGGGCGTGGGCGTCGCAGGCTTCGCCCAGCCCAAGGCGGCGCTGGATTTCGGCAATTCCGGCACCGGCTGCCGGCTGGTCATGGGCGCCGTCGCCGGCTGCCCGATCTCGGCGGTTTTCGACGGCGACGCCTCGTTGCGCAGCCGTCCCATGCGCCGGATCCTGGACCCGCTCGAGAAGATGGGCGCCAGGGTCGTCTCCGGCGGCGAGGGCGGCCGTCTGCCGCTGACCCTCCAGGGCGCGCGCGATCCGCTGCCGATCACCTACAAGACCCCGGTCGCCTCGGCTCAGATCAAATCCGCCGTGCTGCTCGCGGGCCTCGCCGCCCCGGGCACCACCACGGTCATCGAGAGCGAGGCCAGTCGCGACCACACCGAGCTGATGCTGAAGCACTTCGGCGCCGACATCACCTCCACCAAGGAGGGCCAGCACGGCCGCCGCATCACCCTCGTGGGCCAGCCCGAGCTGCATGGCGCCAATGTCGTGGTGCCCGCCGATCCCTCCTCGGCGGCCTTCCCGGTCGTTGCGGCGCTGATCGCCGAGGGCTCCGATGTCGTGCTGTCGGATGTCATGACCAATCCGCTGCGCACCGGCCTGTTCACCACGCTGCGCGAAATGGGCGCTTCGATCGAGGAGAGCGAGGTGCGCGGCGATGCCGGTGAGCCGATGGCGCAGCTGCGCGTGCGCGCGTCGAAGCTGCGCGGCGTCGAGGTGCCGCCGGAGCGCGCGCCGTCGATGATCGACGAATATCTCGTGCTGGCGGTGGCGGCCTCCTTCGCCGAAGGCACGACCATCATGCGCGGCCTGCAGGAGCTGCGCGTCAAGGAATCCGATCGCCTGGAGGCCACCGCCGAGATGCTGCGCGTCAACGGCGTCAAGGTCGAGGTCTCCGGCGACGATCTGGTCGTCCAGGGCCGCGGTCACGTTCCCGGTGGTGGCACCGTCGCCACCCACATGGACCATCGCATCGCGATGTCCGCGCTGGTGATGGGCTGCGCCTCCGACCAGCCCGTGACCGTCGACGACACCGCCTTCATCGCCACCAGTTTCCCGGATTTCATTCCGATGATGCGTTCGCTTGGGGCCGAGTTTTCATGATTATCGCCATCGACGGGCCCGCGGCCTCGGGCAAGGGGACGCTCGGCAAGCGTCTCGCTCATCATTACGGTTATCGTCATCTTGATACCGGCGTGATCTATCGCGCGGTCGCCTATGCCCTGATGCAATCGGGCCACGATCTCCGCGACGAGGCGGCCGCGGTTGCGGCGGCGCTGGAATTGGATCCGGAAAAGTTCGGCGATCCCGCCCTGAAGACCCAGAAGGTCGGAGAGGGCGCCTCGATCGTCTCGGCGATCCCAAGGGTTCGCGAGGTCCTGGTCAATTTCCAGCGGCAATTCGCCGCCGATCCGCCGGGAGCGGTGCTGGACGGCCGGGACATTGGAACCGTGATCTGCCCCCATGCCGACGTGAAGATCTTTGTCGTGGCGGACCCCAAGGTCCGCGCCCGCCGCCGCACCATGGAGGCCAAGGCGCGGGGCGAGGCGGCGGACGAGGCGGCCGTGCTCGCCGACATCATCCAGCGCGACGAACGCGACAAGAACCGGCCGATTGCGCCGCTGAAACCCGCACCCGATGCTTACTTGCTAGATAACTCCCAACTGGATATAGAAGGCGGCGTCCGGGCCGCCATCGACATTATCGAGGCCGTCCGAGCGGGCCGGTCGCGGGGTTAAGCCGCAGCCGTCATTGGAGGAAGCGCCCGCTCCCGCTCTTTGAGGTCGATACCCCGGTCCGCCTGTTTCGGGACCGGTGCGATCGAGGCTCCGGACAAAGATTTCCACGTATCGAACGCGCGGGCCTCAGCCGGCCCGCTTCCGCCGTTCCGGTGCCAGCCGGGGCAGCAAGCGGTCGCTCGAAGGTCTTGCGGACCTTCCGACACTGCGCGTGCGATGCGCCCATGAACCCAACGGCCGGCAAGACATCCGCAACTGGAGAACAAATGGCTTCGACTTCTGCTGATACCTATAGCCCCTCGCGTGACGATTTCGCCGCGATGCTCGACGAGTCCTTCGCAGGTGGCAACCTGCAGGAAAGCTCCGTCGTCAAGGGCAAGGTGGTTGCAATTGAAAAGGACATGGCCGTCATCGACGTCGGCCTGAAGACCGAGGGCCGCGTCGCCCTGCGCGAATTTTCCGGCCCCGGCCGTGACAGCGAGATCAAGGTCGGCGACGAGGTGGAAGTGTTCCTCGATCGCATCGAGAACGCCCTCGGCGAAGCCGTGCTGTCGCGCGACAAGGCGCGCCGCGAAGAGAGCTGGGGCAAGCTCGAGAAGGCGTTCCAGAACAACGAGAAGGTCAACGGCGTCATCTTCAACCAGGTCAAGGGCGGCTTCACCGTCGACCTCGACGGTGCCGTGGCCTTCCTGCCGCGCTCGCAGGTCGACATCCGTCCGATCCGCGACGTTGCGCCGCTGATGAACAACTCGCAGCCGTTCCAGATCCTCAAGATGGACCGCCGCCGCGGCAACATCGTCGTCTCCCGCCGCACGGTGCTGGAAGAGACCCGCGCCGAGCAGCGCCAGGAGCTGGTGCAGAACCTCGAAGAGGGTCAGGTCATCGACGGCGTGGTCAAGAACATCACCGACTACGGTGCGTTCGTTGATCTCGGCGGCATCGACGGCCTGCTGCACGTCACCGACATCGCGTGGCGCCGCGTCAACCACCCGACCGAGGTGCTCTCGATCGGCCAGACCGTGAAGGTCAAGATCATCAAGATCAACCACGAGACGCACCGCATCTCGCTGGGCATGAAGCAGCTGCTGGACGATCCGTGGCAGGGCATCGAAGCCAAGTACCCGCTGGGTGCCCGCTTCACCGGCCGCGTCACCAACATCACCGACTACGGTGCGTTCGTCGAGCTCGAGCCGGGCATCGAAGGCCTGATCCACGTCTCCGAGATGTCGTGGACCAAGAAGAACATGCACCCCGGCAAGATCGTCTCGACCTCGCAGGAAGTCGAAGTGCAGGTGCTCGAAGTCGATTCCGTCAAGCGCCGCATCTCGCTCGGCCTCAAGCAGACCATGCGCAACCCCTGGGAGGTCTTCGTCGAAGGTCACCCGACCGGTTCGGTGGTCGAGGGCGAGGTCAAGAACAAGACCGAGTTCGGTCTGTTCCTGGGTCTCGAGGGCGACGTCGACGGCATGGTCCACCTCTCCGACCTCGACTGGAAGCTTCCGGGCGAGCAGGTGATCGACAACTACAAGAAGGGCGACATGGTGAAGGCCGTGGTGCTCGATGTGGACGTCGAGAAGGAGCGTATCTCGCTCGGCATCAAGCAGCTCGAAGGCGACCCCTTCGCCGAGCCGGGCGATGTCAAGAAGGGCGCGGTCGTGACCTGCGAAGTGCTCGAAGTGAAGGAGAGCGGTATCGAGGTGAAGATCGCCGGTACCGACTTCACCACCTTCATCAAGCGCTCGGAGCTCGCGCGTGACCGCAACGACCAGCGCGCCGAACGCTTTGCCGTCGGCGAGAAGGTCGATGCCCGCGTGATCCAGTTCGACAAGAAGGCCCGCAAGGTCCAGGTGTCGATCAAGGCGCTCGAAGTCGCCGAAGAGAAGGAAGCCATCGCGCAGTACGGCTCCTCCGATTCGGGTGCGACGCTCGGCGACATCCTCGGCACCGCGCTCAAGAACCGCGACAGCAAGTAAGCGAAACGTTCGTTTCGCTGACATCAAAGCCCCGGCGCGAGCCGGGGCTTTTTTGTTGCTCCATACTCAACTGTCGTCCCGGACAAGCGCGCTCAAAGCGCGCGTAGATCCGGGACCCATCACCACAGGGAGCGGTCTGGCGCGAGCTGGTAACTCCAAGTCTTCGCCAAACTCAATTCTGTGGGTATGGATCCCGGGTCAGCGCTCCGCGTCGCGGCGCTTGTCCGGGATGACGAGAAGCCTGTGACGGGGGCTCGGCCCGACCAGCACCAGCCTTGTTTTCTTCAAATTGCGCCGCAATTGATGTATCCAGATAAGCCGTTGGTCACGCCGTGACGGCACAACGCGCCTGGTCTTTCATTTGGAGATATTCCGATGTCGCTCGATTCGGACATCATCGTCGATCGTCGCAGGATCCGCCGCAAGCTGACGTTCTGGCGCGTCATGGCCGCGCTGATCGCGATCGCGGCGATTGCGGGCTTCGCGCTGATTGCGACGCCCGGCGCACGCGGCACGTTCGCAGCCGCCGGCTCGATTGCGCGGGTCCAGATCGACGGCCTGATCCGCAGCGATTCCGATCGCACGCAGGCGCTGGAGCGGCTGGAGAATTCGCAGGCTGCCGCCGTCATCGTTCACATCAACTCACCGGGCGGCACCACCGCAGGCTCCGAGCAGCTCTACGACTCGCTGGTCCGGCTCAAGGCGAAGAAGCCGCTCGTCGTCGTGGTCGAGGGTCTTGCCGCCTCCGGCGGCTACATCACGGCGATCGCGAGCGACCACATCATCGCGCAGCAGAGCTCGCTGGTCGGCTCGATCGGTGTGCTGTTCCAGTACCCCAATGTCACCGAACTCCTGAAGACCATCGGCGTCAAGGTCGAGGAGGTAAAATCCTCGCCGCTGAAGGCCGCGCCCAACGGTTTTGAGCCGACCAGTCCCGAGGCGCGGGCCGCGCTCGACGAGCTGGTGAAGGACTCCTACGCCTGGTTCAAGGGACTGGTGAAGGAGCGGCGTGGCATGGACGACACGCAGCTCGAGAAAGTGGCCGACGGCCGCGTCTTCACCGGACGCCAGGCGATCGATCTCAAGCTGATCGACCAGATCGGCGACGAGAAGACGGCGGTGACCTGGCTGGTCGAGCAGAAGGGCGTCAAGAAGGGGCTTTCGGTGCGCGACTACAAGCTTCAGTCGCGCTTCGGCGATCTGCCGTTCCTCAAGACGGCCGCTGCCGTGACGCTGGAAGCGCTGGGTTTAGGCTCGATTGCGCATCAAATCGGGCAAACCGGCGTCGCGCAGGCCGTTGACCGGTTCGGAATGGATGGAATGCTGGCCTTGTGGCAGCCGGCTGCGTCAAACTGACTGGGACAGGCGAGCGCTTAAGGGTTTTCTCGCCTGGCGAGTGTCGGGGCAGCCTGCTTTTTTGGCATTTGTCACGCATTTTCACGACGCTCAACCTTGATTTAGCGTCTTGACAGATCACGGTATTTTCACGGAAATGGTCATCCGCACGCTTCCGGGTCCTATCTCTCGATGATCAAATCCGAACTTGTTCAGCGTATCGCCGAGCACAACCCGCATCTGTACCAGCGGGATGTCGAGAACATTGTGAATGCGATTCTCGAAGAGATCGTAGCGGCTCTCGCACGCGGTGATCGCGTCGAGTTGCGCGGCTTCGGTGCCTTCTCGGTCAAGCATCGCCCTGCACGCGCCGGGCGTAATCCGCGCACCGGCGCCCATGTACCCGTCGATCAGAAGAGCGTTCCGTTCTTCAAGACCGGCAAGGAAATGCGCGAGCGGCTGAACCGCGACCATCCGGATCCCGGCGCGGCAGACTGAGGCCGGCGTCAGGGTTTCCCGCGGTCGCTCAAGATGCGGCCGGAAGCTTGATTCAAGGCGAGCGAAGCGAGATGCGAAAGTTCCTGACCGCGCTGATCGTGATTCCGCTGGGTCTGATCCTGGTGGTGTTCGCCGTCTCCAACCGGCATTTCGTCACGGTCTCCTTCGATCCCTTTGTCTCCGACGACCCGTCATTGTCGGTCACGCTGCCGCTGTTCCTGCTGCTGATCCTGGTGGCGGCGCTGGGCGTCCTGGCCGGCGGCTGTGCCGTCTGGCTCGGCCAGCGGCACTGGCGCCGCGCGGCCCGTCGGCATGAGGCGGATGCGCGCAGCGCCCGGACCGAACTGGCCGGCTTGCGGGCCCAGACGGCCGCGGCGAAGCCCGATTCCCAGCGCCTCCCCGCCCCCGTCGGGGTGGGCCTTTACGGGCCCGTCGGGCGAGACAAGCAGCGCGCGACGTTGTAGAAGCGGCCGCAACCGAAAACCCTGCTTTCCGGCCGCGGAGTTGCGGCCTTTACCTGCTTTGAGACCATGTCCCTGCTCGTCAAAATCTGCGGCCTGTCCACGCGCGAGACGCTCGAAACAGCGCTCGACGCGGGCGCCGACATGGTGGGGTTCGTGTTCTTTCCGCCGTCGCCCCGGCATCTGTCGCTGGAGCTTGGCCGCGATCTCGGCCGCCAGGTGAATCGGCGCGCGCTCAAGGTTGCGCTCACGGTCGATGCCGATGACGCCACGCTCGACAACATCATGGACGCGCTGTCGCCGGACATTTTCCAGCTCCATGGCAAGGAGACCGTCGCGCGGCTGCGCGACATCAAGCAGCGGTTCGGCCGCCCCGTGATGAAGGCGGTGCCGGTCGCAACCTCAGCCGATCTTGCCGTGCTGCCCGGCTACGCCGCGGTCGCCGACCGCATCCTGTTCGATGCGCGCGCGCCGAAAGACGCGACGCGGCCCGGCGGCCTGGGCGCGCCGTTCGACTGGCACCTGCTCGAAAACCTCGATCTGAACCTGCCCTACATGGTCTCGGGCGGGCTTCACGCCGACAACGTTGCGGAGGCCCTTCGCATCACCCGCGCCGGCGGCGTCGACGTGTCCTCCGGTGTCGAGAGCGCTCCCGGCGTCAAGGATCCCGAGATGATCAAGGCCTTCATCCGCGCCGCGCGCGCCACCCAAGATGCAAGTCAAGAGTTGAGCGTCCGATGAACATCGCCAAACCAAACTCCTACCGCAGCGGGCCCGACGAGCGCGGTCATTTCGGCATCTTCGGCGGACGCTTCGTCGCCGAAACGCTGATGCCGCTGATCCTCGATCTGGAGAAGGCCTACACCGCGGCCAAGGCCGATCCGGCCTTCCAGGCCGAGATGAACGGCTATCTCAAGAACTATGTCGGCCGGCCCTCGCCGCTCTATTTCGCCGAGCGTCTCACCGAGCATCTCGGCGGCGCCAAGATCTACCTCAAGCGCGAAGAGCTCAACCACACCGGCTCGCACAAGGTGAACAACGTGCTCGGCCAGATCATGCTGGCGCGGCGCATGGGCAAGAAGCGCATCATTGCCGAGACCGGCGCCGGCCAGCACGGCGTCGCCACCGCGACGCTGTGCGCGCGCTTCGGCCTCGAATGCGTGGTCTATATGGGCGCCGTCGACGTCGAGCGGCAGCAGCCCAACGTGATCCGCATGGAGATGCTGGGCGCAAAGGTGGTCCCGGTACAGTCGGGCACGCGCACGCTGAAGGACGCCATGAACGAGGCGCTGCGCGACTGGGTCACCAACGTGCACAACACGTTCTACTGCATCGGCACGGTGGCGGGCCCGCATCCCTATCCGACGCTGGTGCGCGACTTCCAGTCGATCATCGGCAACGAGACCAAGGCGCAGATGCAGGAGGTCGAGGGCCGCCTGCCGGATTCGCTGGTCGCCTGCATCGGCGGCGGCTCGAATGCGATGGGCCTGTTCCACCCCTTCCTCGACGATCCCTCCGTCGAAATTTTCGGCGTCGAAGCTGCAGGCCACGGGCTCACGCAGCTGCATGCGGCCTCGATCGCGGGCGGCCGTCCCGGCGTGCTGCACGGCAACCGCACTTATCTCCTGATGGACGCGGACGGCCAGATCCAGGACGCTCATTCGATCTCGGCCGGCCTCGACTATCCCGGCATCGGCCCCGAGCATTCCTGGCTGCACGAGATCGGCCGCGTGAACTATCTCTCCGCGACCGACGACGAGGCGCTCGCCGCGTTCCAGCTGCTTTCAAAGCTGGAAGGCATCATCCCGGCGCTCGAGCCTGCGCATGCCATCGCCAAGGTGATGGAGCTCGCGCCGAAGCGCGCAAAAGATCACCTGATGGTCGTCAATCTCTCCGGCCGCGGCGACAAGGACGTCCCGCAGGTCGGCGACATCCTGAGGGGCAAGAGCAAGTGACCACGCGTATCGACATCCGTTTTGCCGAGCTTGCGAAGCAGGGCCGCTCGGCCTTCGTGACCTTCCTGATGGCCGGCGATCCGGATCCCGCCACCTCGCTCGAGATCATCAAGGCGCTGCCGAAGTCCGGCGCCGACGTGATCGAGATCGGCATGCCCTTCACCGATCCGATGGCCGACGGTCCGTCGATCCAGGCGGCGGGCCTGCGCGCGCTCAAGGCCGGCATGACGCTGAAGAAGACGCTCGAGCTCGTGCGCGGCTTCCGCAAGGACGACAATGCGACGCCGATCGTGCTGATGGGCTATTACAACCCGATCTACATCTACGGCGTCGACAAGTTCCTCGTCGATGCCAAGAGCGCCGGCGTCGACGGCCTCATCATCGTCGATCTGCCGCCGGAGGAGGACGACGAGCTCTGCCTGCCCGCGATGAAGGCCGGGCTGAACTTCATTCGCCTGGCGACGCCGACGACCGACGACAAGCGCCTGCCGGCCGTGCTCGCCAACACCTCGGGCTTCGTCTACTACGTCTCGATCACCGGCATCACCGGTGCTGCGGCGGCGGATTCCTTGGCGGTGAGCGAAGCGGTTGCCCGCATCAAGCGTCACACCAAGCTGCCGGTCTGCGTCGGCTTCGGCATCCGCACGCCGGAGACTGCGCGCGCCATCGCCTCGCATGCGAATGGCGCGGTGGTCGGCACGGCGCTGGTCGATGCGCTCAAGAACAGCCTCGATGCGGACGGCCGGGCCACCGCCAAAACCGTTAACGCCGTCGCCGAACTGACGGCATCCCTGGCCCAAGGCGTCAAAGGCGCACAACAGGCGGCGGAATAGGCCATAATTCCGCTTTTGGGGCGGACGACACGGCGGCTTGCCGGGGCAGGGTCCGGCAGCCATATATCCCTTCAGGCGATCCCCGGAGCGGGATCGCACATCGGAGCAAACCATGAACTGGCTTACCAATGTGGTCCGGCCGAAGATCCGCAACATGCTGCGGCGGGAGACGCCGGAGAATCTGTGGATCAAGTGTCCGGATTCCGGGCAGCTCGTGTTCTACAAGGACGTCGAGGCCAACCAGTTCGTCATTCCCGGCTCGAACTACCACATGCGCATGGGCGCGGTGGCGCGTCTGAAGTCGATCTTCGACAACGAGACCTGGTACGACGTCGCGCTGCCGGACGTCACGCCGGATCCGCTCAAGTTCCGCGACGAGAAGAAATACGTCGACCGCATCAAGGATGCCCGCGCGCGAACTAACCTCAACGACGCGATCAAGGTCGGTTACGGCAAGCTCGAAGGCGCCGCCGTCGTCATCGCCGTGCAGGATTTCGACTTCATGGGCGGCTCGCTCGGCATGGCCGCGGGCGAGGCCATCGTGCGTGGGCTCGAACTCGCGGTCGAGAAGAAGTCGCCGTTCATCGTGTTCGCCGCATCAGGCGGCGCGCGCATGCAGGAAGGCATCCTGTCGCTGATGCAGATGCCGCGCACGACCGTCGCGGTTCAGATGCTGCGCGAGGCAAAACAGCCCTATATCGTCGTGCTGACCAACCCGACCACCGGCGGCGTCACCGCCTCCTACGCGATGCTGGGCGACGTGCAGATCGCCGAGCCCGGCGCGCTGATCGGCTTTGCCGGCGCGCGCGTGATCGAGCAGACCATCCGCGAGAAGCTCCCGGAAGGCTTCCAGCGCGCCGAGTACCTGAAAGAGCACGGCATGGTCGACATGGTCGTGCATCGTCACGATTTGCGCCCGACCCTGGCACGGCTCTGTCGCCTGTTGACCAAGGCACCGGCGCTGGAGACCGCGTCGAAATCGGTGCAGCCTGTCGTCAGCCCGGCGCAGATCGTATCGGCTTCCGAGACGGCGCCGGCCGCGCCGCACGCGTGAACGCGTCTCCTAACAGCGCAAAGCCGCCGCTCGGCGAATTGATCGGGCGGCTGTCGGCCCTGCATCAGAAGCGCATCGATCTCGGGCTGGAGCGGATGCATCGTCTGCTCGATCGGCTCGGCCACCCCGAACGCAAGCTGCCCCCGGTGATCCACATCGCCGGCACCAATGGCAAGGGCTCGACGCTCGCTTATCTGCGCGCGACGCTGGAAGCGGCAGACCTGCGCGTCCACGCCTACACCTCGCCCTATCTAGTCCGCATCAACGAATGTTTTCGGCTCGGTCGCCTCGGTGGCGGCGTGCTGGTCGGCGACGACGAACTGCGCGCCGCACTGGAAGAGGTCGAGCGCGTCAATGCCGGCGAGCCTGCGACCGTGTTCGAGCTGAAGACGGCCGCCGCGTTTCATCTGTTCGCGCAGAATCCGGCCGATGCGGTGCTGCTCGAGGTCGGCCTTGGCGGCCGGCTCGATTCGACCAATGTGGTCGATACGCCGGCGGCCACTGTGATCACGCCCGTTAGCATGGACCACACGGACTTCCTCGGCGATACGCTGACCTCCATCGCCGGCGAAAAGGCTGCGATCATCAAGCGCGGTGTGCCCGTGGTTTGCGCCGAGCAATCGGGCGAAGCGATGGCCGTGATCGAGGCACAGGCCAAGCGCATGCGCGCGCCGCTGTTTGCCGCGAACGAGAGCTGGCACGTCAATGTCGAGCATGGGCGCCTCGTCTATTCCGACGATCGCGGCCTGATGGATCTCGCAGCGCCGCGCCTGTTCGGCCGCCACCAGTTCGACAATGCAGGGCTTGCGATCGCGACACTGCGCGCGATTTCGACATTCAAGGTCAACCAGGCGGCGTTCGAGGCCGGCATCGTCGGCGCCGAATGGCCGGCGCGGATGCAGCGCATCACCTCGGGCGAGCTGCTCTCCTGGGGGCCGCAGGGCTCGGAGATCTGGCTCGACGGCGGGCACAATGCGGAAGGCGGGCGCGTTGCGGCGGCCGCACTCGGCGATCTCGAGGAACGGGTGTCGCGGCCGCTGGTCGTGATCGCGGGCATGATGGCCAACAAGGATGCGCGGGCCTTCCTCGCCAATTTCGCCGGCCTCACCCGTCACATCATCGCGGTGCCGATTCCCGACACCGAGAATGCGATGCCGGCCGACCGTCTCGCGGACGCCGCGCGCAGCCTCGGCATGCGCGTCGAGCCCGCGCCGGGCATCGAGGCCGCGCTGCGCGCGCTGTCGAAGCTCGCCTACGAGGTGCCGCCGCGCATCCTGATCACCGGCTCGCTCTATCTCGCCGGCCACGTGCTCGGCATCAACGGCACGCCTCCTGCATAGCGGTTGCGTCACCCGGATGGAGCGAAGCGCAATCCGGGATCGTGCCGCAAGCCATGATGGCCCCGGATTGCGCTTCGCTCCGTCAGGGCTACGACAGGAATGCCAATGCGTTTTGCTGCGATTGCCGACATTCACGGAAACCATCTCGCGCTGGAGGCGGTGCTTGCCGACATCCGCGCCCAGGGCATCGCCGACCTCGTCAATCTCGGCGACATGCTGAGCGGTCCGCTCGACGCGCGCCGGACCATCGAGTTCCTGATGAATCTCGACGCCGTGCATGTGCTCGGCAATCACGACCGCTACCTGCTCGACCGCCCGCCGGAGAAGATGGGCTCGTGGGATCGTCCCGCGCATGCGGCGCTCAATGCCGCGCAACTCGATTGGCTGCGGGCGCAGCCGATGACGCGCGTGTTTCGCGACCGGGTCTTCCTCTGCCATGCGACGCCCGAGAACGACGAGGTCTATTGGCTCGATACCGTGCATCCCGACGGCACGGTGGCGCTATCGCCGCTCGACCGCATCGAGCAGTTCGCGCAAGGCATCACGCAGTCCCTGATCCTCTGCGCCCACACCCATCTCGCCCGCACGGTGCGGCTTCGTGACGGCCGGCTGATCGTCAATCCCGGCAGCGTCGGTAGCCCGGGCTATCGCGACAAGCATCCGTTCCCGCATGTCGTCGAGGCCGGCACGCCGCACGCGCGCTACGCGATCCTCGAACTCGTCGATGCTGCTTGGCAAGTGACCTTCCGCCATGTCGTCTATGATCACGAGGCGATGGCCGCGCTCGCACGCCGCAACAATCAGCCGGAGCTCGCGAACGCGCTCGCGACGGGATGGATCAAGTAGCGCCGCTTCGCTCCATCCGGGCGGCGGGTTTGACTCCTTGATAAGGGCGCTTGTTATAAGCGTACATATCAAAGTGGGAGCGCGCCATGGACGACGGCCATGTCTGGCGAAACGAATATACCATCGAGACGTCTGCAACCGCAGAGACGATCTGGGGCATCTTTCGCGATGTCCCCGGCTGGAAAAACTGGAATGCGGGTATCGAGCAGATCGACATCGACGGGCCATTCGCGGCCGGCACTTGGTTCACGATGAAGCCACCCGGCGAGGAGACGCTACGCTCGCAACTGATCGAGGTTCGCGAGAACGTGTGCTTCATCGATGAAACGCGAGTCGGCGATCTCGTCATCACAGTCGCCCATCGCATCGAACCGCTTGGCGATTCTCCTGGACCGGCGCGCACGCGCATCGTTTACGCCGCGGACGCGCGAGGGCCGCAAGCGTCCGAGATCGGTCCGGCTGTCGCGTCGGACTTTCCCGATGTTCTCGCCAGTCTCGCCAAACTTGCCGAAACGAGATCGGCATGATTGCCGCCGACAAAAAACAAAACGGCCGGCGTGTTGCCGGCCGTTGCAGAATTCTCAGTTACTCGCGAGGCGGATCACACCGCCGACGTGATCCACTGCTGCAGCTTTGCCTTCGGCGCCGCGCCGACCTGGCGGGAGGCCATCTCGCCGCCCTTGAAGATCATCAGGGTCGGGATCGACATCACGCCGTACTTCGACGCGGTCTTCGGGCTCTCGTCGACATTGAGCTTCACGATCTTGACCTTGTCGCCCATCGCGCCGGCGATCTCGTCGAGGGCGGGCGCGATCATGCGGCAGGGACCGCACCATTCGGCCCAGAAATCGACGACCACAGGGCCGTTCGCCTTGAGCACTTCGGCTTCGAAATCAGTGTCAGAAACCTTGCCAACGGCCATGGGAGTACCTCACTCGGTTGAAAGAATCGGCGCGGATGGGAATCGCGCCCGGGATCATGGCGTCAACCTATGAACGGCCCCTTGCCGGGTCAAGGACGCTCACACCGAGATGAAGGGATGCCAGCGCCGCGTCCAGCGCGGGGGCTGAAATCTCCATATATTCAAGGGCCTCGGTCCAGAGCAGGACGGCCCTGACGGGCTTTTGGGGATAAAGCCGCGCCAGCACCGCCCGGTACAGCGCAAGCTGCCGGACATAGACGGCGGGCGCCTCGGCGATGCTTTTGGGTGCGGCCTGATTGGTCTTGAAATCGACGATCAGGACCTCATCCGGACGAACGACCAGCCGGTCGATCTGGCCCGACACCAGCGCTGGCGGTCGGCCCGGCCGCTCCAACCTGCCGACGATGGCGACCTCCGCCCGGCTGCCGGCGGCAAAGACCGGGGCAAAGCGCGGCTCGGCGATCAGCGCGAGCACCTTGTCGGCCAGCGCGGTGCGGTCGGCCTCCGTCCAGTCCGAGGCATTGCGGGCCATGAAGCCGCGCGCGGCCTCGCGCCGCCGCTCGGCGGCGATGTCGGGCAGGGATTGCAGCAGCCGGTGCACCAGCGTGCCGCGCTGCAGCGCCAGAGCGCGCGACTGCACCGATTCGCCTGACCGGACCGCGCGGCCTCCCTCCGCAGACTGGCCCGAGGGGCGCACGGAATCGTCGTCCTGCATCTCGCGCGGTGCCGGCGCCCGCAGCCAGTCCGGCAACGCGATCGTCTGATCCACGAATGTCGCGGGCGTGCCGAGGGCAACGACGTCCTCCGGCCGGGCGAATCGCGTCACCTTGCCAAGCGGCGTTTCCACCGTCTGCTTCTCCAGGCCGGAGCCGGCGAGCCCGGTGTCGACCAGGTCGTACCAGCTCAGCTTGCGGACCGTCCTCATATTGCCGGGCATGCAGCCGCCGACGATCAGCCGGTCGGCCGCGCGCGTCATCGCGACATAGAGCAGGCGGCGATATTCGTCCTCGGTCTCCTCGAGCATGGCCTTGCGGGCCTCGGCGACGGGCTTGGGATCGTCGGCCTTGCGGCCGGCCCACACCACCACCTCGCCGCCATTGCCGCGCGGCACCTGGATCAGCCGGACCCGCTGCGAGTCCGCGGGCGACGACGTGGTGTCGACCATGAACACGACGGACGCTTCCAAGCCCTTGGCGCCGTGCACGGTCATCACCCGCACCTCGTCGCGGGAGATTTCCATGTCGCGCTTCACCTCGGTGTCAGCCGAGCGCAGCCAGGCCATGAAGCCTTGCAGCGAGGCCGGCGCCTTGCGCTCGTAGTTCAGCGCCAGCTCCAGGAATTCGTCGAGCGCGTCATTGGCCTCGTGGCCGAGCCGGCGCAGGATGCGCGCGCGTCCGCCGTCGCCGCCAAGCAGCCAGGCGTAGAAGGCGAACGGTGTCTCCTCGCGCGCGCGAGTTTCGCAGGCCTCGAGCCGCCGCAGCACCGCGGCGAATTTCTCACTTCCGGCCGCATGCTCGCCGAGCGCCCGGCGCAGCGAGCCCTTGCGGCCCCAGGCAAGCGCAAACAAATCGTCATCGTCGAGCCCGAACAGCGGGCTCTTCAGCGCGACCGCAAGCGCGAGATCGTCCTGCGGCAGCAGCAGCGCGTCCGCAAGGTTCATCAGGTCGATGATGCCGATGTGCTCGGTGAGCTTCAGCCGGTCGGCGCCGGCGACCGGCACGTTGGCGTGCTTCAGCGCCTGGATCACGGCATCGAACGCGTTGCCGCGCCGGCGGACCAGGATCAGCATGTCGCCGTAGCGCAGCGGCCGCCGCTCGCCGTCGTGTCCGGTGAGTGTGCCGCTTTCGACCAGCCGCTTGATCTCTGCCTGGATGCGGCGGGCGAGCTTGACCTCGGGGCTGGTGACGGCAACGCCGTCGAACGGCGCGCGCCAGCCCTCGATATCCTGCCTGTCGTCGGCTTCAGCCAGGTCCCACAGCTCGATTACGCTTGGCCCTGCATCGGCGAGCGCATTGTGCAGGGGATGGCCGATCTCGACCGAATGGATGCTCTTGTAGATCGCGGGGTCGCGGAAGACGTGGTCGACCGAGTGCAGGATCGCGGCGCCCGAGCGGAACGAATAGGTGAAGGCGACCGGATCGAATTTCAGCCCGGCGGCGGTGAACTTGCGGTGCAGCTCGCGCCGGCGCGCGTCGAATTCCCGGGGCTGCGCGCCCTGGAACGAGAAGATCGACTGCTTCTCGTCCCCGACGGCGAAGATCGTGCGGTTCAGCCCCTCGCGCGCGCCTTCGCCCGCGGTGAACTCGGAGATGATGTGCGCGACGATGTCCCATTGGCGCGGACTGGTGTCCTGCGCCTCGTCGATCAGGACGTGGTCGACGCCGCGGTCGAGCTTGTAATGCACCCAGCCCGAGGAGACGCGGTTGAGCATCGCCAGCGTTTTGTCGATCAAATCGTCATAGTCGAGCAGGCCGCGCTCCTGCTTCTCGCGCCGGTAGTTCGCGGCAGCAGCGGTCGCGATATGCAAGAGAGCCGCCGTGCGGTCACGCATGGTTACCGCGCGGCGCTTCTCGATCAATCCAGTGATGCGCTGGGCCTCGTTCTCGAACAGGCGGGCGACGGAGGGATTGTGATCGCAAAATTTCCTGGTCAGCACCGCCTTGCGCGGCAGCTTCTCGTCGGTGAGGAAGACGCCGAGATAGGCGTCGACCTGCGCGCCGCCCGAAAACGCTTTTGCCTCGCGAAGCCGGCTGGCCTGGTCGTTGTCGGATTTGCTGCCGTCTTCCAGCGCAAACGCGATGTCGTCCCAGCGCGATCGCGGCAGGAACGGACCGTCGAGAATCTCCGTCTCGACGTCCTCGATGCGGTCGGCGGCGTCAACGCCCAGCACCGCCGCCATCTGCGCGGCGGCAGCTTCTGCGTTGCCGGCCTCGTCGGTCCAGGCCATGAAATGATCGCGGCTCAGACAGGCCTCGCGCACGACCTCCTTGAAGGTGACGTCGGCGGCGCTGGCCATCGCGGTCAGCAGCGCGCGGCCCGTGACCGTCTCCGGGTCGCGCGCGGCCTCCAGCAGCACCTTCAGATTGGCGCGCTCCATCATGTCGGTCTGGTCGCGCTCGTCGATGACGGAGAAGCGCGCCGGCACGTTGGCTTCGAACGGAAACTGCTGGAGCAGGCGGGTACACAGCGCGTGGATGGTCTGCACCTTCAGCCCGCCCGGCGTCTCCAGCGCACAGGCGAACAGTTTTCGCGCGTCGCGCCGTAATTTTCGATCAGGGTGCGGGATGCCGACCGCGCGGATCGCGGCATCAAGCCCTGTATCATCAAGCGTCACCCAATGGCCGAGCGTGGTGAAGACGCGCTCGGCCATGTTGGCGGCGGCGGCCTTGGTGAAGGTGATGCAGAGGATCTTTTCCGGCGGCACACCCGACAGCAGCAGGCGGATCACGCGCTGCACCAGCACGTGCGTCTTGCCCGAGCCCGCATTGGCCGACACGAAGGCCGATGCGGCCGGATCGGATGCACGCGCCTGCCTGGCGCGCACCTCATCGGGGATTGGGCGTGGCGCCTTCACCATTCCTCGATCCCCAATCCGCCGGCTGCCGACCACTCCTTGATGCGGGCGAGGTCGTCATAGGTGCCGTAGCGGTTGGACCACATCGGCAGGTTCAGCGAGGTGTAGGCCTGGTTCTCGTCCTCGAAGGCGCGGATCAGCGCTTCCAGCTTGGCCCGGGCCTCAGCGGCAGCAATATCCGGCGGCTGCGGTTCGTCGCCTTGCTTGTACTTGAGCTCGAGGATGCGCTCCTCGCCCGGCGGATTGTTGCCGCTGAGGCGGACATAGACGAGTTGGCTCACGGATGAGCCGGCGTCGATGTCGGGAAAGCCGCCTTCGCGCAGGATCGCCGCCTCCAGCGTGAGCTGCGGCGACAGGCCCATGCGGACCTGCTTGCCGGTCGGCGGCTGGCCGGTCTTGTAGTCGAGGATGGCGTAGCCGCCGCCCTGGCGGCGCTCGATGCGGTCGGCGCGCGCGGAGAGGCGGAAGCTGCGTTCATTGTCGAGCGTGATCGAGATCTCGCCGCGGGTCTCCGCGGTGATCGCCTCGACCACGTCGCGCCGTGCCGTTTCCCACTCGCCGAACCAGCGCGCGATGCGCTGGAAGCGCGGCCACCACAGCGCGCGCGCCTCGGGGCGCTCCATCAGCGGCGCGAAATGCTTTTCGCCGATCGCGCGCAGCACGCGGGCGGGATCGTCGGGCAGGCGCGTCGCATAGCGTTCCGTGAATTCGCCGATCGCATCGTGGATCGCCGAGCCGCGGTCGGCGGCCGACAGCGGCATGTCGACGGGATCGAGCGCATCCAGCCGCAAGATGTGCTTGGCGTAGATCGTGTAGGGATCGCGCAGCCAGTCCTCGATCGCGGTGACCGACATCTTCAGCGGCCGTGTCGCGCGCGGCGGCCGCGGTTCGGGTTGCTTGATCGGCCTGACCTCGTCGGGCTGGTCCAGCCGATCTGCGAACCGCACGTATTTCTCGCCGGCGCGAATGGCCGCCTTCCACCGATCGTCGCCCGCAACCGCCTCCAACCGATGCAGGAAGCGCGAAGCCACCGCCGGCGCGCCGCCGGCCTTGGCGGAATGGGTGAGGATCACCTCATCTCCGCCGAGCAACTGCGCGAAATCGTGGGCGGAGAGGCCGATGCGGCGCTCCGGCAGATCGAGGCCGAGCTCATGCCGCATCGGGCGGCTCAGCCAGGGATCGATGCGCGGCGCCGGCGGCCAGACGCCCTCGATCAGGCCACCGACGATGATGCGGTCCGCCTGCATCAGGCGCGATTCCAGCGGGCCGTAGATCTGGAGCCGCGCGCCCGGCTTGTCACGCCGCCGTACCGCGCGATCGCCGAACGCGGTCTGGAAGACATCAGGGTAATCAGGCAGCGGCACCATCAGTCCGCTGGTCGTGCCGCCGCGCAGGAGATCGTCGAAGGCGCCGGCGAGTGCGAGGCCCTCGCGCTCCTCGAAGGCGAGCGGGATGCCTTGCTCGTCGCGCGACAGCTCGATCATGATCTCGCGATGCCGGTGCGCGAGCTCGGCGAAGTCATATGGTTTTGACGGCGCCAGACTCTCGATCGGCGCCAAGGCCTTCTGCAAAGCATCGATTAGGGCCTGGACGCGATCGAGATCCTCCGCCTTGAGGCGTGCGCGCGGCTCGGCCTTGTGGAGCGCGGAGACCTCGCTGCGCCACAGCTTGGCCAGTTCCTCGCGAAAGCGGTTGAATTCACGCAGCAGGCCGGCCGTGCCCGCGGGCGGGCGCGTGCCGCGCAAGACGGCGAGCTCCAGGCCTTCGATTGCCGCCTTCCATGTATCCGGCGCGCGGCCGAGGCGGCACAGTGGATGCTTCAGCATCGCCAGCAGCGTCGGCGGCTCCAATCCCTTGGTCGCCGCTTCGGCCGCAAGGCGCGCAAAAACGCCGGCGGACGTCTCCATCAGCACGTCGCCGCCGGAATCGTCGAAGGCGAGATCCCATCGGGTGAGCGCAGCCATCACACGGCGCGCCAGCGCGCGGTCCGGGGTGACCAGCGCCGCCGACTTGTCGAGGTGCCGCGCCTCGCGCATCGCGATCGCAATCGCCAGCGCTTCCATTTCGGGGTTGGGGGCTTCGACGACCGCGAGGTTTGTCATGCCGCCGGCGATCTTTGCCGCGATATCCGGCTGCTTCAGCCGGTCGTGCCAGACTTCCGTCTTGGCGGAGGGCCGCATCGATTCGGATGCGAGCAGGTCGCGGCCGCCTTCCGCCGGCGCTTGAAGCAGCTCGACGTCGCCGCGCTTGATGCCGAAGCGCTCCAGCAGCGCGTGCATGGCATATTGCGGATGGTTCGATGCGGGATGCTCCGCGAACTTGCCGAGCGCATCGCGCACGCCGCCGATGGTCCGCCAGGCATCCTCGTCAAGATCAGTGTCGAGGCCCGGCAGCACCACCGCGCCATGCGGCAGCGAGGCGACCGCATGCAGGAATTTTGCGGTGGCCGGCATCGAGCCGGTCGAGCCGGCCGCGATCACGGGCCCATGCGGATGCGCGGTCAGGCGCTTCGCTTCCGCCGCGATCAGGAGGTCGCGCCGCGCCGCGGGCTCGATCCTGTTGATCTCGGCGAGATGGCCGGGCCAGGCGATGCGGGCGATGCGCAGGAATTCGAGCGAGTGCTGCCAGTAGCGATCGAGCTGGTCCGGCACCAGACCATCGAGCGCGCTCCAGTCGACCCCGCGCGTCACCATGTCGTCGATCAGGCGCGCGAGATCGCCGGCGAGAGCCAGCGTCGAGGCGGGGCCGCCGACCACCAGCGGCGACAGCACCGGCCCCTTGGCCCAGGCCGCGACGAGCTGCGCCAGCGTCAGCCGTCGCTCGAGCTCGCCAAGGCGCGGCGGGATGTCGAGCGGCGTTGCGCCGGAAAACTGCTCGCCTTCATCGGCGAAGGCGAGCTCGTCCTCGTCGATGTCGCCGAGCGCGACGATGCGCGGCAGCACGACCGCGTCCGCCTTCATCTCGTCGAGGAAGATCTCCCGCACGACACGCATGGCGCGCCGGGTCGGCAGGTACAGCGTGGCGTCCGCAAGCCGTGCCGGCTCCTTGCGCGCCTCGAATCCCGCGACCAGCCGGCCGTCGAGCAGGGCCGTGACGACCGTGCGCAGGAACGGAACTGAGATGGGAACACTGAAAACGCGCATCGGCTGCCTGATTCGGGATCAGGCGCCAATATAGGGAGGCGGACACAAATGGTCATGGGCGGAGGTGAAGTCGTCCCCGCTGTTCGTCACGGCCCGTAGCCTCGTAGGGTGGGCAAAGGCGCGCTTGCGCCGTGCCCACCGTATTCGTCATTGGAGTTAGCTTGTGCGGTGGGCACGCTTCGCTTTGCCCACCCTACGGCACCGTGTTCGCGGCCTACGCCACGCTCTCCAGAAATGCCTCTTCCGCGGCATGCACCGCATCAGGCGTGCCGACATGCATCCAGACGCCGTCGAGGCGCAGGCCGAACAGGCGCTCCTGCTCGTTGGCGCGGTCGAACATCTTGGTCAGCGAGAACTCGCCCTGCGGCGCATCGGCGAAGATCGACGGCGACAGGATCGCCGCGCCGGCATAGACGAACGGAACGACCTCTTTCTCCTTGCGCTTGCGCAGGGCTCCGTCGGGCAGCATGCCGTAATCGCCGCGGCCGCTATAGCCGATGCTGGTCGCCGTCGGCGCCATCAAGAGCAGGATGTCCATGCGCGCGGGATCGAAGTTTTCGGCAAGCCGCGCCAGGTTCGAGCGCACGCCGTCGATCCACAGCGTGTCGGAATTGACATGGAAGAACGGCGCGTTGCCGAGCAGCGGCAGCGCCTTGACCACGCCGCCGCCGGTGCCGAGCACCAGGTCGCGCTCGTCCGAGATGGTCACGCGCGGATGCTGGCGCGATGCGACGTGATCGATGATCTGGTCCGGCAGGTAATGCACGTTGACCACCGCCTCGCTCACGCCGGCCTGGCCGAGCTTGTCGAGCACGTGGTCGAGCAGCGGCTGGCCCGCCACCGGCACCATCGGCTTCGGCATCTTGTCCGTCAACGGACGCATGCGCAGGCCGAACCCTGCGGCGAGCACCATGGCTTTGGTCGGTTTGACGGACATCGTTTGCTTTCTCAGATTCGTCTTTCTCAGCCTCGTGGACTCAGAACTCTTGGGATTAGAACTCTTGGAATTACTCTCGAAATTGCCCTTGGAATTCGCGTTCGCGGCAATCCTAGCACGGGACTCATTCAGCCGCACCGCATCTCAACCGCCTTAGCCACCTGCCGTGACGGTTGTACGACGGGTGTGGCCGTTACGCCCCGACGGATGCGGAACGCGCCTTTTTCTTCTTGTCGCCGAGCTTGAGGAAATTGACGCCGATCTGGTCGCCATTGACCCAGGCAAGCTCACAGCGCCGGTACGCGAGTCCGGTGGATGACAGCAGGAGAAAAAATTCCTTCAGATGGAGGCCCTCGACCGAACCGTCGATGGTCAGCTTGGCGCCGCTCTGGGAGACGTCCTCCATGGTGCAGTCGCGCCGCCACGTGCCGTCGATTCCCATCATCTGGGCCGGAATCCCACGCTCGAAAACAACCCGGCTGTTGCTGCGCTGGTCTGTCTTCACCGCCATCTGCCCTTGCTCCAGCCCGGTAATCATTCGGCTCCTTGCCGCCAGAATACCGACGTCTTGGCTAACAGCCGGTAAATCGGGCCCGAATCAGCCTTGGGGCGGTTCTGGTGCCGGTTCTTGTGACGGCCTTTGGGGTGGCGGGACGTTGGCGAGATACCAGTCGCGCAAATGGCTGAGCGCGGGATGCGCCAGCGAGCGCTGGAGGTAGGTCCAGATCCGCGGCTGGTGGCGCAGGTAATGCGGCTTGCCGTCGCGGCGGTTGAGCCGGGCGAAGGTGCCGAGCAGGCGGGTGTTCCGCTGCGCCGACATGATGGCGTAGAGCTCGGCGAAACCGGCCGGATCGAAGCTCGCATCACCAGCGCGGCGCGCCTTGATGTAGCGCGACAACAGCGCCAACTCGAGATTCTCGGGCAAGTCGATGCGGGCGTCCTGGAGCAGCGACACCACGTCGTAGGATTGCGGCCCCAGCACGGTGTCCTGGAAATCGATCACGCCGACGCGTTCGATGCCGGTGCGCATCCCGAGCCAGATCAAATTGGGCGAGTGATAGTCGCGGATGATCCACGTCCTCGGCGCGGCCAGCGGCTTCTGCAGCAGCTCACGCCACATCGCAAAGAATTCCGCGCGCTTCGGCTCGCTCAGCGGCGCGTTGCGATCGGGCAGATACCATTCCGGCATCAATCCGATTTCGATCAGCATCGCCTCGATGTCGAAGACCGGAATGGCGTAGCTCTGCCCGTCCAGCGGCAGCGTCTCCGGCAGCGTCTTGCCGTGCAGCACCGCCAGCACGTCGGTCGCGGCTTCGTAGCGCTCGGGAATCGGGCGCGGCGGGTTGCCTTCGATTACGCCTTCGCTGCCGAAATCCTCCGATATCAGGAAGCCGTGGTCGAGATCGGCATGATGGATCGCGGGCGCCGAGATGCCTTGCGCGCGCAGGCCTTCGTCGATGGCGACGAAGGGTTTGACGTTTTCGGCGAGATGCACCGCGGCGCTGTAGGACTTTCCGTTGTAGAGCGCCGCGCCGTCGGGGCGCTGCGGAAAGTTCATGAGGATGACGATCTCGTCGTCGCGCAGCAGCCGCGCGTAGGACCGTGTCGAGGCGTCGCCGGCCATGCGCCGCCGCGTCGCGTCGAGATAGCCGGATGCGTCGAGGAATTCGCGCAGCGCTTTCAGACGCGCGACCTGGGCTGCGCCCTTGCCGTAACCGGTGACGTCGGCGGCACGTGCGTTCGAGCCCAGAGCGGGACGATGGTTGAGTGCGATGTCGATGCGATCCTCGGGCAGCGCCGACGGCGCACGCTCCGGCCATTCGATCAGGACAAGCGTGGCATCCGGCAGCGGCGACAGCCCGATCTCCTCGAGCTCGCTCTCGTCCTCGACGCGGTAGAGGTCGGCATGCATGACCGGAAACGGCGGCAGCTCATAACCCTGCACCAGAGTGAAGGTCGGGCTCGGCACTTCCAGCGCCTCGTCGTCGGCGAGGTAGCGGATCATGGCGCGGGCGGCCGCGGTCTTGCCGGCGCCGAGGTCGCCGGTGAGCGTGATGACATCGCCCGGCCCGACCAGCAGCGCGAGATCGGCCATCAGTTGCGCGGTGGCCGTCTCGTTGTGAAGCGCGACGGAGAATGTGGTTGGCGCGCTCATTCGGCGGCGTCGCGATGCGCCGCCTGGTCGGTCGGGAAGTCGCAGATCACGACCGTGCCCCTGCCCACGATCGAATCCACCCGCACCTTGCCGCCATGCAGCTCGACGAAGGAGCGCACCAGCGACAGGCCGAGCCCGGCGCCGCGGTGACGCGACCCCTGCGAGCGGCTTTCGAACCAGTTGAACACCTTGTCCTTCATGTCGGCAGGTATTCCAGGCCCGGAATCTGTCACAGTGAAGACCACACTGTGCTCGGTGCGACGCGCGCTGATGCCGACGGTGGAATCCTGTGGAGAAAACCCGACGGCGTTGGCGAGGAGGTTATAGAGCACCTGCACCACGCGCTTTTCGTCGCCGATGAAGCTGCCGATATCGGGCGCGATCTCGACCTTCAGGCGGATGCGGTCGGTGGCGAGCCGGTCCTGGATGCCTTCGGCGGCGAGCTCGATGGTCTTGCTGACGTCGACCGGGCCGAGTTCCAGCTTCATCGCGCCGGCGTCGATGGTGGCGAGATCGAGGATGTTGTTGGTCAGCGCCAGCAGCGCGTTGGTCGATTTCGTGACGTAGTCGAGATATTCGGCCTGTTTCGGCGTCAGCGGTCCGGTCGAGGGGTCGCTGAGGAAATGCGCGAAGCCGATGATGGTGGTGAGCGGCGAGCGCAGCTCGTAGGAGACGTGGTGGACGAAATCCACCTTCATCTGGTCGGCGGCCTCCAGCGCCTCGTTGCGCTCGCGCAGCGCGCGCTCGACGTTCTCGGTGTCGGTGATGTCCTGGAACGTCAGCATGGTGGCGCCGTCGTGCAGCGGCCGGATCATGCCGTCGAGCACGCTGCCGTCCTTGCGCTCCAGCTTCAGCGGCACGTCGGCGCGGCTCTCGATCGAGGTGACGGCCTCGCGGATCTGCCGCCAGACCACGGGGTCGTCGAACAGCTGATGGCACCAGCCTTCGACGGTCTGGATGTGCGGCTCGTCGCGCATCGCGTCGCTCGACAGCTTCCACATCCGGACGAAGGCCGGGTTGAACAGCTGCGCCTTGCCGTTGCTGCCGAACACCGCGACGCCCTCGGCGAGGCTGTCCAGCGTCTCGCGCTGGACGCGGATCATGCCGTCGAAGCGGCGGGCGAGCTCGAGGCTCTCGGTGACGTCGTCGAACAGATAGGTGACGCCGCCTTCCGGGTTCGGCGTGGTGACGACGGAGAGGGCGCGGCCGTCGGGCAGATACCAGGTATCCTTGGCGGCCTCGACCGCGCGATACGCCTCGTGCAGCTTGGCCTTCCAGGCGCGGAAGTCGGGCTGCTCCGGCAGTTTTCGCGCGGCACGGAGCTGGTCCAGCACGCTGGAATCATCGGGATTGGCGTCGAGGAAGGTACGGTCGAGGTCCCATAGCCGGCGGTAGGAATCGTTGTAGAAGGCAAGGCGCCGGTGGCCGTCGAACACGGCGACGCCGGAGGAGAGCTGGTCGAGCGTGCGGCGATGCGCCTCCGCCATCCGCACCAGCGCCGAGCTCAGCGCATCCGCCTCGCTGGCATCGATCGCGACGGCCGACGCTGCCGCTGCCGACATTGACGGCGCGCACGTCGTAGATGCGCCGCTCGCCGCCGATCACGATCGGCAGCCGGGAGGTGAAATTGGCCGCGTCCTTCAGTCCCCGTTCCATGGCGCTGCGGTCGGCGCTGTCGAGCAGCTCGAGCTTGCGCTCGTGAGCGTCGCTGAAGCTTGCAGCCTCGGTCGCACGGACATAGGCCGGGTTGGCGAACGTGAGCGCACCGTTCTCGCCCTTGGCCCAGATCGGCCAGGGTGCCGCCGCAGCGAAGCCGCGCAGCATCTCGGTCTCGTCGGAGAGCGCCTTGTAGCGCAGATTGGTTTCGGCGAGATCCCGGCGCAGGCCCGAGAGTTCGCGAATCCTGACAATGGCCTGGCCACCGATGGCGCGGCCGATGGCTTCCAGCGTATGGCCATGCGCGGTGGTCAGCGTCAGCTGGAACCCGTCGCCGCGGTCGCGCAGCGCATCCACAGCGTGGTCCATCTGGAGCGCCGGTTCCGGCGGCAGCCAGGTTCCGAAGGCGAGCACGCGCTGCGGGGAGGAGTCGCGCGGCAGCACCATCGAGACGTCGCCCGAAATCTGCGCGCGGTTGTCGCCGGCCGGCCAGGAGATCAGGATCTGCGGCTCGGCGAACAGCAGCGCGCCGAAGCGGTCGGCCTGGAGTTGCAGTTCCCCGATCCGCGCGCGCAGCCGCGCCTCGTTCTTCGCCGTGCGCACGCGCGTGCGCATCAGCAGGATCGCGGCCATCACCGAGAAGCCGAGCAGCGCCAGCGCGGTGGCGAGCACCGCAAGTTCCTGCCGGTTGAAGTCCAGCAATTCCGAAAGTGTGCCAACGAAGTCGGCGGCCTCAGCCGGCGCAGCCGGCAGCAGCGCCGCGAGAGCGCTCCCGATCAGGCCGTCGCGCACGAGCGATGTGCACGATAGCAGCGTCCGACGCATCGACACGATCACGCCTGACATAGTTGCCCCAAGACCGCACGAATTTACGCGCGGCGACCCCCGTCGCGCGCGAATCAAACGACAATACCCCCACCGTGACTCCACCGGTAAGAGTCCAGATCGTGAACGCAAAGGCGGCCCCAAAAAAATGCGGGACGTGGCGTTCCGGGTTCACGTAGTTCTTCGGGGAATTCGGCTGGAGTTGCCGTGCGTTAGCGGCCCATGCGAATTGTTGCCCCGATGAAGGTGCGCTCCCTCTCCCGCTCGCGGGGGAGGGTTGGGGAGGGGGTGTCTCCGCGGTGGGAATCCCCAAGAGGAGAGAACCCTCACCCGCGTCGCTTCGCTCCGCGACTTCTCTCGCAAGCGGAAGAGGTGAAGCCCAACTCGCTGCCGTGCGTTAGCGGCCGGTCGAGCCGAAGCCGCCGGCGCCGCGATCGGTCGCCGACAAGGTCGCCACCGGAACCAGCGCGGCCTGAACCACGGGCGCGATGACCATCTGCGCGATCCGCTCGCCGCGCTTGATCACGAAGGCCGCTGCGCCGTGGTTGATCAGGATCACCTTGATCTCGCCGCGATAGTCCGCGTCGATGGTTCCGGGCGAGTTCAGCACGGTGACGCCGTGCTTGGCGGCAAGCCCCGAGCGCGGCCGCACCTGCGCCTCGTGCCCGGGCGGCAAGGCGATCGCAAGGCCGGTCGGCACCAGCGCATATCGGCCGGACGCAAGCGTCAGCGGCGCGTCCTCCGGAACCGCGGCCATCAGGTCGAGACCGGCGGCCTCCGCCGTCTGATAGGCCGGCAGCGGCAGGCCCTCGGCATGCGGCAGGCGTTGCAGTTCGACCGTGACTTTCGTGCTCAAGATGCGGGCTCCAGGGATTTGCCGATCACACTCTTGACGATATGTGCGATCAGCTCGGTGGCGACCTGTTCCTTGGTCATCGCGGGCCAGGAATCAACCGCGATCTCGCCGTTCTTCTCACCATTCTTGCGGCTGATGAGGTGGACAGTGTTGCGGTCGCCGCCCATCACGCCGGTCGCCGGCGAGACGTCGTTGGCGACGATCCAGTCGCAGCCCTTGCGGGCAAGCTTTGTCTTGGCGTTGTCGATGAGGTGCTCGGTCTCGGCGGCGAAGCCGATCACCAGCGGCGGGCGCTTGTCGGTCAGCTTCGCGATCGTGGCGAGGATGTCGGGGTTCTCGACCAGCTGGAGCGGCGGCATGCCGGCCGAGGTCTTCTTCAGCTTCTGCTCGCCCTCATTGGCGACGCGCCAGTCGGCGACCGCGGCGGCGAAGATCGCGATGTCGGCGGGAAGGGCCGCCTGCACCTGCTCCAGCATCTGCCGCGCCGATTCCACATGCTTCACCGTCACGCCCTGGGGATCGCCGAGATCGACCGGGCCGCTCACCAGAATCACCTGGGCACCGGCGGCCTGCGCGGCGGCGGCGATGGCAAAACCCTGCTTGCCGGAGGAGCGGTTGGCGATGTAGCGCACCGGGTCGATCGGCTCGTGGGTCGGGCCCGCGGTGATCAGCACGCGCTTGCCGGCGAGCGGGCGCGGCACCGGCGGCCGCAGCAGGCGCTCGGCGGCGGCGGCGATCTCCAACGCCTCGGACATGCGGCCGATACCGGCTTCACCCGCCTCGGCCATCTCTCCGGAATTCGGCCCGATCAGCACGACGCCGTCGCGCTGAAGCTGCGCGACGTTGCGTCGGGTCGCCGCGTTGTTCCACATCAGCGGATTCATCGCCGGCGCCAGTAGCACCTTGCGGTTGGTCGCGAGCAGGATGGCGCTGGCGAGGTCGTCGGCATGGCCGTTGGCCATCTTGGCCATCAGGTCGGCCGTGGCGGGGGCCACCACGATCAAGTCGCAGTCACGGGCCAGGCGGATATGGCCGGCGTCGAACTCGCTCTGGGGATCGAACAGGTCGGTATAGACGCGCTCATGCGAAAGGGCGCTGACCGAGAGCGGCGTGACGAATTGCTGGGCCGCGTTGGTCAGCACGCAGCGGACCTCGATGCGCCGCTCCTTCAGCCTTCGGATCAGGTCGAGCGATTTAAAGGCCGCGATCCCGCCGCCGATGATCAGGGTGACGCTGGCCTCGGCAAGGGCGCCGGTACGCTGAGGCGTCGGAGCGGTGGATGCCGCAGGCGGCACCGCAAAGGGCGTCAGCGGCTCCTCACGGCCCTCGATCAGCTCCCGCAGGATGACCCGGACCTCTTCCTCGAGGGACCTGTGATTCTTGGCCGAACGCAGCCGCAGATAGGTTTTGACGTGTTCGTCGAGCTTGCGGATGGTTAGGCTCGCCATGACGCCCTCCGGCACGGAATGATAGCGATGCTATCAATCGAATGATTGCAATGCAATCACAAATTCCGGACGGCGATCAGGATCCCGATGAAGGTCGCTGCGATGATCCAGAGCGCCACCGTGCGCCAGCGGTTCTTGCGGCCCTCGCTGCGGCCCATCGCCGCGATGCTCTCCGGCGACAGCCGCAGGCCCTCCCGCGTCATGGTCTCGAGCTGCTCGAGCACCGCGACCGAACGCTGCGCGATATCGGGCAGGCGCATCAGCACGCGGGCGAGGTCGCCGCCGCCGGTGAGCGCGCCCTGCACCCGGCCGATCGGCCCGAGATTGCGCTCGATCCACTCACGCACCACGGGGTCGGCGGTCTTCCAGATATCGAGCCTGGGATCGAAGCCGCGCGCCACGCCTTCGACCACGACCATGGTCTTCTGGAGCAGGATCAGCTCGGGCCGTGTCGTCATGTCGAACAGGCCGGTGACCTCGAGCAGCAGCGTCAGCAGCCGCGCCATCGAGATCTCCTCGGCGGTGCGGTTGTGGATCGGCTCGCCGATGGCGCGGATGGCTTGCGCGAAATTCTCGACGGAGTGGTGCGCGGGCACATAGCCCGCCTCGAAATGCACCTCCGCCACACGGCGATAATCGCGGGTGATGAAGCCGAGCAGAATTTCGGCGAGGAAGCGCCGCTCCTTCATCCCGAGCCGGCCCATGATGCCGAAATCGACCGCGACGAGGCGGCCGGTGTCGTCCAGGAAAAGATTGCCCGGATGCATGTCGGCGTGGAAAAAGCCGTCGCGCAGCGCGTGGCGCAGAAAGCTCTGGATCACCTTGCGGCCGAGATCGGGCAGGTCGACCTGCGCCTCTGCCAGGCGCTTGTGATCGTTCAGCGCGATGCCGTCGATCCACTCCATCGTCAGCACGTTGTGCGTGGTACGGTCCCAGTCGACCGTGGGCACGCGGAAGTCGAGATCGTCGCCCGTGTTCTCCGCCATTTCCGACATTGCAGCCGCTTCCAGCCGCAGGTCCATCTCCATCGCGACCGAGCGCGACATGGTGTTGATGACCTCGATCAGGCGCAGCCGCCGCGCCTCGGCCGAATAGGTCTCGGCCTTGTGCGCAACGTAGAAGAAATCGGAGAGATCGCGGCGGAAGCGCGAGGCCACATTCGGGCGCAGCACTTTCACGGCGACTGCCTTGCGGATGCCGTCACGTACCACTTCGCCGCGATGCACCTGAGCGATCGAGGCGGCGGCGACCGGCGGGCCGAGGCTCGCGAACACGTCCTTGAGCGGACGCTCCAGGGAGGCTGCGATCGCAGCTTCCGCTTCTGCTTGCGAAAACGGCGGCAGGCGATCCTGGAGACTTTCCAGGTCACGCGCCATGATGACGCCGACGACGTCGGGGCGCGTCGCCAGGAACTGCCCGAGCTTGAGATAGGCCGGGCCCATCCGGGTCAGCGCGCGCGACAGTCGCGGTCCGTGCTTTGGACCGCGCCGTTCGACGATGCGCGCAAGCTTCAGCGCGAGCTGCCCGGGCGGCGGCACCAGGCTCGGATCGACGGAGCCGAACACGCCTTCGCGCGCGAACACGAACGCAGCGCGCATGAGGCGCGCGGTGTGGGTAATTGCAGAAATCACAAACGCCAGCCCGAATGCAGTGCGACGATGCCGCCGGACAATGTCTGCCAGTTCACGCGGGCAAAGCCTGCGTCGCGGATCATGTCGGCGAAGGCGTTGGGCTTGGGAAACTTGCGGATCGATTCGACGAGATATTGGTAGGACTCGGCGTCGCCCGTGATCATGCGGCCGAGCGGCGGGATCACCTTGAACGAGAACAGGTCATAGAGCTTGTCGAGGCCGGGCATCTCGACGGTGGAGAATTCCAGGCACAGGAAGCGGCTGCCGGGCCTCAGCACGCGATAGGCCTCGCGCAGCGCCAGGTCGATCTGCGGCACGTTGCGGATGCCGAAAGCGATCGTATATGCGTCAAAGCTGCGGTCGGCAAAGGCGAGCGCTTCGGCATTGCCTTCGACGAAATCGACCTGGGTCTCGAGATGGCGCTTGGCGGCGCGCTCGCGGCCCACGGCGAGCATGTCGGAATTGATGTCGCAGACCGTGGCGTGGAAGCCGGGGCCGGCGGCCTTGGCGGCGCGGAACGAGATATCGCCGGTGCCGCCGGCGACGTCGAGCAACGCGAACGGCCGGTCGCCCCTCGGCGGATCCAGCGCGTTGATCATGATGTCCTTCCAGACCCGGTGCAGGCCGCCGGACATCAAGTCGTTCATCAGGTCATAGCGCGACGCAACGCTGTGAAACACATCGTTCACCAGCGTCTGCTTGTCCCCCAGGGGAACGTCCCTGAAGCCAAAATGCGTGGTTTCGCCCGGCCGATCCATTACTCTGCTCCACGAGGCGGACCATAGCGCGCCCGCCGCAATGGCGCTATCACACCGCCCTCATAAGGTGAATGCCTGACCATGCCTGAATTGCCCGAAGTCGAGACCGTCCGCCGCGGCCTTCAGCCCGTCATGGAGGGTGCGAAAATCGTCGTCGCGGAGGCCCGCAGGCCGGACTTGCGCTTTCCGTTCCAGCCGGACTTCGTGGCCCGGCTCCAGGGGCAGGTCGTCACGGGGCTCGGCCGCCGCGCAAAATATCTCATGGCCGATCTGGCCTCCGGCGACGTGCTCTTGATGCATCTGGGCATGTCGGGCTCGTTTCGCGTCATCAAGCCGGACAATGATGCCGCACCTGGGGAGTTTCACTATCCACGGGGTAAGGACACCACCCATGACCACGTGCTGTTTCGGATGTCCTCCGGCGCCGACATCGTCTTCAACGATCCGCGCCGCTTCGGTTACATGAAAGTGATCGCGCGCAACGCGCTCGAAGACGAGCCGCTGCTCCGCGGCCTCGGCCCCGAGCCGCTCGGCAACGAATTCGATGCCGCGATGCTGGCGCGATCCTGCGAAGGCAAGGCCACCAGCCTGAAGGCCGCGCTGCTCGACCAGCGCGTGGTGGCAGGGCTCGGCAACATCTATGTCTGCGAAGCGCTGCATCGCTCGCACCTGTCGCCGCGCCGGATCGCTGCGACGTTGGCGACCAGGAAGGGCGAGCCAACGGATCACGCGAACAGATTGGTCGGTGCGATCCACACCGTGCTGAACGACGCCATCAAGGCCGGCGGCTCGTCACTGCGCGACCATCGCCAGACCACAGGTGAGCTCGGCTACTTCCAGCATTCGTTCAAGGTCTATGACCGCGAAGGCGAGACCTGCAAGACGCCTGCCTGCGGCGGCACGATCAAGCGCTTCACCCAGAACGGCCGTTCGACCTTCTGGTGTCCGAAATGTCAGAAGTGAGGATCAGGCTCGCGAGCGCGAGGCTGTGAGTCTCTGCGAGCGTGACGAGCTCACCACGACGTCATTGCGAGTGCAGCGAAGCAATCCGGCCGGGCTGGTGGCCGGATTGCTTCGACGCTGGTGCCCTTCCGGATGGTGAAGGGCCGGCTGACGCCCGATCGATCGCCCCGCTCAGGACGCCAGTGTCGTGGTCTCGTCCGTGGAAAGCCCAGTGGCGGCATGCAGCAGGCCGTCCGGAGCCGACATGACCTGGTCGATCAGGGCATTGGTCGTGGCGCTGAGCTCGAGCCGGGTCTCGATCCACTGCCAGAGGCCGCGGATCTCGTCCGCCGACTTGCCGTTCGGCGCGAATTCGCTGACGGCGAGGCCGCCGGCGAGTGAATCCTGGTGGTCGTTGCGCATCACGATCAGGGGACGCGCGAGCACCTCGGCGAGATCGAGCGCGGCTTCCTCGGCGAGCGTGTTGGCGGCATTGTCGATGCGCTGGCCGCGGATCGGCGTCTGGTTCAGCACGAAGCTGTAGGGCCGCTTCCAGGCGCGTGCGACGCTCAGCGTCGAGGCGGTCGCCTCGATGTCCGCGACGCTCGGGCGGGCCGGGATCAGGCAGAGATCGGAATGACGGATCGCGGCGGTGGTCGCGGCGCTGAGGCCGGCCGCGGTGTCGATGATCGCGAGCTGGAGGCCGCTGTCGGCCAGCATGTTCAGGCGCGGCGCGATGTCGGCGGCGTGATAGATCGGCTCGACCACGAGATCCTCGGCGGTGCGACGGCGCTGCCAGTTGGACAGGGTGCCCTGCGGGTCGGTCTCGATCAGGCGGACGGTGAAGCCGGCCTGCTTGGCCGCCAGCGCGAGGCCGACGGCGAGCGTGCTCTTGCCACTGCCACCCTTTTGGGTGGCCAGTACGATCGTGTGCATGGGAAGATAAATCCTTTGGAGTGCCTGGGTCAGGAATACGCCACGCGAACGTGCATCGCTTCTGGATGCTGAGCTCTTCTCGCTCAGGACGTGCCGGCCCGATCCAAAGGGGATCGCGGAGGTCCGAATCAACGGTAACAATGATGTCGGAATCGGGAATGCCAGCTAATCCGTACCATTACTGGACCCGTAGTCGTACGTGCGATGTGCGCCGATAGACACGAGAGATTGTGATTGTCGCCTGGCTTACTTCCGCACGCAGATCACGCGGACGACGGCGGCCTTCGCATCCGCTGAACTGCCGTTTGCTGTGACGCCGTTGGCCTTCAGGAAATCGCGCACCGTCTCCGCTGAGACCATCACGGCCTGCGACGCCGGCACCGACGTCGCGGGTCCCGCCACCATCGCCGGCTTCAACAGCGCAATGCCGGCGAATTTGCTGTCCGCGTCGATCGCGGGGCTGCCGGAAAATCCGACCGCTGGCGGTGGCGACAGCGCGGAATCGCTGCTCGTGACGGGTGCGAGCGCGCCCTTGACGCTCGAGACCCCGGCCGCGCCACCCTGGCTTTGCGGATCGGCGATGCCGACGACATCGACATTGGTCTTCGCCCCGCCGCCAGCGAGGCCGAGTGGCTTCAGGCCACGCGCGCCGTAGATGTGCAGGAGCGCAAGATCGTGCTCCTTGTCCTCGGCAAGACGATCGGCGCTGCCGTAGCCGGCGATGGTGATCGCAAGGCAGCTGTCGGTGACGAGGCGGTCGGTGAGGATCGCGCCGTCGTCGCTGACGACGATGCCGGTGCCGTATTCGACGGTCTTGCGCGGCGGCGGTCCGGCTTGCGGTCCTGCCGGAAATGCATTGAACGCGCTCGACATCGCGATCACGACCGGCTCGACCGTGTTCTCGGTGGCCTGGTCGTAGAGGATCGTCATGATGCGGACTTCGTCGCCCTTGAAGGTGCCGCGCACATAGAATTTCTTCAGGCCCTGGAGCCCCGACAGCACGAAGAAGTCGGGCTTCACCACGGTGTAGTCGACCTTGCGTCCGGCCGGCTCCTTCTTCTCGGCGTCCGCGAGCTTCGCGGTCGTGGGGTTCGCCTCCTTGCGCCGGCTGAGCAGCACCTGCACAGTTCCGGTCGGCGAGGTCCATTTCGAGCCGTTGGCGTCGGTCGCCTGCTGCGGCACCAGTTTTGAGGGAATGCCGAGCCGCGCGCCGCTGGTCATCTCCGTCACGATCTTCCAGCCGACGCTGTCCTGCTTCCGCCGCGCGGTCTCGGCAAGCGCAGCGCGCTCCTGCGGATTGAGCACGCCGGTCGGCTTGCCGCCCTTGTTCTTCTGGTACTCCTTGATGGCATTGACCATGCGCTCGCTGACCTCGCCGGTGATGGCGCCGTTATATTGGCCGACCCAGGCGAGGTCGGACTGGAGCGAGAGGCGTTCGGCCTGCGCCATGGCATCGGCCGTTTCCGACGGTGTCTGAAGTGCGGGCGGGCGGATCGGAACGGTCTGGACCGTTTTCGGCTTGGTGCCGGGGACCTGCGGCGTCGTCATCTGGGCGTTCGCGCCTGTGGCGGCCGCAAACATCAGTGTTGCCGCAAGCATCGATCTCATGACAAATCCAGCCAGCCCATTGAACGCAATGCCATTGAAGCACATCTCGTTGGTCGCGAACAATCTCGGGGTGGTTCAGGCCTGCGGGCAGGCCGGACCCTCATCTGAGAGGACGTGAGTGTTACGAGGTTATTCCGGGGCGGCTCGAAGAGCCGAACCCGGAATCTCGAGATTCCGGGTTCGATGCTTCGCATCGCCCCGGAATGACAGTATGTGCGACTTCCGCGCTCCTCGCGGGGAGCGGCAGCAATCTAGGAAGAGCTGAGAATGCTGAGCCCGGACGAACTCGAACGTTATGCCCGCCATATCGTGCTGCGCGACGTCGGCGGCCCGGGCCAGGCCGCGCTGAAGCGGGCCTCCGTGCTGGTGATCGGCGCCGGCGGGCTCGGCGCGCCCGCCTTGATGTATCTGGCTGCCGCCGGGATCGGCACGCTCGGCGTGGTCGATGACGACGTGGTGTCGCTGTCCAACCTCCAGCGCCAGGTGATCCATACGACGCCCGATATCGGCCGCCACAAGGTCGAGAGCGCGGCCGAGCGCATTTCCGCTCTCAATCCGCATGTCCGCTTTGTCGGTCACGCCACCTGGCTCAACGCCGACAACGCGCTCAGCCTGATCGGCGACTACGACCTCGTGCTCGACGGCTCCGACAATTTCTCGACGCGCTATCTGGTCTCGGACGCATGCTTCTTCGCGAAGAGACCGCTGATCACCGCGGCGCTCGGCACCTTCGACGGCTCGCTCACCACCATCCGCGCGCATGAAAAGAACGAGGCTGGTGAATTCAATCCGACTTATCGCTGCCTGTTTCCGGAAGCGCCGCCGCCCGGCACGGTGCCGGCCTGTGCCGAAGCCGGCGTCATGGGCGCGCTCGCGGGCGTGCTCGGCTCGATGATGGCGCTGGAGGCGATCCGCGAGATCGTCGGTTTCGGCGACGGCCTCGTCGGCCGCCTCCTGATGATCGATGCGCGCGCGATGCGCTTCGAGACGCTGCGCTACGGGCGCGATCCCGCCAATCCGCTCAACGGCGATGGGCCTGTGATCGAGGATCTAAGCATCCATCGCGCGTAGGCGCGTGTTCTTCAATCTCTACCCCCGCGTGGCCCCCAGCGCACAGCGCCTCAGAGCATGCTCGGCAGCACGCGATCCGGCGGCTTGTGCGCGTCGAGGAAGGTGCGGATGTTGATGATCACCTTCTCGCCCATCTCGACGCGGCCTTCGATCGTGGCCGAGCCCATGTGCGGCAGCAGCGTCACCTTGCCGGCCTTGGCCAGCCGCACCAGCTTCGGGTTCACCGCGGGCTCGTGCTCGTAGACGTCGAGCCCGGCGCCGCCGATCTCGCCGCCTTCGATCAGCTTGATCAGCGTGTCCTCGTCGGTCACCTCGCCGCGCGCGGTGTTGACGATGTAGGCGTCCTTGCGGATCAGCTTCAGCCGTCGCGCCGAGAGCAGGTGATAGGTCGCCGGCGTGTGCGGACAGTTCACCGAGAGAATGTCCATCCGCGCCAGCATCTGGTCGAGGCTTTCCCAATAGGTCGCGCCAAGCTCTTCGGCGATCTTCGGCGCCACGGGACGGCGGTTGTGGTAGTGGATCTGCAGGCCGAAGGCGCGGGCGCGGCGCGCCACTGCCTGGCCGATGCGGCCCATGCCGATGATGCCGAGGCGCTTGCCGCCGATACGGTGGCCGAGCATCCAGGTTGGCGACCAGCCGGGCCAGGGCTTGCCTTCCGTCAGGATCGAGGCGCCTTCGATCATCCGCCGAGGCACGGCCAGGATCAGCGCCATGGTCATGTCGGCGGTGTCTTCGGTCAAAACCTTTGGCGTGTTTGTGACGGTGATGCCGCGGGCATGCGCGGCCTCGACATCGATATTGTCGACGCCGTTGCCGAAATTGGCGATCAGGCGCAGCTTGCAGTCGGGCTGGTTGACGATGTCGGCGGTGATGTGGTCGGTGACGGTCGGAACCAGCACGTCGGCGGTGCGCGCGGCTTCCGCGATCTGGTCGGCCGACATCGGCGTGTCGTCGAGATTGATCCGCGCGTCGAACAGCTCGCGCATCCGCGTCTCGATCGAATCCGGCAGCTTGCGCGTTACCACGACGAGGGGCTTTTTCTTCACCGACATGTCCTGCTCTCATGAGGCGTGGCAAGCCCGCCTCTGTCGCCAAAGGCCGGCCGTTCAGGCCTCATTAACCCGGTTGTTCGACACTGCCCTTGCCGTGTCGTCCCCGGCGTTTCCTTCAAGCTCTCCCGATATTTCCATCCGGAAAATCGGGCCAAACTGGTTGTTCAAGCGTCCGTCCTCTCTAGCAGAAGGCCGGGCCAAGACAAGAACCACGGGGTAAGGCTTGGCGGAACACCCGCGTGGGGCGGGTCAGGGACGACCGCGGCAGGGTATTTTGGAATTTTGGGGTGAGGGTCCGGCTCGGCCGGGTCCTCGACAGGAGACGGGTTGATGGCGTTGGGGCGTTTTTGTTCGGTGATGGCGCTCGTTTGCACCTGGTTGAGCGCCTCGGTCAGCCCCTCGCATTCGGCGAAGGACAACACCCCCCAGAGCGCCAGCGGCCTCCCGGTGCCGCGCTATGTCAGCCTGAAGTCGGATCACGTGAACGTCCGTGCCGGTCCGACCAAGGACAATGACGTGGCCTGGGTCTATACCCGCGCCGGCCTGCCGGTCGAAATCACAGCCGAGTTCGAGAACTGGCGCCGGGTGCGCGATTCCGAAGGCGCCGAGGGCTGGGTCTATCACTCGCTGCTGTCGGGCCGCCGCACCGCGGTCGTCACCATGAAGCACAAGGACGAGCTCGCCCCGATCTATGACCGCGCCGATCCTGACAGCGCGGTTGCGGCCAAGCTCCAGGCCGGCGTCGTCACCCAGGTGAAGAAGTGCAGCGCAAACTGGTGCCGCGTCACCGGCAACGGTTTTGACGGCTGGATCCAGCAGGAACGCCTCTGGGGCGTGTATTCGGACGAGCAGGTGAATTGACGCTGCAGGCGTCATCCCGGGATGGCGCGAAGCGCCAGACCCGGGATCTCGAGATTCCCGGTTCGGTGCTACGCACCGCCCGGAACGACGGCGTAAACAATTACGGCCGGGACAAGCCCGGCCATGACGACCAAATCAACAGTTTAGGATAGATCTCAGCGCTTCTTGCGCAGGCGCACGACCATGTCGATGCGCGCGATCTCGTAACCCTCGGGCACCTCCGGCATCTTGGACAGCGCCAGATGCGGATCCTCGATGTCGACCAGCTCGTGGCTGTTCTCGAGGTAATAGTGGTGGTGCGTGGTGACGTTGGTGTCGAAATAGGTCTTGGTGCCGTCGACACTGACCTGGCGCAGCAGGCCGGCGTCGGTGAGCTGGTTCAGCGTGTTGTAGACGGTCGCCAGCGACACCGGAACCTTGGCCAGCGTGGCTTCCTCGTACAGCATTTCAGCCGTAAGGTGGCGAGCACCCTTGCCGAACAGGAGCCAGCCCAGCGCCATGCGCTGCCGCGTCGGGCGGAGCCCGGCGGACTGGAGCATTTCGTTAACGTCGTGCCACGGGCAGCCGGTCAAAGCCGGCTGGCGGCCGGACAGGAGGGCTGCGGCATGGACGTCGTCGTCGTGATGGGGCGCGGTATTCTCGCTCATTTCCAGATTTCGGGCACGCGTGAACAATAACTCCCTGCAATATAAGAACAGATAGATGCAGATGCAAGTTTCTCGCAACTAGAGAGGTTCTAATCGGAGTGGAACCGAGCGAGGAGCCCGTCATTTTACCTTCATGAGAGCGCTTTGCCACCGAAATGGCCTGTGTTAGAGAGCGCGCGGTTCCGCTTAGCCGATTTTGGTGCACCCGGGCATCGAGGCCCGGTCCGCAGTCCATCGGGGCTTGTGGGAGTTGCGCCTGACGATGGCAATTGGCGTTACTCTCCGACCGGGACGGGGCCCATTTTCGCCAAAAAACGTCGCTCAATCGGACTTTGAACAGAGGCACATGCATGCTGAACAGGCGCAACGGTTACGAATACGAAGATCTGCTGGCATGTGCCCGCGGCGAGATGTTCGGCCCGGGCAATGCCCAGCTGCCGCTGCCGCCGATGCTGATGTTCGACCGCATCACGGACATCAACGACAATGGCGGCGAATTCGGCAAGGGCCTGGTGCGCGCCGAGCTCGACGTGAAGCCCGACCTCTGGTTCTTCGGCTGCCATTTCAAGAACGATCCGGTGATGCCCGGCTGCCTCGGCCTCGATGCGCTGTGGCAAATGGTCGGTTTTTACCTGGGCTGGAGCGGCGGTGAAGGTCGCGGTCGCGCGCTTGGCCTGAACGAGCTGAAGTTCAGCGGCCAGGTGCTGCCCGAGGCCCGCAAGGTTGTGTACAACGTCGATATCAAGCGCGTGATGCGGGCAAAGCTCGTGCTCGGTATCGCCGACGGGTGGCTTTCGGTCGATGACCAGATTATCTATCGCGCGAAGGATCTGAAGGTCGGCCTGTTCAAGCAGGGCACGAGCCTGGGCTGAACGCATCACAAAGAAAGACAACGATTTAGGCGAGGCTGTCATGAGGCGGGTTGTGGTCACCGGGATGGGCATCGTCTCGTCCATCGGAAACAACACCCAGGAAGTGCTTGCGAGCCTCCACGAGGCGAAGTCGGGCATTTCGCGGGCTGAGAAATATGCCGAGCTCGGCTTCCGTTCGCAGGTGCAAGGTGCGCCGACGCTCGACCCTGCGACGGTCGTCGACCGCCGCGCGATGCGCTTCCTCGGCCAGGGCGCGGCCTGGAATCACATCGCGATGGAACAGGCGATCCAGGACTCCGGTCTGTCGCCCGAAGACGTCTCCAACATCCGCACCGGCATCATCATGGGCTCCGGCGGCCCCTCCGCCCGCACCATCGTCGAATCCGCCGACATCACCCGCACCAAGGGCCCGAAGCGCGTCGGACCGTTTGCAGTGCCGAAGGCGATGTCGTCCACGGCGTCCGCGACGCTCGCGACCTGGTTCAAGATCAAGGGCGTGAATTATTCGATCTCCTCGGCCTGTGCGACCTCGAACCATTGCGTAGGCAATGCCTATGAGACGATCCAGATCGGCAAGCAGGACATCATCTTCGCCGGCGGCTGCGAGGAGCTGGACTGGTCGCTGTCGGTGCTGTTCGACGCGATGGGCGCGATGTCGTCGAAGTACAACGACACGCCCGCGACCGCCTCGCGTCCCTACGACGTCAACCGCGACGGCTTCGTGATCGCCGGTGGCGCCGGCGTGCTGGTGTTGGAAGAGCTCGAACATGCCAAGGCGCGCGGCGCGCGCATCTACGGCGAGATCGTCGGCTATGGCGCGACCTCGGACGGCTACGACATGGTCGCGCCGTCGGGCGAGGGCGCCGAGCGCTGCATGCGCATGGCGATGTCGACGGTGAAGACCAAGGTCGACTACATCAATCCGCACGCGACCTCGACGCCGGCAGGCGATCCGCCGGAAATCGAGGCGCTCCGCAAGGTGTTCGGCACCGGCGAGAAGTGCCCGCCGATCTCGGCGACCAAGGCGCTGACCGGCCATTCGCTGGGCGCGACCGGCGTCCAGGAGGCGATCTACTCGCTGCTGATGATGAACAACGGCTTCATCTGCGAGAGCGCGCACATCCAGGAGCTCGATCCCGTGTTCGCCGACATGCCGATCGTGCGCAAGCGCATCGACAACGTCAAAATCGGCACCGTGCTGTCGAACTCCTTCGGTTTCGGCGGCACCAACGCCACGCTGGTGTTCAGCCGGCTGGACGTGTGATCTCTGATTTTGTCATGCCCCGCGAAGGCGGGGCATCCAGTATGCCGCGGCTTCTCCATTTATCACGACGGTCTCTGGATACTGGATCGCCCGCCTGCGCGGGCGATGACGTCGAAAATAGGAGCGACGGCTGACATGGAAGGTTTGATGAAGGGCAAGCGCGGTCTGATCATGGGCATCGCCAATGATCATTCGATTGCCTGGGGCATGGCGAAGACGCTGCATGCCCATGGCGCCGAGCTTGCCTTCACCTTCCAGGGCGAAGCCCTAGGCAAGCGAGTCAAGCCACTGGCGGAGCAGCTCGGCGTCGAACTGGTGCTGCCTTGCGACGTCGAGGACATCGCCAGTGTCGACGCGACCTTCGATGTGCTGCGCGAAAAATGGGGCAAGCTCGATTTCGTCATCCATGCGATCGGCTTCGCCGACAAGAACGAGCTGAAGGGCCGCTACGCCGACACCAGCCGCGAGAATTTTTCGCGCACCATGGTGATCTCCTGCTTCTCGTTCACGGAGGTCGCAAAACGTGCCGCCGAGCTGATGACGGAGGGCGGCAGCATGATCACGCTGACCTTCGGCGCCTCGGAGCGCGCGATGCCGAACTACAACGTGATGGGCGTGGCCAAGGCGGCGCTGGAAGCCTCCGTGCGCTACCTCGCCTCCGATTTCGGACCGCGCGGCATCCGCGTCAACGCGGTCTCCGCCGGTCCCATCCGCACGCTTGCCGGCTCGGGCATCGGTGAGGCGCGCGCGATGTTTGCCTTCATGCAAAAACACTCGCCGCTTCGCCGCGGCGTCACGCTCGACGAGCTCGGCGGTTCGGCGCTGTACCTGCTGTCGGATCTGTCCGGCGGCGTGACCGGCGAGATCCACTACGTCGATTCCGGCTACAACATCGTCCTGATGCCGAGGCCTGACGATCTGAAGTCGGAATAAAGCGTTCGCAGGCCGCCTGAGGCCGCGACCGTTTCCTCGCACCCCACGATCATGGGGCAGACTCGGCGATAGAAATAATGTTTGCTGCGCCCGGTGGCGCCGCGGGGTCGTATCCCGCGGTTCGGGAGAGCGGTCTTGCCGAGGATACGTGCGATCAGTCGCGTAGGCGTGCTGGCGTCTGTTGCCGGTGCGATGCTGGTTTGCGGCAGCTCCCGCGCCGTAGCGCAGTCGGCGATCTGGGATGCGACCCTCTCCAACACGAACTGGTACGTGCCGACAGCGCAGCTGCTGGCCTACGCCGCGCCCAAGACCGGCTTCTCCAATCCGATCCCGATCGGCGACCAGACGCTGTGGTCGCTGGCGACCGCGACCAACGGCGCCTTCACCGGAACGAGCGTGGCGCAGCTCAAGCTTGGTCCGGCGCTGCTGACCGATACCTCGACCATCCAGGGGTTCGTCACGACCGCGGGCCAGATCACGATGCTGTTCACGCCGACCGCGGGCGGTGCAGTGACCGTCGGCCTCGGCCACATGCGAACCGTCAACGGCGTGACCGGCATGGAAATGCAGATGATCACGGGCGACAGCCTGCTGGTGACGCATTGGGCCTACATGCTTCCTTACGATCCCGCGACCTTCACGCCGCCGGCCTCGCAGGCCGTTCCGGCGAACTCCGTCCCGCAATGGGCCTGGACGTCGGGCACGCCGTGGCGGATCGTCAGCTCCACGCTGTTCGGCACGTCCGCGCCCGGTCGCTTCGTCATCACGAATTACCAGAACGGATATTTCTGGGGCGCCGGCATTGCGCCCGCGGGGAGCGGTGCTGCGAACTTCACGCTGCTGGGGTCGGTGACGCCGGAAGGCAACGTGCTCTTCAACACACTCTCGAAGGGCACTCTTAGTAGTCTCTATGGCGCTGCGAGCGGCGACGCATCGGGCGCACAGATGCTGGTCAGCAGCTATGATCTCTCGGGCAACCCGACCGGCGGCATCGCCTATCTCTCCCTGGTGCGGCCCTATGCCGAAACGCTTCAGGCCCAGAACAGCCGTGCGGGCCTAGGCGCGGCGGATATGCTCTATCGCCTGTCCGCGACGTCACTCGGCTGGACCGGCAGCATGGCGACCGGCTTCACCGCGCTCGACAATCTCAGCGGCTCCGGTCTCGTCAACGCCGTCAACCAGACCTTGCCTGTCCTCACCGGCGCGGCGTCGCAGGCGACCTATTCCACGCAACGCACATTTCAGCAGGCGATGACAGGACGATTGGACGACGTGCTCGGGCTGAACGCGGGCGCAACGCCTGAGCGGAATCTTTGGATGAAGCCGCTCGGCGGCAGTGTCCGGCAGGGCAGTGTGGATGGCGTCCCCGGCTATAACGCGTCCGGCGGCGGCATTGCCGTGGGCGCGGACACGACAATCTCCACGCGCGCGATGATCGGCGGCGTGTTCGCCTATTCGCATCAAACGATCACCGGCAGCGAGGATGCCGTCCCGAACCGGCTCGCCATCGATTCCTATCAGGCCGGACTCTACGGCGCCTATGCGCTCGGCCATGGCGTTCAGGTCGATGGCCAGCTCGACGGTGCGTTGAATGACAATGGCGAGAGCCGCTCGCTCACGTTCATCAACAATACGGCTGCGGCCGGCTATCGGTCCTATAGCGGGCACGCCGGTGTGGGTGTTCGCAAGCTGATCCCGATCGAGTCTGGATTTGCGATCGCGCCGTCGCTGCGGCTGGACTACGGACAGGTTCGTTCGCCAGCCTATCAGGAAGGCGGCGCAGGCGGCTTCAGCCTCAATGTGGATTCGCAAACCTATCGCGAATTGACGCTGACGGCAGGGCTGAAGGGCGCCTACAGGATCGCGCAGCACGTCTATCTTACCGGCGATGTCGGCGTCGGCTACAACGCGCTGAATCAGGGACTTCAGATCAAGTCAGCGTTTGCCGGCGGCGGCGAGACCTTCACGACCGGCGGCCTTGCCCTGTCGCCGTGGATCTACTCGACCGCGCTGGGCATCGTCGCGGCCGACAACAACCGTTTCGATCTCGGCCTCCGCTACGGCCTTGCGGCGACATCCTCCGGATTGCTCCGGCAGTCCGGGCTCGCCGTCCTCAAGATCAGGCTTTGAGCCGGATTCTTGTTTTGTCGCGTTTTCTTTACGCGAACCGGCATCCACTTCGCTTGAAGACGCTCTAACCCGCCGCGATCTTCTCCGCGCGCTGGAACGCCGGCCGCGCCATGCAGCGCGCCAGATAGGCATCGAAGGCCGGGCGCGACGGCACCATCTTGAACAGGCGCACCGCGAAGTTCAGGCCCGAGCCGACCGTGATGTCGGCGGCGGAAAACTCCTCGCCGAGAATCCATGGGCCCTTGGCGAGCGCAGCTTCCAGCACGTCGAACACCTGCGTCGCGCTGCCCCACGCCGCGGTCGAGGTCGGGATCTCGATCTTGGTGAAGATCTGGATGATGGCCGGCTCGATGCAGCCCGGCGAGAAGAACAGCCATTGCAGATAGCGCGCGCGGCGCGGATCGGTCACAGCGGGCGCAAGCTTGGTCTCGGGATAGCGGTCGGCGATATAGGCGCAGATCGCCGCGGCCTCGCCGAGCGCAGCGTCGCCGTCGCTGAGCGCCGGCACCTTGCCCATCGGGTTGACCTTCAAATAGTCCGGCGCCTTCTGCGCACCGGTCGAGATGTCGGTCAGCACGCGCTCATAGGGCAGGCCGCTCTCCTCCATCAGCCAGAGCGTCGTGAACGAGCGAGAACGGGGCGACCAATAGAGCTTGATCATGGCGGGAACCTTTCATCGACGGAAGGCCAACAGCGCGCAATTCATGCCGCGTTTGCCGCGCATCCGCAACGCACTACGCCTAGGCAGAAGGCAAGCGGCGTGAACGACATGTGGGTCAACGTTCTTTGGCGTCGCTTTGACTCGCTGCTGATCGAACACCGAGCAAAAGCGGCAGCGTCTTGTCGAGGCTTTCCGCCAGCATGGCGCGCACGCCGTCGCGCAGTGCGGGATTGTCGGCGGCATCTTCAGGGCGCGTTGGAAACGATTCTGCGGGTAATTCGCGATAGGGGCCGCCGATTTGCCTCCCCAGAAGCCGCTGCACCACCAGGGAATGATGCACGTTGATCAGCGCAGAGCTCTGTCTGACAACGGAGAAGTCGCGCCCGTCAAAGATGCGGATAAACGCCAGGGCATAAAGATAGATGCGACGCCCTAGCACTACATCCTGGTTGAGGATGCCGAACCCGCGGACCGTATAGTTCGATGTCCCGATAGGGCTGATTGAATTGAGGATCTGAATGTAGTGCCGGCAATTCGTTCCTTTCGCGACCTCGCGCATGTATCCGGCCAGCTCCGCGTTGAGATCGCGGAACAGCCTGTCCTTCAATGTGTCCTTGGACTCATCGCGGGGAGGAAATTTCGCTGGGTTGTAGGAGATTCTCAGAACGGACACGCTGGCAGGGATCGCGGCGCGAGTCCGCGCGAAGATCAGATCGTTGAGCCCCCAGCCTGGGATCGGGACCACCATCGTCTTGTTCTGGAATACGGTGAGGCCGGTCGTCAGCACGGTGAACTCATCGCCGGTGGTGACCACGACACCGAAGTCGCACGAGCCGCCGGCCACGGGAGCGGGCTTGCCCGTCGCTTCACGCCGCGTGGTTATCTTGCCGATGGCTTGTTTGACGGTTGGTCGTGCCGTCTCCAATTGGGCTTGTGCCCGCGCCTGAGTTGAAAAACACCACAGGATGATCGCGACGACGAACAGCAGGGTCATGATGCTGAACACGGCTGTGTTCGCAAGCGCAGCGAAATTTGATTCTCTGGCGTGTCGCGTCGGCAAAGGCGCTTACTCTTCCTTTAGATAGCCCGGCAGGCCCCGGTCGAGCCTGTCGGTGATGAGCGCGCGCGTCCTCTCGCGCAGCGCCGCGCTGGCGGAAGCTGCCGCGGGTGGGTCGGGAAATAGCGAGTTGTCGAGCTTGTTGAGTGGGTCTTCGGTCAGTCGCAGACTCGCAGCGAAGTTGGCGCCGAAATTCACAAAGGGGCGCTTGATCTCCTCGTAGCTCCTTCCGTCGATCAGTGTGATCGCAACATTGGCGAAAAGATGCGAGTGACGGAGGATGCCGCCGACCCCCTGATTGTAAGTGCCGATGCCGTTTAGCGTCATATGCGAATTTGGCAGCTCCGCCTTGAACGTGGTTGCGACAAGATAGCGCTCGCAATTCGCATTCGCGGTGAAGCTTCGTACGATGTCCGGCAGACGCTCTCCGGGATCGCGGATCAGGATCGTTTTCGGATTATAGAAGGGCTCGAAGACGCCCTTGGGATAGGCGATCCTACGTACCCCGGGATCGTTATTCGTTGCCGCGCGCACCCGTGCGAAGACGAGATCGTCGAGACCCCAGTCGATCGGGACCTCGCTTGCCTCAGCCTCGAAGATCGTAATGCCAAATTTCTGTACGGAGTAGCGATCTCCGATCACCGAGATCACACCGAGCCGACACGGGCCGCTCTCTGCCGCGACCGGCGGCTTCGCAGTCGGCTTGGCCTTCGGCGCCGCTTTCTTGGCAACCGGCTTTGCCTGTGGTGCGGACTGAGCGACGGGCGCTGTTGTTGCGGGAGGAGTTTGTGCGACTGCCGGGGTCAGAAGGGACAGGAGCGCGATCAGCGAGACAGCAATGCGAAGCATGGATTCCAGGAGCAGGGGTCATCGGTCCCGCCACACTAGGTGGGGATCGTGACAACCGCAAGCTGCATCCAGAGATCGTGGTCTATCCCGCAGCCGGCCGCTTCCAACGGTAATACTTCATCACGAACCCGTTCGACGGTTCGACCTCTTCCTTCTCAAACACAAAGCCTTCGCGCTCGTACCAGCGCCAGGCCTTTTCGTTTTCGCGCACACAGCGCAGGTACATCTCGTCAGGCATTTGCGTGCGCGTGAAGGCGAGCAGTTTTCGCCCGAGCGATTGCCCCTGAAAGGCGGGCCCGACAAAGAGCATATCGAGATAGAGTTTGGGCAGATGCAGTGCGAGCATCGCGGCGATGGCGCCGTTGTCGTCGGCGACGAACAGGCTCCAGCCGTTCTCGATCTCGCGCCTGATGCGTGCGCGCAGGTTTGCCAGCAGGAATTCACTCGCCTCGGCAAGCCCGGTCGAGACCCAGCTCTCCATCCAGACGCGGGCGATCTCGTCATATTCGTCCGCGCGGGCGGGGCGGATGACGGGTTGCGGCATCGGAAGTCAGGCCCGTTGGCTGCGCACGGATTGCCGTGCGCGCACCTTGCCGGCCGACAGGCACACCACCTCCGAAATCTGGAGCAGCTGCCGCGCCAGCGGGCTGGTCTTGCGCCAGACCATGCCGATGGTGCGCGAGGGCTGCGGGTCGCGAAAGCGCGTGAGCGAGACCGAGGCCGATCGCGTCTCCACCGGCACCGCCATCTCCGGGATCAAGGTGACGCCGATGCCGGCGCTGACCATCTGGACCAGCGTCGACAGCGAATTCGCATCCAGCATCTCGCGCGGCGGCGCCGATTGCATGTTGCAGAAGGACAGCGCCTGGTCGCGGAAGCAGTGTCCCTCCTCGAGCAGCAGGAGCCGCATCTCCCGCATCATCTCGCGCGAGGGTGCGGGCGTTCCCTCATCCGCGCCCGGCCGCACCAGCAGGAATTTCTCCTCGAACAGGGCAACTTCGGTGAGCGAGGGCTCGGACACCGGCAGCGCGACGATGGCGGTGTCGAGCCGGCCTTCGACCAGTTCCTGGATCAGCCGCGGCGTCATCGTCTCGCGCACGCGGATGTCGAGTTCCGGATGCATGCGCGTGAGATTCTTGGTGATCTTGGGCAGCAAATACGGCGCGATCGTCGGAATCATGCCGATGCGCAGTCGGCCGGCGAAGCGGTCCTGCGACGCCCGCGCGAAATCGCCGAGCTCATCGACCGAGCGCAGGATGTCGCGGACGCGGGGGGCGAGCTCTTCGCCGAACCGCGTCAGCGCGACCTGCCGGGCGGTGCGCTCCAGCAGCAGGCCGCCGAGCGCCTCCTCCAGTTCCTTGATCTGCATCGACAGGGCCGGCTGCGAGATCGAGCTCGCCTCCGCCGCGCGCCCGAAATGGCCGTGACGCGCCAGCGCGTCGAAATACCGGAGCTGGCGCATCGTCACGTTGACCATCAGAAAATCCTATCGCAGCGATCATTAAAGTCAACTTCCCCTGATGGAATGCGAGGCTTAGAGTGTTTCTACCTGGTCAAAGGCGCGAGTTCGACGCCACCAGAGGAGGTATTCATGGACGACACTTCAAAGTGCCCGTTTTCGGGTGGAAAACGCGTGCCGGCGAACCGCGATTGGTGGCCAACCCAGCTCAGCATCGAGATGCTGCATAAGAATTCCGGCCTGTCCGATCCGATGGGCAAGGAATTCGACTACGCCAAGGAATTCAAGACGCTCGACCTGAACGCGGTCATCAAGGACCTGACCGCCCTGATGACGGACTCGCAGGAGTGGTGGCCCGCCGACTTCGGTCATTATGGCGGCCTGATGATCCGCATGGCCTGGCACAGCGCCGGCACCTACCGCATCACCGATGGCCGTGGCGGGGCCGGTGCCGGTCAGCAGCGTTTCGCGCCGCTCAACAGCTGGCCCGACAACGCCAACCTCGACAAGGCGCGCCGGCTGCTCTGGCCGATCAAGCAGAAATACGGCCGCAAGATCTCCTGGGCCGATTTGATGGTGCTCGCCGGCAATGTCGCGCTGGAATCGATGGGCTTCAAGACGTTCGGTTTCGCCGGCGGTCGCGCCGACGTCTGGGAGCCGGAAGAGCTCTATTGGGGTCCCGAAGGCACCTGGCTGGGCGATGAGCGCTACAGCGGCGAACGCCAGCTCGCCGAGCCGCTCGGCGCGGTGCAGATGGGCCTCATCTACGTCAATCCGGAAGGCCCGAACGGCAAGCCGGACCCGATCGCCGCGGCAAAGGACATCCGCGAGACCTTCTTCCGCATGGCGATGAACGACGAGGAAACCGTCGCGCTGATCGCCGGCGGTCATACCTTCGGCAAGACCCATGGTGCGGGCGATCCGTCGCTGGTCGGACCGGAGCCGGAAGCGGGCGCGCTCGAGGATCAGGGTCTCGGCTGGAAGAGCAAGCACGCTTCGGGCCTGGCGGGCGACTCCATCACCAGCGGTCTCGAGGTGACGTGGACGACGACGCCGACGAAGTGGAGCAACAACTTCTTCGAGAACCTGTTCAAGTACGAATGGGAGCTGACGAAGAGCCCGGGCGGCGCGAACCAGTGGACGGCCAAGGGTGCCGAGGCGATCATTCCCGACGCCTTCGACAAGTCGAAGAAGCACCGGCCGACGATGCTGACCACCGATCTCTCGCTGCGCCTCGATCCGGCCTATGAGAAGATCTCGCGGCGCTTCCTGGAGAACCCGGATCAGTTCGCGGATGCATTCGCCCGCGCCTGGTTCAAGCTCACCCATCGCGACATGGGTCCGATCCAGCGCTATCTCGGCCCGCTGGTGCCGAAGGAGACGCTGATCTGGCAGGATCCGATCCCGGCCGTGAATCACGAGCTGGTCAGCGATCAGGACATCGCTGCGCTGAAGACGAAGATCCTGGCCTCGGGCCTCTCGGTGCCGGAGCTGGTCTCGACCGCATGGGCGTCGGCCTCGACGTTCCGCGGTTCGGACAAGCGCGGCGGCGCCAACGGCGCGCGCATTCGTCTCAGCCCGCAGAAGGACTGGGAGGTGAACCAGCCGGCTCAGCTCTCGAAGGTGCTCGGCAAGCTCGAAGCGATCCAGAAGGAGTTCAACGCCTCGGCCGGCGCGAAGAAGGTCTCGCTCGCCGACCTGATCGTCCTCGGCGGCACCGCCGCGGTCGAGAAGGCCGCGAAGGACGCCGGCGTCGACGTCAAGGTCGCGTTCACGCCGGGCCGCATGGACGCCTCGCAGGAGCAGACGGATGCGGCTTCCTTCGCGCCGCTGGAGCCGCGCGCCGATGGTTTCCGCAACTACGTCGGCAAGCGGCAGCAGTTCCTGCAGCAGGAAGAAGCGCTCGTCGATCGCGCACAGCTTCTGAAGCTCACCGGACCCGAGTTGACCGTCCTGGTCGGCGGTCTGCGCGTGCTCGGTGCCAATGCGAACGGTTCGAAGCACGGCGTCCTCACCGCGAAGGTGGGTGCGCTGAGCAACGACTTCTTCGTCAACCTGCTCGACATGAGCACGCAGTGGGCGCCGGCGGCCGACGGCACCTACGAGGCTCGCGACCGCAAGACCAACGCGGTGAAGTGGACCGGCACGCGCGCCGATCTCATCTTCGGCGCGCACTCGCAGCTCCGCGCCTACGCCGAGGTCTATGCCACGTCGGACTCCAAGGAGCAGTTCGTGAAGGACTTCGCCAAGGCCTGGACCAAGGTGATGAACCTCGACCGGTTCGATCTCGCGGCGTAAGATGGTGTTACACCTCTCCCGCCTGCGGGAGAGGTCGCGCCGAAGGTGCGGGCTCACCCCAGCCCTCTCCCGCAAGCGGGAGAGGGAGCGCAGCTCTCCCGGGGCGAGCACGAACACAAACAAAAAGGGCGGCCTCTCGGCCGCCCTTCGTTTTTCTGGACTGGTGCGAGACTTACTCGCCGGCCGCTTCGCGCGGAGCCTTCTCGCCCTCGGCGGCCTTGTCCTTGGCCTCGAGGTCCTCGCCGGTGGTCTGGTCGACCACCTTCATCGACAGGCGGGTCTTGCCGCGGTCGTCGAAGCCGAGCAGCTTGACCTTGACCTTGTCGCCTTCCTTGACGACGTCGGAGGTCTTCTGCACGCGCGCCGAAGCGAGCTGGCTGATGTGAACGAGGCCGTCCTTGGAGCCGAAGAAGTTCACGAAGGCGCCGAACTCCATCACCTTGACGACGGTGCCGTCATAGATCTGGCCGACTTCCGGCTCGGACGCGATCGACTTGATCCACTTGATCGCGGCCTTCATCGCCTCGCCGTCGCTGGAGGCGACCTTCACGGTGCCGTCGTCCTCGATGTTGACCTTGGCGCCGGTCTTCTCGACGATCTCGCGGATCACCTTGCCGCCGGTGCCGATCACTTCGCGGATCTTGTCGGTCGGGATCTTGAAGGTCTCGATGCGCGGCGCGTATTCGCCGAGCTCGGCGCGGGCGTTGGTCAGCGCCTTGGCCATCTCGCCGAGGATGTGGATACGCCCATCCTTGGCCTGGCCGAGAGCGACCTTCATGATCTCCTCGGTGATGCCCTCGATCTTGATGTCCATCTGGAGCGAGGTGATGCCCGATTCCGTGCCGGCGACCTTGAAGTCCATGTCGCCGAGATGATCCTCGTCACCGAGGATGTCGGAGAGAACCGCAAAGCGCTTGTCTTCGAGGATCAGGCCCATTGCGATGCCCGCGGTCGGCCGCTTCAGCGGCACGCCGGCGTCCATCAGCGCGAGCGAGGCGCCGCAGACCGAAGCCATCGACGAGGAGCCGTTGGATTCGGTGATCTCGGAGACCACGCGGATCGTGTACGGAAACTCGTGATGCGGCGGCAGCACCGGGTGGATCGCGCGCCAGGCGAGCTTGCCATGGCCGATCTCGCGGCGCTTGGTGCCGCCGAGGCGGCCGGTCTCACCGACCGAATAGGGAGGGAAGTTGTAGTGCAGCAGGAACGTCTCTTTGTACGTTCCCGACAGCGCGTCGATGTACTGCTCGTCCTCGCCGGTGCCGAGCGTGGTCACGACCATCGCCTGGGTCTCGCCGCGGGTGAACAGCGCCGAGCCGTGGGCGCGCGGCAGCACGCCGACTTCGGCGATGATGTTGCGCACGGTCTTGGAGTCGCGGCCGTCGATGCGCTTGCCGGTGTCGAGGATGTTCCAGCGAACGATCTTGGCCTCGAGCTCCTTGAACACGCCGGCGATGCGCAGCTTGTCGTATTTCGGTTCCTGCCCTTCGGGGAAATAATGGGCGATCACCTTTTCCTTGACCTTGCCGACCGCGGCGTAGCGATCCTGCTTGACCGGAATGGCGTAGGCGGCGCGCAGTTCCTGCTCGACGAGGCCGAGCATTTCCTTCTCGAGCGCGGCATTGTCGATGACGGTGACTTCGCGCGGCTCCTTGGCGGCCTTCTCGGCGAGCTCGATGATCGCGTTGATCACCGGCTGGAAGTGGCGGTGACCGAACATCACCGCGCCGAGCATGATGTCTTCGTTCAGTTCCTTGGCTTCCGATTCCACCATCAGCACGGCGTCGGCCGTGCCGGCGACGACGAGGTCGAGCTGGGTGTCGACCATCTCGTCGAGCGTCGGGTTGAGCACGTATTCGTCATTGACGAAGCCGACGCGCGCGGCGCCGATCGGACCCTTGAAGGGAGCGCCCGACAGGGTCAGCGCAGCCGACGAGGCCACCAGCGCGACGATATCGGGATCGTTCTCCATGTCGTGCGACAGCACGGTGGCGATCACCTGGGTCTCGTTGCGCCAACCGTCGACGAACAGCGGACGGATCGGGCGGTCGATCAGGCGGGAGACCAGCGTCTCCTTCTCGGTCGGACGGCCCTCACGCTTGAAATAGCCGCCGGGAATGCGGCCGGCGGCGTAGGTCTTCTCCTGGTAGTCGACGGTCAGCGGCAGGAAGTCGACGCCTTCGCGCGGCGCCTTCGCCGCGACGACGGTGGCGAGCACCACGGTCTCGCCATAGGTGGCGACGACGGCGCCGTCGGCCTGGCGGGCGATCTTGCCGGTTTCGAGCTTGAGAGGGCGTCCGCCCCAGTCGATCTCGACTGAATGCTTATTGAACATAGAGGTCTTCTTTCATGGGTTCTCGAAACGAGGGACGCTTCGAAAAACAAAAACCATGCGCAAGATTGCGGGACGCTGATCGGAGCGGATGATCAGCGTCCTGCGATCCTGCCATGGTTTTTGGATTTCGGATGGCGTCCATCCTTTCGGGTCATACGGGCGCCTTGCCCGTTGTGCCCAGCCGCCGGATTGCTGCTGGACTGTCAGTCGGCACGAACGCGAACACCGAACTGCGGTCTTCGCCGATCGTGCCCCGGATGCTGGCCGTCACTCGAGTATGATCCGGAAAAGTGCGAATCGGTTTTCCGAAAAGATCATGCTCAAACAACAATCCAAAGTGCGATTCTTCGCGCTTTGGGCTCGCATCCGACGCGCACGCAGCCTCGATCAAAAACCTTTAAACAAACGCTTTCGTTCGAAACCACGCGCGAAAACGCGCGCCAGTGGCGCGCGCAGGAACACTTAACGACGAATGTTGTGCTTCTCGAGCAGTGCCTTGTAGCGCGCCTCGTCCCTCTTCTTGAGGTAGTCGAGGAGCGAGCGGCGGGTCGAGACCAGCTTCAAGAGGCCGCGACGCGAATGGTTGTCCTTCACGTGAGTCTTGAAATGGCTGGTGAGGTTGTTGATGCGTTCCGACAGGATCGCGACCTGAACCTCGGGCGAACCGGTATCGCCGGCCTTGGTGGCATTCGTCTTGATGACTTCCGCTTTGCGTTCTGCGGCAATCGACATCGTCAATTTCTCTCGTTGCGACCGGGGCTGGCAGTCAGGCCGGTCAGGTTGAACACACGCTTGGGGATGATTTCGCCATTGCCGACTTCGGCAAGCGCCAAAAGGCGGCCTGCCACCGTGACATAGACTGTGCCGCTACAAGTGGGCGCATCCCGTCCGCGCAACAAAACGGCCTGGCCCCGATGGAGCCTTGCCGCATCAGCCCGAGTGACGGCCAGTGCCGGGATGTCGTCCAGCGCGGTCTCAACGGGCAAAAGCGCGTCGGCGAGGCTGCCCTCGCCGGACGCGGCTCTATCGCACAAAGCCTCCAACTGATCCAGCGGAATCATGTCGTTTTCGCCAAATGGGCCGACCAGGGTCCGCCGCAGCGCGCAGATATGGCCATAAGTGCCGAGAATCCGGCCCATATCGCGGGCCAGCGCACGGACATAGGTGCCCTTGCCGCACTCGGCCTCGAACACGGCCCGGTCGTTATCCGGTTGATCCACAAGGGTTAATCGGTGAATCTCGACCGGGCGGGGAGCCAGCTCCACGACCTCGCCGTCGCGGGCGAGGTCATAGGCGCGCTCGCCCTGGATCTTGATCGCAGAATAGCGCGGCGGGATCTGCTCGATCACCCCGGTGAAGCGGGGCAACAGCGCCAGGATGGCCTCCCGGGTCGGGCGCAGCTCGGAGGTCGCGGTCACCCGGCCCTCGATGTCGTCGGTGTCGCGCTCCTCGCCCCAGCACACGGTGAACTGGTAGCGCTTGCGGCCGTCCATGACGAAGGGAACCGTCTTGGTGGCTTCGCCGAGCGCAATCGGCAGGCCGCCGGAAGCGAGCGGATCGAGCGTGCCGGCGTGGCCGGCGCGCTTGGCGTTGAACAGGCGCTTGAGCACGGCGACGGCCTGCGTCGAGGTCATGCCGATCGGCTTGTCGAGCACGACCCAGCCATGGACGTCGCGGCGGTCGCGGCGAACCTGGTTGCCCTTCTGCTGCTTGGCGCGGGGATCGTTGTTGACGCGGCGCGGCTCCTGGTGCGGCTGGGAATTGCCGCCCATGTCCGCGAAATTATTTTTCTGCACGTCGCTCTGATCGGCCTGTTCGCCGCCGATCGTGCCGTGAGCCGGGTCCATCGTCATTGCTCTTCTTCCCGATCCGAATCCGGATCCTGTTCCAGGTCCTTCTGCACCGCAGGTGTTCGCAAAAGCTTCTCGATCCGTTCCGCTTCGTCGAATCGCTCGTCGACGCGGAAGCGAACGTCAGGTGCAAATTTCAGGTTAACGCGCCGCGCGACTTCGCCGCGCAGGAATTTCTTGTTGCGCTCGAGCGCAGCGATGACGATCTCGGTGTCGCGGCCACCGAGCGGCATCACGTAGATTGTCGCGAGCTTCAGGTCGGGGGACATCCGCACCTCCGGCACGGTGACGATGTGACCTTCGAGGTCCGCATCATGCACGTTGCCTTGCGCCAGAATCTCGGCCATCGCATGGCGAACCTGCTCGCCGACGCGCAACTGGCGCTGCGAGCCTCCGCCGGACGCGGAACTTTTTTTCTGGTGGTGGCGCGGCATTCTGGAAATCACCTCGTCGTGCCCGCGTTTGGGACACGAGCATTGTCATTTGTCCGTTGAAACGAAGAGGCGCGGATGGCCGGAAAAAATCCGGCCATCTCACTCCCGCTATTTCAGCTCAAAAAGATCCGGGCGCTTCGGTAAGATTTGGACTTACAGGGAGCGCTGGATCGTCTCCACGCGATAACACTCGATCACGTCACCGGCACGCATGTCGTGATAGTTCTCGAAGGCCATGCCGCATTCCTGACCGGACTGGACTTCCTTCACTTCGTCCTTGAAGCGCTTCAGCGTCGACAGCTTGCCTTCGTGCACGACGACGTTGTCGCGGATCAGGCGCACATTGGCGCCGCGTTCCACGGTGCCGTCGGTGACGCGGCAGCCGGCGACCTTGCCGACCTTGGAGATGTTGAAGATCTCCAGGATCGCGGCATTGCCAAGCATGGTCTCGCGCAAGGTCGGCGCGAGCAGGCCGCTCATCGCCTTCTTCACGTCGTCCACGAGGTCGTAGATGATGTTGTAGTAGCGGATCTCGATGCCGTTGCGCTTGGCGGCCGCAGCGGCTTCCTTGTTGGCACGAACCGAGAAGCCGATGATCGCGGCGTTGAAGCCTTCCGCGAGCGTCACGTCCGACTCCGAGATACCGCCGACGCCGGCATGCAGGATGCGGGCGGCGACTTCGTCGGTGCCGAGCTTCTCCAGCGAGCCGAGGATCGCTTCCAGCGAACCCTGCACGTCGGCCTTGATGATCAGCGGGAATTCCTTGCGGCCCGCCGTCTTCAGCTGCGACATCATCTGCTCGAGCGAGCCGCGCATGCCGGAGATCGAGGCTGCCGCGTTCTCGCGCTTCTGGTGCGCGCGGTAGCTCGTGACCTGGCGGGCCCGGGCTTCGTTCTCGACGACGGCGAGGCGATCGCCGGCTTCCGGCGGACCGTTGAAGCCGAGCACCTCGACCGGCACCGACGGACCTGCTTCCTGCACCGTCTCGCCCTGGTCCGAGATCAGCGCGCGGACGCGGCCCATCTCGGCGCCGGCAACGATGATGTCGCCGACACGGAGCGTGCCGCGCTGAACCAGCACGGTCGCGACCGGGCCACGGCCGCGGTCGAGCTTGGCCTCGATCACGGTGCCTTCGGCCGGACGCTCCGAATTGGTCTTCAGGTCGAGGATGTCGGCCTGGAGCGCGATCATCTCGAGCAGCTTGTCGAGATTGGTCTTGTTCTTGGCGGACACCTCGACGTCGACGACGTCGCCGCCGAAGGATTCCACCTGCACTTCGTGCTGGAGCAGTTCGGTGCGCACGCGCTCGGGCTTGGCATCGGGCTTGTCGATCTTGTTGATGGCAACGATGATCGGCACCCGCGCCGCCTTGGCGTGGTTGATGGCTTCGACGGTCTGCGGCATCACGCCGTCATCGGCCGCGACCACCAGCACGACGATGTCGGTGACCTTGGCGCCGCGGGCGCGCATCGCGGTGAACGCGGCGTGGCCGGGCGTGTCGATGAAGGTGATCTTCTTGCCGCTTTCGGGCGACACCACCTGATAGGCGCCGATATGCTGGGTGATGCCGCCGGCTTCGCCGGAGACCACGTTGGCATGTCGGAGCGCGTCGAGCAGCGAGGTCTTGCCGTGGTCGACGTGACCCATCACGGTCACCACGGGCGAACGCGTCTCGGTGTCGGTGGAATCGTCGACCTGGTCGAACAGGCCTTCTTCAACGTCAGACGCGGCGACGCGCTTGACTGTGTGACCGAGCTCTTCGGCGATAAGCTGCGCGGTGTCGGCGTCGATCACGTCGGTGATCTTGTGCATCGCGCCCTGCTTCATCAGCATGCGGATGACGTCGACCGCGCGCTCGGCCATGCGGTTGGCGAGCTCCTGGATCGTGATCGCTTCCGGAATGATCACCTCGCGGATGAGCTTTTCCTTCGGCTCGTTCGAGGCATGCCCCTTCAGACGCTGGGTGCGGCGGCGGAACGAGGCGATCGAGCGCTCGCGCACCTCGTCGGCGTTGAGCGCGGTGACCACCGTGAGGCGGCCGCGCTCTTTCTGCGGGCCGGGCTTGTGAGTGGTCTTGGGAGGCGGCGCGGGACGCGCGGCGCCGCCGGGACCGCGACGGATCTGGCGCGGCGCCTCGTCCTCGTCCGGCTCGGCCGCAACTGCGGGGCCACGGCCTGCCGGTGCACCCGGACGCTGCGCGGTCGTCGTTGCAGGACGCGCGGTCGTTGTTCCCGGGCGGGTCGTCGTGGTTCCGGGTCGTGCCGCGGGCGCACCGGGGCGCGGTGCGGGCGCGGCCGGCGCTGCGGTTGCGGGACGCGCGGCCGAAGCCGGCTGCTCGCCCTCGCCAAAACGCTTCTTGGCCTCGGTCTCGGCCTTCCGCTTGGCTTCGTCCTCGTGGCGATGGCGCTCGTCCTCGGCCTTGCGGCGGGCTTCGGCGGCTTCGCGCTCGGCGCGTTCGGCGGCCTCGCGGACGGCGCGGCGCTGGGCCTCTTCCTCGGCCTGGCGGCGTTCCTCGACTTCGCGCAGCTTGGCATCGGCCAGCGCGCTGGCACGGGCCGAACGCTCGTCCTCGGTCAGGGTGCGCAGCACCACGCCGGAACCGGCATTGCGCGGCGGGGCGGGCGGCGGAGCCGGGCGCGACGGGGCAGGCGCGGCGGGCGCCGGCTTTGCGGTCACCTCGGGCGCGTGCGGCTCGGGACCGTCGCCAATACGGCGCTTGCCGCGCTTCTCGACCACGACCTGCTTGCTCCGGCCGTGGCTGAAGCTCTGGCGCACGGTGCCCGTTTCGACGCGCGGCTTGAGCGATAGCGTCTTGCTCGGAACGCTCAGCTTCTTGTCGCCAGGGGTCTTGGTATCAACCATTCAGCAGTCCTAATCCTGATCTTGTTGTCGTTGTGCGTTGCCGCACAGTCACGTCGGTTGGTCGTTGTCTCTCAGAAATCCTGGCCGCGCTTTTCGGCAGTCTTGTCATCGTCCGCCATCCGGTATCGGACCAGCATCTGGCTACGTGACAGGAATGACCTGCTCGCCGGGCCCGCGAGCAGCGCAGCATGTATCACATTTGACCGGGTCAGTGCCAAATCCAATTCTATCGATTTCAGTCCGGTCACGACGGGAATCTGCGGCTTGGCGCCGCGATTTCCGGCATTTTGACGCGCCAGCATGTCCAATTTGCGGATTCCGTCCGCGGCCCCGTCGCTGGCGTGGATCAGGACCTCGACCGTGCCTTCCCGAAGCGCGCTCTCGACCTTGCCGAAGCCGGCCACGACCTGGCCCGCCTTGGCGGCAATCCCAAGGGCTTCCGTCACGCTCCGGACCAGGAGCGCCTCGATGTCGGCGGGAAGCGTCTGAGGGGTGCGCAGCTCGCGCTTGAAGGCCTTGCTAAATTGGTGACGCCGCACCGCTTCCGCAACCACCTCGCGCGAGGCGGTGATCCACATGCCGCGTCCGGGCAGCTTGCGCTTGAGATCGGGAACTATGTGCCCTTCCGGCGAGACGACGAAACGGATCAGCTCGTCGATCGGCCGGACCTCGCGGCTGACCGCGCACATCCGCATGGTCGCGGACCTTTCGGTCCGCGGCCCATGGTCGAGATCGTGGTCAGTATCTGCGAGCATCCGGGCGACATTCTCCTTCGTCCTTAAGCCGGCTGATCTTCGCTCGCCTCAGCCTCTTCGGCGGGCTTGGCGAGATCGGCCTCGGTGATCCAGCCGGCCTTGACGCGGGCCTGCATGATCATCGCTTCGGCATCGTCACGGGAAATCTCGATACCGTCGAGCGCACCCGGATATTTGGTGGATTCGCCACCTTCCTTGCGCTCGGTCCAGCCGACCAGATCGTCGGTGGCGCAGCCGGCGAGGTCGTCGACGGTCTTGATGTCGTTCTCGCCGAACTTGACCAGCATCTTCGAGGTGACGCCGGGCACGTCCTTGAGAGCGTCCTCGACGCCGAGTTCCACGCGCTTGGCCTCGAGCTCGGCTTCCTGCTGCTCGAGATATTCGCGGGCGCGGTTCTGGAGCTCCTGCGCGGTCTCCTCGTCAAAACCCTCGATGCCGGCGAGCTCCTTGATGTCCACCATGGCGAGTTCCTCGACCGAGGTGAAGCCTTCGGACGCCAGCAGCTGGCCGACCACTTCGTCGACGTTGAGCGATTCCATGAAGACGCGGGTGGAGTTCTCGAAGTCGGCCTGGCGGCGCTCCGATTCCTCCTGCTCGGTCAGGATGTCGATATCCCAGCCGGTGAGCTGCGAGGCGAGGCGCACGTTCTGGCCGCGGCGGCCGATCGCCAGCGAGAGCTGGTTGTTGGTATCGGGCACCACGACCTCGATGCGCTCGCGGTCTTCGTCGATGACGACCTTGGAGACTTCGGCCGGCGCCAGCGCGTTGACCACGAAGGTCGCGATGTCGGGCGACCAGGGAATGATGTCGATCTTCTCGCCCTGCAATTCGTTCACCACGGCCTGCACGCGCGAGCCGCGCATGCCGACGCAGGCGCCGACCGGATCGACCGAGGAATCGCGGGAAATCACGCCGATTTTCGCGCGCGAGCCGGGATCGCGGGCAACCGCCTTGATCTCGACGATGCCGTCATAGATTTCCGGCACTTCCTGCGCGAACAGCTTCGCCATGAACTGCGGATGGGTGCGGGAGAGGAAGATCTGCGGGCCGCGGGTCTCGCGGCGGACGTCGAAGATATAGGCGCGGACGCGGTCGCCGTTGCGGAACACTTCGCGCGGCAGCATCTCGTCGCGGCGGATGATGGCTTCACCGCGGCCGAGATCGACGATCACGCTGCCATATTCGACGCGCTTGACGACGCCGTTGACGATGTCGCCGATGCGGTCCTTGAATTCCTGATATTGCCGGTCGCGCTCGGCCTCGCGCACCTTCTGCACGATCACCTGCTTGGCCGACTGCGCAGCGATGCGGCCATATTCGAGCGGCGGCAGGGTGTCGGCGATGGTGTCACCGACCTGGGCGCCGGGATTGGCGCGCTGCGCATCCACCAGCGAAATCTGGTTGGAGTGGTTTTCGACCTTCTCGACCACCAGCATGTGGCGCGACAGCCGCAGCTCGCCCTTCTTCGGGTCGATCTCGGCGTGAACGTCAGTTTCGCTGCCGTAACGGGCCCGCGCCGCCTTGGCGATGGCGTCCTCCATCGCCGCGATGACGATGCCGCGGTCGATCGATTTCTCGCGCGCGACGGCATCGGCGATCTGGAGCAGTTCAAGTCGATTGGCGCTGACTGCCATGGCTAGTCTCCTTCGTCAGGCTCGATCTCGCCGCGCCGCGCGCGTTCGGCGGCCAGGCGATGTTTCTTCGTATTGGTCGGTGCCGGCTTCTTCTTCGGCTTGGTGTTCTTGGTCGTTTTTTCGCTGATTTTCGCGTGAGGCGCAGCCGGCGGCTCCAGGCCGAGATTGCGGCGCATCTCGCGCGCCGCGGCCTTGCCACGGCGCATCGATTCCGCGATCAGCTCGTCGGTCAGTACCAGCCGGGCCTCGCTGATGTCCTCCATCGTCAGGAGAACGTCGCGTTCCTCGCCCGCCTTGACGTCGTCGCGCTGCAGATGCACGCGGTCGCCTTCGACAGCGCCGATCATGCCGCGGAACCGCTTCCGCCCCTCATGGGCGACCGCCATCTCGACCTTCACCAGATGTCCGGCATAGCGCTCGAAATCGGAACGCCGCACCAGGGGGCGATCGATCCCCGGCGAGGAGATTTCCAGCCGATAGGCGCGATCGATGGGGTCGGCGACGTCGAGCACGGGCGACAGCGCCCGCGAGATTGCCTCGCAATCCTCGATCTGCATCGAGCCGTCCGGGCGCTCGGCCATGATCTGCACGGTGCAGCCGGCCTCGCCGGAAATGCGGATCCGCACCAGGCGGTAGCCCATGCCCTGGAGCACGGGACCTGCCACCGCGGACACCCGTGCCGCGACGCCCGGCTCGACCACGAGCCTCGGCTCGGCCAGCAACTCGGCATCCGTGGAACCAGCGGTCGGTTCGGTCATATCCAGGGTCAAGGCGCTCGATGGTTAAGGCTTGGTTACGATTTCAAAGCCCGCTTCGGAACTCTCCCGGCAGCTCGCCGGGCCGCATCTTCCGCCAAGCCGCGCTCAGGTAATAAAAAAGAGCGGGTCCTTTCGGGCCCACTCTCACTACGCGGATCGTATGAGAAGATGAATTGGCGCTGATATAGCCCTTTCCACCCTCGCGGACAAGGCCCATCGCAGGGCAGGCGAGGCTTTTTGCGCCTTTCCAACGGCCCCCCGCGCAACGCTTCCTTCATCAACGGGGCCTAAATTCCCTGATTGTGGGGCGACTTGGACCAAGGGCGCACCCGCGGCGTGCCCTGTACGAGTTTGCGTTTTCATGACCGTTGCCACGTCGCTCATTCCCGGACTGGACGATATCGTCAAACGCGGCGACCCCCGGCGCCGTGGCGAGATCGCGCGTGCCATCGCCGAGCTGTTCTTCCAGGATCCCGCCAAGCTCCGTCCCGAGCTCATAGATCTCTTCGACGATCTCCTGATCGATCTCGTCCCGCATGCCGAGCTCGCCTCGCGCGTCGATCTCGCCGAGCGCTTTTCGCGCCTGGACAACGCGCCGCGGCACCTGGTGAACCAGTTCGCGCGCGAAAACGAGATCATGGTGGCGGCCCCTGTGTTGCGCCGCTCGCCCGTGCTCGACGAAGCGGCGCTGGTCGAGATCGCGCGGCTGAAGGGCCAGGGTCATCTGCTGGCGATGACGGAGCGTCCCGCCCTGTCGTCTGTCGTCACCGACGTACTGGTCGAGCGCGGCGACCGCGACGTGGTGCGTCGCGCCGCAGGCAATGCCGGTGCGATGTTCTCACCCGGCGGCTATTCCGAGCTGATCAAGCGTGCCGCGCAGGACGGCGTGCTGACGCTCAAGATCGGCCAGCGCAACGATCTTTCGGGCGAGCACCTGAAAGAGCTGCTCAACGGCACGCTCGACGTCATTCGCCGCCGTCTCTCCAGCGTGGTCAATCCCGTGCGCCAGGTCGAGATCAAGCGCGCCATGGCGGCCATCGAGGAGGCCGCGCTGCCGCCCGGGCCGCGGCGCGATTTCACGGCGGCACAGCGCACGGTGCTCGGCTTGCATCGCGAGGGCCATCTCGGCGAGAGCGCGCTGCTCGGCTTTGCCAAGGCAAACAAATACGAGGAAGCGATCGCCTCGCTCTCGGCGATGTCCGGCGTCCGCCTCTCGATCCTCGACCGCCTGATCGCGGGCGACCGCTACGATCCGATTCTGATCCTGGGGCGCGTGCTCAATCTCGGCTGGCCCACGGTGCGCGCGCTCATCCTGCTCTGGTACGGTCCGCATCGCACGCCGGCCGATGCCGACATCGAGGCCGCCCGCATGAACTTCACGCGCCTGATGCCGACGACGGCGGAACGCGTCGTGAATTTCTGGCGCAACCGGCAGACGATCTGAAGTTACTGTGTTGGTCATTCCGGGGCGATGCGAAGCATCGAACCCGGAATCTCGAGGTTCCGGGTTCGCGCTTCGCGCGCCCCGGAACGACAATCAGCTTCTTCTGAACCGCAAATACGCGGCCTTGCGTCCTTCGCGCGCGGCCTTCCAGCCGTAGCGCGTCATCGTGTAGCCGTCCCATGGCTGCCGGAAATCGTCGGCGCGCTCCGCAAGCCATTTGAAGTCCGCCGAGCGCGCAAGATGCGACAGCGTCCAGGCGCAGTAATCGTCGATGTCGCAGACGAAGCGGAATTCGCCGCCGACCTTCAGCACGCGCGCCATTGCGGCGATGGTCCTGTCCTGGACGAAGCGCCGCTTCCAGTGCCGCCGCTTCGGCCAGGGATCCGGGTGGATCAGGTCGATCCGCGACAGCGAGGCCTTCGGCAGCCAGGCCAGGAGCTCGGCGGCATCGCCCGCGAACAGGCGGATGTTGGCGATGTTGCCGGCCTCGATCTGCGCGAGGATCTTCGCCATGCCGTTGACATAGGGCTCGCAGCCGATGAAGCCGGTCGTGGCGAAGTTCTGCGCCTCGGCCGCAAGATGCTCGCCGCCGCCGAAGCCGATCTCGAGCCGCACGTCGCTCGCCGCGGGATCGAAGATCTCGCACGCATTCCCCGGCGCCTCGCCCGCGATGTCGAGCGCAAGATGCGGCAGCAGATGATCGATCAGCTCGGCCTGGTGCTGCCTGAGCTTGTGGCCCTTGCGGCGCCCGAAGAAGGCGCGCTCGCTGTTGTCATCGCGATCGGGATCTGACTTGCGTTCGCTCATCGCAGCGTCTGATACAGGCGATAGAGCAGCCGCGCGCGCGGTTCGAGCGACGAGACATAGAGCTGCTCATAATGGGTGTGTGCGCCCTTGCCGTCGACGCCGAGCCCGTCGAGCGTGCCGGTGTGGGGAGCGGTGAAATTGCCGTCCGAGCCGCCGCCCGTGTAGGTGTCGATCAGTTCGAAGCCGATCTCCGTGGCGAGCGTCCTGGCATGCTCGTACAGCGAGGCACCTGCATTGCCCTTCTCGTAGGGCGGACGATTGAGCTCGCCGGTGACCCTGACGGTGACGCCGTCCGTCTTCGACCTCAGGGCGAGGATCTTGCCGACGAATTCGTCCGCATCGGTGAAGCTCGGCACGCGCAGATCGATTTCGGCATAGGCCTCTTCCGGCGTCACGTTGGGGCGCGTGCCGCCGCGCACCACACCGACATTCACGGAGACGCCGCGCGCCGGGTCGTTCATCCCTTCCAGCGTCAGGATGATATTGGCGAGCTCGCGGACGGCGCTGCGACCATCTTCGGGTCGCGAGCCGGCATGCGCCGGCACGCCCTTGATGAACACCTGGAAGCGTCCGACGCCCTTGCGTCCGGTGACGATCTTGCCGCCGTCGCGTGCCGGCTCCGTCACCAGCACGTATTTGGCCTTGCGCCCTTCCTTCTCGATCAGCGCACGCGAGGTGGGGCTGCCGATCTCCTCGTCGGAGGTGAACAAGTGGGTGATGCCGAGTGGCGAGCGCTCGGCCGTGGCGCAAAGCGCGCGAAACGCGTGATGGGCGATGTAGGCGCCGCCCTTCATGTCGTAGATGCCGGGACCGAACGCGCTGTCGCCTTCGACCTTGAACGGCAGGCGCTCGATGAATCCCAGGGGATGAACGGTATCGAGGTGGCTCAGCACCAGGATGCCGGGCTGGTCCTGGCCCCAGGCCGAGCGTGCCAGCAGATGATCGCCGCAGCCGTCGACGCCGGCGATGCGCTCGAGCGTGACAGGCAGATCGCGATAATGATCCGCGACCAACGACACCAGCCTGTTGACCTGTTCAGGCGCCTCTGTCGGCGTCTCGATCTCCACCCAGCGCCGGATGCCGTCGAGAATAGTTTGGTTATCGAACCAGTTGGAGTTCGCCATGGGCGCATCTATGCCTTTGAATCGCATCATCCGGGAGGACGCGCGTCAAGGCGCGGCCGCAAATGACGACATAGGCCAGATTTGGCGCAGCCTCAAATCGATTGAGCTGGCACGCCTCAGCGCTTGTCGGGACCTTCGCGCGCCGCGATCTGCTCGACGAGATCGACGATCGAGCGGCGCATCTTCGAATCAGTGATTCGCGTGAACGCCTTGGTCAAAGCGAGTCCCTCGGAGGTCGCGAGGAAGTCCGAGACGTAAGAGGGCGAGGCGCCTTCCGCGAAGCCGTTCGGGCCGGCCGCACCGCTCGGTCCGCCTTCGAACAGGAACGACACCGGCACCTGGAGAATTTCGGCAATCTGCTGGATGCGGCTCGCGCCGACCCGGTTCGTGCCCTTCTCGTATTTCTGGATCTGCTGGAAAGTCAGGCCCAAAGCTTCACCGAGCTTTTCCTGGCTCATGCCCAACATGATGCGGCGCATGCGCACGCGGCTGCCGACATATTTGTCAACAGGGTTGGGCGCTTTCGACATTTCCTCAGCCTCCAAACACCACCCTCAGCGCAATCGACGGAATGCCTCAGGTGCCAGCATCATAAAAATCAGACCCTGTTATTGGGAAACATTGCGGAGAAATTTAGCAATGCCCACTGTCTTTTGCAGCTGGTGCAGAATGAGGAACCCGCGTGCAGTCTGTCAACCGTGGGACCGCGGTTGTCAAAGGATTCCGGCCGCTTCGGCGGTGACGGCGGGATCAGGGGTGCCGTTTGGCCACACGTCGGCGGACCGCGAGAAGCACGGCCAGCGCGACGAGCACGGCCGCGGGCACGTCGCCCACCCGTGCATAGATCGTCGGCGGGATCGCGGCGGGCAGGCTTGCATCCAAAATGCCTTCGACGCCGAGACCGAGGCTGGCGACGGTTCGCCCCACCGGATCGATCACCGCGGAGATGCCGGTATTGGCGGAGCGGACCAGCGGCAAGCCGAGTTCGATCGCGCGCATCCGCGCCTGCTCCAGATGCTGATAGGGTCCGGTCGAGATGCCGAACCAGCCGTCATTGGTGAGGTTCACGATCCAGCCCGGACGTTCGTTGCGACCGGCAACCTCGCCGGGAAAGATCGCTTCGTAGCAGATCAGCGGCAGCGCTGACGGCGCGCCGGGTATCGGCAGCGCATGCCGCACGGTGCCGGCGATGAAGCCGCCGCGCACACGCGTGAGCTGCTCGAAGCCGAGCTTCTCCATCAGATCCTGGTAGGGAAGAAATTCTCCGAACGGCACCAGGTGCAGCTTGTCGTAGACCGCGAGCACGCTGCCGTCGTGATCGATCGCGTAGATCGAATTATAGGCACGCGTGATCGGCGTTCCCCGCGGCAGATCGGGCGCGCGAACCGAGCCCGTGATCAGCACCGTGCCCTTCGGCAGCAGCTCGGCGATCTCGGCCATCGCGTCGGCTTCGCGGGTCAGGAAGAACGGAAAGGCGGATTCCGGCCAGATCAGGATGGTGGCATCGCGCACGCCGGTCGATTGCGGTCCGGAGGCGCGGTCCGACAGCGCCAGGTATTTCTTCATCACCTCCGTCTTGGCGGCGTAGTTGAACTTCGCGTCCTGCTGGAGGTTCGGCTGCATCAGGCGCAGCTTGGCGCCCGCGACCATCGTGGTCGGATGCAGCGACAGGCGGATCGCGCCGAAGATGCTCATGGCAATCAGAAGCGCGACTGCCGCGGCCGGCGCGCGCCACGCCACGCGGCGATCGGGCGTGCGGTCGATCAGCGTCGCGGGGCTTGCAAAGATCGCAACAGTCAGGAACGTCATGCCCCACAGGCCGATCAGCGACGCCGTCTGCGCCAGCGGCAACGGCTCGGACAGCGCATAGCCGAACGCGTTCCAGGGAAAGCCGGTCAGCGCGTGACCGCGCAGCCATTCGGCGATGGTGAGGCTTGCCGCGAGCGCAAGCACGCGCGTGGCGTTCTTGGTCCAGAGCAGGCGGGCGAGCGCAAAGCCGATCGCCGTGAAGATGGAAAGATAGGCCGGCAGGCCCAGCACGGCGAACGGCGTCAGCCAGGCGAACACATCGGCGTCGACGAAGAAGGCATAGCCGATCCAGTAGAGGCCGGGGACGAAATAGCCGAGCCCGAACCAGTAGCCGGTCAGCGCCGCGGCGGGGATGCCGCGGTATCGCCCAGCGCCGGCGCCGTCGATCAGCCAGACCAGCACCGGGAAAGTGATGAACAGCACGGGGAAGAGATTGAACGGCGCCAGCGCCAGCACCGACAGCGCGCCGGCGGCCATGGCGACGAGGGCGCGCTTCCATCCCCAGGTGAGGATGATGGCAAGCGCAATCTGCCGGAGTCGCTGGAACGCGCTCACTGCGGGCCGGTCCCGTCGCTTGGCGGCGGGGTCGGCGTGTCACTGGCCGGCGGTTGACCGCTCTCCGGCGCGCTCTCGCGGCGTCGGCTCTCGCGCTGGGTGCGCGGCGCGGGGCGTTCCTTCCGCGTCGAGATGCGCAGCCGCTTGACGCGGCGCGGATCGGCATCGAGCACCTCGACCTCATAGTTGCCGGGGCCCGAGATCACCTCGCCGCGCACCGGCAGGCGCCCGACGAAGCTGACGAGATAGCCGCCGAGCGTCTCGACTTCCTCGCCGGCCTCGCCGGTGACGAAGTCCGCGCCGATCACGGTGCGGACGTCATCGAGGCTGGCGCGGGCGTCGGCGATGAAGGCGTTGTCGGGCAGGCGCACGATCGAGGGCGGCTCGTCGCTGTCGTGCTCGTCGTCGATCTCGCCGACGATCTGCTCGACGATGTCCTCGAGCGAGACCAGCCCGTCGCTGCCGCCATATTCGTCGACCACCAGCGCCAGGTGGATGCGCGTGGCCTGCATCTGCGCGAGCAGGTCGATCGCCCGCATCGACGGCGGCACGTAGAGCAGCTTGCGGATGATGCGCGCGTCCTCGAGCGGCATCGCGAGATCGACGGTACGAAGGTCGAGGCCGGCCGGCAGCGGCTTCTTGCGCTTGGTCTTGGTGGCGTCCGACACGCGTGCCCGCGCGGTCATGAACGCGAGCAGGTCGCGGATGTGGACGATGCCGACGGGATCGTCGAGCGTCTCGTTGTAGACGACGAGGCGCGAATGGCCGGCGCTTTCGAAGCGGTCCATCAGCTCGCCGAGCGGAATGTCGCGCTTTACCGCGATGATGTCGGCGCGATGCACCATGACGTCGGCGATGCGGCGCTCGTGCAGACCGAGGATGTTGCGCAGCATGGTGCGCTCGACGGCGGAGAAGCCGGTGTCGTCGGGCGTCGAGGCGTCGAGCACGACCTGGAGATCGTCGCGCACCGACCCCGCCTTCCAGCCGAACAGCGTGCGGATCGCGCGCAGCAGCCAGCCTTCGGCGGTCGGACGCAGCACCTCGCCGGGTGCCACCACGACCGGCAAATTGGGCGTGTTGCGGGGATTGTCGTGGATCGGGTCGGAATCCGGCATCTCAGTGCGTCCCCGGGCGGTCGGCATAGGGATCGGGAATGCCGAGATGGGCCAGGATCTGCGTCTCCAGCGCTTCCATCTCCTCCGCGTCGTCGTCGTTCTCGTGGTCGTAGCCGATCAGGTGCAGGAAACCGTGCACGGCCAGATGGCTCAGATGGTGGTCGAACGGCTTCTTTTCCTCGTCCGCCTCGCGCCGCATGGTCTCGTAGGCGATCGCGATGTCGCCGAGCATGCGCGGCGCATCGCCTTCCTTCCATGCGCCCTCCGGCTGGAGCGCGGGAAACGACAGCACGTTGGTCGGCTTGTCGATGCCGCGCCAGTTGCTGTTGAGCGTGCGGATGCCGGCATCGTCGGTCAGCATCACCGCCACTTCCGCCTCCGCGACGTCTTCGTCGACACTCTCGGCGGCGGCCGCGACCGCGCGCTGGATCACGGCTTCGGAATCGGGTTCGCGCTGCCAGCAATCGGCGACGACGAGGACCTCGGTCATGGGAAGGTTGGGGTGTGACATTGTCTTTGTTCGGAACGAAAAGGCGCTCGCGTCCGCGCCCATATGGTCCGGTTGTTGTCCCGTCAGGATTTACCGGCGGCCGGCCGCTGCGGCTGCCCTTCATAGGCGGAGACGATCCGCGCCACGAGTTCGTGGCGGATCACGTCCTCGGCTTTGAAATGAACTTGTGCAATGCCTTCGACGCCGTTCAGCAGGCGGGTTGCCTCGGCGAGGCCCGAGGTCTGGCCGTTCGGCAAGTCGATCTGCGAGGGGTCGCCGGTGACGATCATGCGGCTGTTCTCGCCGAGGCGGGTCAGGAACATCTTCATCTGCATCGATGTTGTGTTCTGCGCCTCGTCCAGGATGATGGCGGCGTTGGTCAGCGTGCGGCCGCGCATGAAGGCGAGCGGCGCGATCTCGATCTCGCCGGTCTGCAGCGCCCGCTCGACGATGCGTGCGTCCATGAGGTCGTAGAGCGCGTCGTAGATCGGGCGTAGATAGGGATCGACCTTCTCACGGAGATCGCCGGGCAGGAAGCCGAGCCGCTCGCCGGCTTCCACCGCCGGGCGCGACAGGATGATCTTGTCGACTTCCTTGCGCTCGAACAGTTGCGCGGCATGCGCGACCGCGAGCCAGGTCTTGCCGGTACCGGCAGGTCCAATGCCGAACACCAGTTCGTGGCGCTTCAGCGCGCGGATGTAGGAGTCCTGCGCGGCGGTGCGCGCGCGCACCGGGCGTTTACGCAAGTTGATGCTGTCGAAGGTCGTTTTGGCCGATTTGGCGTCGAACTCGAACAGGGAGCCCTGTGCGATCACGGCGCGGATCGCGCCCTCGACCTCGCCCTGGTCGAGATCCTGCCCCTTCACCGCCTGGGCGTAGAGCACCTCCAGCACGCGGCGCGCGGCATCGCAACCGTCGCGCGTGCCGCCGATGGTGATGTGGTTGCCCTTGGAATCGACGACGACGCCGAGCCGACGCTCGATCTGCGCGAGGTGCTGGCCGTAGGGGCCGACCAGTGCGGATGCGGCGCGGTTGTCGTCGAAGTCGATGACGACCTGGGTTTCGGGCGGAACTTGCATGTCGCGGTCAAATTTGCGGCTGGGAGCGATAGAAGACGAATCCGATGCGCTTTTTGGCAAGGGTTCAGGCTCCAGTGGCGATGGGTGATAAAGCGGGCTCGCGCGCAACGCGCGGTGTGACGAGCTCCCCGAGGAAGCTGTAGCGTTCGAGGCTGTCGATCCGCACCGGAAGGATTTGTCCGATGATGTCGGGCGAGGCCATCACATGCGCGGGCTGGAGGAAGGCGGTGCGGCCGACGATCTGGCCGTCCTTGCGCGCCGGACGCTCGAACAGCACATCGACGGTTGAGCCAATCGCGGCCTTGTTGAAGGCCGATTGCTGGCTGTCGATCAGTTCCTGGAGCCGCTCCAATCGCTGGTCCATCTCGGCGGGGGACACCGTCTCCTGCATATCCGCGGCCGGCGTTCCCGGCCGGGCGGAGTATTTGAACGAATAAGCGGCAGCGTAGCCGATTTGCGTGACAAGCGCGAGGGTGGCGAGAAAATCTTGCTCACTTTCACCCGGGAATCCGACGATAAAATCTGATGAAAAAGCAATGTCTTGGCGCGCGGCCCGGAAACGGTCGATGACACGCCGATAATCATCGGCGGTATGTTTGCGGTTCATGGCGGCCAGAATCCGGTCCGAGCCCGACTGCACCGGCAGGTGCACGAACGGCATCAGGGCCGCGAGATCGCGATGGGCCGCAATCAGGCTGTCATCGACGTCGCGGGGATGGCTGGTCGAATAGCGCAGCCGCGCGATGCCGGGAATCCCTGCCAGGTGTTCGAGCAGCCGGCCGAGTGGCCAGCTTTTTCCGTCGGGTCCGTCGCCGTGATAGGCGTTGACGTTCTGCCCGATCAGCGTGAGCTCGCGCACGCCGTTGTCGGCGAGCCGCTTCACGTCGTCGACGATCCTGGCCACCGGGCGCGACACTTCGGCGCCGCGCGTATAGGGCACGACGCAGAAGGTGCAGAACTTGTCGCAGCCTTCCTGCACCGTGACGAAGGCGGAAATGCCGCGCGCGCGGATCGCATCGGGTTTCGGCTGGGCCAGGAAGCCGAACTTGTCGGCCGCGGGAAATTCGGTCTCGACCGCGCGGCCTTCGTTGCCGGCCCGCTTCAGCAGCTCCGGCAGGTGATGATAGCTCTGCGGGCCGACCACGACGTCAACCACCGGCGCCCGGCGCACGATCTCCTCACCCTCGGCCTGCGCCACGCAGCCTGCGACGGCGATCTGCATCGCGCGGCCCCCGCGGGCGGCCTCGTCCTTGGCGACGCGCAGCCGGCCGAGCTCGGAATAGACCTTCTCGGAGGCCTTCTCGCGGATATGGCAGGTGTTGAGGATGACGAGGTCGGCGTCCTCGGCGCTGGCCGTCTCCACGAATCCTTCCGGAGCCAGCGTGTCCACCATGCGCTGGGCATCGTAGACGTTCATCTGGCAGCCATATGATTTGATGTGCAGCTTGCGCGGCGGCGTCATGGAACCCGAAAATGGAGGTGGAGGACGGCCCTCAGATATAGGCTGGAGGGGGGAAAATCCAGCGAATGGAGCCCGAGGCGGTCATTCCGGGGCGCCCGCAAGGCGGGCGAACCCGGAATCGCTCCAAAAGCACGGGATTCCCGGTTCACGCGCCTTGCGCGTGCCCCGGAATGACGGGCAAGGGGGCGAAATCAGCCCGCCAAAGCGTCCGCCTCGACCCGCCGGACCAGCTCCGGCAATTGCCGCATATCGTCGAACGTCAGTCCGGCGCCGGCGGCCCGCAGCCTTTCGGCGTGCCCCGGCGGGCAATGGCTGCCGCCGTGAAAGCCCAGCACGGTCATCCCGGCGGCGTGCGCGCCGGTCACTCCGGGAAGGCTGTCCTCGATCACGAGGCAGCGCTCCGGGGCGACCTTCATCTGCGCGGCGGCAAACAGGAACAGGTCGGGCGCGGGCTTGCCGCGGGCGACCTGGCTCGCGGAAAAGATGTTCGGCGCGAGCAGGTCGTAGAGCCCGGCGCACGTCAGGCCGTGATGGATCTTCTCCGGCGTGCCGCTCGATGCGACGCATTTCGGTAGATCGATTGCGGCGATCGCCGCGGCCACATGGGTGATCGGCTGCAAGTCGCTGGCGTAGAATTGCAGCGTGGCCGCATTCACTTGGCTCTCCAGATCGTCGGGGAGGCTGCGGCCGATTTCCTGCTCGACCATCCGCCGCGCGTCCTTCTCGGATACGCCGAGAAAGCGGATTAGTACCTGCTCCGAGGTGATCGGATAGCCGTGGCGGGTCAGCACGTCCGCATGCGCGCGACAGGAGATCACCTCGCTGTCCACGAGCACGCCATCGCAGTCGAAGATGATGAGATCGACGGGCACTTAGCTTGTGGGCTTGTCGTCGTCGAGCGGGACGCAATAGAGCTCGAGCCGGTGGTCGACCAGCTTGTAGCCGAGCTTGCGGGCGATCTCCGCCTGGAGCTTCTCGATCTCTTCGGAGGTGAACTCGATCACCTTGCCGTCGCGCAGATTGATGAGGTGGTCGTGATGGCTGTCGCGCATCGTCTCGTAGCGCGCGCGTCCCTCGCGAAAGTCATGGCGTTCGATGATGCCGGCATCCTCGAACAGCTTGACGGTGCGATACACGGTTGAGATCGAGATCTTGTCGTCGACGGCGACGCAGCGGCGGTATAATTCCTCGACGTCGGGATGATCGACCGCCTCCGCGAGCACGCGGGCGATGACGCGGCGCTGCTCGGTCATGCGCATGCCGGTGGCGGCACAGCGCGCCTCGATGCCGGACGCCTTGGATGCAGAAGAAGGTTTCAGTGCGGTCATGATCTGTCTGCCTGACGGGGCGCTTTCTGCCATCAATGTTACGACAAGTCACGCCGCATCAGAAGGGCGTTCAATTGTTCCCCGTTCGGCTGTTTATAGTAGCGTTCGCGGCGTCCGACCACCATGAATCCGCACCTCGCGTAGAGCCGCCGTGCCGGCTGGTTATTTTCCTCGACCTCGAGAAATATCGTGCGCACGCCGCGCCCGGCGAGGTGGCCGAGATGGCTCATCAGCAGTGTCTGGGAGAGGCCGCGGCCGCGATGGGCCTGGTCGACCGCGATCGAGAGGATCTCCGCTTCGTCCGCGCCGATCCGCGACACCGCAAAGCCGATGGTCTTGCGGCCGAGGCGCAGCCGATGCACCAGCGTATTGCGCTCGCTCATCATGCTCTCGAATTCGCCTTCGCCCCAGCCGTGCGCGAAGGAGGCGCCATGAAGCTGCGCGAGCCGCGCGGCATCGCGCGCGGAAGCCGGCTCGACGGCGGCCGTGCCGCCGCGCCACCATTCCGACAGCCAGCTCATCATGAAGTTGCGGCTTGAGCTGCGAGCGGCGGCTGCGTTGCCGGTTTTGCATCGGGGGCGCGCAGATAGAATGGCCGCGCCGGATTTGTCTCGGGATCGGCGGCAGCACCAAGCCATGCGACCCAGCCGATATCGGGCGCGGGCTGCGCGTCGACCGCGACCGGCTGCGGTGCATCCTTCGGCCAGCGATCGGCAAGGATGTTTGCGGCATTGCCGACCAGATGCGGTGCGCCGAATTGCGAGGCCGCGATCGCCTCGTCGACGGAGACGACGCCCGGCCGCACCAGCTGGCTGCCGTCGCCGGCGACGATCTGGAAGTAGACGTGATCGTGCCGCGCATCGATAGCGGAGATGACCGGGGCCGATTTGCTCTGGCCGACGACGGTGGCGGCATAGCCGGACAACGTCGTCAGCCCGACGGCCGGCCGCTTGGCCGCGAGTGCAAGGCCGCGTGCCGCCGAAATGCCGACGCGGAGGCCCGTGAAGCTTCCCGGGCCGACGGTGACGGCGATGCGGTCGAGCGCGGTGAAGGAAAGATTGGCCGATTGCATGACGCGCGCGATCATCGGCATCAACGCCTCGGCGTGGCCGCGCTTCATGAGAAGCTGCTCCTGCGCAAGCAGCTCGCCGGCGTCGGTATCGAGCACGGCGGCCGCGCACGCCTCGAGCGCGGTATCGATGGCAAGGATCAGCATGAGAACGCGAATGGCGAGTGGCGAATAACGAGTAGTGTAGCGAACCACGCGCCAATCCGCCATTCATCACGCACTATTTGCAGGCCTCCAAAATGCCCCACGCAAGCTGTCATTCCGGGATGGTGCGTCAGCACCAGACCCGGAATCTCGAGATTCCGGGCTCGGTCCTTCGGACCGCCCCGGAATGACGACTTCGTCGTCACATCGGCCGGACTTCGACCACGTCGGGCACGAAGTGCTTGAGCAGGTTCTGGATGCCGTGCTGGAGCGTCGCGGTCGATGACGGGCAGCCGGAGCAGGCGCCCTTCATGTTGAGATAGACGATGCCGTCCTTGAAGCCGCGGAAGGTGATGTCGCCGCCGTCATTGGCGACCGCCGGCCGCACCCGGGTCTCGATCAGGTCCTTGATCATGTCGACCGTCTCGGCATCGGCCTCGTCGAAGAACTCGTCTTCGTCGTCGAGATCGGCATCGCTTTGCGCCGCGCCGTCGGCGAGCAGCGGCGCGCCGGACATGTAGTGCTCCATGATGGCACCCAAGATCGCAGGCTTGAGCTGCTGCCACTCACCGTTCGCCTTGGTCACGGTGATGAAGTCCGATCCGTAGAACACGCCGGTAACGCCGGGCACCTCGAACAGCTTTTCGGCGAGCGGCGAACGCGCGGCCGATTCGCGGCTCGCAAATTCCATCGGGCTGCCGTCGACCACGACGCGGCCGGGAATGAATTTCAGCGTGGCGGGATTGGGGGTGGGTTCGGTTTGAATGAACATGGTTTTCTCCAGACGTCGCCGGTTCAAGGCCGGCGCGCAAGCTATCCACTAGCAGATGGCGACGGGGAACGCACGATCAAGGGGCGAGATGGCCGTTCCGTTGTTATATCAGTGGGTTAAGGTGCCAAGATATTCCAACCTCGTCATGGCCGGGCTTGTCCCGGCCATCCACGCCTTACTTCGCGGAACCAAGAACGTGGATGCCCGGGACAAGCCCCGGGCATGACGAGCGCCCGGCCTACGACAGCGAATCCACGCTTTGGTCGCTCAGCGCGCCGGAGATGATCGTCACCGGCACCGGGAACGTGCCCAGCTCATGCGCGAGCAGCGCGACCAGGGGTCCCGGACCTTCCGCGCCGGGATTGGCGGCGAGCACCAGCATGGCGATGTCGGGGTCCTCGTCGATCACCGCGAGCAGCTGTTCCATCGCGGCCCCTTCGCGGATCACCCGCTCCGGCGTGATCGCGGCAATGCCGTTGGCGCGGCCGGCGGCGCGGTCGAGCGCGGCTTCCGCCGCCTCATGCGCCTCGGCGCGCATGATGTCGGCGACACCAAGCCATTCCTGGGTCTGCTGCTCGGGCTCGATGATGCGCAGCATCACCACCCCGCCGCCGGCGCGGATCGCCCAGCGGCTGGCGTAGTAGACCGCGCGGTCCCATTCGGCGGTGTCGTCGACGATGACGAGGCATTTGGGCTTGTGACCCGGCTCGAAGCAAAGTCGCTTGCTGGTCATGCATGTCCCGGCGTGTGCGCGGCCGGCATGCTGCCACACTCCCGCAACGTTTGGGAGAGGGGAAGCGGCCGACGCCGGCGCGCCGGCCGCGTTTTGCGAATGCGACAATCAGCGCCGGCGGATGAAGCCGACGATGTCCTTCGAGAGCTTCATGGTCTCGTCGGCGATCGCGCGGGCCCGGTCGGAACCCTCGTTCAGGATCGCGTCGATATGGCCGGGGTCGGCGACGAGGCGCTTCATCTCGCCGGCAATCGGCGCGAGCTTGGTGACGCACAGCTCCGCCAGCGCGTTCTTGAAGCTGGAGAACTGTCCGCCGCCGAAATCCCTGAGCACGTCGGCCTTGGAGCGGTCGGCGAGCGCCGCGAAGATGCCGACGAGATTGTCGGCCTCGGGCCGGGCTTCCAGGCCTTTCTCCTCGGTCGGAAGCGGCTCCGGATCGGTCTTCGCCTTGCGGATCTTCTGCGCGATGGTGTCGGCGTCGTCGGTGAGGTTGATGCGCGAATTGTCCGAGGCATCCGACTTCGACATCTTCTTGGTGCCGTCGCGCAAGCTCATCACGCGCGTCGCCGGGCCCGTGATGAAGGGTTCCGGCAGCGGGAAGAACAGGCCGTCATTGGTGCCCTGGGCGCGGATCGAGTCGCCGAAGTCGTTGTTGAACTTCTGCGCGATGTCGCGCGAGAGCTCGAGATGCTGCTTCTGGTCCTCGCCGACCGGCACGTGGGTGGCGCGGTACAGCAGGATGTCGGCCGCCATCAGCACGGGATAGTCGAACAGCCCGACGGAGGCGTTCTCGCGGTCCTTGCCTGCCTTCTCCTTGAACTGGGTCATGCGGCCGAGCCAGCCCATGCGCGCGACGCAGTTGAATATCCAGGCGAGCTCGGCATGACCCGAGACCTGGCTCTGGTTGAACACGATGTGCTTCTTTGGATCGATGCCGCTGGCGATGAACGCAGCGGTCACCTCGCGGGTGTTGCGCGCGAGCTCGACCGGTCCGCCCCAGACGTCCACGCCCTGCGTGATCGCGTGCATGTCGACGACGCAATAAATGCAGTTATGGGTTTCCTGCATCTTCACGAAGTTGACGATCGCGCCGAGGTAATTGCCGAGATGCAAATTGCCCGTCGGCTGGACGCCCGAGAAGACCCGTTCAACGAATGGCATGGCAAGCTTTCCTGGAAGGTACCGGCCGTCGTTTCCAACAGCGGCGCTGCCCCGTCAAGGGCAATTCGATCATCCTGCGCGCCGAGGTCGGGCTAGGCGGGCCGCCTCAAGGCGGCAGCCGCCTCGCGCCAGGAGGCCGCGCCGAGGATTTGCAGGAGCAGGCCGTAGACGGCGATTCCGGCCGCGATCTGCACGCCCAGCACGATGAATTTGATGACGCCATGCGCTTCGGGCGGCACCAGGCCAGCGGTCAGCCAGAGCAGGGCGCCCATGGCGGAAGCGGCGAGCACGATCCGCGGCAGTCGCTTGCGGGCGGCGGTGTCGACCGAGAAGCCGAATTCGCCCGTGCCCTTCCGCAGCAGCGAGAGCGCGCTGCTCCAGGCGCCGGCCGCGATACTCGCGGCGATCCCGCTTGCGCCGAAGAAATGGCCGAGCAGAACCGCAAGCGCGACCGCGACCACAAAACCCTTGGCCGTTGCGAGCAGCGGCGTCATCGTGTCGCTGCGGGCATAGAAGGCCGGTGACAGCGCCTTGATCAGCACGTGAGCCGGCAGGCCCAGCGCCAGCCACATCAGCGCACGCGCGGTGGCCGTGCTGTCATCGGCGCCGAAGGCGCCATGCTCGAACAGCAGCCGCACGATCGGCTCGGCCAGCACGATCAGGCCAAGGGTTGCCGGCAGTGCGAGCCCGGTCGCAAGTTCCAGCGCGCGCGATTCCGCATGCGCCACCGCGTCGCGGTCGCCGCCGGTGACGGCGCGCGTGAGCTCCGGCACCAGCACCGTGCCCATGGCGACGCCGACGATGCCGAGCGGCAGCTCGATCAGGCGGTTGGCGAAATAGAGCCAGGAGACGGCAGAGGGCGTCGCCGAAGCGATGATCGCACCGGCCACCATCAGCCATTGCGGGCCCGAGCTTGCGATCATGCCGGGAATGGCCTTGGCGAAGAAGCCGCGCATCTCCTTGTCGAAGCTTGCGCGCAACGGTGCGGCAAGCCGTCCGCTTCGCTGCGACAGTAACATGGCGAGTTGCAGTAGCCCGGCAATGCCGACGGTCGCCGCCAGCATCCACGCGGCGGAGGTCGCATCGGCATGCCAGGCCAGCAGCGTCGCGATTGCGGCGATCAGGGCGATGTTGAACAGCAGCGGCGAGAACGCCGTGAGCGCAAAACGCCCCTGCGCGTTGAGCAGCCCCATCAGCACGGTGACGGGGCCGGCGAAAGCGAGATAGGGCAGCATCAGCCGCGCGTTCTGGACGGCGAGATCGAGGGTGCTGCTGCCGAGAAATCCCGGCGCGATCACCGTGATGATCAGCGGCATCAGCAGCGCAATGACGAGCGAGATTGCGATCAGGGCCGCGCTGACCGTGCCGAGCACGCGTCCCGCGAACGCGGAGGCGGCCGCCTCGCCGTCGCGATCCCCGACGCGCAGCCAGGCCGGGATCAGCGCCGCGTTCAGGGCCCCTTCGCTGAGCAGCCGCCGCACCACGTTGACGAGCTGGAACGCCGCCAGAAAGGCGTCCGCCACGGCGCCGGTGCCGAGCAGGGCGGCAATCATGGAATCGCGCGCAAAGCCCAGCAGTCGCGAGGCCAGTGTTCCCGTCGAGACGGTCAGGAAGGAGCGGATCATTGCGCGTGCATAATACCGTGGCTTGCCCGCGAAGGCCGGGTCGTGATAGGCCGCGAGCCAGATTTCAGGCAGACAGGAAGCGGATTTTCCCGGCAATCGCAATCCGCCAAACAGGATCAAGGTGAATGGCTGACGTGAAATATGACGTTCTCGGGATCGGCAACGCGCTGTTCGACGTGCTGGTTAGGACCGACGAGGCTTTTCTCGCCAAGCACGGCATGACCAAGGGCAGCATGTCGCTGATCGACGAGGCGCGGGCCGCCGCCATCTACCAGGACATGGGCCCGGCGACGGAAGTCTCGGGGGGATCTGCCGCCAACACCATCGTCGGCATCGGCAGCCTAGGCGCCCGCGCGGCCTATGTCGGCAAGGTCAAGGACGACCAGATCGGCAAGCTCTACGTCCACGACATCCGTGCCGCCGGCGTCGCCTTCAACACGCCCGCCGCGAAGGATGGCCCCGCCACCGGCTGCTCCTACATCCTGGTCACGGGCGATGGCGAGCGCACCATGAACACCTATCTCGGCGCGGCGCAGGATCTGTCGCCGGCCGATATCGATCCGGCCGAGATCGCGAGCGCCGGGATCGTCTATCTCGAGGGCTATCTCTGGGACCCCAAGAACGCCAAGGAGGCCTTCGTCAAGGCGGCCAAGATCGCCCATGACGCGAGGCGCAAGGTGGCGCTGACGCTGTCGGATTCCTTCTGCGTCGATCGCTATCGCGACGAGTTCCTGTCCTTGATGCGCAACGGCACCGTCGACATCGTCTTTGCCAACGAGTCCGAGCTGCATTCGCTCTACATGACCTCGGACTTCGACACGGCGCTGAAGCAGCTGCGCAACGACGTCAATCTCGGGGTGGTCACCCGCAGCGAGAAGGGCTGCATGGTGGTGTCAGTGGAAGACGCCGTCGCCGCGCCGGCGGCTCCCATCGCCAAGCTCGTCGACACCACAGGCGCCGGCGATCTCTTCGCCGCCGGCTTCCTCTATGGCCTGGCGCGCAACCTGCCGTACAAGCAGTGCGGCGAGCTCGGCGCGCTTGCGGCCGCCGAAGTGATCCAGCACATCGGCGCCCGTCCGCAAGTGTCGCTGAAGGAATTGGCGGAGCAGCGCGGGCTGACGGCGTAACGCAAGCCCGCGCCTCGCTCTCCGCTGTCATCGCCCGGCTTGACCGGGCGATCCAGTACTCCGAGACGCCTGTGATTTATTGAGAAGCCGCGGCGTACTGGATCCCCCGCCTTCGCGGGGGATGACAGTCGTCGTGTGGTGAGAGCCGTGCGCGAAGTCGCCCCCTCACGCCGCCTTCTGCCCGCTCCCCGCATCGAGCCCGGCATAGACGCCGCGCTCGAATCCCGCGAACGCCTCCAGGCACTTTCCGTCCGCGAACGGCAACACCTGCATCAGGATCACGCCGGTGACGTCGCGCGCCGGGTCGATCCAGTAATAGGTGTTGGCGAGGCCCGCCCAGGCGAGGCTGTTCGGGCTGCGGCCTTCCGGCGTCTTGGCGGTGTTGATGAGGAAGCTGAGGCCCCACTTCTTCACCTGGTCCGGATAGAGGTCGACGTCGTTGGTGTACATCGGCGCCACCGAGGTCATCTTGGTGACGTTGAGATCGCCGATGTGGTTCTGCCCCATCGTTGCGACCGTCTCGGCCTTCAGCACCTGGTTGCCGTTGCCGCGGCCCTTGTTCAGGATCATCTGCGTGAACCTGATGTAGTCGGCCGCGGTCGAATAGAGGCCGCCGCCGCCCATGCAAAATTCCGGCGCTTGCTCGAGCTCGAACGGGATCGCGCCGAGCTGGCCGTCCTCGCCGCGCGCATGCATGCCGACCAGCCGTTTGCGCATGTCGTCGGTGATCTTGAAGCCGGTGTCGCTCATGCCGAGCGGGGTAAACAGACTGTCACGCAAATACGCGTCCAGCCGCTTGCCGCTGACGGCTTCCACCGCCTTGCCGACGAAATCGATATTGGTGCCGTATTCCCAGCGCGTGCCGGGATCGGAGGCGATCGGCGTCTTCAACGCGGCGTTCTGGCAGGTGATGATACCCGGCGTTCCGGTCTTCTCGAGATAGATGCCCATATTGCCGTTCCACATGTCGTAGCAGAAGCCGGCGGTGTGGGTCATGAGCTGGCGCAGCGTGATCGGTCCTTTGGCCGGCCGCAGCTTCGGCTCGCCCTTGGCGTCAAAGCCTTCGAGCACTTGCGGCTTGGCGAGATCGGGCAGCACCTCACTGATCGGCGCGTCCAGCGACAGCTTGCCTTGCTCGACCAGCTGCATCGCGCCCGCTGTCGTCACCGCCTTCGTCATCGATGCGATCCAGAACACGCTGTCCGCTGTCATCGCGTCGGGCTTGGACAGATCGCGCTTGCCGAACGCGCCCTGATACAGCACGTCGTTACCGTTGGCGGCGATGGCCACGACGCCGGGAATCTCCTTGGCGTCGCTTGTCTTACGCAGAACCTCGTCGATCTGGGCTTGGCTTTGCATACGCGTTTCCTCCGGTTTGATTATTGTTGGAAGTGATCGATTGTCCTCCTGCATGCCCCGCGCGGCAAGCGCGTCGCGATGTCTCCGCCGGTCGCGATGTCGTGACTTGACGACCTGCGCCCCGCGCAGGACGAGAAGACGTCTGGACTGCAACACTCCGTCACAATCTGCGGTGGATGGCCGCAACGAACCGTGACCGTGGGCGGGCTCTGGCGATATGTTTCGCGTGTTTGAAGCACTTGAAACATTTTGTGCGTTGCGGCGTTTGGCAACGGGCCCAATCAGCCGCGGACGTTAGGACTTGATACAAATTTGGCGGCCGGCACCGGCCGCGAGGGGGACCTCTGATGATTTCAACCTGGAGCGAATGGAAGCGCTATCCCCGTCCCGGACGGGGCGACAATCTCGAGGCGCCGATCTCGCCCGGCATTTACGAGGTCCGCATCGCCGGCAGCGGCGCGCTCTATTCCTTCGGCGCGGTCGACAATCTGGCGCAGGCGCTGGCGCTGCTTCCGGTCGGCTCGAAATCGTGGTTTGGCCGCCGCGACACCACGGGCGTTCCCGATCTCGAATATCGCACCTGTGCGACCTCCTCGAAGTCCGACGCCAAAGCCGCCGCCGAGCGCATGATCGGCCGGCGCGAGACCTATATGAGCGGCGCGGCCTGAGCATGATCCGGACCCGAAGGGCCGCGTTAGCGCAAAGTGTGCAGCGGTTTTCCGGAAAGATCATGCTCAAACAATAAGTTCGCCGCTACGAGCTTAGCTCCCATCTGATGTGCGTTGCGGGGCGGTGCATTACGCGCCGTCTGTCCCTATATTCCGGGCCGATCCGATCGCGCTCCGAGGAGTAACGCCATGACCCCGACTGCCGCCGCACGCGCTCAGCACGCCACCGCCACCCTGCGCGACCGGTTGAAGGACCCGTCGCTGCTGAAGGAGGCCTGCTACATCGACGGCGCCTGGGTCGGCACGCCGGTCTTTGCCGTCAACAATCCCGCCACCGGCGTCGAGCTTGCGAAGGTTCCGCAGCTTGGTGCGGACGATACGACCAAGGCGGTCGAAGCCGCCGAGCGGGCCTTTCCCGCCTGGGCCAAGCACACCGCCAAGCAGCGCTCCAACATTTTGCGCAAATGGTTCGAGCTGATCATCGCCAATCGCGAGGACCTTGCGCTGATCCTCACCTCCGAGCAGGGCAAGCCGCTCTCCGAGGCATTGGGCGAGGTCGACATCGGCGCCGCCTATATCGAGTTCTTCGCCGAGGAAGCCCGCCGCGTCTATGGCGAAACCATTCCGACGCAACGTCCTGATGCGCGCCTGCTCGCGATCAAGCAGCCGATCGGCGTCTGCGGTGCGATCACGCCGTGGAATTTCCCGAACTCGATGATCACGCGAAAAGTCTCGCCGGCGCTGGCGGCCGGCTGCACCGTGGTGCTGAAGCCCGCCAACGAGACGCCCCTGTCGGCGCTGGCGCTGGCCGTGCTCGCCGAGAAGGCCGGCATCCCCAAGGGCGTGCTCAACATCATCACCGGCGATGCGCCGCCGATCGGCAAGGTGCTGTGCGAGCATCCAGCGGTGCGCTTCGTCGGCTTCACCGGCTCGACCGCCGTCGGCAAGATTCTCTACCAGCAGGCCTCCGTCGGCGTGAAGCGGCTCGGCCTCGAGCTCGGCGGCAACGCGCCCTTCGTGGTGTTCGACGACGCCGATATCGATGCGGCGGTCGAAGGCGCGATCGTCTCGAAATACCGCAACATGGGCCAGACCTGCGTCTGCGCCAACCGCCTCTACGCCCAGGACAAGATCTACGACGAGTTCGTGCAGAAGCTGTCGAAGAAGGTCGCGGTGATGAAGATCGGCGACGGCACAGAAGCCGGCGTGACGCAGGGCCCGCTGATCAACCTGAAGGCGGTCGACAAGGTCGAGCGCCACATTGCCGACGCCGTGAAGCGCGGCGCCAAGGTCGTCACCGGCGGCAAGCGCAGCGAGCTCGGACGCTCCTTCTTCGAGCCCACGGTGCTCGCCGACGTCAAGCCGGACTCGCTGGTGGCGCAGGAGGAAACCTTCGGCCCGCTCGCGCCGGTGATCCGCTTCAAGGACGAGGCCGACGTCATCGCGATGTGCAACGCCTCGCCGTTTGGGCTCGCCTCCTACTTCTATTCCCGCGATCTCGGCCGCGTCTGGCGTGTCGCCGAAGCGCTGGAGTCCGGCATGGTCGGCGTCAACACCGGCCTGATCACCACGGAAGTCGCGCCGTTCGGCGGCGTCAAGGAAAGCGGCTTGGGGCGCGAAGGCTCGCGCCACGGCATGGAAGAGTATGTCGAGATCAAATACGTGATGATGGCGGGGGTCTAACCGGCAATCGATGCTGCGCGCCGGCGATTTGAACTCGCCGGCGCGAATGCATCAGCGGCATACGTAGGCGCCGTTCACATATACGCGGACGCATGCTGTGCCGACCGCTGCCGCGCCTACCGCCGCTCCCCCTACGACCGCGCGCCGCGTGGTTCGACGTGCGACGCCGGCGACGCTCGCCGGGGTTGCCGGTCGTCCGACCCTGGCTTCAGCGGCTTGAACGACGAGCGTGATGCCGTCCTCGTGTGACCAATTGATCGAGCCGAAAATTCCACAGCCTAGAACGGCTGCAACAAGTAGCTTGGTGCCGGCCAGCTTCATGGCAATCTCCCTCGGGTATCAAAGCCGAGCGATCAGCATTCTCTGGTCATTTGCTCCCGGCTTGATCTGGATCAATGGAGCACAGGAATTGCAAAGCGGCTTGCTCGCTGTTGCGAGGCGTGCGCCGTCTGGCAAAGGTGCAAGATGCGGGAGGCGGCTCGAAAGCCGCCTCCCGCTGATGCGACTGTGCCATTACTGACAGCGATACATGCGGCCGTCCTCCATCTTGGTCAGCGTACCGGGTGTGCAGACCATGCCGTTTCGCCTGCGCCAGTCCTCCGGCGAGTAGGCGTAAGACGCGTAAGGACCGCCGCCCGCATAATAGCCCGGACCGGCCCCCCATCCAGGTGACGTTGCGGCAATCGCGGCGGCTGTGCCAACCGCTGCGACACCTGCTCCGACACCGTAGGCGCCGGCACCGTATACGGCGCGACGTGTCTGTCGACGCGCCACGCCGGCAACGCTCACGGGAGTCAGCGGGCGACCGACCCGCGCCTGTGCACTGTCGACCGACATCGAGACGCCGTGCTCCTCAGACCAGGCGAAGGAGAACAACGTCGCGCAGGCGAAGGTCGAGACTGCTATTGCAATTCTTGTCGCGCATGTACGTGTCATGTTTTTTCCTCCATTGCTGTCTTCCAAATGCGCTTTCGCTGTCCGGGGTCCGTTGCGCGATCCCTGGCGGTCTTCTCGCGCTGGTCTGGAGCGGCGTGCAACCGACGCCGTTTGCGCTCGGCGCAAGCGGCGGCCCTTGCGATAAGAGAAGCTTCATCGGAGGCACGCCGTATCGTACTCGGAGAGCAATGGCAGGCCGGATCATATTGCAGATCGGCGACGCCCGCTATTGTCCCAATGCACCGCAATGGGTCACGCCAACTGCCTCATTGCAATGCTTGGTGGCGCAATCTCATGAGACGGAAGTGCCGTAGCCCGGACTGCGCTTCGCTCCGTCCGGACTACGCGGTCGTTACCGCCGCAGCACCGCGATCGTCCTGTTCGCAAATGTCAGTCGCTCGGCCATGACCGACACGAAATAGGTCAGCAGCTTGCGGCTGAGCGCGGGGGCCTCGTCCCTGATCGCGTCGAACTGGTGCGTGTTCAGCACGTAGAGCACGCTGTCGACCTCGGCCTGGATCGTCGCGCTGCGCGGCGTCTGCGACACCAGGCCCATCTCGCCGATCGTGGTGTAGCGCCCGAGGCTTCGGACCCGCGTCATGCCATTCTGCTCCGCGGGGATCATGATCCCAACGCGGCCGTCGAGGATGAAGTGCATGGAATCGGCGGCATCGCCGGCCTGCACGATGATTTCGCCGGCCTCGACCTCGAGGCGCTGGCAGCGGCGGATCAGTTCGTCGGCATCGTCCTCGCTGTCGAGAATCCCTGCGAACCAGTCGCGCAAATTCGCCTCTTCCTGCGCCAGGCCCTGATGCTGCGCGATGAGCTCGTTCTCGCACCACTCCAGCGCATGATCGAGCTCGGGAATGACGGTGACGCCGTCGCCGAGGAAATCGCTGGAGCGCAGCACCTTCTCGGCCGCGGCTGGCAGGTGCACCAGGATCAGCTCGACGCCGAGGTCGCCGGCGCTGCGCTTGATCTGGGCAAAACTGTAGGCGGCCGACGAATCGACGCCGGTGACGAGCTTGAAGTCGAACAGCAGATAGCGGCACTCCGGGCGTTCGTGCAGCAGTTTCTTGACGTGCTGATAGAGCCGGTTGGCGGACCCGAAGAACAGATAGCTCTGGAGATTCAGGCCCTGAATCTTGCCGCCATGAGCGAGCAGCACCTCCTGGTCGTCGCGCGAGCGATCGAGCGAGGAGCGATATTCGGCGCCGTCAAAACTGTATTTGATCGATTCGACCCGCGCCGCGCTGAATGCGAAGGTCGCGCAGCCGATGATCACGCCGATCAGGATGCCCGGCACGAAACCCCAGATGACGATGATCGCGATGATGGCGACCAGCGACAGATATTCGAGCTTCGAGAGCCGCTTGCGCGACTCGATGAGCCATTTGTGGAGCTGATCGGCGCCGAGATAGAGCAGCAGGCCGCCGAGCACGAATTTCGGCATGAAGCCGAGCAGCTCCGGTGCGATCGCGAGCATCAGCAGTGATATGGCCGCAACCGTGAAGCCGGACAGGCGTCCGCGGCCGCCGCTGCTGAAATTGAGGATCGAGCGGCTGACCGAGATGCAGCCGGCATAGCCGGCGAGCGCGCCGGACAGGATATTGGCGGCGCCGGTAGTGTTCAGCTCCCGCTCAAGATTGGCCTCGCGGTGAGCGGCGACCTCGATGCCGGTGGTGTTGAACAGGGTGCTGGAGGCGCTAACGAAGATGACGGCGACGACGTTGCCGAGCAGGTCCGGCACGGCGAACCACGGATAGTGCGCGAGGTCGTCGATGTGCCAGGGCAACATGAAGGTCGCCGGCGGCGGCGGCTGGAACATCCAGCCCAAAGCGCGCGCCTCCTCCGGCGAAATCCCGGCGATCCAGAACGCCAGATGCGCGGCGAGCATGCCGCCGACCAGGATGATCGGCAACCCGAACGCGCTGCGCGAGCGGTGCCACGTCAGATAGAGCACCAGCGCCATCGCGCAGGCGGCGCCCAGCTCCGACATCGTGACGCCGTTGGTGAAGCGCGGCAGGGTGGCAAACTGCACGGGATGATCGGTGATCACCCGGATCGCGCCCATCACGATCAAGAGCCCGGTGGCGCCGAGAAAGCCGCCGATCACCGGATAAGGCACGTAGCGGATGGCGCGGCCCATCCGCGTCAGTCCCAGTCCGCACAGCACGATCCCGGTCAGCATGGTCGACAGGCCGAGCGTGATCAGGACGGGCGAGAGCAGCGGCGCCGACAGATTGGCCGCTTCAATGCGTTCGACCAGTGAGGCGGCCAAGATGCCCGTCACTGCGGCGGTCGAGCTGTCGGGGCCGGCGACCGCGAAGGGCAGGGAGCTTCCCAGCCCGATGACAGCCGCAAGGACCGCGGAGCTGATGAAAGTCGCGGCGATGCCGTAGGACAGATAAGGCGACAGCGGCCCGGTGAAGATCAGCAGCGCGTAGGATAGCCCGAAAGTGACGGCCAGGACGCTGGCGGCGCTCCCGCCCAATATATCATTCAGCGCACGCCTGAGGGCCGGGTTGAAACGGGCAGCCGGACTGAAAATAATTGCTGGATCGGTCACGCGGTTGCGCTCGCCCCTGAAAAAGTCCCGTCCGAGACGTAGACGACTGCGGACTTAGCGCAACAGGATTCTTGTAACTATGAAATATCCGACAGTTTCGGCGATGGCATGTGAACGGCCAATCATGCGTGAGGGAATAGAGCCGGATGGACAATGCCGGAGCGGCGCACCGACCCCCTCCACGTCATTGCGAGCGTAGCGAAGCAATCCAGAATCCCTCCGCGGAAAGACTCTGGATTGCTTCGTTGCGCTCGCAATGACGAGTTTGTGGCAGCAACTGCGCCTAAATCTTCAGCTCTTTCCCCGTCACGCGCCGATACGCCTCCAGATACCGTTTGCTGGTCGCCTCCACCACGCTCGCCGGCAGCGGCGGCGGCGGGGCGTCGCCGTTCCAGCGGCCGGCGCGGCGCTCGACGTCGAGATAGTCGCGCAGCGGCTGCTTGTCGAAGCTCGCCTGTGGCTGGCCGGGCTTGTAGGCATCGACGGCCCAGAACCGCGACGAATCCGGCGTCATCACCTCGTCGATCAGGATGATGCGGCCGTCCTTGTCGCGGCCGAACTCGAACTTGGTGTCGGCGATGATGATGCCCTGCTCGCGCGCCAGCTCCTCGCCGAGCGTGTAGATCGCGCGCGTCATGCTCTCGAGCGTGTAGGCTGTCTCGTCGCCGACCACCTCGCGCATCCGCGCAATCGTGATGTTCTCGTCATGGCCGGTCTCGGCCTTGGTCGCCGGGCTGAAGATCGCTGGCTCCAGCTTCTCGCTCTCGACGAGGCCGGCCTTCAGCTTCTCGCCCGCGAGCGTGCCGCTGGCGGCGTATTCCTTCCAGGCCGATCCCGAGAGATAGCCGCGGATCACGCATTCGATCGGAAACACCGTGGTGCGGCGGGAGAGCATGGCGCGGCCGAGGATCTCGGCGCGATGCGGCTTCAAGGCGGGCACGGCCGCGATGATCTCGTCGGTGTCGGCGCTGATCATGTGATGCGGCACCACGCCTTCAAGCTCGTTGAACCAGAACGCGCTGATCTGGGTCAGCACCGCGCCCTTCATCGGGATGGTCTCGCCCATGACGACGTCGAAGGCGCTGATGCGATCGGTGGTAAGGAGCAGCAGGCGGTCGTCGTCGACGGCATAGATGTCGCGCACCTTGCCGCGCCCGATCTTGGGGAGCGGCAGGTCGCTGGAGAGCATGGTGGTCATCGGCAAAGCTTTCGCAGACAGGGCCTTCAGGCGGGAAATCCGGCCGCGCCTGACGGCACGGCCGGAAACCGGATTAGCCTATTCCGGCAACGGAATGAACTCATGTTCCTGAGGAACCGCCGCGAAGCGGCCGGTTTTCCAGTCCTGCTTGGCCTGCTCGATCCGCTCCTTGCTGGAGGAAACGAAATTCCACCAGATGTGGCGCGGGCCTTCCAGTGCATCGCCGCCGAGAAACATCATTCGCGTGGCCTTGAGTGCCTTCACGGTGATGCGGTCACCGGGGCGGAAGATCAGTAGCCGCGGCCCCTCATAGCGCTCGTTCGCGATCTCGACCTCGCCGTCGACCACGTAGATCGCGCGCTCCTCGTGATCGGGGTCAAGCGGCACGCTCGCGCCCGCGACCGCCGTGACCTCGGTGTAGAACCAGGGCGAGACCATGGACACCGGCGACGTGATGCCGAAGGCGGAGCCCGCGATCACCCGCGCGGTGAAATCCCGCTCGGAGATCATCGGCAGGTCGCCGGCGCCGTAATGCTGGAACGACGGTGCGATCTCTTCCGATCCGGCCGGCAGCGCGATCCAGCTTTGCAGGCCCAGCATCTGCTGGCCCGAGGCGCGCTGCGCATCCGGCGTGCGCTCGGAATGCGCGATGCCGCGGCCCGCCGTCATCAGGTTCATCGCGCCGGGCGCGATCTCCTGGACGTTGCCCTCGCTGTCGCGATGCATGATCGAGCCGTCGAACAGATAGGTGACGGTGGCAAGTCCGATATGCGGATGCGGCCGCACGTCCATGCCCTTGCCGGAAACGAACTGCACCGGGCCGAAATGATCGAAGAAGATGAAGGGTCCGACCATTTGCCGCCTGCCATGGGGCAGCGCGCGCCGCACGACGAAGCCGTCGCCGAGGTCGCGCGTGCGCGGCACGATGACAAGATCGAGCGCATCGCAGGACATGGGATCGCCGAGCACGGGATCGTTGGAGGGTTGCCAGCTCATGATGGACTCCTTTTTACTTTCTTGGGCACGATCGTAGCAGGATTTGGCGTCGCCGTCGCGACAAAGCCGGACAAGATGTCGTGGGGGCGGCGGTGCCACATTCTCAACTGTCTTCGCCCGCGAAGGCGGGCGATCCAGTACGCCGCGGACCATCGATTTAATCATTGCCGTCTCGGAGTACTGGATCGCCCGGTCAAGCCGGGCGATGACGGTTGTGGTGCGGATGGTGCTTGAAAAAATCGGCCTGACGAACGATGGTCGGTCGATTACACCAGACGGCCGCCACAACTGATGACCCTTGCCGCAACAGAGCTTGCATTTCGCGCCGCGTCCGTGGCGCTGCTGCTGGTGCTTGCGGCGTCCTTGGTCTCGGATTTCCGCAATGTGCTGGCGGCCCGGCTCGGTGCGGCCTTCGCGCTGGGCTCAGCGGCGCATGCGGCGAGCTATTCGGTAGATGTCACGTCGCGGATCCCGCTCCTGCATGCGCCGCTGATCGCGCTCTCGACCGGCACCATCGTGGTGTTCTGGCTGTTCACGCGCTCCCTGTTCGACGACGAGTTTCGCCTCCGCTGGTGGCACGGATGGGTCTGGGCGCTGGTGACGGCCTTCAGCTTCGCAGGCTGCGTCTGGATTGCACCCAGCGGCCATGTGCGGTTCTCGGTGACGGCGGTGAATCTGATCGTGCTCGGTTTCATCGCGCTCGCGGTCGGGCAGATGATCGCCTCCTGGCCGGCCGACCTGGTCGAGCGCCGCCGCCACGTTCGTGTCTTCATCGTCTGCGTAACCGCACTCTATGGCGGGCTGAACGCGGTACTCCAGATCGTCGTCGCCGGCCACCACGTCGGCGATGTCGCCGAAACCATCAATGCCGGCGTGCTTGCCTGCACCGTCGCGGCGATCGTCTATGCCATGATGCGCGTTGACGGGGCGGATCTATTTCCGGCTGCGGCGGAGCCCGCACCGCCGATTGTTTTCAGTCAGCCTGCAGCCGATGACGCGGCCGATCAAAAGCTTATCGACGCCCTGATGCGGCTGATGGCCGACGAGCGGATCTATCGCCAGGAGAACATCACCATCGGCGTCCTGGCAGGTCGGCTGAAGATTCCCGAATACAGGCTGCGCCGGCTGATCAACCAGCGGCTCGGCTACCGCAACTTCAATGTCTTCCTGAACAACCACCGGATCGAGGAAGCCAAGGCCGCGCTCGCCGATCCCGCCCAGGCCGAGGTCCCGGTCATCACCATCGCGATGGATGCCGGCTTCCAGTCGCTCGGCCCGTTCAACCGCGCCTTCAAGGCGGTCACCGGCGTGACGCCGACGGAGTACCGGCGGCTGAAGGTGAATGCGGCGTAACCGGCTCTTCGCCTCTCCCCGCGTGCGGGGAGAGGCGACGCGCGAAGCGCGGCGGGTGAGGGGGAGCCTCCGCGAGTCCAACTCTCACCGCCCCCGCGGAGGCTCCCCCTCACCCCAACCCTCTCCCCGCAAGCGGGGCGAGGCAGCGGACCACCGTCGTGACTGCATCCTCGCATTGCTTTGAAATATTTGAGTTATTTCGGAATCGGCCAGCCCCGCTCAGTTTCAGCCACGCTATTTTCCAAATCCGGCGAGCGCGTGTCGCCCGCATCCGGCCTGCTCTCCCGCACCTGCCCCGAAGCCGGAGAAAGCCCGTGACCCGCCGCCGCAAGATCATCCTCCTCACCACCGCCATCGCCGCTGCCGGCGTCGCGCTCGGCGCGGCGCGGGCGCATGACGTGCCCAGGATCGCCACCGGCTTCGTCGCCGACATCCTGTGCTCCGAGACGTTCGTCTCGGGCCTGGATATCAGGCGGACCTTCGCCGAAACCATGGACGCCATGCCGGGCACCAGTCTGATCACCTGGGCGATGGACTATCAGGTCGATCGCGCGCGCAAGGACGTCACGGTGACATTGTTCGGCATCGGCCGCAGCCATGCCGTCTATCGCGAGGGGCTCGGCTGCACGCTGGAGCACGGCGCGGCGATCGCCGACGTCACCGTGCCTGCGGACGACAGGCAGCCGGCGCTGCTGCCCGAAATCGCCGGCCCCGCGATCGTGCCGCCGGAGAGTCCCGAGCTTGTCGCCGCGCTCGACCGTGCCTTCGCGGAGCCCGCGCAGCCGCCTTATCGCCGCACCCGCGCGGTCGTCGTGATGAAGGCGGGCCGCATCATCGCCGAGCGCTATGCGGACGGCCTCGGACCGGAGACACCGCTGCTCGGCTTCTCCATGACGAAATCGGTGATCTCGGCGCTGACGGGCGTGCTGGTGCGCCAGGGCAAGCTGAAGCTCGATGGGCCTGCGCCGGTCGCCGCCTGGAAAGATCCTGACGATCCGCGCCACGCCATTACCGTCGATCAGCTGCTGCGCCACACTGCGGGCCTTGCGCTCGGCAGCTCATTGGAGGCTTCGCTCGGCTCCGCCTTCGAGCCCGTCAACCGGATGAAGTTCATGGAATCCGACATGGCCACCTATGCGGAGAGCATCCCGCTCGAGACCGCACCGGGCACCGCGTGGAACTATCACGACGGCAACACCATCATTCTCGCGCATCTGATCCGCGTTGCTGCCGGCGGCACCCCCGAAGATGCGCTGCGCTTCGCGCGCCGCGAATTGTTCGCCCCGCTCGGCATGCGCCATGTCACGCTCCAGCTCGACGGCGCCGGCACGGTCGAGGGCTCCAGCGAGATGCTGGCGACCGCGCGTGACTGGGCGCGGTTCGGCCAGCTCTATCTCAATGACGGCCTCGCCGGCGGCAAGCGCATCCTCCCCGAGGGATGGGTGAACTATTCGGCGACGGCGACGCCAAACGCGTGGGTCGGCATCGGCGCCGGCTTCTGGACCAGCCACGGCGCCAGCTTTGGCGCGAACCTTCGCATCACACACGGCTGGCCGCGCGATGCCTTCTTCGCCAAGGGCACGATCGGGCAGTACACGATCGTCATTCCCTCGGAGCGACTCGTGATCGTGCGGCTCGGCCGCTCGCCGAACTGGCCGCCGGAGGCGGACGGCGTGTTCGATCTCGTGCGCGACGTGGTGGCCGCAACGCGCGAGAAGGGGAAGCTGGCGGGGGTGAATTGAGGTGTCGAGCGCCGCCTCTTCTCCCTCGCCCCGCTTGCGGGGAGAGGGTTGGGGTGAGGGGGAGTCTCCGCGAGGACGGTGAGAGTTGGATGCGCGGAGATTGGATTCCGGCCTCTCCCTGCAAGCGGGGAGAGGCGATATCTCTCTCTACTGCCGTCCCAGCTCCGTCGCCTTCGCCACGCGGTCGAACCGCTCCAGCGTCAGGATCGCGTCGGCAAATTTCTCCGCGCGCACATTCAGCACCGGACGCGCCAGCGTCAAGAATTTCTGCTGCATCGCCTGCGCATCGGGAAACGAATTCGGCTCGCCGGAGGGATCGGCATACAGCCGCTCGTGCACGCCGTCGTCCGTCGTGATGCTGACGCGCGCGCCGAACGGATGGGTGCGGCCGATCTCGAGCCGGTCGTCCTGCACCACGTCGAACTTGTCGGCGAGCGCGTCGATGGCGGTATCGCCGAGGCGGTTGTAGTCGTCCCAACCAAAGCTGCCCTGATCGAGCGCGAGCGCGCCGGTGAAGAACATCGAGAACTGGCCGCCGACGATCGAGGTCGGATGCCGCTTGGTCGCGGCATCACCGGTCAGCGTGATGCCGTTGCGATGCAGGCCGATCTCGACGCGCTTGACCTGGTCTGGCGTCAGATTGTGCTCGCGCCGCATCGCGATCAGCGCGTCGATTGCGGCATGGGTGTAGCGGCAGCTCGGATACGGCTTCACGCCGATCTTCATCGTCTCATAGGTCTTGCCGAGCTCGGCGACGGCCTTGCCGGGATGCGCGTCGTCGGTGTAGCCGGTGAGCAGGCCGTGCTTGCCCTCGACCGATTCGGTCGCGCCGACGAAATCGTTGCGCGCCAGCGTCGCGGCGATCACGCCGTTCATCGCGGCTGCGCCGACTTGGTAGCGCTTGTTCCAGGCGCCGTTGACCAGGAATTGCAGCGAGCCGGCGGCCTGGCTGCCGGAGACGCCGAAGGCGGCGATGATCTGCTTTTCGCTGAGGCCGAACAGTTTTCCGGCCGCGGCGGCCGCGCCATAGGTGCCGGCGGTCGCGGTCGGATGGAAGCCGCGCGCATAATGCGAGGTCGGGTCGAGCGCGTTGCCGAGCCGGCAGCAGACTTCATAGCCCGCCACGATCGCGGTCAGCACGTCGCGCCCGGAAGCGCCGACCATCTCGCCGACGGCGAACGCGGCCGGAACGACCGGCGCGCTCGGATGAAGCGAGGAATCCGCATGCGTGTCGTCGAAATCGAGGGAATGGCCGAGCGCGCCGTTCAGCAGCGCCGCCACCGCCGGGGTCCAGGTCTTGCTGTCGCCGAACACGGTGGACTCGCCCTTGGTGTCGAGCGCGAGCGCCTCCAGCATCTTCAGGATCGAGGGGGTGGATTCCGCTTCGCTTCTGGCCCGGATCGCGCTGCCGAGGAAATCCAGCGTCAACACCTTGGCGCGATCCAGCACTTCCGCCGGAATATCCTGGTATTTCAGATTGAAGACATAGGCGGCGAGCGTTGCGGTTTCGTGGGCCATCGTGTTTCCTCGTTTTGGCGCGCAAGTTAGGCGGGCTGATTTGGCCTTTCAAGCGGCCTTGGGGCCGCGGGCATCAGCTATGCTTTTGGCAGGCGCAAGAGGATCGGACCGGGACATTCGACGATGGCACTCGCAAGACAAATGTTCGACCGGATCCGATCACGGCGGACGCAGTTGGGGTTGGCCATCCGGGTCACGGTCGCCGCGGTGGCGGCCTATGCGATCGCCACCGCGCTGCATCTGCTGTTGCCGCTCTGGGCGGTGCTGACCTCGCTGATCGTGACCCAGATGAGCGTCGGCCGCTCGCTGAAGGCGACACGCGACTACGTGCTTGGCACGATCGGCGGCGCCATCTATGGCGGCGCCATCGCGATCCTGATCCCTTACTCTACCGAGGCGGGCCTGTTGGGGCTGCTGGTGCTGGCGGTCGCGCCACTCGCCTTCGTGGCCGCGATCAACCCAAGCCTCAACGCGGCGACGGTGACCGCGATTATCGTGCTGCTGGTTCCGACCATGCATCATTCCGATCCCATGACCTCGGCGATCGATCGCGTCAGCGAGGTCGGGGTCGGCGCCATCACGGGATTGCTCGTTTCGTTCCTGGTACTGCCCTCACGCGCGGTGCGACAGATCCGCGCCAGCGCGGCAAGACTGCTCGAACTGATCGCGGACGCCTTCACCGAGCTGCTCGCGGGTCTCACGCGCGGCCGCGACAACGATGCGCTGCACCGGATCCAGGACGGTATCGGCACCGCGATGGTGGGCATGAATGCCATCGGTGCAGAAGCCGAACGCGAGCGTGCCGCGCGCCTGTCGAGCGGGCCCGATACCGGTCCCTTGCTGCGAACGGTGCTGCGGCTGCGCCATGACGTCGTGATGATCGGCCGCGCCACCGTCGTCCCGCTGCCGGTCGAGGTGCAGATGCGGCTCGCCGCGCCGCTGGCGGAGGTCAGTGCGGCGATCGTGCGCTTCCTGCGGTCGGCGGCCGAAGCACTGCGGGCTGGCGCCGGCGCGCCGCCGATCCATCCCGTGCACGTCGCGCTTCAGCACTACGCCGAGGCGGTTGCCGCGGTGCGCCAGGACGGTCTGATCCGCGGCCATTCCGGCGACACCGCCGAGCGCTTCTTCGCTATCGGATTCTCGCTGGAGCAGATGCACCAGAATCTCTGCGATCTCGACCGCGTCGTCGGCGAGTGGTCGGAGGCAGCAAGCGACAAGCCCGCGCGCGTGGCGGAGTGAGCCGGTGCTGGAACTAGCAGGCCGATGCGACCCGCCGGTCACGCTGGATCAGCAGTGCCAGAGAGACAGCTCCAGCCACCAACAGCGCCCAGTCTTGCGGCACGCGGAGCAGTATCGCGGCGCTGCCGCCGACAAGCGACCATAGAAACGGGATCACAAGGAGCCAGCGCGGGACCGGCTGCCTTGTCAGCAGCAACATGCCGAAGCTGAAGATGGTGACGGGACACGGCGTGACTCCGAACATCGGCAGTTCGTTGGGGTGCTGACCCATCTCGAGGCCGAACAGGGGGTAGATCGCCGCCGCGTAGAACACGAACGCGACTCCGATAACCCCCGCTGATTCCTCATTGTAGTCGAAATCGATCCGGTTTTGGCACACGCCGAAATAGACGAAGGCCGCAGCCTGGACGACAAACAATGCGCCGAAAATGTAGGCCAGCTTGTTGATCGTTGCGAAGAAGGTCAGGTGATAGACGATCCCGGTCCATGCCCACATCGCCGCAAGAATGCCGGCGACGATCTGATCGGCCCATCTGTCCTTGCGAAACACCAGCACGAAGGCCAGCCCGCCCAACAGATATGCGAGAACCTGCATCGGCCAGATTGCCCGGTTGTAGCTCGCAAAAACACCTAGGAATTGCTCGATCGTGAACGGCAGCATGATCGCGGCTCCTTCCGGGAGGAGACGCTATGCAGCCGGCGAGATGCGTCATTTGACCGGGATCAACGCGGATGCACGCCCGGCCGCGGCATGTTGACCTATGTCGGTCATGGGCCGAGGCCGGTACGCATCAGGACTTGCCCTACCGCTTCGTCAGGCCCTTGTCCTGCATGCGCCAGACCAGCAGATCGATGCGGTCCTGGCCGAAGAACGGCTCGTTCTCGAACACGAAGGTCGGCACGCCCCAATGGCCGGAGGCGGCGTGGTCCTTCTCGTTCTCCGCGATCACCTGCTCGTAACGATCCGGATCGGCGCTGATCGCAGCATCCATCGCGGCGAGATCGAAGCCGGCCTTCTCGGCAGCGCGGGCGAGATGATCGCCTTCGTTCCAGCCCGCCACCGAGCCGTCCCACAGCACGCGCGCAATTGCATCGGTGAATGCGAGCGAACGGCCCTCGAGCTGCGCCATCGCGCCCAGCCGGGTCAGCCGGTGGATGTAGGGTTGCTCGGCCGCGACATCGAACGTCGTCTTGTCCTGCACGATCGGATCTGGCCTCGGAAAGCGGAACGGAATGCCCTCGTGCTGCGCGACGCGCGTGCTGTCGAGCACCACATAGCGAATGAAGTTCGGGCTGGCCTTCTTGAAGAAGCCGGGGACGCGGACTGCGAGCGGATAGACCGGTCGCAGGTTCACCGCGAGGTCATACTCCGCGACGAGCTTCAGCGTCTTCGGCAGCGCCAGATAGCTGAAGGGACTGCGGTAGGAGTAGAAGAGGTCGACGGACAGGGTCATCTCGCCAGTTCCCCGATGCGCTTCATCATGCCGCGGACCACGAACTTGTGGAAGGGCATGATGAGGGCGAGATAGGTCCGGCCGAGCAGATTGTGGGTGCGCACCAGCGTGGTCGATGTCACCTGGCGGTTCGCCGGCGTTCCGGCGACATCGACGACGAGGCGGAAATCGAGATGGGAATCGTTGAAGCCCGCGACCAGCCGCTCGGGTGTTTCGCTGACCACCGGAAACAATCCGATCAGGCCATACGGCGCCGGTGCGCCTTCGCCCGAGGTCTTCAGTCCGAACGGTCTCACCAGGATGTTGCGCAGGCGTATGAGCGCATCGACCCAGCGCGGTCCGTGCAGAACCATCCGCACGCAGGCCTCGCGGGCATTCACCGCCGTTGCGCCGATCTCCACGCGAAATGCGTCGACGAACTGCGCGCCCGCCAGCAGCGTGCCAGCGTCGACATTGGGAGGAACTTCGCGGACTGTGCCGATCATCCCGCCAGTCTGCGCGCCAGCATCCGGAAGCGCAAGACCAGGAGGCCGGCATAGACGAACGTGCCGATCGAGAATCCGATCCAGACGCCGACTGCGCCCAGCCCGGTGTGGAAAGCCAGGACCCAGGCGACGGGAAAGGCGACGCACCAATAGCCGATCGCCGCGAACACCAGCGTCATCCTGGTGTCATTGATGCCGCGCAGTGCGCCACCCATAATGGTCTGGAGGCCGTCGGCGATGAAGAAGGTCGCGCCGACCAGCAGCAGTGTCGCCGTCAGCTCGATCGTTGCCGCGCTGGCCTCGCTGCCGCCGAAGAACAGCCGTCCGAGCTCGTAGCGGCCGAGGATGATGGCAACCGTCAGGGCCGAGACCAGCGCCACGCCAAGCACCGCAGCGACGAGGCCCGCACGTCTCACCGCGGCCGGGTCGTTGCGGCCGAAGGCGTGGCCGACGCGGACCGTCGCCGCCATGCCGATGCCGAGCGGGACCATGAACAGCACGGCCGTGACCTGGAGCGCAATCTGGTGCGCGGCAAGCGCCGTGGTCGAGATCAACCCCATCAGCAGCGCGGCGGACGAGAACAGGCCATATTCCAGCAGCAGGGAAAACGAGATCGGCGCGCCGAGCGCGATGAGCTGGCGCATCAGGGGCCAGTCGATCCGCCAGAGATGGGCGAGCGGGCGGTAGTCCGCGAATGGCTTTCGCCATGCGGCGATGGCGAGCACGGCGAGGAAGGTGCCGAGATTGACGAGCGTGGTCGCAAGCCCGGCGCCGAACAGGCCGAGCTCCGGCAGGCCGAACAACCCGTGGATCAGGACATAGACCAGCGCAGCATTGACGGGGATCGCCGCGACCGTGATCCACAGCGGCGGCTGCGGCCGGTTCACCGCGCTCATCATGCTGCGCAGCGCGATGAAGCCGAGCGCCGGTGCGATGCCCCAGGCGAGGCCGTTCAGATAGCGCTGGGCGAGCGCGGCCGATTGCGGCACCTGTCCGAGAGCGATCAGGATGTGTTCGCCATAAAGCGGCGAGGCCATCATCGGCAGCGAGATCAGCAGCGCGACCCACAGGCCGACGCGCAAGGCGCGGCGGATGCGCCTGACGTCGCCGGCGCCGAACGCCTGCGCCACCAGCGGCGACACCGCAGCCATCAATCCGAGCCCGAAGGTAAAGCTGACGAAATAAACCGTATGCGCCAGCGCGGCGGCGGCGACCGCATCCTCGCCGAGCCTCCCGATCAGCGCGAGATCGGTCGTGATCATCGCGATCTGTCCGAGCTGCGTCAGCATCATCGGCACGGCCAGCCGCAGCGTCTCGACGAACTCATCGGCGAGATGGTTTTGCGGCACGCCGGATTGCGGCTGCGAATGATGTTGCACGGTGTCGAGCATGGTCACTCAATAGCATCACTGAGCGACGAAAACATGGCCCGTGTTTTTTCCCTCTCCCACAAGGGGAGAAGGGAAGAAAGATGCCTCAGCTCTTCCGCTCGGGCACGCGCTTGATCTTCGCGCCCAGCGCGTTCAGCCGCTCCTCGATGCGCTCGTAGCCGCGCTCGATCTGGTCGGCGTTGTTGATGGTCGAGGTGCCCTCGGCGCAGACCGCGGCCAGCAGCATCGCCATGCCGGCGCGGATGTCGGGCGAGGTCATCGGCGCGCCGCGCAGGCGGCTGGGACCGGCGATGATGGCGCGATGCGGATCGCAGAGCACGATACGCGCGCCCATCGCGATCAGCTTGTCGACGAAGAACATCCGCGATTCGAACATCTTCTCGAACATCAGGATCACGCCCTCGCATTGCGTGGCGGTGACGATCGCGATCGACATCAGATCGGCGGGGAAGGCCGGCCAGGGCTGGTCCTCCAGCTTCGGCACGTGGCCGCCGAAATCGTCCTGTATCTTCAGCGTCTGGTTCGAGGGCACGATGAGGTCGTCGCCCTCGACGCGGCAGACGATGCCGAGCCGTTCGAAACCCATGCGGATCGAGCGCAGATGCTCGACACCGGCGCGCACGATGCGAAGCGGCGAGCGCGTCACGGCGGCAAGCCCGATCAGCGAGCCGACCTCGATATGGTCGGGCTGGATCCGGTAGGTCGCTTCCCCCAGCGTCGCCGGCCCGTGCACGATCATGGTGTTGGTGCCGATGCCCTCGATTTTGGCGCCGAGCGCGACCAGGAAGTTGGCGAGGTCCTGCACATGCGGCTCGGAGGCTGCGTTGCGCAAATAGGTGACGCCGTCGGCGGCGACCGCCGCCACCAGCGCGTTCTCGGTCGCGGTGACGCTCGGCTCGTCCAGGAACACGTCAGCGCCGGCGAGCTTTGGCGCGCGGAATTCGAGCCGGTCGGTTGCGGTGACTTTGGCCCCGAGCTGTTCCAGCGCCAGCACATGGGTGTCGAGCCGGCGGCGGCCGATGACGTCGCCGCCGGGCGGCGGCAGCATCACCTCGCCGCAGCGGGCGAGCAGGGGGCCCGCGAGCAGGATCGAGGCGCGGATGCGGACGCAGAGCTCGGGGTCGAGATCCGCAGCGCGGATGCTCTTGGCATGGATATGAAGCGTGTTGCGGGCGGTCCACTCCGCCGCCGCGCCGACCGAGCGGATCAGCTCGACCAGCGTCTCCGTGTCGCGGATCCGCGGCACGTTCTCCAGCGTCACCGGATGCTCGGTGAGCAGCGCGGCGGCGATGATCGGCAGCGCCGAATTCTTGTTGCCGGACGGCTCGATCGAGCCCGAGAGCCGGTGACCGCCCTCGACGATGTACTGGATGGGCGCCACGGTGGTTCTCGCTGTCCTGTTGGGTGGGGCGGGCTACTTCGGAGGCGCAAACTACCGAGATTTGGGCACGGTAGCAATTCGGGCTTGATGGTCGCCACGAAGGAGGTGCGCTCCCTCTCCCGCTTGCGGGGGAGGGCTGGGGTGGGAGTGCTTCAGCGGTGGGGTTGTCGAAATCTACGGAGAATATCCCCGCGAGGAGAAAGCCCTCACCCGCCGCGCGCGGGACGATGCTTCGCATCGCCCGGGGCGCGTCGACCTCTCCCGCAAGCGGGAGAGGTGCAACGAGGTCGGGGCTAGATATCGATCGTCGCGCTGAGCGAATGTTCCTGGATGAAGTCGCGGCGCGGCTCGACCACGTCGCCCATCAGCTTGGTGAAGATGTCGTCGGCCTCGTCGACCTCCTTGACCTTCACCTGGAGCAGCGAGCGCGCATTGGTATCCAGCGTTGTTTCCCAGAGCTGCTCCGGGTTCATCTCACCCAGTCCTTTGTAGCGCTGCAGGGTGACGCCCTTGCGGCCGGCGTCGGTGACCGCTTCGAACAGATCGACCGGACCGTGGACCGTGTGCTCGACGTCCTTGCGCCGAAGGTTGCCGGGGCGGGCATAAACATCCTGCAGCTTGGGCGTAAATTCGTCGAGCTTGCGGGCCTCGGCCGAGCCCAGGAACGCGGAGTCAATGATCGCGACGTCCTTGACCCCGCGCACAGTGCGCTCGAACTGGAAGCCCTGGCCTTCCACGTAGTGGCCGACCCATCCGCGTTCGACATCCTCGGCCTGCTTGTCCAGCCGTCCGGCGACGTATTGGGCGGCCGCGGCGGCCTTGTCGGGATCGCCGTAGATGTCTTTGTTCAGCACGCCCGTGATGGCGGCCTGCTCGACGACCTTGCGGTTGTAGCGGGTGTGCAGATTGCGCAGGATGCTGCGAACGACGCGGGCGTCGTCGATCAGTCCGCGCAGGTCACGGCCGCTGCGGTCGCCGCCAGTGCCGGGCGTGAATATGCAATCATCGAGACCGGTCTCGATCAAATAGTCCTCCAGCGCCCGCTCGTCCTTCAGGTACTGCTCGGACTTGCCTCTGGAGACCTTATAGAGCGGCGGCTGGGCGATGTAGAGATAGCCGCCGTCGATGATGTCGCGCATCTGCCGGTAGAAGAAGGTGAGCAGCAGCGTGCGGATGTGGGCGCCGTCGACGTCGGCGTCCGTCATCACGATGATCTTGTGATAGCGCAGCTTCTCGATCGAGAACTCGTCGCTGATTCCGGTGCCGAGCGCGGTGATCAGCGTGCCGATCTGCTCGCTTCCCAGCATCTTGTCGGGACGCACGCGTTCCACGTTGAGGATCTTGCCGCGCAGCGGCAGCACCGCCTGGAATTCGCGGTTGCGGCCCTGCTTAGCGCTGCCGCCTGCCGAGTCGCCCTCGACGATGAAGAGTTCGGACTTGGCCGGATCCTTTTCCTGGCAGTCGGCGAGCTTGCCGGGCAGCGAGGAGACCGAGAGCGGGCTCTTGCGCGTCAGCTCGCGCGCCTTTCGCGCGGCTTCGCGGGCGGCTGCGGCCTGGATCACCTTGCCGACGATCATCTTGGCTTCGCTAGGGTGCTCCTCGAACCAGGCCTGGAGCGCCTCGTTGAGCACGTTCTCGACCACGGGACGCACTTCCGAGGACACCAGCTTGTCCTTGGTCTGCGACGAAAACTTCGGATCGGGCACCTTGACCGACAGAACGGCGGTGAGGCCTTCGCGGCAATCGTCGCCGGTCAGCGCGATCTTTTCCTTCTTCGCATTGGCCTCGGCATAGCCGTTGACCTGGCGCGTCAGCGCGCCGCGGAAGCCGGCGAGATGGGTGCCGCCGTCGCGCTGCGGGATGTTGTTGGTGAAGCACAGCACGTTCTCGTGGTAGCTGTCGTTCCACCACAGCGCCGCCTCGACGCCGATGCCGTTGGCTTCCGCGCGCACCATGATCGGCGCCGGCACGATCGCCTTCTTGTTGCGGTCGAGATATTTGACGAATTCCTCGACGCCGCCGGAATAGTGCATCTCCTCGCGCCTCTCGACCGCGTGGCGCATGTCGGAGAGGGCGATGTTGACGCCGGAGTTGAGGAAGGCGAGCTCGCGCAGGCGGTGCTCGAGCGTCGCGAAATCATATTCGATGTTCTTGAAGGTGTCGGGCGAGGCCAGGAACGTCACCTCGGTGCCGCGCTTGCCCGGCGCGTCGCCGACCACCACCAGCGGTGCGACGGCATCGCCATGGGCGAACTCGATGTAGTGCTCCTTGTTGTCGCGCCAGATGCGCAAGCCGAGCTTGCTCGACAGCGCATTCACGACGGAGACGCCGACGCCGTGCAGGCCGCCGGACACCTTGTAGGAGTTCTGGTCGAACTTTCCGCCGGCATGGAGCTGGGTCATGATGACCTCGGCCGCCGAGATGCCTTCACCCTTGTGGATGTCGACGGGAATGCCGCGGCCGTCGTCGCGCACGGTGACGGAATTGTCGGCATTGAGCACGACATCGACGCGCGTGGCGTGGCCCGCAAGCGCTTCGTCGATCGCGTTGTCGACGACCTCGTACACCATGTGGTGCAGGCCCGAGCCGTCGTCGGTGTCGCCGATATACATGCCCGGGCGCTTGCGGACGGCATCGAGACCCTTGAGCACGCGGATCGATTCCGCCCCGTAATCGCTCGGATTTGAGGGCTCGTTTTCGGCAGGCGTCTGCCGAGCAGGTTCTGTCATAAGAGGCCTTCGAGATGTCGCCCGAATCAGCCGCGCAAAAGGCGCTGATGTGAGGCTATTTGTGCCATGAAAGACCGCTCGCGCCTAGCGCAAAGTATCCTCCGGCAACCCTTTGACTAAATAGGGATTTTCGGCCGGTTTTCAAGCCTCGCAAAGGCCGATTCTGGGCGCCGCAAAAAGCGCGATTCGGACCCTCCTTTTCACCCCCCGAAGGCGTGGATTTTGCGGGGCGGAGAAGCGCGTTCCGAGATGCCGCGGCGCCCCGGACCGGGCCACGGGTTCAGTATATCTGGGACGGTTTCTTATCGTCGCTGAGGCCCCAGGCCTCGCCTGAGGCCAGGGTGACGGTATCGGTGCGCACCAGAAGGCCCGACACGCGTAGCTCGTAGGAATACGTGCCGGGCGGCAGATCCAGCACTTGTGGATGGTTTTCGCCGCCCGCGATCTTGATGGTCTGCTTGTTGATCGTGAGCGATGCTTCCTTCGGCCCGATATTGCCGAGCATCACCCTGGCCTGGCCCGGCTTGGGCATGATGTCCGCCTTGGTCGCGGCATCCGGATTCTTCTGCGCCAGATTGACTGTGGTCTCGCCATTGGCGCGACCAAGCTTGAGCACGGCCGGGCCCTGCGGCGAGGTGAATTCGATCTGCGCGCTAACTGCGGACACGGCGGCACCGTCGGCCTTTTCCTGCCAGCCGAGCTTTCCAAGCTCGGTGCGGTAGAACGCCAGCACGTCGCCGAGCGGGGCGGGGATGCTGGCCTCCAGCTCGCGGCGGAACGGCGTCTCGCTGCCCGGCAGTTTCGTGGTGGCGAGCGAGGTCGACGACCGCTGCGTCGGCACGGGCAGCTGGGATTCGGTGTCCGGCTTGAGCGGTTCGGATGACTTGGCCTGCACCTCCGCAGGTTTGGCGGCGGCCACCTTAAGGCCCGAACCCTCGGCGCTGACCCTCACCTTCGGGCCCATCTGCATCACGGTGAAGGAGATCGACTTGCCGCCCTTGGCAAACTCCAGCATCGCCATGTTGGGCTGGTTGATGACCGAAGGCCGCTCGTTCCAGCCCAATGGCTTCAGCGAGGCCCGGTAGAACGCGGTCAGCGCCTTCACGCTCGATGTGGACGAGAATTCGAGGCTGCCGTCGCTGCCTTCGAACTTCACGCCCTCGGCGTTCTCCGGCAGCGGCACCGGCGTCTTGCTGTCGGCGAGCGCGTTGAGCGGGGCATCGGACAGCGCGGCCGCCTGCACCTTGCGCCGCGCCTCGTCGGCGGCGATGACCTGCTTTGCGGCTGCCGCGGCATCGCTGAAGAATCTGTCGTCAGCCTCCTTCTTTGCCTTGGCGCGGGCGGCAAGGGCTGCTTCCTTCACCTGCGCGGTCAGGCTGACCATGGTGAAATCGTATTTGCGGCCAAGCCGCAGCACGCCGGTTTCCTCGGCGTTGGAGATCTTGATCGCCACCTCGTCGCCGGGCGCGAGCGGCGCGCTGCCGTCCTCCTGCCAGCCGCGCGCGGCGAGTTCGCGATGATAGAAGGCCTGCACCGCGGGCAGCTCGGCCATCGCGGCCGCCGACATCTCGCGCTTGCTGGAGCTTGCGCTGCCGAGCCCCCTCGACGACTTGGTGAAAGTTGGCCGCGGCAGCCCGGCGGCGTCGCTGTCGGCCTTGAGATCGAAGGGAAGCGCGAAGGGCGCGACGCGGATGTCGACATTGGTGCGGCCGTCGTCGCGGCGCGTCAGCGTCAGCATGACGGGCTTCTGCTTGTAGAAGCCGGTGACCTCGCTGTCGGGATGCTCGTAGAACACGCGTAAGCCGTTGGGAACGGCCTCATCCAGGCTGGTCGTCCAGCGCGCGGCCGTTTCCGGCGCGAGCTTGCGCCAGCCGATCGCTTCCATCTGGCTGGCGTAAAAGTCCGATGTCGCATCGAGCGCGCTGGGCGCGATGCAGCCGAGATAGGGCCTTGTGCCATCGAACACGATGTCGCTCGCGCCGTCGGGGAACGGCACGTTGCCGTAGATCCGGTCGGTCGAATAGTAGACCACGGACTGGTCGGGCCGGCCGAGGGCCTGCGTGAAATGAACGGACAGGCCCTGCCGTCCCTTCTTGAAATTCAGCGTGGTGCTCTTCTCCTCCAGCGGCCGCACATAGGGCACCCAGCCGGCGGCGCCGAGGAGCTTCTTCACCGCCGGCGATGTCACGGATTCCGGCGTTGCCATGCGATATTCGACGCGGTAGGGATCGGGGCGCGAATTATCCTCCACCGCACCCTCGAGCTGCGGCAGCGCGTGAACGTCGACAATGCCATCGTCGGCGCGTGCGGGCAGAGACGCGCTCGCCATGAGCAGAAGGCCGCATGCAAGCAGCCGCCAGCGTACCGGGACCTGCGTCCCGCGCTTGATGATCGACATCGCCAAAACTCCTGGATTTCGCGCGGGTCTTGATCCCTCGCGCGATTGCAGGCTGCGACACCGTCGGCGCGGCCTCAGACGAGAAGTCGCGGCAGGAACCCGTGAGGTTCAAAAGGGCTCAATACAGCAGGAGCGGCGACCATGCGTCACCGTCGGGCCCGACGGTGAGCTCCCAGGTATCGCCGGCAGCGACGTCGAGGACATTCGTGGTGGCTGGATGGCCCGGCACGCTCATCTCGTAGGAATATTTGCCGGGCTGCAGATCCAGCGACACCGCATGGGCGCCGGCGGCGCGCTTGATGGTCTGCTCATTGATCGTGAGCGTGGCGTCCGTCTTGCTGATATTGGCGAACACCAGCTTGGCCTGGCCGGGTTCGGGCATGACGTTCGCGTCGGTCGCGACCAATGCGTTCTTCTGCACGAGCTTGACCGTGGTGCTGCTGTCCTTGCGGTGGAGCTCCAGCAGCGCTGGTCCCAGCGGGGAGGCGAAGGCGAGCTGGACGTGATCGGCGGCGATCACCGCGCCGTCGCGCTGCTCCTGCCAGCCGAGCTTGCTGAGCTCGGTGCGGTAGAAGGCGAGCACGTTGCCGAGCTCGGCGGGTACGGTGGCCTCCAGTCTGATGCGAAGCGGCGCTTTAACGCCCTGCACCACGGTGGTGTGGGTCCCCCTGTAGCTGTAACGGGTCGGCGCGGGCAGCTTGGCCTCGGGGTCCGGTGTGAGCTCTGCCGAAAACAGCCGCGGCAGATCCGGCACAAAGGCGCCGGCGGTTGCCGCGAGCATGCAGCTTGCGAGCAGGGCGAGGCCGCACGCAAACGCCCGCCATCGTGCCGGGGCTTGCGCCCCGGACCTTACCGTCCGCATCTCACTCTCCAAGAGATTGCGATTCATGTCATCGCGCAGTCACGGCTGCGACGTCGTCGGCGCGGCCTCCGACAGCTAGTCGCGGCGGGAAATCGTCGGGTTCAATGGCGTTCTAGCGCCGGGCAGAGACGCGTCCGCTCTCGACGTCAAAGACTTCGCCCCCGGCGCCGATCTCGGCGAAAGCGGCCGGGTCCGCGCCGGTCAGCCAGACCTGCGCGCCGAGCTTCTTCAGCTCCTCGAACAGCGCGGCGCGGCGGTTCGGATCGAGATGGGCGACGACCTCGTCGAGCAGCAGCAGCGGCACGATGCCGGTCATCTCGGCGACCAGCGTCGCGTGCGCCAGCACGAGGCCGATCAGAAGCGCCTTCTGCTCGCCGGTCGAGGCATCGCGCGCCGGCATGCCTTTCGGCGCGTAGATGACCTGGAGATCGGTCAAATGCGGGCCGTCGGTGGTGCGGCCGGCGATGGCGTCGCGCGGACGGTTGTCGCGCAGGATCTGGCGGTAGCGGTCCTCGACCGACGTCGCGGTCTCCCGGAGCAGCGCGTTCTCCATCCAGCCGTCGAGCGCGATCTGCGCCGAAGGAAAGGCGGAAGCCTGCGCGCGTGCGTTCAGCATGCCGGTCAGCCTTGCTGCGGTCTGGCCGCGGGTCGCTGAGACCGCGACCGCAAGCTCGGCGGTCTCGCGCTCGATCGCGTCACACCAATGGTCGTCGTAATTGCGCGTCTCGAGCAGGCGGTTGCGCGAGCGGAGGGAGCGCTCAAGCGCGTTGATGCGGCTGGAATGGTCGCTGTCGATGGCGAGCACCAGGCGGTCGAAGAAGCGCCGTCGCTCGGAGGCCGCGCCCATGAACAGCCCGTCCATCGCCGGCGTCAGCCACACCATGCGGATGTGGTCGCCGAAGGCGGCCGCCGAATTCACCGGCTCGCGGTCGATGCGGCAGCGCCGGCTCACGGCAGCGTCGGCGCGCGGCGGCTCGATGCCGGTGCCGAGCGTGGCGAGGCCCAATGCGCCCTCGACCTGCGCCGATACCGCCCAGGAGCCGTCGCCCTGATTGTCGGCAACGTCCTCCAGCGTCGCACGCCGCAGGCCGCGCCCCGGCGACAGGAACGAGATCGCCTCGATGCAATTGGTCTTGCCCGCCCCGTTCGGCCCGACCAGCGCCACCATGTCAGCCGCCGTCTCGAGCCCCGCCGCCCGATAATTGCGAAAATGCGTCAGCGTCAGGCGATGAATGCGGGAGGGGGTCATTTTAACTCGTCATTGCCGGGCAGTGCCTTTCCCTCCCCCCTTGTGGGGGAGGGTGGCGCCTCACGAAGTGAGGCGACGGGTGAGGGGTATGTTACCGCGTGGCGAGCTTTGCAAGAATGTCTTCCAGCACAGCCGCGGGCTGTTGCAACACCTCGTTGTTCCAGTAACGCGCTATGGCGAAACCTGCCGCGGACAAGGCTGCGTCACGAGTTGCGTCGCCTTGTGATTCCGCATGTTGGCTTCCGTCAATCTCGATCACGAGCCTCTTCTCGAAACAGACAAAGTCGAGAATGTAGTTCTTGAACGGCTCCTGTCGGCGAAACTTGAAAGTGGAGAGCCGACGATCCCTCAACAAGCGCCACATTGCCCTCTCGGCGTCAGTCGGCTCGTGCCGCATCTTCCTTGCAAATTGGCGGAGAGGCGGGGCGATCGGTCGATGGGACGGGTCTCGTGGCACCAACCCCTCACCCAAGTGAGCTTGCGTCAAACATTGGTGTAGCCCTCTCCCACAGGGGGAGAGGGCGCAGTAACGTGCATCGCGCGCGGTTCTAAGGGCAGTGTGTGCTGGCGAGGGAGCACGGCCCTCACACCCGCATCGGCATCAGCACGTAGAGCGCGCTCTTGTCGTCGCGGTCCTGGACCAGGGTGGGCGAGCCGGGGTCGGCGAGCCTGAGGGTCGCGACCTCGCCTTCGATCTGGGCGGCGATGTCGAGCAGATAGCGGGAGTTGAAGCCGATATCGAGGGCGTCGGAGGCGTATTCGACCTCGAGCTCTTCGGTCGCGCTGCCGGAATCCGGGTTGGTCACCGACAGCACCAGCTTGCCCGGCGACAGCGACAGTTTCACCGCCCGGCCGCGCTCGCTGGAGATGGTGGAGACGCGGTCGACCGCGTTCTCGAAATCCTTCTTGTCGACGACGAGCTCCTTGTCGTTGCCTTGCGGGATGACGCGGCCGTAGTCGGGGAAGGTGCCGTCGATCAGCTTCGAGGTCAGCACGACGTTGCCGATCGTAAAGCGGATCTTGGCCTGCGACAGCTCGATCGTCATCTCGGCTTCGGTGTCCTCGATCAGGCGCTGCACCTCGCCGACCGTCTTGCGCGGCACGATCACGCCGGGCATGCCGTCGGCGCCCTTGGGCTGGACCAGGTCGAGCTGGGCGAGGCGGTGGCCGTCGGTCGCGACGCCGCGCAGGGTCGCGGCCTTGGCGGTGCCGGCGGCGTGCAGATAGATGCCGTTGAGATAATAGCGCGTCTCCTCGGTCGAGATCGCGAACTGGGTGCGGTCGATCAGCCGCTTGACGTCCTTGGCGGCGAGCGAGAACGAATGCGACATGTCGCCGGCGGCCAGATCCGGGAAATCATTCTCCGGCAGGGTCTGGAGCGTGAAGCGCGAGCGGCCGGCGCGGATCGCCAGCACGGCGCGGTCGCCGTCGGCCTCGAGTACGATCTGGGAGCCGTCCGGCAGCTTGCGCACGATGTCGTAGAACATGTGCGCCGGCACGGTGGTGGAGCCGGCGGTCGCGGTTTCCGCGGGCAGCGTTTCCGTCACCTCGAGGTCGAGGTCGGTCGCCTTCAGCGACAATTTCGCGTTCTCGGCCCGGACCAGCACATTGCCGAGGATCGGAATCGTATTGCGGCGCTCGACCACGCGGTGGACATGACCCAGCGATTTCAGGAGTTGCGCGCGTTCGACCGTAACCTTCATTGCACTACTCGCCCGATCCCCAAGATGAAAAAAGCCGGGCGGCCGAAAAGCGCGCCGCGGCACCGAAGACCCCGACAGGCCGGGGTCTCCAGCCGATATGACCAAAGCCGTCAGGGTCGCGCAAGGTGGCGCGGATGGCCCCCGGTTTCAAGGGATCGGGAGGCAGTTCCCCACGATTTACAGGCAAAAACACCGCCGCCGCTCAGGCATAGGTCTGCTCCCTCGCCCCGCTTGCGGGGAGAGGGTTGGGGTGAGGGGGAGTTACCGCAAGGGAGGTGAGAGTTGGATGCGCCGAGAGTCCCCCTCACCCGGAATCCGCGCTGCGCGCGTATTCCGACCTCTCCCCGCAAGCGGGGAGAGGTGAAAGAAATAGGCGTTTATTCCTGAAGCTGGCGCTTCAGCGACTCGACTTCCTCCGACAGCGCGGTGTCCTTGGAGACCAGCGCCTCGATCTTGCGCACGGCGTGCAGCACCGTGGTGTGGTCGCGTCCGCCGAAGCGGCGGCCGATTTCGGGCAGCGAGCGCAGGGTCAGCGTCTTGGCGAGGTACATCGCCACCTGGCGCGGACGGACCACGTTGGCGGTGCGGCGCGAGGACAGCAAGTCGGAGCGGCTGACATTATACTGCCGCGCCACCACGCGCTGGATGTCCTCGATCTTGATCCGCTTCGGCTCCTGCGGCCGGACCAGGTCGCGCACCTCGCGCTCGGCCATCTCCAGCGTCACCGGCTGGTTGTTGAGCTTGGAATGCGCCAAGAGCCGGTTGATCGCGCCTTCGAGGTCGCGGCCGTTATGGGTGATGGTGCGGGCGAGATAATGCAGCACCTCCTCCGGCACGTCGAACGTCGCATGATGGGCGCGGGCGGCGGCGACGCGCGACTTGAGGATGCCGTGGCGCAGCTCCTCGCCGAGCGAGCCCATCTCGACCACGAGGCCGCCGGCCAGCCGCGAGCGCACGCGGTCATCCAGGCTTTCGAGATCGGACGGCGGACGGTCGGCCGCGATCACGACCTGGCGGCCGGCGTCGATCAGCGCGTTCAGCGTGTGACAGAACTCGGCCTGAGTGGACTTGCCCTGCAGGAACTGGAGATCGTCGATCACCAGCACGTCGATACCGCGCAGCGCTTCCTTGAAGGCGAGCGCCGTCTGCGTCTTCAGCGCGGCGACGAAGCCGTACATGAACTTCTCGGCCGTGAGATACAGCACCTTACGCTCGTTGCCGGAATTGCCGGCCCAGGTCACCGCCTGGAGCAGATGCGTCTTGCCGAGGCCGACGCCGGCATGGATGTAGAGCGGGTTGAACATGACGGGATCGCCGCGACGTCCTTCGGCAACCTGGCGCGCGGCTGCATGGGCCAGTGTGTTGGAGCGGCCGATGACGAAGCTCGCAAAGGTCAGGCGCGGATCGAGCGGCGAGCCGCCGAGCGCGTCATGATTGGCCGAGACCGGCGCGGTCGCAGTCGAGCGCAGCTCCGGCGCAGGCGCGCGGCGTGTTTCGACCGGCACCGGGGCTTCCTTCGGCGGCGCGACCGGGCGCACCGCGGAGCGCACGGTGAGATCGATGCGATGCACTTCCGGCATCTCGGCCTGCCAGCACGACAGCACGCGCTCGGCATAATGGGCCTGGATCCAGCTCTTCAGGAAGCGCGTGGGAACCGAGAGCCGCACGCTCTCATCCTGCACGTCTTCGAGATCCATGCGCGCAAACCAGCTCGTATAGATGTCTTCGCCGACGCTCGAGCGCAGCCGACCCTTCACGCGTGACCAGCGATCCTGTTCCGATGTGTTCATCGTCAAAACTTCTCTTGAGAGATTTAGTTGCGTTGTGAGCGCCATGCAGGGTTCCTGCCATAGGGTTCCTGGCATGGCGCGACCTCAAAGCGAGTCCATCGTCAGACATGGCTCGACCGTTCGGCGAGAACGCCGCGTCCGATCAGCGATGTCAGAGATGGAGGGGTCGCGAGGTCAGCGCGTACTCGGCGCTCCGTCACACGCGGGAGGCTGGGTGTCCGACGGATTTAAAACGGCATCGTTGGAATGGAAAACCTGTTTCAATACCGCGTTCTGTCCGTAAGACATGATACCTCCCCGTCCTGCCGTGATTGCTCACGGCAAGGTCCTGCGTGTCCTGAAGACATCCGCGGCTAAAGTCGCCGATGTCCTGCCCGTCTGCACTGTTCGTCCGCTCGGCTTCGCCAATCACGCGTGTCGGGGTAGTCTCAAGATGTCTCTCGTTTGCGCTTGGATCTCGCTTGGAGACATTCAGACAAAGAGCTACCATTCCCATGTTGCTATGGGTTTTGAACCGACAATCGCTTGTTGAAGCGTCGCCAACGTGCACACCGCCGCCGATTTGCACGCTCGCCCCGTTTCCAAAACCGCGCTGGTCTCAAGATCGTGGGCGCCGCGAACGACTTAAGGAATACACTAAGCGGAAAGACTCGCAACGAAATTGATTCACACTCGATGCATCAAAAAACTTGACCAGCGTTAACGCCGCGCGCGACTTGTGCACAGGCTCGTGACCAAGTTTTTGGATTCGTGCACAGAATCGAAAATGCGCCGCGTCATGTGACAAATCCTCGTCACAGCCAAAAATTTTTTACAAAATCGTCACGCGCGCGACGTGCAGACGAATTTTCCAAATGCTTGTGATCGCTATGTCGATAAGTGATTAGCGAGACACCGTTTTTTGAGTCTCGTTTCACAGGGTAACTCCATCGCACGATGTGTCCCGGTGAAACTACGGTGTGCAGAACCTGGCGCGCGTGCAGGTGCGAGTTGGGCCCGCCTCGCAAGGGTTTTTCGCAGCGCAGCGCAGCGCAGCGAAAGTTTCCGCTGTTGCAATATCACCCGCAACGAGGCTGGAGGTAAAATTGCGGAACGCATCATAGTGCGGAGATGCAAATCCTCCAATCGAGGATTGGCGCGTGACTGCTTGCGTGAATATGACAGGCAGCAAAAAGCCCGGCGCGAGGCCGGGCTGATTGACGAACGTGATGTCGAGCGGATCAACCGATCGGATGATTGCAGCCAGTCGCTTGGCGAGCCTGGTCCGCGAACTTGCTTCGCGAACTTACTTGGCGAGCTTGGCGATCTGCGCGGTGAGCCGCGAGACTTTGCGGCTGGCATTGTTCTTGTGAATGATGTTGCGCTGCGCGGCGCGCATCAAGGCGGGCTCGGCATTCGCCAGCGCCTTCACGGCGGCGGCGCGGTCGCCGGTCTTGATGGCTTCCTCGACGTTGCGCACGGCGCCACGCATCTGGGTGCGGCGCGACTTGTTGACGGCGGTGCGGCGGGCGATCTTGCGCGTCGCTTTCTTGGCGGAGGTGGTATTGGCCATGGTCTCAATGTCCTTTGCGGGTACCGGTCGCGTCTTGGTCGGGTAGCGCCGGCTTGCTTGACCGCGTAATCGACGCTCGGATTTAGGGTGTTCGGTTCAAGGCTGTTCCCGGAACATGAGGCCTCAAAGAGCCTGCAACTGCTCAAAGAACAGCGGCGGCAGGATTGCGCCCGCCGCCAGTTGGCGCCCTTATAGAGAGGGTCTTTGGCACCGTCAACGCTTTCAAGACCCGGAAAACCGGCTCTGGCGGCCTGAATGGGTGCCGTAACGCCCTGAAGAGGTTGAATTTCTGCCGTCGCCCGGCTATTGGCTGGCGGCGTTTCTTTGGGTCCTCCGACCGGACGACCATATAAGGTGAGGCATGATCCGCGGCTTTTTCCGACTGATTGGGCTGTTGCTGCTCGCCGGCGGGTTCATCTTCATGGTCTATGACGGCGCCCGCTGGGTGGCCGACCAGACCCTCAAGTTCACCCGGTTCGGCCAGTTCTGGAACGACATCAATCAGGCCAGCCAGTCGGCGTTCCGGACCTGGGTCGAGGCCAAGGCGCCCTGGCTCTGGACCTCGGTGATCCGCCTTGTGCTGGATCAGCCGGTGTTTGCCGTCCTCGGCATCCTGGGCATCCTCCTGATGATCCTGTTCCGCCCGCGCAAGCCGCTGATCGGCTATTCCCGGGACTGAGTCCCGCGCGCGGCGCCGCGTAACAAGGCTGCCCCTTCGCGCGTAAACGCCTATATTCCCACCTGATCGCGAGCACGCCGCCTGAGCGCCTGGCTTTTCGAGTCGGCACAAGCGACGGACAGCTCGTTCTTCGGAGATCCGACCATGCTGTTCATGCGCAAGACCACCGCATTGCCGAGCGCAACTGAGGCGCTGCCGGGCCGTGCGCAAGCCATCCCGACCGCGAGCACCCATTTCGTCAACGGCAGCAAGTTGCAGCCGCCTTATCCCGCCGGCCTCGAGCAGGCCGTGTTCGGGCTCGGCTGCTTCTGGGGCGCCGAGCGCAAGTTCTGGGAGCTTGGCGATGGCGTTTACACCACCGCCGTCGGCTATGCCGGCGGCCACACGCCGAATCCGACCTATGAGGAGACCTGTTCGGGACGCACCGGCCACACCGAAGTGGTGCTGGTCGTGTTCGATCCGAACAAGGTCTCCTACGAGAAGCTCTTGAAGACGTTCTGGGAGAGCCACAACCCGACGCAGGGCATGCGCCAGGGCAACGACGTCGGCACGCAGTACCGAAGCGCGATCTACACTTACTCGGATGCGCAGAAGAAAGCGGCCGACGAGTCGAAGGCGCTCTACCAGAAGGCGCTCGCGGCCAAGGGCCTCGGTGCCATCACCACCGAGATCGCGCCCGCCGGCGCATTCTATTTCGCCGAGGACTACCATCAGCAATATCTGGCGAAGAACCCCGCCGGCTATTGCGGCCTCGGCGGCACCGGCGTGTCCTGCCCGATCGGCGTCGGCGTGAGCGCGTAAGTCAGCTCCGGACTCGCTGCACCTCTCCCGCTTGCGGGAGAGGTCGGCGTGCCCGGGCGATGCGAAGCATCGTCCCGCGCGCCGGGTGAGGGCTCTATCCCCCGGGGGACTGTCCCGTTGTGGAGACACCCTCTCCCCAGCCCTCTCAGCGCGAGCGAAGCTCGTCGCGCCCCGCATCCGCCTTCGCCAAGGCTTCGGCGGACAAGAGCGGGAGAGGGAGCGCAGTGTGCCCGTTGCTCGCGGCGCTCCAGCCCCCTCAACGCTTTATTAACCATAACCGGTGCATCACTGGAGCCGTCTCGTTTCGAGGGATAGGTCCGGTGCCGGTTGCACGCGCGTTTCGATGGTCGATGTTGGCAGCGTCCGCCGCGCTTGCCCTTGGCGGCTGCATGCAGACCGCCGGTCCCGTCGCGGTGATGCAGCCGCGCGCCGATCTCGATTCGATGGCCTACGGCCAGCCCTACAACGCGCCGCAGCCGGTTGTCGTCGCCGACGGTGGCGGCGCCATCGGCGCGCTGCGCAACTCCTTTGCCTCCGCGCCTGCGCCGATGCCGGTCGGCTACGCCGCGCCGATGGGAGCGCCGGTCCGTTATGATGCCTCCTACCATCTCGATGCCGGCGACAAGCTGCGCGTCGTGGTCTATGGCCAGGAAGGTCTCACCAACAGCTACGCGATCGATGCCGGCGGCTCCATCACCATGCCGCTGATCGGCGCGGTGCCGGCGCGTGGCCGCACCACGGCGGGCCTCGCCGGTGAAATCGCCGCGCGCCTGCGCAACGGTTACATCCGTGAGCCCTCGGTCGCCGTCGAGATCGAGGCCTATCGCCCGTTCTTCATTCTCGGCGAAGTCTCGGCGCCCGGCCAATATCCCTACGTGCCGAACATGACGGTCGAAAGCGCCGTCGCCATCGCCGGCGGCTTCTCGCCCCGCGCCAAGCGCGACGTGGTCACCGTCACGCATACCGAAGCCGGCGGCTCGATGCGCGCCGTGGTTCCGCTCGGCACGCCGTTGGCACCGGGCGACACCGTGTTCGTCGGCGAGCGCTGGTTCTAGCTCTCTCGTCATTCCGGGGCGCGCGTAGCGCGAGCCCGGAATCTATTTCTCCACCATCTCTGACGCACGGTGGATTCCGGGCCTGCACCGCTGCGCGGCGCATCCCGGAATGACGGCAGGGATGATGTCGGCGACCTCGCGACCTATCTCCTGAAATCCAGCCGCCCTTCCGGAAAACATCCGTCGATGCGCGCGGCATCGACCACGCGCCCGACCCACGGCCGCGTGATCGCAGGGTTGGTGAGGTTGATGTACTTGCCAACCAAGCGATCCGCGCCCTCGCGCGCGGCATCGATCAGCCCGTGCCGGCGGCCATCGTCCCAGTCGAAACGCAGATAGATCCGGTTGCCCGCGACGCGAATTTCCGCGCGGCCCTGCTTCCACATCTCCGGCGTATCGCCCGCGATGGTTGGATCAGCGCCGCCGTTCCAGCGGCTTGCCCAGATGCCTTCAAGCGGATCGGCGCGCGAAGAAATGTCTGCCCAATGCGCCGCATTGCCGTCGGCTGCATCGCCGGAAAGCGTGGCGGCCGCGGCGTAGCTCATGACGTCAGAATCGTCCGGGCCGGGGACGTCCATCGTGCCGAAGGGATTGCGGATGACGAGGTTCGTGTTGATCTGCTGCATGACGATCTCCCGGCGTGTGTTGGCTTGATCGGCCAGCTCTATCGCCGGGGGCAAGGTGCGGCCACCCGATTCCCGCTCTCTCCTCTCGTCGTTCCGGGGCGCGACAAAGTCGCGAACCCGGAATCCATCGCGCCACCATTTTCTGCGGCCCGATGGATTCCGGGCCTGCACCGCTTCGCGGCGCATCCCGGAATGACGGATGAGAGATGTGCGCCTTACGTCAAATGCTTCGCGAAGAATTCCATGCTGCGTGGCCAGGCGATGTCGGCACTCGCCTTGTCGTAGCTGGCGCGCTCGTCGCAATGAAAGCCGTGCTGGGCGCCGGGATAGATGAAGACCTCCACGTCCGGCCGTTTCGCCTTGACGGTCTCGACGTCGGTCAGGGGAATGCCGGCATCCTTCTCGCCGAAATGCAGTTGCGTCGGCACCTTCGGCGTCTCGTCGGCAAAGCGCACGACCGCGCCGCCGTAATAGCCGATCGCGGCCTTCAGGCCCGACAGCCGCGTCGCTGCGACGAAGGCGACGCTGCCGCCGAGGCAAAAGCCGATGATGCCGACCGGGCCTACGCCCTTCACCGCATCGATCGCGGCTTGGGTGTCGCGCAGCATCGCGGCCCAGTCGGGGCTGGCGACGAACTTGCGCGCTTCGGCGATCTCGTCGGGCGTATAGCCCGACTGGAAATTGGGCGAGGTGCGGTCGAAGATCGACGGCGCGATCGCGACATAGCCTTCGCTCGCCAGCCGATCGCAGACCGAGCGGATGTGATGATTGACCCCGAATATCTCCTGGATCACCACCACCGCGCCCTTCGGGTTGCCTGCGGGATCGGCGCGATAGCTGCCCAGCTGGAAATTGTCGGAGGCCGTCAGTTTGATGTCTTGTCCCACGCGGGTTGTCCTTCTTATTGCGAACTCAGCTCTCCCCCTCATCCTGAGGAGCGCGCCCTTCGCGCGCGTCTCGAAGGATAGAGGCCGAGCTGCGAGAGGCGGGCCTGCATGGTTCGAGACGCGCGTTCCGCGCTCCTCACCATGAGGGGTTGACAGTTATTCCCACATCCAGTTCTCGCCGTAGTCCTCCTTCCATCCCGCCAGCCGTCCGTGGCGGAATTGCAGGAACAGGCGGTGGCGGTAGGGGATCAAGCCGCTGCCGCCGATGTTGCGAAGCGCGAGGTAGATCTCGTTGCCGGGACGTCCCCGTACATATTGCAGCGGCTGCCCCAGGGCTCGCGCGCTCTGCTCGGCGTCCATGCCGAAGGCGAGCGGTGTGTTGTTCGACAAGGTCGCGACGAAGGGCCGGCGCGGCGGCATGGTGCCAAACGGCTCGGCCTGCACGGGCGCCGAGAAAAGTGTCGCCACGACGCCCGCAACCAACATCGCTCGCTTCATCGCCTCAAATCCTCGTCCGGCCGGCCTATTGCGGCAAGTTCTTCAGGAAAGGCACGACCGCGTCAACAAAAGCCTTGGGCTGATCGATGTTGACGGCGTGTCCGGCGGCGGGGATCACGACCTTTTGTGCGCCGGGGATCTTGGCCGCCATGTAGTCGGATGCGGCCAGGAACGGCGTGTCGTCGGCGCCGACCACGATCAGCGACGGCGCCTTGATATCGGGAAGCAGCTCGATCACCTTCGCATCGCGCTGGGTCAGCATGCCGCGTGCGGCGAGCGCCAGCCCGCTGGCGTTGCGATGACTAGCGGAGGCGCGCTCGCGCGTCGCCGCCTTCAGCACGTCGAGACCTTCGCGCTCGAGCCTGTCGGCGGTGGCAAGCGCCCGTGCGTTCCAGGCCTCGCGCGCATCGTCCTTCTTGAAGCCCGGGCCGGTGTCGATGATCAGCAGCGCGCGGACGCGTTGCGGATAAGCGCGCGTGAAGGCGAGCGACATGTAGCCGCCGAGCGACAGCCCGCCGATGACGGCGCGCTTCGAGCCGACGGCATCGAGGATCGCCGCCATGTCGCCGACGGTGAGCGCTTCGCTATAGGCCTTGGGATCGTCGGGGTAGTCGGACTGGCCGTGGCCGCGCATGTCCCACAAGACAAGCTTGTGGTCCTTCGCCAGCGCATCGACCTGTTCATGCCACATCGCCGAGGTCGATGAGTAGCCGTGCGTGAGCAACAGCGGCGGCCCGTCGCCATGGACCTCGTAATAGATTCCGACGCCGTCCCGATCGATCTTCGGCATGTCTCCCGCCTTTATTGTTTGTTTCGTCGCGGCCATCCTAGCCGCCGGGTTACCTCGAAGAAACCGCCTGAAGGCGATGGCATGCATGCTTGACGCGAGGTCTGCCGCTTTCCTTTGCATCATGCGCGCTGCGGCGGCTCCGTTGTCGCAACGCACAACATGCAAAGGCCGAGATGACTTCGATCAATTCCAGATTGCATTTGCCTCTGCGGCGGAACGCGATCATTCTTGCGATCAAGGTTGACGCCAGCCCGGTGGGCGTCCGCCAATACAAGTTGCCGCCGTAAGCGGCTTCATGCACCGGCAGGGGAAGACGCCTATGCCAACTCTCACCATCAACGGGCGGAGTCTGTCCGTGGATGCGGCGAACGACACGCCGCTCCTCTGGGCTATCCGCGAGCAATTGCAGATGACCGGCACCAAGTTCGGCTGCGGTGCCGGCCTGTGCGGTGCCTGCACCGTGCACGTCAACGGCGAAGCCGTGCGCTCGTGCCAGACCATGGTCGGCGATGTTGCCGGCAAGAAGATCACCACCATCGAAGGCCTCTCCGCCAAGGGCGATCATCCGCTCCAGAAGGCATGGATCGCCGAGCAGGTTCCGCAATGTGGCTACTGCCAGTCCGGGCAGATCATGCAGGCAGCCTCGCTGCTCGCGAAGAATGCCAATCCGACCAAGGAAGAGGTCGTCGCACACATGGACGGCAATCTCTGCCGCTGCATGACCTATTCGCGGATCCAGAAGGCGATCATGCGTGCCGCAACCGAGATGCGCACTGCATCCGCCTCCGGCAACGAGCGGAGGTCCACATGAACAAGCACGTGAACAACGTCGCCCCCGGGACGACCGATCTCAGCCGCCGCTCCTTCCTCGTCGGCACCGCCGCGTCCGGCCTCGTGCTCGGCTATGCCGGCGTGCCCGGCATCGATCCGGCGTCGGCCGCTGCGCCCGCCAATTTCGAGCCGAGCGTCTGGTATGCGATCTCGCCTGACGGTCTCGTCACCGTGACCTGCGGCAAGGCCGACATGGGCCAGCACATCGCCTCCACCATGGCGCAGATCGTCTGCGAGGAGCTGGGCGCGAAATGGAGCGACATGCGCGTGCAGCTCGCCTCCAACGATCCGAAGTTCAACGATCCCGTTCTGGGGGCGCAGATCACCGGCGGCAGCTGGTCAACCATGATGAATTTCGAGGCGATGAGCCGGGCGGGCGCTGCCGGCCGAATTGCGTTGACGGAAGCCGCCGCAGCAGCCATGGGCCTGCCGCCCTACTTCAAGGACCAGCTGGTGGTGCGCGACTCCATGGTCTCGCATCCGAAGTCGAAGAAGCAGATGTCGTTTGCCGACATCGTCAAGAGCGGCAAGGCGACCAAGACCTTCACGCCGGACGAGCTCAAGGCGATCAAGCTGAAGACGCCGGATCAATACACCATGATCGGCGTGTCGGTGCCGCAGCTCGACATCCCCTCCAAGACCAACGGCACCGCCAAGTACGGCATCGACGTGATGCTGCCGGGCATGGTCTACGGCAAGGTGGTGACCCCGCCGGTGCGTTTCGGCGCCACGGTGAAATCGGTCGACGACAGCGAAGCGAAGAAGGTGCCCGGCTTCATCAAGGCCATCATCCTCGACGACAAGACCGGAACCACCTCCGGCTGGGTGGTCGCAGTGGCCGGCACCTATGCCAACGCGCGCAAGGCGGCGGATGCGCTGAAGATCGCCTATGACGGCGGTCCGAACGCCAAGCTGTCGAGCCAGTCGCTGCTCGACGAGGCCAAGCGGCTCCAGGGCCTCGAGGATTCCGGCCAGTTCTTCGTCAAGGACGGCGATCCCAATGCGGCCTTCGGTTCGGCGGCCAAGGTGGTGGAGGCCGAGTACACCACCAGCATCAACATCCACGCGCCGCTGGAGCCGATGAACGCCACCGCGGAGTTCAAGGGCGACATCCTGCACATCTATTCCGGCAACCAGTTCGCGACGCGCTCCGGCGCGATCGCCGCGGGCGCGGCCGGGATCGATCCGAAGTTCGTGGTGATGCACCAGCATTGGCTGGGCGGCGGCTTCGGCCGGCGTCTCGATGCCGACATGATGATTCCGGCCGTGCAGGCGGCAAAGGCGGTCGGCAAGCCGGTGAAGGTGATCTATTCGCGCGAGAACGACATGACGATGGATTTCTCGCGTCCGCTCACCTACCAGAAGGTGAAGGCCGGCGTGGACGGCGACGGCAAGCTCATCGCGCTCAGCCACGACGTCGTCTCCGCCTGGCCGACCGCGCGCTGGGGAATCCCCGATTTCCTGACGCCATCGGTCGACAAGAAGGGGCCACTCGACAGCTTCACGGTGAACGGTGCCGACTTCTTCTACACCGTGCCCAACCATTATGTGCGCGCGATCAAGAACGAGCTCGCGCACAACGCGACGCCGTCCGGGCAGCTTCGCTCGGTGGCGCCCGGCTGGACCTTCTGGGCGGTCGAAAGCATGATCGATGAGATCGCGGCTGCGACCGGCAAGGATCCCGCGCAGTTCCGCATCTCGCTGCTCGAAGGTGCCGGCAAGAACGACGGCGGGGCGCAGCGGCTGCGCAACACGCTGCTCGCCGCAATGGGACTGTCCGGCTACGGCACCAGGCAACTGCCGAAAGGCGAGGGCATGGGCGTCGCCTGCGTCTCGTCGCAGGAGCGCGCGACCGCAAGCTGGACGGCGTGCGTCGCCCATGTCGCGGTGGCGCCGTCGGGCGAGGTGACCGTGAAGAAGCTCACGGTCGCAACCGATGTCGGCACGCAGGTGCATCCCGACAACATCCGCGCCCAGGTCGAGGGTGCGGCGCTGTGGGGCCTGTCGCTGGCGATGTACGAGAAGGCGACGCTCAAGGGCGGTGGCATCGAGCAGACCAATTTCGACAGCTACACGCCCTTGCGCATGAGCCAGATGCCCGAGGTCGCGGTCACCGTGATCGCCAATGGCGAGAAGGCCACCGGCGTCGGCGAGCCGGCGGTGACGGTGATCGCCCCCGCCATCGGCAACGCCATCTTCAACGCCAGCGGCGCCCGCGTGCGGGCGCTGCCGATCACGGCCGAGGCCGTGAAGGGCGCAATGAAGGCGTAAGCCGGTCGAAGGCTGCCAGAGATCATCCGCCGGAGGGCAACCTCCGGCGGATTTTTTGTTATGCGGAACGCCGCATCCACATATTCGCTGTCATGCCCCGCGCAGGCGGGGCATCCAGTACGCCGCGGCCTTTCCGTATCCTCACGCTGCCTCTGGAATACTGGATCACCCGCCTTCGCGGGTGATGACAGTGGGACCCAAATTCCCCTTTATCTTCAATGGCCGTTCTACTGTGCATGGGGTTGTTTTCACCGTTTTGCAGTTCCCTTGCCGGTAACCGAAATCCGTAAAATTGCGCGCAATTCCGGAAGGTTCCATTGAGCACGCCTCTTAAGGGCCGGAGAACCTGATCCGGCTTAGGCTTTCGCCCGAAACACTCCCGTTCTCTTGGGGAAGCCATGAACGCCTCAGTGAAACCCGCCGCCAAACGCCGGCTTCTGCTCGCCTCCGACCGGAGCGACGAGAGCACCGAGCTTGCCAGCATCCTGAAGGCGGTCGGCGACGTCTCGACGGTGACGACCCAGGACATCCCCGAGAAGCCCTCGCGCGATCTCTCCGGCCTCGTGGTCGACATCAATCTGCGCTCGCCCGAGAGCGTGCAGCGGGTGCGCAACAAGCTGCGCGGCGATGCCTATCGTTCGATGCCGCGGCTGTTCGTGCTCGCCGATGCCCTGCATCACGGCACCATGCAGGCCTGGGCGCTGGGCGCCACCGACACGATCTCGCGGCCGCTTCAGGCCGACGCGATCCTGCAGCGCATCCGCGCCGCGTTTCCCGACACCGCCACCTATGACGCGACCGATCGCGGCAAGACGCTCAACCGCGGCGTCGAGGCGGCGCACGCGGTGCTCGCCAAGATGTTCGAGAAGCTGCCGCTCGGCGTGCCCCTGACCTTCGACGACGTCATCGCCGCCGAGAGCAAGATCCTGAAGGCGATGAAGCACTCCTCGCTGCGCGAGTGGCTCACCACGGTCGGCTGCCACCATGTCGGCAGCTATCGCCACTGCCTGTTCGTCACCGGATTTGCGGTCGCCTTCGCGCAGCATCTCGGCATGCGCGAGGACGACCAGCGCCGCCTGACCCGCGCCGCGCTGCTGCACGACGTCGGCAAGGCCTTCGTTCCTTCCGCGCTGCTCGACAAGCCCGGCAAGCTGACCGACGAGGAGATGGACGAGGTCCGCCAGCATCCGCGCCGCGGCTATGACGCGCTCGCAGCCCAGGGCGGCTTCCCGCCGGAGATGCTCGACGTCGTGCTGCATCACCACGAATTCCTCGACGGCAGCGGTTATCCCAACGGCCTGTCGTCGAACCAGATCAGCGACATCGTGCGGCTGACGACGATCGTCGACATCTACGCCGCCCTGGTGGAGAAGCGCGCCTACCGCATGCCCTTCACCCACTCCCGCGCCTTCACGATGATGGAAGGCATGGGCGGCAAGCTCGACCAGCAGCTGCTGCAGGCGTTCAGGCCCGTGGCGCTGGGGTCGTTTTGACTTCTTGACGAGTCATTCCGGGGCGCGCGCAGCGCGAACTATGGTGCGCAGTTGCGCACCTGAGAATCTCGAGGTTCCGGGTTCGGTGCTTTGCACCGCCCCGGAACGACTGTGATCACCCCACCATCTTCCTCAGCTCCGCCTTCGCCACCTTCTCCAGCGTCGAGCGCGGCATGTCGTCGACCAGCCTGATCTCGCGCGGCACCTTGAAGTCGGCGAGGCCTTTGCGGCAGGCGGCCATCACGCTGTCATGCAGGTCCGGCGCTGCGCCCGCGACGCCGCCGTGCGGGATGATGAAGACGACCGGCACCTCGTCCAGCATCGGGTGCTTCTTCGCCACCACCGCCGCCTCGCGCACGCCGGGGACGAGCGCGATCACCTGCTCGATCTCGGAGGCCGCGACGTTCTCGCCGCCGACCTTCAGCATGTCCTTGGCGCGGTCGCCGAACCTGATGAAGCCGTTCGCCAGCCGCTCGACGCGGTCGCCGGTGAGGAAGAAGCCGTGCGCGTCGAAGCTCTCGCGCGTGGCTTTCTCGTTGTGGAGATATTCGGCGAACAGCGACAGGCCGCGGATGCCCTTGATCGAGAGATTGCCGGTGTCGCCGACCTCGGTCGGCCGTCCGTCATCGTCGGTGATCCGGATCTGGTACTCAGGCGCGGCGCGGCCGATCGACATCGGGATGTTGGGCTGATCGACCTCGCCGACGATGCCGTGGGTGATGGTCTCGGTCATGCCCCACCAGCCGATGATCTTGACGCCGAACGCGGCAAAGGCCGGCGGCTCGTTGACGGCGCTGCCCCACAGGCGGAATTTGTGGTCCTTCGGGATCTCCTGCTCGAGCAGCGCCTTCATGCAGAAGGGAATGGTCGAGGTCCAGGTCGAGCCGTGCTCGCGCGCGACACCCCAGAACCGGCTCGCGGAGAAGCGCGGCTGGATCACGCAGGAGCCGCCGACCCACAGCGTCGCCAGCATGGAGTAGGCCAGCGCGTTGGTGTGAAACAGCGGCAGATAGGCCTGGTGCACGTCGCCGGCGTGCAGGTCCTCATGCGCGGCGTTGACCTTGGCGCCCCACAGCGCGTTGGCGTGGGTCCACAGCACCGCCTTCGGCCGCGACGTCGTGCCGGAGGTGTATTGCACGCTGCACGGCGCGAGCGGATCGGCCATGCGCCCGGGACGGTCGGCGCTGTCGGCGAACAGCGCCTCGAAGCTGTCGCCGTGCGCGACGGGCTGTGCCGGCGCCGCGCCCGCATCGTGCGAGGTCACCGCGATCCAGCGCAGATTGCGGCAGTGCTTTGCAAGGATCTCGGCGTAGGACGGTTGCGTGATGGCGGCAACCGCGCCGCAATGATCCGCAAAATACTCCATCTCGGCCGGCGCCGAACGCGTGTTGGTGGTCACTGCGATGGCGCCCAGCTCGACGCAGGCAAACCAGGCCAGCAGCGCCTCGATGCAATTGTCCAGGTGAATGAGGACATACTCGCCCGGCCTGACGCCGCGCTTCGCCAGCCCCGCCGCGAGCGCGCCGACCCGCTCGTGAAACTCGCCATAGCTCCAGTGCCGCGCCGGCGCGTCGAACGGCGCCCAGATCAGGAACGGATGTGAGCTGCGCACCTCGGCGCGCATCTTCAGGAGCCAGGGCACATCCAGCCCGTCAAACGGGCCCACGATTCCGGCTGCGGTCTGTTGATTGGGCATGCGTCCTCCCGTGCAGCCTGCATCTTGATGGCGGCTGCCTTTTGATTATTGCGTCTTCCTGCCACCGGACGGCGCGGGGAGCAAATCGGGGGCGGTGTGCGCTGTGCAGTGGCCGCGCGCTCGTTCTCTCATTCGTCATTCCGGGATGGTCCGAAGGACCAGACCCGGAATCTCGAGATTCCGGGTTCGATGCTTCGCATCGCCCCGGAATGACGAGTCTAGTTTTCGTACGACGAGATCTCGATCAGGCTGCCGTCCGGATCCCTGCAATAGACCGAGCGCAGCGTGCCGCGGGCGCCCTGCTTGGGAACCGGGCCTTCCTCGATCGCGACGCCATGTGCCTGCAAATGCGCCACCACCTCGTCGGGCGCGGCGGAGGTGAGGAAGCACAGATCCTCGCTGCCGGCGGTCTGGTGATCGGCGGTGAACCACTCCACCTTGTCGGCATCGCGCGGCCGGACGTTGATCTTCTGGTTACCGAATTGAAGGGAAGTCCGCGGCGCTTTGCCGCCGCCGGGGTCGAACACCTTGACTTCCATGCCGAGAATCTTGCGGTACCACTCCGCGGTCACCGCGACGTCGGCGACGTTGATCACGAGGTGATCGAGGGCCTCGACCTTGACCGGCATGCCTTATCCTTTCGTCGCCATGTGCGTTGCGCACTTTCCGCGTGCTTCCGGCTTTGTTACAACGCCGCCGACGACGCTTTCAAGATATCTGGCTTTCAAGAACAACACGTTGGGAGAACCCTTGAAATGATCACTCGCCGTACCGCGCTGGGCCTGCTTGCCGCCACTCCTCTTGCAGCCAGCCCGCTGTCGAAGGCCCTTGCCGCCGGTTATCCGGCTCGCCCGGTGAAATGGGTGGTCGGCTATCCGCCGGGCGGCGCCACCGACATCCTGGCACGGCTGATCGGCCAGCGGCTGTCGGAAAAGTTCGGCCAGCAATTCGTGATCGAGAACAAGCCGGGCGCCGGCAACAATATCGCCACCGAATCCGTGATCAATGCCGAGCCCGACGGCTACACGCTGCAGCTGGTCAATCCGGCCAACTACATCAACGCCTCGCTCTACACCAACCTGAAGTTCAACTTCGTGCGCGACATCGCGCCGGTCGCCTCGTTCCAGCGCGTGCCGAACGTGATGACCGTGAACAAGGACGTGCCGGCCAAGACCGTCGCCGAGTTCATCGAATACGTGAAGGCCAATCCCGGCAAGGTCAACATGGCCTCGTCAGGCAACGGCACCTCGGTGCACCTGTCCGGCGAGATGTTCATGGCGATGACCGGCTGCAAGATGCAGCACGTGCCCTATCGCGGCGCGGCGCCCGCGATCACCGACATGCTCGGCGGTCAGGTGCAGGTGATCTTCGACAACATGCCCTCGATCATCCAGCACATCCGTTCGGGCAGCCTGCGTGCGATCGGCGTCACCACCGCGCAGCGCTCGCCGCAACTGCCCGACGTGCCGGCGATCGGCGAGACCGTGAAGGACTACGAGGCGAGCGCGCTGTTCGGCATGGGGGCGCCGAAGAACACGCCGAAGGAGATCATCGCCAAGCTCAACGATGAGATCAACACGCTGATGAAGGAGCCCGACATGACCAAGCGTCTGGTCGAGCTCGGCGGCGAGCCGCGGGTGCAGACCCCCGAGGCGTTCGGCGAGGAGATCAAGGCCGAGACCGAGAAGTGGAAGAAGGTCGTCGAGTTCGCCGGCCTGAAGGTCGAGTAGCGATCTTGTGATGATCGGAATTGGAGCCCTGCCGTTCGGCAGGGCTTTTTTTCTTGCGCGCGTTGTCTCGTTGATCTGGAATGAAGCGGCCCGGCGAAACCTGATGATGTATGGCGCCGTATCTGGCGCCGTGAAGAGAGGAGTTGGGACATGCGCAAGACGCAACTGGTCCTGCTGACATTGGGTGCGACGGTCCTTGCCGGTGTCGTCACCGTCACGCCCGCCGCGGCGCGCGACTATCCCTGGTGCGCCCAGGGCGGCGAATATGATTATCCCGGCGAATGCGCCTACAGCACCTACGAGCAGTGTCTGGCCAGCGTGTCCGGCCGGCTATTGTACTGCGGCCCCAATCCGCTCATGGCCTATGGCCAGGTGCCGCAGCGCCAACCGCAGCCGCGCCGGCGCACGCGGCCCGTCGCGCCGTACTAGCCGCACGAAGTCATCTCGAACCCCGCAGCGGCGCATTTTCGCGTGATCGCTCCGGAATAAACTGGCTCTGCGAGCCTTTCTCTCTGTGAGGTCGCATGTCGCGCGGCGAACATGGGAGATCGGTCATGCGCAAGGCGCAATTCGTGCTGGGCACCATGGTCCTTGTGTGGCTCGCCGGCGGCAGCCCGGCGCGGGCGGACTATGCGTGGTGCATTCAGGATTCGGAATATGGCTATCCCGGCGACTGCTCCTATCAAACCCGGGAGCAGTGTCTGCTGAGCGCCTCAGGCCGCAAGGGCTTTTGCGGTCAGAATCCCGCCTTGGTCACGCGAGCGCCACCTCAGCCGGCTCCACGAGCCCGGCACGCTCCGCCATACTAGCGGCGCCTCTCATTGACGTCTGCCTGATCACCTGATCGTGCGGATCCGGGCGCGCGGGTTCCTGCTTGACGCCTTCTCGTTCACGTCTATACTAAACCACATGGTTAAGTATCAGGACGAGACGCTGGACCGGACCTTTGCGGCGCTATCCGACCCGACGCGGCGTGCGCTTCTCGCCCGCCTCGGCGAGCAGGACAGCCTGTCGGTGAGCGAGCTGGCCGCGCCGTTTCCGGTCTCGCTGCCGGCGATCATGAAGCATCTCGACGTGCTCACGGACGCAGGCCTGATCGTGCGCGAGAAAACCGGTCGCACGGTCTCGTGCCGGCTCACCGCGCAGCCGATGGAGCAGGCGATGAACTGGCTCAATCGTTACGCGCAGTTCTGGTCCGACAATCTAGATCGTCTTGCCGCCTTCGTGGAGGAAGAGACATGGCCAACACAGCCGTCAACGCCGATTCCCGCAGCGCCGAGCGCCCGGCAGAACGTCCAAGCGAACGTCCAAGCGAACGTCCAAGCCTCACGCTCACGCGCCGGCTCCGCGCGCGGCCGGAAAAAGTCTACGCCGCCTGGACGCAGGCCGCGCAGCTAGCGCAATGGTTCGGGCCGCCGAACATGAAACCGGCGACGCTGACCGCCGAGCTCGACGTTCGCACCGGCGGTCGCTACCGCATCAGCTTCGTCAGCGACGACGGCGAATATTTCGAGGCCGGCGGCACCTATCGCGAGGTCGTGCCGAACGAGCTTTTGGTCTTCACCTGGGCCTGGCACTCGACGCCCGAGCGCGAATCGCTGGTCACGATCTCGTTCAAGCCGGATAGCGCCGGCACGCTGATGATCTTTCATCACGCCCAGTTCTTCGACGAGGCCGCACGCGACAACCATCGGCGGGGCTGGAGCTCGTTCCTCGACAAGCTCGATGCCTTCGTCGCCTGATTTCTGTCAGAGGAGACCGTCATGCAACCCCATCAGATCGTATCGCGCGAGCAATGGATCGCGGCTCGCAAGACCCTTATGGCGCATGAGAAGGAGCTTACAGCGGCGCGCGAGCGCCTCGCCGAGGAGCGCCGCGCGCTGCCCTGGGTCAAGGTCGACAAGGACTACGTGTTCGACGGACCGAGCGGCAAGGTGACGCTCGGCGATCTCTTCAAGGGGCGTCCGCAGCTCGTCGTCCAGCACGTGATGTTCGCGCCCGACTGGGACGCGGCCTGCAAGAGCTGCTCGTTCTGGGCCGACGGTCTTGATCGCATGGTGCCGCATTTGGCCGCGCGCGATACCGCGACGGTCGCAATCTCGCTGGCGCCGATCGCAAAGCTCGAGGACTTCAAGACGCGGATGGGCTGGACCTTCGACTGGGTCTCGTCGGGAAGCAACGACTTCAACCGGGATTACGGCGTGACGTTCTCGCCGGACCAGATCGCCACGGGCAAGCCGATGTACAATTTCGGCACCACGAAGATCTACGGGCCGGAGCTGCCGGGCATCAGCGTGTTCTACCGCAACGAGGCCGGTGAGATCTTCCACACCTATTCCTGCTTCGCCCGCGGCCTCGACATGATGAACGCCGCTTATCAGTACCTCGACCTCACCCCGCTCGGCCGTCACGAGGAGGGGCTGCCCTATCCGATGGACTGGGTGCGCCTGCGCGACCAGTACGAGCCGCAGGCGACGAAGGGTGCGTGCTGCCACGGGTGAGGGGGCGGGTACGCCCTGCCCACATCAAAGGTGTCATCGCCCGGCTTGACCGGGCGATCCAGTACTCCGAGAGGGGAGTGATAGAGACGAGAGGCCGCAGCGTACTGGGTTCCCCGCCTTCGCGGGGAATGACAGCAGTGGTCGGCGCGGCAGCTTGCCTTGCTCGTGAGGGCTACCGCTTCGCGTCGGCCTGCTCCGTCGCGTTGCACGAGATCAGCATCGTATAGGGCCGCGCGTTGCCGGCGATGTCGGTGGTCTTGAGCTCGGCCTTAGGCTCGGCGGTCTGATAGGGCACCACGGAATTGTCGAGGAAGTCGCGCAGCACGCCGGTCTTGATGGCGAAGTTGATGTTCTCGGGAATGTTGCCGGTCGCTACGGCGATGCGGAGCGCGTCGACCTTTCCGGTAACGACGCCCACGATCTGCCCGGTGGCGTCGAACAGCGGGCCCCCGCTGTTGCCGGGCTGCACTGGCGCACTGATCTGCAGGAAGCGCGTGTCGTTGCGCATGCCGCTGAGTGAGCTCACGATGCCGGTCGTCACGGTGAAGTCCGAGGTCAGCATTCCATGGTAAGGAAAGCCGATCGCGATGACGGAATCGCCGGAGCGGATCGAGCGGTCGCGGATACGGGCAAAGTCCTTGAAAGCCGCCGTCGACGGCGCCTGCAACAAAGCGAGATCGTTGTTCGCATCGCTGGACACAACGCGCAGCGCCATCGAGGCCTCGCCGGTGAGGTTGCCCTTGATGTCGCCGACGCAGCCGTCGATCACATGGTTGTTGGTGACGACGTGGCCGTTGGCGCTGACCACGAAGCCGGTGCCGCTCTTGGTTCGAGCAGATTTGCCGCCGGTTGCCGGTGATGCCTGCTTGTCCGGCGCGGTCTGCGGCTTGGCGGCAATCTTTGTAAAATCGCCGGCCTTATCCAGGCCGTCGGTTTTGACTCTGGTCACACAATTGGTAATCGCAGCCACCAAAGGCGCAGTTGACGTCAGGCTGAACTGAAAGGGCGTACCTCTCGCCACCGCCACCATCAGGCTCGCCTTCTGGAGCGCGCGGGCGACGTTGGTGGGCAGAACCGCCGAGACCATGACCTCGGAAAACGCGGTCGCGAAGAGTCTTACCTCGGCCTGACCGTCGAAGGTTACGTCGATCGTCAGGTTCTCACCCTTTTTGAAGCGAAATGCCGGATTGGCAAAGCCGAGCAGCCAAGAGCTGTTTGCATCCTGGCCAACAAGCAAGGTGACTCCGTTGGCGTAAGGTGTGCTTGCGGCGCAGTGAGAGAACGCGCCGGTCGAATCATTGGAATAGGCGCCACCGTTCCAGTTGCCGACGCGGATCGTGCCGAAAGGCCCCGCCGCATGGGCCACCCCGGCCAGGATCATCTGTAGCACGCACGCAACAACAGTCGTCTTGAACATCTCCACGCCCCCGGAACGCTATTGGCTCATCTTATCCGGCCGGTCCCCATTGGTGCAACCGGCAGTTGTTCGGTTGGGGCGTGTTTCCTCGGGGCAGCCTTCGGGCTTGCGCTTACTTTGCAATGCTATATACTTTGCAGTACAAAGTAACGGATCCCGACAAGCGGGGTCGAGCGAGGTTCTGGCGTTGCCGATGCGCGATCTCGACAAGGCACTGGCCGACATCGTGGCGATCCGCAGCCAGATTGCGGCCGGCACGGCGTTCCGCGGCTACGGCCCGGCAACCATGGTCGCGACCGGCGGTGTCGCGCTGGTTACGGCAATCCTGCAATTCTGGCTGCTCGGCGACCCCACCGGAGAGCCGCTCGGCTTTTTCTTCGGCTGGTTCATCGCCGCCGTGGTCTCCGGCCTGACGATCGGGATCGAGATGCGCGCGCGTTCGCGCCGCCATCATTCCGGCCTTGCCGACGCCATGATCCACCAGGCGGTCGAGCAGTTCCTTCCGGCAGGCGTCGCCGGCGTGCTGCTTGCGGTGGTGATGTGGAAGTTCGCGAGTGAGACACTGTGGCTGTTGCCGGGTCTGTGGCAGATCCTGGTGTCGCTCGGCATCTTCGCCTCCATTCGCTCGCTGCCGCGCACCGTCGCGCTCGCCGGCGCCTGGTATTTCGTTTCGGGTTTCGCGGTCGTGGTGCTCGCGAGCCGAACCCACACGCTGTCGCCGTGGACCATGGGCCTGCCTTTCGTGATCGGCCAGTCGGTGATGGCGGGCATTCTGTATTTTGCGTCCGGAGATCATGATGTCGAAGACTGACAGCGCGCCTTTTTCCTATGAAGGGCTCGACCGCGTCATCCACGAGAAGGCGAGGCTCGGGCTTCTGACCTCGCTGATGGCGCATCCGAAGGGGCTGGCGTTCGCCGACCTCAAGCAGCTCTGCGGCCTTACCGACGGCAATCTCAGCCGGCATCTCGCCGTGCTGCAGGAGGCCGGCCTCGTCGAGGTAACCAAGGGCTATGAGGGCAATCGCCCGCACACCACATGCCGGCTGACCAGGGCAGGCCGCCGCCGCTTCCTCGACTATCTGGCCGTGCTCGAGCGCCTGGTGCGCGACGCCGCCAAGGCCGCCGGTCGCGAAGCGCCGCCGCTCGGCCGTCTCGGTATCATCTCGACCTGATCCTCCCCTTTGTTTGACCGGAGACTTTGCAATGCAAAGTGACATGACCTCTCGCAGCGAGAAGCTTCACGTCGGCATCATCATGGACGGCAACGGCAGATGGGCGACGCGGCGCGGCCTGTCGCGGCTGCGCGGCCACGAGGCCGGCGTCGAGACGATCCGCCGCATCGTCGAGGCGGCGCCCAAGCAGGGCATCGGCACGCTGACGCTCTATGCGTTCTCGACCGACAATTGGCGAAGGCCGAAGGCCGAGGTCGCAGCGCTGATGACCCTGCTGCGCTTCTATCTCGCCAACGAGGTGCAGAGCCTGGTGAAGAACGGGGTGCGTCTCACCGTGATCGGCCGCCGCGACCGGCTGCCTGACGGCATCGCGAATGCGATCGCGCGGGCCGAAGCGGCCACCGCCCACGGCAGCACGCTTCACCTGCGCATCGCCGTCGATTATTCCGCGCGCGATGCCATCCTCAACGCGGCGGCGAAGGCGGCGGCGCTGACCAGCCTCACCCGCGAAGCGTTCTCGCAGCTCGTCACCGGCGAGGCCGGTTTGCGCGACGTCGATCTCATCATCCGCACCTCGGGCGAGAAGCGGCTGTCGGACTTCCTGCTGTGGGAAGGCGCCTATGCCGAGCTGCACTTCACCGAGCGGATGTGGCCGGAATTCGATGCGGGCGATCTCGCCGAGGCGCTCGCCGCGTTCCACGGCCGTGAGCGGCGCTTCGGCGGCCTCCAGGCCATCATGCCCGAGGAGGTGCCGTCACTCTCGCGGGTGTGACGCCAAGGCGGGGCAGAGCAAGGGTCTCCGCAGCAGTCACGCACGAATGTCTTCGGGTTCAGTCGGGGGATTGGGCTTCTTCATAGAAGTGGGACGGACGATCACGCCAACCAAAGCGGGAGCGAAAGTCCATGCGTGTTCTTCTTGTCAACGTGCCTCATCCCTCGATCGGAAGCCGAATTCCCGATGATCATCTTCCGCCGCTGGGTCTGCTCGCGATCGGCGGACCGCTGATCGACGACGGCCATGCGGTGCGGCTGATCGACGCCGAATTCGGCCCCATGTCGATCGCCGAGGTCGTCAGCGAAGCGACGGGCTTCGCCCCGGATGCCGTGCTGTTCGGCCATTCCGGCTCGACTTCCGGACATCCCGTGATCGCGGCGGTTGCCTGTGCCCTGGTGAAGGCCATGCCGCGCGTGCTGATCGTCTATGGCGGCGTCTTCCCGACCTACCATTGGCGCGAAATCCTGCACGATGAACCCTATGTCAGCGCGATCGTGCGCGGCGAAGGTGAAGAGACCGCGCGGCGCCTGATGCGCGCGCTGGAATACGGTCGCGATCTCGCCGACATAGCCGGCATCGCGTTCCGCGATGTCTCAGGTCCCCGCGCGACGCAGCCGGCGCCGGTGATCGCAAACCTCGACGCCTGTCGCATCGGCTGGGAATTGATCGATCATGCGCGCTACAGCTATTGGGGCGGCCTGCGCGCCGTGGTCGTCCAGTTCTCGCGCGGCTGTCCGCATCTGTGCAACTATTGCGGCCAGCGCGGGTTCTGGACGCGCTGGCGTCACCGCGATCCGGTCCACTTCGCCAAGGAGCTTGCGCGCCTGCATCGCGAGCACGGGGTCAAGGTCATAAACTTCGCCGACGAAAACCCGACCGTCTCGAAGAAAGTTTGGCGCGCCTTCCTCGAAGCGCTGATCGCTGAGAACGTCGACCTCATCCTGGTTGGCTCGACTCGCGCCGACGACATCGTGCGCGACGCCGACATCCTGCATCTCTACAAGAAGGCCGGCTGGCAGCGCTTCCTGCTCGGGCTTGAAAATACCGACGAAAGGACCCTGGAGTTGATCCGCAAGGGCGCGACGACGGCCGTCGACCGTGAGGCCATCCGCCTGCTGCGGCAGCACGGCATTCTGTCGATGGCGACCTGGGTGGTCGGGTTCGAGGAGGAGACCGATCGCGATCACTGGCGCGGCTTGAAGCAGCTGCTTGCCTACGATCCCGATCAGGTTCAGCTGCTCTACGTCACGCCGCATCGCTGGACGCCTTACTTCCGTCTCGCGGCCGAGCGCCGCGTGATCCAGCCCGATCGCCGGCGATGGGACTACAAGCATCAGGTGCTCGCCACGCGCCATATGGCGCCGTGGCGCGTGCTGGCCTGGTTCAAGTTCACGGAAATGGTGTTGCAGTGTCGCCCAAAGGCGATCTGGCGGGTGCTGTTCCAGCGCGACGCAGGCCTGCGCCACGCCATGCGCTGGTACACGCAGATGGGCCGCAGGGTCTGGCCGCACGAGATTCTGGAATTCTTGCGTGCACGTCGATTGAAATGGGGGCCTTCGGTCAGGGAGTTCTGGGGTGCTCCGCAGGACGACGAGGAGCAGTCGATGACGGCCACGCGGCCGGAGCGCCGCGTCGGGAGGCGAGAGGCCGCGTGACCGCGGCCTGAAGACGATCGCGCCCGCTTCGACGCTTTCACCCTCCCGTGTGTGACGCGGGGCACAGGGAGACGAGCTGTTCGTTTTTAGCCGCATGATTGGCAGCGATGTCCAAGCGCTGCGTGCACGGCCTCGGCTAGGTGTGCGGTCCACGCAACCTGCCCAGAGCGTCACGCATGCTACAGCTGTTTCCGGGGGCCGTCGTCGCGCCGGTTGAACTGGCCGAAGCGAAGGGGACGGTCTGCATCAGGGCCGCCAGTGCGTCCGATGTGGAGGACCTGTCGGTCTATTTCACCGGCCTGTCCACGTCATCGCGCAACAAGCGTTTCATGGGGGCGCGCGCCGACCTCGCCGTGGTCGCGGCCGAATGCGTGGCGAAGGCCGACCGTCCCGGTCACTTCACCTTGCTGGCCGAGTTCAGGCAGGAGGGGCAGCGCAACATCATCGGCGAAACGCACTACGCCTACGATGCGGCCGCACGGCACGGCGAGTTTGCCATCTCGGTCGCCGACGCCTTCCAGCGCCTGGGCCTTGGCCTCCAGATGATGACGGCGATGGAGACGCGCGCGATCGATCTCGGCCACGAGATGATCGCCGGCGAGACCGCGCGAACGAATGCTGAAATGCGCGGCCTGGCGAAGAAGGCCGGGTTCAGGGATACCGGGCTCGGCGACTGGCAGTCGGTTCACCTCGCAAAGCACCTGTCGCGATAGCTCTACGCAGGTCGAATTGCCGCGTGGCACGGATCGTGCTCTAGTAATCCCGGCAATGGGTATCCCCAGCGATGGGAGCTTTCGGCGATGCGCGCAGTCCTGGATTATTGCACCGGCGGAACGGAGCGGCAGGTTGCGGCCGGTACGGTCGTCGTCACCGAGGGCGGCACCAGCGGCCATCTCTATGTGCTGATGCAGGGCAAGCTCGAGGTGCTCAAGGGTGAGATGGTGGTCGCCACCGTCACCGAGCCGGGCGCGGTGCTGGGCGAAATGTCGGTGCTGCTGGGCCAGCCGCACACCGCGACGGTCAGGGCCTGCTCCGATGCAATCGTCTACGAGTTCGAGGATGCCGCCTCGTTCCTGAAGCAGGAGCCGGGGGTGGCGCTGCTGATCGCGAAGATGCTGGCGCAGCGGCTCAACGTCGCCAACACCTATCTTGCCGATCTCAAGCGGCAATATGCCGGCCACGGCACGCATCTGGCCATGGTCGGCGAAGTGCTTCAGAGCATGATCAACCTGCCGCCGCTTGAGGTCTCGCCAGGCTCGGATCGGCAATCCGATCCAAGAATGTAAGCCAGTCCGGCGGTGCCTCGACCAAGGCCGCCGGCCGCTTCAGCGGCGCGTCGAGATCGATCCATTGCGCCTCGCCCGCCGCCAGCCAGAACGCCTTGTTGGCATCGAGATCCAGCACGATATGCGTCGGCGGCCGGCCCGGTTGCAGGCCCGCGTTGAAGACCCAGGTCTGGCCCAGCCGGTCGAACCACGAGCCATCGGTGATGAAGGGCGACTGATGCACATGTCCCGAGATCACCATCGACGGCTGATACTGCATGATCCACTGCACCACCTCGACATCGCCGAAGAAGCGCTTGCCGCCCCAGCTCGTCGGCGAATTCGCCGGCGGCGCATGATGCGCCCAGATCCAGCGCTGCGGCCGGCTCGCCGCGGCATCGCGGAGCTGTTCGGCGATGCGCTGCTTGACCAGCGGTCCATCCCACCACGGGCACACCGTGAACAGGGTGTCGCCGATGGTGAGGCTGTCGCCGTCGCAGGCGATCCCCAGCTCGCGCACCTCCGAGATCCAGCGCGAGATCTTCTCGCCTTCCGCGTTGCGCTCGTCGAGGTCGTGATTGCCGGAGCAGATGATCACGCGGGTCTTCCCGGCAAGCAGCGCGAGGTATTTCTTCACCACCACGATCTGCGCGCGAAAATCCACCATCGAGCCGATATCGAGCGCATCGCCGGCGAAGATCACCAGGTCGAATTGCGGCGCCGCGCTGACCAGCCAGTCGAACTGCGGCAGCGCGTAGTGCAGGTCAGCCACGACCAGGCAGCGCATTTGAAATCCGTTCGCGATTGAAATTGTCTGGGAATTCCAAAACGGCAAAAAGCAAGAAGCAGACCAGCACGGCCGCCCCCTCGCGTCAATCCAATGAGCCGGAGCATGCCGCGGCGTATCGCGGCATGCAGGGCATCGGGCGTCGCAGGTCTGGACCGGACCATCGAATTCTGCTGTCGTGGCATATCCTCAATCGCTCGTGTCCGCATGACCCCCTTCAAGACCATTCGTGCCCGCGCCGAGAAGCGCAAGGGCGGCCCCAAGGCGCTGGACAGGCTGATGCCCGACAAGCCCGACCTCAAGCGTCTGGCCAAGCTCGGCGACGACCGCATCCTCGCCGAGATGACCCGGCGGGTGTTTTGCGCAGGGTTTGCCTGGAGCGTGATCGATTCGAAATGGGACGGCTTTGAAGCGGCCTTCCTGCATTTCCAGCCGGCCAAGCTCACCTTCCAGCCGGAAGACTATTGGGAAGGTCTGCTGCGCGATGCGCGGATCGTGCGCAACGGCGCCAAGATCATGTCGGTGCGCGACAACGCCGCCTTCGTCCAGGCGATCGCAAAGGAGCACGGCAGCTTCGGCAAGTTTCTGGCGAAGTGGCCGTCGTCCGACGAAATCGGCCTGCTCGATCTCCTCACCAAGCGCGGCAGCCGGCTCGGCGGCAATACCGGCCAGATGCTGCTGCGCTTCGTCGGCTGGGACGGTTTCGTCACCTCCAGGGACGTCGTGGCCTGCCTGCGCGGCGCCGGCCTCGATATCGGCGAAGTGGTGAAGTCGAAGGGCGATCTCGCAAAAGTGCAGGCGCAGTTCAACGCCTGGGCCGGGGAGACCGGTCTGCCCTACACATATCTGTCACGCATCTGCGCGCTCTCGGTCGGCGAGGTCAGGAGCGAGTAACGGATCAAAAGGCATCAGGAGAAGCCTATCAGGCTGCCCATGATTTGCTCGGCGACGGCGCGGACCGCGACATCCGGATCGTCGAAGCTGCCGATTAGAGCCGCTCACAGGCAGATCGTGGACATCGTGTGGCGAACCCGTGCCGTGAGCGCGGCGGATGAAACTCGCGATCACGAAATACATTTCACCGGAACATTTGTGCGCAGCACCCGTTCGGGAATTTGAGCCAGGCGACACAGGCGCAGGGAACGCCCGTCCTAGCTCAACTCAATGAAACCCGGCACGACAGAAACGGAGCAGCTCATGAAGCTCACATCCGAACAGGTGAAGCAGACCGTCAACCAACTCGGCGCCCAGGTGCTGCCCGACGAGCATCCCGCCATGCCGCAGCTCAACAGCATGTTCGGCGAGCACACCTTCTTCGTCGACGAGACGGGCCTGAAGGTCCTCGAGCCGACCCCGTCGCTCGGCGCCGAGCGCCAGACCGGCGAAGTCGTCAGCCTCGCCGACTGGAGCGATGCCGACCTCACGCGCCTGATGGCCCACGAGCCGGAGCCGACGGGTGTGATCGTCGTGTTCGAGCATGTGAGGCATTGACCATTGCTGGTCGTGAAGGAAGATCAGATCGGCGGGGGAGACCCCCGCCGTGAAGGTGTGACGCCGTCAATTGATACGGCCGCCTTCAAGCAGCCCCGAGCTTGAGATTTTCGCGATAGCGTGGGCGCTTTTCGCCCCAGGTCGCATCAATAAACGCCGCAGCGTCTGGCAAGGGCTTTTACTGGCGGTATGGCCGACGCGTCGCCGATATAATTCGCCTCCATCCATCCATGGAGGTCGAGATGCATCGTGCCGTTCCGATGCTGGCATTGCTTGCCACATTTTTATCCGTTGTATTCTCGGGGCCGGCCCAGGCCGCCGAGGCGGATCGTTACTGCCTGCGTGGTCGCAACTGGGGCTTTCCGGGCAATTGCCAGTTCGCCACACGCCCGCAATGTCTGGCTGCCGCTTCCGGCACGAACGCATATTGCGGCATCAATCCACGCTATGCCGCTCCGCGGCGGCGCTGATCACCCTCAGAGATAAACCGTTCTGCGGTTATCTGCGCGGCAGACGCGTCCAATCAGGAAAGGCACGCTCAGATGCGAAAGCTTGCACTGTTCGTCATCCTGCTCGCGTTCGCGGGAATGTTCCCTTCCAGCGAATCGTATCCTCAGAGCGCGCTTCGGGGTGCGGTCATCGGCGGTGCCGTCGGCGGTCGTCGCGGCGCTGCGATAGGAGCTACGGCCGGAGCGATCGCCGGCGCCCACCGGCGGCATCGGCATTGGCATAGATATTATTGGCGGAACGGCAGCTGCTGGTATCGCTCGAGCAGCGGAAGGTCGCACCGCGTGTCGCATCGGTACTGCCGTTAAGTGGAGCGACGGATCGAGAACGGTAATTCAACGAGGGGATGGCAATGTTCTTCGTTCAAGAGGGGTTCACGTACCGAAATTTCCTGATGGACATGATTGCGATATTCGCATTCGTCGTCTGGTTCTGGCTGCTCATCGTCATCTATGGCGACCTGTTCAGGCGCCACGACATCTCCGGGTGGGGCAAGGCACTATGGGTGCTCGTGCTGGTTCTGACCTCCTACCTCGGCATCTTTGCATACCTCATTACGCAAGGGCGAAGCATGGCCGAACGTAACGCCGAGCAAGCTCAACGGGCGCGCGAGGAGTTGCGGCACATCGTCGGCTTCAGCGTTGCAGACGAGCTTACCAAGCTTGATCAGCTCAGAAAGGCGGGATCCGTAACGGATGACGAGTACAGGCGGCTTCGCACCAGGCTGGTTTCCTAGCCGTCGTTGCGCGCGGCACATTCGGAAGCGATGTTTGAAAAATCCCGTCACCGTCCATCCGGTTCAAATGCCGAAAGTCAGCTGCGGCTCCGGATCATCCCCGTCCTGGAGGGCAGACAGCGATACGCCCAACAGCCTGACACGCTTGGGCAGTGGCATCTCGACTTCGAGCAGGCCGCAGGTCAGCCGCTCCAGATCGTCCCGGCCTGCAACCGGTGTTGGTGCGGACCTGCTGCGTGTGATGATCTCGAAGTCAGCAAATTTGATCTTCAAGGTGACTGTGCGGCCGCGATTGCCGGTCGCCTCGCAATGGCGCCAGACCTTGTCGACGAGAGGCTTGAGCGCGGCGACCAGCGCGTCGAATTCGTCGAGGTCGGCCTGGAACGTGGTCTCCGCGCCGATCGACTTGCGGATCCGGTTGGCCCGCACCGGACGTTCGTCGACACCGCGTGAGATCCAATAGTAATAGGCACCCGCCTTGCCGAAATTCGCGTTCATGAACTCCAGCGTCTGGTTACGCATGTCGCGACCGGTAAATATGCCGAGCGCATTCATCTTTGCGCTGGTCGCCGGGCCAATCCCGTGGAATTTGCCGACAGGCAGCGCCTCGACGAAGGCGGGTCCCATCTCCGGGGAGATCACGAACTGACCGTTGGGCTTGCGATGATCGGAGGCGAGCTTGGCCAGAAACTTGTTGTAGGAGATGCCCGCCGAAGCGTTGAGCCCCGTCTCGGCCTTGATCTTCTCGCGGATCCGCAGCGCGACGTCGCGCGCCAGCGGAATGCCCTGCAGGTTTTCCGTGACGTCGAGATAGGCCTCGTCGAGCGACAACGGTTCGATGATCGGCGTGTGCTCGGCAAAGATGTCGCGGATCTGCCTGGAGATCGCCTTGTAGACCTCGAAGCGCGGCCTGACGAAGATCAGGTCGGGACATTGCCGCTTCGCAGTCACCGACGGCATGGCAGAGCGAACGCCGAACTTGCGGGCCTCGTAGCTGGCGGCCGCGACGACGCCGCGTTCGGCGGAGCCTCCGACCGCGACCGGCTTTCCGCGCAGGTCCGGATTGTCGCGCTGCTCCACGGACGCATAGAACGCATCCATGTCGATATGGATGATCTTGCGGACGGGCGAGGTTTCGCCCGTCACCGTGCCGGAATCGCTCATGGAGAGATGATACAATCGGGCAAGGAGAAGCGCGAGGCGATCGATGCTTTTCGCGCCTTACGCAGCCTGGGTCGCGTTGGCCGGCCTGCTCAATGCGGCCATCTGGCGTTTGAATTGAGGCGTTCAGTCTCGACCAGGTTCAAAGAACAGTCTCAGGCTTGTGAGTGGCAAGCAGGGGCACGCGATCTAATATGAGGGCGCGGAGGACAATCCATGCAATACAGCTCCGAGCTCATTCGCACGATGCGTCAAGCGCTGGAGACCGTGATGGCGAGCGTACCGGCCCATCAATCGGTGTTCGGTCTGAAAGCGGCTGTGGCCGAATGCATCCTGAAGGCCGCCGCACACGGCCAGACGTCCTACGACGGACTGGTCGCGTCCGCCTCGGACCAGATCCAGGCGATGATCTCGATGCTCAGCTAGGCGCTGGCGTGAAGACGGCGATAAGAATGGCGCACCCGACACGATTCGAACGTGTGACCTTTGCCTTCGGAGGGCAACGCTCTATCCAGCTGAGCTACGGGTGCAGTGGGCCTCATTTAGCCGATTGGCGAGGGGTGGGCAACCGCTTCCGCCGTGTTCGGCCACGTTGATTTGCGGGCAATGCGGCCAGGAACCGGCAGGCTGTCGCAGCCAAGCCGTATTGCCGCATAAAGCGCCTGGTCGGCCAGGCCCAGCAGCCGGTCGGGGGTGCCGTCGGCCTCGCCGGGAATGTCGCTGGCGACGCCGACGCTGAGTGTGACGTGGCCGCCGGCTTCCTGGCGCCATGGGCGATCCGCAAGGCCATGACGGCGATGCGGATCTCGCCATCTCAGGCCACCGCCGCCACCGGAACGGCGTGGCTCGGGCCGAACAGCTTTCGCACCTCGCTGGCGGGCTTCGGCGCGCTGAACAGATAGCCCTGCATCTCGGTGCAGCCGAGCGCGCGCAGCAGCTCGCGCTGGGCCTCGGTCTCGACGCCCTCGGCGACCGTGGTCATGTGGCTCGCGGCGGCGATGTTCACCACCGCCTGGACGATCACGGGCGCGCCGCTCGTCTCCGCGATGTCGGCGACGAAGCAGCGGTCGATCTTGATCTTGTCGAACGGGAAGCGCTTCAGATAGCTCAGCGACGAGTAGCCCGTGCCGAAATCGTCGAGCGCGATCCGCACGCCGATCGCGCGAAGCTGGTGCAGGATCGCGAGCGCCGCCTCGTCGTCGCGGATCAGCACGGCCTCGGTGATTTCGAGCTCGAGCCGGCGCGGATCGAGTCCGGAGGCGGCGAGCGCGCCGGCGATCCTGAGCGCCAGCGTGTCGCATTTGAGCTGCACCGGCGAGACGTTGACCGCAACCCGCACATGCGCCGGCCAGGTCGCGGCTTCGTTGCAGGCCATGCGCAGCACCCAGTCGCCGAGCTCGTTGATCAGGCCGGTATCCTCGGCGATCGGAATGAACTCCGCCGGCGAGATTCCGCCGCGTTCGGGATGGCGCCAGCGCAGCAGCGCCTCGCAGCCGGAGACCTCGCCCGAGCGCAGATCGACCAGCGGCTGATAGTGGATCTCGAAGCCGCCGTTCACCAGGGCCTGACGCAGATCCTGCTCCATGGTCAGGCGCGCCTTGGCGCACGCGTCCATTTCCGGCTCGAAGAAGCGGTGGGTGCGGCGTCCCTCGGCCTTGGCGCCGTACATCGCGAGGTCGGCGTTCTTGATGAGTTGGTCGAGATCGTTGCCGTCCTGCGGCGCCAGCGCGATGCCGATGCTGGCGTCGGTGGAGAGCTGGTGGCCGAGACAGTGATAGGGCTGCCGGATCGCCTCGTAGATCCGCGTCACGAAGGACAGCACGTCGGCACGGGACTGGATTCCGGTCTGGATCACCGCGAACTCGTCGCCGCCGAGCCGCGCGATCAGGTCGCTCTTCTTGAGGCAGCCACGGAGGCGGGTGGCGATCGCCTTCAACAGCTCGTCGCCGACGTGATGGCCGAGCGAATCGTTGATGCCCTTGAATTCGTCGACGTCGATGTAGAGCAGCGCGAACTGCCCGCCGTCGGCGACCTTCGCCAGCTCGCGTTCGATCTGCTCGCGGAACAACGTACGATTCGGCAGGTCGGTCAACGCATCGTAGTGCGCCATATGCGCGATCTTCTCGTGGGCGCGCCGCCGCTCGGTGACGTCCTCGACGACATTGATGATGTAGCGCGGCTCGCCTGACTTGTCGCGAATGCCGATCCGGGTCGAGGTGATGTAGCGCCGTCCGATGGTCGGGGTGCTCCAGATGTGCTCATCCAGAAATAGTCCGTCCGGCGATTGCAGCAGCTTGTCGTCGTCCCGGGTGATGATCTCGGCGGCGTCCGTCGGATAAAGGTCGAACGCGGTCTTGCCGACGATCGTCTCGGGGGCGGTGACGAGTTGTTCCTCGGCCACCTGGTTGGCCAGGAGGTAGCGCCGCGTGTGGGCGTCCTTCACGGTGATGCGCGAGGGAATATGGTCGATGATCTCGCGCAGGAAGGTGTGGTTGCGATCGCGCTCCTGTTCCAGGTTGCGGCGCTCGGTGATGTCTTCGATCGTGGCGACCCATCCGCCCTGCGCGAGCGGGGTGTTGATGACCTGGAAGGCGCGGCCGTTGGCGATCTGATGGGTTCTCGTGGAGACCGTGCCTTCGGCGACGGTCCTCATGACGTCGTCGCAAAATTCCTCGACGTCGCCGTCGAACGCGTCACGTTCCTTGCGATGGTACATCGCCTCGCGGATGTGACAGCCGGGCTTGATGACGTCGTGGGAGAGGCCGAACATGTCGGCGTACCGGCGGTTGTAGGTGACGATGTATCCGGCGGCGTCGTACAGGATCAGCCCTTGCGACATGTTGTTCAAGGCCGTGTCGAGCCGCAGCCGCTCCGCTTCGATTCCCTCCTGGGCTTCGCGGTTCTGCCGGTTGATCTGGCGGATGATCAGGAAGAGGATCAGCGCGATCACGACGGCCGAAAGCGCGGCCGTCGTGACCATGAAGCCGGTCTGCTGCCGCCAGTCGGCAAGCGCCGCCGCCGTGGTGTTGGTGGCAACGATGACCAGCGGGAAATGGTTCAGCGACGCGGCTGAGCCAAGCCGCTCCTCGCCGTCGACCGGGCTCCTGACGCGAAGCGTTTGATGGCCGCCCTCGGTCAGCACCTTGTGCATCAGCGGCGCGGTCTTGAAGCTCCTGCCGATCAGCTCCTCGACATGCGGATAGCGCGCCAGCATCTTGCCTTCGCGATCGAACAGCGAGATCGCCGTGCCTTCGGCGAGCGCCACGGATGCGAAATAGTTCTGGTAGCTGTCCGGATCGATCCGCCGGACCATCGCACCGACGAAGGTGCCGTCCGGCAGGCTCAGCCGGCGTGCGACGACCGTGGTCCATTTGCCGATGATGAAGCTGCGGACGGACTCCAGCAGCACCGGTTCGGCCATCGGGTCCGATTTGAAGGTCTGGAAGTAGGCGCGCGAGGAGATGTTGATCTTCGGCAACGGCTGGGCCCGCGACCAGTTGATCAGTTCGCCGTCGGCATCGTAGATCGCGATGTCTCCGAGATAGGAGACCGAGCTGACCTTGCTGCGCAGCATCTGGTTTGTGGCAGGTCCGTACATGCGCTCGCGGAACATCCCGGGCGAGGCGATGCCCGGCAGGTTCATCTGCCCGATCAGATCGGCGGCGACGACGTCGGAATCCTCGAATTGCTGATCGAAATGCCGCGCGATCAGCTGCACCGTGTTTTCCAGCTCGCGCTCGCGGTTGGTGAGGGTTCGCTCGCGGAATTCGCCGACGGCCATGGCGGTCACGGCGAAGATCCCCGCGACCAGCAACACGCCGCACAGGGTCAGCCACAGGACAGGACCACGCCGCGCCAAGGCCGCCCAGCCGTTCTTTGCGGCTAAGGACATTCCGGCTGCCACCGTGGAAAAGACCTGGCGCATTCCCCCTCCCTGGAGGAACATGAATACACCGCACAAATGGCCCAAACCTTAGGAAAGCCGGTTACCTGAGCATTAATGCGGTTGCACGGCCCGGCCGCATGCAGCTGGGCGGGAATCGCTCCGCGGTTGCGCGATGCGCGTAACAATCGCTGCGCTGCATCACTAACGGCAGCTTAATGCGAGGCGCCCGCGCTCTTGTCACCGCCGCCACTCCGCAGCCGTCCGACCACGCCGGTCGGGAAGAAATAGACGCTGGCAATGAACAGCAGCCCGAGCCACAGCAGCCAGCGGTCGGGATGCAGAAGTCCCGGCAGCAGCGGCAAGCCGGCTTCCGACGCCGCCTTGGAGGCGACGCCCATCAGCGACTGGAGATAGTTCTGCGCGAGGATGAAGATGGTGGCGCCGATGATCGCGCCGTAGATCGTGCCCATGCCGCCGATCACCACCATCAGCAGGATGTCGAGCATGATCGAGAAGCTGAGCGAGGTGTCGGGGCCGGCGTAGCGCAGCCACAATGCGTTCAGGATGCCGGCGCTGGCGGCGACGAGGGCCGCGAGGCAGTTGGCGTAGGTCAGGTGGAACACGGTGCGGAAGCCGAGCGCCTCGGCGCGAAAACGGTTCTCGCGGATCGCCTGCAGCACACGGCCGAACGGCGAGTTCACCACGCGCAGCAATGCGAGGATCATCAGGGCCGAGATGGCGAGCACGAGGTAATAGGTGAGAATGCGGCCGTTGACCTCGAAGCCGAACAGGTTTCTGGAGATCAGCACCGTGCCGGGGCGCAGCAGTTCGGGCAGCTGGAAGCTGCGGCCATCCTCGCCGCCGGTCAGCCAGGACAGCTGCGAGGCCAGCACCTGGAAGGCGGAGGCGACCGCCAGCGTGATCATGGCAAAGAAGATCGCTGCGACCCGCAGCGAAAACAGTCCGATCGCGAGCGCGAGCAGGGCCGCCAGCGGCAGGCCGACGACGATGCCGGTTGCGACCGCGGCCCAGTTCGGACCCATCCCGTACAGCGCGATCGCGATCGCGTAGCTGCCGATGCCGTAGAACATGGTGTGGGCGAACGACACCGAGCCGGTATAGCCGAGCAGCAGGTCGTAGGAGGCGACCAGCGCGGCGAAGACGCAGATCTTGGCCGCAACGTTCAGCGCCTTGGCACCGGGAAACAGGAACGGCGTCGCCGCAAGCGCCAGGATGATGAGGACGAGGACGAGCGTGAGAACGCGGCTGCGCGGCGGATCGCCTGAGAGGATCATCATCGGCTGGTCACCGCATAGAGGCCGCGCGGCCGCCACATCAGAATGGCGACCATCAGCAGGATGTTGGAGACGAGGGCGAGTTTCGGCACCAGGAAGCCGCCGTAATTGGCGACCATCGCCACCAGGATCGCGCCGATGAAGCAGCCGCCGATCGACCCGAGCCCGCCGATGATGACGACGATGAAGATCAGCACGGTGAGGTCGTCGCTCATGGAGGCGTGGACCTGCTCGCGATAGAGCGCCCACATCACTCCGCCGAGGCCTGCGAGCGCGGAGCCCGTCATGAACACGCCGAGGAACAGGCGGCGGATGCGATAGCCGAGCGCCTCGACCATCTCGCGGTTCTCGACCCCGGCGCGGATCAGCAGGCCGAGCTTGGTGCGGTTGAGCACGAGCTGGATCGCGATGAAGACGGCAAGGCCGATCAGCGTCGCCAGCACGCGGTACTTGGCGATCGCGACGTCGCCGAGGATGAAGGAGCCGCCGCAGCGAGGTGGGCAGCGGCATCGGGATGATCTGCGGCCCCCACAGCGCATAGAGCGTCTGCTCGGCGACGATCAGGCCGCCGGTCGTCATCAGGATCTGCTTCAGATGCTGGCCGTAGACCGGCAGGATCAGCACGCGCTCGACGACCAGGCCGAGCGCGCCGGACACCGCCATCGACAGCAGCGCAGCCGGCGCCAGCACCGCGAGGTTCATCCAGAGCGAATCGGCCTGAATGGACGCCGCAAACGGTGCCAGCACCAGGGTTGCGACATAGGCGCCGACGGCGATGAAGGCGCCATGACCGAAATTGAGCACGTCCATCAGGCCGAACACCAGCGTCAGCCCGGAGGCCATGATGAAGATCATCATGCCCATGGCGAGGCTCGCGGCGGTCAGCGTCAGCCAGGTGCTGGGCGAGCCGACCAGCGGGATCACCAGGAGGGCGAGCGCGATCGGCAGCAGGATCGGCGCGATGTCGCGCTTCGGCTTCGGCAGCGGATCGTTTGCGGCAAGTTCTGTCACTGATGCGCCTCCAGGCTCAGGCCGAGCAGCCGCTCCTGCAGCGGCACGTCGGCGGCGAGCGCCGCCATCTCGCCGCGATGAACGATGGTGCCGTTGTCCATGACCAGCACGTTGTCGCCGAGCTCGCGCGCGGCAAAGAAGTTCTGCTCGACCAGGAGAATGGTGGCGCCCTTGCGCTTGATCTCCTTCAGGCACTCGATCAGCGCCATGACGATGGCGGGCGCCAGCCCCTTGGTCGGCTCGTCGATCAGCAGCAGCTTGCGCGGCTCGATGATGGCGCGCGCGATCGACAACATCTGCTTCTGTCCGCCCGAGAGGCTTCCCGCGCGCGACAGCCAGAATCGGCGCAACGCCGGGAAGAAGCCGAAGATCCAGTCGAGCTGGGCGTCGTCGAGCGGCCCGTCGCGGGCCGCCAGCACGAGGTTCTCCTTCACCGTGAGATCGGAGAACACCGCCATGCTCTCGGGTACGTAGCCGACGCCGAGCCGGGCGATGTCGGGCGTGGCGCGGCTCTCGATGCGCATCCCGGCGAGGCTGATCTCGCCCTTCGAGGCCTGCCACAGGCCCATGATGGTGCGCAGCGTCGTGGTCTTGCCGGCGCCGTTGCGGCCGAGCAGCATCGTGGTCTGTCCTTGCGGGACGATGAGATCGATGCCCTGGAGGATGTGATAGCGGCCGATATGGGTGTGCACGCCGGAGAGTTTCAACAGCTCGGTCATGCGGCGCTCTTCGGTGCGATGCCGAGATAGGCCTCCTGCACGATCGGCGAGGCGATCACTTCGGCAGGTACGCCGTCGGCGACGAGCTGGCCGTTATGCAGCACGATGATGCGGTCGGCCAGCGAGCGCACCACGTCCATCTTGTGCTCGACCAGGAGAATGATCTTGCTCCTGTCCTGCTTGAGCTGCGCGATCAGGTTGAGCACGACAGGCACCTCGTCGATGCTCATGCCGGCGGTCGGCTCGTCGAACATGAACACCTTCGGCTCCAGCGCGATCATCAGCGCCACCTCCAGCTTGCGCTGGTCGCCATGCGACAGCGCGGTCGCGGCGACGCCGCGGCGGCCACCGAGCGCGACCTGGTCCAGGATGGCGTCGGCGCGCGCGATCAGGTCGCGGCGGACCATCCACGGCCGCAGCATGTCGTAATGGGTGCCGTTCGCCGCCTGTACCGCGAGGCGGACGTTCTCTTCCACGGTGAGGTTCGGAAACAGGTTGGTGAGCTGGAAGGCGCGTCCGAGGCCCGCGCGGGTGCGCAGCGGCGCGGAATGCTGGGTGATGTCGGTGCCGTCGAACAGGATGCTGCCACTCGATGCGCGTAGCTGGCCCGAGATCAGGTTGAAATAGGTGGTCTTGCCGGCGCCGTTCGGCCCGACGATGGCGGTGAGCTCGCCGGGGCGGAACGTACAGGAGACGTTGTTGACCGCGACGTGGCCGCCGAAGCGGATGGTGAGGTCGCGGGTTTCGAGAGAGAGCGTCATTCGATGTTTCGACCGAGTTTGGCGAATAAAATGGAGATGTATCCGCGATCACGCTGCGCTCCCTCCCCCGCTTGCGGGGGAGGGTTGGGGAGAGGGTGTCTCAGCAATCGAGAACCCCCGAGCGAGAAGAGCCCCCACCCGGCCTCCCCCGCAAGCGGGGGAGGTGAAGCAAGAAAGCTCAGCGCTTGTTGCGGACGGGAACGTCCATGTCCTCGATCTTCAGCTCGCGCACCGGCTCGAGCACGGCCCAGGCGACGTTCGGATCGACCTTGACCTTGAAGTGATACATGCTCTGGAGCGCCTGATGGTCGTCTTTCCGGAACACCATCTTGCCCTTCGGCGTGTCGAACTCCAGGCCTTCCATCGCGGTGATCAGCTTCTCGGTGTCGGTCGACTTCGCCTTGGTGATGGCGGCGACGACTGACATCGCGGCGGCGAAGCCGCCCGCGGTGAAGAAGTCCGGCGGCGCGTTGAAGCGCTTCTGGTGCTCGGCGACCAGCCAGTCGTTCACCGGGTTCTTCGGGATCTCGTAGAAGTAGTAGGTGGCGCCTTCCATGCCGGGCAGGCCCTTGTAGGCGGCGAGTGCCGGCAGGATGTTGCCGCCGGTGGAGAGCTCGATGCCGTAGCGCTTCGGATCCATGTCCTGGAGCTTGGCCAGCGGATTGCCGGCGCCGGCCCAGATCACCCAGATCACCTTGCGGCCCGGCTTGTCCTTCAGCGCGTCGAACAGGCGCTGGCCGACCGCGGTGAAGTCGGTGGTCGAGGTCGGGGCATATTCTTCGGCGGCGAGCGTCGCGCCGGTCTTGGCGAGTGCCTCCTTGAAGGCGGCGACGCCGTCGCGGCCGAAGGCATAGTCCTGCGCCAGCGTTGCAACGGTGACGCCCTGCTTGCCGATCGCGACCGCATTCGAGATGGCGTCCTGCGAGGAGTTGCGCGCGGTGCGGAAGATGTAGCGATTCCACTTCTCGCCGGTAATCTGGTCCGCGACCGCCGGCTCGACGATCAAGATCTTCTTGTTCTCCTCGGCGACTGGGAGAATGGCAAGCGCTGCGGCCGACGATGTCGTGCCGATCGCGATATCGGCCTTGTCGTCCTGATAGGCTTCCGCGAGCGCGGCCTTGGAGAGATCGGGCTTGCCTTGGTCGTCCTTGGTGATGACGACGATCTTGCGGCCGTCGAGCGTCATGGTGCCCTTGGTGGCGTATTCAAAACCCATCTGCAGGCCGGTCTCGGTCTGCTTGGCATAGGCTTCCAGCGGACCGGTCTTGCCGTAGATCAGCGCGACCTTGAGATCGTCGGCCCGTGCGGAGGTGCCCCCGGCGAGGGCGAGGATAGTTGTTGTTATGATGAGTGATCGACGCACGATGGTCCCTCCTGATTCAAAGTTTCTCGGTAACAGCGAGTTGCACAACGTTACGAACATTGCAATTCATCCTTCCGGCGGACTGCGCCGGCACATGAGCATGCATCATTTTTAGGCCTGCCGTGTCACGCGCGTGTCGCCTGATGCGGCGGGGCTGCCGGCAGACTCGATCTGCCGCCAGTCCGACTGCGCCTCTTCCGCGCTCTCGAAGATGTGCGGCGCGACGCCGCGCTTCTCCAGGGCTTCGCCGAGCTTGATGCGCAGGAAGCCGGACGTGGTGTAGCGCGACACGCCGGAATAGAAGCGGTCGACGAGGCTGCGCACCATGGCCGAATAGTCGTCCATCAGCTCCGGCAGGATCGAGAAGTTGTCGTAGTTGACGATGGCGTAGACCCGGCGGCCGAGCGGGGCGAGCTTCGCCTCGACGAGGGCCGCGATCGCATCGATCTCGGCCTTGCTGCGCAGCGGATAGCGTTCCAGGTTGACGAAGAACAGGTTCTGCTGCTCGTCGAGCGTGAAGCGCTGGTCGAGCGGGATGGTCAGCAGTCGCTCGCGCAGATCCATGGGGCCGTCGCGGAAGATGCGGGTGTCCATCAGGATAGGGTCGCGCGGGATCAATGGCTTGAAATCCATCAGGCGCAGGATGTCGCGCTCGATGTCGATGCCGGGCGCTATTTCCATGAGCTCGAGCCCGTCGGGCCGCAACGCGAAGACGCAGCGTTCGGTGACATAGAGCACGCGCTGCCCCCGTGTCGCGGCGAAGGGGCCGCTGAAGGTGACGTGCTCGACGCTGTTGACGAATTTGCGCGACCTCGCCTCGTCGAGGATGGCGAGCTTCCCGTCGTTCACCGCAATGCGCTGCTTGCCGGCGCCGAACGTGCCGACGAAGACGACCTCCTTGGCGTTCTGGCTGATGTTGATGAAGCCGCCGGCGCCCGCGAGCTTCGGCCCGAACTTGCTGACATTGAGGTTGCCGGCGCGGTCGACCTGGGCGAGCCCGAGGAAGGCGGCATCCAGGCCGCCGCCGTCGTAGAAGTCGAATTGATAAGGCTGGTCGATCACCGCCTGGGTGTTGATCGCCGCGCCGAAATCGATCCCGCTCGCCGGAATGCCGCCGATCACGCCGGGCTCCGCCGTCAGCGTGATGAGATCGATGATCCGCTCTTCATTTGCGACCGAAGCGATCCCTTCGGGCATGCCGATGCCGAGATTGACCACGCTGTTGGCCTTGAGCTCGAGCGCGGCGCGCCGGGCGATGATCTTGCGCTCGCTGACCGGCATCACGGGCAGGGAGGCGGCGCGGACCCGGATCTCGCTGGAGAAGGCCGCATTGTATTGCGTGCCGAAGGTCTGCCAGTGGTTCTCAGGTCTCGCCACGACGACGCAGTCGACGAGGATGCCGGGAATCTTGACCTGGCGCGGATTGAGGCTGCCGCTCTCGGCGACGCGCTCGACCTGGGCGATGACGATCCCGCCGGAATTATGCGCCGCCATGGCGATGGCGAGCGCCTCCAGCGTCAGCGCCTCCTTCTCCATGGTGAGATTGCCGTCGGGATCGCCCGTCGTGGCGCGGATGATCCCGACATCGATCGGGAACGTCTTGTAGAGCAGGCATTCTTCGCCGCCGATCTTGATCAGCTCCACCATGTCCTCGGTGGTGCGCGCATTCAGTTTGCCGCCGCCATTGCGGGGGTCGACGAACGTGCCCATGCCGACGCGGGTGATGTGGCCGGGCCGGCGCGCGGCGATGTCGCGGAACAGATGCGTGATGACGCCCTGCGGCAGGTTATAGGCCTCGATCTGATTGGCGATCGCAAGCTGCTGGAGCTTCGGGGCAAGGCCCCAATGCCCGCCGATCACGCGCCGAACCAGGCCTTCATGCGCGAAATGATTGAGGCCGCGATGCTTGCCGTCGCCCTGGCCGGCCGCATAGACGAGCGTCAGATTGCGCGGCTTACCCTGCGTGTAGGGCGCATCGCCCTCGTGTGAGAGATAGAGCTCCTCCAGTGCGATCGCGATCTCCTCGGCAAAGCCGATGCCGACGAAGCCGCCGGTCGCGACGGTGTCGCCGTCGCGGATCAGCATGACCGCTTCGGCCGCCGTGACGACCTTGCCTTTCTCGGAATTGCGCAGATAGGGCAGAGCTGGATGATGGCTCACGGCGTTCCTCCCGATCCCTGGACGGTATGCCGTCGTTGCTGTGCGTCGATCCTAGCGCGGGGAGCAGGCCCGGAACAGGCTGCTCCTCGCGACAAGAGGTATCGTCAGGACGTTCAGGACTGCACTATCTTGCGTGTTTCGGTGGCGAAATAGACCGACACGACGGTGATGATCGCCAGCGCGATCATGTAGAGCGAGATCGGCCAGGTCGCCGGCGCGTACGCCGTCATCAATCCCGTCGCGATCAGCGGCGACAATGCGCCGGCGAAGATCGAGGCGAGGTTGTAGCCGAGCGAGACGCCGCTATAGCGCACCTTGGTGCCGAACAGCTCCGACAGGAAGCTCGCCTGCGGGCCGTACATCGCGGCGTGACCGACGGCGAGGCCGAGCACGATCGCGATCCAGGCATATTGCGGGTTCTTGGTCGAAAGCAGCATGAACAGCGGGAACGACATCAGCGCCGAGAACACCGCGCCGAAGATGTAGATCGGCCGCCGCCCGAGCCGGTCGGAGAGCGCGCCGAAGGCGGGAATGGTGAAGGTCTCGATCGCCGCGCCGATCAGCACGCCGTTGAGCATGTCCTGCTTGTTCATGCCGAGCGATTGCGTCGCATAGGCGAGCACGAAGGTCGCGTAGATGTAGAAGAAGCCGTTTTCGGCGAAGCGCGCGCCCATCGCGAGCAGGATGTTCTTGGGATACATGCGGATCGCCTCGAGGATCGGCATCTTGACCTCTTGCTTGGTGTCCTTGACCTTCTGGAACTCCGGCGATTCCGCGATGGTGAAGCGAATCCACAGGCCCACGAGTACCAGCGCGATCGAGAACAGGAACGGGATGCGCCAGCCCCAGGAAAGAAGCTGTGCGTCGGTCAGCATCGCGGACACCACCGAGAACACCAGCGTGCCGAGCACGAGACCGAGCGGCGCCCCGAGTTGCGGCCAGCTGCCGTAGAATCCCTTCTTGTCCGCGGGCGCATGCTCGACCGCCATCAGCACCGCGCCGCCCCATTCGCCGCCGAGGCCAAAGCCCTGGATCAGCCGGCAGGTCACCAGCAGGACCGCGGCCCAGATGCCGGCGGTCTCGTAGGTCGGCAGGAAGCCGATCGCTGCGGTCGCCGCGCCCATGATCAGCAGGGTCAGATAGAGCATGGTCTTGCGGCCGATCTTGTCGCCGTAGTGACCGAACACGACGCCGCCGAGCGGACGCGCGATGAAGCCGAGCGCGTAGGTCGCGAACGCCAGCAGCGTTCCCATCATGGGGTCGAAGGTCGGGAAGAACAGCTTGTTGAAGATCAGCGCCGCGGCGGTGCCGTAAAGGAAGAAGTCGTACCACTCGATGGCCGTGCCGATCAGGCTCGCGGTGGCGACGGTCACGTGCGAGGGCTGTCTCGCCTCAAGCTGATGGACTGAGATCGCTTCACTCATCTTGCGTCCTCCCTGGTTGCGAATGCGCATGTGCAGCACGCGTCATTGTGCAGAGCGAAGAGCAAGCTCCGCGCCAGATGCCGCAGGTTTGCGCAAAATGGCTGAAAACCCAGCAGTTTCAGTGCCTGATCCGGGATAGAGCGGCAGCACGCCGTGTCAGGAGTCCGAGACTCCGGACACGCGATGTCTCGCAACTCAGACGGATGCGGCTCCCGAGGCGAGGCCGAACTTGGCGAGCTTCTTGTAGAAGGTCGCGCGCGAGATCTGGAGCATCTTGGCGGCCTCCGAGATCTGGCCGTTGCTGGCGGCGAGCGCCTGTTCCAGCGTGTGCTTCTCGAACTCGGCCTCGGCTTCCGCATAGGGCAGGACGAGGCCGGCCGGCCGCGATGGTGCCGTGGGCACCGTCTCCGCGCCAACGGGGAGAATGCGATCGAAGTCGTCGCTGGTGAGGCGTCCCGAATCGCTCAGGATCAGCGCGCGTTCCAGGATGTTGCGCAGTTCGCGGACGTTGCCGGGCCAGCCATAACGCGCAAGCGCAGCCAGACCGCTCGGCGTGATCCTGGCATTGAGGTAGTCGCCGGATGCGCTGATGTCTTCGAGCAGCCGTCCGCAGATCTCGGGCAGGTCGTCCAGGCAGTGGCGCAGGGGCGGCAGCTCGATCGAGAGCACGTTCAGCCGGTAGTAGAGATCCGCCCGGAATGTCCCCTCGCTGACCCGCTTGTGCAGGTCGACATTGGTGGCCGCAATCACGCGCACGTCGACCCTGGTGACCTTGTCGGAGCCGAGTGGCTCGATCTCGCGCTCCTGCAGCACGCGCAGCAGCTTGGCCTGCAATTGCAGCGGCATCTCGCCGATCTCGTCGAGAAACAGCGTGCCCCCGTCGGCGATCCGGAATTTTCCGTCGCGACCCTTGCGGTCCGCGCCGGTATAGGCGCCCGGCGCGGCGCCGAAGAACTCCGATTCGATCAGCGTATCCGGGATCGCCGCGACGTTGACGCTGACGAACGGCTTTTCGGCGCGGGCGGAGGCGTTGTGGATGGCCTGCGCCAGCATCTCCTTGCCGGTGCCGGTCTCTCCGGTGAGCAGAACGGTGACGCTCTGGCGCGCGGCGCGCGCTGCAAGCTCCTTGGCCTGTGCGATGCCGGCGGTTGCACCGACATAGTCGTCGAAAGTGAACCGGGCGGCGCGCGCATGCGACAATTGCCGCCGCGCCAGCCGCAGATCGTTTTCGAGCTGGGCGACGCGACCGAGCAGCGGCTTCAAGCCCTCGAGGCGGTCGTAAAGCACGAAGCCGATCGCGCCGATGATATTCCCCTTCTCGTCCTCGATCGGCATGCGGGTTACGACGAGTTGCTCGCCGCCGAGCTCCATGATGTCGAGGATGATCGGTTCACCCGTTTCCACGACCCTGCGCATCAGGCTGTTGGGGATGACCTCCTCGATCGGGCGGCCGAGCGCCTCGGATTCGTGCGAGAGGCCCATCGCAGTGACGTATTTTTCGTTGACATACACCACGCGTCCGCTGCGATCGATCGCGATGGCGCCCTCGCACAGATGCTCCAGCCGCTCGAACAGCGTCTCCATGGCGCGTGCGCGGATATAGGCGGGATCGCTGACGACGGAAGAGGGACCGGACATGGCGTGCCTCGCGGGAAGCCCGCCTGTTTATTACCAAAAGGGCAGCAATTTCAAAGGGGAGAATTGGCGCTGGCTTCGCGACCCATTCTCGGTCGTCGTCCTGGACAAGCGAGCAAAGCGAGCGCCGATCCAGGACCCATTACCCCAGGAAGCTGTTTGGCGAAGACTCGTGGTCACCATCCCGCGCCACGGCACCTGCCTGGGGTAATGGGTCCTGGCTTTCGCCAGGACGACGGCGGTGTTTGTTGCGCCGCTGTCGCCCTACCGCCGATACCCGCCCGCCCGCGAATAGCCGTGTCGGTTCTGCTGCATCGGGCGGCTGGCCACGCTGGCGCGGGACTCGCTGGCGACGGGTGTTGCGAGCTTCAGCTCCTCCAGGAAGATCGGCCGCGAGAAATAATAGCCCTGCGCGTAGCGGATCTTGGTCGCGGCCTGCAGGTAGGCGAGCTCCTCGTAGGATTCGAGGCCCTCGGCGATCACGGTCATGCCGAGCGCTTCGCTCAAGGATTCGATCGCGCGCAGGATGCCCTGGCTGCGCGGCCGCTTATGGATGTCGGTGATGAAGGAGCGGTCGATCTTGATCTCGTCGGCCGTGATGTCGGCGAGCGCCGAGAGCGAGGAATAACCGGTGCCGAAATCGTCGATCGAGATGCCGACGCCGAGCTTGCGGAACATCGGCAGGATTTCCGACTGGAAATGGCTTTTGGCGACGAAGGCCTCTTCCGTCAGCTCGATCATGAAGCGTTGGGGAAAGCCGGTGTTGTCCAGCGCCTGCGCGAAGCTGCGCATGAACTCGGGATTGCCGGCCTGCCTGGCGGCGACGTTGATGCTGATGGAGGCGTCCGCGCCGAACGTGTCGTTGATCAGGTCGATCGACTTGACGATCTCGGCGAGCACGAGATGGGTCAGCTCGTCGATCAGTCCGAGCTCGCCGGCAAGGTTGATGAACGAGCCCGGCGCCTGGATCACGCCTTCGTCGTCGCGCAGTCGCACCAGGGCCTCGATGCCCTTCACGGCCTGCGTGCGGATGTCGACCTTGGACTGGAACGCGCAGCAGAAGCGCTTCTCCAGGATGGCGAGCCGCAGCGACTGCTCGATCTTGGTGCGCGCCAGCGCCTCGCGCTCCATGCTGGCGTCGAAGAAGGCGGCCGATCCCTTGCCGTCGTTCTTGATGCGGTACATCGCGATGTCGGCGTTCTGACGCAGCATCTCGAAGCTGCTTCCGTGATCGGGATAGATGCTGATGCCGACCGAGGTCGAGGCGAAGACCTCCGAATGGTCGATGAAGAACGGCGCGGTCAGCCGCTCCAGCGTCGCTTGCATGAATTCGGCGACTTCCTCCTGGCCCTGGATCGGGGAGAGCAGCAGCAGGAATTCGTCGCCCGAGATGCGCGACAGCATGTCGGAATCGCGCAGGTCGCGCCCGAGCCGCTTCGCCAGCTCGATGAGCAGCGCATCGCCGACGGCGTGGCCGTAATAGTCGTTGATGTGCTTGAAATTGTCGACGTCGAGAAAGGCGAGCGCGAAGCGCTCGCCGCCGCCATCGCGCGCGAGCAGGTTGTTGGCGCGGTGCTCGATCACGCGCCGCGAGGGCAGGCCGGTCAGCTCGTCGAAATAGGCCGAGCGGAACAGCTGGTCCTCGAAATTCTTCTGCTCGGTGATGTCGGAGGAGGCGGAGATCAGGAGCTCTCGTCCGGCGAGGCGAACGGGGCGATGGGTCGTGAGCAGCACCTGGCGCGCCGCGCCGTCGTGCAGGGCTTCCTCGGTGACGACCGCCTGGCCGGCGCTCAGCGCCCGGCGGCAGGCTTCCCGGCGCGGCGTCAGATCGGGCGAGGGACGGCTGCCGTCCATGCCGAGCTGCGCCGCTGCGGCATCGTTAACCAGCAGAAGCTCGCCATGGGCGTCCTGAACGGTCAGGCCGGCCGGCAGCATTCTAACGATTTCCTTGAGGAATCCGAGTTCGGCTTCGCTCGCGCCGGAATATCTGTTGTCGTTCATAGAAGTCATGAATCTTGTTGTTTCAGCGCGCCTTTGCAATGGGCGCGATCTTGCGTGGTTCCCTCTTAAGTTCGGTTAAGGGGTCCGGAGAAATACGGTGGTGTCTTGCGGCGATGCGGCACGCGCGCCGATCGTCATTAACAGAGGGTCAATGCGCCCAGCGAAACCGCGAGCGGAGCGCGCGGGCCTGCTTCCGCTTTAGCGGCTTTCGCCTTGGGGGATGCGGCATTGCATGATGCAATGCAGCCCGGTCTTCAGATACGAGATCTCGGTCCTGCCATCGAAGGCGGAAAGCGCCGATTTCAGCAGCTTGGTGCCGAAGCCAGGCTCGGACACCTTGTCCACGGTCGGCCCCTCGGTCTCGTCCCAGGTGATGGTCAGGCGATCGTCGCTGACGGTCCACGACACCTGCAGCAGACCGCGCGGCGCAGAGAATGCGCCGTATTTGCCTGCATTGGTGGCGAGCTCGTGAAACATCAATGACAGCGTGACCGCGAGCTTCGCCGGCAGGAACAGCCGGTCGCCGTTGAGGGTGAAGCGGACGTGGCCGTAGGGGCCGAGCTCCGAGATCAGGAGATCGCGGATGTCGCAGCCGGCCTTGTCGATTCGCGAGATCAGATCGTCGGTTGCGGCCAGCGATCGCAGCCGCGGATCGACCCGGGCCCAGACCTGCGGCTGGTCATGCAGCACCTGGTGAATCACGGCGTGCACTGTCGAGAGCTTGTTCTTCAGCCGGTGCTGGAGCTCGTCGACCAGCAGCTTGCGATAGTCTTCTTCCTCGATCAGGCGCTTGGAGATCCGGCGCTGCTCCGCCAGCATGGTGCGATAGTGCTCGACGCCCCAGATGGTCAGCGCGCTCACGGCCCAGTAGAGCGCCAGCAGGGCAAAACGCGCGCGATCGGCAAGCGCATCGCTGAAATTCACGACGACGCCGAGCACGCCGCCGACGATCGCCGTCACGATGCCGATCCGGAAGCCTCCGAACGCGGCGGCAAAGAACACGGCCGGAAAGTACGGGGTGAAGTAGACGTCGGGCCGCACTTGCGCAAGGCCCCAGCGTGCCAGCGTCGCAACGAGCAGGCAGGCCACCGCAAAGGCAATGCTCAAGCCGAGCGACGGAGGTGCCGCGCCCTGCCAGCCCTTGCGGAATTCGTCGATCAGCTTCTCCATGCGCCGCCCGGTTGCGAGGTGCGTTCGTTGCGAATGTTACGCATCTCGCCAGCGCAAGCAAAGCTTGCCTTGTCGGGAGCCGGCAGGAATAGTGACCGTCGCGGTGCCGACTGTCGCGGCGCCGTCGTCGATCGGTATCCGCCATTTGGCGTCAAGAGGTTCGAAAACAGGGACATTCCATGGGCAGGCTGGACGGAAAGGTCGCGGTGATTACGGGTGCGACGAGCGGGATCGGATTACGGACCGCTGAAGTCTTCGTTGCCGAAGGTGCCAAAATTGTGATCGCGGGGCGGCGCATACCGGAAGGCGAGGCGCTGGCGAAGCAGCTCGGGTCCAATTGCATCTTCCGCCAGACCGATGTGACGGTCGAAGCGCAGATGCAGGCGCTGATCGCGCTCGCGGTAGACAAATTCGGCCGGATCGATTGCCTGTTCAACAATGCCGGCGGGCCGGCGCAGACCGGCGGCATTGAGGGCCTCGAGGTCGAGCGCTTCGACGAGGCGATGGCGACGCTGGTGCGCAGCGTCATGCTCGGCATGAAGCACGCCGCGCCCTACATGAAGAAGCAGGGGTCCGGCAGCATCATCAACAATGGCAGCATCGCTGGCCGGCTCGCCGGCTTCTCCTCGTCGGTGGTTTACGGCGCGGCCAAGGCGGCGGTGATCCATCTCACCAAATGCGTGGCGATGGAGCTCGGCGAATCCAACGTCCGCGTCAACTCGATCTCGCCCGGCGCGATCGCGACCGGCATTTTCGGCAAGGCGCTTGGGCTGGCGACCGACGCCGCGGAGAAGACGCCGGCGGTGATGCGCGAAGTCTACAAGACCGCCCAGCCGATCCCGCGCGCCGGCATTCCCGACGACATCGCCCATGCCGCGGTGTTCCTGGCGAGCGACGAATCCAGCTTCATCAACGGCCACGACCTCGTCATCGACGGCGCCATCACCGGCGGCCGCAACTGGAGCCAGCAGCAGCAGGGCTACGTGGCGCTGCGCAAGGCGTTCGATCAGGGGGCGTAAGGCGGCCCAGCTATTTGCTGTCATTCCGGGGCGCACGAAGTGCGAACCCGGAATCTCGAGATTCCGGGTTCGCACTTCGTGCGCCCCGGAATGACGGTGTTTGTCATCACACCGCCTTCACTCGCACCCGCAACCCATCCCGCGGCTTCGGGATCGGCCACATCTGCCAGTCCGGCTTGTAGCCCGGCTCCAGCGACACCTCGATGTTCTGCAGGAAGTGCCGGGCAAAGCATTTGGCCTGCATGTAGGCGAAGTGCAGGCCGAGGCACATATGCGCGCCGCCGCCGAACGGCACCCAGGCGAAGCGGTGGCGGTTGCGCTGGGCCTCCTCGGTGAAGCGCAGCGGATCGAAGCGGTCCGGCTCCGGCCAGATGTCCTTCATGTGATGCGTATAGAGCGGATTGACGCCGACGGCTGTGCCGGCGGGAATCCTGAAACCCTTGAAGGTGAAGTCGCGCATCGCGCGGCGCGGCATCGACGGCACCGGCGGCTTGATCCGCAGCGCTTCCTTGAATGCCATTTCGGACAGCGGCATCTTCTCGAGATCGTCGAAGCTGCTGGGTGCATCAGGAGCGAGCCCGAGTGCCAGAACCTCGGCGCGCAGCCTGTCCTGCCAGTCCGGGTTTGCGGCGAGCTCGCCGATGAAGGAGGTGAGCGACGAGGTCAGCGTGTCGTGCGCCGCCATCATCAAAAAGCTCATGTGGTCGATGATGTCCTGCTCCGACAGCAGCGCACCGTCCTCATGGGTGGCGCGGCAGAGCTGCGAGAACAGATCATCGCCGCCGTGATTGCCGCGGCGGAGCGGAATCTGCTGGCGGAAATAGGCGACGATGCGCTTGCGGCCCGCGACACCGCGTGCCATCTGCGTGCCGGGCAGGGGACGGCGGATCGGTGCGACGGCGGCCGCGACCATGTCGACGAAGGCGCGGTTGATCTCGTCGACCTCCGGCCCGATATCGGCGCCGAGAAAGGACGCGGCGGCGAGATCGAGCGTGAGCTGCTTCATCGCCGGATAGAGCTGCATCTCGCCGGGCTTGGCCTTCCACTGCGCGACGCGCGCGGAAATGCCGCGGTCGAGATCGCTGAGATAGGATTTCATCGGTCCGGACTTGAACGCGACCGACAGCGCCTTGCGGTGCAGCCGGTGCTCGTCGAAATCGAGCAGCATCAATCCGCGCGGAAACAGCAGGCCGAGCACCTTGTTCCAGCCGTGCGTCGACGAGAACAGTTTTTGCTGGTCGAACATCACGAGCTCGTTCGCTTCGGGTCCGAGCAGCACGACATTGGTCTCGCCGAAGACATGGGTGCGGTAGACCGGGCCGTATTTGGCGCCGTTCGCCTCGATATGCCCCTTGGGGTCGGCCAGCACCTGGAAGGTCTTGCCGATGACCGGCCAGCCCTCGTCGCCCGGGATGTGCGTCAGCTCGTTACGCCCCGGGGCGGTGAACTGAAGCGCAGGGGCGGCCACATTCTGCATCGACATGACGAGTGCTCCGGTTGGCTGACCGAACGGACATCGCGCGACCGCGACTTTATTGCGGCCTGCGCCAGCTGACCGGGGCAGCATAGCACAGGCCGATATCGCTTGCTTGAGATCGTGGTTACACGTGTAACGCCAACGAGCCCTACCGCTTCGCCGCTTCCTTCTGCAGATCCGGGGCGTTGACGGCGGGAATGGCGACGCGGCCGGGTCCGGTGACCTTCAGCGCTTCGGCAGCCTTCTCGTTCTCCATGATCTTGGCCATCACGGCCTGGCCGGCGCGTTCGAAGATCGCGCGGTTCTCGATCACGAATTTTTGCGACTTGCGGAGGCCATCGATATAGCCGTTGATCTCCGGCACGACATAGCGCGCGACCAGGTCCCAGCTCCGGCGCGTGTTCTCCGGGTTGGCCCAGTCGTGCACGAAGCCGATCACGGCGCCGACGCCGCCGGAGACCTGCATCACGTTCTTGATCATTTTCACGAGGTCGTCGGGCGTGCCGATGACGGAGGCGGCGCCTTCGACGAAGGCGGTCTTGTCCACGGCTTCGTCGGGCGAGGTGAACGCGGTGAGGCCCGGCCGCTGCAAGGTGCCGACATTATATTCGTTGTGCCAGCGCATCAGGCCGGCGCCGGCCTCGCGGCGGGCCTGCTCGCGGGTCTCGGCGACGTGCCAGGTCAGGAGCACGCGCCAGTCGGCGCGATTCACCGTCGTGCCGTGCTTCCTGGCGGCATCCTCGGCGAACTGCCATTGCTGCTGGAGCGACATCAGGCCCTGTGTCGTCATCGAGCCCAGCGAGATGATGCCGATGCCGTATTTGCCGGCGAGCGTCATGCCGGAGGGCGAGATCTGCGAGGCCACCACGAACGGCATTTCCTCCTGCAAGGGCAGGAGCTGGAGCGCGGCATCGTTCATGGTGAACCAGTCGCTCTTGGCGGTGACGCGCTCGCCGTTGAACAGGCGGCGGATCACGCCGATCGCCTCGTCCTGGCGGTCGCGCTGCGTCATTGGGTCGATGCCGAGCGTGTGCGCGTCGGAGGCGAGCGCACCGGGACCGGAGCCGAAGATGGCGCGGCCGCCGGTCATGTGATCGAGCTGCACCATGCGCTGGGCGACGTTGAAGGGATGGTGATAGGGCAGCGACACCACGCCGGTACCGAGCCTGATCCGCTTGGTGCGCTCGCCGGCTGCGGCCAAAAACATCTCGGGCGAGGCGATCATCTCCCAGCCGGAGGAATGGTGCTCGCCGCACCAGAACTCGTCATAACCGAGCGCGTCGAGCTGCTCGACCAGGTCGAGGTCGCGCCGGAACTGGAGCATCGGATGCTCCCCGATCGGGTGATGCGGGGCAAGGAAGGCTCCGAACTTCAGGCGCGCCATGGCGTTCTCTCCGGCTGGATTTTTTGTTTGTTGAGACGGTGAGGCTACGTGCCCGATGGCGCGAACGCAATCGCGCGATGTCCCGCGCGGCGGAATGCAGGCATGCGCTCATCTTCTCCCTCTCCCCGCTTGCAGGGAGAGGGTCGGGGTGAGGGGAAGTCTCCGCGGGGACGGAGGCAGTGGGGTTTCGAGATGCCCCACGCCGTCATTGCGAGCGCAGCGAAGCAATGACGCGTCGAGGGGGCGTCGTTCCAATGGACAGTCGACTCGCGGAGACTCCCCTCACCCGGAATTCAAACTGCGTTTGAATTCCGGCCTCTCCCCGCAAGCGGGGAGAGGCGAAGGAAGATCACCGCGTCATCCTGTTCCACGCATCCAGGCCGGCGATCTTGTACGCCTCCGCCAGCGTCGGGTAGTTGAACGTGTTCTGGATGAAATAGTCGATGCCGCCTTTGAGGTTGAGCACGGCCTGGCCGATATGGATCAGCTCGGTAGCGCCTTCGCCGAGGATGTGCACGCCGAGCAGGCGGCGCGTCTTGGTCGAGAAGATCATCTTCATCATGCCGCTGTTCAGCCCCATGATGTGGCCGCGCGAGGTCTCGCGGAAGCGGGCGATGCCGACCTCGTAAGGAATGCCGCGCGTGCGCACCTCTTCTTCGGTGAGGCCGGCGGTCGAGATCTCCGGCACCGAATAGATGCCGTAGGGAAAGAACTCCGGCGGCGCCAGGGGCTCCATGCCGAGCGCGTGACAGGCGGCGACGCGGCCCTGCTCCATCGAGGTCGAGGCGAGGCTCGGAAAGTCGATCACGTCACCGGCCGCGTAGATGTGCGGCACGCTGGTCTGCAATGTCACGGGATCGACCGTGATGCGCCCGCGATGATCGACGGCGATGCCGGCGGCCTCGAGGTTGATGCTCGAGAACCTCGACCTCGTGATCGAGGGTTTTCTGCAGCCGCGTCATCAAATCGCTTGCCGCGATGTCCTGCTTCACCCGGTAGGAGCGGCCGTAGAAGCCACGCTCGCGTCAGCCTGACAGATTGAGCACGGTCTCGCGCAGGGTTTTGGAGGGAATGGTGCCGGTGTGGACGGAGACGCCGCCGACCCGCCGGCCCTTCTCCACCACCAGCACGGCCTTACCGAGCTTGGCGCATTGCACCGCGGCTCGGCGCCCCGACGGGCCCGAGCCGATCACCGCCATGTCGTAGTCGTACATCGGAAGACTTCCGAACCCCGCGAGACCAGCGGGAACCGACATGCAGCAATCGGGCCAAGGCGGCAAGAAGGCGGCAAGGCCTACCTCGGAGGTAATCGCGCCGATGACGCCGATCTGCGAGCATCGCGCGCAAATAAATTCCGGAAGGGCCGCGCGCCGATGCATCAAACCGTCACAAAGCAGATCGATTCGTCGCGCCGCTGGTGGGTGCTCGGCATCGTCGTCGCCGCCCAGTTCATGTTCGGCGTCGACGCCTTCATCGTGAACGTCGCCATTCCGACCATCGCCGTCGATCTGCACGCAACGCCGGCGCAGATCGAATCCGTCATCGCGATCTATCTGATCGCCTATGCCACGCTGGTCGTCACCGGCGGCAGGCTCGGCGACATCCACGGGACCAAGAACGTATTCCTGGCCGGCGTGCTCGGCTTCACCCTGACCTCGCTGTGGTGCGGGCTGGCGCAATCAGGCGCGGAGCTGATCATCGCGCGGCTGGCGCAGGGCGCCACCGCCGCGCTGATGGTGCCGCAGGTGCTGGCGACGCTGCATCTGTTGTTCACCGACGGCCAGCGCAACCGCGCCTTTGCCGTCTACGGCATTGTGCTCGGGCTTGCGGGCGCCGCGGGCTTCCTGCTCGGCGGGCTTCTCGTCACGCTCGATCTCGCCGGCACCGGCTGGCGCTCGGTGTTCTTCGTCAACGTTCCCAGCGGCCTCGTCATCGCCGGTGCTGCCTGGCGCATCATGCCGTCGGTGCCTCGCCGGGCCGGTACGAAGCTCGACATCAAGGGCAGTGTTGTGCTGTTCGCAGGGTTGTTGTGCCTGATCGGTCCGCTGCTGTTCGGCCACGACGTCGGCTGGGCGCCGTTTCTGTGGGCGGTGATGGCGATCGGCGGTGTGATCCTCGCGCTATTCGTGAGGCTCGAGCACGCGGTCGGACGCGCCGGCGGCATGCCGCTGATCGATCTGACGCTGCTGGCGGATGTGGCGTTCCTGCGCGGCCTCGGCGCAGCCTTCTTTTTCTTCGTCGCCAATCTCTCGTTCTATCTCGTCATGACGCTGTTCATGCAGCGCGGCCTGAAGATCCCGCCGCTCGAAGCCGGCATGGCCTTCATTCCGCTCGCGTTCGCCTTCATCGTGGCCTCGCGTCACAGCGGTGTGCGGGCGCGCCATCGCGGCACCAAGGTGTTGATCGAGGGCTGCGCCCTTCAGATCGCGGGCCTCGCCGCGCTCGCGCTTGTTGTAGTCGATCTCGATGCGCCGACGCCGATCGGGCTTGCGCTCACCATGATCATCTTCGGCTACGGTCAGGGCCTGGTGATGGCGCCGCTGTCCGGCGCGGCGCTTTCCACCGTGAAGCCCGTCGCCGCAGGCTCGGCGTCCGGCATGTACGGCACCATTGCGCAGATCGGAAATGCGGCCGGAGTGGCCGCAATCGGCGCATTGTTCTTCGCGCTCGAAGCTCTGCAATCACCGCGCGCAGGATTTCTCGTCTCGCTCGCGCTGTTTGTGACATTAATAATGATCTGCGCCGCATTTCTGGCGTGGATGCGCCGCGCATCTGCACGAAGTTGAGGCATTGCGGTTAATGCGTGCGGTTTCTCCGTGAATTTCTGGTAATTGACAGCACACACACTTTTCATTTTGCAGTGCAGCAACTATCTGGTTTGGGTGGACGTTGAACGTCGCCTGCCAGGAGTTGCCGTGTCGCTTGCCAGAAATATCGATCTCTTGAGACGCCTGCCGAAGGTGGATGGTCTGCGCTTTGCCGACTTCGGCCGCAGCGCGGATGCGCCCGGTCCATTGCAAGAGGTTGCGGACTTCGGTGACAATCCCGGCAATCTTCGCATGTTCGCGTTCGCGCCGGCGCAGTTGCAGATGCCGCGCGCGCTCGTCGTCGTGCTGCATGGCTGCGGACAGACCGCAGCGGCTTACGATCTCGGCGCGGGCTGGTCGACGCTCGCACGGCACTACGGCTTCGCGCTGCTGATGCCCGAGCAGCAGCGCGCCAACAACGGCAACACCTGCTTCAACTGGTTCAATCCGGAAGACACTGCGCGCGACAGCGGCGAGGCGCGCTCGATCCGCGAGATGATCGCGCATATGGTCAAGACGCACCGCATCGATCCCAGGCGCGTCTTCATCACCGGCCTCTCCGCCGGCGGCGGCATGACGTCCGTGATGCTCGCGACCTATCCGGAAGTCTTCGCGGCCGGCGCGGTGATCGCAGGCCTGCCCTATGGCATCGCCTCGAATTTGCGCGAGGCGCTGGACGGCATGTTCCATTCGCCGGCGCGTCCCGCGCGCGAGCTCGGCGATCTCGTGCGCAACGCTTCCGATTATCGCGGCCCCTGGCCGAAGATGTCGGTGTGGCACGGCAGTGCCGACCGCACCGTCAATCCCGGCAATGCCAACGAGATCGTCAAGCAGTGGCTCGACCTGCACGACCTGCCTGACGTGCCGATGGCCGAGACCAATGTCGACGGCTATCCGCGCCAGGCCTGGTGGAACAAGGACGGTGAGACGCTGGTCGAGTCCTACGCCATCACCGACATGGCGCACGGCACGCCGCTCGGGCTAGCCGACAACGACCAGCGCTATGGCGTCGAAGGCGCGTTCCTGATCGAGGCCGGCATCTCCTCGTCCTACCACATTGCAAAGTTCTTCGGCCTGACCGGCTGGATTCCGGACGCGGCGAAGAAGAAGGTGGAGGCAAAGCCTGGAGTGCCGAAGCCGGCGCTGACGCCAGCGCCGCATCTGGCCCGCTCGATCCGCGACGCGGTCGCCGAACCGCCGGCCGAGCCGAAGCGCGAGGACGCCCGCGGCTTCGACCTCGGCCAGATCATCACGCGCGCGCTCACCGCCGCGGGGTTGATGAAGTAGCTCAGCCCTCGCGCGTCGTCCCGGATCTGCGCTTACGCTTGTCCGGGACGACAGCTCTGTTTGTGGCGACGCCGGTGCATCGCTGAATAGAGCTTACATCTCGCCGGTGATGAACGGATTGGTCATCCGCTCCTGGCCGATGCTCGAGCCGGCGCCATGGCCGCAAATGAAGCCGACATCGTCGCCGAGCGGCAACAGCTTGGTCTTGATCGAGCTGATCAGCGTGGCGTGACTGCCGCCGGGCAGGTCGGTGCGGCCGACGGAGCCTGCGAACAGGACGTCGCCGACATGGGCAAAACGTAATTCCTTGTTGAAGAACGCCACGCTGCCGGGCGAATGGCCGGGGCAGTGCAGAATGTCGAACTGCAAGCCGCCGATCGACACGGTGTCGCCCTCCTCCAACCAGCGGTCCGGTGCGAAGTTGCGCACCCCGGTCATGCCGAAGCGCGCGCCGCTCTCCACCACATTGTCGAGCAGGAACTTGTCGGCTTGATGCGGTCCCTCGATCGGCACCTTCAGCGCATCGCGCAATTCCGCCGCGCCGCCGACATGGTCGATATGGCCGTGCGTCAGCCAGATCTTCTCCACGGTGACGCCGGTCTGCTTGATCGCCTCCAAAATCTTCGGCACGTCCCCGCCGGGGTCGATCACCACGGCCTTCTTGCCGGGTTCGTCCCAGATGATGGTGCAGTTCTGCTCGAACAGCGTCACGGGGACGATGATCGCGCCGGCCTTGGCTGGCGAGGACTCTTGCGAGGATCCTTGGGTGTCATTTTGCTCGGTCATGGCGCCACAATGCCGATTTTTGCCATGCCGCCAAGCAAAAGATTCTTGAGATTCTTGGCCCGGCCCCGGAACAGCCGCCTCGGCCGTCACACGGCCGTCCCAATTGGCCTGCTGGTTTGAACCGGGGCGTTGCTTCCGCGTTCTCTCGCGCGAGGCGGATTTTCGGGTGGGTTCTCCGACATGGCACAGGGCGAGGTGAATTGGTGGCGCGACGGCATCTTCTACCAGGTCTATCCGCGCTCGTTTCAGGACAGCGACGGTGACGGCGTCGGCGATCTCGCCGGCATCTTGCTGCGGCTGCCTTATGTGAAGTCGCTCGGCGTCGACGCGATCTGGCTGTCGCCGATCTTCCCTTCGCCGATGGCCGATTTCGGCTACGACATTTCCGACCATACCGGCATCGATCCGCTGTTCGGCACGATGGCGGATTTCGACGCGCTGCTCACGGCCGCGCATGAGCATGGCCTCAAGCTGATCCTCGACCTCGTGCCCAACCACACCTCGGACCAGCATCCCTGGTTTGTCGAGAGCCGGTCCTCGCGCGACAATCCCAAGCGCGACTGGTACGTCTGGCGCGATCCGGCGCCCGATGGCGGCGTGCCGAACAACTGGCTGTCCGAGTTCGGCGGCAGCGCGTGGCAGTTCGACGAGACGACGGGTCAATATTACTATCACGCCTTCCTCGCCCAGCAGCCGGACCTCAACTGGCGCAACCCGGACGTCCGCGCGGCGATCTACGACGCGATGCGGTTCTGGCTGGACAAGGGCGTCGACGGCTTTCGCGTCGACGTGATCTGGCACCTGATCAAGGACGCCGAATTCCGCGACAATCCGCCCAATCCTCACTACGTCGAGGGCCGTCCGCCGAACGAGAAGATCCTGACGCAATATTCCACCGACCAGGCCGAGGTGCACGACGTCATCGCCGAGATGCGCCGCGTCACCGATGCCTATCGCGCCCGCGTGCTGATCGGCGAGATCTATCTGCCGCTGCACCGGCTGATGGCCTATTACGGCAACGACCTCACCGGCGCGCAGATGCCGTTCAACTTCGCGCTGCTCTCGACGTTCTGGAGCGCGCGCTCGATCGAGACGATCATCGACGACTACGAGAAGGCGCTGCCGAAAGGCGCCTGGCCGAACTGGGTGCTTGGCAATCACGACCGCCCGCGCGTCGCCAGCCGCGTCGGGCCCGAGCAGGCCCGCGTCGCCGCCATGCTGCTGCTGACGCTGCGCGGCACGCCGACGCTCTATTATGGCGACGAGATCGGCATGCATCAGCTCGCGATCGCGCCCGAGGATGTGCGCGATCCCTTCGAGAAAAACGTGCCCGGCATCGGCGTCGGCCGTGACGGTTGCCGCACGCCGATGCAGTGGGATTCCTCGAGCTTCGCCGGCTTCTCGAACGTGAGGCCGTGGCTGCCGCTGCCTGAGGATCATATCCACGAAAATGTCGTCAATCTCGAAGCCGACACGCGCTCGATCCTCAGCCTGTACAGGCGGCTCATCGTGCTGCGAAAGAGCAGCCCGCCCCTGGTGGCCGGCAACTATCATCCGATCGCGGCGCAGGGCGATCTCCTGATCTACCGCCGCGAGGCCGAGGGCAGGGCGGTGATCGTGGCCCTCAATCTCGGCCCCGACCCGATCGCCGTCACCACCAGCGCGATCCGCTTCGGCAGCGAGATCCTGCTGTCGACGTTCCTGGATCGTGAGGGTGAGAGGCTGGAAGGCGTGTTGGATTTGCGCGGGAATGAAGGGGTGATCGTGCAGCCGCCCTAAAAAGTAGGGCGAGGCGACAGCGTCATTCTCCAACGTCGTCCTGGACAAGCGAAGCGCAGATCCAGGACCCATTACCACAGGACGCAGTGTGGCGGAGGCTGGTGGTTATCAGCTCGCGCGCCAACGACCTCTTGGGGTAATGGGTCCTGGCTTTCGCCAGGACGACGGCGGAGTGTGTGGATGCACCTACCCCGGATGCTTGTTACCCGCAGTATCCCCGTCGATATCACTCCGCTTCAGTAAATAATCCAACCCGCCGACCCGATACCAGCGATAGCCATACGGCTCCAGGACGACGCGGTGCTGGCCGCGCTTGTCGGCGTGGCTGTGGTCTTCCGCGAGCAGATTGATCAGGTGCGCGCCGGCATCATCAGGCAGCCCCGTCGAGAACGCGATCTCGCGTGGCTTCTCATCGAGATTGTGCACGAACAGCACCGAATTGTTGCGCCAGTCATAGCGCATGATGAAGACGGCCGGATCACGCGTCGCAATGATCGCGAAATCGCCCCAGCCGATCTCCGGCACCTCCTTGCGCATGCGGACGATGCGTTCTGTCCAGTTCAGCATGGAATTGGCATCGCGCCGCTGCTTGGCGACGTTGACGTGCGGAAAGCCATAAGGGCCCTTGTCGATGACGGGACAGGCCGGCTTGTCGTTCTTGGTGAAGCCGCCATGCGGCTCGGTCGACCATTGCATAGGCGTGCGCGCGCAATTGCGCTCCGGCAATGAGAGATCGTCGCCCATCCCGATCTCGTCGCCATAGCGGATCACGGGCGTTCCCGGCAGTGTGCACATCAGGCTGTAGGCAAGCTCGAGCCGTCTGCGGTCGCCGCCGAGCATCGGCGCGAGGCGGCGGCGAATGCCGCGGTCGTAGAGCTGCATGTCCTTGTCGGGGCCGAAGCTCTTGAACACGGTGTCGCGCTGCGCCGGGGTCAAGCGCCCGAGATCGAGCTCGTCGTGATTGCGCAGGAACAGGCCCCATTGCGCCGAGGCCGGCCGCGGCTTGGTCGCCTTCAGCGCCTTTGACAGCGGTCGCGAGTCGGCCGACGCCAGCGCATAGAACAGATGCTGGTTGACGTGGAAGTTGAACATCATGTGCATGCGGTCGGCATCGCGGCCGAAATATTCCATGTCGGTTTCCGGCAGCACATTGGCTTCGGCGAGGATGATGGCGTCACCCTGGCGCCATTGCAGGAATTCGCGGAACGCGCGCAGCATGTCGTATTGCTCGACCGGCTTCTTCACCTTGGCGCCCTTGGTCGCGATCACGAAGGGCACGGCGTCCATGCGGAATCCGGAGACGCCGAGCTGGATCCAGAAGCCCATGATCTTCAAAATCTCGGCCTGCACGTGCGGGTTCGAGGTGTTGAGGTCGGGCTGGAAATCGTAGAAGCGATGAAAATACCAGGCGCCGGCGTCCTTGTCGCGCGTCCAGGTCGATTTCTGCACGCCGGGAAACACCATGCCCTTGTTGGCATTGGCGGGCTTCGTGTCGGACCAGACGTACCAGTCGCGATAGGGCGAGTTCTTGTCGCGCCGCGCTTCCTTGAACCAGCGATGCTGGTCCGAGGTGTGGTTGACGACGAGGTCGATGATGATGCGGATGCCGCGCTGCTTGCAGCCATGGGCGAACTCGACGAAGTCGCCGAGCGTGCCGTAGCGGGCATCGACGCTGTAATAGTCGGCGATGTCGTAGCCGTCGTCGCGGCCGGGCGAGGTCTGGAACGGCATCAGCCAGATCGTGGTGATGCCGAGGCCGTGCAGATAGTCGAGCCGCCGCAGCAGGCCCTTGAAGTCGCCGACGCCGTCGCCGTCGGCATCCATATAGGTGCCGACGGACAGGCAGTAGATCACGCCGTTCTTGTACCAGAGATCGTCGATCATGCGCGAGCGGCCTCACAGGTCCCGCCGGGGTGCGGCGGCTGCGTGATAAGTGCGAGGGCAGGGGGAGGTTCCTGCGCCACCGTCGTCCCGGGCTCGCGCCAGGTGGCGCGCCCCGGAATGACGGGTGGAATGGAATCGGCTATCCTCACCCCATGGACAGCAGCGCCCGCAACATCGCCCTCGTGCCGCCGCCGGACCGCCGCCAATCCGAGACGGCGCTGGCGATCGCGCGCGGCACGGCGCGGCTGCTGCGCTCGCTCGGATTTTCCTGCATCAGCGAACTGCCGCTGCCGTCGGGCCGGCGCGCCGATCTGGTGGCGCTGAACGAGCGCGGCGAGATCTGGATCGTCGAGATCAAGTCGTCGGTCGACGATCTGCGCGCAGATCAGAAATGGCACGAATACCGCGCCCATTGCGACCGGCTGTTCTTCGCCTTCACGCAGGACCTGCCGTGCGAGATCTTTCCGCAAGACACCGGCCTCATCATCGCCGACGCCTATGGCGCGCATCTGCATTGCGAGGCGCCCGAGCACAAGATCGCGGCCGCCACGCGCAAGCAGATGACGGTGCGTTTTGCGATGGCGGCGGCTTTGCGGATCAACCGGCTGGTCGATCCGCAGGGGCACGCGGATTTCTGGGAATGAGTCCGTAGGATGGGTAGAGCGAAGCGAAACCCATCACTTTCGGTCAGGTAAGCAAGGCGGTCAGATAAGCAGGGAAGGTGGGTTTCGCTTCGCTCTACCCACCCTACGAAACCGTTACCGCGGCGCGCGCTTGGCCAAAATGCGCTGCAACGTCCGGCGGTGCATGTTGAGCCGCCGCGCCGTTTCCGAGACGTTGCGGTTGCACATCTCGTAGATGCGCTGGATGTGTTCCCAGCGGACGCGGTCGGCGGACATCGGGTTGGTCGGCAGCTCGGATTTCTCTGCGCTGGTCGACAGCAGCGCGGCGACGACGTCGTCGGCATCGGCCGGCTTGGAGAGATAATCGATCGCGCCCATCTTCACCGCGGTCACCGCGGTGGCGATGTTGCCATAGCCGGTCAGCACGATCGCGCGTGCATCCGGGCGCTTCTTCTTCAGCGCCGAGACCACGTCGAGGCCGTTGCCGTCCCCGAGGCGCAAATCAACCACGGCGAATGCCGGCGCCGCCTTGCCGATCTGCGCGAGACCGTCCGAGACGGTGTCGCACGATGTCACCGCAAAGCCGCGCGTCTCCATCGCGCGCGACAAGCGCTCCAGAAACGGCTTGTCGTCCTCCACGATGAGAAGCGAGCGGTCGGTCTGTTCGTTCAGTTCGGCGATGGCGTTCAAGGTTTCGTCCTCTCTCTGCACATCCACATATGGCGTCGCAAACGGGCGGCGCCAAGGCCGCCAATAGTCGATCAGGCGGTCTGTGCGACGCAAGGTCGCGGCCTATCCTATTGTTTCTTCAAGCGTCTCGATAGCCTCAAAACGCTGTCGCGGCCACGTTATCTGGACCACCGCGCCGTGTTCCGGAAAGATCCGGTTGGTAAACGAGACCTTGGCGCCGGTGCGTTCGAGCAGGGTGCGCGCGATGAACACGCCAAGCCCGAGGCCGCGCCGTTCGCCGCCGGCGTCATCCGGGGTGCGCCGCCGCGACAGATAGGGCTCGCCGATCCGGTTAAGGATATCGGGCGGAATGCCGGGGCCGTCGTCGGAGATCAGGAGCTCGATCGTGTCCTTGTTCCACCACGCGTTCACCTCGACGGTGGTGTGGGCGAAATCGACTGCGTTCTCGACGATGTTGCCGACGCCGTAGAGGATCGCCGGGTTACGCGAGCCGACCGGCTCGGCGAAGGCGGCCACCGCGATCCGCACCTTGATGTCGACGCCGAAATCGCGGTGCGGGGCCACCACCTCCTCGATCAGCTCCGACAGCTTCATGCGGTCGAACGGCGCTCCGGTGGAGGAGAGCTGGGTGATCTTGCTGAGGATGTCGCGGCAACGCTGGGTCTGCTCGCGCAGGGTTTTCAAATCGGCGGCAAAGATCGGGTCCTTCACCGTCTTTTCCAGCTCGCGCGAGATCAGGAAGATCGTCGCGAGCGGCGTGCCGAGCTCGTGCGCGGCCGCGGCGGCGAGGCCGTCGAGCTGGGTCAGATGCTGCTCGCGCGTCAGCACCAGTTCGGTCGCGGCGAGCGCATCCGCAAGCTTGCGCGCCTCCTCGGTGACCTGGAACGAGTAAAGGCTGGTGACGCCGATCGCGAGCACGATCGAGAGCCAGACGCCGACGAGATAGATCGGCGGCAGCACCAGCGGATCGTCGGAATCCCAGGGCAGCGGCAGGTGGAAGAAGAACAGGACCGAGGCGCAGGCGACCGCCAGCACGCCAAGCCCGAAGGTGAAGCGGGCCGGCAGCGCGGTTGCCGAGATCAGCACCGGTGCGAGGAACAGGAACGAGAACGGGTTCTGGAGCCCGCCGGTGAAGAACAACAGGCCGGCCAGCTCCACGATGTTCAGCGCAAGCAGTCCGGCCGCCTGCATCGGCTCCAGCCGCTGCAGCGGATTGGACACGGTCTGGAGCGCCAGATTGAGCGAGGCCGACAGGGCGATGATGCTGACGCAGGGGACGATCTCGACGTTGAACTCCAGCCCCTGCGCCACGATGAAGATCGCGGCGAGCTGGCCGAGCACCGCGAGCCAGCGCAGCCGCAGGATGGTGTCCAGGCGGATATGCCGCTGCGCGGGGCGAAAGTCGGAAGCGGCAATTTCGGTCATGTCGGCCAATGTGGCGGTGCCTTCTGGTCACGAACGCGCGGCTGGTGGAACCACCCGGATTACAAGCCTTGCGCTGTCAGCTGCAATAGCAGAAGAACGGCTCAGCATGACCGGGAACGACAAAGCTTCAAGTCCGCCGACTGTCGCGGAGCGCAGCTCCTCTGCGGCAATTGCGGTCGATCACCTCGTTAAGGTCTACAAGCAGACCCGCGCCGTCGACGATATCTCCTTTTCGCTGCCGCGCGGCAGCATCACCGGGCTCCTGGGCGGCAACGGCGCCGGCAAGACCACGACCATCGCGATGATCATGGGCCTGGTGCTGCCGACCTCCGGCCGCGTGCAGGTGCTCGGGCATAAGATGCCCGAGGAGAGCGCTTCCGTGCTGGGGCGGATGAATTTCGAAAGCCCCTATGTCGACATGCCGATGCGGCTCACGGTGCGGCAGAACCTCACCATCTTCGGCAAGCTCTATGCGGTGAAGAATCTCGCGGGCCGCATCGCCAGGCTCGCCGACGATCTCGACCTCACCGAATTCATCGACCGTGCCAACGGCAAGCTCTCCGCCGGCCAGAAGACCCGCGTCGCGCTGGCGAAAGCGCTGATCAACCAGCCCGAGCTGCTGCTCCTGGACGAGCCGACCGCCTCGCTCGACCCTGACACCGCCGATTGGGTGCGAGGCCATCTGGAGCGCTATCGCAAGGAGAACAACGCCACCATCCTCTTGGCCTCGCACAACATGCTCGAGGTCGAGCGTCTGTGCGACCGCGTCATCATCATGAAGCGCGGCCGCATCGAGGATGACGACACGCCGGAGGCCATCATGGCCCGCTACAACCGCACCACGCTGGAGGAGGTGTTCCTGGACGTCGCGCGCGGCCGGGTGAACGGCGAGAAGGAGGCGGCGCGATGAGGGAGTCCCGATTTTTCGGTCCTAGCCCGGATGGATCCCGTCATCCCGGGGCGCATCATAGCTCGCGCTCTGCGCGCCCCGGAATGACGAAGCTTCATCCGGGCTGCACGGTGCCGCGATGACTGACATCACCCTCCATCGCGGCATCTCCATGCAGCGCATCGGCGCGATGATCCTGCGCTACTGGTACCTGTTGATGTCGTCCTGGCCGCGGCTGCTCGAGCTGCTCTACTGGCCTGCGCTCCAAGTCATCACCTGGGGCTTCCTGCAGCTCTACATCGCGCAAAACGCCAATTTCTTCGCGCGCGCCGGCGGCACGCTGATCGGCGCCGTCATCCTCTGGGACATCCTGTTCCGCGGCCAGCTCGGCTTCTCCATCTCCTTCCTGGAGGAGATGTGGGCGCGCAACCTCGGCAACCTCATGATGAGCCCCCTGAAGCCGATCGAATTTCTGCTGTCGCTGATGATCATGAGCCTGATCCGGCTCGCGATCGGCGTGATCCCGATGACGCTGCTCGCGCTGTTTTTGTTTCACTTCAACGTCTACGCCCTCGGCCTGCCGCTGATCGCGTTCTTCTGCAATCTGATCTTCACCAGCTGGTCGGTCGGCATCTTCGTGTCAGGGCTCGTGCTGCGAAACGGTCTCGGCGCCGAGAGCATCGTCTGGACCCTGATGTTCGCGATCATGCCGCTCGCCTGCATCTACTATCCGGTCAGCGTGCTGCCGGTCTGGCTGCAAGCTGTCGCCTGGACGCTGCCGCCGACCTACGTTTTCGAGGGGATGCGGGCGCTCTTGATCGAGAACACCTTCCGGATCGACCTGATGCTGGAGGCGCTGGCCATCAATTTAGGGCTGCTGATTGCATCTTTTGGGGCATTCCTTGCCCTTTTGCGCAGCGCCAGGAAGAACGGCTCGCTGCTGTCCGCCGGCGAATAGTTTCACTTTCCCGTGGATTCAGGCTGATTTAACCGTCTTTGCCACGTAGATGTACGGGGACGGTGCATTGACGCAATATTACGCATTCGGCAGTATGCTGCGATGCGAAGAGGGATATAGCGATGCCTATTGGTGAGTTTGGCGGCGCGCCGCCCCTGGCTGCAGAAGGCAGTCCGGTCCTGACGACGCCGATGTACTGGATGTACGAGATGGCCCACGCCTCTCTCAATCCGGCACGTGCGGTCACCGACGCGACCAAGTTCCTGTTTCAGAATCCCCTCAATCCCTGGGCGCGCACCGAGGTCGGCAAGTCGGTCGCCGCGGCCTGCGAATTGTTCGAGCGCACCACGCGCCGCTACGGCAAGCCGGAATGGGGCCTCAACGACACCGAGGTCAACGGCATCCGCGTCCCCGTCGAGATCCGTTCTGTCTGGGAAAAGCCGTTCTGCCGGCTGCTCTACTTCGATCGCAAGTTCACCCGTCCGCTGCGCAGCCCGCAGCCGCGCGTGCTGATCGTGGCCCCGATGTCCGGCCACTATGCGACGCTGCTGCGCGGCACGGTCGAGGCGTTGCTGCCCGCGCATGATGTCTACATCACCGACTGGGCCGATGCCCGCATGGTGCCCCTCAGCGACGGCCGCTTCGATCTCGACGACTACATCGACTACATCATCGAGATGTTGCACGTCCTCGGCGGCAACACCCATGTCATGGCGGTGTGCCAGCCCTCGGTGCCCGTCGTCGCCGCCGTTTCGATCATGGAAGCGCAGCGCGATCCGTTCGTGCCGACCTCGATGACCCTGATGGGCGGCCCGATCGACACCCGCCGCAATCCGACCGCGGTGAACAACCTCGCCCAGGAGCGCGGCATCGACTGGTTCCGCAACCACGTCATCACCAAGGTGCCGTTCCCGCATCCGGGCATGATGCGCGACGTCTATCCGGGATTTTTGCAGCTCAACGGCTTCATCAGCATGAATCTCGACCGGCACATGGATGCCCACAAGCAGCTTTTCGCCCATCTGGTGAAGGGCGACGGCGATCTCGTCGACAAGCATCGTGAGTTCTATGACGAATATCTCGCGGTGATGGACCTCTCCGCCGAGTATTACCTGCAGACCGTCGACACCGTGTTCGTGAAGCACGCGCTGCCGAAGGGCGAGATGACCCATCGTGGAACCCGCGTCGATCCCTCCAAGGTCAAGCGTGTGGCGTTGATGACGGTCGAAGGCGAGAACGACGACATCTCCGGTCTCGGTCAGACCGAAGCAACGCACACATTGTGCCGCTCGATCCCCGATCATCGCCGCGTTCATTACGTCCAGAAGGGCGTCGGCCATTACGGCGTGTTCAACGGCTCGCGTTTCAAGTCGGAAATCGTGCCGAGGATTCACGACTTCATGGTCTCCGCTGCGAATCCGAGCTCGTTGCAGGCTCTCGCGGCCGAATAGAGCGTTTTCGAGCGAAGCGGGACCGGTTCGCGCAAAGAAAACGCGTCAGAAGTGGAATCGAGAGCCATCTCCGTTCGATCACATCGGAGCGGGCATCGCTCTCGACGCGTTTTTCGGCTTTCCCGTCGAAAATTCGGGTGCTGCCGGAGGTTCCGGCAGGGCTTGGTTCCCTCCAGATTCGCGGTATTTAGGTAGCTTTATAGGAGTGAGTCAGCCCTCACCCCTTGGGGGTGTCGCATGCGTCCGGAGGGGGCGAAAAAAGCGGGTTCCAACCCCAGTCTGTAGGGTCTCCCGGACGCCAGACCCCTGTATATTGGGCAAATGATTTGTTTTTGCGCCGAGCGCTTTCCCTGGCGGCGGTTATGGCAGAATCCGGGCGAACTCCTGCTCCCCGGACTGACAGACATGGCCACTCGCGCTCTCCTCTATCGGCGGCCCCACGAGCCAAAGACCCTCGTCATCACCCATGGATCGCAGTTTTTTGCGATTCGGCTGCGTCGGCACAGGCGTGCGCGCCGCTACACGCTCAGAATTCATCCGAGCGATCGCGAAGCCATCCTCACCATGCCGCCGCGCGGCACGCTCGCCGAAGCAAAAGACTTCGCGCAGCGTCACGGTGCATGGATTGCGGCACGTCTCGGGCGTTTGCCGAAGGCCGCGCCGTTCCAGCCTGGCACAGTGATACCGCTTCGCGGTGTTCCCCATCGCATCGTTCATCGCGCCGGTGCGCGCGGCACGGTGTGGACCGAAGTGCGCGACAGCGGTGAACGCATTCTCTGCGTCGCCGGCGGCGTCGAGCATGCTGACCGCCGCGTCCATGACTTCCTCAAGCGCGAGGCGCGCCACGATCTTCAGCGTTCGGCCGAAGCCTATGCCGCCGAGCTCGGTGTCAGGGTCAAGCGGCTGTCGATCCGCGACCAGTCCAGCCGCTGGGGCTCCTGCACCTCGGCCGGCTCGCTGTCGTTCTCCTGGCGCCTGATCCTCGCGCCGCCCTTCGTGCTCGACTATCTCGCCGCCCACGAGGTCGCCCATCTCGTCGAGATGAACCACTCGGCGCGGTTCTGGCGCGTGTGCGGCAAGGTCTGCCCCTCGATGGAGCGCGCCAAGAAGTGGCTCGACACGTGCGGGAACGACCTGCACCGGTACGGGGTCGAGGATTAGCGTCGGCTGCTAACCAAATTGGAGCTGTCATCGCCCGCGAAAGCGGGCGATCTAGTATTCCGAGGCGGTTGTTATTGAATCGAGAGGCCGCAGCGTACTGGATTGCCCGCTTTCGCGGGCAATGACGGCGGAGAGTGGGGCGACGTCAGCGCCTTGCGCCACGGCTTTTGATTTGCCCGACGTATCAATGACCTCGCACAATCCACCGCGCATCGCGCCACCAATCACCGGCTACTGTGCATGGGGTTGTTTTCGCAGTTTCTGTTTTGAGGTCGTTACGGCCTCAAGCAAGGCCTACCGATTTCCACCAAACAACCGGTCCATCAGCCAGCCATCCAGCCCCGCCGCCGCTTCCGGCCGCGCATTGGCGCGCGTCGGTGGCGGGCGATAGCCGCTATTGTTCACAGGCGCCGGTCCGGGCGCGGCCGCCGTCGGCGGCGACACCTGCGATGCCGCCTGCGCGAGGTTCGACAGGCCCCAGCTCGCTTGCGAGTTCGGCAAGTTCGCCACCGGCACGCCCTCGTGCGCGGTGCGCATGAAGCGCGACCAGACTTCGACCGGCAGGCCGCCGCCGGTGGCCTTCTTGGTCGGCGCGTTGTCGTCATTGCCGAGCCAGACGCCGGTGACGAGGCTGGCGGTGTAGCCGATGAACCAGGCGTCACGGTAATCCTGGCTGGTGCCGGTCTTGCCGGCCGCGGGCCAGCCGGGGATCTCCGCCTTCTTGGCGGTGCCTGATATCAGCGTTTCCCGCATCATTGAATTCATCATGCCGACATAGCGCGGGTCGATCACCTGGTTGCGCTCGTCGGGCTGGCGCATGTAGAGCAGCTTGCCACTGAGCGTCCTGATCCGCGTGACGACATGCGGCGTCACCGCGAAGCCGCCATTGGCGAAGGGCGCATAGGCGCCGACCAGCTCGACGACCGAGACTTCGGAGGTGCCGAGCGCGATCGAGGCATTGGGCTCGAGCTTCGAGGAGATGCCGAGCCGGTGCGCGGTGCGCACCACGTTCTTGGGCCCGACCTCAAGGCCGAGGCGGATGGCGACCGTGTTGAGCGACATCGCCAGCGCCTGGGTCAGCGTCACCGCGCCGAAATATTCATGGGTGTAGTTCTCAGGTCTCCAACCCTTCACCTCGATCGGCGCGTCCTGGCGTACGGTGTCGGGCGTCAGGCCCTGCTCGAGCGCGGTGAGGTACACGAACGGCTTGAACGAGGAGCCCGGCTGGCGCTTGGCGGTCACCGCGCGGTTGTACTGGCTCTCGGAATAGTTCCGCCCGCCGACCATGGCGCGCACGGCGCCGTCGGGCGTCATCGCCACCAGCGCGCCCTGGCTGACATTGAACTTCACGCTCTTGGCCGCGAGTTCGTCGATGATGGCGGCTTCCGCCACGCCCTGCAGCTTCGGATCGATCGTGGTCTCGACCTTGATGCTCTCGTCGATCTGGCCGACGAGGTCGTCCAGCACCTCGCCGATCCAGTCGGCGACGTAATTGACCGTGCCGGCGCCGACCGGCTTCACATTGTAGGAGGGATGGCCGATCGAGGCCTGCGCCTGCGCTTCGGTGATGAACCTTGCATCCGCCATCGCCGTGAGCACGATTTGCGCGCGCGCTTCCGCGCCTTCCGGGTTGCGGTTCGGCGCAAGCCGCGAGGGCGACTTGACGAGGCCGGCCAGCATCGCGGCTTCCGCGATGGTCACGTTCTTCGCCGACTTGCCGAAATAGCGCTGCGCGGCGGCCTCGACGCCGTAGGCGCCGGAGCCGAAATAGACGCGGTTGAGATAGAGCTCCAGGATCTCGTCCTTGGAATGCTTGCGCTCCAGCCAGATCGCGAGCTCCGCCTCCTGCAGCTTGCGCTGCATGGTGCGCTCCTGGGTCAGGAACAGGTTCTTCGCGAGCTGCTGCGTCAACGTCGAGCCGCCCTGCGACACGCCGCGATGAAGCACGTTGGTGACGAGGGCGCGCAGGATGCCGACGGGATCGATGCCGAAATGCGAATAGAAGCGGCGGTCCTCGATGGCGATGAAGGCCTTGGGCAGGTATGGCGGCAGATCCTTCAGCGCGACATTGGCGCCGGCCATCTCGCCGCGTTGCGCCAGCATGCTGCCGTCCATGCCGACGATCTGGATCGTCGGCGGACGCTTGGGAATTTCCAGCGACTGGATCGGCGGCAGATGGGCGCCGACATAGATCACGACGCCGACCACGGCGATGGCGCCCCACAGGCCCACCACCGCGCCCCAATAGACCAGGCGGCCAAGGCTGGCGCCGATACGCGACTTCGACCGGCGCTTGGCGCTGCTGCGGCCGGCCGGTGGCTTCCGCTCGCGCGGCGGCTCGTCGCCGGAATCCTCAGCTTTGCGCTTGGCGGACGATTTCGCTGACTTCTTCGGCTTGTCCTCGCCGCCCGGGACGCGGTCGGCCGCGGTCAGGCGCAGGTCGGCGAGCGCCGCGGGCAAGCCGAACAGCGGCTCCTTCCGGCCACCCTTTTTCTTTCCCCACGCCATACGCAAAACGCCCGGTCAGCCCGCCCCGCCGCACGCTAGCGGTCGCTGTTTAAGGCCCGGTTACCCAGAGCTTAACGCGCGATTAGGAGGTGCGGCATTCGCCCGCCGCAGTTCCGCTGATCGGACGGCGAAGCTAGGATCGCCGCCACAAAACAAGAGGGAACACACGAGGGAGTACCTATGGGCCACATCGATCCGACCAAGGAGATTTTCGCGCAGTTCCGGGACAACGATCGCCCGGGCCCGATCCACATGCTCAATCTGGTGCGGCTGCGCAAAGACGCCGTCTACCCGGACGGCCGCAAGGCGAGCGGCGCGGAGGCCTACGCGGCCTATGGCCGCGAGAGCGGCCCGGTGTTCGAACGCCTCGGCGGGCGCATCGTCTGGCAGGGCAGGTTCGAGCTGATGCTGATCGGCCCGCAGGAGGAACGCTGGGACCATTGCTTCATCGCCGAATACCCAAGCGTCGCCGCCTTCGTCGAGATGATCCGCGATCCCGTCTATCGCGAGGCGGTGAAGCACCGCCAGGCCGCCGTGGAGGATTCGCGGCTGATCCGGCACGCGGTGCTGCCGGTGGGGAAGAATTTTGGCGAGGTGCCGACTTGAGAGCCGCGGAGCGACACTCTCTCTGCCGTCACGGCCGGGCTTGACCCAGCCATCCACGCCTTCTTGTTCAGTCATTCCGGGGCGGCTCGAAGAGCCGAACCCGGAATCTCGAGATTCCGGGTTCGATGCTGTCGCATCGCCCCGGAATGACAGCGGAGGAAACTAACCCGCCGGCCCCGCATCCTCCAGGATCGGGCCGAACAACTCCCAGCGCTCGCCGTTGAACTTCATCATCTGAAGCTGCTTGTTGACGCGGTAGTCGGTCGGCGAGGTGTTGGCCTTGATGCCCGGCAGCGCGATGTCGCCGGTCACGTCCTTCAGCGACGCCGCCTGCTTCATGACGTTCTCGCGCGTCAGGTTGTCGCCGCACTGCTGGAGCACATGGGCCAGAAGCTGCGCGGTGCCGTAGCCGTAGGTGTTGAAGTTCGAGTCCTTGTCGCCGTCCGGGTAGTATTTCGCCATGAAGTCGAGATACCGCTTCATGCCGGCATCGTCCTTCCAGGTCGGATCGAGCGGGTCCTTGCCGTAGTTGACGCTGATGACGCCCTTGGCGGCATCGAGCCCTGCCGGCTTCATCACCGCGCCGACCGAGGTCGCGTTGATGTCGACGATCTGCACCGGATGCCAGCCGAGCTCGGCGATCTTCTTGATCGCCTGCGCCGCCTGCTTCGGCGTGGTCGCGCTGAAGAACAAATCGGCGCCGGCATCCTTGATCTTGAGGATCTGCGAATCGACGGTCGGGTCGGACACCTCGTAGGACGCCTCCGTCACGATCATCTTGGCGGCCTTGTCGCCGAGGCCGGCCTTGATGCCGTTCAGATAGTCCTTGCCGAGGTCGTCGTTCTGATAGAGCACGCCGATCTTGGCGTTCGGATGCTCCTTCAGGATGTATTGGCCATAGATGCGGCCTTCGACGAAATAGTTCGGATTGTAGCCCATGGTCCACGGGAAGTTCTTGGGGTCCGTGAACTTCGAGGCGCCGGTGGCCGCGAACAGCTGCGGCACTTTCTTGGAGTTGAGATATTTCTGCACGGCCGCGTTCGACGGCGTGCCGATGATCTGGAAGGTGAGCAGCACCTCGTCGCTCTCGACGAGCTTGCGGACCTGCTCCACCGCTTTCGGCGGCGAATAGGCATCGTCGTATTGAATCAGATTGATCTTGCGGCCGTTGATGCCGCCCTGGTCGTTGATCATCTTGAAGTAAGCGGCCTGGGTCTTGCCGATCGACGCATAGGCCGACGCTGGCCCCGAGAACGGCACGGTCTGGCCGACCTTGATCTCGGTGTCGCTGGCGCCCGGATCATATTTTTTCTGGGCATTGGCCGCAGAGACCGACAGCGCCAGGGTCAGCGCCGTTGCCGTGGCCAGATGCAGCATTCCATTCCTCATTCGAAATTTCCTCAGCTTGTTATTGCCGATGATCTGCCGGACGCACTGTTGCGCGCCCGGCGCCATCGCTGCCGGGGAGTGTGGAGGAGGCGTTGCTGCAACGCAAGGCGGGGATGTGCCCGCAGTTCGTAGGGTGGGCTGCGGTTCGCCAACCCACCCTGTGACGTCTCCGAGTCGCTAGCCCGACGGACCGTTGTCCTCGATGATCGGTCCGAACAGCTCCCAGCGCTCGCCGTTGAACTTCATCATCTGCATCTGCTTGTTGACGCGGTAGTCGTTCGGCCCGGTGTTGATCTTGATGCCGGGCAGCGCGAAGCTCGGGGTGAAGTCCTTGATGTTGGCGACCTGCTTCATGACGTTCTCACGCGTGAGGTCGTCGCCGCATTGCTTCAAGACCTGCACCAGCAGCTCGGCCACCGAATAGGCATAGGTGTTGACGGTGTTGAGCTTGTCGCCTTCCGGGAAGTACTTGTCCATGAAGGCGAAGAAGGCCTTCACGCCCGGATCGTCCTTCCACTGCGGATCGCTGGGTTCCTTGCCATACTGGGTCGAGATGATGCCCTTGGAGATCTCGAGGCCGGCCGGCTTCAGCGTCGCCGAGATCGGGCTCGCATTGATGTCGAGGATGTGCACCGGCGTCCAGCCGAGGTCGGCGAGCTTCTTGATGGCCTGCGCGGCGAATTTCGGCGTCGAGGCATCATAGAACAGGTCGACGCCCATCGACTTCAGCTTGACCACCTGCGAATCCACGGTCGGATCGGTGACCTCGTAGGACACCTCGCCGACGATCATGCCGGCGGCCTTGTCGCCGAGGCCGCTCTTGAGCCCCGCGAGGTAGTCGCGTCCCATGTCGTCGTTCTGGTAGAGCACGCCGATCTTGGCGTTGGGGTGATTGGCCAGAATGTACTTGGCGTAGATGCGCCCCTCGGACACGTAGTTCGGATTGTAGGCGATGGTCCAGGGATAGTTCTGCGGATCGTTGAAACGCGCCGCGCCGGTCGAGGCCAGCAGCTGCGGCACCTTCTTGCCGTTGAGATATTTCTGCACGGCGGCGTTGGCCGCGGTGCCGATGAGCTGGAAGGTGAAGAGCACCTCGTCGCCTTCGACCAGCTTGCGGACCTGCTCGACGGTCTTCGGCGGCGAATAGGCGTCGTCATACTGGATCAGGTTGATCTTGCGGCCGTTGATGCCGCCCTGGTCGTTGATCATCTTGAAGTAGGCGGCCTGGGTCTTGCCAATATTGGCATAGACGGAGTAGGCGCCGGAGAACGGCACGGTCTGGCCGATCTTGATCTCGGTGTCGCTCGCACCGGTGTCATATTTCTTCTGTGCGATGGCTTGGCTGGCGGAGAACGCGAAGGCGAGCGCCGCCGTGGCAGCCATGAAGACTCTGCGATTGCTCATGTTGGGTTGTTCCTCCTGACGGAATTTTCGGCCGATGGTCTTTTCCGTTGGTTGCAACGGTCGCCATCGCTGCCGAAGAGTGTGGAGGAACGTTCGCCGCCGCGCAAGGATCGCGGCACTGCGCCGTAGCGTCTCAGGCCAAGGATCTTAAGGCCAAAGATCCTGGGCCAAGGATCTTAGGCCAGCGGTCCTAGGCCAGGAACAATGCCACCAGCGCGATCGCCGCCGGCAGTGCCTGCACGAGCAGGATGCGCGTGCTGACGGTCGCCGCGCCATAGGCGCCGGCCACGATCACGCAAAGCAGGAAGAACGCCTTGATCTGGAATGCAAAGGCCGGGTTGCCGTGAAGCAGGCCCCAGATCAGGCCGGCGGCAAGGAAGCCGTTATAGAGGCCCTGATTGGCAGCCATCACCTTCGTGATCGCGGCCTTTTCCGGCGTATTGCGAAAGACCTTCAAGCCCTGCGGCTTGTCCCAGAGAAACATCTCCAGGATCAGGAAGTAGGCGTGCAGTGCGGCGACCAGCGCCACCAGGATATTCGCGATCAGACTCAAGTTGAGCTCCCCCAAAGCGTCAGCTTTCGGGTGGACGGTAGCACGCCCGGCATGGCAAGTGCGATCCCATGATTTGAAGTGATGGAGTCGCAATGGCCGCTCGATCAACCAGCCTGCCGGAACGCTTCGGCCTCGATCGTCTGGCGACGCCGATCGGAACCGCCCTGCTCGTCACCGATGCCGAGGGCGCCCTGCGTGCGCTCGACTGGGACGACTACGAGCACCGCATGCGCGAGCTGCTGCGCCTGCACTACGGCGCGGTGGATCTGAGCCAGCGCTCCGCGCCGGCAGCGATCAAGGCCGCGCTGTCGGATTACTTCGCAGGTAACCTCGGAAGGCTATCAGCGATCGCATGGCGCATCGCCGGCACACCGTTCCAGCAAAAGGTCTGGACCGCGCTTGCGCAAATCCCCGCCGGCACCACGATGAGCTACGGCGCGCTGGCCGCAAGGATCGACATGCCCAGGGCCATTCGCGCCGTCGGCCATGCCAACGGCTCCAACCCGATCAGCGTGGTGCTGCCCTGTCACCGCCTGATCGGCGCCGACGGCTCGCTGGTGAAATACGGCGGCGGGCTCGAGCGTAAGCGCTGGCTGCTGCGGCACGAGGGAGTGGAGGTCTAGGTTCTCACTCCCGTGGTCATTCCGGGGCGCGCGTAGCGCGAACCCGGAATCCATTTATCCGCGTCACCAGTGGCTCGATGGATTCCGGGCTCGCCGCTGCGCGGCGCCCCGGAATGACGAGGGGAGAGAGGTGCGCGCGACCGCCGTCACGCCGCGGGCTGAACCGCCTTGTCGCCGGCCATCACGTGGGTCAGCGCGCTCTTGATCGCGGACTGGCGGGTCGGCGCGTTGATCTGCGCGCCGAGCAGGTCGGTGACGTAGAACACGTCGCGCGCGCGCTCGCCAAAGGTCGCGACGTGGGCGGAGGCGATGTTCAGATTGAGCTTCGAGATCGCGGTGGTGAGCTCGTAGAGCAGGCCGGGCCGGTCGAGGCCGGATACCTCGATCACGGTGTAGCGGTCGGACCACTGGTTGTTGATGGTCACTTCAGGCTCGATCACGAAGGGCCGTGCCTTGCTGCGCACCGTGCGCCGCGCCACCACCTCGGGCAGGCGCAGCTTGCCTTCCAGCACGTCCTCGATCATCTCGCCGATACGGGTGGCGCGCCTTCCCTCGTCCTCGTCGCGGTCGTATTCCCGGGAGATCGAGATCGTGTCGAGCGCGCGGCCGTCGGTCGTGGTGTAGATCTGGGCGTCGACGATGTTGGCGCCGGCGGAGGCGCAGGCGCCCGCGATGATCGACAGCAGCCAGGGATGATCGGCCGCGAAGATAGTCAGCTCGGTGACGCCGCGCACCTCGTCGAAGCCGACATTGATCGCGAGCTTGTGGCCGGCCTGCTCGCTGGAGCGGACGAAGCGCGCGTGGCGGATCTTGCGCGGCAGCTCGACCTTGAGCCAGTAGGCCGGGTAGTGCCGGGCGATATAGGCGTCGAGCTCGTCCGCCGGCCATTCGGCGAAGGCGTTGCGGAATTCGGCGTATGCGGCCGTGAGGCGCTTGCCGCGGTCGACTTCCGAGAAGCCGCCGGTCAGCACCGGTTCTGTCTCGTAGTACAGTGAACGCAGCAGCTGCGCCTTCCAGCCGTTCCACACGCCGGGACCGACGCCGCGGATGTCGGCGGTAGTGAGGATCGTCAGCAGCTTCATCTGCTCGACCGACTGCACCACGGCAGCGAAATTCTCGATCGTCTTGCGGTCCGACAGGTCGCGCGACTGCGCGACCGTGGACATGGTCAGATGCTCCTCGATCAGCCAGGCCACGAGCTCGGTGTCGGCCGGGCTGAAGCCGAGCCGCGGGCAGAGCCGCCGCGCCACCTTGGCGCCGGCGATGGAGTGATCCTCCGGCCGGCCCTTGGCGACGTCGTGCAGGAGCGTCGCGATGTAGATCACCGAGCGATGCTCGGGCCGGATCTTGCGCATCAGGTCGCTGGCTACAGCGAATTCCTCGATGCCGCCGCGCTCGATGTCCTGGAGGAAGCCGACGCAGCGGATCAGATGCTCGTCGACGGTGTAGTGATGATACATGTTGAACTGCATCATCGAGACGATCTTGCCGAAGGCCCGGATGAAGTGGCCGAGCACGCCGGTCTCGTTCATCCGACGCAGCACGATCTCCGCGTTGTCGGAGGTGAGGATCTCCATGAACAGCCGATTGGCTTCGGGGTTCTCGCGAAGCTGGGCGTTGATCAGGCCGAGCGAGCGCGTCACGTCGCGCATCGCATCCGGGTGGAAGGCGAGGTTGTGCTTCTGCGCCAGGCGGAAGATGCGGATCAGGTTGACCGGATCGTGCTTGAAGACGTCGGGCGCGGCGACGTTGATGCGGTTGTTGTCGACGATGAAGTCGTCGCTGTCAGGCACGCGCCGCTTCGCGGGGGTCGGGCGCAGCCGCGCCATCATCCGGCTCAGGACCGGCGCGGGCTTGGCCTGCTGGTCCTCGAGCTTGGCGCAGAGGATGGCGGTGAGGTTGCCGACTTCCTTGGCGACCAGGAAGTAGTGCTTCATGAACCGCTCGACGTCCTGCATGCCGGGATGCGAGGTGTAGCCGAGCCGGACCGCGATCTCGCGCTGGAGATCGAAGGACAGGCGCTCTTCGGCGCGGCCGGAGTAGAAGTGCAGGTTGCAGCGCACCGACCACAGGAAATCGGCGCAGCGGCGGAACGTGCGGTATTCCTGCGCGTCGAACACGCCGCGCTCGACCAGCTCGTCGGTGTCGCGGACGCGGTAGACGTATTTGGCGATCCAGAACAGCGTGTGCAGGTCGCGCAAGGCGCCCTTGCCGTCCTTGACGTTGGGTTCGACCAGGTAGCGCGACTGGCCGCCGCGCCGGTGCCGCTCCTCGCGCTCGGCGAGTTTTGCGGTGACGAATTCGGACGCGGTGCCCTGCACCACTTCCTTGTCGAAGCGCTCGACCAGCTCGTCATAGAGCGGCTGGTCGCCGGTCAGGAAGCGCGTCTCCAGGATTGCGGTGCGGATCGTCATGTCGCCGCGCGCCTGCCGGATCGACTCGTCGACCGAGCGCGTGGCGTGTCCGACCTTCAGCCCCATGTCCCAGAGGCAATAGAGGATCGCCTCGGCGACCTGCTCGCCCCAGGCGGTCTGCTTGTAGGGCAGGATGAAGAGCAGATCGATGTCCGATTCCGGCGCCATCAGGCCGCGGCCATAGCCGCCGGTCGCGACCACCGCCATGCGCTCGGCGCCGCTCGGGATCGGCGAGCGGTAGAGATGGCGGGTTGCCGCCGAATAGAGGATGCGGATGATCTCGTCCTGCACATGGCACAGCCGCTCGGCGCAGCGCCGGCCGTGGCGGTCCTTCAGCAGGATCGCCTGTGCGGCGGCGCGCGCCGCGATCAGCTCGGCCTTGAGCAATTGCGCCATGGCCGTGCGGAACGCGTCCTCGCGTCCCTGGTGCTTTTCGGCAAGCGCATCGACCGCGGCGGTGATCCGCGCGGTGTCGAAGCGATCGTCCACCTCTTGCTTGTGCTCTGTCGTGACGCTGTCCATGTCACACCGGATATAAGAGGTGACAGGCGCTGTCACCCGCCATTCGCTGGCAATAGTCGTTCCATGCTTGAAAAGCCCGGCATCGGGCAAAGTTGTTCTCGGGCGACCCGCTTTCAAGGGTGGGATTTTCTCGTTGACCTCTAGATATAACTCATTGAAAAACAATGAAGTTTTTGAGGAGGGCGGGCATGACCAAGATGACACGACGCATTCTGCTGGTGGGCGCGATGGCGCTCGCCATGACCCCCGCGGCGCGGGCGGCCGATCCGCTCAAGGAAATCCGCATCGACTGGGCGACCTACAATCCGGTGTCGCTGGTGCTGAAGCAGAGGGGGCTGCTGGAGAAGGAGTTCGCCAAGGACGGCATCACCATCACCTGGGTGCAATCGGCCGGCTCCAACAAGGCGCTCGAATTCCTCAATGCCGGCTCGATCGATTTCGGCTCGACCGCGGGCTCGGCGGCGCTGGTGGCGAAGATCAACGGCAACCCGATCAAGTCGATCTATGTCTATTCGCGTCCCGAATGGACCGCGCTGGTGACGGGCAAGGAGTCCAGGATCGCAAGCGTTGCGGATCTCAAGGGCAAGCGCGTCGCGGTGACGCGCGGCACCGATCCGCACATCTTCCTGGTGCGCGCGCTGCTTGGCGCCGGCCTCACCGAGAAGGACATCACGCCGGTGCTGCTCCAGCACGCCGACGGCAAGACCGCGCTGATCCGCGGCGATGTCGATGCCTGGGCCGGGCTCGATCCGATGATGGCGCAGGCCGAAGTGGAGGAGGGCGCCAAGCTGTTCTACCGCAAGGCGGACGCTAACACCTGGGGCATCCTCAATGTGCGCGAGCAGTTCCTGAAGGACTATCCGGACGTGGCCCGCCGCGTGCTCGCCACTTACGAAGAGGCGCGCAAATATTCGCTGGCGAACTATGACGAACTGAAGAAGACCTTCATCGCCGTGACGAAGCTTCCCGAGGCCGTCGTCGACAAGCAGCTCAAGGAGCGCACCGAGCTGACCCACAGCCGCATCGGCTCGCCCCAGCGCGAGTCGATCCTCGCCGCCGGCCTGGCGTTGCAGCAGGCGGGCGTCGTCGACGCCAAGGTTGACGTGAAGGCGACGCTGGATGCGCTGATCGACGACCAGATCCCGCTGCCGACGAATTAGTCGGCAGGAAGAGGCAGCCGCGCGTGCATCAAACTCCGCCGTCGTCCCGGCCGAGTTGCGCAATTGCGCACGGGGGGCCGGGACTCATCACCACAGGGAGTGGTTGTTGCCCGAAGGCGGTCACTCCGAATCCCCGTAACCACTCCTCCCCGTGGTTATGGATCCCGGATCGGCGCGCGCTTGAGGCGCGCTTGTCCGGGACGACGGTCGTGGGTGTGGCGACACTGTTGCATTCCCTCACCAGACGCGCTTCCTACCGACCATGATCTCCGACGCGCCTGCCTTGCAACAATCCTCTGAACCGGCCGAGGGCGCCGCCGCGCCGTCGCGCATCGCGCGTTACGCGCGGCCGGTGCTGGGTGTGCTGTTGCCGCTCGCTCTCGCGCTCGGCTGGGAGCTCGTGGTGTGGTCCGGCTGGTCCAACGGCCGGCTGGTGCCGCCGCCCTCGCGCGTCTTTGTCACCATCACTGACCTCGCCCGCTCCGGCGAGCTGGTCCGTCACATCGCCGCGACGCTGTGGCGTGTCGGCCTTGGCTTCGCGTTCGGAGTGGTCGCCGGCACGCTGCTCGGCGCGATTTCCGGCTATTGGTCGCTGGCGCGCCGGCTGCTCGATCCGACCGTGCAGGCGCTGCGCGCGATACCCTCGCTGGCCTGGGTGCCGCTGTTCATCCTCTGGCTCGGTATCTTCGAGACATCGAAGATCGCGCTGATCGCGGTCGGCGTGTTCTTCCCGGTCTATCTCGGCGTGATGGGTGCCATCCTCTCGGTCGATCGCAAGATCGTCGAGGTCGGGCGCACCTTCCGCCTCTCCGGCCCGGCGATGATCCGCCGCATCCTCTTGCCCGCGGTGCTGCCGGCCTATGTGGTGTCGTTGCGCGTCGGCCTCGGTCTCGGCTGGATGTTCGTGGTGGCGGCCGAATTGATCGGGGCGTCCGAAGGTCTCGGCTATCTCCTGCTCGACGGCCAGCAGCTCGGCAAGCCCGCGCAGATCCTCGCCGCGATCGTGATCTTCGCCATGCTCGGCAAGCTCACGGACTGGCTGATCGAGGTCGGGTCCGCGCCCTTCCTGCGCTGGCAGGACGGGTTCGGGCGCGCGAGGGGAGCGTAACGCGATGCTCGCGCTCGACCGGGTCAGCAAGACCTATCCCAACGGCGTCGAGGCGCTGGCGCGTTTCTCGGCCGCGATCCGCCAAGGCGAGATCGTCGCCATCATCGGCGGCTCCGGCTGCGGCAAATCAACATTGCTGCGCGCCATCGCCGGCCTCGATCGCGCCAGCTCAGGCACGGTGACGCTGGACGACGAGGCGATCGCCTCGCCGCATGCCAAGATCGGCATCATCTTCCAGGAGCCGCGGCTTTTGCCCTGGCTCAGCGTCGCCGACAATATCGGCTTTGGCCTTGCCGATCTGCCCGCGGCCGAGCGGCGCGAGAAGGTGGCGCGCGCGCTCGCGCGCGTCGGGCTCGCCGACAAGGCGCAGGCCTGGCCGCGCGAGCTCTCCGGCGGGCAGGCGCAGCGCGTCGCGATCGCCCGCGCGCTGGTGCCGCAGCCCGAGGTGCTCTTGCTCGACGAGCCGTTCTCCGCGCTCGACGCATTCACCCGCAGGGATCTCCAGGATCATCTGCTCGATCTCTGGGCCGACACGCGCCCGACCTTGATCCTCGTCACACATGACGTCGACGAGGCCGTGGTGCTGGCAGATCGCGTGCTGGTGATGCGGCCGCGGCCGGGCCGCCTGTTCGACCAGATCGAGATCAATCTGGGCCGGCCGCGCGACCGCAATTCGCCGCTGTTCGAGAACTTCAAGCGAAGTGTGCTGACGTCACTCGACCGTTCGCTCGACCGCAGCGTGCCCGACCGTGACGCAACCCAGGGTCCCGGTCAGGCCATGTGGTGGTGACAATTTCTCCTCAAGCCGGTACATCGAGGGGCGATTTTTCCGGGAGAGAACGAAAATGGACGCTGCCCAACTGCGCCAGATGCAGGCCCCGATCAAGGAACGCTACAAGACCGATCCCAAGACCGCGCTGATCACGTTGAAGGCCAAGGGCTCGACCGACAGCGACGGCATCGCCTGCAAGGTCGAGACCGGCCGCGCTATCGCGCTTGCCGGCCTGCATCCGGCCACCGGCGGCTCCGGCCTCGAACTCTGCTCCGGCGACATGCTGCTTGAGGCGCTGGTTGCTTGCGCCGGCGTCACGCTGAAATCGGTTGCGACCGCGATCGAGGTGCCGCTCAAGACCGGCGACGTCTATGCCGAGGGCGATCTCGATTTCCGCGGCACGCTCGGCGTCGACAAGGAGACGCCGGTCGGCTTCGCCGAGATCCGCCTCCGCTTCGAGGTCGACACGCCGGCGCCGCAGGACAAGCTCGATCTGCTGCTCAAGCTCACCGAGCGCTATTGCGTGGTCTACCAGACCATCAAGAACGGCCCGAAGGTTTCGGTGTCGATGCAGCGGATGTGAGACGCGAGAGTCGCTGCTCTACAATTGGTGTCGTTCCCGCGTAGGCGGGAACCCATAACCCCAGGCCGTCGTGATTTCGGACGGTCGTAGCTCCAGCTCTCGAATCACTACGCCCTGTGGCTATGGATTCCGGGTTCGCGCTTCGCGCGCCCCGGAATGACGGACAGAATGCCTTCCTTCCGGATCTGCGCTTCGCTTGTCCGGCACGACAAACAAAAAAATGTCCCCCGAGCTCCACTTCATCCTCTTCCTGCTCCTGCGCATGGCGATCGCGGCGGCGTTCGTCGTGACGGCCTCGATCATCACCGAACGCTCGGGTCCGGTGATCGGTGCGCTGATCGCGACCCTGCCGGTCTCGGCCGGTCCGTCCTACGTCTTCCTCGCGATCGACCATGACGCCGCCTTCATCGCGCAGGGCGCGCTGGCGAGCCTGCCGGTGAACGCGGCGACCATCTTCATGTGCCTCACCTATGTCGTGCTGTCGCAGCGGCACAATCTCGCGGTGAGTTGCGGCAGCGCCGTCGCGGTGTGGATCGGGCTGGCCTCGGTCATCCGCCAGTTCGACTGGTCGCTCACCGCCGGGCTTGCCGCCAATCTGATCGCGTTCGGCATCTGCATTCCGCTGCTCGCAGGCTATCGCCACGTGAAGATGCCGCTGGTGACGCGGCGCTGGTACGACGTCCCGATGCGGGCCGCGCTGGTCGCGACCCTCGTCGCCATCGTGGTCTCGACTTCCAGCTGGGTCGGCCCCCGCATCAGCGGCATCATCGCGCTGTATCCCGTGGTGTTCTCCAGCATGATGGTGATCCTGCATCCGCGCATCGGCGGTCCGCCGACCGCCGCCGTGCTCGCCAACTCCGCCTGGGGTCTGCTCGGATTCGGAATGGCGGTCGCCGTCATGCACGTCGCGGTGGTGCAGTTCGGCCTGGCCGTCGGCTTGAGTCTTGCGCTCGGCACCTGCGTCACCTGGAACCTGACGCTGTGGGGGATCGGCCGGCGCGCGATGCACAAGGCTCGGCAGAAGCCGTGAGACTACGGATGAACGCGAAATGATGTCGAAGACATATCTGCGGCTAGTTCATTCGAGCAATCAGCGCGGCGTCCCGCAAGCCGTTGAATGACAAATGTCATTTCAAATTCGGGCCGAGACCGCCGCGGGGCGCCGTGTGCATCGGTGATTTTCCCCGGCTGCTGCTTTCCGACATTTCTATTAGAACTTTGTTCGAGCTTTTCCCGTACGAATCAACTTGCATACCCGCGTCCGACACCGCCCGCGTATATTTTGGCGGATCTCTATTCAAGCGATCGGACCTGCGGGAACCGCTGATTGGAATACGGCATCGCTGCCGCGCGGTCACATCCCCCTGGTTCCGACGGGCACGTCCCGATCGGTGTTATTTCGAGATGGAGATTCTTTGATGTTTGGTCGCAACTCCCGCAGTGATGCAGACGCACAGCTCGCCGCCATCGGCCGGTCGCAGGCCGTGATCGAGTTTGCGATGGATGGCACGATTCTTACGGCCAACCAGAACTTCCTGAAGGCGCTCGGCTACTCCCTCGACGAGATCAAGGGGAAGAAGCACGCCATGTTCGTGCCGGCCGATCAGCGCGACAGCGCCGAATACAAGGCGTTCTGGGCGCAGCTCAACCGCGGCGAACCGCAGGCCGCCGAATTCAAGCGAATTGCCAAGGGCGGCCGCGAGGTCTGGATCGAGGCGTCCTACAATCCGGTGCTCGACAATGCCGGCAAGCCGGTCAAGGTCGTGAAGATCGCGACCGACATCACCGCCAAGAAGGTCCGCGCCATGACGGAAGCCTCCAAGGTGTCCGCCATCAGCCGCGCCCAGGCCGTGATCGAGTTCAAGCTCGACGGTACCGTCGTCACGGCCAACGAGAATTTCTGCAAGGCGCTCGGCTATTCGCTGGCCGAGATCGAGGGCAAGCACCACAGCCTGTTCGTGGCTCAGTCCGAGCGTGACGGCGGCGCCTATCGCGAATTCTGGGCCGCGCTCAACCGCGGCGAATACCAGGCCGGCGAGTTCAAGCGCATCGGCAAGGGCGGTCGCGAGGTCTGGATCCTCGCCTCCTACAATCCCCTGCTCGACGAGAACGGCAAGCCGTTCGGCGTCGCCAAGTTCGCGACCGACATCACCGCGGAGAAGCTGAAGAACGCCGATCTCGCCGGTCAGATCGCGGCGATCGACAAGGCGCAGGCGGTGATCGAGTTCAACATGGACGGCACCATCATCACCGCCAATGCCAACTTCCTCGGAACGCTCGGCTATTCACTCGCCGAGATCAAGGGCCATCATCACAGCATGTTCGTCGAGCCTGCCGAGCGCGACGGCGCGGCCTATCGCGAGTTCTGGGCCGCGCTCAACCGCGGCCAGTACCAGGCGGCGGAATACAAGCGCATCGGCAAGGGCGGCAAGGAGGTCTATATTCAGGCCTCCTACAACCCGATCCTCGATCTCAACGGCAAGCCGTTCAAGGTCGTGAAATATGCCACCGACACCACGAAGCAGGTGCTCGTCCGCATGGGCAACGAGCGCGTCCGCGGCATGATGGAATCGGTCGCCGCGGGTTCGGAGGAGCTCAACGCCTCGGTGCGGGAGATTTCCGAGGCGATGACCAAGTCGCGCGAAACCGCGATGAGCGCGGTGGATCAGGTCGCCGCCGCCGACGCCCAGGCGCAGCGCCTCACCGAGGCCGCGCAGGCGATGAGCGGCATCGTCGAGATGATCAACAGCATCACCGGGCAGATCAACCTGCTCGCGCTCAACGCCACGATCGAATCCGCGCGCGCCGGCGAAGCCGGCCGCGGCTTTGCCGTGGTCGCCTCCGAGGTGAAGAGCCTCGCCAACCAGGCCAAGCAGGCGACCGACAAGATCGGCCAGGAGATCGGCAGCCTCAACGGCATCTCCGGCGACGTCGTCAGCGCGCTCGGCTCCATCAAGCAGGCGATCAACAATGTCAGCGAATACGTGACATCGACCGCCGCCGCAGTCGAGGAGCAGAGCACGGTCACGAACGAGATGTCGACCAGCATGCAGCGCGCGGCGGCGGAAGCGGCGGCGATCGCGGCGCGGGCGTAGGGCAGTATCGTAGGGTGGGCACGGCGCGCGCACTTCGCGCGCCGTGCCCACCATCCATCCGCGAATTCGTCGTTGCATGGTGGGCACGCTACGCTTTGCCCACCCTACGGCGCCGTTACTGCTTCGGCAGCTTGGCCTTCAACGCATACAGCGCGTCGAGCGCCTCGCGCGGCGACATCTCGTCGGGGTGCAGCGCCTTCACCGCGTCGATCAGCAGCTCCGCCTCGCTCGGCGGCGCGGCTTCCGCGGCGGCGCGTGAGGGCACGGCGAACAACGGCAGATCATCGGCGAGGGCCCGCGCGGTCTGGCCGCGATCCTGCGCCTCGAGTTTCGCCAGCACGGATTTGGCGCGCGTGATCACGGCCGGCGGCAGGCCTGCGAGTTTTGCCACCTGGATGCCGTAGGAGCGGTCGGCCGAGCCCGGCAGCACCTCGTGCAGGAACACGACATTGCCCTGCCACTCCTTGACGCGCACGGTGGCGTTGAACATCCGCGGCAGCTTGGCCGAGAGCGCGGTCAGCTCGTGATAATGCGTCGCGAACAGCGTGCGGCAGCGGTTGCTCTCGTGCAGATGCTCGATCGCGGCCCAGGCGATCGAGAGGCCGTCGAAGGTTGCCGTGCCGCGGCCGATCTCGTCGAGGATCACGAGCGCGCGCTCGCCGGCCTGGTTCAGGATCGCCGCGGTCTCGACCATCTCCACCATGAAGGTGGAGCGGCCGCGCGCGAGATCGTCGGCGGCGCCGACGCGCGAGAACAGGCGATCGATGATGCCAATGCGGGCGCGCGTCGCCGGCACGAAGCTGCCGATCTGCGCCAGCAGTGCGATCAGCGCGTTCTGGCGCAGGAAGGTCGATTTACCAGCCATGTTGGGACCGGTCAGCAGCCAGAGCTGTCCGGATTTTTGCGCGGGCGCCGGCGACAGGTCGCAGGCATTGGCAATGAACGGCTCGCCGTTGCGCTTCAGGGCCTGCTCGACGACGGGATGACGGCCGGCTTCGATCGCGAAGCCGAGCGAGGAGTCCACTTCCGGCCGCACATAGTTCTCGTCGACTGCAAGCTTGGCCAGCGAAGTCGCAACATCGAGCAGCGCAAAGCCTTGCGCGGCGGCGCGCAGGTCGTCGCTGATCTCGAGCGCCTTGGCGCAGAGCCGCTCAAAGATCTCGAGCTCGAGGCCGAGCGCGCGGTCGCCGGCATTGGCGATCTTGGCTTCGATCTCGCCGAGCTCGGAGGTCGTGAAGCGGACCTGGCCCGCAAGCGTCTGGCGATGGATGAAGGTCGCGTTGAGCGGTGCCGACATCAGCTTGTCGCCATGCTGCGCGGTGACCTCGACGAAATAGCCGAGCACGTTGTTGTGCCGGATCTTGAGGCCTTTGACGCCGGTGTCGTCGGCGTAGCGGGCCTGCATCGAGGCCACCACGAGGCGCGAGGCGTCGCGCAGGTTCCGGGCTTCGTCGAGCGCGGGCTCGTAGCCCTGGCGCACGAAGCCGCCGTCGCGCTTGATCAGCGGCAGTTGCTCGTCGAGCGCTGTCGCAAACTCGGCCGCGAGCTCGCGCGATGGTCGCGTCAAGGCCGCCATCACCGCCGCGATCTCCTGCGGCGGCTGGTCGAGTTCGCCGAGCCGTGCCAGCACCTGGTCGGCGGCGATGATGCCGTCGCGCAAGCCCGCGAGGTCGCGCGGTCCGCCGCGGCCGACCGAGAGACGGGCCAGCGCCCGCGACATGTCGGGCGCGCCGCGCAGGATGCTGCGGATGTCTTCGCGCGCGGCCGAATCGGCAACGAAGGCGCCGACCGCGTCGAGCCGCCGCGCGATCGCCGGCGCATCCGTCAGCGGCGCCGCCAGCCGCTGCGCCAGCAGGCGCGAGCCCGCCGAGGTCACGGTGCAGTCGATCGCATCGAGCAGGGAGCCGCGGCGCTCGCCGGCGAGCGTCCGCGTCAGCTCGAGATTGGCGCGCGTGGCCGGATCGATTGCCATGGTCGCGCCCGAGGCTTCGCGCGCGGGCGGCGACAGCGGCGGGTGCCTGCCGACCTGGGTGCGGTCGACATAGGTGACGGCAGCGGCCGCAGCCGTAGCTTCCAGACGCGTCAGCTGCGCCAGCCCGTCCATGGTCGCGACGGCAAAGTAGTCGCACAGCCGCTTCTCGGCGGTGGCGCCGTCGAAGACGTCGCGGGTCAGCGGCGTCACCGCCGGCAATTCGCGCAAGGTCTGTCCGAGCTCGTTGTCATTGTAGAGCGCGTCGGTGACGATCGCCTCGTTCGGATTGATCCGCGCCAGCGTTGCGGCGAGCTCGCCGCCCGAGCATTCCGTCACCATGAATTCGGCGGTCGAGATGTCGATCCATGCGAGCCCGAAGCGGTCGCCGCCGGTGGACGAGCGGGCGCGCGCGATCGCCAGCAGGTAATTGTTGGCGCGCGCATCGAGCAGCGTGTCCTCGGTCAGCGTGCCGGGCGTGACCAGCCGCACCACGCCGCGGCGCACCACGCTCTTGTTGCCGCGCGCTTTCGCGGCGGCGGGATCCTCGGTCTGCTCGCAGACCGCGACCCGGTGGCCGGCCGAGATCAGGCGGTGCAGATAATCCTCGGAGCGCTCGACCGGCACGCCGCACATCGGGATGTCCGCGCCCTGGTGCTTGCCGCGCTTGGTCAGCACGATGCCGAGCGTCCTGGAGGCGATCTCGGCGTCCTCGAAAAACAGCTCGTAGAAATCGCCCATCCGGTAGAACAGCAGCAGGCCCGGATGGGCCGCCTTGATCTCCAGGTACTGTTCCATCATCGGCGTGACGCGCGCGGCGGCTTCCGCCTGCGGCGCGGGCGTTTCGTCGGGCGGCGGTACGGGTATCGGCTGTTGCATCGTCATGGGCGGCGCAACCTACAAAATTTCGTCCCGCGCTCCTATCGGTTTGGCCGGGGAAGGGAGGTTTTCCACGCTGTCCGTATGGCGGGATAAGCGCGCCTCATCTTCGGTCGTCATTCCGGGATGCGCCGAAAGGCGCAGGCCCGGAATCCATAACTCCGGCTTGTGGTTATGGATTCCGGGCTCGCCCTCCGGGCGCCCCGGAAAGACGGAGGGGTTTGAATGACACCACCCGCGAAACCGTCAATTGACCTGCCGCGGGCGCCCTCCTAAAACTCCGCCGGAATTGAAGAATTTGGCCGGACCGCGGCATTCAGGGAGAACAACGATGCGTGACGTCTTTATCTGCGATGCCGTGCGGACCCCGATCGGCCGTTTCGGCGGCTCGCTCGCCAAGGTGCGTGCCGACGACCTCGCCGCCGCGCCGATCAAGGCGCTGATGGCCAAGCACCCCAATCTCGATTGGGCGCAGGTGGACGAGGTGTTCTTCGGCTGCGCCAACCAGGCCGGCGAGGACAACCGCAACGTCGCACGCATGGCGTTGCTGCTCGCAGGCCTCCCCGACTCGGTTCCCGGCCAGACCCTGAACCGCCTGTGCGCCTCCGGCCTCGATGCAGTCGGTGCCGCCGGCCGCGCCATCCGCTCCGGCGAGATCGAGCTCGCCATTGCCGGCGGCGTCGAATCCATGACCCGCGCGCCCTTCGTGATGGGCAAGGCGCAGGAGGCCTTCTCCCGCTCGGCCGAGATTTTCGACACCACCATCGGCTGGCGCTTCATCAATCCGCTGCTGAAGGCGCAGTACGGCGTCGATGCGATGCCGGAGACCGGCGAGAACGTCGCCGAGGAATTCCAGGTCTCGCGCGCCGACCAGGACGCCTTCGCCATCCGCTCGCAGCAGCGCGCAGGCGCCGCGATCGCGGCCGGCTATTTCGCCGAAGAAATCACGCCGATCAGCATTCCCGGCGGCAAGACCGGTCCGATCACGGTGGACAAGGACGAGCATCCGCGTCCCGAGACCACGCTGGAAGGTCTCGCCAAGCTGAAGCCGATTGTGCGCAATCCCGGCACGGTCACCGCCGGCAACGCATCCGGCGTCAACGACGGCGCGGCTGCGATGATCCTGGCGTCCGAAGCTGCCGTGAAGAAGCATGGCCTGACGCCGCGCGCCCGCATCCTCGGCCTCGCCTCGGCCGGCGTGCCGCCGCGCATCATGGGCATTGGACCCGTGCCTGCGACCCGCAAGCTGATGGAGCGGCTCGGCAAGAAGATCAGCGATTTCGACCTGATCGAGCTCAACGAGGCCTTCGCCTCGCAGGGCATCGCCTGCATGCGCCAACTCGGTGTTGCCGACGATGCCGACTTCGTCAATCCGCATGGCGGCGCCATCGCGCTCGGACATCCCCTCGGCATGAGCGGCGCGCGCCTGGCGCTCACCGCCGTGCACGGCATGGAGAAGCGCGGCGGCAAGCTCGCGCTCGCCACCATGTGCGTCGGCGTCGGCCAGGGCGTTGCCGTGGCGATCGAGAAGCTGAACTGACGGGACGCTGCGCGTCCCGTCATCCCGGAGCCGCTCGTTAGAGCGGAATCCGGGATCTCGAGATTCCGGGTTCAGCCCTGTCGGGCTGCCCCGGAATGACGGGCGACCGGGAGGCAAGCATGATCATCGAACGTGAGCAGGACGTCACGGCCGCGGCACTGGCGGTGATGGAGCGGACGTCCGATCCGCGGCTTCGCCAGATCATGGTCTCACTGGTCAAGCACCTGCACGCCTTCGTCCGCGATGTTCGCCTGACCGAGGCGGAATTCCGCGACGCCACGGCGATCGTGGCCGAGCTCGGCAAGCTGACCACCGATACGCATAACGAAGTCGTGCTGATGGCCGGCTCGCTCGGCGTCTCGCCGCTGGTGTGCCTGCTCAACAATGGCGATCAGGGCAATACGGAAACCGACCAATCGCTGCTCGGACCGTTCTGGCGGTTGAACTCGCCGCGGGTCGAGAACGGCGGATCGATCGTTCGCTCCGAGACCCCGGGTGCGCCGCTGTTCGTCAGCGGCCGCGTCGTGGACAAGGATGGCCGTCCCGTCACTGGGGCGGAGGTCGATGTCTGGCATGCCTCGCCGGTCGGTCTCTACGAGAACCAGGACCCCGAGCAAGCGGACATGAACCTGCGCGGCAAGTTCACGACCGACCAGGACGGGCGCTTCGCCTTCCGTTCGGTGATGATGGTTGGCTATCCCATTCCGACCAGTGGTGTGGTCGGCCGCCTGCTGAAGGCGCAGAGCCGGCATCCCTATCGTCCCGCGCATCTGCACGCGCTGATCTTCAAGCCCGGATTCAAGGTGCTGATCTCGCAGGTCTACGACCCCGCCGATCCGCATATCGACAGCGACGTGCAGTTCGGGGTGACGCAGGCGCTGATCGGCAAGTTCCTGCGCCACGATACGCCGCATCCGACCGCGCGCGACGTCGCGACGCCCTGGTACTCGCTCGGCCACACCTACCGGCTCGAGACCGGCGAGGCCGTGCTGCCGCGTCCGCCGATCAAATAGGGCGCGGCTGCGGCGCAGAGAGGCTGCTAAACCCGCTTCCCCCAATTAGTTATATCCTATAATGATTGGCGGAAGTGTTGACCGGCCGGACCAAAATGGGCCGGGGGAGGAGTTCGCCAATGACATTCATCTATCCCGTCGATAGCAACAAGGCGCATCCGCTGCCGCTGTCGCCCGAGTACAAGAGCTCGATCAAGCGCGCACCGAACAAGCCCTTGATCCCGATGCGCCACACGCTGTCGGAATTGACCGGCCCGGTCTACGGCCACGAGACCGTGCGCGAGGGCGACAACGATCTCACCACGCAGCATACCGGCGAGCCGATCGGCGAGCGCATCATCGTGCACGGCCATGTGCTCGACGAGGACGGCCGCGGCGTGCCGAACTCGCTGGTCGAGATCTGGCAGGCCAATTCCTGCGGCCGCTACGTCCATGTCCGCGACCAGCATCCGGCGCCGCTGGATCCGAACTTCACCGGCGCAGGCCGCACCCAGAGCGATGCCTCCGGCTACTACCGCTTCGTCACCATCAAGCCCGGCGCCTATCCGTGGGGCAATCACCACAACGCCTGGCGTCCCGCGCACATCCATCTCTCGGTGTTCGGCCATTCCTTCGTCACGCGCCTGGTGACGCAGATGTACTTCCCGGCCGATCCGCTGTTCCCGTTCGATCCGATCTTCAATTCGGTGCCGGACGAGAAGGCGCGCGCGCGGATGGTCTCGTCGTTCGATCTCGAGAACACCCAGCCCGAATGGGCGCTGTGCTACCGCTTCAACATCGTGCTGCGCGGCAAGAACGCCACGCCCATGGAGAACCACTAACGTGCAGGATTCTGTGAAGCCCGAGGGGATCACCCCATCGCAGACCGTCGGTCCGTTCTTCAAATACGGCCTGACGCCGACCGGCGACTACGCCTGGAATGACGCGTTCACCAACTCGACGCTGACGCCCGACGTCACGGGCGATCGTGTCCGCATCGAGGGTCGCGTGCTCGACGGTGACGGCGTCGCCGTGCCCGATGCCATGCTGGAGATCTGGCAGGCGGATGCTCAAGGCCGCTTCTCCGATCCGCAGGACAAGCGCGCGCTGCCGAACGCCAGCTTCCGCGGTTTCGCCCGCTGCGGCACCGACAAGGACGGCAATTACGCCTTCGACACCGTCAAGCCGGGCGCGGTGCCCGATCCCGACGGCAAGCCGCAGGCGCCGCATATCCTCCTTGCGGTGTTCGGCCGCGGCATGCTGCGGCATCTCTACACCCGGATCTATTTCAGCGACGAGGCCGGCAATGCCGCCGACCCCGTGCTGGCGCTGGTGCCCACTGAGCGCCGCGCCACGCTGATCGCGACGCGCGAGGCGGGGAAGGCGGTCTATCGCCTCGACCTGCGTTTGCAGGGCGACGACGAGACGGTGTTCTTCGACGTCTGAAGCCAAAGCGTGCCGGCGATATCGACAGCCAGCACGCGTTTCTCATCCAGCGCAACCGAGTCGGCTGCTGCTCCGCATCGGGCCCGAGTCGTTTCTCTTCGCGCCGTGAGTCGGTCTCGCTGCCTGAAAACCGACCGTTCGACATCCAATTCCCGTAATTTTCCGGTCTCCGCGGAATACAATTTCCGCGCGAAGCAATCCCGTGTTTACCGCAATCGTTTAGGGTCCGTTCGGATTTCGACCAGCGGCATTGGATTGTTCCATGAAATTTCGTCTCTCGCTTTCTTCTGCGGTCATTGCATTCGGGATCGTTCTCGCCATCGGCTTCACGGCGGTCGTTTCCACCAGCCTCTACGCCCTGCGCGAGCTCAAGGTCGGCGGTCCGCTCTATTCCGACATCAAGCTGGGCAACGACCTCATCGCGGACATCCTGCCGCCGCCGGAATATGTCATCGAGGCCTATCTCGAAGCGACCCTCGCCATGCGCGAGCCGGATCAGCTGGCGGCCCATGGCGAGCGCCTGGTCCAGCTCCGCAAGGATTACGACGAGCGCAAGGCATTCTGGATCGCCTCCAGCCTCTCGGCCGATCTGAAGAACGCGCTAGTGTCGAAGTCCGATGCCGAGGTGCAGAAGTTCTGGAAAGTCCTGTCCGATCAGCTCCTGCCGGCCCTCAAGGCCAAGAACAGCGCCGCTGCCGAAGGCGCCTACGCGCAGCTCAAGGACGCCTACACGGCCCACCGCGCCGTCATCGACAGCATCGTCGAGAGCGCCAACAAGCAGAACGCCGACATGGAGAAGCTGGCCGCGGAGCGCGACAGCACCATGCTCTATATCCTCCTCGGCGTCTCCGCCGCCGTCCTGGCCTTCGTTGCCGCAGGCCTGCTTGGCGTTGCCCTCGGCGTGGTGCGCCCGATCGTGCGCATGACGGATACGATGCAAAGGCTCGCGACCGGCGATCTCGCCGCCGACATTCCATTTGCACACCGCCAGGACGAGGTCGGCTCGATGGCGGGCGCGCTTGTGGTGTTCAAGCAGGCGGCGGCCGAGAATTCGCGGCTGCGCGAGGAGCAGTTGCAGAAGGAGCAGGAGGCCGCGCTCGCCAAGCGCGGCGCCCTGCACCAGATGGCCGAGACCGTCGAGCGCGAGACCGGGCGCTCGGTCGACACCGCGAGCGCGGCGAGCCAGGGCGTCGAGCGGGCCGTCTCCAGCCTGTCCGAGATCGCGCGATCGCTGTCCTCGGAGTCGCAGGCGGTGGCCGCGGCCTCCACCCAGGCCCTCGGCAGTTCCCAGACCGTTTCGGCCGCGGCCGAAGAACTGAGTGTTTCGATCCGCGAGATCGCGGGCCAGGTCGCGCGGACCAGCACGGTCACCAGATCGGCCGTTGCCGGCCGTGAGCAGGCGCGTTCGACCATTCAAGCGCTGGCGGGATCGGTGAAGAAGATTGCCGAGGTCTCCGATCTCATCGGCGGCATCGCCGGCCAGACCAACCTGCTGGCGCTCAACGCCACGATCGAGGCGGCGCGCGCCGGCGAGGCCGGCCGCGGCTTTGCGGTGGTGGCCGCCGAAGTGAAATCCCTGTCCGACCAGACCGCCAAGTCCACGGAGGAGATCGGGCGGCTGATTGCCGAGATCCAGGCCTCGACGCAGGCCGCGGTCGATGCCGTCGAGACCATGGGGGGCCACATCGTCGAGATCGACGGCGTGGCGTCCTCGGTTGCTGCCGCGATGGAACAGCAGGACGCCGCGACGCGGGAGATCGCGCGGTCGATTTCCGAATCGGCGTCCGCCGCGAAGGAGGTCTCGGCCAAGATCGGCAATGTCAGCCGCGACGCCGCCTCCGTGAACGAGCGCGCCGCGGAGGTCAGGCAGGCGATCGCCGGCATGGCGTCCAATCTCGAACAGCTGCGGTCGGTCGTGGTCCGGACTGTGCGCGACTCGACCGCCGCGGCTTGAGCCCGGCATCGCGTCGGCCGCTGGTGCCCGGGGGCGTGATCGTGCAGTATGGCGCGGGACAGGGGCATCGTGGCTATGACATCTCCACAATTGCCGGCGGTCGTTGAGTCCGCCCAACTGACGGCGGCGCTGCGCAGGGGCGGCGTGCTTGACGCGGGCGCGGTGCGCGAGGTGAAGGTGCTGCATCAGCGTGACACCCTCGTGTCACAGATCGTCAGGCTCGGGCTGCGCTATGTCGGCGAGTCCGCTGGCGCCCCGCAGTCGCTGATCCTCAAGACTCCCAATTCCGCTTTCGCCGAGAGCCTCGCCAATGGCGGCCGGCGCGAGGTGGACTTCTACACGCAGCTTGCGCCGAAGATGCCGCCGGGACTGGTGCCGCGCTGCTTTGACGGGCATTTCGACGAGGACGGCCCCACCTGGCACCTGCTGCTCGAGGACCTTACCGACAGCCATGAGATCGCAACGAAGTGGCCGCTGCCGCCGTCGCGTGAGCAGGCGATGGCGATCGTCACGACACTGGCGCGCTGGCATGCGGCATGGTGGGACCATCCCGGTCTTGGCGACACCGTCGGCACCTGGGCGAGCGCCGAGGACCGCGCGCAGCACATGGAAACCTTCGCCGGCCATTACGACCGCTTCGCCGATCTGCTCGGTGATCGCCTCGGCGAAGAGCGCCGCACCCTCTATCGCCGCCTGATCGAGCACTCGGCTCGGCTATCCCAGCGCTATCATTCGCGGCGTCACATCAGCATTGCCCATGGCGATGCCCATATCTGGAATTTCATGCTGCCGCGCCCCGGCGTCGCGGATACCGTGCGCATCTTCGATTTCGACCAGTGGCGCATCAACGTGCCGACGAGTGACCTTGCCTACATGATGGCGATGCAATGGTACCCGGACCGCAGGCAGGCGCTCGAACGGCCGCTGCTCAATCGTTATCACGAGACGCTGGTCGCCAACGGCGTCAGCGGCTACACGCGCGGCGCGCTCGATCAGGACTATCGTCTGTCGGTGCTCTGGCACATCACGGGGCCGGTCTGGCAGTGGAGCATCAACATCCCGCCGCTGATCTGGTGGAACAATCTGGAGCGGGTGATGATGGCGGTCGAGGATCTGGGGTGTGAGGAGTTGTTGGGGTAGGCGACGCTACATACTTGCTGTCGTCCTGGCGAAAGCCAGGACCCATTACCCCAGGGCGAGGTTGTGGCGCGAAGCTGGTAATCACGAGTCTTCGCCAAACTCCTCCCTGGGGTAATGGGTCCTGGATCTGCGCTTCGCTTGTCCAGGACGACGGCGGAGCTTGTGACGCCCCTCCCCTTACTCCATCACCGCATGTTCCGGCCCCGCGGCCTGCCTGCGCAGCGTGGCCTTGGTCGAGCCGATCAACAGGGCGAGCGGGATGGTGCAGAGGATGAAGACCATCACCAGCATATAGTCGTGCGCGAAGGCGATGATCTGCGCCTGCACGCTGACCATCCTGTCGGCCATGGCGCGGCCCGCGTCGGTGGATAGGTTGATCATGCCGCTGACGCTGGGCATCTGGAGCGCGTGGTTGAACGGGTTGACGTGCTCGGACAGGATCGCATAGGTCCGCCGCGTGCCCTGCGTCAGCTGGGCGATGACGACGGAAATGCCGACCGAGCTCGCGACGTTGCGCATCAGGGTCAGCATCGCGGTGCCGTCGGTGCGCAGCTCGTTCGACAGCGTCAGGAACGCAACGGTCGAGAGCGGCACGAAGACCAGGCCGAAGCCAAAGCCCTGGATGACGCTGACGGTCACGATCTCCGGCACCTGGGTCAGGTCGGTCCAGCCGGTCATTTGATACAGCGAGCCCGCGGTCAGCGTCAGGCCGGAGATGATCAGCGTGCGTGCCTCGAAATAACGCATCATGCGGCCGACCAGCATCATGGCGAAGAAGGTGCCGAAGCCGCGGCTCGCCAGCAGCAGGCCGGCGGTGATGATGGGGTAGCCGATCACGTTCTGCATGTAGGGCGAGGCCAGCGCCATGGTCGAGAACAGCACGAGCCCCATCACGACCATGAACATGCAGCCGGTGACGAAATTGCGATCCTGGAACAGCGCGAAGCGGATGAACGGCGTCGAGGTCGTGAAGGAGTGCGCGACGAAGAAGTAGAACGCGACGGCGGAGACGATGAACTCCGCGACGATCTCATTGGATTCGAGCCAGCCCAATTGCTCGCCGCGGTCGAGCGCGAGCTGAAGCGAGCCGATCGCGACCGCCAGCGCAGCGAAGCCGAACCAGTCGAATTTGAGGCTGATGTCCTTCCTGGTCTCGTCCATGAAGATGATCAGCCCGAGCACGGTGATGGCGCCGAACGGCAGATTGACGAAGAACACCCAGTGCCAGGAATAGGTCTCGGTGAGCCATGCCCCTAGCGAGGGACCCATGATCGGGCCCATCATCACGCCCATGCCCCAGATCGACATCGCCTTGGCGCGTTCCTGGAGCGTGTAATAGTCGAGCATCACCGACTGCGACAGCGGCACCAGCGCCGCGCCGAACACGCCTTGCAGCAGGCGGAACAGCACCATCTGGTTGATGTCCTGCGCGAGGCCGCACAGCACCGACGCCATGGTGAAGCCGGCGGAGCAGATGATGAAGATGCGCTTGCGGCCGAAGCGGTTGGCGATCCAGCCCACCGGCGCCGTCATGATCGCGGCGGCGACGATGTAGGAGGTCAAGACCCAGTTGATCTGGTCCTGCGAGGCCGACAGCGTGCCCTGCATGTAGGGCAGGGCGACATTGGCGATGGTGGTGTCCAGCGCCTGCATGATGGTCGCGGTCATGGCGCAGATCGTCACCATGTTCCGGCGCAGGCCGGGGACCATCAGGCTGGCATTGGGGCCGGACATCGGATCAGTCCTTGTCCTGGCCCGCGGTCGCCGACAGGCCGAACAGGCCGGCGAGCGAGCGCCGATGGCCGGTGTCGATGGTGGCGTAGACGCTCATGCCGGCCTTCAGCTTCCGCACGTATTTGTCGGTCTCGTCGAAATAGATGCGGATCGGCACGCGCTGCACCACCTTGACGAAATTGCCGGTGGCGTTCTGCGGCGGCAGGATCGCGAACTGCGCGCCGGTACCGGGCGAGAGCGAGCCGATCTTGCCCTTGAACACGTGGTTCGGGAACGCGTCGACCTCGAGGGTAACAGGCTGGCCTTCGGTGACGTAGGTGAGGTCGCTTTCCTTCGGATTGGCGTCGACCCAGGGATGGGCGACGTCGATGATGGAGAACACCGGCGTGCCGGCCGTGACGTAACGGCCGAGCTGAATCTGCTCGACCTGCGTCGCGACGCCGCCCATCGGCGCGCGCACCACGGCGTGATCGAGATTGCGCTCGGCGTTGTCGAGCTTGGACTTGGCCTGCGCGTAGGGCGGGAATTTCTCCAGCGGCAGGTCGGTATCGCCGAGCAGTTGCGTCTTGGCCGCCGAGATCTGCTGCTTGACGTATTGCGCGATCGAGCCTGACGTGACCAGCGCGTTCGCGGCGTTGTCGAGGTCGAGCTGCGAGCCGTAGCTGTTCTTGACCAGCGCCTGCTTGCGCTCGACGTCGCGCTGCTTGAGGTCGACGCCCTGCTGGGCGAGGCTCAGCATGTCGCCGTAGATCTTGATGTTGGCGCGGAGATTGTCGTAGGTCGACTGCGCCTGCGCGAGCTGCGCCCTGGCCTCGTCCACCGCGAGGCGGAACGGCACGGGATCGATCTCGAACAGCTCATCGCCCTGCTTGACGAGCTGACCTTCCCTCACGACGACCTTCTCGATCTTGCCGGAGATGTCGGGCGTCACCAGCACCTTCTGCGCGCCGACATAGGCGTCATCGGTACCGACATAGCGGCCGCCATTCAGATAGAAGGTCAAGCCGCCAATGGCGACGACGATCGGCAGCACGACCATCAGCAGGAAGCGGCGATAGCGCCGCAGGCCTGCGACGATGCGGCGGCGGGGATCGGTGCCGGCTTTCTTGGTGGGCTTGCCGCTGTCGATCTTCTGCTCGGGCTGGAACTTGATGACTTGATCAGCCATAGCGCTGCTCCTTACGTGCTTGTTCCGCTCCGGATGTCTGGATCGCGGTACGCACGTTTTCCTTGATTGCTTCGAGTTGGGTGAGGAGGCGATGGGCATCCGCCGGATTGATACCGTCGAGCGCGTTGGCCGTGATTTCGGACCTGAGCCCGCTCATCTTGCCGAGCAATTGCCGGCCGGCCTTCCTCAGGTAGAGGCGCTTGACGCGCCGGTCCGAGGCGTCGCTGCGGCGCTCGATCCAGTCATTGTCGCAGAGCTTGTCGATCAGGCGCGTCAGCGTGATCGGCTGCACCTCGAGGAGCTCGGCGAGCTCCGACTGCTTCATGCCCTCGCTACGCTCGACCTTGGCCAGCACCGCCCATTGCGCGCGGGTGATGCCGAAGCGCGACGCCTCCTTGTCGGCATAGACGCGCAGCAGGCGATAGAGCTCGGCGAGCGTAAACAGGAAGTTCTGGTCCACGGGCCCGCGGCTCATGAGCTTGGTCTCCTATAAGCTTGAGATACTATAAGCAAGCTTATGATTTTTTCATGGCGGGTTAACGGGACGCTGTCCCGCTGCAAGAGCATGGCTGACCGCCGTTCGCCGGTCGTGCTTTGGGTTCCCTCGCCGAAATGCTAGAAGGCAGGCCAAATGACCCTCGCAAAGCCGGCATTCCCCGCGCCCGACCACGATCACGGCCGCTGCACTGCGGACGCGCTGGCGCATGCCGAGGAGGTTTGCGAGCAGCGCGCGCAGAAATTCACGCCGATTCGCCGCCAGGTGCTCGGGGCGCTGCTCTCCAGCCACCGCCCGCTCGGGGCCTACGAGGTGATCGACGAACTCGCCAAGTCGATGCCGCGGCCGGCCCCGATCACGATCTACCGTGCTCTCGATTTCTTGATGGCCAACGGCCTCGTGCACCGCATCGAAAGTCGCAACGCCTATCTCGCCTGCGCCGCCCACGACCACGATGCGACCTCCGCGGTGGCGTTCCTGATCTGCGAGCGCTGCGGTCTGGTCGGCGAGATCCCGTCGGCGTCCTTCGCCAAGGATATCAACGCCGCCGCGCGCAGCTCAGGTTTTGCCCCCAAATTGTCTGTGGTGGAGATCACGGGCATCTGCACCCATTGTCAGAAAACTGCATAAAGCAACAACGGCGCAAAGCCGATATCGGGAAGAAATGTCCTCACCTCAAGCCATACCGTCCGCCGGTCGCCCCCTCAGTGCCGGCGCCATCGCCCTGATGCTGATGCTGTGCCTGACCTGGGGGTTCAACCAGATCGCGGTGAAGCTGGTGCTGCCGGACATCCCGCCGATGCTCCAGGCGATGATCCGCTCGATGGGCGCGCTGCCGGTGCTGTTCATCATCGGCACGCTGCGCGGCGTCAAATTCTTCGAGAAGGACGGCACGTGGAAGCCCGGCCTGGTCGCCGGGCTGATGTTCGGCATCGAGTTCGTGCTGATCTTCCAGGGCCTGCGCCTCACGCCGGCGTCCCGGGCCGTGGTGTTTCTTTACACCGCACCGTTCTTCGTCGCGCTCGGCTCTTACCAGGTGCTCGGCGAACGGCTCGGCGGCACGCAATGGCTGGGGCTCGCGGTGAGCTTTGCCGGCGTCGCGCTCGCGATCGGCGTGCCGCAGCCGGATGTCGATGCCAAGGTGCTGCTCGGCGACCTCATGATCGTCGGCGGTGCCGCGCTGTGGGCGGCCACCACGCTGGTTGCCAAGGGCACGCGGCTGCGCTTCGCCGCGCCGGAGAAGGCGCTGGGCTACCAGGTTGCGACCTCGATCCCGATCCTGGGCCTGGCGGCCTGGTTGTTCGGCGAATCCATCACCCACACCCCGGCGCCGCTGTCCCTCGCCCTGATGGCCTTCCAGGCGATCTGGGTGGTGGGAACCACGTTCACGCTTTGGTTCGCGCTGGTGAAGGCCTATTCGGCCAGCAAATTGTCCGCTTTTACCTTCATCACCCCTTTGTTTGGCGTGGTGGGTAGCTATTTCATCATGCACGACACCTTGAGCCTGACATTCGGGGCCGCCGCGGTCCTTGTAATTGCTGGGCTTTTTCTGGTTAACCGTCCCAGCCAAACGGCTGCGGCGCCGCGCGATGCATTGCTGAACGTCACCAAAACCTGATATTTGGACCCCATGAACAAGCTCGAAAACACCATCGATTCAGACATCGCGGGCCCCGCGCCCCGGCACCGGACCACCCAGGTCAAGGTCGGAGACGTCGCCGTTGGCGGCGGTGCGCCGATCGTCGTGCAGTCGATGACCAACACCGACACCGCCGATATCGACGGCACCATCGCCCAGGTTGCAGCGCTCGCGCGCGCCGGCTCCGAAATGGTCCGCATCACCGTGGATCGCGAGGAGGCCGCGGCCGCCGTCCCGCACATCCGTGACGGCCTCGCCAAGCGCGGCATCACCACGCCCTTGATCGGCGACTTCCATTATATCGGCCACAAGCTGCTCGCGGCCTATCCTGCCTGCGCCGAGGCGCTCGCCAAGTACCGCATCAATCCCGGCAATGTCGGCTTCAAGGACAAGCGCGACACCCAGTTCGCCGACATCATCGAGATCGCGAACAAGAACAGCAAGCCGGTACGCATCGGCGCCAATTGGGGTTCGCTCGACCAGGAGCTGCTGACCAAGCTGATGGACGAGAATGCCGCGTCCGCCAATCCGCGCGACGTGCGCGCGGTGACGCGCGAGGCCATGGTGCAGTCGGCACTGCTCTCGGCCGCGCGCGCCGAAGAGCTCGGCATGCCCAAGGACCGCATCATCCTCTCCGCAAAGGTCTCGGCGGTGCAGGATCTGATCGCGGTCTACCAGGATCTCGCATCGCGCTCCGACTACGCCATCCATCTCGGTCTCACCGAGGCCGGCATGGGCTCGAAGGGCATCGTCGCCTCCTCGGCCGCGCTCGGCATCCTGCTGCAGCAGGGCATCGGCGACACCATCCGCATCTCGCTGACGCCGGAGCCCGGCGGCGACCGCACCCGTGAGGTGCAGGTCGGCCAGGAGCTCCTGCAGACCATGGGCTTCCGCACCTTCGTGCCGCTGGTCGCGGCCTGCCCCGGCTGCGGCCGCACCACCTCGACCACGTTCCAGGAGCTGGCGCGCTCGATCCAGGATTTCATCCGCGACGAGATGCCGGCCTGGAAGACGAAATATCCGGGTGTGGAAGAGCTCAACGTCGCGGTGATGGGCTGCATCGTCAACGGCCCCGGCGAATCCAAGCACGCCAATATCGGCATCTCCTTGCCCGGCACCGGCGAAGCGCCGGCCGCGCCCGTCTTCGTCGACGGCAAGAAGTTCCGCACGCTGCGCGGCCCGACCATCTCCGCCGACTTCAAGGCGCTGGTGATCGACTACATCGACCAGCGCTACGGCCAGGGCGCCAAGGTACCGGTGACCGCGGCGGAGTAGTCGTTCCCAAACATTGGAATCGTGAGGCGGGTTCGCGAAGCGTAACCCGCCTTATTTTTTGCGCGGGTCGTAGCCCAGATTGCGCTTCGCTCCATCCGCGCTACGATGTCTCCAATCAAAACGATCGGGAGACACGCCATGAGCTCACTCGCCGGCAAGCAAGGTCCGCGCTATCGCCACATGGCCGAGGACGGCGCGCCTTACGAAACCATCGCGGTCGAAAAGCTCACACCGATCATCGGCGCGGAAATCTCCGGCGTCGACATCGGCAGGCTCGTCTCCGATGACGTTCGTTCCAATCAACAGATGGACGAGATCCATCGCGCGCTCGCGGAAAATCTCGTCATCTTCTTCCGCGACCAGCACATCTCGCCACAACAGCATCTCGCCTTCGGCCGCAAGTTCGGCGAGCTGCATTTCCATCCCGCAGCGCCGCACGAGGACGAAGACCCGGCACTGATGAAGATCTATGCCGACAAGAACTCGCCGCGCGCCAACGGCGAGGGCTGGCACTCCGACGTGTCCTGCGACCTCGAGCCGCCGATGGGCTCGATCCTCTACATCAAGCAGTGCCCGCCCCGCGGCGGCGACACGCTGTTCGCCAACATGTATGCGGCCTATGAGGCGCTGTCGGATCGCATGAAGGCCTATCTCGACGGCCTGACCGCACTGCATGACGGCGAGCCGATCTATCGCGGCCTCTATGCCAACTATGGCGTCGCCGATCGTCCATCCTATCCGAACGCGGAGCATCCGGTGCTGCGCACGCACCCGGTCACGGCTAAGAAGGCGCTCTACGTCAACCGCGGCTTCACTCGCCACATCAACGGCATCCCGCGCGACGAGAGCGACGCGATGCTCGCCTATCTCTACCAGCACGCCGAGAACCCGCTGTTCCAGTGCCGCTTCCGCTGGACCGAGAACGCCATCGCCTTCTGGGACAACCGCTGCACCCAGCACCGTGCGATGTGGGACTACTGGCCGCACACGCGCTCGGGGACGCGCGTGACGGTGAAGGGGGAGCGGCCGGTTTAGGCATGGCTGCCGTAGGGTGAAAATGGCGCGTCAGCGCCGTGCCCGCCATCTCGCTGTGCATGCAACAGGACGGTGGGCACGACGCGCGAAGAGCGCGCCTTTGCCCACCCTACGAAACCGTTCTTGCGTTGACGTCGTCTCACGTCCGCGCCAATCTTCCCAAAAACAAATCGGGAGGATTTTCCATGCTCCGCGCAGAGGACAATAAATTCCTGACCGAGTCCGGCCCCGGGACGGGCATGGGCGAGCTGCTGCGCCGCTTCTGGATTCCCGTCCTGCTCTCGGAAGAGCTCCCCGAGTCCGATGGCGAGCCGAAGAAGATCGTCGTGCTCGGCGAGGAGCTGCTCGCCTTCCGCGATTCGCGCGGCGTCGTCGGTGTCATCGATCAATACTGCCCGCATCGCGGCGCCAATCTCTGGCTCGGGCGCAATGAGGAATGCGGCATCCGCTGCGTCTATCACGGCTGGAAGTTCGACACCGACGGTCGCTGCGTGGACATGCCGACCTCCTATCCCGATCTCAACGCCAAGGATCTCATCCGTATCAAGTCTTATCCGGTGCGCGAATGGGGCGAGATGATCTGGGCCTATATGGGCCCGGCGGACGTCATGCCCGAGCTGCCCGATCTCGAAATGGCGATGCTGCCGGCCTCGCATCGTTACGTCAGCAAGAAATGGCAGGACTGCAACTGGGTGCAGGCGCTGGAGGGCTCGATCGACACCGCGCATTTCACCTTTGCGCATCTCTCCTTCGACAAGGAGGAGAACGAGATCCTCGACATCAAGAAGCATTTTGTGAATCCGATCGCGCGGATGTCGAGCGACCACATGCGCTGGATCGCCGAGGACCCGCGGCCGGTGATCAAGATCGCCCCGCACGACGCCGGCCTCTCCATTGCCGGTGGCCGGCTCACCGGCAGCGACAACATCTATTGGCGGATCGCGCAGTTCCTGATGCCGTTCCACGCCTACGCACCGAGCGCGATGCCGGGCGAGAACATCTTTGGCCAGACCTTCGTGCCGGTCAGCGATACCAATTGCTGGATCTACACCTATGCCTGGAATCCTGAGCGTCCGCTGACGCAAGCCGAACGCGACGCGTTTGATCGTGGCAACGGCGTGATCGCGGAGGTTGACGATCATTACGTGCCACTGCGCCACAAGGGCAACGATTACCTGATCGACCGCAAGCTCCAGAGGACGAGGAGCTACACCGGCATCAAGGGCGTCTCCGAGCAGGACGCCGCCGTGCAGGACAGCCAGGGCCCGATCGCCGACCGCACCCGGGAGCATCTCGGCCCGACCGATCTCGGCATCATGCATTTCCGCAAGCTCGTGATGGATCTGGCGCGCGCGCTTCAGCAGGGCGTGCCGCCGCCGCAGGCCGCACACCAGGATCGCTACGCGGTGCGCTCCGGCGCCTGCGTCACCAGCAAGGCCAAGGACCTGCCCGCGGTGATGCTGGAACGTTTTGGCGATGTCGCGGGCTTCGTGGGCCGTCCCAAGGTCGCAGCAGCGGAGTAGCGCTTGGGCCAATTGCGCAGCATCATCGCCGGATTGGTCGCGTCGACCCTGCTGTCGTCGCTTGCCCCTGTCGAGCGCGGACATGCCGCCGCGGCGCGAACAATGACGAAGCCGCCGGCGTCACCGGCCAAATGCGAGATGCCGAAATTCCGGATCGTCGTGGATGTCGGGCACACCCCGGACTCCTATGGCGCGCTGAGCGCACGCAATGATCCGGAATTCGGCTTCAACTTCCGGCTCGGACGGCTGATCACGGCGAAGCTCAGGGATCAAGGCTTTGCCGCAACCCGCCTGCTCGTCACGGACGGCAAGGCGCGGCCGAGCCTGTTCAAGCGCGTCAGCGCCGCGAATGACGGCCGGGCCGATCTCCTGCTGTCGATCCATCACGACTCAGTGCCGGACAAGCTGCTCGAGGCCTGGGAATTCGACGGTGCAATGAGTTATTTCAGCGATCGGTTTTCGGGCCATTCGCTGTTCGTATCGGAACGCAATTCGCACTTCGCCACCAGCCTGTTGCTGGCCCGGATGATCGGCCGGCAGTTGAAAGAGCAGGGCCTGCACTATGCCAGCCAATACACCTTGCCGGTGATGGGGCGCTACCGGCGCCAGTTGCTGGACAGGGATTTCGGCGTCTACCGCTATGACGGTCTCGTCGTGCTGTCGCGAACGAACAGCGCCGCGGTGCTGCTCGAAGCCGGCTCGATCATCAACCGCGACGAGGAGATGGTGATGAACTCGCCGGAGCGGCAGGAGATGATCGCGGGAGCCGTCGCGGCGGCGATGGGGGAGTTTTGCGACAGGCGGTAGCTTGTGCAGCCGGTTCAGCAATCACGAGAAGCTATAGCGGCACGCCCCGATACTCCCGGTTTGCCAGACTCGCCTCCTCCAGATCCAGATCCCGCTCGATCCTCCGCCGCGTCTCGTCGGTGATCTGGCCGTCGCGCAGGAGGTCGTGGATGAATTTTCGTTCGGCGGCGATCAGCTCGCGGGTCAGCGCGGTGCCGGCGGCGGAGACGTCGTGATGGGTGGGATCGAGTGAATCGGGCAGCTGGTTGACGCGGATCTCGTGGCGGGCGCGCAGCAGCCGCATCACCTCGTCCGACACCTCCTTCGCCTCGGTCAGCGCATCGAGCGACTTCAGCGCAGCGTCGAGCGCCTGGCGGCGTGCCGCGATCTCGGCCTCATGCTCGGCGACATGCTCGTTGCGGCCGGCTTCGGCGACGCCGAGCCAGCGCACCACCGGCGGCAGCGTCAGTCCGACGCCGATCAGCGTGACGAAGATGACGCCGAAGGCGACGAACAGGATCAGGTCGCGATACGGAAAGGCATTGCCATCAGGCAGCGTGAACGGCAGCGCCAGCGCCGCCGCCAGCGACACCGCGCCGCGCACGCCGGTGAAGGCGAGCACGAACGGCCATTGCCATGGCGGCGACGGGTCGCGCTTGCGCAGCGATTTGGAGAGGATCCGCGGCAGATAGGTCGCGGGATAGAGCCAAGCGAAACGCGCGGTCACAATGATCGTCAGCACGACGGCGGTCGCGATGAGAATGTCGTCGAGCGGGAACGCCTTCGATTTCTCGTAGAGCGCGCGCATTTGGAAGCCGGTGAGCAGGAACAGCAGGCCCTCGATCAGGTAAATGATGAGGTCCCAGAAGAAGATGCCTTGCAGGCGCGTCGCCGAGGAGATCAGCAGCGGGCCGTTCCAGCTCACATAGAGGCCGCAGGCGACGGTGGCGATCACGCCGGAGCCGCCGACATGCTCGGGCAGCCAGTAGGAGACGTAAGGCGTGATCAGCGACAGCGTCAGCTCGACCTGCTGATCTTTCGCCCATCTGCGGAAGCGCAGGGAAAGCCAGCCGACGCCGATGCCGAAGGCGATCTCTCCGGCGATAATGAGGACAAACTCGCCGGCCGCCATCGGAAGCGATAGATGGCCGACCATGATGGCGGCGAGCGCGAAGCGGTAGAGGATCAGCGCGGTGGCGTCATTCGCGAGCCCTTCGCCTTCGAGTATGACCAGGAGGCGGCGCGGTATGTTGAGCCGCCGCGCGATCGCGAGCGGTGCCACCACGTCGGGCGGCGCGACGATGGCCCCGAGCAGGAAACCGATGGCCCATGGCAGGCCGATCAAATAGTGCGTGGCGGCCGCCACCATCGCCGCGGTGAAGATCACCGCGCCGACCGCGAGCAGCACGATCGGGCGCAGATTGTTCCGGAACTCGCGCCAGCTCATGGCGACGCTCGCCGAGTAGATCAGCGGCGGCAGCACCATCAGCAGCACCAGCTCCGGCGGCAGTTCCACCGGCGGCATGCCCGGCACGAAGGCGAGGCCGACGCCGGACAGCATCAGCAAGATCGCAGGCGCGATGTTGAAACGGCGGGCGACGAGCGCGGTGCCCGCCAGCACCGCGAGCAGGATGAGGAAGGTCTGGAATTTCGCTGCGATCATGGCCTGTCTTCGCCCGGAAGCGGCCAAGAGGTCAATGCGGGGGCCTTACGCCAGGCGCCCTGCCACCATGCGTCCGATGCGCGCGAACACGGCCTCGATCTGCGGGGCAGTCGGCGAGCCGCCCTGGGTGTAGGCCGCGATCAGGATCGGCGCATCGGGCTTAGTATCGGGCTTAGTATCGGGCTTGGGCCAGGCGACCGCGATATCGCCCGATGCGTCCTTGCCGTTGTTGCCGGTCTTGTCGCCGATGGTCCAGCTCGCGGGCAGGCCGCCGCGCAGCCGGTTCGCACCGGTCTTGCAGCCCACCAACCATTCGGTGAGCTGGGCGCGCGACGCCGGCGACAATGCCTCGCCCGTCACCAGCCGCCGCAGATTGCCGGCCATCGCGGCCGGCGTCGTGGTGTCATGGGGATCGCCGGGCGCTGACTTATTGACCTCAGGCTCGTTGTGGTCGATCCGTGAGGTGGTGTCGCCAAGCGATCGCCAGAACGCCGTGAGGGCGGCCGGCCCTCCGATCCGTGCCAGCAGCAGATTGGCGCAGGTGTTGTCGCTGAGCTCGACGATCGCCTTGCACATCTCGGCGACCGACATCTTGCCGGCCGCGAGATTTTGCTTGGCAACAGGCGCATAGCTCAGAAGGTCGGCCTGGCCGTAAGGGATCACGGCCGCGAGCTGCTCCTGGCCGCGATCGACCCGCGCCAGCACGCAGGCCGCGAGCGAGGCCTTGAATGTCGAGCACATGACGAACCGCTCGTCGGCGCGCCAGGCGATCTTCGCGCCGGTCGCCAAGTTTTCCGCATAGAGCCCGATCCGTCCACCGCTTTCGCGCTCATAGGCTTCGAGCTCAGGCGGCGCGTCGGCGGCGAGCACGGGAGAAGTGGCCATCCAGCACAGCGAGGCGAGGAGGGAGCGGCGGTCGAGCAGCATGGGGGACCTTTGGGACAGATGGAACAGGGGGAGGGAAGGTCGCGCACGATTGTCCCACCATTGCGAGCGTAGCGAAGCAATCCAGTGTGTTTCCGCGGAGAGATTCTGGATTGCTTCGCTACGCTCGCAATGACGGAGGATGGGCATCGAGCGCGGCAGATATTGGGCAGCGGGAGATTGAGGCTCCCTCACTCCCTCAGGTCATACCGGTACGATTTCGACACGATCTGCCAGCCGTCGGCGAGCTTCATCGCCACCAGATAATCGGTGAAAAAACGTGGCGGCAGTTGGCACCGGACCTTGATGAAGGCGGTCTTGTCGTCCGAACGGTCGATGGTGACGATGAAATCCTCGCGCGGCTTGCCTTCCGCCTTGGCCGAGGGGCGCTTGCGCACCCAGGCGAGCCAGTCCGGCACGGTCAGGATCTTCAGCTCGCCCTTTTCCACCCAACGCAGATCGGCGGACGGATGGAATACGTCGCCGAGCTTGTCGGCGTCGCCCTCGTAGAGCCCGTCAAAATAGCTTTGCACGACGGCCTCGACGCTCGAACGATTCTGGCTCATGGGTCATCCCTTTGAATGATGGCTCGGCGGGAATTTAGTCGTACGCATAAAAATGCGCTATGGGTGTGTCAACCATTTGCGCGCAGGCGTTGCCATGACCGGATCAGAAAATTCGAATGCTCGTATCCTCACCGGCGAATGCTACTGCCGCGCCGTGCGCTACGAGGTCGCGGACCAATTCTCTTACGCAATGAACTGCCACTGTTCGAATTGCCGTCGCACCACCGGCTCCGCCTTCAAGCCGTTCGCCGGCATCGCGCAAGAGAAGCTCCGCATCGTCCGGGGTGACGACCAGCGGATCATTTTCGGGGACGACACCACCCATGACGCCCACTGCGCTCGTTGCGGCTCGCTGCTTTATTCCCGGGTGCGCGACGGAAAATGGGTCCATGTCGCGATGGGAACCCTGGTCGATGCCCCCTCGATCCGGCCGAGCGCCCACATTTTCGTCGGTTCGAAGGCGCCTTGGCATGAGATTACGGACAATCTGCCGCAATATCGGGGGCACGTCGGGGACGGATGAGGGAACCCAGCCTGGACCCCAGCGAACCGCGACGGCGCTGGCGCGACGAACCAAAGGGGGCATTCGATCTGACAAGCACCGGCGCTGGAGCCTGCTAGAACGATCCCAAAGGGGGGCTCGAACGGCCCTAAACTTCGGAATTCGTGTCATGCGCAATTTGCTCAGACTTTGCCCGCTTCTCCTCGCCCTCGCGCTGCTGTTCGGCGCAGAACCTGCTTTTGCCGGAAAGCGCGTGGCGCTGGTACTGGCCAATTCGGCCTATCAGCACGCGCCGTCACTCACCAACCCTGTCAATGACGGTTCGGTGATGGCGAAGACGCTGAAGGATGCCGGTTTCGACATTGTCGATTCCCGGCACGATCTGTCGGCCCTCGAGACGCGGCGCGTGCTGCGCGACTTCGCGGACGCGACCCGCGATGCCGACATCGCCGTGGTCTACTATGCCGGTCACGGCATCGAGGTCGAAGGCTCCAATTATCTGATCCCCGTTGACGCCAAGCTCGAGCGCGATACCGACGTCTATGACGAAGCACTCTCGCTCGACCGCGTCCTGGTCGCCGTCGAACCCGCCAAGCAGCTCCGTCTGGTGATCCTGGATGCCTGCCGCGACAATCCGTTCGGCAAGACCATGAAGCGCTCGGTGGCTTCGCGCGGCATCGGCCGGGGCCTCGCCCAGGTCGAGCCGAGCAGCCCCAACACGCTGATTGCCTATTCGGCCAAGGCCGGCTTCACGGCGCAGGACGGCGACGGTGCCAACAGCCCGTTTACGGTTGCGTTGTCGAAGCACCTGACGACGCCGGGCCTCGATGTCCGCCGCGCCTTCGGCTTCGTGCGCGACGACGTGCTCAAGTCGACCGGCAACAAGCAGGAGCCGTTCGTCTATGGCTCGCTCGGCGGCGCCGACGTCCCGCTGGTGCCGGTCAAGGTGGCGGCTGCAGCGTCGCCCGTGGCGAACCCGCAGGCCGACATCCGCCGCGACTACGAGCTCGCGCTCCAGGTCGGCAACAGGGCGGCATGGGACGCCTTCCTCGCCCAGCATCCCGACGGTTTCTATTCCAGCCTCGCCAAGCTTCAGCTCGAGAAGATCGGCGCCGAGCAGGCCCATGCGGCGGCGATCGAGAAGGCCAAGCAGGCCGAGGCCGAGCGCGATCGTCTTGCCACCGTCGGTGCGCAGAAGGATGCGCAGGCCAAGGCCGCGGCCGATGCGAAGGCCGCCGAGCAGGCGCAGCTTGCCGCCCAGAAGGCGAAGGAGCAGGCGCAACAGCAAGCGGCCGCCGCCGAGCAGCAGCGCGTCAACCTTGCCGCCGCGGCCCCGAGCGCTGCGCCGGCCAGCACGGCGAGCCCGGCCGGCACCAACGTTGCGTCCCTGACGCCGGCGACCACGCCGGCCGATCTCAGCCGCTCGGTCCAGACCGAGCTCGGCCGCGTCGGCTGTTTCTCGGGCCAGGCCGACGGCAACTGGAACACGTCCTCGCAGCGGTCGCTGTCGCAGTTCAACCGCTATGCCGGCACCAAGCTCGACGTGAAAGTGGCGAGCACCGATGCGCTCGATACGGTCAAGTCGAAGCCGTCGCGCGTCTGCCCGCTGGTCTGCGAGCACGGCTTCAAGGCCGACGGCGACAAGTGCACCAGGATCGTCTGCGGCGACGGCTATGCGCTGAACGACGACAACGAATGCGAGAAGAAGCGCGCCGCCAAGCCGACGGCTTCCAAACCCGCGACCTCGCGGCGCGACGACAGCGAGGATCGCCCGGCACGGCAGCGTCCGCAGATCGGCGCCGCGGGCGGCCTCGGTGGCTTGGGCGGCGCCGCGGCCGGCATCGCGACCGGTGCGCGGCGCGCCTCAGGCGGCGGGCAGGTCTTCTGCACTAATGGCGGCTGCCGTCCGGTCAACCGCGGTTGCCATCTCGAGTATCGCGGTGGCGGCGGCCCCGGCAACGATGCCAATGCCGAGGTGTGTAATTGAAGCCGAGATGATTCCACATGGTCGTCCTGGCTTTCGCCAGGACGACATCTAAGTCGCAATCGCGCTCGCCGCGATGTTCACCGTCAGCGCCAGCAAGGCCGTGTTGTAGATGAACGAAATAATGCCGTGCGCGGTCGCGGTGCGGCGGATGGTCTTGTCGGTGATGCCGACATCGGAGACCTGCGCGGTCATGCCGATCACGAACGAGAAATAGACGAAGTCCCAATAGTCGGCGTGGTCTTCCTTGTCGCCGCTCGGGAATTGCAACCCGCCCGGCGGGTGCCGATAGTAGTCATGGGCGTAGTGCAGCGCGAAGGTGGTGTGCACGGCGGCCCATGACAGCGCGATGGTGGTGATCGCGATCGTCAGCTCCGTGGCGCCGCGATGGGCGCCGAGCTCGGCGACGATCGCCGCGATGCTCGCGAATGCGCCGATCGCCGTCACCAGCAGGATCACGAAGCGGCCGTCGTCCTGCATCGCAGCGTTGCGGCGGATGTGCTGGTGGTCGTTGTTCAGCATCATCACGTAGACCAGCACCAGATAGGCCGCGATCAGCGCATCCCAGCCGAGCACGAGCCGCGTCGCCAGCCGCAGGGAGCCGGGCAACAGCAGGCAGACCAGAATGCCGAAGCCGAGTGAAATGAAAGTCCGCGGCCGCGCGTAAATCACGCGCATCGGCCGCGACATTCTCTGGAAGCGCGCGAGGACGGGATCTTCCTTGTCGACGCCCGTCATCGCCCGGTCAGTTCTTGCGCTCGGCGACAAACCGCGCGGCGGCTTGCAGCACGGCGGCGCGGTCGCCGAAGATCGAGACCGCGCTGTCGGCCCGCGCGAGCAGGTCGCGCACGCGCTGCTTGGCGCCTTCGATGCCGAGCTGGGTGACGAAGGTGGTCTTGCCGAGCGCAGCATCCTGGCCCGAAGGTTTGCCGAGCGCCGCGGCATCGCCTTCGACGTCGAGCAGATCGTCGGCGATCTGGAAGGCTTCGCCGAGCGCGCGGCCGTAATCGTCGAGCGCCTGATATTCCTTGGCCGTGGCCTGGCCGAGAATCGCGCCGGCGATGCAGCCGTAGCGCAGCAGCGCGCCGGTCTTCATCTGCTGAATGCGGGCGACATCGATCGGCTCGTTGCCGCCGAAGCGGCCTTCGCCTGCGAGGTCGAGAATCTGGCCACCGACCATGCCGCCGATGCCGGCGCAGCGCGCCAGCGCGCGCGTCAGCAGCAGCCGTACATTGGCGTCGCGATGGATCTCGTCGCGGGTGACGATATCGAAGGCGAGCGTCAGCAGGCCGTCGCCGGCGAGGATCGCGGTCGCGTCGTCGGTCTTCTTGTGCAGGGTGGGCCGGCCGCGGCGCAGGTCCGAATTGTCCATCGCCGGCAGGTCGTCATGGATCAGCGAGTAGCAGTGGATGCATTCGAGCGCCGCACCGGCGAGCAGCGCCGCCTCGCGCGGCACGCCGAACACGGCTGCGCTTTCAACCACCAGGAACGGCCGCAGGCGCTTGCCGCCGTTCAGGCTCGAATAGCGCATTGCGTCCATCAGTCGCTTGGGACGGGCGATTTCATCGGGCAGGATGTCGTCCGCGAGGAGGCGCCCGAGCAGGGCCTCGGTGTCATCAGCGGTCTTGTCCAGACGTTTGGCGAAATCGGACGGGGACGTGCCGGTCATCAAGAAGGGCTCCAGAACTAAAATTCGGCGGGACAATCCTTTATGAGCCCGCCTCAGTCAATCGTTTGGAAGGCCTAAAAAGTGCTGGAAAAGACCCGAATTATCACAGACTTAATGGCTGGGCCCGTGGCTGCGTTTCATTTTGCGCCGGAAAGGTCGATTTGCGCATCGTTAAAATCCTGCTGGTAGCGCTCGCGGTCGTGGTTCTCGCGCCCTATGTGATCGCGCCGTTCTACCGCACCGGCCATCCCGTTTCGACGCTGATGGCCTGGCGCAGCTTGCGGGGCGCGCCGATGCAGCGGGAATGGATCGATCTCGCGGCGATGTCGCCCTACCTGCCGCGGTCGGTGGTGGCGGCCGAGGACGCTCATTTCTGCAAGCATCACGGCATCGACTGGGGCGCGTTGCGCGAGGCGATCGACGACGCGAAGGAGGACGGCACCGCCTTCCGGGGCGCCTCCACCATCACCCAGCAGGTGGCGAAGAACCTGTTCCTCTGGCAGGGGCGGGACTTCATCCGCAAGGCGCTGGAATTCCCGCTGGCGTTGTGGATCGATTTCGTCCTGCCCAAGCCACGGATCCTGGAAATTTACCTCAACATCGCCGAGCTCGGTCCGCAGGGCCAGTTTGGGGTGGAGGCGGCCAGCGCCTATGCGTTCGGTAAATCGGCCGCCAGCCTCTCCCCCCGGGAGGCGGCACTTCTGGCCTCGATCCTGCCGAATCCGGTCAAACGCAGCGCCAGGACCCCCGGACCGGGCGTCCGGCGGCTCGCCGGGACCTATGTGGCAAGGGCGCAGGCCTCGACGCTTGCGACCTGCTGGCGAGAAAATCGCTGATTTCGGGCCCTTTTCGGGCGCATTTTCCGGCCCAAGAGCCTAGCTTTGCGGCCAGCCTTCCTCTATAAGCGCGGCCTTGATCGGCATTCAGCTCGCCTCGTATTGCGGGTGCTGAGCCGTCCCTCGCGGACGATGCCCTGATGACACCAATCCCTAGAGGATATTGAAATGGCCGTTCCGAGAAGAAAAACCTCGCCGTCGCGCCGTGGCATGCGCCGCTCGGCAGACGCCATCAAGAAGCCGACCTATGTGGAAGACAAGGACTCCGGCGAGCTCCGTCGTCCGCACCATCTCGACCTCAAGACCGGCATGTACAAGGGCCGTCAGGTCCTGAAGAAGAAAGAGTCCTGAGGTCGGACTCTTCTTCGGGCAGGGTTATCCTCAATCAGGATGACGTGACCTGCCTGATTTCGGCCAACCCATGAGATATGACGGTGACGGCGGCGGAGCGAATGCTTCGCCGCTGCATTGTTCTGTCCGGATATCTTGATCGAGAAGGCATTTCGCCGATGGTCGGTTTCCCGCTGCTCCTGATTCCGCTCGCGGTCTACAACATCATCGCCTTCCTGATGCCCAGCGTGTCCTTCTCGGACGTGCTGTTCAAGGTGCCGATGATCACGGGCGAGACCTGGCCGGTCACGCTCGCCGATCTGATGCTTGCGCTCGGTATCGTGCTGCTGCTGCTCGAGGTGGTCAAAGGCGCGCGGCCCGGCTCGAAATTCCTGATGGATCATCTGCTGTCGCTGATCGTGTTCGGCGCGGCCGCCGCCGAATTCGTGATGTGGCCCAAATTCGGCAACTCCACCTATTTCCTGCTGGTGCTGCTCGCGATGGCCGATTTCCTCGGCGGCATCGCCCAGCGCACGCGCCGCCGCGTCACCTATGTCGCCGAGACGACGGTGCCCGCGCCGCGCAAGGCCAAGCGCCAGGCCGAGGCGCCGGCGGATGACGTCGCGTCCGAGCCCAAATTCGAGCCGGTGTCGGCACCGCAAGCAGCCCCGGTGCCGCCCGCGCCCACCGCTCAATCGGTCGCCGAATCCGTGCTGATGGACCATCCGGCGCCGAAGCCGGTGAGCCCGCCCTCGCCGGAAATTCCCTCGCCGCATCTGCAGCCGGGCAATGGCACGCCGTCGTCGCCGGATACGCCGCGCTGATCGAGCGCGTTACCCCTGTTGCCGCTTTGACGGTGTGCTCCCTCTCCCGCTTGCGGGGGAGGGTTGGGGAGGGGGTGTCTCCGCAGAGGGAATCCCCAAGAGGAGAGAGCCCTCACCCGCCGCGCTCTTCGAGCGCGTCGACCTCTCCCGCAGGCGGGAGAGGTGCAGCGAGCGTGAGGCAACAATTGTCCTGCAAGTTGGATTAAGCCACCTGCCGCGTGCGCGCGCTGACGCTTCCGAGCGGGCGCTTGCTGCCATAGGCCATCCGCGCATCTTCAGGGGAGGCGCGGCGGAGCCGGCTGGCCTGGGGCAAATGCTCGGCATTGGCGATGAGTTGGGTGACGAAGCTCGGATCGGGGCGAGGCAGCGGCGCCTTGATAACCCACTGCAACGTCGGCAGCAGCGGCACGAGGGCCGAGCCTGTGCCGTAGTCCGCCAAGTTCGATCGATCAGTACTCAACATCGCAATCACCGTTGATCCGGCGAAGATCGTCGCGTTTCGGGACGCGGGCGCCGGTGCGAGTCACGTACTCGCAAGGCCTATGCCGGCCGGGCCGGTTTGGTTCCGCGCTGCCCCGAAACATGGTTTCCAAATTGTTTATCAACTTTGCCTAGGGTTGGGGGCGAATCTGGCTCTATCCTGTGCCGGCTCAGGACTCCCCGCTGTCCCGAAATGAGGCGATTTTGACCCCCGCATTGCCACAAGCCTCCGACATCCTGGCCGCGCTCGGCCAGGCCGTGTTCGCCTGGGACATCGCCAGCGACGTCATCGTCTGGGGGGAGCACGCCGGCGCCGTCTTCCCCGGCATCCCCGCCGAGCGGCTTGCGACCGGCGCCGAATTCGCCAAGCTGATCGAGCCCGCGCCGTCGCTGCGGACCGCCGCGCTGGCGCAGACCTCCGCCGTGCACGGCGCCGACGGCACGCCCTACCGGGTCGAATACGGCGTGCGCATGAGCGCCTCCGATCCCGTGGTCTGGGTCGAGGAGACCGGCCGCTGGTTCGCCGGCCCCGACGGCCGCCCGGTCCGCGCGATCGGCTCCGTCCGCATCAACAATGAGCGCCACGCCCGCGACGAGGAATTGACCAGGCTGGCCCGGCTCGATCCGCTGACCGGCGAGCTCAACCGCTCGCATCTGATCGCGGCGCTGGCCGAGGCGATCGAGGAGACGACCCGCTTCCGCTCGACCGCGGCCTTCATGCTGGTCGGCATCGATCATCTCGCCCGCGTCAACGACGCCTTCGGCTTCGACGTTGCTGATGCCGTGATTCTCGATGTCGGCAAACGCATTCGCGCGCGGCTGCGCGGCGGCGACGTGCTCGGGCGCTTCTCCGGCAACAAGTTCGGCCTGATCCTGAAGAACTGCACCATCGACGACATGAACGTCGCCGCCGAGCGTTTCCTCGCCGGCATCCGGGACGAGGTGGTGCCGACCAAATCCGGCCCGGTCTCGGTCACCGCGTCGATCGGCGCGGTCAGCGTGCCGCGCTACGCCCGCAACACCGACGAGGCGGTCAACCGCGCCCATGAGACGCTGGACGCCGCAAAGCGCCGCCGCGCCGGCTCGTTTGCAGCGTGGCGTCCGGATGCCACGCGCGACGCGCAGCGCCGCGTCAACATCCGCGTCACCGACGAGATCGTCACCGCACTGAACGAGCGCCGCATCAAGCTCGCCTATGAGCCGGTGGTCTCGGCCGTCTCGCGCGAGCGCGCATTCCATGAATGCCTGGTGCGGATGGACCAGGGCGACGGCCAGGTGCTGCTCGCGCCCGACATCGTGCCGGTTGCCGAGCGCCTCGGCCTGATCCGCCTGGTCGATCACCGCGTGCTCGAGCTCGTGGTCGCCGAGCTTGCGGCCGCGCCCGATGTCAGTCTCAGCCTCAACATCTCGCCGGACACCACCATGGATCCGGACTGGTGGGCGGGAATCGAGTCGCTGATGCTGGCGCATCCCGGGGTCGCCGAGCGGCTGATCGTCGAGATCACCGAAACGGTCGCGATCCAGGACATCGACGATGTCCGCGGCTTCGTCACGCGGCTGAAGAATTTCGGCAGCCGCATCGCCATCGACGATTTCGGCGCCGGCTACACCTCGTTCCGCAATTTGCGCAAGCTCGGCGTGGACATCGTCAAGATCGACGGCGCCTTCGTGCAGAACATCACCCGTTCCGCCGACGATCGCGCCTTCGTGCAGACCCTGATCGACCTCGCCCGCCGCCTCGATATCAAGACGGTGGCCGAATGGGTGCAGGACGACGAGGCCGCAAACATGCTGCGCGACTGGGGTTGCGACTACATCCAGGGCCGTCTGATCGGGCTGGCGTCAGCCGAACGCCCGTGGAGTGCGCCGCCGGACAGCGCGCTGCCTGCGGCGGGGTAGGAGTTCATCGTTTAATCGCGCTGCGATCTCGCTTCCCCTCCCTCACGCTCCCTCATCCAGCGCCACCAGCTCGCGCTTCCTGCGCAGCGACGGCAGCAGCGGCGCGACCAGCAGCGCCAGCGCCAGCGCAAGGCACGCCGCCGAGATCGGCCGCTGCACGAAGGTCCAGAGATCGCCCTGCGACAGGATCAGCGACTTGCGCAGATTGTTCTCCAGCATCGGTCCGAGCACGAAGGCGAGCACCAGCGGTGCCGGCTCGTAGCCGAGCTTGCGCATGAAATAGCCGATGATCCCGAACGCGATCATTACATAGACGTCGAACACGTTGTTGCTGGAGCAGTACACGCCCAGGATCGTGAACAGGATGATCAGGGGAAAGAGGATGTTGTAGGGCAGCTTCAGGAGCTGCACCCACATGCCGATCATCGGCAGATTGAGGATCAGCAGCATGACGTTGCCGATATACATGCTGGCGACGATGCCCCAGAACAGGCCGGGGTTTTGCGTGATCAGCAGCGGCCCCGGTTGCAGGCCGTGGATGACGAAGGCGCCGAGCAGCAGCGCCATCACCACGTTCGGCGGGATGCCCAGCGTCATCAGCGGAATGAACGCGCCGCCGGCCGCCGCGTTGTTGGCGGATTCGGGGCCCGCGACGCCCTCGATCGCGCCATGGCCAAACCGTTCCGGCGTTTTCGACAGCCGCTTCTCCAGCGCATAGGACGCAAACGAGGCCACCACCGCGCCGCCGCCGGGCAGGATGCCGAGCAGGAAGCCGAGCAGCGTGCCGCGCGCGACGGGGCCGGCGCTGGCCTGCCAATCGGCCTTGTTCGGCAAGAGCTGCGTGATCTTGGCGTTGATGATGTCGCGCTTGATCGCCTGCTCGGTGTTGAGCAGCACCTCGGCGACGCCGAACAGGCCCATCACCACGGGCACGAGGCCGATGCCGTCGATCAGCTCCATGCGGCCGAAGGTCAGGCGCGGCTGCGCCGTGATGCTGTCGAGCCCGATCAGCCCGAGCACGACGCCGATGCATGCCATCAATAGCGCCTTCGGCATCGAGCCCTGGGTGAGGAAGGTGAGCACGACGAGACCGAGCACCATCAGGCTGAAATACTCGGCCGGGCCAAATGCGATCGCAATGCTGGCAAGTCTCGGCGCCACCAGCATCAGCGCCACCAGCGCGAACGTGCCGGCGATGAAGGAGCCGAAGGCGGAGATGCCGAGCGCGGGGCCGGCGCGGCCCTGCTTGGCCATCTGGTGGCCGTCGATGCAGGTCACGACGGAGGCCGCCTCGCCGGGGATGTTGACCAGGATCGAGGTGGTCGAGCCGCCATACATCGATCCGTAATAGATGCCGGCCATCATGATGATGCCGGATTCCGGCGTACCCGACAGCGTCACGGGCAGCAGCAGCGACATCGCCGAGATCGGCCCGATGCCCGGCAGCACGCCGACCAGCGTGCCGATGAAGACGCCGATGAAGCAATAGAGCAGGTTGATCGGCAGCAGCGCGACGCCGAACCCATGCGCGACGTTGACGAGCGTATCCATGCGATCAGCCGATCCCGAACAGGCCGGAGGGCAGCTGGATCAGGAGCAGGCGCTTGAGCACCCACCACATGCCTGATGGCACCAGCACGGCGATCGGGATCGCCAGCGTCCAGCGCACCGGATCGATCAACCGCAACATCAGCAGCAGCAAGGGGATCGACGACAGCAGAAATCCCAGCGGCTCCAGCGCGAAGGAGAACGCGACGAGGCAGGCGATGACGAGCAGCGGCTTGCCCCAGCGCACATTTTCCCAGCGCGAGGCCAGCGTCGGCCCGCCCTCGGCGACGGCCGAGACGATGATGGAGGCCGCGAACACGCACATCAGGATGCCGGTGTAGAACAGCACGTAGCCAGAGCCGGGATCGTTGATCGTGCCGAGCTTCAGCCGCAAGCCCTGCCAGATCACGAAGCCGCCGAGCCCGAGCCCGATCAGCCCGCCCCAGAGTTCGGAGTTGGAGAGGCGGAGTTTGACGTTGGTTTGGTCGCCCATGTGAAACACTCCTAGACCACCGTCACCCCCGCGCAACGGCGAAGCCGGTGTCGCTGAGGCGGCCGCTTCTTCAGCGGCCCCCGAAGGGCGACGGTGCCCGTGTCCATCCTTCGAGGCGAGCCGCAAGGGCGGCTCGCACCTCAGGATGACGTCAGAATTTGCAGTAGCCCAAGTTGTTCTCGCGATTCTACTTCTTCGCGAGCCCGAGCGTGTCGATGACCTTGCGTTCGGACTCCGTGACCTCGACGACGAACTTCCTGTAGTCCTCGGTGTTCTTGTAGTTCGGCACCATGTCGTACTTGGCGAGCGTGGCGATCACCGCGGGATCTTCGACGGCCTTCTTGAAGGCGTCGTGCAGCTTGGCGACGATCTTGGGGTCCATGCCCTTCGGGCCGGCGATGCCGAACGGGGAATCGTAGACCATGGGGTAGCCGAGCTCCTTCAGCGTCGGCACGTCGGGATAGTTCGGCGATCGCGCGCCGGTCCACACCATCAGAAGCTTCAGCTTTCCGGCGTCGACCAAGGGCCGCCATCCCGTGGAATCGGCCTGGAGCATCGTGTGCTGTCCCAGCACTGCGGCGTTGGTCTCGGCGCCGCCCTTGAACGGCACCTGCGTGAGCTTGATGCCGGACATCGCCGCGATCTGCTCCATGCCGATATGGAGCGAGGTTCCGGTGCCCGGAGACGCATAGGTCACCTTGCCCGGATTCGCCTTCGCGAACTCGACCACGTCCTTCCAGGACTTGAACTGCGACTCCGCGCTGGTTGTCACGCCGAACGTGTAGCCGGTGAGGTGAATGATATAGGTAAAGTCCTTCGCCGGGTCCCATGACACGTCCTGCATCAAGGGCAGGCGGAAGACGGTGATCGGGATCTGCGAGATGGTGTAGCCATCCGGCTTGGCGGCCGCTGCCATGGTCGCGGGGCCCACCGTGCCGCCGCCGCCGGCCTTGTTGTCGATCACGATCGGCTGTCCCAGCACTTTCGAGGCGCTGTCCGCGATCGCGCGCATCGAGATGTCGGTCGAGCCGCCGGCCGGCCATGGCACGATCAGCGTGACCGGCTTGCTCGGATAGTCCTGCGCGCCGGCCGCGGTCGCGAGCAGCGCTCCCACGGCAATATGTATGGCGGCGAATACAGCCGTCCTCAGCCCATACCGCGACATCGGGTTACCTCCCTCGCGGCGGCCTCGTTCGGGCCGCCGTCTCTCTTTGTTATGACGGGATTGTCCCTGAAATCACCAGAGAAGAAAAGCGCATTGCGCGGACCGTGCGCAGCGGTCGACGCGGCTATCCAGCCGGAAACGGCATGTGCGACAATTGGTCGTTTGGAGGCGTGCCGAGGCACGGAATTTGACGTGGGCGTCCTTACGCCACGCGGCGAACCGCGTTCAGCGTCTCGATGGTGCGTCCGACCTCGGCTGCCGGGCACGGTCTGCCGAAGTAATAGCCCTGCACCGCGGTGCAGCCGCATTCGCGCACGAAGTCGAGCTGCTCCTCGGTCTCCACACCCTCAGCCGTGGTCTCGACGCCGAGCACGGAGCCGAGGCTTGCGATGGTGCGAACGATGGCGACGCTCTCCGGGCTTTCGCCGAGCGTGCCGACGAAGGAGCGGTCGATCTTGATGCGGTCGAACGGAAACTTGCGCAAATAGCTCAGCGAGGAATAGCCGACGCCGAAATCATCGAGGCTGACGCGCACGCCGAGCGCGCGAAGCTGGTGCAAGATCTCGATCGTCGCCTCGCTGTCGTCGAGCAGCGCGGTCTCGGTGACCTCGAGCTCGAGCCGCTGCGGCGGCAGGCCGGCTTCCGCGAGCGCGCTTGTGACCATCGCCGCCAGCCCGCGCGCGCGGAACTGCACCGGCGACAGGTTCACCGCGACCGTGACATCGGGCCATGACGCCGCGGTCGCACAGGCCGTGCGCAGCACCCATTCGCCGATCGGAACGATCAGTCCGTTCTCTTCGGCGATCGGAATGAATTCGGCCGGCGAGACGAAGCCGCGCGAGGGATGCTTCCAGCGCAGCAGCGCCTCGAAGCCGGTGAGCTCCGAGGACTCGAGCCGCACCTGTGGCTGGAACACCAGGTGGAATTCACGCGCCTCCAGTGCGCCGCGCAGGTCGTGCTCGAGCGCGTGCCGGCTGCGGGCCTCTTCCTCCATCTCGGGTTCGAACAGCTGATAGGCGCCGCGCCCCCTTGCCTTGGCCTGGTACAGCGCGAGATCGGCGCATTTCATCAGCTCGTCGGCATCGAGCCCGTGGTCGGGCGCGATCGCGATGCCGACGGAGACGCCGACATGGATCGACTGGCTTTCCAGCGGCGGCGGGTGGCCGATGATCTCGACCAGGCGGCGGGCGAGCTTTTCGGCCGACTGTGGCTGCGGGCCGCGCTGGAGAACGGCGAACTCGTCACCGCCGAGGCGGGCGACGGTGTCGTGCTCGCCGACATTCTCCTTCAGGCGCGCGGCGACCCAGCGCAGCAAGCGGTCGCCGGCGGCATGGCCGAGCCTGTCGTTGACGGTCTTGAAATTGTCGAGGTCGAAGCACAGCACGGCCATGGCGCCGCCGGCGATCGCGACCTGGTTCAGTCCCTCGCCCATCTTCTCGCGGAACAGCGTGCGGTTGGGCAGGTCGGTGAGTGAATCGTGCCGGGCCATGTGCGCGACGCGGGCCTGGGCTTTGTGGCGCTCGGTGACGTCCTCATAGGTGACGACCCAGCCGCCAAGCTCCATCCGCTTGTGGTTGAGCTTGATGATACGGCCGTCGCTCAAATGGCGGTGCAGCGTGTGTTCGCCCTCGCGCAGCCTTTCGACATAATCGGCATAGAGCTTGGCGCCGGTCGTGTCCGGATGGATGCCGAGCTCGCAGCTGTGATCCATGATCTCGCGCATCGAAATGCCCGGCTTCACCACGTCGGGCGACAGCCCGTACATCTCGATATAGCGGCGATTGCAGACGATCACGCGCAGGCTCGAATCGAGCATGCACAGGCCCTGGCTCATGTTGTTCAGCGCCGCGTCGAAGCGGCGATACTGTTCGCTCAGTTCCTCGATCGCGCGCTCGCGCTCGGTGATGTCTTCATAGGTGGCGACGAAGCCGCCCTCGGCCAGGGCGCAGTAGCGCACCGAGATCACGGTGTCGTTCGTCATGCGCCGGCGCATCGGCGAGGAATCGCGGTTCGCGATCTTCGCGCTGGCGGCTTCCAGGAGCTGTCGCGGACTGTATTCCGAAACGAACGCGCCGTTCGCCATCGATCTTTCGATCAACTCGCCGAGATGCGTGCCGGGCCTGGTTTCCTCCGGCGACAGCCAGTAGATCTTGCGGTAGGTGGTGTTGCAGACGCGCAGGCGCATGTCGCTGTCGTAGAAGGCGAGCCCGTGCGCCATGTTCTCCATCGCCGCGTCGAGGATGAAGTTCTGCTGCCTCAGCGTCTCCTCGTATTTCAGCCGCTCGGTGACGTCTTCGTGTACCGTCACCCAGCCGCCGTCGGGCAGGAAGCGGGAGACCGCCTGCACCATCCGCCCGTCGTAGCGCATCACCAGCAGCGTCTTCGCCTTCCGGCTGCGCACGTCCTCGAGCCTGGTGTCGTGGAATTCGTCGGCCGACATGCCCGGCGTGTTGCCGCGCGAGAGCCAGTGTTCGATGGCCGCGCTGTGCGTAACGCCCGGCTTCACGACTTCTGGGTCGAGGTTGTAGAGTTTCAGGAAGCGTTCGTTGCAGACGACGACGCGGCTGTCGGCGTCATACATGATGAGGCCGTGCGACATGTTGGCGAGCGCATGCTGGCTGCGTTCTGTCTGCACGCGCAATTCCGCCTCGAGCCGGGCGAGGCGGCTGACGTCGTCACAGATCGTCATCCAGCCGCCGCCGGGAAGCGGCTTCAGTTCGAGCGCCATGACGAGGCCAGTCGCCAGCCGTTGCTCGGTACGGAACGGCTTGCCTGCCGCGATCTGCGCGATCCGCGTCGAATACAGCGAGTCGAGCTCGCTTTCCGGAAAATTCCCACGCGTCGCGCTGTGCGCGAGCACCTCGCGATAGCTCGTGCCCACCCGCACGACATCGGCCGACATGTCGAACAGCGACAGGTAGCGTTGGTTTGACCAGCACGATCCTGTTGTCGGCATCGTAGACGCAGACACCCTGCTCCATGTGGTCGAGCGCAAGCTGGCTCAGCGCGACCAGGGCCTCCGGGCCCTGCTCGCGGCGTGCACCAAGCTCGTTGTCGCAGGTCGACGTCATGGGGTCGGCGTGATCTCGGCGGGCAATAGACTTAACGCAGCGTAATTCGAGCGCCGAGGGTAACGGAGACCCCGGAAAATTCCCTTAAGCGCAGTAGTTTACGGAGGGTGACCGGCGATGGAGAGCGTCTCCGGATTGCAAAGGTGCCTGCAAGAGTTGGCCGAGAGAGGGCGCAACATATTCTGGTGTCGTCCCGGCGAAGGCCGGGACCCACAACCATAGGGAGAGGTTTGGCGAAGACTAGTAGTGAACAGGTTTTCCCGCGGTACTAGCACCCTGCGCTTACAGACAGATCACGCGGTATGGGTCCCGGCCTTCGCCGGGACGACACTGAGTGTGGCGGCATCTGCCCTCACGGCCCGTAGAGCACGAGTTCCGTGTCGGTGAGATCGGCGAGCTGCGGCTGGTGCGGACCCTTGAAATATTTGCGGCCACGCCGCTCGGTATAAATACCGACGAGGCCGGGAACCGGGCCGTTGGCATCGACCGCCACCGAGATCTTGCCGAGCCGCAGCAGCAGCCGGCCGATGCGGCCTGCGCAGGCGGCGTATTCGGCGGCGCTGCGGCAGTAGATCAGCTTCATCGCGGGCGGCGCGATGAAGCCGCGGCGGATGCGCACCGGTTGCAGGATGAAGGGGAAGGTTCCCTGCGGCGTGCGGCAGACGAGGCTAAGGCAATTGTAGCGCGCATGCCGCGTCAGCAGTTCGGTCTCGGCCTCGGAAAGTCCCTCGATCGTCTTGGCGTGCTGCGAGATGACTTCGATCTTGCTCCAGCGCGGGGGCCGCGCCAGCGCTGGCACCGAAAAGAATATGCCGCGGCAATAGGCACGGAAGCCCTGCGTCTCGATGATCGGCCAGGTCCACGGCGCCGGGCTGATGTTGAGATAGGTCACGTCCTTGTGCCGCTGCGCGATCTTGGTCAGCAGCGGGGCGTAGTTGCGATACGCCGGATCGACATACCAGCTCGACAGGTTGCACTGGATCGCGGTCTCTTCACCGTTCTTCCGTGCCGTGTAGATCAGCAGCAGCACGCCGACCGGCGTGCCGTCATTGTCGATCATGTAGCCGAAGCGCGGATAGCCCTCCGGCACCGGCCGGAAGGCCTGCCGGCGCAGGCCCTGGATCCAATAGTTGCGCGAGCGGCCCACGAAGCCGCGCGTCAGCAAGTCCGCGATGGTATCGACATCGGACTCGGTAATCTCGCGGCATCGAACCTTGGTGTGGATCACGCTCGTCTTACCCGTGGAAATGGTCGGCCTCGTTTGGTCTATCGTTTCAGCATGATCTTTTCGGAAAACCGCTTCGCACTTTTCCGGATCATGCTCTAGCGCCAGCCTTCGCCATGGGCGCCGGCCGCAACATGCGGCTGCAGGCCCAGGATGTCCCGCACCTTGGCGGGCCAGGCGGAAAGATCGGTGCCGTGGGTGTGGAACATGGCGACCGCGAGCCGGTCCATGCCGAAGGCGACGCAGCCGGTGTGGGCCGGCTCGCCATTGGCGTCCTGGATGCCCCAGGTGGTGCCGAAATGCTCGCGGTGATAGTTGAAGCTCATGCAGGCGGTCGGCTGCTCTTCCGAGCGCAGCGGGATCAGGAGCTCGAACTTGAGCTGCTGCTGCTTCTGGCTCACCGCCTTCATCTGGCCGACGCGGCCGAAGAAGGGATCGCTGGCGTAGTCGACGCGGAAGGTCAGGCCGAGATCGCGGGCGATCGCCTGCGCGCGCACCATCCAGCGCTCGCGGAAATCGGAAACGTCGTCGGGCGTGCCGATGCAGACATATTCGCGCATCCGGAACGATTGCAGCCGGTCGAGATGCTTCGACGGCTCACGGCGGAAGCAATCGGCGGCGACGTCGAAGCGGAGACCGCCCTTCGGCAAGGGGCCGCGGCTCGCCGCGATCGGATAGACAGGGTAGCAGGCGGCCGGCGACAGCACGAGGTCGGCCGGCGACAGTGACGTGGTCCAGTCGCCGCCGGCATCGAAACGGCTCACCGCGGCGTTGATCTCACGCTCGGTGCCGTGCAGGCCGCAGACGCATCCGAGCAGGTTCGGAAAGCTCTTGAGATAGCCGGACTTCTCGAGCTGGGCGCGGCTCATCACAGGTGGGAAGCGCAGCGCTTCGGTGCCGGCTTCGCGATGGCCGGTGATCAGCGCGGCGAGCCGCTCGACGATGCCCTCATAGAGCGCGGTGCGGGCGTAGACACCGTCCGAGCCCATGCTGTGGAACAGCTTGTCGGCGAGATGATCGAGCGGATCGGCGATTTGCGGCGCGGTGTCAGGCGAGTTGGGGAGAACAGCAATGTTCATGTTCGACTTCCTGCTATCTGAAATTATTCTTGTTGGATGAAGGCACGTCGGTCTCGAAAACCTGTCAGTCCCGAAGGCTCGCCGGAATGCCGCTCATCAGCGTCGATGTCGCAGCGTTGGCCAGGATACGGTCGTTGTTGATCATGATCGGCGACGACAGCACGTCGCGCAGGTGGCGGCCCATGGTGAACTCGCCGTCGTTGCGGTAGCCGGAGAGGCCCGCGGTGCGCATCGCATGCATCACGGTCTCGACCGCGAGCTCGGATGCCTGCACCTTCAGAAGCGTGATCGACGACTGGAAGTCGAGCGAGCCGAGTGCGCGCTCGTCATGCTCGGCGCGGGCGAAGGCCTCGATATTGGCGGCGATCAGCGCGCGGAGCTTTGCCAGCGACATTTTTGCCGCGGTGAAGTGCGCTGCTGCCGGCGGCATCTGGCCCCCGGAGCTGCGGGCCGCCTTGCGGATGAAGGCCTGCGCGCGCGTCACGGCCGCGGCGGCAATGCCGGCCCAGGCCGAAGACCAGCACAGATGCGCGAACGGCGTCATCGTCTGGGCATGGATCTTGTCGTAGGCTTCCGGGAAGACGCGGTCGGTCGGGCAGTCGACCTTCAACTCGAATCCGGTGGAGCAGGTGCCGCGCATGCCGAGCGTTTCCCAGCCCAGCGTACGCTTCAGCGAATAATCGTCCTTGGCGAGCGCCAGCAGCACCTGGTCCGAGGCGGCGGCGTCGGTGGCGCGGCGGGCGATGGTGACGAGGCCGTCGGCCTCGGCGCCGTAGGAGATCACGGTGGCGTCGCGCACCAGCGAGACGGTGTCGCCGGCGACGTCGACGGCGGCAGCGCTGGCGCGGATGTTGCCGCCGTTCTGGCCTTCTGTGGTGGAGGAGGCGAGCAGCCACTGGTCGCGGGCGACCCGGCGCATCATGGTTTCCATCCAGGGAATGCCGTGGCCGTGCCTGACGACGCACGCGACTTTGGTCTGGTGCATCGCGTAGATCATCGCGGTCGAGGCGCAGGCGCGCCCGAGCGTGTAGCAGATGTCGGTGACGTCGTAGATCGAGGCGCCGAAGCCGCCGAACTCGACCGGGATCATGACGCCGAGCAATTTCTGCTCACGCGCGACGTCGAAAGCCTTGTGCGGGAAGCGGGCGTCGCGATCGACCCCGTCTGCGTCGGCCGCTGCCGCTACCGCGGTTCGGGCGACGCGCTCGATCAGGGAGGGGCCCTGCTCGAGGAGGTTCGTCTGCGTTTCGTCGACAGTGAGAACTGCTTCACGCACGTTCATGCTCGTCCGCCTCCGGTTTGCCGTTCGAGATCGCCGGCATCATTCGCGATGCCGCGTAAGCGATCCTCCGGCCATCTTTGCTTGTGAGACGAGGCTACGGATTTAATTCAAATTCGTCGATGAAATACAGGGTAAACAAAGCCAAATTCCGAACGAACAGTTAAGGTCGGGTTGTTGGCATGGCCGAAATTTCCGCGATCGCGTTAGGGATCTGGAAGATGTCCGGATTCCCGACAATCTGAGTCATCGTTTACTAAGAAACGCGAAGTAATGGTGCCGGCCATTGCGGGATCGGCCGTCCCTGACCATCGTAGGCGGCAGTCCGGACCGACTAGACAAACGGGAATTTGCCGATGCAGGCCTTCAATACCGACGTGCGCAATCGCATCATCAAGCTGGTGAAGGGCATCCTCGAACAGAACGCGCTCGCCGCGGACGTCACGCCGCAGGCCAAGCTCGTCGATGTCGGCCTGACCTCAATGGACATGGTCAATCTGATGCTCGGCGTCGAAGCCGAATTCGATTTCACCATTCCGCAGTCGGAGATCACGCCTGAGAATTTCCAGTCCGTCGAGACGCTGGAGCGGATGGTGATGACCCAGCTGCAGCCGGCGACCGCGGCTTAGCTAAGCGCACGGCTGTCTCCCCGGGGTCGTCCTGGCGAAAGCCAGGACCCATTACCCCAGGCAGGAGTTTGGCGAAGTTTGGTCGTTCGGGATTGATATCGCGCCCCATCGATGGACCTCGCGGTATGGGTCCTGGCTTTCGCCAGGACGATACCGAACGTGTTACGAGCGCCTCACGCCCCTCACGCGCATCGTTCCCCCACCCCCGTTCCAAAACCGCCGCAAAACTGGCATAGCTTAACCATGTCGCACGTAGCGGACAGGGTGGAGCAGGCATGACGCAGGCGGTATTGGGCATCATCGGTGGCTCCGGCATCTATGACCTGCCGGGCCTCGAGGGCGCGCACGAAGAGGTGATCAAGAGCCCGTGGGGCGAGCCGTCGGCGCCCCTGCGGCGCGGGACCATCGCAGGCCTGCCGATCGTGTTCCTGCCGCGGCACGACAAGGGCCACAGGCTGTCGCCCTCCGACATCAACTACCGCGCCAATATCGACGTGCTGAAGCGCGCCGGCGTCACCGACCTGATCTCGCTGTCGGCCTGCGGCTCGTTCAAGGAAGAGATGCCGCCCGGCACCTTCGTGCTCGTCGATCAATTCGTCGACCGCACCCACAAGCGCGAGAGCTCGTTCTTCGGCCGCGGCTGCGTCGCGCATGTGTCGATGGCCCATCCTGTCTCGCCGCGGCTGCGCATCCATCTTGCCGCGGCGGCCGAGGCCGAGGGCATCGCAATCGCGCGCGGCGGTACCTATGTCTGCATGGAGGGGCCGCAGTTCTCGACCTATGCGGAGAGCATGACCTACAAGACGCTTGGCTATTCCGTGATCGGCATGACCAACATGCCCGAGGCGAAGCTCGCGCGCGAAGCGGAGCTCTGCTACGCCACGGTCGCGATGGTGACGGATTTCGACTGCTGGCATCCCGACCATGACGCCGTTACCGTGCAGGACATCATCCGCGTGCTGACCTCGAACGCCGACAAGGCGAAGGCGCTGGTGGCGCGGTTGGCAAAGGATTTCCCGCGCGAGCATGAGCCGTGCCCGATCGGTTCGGACCGCGCGCTCGACACCGCGCTGATCACTGCGCCCGAGGCGCGTGATCCCGAGCTTCTGAAGAAGCTCGATGCCGTAGCAGGGCGCGTGCTACGTGGCTGAGACGAAAGGCAGAAAGCCATGAAGGTTGACGGCAAGCATTTCCGCAGCATCTGGCGCGAGCGCGACGGCTGGTCGGTCGGCGCGATCGACCAGCGCCGGCTGCCGCATGAGTTCGTCGTTGCAAGGTTGACCTCGTGCGAAGACGCGGCCGTTGCGATTCGCGACATGCTGGTGCGCGGCGCGCCGCTGATCGGCGCGACGGCAGCCTATGGCATGGCGCTCGCGATGCGCGAGGATGCTTCCGATGCGGGCCTGAAGCTTGCCTACGAGACGCTCGTCGTGGCACGCCCGACCGCAATCAATCTGAAATGGGCTCTGGATGAGATGCGTGCGACCCTCGCGCCGATCGATCCGGTTGAACGGGCCGAGGCGGCCTATGCGCGCGCCGACGAGATCGTCGAGCAGGACGTCGAGATCAACCGCGGCATCGCCGCCAACGGTTTGGCGCTGATCGAGGCGATCGCGGCGAAGAAGCCGGGCGAGGTCGTCAACGTGCTGACTCATTGCAACGCCGGCTGGCTCGCCACCGTCGACTGGGGCACCGCCACGGCGCCGATCTACCTCGCGCATGAGCGCGGCATCAAGGTCCATGTCTGGGTCGACGAGACGCGCCCGCGCAATCAGGGTGCCTCGCTCACCGCCTGGGAGCTCGGCCATCACGGCGTGCCGCACACGGTGATCCCCGACAACACCGGCGGCCATCTGATGCAGCACGGCATGGTCGATCTCGCCATCGTCGGTACCGACCGCGTCGCCGCCAATGGCGACGTCTGCAACAAGATCGGCACCTACCTCAAGGCGCTCGCCGCGCATGACAACGGCGTGCCGTTCTACGTCGCGCTGCCGTCGCCAACGATCGATTTCGCCGTCCATGACGGCATCCGCGACATCCCGATCGAGCAGCGCAGCGGCGTGGAGGTCACCGATATGACCGGCCGCACCGCCGACGGGAGGCTGGAGACGGTGCGCATCGTGCCCGAGAACTCGCCGGTCGCGAACTACGCCTTCGACGTGACGCCTGCTCGCCTCGTCACCGGTCTCATCACCGAGCGCGGTGTGCTGAAGCCCGACCGCGCCTCGCTCGCCGCAGCGTTTCCGGAGCGAATCTCCGCCGCGGCGGAGTAGGCTCTCGTAGGGTGGGCAAAGGCGCGAAAGCGCCGTGCCCACCATCTGCTTGTCCCAATGGAATTGGTGGGCACGCTTCGCTTTGCCCACCCTACAGCCTTCGCGAACTATGTCAGCTTCAACCCTGTCGCCGCCTCGAGCTCGGCAATCGCCTGGGCGCCGCTGGTGACCTTGATGGTGGTCATACCCATCTCACGCGCGGGCTTCAGATTGACGCCGAGATCGTCGAGATAGACGCAATTTCCCGGATCGACCTTCAGCGTCTCGACCATCATCTTGTAAATGCGTGGGTCGGGTTTGCGCAGGCCGATCTTGGCGGACTCGATGACGTGGTCGAACAGCACCATCACCTCGGCGATGTAGAGCGAGCGCCCGGTCATGCTGCCGATGGCGTTGGCAGGCAGGTTGTTGGTGATGCAGCCGGTCTTGAGCCCGGCCTTGATTCGCTTCAACGCTTCGACCATCTCGGGACGCAGATCGCCCTGAAGCAGCGGCAGCACGTCGCGGCCGCGCACCTCCGCGCCGAGCGCGCGCGACTCCTCCGCGAACAACGTGTCGAAGGTGTCGATGTCGACCTCGGCGCGCTCGAACCTGGCCCAGGCGTTCTCCAGATGGTTGGCCGCGTTGGTGCGCCGGATGATGTCGATGGGCAGCCCACGCTCGGTCTCGAACCGCGCGAACGCCTCGAACGGCGAGCTCGTCAACACGCCGCCAAAATCAAAGATCACCGCCTCGATCGCCAATGTCCTGCCCTCGTCAATTCCTTTCCAAGAGGGCTAGCATGCGCTATCGGCAAGAGCCAGTCCGAAGCAATCCGCCCTCACCGAGGCTGCCGCCAAAGCGTGTTCCCATGAAGAAGCTTGCAACTCCCATCATCGCGGCGCTGCTGCTCGCCACGCCCGCCCATGCCATCGTCGGCGGCGGCACGCCGCAGGCTGATGGCGTTGCGCGCGCCGTCGTCACCATCGTCGGCTCGCGCGGCAATTTCTGCACCGGCAGCCTGATCGCGCCAAAACTCGTGCTTACCGTCGCCCACTGCGTGCAGCCCGGCGCGGACTACAAGATCGTGGATCGCGGCACCGACGGCCAGCCGCAATTGCTGAACGTCCGCACCGTCGCGATCCATCCGAACTTCAACATGCAGGCGATGCAGGCGCATCGCGCCACCGCCGACGTGGCGCTGCTGCAACTGGAAATTCCACTCAAGGGAAAATCGGCGGTGCCGGTTGGCATGCCGAATATTCCAATTCAGGTCGGCAGCCGCTTCGTCATCGCCGGTATTGGCGTCACCGTGCGCGGTGATGGCAAGAGCGGCGGCGCGACGCGGGTCGCGGGCCTCGTCGCCACCGGCCAGCCCGGCACGCTTCAGATCCGGCTGGTCGATCCCGTAACCAACGGTGTTCGCGATGGAATCGGCGCCTGCACCGGTGATTCCGGCGGTCCCGTGTTCGAGGACAAGCCGAACGGCGCCATGCTCGTCGGCCTCATCAGTTGGTCCACGGGGCCGAATGGCGCGGCTGGCTGCGGCGGGTTGACCGGCGTCACGCCGCTCACGCTCTACCGCGACTGGATCTTGCAAACCGCGCGGAGCTGGGGTGCGGCGCTGTGATTTGACCGCAACTTGATCTATGTCATTTTGTAGCGGAAGCGCGATGGGCGACCATGCCTGTCGCGGAGGAAACGCGTCGCTCAATCAAGGGCGGCCACAAAAACAAGCAAGGCATAGAAGCAACAATGAATGTCGCTGTTCGCAGTCACGCCACGGCCCAACAGGTTTCAGAGCATTTCGACGTGCTGATCGTCGGCGCCGGCATCTCCGGCATCGGCAGCGCCTATCACGTCACAAAGCACCTGCCGGGCACGAGCTACGTCATCCTGGAAACGCAAGCGACGTTCGGCGGCACCTGGAGCACGCATCGCTATCCCGGCATCCGCTCGGACAGCGACCTCCACACTTTCGGTTATAGCTTCAAGCCCTGGGTCGGGCCGCCCATTGCGACCGCCGAGGAGATCCTCGCTTATATGAACGAGGTGATCGAGGACAACGATATCGCCCGCCACATCCGCTACAAGCACAAGATCAATTCCGCGAGCTGGTCGAGCGACCAAAACCTCTGGACCATCGAAGCGGTCACGACCGATACCGGTGAAGCAAAGACCTTCACCGCAAACTTCCTCTGGATGTGCCAGGGCTATTATCGCCATTCCGAGGGTTACACGCCCGAGTGGAAGGGCATGGATCGCTTCAAGGGCCGCATCGTCCATCCGCAGACCTGGCCTGATGACATCGACCTCACCGGCAAGAAGGTCGTCGTGATTGGCTCGGGCGCGACCGCAGCGACGCTGGTGCCGAACATCGCGGACGATTGCGCGCATGTCACCATGCTGCAGCGCTCGCCGACCTATTTCCGCCTCGGCCGCAACGCCATCGAGATCGCCGAGGAGCTGCGCCGGCTCCAGGTCGACGAGGAATGGATCCATGAGATCGTCCGCCGCAAGATCCTGTTCGAACAGGACGCGTTCACAAAACTCTGCGTGTCCAGGCCGGAGCAGGTGAAGAAGGAACTGATCGGCCAGATCAGCGCGGTGCTTGGTCCGGATTACGACGTCGAGACGCACTTCACGCCGAGCTACCGGCCGTGGCGGCAGCGCATCGCCTTCGTGCCCGATGCCGATCTGTTCAAGGGGATCGCCAGCGGCAAGGCCTCCGTCGTCACCGACGAGATCGAATGCTTCGTCGAGAACGGCATCCAGCTCAAGTCGGGCAAGCTGCTGGAAGCCGATATCATCGTCACCGCGACCGGCTTCAATCTCGCGGCGCTCGGCGACATCGCCTTCGAGATCGACGGCAAGCCGCTCGCCTTCGGCGACACCGTCACCTATCGCGGCATGATGTTCACGGGCGTGCCGAACATGGTCTGGGTGTTCGGCTATTTCCGCGCCAGCTGGACGCTGCGCGTCGACCTCGTCGCCGATTTCGTCTGCCGTCTGCTCGGACACATGAAGGCGAAGGGCAAAAAGAAGGTCGAGGTGAGCTTGCGCCCCGAAGACCACAACATGCCGATCCTGCCCTGGATCGATCCGGAGAACTTCAACCCCGGCTACATGATGCGCAACATGAACCTGCTGCCCAAGCGCGGCGATAAGCCGGAATGGCAGCACAGCCAGGATTACTGGACCGAAAAGGACGAGATCCCGAAGACGGATCTGGATGACAAGGCGTTCGTGTACGGGTGAGGGCTTGTTCCTGTAGGGGCGATGGCCGTCGTCACGCATGCCACTGTCGTCCCGGGGCGCGAAGCGAGCCCGGGACCCATACTCCCAGGCGTTGGTCGTAGGGCGAGCAGGCAACTCCGAGTCTTCGCCAAACGTCTCCCTGTGGTTATGGATCCCGGATCGGCGCTCCGCTCTAGACAACGCTACGCGTTGTCGAGAGCTTCGCTTGTCCGGGACGACACTGTTTGTTGGGTTAGCGATGTCCCAGCTCATCCACGCCGTAGCTCACGAATTCCACTGTCGTCCCGGGGCGCGAAGCGAGCCCGGGACCCATACTCCCAGGCAGTGGTCGTAGGGCGAGCAGGTAACTCCGAGTCTTCGCCAAACGTCTCCCTGTGGTTATGGATCCCGGATCAGCGCTCCGCTCTAGACAACGCTACGCGTTGTCGGGAGCTGCGCTTGTCCGGGACGACACCGTCTGTTGGGCGTGCGGCCCGCCGACTCATTCACGCCGCCGCTCACGAATTCCGCCTTGTCGCGCTCGTCGCAATCGCCGCCGCCGCAGTCCGGTTCTCCACGCCCAGCTTCGCATAGATCTGCTCGAGATGCTTGTCGACCGTGCGCGGGCTCAATCCCAGGATCTGCGCGATGTCGCGATTGGTCTTGCCCTTGCTGAGCCAGGCCAGCACTTCCCCTTCGCGGATGGTGAGGCCGAGCTCGCTGGTGAATTCCGGCGGCAACGCGGTGCCGGATTCCTTGGACAGCCGTAGCAGGAACTCGTTCGGCGCGGTTTCGCCCATGTAATAGAACCGGAGTTGCGGATTGTCGGGCAAGGAAGCGCCTTGCGACTTCGAGCTGCCCTTGCCCTTGGCCTGCTCCAGCCAGTGCAGCAGTGATGGCGGAAGGGCAAAGTCGTCGGCCTGGGCCCCGTGGTGATCGGACAGCAGCTTCTGCGCCTGCGGGGTCGCCCAGAGGATGCTGCCCTGCCGGTTGACCGCGAACAGGAAGCGGCCGGAGACGTCGAGCGCGGCGCGCGCGCTCTGGGTCAGGCGGGCGTTGCCGAGATGGACACGGATGCGCGCCAGCATCTCCTCGATCACGATCGGCTTGGTCACGTAGTCGACGCCGCCGGCGTCCAGCCCGCGCACGATATGCTCGGTTTCGGCGAGGCCCGTCATGAAGATCACGGGGACGTTGGCAAGGCCCGCATCGCGCTTGAGGCGGCGGCAGGTCTCGAAGCCGTCGATGCCGGGCATCACCGCATCGAGCAGCACGATGTCGGGCGTGATCTGCTCGACGATGCGCATCGCCGCCGCGCCGTCGAGCGCCACCATCACCGTCATCCCGGCGCCGTCGAGCGCGTCGGTGAGCAGCCGCAGCGTCTCGGGAGAGTCATCGACAACGAGCGCGACGTCGCGCTTCTTCGACTCAATGCTCATGCGCATGCAACGTCTTCAATGTGGTCATGTACTGGTCGAGATCGAAGCGGTCGACCAGCGATCGCATCTGGGCGACGAAGTCGGCATGTTCCGGATGCTCGCTGCCGATCTCGTCGAGCTTCAGCTGGATGCCCTTGACGTAGCCGATCTGGCCGAGCCCGATCAGTTCCTCGATGTGTCGCACCGGCGGCCGTGAGCCGCTCTCGGGCTGCCAGAACGGCACCGCGATCTCGTCCGAGCCGTATTGCCATTCGATCTTGAGGAGTTGGCGGATCGTCTCCAGCAGCCGCGGAATGTCGATCGGCTTCATCAGATAGCCGTCGTGGAACGGTTGCGCCAGCGGCGTGCCGTGAGCCTCCAGCGCGCTCGCCGAGACCATCAGGATTCGGGCCTGGTGATGGCCGCTCGCGCGCAGCGTCTCCGCGACCGTCCAGCCGTCCATGCCGGGCATGGAGATATCGAGCAGGAACAGATCGGGCCGGCAATGCTGCGCCAGCGCGAGGCAGCCCGGGCCGTCGGTGGCGCTGAGCAGGATGAAGCCGAGCGGCGTCAGCACTTCGCGCAGGAGGTCGCGATGAACGGGGTCGTCGTCGGTGATCAGGATCGTCTTGCGCGCGCCGTGATAGCCGGAGACCGGCGCCTCCACCGGCGCGATGCGCTGGGGATTGGCGACCTCCGACAGCAGGATCTTGACCTTGAACGTGCTGCCGGTGCCGACCGTGCTCATGACCTTGATGTCGCCGCCCATGACGCCGGCGAGCAGCCGGCTGATGGTCAGCCCGAGGCCCGTTCCGGTCTGCGGCTGCGAGACACCGAGGGCGCCGCGTTCGAACGGCGCGAAGATGCGTTCGAGATCGTCGCCCTGGATGCCGGGACCGGTGTCGATCACTTCGAATTCGGCAACGGGGCTGCGATAGTGCACCACGAACTGCACGCTGCCGGTCTGGGTGAATTTGATCGCGTTGGAGAGCAAATTGATCAGCACCTGGCGCAGCCGCTTCTCGTCGGCATAGACCACGACCGGCAAGTGGGCGGGACGCCTGAACACGAAGTCGATGCCCTTGGCGGCGGCCTGAAGACGGAACATGCCGACGAGCTGGTCGAGGAATTCGCTGAGGCGAACCTCGTCGCGCGAGAGATACAGTCGCCCCGCCTCGATCTTGGAGATGTCCAGGATGCCGTCGATCAGGCCGGAGAGATGATCGGCGCTGCGGCGAACCACGCGGACCTGGTCGCGCGGCTTGGTGTTGAGCGTCGTATCCTGCTCGAGGAGCTGCGCATAGCCGCTGATCGCATTCAGCGGCGAGCGCAGCTCGTGGCTGAGGCCGACGACATAGCGGCTCTTGGCGAGGTTGGCGGATTCGGCGACCTCCTTGGCGCGCTGGAGCTCGGCGTCGGTGCGCTTGTGCGCGTCGATCTCCTGGATCAGCAGCGTGGTCTGCCGCCGCGTCTCGGCCTCCGCGGCCCGCCGGCTCTGCTGCGCCAGCACGAACAGCCAGGCCACCACGCCGATGATGATGCTGAGCGAGAAGAACACCTTCCACAGCACGTCGGAGACGAGCATGTTCTCGCCATGCGCGCTCGCGGAGGTCTGGAGATAGATCAGCCCCAGCACGAGCGCGACGAGGCCGGCCGAGATCACGAACACGCCGATGTAATGGCCGAGCTGCGAATTGATCCGCTGGTAGATCGGCTGCGGCAGGATCTTGCCGAGCGTCTCGGAGAATTGCGTCTGTACGCGCGCATGCGGCTTGCAGAGGTCGTGGCAGCGGGCGTCGAGCGAGCAGCACAGGGAGCAGATCGGCCCGGCGTAAGCGGGGCAGGAGGCCATGTCCTCCGGTTCGAACGAGTGCTCGCAGATGCAGCACTGGATCGCCTCGATGTTCTGCCAGCTCCGCTTCGGCTTGCGCGCGATGTAGTATTTGCCGCCGGTCGTCCATGCGATCAGGGGGGCGGCGAGGAAGGCAACCGCCAGCGCGATGAAGGCCGACAGCGCCTTCGCGGTCGGCCCGAACAGGCCGTAGAAGGCGCTGATGGAGATAATGGTCGCGATCGTCATCGCGCCGACGCCGACCGGATTGATGTCGTAGAGATGCGCGCGCTTGAACTCGATCTGCTGTGGCCGCAATCCAAGTGGCTTGTTGATGACGAGGTCGGCGACCAGCGCGCCGACCCAGGCGATCGCGACGTTGGAATAGAGCGCGAGCGTCTGCTCCAGCGCCTTGTAGACGCCGATCTCCATCAACAGCAGCGCCACGATGACGTTGAAGACCAGCCAGACCACGCGGCCGGGATGGCTGTGGGTCAGGCGCGAGAAGAAGTTCGACCAGGCGATCGAGCCGGCATAGGCGTTGGTGACGTTGATCTTGACCTGCGACAGGATCACGAAGGTGCCGGTCAGCGCCAGCGCGAGGTCGGGCTGTGACAGCACGTATCGAAATGCTTCGAGATACATATGCGCCGGCTCGGCGGCCTCTTCGGGCGGCACGCCGTGGCTGAGCGCGAAGAAGGCGAGGAACGAGCCGGCCAGCAATTTCAGCGCGCCGAGCACGATCCAGCCGGGGCCCGCGCTCATCAGTGCGATCCACCAGGAGGTCCTGGAGGCCCGACGGTCGCGCGGCAGGAATCGCAGGAAGTCGACCTGCTCGCCGATCTGCGCCACCAGCGAAAACACGACCGAGGCCGCAACACCGAACAGCAGCAGATCGAAATGTCCGTTGAGGTCGCCGTGCTCGCCCGAGAACTTGCGCCACTCCGTGAACGAGTAGGGGTTGGCCCAGGCGATCGCCGCAAAGGGCAGGATGTGCAGAATGATCCAGAGTGGCTGGGTCCAGAGCTGGAAGCGGCTGATCAGCGTGATGCCGTAGGCCACCAGCGGGATGATGACGACCGCGCTGATGAGATAGCCGACCGGCCTCGGAATCCCGAAGCACATCTCGAGCGCGGACGCCAGGATCACCGCTTCGATCGCGAAGAAGATGAAGGTGAAGGACGCGTAGATCAGTGAGGTGACGGTCGAGCCGATGTAGCCGAAACCAGCGCCGCGCGTCAGCAGGTCAATGTCGATGCCGCATTTGGCGGCATAATAGGCAATCGGCACGCCGCAGCAGAAGATGATGGTCGAGACCACGAGGATCGCGGCGGTGGCGTTGGTGACGCCGTAGTTCAGGGTGATGGTGCCGCCGATCGCCTCCATCGCCAGGAACGAGATCGCGCCCAGCGCGGTGTTGGCAACGCGGGCGGTGGACCAGCGACGCGCACTCTTGGCCGTGAAGCGCAGCGCGTAGTCTTCCAGCGTCTGGTTGGCGACCCATTGGTTGTACTGGCGCCTGACGCGGTCTATTCGCTGCCGCCCTGCCACTTAATCCCACTCCCGATACGACCCGGATCCCTCGCAAATCCCGTACCAAAAGCCTACGTCGGCATTTTGCGGTGCAGTATACGCGATCTTGCGTATGCTTGCGCTGCACAAATTCGAGCCATCCTCACGGCACCAATCGCGTGTCCTCGAACAAAAGTGGGGTGCTCATGTCAGACGAAGCAAACAAGGGCCTGTTGTCGCCGCTCCGGCGCAAATTATTGATGGGAATGGCAGCCGTGCCGGCCATCACGATGCTGCCGCGGGCGTCTTTTGCACAGGCTCCGGCGACCTCGGCGGTCAATACCACGGGTCTCGCGGTCACCGACACCGAGGTGACAGTCGGCATCCTGCATTCGGCGACCGGCACCATGGCGATCTCCGAGACCGGCTCGATCGAAGCCGAAAAGCTCGCCATCGAGCAGATCAACGCCATGGGCGGCGTGCTCGGCCGCAAGATCAAGTTCATCCAGGAGGACGGGGCCAGCGATTGGCCGACCTTCGCCGAGAAGGCCAAGAAGCTGCTGGTCAACGACAAGGTCGCGGCGATCATGGGCTGCTGGACCTCGGCCTCGCGCAAGGCGGTGCTGCCGGTCGTCGAGCAGTACAACGGCATGCTCTACTACCCGACCTTCTACGAAGGCCTCGAGCAGTCCAAGAACGTGATCTACACCGGCCAGGAGGCGACCCAGCAGATTCTCGCGGGCCTGAACTGGATCGCCAAGGAGAAGGGCGCGAAGTCGTTCTTCTTCATCGGCTCCGACTACATCTGGCCGCGCACCTCGAACAAGATCGCGCGCAAGCACGTCGAGAACGTGCTGAAGGGCAAGGTCGTCGGCGAGGAGTATTATCCGCTCGGCAACACCCAGTTCAATTCGGTCATCAACAAGATCAAGCTGACCAAGCCCGACGTGATCTTCACTGACGTCGTCGGCGGTTCCAACGTCGCGTTCTACAAGCAGCTCAAGGCTGCCGGCATCGACCTCGCCAAGCAGCCGCTGCTGACGATCTCGGTGACCGAAGACGAAATCGACGGCATCGGTGGCGAGAATATCGCAGGCGCCTATGCCTGCATGAAGTACTTCCAGTCGCTCGACAATCCGAACAACAAGACTTTCGTGCCCGCGTTCAAGAAGATGTGGGGCGAGAAGACCGTGATCGGAGACGTCACCCAGGCTGCCTATCTCGGCCCGTGGCTGTGGAAGTTGACGGTCGAGAAGGCCGGCTCGTTCGACGTCGACAAGATCGCGGCGGCTTCGCCGGGCGTCGAGTTCAAGGGTGCTCCGGAAGGCTATGTGCGCATCCACGAGAACCATCACCTCTGGTCGAAGACCCGGGTGGGCCGCGCCAAGCTCGATGGCCAGTTCGAGCTGATCTACGAGACCGCCGATCTCGTCGAGCCGGATCCGTTCCCCAAGGGCTACCAGTAAGAAGCGCTACCAGTCAGAGCGCGGCCTCTGCCGCGTCTCCCTCGAGGCAAAACCGCTCCCTGGCGTGGATCGCAAGTCCATGCCCAAGACCCCCGCGTCGCGAACCTGCTCGCGACGCGGGACCCTTTCCCTGACGGAGGACATCGATGTTCGGCGACTACTCGATTGGCGACCTTGGCTCCATCTTCGTCATGCAGGGTTTTGCGGGACTGATCCTGTTCTCGGTCTACGTGCTGATGGCGCTCGGTCTTGCGATCATCTTCGGCCAGATGGGCGTCATCAACATGGCCCATGGCGAGTTCATGATCCTCGGGGCCTACGTCACCTGGATGACCTCGAATTTCTTCCAGTCCTATTTGCCGAGCCTGTTCAGCGGCTACTTCTTCCTCGCGATGATCCTGGCCTTCGTCGCGTCCGGCGCGCTGGGAATGCTGGTGGAATGGGTGCTGATACGGCACCTCTACAAGCGCCCGCTCGATACGCTGCTCGCCACCTGGGGCCTCAGCCTGATGTTGCAGCAGGCCTATCGTTCCGTGTTCGGCGCGCGCGAGGTCGGCGTCGAGCTGCCGCAGTGGATGCTCGGCTCGCTGCACGTGACCGACAGCATCGAAGTGCCGATCAACGGCGTCTTCGTGATGTGCCTCACCGTGCTGATCACGCTGGGCGTCGCCTATGTGATGTACAAATCGCGCTGGGGCCGGCAGGTGCGCGCCGTCGTGCAGAACCGCATCATGGCCGGCGCCGTCGGCATCAACACCGAAAAGGTCGATCGCTACACCTACGGCCTCGGCTGCGGCATCGCCGGCATCGCGGGCAGCGCCTTCACCATGATCGGCTCGACCGGGCCGACCTCCGGTCAGCTCTACATCGTCGACACGTTCCTGGTGGTCGTGTTCGGCGGCGCCGCGAGCCTGCTTGGCACCATCGCCTCGGCCTTCTCGATCTCGCAGACGCAATCCACCCTCGAGTTCTTCATGTCGGGCTCGATGGCCAAGGTGCTGACGCTGCTCGCCGTTGTCGGAATCCTGATGCTGCGGCCGCAGGGGCTGTTCGCCCTCAAGGTCCGGAAGTAAGAAAATGGGGCTGATGCAATGACCGACAATCGGTTCTTCAATCGATCGGAGCTCATCGGAATTCTGGTGCTCGCGGTGTTCCTGGTGGTGGTGCTGCCGCTCTCGCTCGATGTCTTCAGGCTCAATCTGGTCGCGAAATACCTGACCTATGCATTCGTCGCGCTGGGGCTGGTGATCTGCTGGGGCTATGGCGGCATCTTAAGCCTCGGTCAGGGCGTGTTCTTCGGGCTCGGCGGCTACTGCATGGCGATGTTCCTCAAGCTCGAGGCATCGAGCGTGGAGAACACCAAGATCCAGTCGACCCCCGGCATCCCCGATTTCATGGACTGGAATCAGATCACCGCGCTGCCGTTCTTCTGGAAGCCCTTCAACAGCCTCACCTTTACCATCGCCGCCATCATTCTCGTGCCCGGCATCTTCGCTCTCATCATCGGCACCGCGATGTTCAAGCGCCGGGTCGGCGGCACCTACTTCGCCATCATCACCCAGGCCGTCGCCGCCATCCTCACCATCCTGATCGTCGGACAGCAGGGGTACACCGGCGGCATCAACGGCATGACCGATCTGCGCACGCTGAAGGGCTGGGACATCCGGCCCGACCACGCCAAGATCGTGCTGTACTTCTTCGAGGTCGGACTGCTGTTCGCCTGCATCATGATCGCGCAGTTCGTTCGGCACTCCAAGCTGGGGCGCATCCTGGTCGCGATGCGCGAGAAGGAGGACCGGGTTCGCTTCTCCGGCTACAGCGTCGCGAACTTCAAGATCTTCGCCTTCTGCATCGCCGCGGTCTTCGCCGCGATCGGCGGCGCCATGTTCGCGCTGAACGTCGGTTTCATGTCGCCCTCTTTCGTCGGCATCGTGCCCTCGATCGAAATGGTGATCTACACCGCGGTCGGCGGCCGGCTGTCGATCCTGGGCGCGATCTACGGCACGCTGCTGGTCAACTTCGCCAAGACCAGCCTGTCGGAAACCTTTCCCGAATTGTGGCTGTTTGGCCTCGGCGGATTGTTCATCGCCGTGGTCCTGGCCTTCCCGAACGGCCTTGCCGGGATCTGGGGCGACTATGTGCAGCCGCGCATCGATCGCCTGATCTCGTCACGCAAACCGAAACCCGAGGGCTGGACCGAAAGCTCGGTCGCCGACGGCGCTCCGGCAGAGTGAGGAGATCATCATGCTCGTAGGTCACCACGATGCCGATGCCATGCTGGCAGTGAGGAGATAGGTCATGCTCGTCGGTCACCAGCCCAAGGAATTCCTGCTCGCCGTCGAAGCGCTCACCGTGTCGTTCGACGGGTTCAAGGCGGTCAATGATCTCTCCTTCTACGTGGACGAGAACGAGATCCGCGTCATCATCGGCCCCAACGGCGCCGGCAAGACCACGGTGCTCGATCTGATCTGCGGCAAGACCAAGGCCACGTCGGGCTCGATCCAGTTCCGCGGCAAGGAGCTGACGCGGATGAAGGAGAACGAGATCGTCAAGACCGGGGTCGGCCGCAAGTTCCAGAACCCCTCGATCTACGACGATCTCACGGTGTTCGAGAATCTGGAGATCTCATATCCCCGCGGCCGCTCCGTGTTCGGCGCGCTGACCTTCACCCGCGACGCCGCCGTGCGCGACCGGGTGCACGAGGTCGCCGAGATGATCTTCCTGAAGGATCGGCTCAACGTGAGCGCCGATCTGCTCAGCCACGGCCAAAAGCAATGGCTCGAGATCGGCATGCTGCTGATCCAGGACCCGGACCTCTTGATGCTGGACGAGCCCGTCGCCGGCATGAGCGTGTCCGAGCGCGCCAAGACGGCCGAGTTGCTCAACCGCATCATCAAGAACCGCTCGGTGCTGGTGATCGAGCACGACATGAAGTTCGTCGAGGACATCGCGCACAAGGTCACCGTGCTTCACCAGGGCCAGATCCTCTCCGAGGGGACCATGGAGAAGGTGAAGAACGATCCCAAGGTCGTTGAAGTCTATCTGGGTCATTAGGAGCGCGATGATGCTGGCAATTTCCGACCTCCACGTCGCCTACGGCCAGAGCGAGGTGCTGCATGGGCTCAACGTCAAGGTCGCGCCGAACGAGATCGTTGCGATCATGGGCCGCAACGGCATGGGCAAGACCACGCTGATGAAGTCGCTGATGGGCATTCTGCCGGCGAAAAGCGGCTCGGTGACCATGGACGGCGCCGAGCTCGGTGGTCTGCCGAGCTACGAGAGGGTGGCCAAGGGCCTCGCCTATGTGCCGCAGGGCCGCATGATCTTCTCGACCATGACGGTGAAGGAGAACATCGAGACCGGCCTCGTCGTCTCCGGCGGCACCGAGGTACCTGAAGACATCTACGAATTATTCCCGGTGCTGCTGGAGATGAAGGGCCGCCGCGGCGGCAATCTGTCCGGCGGCCAGCAGCAGCAGCTCGCGATTGCGCGGGCGCTCGCGACCAAGCCGAAGGTGCTGCTGCTGGATGAGCCGACCGAAGGCATCCAGCCGTCGATCATCAAGGACATGGCGCGCACCCTGAAGCGCATCCGTGACGAAAAGGGGCTCTCGATCGTCGTGTCCGAGCAGGTCCTGAGCTTCGCGCTCGAGATCGCCGACCGCGTGCTGGTCATCGAGAACGGCGAGATCGTCCGCGACGATCCGCGCGACGCCGTCGATGCCGCGCAGGTCTCCAAATATCTGTCCGTCTAACCAACCGTAGTAAAAGGGGAGCATCTCGATGCCAGAGACACTGATCAAGGTCGATCTCACCAAGTCGGCCTACGAAAATGACATGGTGCATAATCGCTGGCACCCCGACATTCCGATCGTGGCCTGGGTCAATCCCGGCGACGATTTCATCATCGAGACCTATGACTGGACCGGCGGCTTCATCAAGAATAACGATTCCGCCGACGACGTGCGCGACATCGATCTGTCGATCGTGCACTTCCTCTCCGGCCCGATCGGCGTCAAGGGCGCCGAGCCCGGCGATCTCCTGGTCGTTGACCTGCTCGACGTCGGCCCGCTCAAGGAGAGCCTGTGGGGCTTCAACGGCTTCTTCTCCAAGCAGAACGGCGGCGGCTTCCTGACCGACCACTTCCCGCTGGCGCAGAAATCGATCTGGGACATCAAGGGCCTCTATACCTCGTCCCGTCACGTTCCGGGCGTCAACTTCGCGGGCCTCATTCATCCCGGCCTGATCGGCTGTCTGCCCGATCCGAAGATGCTGGATATGTGGAACAAGCGCGAGGCCGAGCTGATCTCGACCAACCCGACCCGCGTGCCCGGCCTTGCCAATCCGCCATTCGCGCCGACCGCCCATGGCGGCCGTGCCAAGGGCGACGTCAAGGCGAAGATCGGCGCCGAAGGCGCGCGCACGGTGCCGCCGCGCGAGCATGGCGGCAATTGCGACATCAAGGACCTGTCGCGCGGATCGAAGATCTACTTCCCGGTCTATGTGCCCGGCGCCGGTCTCTCGATGGGCGACCTGCACTTCAGCCAGGGCGACGGCGAGATCACCTTCTGCGGCGCGATCGAGATGGCCGGCTGGCTGCATCTGAAGGTCGAGGTGATCAAGGACGGCATGGCGAAGTACGGCATCAAGAACCCGATCTTCAAGCCGTCGCCGATCACGCCGAACTACAAGGACTATCTGATCTTCGAAGGCATCTCGGTCGACGAGGCCGGCAAGCAGCACTATCTCGACGTCCACATCGCCTACCGCCAGGCCTGCCTCAACGCCATCGAGTATCTGAAGAAGTTCGGCTACTCCGGCGCGCAGGCCTATTCGATCCTCGGCACCGCGCCGTGCCAGGGGCACATTTCCGGCGTGGTCGACGTGCCCAACGCCTGCGCCACGCTATGGTTGCCGACGGAGATCTTCGACTTCGACGTGATGCCGTCGGCGGCAGGTCCCATCAAGCACATCACGGGCGATATCCAGATGCCGATCTCGCCGGACAAGTAATCCCTGCGCGACGGGATGCGGGACGGCGCGTATCTGCCGCCCCGCATCCGCCGCCAGGTGTGTTGAACAGGCAAGAGCGTGGGGATGATGCGATGCCGGTCTATGAATATCTCTGTGACGACTGCGGTCCCTTCAAGGACCTGCGCCCGATGGCGGAATGCGACGATCCGCAAAGCTGTCCGCATTGCGAGACCATGGCGCCGCGAGTGATCCTGACCGCGCCGAATTTCTTCTGCATGCCGGCGGAGAAGCGCAAGGCGCACGCCGTCAACGAGCGCAGCACGCACGCGCCGCAGACGCTCGCGCAATACAAGGCCTCGCACGGTCCCGGTTGCGGCTGCTGCTCCACGGGCAAGACGGTCAAGGACAAGGGCTCGGCGGACAAGAAGAAGCCGGCGCGGCTGATGACCAAGACCAGGAGCGGGGCCAAGGGTTTTCCAACGGCGCGCCCCTGGATGATCAGTCACTAACCCACGCGACCGCTCGATCGGCGGCCAACCCAGAACAACAAGTCAAGAACAGGAGCGGTCAAAATGCTTCACGGCGACATTTCCAGCAGCAACGACACCGTCGGCGTCGCAGTGGTGAACTACAAGATGCCCCGCCTTCACACCAAGGCCGAGGTGCTCGACAACGCCCGCAAGATCGCCGACATGGTGGTGGGCATGAAGGTCGGCCTGCCCGGCATGGACCTCGTGATCTTCCCCGAATACTCCACTCAGGGGATCATGTACGACTCCAAGGAGATGTATGAGACCGCCTCGGCGGTGCCCGGTGAAGAGACCGCGATCTTCGCCGAGGCCTGCCGCAAGGCGAAAGTGTGGGGCGTGTTCTCGCTGACCGGCGAGCGCCACGAGGAGCACCCGCACAAGGCGCCCTACAACACCTTGATCCTGATGAACGACAAGGGCGAGATCGTCCAGAAGTACCGCAAGATCATGCCCTGGGTGCCGATCGAGGGCTGGTATCCCGGCAATTGCACTTATGTCTCCGACGGCCCGAAGGGCCTCAAGGTCAGCCTGATCATCTGCGACGACGGCAACTATCCGGAGATCTGGCGGGACTGCGCCATGAAGGGCGCCGAGCTGATCGTGCGTTGCCAGGGCTACATGTATCCGGCCAAGGAGCAGCAGGTCCTGATTTCCAAGGCCATGGCATGGGCCAACAATGTCTATGTCGCGGTCGCTAATGCCGCCGGCTTCGACGGCGTCTATTCCTACTTCGGTCACTCCGCGATCATAGGTTTCGACGGCCGCACACTCGGCGAGTGCGGCGAAGAGGATTACGGCATCCAGTACGCCCAGCTGTCGAAGCATCTGATCCGCGACGCGCGCCGCAATGGCCAGTCGCAGAACCACCTCTACAAGCTGGTCCACCGTGGTTACACCGGCATGATCAATTCCGGCGAAAGCCCGCGCGGCGTTGCGGCGTGTCCGTATGATTTCTACAAGAACTGGATCAAGGATCCCGAAGGCACGCGCGACATGGTCGAGGCGATGACCCGCTCGACGCCGGGGACCGACGAGTGCCCGATCGAGGGCATCCCCAATGAGGCAGCAGCCAGCAACTACTGAGCTGTCGCGGATGTCGCAGGGTGGGCAAAGCGTTCGCGTGCCCGCCCCTCATCGCGAACCCGCGGACAGGGGCGCCAAGTGTGTTCGCGGCGCAGCGCCAAGCCCCGACTGGCGGGGCAGTTCTACTGTGCATGGGGTTGTTTTCGACGTTTTTGGGGGGAGGGGCGGATCAGCTCGCCACGCCTACCGCTTCTTCTGCTCGGGCTTGCGCGGTGGCCGCGGCGGCACGGGCGTGCCGGCCATCTTGTTGGCGGTCTCGCTGACGTCGAGCAGCGAGCGTCGAATGTCCTCGATGTAGCTCGCCGACTTCTTCCTCATGGTGTCGGTCAGCTCGCGCAGCCCCTGCACCGTTTCGAACAGCTCGTCGGCCCTGCCATCGACGAAGCCCGGCACTACGCCCTCGATCTTCGTGACCGCCTTGTCGAAGCCTGCGAAGGCGCTGTCGACCTTGGCCATGACGGAATCGATTTCGCCGCCCTTGCTCCTGAGGTCGGCGCTGGAGTTCTCGAATGTGCGGAGCCCCTCCTTGATCGCAGGGGCGTTGCTCACGATCGTGCGGTCGACACTGTGCAAGGTGTCGACGATGGATTCGACGTCGCTGAGATCGGCGGTGAGCACGGGAATGCCGTCCGAATCAAGCGGCACCGGCGGTGCGGAAGGCGCGCCGCCGATCAGGGAGACCGCGGCGACGCCGGTGAGACCCTGGAACTCGATTCCCGCCACGGTGTCCTTGCGGATCGGCGCGGAGTTGTCGAGCAACACCAGCGCCACGACCTTGCGGGGATTGTCCAGCTTGATCGACAGGATCTGGCCCGCGAGCACACCGTCGAAATTGACCGGGCCGCCCCGGCGCAGGCCGCTGGCGGAACCGCCTTCGAACACCACGCGCAACTGGCTGCGACTCTGGATGGTGCGCCATTTCTGTACGCCGAGCAGGCCGCCGAACGCCACGGCGATCACCGCCAGCGTCGCCGTCCCGATCACCAGATTGCTCGCGCGTGCCATGCGGGTGCGATTTTACGACCAAAGCAGGGAAGTTGGAAGGAGTCTGAACGACCGCAATGCTAACGCGAGCGGGTTAACGACTTGTCCGCCGTGGCTCGAAGAGCGAAGGCGGAAGTGTAACCCGCCACTGCTCTCCGCCGTGCAAAATGGCGCGCTAGTCCGCCCAACGCGACATCAATGCCCGGCCGCGCGCTTTGCCGCGGCATTGTTCAGCACGATCAGGGCATCGACCGCCACGCCCGTCCTGGTGTTGATCAGGAACGGATTGATGTCGATCGAGGCGATCCGGTCGCCGGCATCCGCGATCAGGTTGGACAGGCCGACCAGCGCCTTCACCGCGGAGGCCTCGTGCAAGGCCGGCTTGCCGCGATAGCCGCGCATCTTGATGCCGGCCTTGGTGCGGCCGATCAGGAGCCGCGCCTCGGCCTCGTCCAGCGGCGCGCCCGCGAGCGCGACGTCCTTCATCAGCTCGATGTCGATGCCGCCGGTGCCGAACAGCACGACCGGACCCATCTCGGCGTCGAGCGAGGCGCCGACCACGAGTTCGAGGTCGGCCTTGACCTGCTGCGCGATCAGGATGCCGTCGAGCCTCGGCTTGCCCTTCAGCCGCTTCACCCGCGCGGTGATATCGGCGAACGCCTTCCTCACCTCGGCCGCATTGCTCAGGTTCAGCACCACGCCGCCGATGTCGGACTTGTGCAGGATCTCGGCGCTGACGACCTTTGCCACGACCGGGAAGCCGATCTGTTTCGCGATCTTCACGGCTTCCGCCGCCGTCTGTGCGGTCGCTTCCTTCGAGGTCGGGATGCCATAGGCCTTCAGCAGCTTCTTCGAGGCCACTTCGTCGAGTGCGGCGCCGTTCGCCGATGTCAGCACCTTTTCCAGCACGGCACGCGCGGCGGGTTTCGAGCTCGAGACGATGTCGGGTACTTCCTTGCGTAGCTTCGCATAGGCGAGCAGTGATTTGATCGCGGTGACCGCGCGATCCATGCCCTGCATGACCGCGAGATGCGGCAGCGATTTGCGCAAGGACTTGGTGAACTCGGTGAAGCCGATCGACATCGCGCTGATGTAGATCACGGGCTTTGAGGCCCGGCTCGCCATCTCGTCGACGATGCGCAGGTTACGCTCGCGCAGCTCGTGCGGCGCCTTCGGCAGCTCGGCATCGATGATGACGATGTCGATATCGGGGTCGTCGATCATCAGCTTGATCGACTTCATGTAGACGGAGGGATCGACGACCGCGGCAAAGCCGGCGTCGAGCGGATTGCCGACGATCGATCCGGGCCCGAGCATCCTCGCCAGCTCCGAGCTGACATGCGGGCTGAGCGGCGCGAAGTTCAAGCCCTCCGCATAGAAGGCGTCGATCAGCATGCCGCGCTTGCCGCCGGACAGCGTGACCGCGGCGAGCCGGTCCCCGTTGGGTACGGCGGCGTGGACGAAGCATTCGGTGGTCTCGATCAATTCGTCGAGCCCGCCGACCCGGATGACACCTTCACGCGTTGCGATTGCGTCGAACGTCTCGATCGAGCCCGCCAGCGCTCCGGTGTGCGCCATCGCCGCGGCGCGGCCGCCCTCGGATGCGCCGAGCTTGAGCGCGATCACGGGCTTGCTCGCCGCGCGCGCCGCCTTGCAGGCGTCGCGAAAGGCCTTGGTGTTGCGCACGCCCTCGAGGTAGACGACGATCACCTTGACGCTCGGATCCTCCGCGAAATAGCGCATCAGGTCCGGCGTCTCGAGCCCGGCCTCGTTGCCGGTCGTGACCATGTAGCCGACGCCGACGCCGCGATCCTCCAGCGCCTGGCGGATCGCCATGACGATGGCGCCGGATTGCCCGGCGATCGCCACCGCGCCCTGTTCCATGGTGACGATGCGGTCGTCGATATTGGTGAAGAGCTTTTCGCCGGCGCTCAAGTTGCCGAGGCAATTCGGGCCGGTGACGGCGAGGCCGGTTTCGCGGATGGCCGCTTGCAGTTCGGCGGCGAGCTTCTGGCTCTCGTCATCCTGCAACTCGCTGAAGCCGGAGGTGACGACGGTGGCCGAGCGCGCGCCGGCCGCGGCGGCATCGCGGATAACCTGCACGGCGAAACGGGCCGGCACCAGCACCAGGACATGATCGGGCTTTTCCGGGAGGGCTGCAAAATCCTTGTAGCAGGGCACACCCCAGATCGTCTCGCGCTTGGCGTTGACCGGATAGAGCCCGCCCTCGAAGCCGTATTTGACCAGATTGTTCCAGATGCGCTCGGCATAATTGCCGGGCTTGTCGGTCGCGCCCACCAGCACGATGTTGTGCGGGTGCAGCATGGCATGGATGCCTTTTACGATGTCGCTGGCGTCGGGCGATGGAGACCATGGGCGCGGAGAGGAGAATGCAGCAGATACGCGAGCTTCCATGGCGTGATCTCACCTGTTGTTCTTCTTGGTGGCGCGTCACTCTGTTCTATGGCGAGTTCTTCGCAGTAGCAACCACATGGTATGCCGTGTGATGGAATGAGCGATGCATCGCTGCTACTCATTCGCTCCCATCAGGACGCCATGCAGGACATAACGTTCGGGACCGGACGTAACGGCGTCGAACGGCCAGCAGGTGGCGAGCACGAGCTCGACATCCTGTGTCGCGGGATCGATGCCCGATGCGTCGAAACGGACAACGGTCGCAGAATCCACGCGATAGCGGAAATGCCTGCCGTCGCGGCGGGTGATCTCGATCACGTCTCCGATCGCGACATTCCGCAAGAAGCGGAAATGCGTATCGCGATGGGCGGCATAGACGGCAACGCCGCGCTCGCCGGCATCGACTGTCCGCTCGATATGGCCGGGTCCGAAAGCAAGTGCCTGGCCGCTCGCGCCGTCCAGCACGATCGCGCTGGCGCCGATCCGCTTCACCTCGATCCGTGCGACCGGCCAGGTGTCGGCCCATGACCACGGCTTGACCACCTCTCCCGTCGCAACGCTTCGGTCGAACGCGCGCTCCAGCAGCACCTGCGCGAGCCAGGCTTTTGCATGGATGTAGGCGCCGTCGCCGAACAAGATGAGGCCGATCAGCGCGAGAACCAGGGGAGAGATGAGGCGGGGCATTGAGTATCTCTTGTTCGTCGTTCCGGGGCTCGCGTAGCGAGAACCCGGAACCTCGAGATTCCGGGTTCGGCTCTACGAGCCGCCCCGGAATGACATTCCCCAAAAAGGCGCGCGCGGCCGTTGGGTAGGGGACGGGCAGCCGCGCGCGCTAACAGAGGAGTTCGGGGAGGCTCCTCTCTCAAGCGGCGTCAGTGAGCAAGGGCTGACGCCGGTTGAACACGAACAGGATCAGGGCGAGCACGATCAGGACCAGACCTCCGATCATCTTCAGCTCGGCTGAGGTGGCGGTCTTGGGCAGGCGGATCGCGTCGGGCGCGGCGGGGGTCGGCCGCCTTGCCGCCGGCTGGTTGCGCGCATCGGCATGGCGTTCGCGCAGCTGCGTCGGCACCAGCTGCGGCCGTTCGCCGAAGATCTTCTCGAAATCCCAGCCGGCCGGCAGATTGATCGGCAATTCGCTGAGCTTGAGCGGTTCGCCTTCGGGGCGGCTCGGCGTCTTGTCGATCGCGACGAGGCTGGTGAGCCGCGTGACGATCTGATGGTCGAGCGCCAGCGCCAGGATCGCCTTGTCGGCCTCTTCCGACGTCATCTCGCGCATCGTGCGCGCCACTTCGGCGTCGCCGATCTTGCGCCTGGCCCAGAGTTTTGACAGGCCCTTGCCTTCGGCGGCATTTTGCAACGGCAGCGTCACCGACCACGGACGGTCGCCGACGCGCCCCTTGATCTCGAGCGAGCCTGCGAGCTTGTCGAGCCTGGCCGCCAGCACCAGGGGCTCGTCGCGATAGACGTCCGGAATGATCGCCGGGGTGACGTCGGCCGTGGCTTCGGAGAACTTTGCGCTGAGGCCGGTCACCGCCGGATTTTCCAGCTTCGCGAACAGGCCGCGCATGCGCTCCTCGACCTGCTCGACAGAGCCGATATGGGTGAAGGCGCCGCGGCCGAGCTCGGAAGCGCGCGTCATCAGATAGGTGTTGGGCGCGGACCCGATGCCGACCATGAACACGCGCGAGCGGCCGCGCATCGCCGTGATCGTCTCGAACAATTGCTGCTCGTTGCCGATCGCGCCGTCGGTCAGGAACACGACCTGGCGAACCATGCCGGTGTCACCGATCTTGTCGGTCAGCGCGGCGCGCATCGCCGGCACCATCTCGGTGCCGCCGCGCGCCTGCAAGGCGCTGACGAACGAGGTCGCTTCGCCGACATGGGCGGCATCCGCCGGCACGGAGGCCGGAAATAGCACGTCCATGGTATCGTCGAAACGGATGACGTTGAAGCGGTCGGCCGGCTGGAGGCGGCCGAGGGCGTAGAGCAGGCTCGCCTTGGCCTGGACGATCGAGGTGCCACCCATCGAGCCCGAATTGTCGATCACGAACACGACCTCGCGCGGCAGCGGCTTCTGCGTTGCCTGCTCGGCGCTCGGCGGCGTGACGAAGGCGAGCAGGTAATCGGCATCGCCGACATGCTCGCGGAACAGGCCGACCGACGGTGCTTTCTGAGCCGCCGGCTTCCACGTCAGTTCGAAATCGCGGTCGGCGGGCACCGCGCCGTCGGCGAGCGTGACGATGCGCGTCGCGTTGTCCGGGCTCTCGATCTTGACGTTATGATGGTGGCTCTTGACCTCGCCGAGCGCAAAGCCGGCCTTCAGACGCACTGTGATGCTGGTCGGGTTAGCGGGCGCATTCCTGACGGGATCCAGCACCGTCGGGGAAATGCGCTCGCGGTCGGGCACGGGATCGGACGTGGCGGCGCCCCAGCCGGAGCCGTCGTTGCGGAAGTCGACGCTCTGCACGATCGGCGCCGGATTGTAGCGCGGCGCGACCACCAGCGGCACGCGGAGCGAATATTCATTGCCGGATTGATGCACCGGCTCCTGATATTCGATCTGCACCAGCACGGTTTCGCCGGGACCGATATTCGCCACCGAGTTGGTGAAGATGTTGGGCCGCTCCTGCTCGGTGAGCGCGGCCTTCTGGCCGGCGCTGCGCGCCTGTTCGTAGATCACGCGCGCCTGTTGCCGCTCCTTGATGTCGCCGACGATGACGCGGTCGCCGACCACCATCTTCAGCGTGTCGACGGCGCCATTGGTCGCGAGCGGATAGACATAGGTGGCCTCGACCCAGTCCTTGGTCGGATTGCGGAACACCTGGGTGACGCGGGTGCGCAGCGTCGGGCCCGATACCGTGATGTCGATATCGATGCCGAGGCGGATCGCTTCGGTGGTGGCGCCATCTTCCTTCAGGAGGAGGGTGCCGGACCTGGCATCGCCGGGCCGGAGCAGGCTGGCCTGTTCGGTCGTTGCCGACCAGCTCGTCCCGAAGCTCACCAGCAGGGCCACGAAGGCGACCAGCATCACCGCGATGCCCTGCGCGAGAAGAAACAATCCGAGCTTGATCAGCCGGCTCAGCATGGGATGTTCGTCGCTGTCGGCTGTGTCGTAGGTATTCATTTGGCCTGCTCCCGAAGGATGTTTGCAGGCTCAGCATCCGCCGGGAGGGCCTGATTTCGCGAGCAGAATGATCGGCAATGTTCCGCCGCGGCCGGCCCGGGCGGGCGGCGGACGGGTGGCCATGTGCGGTTTTGTGCTGGTTTGTCCGCCCTGCTAGAATGGTGCTCCCAAGGCAGGGGTGACGATGCAAACGCAGGGCGACAAGCAGCTTTCGGACGAGCAGAGCCGCGAGATCGCGGAGACCATTCGCGAGGAGCTCGCCAGGCGCCGGATCTCCCGGCAGGCGCTGGCCGAGCAGGCCAAGCTCAGCCTGTCGACGCTGGAGAAGGTGCTCGGCGGCCGCCGGCCGTTCACGCTGGCGACGACGGTCCGGCTGGAGCAGGCGCTGGGTGTGTCCCTACGCAAGAGCGTCGTCGTCGTGGCGCCTGCGGCCGCGAACGATGTCGCGCCCGACAGCCTCGGCTCCTATGCGCATCGCGCGGTGACCTGGCTCGAGGATGTCTACATCACGCTGCGGCCGTCGTTTGGCGACAAGGACGCGATCTTCGCCTACCGCACCGAAATCTTGTGGGAGCCGAAGGTCTCGTCGCTGGTCTTCCGCGAGGGCGATCGGACCGATGCCGCCTATGAGCACACCGGCGAGGTCGCCGTGCCGCATCAGTCCGGCTTCATCTATCTCGTCATCATCAAGCACGGCCAGCATCGCGTGATCACGGTGTCGCGGCCGACGGTCGCCGGCGAGATGTACGGCATCATCTCGACGCTCCGCGCCGGTCCCGGCTCGCAGCTGACGCCGATTGCAGCACCGATCGCCTACGTGCCGCTCAGGAACGTTCCGACGCCGTCCTTGGGCCGGGTCGCGTCCGGCGACGCCAACTATGAGCTGTACCGAAAACACCTGCGCCGCACGGTGGAAGAGCCGTTCGCGCTGTTCTTGCCGGCATAGGTTCACCCTTGGTTCACCCTGGAGATCCGCGGACAAGGAGATGGCGGCCTCGCGGCCGCCATCCCCCATGCACGGACAGTTCGCCGAGAACTAGCCGCTCGGCTCCGCGCTGATGATGGGGCCGAACAGTTCCCACTGGCCGTTCTTGAACCGCCACATCTTGAGCTGTTCGATCGGCGCGAAGTCGGTGGGCGAGGTGTTGATCTTGATCCCCGGGATCAGCGTATCGGGGGCGAAGTCCTTCAGGCTGGCGGCCTGCTTCATCACGTTCTCGCGGGTGAGATTGTCGCCCGCCTGCTTCAGCACCTGCACCATCGTCTGGGCCGCGGCATAGCCGTAGACCAGGTTGGCGTCCGAGATGTTTGCGCCGGGCATGTATTTGTCGATGAAGGCCACGAACTTCTTCATGCCCTCGTCGTCTTTCCATTGCGGATCCGACGCGTCCTTCAGATAACCGGCCGACAGCACGCCCTCGGAGGCTTCGAGGCCGGCGGGCTTCATCACCGCGCCGATGGACACCGAGACATCAGTCATCAGGTGCATCGGCTTCCATTCCAGCTCCGCGATCTTCTTGATGGCTTGCGCCGCGAATTTCGGGGTCGAGATGTTCACGAAGACGTCCGCGCCGGTGCCCTTGAGTTTGACGATGTGTGAATCGATCGATGGCTCCGAGGTCTCGTAGCTCTCTTCGGCCACGATCAGCTTCGATGCCTTGTCGCCGAACACGTCCTTGATGCCGGCGACGTAGTCCTTGCCGAAATCGTCGTTGGCATAGAAGATCGCGACCTTCGCGTCCGGCTTCTCCTTCAGGATGTACTTGGCGAAGATCCGCGCCTCGACCCGGTAGCTCGGCTGGAAGCCCATGGTCCACGGGAAATTCTGCGGGTCGTTCCACTTGCTGGCGCCGGTGGCGAGGAAGAGCTGCGGGATCTTCTTGGCGTTGTGATATTTCTGCACGGCGGTCTGGGTCGGCGTGCCGAGCGCGTTGAACACCAGGAACACTTCGTCGCTCTCGATCAGCTTGCGGACCTGCTCCACGGTCTTGGGCGGCGAGTAGCCGTCATCATAGGAGATCCAGTTGATCTTGCGGCCGTTGATGCCGCCCTGGTCGTTGATCATCTTGAAATAGGCTTCCTCGGTCTTGCCGATGACGCCGTAAGCGGAGGCGGGGCCGGAATAGGCCTCGACATTGCCGATCTTGATCTCGGTGTCGGAGGCGCCGGTATCGTACCTCTTCTGTGCGTAAGCCCCTTGAACCGAGAGCAATGTCAGGGCCGTAGCCGCCGCGAGCAGGACGCGTTTCTTGTTTTTCATGGAAATTCCTTGGGTTTCTTGTGGGTCGGAGCAGGCACTACAAAAGGAAAAAGCGCCCGCGAGAGGGGCGCTTTGGTCAGGCGTTGGCGACTTTCTTGTCGACTTCGGAGGCCGCCGAGAATTCCTTGCGCAAGGTCGGCTTGTGGATCTTGCCGGTGGCGTTGCGCGGCAGCGCATCGACGAAGCGAATTTGGCGTGGGCATTTGAAGCGCGCGAGATTGGCCGCGCAATGTGCGAAGACGTCGGTTTCCGTCAGCCTTTGTCCTGGCTTGACCGCGACGATGGCAAGGCCCACCTCGCCCCATTGCGGATCGGGAATGCCGATGACGGCGGCTTCGGCGATGGCGCCAAGCTGGTGCAGGACGTTCTCGACCTCGGCCGGATAGACGTTCTCGCCGCCCGAGATGTACATGTCCTTCCAGCGGTCGACGATGTAGTAGAAGCCTTCCTCATCGACGCGTGTCGCATCGCCGGTGTGGAGCCAGCCGTCGGTGAAGGAGGATTTGTTCGCCTCCGGCCTGTTCCAGTAGCCGGGCGTGATGTTTGGTCCCTTCACCCAGAGCTCGCCAAGCTCGCCGACATCGGCGTCGCTGCCGTCGGGCCGCACGATCCGCACCTCCGTGTGCAGCACCGGCTTGCCGGCGGAGCCGGCCTTGCGCGCCGCATCCTCGCGGTCGAGCACCAGCACGGCCGGCGAGGTCTCGGTCATGCCATAGCCCTGCTGGAGTGCGACGCCGCGCGCCTCCCAGACCTTCAGCAGCGGCACCGGCATTGGCGCGCCGCCGACACCGCCGACGATCAGCCGGGTAAGGTCGGTCGTTGCGAAGGCGGGATGCTGCGCCATGAACTGGTAGATCGCGGGGACGCCGAAGAACACGTTGATGCCCTGCGCGGGATCGTTGATCAGGCCGAGCGCCGTGCCGGGATCGAAGGCCCGCATGATCATCACGGTGCCGCCGGCATGCAGCACCGGATTGGTGTAGCAATTCAGCCCGCCGGTATGGAACAGCGGCAGCACGGTGAGCAGCACCGAGGACGGTCCGATGCAGGCGGGACCGCCGAGATTGACGCAATTCCAGAACGTCATGCCGTGGGTGATGGTCGCGCCCTTCGGATGACCCGTGGTGCCGGACGTGTACATGATGGTCGAGACGTCATCGAGTGTGACCTCCTCGATCCGGTCGAGCGGCTTTGCGGCGGCGATGCCGGCCTCGTAGGCCCCGCCGGGGCCGAGCAGCAGGCTGGTCGCTACACCGCAGAGCTTGGCGACGCTCAGCGCCGTCTCGGCGAGGTCGGCATCATGGATCATCACCTTCGGCGCGCAATCAGCGGTGATGAACTGGAGTTCGGGAACGGTGAGGCGGGTGTTCAGCGGCACGAAGATCGCACCTAACCGCCCGCAGGCAAACTGCACCTCCAACGTATCGGTCGTGTTCAGCGCCAGCACCGCGACGCGGTCGCCGCGCGAGACCTTCAGCGTGTGACACAGGAACGAGGCGAGACGCGAGACCCTCGCATCCAGCTGCGAATAGGTGAAGCGGCGCTCGCTCGCGAGGTCGATGACCGCGACCTTGCCAGGCGTGCGGCGGCCATGATGGGCGATCCAGTCGTAGTAACGAACGGCCAAAAAACCCTCCCTCGGCGGTCTTGTACCGCCTGTATCCCTATTGCCGTGCACCATGCCCGGCGTGGCCCTGGGGCCAGCCGGAGTTTGTGCGACACGTCTTTTTTGATTTGGAGTTGGCGCGCGAGGGGCGAAAATCGTCTTGCGTTGAGTTGCTAGGTGATGGCCTGCTGAATGGCCTTACCGGGTCAGCCACTCCGCGCAAGTGAGCTGCCCAGGTTCCAGCCATGGTGGATGAGACGAATCCGTCCGCGAGGCGAGAGTGCGATGAAGAACCCGTTCTATACCGCCGAGCACGATGCCTTCCGCGACGTGATGCGCCGCTTTGTCGAGAAGGAGATCTCGCCCTTCGCCCATGAATGGGACGAGGCCGGCGAATTTCCCCGCGCACTCTATCGCAAGGCGGCGGAGATCGGCCTGTTGGGGCTCGCGATTCCCCGAGGAATACGGCGGGATTGCCGCCGACCAGTTCATGAAGATCGTGGCGAGCCAGGAGCTGGCGCAGGCCGGCGCCGGCGGCGTCAGCGCCAGCCTGATGAGCCACACCATCGGCTCGCCGCCGATCGCGCGTGCGGCGCGGCCGGAGGTGAAGGCGCGCGTGCTGCCGCAGGTGCTGGCAGGCGAGAAGATCTCCGCGCTCGCGATCACCGAGCCGGGCGGCGGCTCGGACGTTGCAAACCTTCGCACGCGGGCGCGGCGGGACGGCGATCACTACGTCGTGAGCGGCGAGAAGACCTTCATCACCTCGGGCATGCGCGCCGATTATCTGACCGTCGCCGTGCGTACGGGCGGCGAGGGCGCCGGCGGCGTCAGCCTGCTCCTGATCGCGGGCGACACGCCCGGCCTGTCCAGGACAAAACTGAAGAAGATGGGCTGGTGGGCCTCCGACACCGCGACGCTGCATTTCGACGACTGCCGCGTGCCGGCCGAAAATCTGATCGGCGAGGAGGGCCAGGGCTTCAAGATCATCATGCAGAATTTCAACAGCGAGCGCATGGGTATGGCGGCGGGCTGCACCGCCTTCGCACGCGTCTGCCTCGACGAGGCGATTGCCTACGCCAAGGAACGCAAGACCTTCGGCAAGCCGCTCGCCCAGCATCAGGTCATCAGGCACAAGATCGTCGACATGGCGCAGAAGGTCGCGGCCTCGCAGGCGATGCTGGAGATGCTGGCCTGGCGCCTGGAGCAGGGCGAAAGTCCGGTCGCCGAAATCTGCATGATGAAGAACCAGGCAACGCAGACCATGGCGTTCTGCGCCTCGGAAGCGGTGCAGATCTTCGGCGGCGCCGGCTTCATGCGCGGCATCAAGGCCGAGCGCATCTACCGCGAGGTCAAGGTCAACGCCATCGGCGGCGGTACCGAGGAGATCATGAAGGATCTGGCGTCGCGGCAGATGGGGCTGTGATGCACGCTGTCATTCCGGGGCGGCGCGAAGCGTCGAACCCGGAATCTCGATATTGTAGGACTCATCTCTGGATTCCGGGTTCGCGCTTCGCGCGCCCCGGAATGACGAAGGGAAAGAAATGCTGTTCACCGCCGACCACGACGACATCCGCCGCTCCTTGCAAAAATTCATCGCGAACGAGATCAATCCGCACGTCGACGAATGGGAGAAGGCCGATATCTTCCCCGCGCACGCGCTGTTCAAGAAGATGGGCAGCCTCGGCTTCCTCGGATTGAACAAGCCGGTCGAATTCGGCGGCTCGGGGCTCGACTATTCCTATGCACTGCTGATGGCGGAGGAGCTCGGGGCCATCACCTGCGGCGGCGTGCCCATGGCGATCGGGGTGCAGACCGACATGGCGACGCCGGCGCTGGCGCGGTTCGGCTCCGACGAGGTGCGGCGCGAATTCCTGGCGCCCTCGATTGCGGGTGATTTCGTCGCCTGCATCGGCGTCTCCGAGCCCGGCGCCGGCTCCGACGTCGCCTCGATCAAGACCGGCGCGCGTTCGGACGGCGACGACTACGTCATCAATGGCGGCAAGATGTGGATCACCAACGGCACCCAGGCCGACTGGATCTGCCTGCTCGCCAACACCGGCGACGGGCCCGTTCACCGCAACAAGTCGCTGATCTGCGTGCCCATGAAGGCCAAGGGCGTCACGGTCGCCCGCAAGCTCGACAAGATGGGCATGCGCTCGTCCGACACCGCGCAGATATTCTTCGACAATGTCCGCGTGCCCAAGCGCAACCGGATCGGCGAGGAGGGCAAGGGTTTTACCTACCAGATGATCCAGTTCCAGGAGGAGCGGCTGTGGGGCGCGGCCGCCTGCCTCAAGGCGCACGAATACATCATCAACGAGACCATCGAATACACCCGCAACCGCAAGGCTTTTGGCCAGAGCATCCTCGACAACCAGGTCGTGCACTTCAAGCTCGCGGAGATGCAGACCGAGGTCGAGCTGCTGCGCGCACTGATCTATCGCGCCGGTGAGGCGCTGGTGGCGGGTGAGGACGTGACCAGGCTCGCGACCATGGCCAAGTTGAAGGCCGGCCGGCTCGGCCGGGAGCTCACCGACGCCTGCTTGCAATATTGGGGCGGAATGGGCTTTACCAACGAGACGCCGGTCAGCCGTGCCTATCGCGACAGCCGTCTGACCTCGATCGGCGGCGGCGCCGACGAGGTCATGCTGATGGTCCTGTGCAAGATGATGGGTACGCTGCCCGGCAGCAAAGGGAATGCATCATGATCACGCTCTATCACTGCGATGCCGCACGCTCGTTCCGTCCGCTCTGGATGCTGGAGGAGATGGGGCTGCCGTACGAGTTGAAGATGCTGCCGTTCCCGCCGCGGGTGTTCGCCAAGGAGTATCTCGCGCTCAACCCGCTCGGCACGATTCCCTTCATGATCGACGGCGAGACGAAGATGACGGAGTCCTCGGGCATCTGCCACTACCTCGGCACCAGATACGCCCCGACGCCGCTGATGGTGGACGTCGAGGATCCCGCCTATGGCGCGTTCCTGAACTGGATGTATTTCAGCGATGCCACGTTAACCTTCCCGCAGACGCTGGTGCTCCGCTACACCCAGCTCGAGCCGGAGGAGCGCCGCAATCCGCAGGTTGCCGGCGACTATGCCAAATGGTTCCTGGGCCGGCTGCGCGCCGTTGAGGCAGCGACCGCGAATGCCGAAACCTTGTGCGCCGGCCGCTTCACCGCCGCCGACATCGTGATCGGCTACGCGCTCCGCCTCGCCGACAACATCGGGCTCGCCAAGGATTTCGGGCCAAACGTCGCAGCCTATTGGGCGCGATTGCAGCAGCGCGAGGGCTTCAAGCGCGCCGTTGCTGCGGAGCAGAAGGCTGGAGTCGAGCAGAATGTCGCGCCGCGGGTAAGGGCGTAAGGGACGCTGTCATTCCGGGCCGATGCGAAGCATCGAACTATGGTGCGCCGTTGCGCACCTGAGAATCTCGAGGTTCCGGGTTCGGTCCAACGGACCGCCCCGGAACGACTGCGCATGTTTCCCTGACAGCGCTATCCCTTCGTGACAGCGCTCAAATTTGCGCTAAGGTGATCTTCGTCCGCAGCGGCCAGAGAGCCGCGCGAGGAGGACCCCAATGGAAGATAACGGTCGCGAATCCGACCATCTGATGCTGATCACGCCGGAACGGGTGTTTTATGCCGGCCTGCTCGGCCGCCCACGCAAGCGGACCCCCGGTTGCTGCCATGTCTATGTGGCGGTCAAGGGCAACCTGCACCTGACGATCGACGATGTCCTCGCCACCGGCGAGCTGTTCGTCACCCTGCCGAACCAGCGGCATTCCATTGCCGGCGACTATCGCACTGCAATCAGCGTGACGCTCGAGCCCGAAAGCATGCCGGATGGCGTGATCGAGGCTTTGGCCGAGCGGCTGACCGGACCGGACCGGGCCGTCTATGCGCGCAAGATCCTCGCCGCCTACGCGCTGCTGCGCCAGCGCCGCTACGGCGACATCACCACCGCCGAATTCGACGAGATGTGCTTCGGCGAGGCGCTGCCGCGCCGCGTGCTCGACCCGCGGGTGATGCGCGCGGTCGCGCGCATCGGGCGCTTCTCCGGCGAGCCGGTGACGGCGGATACTTGCGCGGCAGAAGCAGGTCTTTCCGCCTCGCGCTTCCTGCATCTGTTCAAGGAGGAGACCGGCATCTCGTTCCGCTCCTTCCGCGCCTGGAAGCGCGCGCGGCACTTGCTGCATTTCGCCAACCAGGACCTCAACCTCGCCCATCTCGCGCAGGACATCGGCTATCCCGATAGCACGCATTTCAGCCACTCGATCCGCCGCTTCTACGGCTTGAAGCCGCGCGCGATCTTCGTCGGCTCGCGCGATCTTGCGATCTATCGCAGCACCGAGACGGTGAGGCTCGCGGAAGCGAGCTAGGCTCGCTCTCGTAGGGTGGGCAAAGCGAAAGCGTGCCCACCATTTTCGCCGAATACCAAGACGTGGTGGGCACGGCGCAAGAGCGCCTTTGCCCACCCTACGCACCTACAACTCGCTATTTTCCAGCTTCTCCGCGCAAGAAGCCGCATGCCGCGCGTCACATGATCGCAAGCGTTGAATTCTCAACGTGCGAGACATCCAAGTCATGAGCGTCAAGGCATGAGCGACAAGGCCGTCATCACCTGCGCGCTGAACGGCGTGCTCACCGACCCCAAGCAGCACAACGTGCCGGTGACGCCGGAGCAGATGGCGCGCGAGGCCCGGGCTGCGTTCGATGCCGGCGCCAGCATCATGCACATCCATCTGCGTCAGCAGGCGCCCAACAAAGGGCACCTGCCGTCCTGGGAGGTCAGTGTCAGCAAGGAGATCCAGCAGGCGATCCGCGAAGCCTGCCCGGGCGTGATCATCAACCACACCTCGGGCGTGTCGGGGCCGAACTACTCAGGCGCGCTCGACTGCATCCGCGAGACCAGGCCGGAGATCGCCGCCTGCAACGCCGGCTCGCTGAATTATTTGAAGGTGAAAGCCGACAACACCTGGGCCTGGCCGCCGATGATGTTCGACAACGCCGTCGAGAAGGTGAAGGACTATCTCGACGTCATGAACGCGGTCGGCACCATCCCCGAGTTCGAATGCTTCGATGTCGGCATCGTCCGCTGCGTCGGCATGTACACCCAGGTCGGCATGTACAAGGGCCCGCTCGAATATAACTTCGTGATGGGCGTCGCCTCCGGCATGCCGTCGGATCCCGACCTGTTGCCGATCCTGATCAAGCTGAAGCGTCCGGAGGCGCATTGGCAGGTCACGGCGATCGGCCGCGAGGAGATCTGGCCGCTGCACCAGCGCTGCGCCGAGCTCGGCGGTCACCTGCGCACCGGCCTCGAAGACACCTTCTATCTCGCCGACGGCACGAAGGTGACGTCGAACGGCCAGCTGATCGAAGCCGTCGCCGCCTGTGCCCGCCGCGCCGGCCGCGAGATCGCAAGCCCCGCCGAGGCGCGGAAGATCTTTGGGACGAATCGGTAAGCCATACTCCGTCATTCCGGGATGGCCCGAAGGGCCAGGCCCGGAATCCATAACCACGATCGGGAATATGGATTCCGGGCTCGCGCTACGCGCGCCCCGGAATGACGGGAAGGAGCATTAATGTCCATTCTCGAAAACACCATTTCCCCCGGCAGCGCGGCCTACCACGCCAACCGCGACGGCATGCTGGGTTTGATCGACCGCATGCGCGCGCTGGAAGAGCGCACGCGTGCCGCATCGGCCGCGGCAAAGGACCGCTTTCACAAGCGCGGTCAGCTGCTGCCGCGCGAGCGCGTCGCGCTGGTGCTCGATCCCGGCGCGCCCTTCATCGAGCTGTCGACGCTCGCCGGCTACATGTTCGACGTGCCCGATCCGAACAAGAGCGTGCCGGGCGGCGGCGTCATCGCCGGCATCGGCTTCGTCTCGGGCATCCGCTGCATGGTCAGCGCCAGCGATTCCGGCATCGACGCCGGCGCGCTGCAGCCGTTCGGCCTCGACAAGACGCTGCGGGTGCAGGAGCTCGCGCTGGAGAACAAGCTACCCTACGTGCAGCTGGTCGAAAGCGCCGGCGCCAATCTGCTGCGCTACCGCGTCGAGGATTTTGTTCGCGGCGGCAACATCTTTCGCAACCTGGCGCGGCTCTCGGCGGCGGGTCTCCCGGTCGTCACGGTGACGCACGGCTCGTCCACCGCGGGCGGCGCCTACCAGACCGGCCTGTCCGACTACATCGTCATGGTGCGCGGCCGCACCCGTGCCTTCCTCGCAGGGCCGCCGCTGCTAAAAGCCGCAACCGGTGAGATCGCGACCGAGGAAGAGCTTGGCGGCGCCGAGATGCACACCCAGGTCTCCGGCCTCGGCGACTATCTCGCTGAGGACGATCGCGACGCGCTGCGCATCGCGCGCGAGATCATGGCGGCCCTGGAGTGGGAGCGGCCGGACGGAGCTGCTCCGCAATTCAAGCCGCCGCGCTACGACCAGGACGAGCTGCTCGGCATCATGCCGATGGACCACAAGCGCCCCGTGGACATGAAGCAGGTGATTGCCCGCATCATCGATGATTCCGACTTCACCGAGATGGCGCCGAATTACGGCCCGGCAACCGTCTGCGGCCATGCCCGCATCGAGGGCCAGGCGATCGGCATCATCACCAACAACGGCCCGCTCGATCCTGCCGGCGCCAACAAGGCAACGCATTTCATCCAGGCTTGCTGTCAGACCCGCACGCCGATCCTCTATCTGAACAACACCACCGGCTACATGGTCGGCAAGGCCTACGAGGAAGCCGGCATGATCAAGCACGGCTCCAAGATGATCCAGGCGGTGACGTCGGCGCCGGTGCCGCAGATCACCATCTATTGCGGCGCCTCGTTCGGCGCCGGCAATTACGGCATGTGCGGGCGCGGCTTCCATCCGCGCTTCTGCTTCTCCTGGCCGAACGCCAAGACGGCGGTGATGGGCGGCGAGCAGGCCGCCGAGACCATGGCCATCGTGACGGAAGCCGCCGCCGCGCGGCGCGGCAAGCCGATCGAGAAGGACAAGCTCGATGCGATGAAGGCGCAGATCGTCGGCGTGTTCGATGGTCAGATGGACGTGTTCTCGACCAGCGCGCGCGTGCTCGACGACGGCGTGATCGATCCGCGCGACACCCGGGCGGTCCTCTCCGAAGTGCTCGCGATCTGCCGCGAAGGCGACGCACGCACGCCCCAGCGCATGCAGTTTTCGGTGGCCCGGCCATGAGGAACGGATCAGTGCAGCACCGGCCGTTCTTCAAGGTCCTGATCGCCAACCGCGGCGAGATCGCGTTGCGGGTGATGCGCAGCGCGCGCAAGCTTGGCCTCGGCGTCGTCGCGGTCTATTCCGACGCGGATCGCGATGCGCTCCATGTGCGGCAGGCCGATCAGGCCGTGCGCATCGGCGAGGCGCTGCCGGCGCAATCCTATCTCAACATCCCCGCGATCATTGCCGCGGCGAAAGCCAGCGGCGCGGATGCCGTCCATCCCGGCTACGGTTTCCTCGCCGAGAACGAGGACTTTGCGCAGGCCTGCAAGGACGCCGGTCTCGTCTTCATCGGCCCGTCGCCCCAGGCGATCGAGGCGATGGGCAACAAGGCCGGTGCCAAGGAGATCATGCGGAAGGCCGGTGTGCCCTGCGTGCCCGGCTATCAGGGCCTTGAGCAAGGCGACGAGGTCATGCTCGCGGAGGCCAAGAAGATCGGCTTTCCCGTGATGATCAAGGCGGTGGCCGGCGGTGGTGGTCGCGGCATGCGGCTCGTGACCGATGCTGCATCCTTCCCCGACGCGCTGCGCAGCGCGCGGTCGGAGGCGAAGGCTGCGTTCGGTGATGCCACGGTCATCCTCGAACGCGCGATCCAGAATCCACGCCATATCGAAATCCAGGTGTTCGGCGACAGCCACGGCAACGCCATTCATCTCGGCGAGCGTGACTGCTCCGTGCAGCGGCGGCACCAGAAGCTGATCGAGGAAGCGCCGTCGCCGGCCGTCACGCCGGAGCTGCGTGCGAGAATGGGCGAGGTCGCCGTCGCCGCGGTGAAGGCGCTGCGTTACGAGGGCGCCGGTACGCTGGAATTCCTGCTCGATGCGAGCGGGGAGTTCTACTTCATGGAGATGAACACCCGTCTCCAGGTCGAGCATCCCGTGACCGAGGCGATCACGGGGCTCGATCTCGTCGAGCTGCAGCTGCGCGTCGCGCGCGGCGAGCAATTGCCGGTGAGGCAGCAGGACATCCGCTTCGCAGGTCACGCCATCGAGGTGCGGCTCTGCTCGGAAGATGCCGCGCAGGATTTCATGCCGCAGTCCGGCAGCATGGCGCGCTGGCAGGTGCCGGATGGCATCCGCGTCGAGCACGCGCTGCAATCAGGCTCGGAGATCCCGCCGTTCTACGATTCCATGATCGCCAAGGTGATTAGCCACGGCGCGACACGCGAGGAGGCGAGGGGACGGCTGATCGTCGGCCTGGAGCAGCTCACCGCCTTCGGCGTGACCACCAACCAGGCCTTCCTGATGTCCTGCCTGCGTCATCCCGGCTTTGCCAGGGGCGAGGCGACGACGGCGTTCATCGGCGCGCATCGCGACGAGCTGCTGGCTCCCCCGGCGGACGCGGCGTTCGGCACGGCGCTGGCAGGCCTGCTGCTCTACGTCACAAATCCGCGCGCGCCGTCATGGCGGCGCGGCCGGAGCCTGTCGGCAACGTTTCCGCTTCCTGCGAAAATCGAGATCGCCGGCCAGGCGCGCGAACTCGAAGTTACGCGAGAGCGGGATGGTGGGTACACCGTCGCCACCGACGGCCGGCAGGACAAGTTCGAAATTGATCAGCTCGATCCTGACGCGATCCGCTTCCGTCACGACGGCATGATGGACAGCGCCAAATTCCTGCGCGATGGCGATCGGCTCTATCTCCAGCATCGCGGCTTTCCGCTCGCGGTGACCGACTTCACTCTCGCTGCGCCAAAGGCGGCGGCAACCAACGGCGGCGACGGAAAAGTCCGCGCCGCCATGAACGGCCGCGTCGTCGCCGTCCTGGTCAAGCCGGGCGACCGCGTCGCCGCCGGCCAGCCGGTGCTGACGCTGGAAGCGATGAAAATGGAGCACGTCCACAAGGCCGGCATCGACGGCGTCGTCGCCGCGATCGACGTCACCGAGGGTGAGCAGGTGACCACGGGCAGGATCGTCGCGGAGATCGGAGCGGGGTAGCGCGGCAAATTCGATTGCGAGCGCAGCGAAGCAATCCAGAATCTTTCCGCGGCGGCAGTCTGGATTGCTTCGCTGCGCTCGCAATGACGACGGAGATGCTGCCCCGAACTCAACTCGCTGCGGGTTGCTGGCCTCCGTCTCGTATGGAATCATAAATAATTTCAAAGAGATGTTAGAAATTTGCATCGATAGTGCGATTCGGATTGAACAATGTTCATTAGTGGATTACCAATACTGAACATTGTTCAAATACGGAGCTCCCATGTTGTGCGCACATGACCACGCTCAAAAGCCCAATGTCACGTTCCCCTCAACGCCCCGTCGGTTCGCCGCACCTACAGTTCGCGAAAAATACCTGATCGGCGCGCTCTTCGTTCTGACCCTGGCGGCGCTGCTGGCGCCGACACTGCCCGCCGCCGCGTGGCACATCCCGCATTTCGTCGACGCCCGCTCCTGGCTCGGCGTGCCCAATGCCGGCGACGTACTGAGCAATCTCGCCTTCCTCGCGATGGGCGTCTGGGGCTCGGAGCGGCTGCGCGCCCGCCATGATGCACCCGTGGGAGCAAGCTGGTTTTTTGTGGGACTGATCCTCACTTGCTTAGGCTCGGGCTTCTATCATCTGGACCCCGACATGCCGCAACGGCTCGTGGCCGATCGTCTCGGCATGGCGGTGGCGTTCGCGGGATTCCTGGGCATCGCGGCCAGCGAGCGCATCAGCGTGCGCGCGGGCGAGGCAGTGCTGGTGCTGATGATGGTTGCGGGCCTGCTCGCGGCCTGGGTGGCACGCGACAACCTCACGCCATGGGTGGTCGTGCAGTTCGGCGGCATGGCGTTGGCCGTGGGACTGGCGCTGACACCGCCCCGGCCTGGTGCGCTTGGCGTGCCGCTCGGCGGCGTGATTTTCTTTTATGTGCTGGCCAAGCTTTTCGAGCTCGGAGACGAGGCCGTTTTCGAAGCGACAGGGCACATCGTCTCGGGCCACACACTCAAGCATCTGGCTGCTGCGCTGGCGGCGTGGCCGGTGATCCGGGCGTTGGCGCCTGTTGCTATTGGCTCCGCCCAGTCCCGTCATTGAGCAAACACGCCACCTGGTGCCCGTCGCCCGCATCTAATAGCGCCGGCCGCTCCGTCCTGCACCGGTCCATCGCGAACCGGCAGCGCGTGTGAAACGCACAGCCGGATGGCGGATTGACCGGGCTCGGCACGTCGCCGTCGACCAGCGGCGCGAGCTTCTTCGCGAGCGGGTTGGCGATCGGCACCGAGGCGAGCAGGGCCTGCGTGTAGGGATGGCGCGGGTTCTTGAACAGCTCGTCCTTGGCGGCGATCTCGACGATGCGGCCGAGATACATCACCGCGACGCGGTGGCTGATATGGGCGACCACGGCGAGGTCGTGCGCGATGAAGAGATAGGAGAAGCCGTGCTGGCGTTGCAGGTCGATCAGCAGATTGATCACCTGCGCCTGGATCGAGACGTCGAGCGCGGAGACCGGCTCGTCGCAGACGATCAGGCGCGGCCCCAGCGCGAGCGCCCGTGCGATGCAGATGCGCTGGCGCTGGCCGCCGGAGAATTGATGCGGAAAGTTGCGCATCTGGTCGGGCCGCAGGCCGACCTGCTCGAACAGCTTTGCAGTCCGCGCTTCCAGCTCCTTGCCGCTCGCGAGCCCGTGCACGGCCAGCGGCTCTCCGACAATGTCGCCCGCGGTCATGCGCGGATTGAGCGAAGCAAAGGGGTCCTGGAACACGATCTGCATCGAGCGACGGTGCGGGCGCAGCGCCGCCTTGGAAAGATGCGTGATGTCCTCGCCCTCGAGACGGATCTGGCCCGAGGTCGGTTCGACCAGCCGCAGCACGCTGCGCGCCACCGTCGACTTGCCGCAGCCGGACTCGCCGACCAGCCCCAATGTTTCGCCGACACCAACCGTGAACGAGACGCCGTCCACCGCGTGCACGGTGCCGACCTGCCGGCGCAACACGCCGGCGCGCACCGGGTAGTGCTTCCTAAGGTCGGTGACCTCGAGCAGTGCTTCGGTCATGCGACCTCCGCGACGTCAGCCGCGCGCCAGCAGGCGGCGAGATGGCCGCCGCCCCAATCCTGCAATGGCGGGTACTCCTCGCAGCGCTTGATCGCGAGCTTGCAGCGCGGCGCGAAGGCGCAGCCCTGTGGCAGCCGCACCAGCGATGGCACGGTGCCGGGAATTTCGTTGAGCCGCGCCTGCGTCGCGGCGCCGGACGCCGGCACCGACGGAATCGAGGCCATCAGCCCGCGCGTATAAGGGTGCTTGGGATCGGCGAACAGCGCCTCGACGCTGGCTTCCTCGACCTTCCTGCCCGCATACATCACGATCACGCGCTGCGCGGTCTGCGCGACGACGCCGAGATCATGCGTGATGAGAACGTGCCCGGTGCCGAGCTCCTTCTGGAGGTCGAGGATCAGCGCCAGGATCTGCGCCTGGATGGTGACATCCAGCGCAGTGGTCGGCTCGTCCGCGATCAGCAGCGCCGGCCGGCAGGCCAGCGCCATCGCGATCATCGCGCGCTGACGCATGCCGCCCGACAACTGGTGCGGATATTCCCGCGCGCGCCGTGCCGGCTCTGGAATCCGTACCAGCCGCAGCATCTCGACTGCGATGTTCCGGGCTTCTTTGGCCGACATCACCCGGTGCAGCCGCACGGCCTCGACGATCTGGTCGCCGATCCGCATGACGGGATTGAGCGACGTCATCGGCTCCTGGAAGATCATGGAGATGCGGTTGCCCCTAACGGCGCGCATCTCCGCCTCGTCCAGCGTCAACAAATCGGTGCCTTCGAGCGAGACCGACCCGCCGACGATGCGGCCGGGCGGATCGGGCACCAGCCGCATCAGCGACAGCGCGGTGACGCTCTTGCCGCAGCCGGACTCGCCGACGATCGCCAGCGTCTCGCCGCGCCTGACGGTGAAGGAAACATCATCGACGGCCTTGAAGAGACCGGAGTTCGTGAAGAACACCGTCTTCAGGTTCTTCACTTCGAGCACGAGATCGGATTTATCAGCCATCAGCCGCGCTGCCGGGGATCGAGGATGTCACGCAGGGCGTCGCCGAACAGGTTGGCGCCGAACACGGCGAGGCTGATCGCGATCCCCGGGAAGATCACCAGCCACGGCGCGGTGCGGGCATATTCGGCAGCGGATTCCGACAGCATGCGGCCCCAGGACGGATAAGGCTCGGGAATGCCGAGGCCGAGGAAGGAGAGCGAGGCTTCGGTCAGGATCGTCGAGCCGAGCTGGGCGGTCGCCAGCACGATCAGCGGCGCCAGCGTGTTCGGTAGCACGTGGCGGAGCGCGATGCGCACCTCGCTCATGCCGATCGACTTGGCAGCTTCGATAAAGGGCAGCTCGCGCAGCGCCAGCGTGTTGGCGCGGACGACACGCGACACGGTCGGGATCAGCGGAATGGCAATGGCGATGATGACGTTCGGCAAGGACGGACCGAGTGCGGCGGTCATGATCAACGCCAGGACCAGCAATGGAAGCGCCTGGAGGACGTCGGAGACACGCTGGAACACCAGATCGACCCAGCCGGAGAGATAACCGGACGTCAGCCCGACGATCACGCCGATCGTGCCGCCGAGCGCGGTCGAGCCGATGCCGACGGCAAGCGAGATGCGCGAGCCATGAATGATGCGGCTGAAGACGTCGCGGCCGAAAGAGTCCGTTCCCATCCAGTGCGCCAGGCTTGGGCGGGCCAGCGCACGGGCGGCGTCGATCGTCAGGGGGTCATAGCGTGCAATGAAATCGGCAAAGATTGCGGTCAGCACGAACGCCGTCATGATGACGAGCCCCGCAGCGCCGAGCACATGCCGCTGCGCCAGAAACAGCACACGCCGCCAGCCCCCGGTCGCATGCATGCCGGCGCGCCTGAGTTCGAGATCATAGTCGATCGTAGCCATGTGAGCTCTATCTTCCCCCTCTCCCCGCTTGCGGGGGGAGGGTCGGGGTGAGGGGGGCTCTCCAAGGGGGAGGTGAGAATTGGACCCGCGGAGACTCCCCCTCACCCGAATTTGCGCTTTGCGCAAATTCGACCTCTCCCCGCAAGCGGGGAGAGGTGAAGGGGAGCGCGCTCGCGGCGTGAGCAATAGTCATCAGATCAATCCGTGTACCGGATACGCGGGTCGAACACCGCATACAGCATGTCGACGATGAAATTCGCGCTGACCACCACCACGGCGATCAGCATCACGAGGTTCTGCACGATCGGATAATCGCGCCAGCGGATCGCCTCGACCAGGAAGCGTGCGACACCGGGGATGTTGAACACGGTCTCGGTGACGATCAGGCCGCCGATCAGGAACGCGGCCTCGATCCCGATCACGGTGATGACGGGCAGGATCGCGTTCTTCAGCGCATGCTGGTAGTTCACCGCGGCGTCGGACGCGCCCTTGGCGCGCGCGGTGCGGATGTAATCCTGCCGCAGCACCTCCAGCATCGAGGAGCGGGTGATGCGCATGGTCAGTGCCGAACTGCGGAATCCGACCACCATCGCCGGGATGCAATAGGTTGCAACCGCCTCCCCAAAACTCTGGGGGTTGGGATTGAACAGCGGCATCTGGCCGAACATCGCCACCGACGCCGTGAGGACCAGCAGCCCCAGCCAGAATGACGGCAGCGACAGGCCGGAAAGACTGACGACGCGCAGCGCGTAGTCGAGCCGCGTTCCCTGCTTCACCGCGCTGATGACGCCCAAGGGAATCCCGATCGACGCCGAAAACAGCAGTGCCAGGCCGGCAAGCCGCGCCGTGATCGGGATCCGCGGCAGGATCTCCTGAAGCGCCGGCTTCTCCGAGACATAGGAGTAGCCGAAATCGCCGCGCAGGAAGCCGCTGATCCAGTGCCAATATTGCACCACCAGCGGCTGGTCGATGCCGAGCTCCTTCTCCAGATTGGCCTTGTCGGCGGGATCGACATAGCCGGCCGCGGCGAACAGGATGTCGACGATGTTGCCGGGCACGATGCGCAGCAGGAAGAAGATGACGACCGAGATCCCGAACAGGGTCACGAGCATCAGGAACAGGCGCCGCACCAGATAGGCAAACATCCCGCGCCCTCCCGTCGAACCGTTAGCGCGCTACTTGTCCATCCAAACGTCTTCGTACCGGTATCCATTATAGGAGCTGTTCGACATGACGGTCACGCCCTTGACATAGGGCTGCCAGCAGCTGCCGGTGCGCGCGTGGAAGATGATCGGGCGCGCGACGTCCTCCTGCAACTTCTTGTCGATGTCCCACACGAGCTTCTTGCGTTTGGCGATATCGGTCTCCTGCGACTGCACGTCGAACAGCTTTTCGATCTCCTTGTTGCAGTAGTTGGTGTAGTTGCGTTCGGAACCGCAGGAATAGTTCTCGTAGAACGACTGGTCGGGATCGTCGACTGCGTTGCCGGTCAGGTTGAGCCCGAGCATGTAGTCCTTGCGCGCGATCTTCGGAAACCAGTTCGCGGTCTCGACCACGTCGAGCTCGCCGTCGATATAGATGCTCTTGAGCTGGTCGATCAGGATCACCGCGGGATCGCGGTAGACCGGAATGTTGCGGGTGGAGATCTTGACGGCGAGGTGCTTGTCCGGGCCGTAGCCGGCCTTCTGCATCAGCTTCTTGGCTTCCTCGCGGTTGGCGTTCACATCGGGGCCATAGCCCGGAATGGTCTCGAGCATCTCCTTCGGCATGCCCCACAGCCCGTTCGGCTGCGGCAGCATGGTGCCGCCGACATCGCCCTGGCCCTCGAACATGATCGAGATGAAGGCCTTGCGGTCGAGCGCCAGCGCCATGGCGCGGCGGATGTCGATGTTGTCGAACGGCGGCGAGGAGGAGTTGACGATGATGTTTGTCGCGACATTGTTGGGCTCGACCACGCAGACCGCGTTCGGCGCCTGGGATTTCACGTCCTTGAGCAGCGGAATGCTCACCTCCGTCGGGAAGGTCATGTCGAACTTGCCGGCGACGAAGGCGAGGATGGCGGTCGAGCGGTTCGGAATGATGGTGAGCTCGATGCCGTCGAGATAGGGCCGGCCCTCGCGCCAATAGTCGGGATTGCGGGTCAGCTTGATCGATTCATTGGCCTTGAACTCGACGAACTTGAACGGCCCGGTGCCGATCGGGTGCGTACGCATGTCGCCGGGCGAGACATGGCAGGGATAGACCGGCGTATAGCCCGAGGCGAGCAGCGCCAGCAGCGAAGGCTGCGGCCGCTTCAGGTTGAAGGAGACCTCGAGATCGCCGTTGGTCGAGATGTCGTTGACCTGGTCGTACCAGGTCTTGCGCGGGTTCTGCCGGAACTTCTGCTGCGATTTGCCCATCAGCATGTCGAAGGTGCATTTGACGTCCGCAGAGGTGAACGGCTTGCCGTCGTGCCATTTGACGCCCGGGCGCAGCTTGAAGGTCAGTGTCTTGTTGTCGTTCACCCAGGCCCAGCTCTCCGCGAGCTCGGGGACGATGGTGTCCATGCTGTTCTGCGCCACGTCCTGCTTGTAGATGACGAGGTTGTTGAACACAGGCATGAAGGGAACGTTGAGCGAGTAGGTCGCGCCTTCATGGATCGAGGCATTGCCGGGGCTGTCGCGGTGATACATCCGCAGGATTCCGCCCTGCTTGGGCCCGCCGGCCAATGCGATGGTCGAAAACGCCAGCAAAGATAGCGCCGCCGTCGCGGCAAGCGCCCGCACGCTCCGCATCCTCGTCCTCCCTGGACAACAGCCTTTTGCGGCCTGTTGAAGCGACGATAGCGACGCGCGCGTAGCGAGGCAACCGGCAAGGGTGGCGGCGCTCTCGACAATTCGGATGACGGAAGGCCGCAGGTCTCACTCTTTCACAATGAAAGAGTTCCCCCGGCGTCGTCCTGGCGAAAGCCAGGACCCATTACCCCAGGGAGGTGTTTGGCGAAGATCGTCGTCCGGTATTGCGACCTACAACAATCGCGAGATCACGCGGTATGGGTCCTGGCCTTCGCCAGGACGACACTGAATGTGTGGCGCAGGATTGCCCAAAACCGCTCACACAATCCGCGACGACTTGTTCCCCCAGTAACGGTCGCGCAGCAGCCGCTTGTACAGCTTCCCCGTCGGCAGCCGCGGCAATTCCTTCTCGAAATCGACCGAGCGCGGCACCTTCTGCCGCGACAGCGATTGGCCGCAGAAGGCGATCAGCTCCTCGGCAAGCGCCTCGCCCGGCACCACGCCCGGCATCGGCTGCACCACCGCCTTCACCTCTTCGCCGAGATCGGGATTGGGCACGCCGAACACGGCGGCGTCCGCAACCTTCGGGTGCGTGATCAGCAGATTTTCGCATTCCTGCGGATAGATGTTCACGCCGCCCGAGATGATCATGAAGGTCGCGCGGTCGGTGAGGTAGAGGAAGCGGTCGGCATCGACATAGCCGACGTCGCCGACCGTGCTCATGCTGCCGTCGGCCGAGCGCGCCTCTTTCGTCTTCTCCGGATCGTTGAAATATTCGAACGGCGATGCGGTCTTGAACCACACCTGGCCCGGCGTGCCGGTCGGGCATTCCCGCATGTTCTCATCGAGAATGTGGAGGTCGCCCAGCAGCACCTTGCCGACGGTGCCGCGATGGCTAAGCCACTCCTCGCTGTTGCAGGCGGTGAAGCCGAGGCCTTCGGTCGCGCCGTAATATTCGTGGATGATCGGCCCCCACCATTTGATGATGTCGTCCTTGACGAGGGCCGGGCAGGGCGCCGCAGCATGGATCGCGATCTCGAGCGAAGACAGGTCGTAGCGCTTTCGCACCTCTTCCGGCAGCTTCAGCATGCGCGAGAACATCGTCGGCACCAGCTGGGTGTGTGTGATGCCCCATCGCTCGACGAGCTGGAGATAGCGTTCCGGATCGAAGCTCTCCATGATGATAACGGTGCCGCCCATGCGGATCGTGAGGTTCACGGCGGCTTGCGGCGCGGAGTGATAGAGCGGCGCCGGCGACAGATAGACCATGCCCTCGCGGTAGTGCCAGAGCTTCGTCAGGAAATCGAACAGCGGCAGATTGTGTTTCGGCGGCTCCTCCGGCAGCGGCCGCAGGATGCCCTTCGGCCGCCCTGTCGTGCCGGATGAATAGAGCATCGCGGTGCCGAGCCACTCATCCGCAATCGGGGTCTTCGGCAGACCGGCGGTCACTTCGGCAAGTCCGACGATGCGGTCACTCTCGCCGGGACCGTCGGCGACGACACAGAGCCTGATGTCGGGGCAGGCCTGGATCGCCTCGCGCGCGATGTCGAGCTTCGCCAGGGAGGTGATCAGGATTTTGGACTGGCTGTTGACCAGGAGATAGGCGAGCTCGCCGGGCGTGAGGAAGGAGTTGATGCAGGTGTAGTACAGCCCGGACCGCTCACCGGCGCCGCAGGCCTCGAGATAGCGCGAATTGTTCTCCATGAAGATCGAATAGTGATCGAGCCGCTTCAAACCGTGCTTGCGGAACAGGTGCGCCAGGCGGTTGCTGCGCGCCTCGAGCTCACGATAGGTGACGGTCTCGCCGGTCGCCGCCATGATGAAGGCGGGCTGGAGCGGGCGCAGGCGGGCATGGAGACCAGTGTACATCGATCCTCCGGCTTGAGATTATGCGGCGAGAAGCAGGATTTCGCGCAACTGCGCGGGGCCGTCGATCTTGCGCGGGTTGCGCGGCACCCAGGGCGTGCGCATCGCCTGCTCGGCGATGGCGTCGAAATGCTCGGGCGAGACGTGCACCTCCGCGAGGCTGCGCGGCATGCCGAGCGAGCGGATGAAGGCGTCCAGCACGTCGGCGGCGTTGTGGCCGGGAAAGCCCATGGCGGCGGCCACGATCATCTGGCGCTCGGCATTGTCGCGCGCATTCCAGCGCATTACCGCCGGCAGCATGATGCAGGAGGTGTAGCCGTGCGGCACGTCGAAGGCCGCACCCAGCACGTAGCCGATGCCATGGCTCGCCCCCATCGGCACGCCGGCCGCAAGCGCGCCCATCGACAGCCAGGTGCCGATCTGCGCATCCATTCGTGCGTCGAGGTCGGCGGGATCGGCCTTCACCCGCGGCAGCGCGTCGGCGAGCATGGCGAGGCCCTTGACCGATTGCGCGTCGGCATAAGGGTGCGTCTCGCGCGAGCAGATCGCCTCGACGCAATGGTCCACCGCGCGGATGCCGGTGGACAGGAACAGCCATTCCGGCGTGTGCACGGTGATGGCGGGATCGAGGATGGTCGCGCGCGGCACCGTGAGCGGATGCCGCAGCATCTGCTTCACATGCGTGCTGCGGTCGGTCACGCCCGCGATCGCGCTGAACTCGCCGCCGGCAATGGTCGTCGGCACGCTGATCTGCCGTACGGTCGGCGCGTTCATCTCCGGCGCGACGCCCTTGTGCACGCGGATGCGCTCGATGCCGTCGACATCGTCGATGCCGTTGGCAAGGCAGAGCTGCACCGCCTTGGCGCCGTCGGTGATCGAGCCGCCGCCGACCGTGACGATCAGGTCGGCGTCCACCTCGCGGGCCGTATTGGCGGCGGCGATCACCGCCTCGCGCGGCGTGTGCGCCGGCATGGCGTCGAACACGCCCGCACAGCGTGCGCCGAGCGCCTGTCTGATCTTCTCGATTTCGTCGGTCTGCCGGTTCAGCGTGCCGGAGACCATCAGGAAGGCACGGCGCGTCCCCAGCCGGTCCATCTGCGCGACGATGGCGCCTGCCGCAGGATGGCCGAAGACGACCTCCTCGATCGCGCCGTAAACGACACGTCCCTGGTGCACGTCTGTCCTCCCGGACAATTCGTCTTGTTCTTGTAGAGGTAATCTAGCCGAGCCTGCCCCGCCCGTCATGCGCGAAGACGCTGGCTACTCTTCTCCCTCTCCCCGCCTGCGGGGAGAGGGTTGGGGTGAGGGGGGCTCTCCGCAAGGGAGGTGACAGTTGGACTCGCGGAGACTCCCCCTCACCCGGATCGCAACTTGCGATGCGATTCGGCCTCTCCCCGCAAGCTGGGAGAGGCGAAGGAGCGCCATCTCCCTCCCTGTCAACCCGTCATCAGGCTAGGTCCTCTCGCCGAGCGTTGCGCGAGCCATCGTCTTGAAGATTTCATTATGGCAGCCCATCTTGTGTCCCCCGCGGGTAGGCGAGTACCCTGCGTTTTCTGCGGCTTTTATGCGAGGACCTGGGATGAGCGGACCGGATGGAAGCGAGCAACTTGTCAAAACGCACGATTTCGTTCGGCCGCGGCCTTACGCCATCGCCGGCCTTCTCGCCGCGGCGTTTGCACTCACCGGTTGCGGACAGCCGACCTCGCAGGCCGCGGCCCCGCCACCTCCGCCGGTGACGGTCGCCCAGCCGGTCAAGCGCACCGTCACCGATTGGGACGAATTCACCGGCCGCTTCGAGGCCGTGGAGGAGGTGCAGGTGCGCCCCCGTGTCGGCGGCTTCGTCAACTCCGTCGAATTCCAGGACGGCGCCATCGTGCACCAGGGCGATCTGCTCTACGTCATCGACCCGCGTCCGTTCGAGGCGGTGGCGGAGCAGGCGGACGGTCAGCTCTCCGATGCGCGCGCCAAGGTGGAGCTTGCCAAGCGCGAGCTCGATCGCGGCCTCAACCTGGTGCAGACCAGCGCCGTCTCCGAGCAGGTCGTCGATCAGCGCCGCCAGGCCTTGCAGGCCGCGCACGCGGCGGAAGTGCAGGCCGAAGGCGCGCTCAAGGCCGCCAAGCTCAACATCGAATTCACCCATGTGACCGCGCCCCTCACGGGCCGCGTCAGCCGCCATCTCGTCAGCCCCGGCAATCTCGTGCAGGGCAGCGATACCGGCACTTCGACGCTGCTCACCTCGATCGTCGCGCTGGATCCGATCTACGTCTATTTCGACATGGATGAGACGACGTTCATCAAATACAGCAAGCTCTGGTTCGAAGGTAAGCGCCCGAGCTCGCGCGATACGGCGAACCCGGTGCAGGTGACGCTGGCCGGCGAGACCAAGCCCTCGCATGAGGGCACCATCAACTTCCTCGACAACCGCCTCGATGTCTCCACCGGGACCCTGCGCAGCCGCGCCGTGATCAAGAACACCGATCTGTCGATCCTGCCCGGCCAGTTCGGCCGCGTCCGCCTGATCGGCAGCGCGCCCTACGAGGCGCTGCTGATCCCGGATGTCGCCGTTGCGACCGACCAGTCCCGCAAGATCGTGTTCGTGGTCAAGCCTGATGACACCGTCGAAGCGCGTCCCGTGGTGCTTGGGCCGATCGACGATGGCCTGCGCGTGATCCGCGAAGGGTTGAAGGCTGACGACCGCGTCATCGTCAACGGCATCCAGCGCGCCCGCGTCGGCGCCAAGGTCGCTCCGTCTCCCGCGCCCGCGCCGGCCGGCGGCAAGCCCGGTGACAAGTCATGAACCTTGGCCGCCTCTCCATCAACCAGCCCATCCTGGCGATGGTGCTGTCGATCGTGCTGCTGATCGTCGGCGCGCTCGCCTATACGACGCTGCCGGTCTCCGAATATCCGCAAGTCGTGCCGCCGACCGTCGTCGTCACCACGCAATATCCCGGCGCCTCCGCGCAGACCGTGTCCGACACGGTCGCCGCTCCGATCGAGCAGCAGATCAACGGCGTCGAGGACATGCTGTATCTCTACAGCCAGGCGACCTCGAACGGGCAATTGACGATCACCGTCACCTTCAAGCTCGGCACCGACCTCGACAAGGCACAGGTGCTGGTGCAGAACCGCGTCGCGATCGCGCAGCCGCAACTGCCGGACGAGGTGCAGCGCAACGGCGTCGTCACCCGCAAGAACTCGCCCGACATCCTGATGGTCGTGTTCATGCTGTCGCCCGACGACAGCTTCGACCAGCTCTACATCTCCAACTACGCGCTGCTCCAGGTCCGCGACCAGCTGCTTCGCATCGACGGCGTCGGCGACATCCAGATCTTCGGCGCGCGCGATTATTCGATGCGGCTGTGGCTCGATCCCGACCGGATCGCAAATCTCGGCCTGACCTCGACCGAGGTGCTGGCGGCGATCCGTGCCCAGAACGTGCAGATCGCGGGCGGACAGATTGCCGAGCCGCCGATCGCCGATCGCGCCTTCCAGCCGAACCTCACCTTCACCGGACGCCTGAAGGACCAGAAGCAGTTCGAGGACATCCTGATCAAGGCCGGCTCCGACGGCCGCACGGTGCGGCTGCGCGACGTCGCCCGGATCGAGCTCGGGGCGCTGGCGTATTCCACCAACAGCTTCCTGTTGCGCAAGTCGGCGGTCGCGATGCTGGTGACGCAGCGGCCGGGATCGAACGCGCTCGCGACGGCCAAACACATCTCCGACACCATGACGAAGCTCAAGGAGAGTTTTCCGAAAGGCCTCGACTACAATATCGGCTACAACCCGACCGAGTTCATCGCGCAGTCGGTCCACGAGCTGATCAAGACCATTTACGAGGCGATGCTGCTCGTGGTCATCGTGGTGCTGGTGTTCCTCCAGGGATGGCGGCCCGCGATCATTCCGATCATTGCGATCCCGGTTTCGCTGGTCGGCACCTTTGCGGTGATGGCGGCGCTCGGCTTCTCCATCAACAATCTCACGCTGTTCGGTCTCGTGCTCGCGGTCGGCATCGTGGTCGATGACGCCATCGTGGTGGTGGAGAATGTGGAGCGCCATCTTGAGCACGGCCTGAGCCGGCGCGATGCCGCGCTGAAGACCATGGAAGAGGTCGGCGGCGCGCTGGTCTCGATCGCGCTGGTGCTGTGCGCGGTGTTCGTGCCGACCGCATTTCTGGGCGGCATTTCCGGGCAGTTCTTCCAGCAATTCGCCCGTCACCATTGCGGTTGCGACCGCGATCTCCTGCTTCTGCTCGCTGACGCTGTCACCGGCGCTGGCCTCGCAGATCCTGACGCCGCACGAGGAGAAGCGGCCGCCGGCGAGCTGGAACGTCGTCGCGCGCGGCTGGAATGCCTTCACCGGCGTCTTCAACCGCACGTTCGACCGTCTCGCGCATGGCTATGCCGGCCTTGCCAATTTCGTGATCCGGCACTCGGTGGTGATGCTGCTAATCTATGTCGTGCTAATCGGCAGCGCAGGCTGGCTGATCGGGACGACGTCGCAGGGCTTCATCCCGGCGCAGGACCGCGGCTACGTCATTATCTCAGTGCAGTTGCCGGGTGCGGCATCGCTGGCGCGGACCACCGAGATTGTCCGAGAGATCGAGCGGATCTCGCTGGACACGCCAGGCATTATCCGCGTGGCGGCCTTCGCCGGCTTCTCGGGCGCGACACGAACGCAGGCCGGCAATGCGGCGGCGCTCTTCCCTGTGTTCGATGAGCCCGAGGTGCGGCTGAAGAAGGGCCTGACCGCGAATGCCATCACGGCCGAGCTGCGCAAGCGCCTCGCCGCGATCCAGGGCGCCTTCATCATCGTGATTCCGCCACCCGCCGTGCCCGGCATCGGCACGGGCGGCGGCTTCACCATCCGCATCCAGGACCGCCAGGGCCGAGGGCCCGAGCTGCTGGCATCCGCGACCGACGAGCTCGTCGCCGCCGCCCGCAAATCGCCCTCGCTGCTCGCTCCGACGGTGTTCTCGCCGTTCTCAGCCAACACGCCGCAGCTCTTCGTCGACATCGACCGAACCAAGGCGCAGAAGCTCGGTGTACCCATCGCCAACATCAACGACACGATCCAGACCTATTTCGGATCGACCTATGTCAACGACTTCAACCTGTTCGGCCGCACCTACCACGTCACCGCGCAGGCCGATTTCCCGTTCCGCAAAGAGCCGAGCGATCTCGCGCGGCTGCGCACGCGCAACGCCTCCGGCGACATGGTGATGCTCGGCAGCGTGGTCGACTTCAAGGATGTCTCGGGGCCCGACCGCGTCGCGCGCTACAATCTTTACGCGGCGTCCGAGCTCCAGGGCGAGCCGGCGCCTGGGACGAGCTCGACCACCGCGCTCAACGCCATCAAGAAGCTCGCCGACGACACCCTGCCGAGCGGCTTCACCTTCGAGTGGACGGATCTCTCTTACCAGCAGGTCACCGGCGGCAACGCGGGCCTGCTGGTATTCCCGATCTGCGTGCTGTTCGTCTATCTCGTGCTCGCCGCGCAATATGGCAGCTGGACCCTGCCGTTCGCGGTGATCCTGATCGTGCCGATGTGCCTGCTAGCGGCCACCATCGGCGTCCGCATCATGGGGCAGGACGTCAACATCCTCACCCAGATCGGCTTCGTCGTGCTGGTGGGACTGGCGGCGAAGAACGCGATCCTGATCGTCGAGTTCGCGCGCGACATCGAGAACGAAGGCAAGCCGCGGTTGGAGGCCGTGATCGACGCCTGCCGCCTGCGTCTGCGGCCGATCCTGATGACCTCCTTCGCCTTCATTCTCGGCGTGCTGCCGCTGGTGGTCTCGACGGGCTCCGGTTCGGAAATGCGCCAAGCCGTCGGTGTCGCCGTCTTCTTCGGCATGCTCGGCGTCACCCTGTTCGGGCTTCTGTTCACGCCGATCTTCTATGTGGTGGTGCGCAACCTGGCTGAGGGGAAGAACGACGGGAAGCCGAAGGTCGCAATGTGATGTTTCTCCAGCGTCGTCCTGGCGAAAGCCAGGACCCATTACCCCAGGGAGAAGTTGCGGCGCGAGCAGGTTGCGACCACCGGTCTTCGCCAAATTGCTCCCTGGGGTATTGGGTCCTGGATCTACGCTCCGCTTCGCTGCGCTTGTCCAGGACGACGGTTTTTTGTGGTGCCGCCCTTCATACTAACGACCAACACGCAATGGATGGGCATTCCCGGGGTTCTTCACTAGTATCCGCGCGATTTCAAAACAGAACACTGCTGGGAGCCAACACATGAAATCAGCCCTTTTGGCCGCCGTCGCAACCTCGGCCCTGCTGCTGGCAGCACCGGCCTCCGCGCAAGGCGTCAAGATCGGCATCCTCAACGACCAGTCCGGCGTCTATGCAGACTACGGCGGCAAATGGTCGGTCGAAGCGGCCAGGATGGCGATCGAAGATTTTGGCGGCGAGGTGCTCGGTCAGAAGATCGAGCTCGTCACCGCCGACCACCAGAACAAGCCGGATCTGGCGAGCTCGATCGCGCGGCGCTGGTACGATGTCGAGAACGTCGACATGATCACGGAGCTGACGACCTCCTCGGTCGCGCTCGCGATCCACGAGCTCTCCAAGGAAAAGAAAAAGATCGACATCGTCGTGGGCGCCGCGACCTCGCGCCTCACCGGCGATGCCTGCCAGCCCTACGGCTTCCACTGGGCCTATGACACCCGCGCGCTCGGCGTCGGCACCGGCGGCGCGCTGACCAAGGCCGGCGGCGACACCTGGTTCTTCCTCACCGCGGACTACGCCTTCGGCTACGCGCTGGAGAAGGACACCAGCGAGATCGTCACCGCCAATGGCGGCAAGGTGGTCGGCTCGGTGCGCGTGCCGCTCAATTCCTCGGACTTCTCTTCCTTCCTGCTGCAGGCGCAGAGCTCCAAGGCCAAGATCGTGGGCCTCGCCAATGCCGGCCTCGACACCACCAACTCGATCAAGCAGGCGTCCGAGTTCGGCATCGTCTCCGGCGGCCAGAAGCTCGCCGGCCTCCTGATGACGCTCGCCGAAGTGAACGGCCTCGGCCTGCAGGCCGCGCAAGGCCTGGTGCTGACCGAGGGCTATTACTGGGATCTCAACGACAAGACCCGCAATCTCGGCGAACGTTTCCTCAAGCGCACCGGGCGGATGCCGAGCATGATCCATGCCGGCACCTATTCGGCGACGCTGAGCTATCTGAAAGCGGTCAAGGCCGCCGGCACCAAGGATCCGGAAGCCGTCGCCAAGAAGCTGAAGGAGCTGCCGGTCGACGACGACTTCGCGCAAGGCGGCAAGGTTCTCGAGAACGGCCGCATGGTCCACGACATGTATCTGTTCGAGGTCAAGAAGCCCTCGGAGTCGAAGAAGCCCTGGGACTACTACAAGCTGCTCGCCACCGTCCCCGGCGACAAGGCATTCTTCACCGCCAAGGACAGCGGCTGCCCGCTGACGAAGTAGGGGCGAGGACCGCGCTACAATCTCCGAGTCGTCCCGGCGCAGGCCGGGACCCATAACCCCAGGGAGAAGTGTGGTGCGAGATTCCCACTACGAGTCTTCGCAAAATCACTCCCTGTGGGTATGGGTCCCGGATCTGCGCTCCGCTTCGCTGCGCTTGTCCGGGACGACGGCGGAATGGCCGCAGCCCCCGCCTCACACCAGCCGCGACACCACCGCCCCGATCGCCCCTACCCATAGCGCTATGGCGGCCAGCGCCTGGACCGCAAAGCCCGGGCCGCGCTTTGCGGCGGCCTGCGAATAGCCGATGAAATAGACGATGCGGCCGGCGATCCAGACCACGCCGATTCCGGCCGCGACGGCGTCGCTGATATAGATCGCGAACAGCCAGAGCGACGGCAGGAAGATAGGCATCCATTCCAGCGTGTTGACCTGGATGCGGAAGGCGCGCTCGAAGTCCGGGTGTCCTGAGGTCGCCGGCACCTTGATGCCCGTCCTCGCTCGCGCGCGCGAGACGTTGATGGTGGCGAAGAAATAAAACGCAATCGCCAGCAGCGTGACGAGGGCGGTGAGGTGATACATCGCTCGCTTCCTTGAAGAGGTCGCGCTTCAATACCCGGTCAGCTCGAGATAGCCAACACCGTCATGCGTGCCGGCAAAGCTGATCGGCCCTTCCCAATAGGAGAAGCCGGTCCCCATCCAGGCCTTTGGATTGAGCGGCTTGCATTGGATTGAGAACGAGCGCGAGGGGATGGCGATTTGCCACTCCACCGGCAGCTTGCGCCCCGCGACCTCGGCGGTCGCCTTCGGCGTCATCTGGATGTCGCTGCCCGAGATCATCTGCGTGCTGCCGGTGGCGGTGATCCAGTTGCCGAACGGATAGTCCTTGCCGTCCTTCTGCCGCAGCCGGTACAGCATCAGCTTGTCGCCGGATGCAAGATGCAGCGACAGCCAGTCCCAGCCGGTCTGGTCGGCGTCGAGCGGCTGGCTGCTCCACTCGCGGTCCATCCAGGCCTGCCCCGACACATCAACCGGCTTGTCATCGATGGTGAGCGTGCCGCGCGCGCGGTAGAACGGCTGGCTGTAATAGTAGGAGGCCTGGCCGCGCTCCGACTTGCGGCTGAAGCCGCCGTCACCCTGCAACACCACCGCACGATCGGCCTCCAGCGTGAGCGCATAGCTGAAGTTCGTGCCGGAGGCCTTCAGCGTCAGGGGCGCCAAAGTGCGATCGTCGGTGCGCTCAAGACCCTTCATCTCCCAATCGTCGATCCACGCCGCGAAGGGCTTCACTTCGACGCCGGCCTGTCCGATCCCGCCGCGCGAAAACAGCTCGCTGAAGCGATGGGTGTCGGCACGCGTCACCGCCGCATGCGCCATCCAGATCTGCTGATTGGCCCAGCCTTCGCCTTGCGGTCCCGGCTGCGCCGCCTGACGGAACAGCGTCCATTGCAGGCCGCAAGCCGCGCCGCTGCTGTCGACGAGGTTCGCCGTGAGATACCACCACTCGATGCGAAATTCCGGATGCGGCCCGTGATCGGCGGGGAAGGCGAACGTCTTTCCCGGCGTGACCTTCGCAAAGCCGTCGGCCGTCTCGCCGAGCCCGGCATAGCCTTGCGCGCCGGCGCGGCTCGCAAGAGCGAGCGCGGCTATGCCGCCGGCAAATGCGCGCCGCGAGATCTTGTCAGCGCTCATTGGCAAACACCTTGACGAGGTTCGCCGGCTGCATCCGCGCCAGCCGTGCGACCGGCAGCAGCGCGGCGAGCAGCGAGGCGACCAGCGCGACCGCGACCAGCTCGACGAGTTGCAGCGGGAACACATGGAACGGCAGCCGCCAGCCGAACGCCTTCACATTCACGATCGCAATCAGGCACCACGCCACCAGCAGCCCGAGCGGCACGGCCAGCAGCGAGGTGAACAGCGCCACCGACAGCGTCTTGGTCAATTCGATCGCGGCGAGGCGCGGCCGCGTGATGCCGATCGCCCACAGCGGTGCGAGCTGCGGCAGGCGGGAGTTGGCCAGCGTCAAAAGACTGGTCAGCAGCGCGATGCCGGCGACACCGAGCGTGAAAGCGTTCAGCGCCGATGTCACCGCAAAGGTGCGGTTGAAGATGCGGATCGATTCCGCCTTCACCGTCGCCTGGTCGGCGACGCTGCGGTCGTCGAGTGCAAACCGCTTCTGCAAGGCCGCGATCAAGTCCGGAATCTTGTCCCGCGCGACGATGAGGCCGATCCGCGTCTGTGGCGTCTGCGGAAAGTGACGGATCAGCGCCGCGACATTCACGGCCAGCTGACCCTTGGGATTGCCGTAATCGGCATAGATGCCGACGATGTCGAGCTCCCAGGTCCCGCCCGGCGCCGGCACCTCGACGACGTCGCCGACGCGGACGTTGAGGCGGCGGCTCAATTGCTCGCTGATGAAGGCGGCATTGCCCGGCACCAGCTGGGTCCAGGCGCGTGGCGCAGTCTCCAGCAGCGGCCAGCGCTCGCGATAGAGTGCGTGATCGGGCAGGCCGAACAGCTCCACCGGCTGGCCCTGGACTTGCGTCTCGGCGCGGCCGCCCGACAGGATCGCCTGGACTTCGCTGCGCTCCTTCAGCCAGTTCCGGATCGCGACGCCGTGCGCATTGTCGGAAGCGCTGATGTAGACGTCGGCCGCGAGCCGCCCGTTGAGCCAGCCGACGAAAGTGCGGCTGAAGGTTTCCACCATGGTGGAGACGCCGACATTGACGGCGAGCGCGAGCAGCAGCGCCATCAGTGCCAGCGACAGCCCGGAGAGCTGCTGCCGGCTGTCCGCCCAGAACCACAGCGCGAGCGGTCCTCGCGCGCCGCGCTGGCCTATGAGCAGGATGATGTCGAGGAAGGCCGGCAGGATCAGTGCCGCGCCCAGCATCAGCGCCGCCAGCACGCCGAAGCCTGCGATCAGCGATTCGCCATAGTGAAGCAGCAGCAGCGCGACCGCGAACACCATGCACGCCGCAATGCTTTGCAGGATCAGCCAGCGGCGCTGCCTCTGCTGCCAGGCGTACGGCTGCGCGGTCGCCAGCACCGGCATCCTGATCGCCTTGATCAGGCTGGTCGCCGCCGCAACGAGCGCGCCGGCAACGCTGATGCCGATGCCGGCGAGCCACCATTCGGGCTGCAAGCTGAGTTGCCCCGGGATCTGCGCGCCATAGAGCCCGCGCAGCGACGCCGCGACGTCGGGCAACAGCGCTGCCGCGATGAAATAGCCGCAGACGAGCCCGATCAGTCCGGCGACCAGCGCCAGCGCCACCAGCTCGATCACCAGCACCGTGTTGACGAGGCGTGCCGAGGCGCCGCAGGCCCGCAACGTGCGCAGCATCGGCAGTCGCTGCTCGAAGGCAAGACCCACGGCCGAATTGACGATGAACAGGCCGACGAAGAACGACAACAGGCCGAAGGCGGTGAGGTTGAGATGGAAACTGTCGGTGAGACGCTCCAGCTCCGTCTCCGCATTCGGCTCGACCCGTTGCAGCCGGTCGCCGACGACGCTCGCCAGCGGCGCCGGCTTGCCCTTCGGCTTGCCGATCAGCAACCGCGAGATTTGGTCCGGCTTGTTCAGGAGCGTCTGTGCCACGCCGATATCGACCACCAGCACGTCGGGCACGAGCTGCGGCTGCACGTGCAGCGGCGGCAGTGTTGCGCCGCTGCTGATCGGCGGCGCCGCGCCTTCCTGCTCCTGCAAGTCGGCCAGCGTCTCCTTCGCCACCAGCGTCCGGCCGGGCGGCGCGACGAAGCTCGTCAGGTCCGCGGCACCAAGGCGTGGCGCGTTGCCGACATCGACCGGCAGCGTCACCGGCTCGATGCCGAGCAGCCGCACCGAGCGCCCGTTGATCTGGACGCGGCCCTCCAGCACCGGCGAGACCGGCCAGCCTGCGCGGCGGAGCCTGACGAACAGGTCTTGCGAGAAGGTCGCCGCATTGGGTGCGACCAGCATCGGCGTCCGCACGCCGCCGAACGTCGCCGCGGCGCGGTCATAGGCATTGCGGGCCTGCTGGTTGATCGCCTGCACGCCGCTCCACAGCGCGGTCGCGGCGATCAGCCCGATCAGAAGTGTCGCGAACTGCATCCTGTGCCGCCGCCAATGGCTCAGGAGCACCGCGAGGACCCACAGCGCGCGCCTCATGCGATTCGCCCCGCATGCAAAGTGAGGTGGCGGTCGAGCGTGCCGGCCAGATGCAGGCTGTGCGTCACCATCAGGAAGCCGCAGCCGGTGCGCGTGACGAGGTCGCGCGTCAGCGCCAGCACGTCCTCGGCGGTCGCTTCATCCAGATTTCCGGTCGGCTCGTCCGCGAGCAGCAGCGAGGGTCTTGTCGCGAGCGCCCGGCCGATCGCGACCCGCTGCTGCTGGCCGCCGGACAATTGCTCGGGATAGCGCTTCAGGAGGGCGCCGAGCCCGAGCCGTTCGACCAATTCACTGGACCAGGCCGCGTCGTGCCGGCCGGCGATCCGCGCCTGGAAGGCCAGATTGTCGGCCACCGACAGGCTCGGGATCAGGTTGTACTGCTGGAACACGAGGCCGATCCGGTCGCGCCGCAGGCTGGCGCGCCCCGCGTCGGACAGCTTGGTGACCTCGGTGTCTTCCAACCGGATCGAGCCGCCATCGGCGGCATCGAGCCCCGCGATCAGGTGCAGCAGCGTGCTCTTGCCGCTGCCGGATTCGCCGGTGAGCGCGACGCGTTCACCGGCCTTGAGGTCAAGGTCGACGCCGCGCAGCACGTGGACCGGTTCGGCGGCCGAGGAGAACGTCTTGGAGAGATTTCGGATGCTCAGCACGATGAATGGCGCCGGACGGAATTAACGGAAATGCTGCGTAGCACACCTGCCGCGGAAATGCCGGGGTTGCGTTGCCGTCGAAGCCGTTGTTAGCTCCAACAACGGCCAAATCAAAAAACTGCCAAAAAGACAGACGGGGAGAACGATGAGCGCTCAGGGAACGCCCATGGTGGCGGGCAAGACGACGACATCCAGGGAAACACCGAAGGGCGCCTGGACGGTCACCTTTCTGCTGTTTCTATTTATGCTGGTTAACTTCGCCGACAAGATCGTCGTCGGCCTCGCCGGCGTGCCGATCATGGCGGATCTGAAGCTCTCCCCGGAGCAGTTCGGCCTGCTCGGGTCTTCGTTCTTCTTCCTGTTCTCGATCTCGGCCATCGTGGTCGGCTTCATCGTCAACAAGGTGCCGACGCGCTGGGTGCTCCTGACGCTGGCGGTGGTCTGGGCGCTGGCGCAGTTTCCGATGGTCGGCACCGTCTCCTTCACCACGCTGCTGATCTGCCGCATCGTGCTGGGCGCCGGCGAAGGCCCGGCCTTCTCGGTCGCCGCGCACGCCATCTACAAATGGTTCCCCGACGAGAAGCGCACGCTGCCGACTGCGATCCTGTCGCAAGGCTCGGCTTTCGGCGTCATCCTGGCCGTGCCGGCGCTGAACTGGGTCATCGTCAATCACTCCTGGCACTACGCCTTCGGCGCGCTCGGCGTCGTCGGCCTGATCTGGGTCTGTGCCTGGCTCGCGCTCGGCAAGGAAGGCCCGCTGGAGGACACGCACACCCTTGCGGCCACCGAGGCGAAAATTCCCTATCTTCAGCTTCTCACCTCGCGCACCTTCGTCGGCTGCGTCGCGGCGACCTTCGGGGCTTATTGGGCGCTGTCGCTGGGCCTGACCTGGTTCACGCCGTTCATCATCAAGGGCCTCGGTTTCTCGCAGAGCCAGGCCGGCTGGATTTCGACCCTGCCCTGGGTGTTCGGCGCCACCATCGTGATCCTGACGGGTTGGATCTCGCAACTGATGATGGCCCGCGGCTCGACCACGCGCGTCGCCCGCGGCGTGCTCGGCTCGGTCCCGTTGATGGTCGGCGGCCTGATCCTGGCTGCGATGCCGTATGTTCAGGGCGCCGGCCTTCAGCTCGCCTTGCTCGTGGTCGGAACGGGCCTGTGCGGCGCGATCTACGTCGTCTGTCCGCCCATGCTCGGCGAATTCACGCCGTCGTCGCAGCGCGGCGCGATCCTGGCGATCTACGGCGCGCTCTACACGCTCTCGGGCATCATCGCGCCCGCCGTGATGGGCACCGTGATCCAGCGCGCCGGTAGCATGCTCGACGGCTACATGACCGGCTTCACCATCAACGCCGTGATCATGGTCGGCTCCGGCCTGCTCGGCCTGGCCCTGCTCTGGCCGAACAGCGAAAAGGCTCGGCTGACGCGCGCTGCCGCCCCGCAGGCAGCGGCGCTGAAAGGCGCGGTGTCGCCGACGTAAGGGGTGGCAGGCGTTCAAGGCCCGCCACAAACACCGCTGTCGTCCCGGCGAAGGCCGGGACCCATAACCACAGGGAGTGGATTGAGGCGAAGCTGATAACTCCAAGTCTTCGCAAAACAATTGCCGGGGCGTATGGGTCCCGGCCTTCGCCGGGACGACACCGAATGTGAGGCGCGGCCTTCGCGTCTCACATGCATCCTACCGCGCTAGTTCACCACCCCCTGCGCGCCACGAATCAACTTCCCCGGCCGGCGCCCCGTGGCCGCGCCATGCCGCTGCGTCACCACGCCCGACACGATGGTCGCTTCATAGCCGTCGACGTCCTGCAACAGCCGCCGCCCGCCGACCGGCAGATCGTAATGCACCTTCGGCGGATGCAGATGCAGGCGGTCATAGTCGATCACGTTGACGTCGGCCTTGTAGCCGGGCGCGATCAGCCCGCGATCGGTGAGGCCGACCGAGAGCGCGGTCTTGCGTGACTGTGCCGCGACCACGAACGGGATCGTGAGCTTCTCGCCGCGCTTGCGGTCGCGTGTCCAGTGCGTCAGCAGATAGGTCGGGAAGCTCGCATCGCAGATGATGCCGCAATGCGCGCCGCCGTCGGACAGGCCCGGCACCGATTGCGGATCGATCAGCATCTCGCGCGTCGCATCGAGATTGCCGTCGGCATAGTTGAGGAACGGCACGTAGAGCATGCCGCGGCCTTCGTCCGACAGCATCGCGTCATAGGCGAGTTCCTCGGGCTTCCGGCCCTGCTTGCGCGCCCGCGGCCCCAGCGCGTTCTCCGGCGGCTGCTCGTAATCGGGAGGATCGCCGAGCAGGAACATCTTGTCGTAGTTGGGCCGGAAGAACAGCGGATCGTCGGTCGCGGTCGCCGTCTCGCTGAGGATCGCCTGGCGGATCTCGCTCTGATGCAGCCGCGCCAGCCGCTCCTTCAGCGGCAGATGTGCGATCGCCTTGTAGCTCGGATGGGTCTGGAATGGGTTGCGCGACAGCTCGAGCCCTAGCAGCAGGCCGACCGGGCGCGCCGCGATCTGCGCGGTGATGGAGAGGCCGCGCTGTGCGGCGGCATTGATCTCGTCCAGCGTCTGGCGCCAGCGCTGCGGCGCCTTGTCGTTCTGCGTGATCGAGAACGAGATCGGGCATTTCGTCGTGTCGGCGACCCGCAGCATCATCGGCAGGTCTTCGTCGATGGTGGAGAGATCGAGCACGAATTGCAGCACGCTGCGGCCCTCGCGATGCATCGCACCCGCGATCGCGGTAAGCTCGTCTTCGCCGGCCTTCAAGGTCGGCGTGAAATCGCCGGTGGAGGTGCGGTGGTTGAGCGTGCGCGAGGTCGAGAAGCCGAGCGCGCCGGAGCGGACCGCTTCGCCCGCGAGCTTTGCCATCGCCGCATTGTCTTCCGCCGTGGACGGATCGCGGCGCGCGCCGCGCTCGCCCATGACATAGACGCGCAACGCCGCATGCGGCAGTTGCGCGCCGACGTCGATGTCGAAATCGCGCTTCGACAACCAGTCCATGTAGTCCGGAAAGCTCTCCCAGGCCCAGGGAATGCCGGCGCTCAGCACCGGCTCGGGAATGTCCTCGACGCCTTCCATCAGCTGGATCAGGCGGGTGTGGTCGGCGGGCTTGCACGGCGCAAAGCCGACGCCGCAATTGCCCATGATCGCGGTGGTGACGCCGTTCTGCGAGGATGGCGTGATGTCCTGGCTCCAGGTGACCTGCCCGTCATAGTGGGTGTGGACGTCGACGAAGCCCGGCGTCACCAGTTTTCCGCGCGCGTCGATTTCTTCTTTGCCCTTGCCGGAGATCTTCCCGACCTCGCTGATCCTGCCGCCGGTGATGGCGACATCGGCCTCGAACAGCTCGCCGCCGTTTCCATCCGCGACCATGCCGCCGCGGATCACGAGATCAGGATTGGTCATGAGGTTTCTTCCCGTTTTGTTTTTGTTACACGCAGTTCTCTCTACTCGTCGTCCCGGACAAGCGTCAGCGCAGATACGGGACCCGTAACCACAGGGAGTAGTTTGGCGAAGACTCGGAGTGACCAGTCTCGCGCGACGGATTCTCCCTGGGGTAATGGGTCCTGGCTTTCGCCAGGACGACAGTTGAACTTGTCGCTACGCCGCAGCCTGCCGCTTCCGCTCGGTGAACGGCGACAGCACCACCGTCGCCAGCATGAAGATCACGGAGGCGCCGAACACCCAGTGCGGCGCGCTCTGGTCCATGATCCAGCCGAACAAAAGCGGGCTGACGATGCCGCCGAGATTAAAACCGGTGGAGACGATGCCGAAGGCGCGCCCCGCAGCGCCGGCGGGAGCGGCATTGCGCACCAGCATGTCGCGCGAGGGGGCGATCACGCCGGAGAGGAAGCCCGCCGCCGTCATCGTCGCGGTCAAAGCCCAGCCGGGCAATGTCACCAGTGCGATCAAGAGCACGATCGCCGCATTCGCGGCAAAGCAGGCGGCGGCGACATAGCCGTGACGCTCGGTGTGATCGGCGAGGAAGCCGCCTGCGAGCACGCCCGCGGCGCTGGCGCCGAGGAATGCGGTCAGCGCGATGTTGGCGATCGAATAAGAGGCGCCGTAGCCGCTCATCAGCGCCACCACGCCGAAATTGTTGATGCCGGCCACCGACAGGCTGAGCAGCATGAACAGCGCGGTCAGCGTGATCAGCGCCGGCGTGATGACGGCCTGCTTCGGCGCGCTCTCGTGACCGGGCTTTTTCTTGTGCGCGCCGGCCTCGGGAATGCTCATGGCGACCAGCAGCAGCGCCACCAGCACGCCGATCGCGCCCGATGCGATCAATGCGCCGACGCCACCCGATACGGTGACCAGCGCGGCGACGATCGCCGGCGTCACGGCGCCGCCGAGATAGCCGGCAAAGGTGTGGATCGAAAAGGCGCGGCCCATCCGCGCCTCGTCCATGTGCTCCGCCAGGATGGCGTAGTCGGCGGGATGATAGACGCTGTTGGCGAGCCCGAGCAGCACGGCGCAGGCGATCAGCGAGGCGTAGCTGAGGTGCAGGCCGAGCAGGATCAGCGCGCAGCCGCCGAGTGTCAGCCCGATCAGCAGGATCCTGCGCGCGCCGAAATGGTCGACGAGATAGCCGGTCGGCGCCTGCGTCAGGCCCGATACGACGGCAAGGGTGGTGAGCGCGAAGCCGAGCTCGACATAGCCGACGCCGAGCCTGTCCTTCAGGAACGGAAACAGCATCGGCAGGACCAGCAGATGGAAATGGCTGACCCAATGCGCGATCGAGATTCCCGTCAGCGTGCGCAGCGCGCTGTCCGCCTTGCCTTGCTGCGGTGCGGCGAGAACATCGACCATTGCAGTTCCGATTCCCTCCCTGAAGGGAGCGCAAACTATCGGGCACAGCGGTTATTTGTCCATGAACACAGGCGCATGGCAGGTAGTGCGGGTGGCGCCGCTGTCTCAATCATGACTCGACGATGCGATCGGGCACACTGCGCGCCCTCCCCCCTTGCGGGGGAGGGCGGGGGAGAGGGGTAGCCCAGCAAAAGGTCTATCCGTGGTCGATGCAAAGATCGTCGCGTTCTCGAAAGAGTGTGCCGTGTGGCACCCCTCTTCCCGCAAGGGGGGAGGGAACGCGCCATTCGTGGGGCAGGCTTCAACTCACAACGGCTCGTCATCGGGACCGTACCGGTCGCGCTTCGGCGTTGCGATGTCGCCGTCTTCGTAATCGTCGTCGTCGGTGTCGCGCGGCAGCGGCTTCTTCGCCTTGTCGTCCGCCAGCTTCTCGCTGGGGGTTTTGGGCGGCGCGCTCGGCTTGGCGGTCTTGTTGACGATCTTGGCCATGGCTGTTCCCGGATGGTGATGCTGCATCCGATCCTAGTCCCAATATGTGGGCGCTTCCTGACTTATCTCAAGAACGGCGCGTCGGGGCGTCAGTGCACCACCGGTCCGCCCGCCTTCTTCCAGGCATCGATGCCGCCGGCGATATGGGCGGTATTGGCGAGGCCCGCCTCCTTCGCCGCCGCGACGGCCATCGCCGAGCGTTCGCCGAAGGCGCAGAAGAACACGATGCGGCGGCCGGTGGCGGCCGCGACCTCGCGCAGCATGCCGCCGGGCTTCAGGCTCTCCTCGACGGACGGATAGGGCGTGTGCAGGGCGCCCTCGAGCATGCCGTGTTTCATTCGCTCGTTGGTCTCGCGCAGATCGACCAGCAGGATGTCAGGCCGGCCCAGGACGCGGATCGCCTCGCTGGCGGTCAGCGCGCGGCCCTCCTTTTCCAGCTCCTCCTGATGCAGGCCGACGCGCATGTTGGCGGGCACCGCCACGTCCATCATCTTCGGATTGGGCAGCTTCAGGTTCGCCATCAGCTCGATATATTCGTCGACCGAGCGCACCTGGAGCCGCGGATTGTAGCGCTTCTCCTCGCCGATGGTGGAGACGGTGTCGCCCTTGTAGTCATGCGCCGGGAACACCATCGTTTCGTCCGGCAGCTTGAGTAGGCGATTGAAGATCGAATCGTACTGCGCGCGCGAGGAGCCGTTCTGGAAATCGGTGCGGCCGGTGCCGCGGATCAGCAGCGTGTCGCCGGTGAAGACGCGGTCGCCCATCAGGTAGGAATAGGAATCGTCGGTGTGGCCGGGCGTGTACATCACGTCGAGCGACAGCCCCTCGATCGTCACCTTGTCGCCGTCGGCGACGCGCATCGCCACCACGTCGGCCTTGGTCTGGTCGCCCATCACGGTCATGCAATGGGTGCGGTCGCGCAGCTCGCCGAGGCCGGTGACGTGGTCGGCATGAAGGTGGGTATCGACCGCCTTGACCAGCTTGAGGTCGAGCTCGCGCAGCAATTGGCAATAGCGGTCGACCTTCTCCAGCACGGGATCGAGGATCAGCGCCTCGCCGCCGTGGCGGCTGGCAAGGACGTAGCTGTAGGTGCCCGAAACACTGTCGAAGAGCTGGCGGAAGATCATGGCAAGACCCGGCGTGGAACTGATTGCAAATTCTACTACGGTTCTGGTCGAAAAGAGAAGCAATCCACTGTGAAGATGGGAAAATTTAGAAGATCTTTATTGTGAGGTAATGGGCCCGCGCGCTCCTCGTCACATACTCACTGTCATCGCCCGCCCTGTGCGCAATTGCGCACTGGGGCGGGCGATCCAGTATTCCAGAGACAGCGAGAGGTACGGAGAAGCCGCGGCGTACTGGATTCCCCGCCTGCGCGGGGAATGACAGCGCCGGGTGAGGCGTCGGCGCCCCCTACGGCCGCACCACCGTGTACCCATTCTCCGCCAGGAACAGGATCTGTCCGACCCCGACCTGCACCGGCGTCGCGGCGGGGATGAACTCCGGCCGCTTGCCTGTCTCCCGCTCGACCGTGTCGACGGTGTTGAGGCAGATGTCGAAGCGCACGCCTTGCGCGATCAGGCTCTCGACCTGCTTGCGGCGCTCGCTGTTCGACAGCAGCAGGTCGATGCCGGGTCCGAATGCCACCACCTCGATCGCGACCTTGTCGGGGGCGTAGGCCTTAAGGAGATTGTTGGCGACGCTGAGCACCAGCGCCTGCTTCCTGGCGTCGCCGTCGGAGAGCTGCAGCACGATCTTGTGCTCGGCGAACGGCTTGTCCTGAAGCGGCACCTGCTGCGCAAAAGCCGGCGGCATCGCGGCCAAGGCGAGCAGCGCCAGCATCATCGCGCGAAACATTTGCGAGCGCGTCATCCCTGTCCCGCAATGCCCGGATTGTTCTCGACGCCCTTCAGCGTGACGCCGGAGCCGAGCCGCTCCGAAAGCATCCGGCCCGAGCGCAGATATTTGGCCACCACGTCCCACACCGGGGCGCCCTGCTGGCCGTTGACCGAGGCCCAGCCCGCGACCTTGTAGCGGTGGTTGGCGCTGATCGCCTTGCCGTTGTTGAGCTTCAGCTCAGAGATGCGGCCGCCGATCACACCCGCCGGCGTGCAGGTGTAGCTGAGGCCGCCGGCGCGCACCATGTCGCCGCCCTGCTGGTAATAGGGATCGGCGTTGAAGAGATTGTCGCAGATGTCCTCCAGCACGTCCTTGATCTGGGCGCCGGTCATTTCCTGCACATAGGTCTCGGGATAGCTGATCGCGGTTTCCGCGAGCACGTCCTCCATGGTCAGCGCCTGGCCGGACAGCGCGGTGACGCCCCAGCGGAAGCCCGGCGACAGCGCGATCTCGGCGTCGAGCTCGCTGCGCAACGCGGTGCAGATCAGCTCGTCGACCGGGCCGGAGAAATTGCCGCGGCGATAGAGCAGGCGGTCGAGCGTTGCGATCTTCTCCGACCAGTCGGCCACGTGCGGCGCGCGAACCCGGCCGATCAGCTCGGCCATCGCCGGATCAGGCTTCAGCAGCTCGGAATAGACCGGCAGCAGGTGATATTTGACGCCACTGACCTTGCCCTTGTCGAGCGCGAGATCGAGCACGCCCAGAAATTTCCCGTTGGAGCCGGCATTGGTGACGAGTGTCGTGCCGCCGGCGTTCGTCACGGGAATCGGCTGCGGCACGGCGTCGTGGGTGTGGCCGCCGAGGATGACGTCGATGCCGGTGACGCGGCTCGCGAGCTTGAGGTCGACGTCCATGCCGTTGTGCGACAGCAGGATGACGGCATCGACCTTCTCGGCGGTGCGCAAGGCATCGACATGCTTCTGGAGCTCTTCCTCGCGGATGCCGAAGGTCCAGTCCGGCGTGAACCGCTTTGGATGCGCGATAGGCACGTAAGGGAAGGCCTGGCCGACGATCGCGATGCGATGACCGCCGAGCTCCTTGATCACGGAGGGCTTGAAGACGCGCCCCGTCGCCTTGTCGAAGGCGCGGGCGTCGTTGAACGCGGCTTCCTCGGTCAGGAACACGTTTTGCGCCAGGAACTCGCCCTTGAAGCGCTCGAGATTGTCGCGCAGCGCCTGCTCGCCATAGGTGAATTCCCAATGCCCGGTCATCGCCTCGATGCCGAGCAGATTGGCGACCTCGACCATGTCGCGGCCCTGCATGACGTTGGCAAGCCCCGTGCCCTGCCAGAGATCGCCGCCGTCGACGAGCAGCGAATCTCTTTCGCCGACATCGCCGCGCAAGCGATCGACCAGCGTCTTCAGATGGGCAAAGCCACCGAGCTTGCCGAAGCGCGCCGCAGACTTCTCGAACTCGAAGCAGGTGAAGGCATAGGCATCGGCGCTGTCGGGCCGGATTCCGAACCGCTCGAGAAAGGCGCGGCCGACCAGATGCGGCGGCCGTCCCGCCATCTCCCCGATTCCGATATTGACGCTGGGCTCGCGGAAATAGACCGGGTTGAGCTGCGCATGCGTGTCGGTGATGTGCAGGATCCGGGCATGGCCGAAACGTTCGAGGTCGTAAATGCTCGCCGCTTCAGTGCCGCGCGCAAGCCGCGGCAGGCCGAGCGATGCTGCGGCAACGCCTGCACTCTTCAGGAAATCACGGCGGCGGATCGCCATCCAGAATCCTCCGCGCCTCATCGGCAGTTCAACTGAGGTCCAGTCTAGCGGATTTCCATCGCCTTCCAGGCCTCTTTTTCGGACGTGGCCTGGAAGATCGACGCCTTCGCCAGCGCCTCGGCCTCCTTGGCTGCGGCCAGGGCGCGGTCGAAATCGCCGCCATCGGCTGCCTTCTTCGCCGCCGCCAGCGTCGAGACGGTCACGGTCCACTGATTGCGCATGCCGGCTGCCTCCTTGGAGGCGGCTTCGGCGGCGGCATAGGCCGCCTTGTAATCCGCCTCATTCGCCGCGCGCGCCGTTGGCGCGAGGCTAAGGGCGAGCAGCATGGCGAGAGGAAGTGACCGCTTCATGGCCGCGCTCCCGGTCCTGATATCGGCAGTCCGTTGGCGACGTAGGACAGGAAATATTCGACGTCGCGATATTCATCTGCCTGCGGCTCCAGCGGAACCGCCCGGGTCTGGCTGTTGCAGGTGACGAAGCGGCGGCTGGTCGTGCCCATGCCGCTCCATTCGGAGCGGTAGATCGGCATCGCGTTCAAAATGCCGAGCGCAGGCGCCAGGATCTCGGCGCGGATGCGCTCGCCCGGGCTCTGCACATGGCAGCTGGCGCAGGAGAAATTCATCTGGCCGCGCCGCGTGTAGAAATAGCGCTTGCCGTTCTCGAACGCGGCGAGCGCGCGGGGATCATCGGGAATCTTGATGTCCATCAGCTTGCCGCGCGAGGTGAAGGCCATATAGGCGGTCAGCGAGGCCATCTCGTCCTTGACGTAGGAATAGGGCGCCTCGCCGTTGGCCTCGCGGCAGCGGTTGAGCGCGAGCTCCAGCGTGACGACCTTGCCCTCCTTCTCATCGAAGTAGGGATAGTTCTGGCGGATGCCGATGCCGCCATTCGGGAAGCAGTCGGCATAGGTCTTGCCGTTCTTGAACGGGGTGGCGAACATTTCCTTGCCGGCGTCGAGCGCGAACTCGTAGGGCGGGAATTCCTCCTTCTCCTGCCACTGCCGCTTCATGTCCTCGTTCATGGAATAAGGGCCGTTGACGAAATCCTCGTGCTTCACGGTCGGAAACTTCTGGAAGAAGAAGTTCTGGAACGCTTTTGCGTCGGCAACTGGATCGACCTTGTCGGCCGCGATCACGCGCGGCGAGGTGAGGGCGACCGCGACGAGCGCGGCGCTGAGCGAACCAAGCAGGAGGGCGGAGCGGGCCTTCATCACGCGATCTTCGCGGTGGTCGTATCCGACCCGCCCTTGTTGTCGGTCCAGGAGATCTTGATGTCGTCGCCCTTCTTGGCGCCCTTGAAGCTGAACTTCACATAGGGGTCCTTGGAGATGGCGGTGCCCCAATCGGCGACGAAGACGTCCTTGCCGTTACATTCGAACTTCAGCTGCTGGATGAAATGCGCGGGGATCACCTCGCCCTTGGCGTCCTTGACCAGGCCGGTGTCCATGGGGTGCTGGATCAGCGCCTGCACCTCGGTGATGTCGCCGTTTGCGGTCGCGCGCACGCGAATGCTGGATGCCATGTCGATCTCCTTAGCCGCCGCAGCCGCCGACGGTGACTTTGACTTCCTTGGTCGCGCTGTAGAGCTTGCCGTCGGCTTCCACGATCGCGGTCACGTTGGTGGTCTTCGCCATCTTCAGCCGGTTGGCGACAGCAGGGATCGTGCCGTCGGGAATCTTGTAGGACGCGGCGAGCGCGTTCGGGTTCTCGGCCACGAAGAACGAGATCGAGGTCACCTTCTCCAGCGTCGTCGTCACCGAGATCGGAACCACGCCGCCATTCTCGGCGATCTCCGGCGCATCCAGCTTGACCTTGTCGGAGGGCTCGGCAGTCTTGCCGTAGAGCGCCTTGATCGCGTCCGCTTCGTTCTTCAGCTTGAACGCTTCTTCCGGATATTTGTCGTTGGCCGCGGCGTACGCGGGCGCCACGCCGAACGGCAGATTGCCGAGGCCGAGCAGCGCGACGGAGGCTGCGCCCTGAAGGATCAGGCGCCGCGTCGCAAGGGGGCCGGTGGTCGTGGTCATCTGAGCTCTCCTGGCGTGCCTGAAGTCACAGGGTTTGCAGGAAATCAACGATTGCGCTGATCTCCTGGTCGGTCAAAATCCGGTTCCGGCCGAACGGCGGCATCATGGTCTGCGGATTGCGTTTGGTCTCGTCGAAGATGATCGCGGCCAGCTCGTTGCGATCAGGGTATTTCGCCTTGAGGTCCTTCAGCTCCGGGCCGATCGTTCCCGGCAGGTCGCCGCCCTTGATGACGTGACAGGTCAGGCAATTGCCCTTGCCACGGTCGAAGGCGAGCTTCTGGCCCTCGGCCACGGCGGATTGCGCCCGCGCCGGGCTGGCGAGGCCGGCGGCGAAGGCCAGCAAAAGGAGCAGGGCAGGCATCCGGGAAAAGGCGGTCAAGGCGTCATTCCGAGGCGTTATGGCGATGCACTCGATCGCGGAAATAGCAGCGTTCCAAAGCACAAAGGGCATCACCTGACAATCAGGACTATGCACGCGGCAAAATGGAGTTAATATCTTCCGCATTGCAACTAAAGAGATTATTTGTTCGGCCGATTTGGCCACGAGAGTAAGGTCCGTGAGCGCGGGCCGGCTGTTTCGAGGGCGTTTGGGCGCTCCTGCTGTTTTCATCGTGTTCTCGTTTTTTCAAGGGGACGTCACTTGGCTGAATATGTCGTCGAATTTGGCAGGGACGGCGGACGGGTCGAGCCAGATGGGCGGCTCGATGCACCGGCATTCCATCGCAATCACGAGCCGCTCCGGGCGGCTCTGGAAAAGCACCTTGCCGGCTGTTCCGGAAACGTTGTCGAGGTCGGCAGCGGAACCGGCCAGCACGTGGTCCATTTCGCCCGCCATACGCCCGACCTGGTCTGGTGGCCGAGCGACCTCAACCAGCGGCACGTGAAGAGCATCGAGGCTTGGCGCGTCCATTCGGGCCTGCCAAACATCCGCTCGCCGTTGCGGATCGATCTCTCCGATCCCGGCTGGTGTCCGGAAATGCGAAGCGGGCAGGGGCCGACGAGTCTCGCCGCCGTGTTCTGCGCCAACGTCATCCATATCGCGCCATGGACCGTGGCCGAAGGCCTGTTCGCCGGCGCCGGTCGCTATTTGAGGGCCGACGGCAAGCTGTTCCTCTACGGCCCGTTCAAGCGCGACGGCAAGCATACCGCGCTCAGCAACGCCGTGTTCGACACCTCATTGCGCGAAGGCAATCCCGACTGGGGCGTGCGCGACATCGGCGATGTCGAGACGCTCGCGCGAGGCGCCGGCCTTAGTCTCGTCGATACGATCGAGATGCCGGCGAACAATCTGACGCTGGTGTTTGCGCGGGGGTGAGTCACTGCTGATCTGGGTGCACGCCGCGAAGGCGGTGCGCTCCCTCCCCCCTTGCGGGGGAGGGAATGAGAGAGTGGTGCCCGGCTCACGTCGTGCTTCGATCAAAGCCTCGAAGCGACGTTGCGGCTATGCCTCCCCATCCTTCCATCCGATCTTGTCCCTGAGGAATCGAAAGCCCAGCACCTCAAAACCGGCGCGCTCCTTGTTGTCCTTGCCGTAGCCGTGACCGCCGGCTGCCGGCTCGTAGAACCAGGCCTCATAGCCCATCGCCTGGATCTTTGCCGCCATCTTGCGGGCGTGGCCGGGATGGACGCGGTCGTCGCGCCGCGTGGTGGCGATCAGGATCGGCGGATAGGCCTGGCCGGGCTTTGCGTTGTGATAGGCGGAGTAGGTCTTCAGCCACTCCCATTCGTCGGGCTTGTCGGGGTCGCCATATTCCGCGATCCAGCTCGCGCCTGCGAGCAGCTTGGTGTAGCGGCGCATGTCGATCAGCGGGATGGTGCAGAACAGCGCGCCGAAGCGTTCGGGGTAGCGCACCAGCATGTTGGTGATGAGGATGCCGCCGTTCGATCCGCCCTGCGCTGCGATGCGCTTCGCGCTTGTCACGCCGCGGCGGACGAGATCGGCGGCAACGGCGGCGAAATCGTCATGCGACAGCTTCTTGCCGGCGAGCCGGCCGGCATCGTGCCAGCGCGTGCCGAATTCGCCGCCGCCGCGCAGATTCGCCTGCACCGTGGTGCCGCCGCGCTCCAGCCACAGCTTGCCGAGCGATGGATTGTAATACGGCTTCACCGCGACGGCGAAGCCGCCATAGGCGCTCATATAGACCGGCGCATCGCCGGTCTCCTTGGCAGGACCGGTCTGCACATAGGGAATGCGCTCGCCGTCGATCGAGATCGCCTCGTGTTGCGTCACCACGAGGCCGTCGGCGGTGAACGTCTTCGGCGCCTGCTTCAGCACGGTCGGGCTTGCGACGCCGCGCTCCAACAGCAGCAGCGAGGGCGGCGTGAGCGGATCCTGCACGTTGGCGAGCAGGTCGCCATTGCTCTCGGAGGGATGACGGTCGAGCGGCCAGATATCGACGACGCCGATCTGCGGGAGGCCGGGAAGCGTGGCGCGGCTCCAGCCCGCGGCGGACGGCGTGCAGATCTCGAATTGCGGCTTGAGCTCGTCGAGGATCGACAGCACCAGCTTGCTGCCCGCCCAGAACAGGCCCTGCAATGCGCGCCGCGGGCCGGGCTCGAACAGGACCGCGAAATCGCGGCTGCCGGCGAGGAACGCCGAGAGCGAGATGCCGAGCACGGTGTCGGTGGCAAAGGTTCGGCCTCCGGCCGACCAGTCCTTGCGCAGCTTCATCGCGAACCAGTCGCCATGCGCCTGCATCCAGACGCCGGTCGGCAGGTCGAGCTTCGTCGTCGCACCGGTCGCATCGCGCAGCCAGATCGCGTGATTGAAGAAGTCGATCTGATCGACGATCCAGACCCGCGGCGCCGATCCGGTGTCGTCGGCCATGCCGGAGACCGCCATGTGATCGGCGGTGGTCTCGATGATCACCTGCGCCTGATCGGCAGGCTGGCCACGCCGCCACAGGCGAACGGTCCGCGCATATCCGGAGCTCGTCGCCATGCCCTCGCCATGCGCGCTCGACAGCAGCAGCGTGTCCTGATCGAGCCAGTCAACGCCGCCCTTGGCTTCCGGCAGCGTAAAGCCGTCCGCCACGAAGCTCTTCGTGTCGAGGTCGAATTCCCGCAAGGTGACGGCGTCGCTGCCGCCGCGCGACAGGCTCAGAATCGCCCGCGAGCTTGCCGGCATGGTGACGATCGCGCTCAGCAGCCAATCCTCGCCCTCCTTTGCCGCGAGCTGGTCGATGTCCAGCACGATGTCCCACGCCGGGCTTGCTTTGCGAAACTCCGCCAGATTGGTTCGCCGCCACAGGCCGCGCGGGTTGGTGGCGTCCTTCCAGAGGTTGTGCAGATCGCTGCCGCGCCGGCTGACATAGGGGATGTTGTCGGGACGATCGTAGATCGCCGCGAGGATATCGCGGTCGCGCGCGAAGGCCGCTCCGCCGAATGCGTCGAGCGTCAGGCTGTTCTGCCGCTCCACGAAATCGAGCGCGTGCTTGCCTTCGATCTCCTCCAGCCAGAGCCAGGGATCGTCGTCGGGAGCGCTGAGCGTAGGCCTGTCGTCGACCGTCATGAACGAAACTCCCAAAAGTCGCGGCGGATAGGATTTGATCGAGCGCAAGCCGTCAAGAGCGCAGCCCGCTATCATCTGCTCGATTGCGTCAGAGGCATGGCCTGCGCCCGTTTGCGCCGGTTGCCCGCCCTCCCGCGCCGCTCCATAGTGCCGGGAATCAACAAAGCCCTTGTGAGCCCGTTGGGGCGGAAATGCCGATGCTTGACGTGACTTCAGCCAATCAGATCGCCGCCGACGCCCGCGTGCGTGCCAATGTGGTGCGTCTTGCTGCCGCGCAGGCGCTGACCGGCGCCAACTCGGCTGTGATCTTCGCCACCGGCGCGATCGTCGGCGCCACGCTCGCGCCCGACATGTCGTTCGCGACCGTGCCGATCTCGATGTATGTGGTGGGCCTTGCCGCCGGCACGCTGCCGACCGGCGCGATCTCGCGCCGCTTCGGCCGCCGCGCCGCCTTCGTCATCGGTACCGGTCTGGGCGCGCTCACCGGCCTGCTCGGCTCGTTCGCCATCCTGCACGGCTCGTTCGCGCTGTTCTGCATCGCGACCTTTCTCGGTGGCCTCTATGGCTCGGTGGCGCAGTCCTATCGCTTCGCCGCCGCCGACGGCGCCAGCGCGGTCTACCGGCCCAAGGCGGTGTCCTGGGTGATGGCGGGCGGCGTGTTCGCCGGCGTGCTCGGTCCGCAGCTCGTGCAGTGGACCATGGATGTCTGGCAGCCCTATCTGTTCGCCTTCAGCTTCCTGGTGCAGGCTGCGGTGGCGCTGGTCGCCATGGGCATCGTCGCCGGCGTCGACATGCCGAAGCCGGCGCCGGCCGATCTGCATGGCGGCCGGCCGCTGCTCACGATCGTGACCCAGCCGCGCTTCATCGCGGCGGCGCTGTGCGGCGTCATCTCCTATCCCATGATGAATCTGGTGATGACCTCGGCGCCGCTCGCCATGAAGCTGTGCGGCCTCAGCGTCAGCGATTCCAATTTCGGCATTCAATGGCACATCGTCGCCATGTACGGGCCGAGCTTCTTCACCGGCGCGCTGATCGCGCGCTTCGGCGCACCGAAGATCGTCGCCGCCGGCCTGCTGCTCGAGGCCGGCGCGGCCACCATCGGTCTCTCCGGCCTCACGGCGATGCATTTCTGGGCCACGCTGATCGTGCTCGGCGTGGGGTGGAATTTCTCCTTCATCGGCGCCTCCGCCCTGGTCTTGGAGACGCACCGGCCGCAGGAGCGCAACAAGGTGCAGGCCTTCAACGATTTCCTGGTGTTCGGCATGATGGCGATCGGCTCGTTCTCGTCAGGGCAATTGCTCGCCAATTACGGCTGGTCCGCGGTGAACATGGTGGTGTTCCCGCCGGTCGTGCTGGGGCTTGCCGTGCTCTCGCTCGTCTCCTGGGCGCGCCGCCGCAAGGCGCGGCTGGACGCCGCCATGGGCGAGTTCCCGGACGCGGTCTGATGGCGGGAGGCTGTCAGCAACGTTGATACTTCGATCCAGGTCGAAGTGATTTTCGGGAGCCACGTTGTTACATGATGCTCGTCATGAACAGGCTCGTCAGGCCAGCAACGTCCTTCATTTTCTGCCGTCATTCCGGGGCACCCGAAGGGTGAACCCGGAATCTCGAGATTCCGGGTTCGATGCTTTGCATCGCCCCGGAATGACGGCGAGGAGCAAAGAAATGCTCGACAATCCCCGCCACGCAGCTCCGATCGACGAATCCTCCCTCCGCTATGAAGGCTGGCGCATCGTCGCGGTCTGCTTCCTGCTCGCGACCTTCGGCTGGGGGCTCGGCTTCTATGGCCAGAGCGTCTATGTCGCCGAGCTCCAGCGCGCGCGGGGCTGGCCGGCCTCGCTGATCTCCGCGGGGACGACGTTCTTCTATCTGTTCGGTGCGCTGCTCGTCGTCTTCGTCGGTGAAGCCGTCCGAAAATACGGCCCGCGCCTCTGCCTGATCGCGGGCACGCTGGCGATGGCCGCCGCGGCGGTCGCGATCGGCGCGGTGCGCGAGCCCTGGCAGCTTTATCTCGCCGACGCCGTGCTCGCCTTCGGCTGGGCCGGCACCAGTCTCGCCATGATCACCAACACGATCAGCCTATGGTTCGACCACAAGCGCGGCATGGCGATCAGCCTCGCGCTGAACGGCGCCAGCTTCGGCGGCATCGTCGGCGTGCCGCTGCTGGTGACCATGATCAGCCATGTTGGATTCGCGACGGCGATGTACGCCACCGCAGGCGCCATGCTGGTGCTGCTCGCGCCGGTGATCCTGCTCGTCGTCGGCCGGCCGCCCGAGCACCATGGCTGGCATGCGGCAGCGAAGGCAAAGCCGCAATCGTCGGCGCAAATCCGCGCGCACGCGCTGCGCGACGTCGGCTTCCTCACGGTGACGATTGCCTTCGCGCTGGTGCTGTTCGCGCAAGTCGGCTTCATCGTGCACCTGATCTCGTTCCTCGACCCGGTGATCGGCCGCGAGCGCGCCGCCGTGGCGGTTGCGGTGCTGACGGCGATGGCGGTGGTCGGCCGGGTGCTGTTCTCGATGGTGATCGACCGGCTCAACCAGCGCCTCGCCTCGGCGCTGTCGTTCCTCAGCCAGGCCGCGGCGTTGTGCGTCGTGATCAACTTGCACAACGACTACGTGCTGATCGCGGCTTGCGCCGTATTCGGCTTCTCGGTCGGCAATCTCATCACGCTGCCGTCGCTGATCGTGCAGCAGGAGTTCGACTCCGCCTCGTTCGGCGTGCTGATCAGCCTGAACACCGCGATCAACCAGGTGACCTACGCGTTCGGCCCCGGCGTGGTCGGCTTCCTGCGCGACTTCTCCGGTGGCTATGCGCTGCCGTTCTATCTCTGCATCGCGCTGGAGGTGGTGGCCGCGGCGCTGATCATGGTGCGGGGGAGGCCGCGGACGAAGCTCTCGTAGGGTGGGCAAAGGCGCGCAGCGCCGTGCCCACCGCCCGACTCTCCAATCGTGTCGAAAGAATTGGTGGGCACGCTTCGCTTTTGCCCACCCTACGACATCACGCCTCCCGCTGCCGCAGCAACGCCTCGACATCCAGCCGCTTCGTAATCATCGCAAGTTTGCCATCCGGTCCGAACGGCCATTGCTCCCTCGGCCGATCCCAATACAGCTCGACGCCGTTCTGGTCGGGATCGCGCAGGTAAAGCGCCTCGCTGACGCCGTGGTCGCTCGCGCCGTCGAGCGCAATGCCGGCCGAAAGCACCCGGTGCAGCGCATCCGCCAGCGCGGGGCGCGTCGGGTAGAGGATCGCGGTGTGAAAGAGCCCGGTCGTGCCCGGCGGCGGCGGCGAGCCGCCCTTGCTCTCCCAGGTATTGAGCCCGATGTGGTGATGATAGCCGCCGGCCGAGATGAAGGCCGCGCCAGAGCCCATGCGCTGCATCAGCTCGAAGCCGAGCACGCCGCAATAGAAGTCGAGCGCGCGATCGAGATCGGCGACCTTGAGATGAACGTGGCCGATCCGGGTGCCGGCATGGACGGCTGGGTTCTGCGACATGACAATGCTCCGTTGATCAACCCCACATAGGCCGCGCCCCGGGACAGTGCCACTGGCCTATCCCGAAACCCAGCGTTTCCGGATGCGAAACTAAGACAGCTCCGGCACCTCGCCCTCGGGCAGCCCGAACTCGAACGTGTTCAGCGTCATCGACACCATTGTGTAGTAGCCGCACAGCCCAATCACCTCGACCACGCCGCGTTCGCCGAGCAACTTCACCGCCTCATCATAGAGGCCCTTCTCGACGCCGCGGCCCTCATGCAGCGACTTCGCGACGTCGTAGATCATCCTGGCCTTGGGGTCGTCGAACTCAGGCGTGCGGCGGTCGCGGATCGCGTCGATGATTTTTGGATCCATGCCGCCTGCAAGCGCGAGGCGCTTGTGCGCGTACCATTCGTAATGCGCGGTCCAGTGCCGCGCCGTCACCAGGATCGCGATCTCCGAAAGCTTGGCGGGGAAAATCGTATCGAAGCGCAGCACTTCGCCGAGCCGCGTCGCGTGACGGGCCATCTCCGGGCTGTTGAGCCAGGCCATCATCGGTGCCGGCGGCTTGCCGCGCTTGCCGGCAATCGACTCGTCATAGGTCTGCCGCTGGCTCTCGTTCATTTCGCCAGGCGAAAGAAGTGTCAGGCGCATTCTCGTTTCCTCTTTGTTTTCAAGCACCGTCGTGGTCGCGACTATAGCCGAATGCGCCTGCGTAAGTGGTTGAATTCCACGGTGCGATGGCCCAGAGTCGCGCCCAACAAGTCGATTTTGATTGATGGAAACGACCAATGACTGACTCTAAAACCAGCGATTCTGAAACGGCCGATCTCGAAACATTCCGCAACGAGACGCGCGCCTGGCTTGAAGCCAACTGCCCGCCGGAAATGCGCAGGCCCGCAACGTCGGACGCCGACGTGTTCTGGGGCGGGCGCAATGCAAAATTCTCGTCCGAGCCGCAGCGCATCTGGTTCGAGCGCATGCGCGACAAGGGCTGGACCGTGCCGGACTGGCCGAAGGAATATGGCGGTGGCGGCCTCAGCGCTGCCGAGCACAAGGTGCTGCGCGCCGAGATGGGAAGAATCGGCGCGCGGCCGCCGCTGTCGAGCTTCGGCATCTGGATGCTCGGGCCGGCGCTGCTGAAATACGGCAACGAGTCGCAGAAGAAGGAGCACCTGCCAAACATCGCGGCGGGCCTGATCCGCTGGTGCCAGGGCTATTCCGAGCCGAACGCCGGCTCCGATCTCGCTTCGCTCCAGACCCGCGCCGAGAGCGACGGCGATGATTTCGTCATCACCGGCTCGAAGATCTGGACCTCCTACGCCAACTATGCCGACTGGATCTTCTGCCTCGTCCGCACCGATCCGGCCGCTAAGAAGCACGACGGCATCAGCTTCATCCTGTTCGACATGACCTCGAAGGGCGTGACGACCAAGCCGATCCTCCTGATCTCCGGCTACTCGCCGTTCTGTGAGACCTTCTTCGACGGCGTCCGCGTGCCGAAATCGCATGTGGTCGGCACCGTCAACCGCGGCTGGGACGTCGCGAAATATCTGCTCCAGCACGAGCGTGCGATGATCTCGGGCATGGGCGAGCGCGGCGTCGGCCGTCCGCTCGGCCAGATCGCAGCCGATTCCGTCGGCAGCGATGCGCAAGGTCGCCTCGACGATGCGATGCTGCGCGGCAAGATCGCGAGCTTCGATGTCGATGAAGCCGCGCTCGCCGCCTGCGCCGAGCGTGCCGTCGATCTCGCCAAGGCGGGGCAGGCGCATCCGGCGTTCTCGTCGGCGATGAAATACTACGGCACCGAGCTCAACAAGCGCCGCTACGAGATCCTGATGTCGGCCGGCGGCGTCGATGCGCTGGAATGGGAGAGCGAGCGCTCGAAGCAGGGCGCCCGTCCGCGCGCCTGGCTGCGCACCAAGGCCAACTCGATCGAGGGCGGCACCAGCGAGGTGATGCTCGGCATCGTCGCCAAGCGCATCCTCGATCTGCCGGGGGCCTAACTCCGCCGTCGTTCCGGGGCGGTCCGCAGGACCGAACCCGGAACCTCGAGATTCCGGGTTCGCGTCTTCGACGCGCCCCGGAATGACACCAACAGATTTACAAAGACGCTAGAGACTGAAGCCATGGCCCTCGTCCTCACCGAAGAACAATCGATGCTCCGTGACTCTGCGCGCGGGCTGATCAGCGACAAGGCGCCGGTGTCGCACCTGCGTCACTTGCGCGACTCCAAGGATCCGACCGGCTTCTCCAAGGAGTTCTGGCATTCCTTTGCCGAGATGGGCTTTGCCGGCCTGCTCGTGCCGGAAGAGTTCGGCGGCTCCGGCCTCGGCTTCGTCGAGGCCGGCGTCGTGATGGAGGAGATCGGCCGCACCTTGATGCCGTCGCCCTTCCTCGCCACCAGCGTGGTCGCAGCCTCGGCGCTGAATCGCGGCGGCAATGCCGCGCAGAAGTCGGAATATTTGCCGAAGATTTCCAACGGCTCGCTGCTGGCGACGCTCGCGATCGACGAGGGCGCCAAGCATCGCCCGCTCCGGACCAGCCTCCAGGCCGTGCGCGCCGGCAACGGCTTCAAGCTCTCCGGTGCCAAGGCCCTGGTCGTCGACGGTCACGTCGCCGATCTCCTGATCGTCGCGGCGCGCACCGCGGGCTCAGCCGGTGAGCGCGACGGCTTGACGCTGTTCCTGGTCAACCCCAAGGCCAAGGGCGTCGCGATCGAGCGCACCATCATGGTCGATGCGCACAACGCTGCGCGGATCGAGCTTGCCAATGTCGAGGTCAATGCCGACAGCGTGCTTGGCGAGGTCGATCAGGCTGCCGGTCTGCTCGACGGCGTGCTCGACATCGGCCGCGGCGCGGTGGCCGCCGAAATGGGGGGCCTTAGCGACGAGGTGTTCAATCGCACCGTCGAGTACCTGAAGAGTCGCAAGCAGTTCGGCAAGCTGATCGGCGAATTCCAGGCGCTGCAGCATCGCGCCGCCGAGCTCTATGTCGACATCGAGATCACCCGCGCCGCGGTGATGAAGGCGCTCCAGGCGCTGGATGCTGACGTCGCCAAAGCCACGTCAGCCGTCGCGGTCGCAAAAGCCCGCGCCGGCACCACCGCCACGCGCGCGGTCCAGGAAGGCGTGCAGATGCATGGCGGCATGGGCATGACCGACCAGTTCGACATCGGCTTCTTCATGAAGCGCGCACGGGTGTGCGAGGAGCTATTCGGGGATGCGAATTACCACACCGAGCAGTTGGCAAGGGCGCGGGGATATTGAGGCGGGTGGACGTGAGGCGCAGGACGCCGCCTCACAATCAGTGTCGTCGCCCGGCTTGACCGGGCGACCCAGTACGCCGCGGCGTCTCGATCAACAACAACTGGCTCTGGAATACTGGATCGCCCGCCTTCGCGGGCGATGACGGTTGAGAGTGTGGAAAGCTCGTGCCTCATCTCGTCATTGCGAGCGCAGCGAAGCAATCCAGACTGTCACCGCAGAGGGATTCTGGATTGCTTCGTCGCTGCGCTCCTCGCAATGACGGCGGAGGAACCGCCGTTACCGCATCGGCGGCGCGTACTGCACGCCACCGGCGTTCCACAGCTGGTTCATGCCGCGCGGGATCTTCAGCTTCGACTTCTCGCCGATATTGCGCTCGTACATCTCGCCGTAATTGCCGACATTGCGGATGATGCGGACGACCCAGTCCTTGGTGAGGCCGAGCTGCTCGCCGTAATTGCCTTCCGTGCCGACGAGGCGCATCACTTCCGGCTTTTTCGACTTCAGCGCCTCGTCGATGTTCTCGGAGGAGACGCCGAGCTCTTCGGCGTTGATCATCGCGTAGAGCGTCCACTTCACGATCATCATCCAGTCGTCGTCGCGCTGGCGCACCACGGGGGCGAGCGGCTCCTTGGAGATCATGTCCGGCAGGATCATGTGATCGCCGGGCTTCGACAGGTTCAGCCGCAGCGCGTAGAGCTGCGAGACGTCGGCGGAGAGCGTATCGCACTTGCCGGTGTCGTAGGCCTTCACCACGTCGTCCAGCTTGTCGAACTTCACCTCTTCGTACTTCATGTTGTTGGCACGGAAGTAGTCGGAGACGTTGAGCGCCGTCGTGGTTCCGGTCTGCACGCAGACCTTGCTGCCGGTCAGGTCCAGCGACGTTTCCTTGTTGCGCGAACGCGGCAGCATGAAGCCTGCGCCGTCGTAATAGGCGACGGCGGGGAAATAGAGGTCGTAGTCGAGCTCACGCGCCATGCTCCAGGTCGAGTTGCGCGAGAGGATGTCCACCTTCCGGCTCTGCAATTCCTTGAAGCGCTCGCTGGCGTCGAGCGCGACGAACTTCGCCTTGGCCGGATCGTTGAAGATCGCCGCCGCCACCGCGCGGCAGAAATCGACGTCGAAGCCGGTCCAGTTGCCCTTGTCGTCGGGGATCGAGAAGCCCGGCAGGCCCTTGTTGACGCCGCACAGCACTTCGCCGCGGCGAACCGTACGCTTCAGGGTGCGGGTGTCGTAGAACTCGTAGATGACGGCGAGCACGCCGACCAGCACGGCGACCGCGAGCCCGATGAGCAGGCCGCCTCGAAAAGTGCGCATGATGTCTCTCTCTCGAAATAATCGGGAAGAAAAGGAAGTGTTGCGAAGGCGGGGAACTTAGAGTTCGGGCTTCTGCCGGATGACCACCTTGGTGCCGACAGGGACGCGATCGTAGAGATCGGCGACGTCGTTGTTGACGAGACGGAAGCAGCCCGAGGACACCTTGGTGCCGATCGTATCGGGACGGTTGGTGCCGTGAATGCGGTACACGGTGGTGCCGAGATACATGGCGCGGGCGCCGAGCGGATTGCCGGGGCCGCCGGCCATGAAGCGCGGCAGATAGGGCTGGCGCTGGATCATCTCGGGCGGCGGCGTCCAGTCCGGCCATTCCTTCTTGTTGGTGATGTTCACCAGCCCCTGCCACTGGAAGCCGTCGCGGCCGACGCCGATGCCGTAGCGGATCGCGCGCCCGCCCGGCTGCACCAGATAGAGGTGGCGCTCTGCGGTGGAGATGATGATGGTGCCCGGCGTCTCGGTGGTGCGGAAGTAGACCACCTGCTTCTGCCATTCCGGCTCGAGCTGGTAGGCGTCGTCAGCGACCAGACCCGGCTCGTCGCCGCGGTCGGGCTGCTGCGCGATGGCCTGTGGTGCAGACAGGATCAGGCCGATCGTGGCCACGAACATCCCGGTCAGGCGACGAAAATCCGTCATTTCAAGCTCTCCCCGCTGCCACAGCGCAAATCATTCAAAGCCATCAAATCTCAGGGGCATGTTCATGGCAAGTTGATGGCGCGCCCGGCTGGTATGTCACGAGAATGCTTTGCTTTTTTGACGGGCCCACGGCAATGCCACAAACAGGGGATGGCGCGAAAAGCAGTACTCGCGACATCGACCGCGGGTTGAGGCATTCCTGAGCGCGACGTTTGAAGTCCGATCGAGTTTGGCCAACACAGTGCTCTCTCCGTTCCCTCCCCCCTTGTGGGGGAGGGGCAGGGAGGGGGGCCACACGGGGATTCTCTCCGTCGCACAACCACATGCGAGGCATCGTCAATAACCGACACCTTTTCCGGGGCCACCCCCCTCCCTAGCCCTCCCCCACAAGGGGGGAGGGAACGCACCTCGGTTGGGGGGGCTCGTCGAGTCTCATCCATCATCGACTAAATCTTGTTATTCTCCGCCGCGATCCCGAGCCGCCGCACGATTTCGGCTCCCACGGCGCGGGCCTCGAGCCGCGAGCCGATGCGGGGGCTGCGAAAGCGTCGGCCCGAGCGCAACCGGATCGTGACGATGCAGTGCTCGTCCTCGGACCGGCCGCGGCGGTCGACGGTGATCGTCTTCACCTCGTGCCCCTCGATATGGTCGGTGCGCGGCTGGCCGTCGCCCCACAGGCGTTCGACGCGGATGTCGCCCTCGCGGATGATCCAGAACACGCCGGTCACGAGGTTGGCGTAGCGATACACGGCGAACGCCGCGATCGCGCCGAGCGGCAGCAGCAGGATATCGACATGGCTCGGCGGCCATCCGCGCCAGAGCTTGTAGGCGTAGGGCACGGCGGACAAGGCGACGGCGATCAGTGCGACGATCCTTATGTCCCGTGCGGAAAACGCCTCGAGCGGCTCGCCGAGATGCATCTCGGAATTGCTGGCATCGAGCGGATTGACCGGCTCCTCGACGTGGGGAACGTCGAATTGCGTGGCGATCCGTGCCACGGTGTCGCGCACATGCGTGACATCCGAGATCGGCGGCGACGTCAGGCGCTCGCCCGAGACAAGCGTGAAGACCAGCTGAAAGCGGGCCTTCACCCGCTTGCTGCCGGGAACTTGCAACCCCGTGATGTCGTCCTTCGGAACGATCCGCGTCTGGAGTTTTCCGAAGGGACGCTGATGCCCGATCAGGATCTCGTCGGGTGTGATGATCCACACCACCGCCGGCGCCATCATGATGCCGACGACAAATCCCGCTCCCACCAGCAGCGCGACCACCGAGATGATGATTTCCAGCGTGTCGTGCGTGAACAGGCCGGGCGTGAAGCAGAGCGCAACGGCCGCCGCAGAGCCGGCCACGACCAGCCGCTGCGCGATCGATGAGCCTTCACGAAGGCGGATGTCGTTGCTGGTGGTCGCGTCGTCCATTGCGGGCGGCTGATTGCGTCGGTTGCGAAACTCCACGGACGGGTCCGTGGAGTCAAGCAACAAGGCCGTCAGGTGAAACCAGCCGCGCGATGTCCGTGCCGCGTCAGCTGCTGGTGTTCAGCAGCCTCGCCACCGTCCGGTCGATCTCGTCGTAGCGGCCTTCACCGGCATGCTGGAACACGATCTTGCCGGTCTGGTCGATGATGTATTGCGCCGGCCAATACTGGTTGCTGTAGGCGTTCCAGGTCTTCGAATCGTTATCCTGCGCCACCGGATAGGTGATGCCGTGACGCTTCAGGGCGGCCTGCACATTGGAGGCAGAGCGCTCGAACGGGAATTCCGGCGTGTGCACGCCGACCACGACCAGGCCCTTGTCCTTGTATTTTGCATAGAGGTCGGTGACGTGCGGCAGCGTGTTGACGCAGTTGACGCAGCCATAGGTCCAGAAATCGACCAGCACGACCTTGCCGCGGAGATCGGCGATGCTCAGCGGCTTCGAGTTGAACCAGGTGTTGATACCGGTGAAGTCGGGCGCGGTCTGCTGGCTTGCGGCCGCGCTGACGACAGGCGCAGCGCGTGCGGCCTCGTCGCAGATGCCGGGGATCACGGCGCCGGTCACGGCCATGCCGATCAGGGCTGCGGATACGGCGAGCAGTTTCAAGGTCATGGAAGCGTCCTCCGTTGAGATGCGAAGCAATCACAGGCCGATCTGGCCGGTGGGATAGAAGCCGGTGAGCCACGCCACGATCAGCGTGTCGTATTGGAAGTAGGCGGCGACCGCGAAGCCGATCACGACGACGCCAAAGCCCTGCTGCAGGCGTGGCGAAATGCGCGCGAGGCTGCGCACGCGCGTCGTCGCGGCCTGTCCGCCATAGGCGATCGCGAGCATCGGGATCGCCGCGCCGATGGCGTAGGCGACCAGCAGCGTGCCGGCCCAGGTCGCATTCTTCGTCGTCGCCACCAGCGTCAGGATCGAGCCGAGCACGGGCCCTGCGCAGGGCGTCCAGACCAGGCCGAGCGTGGTGCCGAGGATGAGCCCGCCAAGCGCGCCCTCGCGCTGCGCGGCGCTCGCAGCACCAAGATCGAGCCAGCCATTGAGCCGGATCGACAGCCATTCGAACGGCGCCGGCCACAGCATCAAGAGGCCGAAGCCGAGCAGCAGGATGGACGCCGCTTCGCGCAGCACGTTCGGATCGAAGTCGAACAGCCGGGTGATCGCGCCGAGCAGCAGCGCAGTCGCCGAGAACGAGATGACGAATCCGAGCGCGATCATCGCCGGCCGCAGATGCCCCGCACGTCCGATCGAAGCGCCAAGCAGGATCGGCAGCATCGGCAGCGTGCACGGCGCAGCGATGGTGAGGACGCCGGCAAGGACGGCGAAGATCAGGTCGAGCATGGGCCACTCGCGAGGGAGGTCACGAGGGCAGTTCGGGATGGGAGGGGCAGTCGTTACGTGGCGTCACGGCTTCGTGACGGGGTGCCCATCAGGGTGACGGTGCGCTCCCTCCCCGCTCGCGGGGGAGGGGTTGGGGAGAGGGTGTCTCCGCAACGGGACACTCCCCGAGAGGAGAGAGCCCGCCCTCACCCGCCGCGCGCGGGACGATGCTTCGCATCGCCCGGGCACGTCGGCCTCTCCCGCAAGCGGGAGAGGCGGGGCTCGCGGTGGCCACCTCAGGCCCAAACACAAAACGACCCGGGGGGGGCATCCCGTCCGGGTCGTTGGAAGTCTTGGGAGGTTTAAGCAAAACCGTATGTGAGGTTTATAGGAGGGAAGTTTTTCCGCCTGATGTTGTGGTTTGTTTCAATTGTTTCGTCCGCGGTAACACTTCCGTGTCCGGGAATAGGGCCGCTGGTCCGATCCTATCCCTTTGAAATCATGAGCTTTCAGGCGGCGAAGCGGTCGACGCCGCAGCCCTTAAGCAAATCCGCCAATTGCTTGCGGGCATAGAACATCCGCGTCTTCACCGTGCTCTGGGGGATGCCGATGATCCGACCGACCTCCTCCACGGACTTCTCGTGGTAGTAGACGAGGGTGATGATCTCGCGATGCGCGGGCGACAGTTTCTGCACGCAGGCGCGCAGGATGGCGCTGGTGTCGCTGCGGTCGAGCGAGGTCTCGGGGGTGTCGGTGTCGTCAGGGATCTGGCGCACGTCTTCCTGGTCGATGTCCTCGAAGCGGCGCTGGCGCATCGCGGTCAGCGCCTTGAAGCGGGCGATCGACAGCAGCCAGGTCGAGACCTGCGAGCGGCCCTGGAACTGGCCGGCGGTCCGCCACACGTCGAGGAACACCTGGCTGACAAGGTCTTCCGCGGTGGTGGCATCACGCACGATACGCAGGATGAAACGGTAAACCCGCACATTGTGCCGGCAATACAGGATGTGCATCGACGTCCGGTTGCCGTCGGCAATGCTTTCCAGAAGCATATCGTCCGAAGTCGCCTGAGCGGCGATGATGCTCTGGCTGGCCTGGGCGTTGATGGCGATGACGTTCGGCATAGACTTGGCTCCCCGTAGCGCCGCAACCGAGCGGCGTTTCCTTGGACCAAAGTGTTAATCAGCCACCGTTTCGGGACGTCTGCGCGAAAAGCGGAAAATGGTTTCGTGCGCCGCCAAATTGTTTCGTCGGACAGGGCGCGACGAAACATTCGGGGCAAAAAAGCGTGGAATTTCAATGTACGGAAAATACGGGGGTGGGGATTTGGCAGCGAGCGGAGGCGCCGGGAACGAATTTTCGGGGTTTGCGTTCAGTCGCGCCCGGCACTCCGCCGTCGTCCCGGACAAGCGCGCCAAAAGCGCGCGCCGGTCCGGGACCCATAATCACAGGGAGGCGTTGTGGCGCGAAGCTGGTAACTCCGAGTCTTCGCCAAACCCAATTTCGTGGCTATGGGTCCCGGATCTGCGCTGGCGCTTGTCCGGGACGACAGCTGTATTTGCCGCGCGCCCCTACGTCTTCTCGCCAGCCGGCGAGAACAGATAGCCGCCGCCGCGGATGGTGCGGATTACGGCGGGTTTTGCCGGGTCGGGCTCGATCTTGCGGCGGATGCGCATGATGCGCAGGTCCACGGCGCGGTCGAACGCCTCGGCGTCGCGCGCATTGGCCAGTTCGAGCAGGCGCTCGCGCGACAGCACGCGCTTCGGATTGGCCGCGAACACCTTGAGCAGCCCGAACTCCGATGCGGTCAGCGGATGCTCGTTGCCCTCGTCGTCGCGCAGCGCCTGGGCTTCGAGATCGAGCCATTTGGTGCCGAAGCGGACCAGCTGATCCTTGCCCGATTTCGCCGCCGCAGCCTCCGGCGCCGCGGCCTTGGCCGGCCCGCTTCTGCGCAGTACCGAGCGGATGCGCGCCATCAGCTCGCGTAGCTCGCAGGGCTTTGCCACGTAGTCGTCGGCACCAAGCTCGAGCCCGACGACGCGGTCGATCGGGCTCGCGGTCGCGGTGAGCATGATAACAGGCACGTTGATGCGGCTCTTGAGGTCGCGGATGATCGACAGCCCGTCTTCCTCGGGCATGTTGAGGTCGAGCACGACGAGATCGGGCATGCCGCCGTCGATCGCGGCGCGCAACGACTTGCCGCCGTCGCACAGCGTCACGGTGAAGCCGTGCATCTTGAGGTAATCGCCGACCATCTCCCGGGCCGGGGCCTCGTCGTCGACGATCATGATGTGCTGGCTTTGGGTCATGGTCTTGAGATCACGGCAGTTCGGTCGCGGGGAGGGTAATGGTGAAGGTCGAGCCCCTGCCGGGGCCGTCGCTGTCGGCGGTCACCTCGCCGCCATGCATGTCGATAATACGCTTGACGATGGAAAGCCCAAGCCCCGTCGAGCTCTCGCCGGCGGTCGGTTTTGCCGACAGCCGCTGGAACCGGCCGAACAGGCGGCCGAGATCCTCCGGCGACAGGCCGGCGCCCTCGTCGCTGACGCGGACGATGGTCTCGCTGCCCTCATGGGCGACGGCCACGCTGATCTTGCCGCCGATCGGTGAGTACTTGATGGCGTTGCTGATGAGGTTGTCGATCGCCTCCCGGATGCGGTCGGTGTCGCACATGGTGACGATGTTGGACGGCGCGGCGACGCTGATCGCCTGCTGCTTGTTGACGGCGAGCGGCTGGTTGGCGTCGGCGACCTCCTTGACCAGGGCGGCGACGTCGACCGGCTCGCGGCGGATGGTGATGTCGAAGGCATCGGCCATCGCGTCCGAGATCAGGTGATCGACCATCGTGGTCAGGCGCTTGGTGGCGTCGCGGATGTGATCGACCTGGGCGACCACGCCGCTGGACGAGGCGCCGGTCGAGATCAGCTCCTTCAGCATCTCGGTGCGGCCGAGGATGACGCCGAGCGGATTCTTCAGATCGTGCGCAACGGTGCCCAGGATCTCGTTCTTGAAGCCGTTGGCGCGCTGCAGCCGCAGCCACTGCGCCGAGAGGCGGCGGTTGGCCTGCATCAGGGCGCGGGTGCGCTGGGCGACGCGGTCTTCCAGCTGCGTGTTGGCGTCCTGGAGCTGCTGATAGAGGATGACGTTGTCGAAGGCGATCGAGAGCCGGCTGGAGAAGATCTCGACCAGCGAGCGGTCGGTCTCGGACAGCTCGCGCTCGGCCTGCAGCAGCACGACCACCTCGCGGCCGCTTCCGGTGCGCAAGTAGATCACGCTGCGGTGGTCGGCGAATTCGTTCTTGCGGCGCTGGAAGGCGGCCTCGACCATCTCGCGCAGGTCGGGGTCGAGCGCCTTCGACGTCGTGGTGCCGATGAAGCGGCTGTAGCAGCCGCTGCCGGCGAGCACCGAGAGCTCGGGGTCGACGCCGCCATTGTCGCGCAGGACCAGTATTCCGGCGCAATCGACATTGAGCAGCGAGGCGAGCTGGGTCAGCACGCCCTCGGCGAGCCGCTGCATCGACTTGAAGTCGTACAGCGTCGAGGCCGCGTCGATGATGATCTCGAGGCCGCGCCGCGTCTGCACCATGCGCTCGAGCTGCTGATAGGAGCGCAGCGCCGCGGTCAGCGAGGTGAACAGCTTGTCGGCGGTGAGCTCGGTCTTGGCCTTGTAGTCGTTGATGTCGTACTGCACGATCACGCGCCGCTCGGGCGCTTGGCCGGGCTGGCCGGTGCGCAGGATGATGCGCACGGTCTCGTTGCGGATCTCGTTGCGGATGAACTCGACCAGCTCGAGGCCGGCGACGTCGGTCTCCATGATGACGTCGAGCAGCACCGCGGCGATGTCGTTGTGCGCGGCCATCAGCTTGCGGCCTTCGGCCGCGGAATAGGCGGAGAGGATCTCCAGGCCCTGGCCGTTGAGGCTGTAATCGGACAGCGCGAAACGGGTGCCGTCATGCACGGCCGGATCGTCGTCGATGACGGCGATCTTCCATTTCCGGGCGTCCGTATCCTCCGACGCGGTGCCGGTGTCGTCGATCAGGTGGAGGACATCGTCCTGTTCGGCCATTGAGAAGTCCCGTCAGTCTCTGTGCTTTGCGCGCCGCCCTTGGCGACCCGAGGCATGATAATGCGAAAAGTAGTGCCTTGTCCCAGCTTGGATTCCAGCATCATCCGCCCGCCGAGCTGCTGGGTGACGAGGTTATAGACGATATGGAGGCCAAGTCCCGTACCACCTTCATTGCGCCGGGTGGTAAAGAATGGGTCAAAGGCCTGGCGCTGCACGTCCGGGGTCATGCCGGCCCCGTCATCGGTGAAGATGATCTCGATGTCGTCGGCCCCGCGCGGCCGCGCCGAGATCGTGATCGTGCCGGCGCGCCCGTCGGCGAAGGCGTGGTTGGCGGCGTTGAGGAAGAGGTTGGTCAGGATCTGGCCGTAGGAGCCGGGGTAGCCGTCGAGCAGCAGGCCCTCGGGCACGTCGACCTGGAGCGTGATCGGCGAGCGCTTCAGCACCGGGCGCAGGCTGGCGATGATCTGGTCGGTGGCTTCGCTCAAGCTGAACTGCCGCCGCTCGGCATGGGAGCGGTCGACCGCGACCTGCTTGAACGACTGGATCAATTCGCCGGCGCGCTGGAGATTGGCGACCAGCTGCTGCGAGGCATCGCGCGAGGCCTGCACGAACTCCTCGAGCTGCGAGCGGCGCAGGCCGCCCTCGCCCTTGAGCTGCGCCTCGAAGATATCGCTGCGCCGGGCAAAGCTCGACGCAACGGTGAGGCTGATGCCGATCGGGTTGTTGACCTCGTGCGCGACGCCGGCGACGAGGCCGCCGAGCGCCGCGAGCCGCTCGGCGTCGATCAGGTTCTGCTGCGCGGTGTTGAGCTCGAGCAGCGCGCTCTCGGCCTTCTCCTTGGACGCGCGCAGCTCGTCCTCGGTCTCACGCTTGGCGATCGCGTTCTCGCGGAACACCTCCACCGCGCGGGCCATGGCCCCGACCTCGTCGCGTGCCTTGGTGCCCTGCACCTCGCGGTCGAGGTCGCCGAGCGTGATCGCGCGCATCGCCGCCATGATCTGCTGCAGCGGCAGGCGGATCGACAGCGCGATCAGCACGCCGGCGGTGAGGATGATGCCGAGGAAGATCACCGCGATCGACAGCACGCGCCGCGAAATATCCGCCAGCGTGCGGTCGAACGTCTCCTGCGCCTTCTGCTCGCGCTGGCGCATCTTGGTGGAGAGGTCGTCGATGGCGCCGATCGCCTCGGCCTGGCTGGCGTCGATGGTGTTGCGCAGTAGCTCGGTGCGGCTCATCAGCTGCTCGGAGAGTTTTGCAAAGCCCTCGCGCAGCGCCACGGTGCGGGTCGCGAGCCGTTGCAGCGCCATGCGCTGGAGGTCGTTGTCGGCGAGGTCGATCATCACGGGGATGGTCTTCTCGATCGTCTCGGTGTTGTGGCGCGCGTCGTCGGCCGCGCCTGACGACTGCGACAGATAGTAGGAGTTGGCCGCGACCAGCATCGCGGTGAAGGCCTCGCGCGACTTGCCGAGCGAGGGCCAGATGAGCGCGTCGCGATGGCCGGTGGCGCCTTCGATGATGGAATACAGGCCCGCCATGTCCCTGGCCGGGCCCTGGACCTGGTCCTCATAGGTCTTGGCGATGGTGGCCTGGACGCTGCGCAGCTCGCCGAAGCCGTTGAGGAAGCGGTCGGTGGTGCGCTCCAGCTCCTCGACCGAGCCCGACAGCATCGGGTCCTTGGCGGCGCGGTTGGCGAGTGTCCCCAGCACCGCCTCGCGCAGCAGCAGGATTTCCGCGAACAGGTCCGGGCTCGGCTGGTTGATGTAGCGGTGGATCAGATTGTGCAGCCGCCCGGTCTCGCTTTCGAGCAGCGCCAGGATCCGGTCGGACTCGCGCACCTGGCGCACGTCGTCCCAGGCCGAGCCCAGCACCTGCGAGCCGTTCCAGATCAGCGCCACCAGCACCACCACCACGGCGGAGTTCAGCGCCGCGATCGACAGGATGCGCCAGCGGATCGGCACCGCCCGGAGCGCGCCTACGAGGCGCGCGCGCAGCCGCCCGAGCGGCCCGGGCTGCCTGTCTGCGTGCTCGCTGTGTCCAGACGCGGGCAACGAGGCTCACTCCACCTTGCGAATGCGTTCGATCAGTGCGGCCGCGGCGGGATCGCGCCCGGCCTTGGCGTAGATCGCCGCCATCGCGCCCTCGAACGGCTTGCGATCGATATCCCTGACGATGGTGACGCCGGCTTCCTCCGCCTTGCGCTGCGACTGCTCCTCGAGGTCGCGCCACTTCTCGCGCATGAAGCGGCTGGAGCGCTGCGCGGCCTCCCGGAAGATGGTCTGGTCGTCCGCCGACAGGCTGCTCCAGGCCTTGAGCGAGATCACCAGCACTTCGGGGCTCATCGTGTGCTCGGTGAGCGCGAGGTAGCCGGCATGTTTGTAATGGTCCGTCGTCACGAAAGATGGCCAGTTGTTCTCGGCGCCGTCGATCAGATGATTGGCAAGCCCGGCGAGCACCTGCCCATAGGGCATCTCGATCGGCTCGGCGCCGAGCGAGCGCATCATCTCGCTCATCAACTCCGATTGCTGCACCCGGATCCGCAGGCCCCGGAGGTCTGCGATGCTTTTGACGGGGCGGGCGCCGTTGTAGATCGAGCGCGCCCCGGAATCGTAGAAGGCGAGCCCGACGAAACCGTAGGGCTCGAAGCTGCCAAGGATCTCGCTGCCGATCGGCCCGTCCAGCACCTTCTGCATGTGCTCGATGGACCGGAACAGGAACGGCATGGCGAGCACGTTCATCGCCGGGACGAAATTGCCGATCAGCGCCACATTGGTCCGGTTGAGGTCGATCGCGCCGGCCCGGGTCTGCTCGATGGTCTCCTTCTCCTCGCCGAGCTGGCGGGAATGAAAAACCTTGATCTCGTGCCGGCCGCCGGTGCGCTCGGCGATCAGCGCGCCCATGTAGCGCAGCGCCTGGACGGTCGGGTAATCCTCGGTCTGGGTGTCGGCGGCGCGAAATTCACGCGCAACGGCGCTCGTCGCGCAAATGGCGAACAAAAGCGCGATGAAAATCACCCCGGTCCGTGAGAGTTCGGCACGGTTCAACACTGGCACACTCAACCCCTCAGTGGTGGAGTCTATGGCGAGACCAAAAGGTTCAATGCAATCTAGCAGATGGTTAAGGGAAGGCCATCCCGCCGCGGCCCGCGGGGTGATTGTGCGGCGCGGCCGGCCGTCATTCCCGGTTGAAACTGGAAATGCCGCGCCGTAAGCAGGACGGGGTCGCCTTTTGCCGCGCGACATGGAAAGAGCCATCGTGATTTCAGCATTGCGCTGTTTGCAGGTCGTTGCCGCCGCCGCGGCCTTCACGTTCACCGCGCAGGCCAACGCCGCCACCGACATCGCGTGGTGGCACGCAATGTCGGGCGAGCTCGGCCGGCAACTGGAAAAGCTCGCCGCCGACTTCAACGCCTCGCAGTCCGATTACCGGATCGTGCCTGCTTACAAGGGCAACTATACCGAGACGGTGACGGCGGCGATCTTCGCCTTCCGCTCGCGCAGCCAGCCCGCGATCGTCCAGGTCAACGAGGTCGCCACCGCCACCATGACCGCGGCCAAGGGCGCGATCTATCCGGTGTTCAGCCTGATGCGGGACCAGGGCGAGCCGTTCTCGCTCAACGACTACCTTCCCGCCGTCTCCGGCTACTACACCGATGCGGCCGGCAATCTGTTGTCGTTCCCGTTCAATTCGTCGACGCCGATCCTCTACTACAACAAGACCATGTTCCGTGACGCCGGCCTCGATCCGGAGGCGCCGCCGAAGACATGGCCGGAGCTTGGCGCGATCGCAAAGCGTCTGCGCGACCGCGGCGCTCCTTGCGGCTTCACCACGTCCTGGCCGTCCTGGATCCACATCGAGAATCTCTCCGCCTTCCACAACCTGCCGCTCGCGACCCGCACCAACGGTTTTGCCGGGCTCGATGCCGAGCTGACCATCAACAATCCGGTCGTCGTCAAGCACGTCGCCCAGCTGGCTGAGTGGCAGAAGACCAGGCTGTTCGACTATGGCGGCCGCGGCCAGTCGGCCGAGCCGCGCTTCCAGAACGGCGAATGCGGCATCTTCATCGGCTCCTCGGCGACGCGCGCCGACATCAACGCGAACTCGAAATTCGAGATCGGCTACGGCATGATGCCGTACTGGCCCGAGGTGAAGGACGCGCCGCAGAACTCGATCATCGGCGGCGCCACGCTGTGGGTGCTGCGTGATCGGCCGCGCGCGGAATACAAGGGCGTTGCGCGGTTCTTCGCTTATCTGTCGCAGCCCGGCGTGCAGGCGGCCTGGCACCAGAACACCGGATATCTGCCGATCACCCGCGCCGCCTACGAGCTGACGCGCGCGCAAGGCTTCTACGAGCGCAATCCGGGCTCGGCGATCTCGTTCGAGGAGATCACGCTGCATCCGCCGACGTCGAACTCGAAGGGCATCCGGCTCGGCTCCTTCGTGCTGATCCGCGGCGCGATCGAGGACGAGCTGGAGCAGGCCTTTGCCGGCCAGAAGAGCGCGCAGGGAGCGCTGGATTCCGCCGTCGAGCGCGGCAACAAGCTGCTGCGCCAGTTCGAGCGCGCCAGCCCGGAGCGATAGGCGCTGCTCGGCCCGCTGCGCGCGCACGCGACTCCACATCACGAAATTTGAAGCGATGCACGGATCCGCGGGCGGGCCGCAAATCCACGCTCTCGAAACAATGACGCCCGTGTGAGCCACATCACTTGTGCCGCGGGCGCGCAGCGATAATCTTGAGGTTGTTTTAACTATCATTTTTCCGGAAAAGTTGTGATGGAGATCGCTTATGCCTTGCTCATGTTGCATCATCCCGAACGACGTTCTGACCAGACTTTCCCAGGACAAGAAGCTGTCCGCCGTGCTTCGCAAGCAGATGGTCGACACCGTCCAGGTCAGTCACGAACTGCGCGAATTGCGGACGCAGACGGCGAAATTGACCAGCGTCGTGGCGGCGCGCGCCGCAGGTCTGGTCACGCTGGCCGCGGCGCCGACGGTCACGGTCTACGACTGCAAGCACACGCAGACGCTGCCCGGCACGCCCGTGCCGAAGCCGAAGACGTCCTCGGACGGCTCCGTCAAGCGCACCTTCAACCAGACCACCAAGGTGGCCAGGTTCTACCAGCAGGTCTTCAACCGGAATTCGATCGACGATCACGGCATGACCATGATGTCGTCGGTTCATTTCGGCGAGAAGTACAACAACGCGATGTGGAACGGCTCGCAGATGGTCTATGGCGACGGCGACGGCAGCATCTTCGTCGACTTCACCCGCGGCAACGACGTCATCGGCCACGAACTGACCCATGGCGTGACCCAGCATAGCCTCCAGCTCGCCTATAGCGGCGATGCCGGCGGCCTGAACGAGAGCATCTCCGACTGCTTCGGCTCGATGTTCCGGCAGTGGGAGGCCAAGCAGGACGTCAAGAAGGCTGACTGGCTGATCGGGCGCGACATCATGGGGCCGGCGGCCAAGAAGAAGGGGTTCGCCTGCCTGCGCGACATGGCCGATCCCGCCGCCAAGCACTGCCTGGCGCCGCAGCCGACCAAATATTCGCAAGTGACGCCCGGCATGGACCCGCATTACGCGAGCGGGCCGCCGAACCTCGCCTTCTACACCGCCTGCACGACGCTTGGCGGATACAGTTGGGCCAGGATCGGGCAGGTGTGGTATCATTCGCTCACTGGTTTCGGGCCGGCGCCGAACATGACGATGAAGGCATTCGCGGCGCGGACCCGGCAGGGTGCCCACACGTTGTATCCTGGCGATGCCGCAGTCCTCGCCGCCGTCGATACCGGATGGAAGAAGGTCGGGCTCTAAAACGTGCGATACGGAAGGAAGGAAGCGTGGATCGCTTGAAGATCGAGCGCGTCGGAGGGTTCGCCGGCTTCGGCGGCCCTCACCTCAAGAGCCGCGGTGAAGTGGCATTGTCGGATCTGTCCGCCGCCGATCAGAAGACGGTGGAGCAGCTTTTTGCCGATCCGAAGAAGGTCGCGCCCGCGCATCCAGGTCAGGCCGACGCGTTCAGTTACCGGATCACGCGCGGTGCGCAGACCATCGAAGTCCCCGAGCATGCGGTCCCCTCGACCATCAAGAACAGCGTCAAGGATGTCCTAGAATAACACCGGACGGAGCCGGGCGCTGTGATGGAGGAGTCGCTGCCGCCGGATTCAGTCGGTGCTTGGGGCATGTCCGCGTCGACGAGCCTCGAGGCCTACCGTGCCTTGCGCGCCGACCAGTCCCGATGGCTGCCGATCGCGCTCGACATCGCGCGCAGCCACGGCCTCGACGTCGGCGCGCCGCAGGTGTTTGTAACAGGTACCAATCTCGTGGTCGGCCTCGGTGAGCGCCTGATCCTGAAGATCTTCCCGCCGCTGCTCCACGCGCAATTCGTCTCCGAGCGCGGTTCGCTGACGCAGCTTGCGGGACGTCTTTCCTTGCCAATTCCGCAGGTCGTCGCGGAAGGGATGCGCGACGGCTGGCCCTATCTCGTCATCACGCGTCTTGCCGGCACGCTCGGCTCGGAGGTCTGGCCGTCTCTGCCGGAACAGCAGAAGGAGCGCCTGCTGCGCCAGATCGGCGAGACCATCGCGGCCGTGCAGCGCGCGCCGCTTGGCCCTCTCGCAGCAATAGAGCCGCGCTGGGACGAGTTCATGCGCGCCCAGATGCAGGGGTGCCGCGCCAGGCACCAGCGTCTCGGCCTTGCGCCCAAATTCCTTGGAGGCCTCGACGATCTCCTGCGCGATGCGGCCCGCCTCGTTCCGATGGACGCGCCGCCGGTGCTCCTGACCGGCGAATACATTCCGGAGAACTTTCTGCTCGCCTGCCATGACGGGCAATGGTCGCTCGCCGGCCTGTTCGACTTCGGCGACGTGCGGGCGGGATGGCGCGACTACGACCTGCTCGGCCCCGGCGCCTTCATGGCGGCGGGCCGGCCGGGGAGGGTGCGCAGCCTGCTCGAAGGGTTTGGCTATGCGAAGCTGGACTATGCGCTCAAGCGGCGCCTGATGGCCCTGATGCTGCTGCACCACGCCAGCGATCTCAACAGCCACATCTGCATCGAGGGCTGGCAGGACAAGGCGAAGGATCTCGTCGAGCTGCAGGACCTGATCTGGGCGGAGTGAGTGCTCCGGCCCCACCCCTCTCCGTCATTCCGGGGCGCCGCGAAGCGGCGAGCCCGGAATCCATTTTCCCACGCATTCTGAGGCCCGATGGATTCCGGGCTCGATGCTGCGCATCGCCCCGGAATGACGGCCGGGCCTGGTGGCTTCAGCACGGGCGCCGCGCTACCTGCGCGATGAGTCCTGCCGTCGCCTCCCGAATGGGCTCTCACGCTTTATCGATGAAATTTTGAGCAATTCTCCGTCTTTGTATGCAATCAGGAAGTGCGCCGCTCTCCGGAAAATCAGGCAAAAATCAAAAAGATCAAGTGATATCAGTTGATTAGCGCGAGACTAACGCCTCGTTAAGCTCTGGCACGAACCTTGCGAATCCAGTTCCAACCAGAAACTTTTGTGTTGGAGCGATTTCATGAAGCGCCGCGATTTCCTCAAGTCCGTTTCCGGATTGGCCGCAGGCGCGGCGCTTCCGGCCATGCCGTCCGTGATCTCCTCGGCCAAGGCCGATGCGCGTTCGGAGACGCTGCTGATCGTCTCGGAGGGCGGCCCCAACAATCTCGACATCCACGGCGTCGGCACCAACGTGCCCGGCTATGAGGTGTCCTGGAATTGCTACGACCGGCTGATCAGCCACGAGATGAAGAGCGGCCCCGGCGGCGTGCCCTATTACGATCGCGACAAGTTCAAGGGCGAGCTCGCCGAGGACATGAAGATCGACGACGTGTCGGTCACCTTCAAGCTGAAGAAGAACGCCAAATTCCACGATGGCGCGCCGGTCACCGCCAAGGACGTGAAGTGGTCGCTCGACCGCGCCGTCAGCGTTGGCGGCTTCCCGACCTTCCAGATGAGCGCGGGCTCGCTGACCAAGCCCGAGCAGTTCGTCGTGATCGACGACTACACCGTGCGCGTCGATTTCCTGAAAAAGGACAAGCTGACGATTCCCGATCTCGCGGTGATCGTGCCCTGCATCGTCAACTCCGAGCTGGTCAAGAAGAACGCCAGCGAGAAGGATCCCTGGGGTCTCGAATTCACCAAGCAGCAGACCGCGGGCTCCGGCGCCTACAAGGTGACGAAGTGGACCGCCGGCACCGAAGTGATCATGGAGCGCAACGAGGATTGGGTCGGCGGGCCCTTGCCGAAGATCAAGCGCGTGATCTGGCGCATGGTGCCGCAGGCGGGCAATCGCCGTGCGCTGCTGGAGCGCGGCGACGCCGACATCTCCTACGAGCTGCCGTTCAAGGATTTCCAGGAGATGAAGGCGAGCGGTAAGCTCAACGTGGTGTCGCTGCCGTTCTCCAACGGCATCCAGTATATCGGCATGAACGTCACCAAGCCGCCGTTCGACAACGTCAAGGTGCGGCAGGCCATCGCCTATGCGCTGCCCTACCAGAAGATCATGGACGCGGTGCTGTTCGGGCTCGGCAATCCCATGTTCGGCGCCCCCAAGGACAAGGCCACCGAGGTCGCCTGGCCGCAGCAGCACAAATACAACACCGACATGGAGAAGGCGAAGGCGCTGCTGACGGAGGCCGGCTACGCCAACGGTTTCGAGACCACGATCTCGTTCGACCTCAATTTCGCCGGCGTCAACGAGCCGCTCTGCGTGCTGGTGCAGGAATCGCTCGCCCAGCTCGGCATCAAGACCACCATCAACAAGGTGCCCGGCGCCAACTGGCGCACCGAATTGAACAAGAAGGAGATGCCGCTCTTCACCAACGTGTTCTCGGGTTGGCTCGATTACCCCGAGTACTTCTTCTACTGGTGCTATCACGGCAACAATTCCGTCTTCAACACCATGAGCTACAAGTCGGCGGAGATGGACAAGCTGATCGACGGCGCGCGCGTCGCGGCCGCGAGCGGCGACACCGCGACCTACGACACCGACGTGAAGGGTTTCGTCGATCTCGCCTACAGCGACATCCCGCGCATCCCGCTATACCAGCCCTTCGTCAACGTCGCGATGCAGAAGAACATCAGCGGCTACCAATACTGGTTCCATCGCCGCCTGGACTACCGCGCGATGGCAAAGGGGTGAGGTGTCATGCTGATGGTCGGCGACGCATCGGCATGTGTTGGTCTCTTCCACTGGAGTGAGGTGGGCACTGTCACCTCATTCCCTCCCCCCTTGTGGGGTCCGAGGCGAGCGAAGCTCGCTCTCGAGGGCAGGAAGGGGGGTAGCCACGAACTCCGACCCCTCCCGGAGCCACCCCCCTCCCTAGCCCTCCCCCACAAGGGGGGAGGGAACGCAGCTGAGCAAGTCGTTCGAATTTGCTTCCAATGGCTAGGCAGAAGGAGAGCACGCCCATGCTGACCATGATCGGCAAGCGCCTGATGTTCGCGATACCCTCGCTGATCGGCGTCGTCATCGTCACCTTCCTGCTGACGCGCGCGCTGCCTGGTGATCCCGCCGCGTATTTCGCCGGTCCCGCCGCGACGAAAGAGGCCGTCGAGCAGATCCGGAAGAAGCTCGGCCTCGACCGGCCGCTGATCGAGCAGTTCTTCCGCTACACCAACGACCTCGCCCATGGCGATTTCGGCAACTCGCTGACCACGGGCCAGCCGGTCGCCGCCGAGATCCGCAACCGCCTGCCGGCCTCGGCCGAGCTGACGCTGCTCGGCCTCATCGTCTCGATCGTGATCGCCATTCCGCTCGGCGTGCTCGCGGCGACGCGGCCGGGGTCATGGGTCGATCACCTCTGTCGGGTCACGACGACGGCGGGCGTGTCGCTGCCGGTGTTCTTCACCGGCCTCGTGCTGGTCTACGTTTTTTATTTCCGGCTCGGCTGGTCGCCCGCGCCGCTCGGTCGTCTCGATGTGTTCTACAGCGCACCGCCGACGGTGACCGGCTTCTATCTGATCGACACCCTGATCGCGCGCGACCTCGAGGCGTTCCGCTCGGCGCTGAGCCAGTTGATCCTGCCCGCGACGACGCTTGCGATCTTCTCGCTGGCGCCGATCGCGCGCATGACCCGCGCCTCGATGCTCGCCGTCCTGTCGTCGGAGTTCGTCCGCACCGCGCGCGCCAGCGGGCTGTCGCCGGCGACCGTCATCGTCACCTACGCCTTCCGCAACGCGATGCTGCCCGTGATCACCACGCTTAGCATGGTGTTCTCGTTCCTGCTCGGTGCGAACGTGTTGGTGGAAAAAGTGTTCGCCTGGCCTGGCATCGGCTCCTATGCGGTGGAGGCGCTGATCTCGTCGGACTTCGCGCCGGTGCAGGGCTTCGTGCTGACGATGGCGGTCATGTACGTGCTGCTCAATCTGGTGATCGACATTTTGTACGGCGTGATCGATCCGCGCGTCAGGTTGGAGGGCTAAACCATGAGCTCCGTTGCGCCTGCTGTTGAACCCGTCGGTCCCGCCCGTACCTCGGGACTGGTCGCGATCCTCGAACAGACCCGCTACGTTCTCGGCGAAAACAAGGTCACGGGGTTTGCCTTCGCGCTGCTGATCCTGATCCTCGCCGCCGCGATCTTCGGTCCCTATGTGGTGCCGTATGATCCGCTCGCCTCCGACACCGCCGCGTCGCTGAAGCCGCCCTCGGCGGCGCACTGGTTCGGGACCGATCAGCTCGGCCGCGACATCTTCAGCCGCGTCGTCGTGGCGACGCGGCTCGATACCTTCATCGCGGTCGCCTCCGTCGTGCTAGTGTTTTTGATGGGCGGCCTCGCCGGCATCGCAGCGGGCTACTTTGGCGGCTGGACCGACCGCATCGTCGGCCGCATCGCCGACACCATCATGGCGTTTCCGCTGTTCGTGCTGGCGATGGGCATCGTCGCCGCGCTCGGCAACACGGTGCAGAACATCATTCTGGCCACGGCCATCGTCAACTTCCCGCTCTATGCCCGCGTCGCGCGTGCGGAGGCCAATGTCCGCCGCAATGCCGGCTTCGTGCAGGCCGCGCGCCTGTCCGGCAACGGTGAATTCCGCATCCTGCTGGTGCACATCCTGCCCAACATCATGCCGATCATGATCGTGCAGATGTCGCTGACCATGGGCTACGCCATCCTCAACGCCGCGGGCCTGTCCTTCATCGGCCTCGGCGTCCGCCCGCCGACCGCCGAATGGGGCATCATGGTCGCGGAAGGCGCGGGCTTCATGGTCTCAGGCGAATGGTGGATCGCGCTGTTCCCCGGCCTCGCTTTGATGATCGCCGTGTTCTGCTTCAACCTCCTCGGCGACGGCCTCCGCGACATCGTCGACCCGCAGCGGAGGACGTGATGGCAAAGCCCCTGCTAAGATTCCCCAATGATTCCAACGCCATTCTACTGTGCATGGGGTTGTTTTCGCACTTTTTGAGTGACGGGAGCCATCCATGACGGCCCAGCCCTTACTCGACGTCCAGGACCTCACGGTCGAATTCACCACCCGCCGCGGCATCGTGAAGGCGGTGCAGCACGTCAACATCTCCGTCGCCAAGGGCGAGACGCTGGCGATCGTCGGCGAGTCCGGCTCCGGCAAGTCGGTGACGTCCTATGCGGTGATGCGCATCCTCGACCGTGCCGGGCGGATCGCCGATGGCTCGGTGATGTTCTCGGGCATCGACGTGAAGGCTGCGACCGAAGACCAGATGCGCGACCTGCGCGGCCGCGAAGTCTCGATGATCTTCCAGAACCCGCGCGCCGCACTCAACCCGATCCGCAAGGTCGGCGATCAGATCGAGGACGTGCTGCGCACCCATGTGCAGCAGGCCCAGGTCGCCGATCACGGTGAGAAGGCGATCGAGGCGCTGGAGCAGGTCAAGATCGCCCGCCCGCGCGAGCGCTACCACGCCTATCCGTTCGAACTGTCCGGCGGCATGTGCCAGCGCGTCGTCATCGCGCTCGCGCTGGCCTGCAACCCGCAGCTGCTGATCGCGGACGAGCCGACCACGGGCCTCGATGTCACCACCCAGAAGGCGGTGATGGATTTGATCGTCGAGCTGACCAAGCGCCGCGCGATGTCGACCATCCTGATCACGCATGATCTGGGTTTGGCCGCCGCCTATTGCGACCGCGTCGCGGTGATGGAGAAGGGCCGGGTGGTCGAGACCGCCACGGCCGCCGATATCTTCGCCAATCCGCAGCACCCCTACACCAAGAAGCTGATGCGCGCGACACCGCGGCTCGGCGTGAGCTTGCGGGATCTGTTGCCGGAGGAGGAGGGGGCTTCCTTCGCCTCTCCCCGCGTGCGGGGAGAGGCCGACGCACGAAGTGCGGGGGGTGAGGGGGACTCTCCAAGCACCGTGCTCGCGGAGACGCCCCCTCACCCCAACCCTCTCAGCGCGAGCGAAGCTCGTCGCGACCCCGCAAGCGGTGAGAGGGGGAAGAGCGAACAGCCTCTCCTTCTCATCGAAAAGCTCGTGAAAGAGTATCCCCGTCAGGGCGCCACCGCCACGCTCGGCAAACTGTTCGGCCGCAAGCCGCCGGTGGAGCCGGATGTATTCCGCGCCGTCGACGGCATCAGCTTCTCGATCGGCCATGGCGAGAGCGTCGGGCTCGTCGGCGAATCCGGCTGCGGCAAATCGACCACCTCGATGATGGTGATGCGGCTCCTGGATCAGACCTCCGGCCTGATCCAGTTCGACGGCGAGGACATCGGCGGCATTCAGCCTGCCTCCTTCGCCCGGCTGCCGCAGCGCAGCCGCATCCAGATGGTGTTCCAGGACCCGACCGACAGCCTCAATCCGCGCTTCACCGCCGCGCGCGCCATCGCCGACCCGATCATGCAGCTCGGCGACGTCAGGGGCCGCGACGCGCTGCGCGCCCGCTGCGAGGAGCTGGCCACCATGGTCGGCCTGCCGCACAATCTGCTGGATCGGTTCCCGCACCAATTGTCCGGGGGCCAGAAGGCCCGTGTCGGCATCGCCCGGGCGATTGCCCTGCACCCGAAACTCGTCATCCTGGACGAGCCGACGGCGGCGCTCGACGTCTCGGTCCAGGCCGTGGTCCTCAATCTGCTCCAGGACCTCAAGGCGCGGCTAGGTATGAGCTATCTGTTCGTCTCGCATGATTTGAACGTAGTGCGCTTGCTGTGCGATCGTGTCATTGTGATGCGGACGGGTCGAATCGTCGAGGAAGGCTCTTCCGAGAGGGTTTTGAGCGATCCGCAGGACGACTACACCAAGGAGCTGCTGACGGCGATCCCGCATCCGCCGTTGCCGGTACACTGATTGTTTGGGAGCGTGATGGCCGAGCCGCTGGACGATTATATCGACGCCGTATCGAAAGCGCTGGCATTGCCGATCGAGGAGGCCTGGAGGCCGGCGGTTCGCGCCAATCTCGAAGTGTCGCTGCGGCTCGCCCGCCTCGTCGACGAATTCGCGCTGCCGGACGAGACCGAGCCGGCGCCCATCTTCTCCGTCTGACGCCGCCATGACCACCAAGCCAGAGATGAGTGCTGCCGACATCGCGAAAGCGGTGGCAGGCGGCAAGATGTCCGCCCTCGCTGCCACCGAAGCCGCGCTCGCGCGCATCAAGCAGCACGACACCATCCTCAATTCCTTCACCGACGTCACCGCCGAGCGCGCCCTTGCGAAAGCGCGTGCGATCGATGCCGACATTGCCGCCGGCAAGGAGGTCGGCCCGCTTGCAGGCGTGCCCTTCGCGGTGAAGAACCTGTTCGATGTCGCGGGCCTCTCGACCCGTGCCGGCTCGAAGATCAACCGCGACCTCGCACCCGCCAAGCGCGACGCCACCTTGATCGAGCGGCTGGAAGCGGCCGGCGCGGTTCTGGTCGGCGCGCTCAACATGGGCGAATACGCCTACGACTTCACCGGCGAGAACATTCACGACGGTCCATCGCGCAATCCGCACGATACGACGCGCATGAGCGGCGGCTCCTCCGGCGGCTCCGGCAGCGCCGTCGGCGGCGCGCTGGTGCCGATCGCGCTGGGCTCGGACACCAACGGCTCGATTCGCGTGCCGTCCTCGTTCTGCGGCATTTTTGGTCTGAAGCCGACCTATGGCCGGCTGTCGCGGGCGCGGTCGTTTCCGTTCGTCGCGAGCTTCGATCATCTCGGCCCGTTCGCGCGCTCCGTCACCGATCTCGCGCTCGCCTACGATGCGATGCAGGGGCCGGATGCGGGCGATGCCGCCTGCACCACACGCGGTCTGGAGCCGACGGTGCCGCTGCTCGCCAATCCGGTCTCGGACCTGCGCATCGCGATCGCCGGCGGTTACTTCCAGAAGAACGTGTTTCCCGAGGCGGTCGAAGCCGTCAGCCGCGTCGCCAAGGCGCTCGGCGCGACGCAAATCGTGGATGTGCCCGAAGCCGCGCGTGCCCGCGCGGCGGCTTACGTCATCTCCACCACCGAAGGCGCCTCGCTGCATCTCGATCGCCTGCGCAAGCGTCCGAACGATTTCGATCCCGCCGTGCGCGACCGCCTGATCGCGGGCGCCATGGTGCCCGCGCCGCTGGTGGATCGCGCGCAAAAATTCCGCCGCTGGTATCGCGCGCAGTTTTCCGAAATCTTCAAATCGGTCGACGTGCTGCTGGCGCCGGCGACGCCGTGCACTGCGCCAAAGCTCGGGCAGGTGAATTTCAATCTCGACGGCGTCGAGCTGCCGGTGCGCGCCAATATCGGCATCCACACCCAGCCGATCTCCTTCATCGGCCTGCCCGTGGTCGCGGTGCCGGTGCCGCTCGAGCCGCTGCCGATCGGCGTGCAGATCATCGCCGCGCCCTGGCGCGAGGATATCGCGTTGCGCGTCGCGCATACGTTGGAACGGATGGGCGTTGTTGCAGCGCCAGCCCCGAGAGGATTCTGAGATGGAGATCGATCTCCCAGAGGTGATCGCGGAAGTCAAAGCCGCATTCGATCGTTATGAGCAGGCCCTGGTCACCAACGACGTAACCGTGCTCGGCGAGCTGTTCCGCAACGATCCCCGCACGCTGCGCTACGGCATCGGCGAGAACCTCTATGGCTATGAGGCGATCTCCGGCTTCCGCGCCGGCCGCTCGCCGGTCGGCCTGAACCGTCGCACCGCGAAAACCGTCATCAGCAGCTATGGCCGCGACACGGCCGTCGCCTCCACCCTGTTCTATCGCGACACGGCGCCCGGCAAGGTCGGCCGGCAGATGCAGACCTGGATTCGCTTCCCGGAGGGCTGGCGCGTCGTCGCCGCCCATGTCAGCATCATCGACGAGTCGAAAGAGACCTGATCGAATGACGCTTGACGACCTTCCGCAGGGAACTCTGCCGGCCGAGCCGGTGGTGCCCCGCGTCGACCGGGCCCTGCCGTCGGTGCAGAAGGTCACGCGCGCCGAGGAGCTGCGTCTTCAGCTCGCCGACGAGATCGTGCGCGGAGCCCTGGCTCCCGGCTCGCCGCTGGACGAGACCGACATCGCGCGGCGTTTCAACGTCTCGCGCACGCCGGTGCGCGAGGCCCTGCGCCAGCTGGTGGCGAGCGGCCTCGTCGAGGCCCGGCCGCATCGCGGCGCGGTGGTGGCGCAGCCGTCGATCGAACGGCTGAAGAGCATGTTCGAGGCGATGGCGGAGCTGGAAGCGCTGTGCGCCGGCCTTGCCGCCGAGCGCATGTCCGCCGCCGAACGCCACGGCCTGGAAGCCATCCACGAAGAGCTGCGTGTCCTCAGCTACACCGGCAATCCCGATCGTTTCCACGAGGTCAACGAGCGCTTCCACAACGCGATCTATGCCGGCTCGCAGAACGGCTACATCGCCGAGATCACGCTGGCGACCCGCGTCCGCGTGCAGCCGTTCCGCCGTGCTCAGTTCCGCAACCTTGGCCGTCTCGCCAAATCGCAAGCGGAGCACGACCGCGTCGTCGTCGCCATCATGCGCGGCGACAAGCAGGGCGCCGCCGCCGCCATGCGCGCCCATATCGAGTTGGTGCGCGGGGAGTACGAAATCTACGCGGTGTCGGTGTAGGCGACGCGCACTCCGTGCCGTAGGGTGGGCAAAGGCGCAAAGCGCCGTGCCCACCACCTGGCTGGTGGTAATGGTGGGCACGCTACGCTTTGCCCACCCTACGAGAGCTACGCCGTGGCCGCCTCCGCCATATACGCGCGCCAACCGCCGTAGCTTGTGATGTCTCGCGCTTCGCCGAGCACTTCCGGCTCGACGAGAAAGCCCTTCACGCTGCGGCCGTCGGCGAGCCTGATGGTGCCGATCGCCATCGGCGCCGGAATCGCGTTGACGAACTTGCCGAACGCAGCCGCAGAAAGCGACCAGATCTCCAGCTCGATGGCCGCGCCTTTGCCGGCTGCGACGCGCAGCATGCCCGGCTTCGGTGGCGTCGTCGGAAGCGCATAGAGCTTGTAGTCCGGTGCGGTTTTGGTCGCCTCGATCAGCTTTCCGTTCAGCGCCTTCAACTCGCCGTTCAGCGCCATGCCGGACAGATGCGCGCCGACGACGGCGATCGGAATCTCGTCGATGCCGCCTGCGGCAAGCGGCGAGAGCGCGGGTTGCGCGACGCCCTTCGCGCCGACGCTCAGCCTGGTATCCGCATGGAACACGCGGCCGATGCTCGCAAGCAGCGCATCGCGGCCGGCCGGCGCCAGCAGCGTGATCCCGAACGGGATGCCGTCGGCGCGCATCGATGCCGGCACGGCGAGGCCGCAGAGGTCGAGCAGGTTGACGAAATTGGTGTAGGTGCCGAGCCGGCTGTTGAGCTCGATCGGGTTGGCCAGCACCTGCGCGGTCGTATACGCGGTCGGCGCCGTCGGCAGCACCAGCGCGTCGATATTGGCAAAGGTGCGCTCGGCGATCTTGCGCAGACCCTGCAGGCGATAGAGCGCGGAGAAGGTGTCCGCCGCCGTCAGCCGCGCACCGGCCGCGGTGATCTCGCGCGTCACCGGATGGATCATATCGGGCGCGGACGCCAGCAGGTTCTTGATCACGAGATAGCGCTCGGCGACCCAGGGGCCTTCGTAGAGCAGCCGCGCCGTCTCGTAGAACGGCTCGAGGTCGAATTCGACCAGTGTCGCGCCAAGCGCGGTCCAGCGCTTCAGCGCCTCGCCATAAGCGGCTTCCGCCTTCTTGTCGCCGAAGAAGATCAGCTGCCCGTTGCGCGGCACGCCGAGGCGCAGGTTTGCGGGGAACGGCGTGAGCGCGCCGAGCGGCCGGTCGCGCGAGAATGGATCGGCCTGGTCAGGTCCCGCCATCACGGAGAGTGCGAGTGCAGCATCGTCCACCGTCAAGGCGAATACCGAGATGCAGTCGAGCGTGCGGCAGGCAGGCACGAGTCCCGCGGTCGAGATCATGCCGAGGCTTGGCTTCAGCCCGACGACGTTGTTGAGCATGGCCGGCACGCGGCCGCTGCCGGCGGTGTCGGTGCCGAGCGACAGCGGCACCAGCCCGGCGCCGACGGCGGTCGCCGAGCCCGAGCTGGAGCCACCGGGAATCAGATCCTCGCGAATCGAATTTTTGGGAATGCCGTAGGGCGAGCGTACGCCGACGAGGCCGGTTGCGAACTGGTCGAGATTGGTCTTGCCGATGATGATGGCGCCGGCTGCGCGTAGGCGCTCCACCGCGGTCGAGTCATGGGTCGGTGTGTAGGAGAAGGCGGGGCAGGCCGCCGTGGTCGGAAAGCCCAGCGCGTCGATGTTGTCCTTCACCGCGACCGGGACGCCATAGAGCGGCATGCTGGCGGCATCCGCGCGCGCGGCAAGCTTTTCAGCTTCCGCGATCGCGTCCTTCTCGTCGCGCAGGCTGATGAAGACGGCGGGATCGTCGTGGTCGCGGATGCGTTGATAGGTGCGCGCGATCGTCTGTGCCGGCGTGAGCGTGCTCGCGCGATGCGCGGCCACAATCGCGGCGATCGTTTCAGGCTGCTCAGCCCCCATTTTCAGCCCTCATGGCGACAAAACTCCGGCAACATGTCCTCACCCGGATTGAAGCAAGCGATGTGCCATTGTGTACAGAATCCGGGCAGCGCGAATGCTCCGGATACTATCGGGAGATCAGTAGGTTGGGGGATATTTCGGCGGCCGGGCGGGCCGTCGCGCCAACGCCTTGTTCCGGGCATTTGCGCAAATTTTGGGCAGTCTGGATCAGGTGAAGCCAGCGAGGATCTGGAGCAGCCGCTCGCGGTTCTCCTTGCCGATCTTCGCCTCGACATGGCGCTCGTGCTCGTCGGCGAGCCGCTTGAACTTCGCCAGCGCCGTCTCGCCCTGGGCGGTGAGGTGCAGGGCGTGGGAGCGCCGGTCCGCCTTCGACTTGACCCGTTTCACCAGCTTGCGGTGTTCGAGGCTGTCGAGCAGATGCACAAGCCGGGCGCGCTCGATGCCGAGGCGCTTGGCCACCGCCATCTGCGACAGGCCCGGATTGGCGCCGATTACCGTCAGCACCGAATATTGCGTCGGCCGGATGTCGACCTCGCCCAGCGTCTTGATGAAGTCCTGAAAGATCCAGATCTGGAAGCGCCGCACCGCGTAACCGGCGTGTCCGACCAGCGCGTCGAGCCCGATCTCGTCGGCATCGTTCGGCCGCGCCGCGCCGTTGCCGGCGCGTTTGCGTGGGGAAGTTTGGGCTGCGGTGGCCGTCACGTCGCGTCTCCTGCCATGCATCCCTTGTAGCGCCTCGGACGGCCGTGCGGAAGATTGTTGTTGACGACAACAATTGTCGTGCCCAACATTATGACCAAGGCAGAATGGCCAAGGCAGTCCGGAACGAGGCTGCGGCCGATCCGGACATCCGGGCGGAGGAGGAAACACATGACAGCCGCCTTACGCGGTGACGCGTCAAGTCTGTTCGCAGCGCCCAAGACGATCGCCGAGCATCGCGCCGACGGCAGCATCGTGCTGCGCTCGCCGGAGCCGTTGCACGACAGCGCGCGCTGCATCGGCGACTGGCTGGAGCAATGGGCGCGGCAGACGCCCGATGCGATCTTCCTCGCCGAGCGCGGCAATGCCGAAGCGCCATGGACCACGGTCACCTACGCGCAGGCATTGCGGCAGGTGCGTGGCGCGGCGTCATGGATCCTGTCGCAAGGCCTCAGCGCCGAACGCCCGCTCGTGATCCTCTCCGATAACAGCATCGACCATGCGCTGCTTGCGCTTGCCGCGCAGCATGTCGGCGTGCCCTCCGCCGCGATCTCACCGGCCTATTCGCTGATGTCCAGGGATTTCGACAAGCTCAAGAGCATGATCGCGCTGCTCGAGCCGGGCGCGATCTACGTCTCCGCGACGAAGCCGTTCGCGGCGGCGCTGGCTGCGATCGAGCCGCTGCACAAGGCGCAGATCATCAGCGGCAACGGCGCTGACGCCGACGCACTCGCCTTCAGCGCCGTTGCGGCAACGCCCGAAATTGTCGACGTCGCAAAAGCCTTTGCCGCGGTGACGCCGGACACGATCGCAAAATTCCTGTTCACGTCAGGCTCGACCGGCACGCCGAAAGCCGTCATCAACACCCAGCGCATGCTGACCTCGAGCCAGCAGGCCAAGGCGCAGACCTGGACCTTCCTCGAACAGGCTGGCAGCGATCTCGTCATTCTCGACTGGCTGCCCTGGAGCCACACCTTCGGCGCCAACCACAATTTCAACCTGGTGCTGCGCAACGGCGGCTCACTCTATATCGACGGCGGCAAGCCTGCGCCCGGTCTCTTTGCGACGTCGCTCGCGAACCTGAAAAGCGTGATGCCGACGGTCTATTTCAACGTGCCGCGCGGCTTCGACATGCTGATCGCGGCATTGCGCGGTGACGAAGCGTTGCGCCGCCGCTTCTTCAGCGAGGTGAAGTTCGCCTTCTATGCGGGCGCAGCGCTGCCGCAGAACCTGTGGGACGCGCTCGAACAATTGTCCGTCGAAACCGTCGGCCGCCCGCTGCCGATGGTGTCGGCCTGGGGCTCGACGGAAACCTCGCCGCTGGCGACCGACTGCCATTTCCTCGCCGAGCGCTCCGGCAATATCGGCGTGCCCGATACCCGGTACCGAGCTGAAGCTCGTCACCTCCGGCGACAAGCTGGAAGTGCGCGTGCGCGGCCCCAACGTCACGCCGGGTTACTGGAAGGCGCCCGAGCTGACCAGGCAGGCGTTTGACGATGAGGGCTTTTATCTCATCGGGGATGCGGTGAAGCTTGCTGATAGCGCGCGGCCGGAGCGCGGCCTGTTCTTCGACGGGCGTGTCGCGGAGGACTTCAAGCTCAATTCCGGCACCTGGGTCAGCGTCGGCACGCTGCGGCTCGCCGGCATCGCCGCGCTGGCGCCGCTCGCGCAGGACATCGTCGTCGCCGGTCATGGCGGCGACGAGGTGCGCTTCCTGGTGTTCCCGAACATCCCGGCGTGCCGTGGGCATGCCGGTTTGCCGGAGACGGCCGATGTGAATGATGTGCTGGCACATGACAAGGTCAGGGGTGCGATCGCTCAGGGGCTTGCGAAGCTGAAGCAGCAGGGCGCCAATTCCTCCGGCCACGCCACGCGCGCGCTGCTGCTCGCCGAACCGCCATCGGTCGACGGCGGCGAGATCACCGACAAGGGCTACATTAACCAGCGCGCGGTGCTGACGCGACGCGCGGAGGCGGTGGCGCGGCTGAATGACGATGCGGCGGGGGAATGGATTGGGTGCGTCGGGTGAATTGACCCCGGAGGCGGCGCCTCATCGAGACGATGACGCAACCGCGTAATGGCGCAGTCCAGGTCGTCTCGCTGTCATTCCGGGGCGCGCCTCTTGGCGCGAACCCGGAATCCATCTCACCGCAGGGGCTGTTGCACGATGGATTCCGGGTTCGCGCTACGCGCGCCCCGGAATGACGAGTTGAGTGTGAGACAGACTGCCCATAGGCCAGCCAACCTGCCGCAATATCCTGCCAGATTATTTTGTTGCCTAAGCAACTAATTTGTGCGAACCGTTCCGGACAAGGATGACGGTGGACGAACCGCCGCGCCTGATCTCGGAGGAAACGATGCTCGGCAGGAATGGTGCCGCGGGCAAATGCCGGCGCATGCCTGAAAGCGGCGATGCGGCGCGCTTCACGCGCGGTGCGTCAGGCGGTGCTGCTGCCCGTCACCGCGCCGAGATTTTCGTGCAGCCGGCGGAGCAGATCGATCAGCACCTCGCGCTCGTCCTTGCTCAGGCAGGACAGCAGGCGCCGTTCGCGCTCGAACGCTGCGACGATCACCTTGTCATGGGTGGCGCGTCCTCTCGCCGTCAGCGCGATCGAATGGGTGCGACCGTCATTCGGGTCGGTGCGGATCGACACCAGCCCGCGCTTCTCGAGGCCGGCAAGCGTCCGGCTCACCGGCCCCTTGTCGAAGCCGATGACGTGGCAGATGCGCGAGGCGGGAATGCCGGGCTCGATCGCCAGCAGCGACATGATCCGCCATTCCGTGACGTTGACGCCGAACTCGCGCTGGTAGAGCGCGGTCGCGCTGTTCGAGAGCTTGTTGGCGATGAAGGTGATGAAGGCCGGGACGTAACGATCGAGATCAAGCGTCGGGCCGGTCTCGGCGGGCGCGGGCTTTTGGCGGGCTCTGGTCGAAGACGGCGGCATATCGGGCTTCTGACTCGCGTGGTGCCCGAAGACCTAAGGGCAAGCGCGGCCCTTTCACAAGATCAAAATGAGGGAGGACTTCCATGAGCGTACCCGGCTCCGCCGCATCAGGCGTCCCGCATCTCGACGTCGATCCCTTCGACATGAATTTTTTTGCCGACCCCTATCCCACGCACGAGCTGCTGCGGGAGGCGGGGCCGGTGGTCTATCTCGACAAGTGGAACGTCTATGGCGTGGCGCGCTATGCCGAGGTCCACGCCGTGCTGAACGATCCCGCGACGTTCTGCTCCAGCCGCGGCGTCGGCCTCTCCGATTTCAAGAAGGAGACGCCGTGGCGGCCGCCGAGCCTGATCCTCGAGGCCGATCCGCCCGCGCACACCCGGACCCGCGCCGTGCTGTCAAAGGTGCTGTCGCCGACGGTGATGAAGCAGGTGCGCGACCGCTTTGCCGCGGCGGCCGAGGGGCGGGTGGACGCGTTGATCGAAAAGCGCAGCTTCGATGCGATCGCCGACCTCGCCGAGGCCTATCCGCTCTCGATCTTCCCGGATGCGCTCGGGCTGAAATCCGAGGGGCGCGAGCATCTGATTCCCTACGCGAGCGTCGTGTTCAACGCGTTCGGGCCGCCCAACCAGTTGCGCCAGGAGGCGATCGCGCGCTCGACGCCTCATCAGGCCTATGTCGCCGAGCAATGCCAGCGCGAGAACCTCGCGCCCGGCGGCTTCGGCGCCTGCATTCATGCCCAGGTCGATGAGGGCGCCATCACGGCCAGCGAAGCGCCGCTGCTGGTGCGCTCGCTGCTCTCGGCCGGCCTCGACACCACCGTCAACGGCATCGGAGCGGCCGTCTATTGCCTCGCGCGCTTTCCGGAGCAATGGCAGCGCCTGCGCGGCGATCTCTCGCTCGCGCGCAGCGCCTTCGAGGAAGCGGTTCGTTTCGAAAGCCCGGTGCAGACCTTCTTCCGCACCACCACACGTGAGGTCGAACTGTCGGGCGCGACGATCGGCGAAGGTGAGAAGGTGCTGATGTTTCTCGCCGCCGCCAATCGCGATCCGCGCCGCTGGGACAAGCCCGACAGCTATGACGTCACCCGCCGCTCGTCCGGCCATGTCGGATTCGGCTCCGGCATCCACATGTGCGTCGGCCAGCTCGTCGCGCGCCTCGAAGGCGAAGTGATGCTGACGGCGCTGGCGCGGCGCATCGCGAAGATCGAGATCACGGGCGAGCCGAAACGCCGCTTCAACAACACGCTACGCGGGCTCGACAGCCTGCCTGTGACCATCACCCCGGCCTGACGAGGAGCCTCGATGCCCGCGATTACTTTCATCCATGCCGACGGCAAGTCCGACCGTGTCGAGACCTCGGGCGGCGAGAGCGCCATGCAGGCCGCGACCCGCCATGGCCTCGACGGTATCCTGGCCGAGTGCGGCGGCAATGCCATGTGCGCGACCTGCCACGTCTATGTCGATGAAGCCTGGCTCGCGCGCCTGCCCGCGATGGCAGATGACGAAGACGCGCTGCTCGACGGCACCGCCACCGAGCGACTGCCGAACAGCCGGCTGTCCTGCCAGATCATGATCACGCCCGCGCTCGACGGGCTCGTGCTGAGACTGCCGGAACGACAGGTCTGAATTCCAAACGTGCCGGCGACGACCGGCGCGACACACATAAGGGGAGGGAACGATGAAACACCTGAAATGGACGCTCGCGCTGGCCGCAAGCCTCGTGAGCGGCGCAGCAAGCGGCGAAATCTCCGACAACGTCGTGCGCATCGGCGTGCTCAACGACATCTCCGGCATCTTCCAGGACACCAACGGCATGGGCTCGGTCGAAGCCGCGCGCATGGCGGCCGAGGATTTCAACGGCGGGGGTAAGAACATCAAGGTCGAGATCGTCTATGCCGACCACCAGAACAAGGCCGATGTCGGCAATGCGATTGCGCGCAAATGGCTCGATGTCGAGGGCGTCGATGCCATCGTCGACGTGCCGAATTCTGCGGTCGGCCTCTCCATCAACACGCTGCTGCGCGACAGCCGCATGACTTTCCTGGCGTCGTCCACGGCGAGCTCGGATCTCACCGGCAAGGCCTGCTCGCCCAACACCATCCAGTGGGTCAACGACACCTGGGCGACCGGCAACACCACGGCGGCCGCGATGGTGTCGCGCGGCGGCAAGGACTGGTACTTCCTCACGGTCGATTTCGCGCTCGGCAAGGGCATCGAGGCCGAAGCGCAGAAATATATCGAGGCGCATGGCGGCAAGGTGATCGGTTCCTCCAAGCACCCGCTCGGCACGTCTGACTTTGCCTCCTTCCTGTTGCAGGCGCAGAACTCGAAGGCGCAGGTGATTGGCCTTGCCAATGCCGGCGGCGACACCATCAATGCGGTGAAACAGGCCGCCGAGTTCGGCATCCAGCAAAGCGGGCAGAAGCTCGTCGCCTTCCTGCTCTTCATCAACGACGTCCACGGCATGGGCATCAAGGTCGCGCAGGGGCTCCAGCTCATGGAAGCCTTCTACTGGGACATGAACGACGACACCCGCGCGTTTGCCAAGCGCTTCGGTGCGCGGCCGGGGATGAACGGCAAGATGCCGAGCGGCAACCAGGCCGGCGTCTATGCCTCCACGCTCGCTTATCTCAACGCGGTTGCCGCCACCGGCAGCGACAATGCGAAGGACGCCGTGCCCGAGATGAAGAAGTTCAGGGGCAAGGACAAACTATTCGGCGACACCGCCATCCGTCAGGACGGCCGCGTCGTGCATCCCATGTATCTGTTCGAGGTGAAGAGGCCGGAGGAGTCAAAATACCCTTACGACTACTACAAGCTGGTCTCGACGATTCCGGCGGAGCAGGCGTTTCGCCCGCTGGCGGAGGGCGGGTGCGAGTTGGTGAAGTAATTGCTCTTTGCCTCTCCCCGCTTGCGGGGAGAGGCCGGATTGCATCGAAGATGCAATCCGGGTGAGGGGGTGCTTCCGCGAGTCACATGTCCGCGGGAACGACGATCTTTCAACGCGTCATTGCGAGCGCAGCGAAGCAACCCAGAATTCCTCCGCGGGACCCTGGATTGCTTCGCGGCGCTCGCAACGACGGTGGGGGAGCATCGAAGGATTCGACTCCTACTGTCCCCGCGGAGACTCCCCCTCACCCCGACCCTCTCCCCGCAAGCGGGGAGAGGGAGAAGCCGTCACCCCACCACCTTGCTCGATCCCTGCGTGATCAACCTCGCCGCGCGCTGATCTCGCGCGTAGATCCAGAGCCAGCTCAGGGCGACGCTGAGGCGGTGGCGGAGGCCGATCAGGAAGTAGATGTGGGCGATGCCCCAGATCCACCACGCGATGGTGCCGCGCAGCTTGATGCGGCCGAAATCGATCACCGCGAGGCGCTTGCCGATCTGCGCGAGGCTGCCAGAGTGCTTGTAGCGGAACGCTCCCTTCGTCTCTCCGCGCAGGCGCGCCTTGACGGTCTCGGCGACGTGCCGCCCCTGCTGTTTGGCGGCGGGCGCGATTCCGGGCACCGGCTTGCCCTCCCAGGCACTGATCGTCACGGTGTCGCCGATGGCAAAGATCTCGGGATGGCCGGGGATCGTCAGGTCGGCCTCGACCTGCACACGGCCGGCGCGATCAGCCGGCACGCCCAGCCATTCGGCGGCGGGCGAGGCGCGCACGCCCGCAGCCCAGATCTTGGTCTTCGCGTCCAGGCGCGTGCCGCCATAGACCACGCCGTCGCGGTCGATCTCGGTGACGGGCTGGCCGAGCACGACCTCGACGCCGATCTTCTCCAGCGACGCCTGTGCATAGGCCGAGAGCTCGTCGGCGAAGCCTGCGAGCACGCGCGGCCCCGCCTCGATCAGCACCACGCGCGCCTTGGTCGTATCGATGTTGCGGAAATCTTCCGGCAGGGTGTGATGCGCCATTTCGGCGATGGTGCCGGCGAGCTCGACGCCGGTGGGGCCGGCGCCGACGATGACGAAGGTCAGCCGCGCCGCGCGCTTGGCCGGATCGGTCTCGCGCTCGGCGCGCTCGAACGCCACCAGGATATGCCGGCGCAGCGTGGTCGCGTCCTCCAGCGTCTTCAGGCCGGGCGCGAACTGCTCCCATTCGTCATGGCCGAAATAGGCGTGACGCGCACCGGTGGCGAGCACCAGCGTGTCGTAGGGCACCTCGCTGCCGTCGTCGATCAGCACGCAGCGCCTTGTCGCATCGACGCCGCTGACCGTCGCGAACAGCGTCGTCACCTCGCGTCGGTCGCGCATGAGATGGCGGACCGGCCAGGCGATCTCGCTGGTCGCAAGCGATGCGGTCGCGACCTGGTAGAGCAGCGGCTGGAACAGATGATGGTTGCGGCGGTCGATCAGCGTGATGTCGACCGGGGTGCCCGCCAGCCGGTAGGTCGCCTCCAGCCCGCCGAAGCCGGCGCCGACGATGACGACACGATGGGGTGTTGTGGTCATGATGCGCCCTCGACTCTTGCTGCTTCTCTGTTTCATTTAAGTGCGGAAAGTGACCCGCGGTCCAATAGCCGTCATCAATCGCGGAATAGGCTGGGCGTATCGTCGTGCCGCGAAAAAGCGCCGCAGCCTCCACCGAAGTGAGTAGAATTATATTTCTTGCCATCGCCGATGGGGGCGAAATATGGTGCAGGGACGGGTGCTGAGCCATTGGCGGCTCGACAGATTTTGCGTTCAATAGAGACAGGCCCCGGGGCGGCGATCACCCCGTTTCCGGGATCAATAATAAGGAGGGGAGTGGTTATGAGGACGGCATTCTGGCTGGCGGGCGCAGCGGCGCTGGTGCTGGCAAATCCGGCATTCGCCGGCGACACCATCAAGATCGGTTTCGTCTCGACCTTCAGCGGCCCGACCGCCGTGATCGGCAACGACATGCGCAACTCGTTCGAGCTGGCGCTGGATCATCTCGGCCGCAAGATGGACGGCAAGCCGGTCGAGGTGATCTACGAGGACGACGGCCAGAAGCCCGATGTCGGCAAGCAGAAGACCGAGAAGCTGGTGCAGTCCGACAAGGTCGATTTCATCGTCGGCTATATCTGGTCGAACGTGCTGCTGGCTTCCTTGAAGACCGCGGTGGACTCGCAGACCTTCCTGATCTCGGCCAATGCCGGCCCGTCGCAGCTCGCCGGCGAGCTCTGCTCACCTTACGTGTTCTCGACCTCCTGGCAGAACGACCAGACGCCGCAGGCCATGGGCCTCTACATGAACCAGAAGGGCGTCAAGAGCGTCTTCCTGATCGGGCCGAACTACGCGGCCGGCAAGGACATGCTCGCGGGCCTCAAGAACACCTTCAAGGGTGAGATCAAGGGCGAAGAATACACGGTCTGGCCGAGCCAGCTCGACTTCTCCGCCGAGCTCTCCAAGGCCCGCGCTTCCGGCGCCGAGTCGATCTTCGTGTTCTACCCCGGTGCCGCCGGCGTGCAGTTCCTCAATCAATATACCCAGGCCGGCCTGAAGAGCACGATGCCGCTCTACACCGCCTTTACCGTCGACGAGCTGTCGTTGCCGCTCCAGAAGGAGAACGCGCTCGGGGTTCCCGGCGCGCAGCAGTGGGTGAACGACCTGCCCAACGAGCAGAACAAGCGCTTCGTTGCCGACTACCGCAAGAAGTACCCCAATCTGCGTCCGACCTATTACGGCGCCCAGACCTACGACGCCGCCCAGCTCATCAACAGCGCCGTCGTCGCGGTGAAGGGCGACACCAGCAAGAAGGACGCGATGAAGGCCGAGATGGAGAAGGCCAACTTCAAGTCGCTGCGCGGTGCGTTCAAGTACGGCAACAACCACATCCCGGTGCAGAGCTTCTATCTCCAGGACGTGGTCAAGGACGCCGATGGCCAGCTCGCGCTGAAGACGGTCGCCACCATCGTCGAGAACGACCAGGATCGCTTCCATCAGAAGTGCGCGATGAAGTGAGCTGGTTGGGCGAGCTCTCTCCTCTCCCCCTCCCCGTTCTTACGGGGAGAGGGGCGGGGTGAGGGGCTGTCTCCGCGAGGACGGAGCGAGTCGAATTCCTCGAAATTCCCCACATCGTATTGCGAGCGCAGCCAGAGCCTTTCCGCGGAGGGATTCTGGATTGCTTCGCTGCGCTGGCAACGACGTATTGAGAGAGTGGTGCTCCCGATTGTCATGTCTCTCGCGGAGACTCCCCCTCACCCGGAATCCGCGCTACGCGCGAATTCCGGCCTCTCCCCGCGAGCGGGGAGAGGTGAAGAGCTACACCCGCGGCATGCTCGCGGGCCGCACTTCGCGTGATTGCGCCGCGAGCCTGATCCCGGCATTGGCCGCGCCGAAGCCCTGATAATTCCTTCGTTCGACGATCTCAAAGAAGAAGCGCTCGTCGAAGATGTGGGTGTAGACCTGGAAGAACTCGCCGTCGCCCTCGCGGTCATAGAGGATGTGGTTGGCGCGTAGCTGCGCCATCAGGTCGGGCGCGAGGTCGTATTTGGCTTCGATGTCGTCGTAGTAGTTGTCGGGAATATCCAGAAAGCCCGCGCCGCGGGCGCGCATCGCTGCGACCGCTGCAAAGATGTCTCGGCACGCAAACGCGACGTGCTGCACGCCTGAGCCGAAGAACTCCGAGATGAAGCGGGCCGGCAGGGTGCGGTTGGCGGAGGAGCCGTTGAGCACGAAACGCAGGCTCTGGTCGCCGTTGATGACGGCCTGGCTCTGCACGAGGCCCCTGGGATCGGCGATCTCCATCTGCGGCAGGCGCTTGAGGTCGAGGATGCCGGTGTAGAACAGCAGCCAGGACAGCATCTCGTCATAGGGCATCGACTGCGCGATATGGTCGACGGCGAGCAGCGCGTCCGCGCTCGCCTCGCTCGCAACCGGTTCGAAATCGGTGTCCCAGTTCTTGCCGGCCTGGTCGAGGAAATAAAGCAGGCTGCCGCCGACGCCGTGGATCGCGGGAATCTCCAGCTCGCCCGGCCCGACCGGCTGATAGAAGGTGCGCGCCTTCAATGCTTCGGCGCGCTGCATGGCAAGGCCCGCATTGTCGACGTCGAGCGCGATGGCGCAGACGCCGGGGCCGTGCGTGACGTAGTGCGAATGCGCAAAGCCGTCGGTCTCGCAATTGATGACGAGCTCGACCTTGCCCTGCGACCAGCGCTCCACCGCCTTGCTGCGATGCTCGCCGGTCTTGCGGAATCCGAGCTGCGACAACAGGCGGGCGAGTTCGCCGGCCTTGGTCTCGTTGACGGCAAACTCGATGAAGCCGGTGCCGTGACTTTTGGCCTTCGGCGCCAGTGGTTCGCTGACGAGCTTCGGCCAATCCGGTGCAAGCTGGTCCTCCAGCAGGATCAGCGAGCGCAGGCCGTCGATGGCGGTCTGGGCCGCCGAGCCGGCGCGGAACTGGTCGTTGAAAATCTCCAGCGACAGCGGTCCGGCATAGCCGGTCGCCGCGACCGCCGCCATGAATTCGCCGACCGGCAGATCGCCCTGGCCGGGGAACGAGCGGAAGTGCCGGCTCCAGGACAAGATGTCGAGCTCGAGCTTTGGTGCGTCGGCGAGCTGCACCAGAAAGATCTTGTCGCCGGGGATCGAGGCCATCGCGCGGACCGGAAAGCCCGGGGCGAGTGCATGAAAACTGTCGAGGATGACGCCGATCGCGGGATGATCGGCGCGCCGCACGATCTCCCAGGCATCGCGGTAGTCGTTGACGTGCCGTCCCCAGGCCAACGCCTCGTAGCCGACGCGCAAGCCCCGCTTGGCCGCGCGATCGCCGAGCTCGCGAAAATCGTCCGCGGCGCGGTCGATGCCGCCGAGCGAGCTGGGGGAGACGTTGGAGCAGATCAGCAGCAGGTCGGTGCCGAGCTCCTGCATCAAGTCGAACTTGCGCTCGGCGCGGGCAAAGTTGCGCGCGCGCTGCGGCTCCGGCATGCCCTCGAAATCGCGGAACGGCTGGAACGCGCAGATCTTGAGGTTGAGATCGCGGCAGAGCTTTGCGATGTCGCGCGGGCCTGCGCCGAACGACAGCAGGTCGTTCTCGAAGATCTCGACCTCGTCGAAGCCGGCGGCTGCGATGGCGCGCAGCTTTTCATCCAGCGCCCCTGAGAGAGAGACGGTCGCGATCGAGCGCTTGTTCATGCTGCTGTCTCCTCCATGGCTCCCCCGAGGAAGAGCTGGCCGATGCGGGGATCGTTCAGGATGCGCTTCGCGCCGTCGACCATGCGGGTCTGGCCGAGCTCGAGCACGATGCCGATATCGGAGATCTCCAGCGCCGAGCGCGCGTTCTGCTCGATCATCAGGATAGTGACGCCGCGGTCGCGCAGGCTCTTGAGGATGTCGAAGGTCTGCTGCACCATCAGCGGCGACAGGCCGATCGAGGGCTCGTCGATCAGCACGAGCTTCGGCTCGAGTAGCAGCGAGCGGGCGATCTCGAGCTGCTTCTGCTCGCCGCCCGAGAGCGTCGATGCCTGCTGTGCCGACTTGCGACGGAGCGCCGGAAACAGGTCGAGTGCCGCCTCGATCCGCTTGGGCAGGTCGAGACCCTTTCCGGCGGCGACGCCGCCGAGCTCGACATTGTGGCGCACCGACAGCTCGGGGAAGATGTTGCGGCCCTGCGGAACGTAGCAGATACCGGCATTGAGCAGCCCGCGCTGGCTTAAGTTCGTGACGTCGCGACCGGCAAAACTGACCTTGCCCTCGCGCAGCCTGAGCAGGCCGAAGATCGCCTTGAATACGGTCGACTTACCGGCGCCGTTGGGGCCGATGATGGTGGTGATGGTGGCCTGCGGAACGGAAAACGTCGTGCCGTTCAGGATCGTCATCTTGCCGTAGCCGCCGACGAGATTGTGAACCGAGAGGATCGGGTCGCTCATGGCTCGTGCCCTCAATGCCCCAGATAAGCTTCGATCACGGCCGGGTTCTTGCGGACCTCGTCCGGCCGTCCCATCGCCAGCACCTTGCCTTCGGCCATCACCATCACGCGCGAGCACAGCGACATCACGAACTCCATGTTGTGCTCGATCACGACGAAGGTCGCGTTCTTCTCGCGGTTGATCGCGACCAGCCGGTCCTTCAGGTCCGCCAGCATCGACGGGTTGACGCCGCCGGCGGGCTCGTCGAGCAGCACGAGGCGCGGTCCGCCCATGAAAGCCATGGCGGCATCGAGCAGCTTCTGCTGGCCGTAGGACAGGCCGCCGGCAGGTTCAGCCGCGAGATGGTCGAGCTTGAAGAAGCCGATCATCTGGTTGGCGGCCTCCGTCAGCCCGGCATCGGAGCGGCCGACCAGGCGCGAGGCCATGTTGCCCTGGTGCTCCTGTCCCGCGAGGATCAAATTCTCGCGCACCGACAGTTTTGGAAACACCTGCAAGAGCTGGAAGGTGCGGCTGACACCGAGCTTGTTGAGCTCGGAGGGGCGCAGCCCCGTGACGACCTTGCCGTCGAGCTTCACTTCGCCGCCTGATGGCGTGAGCTGGCCAAGAATGCAGTTGAACAGGGTCGACTTGCCGCAGCCGTTCGGCCCGATCAGGCCGAGGATCTCGCCTTCGCGGACGTCGAAGCTGACGTCGGCGACCGCGCTGATGCCGCCAAAATTCTTCTTGATGTTGGTGACTTCGAGGACCGCACTCATTGCACCGTCTCCAGCCGGGATTTTGCCACGGCGCGCAGCGCAGAAGCCGCCTTGGTGCGGCGCTCGGCGAGATAACGGTCGAGGATTCCCAAGATGCCGGTCGGCGACCAGATCAGCAGCAGCATCACCGCGATCGCATAGAGCATCAGGTAATACCCTTCCGTGAAGCGCAGCCATTCCGGCAGCAGCACCGCGATCATCGCGCCCAGGAAGGGACCGAAATAGAAGCCGGCGCCGCCGACGATCACCATCATCAGGAGATCGAGCGAGAGCGACAGGTTGAACGGCACCGGATCGATATATTGCGTCAGCGGCGCGTAGAGCGCGCCGGCAACGCCGCCAAGCGCCGAGCCGATCGCAAACGCCATCAGCGTGTAGCGCCTTGTGTCGATGCCGAGCGATTGCGCGCGCAGCGGGTTTTCGCGCAGCGCCATGAAGGCGCGGCCCCAGGGCGAGCGGATCAGCCACCACACCGCGAGCGAGACGATCGCGAGCGAGCCGAGGCAGACATAGTAGAAGGGCAGCGGCTTGTTGGTCGCGATTCCGAAGAAATGCGGGCGCGGAATGTTGGAGATGCCGTAGATGCCGCCCGTCAGCCAGCTCTCGTTGCGGAACACGAGGAAGGCCAATGTCGAGAAGGCGAGCGTGACGAAAGCGAGGTAGTGGTGCTGCACGCGCAGCGCGGGATAGCCGAGCACCCAGCCGACGCCGAAGCTCAAGACGATCGCAACCAGGATCGCGACCGGCAGCGGCCAGCCATGGGTGGTCATGATCGCCGCCGCATAGGCGCCGATGCCGACGAAGGCGCCCTGGGCAAGCGAGACCTGGCCGGCATAGCCGAGCGTGAGGTTGAGGCCCATCGCGGCGATGGTCATCACCGCCCACTGACTCAGGATGAACAGGCCGTAGCGGTTGAAGTTCATGGGGACGATGATCAGGCCGGCGATGACGATGAGGCCGAGCGCGATCTTCAGGGGTTTGCCAAAGCTGCTCATACCGTGCGCTCCTCGGCGCGGCCGAGCAGTCCTTGCGGCCGGAACAGGATGACGACGATCAGGAAGATCAGCGGCACGGCCGCGCGGTATTGCGTCGAGACGTAGCTTGCCGCGAGATTGTCGAGCACGCCGATCAACAGGCCGCCCGCGATCGCGCCGCGCACCTGGTTGAAGCCGCCGACGATCGCCGCGATGAAGGCGGCCTGGCCCAGCACCTCGCCGGACGAGAATTTTGCCAGATAGATTGGCGTGATCAGCAGCGAGGCCAGCGCGACCAGGAAGGCGTTGATCAGGAAGGTCAACAGGATCATGCGCTCCACGGGCACGCCGATGATGCGCGCCACCGTCGGGTTCTGCGCCGCCGCCTGCATCTGGTGGCCGAGCGAGGTGCGGTTGAGGAGCGAGGTCAGGCCGAAGACTGCAAGAATGGCGACGACGAGGACGCCGATGCTTTGCAGCGAGACGGCGTGGCCGAGGATGGAGATATCGCCGGTCGGCACGATCGAGGGGAAGGGCGAGGCCTCCGCGCTGAAGAACTGCTTCACCGATTCCTTGATGCCGATCGCCAGCGCCATGGTCGCGATCGCCAGCGGCAGCACGCCATGGCGCATCATCGGATCGACCAGCAGCATCTTGAAGGCGAGGCCGAGCAGGATCATCGAGAGCAGGATGCCGAGGATGATCGCGAGCCAGAACGGCGCGCCGGCATGCATCGTCGCGAGCATCAGGAACGCCGGCAGCATCACGAACTCGCCCTGCGCGAAATTGATGGTCTGCGAGGTCTGCCACAGCAGCGTGAAGCCGACCGCGACCAGTGCATAGATGGCGCCGGTGGCAAGTCCTGCGACCAGAAGATCGAACAGATTGGACATTTTCCCCTCTCTCCTCTCCCTCTCCCCGCTTGCGGGGAGAGGGTCGGGGTGAGGGGGAGTCTCCGCGAAGTCAGTGACAGTTGGACTCGCGGAAGCTCCCCCTCACCCGCCGCGCTTCGCGCGTCGGCCTCTCCCCGCGTGCGGGGAGAGGCAAAGAAGCCTCACTTCACCTTCGGCAGCACCTGCTTCACCACCTGCTTGCCTTCGACCACTTCGACCAGAAAGCTCTGGCGGTCGATGTCGCCGGTCTCGTTGAAGGTGACGTCCATCAGGATGCCCGGCTCGTCCGCGGCCTTGATGGTCAGGCCATGCAGCGCGTCGGCGAACGCCTTGGAATCGACCTTGCCCATCTTTTCGGTGGTGGCCTTCACCATGTAGACGGCGAGGTAGCCCTTCAGGCCGTTGTGGTCCGGCACGTAATTGTACTTCTTGGAAAACTTCTCGCGGAACGCCTTGATCAGGTCGACCGGTGCGTCCGTGGTGAGGCCGACATGGCCGCGCGCGCCGTTGGCGGCATCGCCGGCAAGCTCGATCACCTTCTGGCCGATCAGCGTGGTCTCGCCCATCAGCGGCGCGGTGACGCCCTGGCGCTTCAGCTCTTTCAGGATGCGCGCGCTCTCTTCCTCGTTGAGATAGACGAATACGGCATCGGGATTGGCGGACTTGATCTTGCCGACGTCGGCGGCGAAGTCGGCCTGGCCCGCCTCGGTCGAGAGATCGGCAACGACCTTGGAGCCGAGCCGGTCGAGCTCCTTCACGACGACGTCGCGTCCGCCGCGGCCGAAGTCGTTGTTGACCCAGACCACCGCGACCGACTTCGCCTTCATCTCGTCGTGGATGTATTTCGCGACCTTCGGCATCGAGGATTGCTGGCCGAACGAGGTGCGGAACAGGAACTTGTTGCCGGCTTGCGTCAGCTCGGCGGCTTCGCCGCCCATGATCTGCGCGATGCCGGCTTCGGCCGCGAGCGGTGCGGTGACCTTCACCGAGCCGGAATAGCCGGGTCCGAGCAGCACATAGGGCTCGGCATCGAGTGCCTTCTGCACTTGCGCGCGGGCAACGCCCGGATTGGATTGCGAGTCGGCATGGGTGACCTCGAGCTTGCGGCCGAGCACGCCGCCCTTGGCGTTGATCTCCTCGATCGCGAGGTCGATGCCGTTCTTCCAGTTGGTGCCGACGGTGGCGCCGCCGCCCGACAGCTCGGCGACGTCGGCGAGCTTGATCGCCTGTGCGTGGACGCTGGTTGCAGTCGCGAAGGCAAGCAGGGCGCCTGCCAGAATAGTCGATTTCATCGTCTCTCCTCCCGTTCCCTCTGATGTTGTTGTCCGCGGCCTTGTGTCCGGCCGCTTCGGTTACGCTGCGTGATAGGCTGAGCTTCGTGCCGCCATCACCTCGTCAAAAGCCTCTCCCATGACTTCGGTCGATGGGGCAAGGCCGGTGAACAGTTCGAAAGCGTCGGCGGCCTGGTAGATCGCAAGCTCCCGCCCGGTCATGATCTTCGCGCCGCGCTCCTGCGCCGCGGCCAGCAGCGGCGTGATCAGCGGCGAATAGACGGCGTCGGCCACCCAGAGCTTCTCGTGCAGCAGCGCAGCCGGAACAGGCATGCCGCGGTTCGGCAGCATGCCGACCGGCGTGCCGTTGACGAGGCCGGTCGCGCCGTCGAGCGCGTCCTCGACGCTTTTCGCGACCCTGGCGCCGCCGTGCTTGGCAAGCAGTGCGGCAAGTTTTTCGGCCCGCGCCGGTTCGGAGTCGAAGATGCGGAGGTCGGCGACCTCAAGGCTCGCCAGTGCGAAGGCGATCGCCTTGCCGACGCCGCCCGTGCCGATCACGGCAACCGCATTTCCAGACGGCGCCAGCAGCGGCGCCACCGCGCGCGCAAAGCCGGTGGTGTCGGTGTTGTGGCCGGTCAGGCGGCCGTCCCTGACAACGACGGTGTTGACCGCGCCCATCGCGGCGGCGCCCGGCGCCAGTGCGTCGAGCAGTGGGACCACCGCTTCCTTGTAAGGATAGGTCACGTTGACGCCGGCAAAGCCGAGCCGCCGCACGCCTTCGAGCATCAGCCTCAGTCCGGCCGCGTCGGCGCCTGCGACCTCGATCAGCTGGTAGTGACCGCGCAGGCCGAGCGCCTCGGCGGCGCGCTCATGCATGGCGGGGGAAGCGGAATGCGCGATCGGCGCGCCGATCAGGCCGGTGAGGAGTTTCTTGCTGGCGGCGTATCCGCGCTTCGACATGGTTCGCTATCGTCTCGTTGGGAGCGTTCGGTCCCGGCCATTAGCGGGGAAACCTGCGCAATTCCAAGGGGGCTTCCGCGTGCGACGATAGCCTTTCCCTCGCCTAACACAATTACCCTTATGCCCCGCAAACCTAACATCATGTTATTTCTTCCGTCCGCGCGCAGGCGCAGCCCTGCCGTTGCCGCGGGACGGCTCGACCGCGCGCATCTCGGCGCGCAGGGATTCGATGAAATACTCGACGTGAAGCGACAGCGGTGCGCCGCGCTTCACCGCGATATAGGTGTCGAACCGCGTCGGCTCGGTGATCTTGAGCAGCTCGATCCCGGGATAGCCGCCATGGGCCACCGTGAACTGGTCGATGACGGCGATGCCGAGCCCCGCTTTCACCAGCGCGCAGACCGTGGTGCCGAAGCGCGCGCGGATGGTGATGTTGTAATCGAGCCGGTTGCGCGCAAAGATCCCGGCCATGATCCGGCCGTAGGGGTCGTTCGGATCGATGCCGATCAGCGGGTAGCGGGTGATCTCGGCCGCCGACACCTGCTTGCGGCCGGCGAGCTCGTGGCCGGGCGGCACGATGCAATAGAGCTCGCCCGAGGCGAGCGGCAGGAAGTCGAGCCCGGAATGCTCGAGCCGGTAGCTCATCGCCACGCACTCGCCGCGGCCGAGCAGGAGATAGTCGATGGCTTCCTCGAGCTTGAGGATGTTGATGTCGATGCCGAGATCGGGATAGCGGCGCCGGACGCGCTCGATCGCGCGCGGCACCATCACCTGCGAGATGCTCGGCACCGAGCCGATGCGCAATTCCGACAGGCCGCCGCGGCCGATCTTGGAGATGATCTCGGAGAGGTCGTCGACCTTCTTGTAGACGCCGTTGATCTGCTCGAAGATGTTCTCGGCTTCCGGCGTCGGGAAGTAGCGGCCGTTCTGGCGCTGGAAGAAGCGGATGCCGAGCGAGCGCTCGGTGTATTTGACGAGGCGGCTGATCCCCGGCGCCGAGACGTTGAGCAGCTTCGCCGCACCGCCAATGGTGCCCGTCACCATCACGGCACGGATCACTTCAACCTGGCGCAGCGTCATCATGTCCCGGGCTTCCGAAGGAGGATCGTGCGGCGATCATCTCACGAGAGAAGCGAGGTCAGCCAGCGGCAAATGGCGAGCCATGGCAGCGCAGCGAGCGATTCCCATGCCCTCCAGGGGAGGGTAAGGGCGCCGCTCATTCGCTGACGATGATGGCGGAGTAATTTCGCGGTTGGCGTGTTTCGACTAAAATCTGCGCGTTCAAATGGAAGGGCGGCGGCGTGGCGCGATCTGTTGCATCGGCGTCGTCTGCTAGCTCGCCGGCCCTTCGGGCGATACGCTGTTCGCGAACTCGGCGCGCTCGCTTTGTAGCACCTCGCGCGCGAACTCGATGATCTTCTGCTTGTTTGCCGTTTCACGGACGGCGAAAAACACGCGGTTCAATTCCAGGCCGAGCACGCTGTTGAGGGCGATGTTCTCGTCGTCCATCGTGGTTTTCCCGCTTTGTACGCCACAGGTGTAACTTGACGTCCCTTCTTCCACAAGTAGATTAAAGCTTCGGAGCAGGCGGATACCGGAGAACTACGGAAGCAGCGAATTGAGGCAGCCCCCAAATACGTGCTATAGCGGACGGCGAGGGTCAGGAAACGCACCGATGTCCGCCGTCGATTATGGCCGGGAAGCGCTCGACTTCATCGAAGGCCTGGGTGTCTATCGCAAGGTACCGGACGCCATGAGCGCGCTTGAAGCGGCCTTCGGCCGTTTCGGCTTCGAAACTATCATTGTGACGGGATTGCCGAATCCCGATCAGCGGTTTGCGCAGATGGTGCTCGCCAAGCGCTGGCCGGCGGGATGGTTCAATCTCTACACTCAGAACAACTATGACCGCTTCGATCCCGTGGTGCGGCTGTGCCGGCAATCGGTCAATCCGTTCGAGTGGTCGGAGGCACCCTATGATGCCGAGCTCGAGCCGAGCGCGGCCGAGGTAATGAACCGCGCCGGCGATTTTCGTATGTCGCGCGGCTTCATCGTGCCGATCCACGGGCTCACCGGCTATGAAGCCGCGGTGTCGCTCGGCGGCGTCCATCTCGACCTCAATCCCCGCAGCAAGCCGGCGCTGCACCTGATGGCGATGTATGGCTTCGACCACATTCGCCGTCTGCTCGAGCCGACGCCGTATCCGTCGACGCGTCTCACCCCGCGCGAGCGCGAGGTGATCTCCTGGGCCTCGCAGGGCAAGTCGGCCTGGGAGATCGGCGAGATCCTGCACATCACGCAGCGCACCGCCGAAGAGCATCTTGCAACTGCTGCGCGCAAGCTCGGTGCGGTCAACCGTACGCATGCGGTTGCGCTGGCGATTCGCCACAAGATCATCAATCCCTAAGCGACGTACTGGGAAATTTCCCAATATCGAACCTGCCTCTTTTCGCAGAGGCTGCCCCCCATTGAGGCTGAATGGGGGTTTCCATGATTCACGCAATTTCCGCGGTCAATCGCCACTTATACGAGGACGTACTCGAGCAGCATTTCCGGCTGCGTCATGACATCTTTGTCGAGGAGCGGCACTGGGAGACGCTGCGCAGGCCGGATAGCCGCGAGGTCGATTCCTATGACGACGAGGATACCGTCTATCTGCTTGCGCTGGAGGGACGGCGCGTCGTCGGCGGCCACCGGCTCTACCCCACGACCAAGCCCTCGATGATGAGCGAGGTCTTCCCGCATCTGGCGGCGGTTCGCGGCTGCCCCTCGGATCCGCTGATCTGGGAATGGTCGCGCTACTTCGTCGTCCGCGATCGCCGCGACGGCGCGCTCAACCTGCAACTGATGGCGGCGGTGCAGGAGTTCTGCCTCGACCAGGGAATCGCGCAGGTCAGCGCGATCATGGAAACCTGGTGGTTGCCGCGCTTCCACGAGGCCGGTTTCGTCGTGACGCCGCTCGGCCTGCCGGCTCTGGTCGAGAACGCCTGGACCATGGCGGCCACCATCGACATTCGTCGCCAGACGCTCGATGTCCTGCATGATCGCATCGGCATGCCTTCCATCGTGCAACAGGACGGCCCGCGTCTGGACGCCGTCGCCCGTGCCAACCTTTGCGGCCTCGCTGCCGCGCAACGAAAGAGCGCCTGAAATGTCGAATATGATGCGGGACAGCCAGATCATGGCGCAAATCAACGACGAGAATCTCGGCTACATGTCCGACATGGCGCTCGAGCTGGCGCAGATGGCGGACGACTCCGGACTGACGACGCTTGCCTATCTGTTCCGGATGGCCGCACTGGAGGCCTCGACGGCAAACAGCGTGCTCGCCGAGCCGGACGATCTTCCCCGGCAGATGACGTCGCACTAGACGCAACCTTCTTCACTTCTTTCATTCCGACGACGTCCTCACCCTCTCCCCGGCCTACCCGGGGGGAGGGTGATCGTTTGGGTGCGGCAGGTTGCCCCATGCTGCGCGGCAGCCTTCTTGCACCGCAGGACAGGTTTCGGCCGTGTGCGCCGGGATGCAACAAAGTGCATGTTTGGTGTCAAATCGCTCTTGCCTCTGAACGATACTGCCATTACCCATTTTTCGGCCTTGAAGAGGCAGGGGGAGCTCTTTCACTGATGGCGACCGTGTTCGAACATCGGCGCGACGCTGCGTGCGCCTGAAAGAGTCTTGATGCTGCTCGTCGTCGAACAGTTTCTGAACGGATTGCAGTTCGGCCTGCTGCTGTTCCTGCTCGCCGCCGGCCTGACGCTGGTGTTCGGGATCATGGATCTCGTCAACCTCGCGCACGGCTCGCTCTACATGATGGGCGCCTATTTCGCCGCGACCTTCGCGGCCTGGACCGGCAGCTTCCTGCTCGGTGCGCTGATGGCGCTCGGAGCAACGCTCGTGCTCGGCATCGTGCTCGAGATGACGGCGCTGCGGCATCTCTACGGCCGCGACCATCTCGACCACGTGCTCGCGACCTTCGGCCTGATCCTGTTCTTCAATGAAGCCGTGCGGCTGATCTGGGGCCCGGCAGGCCTGGCGCTGCCGCTGCCGGCCTGGCTCACCGTGCCGGTGCCGATCCTGCCCGGCATTCACTATCCCGCCTATCGCCTCGCCATCATCGTGGTGGCGCTGCTGGTCGCGCTGCTGCTCTATCTCGGCGTGATGCGCACCCGCATCGGCATGCTGATCCGGGCCGGCGCCTCCAACCGCGAGATGATCGGCGCGCTCGGCATCAACATCAAGCTGCTCTACACGCTGGTGTTCGGTCTCGGTGCCGCGCTCGCCGGCCTTGCCGGCCTGATGCAGGCGCCGATCCTCACCGTGCAGATCGGCATGGGCGAGAACATCCTGATCCTGGCCTTCGTCATCATCGTGATCGGCGGCATCGGCTCGATCCGCGGCGCGTTCCTGGCCGCGATCTTCGTCGGCATGATCGACACGCTCGGCCGCGCCTTCCTGCCGAATCTGCTGCGGCAGGTGCTCAGCGGCGCCGCTGCCTCCACCGCCGCGCCCGCGCTGTCGTCCATGCTGATCTATCTTGTGATGGCGATCGTGCTGGTGGTGCGGCCGGAGGGGCTGTTTCCGGCCAACCGTCGATGAAGGCTTTCACGGTGAGCAAGGCCGTCACGGCCCTGATGCTGGCGGGCCTCGTGCTGCTGCCGCTGTATTCGCAAGCATCCGGCAACGTCTTCATCCTGACGCTGTTCACCCGCATCGTCATCCTGGCGCTGGCTGCCGCGAGCCTCAACCTCATCATGGGTTTTGGCGGCATGATGAGCTTTGGCCACGCCGCCTATCTCGGCATCGGCGGCTACGCCGTCGGCATGCTCGCGCAGGAAGGCGTAGGTTCCGGCTTCATCCAGTTTCCGGTCGCGCTGGCGGCCTCCGCGATCTACGCACTGGTGATCGGCGCGCTCTCTCTGCGCACCCGCGGTGTCTATTTCATCATGATCACGCTGGCCTTTGCGCAGATGGCCTATTACGTCGCCTCGGGGCTGGCGCGTTACGGCGGCGACGACGGCCTCACCGTCTACAAGCGCAGCGACTTCTCCGGGCTGATCAATCTCGGCAATCGCGTGCAGTTCTATTATCTCTGCCTCGCCTGTCTTCTCGGCGTCCTGTTCCTGATCTGGCGCATCGTCAATTCGCGCTTCGGTCTCGTCGTGCAGGGGCTGCGCTCCAACGAGCAGCGCATGCAGGCGATCGGCTTTCCCGCCAAGCGCTATCAGTTGGTCTGCTTCGTCATCTCCGGCATGATGTGCGGACTTGCCGGCGCGCTGCTCGCCAACAACACCGACTTCATCAGCCCGGCCGTGATGTACTGGACGCGTTCCGGCGACCTCATGGTGATGGTGATCCTCGGCGGCATGGGTACGCTGTTCGGCCCTGTGATGGGCGCGGTGGTGTTCCTGCTGCTGGAGGAATTCCTGTCGCAGATCACCGAATATTGGGCGCTGATCATGGGGCCGCTACTGCTGCTGATCGTGCTGTTCGGGCGCGGCGGCATCATGGGCGTGCTCGGGAGGGCTGGCCGTGGCTGAACCCTTGCTCCGCGTCGAGAAGCTGGTTCGCCGCTTCGGCGGCATCGTTGCGACGGACAACGTCTCGCTCGACGTCGCGGCCGGCGAGCTGCACGCCATCATCGGCCCGAACGGCGCCGGCAAGACCACGCTGATCAGCCAGCTCACCGGGCATCTCGAACCGCATTCCGGCAGCGTCTCGCTCGGCGGGCGCGACATCACCTACCTGCCGGCCTATCGCCGCTGCGCGCTGGGGCTGGCGCGGTCGTTCCAGATCACCTCGCTGCTGCTCGACTTCACCGCCGCCGACAACGTCGCGCTGGCGGCGCAGGCCCATGCCGGCACCTCGTTCCGCTTCTTCGCCAGCGCGCGCAAGGAAAAGGGCCTGCGCGACGCCGCCCATTCCGCGCTCGATCGCGTCGGCCTGTTGCATCGCGCCGACGTCGTGGTGTCGAGGCTCAGCCATGGCGAGCGCCGCGAGCTGGAGCTTGCGGTCGCGCTGGCCAGCAAGCCGAAATTACTCCTGCTCGACGAGCCCATGGCCGGCCTCGGCGTCACCGAATCCCAGCGCATGGTCAAGTTGCTCCAGGAGCTGCGCAGGGAGGTCTCGATCGTGCTGGTCGAGCACGACATGCCGGCGGTGTTCGCGCTGGCCGACCGCATCTCGGTGCTGGTCTATGGCCGCGTCATCGCCTCGGGCGATCCGGCGGCGATCCGCGCCAACGAGGACGTCAGACGCGCCTATCTCGGCGACCAGCATGTGGTGACGCACCATGGCTGACCTGCTGCTCGACGTTGACGGCATCGAGACCTGCTACGGCCTCTCCCAGGTGTTGTTCGGCCTGTCGCTGTCGATCAAGCCGGGCGAGATGGTCTCGCTGATGGGCCGCAACGGTATGGGCAAGACTACGACCATCCGCTCCATCATGGGCCTGACACCGGCGCGCGCCGGGAGCATCCGTTTTGCGGGCTCCGAGGTGCGAACGCAGCCGTCCTACAGGATCGCAAAACTCGGCGTCGGCCTGGTGCCCGAGGGACGCCAGATCTTCCCGAACCTCACCGTGCGCGAAAACCTGGTCGCGGCGGCGGCCGACCGCTTCGGCAGCAGCAATCCCTGGACGCTCGCGGCCATCTACGTGATGTTCCCGCGCCTCGCCGAGCGCGCGTCGAACATGGGCAACCAGCTCTCCGGCGGCGAGCAGCAGATGCTGGCGATCGGCCGCGCGCTGATGACCAATCCGAAGCTCCTCATTCTGGACGAAGCGACCGAGGGCCTTGCGCCATTGATCCGCGAAGAAATCTGGAACTGCCTGTCGCTGCTCAAGAGCCGGGGCCAGTCGATCCTGGTCGTCGACAAGAACGTCGATCACCTCGCCCGCATCTGCGATCGCCACTTCATCATCGAGCGCGGCAAGACGGTGTGGAGCGGCACGTCGGATCAGCTGATGGCCGAGCCGGATCTGCAGCACAAATATCTGGGGATCTAGCGAGCTCGGCGAGGTGAGGGGCAGAGCGCTCCCGCCCATCTCTCGGTGTCGTCCTGGCGAAGGCCAGGACCCATACCGCGAGGTCTATCTATTTCATGCGGTATCAGTTCCGAACCGGCAGTCTTCGCCAAACCCCTCCCTGGGGTAATGGGTCCTGGCTTTCGCCAGGACGACGCCGGGGAGAAAGCGTCGCACCTCGATCACCAATAAATCCCATGCCGGTGCAGCTCGCGGATCACCCGGGCCTCGGTGGACGGCTGGCGGCGCTTTGGCTTCGCCGTTTCGGTCGTGCTGGCCACCGGTGCGGCAGTGGACTGAGTGGGGGTGGGGGGCGTGGCAACCGGGGCGGTCGCGACCGGTGCGGCTGCTGTCGGCGGCGTCGTAGCAGTGGTTGCGGCTGGCGGTGTTGAGGTCGGGGCGGTCGTCGCCGTCTGCAGATTCGGCGCCTGCGTTGCCGCCGGAGCCTGCGTCGTCTGCGCCGGCACGGTTGCCGTCGCGGCCGGCGGCTCGGTGGCCTGCTGGTTCGAATTGGTTGCCGCAAGGCTCAGGCTCCGCGGACCACCGGCATAAGCCTCGGTTGCGACCAGCGACATCACGGCGATCAGGATCAGCTTGCGCATGAGAACCCCCGTTATCTGGCCAATATGTCTTACCCAATTCGCACGCGCCGGCGCCTAACGCGACAGGTGGTGCGTGCCGATTTCGATCAGGGTGGCCCGGCAGGACAAGCGATAGATCAGACTGAACAATCGACCCAACATGACCGAACTCCGTTGTTGATCATCGGCAGGAACTCTAGACCCCGTGTCTTTCCGGCGGTTTTCGAGGGGGGAGGAAAATGGCTTCATCGGATGGTGGGGAGATGTCGTCGGAACAGGCGGGACGAAGTCGCCTCACAGCGGCGTGAGCCGTGCGCTATGGTGCTCCCCAGGGCCGCCTGTCGAAAGGGGTGTCAGAATATCTCGAAATATTCCCGATGCTCCCAGTCTGTGACCTCGGCGAGGAAGCGGTCGATCTCGGCGTTCTTGATGTGGGTGTAGTAGTCCACGAATTCCGCACCGAACTTCTCGCGGAAGAACGGATCGTCCTTCAGCGCCGCAACCGCATCGCGCAGCGACTTCGGCAGCAGCGGCGCATTGGTCTCGTAGGGCGTGTCGGCCGACGGACCGGGATCGAGCTTGCGATCGACGCCGTCGAGGCCGGAGAGGATTTGCGAGGCCATGTAGAGATAGGGATTGGCAGCCGGCTCGCCGATGCGGTTCTCAAGGCGCGTGGCGGCATCGCCGGCAGCCCCGAGCACGCGGATCATCACGCCGCGATTGTCGCGGCCCCAGATCGCGCGGTCGGGCGCCAGCGAATAGGAGCGGTAGCGCTTGTAGCCGTTGATGGTCGGGGTGGTGAACACGGCGGACGCGCGGGCGTGGTCGAGCAGGCCGGCAAGGTAGGCGCGGCCGAACGCGCTGAGCGGCTCGCCGCCTGCCTGCGCCATGAACTGGTTTTCGCCGCTGGTGCGCGAGACGATCGACTGGTGCAGATGCCAGCCGCTCGCGAACAGGTTCGGCAGTTTGGGGCGGCACATGAAAGTGGCGTGATAGCCGTGGCGCCGCGCGATCTGCTTCACGGCCGAGCGGAACAGCACCATGTTGTCGGCGGGCTCGAGGCCCTTCCTCGGCGCGAAGGTGAACTCGCACTGGCTTGGCCCGAACTCGACCTCGACCGAGCGCAAGGGCAGGCCGAGTGCGACGACGTCGCGGCGCAGGATCTCCAGCACCGGCTCCATCTGATCGAAGCGCTGCTCGGTGAGGTACTGGTAGCCGTGGCTGAGCAGGCTCACCGAGGGCGGCGTCCCGGGCTGGCCGGCGTCCTCCGCACGCATATGCGGATCGTCGAGCTTGAAGATGTGGAACTCGACCTCGAGCCCGGCGACGAAATCGTGGCCGCGGCCAGCAAGCTCATCGAGCACCTTGCGATAAAGCCCGCGCGTTGCGAACGGCACGGGGCGGCCGTCATTGAAATGGAGATCGCACAGCACCCAGCCCGTGGTCGGCGCCCATGGCAGCACGCGGAAGGTGGTGGGATCGGCAACCATCAGCACGTCGGCTGCGCCCTCCATCTCCTTCATGCCGAACCCGCCGCCCGATGTGAACACCGGGAACACCGTGCGGTGCGAGGTGTCCTTGGCGAGCATGGTGGTGGTGATGGAGCAGCCGCTCTCCAGCGAGGCGATCGCCTCCGCGGCGATGATGGTCTTGCCGCGCAGGATGCCGTGCTGGTCGGGGAAGGCGAGGCGGATGACCTCGAGGTTCTTCTCCTCGACGATGCGGCGCATGCGTTGCGCCGCGTCCTTCTGTTCATCCGACCACAGCGCATGACGCGCGACGAAAGTCACTGCTATTGCTCCCCGATAGCTGTCGTTCCGGGATGGTCCGAAGGACCAGACCCGGAACCTCGAGATTCTCAGGTGCGCAAGTGCGCACCATAGTTCGATGCTATCGCATCGCCCCGGAATGACGATGCCCCAAAAATCACTCCGCCGCCGTCAGCCGATGCACCTTGCCTTCGATCTCCTTCGGCACCGGCGCGGTCCACGGCGCGCCGCGGCGGCGCTTGACGTCGACTTCCATCCAGTAGGTCTCCCAGCCCCGCGTCGGCCCGATGCCGTCCATGGTCGCCGGTCCCTGGATGCTGCGCGCGTTGGCCTCGTCGAGGAACAGCATCGGCTTCTCGCCGCCGCCGACCTTCTCGATCTCCTGCCGCAGCAGGCGGCGGTATTGCACGATTGCCTTGTCGCTCTGGCCGAGGTGCTCCTTGGTGCGGTCCTGGATCGCGCCCATCGACTCCACCGCCCACTGGTCGTGGACGTTGATGTCGTTGCCCATGCCGGTATAGGTCGCGGTCTGCTGCTCGTGCGGATCGAAACCGTAATCGTTGCCGCTGTTCTTGCGCGATTTGTAGTCGGGCAGCTCATAGAGCTCGAGCCGCTGGTCGCGCATCTTCTTTTTGTCGACGGGGTTCGTGTAGCTGGTGAAGATCGCGTACCAGTAGCAGTTCTCGTCGTCGACCGGCACGTGCCACTGCGTGATCGTCATCTCCGTGCTCATGGGGATGACGAAGCCGTGCGGGAACAGCTGGTTGGTGACGCGCACATGGGTGCGCTCCTCGTCGATCTCGCGCAGCGCGATCAGCCGGAGGCCGTATTCGGTGTGCTCGACATTGATGATCGGACGGTCGTATTCGCGCAGGATCTTCGTCATCGGCAGGTCGCTGCCCGCGGAGGCGCCGCGGAACTGCTTGCCGTAGGCGGTGGAGGTATCCTCGTCCTCGAAGAAGCGGTGCAGATAGGAGGCGTGCGCGGGATCGATGCCGACCTCGAGCGCCTGGAGCCAGTTGCAGGCCATGTGGCCCTTGAACGCGAACGTGTGAGTATCAGGCGCGACAAAGCAGTCGATCTCGGGAAATGCAGGCGGCTCACCCTCGCCGAGATAAGTCCAGAGGATGCCGCTCTTCTCTACGACAGGATAGGAGCGCTGGCGGATGTTCTGGCAGAGCTTTGAATCCTTCGGCTCTGCCGGCGTCTCGATGCACTGGCCGGTGGCGTCGAACAGCCAGCCGTGGAAGGCGCAGCGCAGGCCGCCATGCTCGAGCCGCCCGAAGGCGAGGTCGGCGCCGCGATGCGCGCAGTGGCGATCGATCAGGCCGTAGCGCCCTCGCTCGTCGCGGAACAGCACGAGGTTTTCGCCGAGCAGTCGCACGGGGCGGATCGGCCGCGCGCCTTCCAGCTCGTCGACCAGCGCCGCCGGCTGCCAGTAGCTCCGCATCAGCTTTCCGCAGGGGTCCTTGGGCCCGGTGCGGGTGATCAGGTCGTTCTGCTCCTGGCTCATCATGGCGAGTGCATCCCATATCTCGGAGTGGCGTTTGTTCGCCTATTGAACGAATGGGCGAATTATGACATGCCTAGGATCGGCAGCAAGCACTATTTTGCAGGAAAGTCCCGACGCCATGCCCAAGCTGAAGCGAAGCGAGACCGATGAGCGTGCGACGGATTTCGTCGAAAGCCTCGATCGCGGCCTGCGCCTGCTTCAATGCTTCGGCACGACGGTCGGCCCGATGACCCTGAGCGACCTCGCCCGCGCCGCCGATCTTCCGCGCGCCACTGCCCGGCGGATGCTGTTCACGCTCCAGCGTGGCGGCTTCGTCGGTGGTGACGGCAAGCTGTTCACGTTGACGCCGCACGTGCTGACCCTTGCGGCCTCGTATCTGCGCTCCAACCAGCTCGTCGCGGTTCTGCAACCGGTGCTCGATCGCGTTGCGACCGCGGCAAATGAAATTTCATCGCTCGCGGTGCTCGATGGCGACGACGTCGTGTTCGTCGCGCGCAGCAGTCCGGCGCGGATGTTTTCAGGCGGGCTCGAGATCGGCTACCGCCTGCCGGCGTTCTGCACGTCGGTCGGCCGCGCCATGCTCGGCCAGCTCGATGATGCCGAGCTCGCCCCGCGCCTGAAGACAATGACGCGCGAAGCGCTGACGCCGCAGACGGTGACCGATCCCAAGGCGCTGCTCGCGCGCATTACGGCCGACCGTGCGCAGGGCTATTCGCTGGTCGATCGCGAGGCCGAGCCGCATTTCCGCTCGATCTCGGTTCCCGTGCGGCGCTACGATGGTGTGATCGTCGCCGCCGTCAACATGGGCGCCCATGTCGACCGCGTGCCGGCGCAGGAGCTGCTCGACCGCTTCCTGCCGCTGCTGCGCGAGGGCGCGGCGAATGTGAAGGACAGGTTGCTGTGACGTATGGAGTGACAAGCACACCGCTTCTGACGCTGACCCATATGGATACGGGTGTGACGTTCTATCATCTGAGCGATGAGAGAGCGTTCTTTGAATGGTTGACGCGAATTCCCTGCGTGCAGAATTGCGAAGGTGATGGCAACCGGGGTCTGGTTGTTCGATTGAAGCGGCGGCCAGGAAAGGATGATCTCCGGCAGCTTCTCGCACTCTCCATCGCTACGGCGTCGACATGAAGCAGTTGGCAAAATTCGAGACGGCCAAAAATCGTGTCTGGTTCCGTGATCCACGGAAATACTGGTACCGCGCCGTGTTTGGAAAACCATCCGCGCGGCAGTAAGCGTAGGGTGGGTTAGCCATGCGGCTGCGCGAAGCGTAGTCGCTCGGCGTAACCCACCACTTCTCGCACCGCGGGACCCAAAGAGGTGGGTTACGCTGACGTTAACCCACCCTACATTCCCGCCGCCCGTGCTATAATGCGCTCCACCCAAGACGAGGGAGGATGCCATGCAACACACCATGGTTCCCAGTGATCGCGTGGAGCACGTCGCCGTCTACGGGCGCGACGGCACGAAGCTCGGCACGATCGAACGGCTGATGCTCGACAAGGTCAGCGGAATGGTCGCCTATGCCGTGATCAAGACCGGCGGGCTGCTCGGTGCTCATCACCATTATCCGGTGCAGTGGACCGCGCTGAAATACGATCGCGGCCGTCAGGCGTTCCAGGTCGAGATGACGATGGACGAGTTCAGCAGCGGCCCGTGCGAGTTCGATGGCGACGAGTTCGATTGGGGCGACCGCTCGCGGTCCTACCCGCATCCGAATTACTGGTCGGTCTGAAGAGCCGGACGGGTTCGCAGCCGCATCGCCCTTGCGGGCGCGATTGAGCTTGCCGCGCCCGCCGAGCGGCATTTGAAGCGACCATCTGGCCTATCCCGCCAGCGGCTCTTCGCCGACCTTGGGCCAATAGGTTCCAAAGCTCCAGAGGCCGCCCTCGGGATCGCGCGCCGCGAAATCGCGGCTGCCATAATCGGTATTGTAGGGCTCCATTTCGATCGCCGCACCGGACGCCTTCACCTTCCCATAAAGTGCGTCGGGATCATCGACAGCCAGATAAATGGCATCCGTCCGGCGGCCGCCGATGTCGCCGATCCGCTTTGCGTACGCATCATCGCGATGCGCACCGAGCATGAGGATCGATGATCCAAATGCCAATTCGGCGTGAACGACCGTGCCCTCCTTGCGATAGACCACGCGTTCGGCGAAGCCGAGAACGTTTTTCAGCCAGGCGATCATCGCCTCCGGATCCTTGCAGCGCATGGTGTGGTACAGGCGCGGCGCTTCATAGCCATTCTGCTGGTTCATGAAATTCTCCGGGAAATTATCCAGGTCTTTTGCAGCACCGACCCTAGTTCGGATCGCGCCAGCCGGGCTTGAACAAATGGGACCGGACGCTATCCGCCGCCGTCCCGCATCAGGCGTGGATCCGCAAGATCGAGCCGCGCGGCCCATCCGGTCGGCGTCTCGCCGCTGAGTAACCGGAAGTCGCGGGCAAGATGCGCCTGGTCGGCATAGCCGGCGTCTGCCGCGACGGCTGCCCAGCCGCCTGTCCCGTCCGTGCGGGCCAGTGAGCAGGCCCGATGAAAGCGCAGCATCTGGGCCATTGTCTTCGGCGGCACGCCGATCTCGTTGTGGAAGCGGCGCGTGAGATGCTTGCGGCTCCAGCCTATGTCGGTGGCAAGCTCGGTGATCCGGACCGCGCCTGCCCGTCGCCAGAGCGTATCGAGGGCGAAGGCGATCGCCGGCGAGGGCTCATGCACGGCGCGACGAAGCACGAAGTCTTCCACGATCTCAAATCGTCGCTGCCATCCGACCGCCTCGGCAACCCTGGCGCGGAGGTTCGCGCCATCCCGTCCCAGAATGTCGTCCAGACCGACCATGCGCGCGGTCAGATCCGGCACTGCTCCTCCGAAGAAGCGATACGCTCCAAGCGGGGCGAAATCGACCTGAACGCATTCGGCGCGGCCATCGGATTCGATAAGGACCGGTCCGGGAAAGAGACCAGCCGCGAAACTCGGCTGAGCGTCGGCAACATCCGGCTCGCGCCCAAGCGCAATGCGGAAGGGTGTCCCCAAATTCACGAGAAGAGGCAGCGCAAGCGGCGCCGCGTGCCGGAAGCCGGCCAACCCGACGCCGCGCTCGCGATAGAACGAGATGCTGGAGACCAGCCGCGCAAGGCGTGGCGAGGCGGGCCGACGGATGACATCGGGGTTTGCGGCAGCGTCCATCGCGCGCAGCATAGCGCCGCAACGGTGCCCCTCCAAGTGCATGGCGCGCCCCGCCTTGCCTTGTGGGTGGCTAGCGGTTGCGCATCCAGTCGGCGAGGCCGGACAGCGCCTTGTCGAGGTCCTGCCGTGCGGCAGCGTCCGCGACCGTCTCCTCCAGCGCGCCGCGCATGCAGGTGAGCCACGCATCGCGTTCGGCATCACCGATGGCAAAGCCGATATGCCGCTGGCGCAGCCGTGGGTGTCCCTTGTCGACGGAATAGAGTTTTGGGCCGCCGGTCCATTCGGTGAGGTAGCGCTTCAGCACGTCCCTGATCAGGCCGAGATCGGCTGCATGCATGGCGCGGATGACTTGCGCCTCCGGCAGCGTATCCATCCGTTCGTAGAAGCGATCGACCAGAAGGTCGATCGTGGCACTGCCGCCGATCCGCTCGAACATGGAGATTGCGACGTCGCTATCGGTCATCATTTGTCTCGAGGCTTGCTTGCTGGTCGTTGATATAGTGTTGCCGGAGGTCGCGCAAAATCCTTGCTGTCGTCCCGGACAAGCGCAGCGAAGCGGAGCGCTGATACGGGACCCATAACCACAGGGGGTAGTTTTGCGATGACTCGTGGTTACCAGCTCGCGCAACAACTTCTCCCTGGGGGTATGGGTCCCGGATCGGCGCGCGCTTGTGGCGCGCTTGTCCGGGACGACAGTGGAGTGTGTAGCTGTAGCGAGTTCGAAACGACCTACAGCGCCACGCTGCGCAGACCAAAGCTGCGCGCTTCGTTCTGGAGCACCGGGCGCACCGCGTCGATCAGGCGCGCGGCGGCGGCATCGACGGAGAGGCCCGCCGTATCCACCACCGCCGTCGCACGCGAGTACAGCGGCTCGCGGCTCAAGAGGATGTTGCGCAGCTCGGCCATCGCGGAGCGGTCGTCCGCCATCGGGCGCAGGTCGCCCTGGCGACGGACGCGGGCCATGTGCTCCTCGGGCTCGGCCTTCAGCCAGATCGTGTAGTACGACGACAGGATCTGGTCGAAGGTCAAAGGCTCGGAGACGATGCCGCCGCCGGTCGCCAGCACCATCAACTCGTTGCGCGCGAGCAGCTGTTGCAGCGCCGCCTGCTCCATGCGGCGAAAGCCTTCCTGGCCGTACAGCGCGATGATCTCGGCGACCGAGAGGCCGTTCTGCTGCTCGACCTCCTTGTTGAGCTCGACGAAGCTCCAGCCGACCTTCTTCGCCAGGATCTTGCCGAGCGTGGACTTGCCGGCGCCGCGCAGGCCGATCAGCGCGATGCCGCAGAACGGCGCGCGCCGCGGCGCGGATGCGCTGCCGCCGGCGAGCAAATCCTTGGCCTGCGCGATCTGAGACGGCGTCGCCTTGCGCAGGAGATCGCGAAACATCTGCCAGTCCGGCGTCGGATCGGCGCTGGGCAGCAGATCTTCGAGATGCGCGCCCATCGCGTCGGAGACGCGGCGGAGCAGCACGATCGAGACATTGCCCTTGCCGCTTTCGAGCTGCGCGATGTAGCGCTCCGAGATTCCTGATACCTTGGCGAGCACTTTGCGCGACATGCCGCGCAGTGCGCGCGTGGTGCGCACACGCTGGCCGAGCTGTTCGAGGAAGCGGGATTCGGCGTCGGGACTGTCGGTCATGAGCCTTCTTTACAGATGTCCTGCGGCGCGTTTTAATGAAACATAATGCCTGCTGGCATTGACAGCAAGCCGCCGCGGTGTCTTTCTATGAATTATAATTCTAAATTCAGGGGAGAAGTCCGTGAGCGAGGGATCCTATAACGCGGTGACCTGGCTGCTCGACCGTAACGTCGAGGAGGGGCGCGGCAACAAGCTCGCCTTCGACGACACCGTCTCGCGGCTGACCTATGGCGAGCTCCAGCGCGAGAGCCGCCGCGCCGCCAACATGCTGCGCCGTCTCGGCGTCCGCCGCGAGGAGCGCGTGGCGATGATCATGCTCGATACGGTCGATTTCCCGATCGTGTTCCTGGGCGCGATCCGCGCCGGCGTCGTGCCGGTGCCGCTCAACACGCTGCTGACCGCGGACCAGTACGCCTACATCCTCGCCGACTGCCGTGCCCGCGTGCTGTTCGTTTCCGAAGCGCTCTATCCCGTCATCAGGGACGTCGTCGGCCGCATGCCGGATCTCGAGCATGTCGTCGTCTCCGGCGCCAAGCAGAATGGCCACAAGCAGCTCGCCGAGGAGCTCGCTGATGAGAGCGACCAGTTCACCACCGCCGCGACTCATCCGGACGAGCCGGCATTCTGGCTGTATTCGTCCGGCTCGACCGGCATGCCCAAGGGCGTGCGCCATCTGCATTCGAACTTGCAGGCGACTGCGGACACCTACGCCAGGCAGGTGCTCGGCATTCGCGAGAGCGACGTCTGCCTCTCCGCCGCAAAGCTGTTTTTCGCCTATGGTCTCGGCAATGCGCTGACCTTCCCGATGTCGGTCGGCGCAACCGTCGTGCTGAACAGCGAGCGCCCGACGCCGGCGCGCATGTTCGACCTGATGAACCGCTATAACCCCTCGATCTTCTACGGCGTGCCGACCTTGTTCGCGGCGATGCTCAACGACGAGATGATGAAGGCCGAGCGCGGCGGAAAGAGCTTGCGCATCTGCACCTCGGCCGGTGAGGCATTGCCCGAGTCTGTGGGCAACAGCTGGAAGGCGCGCTTCGGCGTCGACATTCTCGACGGCGTCGGCTCGACCGAGCTCTTGCACATCTTCCTGTCGAATGCGCCCGGCGACATCAAATACGGCTCCTCCGGCAAGCCGGTGCCGGGCTATGCGGTGCGGCTCGTCAACGAGGCCGGCCAGGACGTCGCCGACGGCGAGGTCGGCGAGCTGCTGGTCGATGCGCCCTCCGCCGGCGAAGGCTATTGGAACCAGCGCCACAAGAGTCGCCGCACCTTCGAGGGCCCGTGGACCCGCACCGGCGATAAATATGTCCGCGACGCCGAGGGCCGCTACACCTTCTGCGGCCGTGCCGACGACATGTTCAAGGTCTCCGGCATCTGGGTCTCGCCGTTCGAGGTCGAGAGCGCGTTGATCACGCACCCGGCGGTGCTGGAAGCCGCCGTCGTGCCCGAGGCCGATCCGGAAGGCCTCTTGAAGCCGAAAGCCTTCGTCGTGCTGCGTCAGGGCGCGAAGACCGCGAACTTGCAGGAGATGCTGAAGGAGCACGTCAAGCAGAAGATCGGCCCGTGGAAATATCCGCGCTGGATCGACGTGGTGGACTCGCTGCCGAAAACGGCGACGGGGAAGATCCAGCGGTTCAAGCTGCGGGAAGGGGCGAATTGATTGGCTTCGTCATTCCGGGGCGCGCGAAGCGCGAACCCGGAATCTCGATCCGCAGACTGCAATCTCGGGATTCCGGATCAACTCGCTTTGCGAGTTGTCCGGAAATGACGGAATGAATGGAACCGACAGCATGACCAACCTCACCTCCACGGGCTTCCTCAGCGTCAGTGGCGCCAGCCTCGAATATAAATGGCTCGCGCCGCAATCAGCGGAGGCACCGACCATCGTCATGCTGCACGAAGGTCTCGGCTCGGTCGGGCTCTGGGGCGACTTCCCGGAACAGCTTCGAGAGGCGACCGGTGCCGGCATCTTCGTCTATTCGCGTGCGGGCTACGGGCAGTCGAGCCCGGTCGCGCTGCCGCGGCCGCTGGATTACATGCACCGCGAGGCGCTGGAGGTGCTTCCGAAACTGCTCGATGCGATCGGCTTCAGGCGCGGCCTCCTGCTCGGCCATTCCGACGGTGCCTCGATCGCGACGATCTACGCCGGCGCGCACCAGGATCATCGCCTGAACGGCCTCGTGCTGATCGCGCCGCATTTCATCGTCGAGGACATCTCGGTGAAATCCATCGCCGCGATCAAGACCGCCTATGAGACCACCGATCTCAAGCCGAAGCTCGCGCGCTGGCACAAGGACGTCGACAACGCCTTCTACGGTTGGAACGGCGCCTGGCTCGATCCGAAATTTCGCGACTGGGACATCTCCGAATACCTCGCCTATATCCGCGTCCCTGTCATGGTCCTGCAAGGCGTGGACGACCAATATGGCACACTGCGCCAGGTCGAAATCGCGCAGGAAGAGTGTTATTGTCCGGTAGATTTGAAAATTATTTCAGGCGCGGGCCATTCCCCGCATCGTGAAGCGCCGGGGGCGACGCTTGACGCAATTGAGCAATTTGCAAAGGCGGCCCTGCGCGACGATCAGGGACTTCAGGGACGCGCCGCATGATGTTGCGGAGGCGCACCTCGCATGAGTGCGCCGCCGAATGCGAGCGGCCCGCTGCCGTGGCCGCAATGGGCCTATGTGCCGGGCGAGGCCGGGCTCGATGCCGACTACGAGACGCTCGCCATGGCCAAGGCGCTGGTGCCTTCGGCGTTTCGCGGCCATGTGCCGGCGCGCCATCCGGCGCTGCGCTACGGGCTCGCGCTCAACGACCGCGGCTATTTCTGGGAAGCGCAGGAGGTGCTGGAGGCGGTGTGGGCCGCAGCGCCCCAAGGCGGCCGCGAGCGCATTCTGCTGCGGGCCTGCATCCGCATCGCCAATGCGAATTTGCGGCTGCGCATGCAAAGGTCGCATTCGGCGGCACGGCTGTTTGGCGATGCGCTGGCGGAGCTGCGCGCGCTGAGCTCGCGCAAGGCGGCGGCCGGCGACGGCTTTGTCGAGAGCTTTCCCATTGCTGCGCTGACGGCCTTGCTCCAGGCCAAGCTCGGTCGTCCCCAGCTCTCCAAGGCCGACTGGATCGCACTCGGCGCCATCGTGCGGTCCTAGACACTGGCATGAAACAAAGTGCATGTATTGGCTGTTAAGGACTAGACGCGCTCTGAAATATGCACTATTGTGCATCTAACGGTAAAACCAAGACGAACTCAAGGGTGGCCCATGGCCGGGGAAGATCGGCGCCTCGCAGGCGGCGCGACATTCATCGATTTCCAGACCGAACCGTCCCGCTACAAGCACTGGAAGCTCGCGGTCGACGGCGACGTCGCGACCCTGACCATGGACGTCGACGAGAACGGCGGCCTGTTCGAGGGCTATCTGCTCAAGCTCAATTCCTACGACCTCGGCGTCGACATCGAGCTTGCCGATGCGATCCAGCGGCTGCGCTTCGAGCATCCGGAGGTGAAGGTCGTGGTGATGCGCTCGGCCAAGAACCGGGTGTTCTGCGCCGGCGCCAACATCCGCATGCTCGCGGGCTCGACCCACGCCCACAAGGTCAATTTCTGCAAGTTCACCAACGAGACCCGCAACGGCATGGAGGATTCGTCCGAGAATTCCGGCCAGCGCTTCATCACCGTGGTGAACGGCTCGGCCGCGGGCGGCGGCTATGAGCTTGCGCTCGCGACCGACCACATCATCCTCGCCGACGACGGTGCCTCTTCGGTGGCGCTGCCCGAAGTGCCGCTGCTCGCGGTGCTGCCGGGCACCGGCGGCCTCACCCGCGTCGTCGACAAGCGCAAAGTGCGCCGCGACCATGCCGACTTCTTCTGCACCATCGAGGAAGGCGTGAAAGGCAAGCGTGCCGTGCAGTGGCGTCTCGTCGACGAGATCGCGCCGAACTCCAAGCTGGAAGGCAAGATCACCGAGCGCGTCAAGGAATTTTCCGCGGCCTCCAGGCGCAGCGGCAGCGGCAAGGGCATTGCGCTGACGCCGCTCAGGCGCATCATCGACGAGACCAGCCTGCGCTACGGCTTCGTCACCGTCGACGTCGATCGTGCCGCCCGCATCGCCACCATCTCGATCAAGGCGCCGGAGGCGGCGCCGCCGGCCGACATCGACGGCATGATGGCGCAGGGCGCCTCGTTCTGGCCGCTCCAGGTTGCGCGCGAGCTCGACGATGCGATCCTGCATCTGCGCATCAACGAGCTCGAGATCGCCATGCTGGTGTTCAAGAGCCATGGCGACCGCGCCCATGTGCTCGCATCCGATGCCTTCCTTGAAGCCAACAAGGCGCACTGGCTGGTCAACGAGATCAGGCATTACTGGAAGCGCGTGCTCAAGCGTATCGACGTCACCTCGCGCACGCTGGTGACGCTGGTCGAGCCCGGCTCCTGCTTTGCCGGCACGCTCGCCGAGCTCGTCTTCGCCGCCGACCGTTCCTACATGCTGATCGGCACCCGCCAGGGCGACAACCGCCCGCCGCCCTCGATCGAGCTCTCCCCGATGAATTTCGGCCCGTATCCGATGAGCCATGGTTTGACGCGGCTTCAGTCTCGCTTCCAGGCCGACCCGGCCGATCTGGAACGCGCCGAAGCCACCATCGGCACGAGCCTGGACGCCGAAGAGGCCGAGGAGCTCGGCCTCGTCACCTTCGCGCTCGACGACATCGACTGGGACGACGAGGTCCGCGTGTTTCTGGAGGAGCGCGCCAGCTTCTCGCCCGACAGCCTCACCGGCATGGAAGCGAGCCTGCGCTTCGTCGGCCCGGAGACGATGGAATCAAAGATCTTCGCGCGCCTCACTGCCTGGCAGAACTGGATCTTCCAGCGCCCGAACGCGGTCGGCGAGGAGGGCGCGCTCCGCCGTTACGGCAGCGGCCAGAAGCCGAAATTCGATATGACAAGAGTTTAGGGAGAAGCACGGCCATGAACATGAACATCATGAACGTCGACTACTCGACCAAGATTCCGAACAACGTCAACCTCGCCGAAGACCGCCAGGTGCTGAAGGCACTCGAAGGCTGGCATCCCGGCTACATGGACTGGTGGAGCGACATGGGGCCGGAAGGCTTCCAGGAGTCGCTGGTCTATTTGCGCACCGCTTATTCCGTCGATCCGCGCGGCTGGGCCAAGTTCGACTATGTCCGCATGCCCGAATATCGCTGGGGCATCCTGCTTGCGCCGCAGGAGGAAAACCGCGTCGTTCCGTTCGGCGAGCATTATGGCGAGCCGGCCTGGCAGGAAGTGCCGGGTGAGCATCGCGCCATGCTGCGCCGCCTGATCGTGATCCAGGGCGACACCGAGCCCGCCTCGGTCGAGCAGCAGCGCCATCTCGGCAAGACGGCGCCCTCGCTCTACGACATGCGCAACCTGTTCCAGGTCAACGTGGAAGAGGGCCGTCACCTCTGGGCGATGGTGTATCTGCTCCAGAAATACTTCGGCCGCGACGGCCGCGAGGAGGCCGACGATCTGCTCCGCCGCCGCTCCGGCGATGCGGACGCGCCGCGTATGCTGGGTGCCTTCAACGAGGCGACGCCGGACTGGCTGTCGTTCTTCATGTTCACCTACTTCACCGACCGCGACGGCAAGATGCAGCTGCACAGCCTCGCGCAGTCGGGCTTCGATCCCTTGTCGCGCACCTGCCGCTTCATGCTGACCGAAGAAGCGCACCACATGTTCGTCGGCGAGACCGGCATCACCCGCGTCGTGCAGCGCACCTGCGATGCGATGCGCGAAGCCGGCATTACCGATCCCACCGGCATCGCAAAAGTCCGCGCGCTCGGTGTGATCGATCTTCCGACCATCCAGAAGAAGCTGAACCTGCACTACACGCTGTCGCTCGACCTGTTCGGCTCGGAGGTCTCGACCAACGCGGCCAACGCCTTCAATGCCGGCATCAAGGGCCGCTATCACGAGACCCAGATCGAGGACGATCACCAGCTCAAGAACGCCACCTATCCGGTGCTCAAGTTCATCAACGGCGAGATCAAGCTGGTCGACGAGCCGGCGCTGACCGCGCTCAACATGCGCCTGCGCGACGATTACAGCCAGGATTGCGTCAAGGGCATGCTGCGCTGGAACAAGGTGATCTCGACCGCGGGCTACGACTTCAAGCTGACGTTGCCCAACGTCGCCTTCCACCGCCACATCGGCGAGTTCAAGGACGTCCATGCGACGCCCGACGGCATTTTGATCGACGATGCGACCTGGGCGAAGCGCAAGGACGAGTGGCTGCCTTCGACAGCCGACGGCGACTTCATCACCTCGCTGATGCAGCCCGTCACCGAAACCGGCAAGTTCGCCTCCTGGATCTCGCCGCCGAAAGTCGGCATCGACAACAAGCCCGGCGATTTCGAGTACGTGAAGATCGAGTCGTAGGCGCGGCCTCATACTCAGCTGTCGTCCCGGACAAGCAAACGCCTGGCAACGCATAGCGTTGCCAGGCGTTTGTGTAGATGTGGGACGACACCAAATATGAGGTGAGGGCGTCCAGCGCACTCGCTCTCTTAGTCCCCCGGGTTCAGCTACCCCGCGATCTCCAGCCCGGCATTGGCGTAGACCACGCCGCCGTCGACGGCGATGGTGTTGCCGACCACGTAATCGCCCGCACGCGAGGCGAGATAGATCGCGACCCCTGCCATGTCCTCGTCGGTTCCGATGCGCCGCGCCGGAATGCGCTTGGCGACGTCGTCCGCATGGTCGCGCGCGGCCCGGTTCATGTCGGACTTGAACGCGCCCGGCGCGATCGCGGTGACGTTGATGTTGTCCTTGATGAGTTTCGTCGCCATGCGCCGGGTCAGATGGATCACGGCGGCCTTGCTGGCGGCGTAGGAATAGGTCTCGCTCGGATTGACGAAGATGCCGTCGACCGAGGCGATGTTGATGACCTTGGCCGGATGTTCCGCGCTTGCCGCCGCGCGCAGCGGCTTCGCCAGCGCCTTGGTCAGGAAGAACAGCGACTTGACGTTCAGGTCCATCACCTTGTCCCAGCCGCTTTCCGGGAATTCGTCGAACTCAGCGCCCCAGGCGGCGCCGGCATTGTTGACGAGGATGTCGAGCTTCGGCTCCAGCTTGATGATTTCGCCGGCGAGCTTGTCGCAGCCTTCGACGGTCGAGATGTCGATCGGCAGCGCGATGCACTCGCCGTCATAGAGAGCCGAGAGCTCTTTCGCCGTCGCCTCGCACGGGCCGGCCTTGCGCGCGGTGATGTAGACCTTCGCCGCGCCTTGCGCGAGGAAGCCCGCCGCGATCATCTTGCCGATGCCGCGCGAGCCGCCGGTCACGAGTGCGATGCGGCCTTTGAGCGAGAACAGATCGTTGAACATGGTACCTCCCTTTGGTGGTGCTCGTTTTGGGCGGGGAGGGGGAGGGAGTCAATCTTGTCGTCGACCTGGCCTTCGCCAGGACGACGGCAGAGATTGCGGTGACAGCGGTGGACGACAGAAACTTAAGCCGCCGCAATCCGGCGAAAGCCGTTCCACATCGCGGTCGCGGCGCCCGAGGTCAGCACCGGCAGGATCCGCGTGTCCTGGTAGTTGCCGTTGAGCGAGATGCGCGGCAGCGCGGTCATGTGGCCGGCGTTCTCGGCGAACAGCATGCCGGGCCGCGTCGTCACCGCGGTCTTGAAGCCGGCCGATGCGGCCAGCGCAAATTCGCGCATCCCGGCCGCCTCGCGGTCGCCATAGGGATAGGCGAAGTGCAGCACGGGACGCTCCAGCACCCGCTCGATCCGCGTGCGGCTCACCGCCATCTCCTGCGCGGCGATCTCCTCGCTCTGCCTGGCGAGATTGCAATGGCTGATGGAGTGCGCGCCGATCGTGACCAGCGGGTCTGCGGCCAGCTGCTTCACCCCGTCCCAGGACAGGCAGAGGGTGTGGCACAGCGCTTCCATGGCGACGCCGTGCCTGGCGCAGAGCGCTGCGATCTCGCGCGCGAGATCGTGCTCGCCCGGCAGCGCGCGCAGCCAGTCATGCAGGCGGTCGAACGCCGCCTGTTTCGCGGCAGGCGTCGTCGCGTCGAGCCGCAGCGCGGAATTGCCGATCTGCACCTCGATCTGCTCGGCCCTGGCGATCACGGCTTCCAGCGCGGTCCACCACAGCCGCCCCGTGCCCTCGGCGAAATCGCTGGCGACGTAGACCGCCAAAGGCGCGTCAAATTCGCGCAGCACCGGCAGCGCATAGTCCAGATTATCGCGATAGCCGTCGTCGAGGGTGAAGGCGGCGAAGCGGCGGGTGAACCTGCCCTGCACCAGCCGCTCATGCAGCTCGTCCATGCTGACGATGTCGATGTCGCGCGAGCGCAGATGGCTCAGCGTCGCGCGCAGGAAATCCGGAGTGACTTCGAGATGTCGGTTCGGCTGGAACGTGGCCTCGCGAGCCGGCCGCACGTGGTGAAGCATGAAAATGGCGCCGACGCCCGACAAAAGCGGGCGCAACAGGTGGTGCGCCCCGCTGAAATAGAGTGCTCCCAGCCCGGCGCGGATGACGTTGTTACGAAGTTGTTTCATGACCCGCTGGCGGACTCTGGCATTCCGTCCTCAACTTACGGAAGAACCCTTGAAGAAAAAGTTATTCCAATTGTCCACGCAAAGGCCTTGCGAGGGCCGCCATTTCCGGTTTGACAGCCTGCCAAGGGTTTGTTTTGTCTCCGGTTCCAGAGTTCGGGTCGTCGAATGCAGAAGCTTTTCAGGTGGGCCAGCAAATGGTGGCCAGGGCTGATCCCCCTGGCCGTCATGTGGGGATTTGCGGCCTGGAATAACACCTTACCGGTCGAGGCGGACCTGTCCGCCCGCAGCTCGGCGGCGCTCAAGGAGACCGTTCTGGACAAGACCCGGATCGCGGTGGACGGCCGCGATGTCAGCCTGGCCGCGGACGCCTTTTCCGAGGAAGGGCGCCGGGACGCGGTAATGGCGGTGGAGATTGTCCCGGGCGTGCGCCTGGTCGACGATCGGACCCGCCTCGTTGCCGAGGCAAAACCCTTCGTCTGGAACGCCGAGCGTGACGTGGTGCGGGTGACGCTGTCGGGCTCCGCGCCCTTGCCGTCGATCAAGGCCCGGCTGACGGAGGCGGCACGCAAGGAGGTCGGCGGCGTCGAGGTCGCCGATCAGATGGGGCTGGCACGTGGCGCGCCGCCGCGCTTCGAGGCCGCCGCGATGCTGCTGCTCGACCAGATCGGCAAGCTCAAGGACGGCAAGATCACGATCTCCGACACCAAGATCAACCTGTCGGGCATGGCGCGCGATCTCGGCGGACGCGAGGCGATCGCGGCTGCGCTGAAGAACTTGCCGGAAGGGTTCTTGATCGCCGCCAACGACATCAAGGCGCCGCCCTATATCTTCCAGGCCTACAAGGATCCGGTTGCCGCGACCGTGACGCTGACCGGCTATGTTCCCGACAACAACGTCCACGCGGCGATCGCAACCAGCGCGTCGCGAAAATTCTTCAACGAGAAGGTCGTCGACAATCTCAAGGCCAGCCTCGGCGCCCCCGGCGCCTTCAACCCCGCCGTGGTCGCAGCGCTCGGGGCGCTGTCGCGGCTGTCGACCGGCACGCTCGTGGTGTCCGATCGCGAGGTGAAGCTGTCGGGCGATGCGCTCTATGAAGGCGCCGGCAACGACATCCGCGCGGGCCTTGGCAAGGACTTCCCGAAAAACTGGCAGTACAAGCCGGAAATCACGGTGAAGCCCGCGGCAGGCCCGGTCGACGGCACCGTCTGCCAGCAATTGTTCTCCGAGCTCCTGAATAAGGGCAAGATCCGCTTCACCACCAAGCGCGCCGACATCGATCCGGACTCTGCGGGAATTCTCGACCATCTGATCGAGACGGCGCTGCGTTGCCCCACCACCAATATCGACGTCGCCGGGCACACCGATGCCGACGGTGAGGACGCATTCAACCAGGCACTCTCGGAGAAGCGCGCGCAGGCGGTGATCGACTATCTGGTCAAGGCCGGCCTGCCCGCCAGCCGCTTCACCGCGATCGGCTACGGCAGCACGCAGCCCGTCGCCGGCAACGACACCGACGACGGCAAGGCGCAGAACCGCCGCATCGAATTTCTGGTGAGGTGACGATGCCCTATCTCGTTTCGTTCCATCTGGGCTGGCTGATCGGATCGCTGGTGCTGGGCTTTTGCATGGGCTGGATCTCGGTGGTCCAGCGCGGCAACGGCACCTCGAAGGTCACCGCGCGCTGGCTCGCCGCGCTCGCCGTAGCGCTGGTCGCGGCCTCGCTCGCGCATGTGGTCCCCGGCCGCTTCGGCTACTGGCTCGACCTCGGCCTCATCATGTTCGCCTGCTACCTGGTCGGCTGCACCATCGGCGCCTGGTTGCGCGACCGGGTGGTCTCGCGGAGCCAGCCGGCGGCTTGAGTCCTTGGTTCGCGTGAGGCCATCGCTCTCTCGCTCCCTCCCCCCTTGCGGGGGAGGGAGCGTACCGCCATCGGCGCGCTAGGCGAGGCTCATCCCATCAGTTCCAGATCCAACATTGCGATAACAGCCTGATCGGAGTGCGAAATCGCCGAGCGATGAAACTACGCTTGACATTAATACGTACGTACGTATTATTTTGCTCATGCCAAAGCCTTCGCTCAAAGACGCCATCCTCGACGCCGGCCTCAAGGTCATGTTCCGAACCGGCTATCACGGCACCAGCGTGCGCGACGTCACCGCTGCGGCGGGCGCGCCGCAGGGGTCCTTCACCAACCATTTCCGCTCCAAGGAAGCGTTCGCTTCGGAGGTGCTCGACCGCTACTTCGACGTCACCAGGGGGCTGGTCGCAGAAGCGCTTGAGGACACGACGCTGACGCCGCGCGCGCGCCTCAAGCGCTATCTCGACATCATCACCGGCCGGCTCGAGGCCGACGGTTATGGTCGTGGGTGTCTGATCGGCGATCTCAGCCTGGAGGCGACCGGCAGCAGCGAAATGCTGCGTACGCGCCTGACCGAGATTTTTGCCGAATGGCGCGTGCCGTTCGCGGCCTGCATCGCTGAGGCTCAGGCGCGCGGCGAGATCGCATCCGATTTCGAGCCCGGGGAGCTTGCCGACTTCCTGCTCGCGTCCTGGCAGGGCGCGATCCTGCGCATGAAGGTCGATCGCAATCCGAAAGCGCTCGAACGTTTCAAGACCATCGCATTTCAGACCGTGTTCAAGGAGCTGACATGAGCAAGCCAATCGAGATCGAGATTCGCAGAGCGCCCGTGCTGGGAAGCAGCATGGCTTACCGCGAGACGGGTGCGCAGGATGCGCCGGTCGTGCTGTTCCTGCACGGCAACCCGACCTCGTCGCACATCTGGCGCAACATCCTGCCGTTGGTGTCACCGGTCGCGCATTGCATTGCGCCCGATCTCATCGGCTTCGGCCAATCCGGTAAGCCTGACATCGCCTACCGCTTCTTCGACCATGTCCGCTATCTCGATGCGTTCATCGAACAGCGCGGCGTCACATCAGCCTATCTCGTCGCGCAGGACTGGGGCACGGCGCTCGCATTTCATCTCGCCGCGCGCCGGCCGGACTTCGTACGCGGATTAGCCTTCATGGAATTCATCCGCCCGATGCCGACCTGGCAGGATTTCCACCATACCGAGGTCGCGGAGGAGCAAGATCATGCCGAGGCGGCGAGGGCGGTCTTTCGCAAGTTCAGGACGCCGGGCGAGGGTGAGGCCATGATCCTCGAGGCGAATGCGTTCGTCGAGCGCGTTCTGCCCGGCGGAATCGTCCGCAAGCTCAGCGACGAAGAGATGGCGCCCTATCGCACGCCGTTCCCGACGCCTGAGAGCCGTCGCCCCGTTCTTGCGTTTCCCCGCGAGCTGCCGATCGCAGGTGAGCCCGCCGATGTCTATGAGGCGCTCCAATCCGCCCATGCGGCGCTGGCCGCATCTTCCTATCCGAAACTGCTGTTCACGGGCGAACCGGGCGCGCTCGTCTCGCCGGAATTTGCCGAGCGGTTTGCGGCCTCGCTGACGCGTTGCGCGTTGATCCGGCTCGGCGCGGGATTGCACTATCTGCAGGAGGACCACGCTGACGCAATCGGCCGATCGGTGGCCGGCTGGATCGCCGGCATCGAAGCGGTGCGTCCGCAGCTCGCCGCGTGAGGAGGATGAGATGTCGGATGTGACGATCGTCTATTGCCGTCCCTGCGGCTACGAGAAGCGTGCGAAGGAAGCTGCCGCAGCGCTGCGCCGGCAACTGGCGCTGGAGGCGGATCTCGTGGCTGGCAAGGGCGGCGTCTTCCAGGTCAAGCTCGGCGACAGGATTGTCGCCAGCCGCAGCAAGGGCCATTTTCCCGGCACCGACGAAATCGTCGCAGCCGTCACCGCGGCGCAGCATTGATCCGGGGAGGCACGCAGATGCCGGTCGTCTGGAACGAAGATCCGGCGGCAATCGACTGGAACGAGCTTTCCGCGCTCTACCGCACCGCTCCGCTCGGCAACAAGACACCAGCCGATCTCGCGCTCGTGTTCGGCAACAGCATGTTCTGTGCCTTCGCTTATGACCAAGGCCGGCTGGTTGGTGCCGGCCGAGCGCTGGCGGACGGCCGCGACTGCGCCTACCTCTGTGATGTCGCGGTGCGCCCGGACTGTCAGGGGCAAGGCCTCGGCCGCGAGATCATCGAGCGGCTGCTGGCGCGATGCCGCGGACATCGCAAAATCATCCTCTACGCGGTGCCTGGCAAAGAGGGCTTTTATGAGCGTCTCGGCTTCCGCCGGATGACGACGGCCATGGCGATTTTCGACGACCAGGCCAGTGCCTATCAGCGCGGCTATCTGACCGCCCCTTAAGCTGCTGTTGCGCCGCACCTGTCTGGTGCATCGGAAAATCCGTCCAGAACGACCCCGTCGCCCCTCCTTCAACAGCCGGGCGCGGCCCATAGATTGACGTCGGCTTAAAACGTGACGGAACATTGCGCGGCCGAAATCATCAAAACTTCATGGCGTCTGCGCAGGATTGCCATGGAGATTCGCGTCAGCCTTGCCGCCGAAAGCGCCAAACCGTGCATCCAGAGCCCGCAACCCTGCCTAAAATATTGAAGGCACGTGATTTTGTTCGAATTGGCGAATTCCACTCCGCCCCAAAACGCGCTAGTGGAGGGTTAGGGGGCATGCGCGATGCCGGAGCCGGCGGCGAGGGTTCGTTGAGTGCCTGTGCGTCGTTTGCCTGTTCGCCGGCCGTCCTGGCCGCTGAAGCGTTGTTCGAGGTCTAGATGCTGGAAGCCATACGCAGGGCGATGACGTTTCTGCGCCAGAAGCAAGTCCTGCATAAGCTTGGAGTTGTGATCAGCGTCGCGGTCATCGGCATCGCTTGCTATGTGCTCTACCACATGCTGCGCGGCATCGACTTCAACGAGGTGATCGAGGCGATCAAGAGCACCGAGCCGAGCCAGATTGCGATGGCGGCGCTGTTCGTGGCCGCGGGCTATTTCACCCTGACCTTCTACGACCTGTTCGCCGTGCGTGCGATCGGCCACGCCCATGTGCCTTACCGCATCAATGCGCTCGCCGCCTTCACCAGCTATTCGATCGGCCACAATGTCGGCGCCAGCGTCTTCACCGGCGGCGCGGTGCGCTACCGCATCTATTCGGCCTATGGGCTGAACGCGATCGATGTCGCAAAGATCTGCTTCCTCGCCGGCCTGACCTTCTGGCTCGGCAATGCCGCCGTGCTGGGCCTCGGCATCTCCTACCATCCGGAGGCGGCGGCCTCGATCGACCAGCTTCCGCCCTGGCTGAACCGGACGCTGGCGCTAATGATCATCGTGGGACTGGTCGGCTATGTGGTCTGGGTCTGGACCCAGCCGCGGGTGGTCGGCCGCGGGCCCTGGACCGTGGTGCTGCCGGGCGGACCGCTGACGCTGCTCCAGATCGCGATCGGCATCATCGATCTCGGATTCTGCGCGCTCGCAATGTACGTGCTGGTCCCGGACGAGCCCAACCTCGGCTTCGTCGTGGTTGCCGTGATCTTCGTCTCGGCCACCCTGCTCGGCTTTGCCAGCCACTCGCCCGGGGGCCTCGGCGTGTTCGACGCCGCCATGCTGGTCGGCCTCTGGCAGATGGACCGGGAGGAACTCCTGGGCGGCATGCTCCTGTTCCGCGTCCTCTATTATCTGTCCCCCTTCGTCATATCTGTAATCTTGCTGACGTTTCGCGAAGTTATAATCGGCGCCCGATCGAAGCGTTTGCAGCAGGCGGCGCTCAAGCTCGACCCCGGCCCGGCGCGTGAAGCCGCCTATGTGAGAGAGCGCAGCGACGGCACCGCCTGACGGCGCCAAGCCTTTAGGACCAAGCCTTTAGGACGAAGCCGTTAGGACAAGCCCCTAGGAGAAGCCCGCCCCGATGGCGATTGACGCCCCATCTTCTCCCACCGCGCAGCCCTGGTCCGACCGGCTGCGGCACTCGACGATCATCCTGATCGCCGCGGCGCTGGCGCTGTCGGTCGTGGTCTCGCTCGGCGAATTGTCGGTGTTGCACGCCGTTGCCGTGTTCCTCTGCATCGCCGCTGCGGCGCTGATCCCCTGGCGGCTGCACGACACCGCCGCCTCGCGCGACGATGTCAGGCGCATCAACCCGGTCGAGAGCGCCGCGGTGGCCGCGGTCGTCGCCGGCATGCCGGATCCGGCGGTGCTGCTCGACCGTGCCGGCCGTGTCATCCATCTCAACGCGGCCGCCGCCCAGCTTGCGCCGGCGCTGCGCAGGAACGAGCTCGCCCAGTTCGCGCTGCGCTCGCCGGAGATCATCACCGCGCTGCGCGAGTCGATCGCGACCACCGAGCCGCGGCGCGCGACCTATCTCGACCATGTCCCGGTCGATCGCTGGATGGAGCTGATCATCACGCCGGTGCCGGTGCCGACCACCTTCGGCGGCGCCGACAAATGCATGCTGATGACCTTCCACGACCAGACGCCGCTGCGCCGGGTCGAGGAGATGCGCGCCGACTTCGTCGCCAATGCCAGCCACGAGCTGCGCACGCCGCTCGCCGCGCTGTCGGGCTTCATCGACACGCTCCAGGGCCAGGCCAAGGACGACCCCAAGGCGCGCGAGCGCTTCCTCGGCATCATGCACAACCAGGCCACCCGCATGGCGCGCCTGATCGACGATCTGCTTTCGCTGTCGCGGGTCGAGCTGTCGGCCCATGTGCGCCCCGACACCCTGGTCGACCTGCTGCCGATCATCCGCCAGGTCGCCGACGGGCTCGAGCCGCTGGCGCGCGAGCGCCAGGTCGAGGTCGAGATCCATCTGCCGGAGCCGCCGATGATGATCGCGGGCGACCGCGAGGAGCTGCTCCGCCTGTTCGAGAACCTGATCGAGAACGCGCTCAAATACGGCGCCTCGGGCGGACGCGTCATCGTGTCACTGACCTCAGGCGCCGCCACTGATGGAACTCAGGAAATCCGGGTCATGGTCCGGGATTTCGGCCCCGGCATCGCGCCTGAGCACCTGCCGCGGCTGACCGAGCGGTTCTACCGGGTCGATGTCGGCGACAGCCGCTTGCAGGGCGGGACCGGGCTCGGATTATCGCTGGTGAAACATATTCTTAACCGGCATCGCGGCCGGCTTTTGATCGAAAGCGTGCCCAAACAGGGCGCCACTTTCACCGCCTGTTTTCCCCAGATCAGGCCCCCGGTGACAGTCTGAAATTCAAGCGATTTCAATCGCTTGGGGCTGTCATCCGACTGTCACGAAACCTTCGTAAAAGCACAGCCGACCGCTCCTAAAGGGGCGGCACGGGGAGCGCGATCGGGCGCGGATGGCGCTTCGCTCCCCTGTATGGAGACCAGCATGAATTTCCTCAAAACGATCGTCGCTGCCGGCTTGGTCGCCGCATCGACGACGGCGGCCTTTGCTGCCGATATCACCGGCGCCGGCGCGACGTTCCCGTTCCCGATCTATTCCAAGTGGGCCGACGCCTACAAGAAAGAGACCGGCAACGGTCTGAACTACCAGTCGATCGGCTCCGGCGGCGGCATCAAGCAGATCCAGGCCAAGACCGTGACCTTCGGCGCCAGCGACGCGCCGCTCAAGGCCGAGCAGCTCGAGAAGGACGGCCTCGTCCAGTGGCCGATGGTGATGGGTGCCATCGTTCCGGTCGTCAACATCGAGGGCGTGAAGCCGGGCGAGATGGTGTTCGACGGCGAGACGCTCGCCAGCATCTATCTCGGCAAGATCACCAAGTGGGACGATGCCGCGATCAAGAAGCTCAATCCGAGCCTGAAGCTGCCCTCGGAGGCGATCACCGTCGTCCGCCGCTCCGACGGTTCGGGCACCACCTTCAACTTCACCAACTACCTCTCCAAGGCCAGCGCGGACTGGAAGAGCAAGGTCGGCGAGGGCACGGCCGTCGAGTGGCCGGTCGGCGTCGGCGCCAAGGGCAACGAGGGCGTGTCCGGCAACATCGGCCAGACCAAGAACTCGATCGGTTACGTCGAGTACGCCTATGCCAAGCAGAACAAGCTGACCTACACCGGTCTCGTCAACAAGGCCGGCAAGCCGGTGCAGCCGACCGTCGAGGCCTTCCAGGCGGCCGCCTCGAACGCCGACTGGGCCAAGGCGCCCGGCTACTACGTCATCCTGACCGACCAGCCCGGCGAGAAGTCCTGGCCGATCACGGCGGCGACCTTCATCCTCATGCACAAGGATGCCACCGACAAGGCAGCCTCGCAGGAAGCCATCAAGTTCTTCCGCTGGGCCTTCAAGAACGGCGGCAAGGCGGCCGAAGAGCTCGACTACATCCCGATGCCCGAGGGCGTCGTGACCCTGATCGAGAAGACCTGGGCTGCCGAGATCAAGAGCTAAGCGCTGCTGTCCCGGACTGGGTGCTGGGATCTCAAAAGACCTCCGCTCCGGATCGGCCCCGTGCCGCATCCGGAGCGCAAGACCAACAACAAGACCGACAGCAAGCGTATAAAACGGGTACAGGGGATCGGCGTGGCAGAGATGGCCGTTCAGAGCGATGTAATCGACGACGCCGGACCGTACGATCGCGCCAAGGCCTTGAGCGCGTTCAAGCTCGGCGACGTCACCTTCTACTGGATCACGCGGCTCTCCGCGATCTCGGTGCTGCTGATCCTCGGCGGCATCATCGTTTCGCTGATCGTCGGCGCTTTCCCGGCGATCAAGGAATACGGCTTCTCCTTCCTGTGGACGCAGCGCTGGGCGCCGTCGGCAGATCCGCCCGTGCTCGGCGCGCTGGGGCCGATGTACGGCACGCTCGTCACCTCCTTCATCGCGATGCTGATTGCCATTCCCGTCGGCCTCGGCATTGCGATCTTCCTCACCGAGCTCTGTCCGCAATGGCTGCGCCGCCCGATCGGCATGGCGATCGAGCTGCTCGCCGGCATTCCCTCGATCATCTACGGCATGTGGGGCTTCTTCGTGCTGGGCCCGTTCCTGGCCAACACCTTCCAGCCCTTCATGATCAAGATCTTCGACGGCGTTCCCGTGCTGGGCGCGATCTTCGCGGGTCCCCCGTCCTATCTCAGCCTGTTCAACGCCGCGCTGATCCTCGCCATCATGGTGCTGCCCTTCATCACCTCGATCTCGGTCGACGTATTCAAGACGGTGCCGCCGGTGCTGAAGGAGGCCGCCTACGGCGTCGGCTGCACCACCTGGGAAGTCGTGCGCAGCGTGGTGATCCCCTACACCCGCGTCGGCGTCATCGGCGGCGTCATGCTGGCGCTGGGCCGCGCGCTCGGCGAGACCATGGCAGTGACGTTCATCATCGGCAACTCGTTCCGCATCTCCTCCTCGATCTTCGCGCCGGGCACCACGATCTCGGCGGCGATCGCATCCGAGTTCGCCGAGAGCGACGGCCTGCACCAGTCCGGCCTGATCCTGCTCGGCCTGCTGCTGTTCGTGCTGACGTTCTTCGTGCTCGCAGCGGCACGGCTGATGCTGATGCGGCTGGAAAAGAAGGCGGGGAACTAACGCCATGAACCCGATCTATTCACGCCGCCGCCGCAAGGACATCGTCGTTCGCGGACTCTGCATCGCCGCCGCCGCCTTCGGCGTCACCTGGCTTGCGCTGATCCTGATCACGCTGCTTTACAACGGCATCGCCGGTCTGAACCTCGAGATTTTCGTGGCAGACACGCCGCCGCCGGGCTCGACCGAAGGCGGCCTGCGCAACGCCATCGTCGGTTCGATCATCATGACCGTGCTCGGCGTCGGCATCGGCGCGCCGCTCGGCCTGTTCGCCGGCACCTATCTCGCCGAATACGGCCGCAACGACCGCCTGACCTCGGTGATCCGCTTCATCAACGACATCCTGCTCTCGGCGCCCTCGATCATCATCGGCCTGTTCATCTACGGCGCGGTGGTGGTGCCGATGCGCGGCTTCTCGGCGATCGCAGGCAGCCTCGCGCTCGCCGTCATCGTCATCCCGGTAGTGCTGCGCACGACCGAGGACATGCTGCTGCTGGTGCCGAACGCGCTGCGCGAGGCGGCGTCCGCGCTCGGCCTGCCGCGCTCGCTGGTGATCAAGCGGATCGCCTATCGTGCCGCCCGCTCCGGCCTCATCACCGGCGTGTTGCTAGCCACCGCCCGCGTCGCCGGCGAGACCGCGCCGCTGCTCTTCACCGCGCTGTCGAACCAGTTCTTCAGCCTTGGCCTGAACAAGACGATGGCGAACCTGCCGGTCACCATCAACAACTTCGTCCAGAGCCCCTACGCCTATTGGAAGCAGCTCGCCTGGAGCGGCGCGCTGCTGATCACGATTACCGTGCTTGCCCTGAATATTGGCGCGCGCATCCTTGGCGCCGAGAGGACCGCAAAATGAGTGAGCTTTCCGTATCGATGAGCGCGGCCGGTGGGCTGCCCCAGGCGCCGCTGCTGCCGGAAGCGCCGGCCAAGGTGACGGTGCGCAACCTCAACTTCTATTACGGCGAGCACCACGCGCTGAAGAACATCAACCTGACGCTCGGCACCAACCGCGTCACCGCGTTCATCGGCCCGTCCGGCTGCGGCAAGTCGACCCTGCTGCGCATCTTCAACCGGATGTACGACCTCTATCCGGGGCAGCGCGCCACCGGCCAGCTCATGCTCGACCAGACCAACATCCTCGACGGCAAGCTCGACCTCAACCTGCTGCGCGCCCGCGTCGGCATGGTGTTCCAGAAGCCGACGCCGTTCCCGATGACGATCTACGAGAACATCGCCTTCGGTATCCGCCTCTACGAGAAGATCTCGAAGTCCGAGATGGACGACCGCGTCGAGAAGGCGCTGCGCGGCGGCGCGCTGTGGAACGAGGTCAAGGACAAGCTCAACGCCTCCGGCCTGTCGCTCTCCGGCGGCCAGCAGCAGCGCCTCTGCATCGCCCGCACCGTCGCGGTGCGGCCCGAGGTGATCCTGTTCGACGAGCCCTGCTCGGCGCTCGACCCGATCTCGACCGCCAAGGTCGAGGAGCTGATCCAGGAATTGTCCGAGAACTACACGATCGCGATCGTCACCCACAACATGCAGCAGGCGGCGCGCGTCTCCGACAAGACCGCGTTCATGTATCTCGGCGAGCTGATCGAGTTCGACGACACCAGCAAGATCTTCACGTCGCCGAGCGACCGGCGCACGCAGGATTACATCACCGGCCGGTTCGGCTGAGGAGACGGGACATGGGTTCTGAACATACCGCAAAGGCCTTCGACACCGACCTCCAGGAGCTCACCCGGCTCGTCGCCGAGATGGGCGGGATCGCCGAGCGCATGATCGTCGATTCCGTCGACGCGCTGATCCGCCGAGACGTCGCGCTCGGCCAGCGCGTCGTCGCCACCGACACCGAGCTCGACGCGCTGCAGAAGCGCATCGAGGAGCGCGCCGTGCTCACCATCGCCCGCCGCCAGCCGATGGCGGTCGATCTGCGCGAGATCGTCGGCGCCATGCGCGTTGCGACCGATCTCGAGCGCATCGGCGACCTCGCCAAGAACATGGGCAAGCGCGTCGCGGCGCTGGAGACGGATTTTCATCCGCTCAAGCTGTTCCGCGGCCTCGAGCACATGACCGACCTCGTGCAGCAGCAGGTCAAGTCGGTGCTGGACGCCTATGCCGCGCATGATCTGCCGGCGGCGATGGCGGTGTGGAAGGGCGACGAGGAAGTCGACGCCATCTGCACCTCGCTGTTCCGCGAGCTCCTCACCTACATGATGGAGGATCCGCGCAACATCTCGTTCTGCATCCATCTGATGTTCTGCGCCAAGAACATCGAGCGGATCGGCGACCACGCCACCAACATCGCCGAGACCGTGTTCTACATGATCGAGGGCCAGGCGATCACCGACAAGCGGCCGAAGGGCGACATGACGACCTTCGCCACGACGGTCCCGAATACCTGAAGACTTAAGGAGCGACGACACCATGGGCGCACGCATTATGGTGGTTGAGGACGAGGAAGCTCTCACCGAGCTTCTCCGCTACAACCTCGAAGGCGACGGCTATGATGTGGAGACGGTGATGCGCGGCGACGACGCCGACACCCGCCTCAAGGAACACATCCCCGATCTGATCGTACTCGACTGGATGCTGCCGGGACTGTCAGGCATCGAGCTGTGCCGCCGGCTGCGGACCCGGCCCGAGACCAAGCAGCTCCCGATCATCATGCTCACCGCGCGCGGCGAGGAGAGCGAGCGGGTGCGGGGTCTTGCGACCGGCGCCGACGACTACATCGTCAAGCCGTTCTCGGTGCCGGAGCTCCTGGCGCGCGTGAGGGGCCTGCTGCGGCGCGCAAGCCCGGAGCGGCTCGCAACGGTGCTGGCCTATGGCGACATCGAGCTCGATCGCGACAAGCGCCGCGTCGCGCGCTCGGGCCGGCCGATCGACCTCGGCCCGACCGAATATCGCCTCTTGGAGTTCTTCCTGGAGCATCCCGGCCGCGTGTTCTCGCGCGAGCAGCTGCTCGACAGCGTCTGGGGCCGCGACATCTACATCGACGAGCGCACCGTCGACGTCCACATCGGCCGCCTGCGCAAGCTGCTCAATCTCGGCCGCGAGCAGGATCCCATCCGCACCGTCCGCGGAGCCGGCTACGCGCTGGATGATCGCTTTGCGAAGGCGGAGCAGACGTAGGGTTTGCAGGCGTTGGTTTAGCGGGCTACAGCCACACTCTCAGTGTCGTCCCGGACAAGCGTAAGCGCAGATCCGGGACCCATAATCACAGGGCGTGGTTGTCGCGCGAAGAAGGTAACTCCGAGTCCCCGTAGCCACATCTTGCGGTGGTTATGGGTCCCGGATCTGCGCGCGCTTCAGGCGCGCTTGTCCGGGACGACATCGAGTTTGTTGGGCCGTCAACGCGTGACGGCCGTCACTCGATTTCAGAACAAACTCACCGCGAGGGCTTCGCCGGTGCGCGCCGGCGATCCGCGGCGGGCTGATATGCCACGCGCGAGTGCTGCGCGCAGTAGGGCAGGCCCGACAGCGCCCTGCCGCCGCAGAAGAAGAAATCCGGGCTCGAGGGATCGCCGACCGGCCAGTGGCAGGTCGCCTCGTTCAGCTCCAGCAGCGACAGCCGCTGGCTCATCGGCACCACGTTGTCGTAGGTGACCGGTTCGGCCTCCACCTCGACCTCGAAGGCCTGCGCCAGCGCGGTGTTGCCGCGCGCAATGGGGCGGCTCACCCGCATCATGTGCTGCGCGGGGCGCGCCTTGCGCGGCCGCGGAGCCGCCGATGAGGGGCTCTTGGCGCGGCCGGATAGGCCGAGCCTGTGTACCTTGCCGATCACGGCATTGCGGGTCACGTTCCCGAGCTCGGCTGCGATCTGGCTGGCCGATAATCCGGCCTCCCAGAGCTTTTTCAACTGCTCGACGCGATCGTCGGACCAGGTCAAAACCGTCATTGCACCCTTTCCCTCGCCGTGCGGCTGCCATCCTGGCGCCTCGCGGCGAATGCCTAAGCCTCGAAAAACCCGTGCCGTCAGAATCCCTTAAGGCTCGCCGGGCGCGCCGATAACGCCCGAACGTCTACGCCGGTACATGAGGACTTAGAGGATCAGAAACACTGCACGAGATGTCGTATCTGACAAGCCAAACGCTACAATATGGCGTGACTCACGCGCAAGAGTCCGCCGACTCGCTTCCACATGTTCCGTGGCGAAAACCCCGCAATTTCGGCTCCGCAAGACTACGGATTCAGCGTTTCGCGAGGCTTTCGGGCGGCATTGACACCGGTTTCACCAGGCATAAGATAGTGTCACGTGCCGCCCTTAAAAGGCGGCACGTTTCGTTTTCCGGGCCGGTCAATGGTGCGCTGCGTGAGCGTGTTCAGGCCGTCCGCAACATCAAGTGATCGTCATGACTAACAGCGCAGCGCCGCATTTGCTTCCCGTTTTCGCCAGATCCGACCTCGGTTTCGAGCGCGGCGAAGGCTGCTGGCTGATTGCGACCAATGGCGATCGCTATCTCGATTTTACCTCGGGCGTCGCCGTGAACGCGCTCGGCCATGCCCATCCCGCGCTGGTCAAGGCGCTGCAGGAGCAGGCCACAAAACTCTGGCACATGTCGAACCTGTTCCAGAGTCCGGACGGCGAGAAGCTCGCTGCGCGCCTGTGCAATGAAAGCTTCGCGGACTTCGTGTTCTTCTGCAATTCCGGCGCCGAGGCGCTGGAAGGTGTGATCAAGCTGGTCCGCCATCATCACTTCTCCAAGGGGCATCCGGAACGTTACCGCATCATCACCTTCGAAGGCGCCTTCCATGGCCGCACGCTGGCGACGCTGGCTGCGACGGGATCTGCAAAATATCTCGAAGGTTTTGGTCCGCCGATGGATGGCTTCGACCAGGTCCCGCATGGCGACATCGAGGCCGCGAAGAAGGCAATCGGTCCGCAGACCGCCGGCATCCTGATCGAGCCGATTCAGGGCGAGGGCGGCGTGCGTTCCGCAACGCCTGCGTTCCTCAAGGCATTGCGCCAGCTTTGCGACGAGAAGGGCCTGCTGCTCGCCTTCGACGAGGTGCAGACCGGCATGGGCCGCACCGGCGATCTGTTCGCGCATCGGCGTACCGGCGTCACACCTGACGTGATGTCGCTGGCCAAGGCGCTCGGCGGCGGCTTCCCGATCGGTGCGATCCTGGCCACCGCGGACGCGGCGGCCGGCATGGGTCCCGGCTCGCACGGATCGACCTTCGGCGGCAATCCGCTCGCGATCTCGGCTGCGAATGCCGTGCTCGACGTCATGCTGAAGCCCGGCTTCTTCGATCACGTGCAGAAGATGTCGCTGCTGCTCAAGCAGAAGCTCGCCTCCGTGATCGACCGTCATGGCGATGTCGTCAGCGAGGTGCGCGGCGAGGGCCTCCTGATCGGCATCAAGGCCGTGGTGCCATCAGGCGATCTCGTCGCGGCGCTGCGCAACGAGAAGCTGCTCACGGTCGGCGCCGGCGACAATGTCGTGCGTTTCCTGCCGCCCTTGATCGTCACCGAAGCCGAGATTGAGGACAGCGTCGGGCGGCTCGAACGCGCCTGCGCCGCGATCTCGTCCAGTCAGACCAAGCGGGCGGCAAGCTGATGAGCAAGTCGCCGAAGCACTTCCTCGATATCAACGAGCTCCCGCTGTCGGAGCTCAAGAGCATGCTCGATGCCTCCTCCGCCATGAAGGCGAAGCAGAAGGCGCATCAGCCGGTGAGGCCGCTCGAAGGCAAGACGCTGGCGATGATCTTCGAGCGCCCGTCGACCCGCACGCGGGTGTCGTTCGACGTCGCCATGCGCCAGCTCGGCGGCGAGCCCATCATGCTCACCGGCGCCGAGATGCAACTCGGCCGCGGCGAGACCATCGCCGACACCGCGCGCGTGCTGTCGCGCTATGTCGATGCCATCATGATCCGCATCCTCAACCACGACGCCCTGCTCGAGCTTGCGGCCAACGCGACCGTGCCCGTCATCAACGGCCTGACGCGGCGCTCGCATCCCTGCCAGGTGATGGCCGACCTTCTGACCTATCAGGAGCACCGCGGCCCGATCGAGGGCCGGACGGTGGCCTGGACCGGCGATGACAACAACGTGCTGGCGTCCTGGGCGCATGCCGCGGAGCGCTTCAAGTTTCAGCTCAATGTCGCAACGCCTCCGGAGCTTGCGCCGAAGAAGGCGATGCGCGACTGGATCAAGGCTTCAGGCGCGCCGATCATGCTCGGCACCGATCCGGAAGCCGCCGTGCGCGGCGCCGATTGCGTCGTCACCGACACATGGGTGTCGATGGGCGACAAGGAAGGCGAGCACCGCCACAACGTGCTCAAGCCATACCAGGTCAATGCCAAGCTGATGTCGCTGGCCAAGCCCGACGCGCTGTTCATGCACTGCCTGCCTGCCCATCGCGGCGAGGAGGTCACCGACGAGGTGATCGACGGCCCGCAATCGGTCGTGTTCGACGAGGCCGAAAACCGCCTGCACGCGCAGAAGGGCATTCTGGCCTGGTGTTTTGACGCGGTGAAGTAAGTTTGGCGTAGGCCCGGCGGCCGCCTCGCATGCAACTGTCGTCCTGGCTTTCGCCAGGACGACGCGGAGGTTGCTGTCCTTGCATACGTCCATTCTGCATTGCCGGATGCAGCCGGAACCCCTTCCATTTCCCACCCACCGACCCCAGATAGACCGCCATGGATTCCCAATCCCCTGACATGAAAACCAGGCCAGAAGGCCCGGTTCGCGCACCATCAGCGGTTCCGATCGACGACGCCGTGCTGCCCTACGAGGTCGACGCGCTCGACGTGCGCGGCCGGCTGGTGCGGCTCGGTCCGGCGCTCGACGACATCCTGACCAAGCACGATTATCCCGCGCCCGTCGGCAAGCTGCTCGGCGAGGCCATCGTGCTGACGACGCTGCTCGGCTCGGCGCTGAAATTCGAGGGTCGCTTCATCCTCCAGGCCCAGACCGACGGCCCGGTGTCGTTCCTGGTGGTGGACTACAAGGCGCCGGACCAGCTTCGCGCCTATGCCCGCTTTGACGCCTCGCGCCTGGGCACGGCGAAGGATTCCGGCGCGCTGCTCGGCCGCGGCCATCTCGCCATGACCATCGACCAGGGCCCCGACATGAGCCGCTACCAGGGTCTGGTCGCGCTCGACGGCGGCAGCCTCGAAGACGCCGCCCACGAATATTTCCTGCGCTCCGAGCAGATCCCGACGCGCGTGCGTCTTGCGGTCGGCGAGGAGTGGCGCTCGAACGACGGCGGCAGGCATCGCTGGCGCGCCGGCGGCATGTTGATGCAGTTTTTGCCGAAGGCGCCGGAGCGCGCGCGGCAGGCGGACTTGCATCCCGGCGATGCGCCCGAGGGCGCCGAAGTGCACGCCGTCGCCGAAGATGACGCCTGGGTCGAGGCGCGCTCGCTGGTCGAGACCGTCGAGGACGTCGAGCTGATCGATCCGGAACTGTCCGGCGAGCGGCTGCTCTACCGCCTCTTCCACGAGCGTGGCGTGCGCGTATTCAAGCCGCTGGTCCTGAAGGCGCAATGCTCCTGCTCGCGCGATGCGGTCGCCGCGATGCTGAAGAGCTTCTCGCCGGACGATCGCGCCGCGATGGTCAAGGACGACAAGGTCGTTGTCACCTGCGAGTTCTGCTCGTCGGTGTACGATTTCACGCCCGATGAGGCGGGCGTGGAGGACGCGTAACTCTATCCTCCGTCATTGCCAGCGCAGCGAAGCAATCCAGAGTCTTTCCGCAGTGGCCGTCTGGATTGCTTCGCTGCGCTCACAATGACGACGGGGAAGCAGCCTGCCAAGTGCTCGGACATCGTAGGGTGGGCAAAGCGTAAGCGTGCCCACCATCTTTCTGCGTCACCACCGAAATGGTGGGCCCGCTTCGCTTTGCCCACCCCACGGCCCCGCCCCTAGTTCAACACCCGCTTGTTGTCCGGGCTATCCAGCGAAAACGTCGGCACGTCGATCTCGAAGCGTTCGCCGCTTTCGCTGACCATCTGGTAGCGGCCGGTCATGAAGCCGGAGGCGGTCGAGAGCGGCACGCCGGAGGTGTATTCGAAGCGCTCGCCGGGGGCCAGGGTCGGCTGCTCGCCGACCACGCCCTCGCCCTTCACCTCCTGCTGGCGGCCGGTGGCGTCGGTGATGATCCAGTGCCGCGTCTTGAGCTGCACGGTCTCCTCGCCCGAATTGGTGATGACGATGGTGTAGGACCAGAAGTAGCGGGAGCGGTCGGCCGACGACTGTTCCGGAACAAAGTTCGGCTCGACGGTCACTTCGATCTGGCGGGTCACGGCGCGGTACATGGCTGCCATCATAACGAAAACCCGGCCGGGAACCAAACGCCGCAAGCGGCTTTCGCGACATCGTCCCGCCAGAATTCGCGGAGAAAGACACCCCAAAGAAAGACACCCCAAAGAAAGACACCCTTATGTGATCCGGCCGCTTTGCGAGACGACGGCCGGACCGGTACAATCCTTATAACGTCGCGATTTGTGTGAGGGTTTCCAGGCCCCGATGACCATTGCGGACCAAGTGACGGGATCGACGATCGCGGGGGCCAAGCCTGCGGATGCAAAGCCGCGTGCGGCCGCGCCGGCCATCTCGCTGCCCGCCATCGGCGAGCGCGAGCTCCGGCTCGACCTGTTCCGCGGCCTCGCGCTGTGGCTGATCTTCATCGACCATCTGCCGTCGAGTCTTTTGACCTGGTTCACGATCCGCAATTACGGCTTCAGCGACGCCACCGAGATCTTCATCTTCATCTCCGGCTACACCGCCGCCTTCGTCTACGGCCGCGCGATGCTGGAGAGCGGCGTCGTCATCGCCACCGCGCGCATCATGCGCCGGGTCTGGCAGATCTATGTCGCCCACGTCTTCCTGTTCACGATCTTCCTCGCCGAGATCTCCTACGTCGCGACCAGCTTCGAGAACCCGCTCTACACTGAAGAGATGGGCATCATGGACTTTCTCAAGCAGCCCGACGTCACCATCGTGCAGGCGCTGCTGTTGCGCTTCCGTCCCGTCAACATGGACGTGCTGCCGCTCTACATCGTGCTGATGCTGGCGCTGCCTTTGATCCTGTGGTCGATGAAGTGGAAGCCCGATGTCACGCTCGGCCTCTCGGTCGTGCTCTACGCGGTCACCTGGGAATACGACCTCTACTTCTCCGCCTATCCGAACGGCTTCTGGGCGTTCAATCCGCTGGCCTGGCAATTGCTGTTCGTCTTCGGTGCATGGTGTGCGCTTGGAGGTGCGCGGCGCATGTCGCGTATTCTGGCTTCACCGGTGACGATGTGGATCGCGATCGCCTATATCGTCGCGGCGTTCTACGTGACGCTGACCTGGTATGTGCCGCAGCTCTCGCATCTGATGCCGAAGCGGCTCGAGCAGTGGATGTATCCGATCGACAAGACCGACCTCGACGTGCTGCGCTTCACGCATTTCCTGGCACTGGCAGCGCTCACCGTGCGCTTCCTGCCGCGCGACTGGCCGGGCCTGAAATCGCCCTGGCTGCGGCCGCTGATCCTGTGCGGCTCGCATTCCCTGGAGATCTTCTGCCTCGGCGTCTTCCTGGCCTTCGCCGGTCATTTCATCCTGGCCGAGGTCTCCGGCGGCGCCGTCATGCATGCGGTGATTAGTCTCTCCGGAATCCTGATCATGTGGGGCGTGGCCTGGGTGATTTCGTGGTACAAGCGCGTAGCTGACAAGAGCGGTGCGAAAACCAAGAACGCCGTCGGCAACGCCGATCTGGCGGGAGGGGGCTGATGAAGGCGAAGGTTCTCCTGAGCCTGATCCTGCTATGCGGTGGCCTCGCCGCGCCGTCGGCGCGCGCGGAGGATGCTGCGCCGCCCGCTCCGGCCGCGCCCGCAGCCTGCGAATTGCCGTCCTATCTGCTCACCAGCGAAAGCCAGCTTCCCAAGGTCGCCGACGCCATCAAGGCCGGCAAACCGCTCGAAATCCTGGTCATCGGCAGCCGTTCGACCACGATTCCGGCCTCCGAGGACGCTTCCTATCCGGCACGCATGCAGGCCATTTTGAAGGACAAGCTGTCGCCATCGGAAGTTGTGCACGTCTCCGTAGAAATACAGAGCAAGAAGACGGCAGAGGAGGCGGCCGCCAGCTTCGTTAAGCTGATGGAAGCAAAAAGGCCTACTTTGGTCATCTGGCAGACCGGGACCGTGGATGCTATCCGAGCAATCGATCCCGACGATTTTCGCGGTGCGGTGACCGGAGGGGTTTCCGCATTGCAAAATGCAGGGGCTGACGTCGTGTTGATGAACTTGCAGTACAGCCCGCGTACCGAAACCATGATCTCGGTGCCGCCCTATCTCGACAATATGCGGGTGGTGGCACAGGAGCACGACATCCCGCTGTTCGACCGTTTCGCGATCATGCGGCAGTGGAATGATCAGGGTCAGTTCGACCTGTTCAGCCCGTCCCGCGGGCCTGAGCTCGCGAAACAGGTCCACGATTGCCTTGGCCGGGCGTTGGCACAGTTCGTGATCGACGCAGCCCATCTGGGGCCGGCCCAGCAGCAAAATTGAGGTCTAGTGTTAATGAGTTCTATCCGCCCTTTTTGCCTGACGTCATGGCTGGCTGCACCCGTGGCGGCGGCGCTGCTGTTGCTGACTCCTGTTTCGCAGTCGCGCGCGCAGGCGCAGGCTGCGCAGGCAACGCCCGCGCCCGCGCAGGCCGCTAATCCCGCTCCGGCATCGCCCTCCCAGACCACCGTCGCCGCGACGTCTCCCGAACAGCGCGGCATCACCGCGCGCGCCATCGACAAGGTGAAGCAGGTCGCGAAATCCGCCGGTGACGTCTTCAACCGCGTCCCCTGCCTGCCGCCGAAGGGCGGCGCGAAGGCGATGGGCTCGCTGCCGCATGTCGCGGGCAAGCTCGTCGCCGGCAAGCCTGTCGTGATCGTCGCGTTCGGCTCGTCGTCGACCGCCGGCTACGGCGCAAGCTCACCCGATTTCAACTATCCGAACCGTCTTGCGGCGCAGCTGCGCCGGCAATATCCGACCGCGGACATCACCGTCATCAATGCCGGCGTCGGCGGCGAGGACGCGCCCGAGATGATGAAGCGCCTCCAGAAGGAGGTGATCGACGTGCATCCGGACATGGTGATCTGGCAGGTCGGCACCAACGCCGTGCTGCGCAATCTCGATCCCGGCGACACCGCCAAGATGGTCGAGGACGGCATCGCCCGCATCCAGGCCGCCGGCGGCGCCGATATCGTGCTGGTCGATCCGCAATATTCGCCGGCCGTCAACCAGCGCAAGGAGAGTGCCGGCAAGATGGTGAAGCTGCTCGGCAAGGTCGCCGAACTCCGTCACGTCGGCATCTTCCCGCGCTTCGAGGTGATGCGCGACTGGCACGAGAATCAATCGATCCCGGTCGAGAGCTTCGTGATCGCCGACGGCCTGCATATGAACGATTGGGGCTATGCCTGCTTCGCCCAGCTCCTCGGCGACGACATCATCCGCTCCGTCGGCCAGATCAAGCTCGGGGTCAACGTGCCCGGGGACGTGCGGGCGTACCGGCCGATGTAGTTCGGCTGCGTAGCCGTAGAGTGGGCAAAGGCGCGCTCTTCGCGCGCCGTGCCCACCATCTATCGCCAGCTCGGTGGTGAATGGTGGGCACGCTTCGCTTTGCCCACCCTACGAGAGCTCGATCGCCTCACGCCTTCTCCAGCGCCGCCGTCAGGTCCTCGATCAGATCGTCCGCATGCTCCAGCCCCGCGGAGAAGCGGATGAAGCCCTCGCTGATGCCGAGCGCGGCGCGGTCTTCCGGCTTCAGGCGCTGATGCGTCGTGGTTGCCGGATGGGTGACGAGGCTCTTGGCGTCGCCGAGATTGTTCGAGATCTTCGCAAGCTTGAGCTCGTTGAGCACGCGGAACGCGGCCGCCTTGCCGCCCTTGACCTCGAAGCCGACCAGCGTCGAGCCGCCGCGCATCTGCTTCTTCACGAGCGCTGCCTGCGGATGATCGGCGCGGCCGGGATAGATCAATCGCGAGATCTTCGGATGGCCGGCCAGCACTTCCGCAACGCGTGCCGCGGTGTCGGTCTGCGCGCGCACGCGCACGGCCAGCGTCTCCAGGCCCTTGAGCAAGACCCAGGCGTTGAACGGCGAGATCGACGGCCCGGTCTGGCGCATGAAATTGTGGAGGTGCTCGGCGATGAAGGCTTCCGAGGACAGGATGATGCCGCCGAGGCAGCGGCCCTGGCCGTCGATGTGCTTGGTCGCGGAATAGACCACGACGTCGGCGCCGAGCGCGAGCGGGCTCTGCCAGATCGGCGTCGCGAACACGTTGTCGACGACGAGCCGCGCGCCGCCCTTGTGCGCGATCTCGGCGATGCCGGGGATGTCGAGCACGTCGAGCGTCGGGTTGGTCGGGCTCTCCAGGAAGAACGTCTTGGTGTTCGGCCGCAAGGCCCGCTGCCACTGGTCGAGATCGAGGCCGTCGACCAGCGTGGTTTCGATGCCGTAGCGCGGCAACAGATCCTGAATGACGTAGAGGCACGAGCCGAACAGCGCGCGGGAGGCGACCACGTGGTCGCCGGCCTTCAGCGGCGCCAGGATCGCCGTCGTCACCGCGGCCATGCCGGTCGCCGCCGAACGCGCCGCTTCGGCGCCTTCGAGCTCGATCATGCGGCGCTCGAACATCGAGATGGTCGGGTTCGAATAACGCGAATAGATGAAGCCGGGATCCTCGCCCTTGAACCGCGCCTCGCACTCCTCGGCGCTGTTGTAGACGTAGCCCTGGGTCAGGAACAGCGCCTCCGACGTCTCGCCGAATTGCGAGCGCAGGGTGCCGGAATGGACCAAGCGGGTTTCGGGACGGTAAGTGGCAGGCGACTTCGACATAGGTACCTCCGACATGACCGTCTCGTCGAAAACGGTCACAAAACAACCGGCCTGGATATATCCACGGGCCGGGATCACAGAGGTCCCCGGCCTGTTTAGCGACTTATTTAACGTGGCTGCAAGCCGGCCGGCTCAAATCACCACGGGATAAGTGATGCTCATATTCCGCAATGGCCTTTCCGTCAAGGCGTCCATCGGATAGCCGTAAAAGGCTAGTATTTCCCGCACGTCCGGATGCGTTTGACCCCTGACGAGGACCCCCGGTTGAGCTTCACGATCGCCGCCGACGCCAATGGTATCCTGCCCGACCGCATGATCGCGGCGATGGCGGAGGCGGGCCTCATCCTGCCCGCATACGATTTCGTCGAAAGCCAGATCCAGCCGGCGAGCCTCGATTTGCGCCTCGGTGACATCGCCTATCGCGTCCGCGCCAGCTTCCTGCCTGGTCCCGGCGCCACGGTGGCCGAGCGCATCGACGAATTGAAGCTGCACGAGTTCAGCCTTGCCGACGGCGCGGTGCTGGAAACCAACTGCGTCTACATCGTGCCGCTGCTGGAAAGCCTCGCGCTGCCGCCGGAGATCGTCGCGGCTGCGAACCCCAAGAGCTCCACCGGCCGCCTCGACGTCTTCACCCGCGTGATCGCCGACGGCACCCGCCGCTTTGACATGATCGGCGCCGGCTATCACGGCCCGCTCTATGCCGAGATCAGCCCGAAGACATTTCCGGTGCTGGTGCGCGAGGGCTCGCGCCTGTCGCAGGTGCGCTTCCGCACCGGTGACGCCATCCTCAATGCCGACGAGCTCGATGCGCTGCATGCGTCCGAGCGCCTCGTCGACATCGACGATGCCGATCTGGCCGGCGGCGTCGCCGTCTCCGTCGATCTCTCCGGCGAGAAGGCGAGCGGCTTCGTCGGCTACCGTGCCAAGCGCCACACCGGCGTCGTCGATGTCGATCGCCGCTCCGGCTATTCCGTCGAGGACTTCTGGGAGCCGATCTCGGCCCGGCCCGACGGCAGCCTGATCCTCGATCCCGGCGAGTTCTACATCCTCGCCTCGAAAGAGGCCGTGCAGGTGCCACCCGACTTTGCAGCCGAGATGGTGCCCTTTGATCCGCTGGTCGGCGAATTCCGCGTGCACTATGCCGGCTTCTTCGATCCCGGCTTCGGCTATGCCGGTGCCGGCGGGTTGGGATCGCGCGCCGTGCTGGAGGTGCGCTCGCGCGAGGTGCCGTTCATCCTCGAGCACGGCCAGATCGTCGGCCGCCTCGTCTACGAGAAGATGCTCGCCCGCCCCGACGCGATGTACGGCCAGCGCATCGGCTCGAACTACCAGGCGCAGGGCTTGAAGCTCTCGAAACATTTTCGGGTGTAGCGACATCTCCAACTGTCATGCCCCGGCTCGACCGGGGCATCCAGTACGCCGCGGCGTCTCGATTCAATCATAACTGTCTCTGGAATACTGGATCGCCCGGTCTTCGCCGGGCGATGACACCGAGTCTGTGGCTGGTTGCGCCGCCCCAGCCGCGATGACACACTCCCGTAAAACAACAAGCCGGGAGCGAACATGACCGCCGCAGCTGACTCCGCGCAGGAAGCCCAATGGAAGCGCTGGCGCGCGGTCGCCGATCTCTATCACGCCTATTTCACCGGCCTTATCCTCACCGTCGTCACGCGGCGCGGCACCGCGGATGCCGCGGAGTTCGTCTTCCGCGTGTTCCGCCGTCAGCAGCAGGAGCGCTTCCTGCCGGGGCTGGAAAAGCTCGGGCTCAGCCATCTGCCGCCGGCGGTCGCGGCTGCGCAATATCACTACCTCTCCAACTGGATCGGCGGCGTGCATGTCGAATACATGTATGAGAGCGACGTCAAGGCCTGGATCCGCTATCCGCCGCCGCGCTGGATCTGGAAGGGCACCGCGATCTGCGGCGTGCCGGGCGAAGTCTCACGCGCGATGCTGCGCGGCTGGCACGCCAATAACGGGGTTGCGCTCGGAGATCTTCGCCTCGGCTTCGTCTGCACCAAGCAGAGCGTCGACGGCCAGGACGGGCTCGAAGGCTATTATCATCAATACGACCATCCGCTCGAACTCGACCAGCGCCTGGTGTTCGCGCGGCATCTGGAAGCGCCGCCGTTCGATGCGAAGACCGCGCCGGCGCTGCCGGTCGCGAGCTGGCCGAAACCGCGGCTTGAAAAAGCCTATCGCAACTATGCGATGGAATATGTCCGCACCGCCGCGCCCGTGATGGTGCAGCTGTTCGGCCCGGAGGACGCCGGTTATCTGCTGCATCTCACCGGCAAGCTGATCGGGATGCAGTATTTCGACGAGGCCGCGGCCGCACTCGCGACGAGCCGCGGCGGCGCGAGGGAATTCGCATCGTTCCTGAACGCGCTGTTCGCTGCCCAGGACGACAATGCTGAGATGACGCAGTCCGAAGGCACCTTCGAAATCCGCCAGCAGAGCTGGAAGCTGATGGACGACGTCGCTGATTGTCACCGCGCCTGCGCCAAGGTGCTGGAGGGATTGTTCGAGGGATTGGCTGCCGGCTGCGGCCGGCATATCGGCATCCGCATGCGCCCGGCCGCAGGCGGCCGTCCGCCGCTGGTCTGGTCGATTGGGTGACGAGAACGGCGCGGCCACTTCGCCTCTCCCCGCGTGCGGGGAGAGGCCGGATTGCATCGAAGATGCAATCCGGGTGAGGGGGACTCTCCGCGAGTCCAACTCGCATCGTTTTCGCGGACGCGGCCCCTCACCCCAACCCTCTCCCCGTAAGAACGGGGAGAGGGAGACGAGAGACCGCAATTCCACGGGCTGAAATGCGCTGCCGCAGGGCACGCCTGCATCAGGCGCAGGAGGAATCGGCAATTGCCGTGCTAACAAGCCTCTCGCCGCGCCTTCTGCGCGAAGAAATTCATTGGCACACCTAGTCATTGCCGCGCCGAAAATGGCGCTCGTGCCCGGGAGAGGACATGTCCGACATCGCCGAAATCCCGGTCGATGAACAAGAGCGCCCGCTGCCGCCGCCTCCGCGGCCGGTGAGGAGCGCGCTGATGGACGGACCGATCCTGCGCACGCTGCTCGGGCTTGCCTGGCCGAACGTGATCGCGCTCTCGGCCGGCACCTGCACGGTGATCGCGGAGACCTCCTATATCGGCCGGCTCGGCGTCGAGGCGCTGGCCGCGATGGCGCTGGTGTTCCCGACCGTGATCCTGACCATGACGATGTCCGGCGGAGCGATGGGCGGTGCGGTGGCCTCCGCCATCGCACGCGCGCTCGGCGCCGGCGATCGCGAGCGCGCCGGCACGCTCGCCGCGCATGCGCTCTTGATCGGCATCACGTTCGGCCTCGTCTTCATGCTGGGCATGCTGATTTTCGGGCCCAAGGTGCTCGAGATGCTCGGCGGCCGCGGCGATGTGCTGACGCACGCGATCGCCTACACGCAGGTGTTTTTCGGCGGCGCCGTGCTGCCCTGGTTGCTCAACACGATGGCGGGCGTGCTGCGCGGCACCGGCAATATGAGGCTGCCCTCGTTCCTGATCCTCAACTCCGCGGCCTGGCAGATCGTGCTCGGCGGCACGCTGGGTCTCGGACTCGGACCGGTGCCGCAGTTCGGCATGCGCGGCGTCGCGGCCGGCGCGCTGATCGCCTATTGCATGAACATCGGCGTCATGGGCTGGTACCTGTTCTCAGGCCGCGCGCGCGTCGTCCCGAAGCTGCGCGGCCTGCGCATCCAATGGGCCATGTTCTTCGACATCCTGAAGGTCGGCGCCATCGCCTGCTTCTCGCCGCTGCAATCGGTGCTGACGATCTCGATCTTCACCCACATGCTGGCGAAGTTCGGTACCGCGATCCTCGCCGGCTACGGCATCGGTGCGCGGCTCGAATTCCTGCTGACCTCGATCGCGTTCTCGTTCGGCATCGCCTCGGTGCCGATGGTCGGCATGGCCGTCGGCGCCGGCCGCATCGCGCGCGCCCGGCGCATTGCCTGGATCGCGGGTGCGAGCGCATTCGTCGCCGTCGGTGCGCCGGCGTGCCTGGTCGCGCTCTTCCCCGATCTCTGGGTCAACATCTTTACCGACAGCGCGACCGTCCGCGCGGCCAGTCACCAATATCTGTCGACGGTGGCGCCGTTCTACGCCTTCATCGGGCTCGCCTCGACGATGTATTTCTCCTCGCAGGGCGCGGCCAAGGTGATCGGCCCGGTGCTGGCGCAGACCGCGCGGCTGATCTACATCTCGGCGACCGGCTGGTGGCTGTCGACACATGAGGCGACCGCGCAGAGCTTCTTCTGGCTGGCCGCGAGCTCGATGGTCGTGCTCGGCCTGCTGTCGTGCTCCAGCGTGGTGCTGACGCGCTGGGGACCGCGCAAGAGCAAGCCCGCGATCAGGCCGGCTCTCTCAGGCGTCGCGGATTAGCGATGCCTGTGGCGGCGATGGCCGCCACCGCCGCCGACATTGGCGAGCCGCATCAGCTGCGGGATCATCGCCATCATGTCGCCGCCACTGGTGCCGCCGAGCATGCCCATGATGTCGCCGCCGCCCATGCCCGTTGGCATATAGCCGCCTCCGCCCATCGGGCTGTAGCCGCCATAATTGGACGCACCAAAGCCGCCGCCGAGATTGCTGCCGCCGAGGCCACCGCCGCCCATCATGCCGCCGAAGCCGCCGCCACCATTCTCCATCATGCGGCTCATCATCGGGCCCATGGTCTGCATCAGCATGGCGAAGCGGCGCTTGCCCATCTTCGCCTTCATCATCTCCAGCATCGGCGCCATCTGGGTCATCATGTCCTCGCCGCCGGCGCCTCCGCCGCCACCGAAGCCCGCGAGCTGCGCCTCCGCCGGCGTGCTCGCGACCGAGAACAGCAGCAGCACGGCGGCTGCCTGGCAGATCACCCTGTCCGCACCTCTCATGGCATGCTCCTCGCGTGCGTGGCTTCGCCGGGAGAGCGGAGCCAACCGGACGCACGCGGCCATGGTTACGGCCGAGGAGGCGAGGGCTCTGTGAGAAAAGTCACAGAGGTCAGTCAGGCGGCCGCGGCTGGAAACGCCTTGTGCATGGCGGCGACGGCTTCCTTCGTCTGCCCCTGGACATACGGCGCAAGCTCGTTCGGCAGCATGTCGATGATCCAGACCAGGCGGCACCGCGCATCGCCCTCGGCGATCACCTGCACCGAGGCGCTGTAGTGCTTCAGCCGCTCGTTGTTGATGGCATAGACGAGGCGCTGCCGCGCATCATTGCAATCGACCATCACCTCGCGCGCGACGGAGCCGTTGGCGAAGGTGACGATGCGTGCATCGCCATCGAGCGTGCAGGCCGTGACGAAGCCCGGCACCAGCCGCTGATGCAGCGCGCCGAAATCGCGCACCGCGTCCCAGACCTCGCGCGCAGGGGCGTTGAGGGGAATGTCGTTGTGGATGGAGGCCATGAAGGTGTCCTTGGTTGAAGGGGTCGTAGGGTGGGCAAAGGCGCGCTCTTCGCGCGCCGTGCCTACCATTCATCGGCACCGTCGCACGTGGCACCCTACGAATGCTCGTGCGTGGGGCGCTTGCTCACACGCAAACCGCCTCGACATTGTTGCCGTCCGGATCGATCAGAAACGCCGCATAATAGGTCGGGCTGTAGTCCTTGCGCGGGCCCGCGCCGCCATTGTCGCGTCCGCCGCTCTTGAGCCCCTCGCTGTGGAACGCCTTGACCGCGTCATGATTCCCGGCGCGAAACGCGATATGCGCGCCGTCGGCCTTCCGCCCCTTGTTCAGGTGCAGCCACAGCGCCGGCGCGCCCTTCGGCCCGAAGCCGGCATAGCCGTCGCCGCTCGAGCACAGGACGTAGCCGAGCGGCGCCAGCACCGCGGTGTAGAAGCGCGTGGCGGCATCGAGATCGGCTACGCGAAGTCCGATGTGGTCGTACATGTTCGTCTCCATTGCAAAGCGCGCCGCGCGTGGCGCACGCCGGAGACGAACCTAGTCAATTGAAGGCAAGCCGCTCTTGGAGAATCTTGCGCATCCCGCCCGGCTAGTTCGCCGGTGCCTCCGCCTGCCAGCGGACCACCCGTCTCAGGTGATAGACCTGCACCCACATGTTCGTTCCAATCACGCTGATCGTCGCGACGATCAGGGCTGTGAGCTTCTGCGGTGCATGAAGGGCGAGGACGAGCAGGAACATGGAAAGGGCCGCCGTGACGCCGAAGCTGAACCAGAGCCCAACGAGGCGTGGTGCAAACCAGGCCGGCTGACCGTCGGTGTCCCACTGCATCGGAATCCTGCGCAAGCTGATCTGGCGGCCGTAATAGACGGCACAGCCCGCGATGAAGGCGAGGCCGACGACAAGCGCGATCAGCGTGGCCGCAATCACGTCAATCGAGGTACTGTCCATCTGCCGGTTCGCCGCCTTGAAGGAGCGCCAAATCGCCCTTCGGTTGTAATACCGCGCGGGGTACCGCAAGTGCCAGTGCATCGCACCCGTCTGGTCAACAGACTGTTACTGGCGAAGCGGCCCGTGTGTCTCAGTTGAGGACGAGTCGTTCCCCGAAGATCCTGCGCTCGCCCTTCGACGCCTGCCGGAACTTCGTCGGCGACACGCCGGCGGCGCGATGGAAGGTGCGGACGAAATTGGAGAGATCGCCGAAGCCGACGTCATAGGCGACGTCGGTGACCGCGATGTCGTCCTCGGTGAGCAGGCGCGCGGCGTGCCGCAGTCGCGAGCGCACCAGATATTGATGCGGGGTGACGCCGAGCACGGCCGAGAACAGCCGCAGGAAGTGGAATGGGCTCAGTCCCGCGTGCCGCGCGGCCTGTTCGAGGTCGACCTCGGCATGCGAGTTGGCGTCGATCCACAGCGCGGCTTCGACGGCGCGGCGGCGGTCGCGTGCGGTGGGCGTGGCCGGCTTGCGCGCCTTGCCCGAGACGACGTCCACGAAACGGCCGGCGAGGATCTGGCCGATCTCGTCGAGGCCCAGATCGCTGTTGCCATCTGCCGCCGTCTGGGCGAGCTCGCCCAGCACCATCAGCTCGGGCAGCGGCGGTGTCGCGCCGACCTTCCAGATCTCGCGCCGTCCCCCGAGGGCATCGACCAGGTCCTCGCTGAAGAAGAAGCCCAGGCAGACGTCGCCGCTGACATGCTCATGCGTGCAGGTGTATTCCTCGCCGGGGGCGCCGACCAGTATCGAGCCTGCCACCAGTTCGAAGAAGCCGGCGCGGCAATGGCAGCCGAAACTGCCGGAGCGGACATAGGCGATGGAATGCCCGGTGCGGCACTCCGCGAACGGCGTGTCGTCCGGCCCCCGCATCGCAGCGGAACTCGGAGACCGTGATCGAGCGTGTCGTCAGCAGCGTGGTCGCATCCATGCGACGTTATCTAGGTGGGCGCCCGAGGCGGGGCAACGGGCAGCAACACCTCGAACAGCGTCTTGCTGGCGACGGGATGGGCACCCTCGAGCGCCAGCAGCCGCCGCTTGGAGATCACCCCGCCATAGGGCGAGAGCCGGTCGGTGTAGTTGCCGGCCTCCAGCACCCGGTGGCAGGGGACGATCAGCATGTAGGGATTTTTCGCGACCGCCTGCGCCACCGAATGCGCCGCGCCGGAGGCCCCCAGCGCCTTGGCGATCTCGTGATAGGTGCGCGTCTCCCCGCGCGGGATCGTGCAGGTGTACTCGTAGACCCGCCGGTTGAAGCCGGGCACGCCGCCGGCATCCAGGCTGACGTCGGAAAAATCAGGATCGCTGCCCTGCAGCAGGCCCACGATGCCCTCGATCGCAAGCTCGGCATTCAGCGGAGGCTGCTGCTCGCGCGCACCGGGATGGACTGCGAAAATCCGGCGGCGGGTGTCGATCTCCCGCGCCTCCGACAATTGCACGGCCACCACGCCGGTGCTGCTCCAGATGATGCCGCAGCGCCCGATCGCCGTGTCGAATATCGTATAGCCACGCCCCACCATGCACACGCCCCACTCAGTGCACGTCACTCCCCCGACAGCTTGATCATAACACCGCCACAATCCGGCGCACCCAAAATCTTGCCAGGACGTTAACAACCGTCCGGCTGGGTGCGCCAAACCGCTTGGCGAGACGCGCCGTCTCGGCTAATCAGGACGGGCGTGAGCAGCGCATCCGCGGGCGTAGTTCAATGGTAGAACGGCAGCTTCCCAATCTTTTGTGAAGCCTCTCCACCGTTCCACATAGTGCCCGTAAACCCCTTGTTTTACAGTGGTTTCCGCGACTCGACCCTCATATACTTCGGCATGGTTATCCGCCTCAATCCACGTGAAAGGCGTGCCAAATCGTGCCAATTCTTGGACTCACAGATCTCACCGTTCAGTCACTGAAGCCGGGTCTGTACATGGACCGGAAGACGCCGGCTTTTGGCCTGCGGGTCGGTAAGCGTCGCAAGACGTGGATCGTCCTCAAAGAGCCCAACCGCACCAAAATCCGGCTCGGTCACTATCCTGATCTGAAGCTTGCAGAAGCGCGCCGCCGCGCCTTTGTCGCGCTCGGCACTCCCGTCGGGGAGAAGGAAATCAGCATCGAGTTCGACCAGGCGAAGCTCGTCTTCGTGGAGGAGAACTATAAGGGCAAGAGCGAGCGCACGAAATCTGAGACGCTCCGGCTTCTCAATCGCTTGAATTTTAGATGCACTCTTGCTGACCTCGACGATGCGGCGATTGAGCGTGAGCTCGGAAAGCTCGCCGACGTACCAAGCGAGCAGCTTCACGCATTCCGCGCGCTCCGGACGATGCTCCGGTGGTGCACGAAACCTCCGCACCGCTACATCAAGCGCAGTCCGCTTGAAGGCTATCCGGCTCCCGGTAAGAACAAGAAACGCAGCCGCATCCTGAACGACGACGAACTCAGAAAAATCTGGCATGCGTGCGAGGGTTTCTTCGGCGACATGATCCGACTCATCATCTTGTGGGGATGTCGGAACGGCGAAGTAGGACGGCTGCAACGAGCCTGGCGAGACGGCCGTGTGCTCACTATCCCGGGTGAGTTCACGAAGAACGGACGGGCGCACGCAATCCCGATCCTTCCAATGGCGCGCGCGATCCTCAATCGGCAGGAAAAGATGGGCGACAACTGGCGGGACAAAAATATTGACTACTACTTCCCCGGTCACATCAAGGGTACGCACTTCAACGACGGCTCGTGGGGAAAGCTGAAGAGGGAGCTCGACAAGCAATCAGGCGTGACCGGATGGCAGGTACGAGATCTACGGCGCACATTTCGCTCCGCGCTCGCGCGCCTGGGAGTCTCGCGCGAAATCGCTGAGATCATGCTCAACCATGTCACTGGTGGAGGCAAAACCGATCTCGATGAAATATACGACAGATACGATTACCTACCTGAGAAGCGCGCTGCGCTGCAAAAGCTCGAAGCCCATCTGAAAAGGGTAGTTAGATGAGTTTTTAGAACGGTTCAATTGGCACCCTTGGTGCACGACTCCGATGAACAAGACGTGGAAACGTAACTTCCGCCTCAGCATCGGAGCGAACTATGACCAAGGCAGTCGTCACTTTTAAGCAATTAAAGACCGAGTTCGGAATCCCTTACTGTCGTGCGCATATTGATCGTCTGGAGGACCCCGACGATCCTTGTTACGACCCTGATTTTCCGAAGAGCTTCAAACTGGGCCGTGGCCGCATGGCTCGTAGAGTCTGGTGGCAGCATGAGATCATCGCCTGGCTCGAGATCCGTGCGACAAGACGAAACGACCTTCCAACACTTGTCGAACACTGACCATCTCTCGGAGGGCTTCATGCGCCTCGATCCACGAAGATGTCTTCAGTGCGGTTTGGCCGAGCGATCTAACGCGATTATGTTTTATAGAGATTATTGGTTTGGTTCGCGGGTCTGCTACGAAAAAGCGATCACACCACTTCTCGATCCTCGCTACGGCTTTGATAAAAAGCCAGAAGAGGATGAATTACTCATAGAACAATATGAACAACATGAACGAGACGCTCACATAAACTGCTGGGAGCGCACACCCATCATCAACTTCATTGACAACGTCTTTGGCACAACAACCACAACCCCAAAAGAATACCTCGATCAACACGTCAAACGTGACTTAGACCGATGGTTTTCGGAGCGAGCCAACGCCATCAGCACAGCCGAGCAAAAACTTAAAAACCGTATTGACGCAGAACTTGCTCTCATCAGTGAAGAGCAATCCGAAAAAGAACGCGCCATTCGGGAAAAGGAAGAGGAAAAACAGCGCATTGCACAGGAGAAAGCAGAGGCGCGATTAGAGGAAGAGCGATTGGCTCAAGAAGCTGAAGAAGAAAAACTCCGACCACGAAAAATCCCCGAATATATCCGGCTTGAACATACGATGGTGATAGCACCCTCTGGTGCCGGAAAAACAACCCTTCTCCAAAATACTCTGCTGGACGATTACCATTCAGCCACAAGACCTAAGGAGCAGCCCGCTTATATTTGCATCGATCCAAAAGGCTTCATGGTAAAGCGTCTTCGCTACCTGCGTATATTTAATGACTCGCTTCCATTCCCTGTCGTCATCGACCCTAAGATGAGACCAGCTCTCAACCTCTTTACAACTCAAGGCCGAGATCCATCACAACTGATTTCTGATTTCAGCTACATTTTTTCTACAACCAAGCAAAAGCTCACGGGGAAACAAGCGGCCTGTTTTGCATTTTGTGCCCGACTTCTTTTCAACGTTCCAAACGCAAATTTGGAAACGCTTCTCGATCTCATGGACGACAAGCGCAATAATCCGATTTTCCAGAGGGCGATTGCTGGACTTCCACCAATACCAAAGCGTTTCTTTGAGAACGACTACTACGAGAAGAACTTCTCTTCCACTAGAGAGGAACTAAAATCTCGCATCTACGGCATAACACAGAATGACTGGCTTGCCGGAATGTTCAACGCAAGAACCCGCAAGCTCGATATTGCGAAGTGCATCCGCGAAAGGAGGTTACTCCTCGTGAATACGCGCATGACTGAACTCTCCGAGGATCACCAAGTCATCGGCCGGTACATCATCTCTCTCGTTCAAGACGCTATTCAAAGCCGAAAGGAACGTCACCCGGTCTACCTTGTAATCGACGAAGCGCAAGAGTTTATGGACCCGGAAAAAACACCGAGGTTGCTACGACTTATGCGTGAATACGGTGGCGGTGTCATTCTCGCCTTTCAGAACCTGTTTTGTGCTGAGTTAGATGAAGCGACACGCGCCGCCATCTCGACAAATACGAGCATCAAATACGCTGCATCTCCCGAAGCTGCCGATCTCAATTATGTGGCGAGAGATTTGCGCTGCACGCCTGATTTTTTGAAGGGAGTAGAGAAAACCGACACTCACGCACGCTTCGCTTGCTATGTCAGAGGCATGAAGCTCCAGCATCCCTTCATCGTTAGTGAGCCTTTTGGTTGGATCGATACGTGGCCGAAGCTAACAGAGGGCGAGCGTAACGCTCGGCGGTATATCAACCGCACGGAATTACAAGATACTCAAGCGCTGCCCGACGATGCTTCTTTTGTTCAAAAACAAACGATACCAACTCCACCCCCGAACACAATGATTTCAACGACTGGTAGGGAATACAAGAGCCAGAGCTCCGACACCCTCAAGAAACCGGAGTTAAAAAAAGTTCGCCTGATGAATAGCGACGACCTGGAGAGGCTGAGAGCCGAACAATGTCCCACTGACGACGATGACAACAAGCCGTCTCCTTGGGGGCAATGATTACGTAAATTTAATCAACGACCGAGCCTACAGCATAGTGCACCACGGCGCGCCGCAGTCCTCCTAGGGCCGACATAGTTGCCGACTTACCAGCCGCCATTGGCGGATTTATTTTCGGCACTATGAAATCTATTAAGCCAGACGTACCCGGCGATCTCGAAATCTTAAAAGCTATCGGGCGGCACAGCCTTTTGCTGCCGGATGATCTCTGCGCGATCACCAATCGCTCATACTCCTCGATCATCTGTCGAACCAAGAAGCTCAAGGATCACGGCTACATCCGTTGGACTGACACGCAGGTCAAGAACCGCGCAGCGTGGCTCAGCTTTCAAAAAGCGTTCCAGCTCACGAATAAAGGTGTCGGCAAGCTCATGGGCATGGGCTGCGACTCCCGTGTCCCCGAGCCGTCAAAGCAATTTCTCCATCAGCTCACCGAGAGCCAGGTCGCAGCTTCCTTTGAAATCGGGGCGCGCGAGCGCCTCGTCACACGCGAGCAAATTCTGAGTAGCCCGAGCACGCCAAAAACTGCCGGCGACCATTTCCCCGTCGTGTTTCAGTTCAAGGGCAAAGACTATAAGTACAAACTCAAGCCAGACATCGGCCCCATCGGGATCAAATATCCGAACGGCACTTATCGATTTCTCGTCGTCGAAGTCGATCTTGCATCCGAACCGCTCATCACCGCGAACCGTGACCGCCAAGCGATCGAAACCAAGATCGCTGCGTATACGAACGTCTTCGAGCAGCGCACCTACCATGCGCAGTTTGGCCTGCCAAACCTCACCGTCCTCTTCACCTCCACAACGCAAACCCGCGTCAACAACATCGTCGATCTCTGCGGTCAGATCGCGGGCAAGTTTTCAAACCGATTTGGCGCGCAAGTGGTGCCGACCATCACTTCGGGCGCCAAACCTCCCAAGCCAGGATATGCCGTCCTCCTGCCTTGGCTTCGACCCGGCGGCAAAACCCTGAACATAGGAGAAGCATAGTGGATCGACTGAAACGCATAACGGAGTTGGTCGCGCAGAAGAGCGCTATCGACGCCGAACTCAAAACTCTCAAAGAGCAAATCGCTCAGGAAAGCGCGGCGCTTAAGAAAACCAGAAAGCCCCGCCAGAAGAAGGACCAGCAGAATGTCTGATGTCCGCTGGTGTCCCGTGTGCCGCAAGTCCGTTTTCGAAGAGCCTCGTTTATTCTTTGCCCAACGATGTGAGGATTGCGATAGCCTCTTGGAAGAAGACGACCAGCGTCTGGAAATCGATTTCAAGGAGCTCGATATCGACTACGAGGAAGAAGAGGAGGAAAAAGACGAAGAGGAAGACAACGAAGAGGAAGACAACGAAGAGGCGAAAGAGACCGAGAGCGACACTGCCGGAACTGAGTAAAGTGAAGGCCGCGCGAATGCGGCTCGAAATCTTGCAATGTCGTCTGGGAATGAGATCTCCGTTTCCGTTGCAGAATCTATTGTCTTTCACCTCTCTCTACGCCCACAAGACCGCATTCCTCCTGGGGCAGGCGCGCCTACCTAAATCAACGGTATTGTCCGCTCTACGAACGAAGCTCTACCTATCTGCCGGGCACAGCTGGTACCTGTCTCCGTCGTGCCGCTCCACATTCATTCGCGCCATGTACTTGTCTTTGACTTCGTCCGAAGGACAGAGACAGGGCGGTTTGTTGCCATAGTGGATCTTCCAACACTCGCTTGCGGTGGCATCGATGAGCTCCCAAGCAATGACATTCTCCGTCTGAACAAGAACGCCGGGGCCAGGAATCGCTGTTGTGCGTGTCCCTTCAACTCTGCACGCAGGCGACAGAAAGACTTGCGCAGGATCGAGTTCGGTCGGGTAAACGCGAATAAAGCCCTCTACGGTCGCATAGTCCTTTACGACCGCTCGCACCATCGCCTTCGTATAGACCAACGTGTCGTTCTCACGCGCATCGACGGGACGCACACCCACACAGGTGAGGCTTTTCTTCAGCACGTACAACAGCGGATGCTCTTGGGTTGTCTTGGTAAGCGACACGAATGGTATCTTGTTCACCGCAGCGATGACCAAATCGTCGTCGTAGGCGACGGACACAAGAATGCCGAGCGCCAGTGCGACTATGTACGCCAGGATCATCTCTGCGGTTTCGACCGCCTGCGCTGGCTTCCGCTTCTTCGCGCGCCATCGCCGCATCGCGAGGGAGGCCAAGCCAAAGGCGGCAATGCTGATCGCAATCGAAATAAAGATATACGCAACTTCACCAAATCTCAGGTCGACTAAGTAGCTAGCGAGACCTAATCCAATGAAGCCTGGTAAGAACGCGGCTACAAACTTGATAGCCTTCTTTGGATCATCGGGGATCATGGCGGCTACTTGTTACAGCAGTCGTTGTTGCAAGAGCCGTCCTTGCACTTGCACGCTGTACCATTGCAGCCATCGTGAACCCCAGCACAGTCAGGACACAGCTCAAACGAACCATTGTTGTTCATGACGTAAACCGCAAGCTTGGGCTGACGGCATTCGCCACCGGCCATAAAGTTGACACGCCCAATTACCGTATCGAAAGACTCGGTACGCATCTTGTCCGCGACTCGATCGCCGGTGGGGTCATTCTGCGCGGCACGTGCCAGGATTTGGAAGGCGGAATACCCATAGTAGGCGTTTGCACCCGTAACGTTCCTCAAGGAATTCGGCATGCCCGGCGGCGTACCAACGGAAGGATCGCGTGGCGCGATAGCGGCCACCTTGATCTGGTTTCCGAGGCGGCCTTCTCCGATGAGATTCACGCCGCCGATGAGAAGGCTGTTTGATGGAAGGGCATCCAGAGGAACGGCACGAGCTTCTCGGCTGAACGAGAATATGATGGCCGGCGAGCCGGGAGTGGCATTCCAATTTTGGATTGGCAGCTGAGTGGCGCGAGCTTCTTGGTTGAGCGCTTCGGTGTGGAATGGACTTTCAAAAATGAAACCCGTGCGACCGCTTTGGTTATCTTTCGCATACCGAATAGCGAGCTTTGCAAGATGCTCAGCGCTATCCCCCACGTGAAACGAGTATTTTTGTCTCGGGTCGGAAAACGGCGTCTTGGATAATCCGATGAAGACGGTCGGCATGTGTTGCTGTTCGCTCACTGCGGCCACCGCCAGCATCACCGCCGCGCCGCCTTTGACAATCAGAAAGTCAACCTTATCGACTTGGATCAGTTGGCGGCTCATCGAGGTCGCGACGTCCGGCTTATTCTGATGATCCTGAGGAATGACCTCTACTGGCCGGTTAGCTATGTGCCCCTGATCATTCTGAGCTGCGGAAACTCCCGCCCGAAATTGCTGGCCTTCATTTGCGCCGGGACCGGAGAAGGCTGCCACCACTCCGATACGAACTGGATTTTGCGCGACCGCCGGAAAAAGCGCGGCGAGCGAGGTGAGGGCAATGACAGCAACGAGAGTTGACCAGCGACCCATGCGATCCTCCTATGGGTGCAGAATCTATAAGTGCTGCCAGGTGATCCCCGGGCGCGCCATGAATACGCAAATAAAGAACTTCTGGACTCTACTGTTGGTAGAGCTGATGGACAAGGGTGACCAACCGAGGACCCGAAAGAAATTGATTCTCTCCCTCAGCATGCTCACCGGCGGGAGCCGGTCGAAGATGGCTGCGAGACACCACGAAGCACGAGGTGTCGAAACGGCCGGAAGACATGTGCACATATCGGGAAGGCCTCGTCATCCGCGTCCTATAGGTCCGCTCGTAGGTTGAACGCGGTTCGGGCGCCTCCAACGAGCGGATCGGTCAGGCGATCTTACGTAGCTGTATTTGCGCTCTTAACTTCGAAGGGCCGGCACAAGTCAAAGGACCGCTGCGATGAAACTGCCGCGATGAAGCTTGCAATTCTCGACCGACAAAATGACGAAGAGCACTATCGCTAGCTGGCCAGGCCTCCACTCGATCGGAATCAAGATGACTACAACCATGCCGTGAGCTAGGATTACGCTTGTTTTTGCGCTGCCGAAGGCGTGGGTCTTCGATTGAAGCTCTAGCAAAGATCCGAACGAAGCATCGTGGCTAGAGTCTTCTTGTCCTATTCCCCATTAAGATGAGGAGGGTCCCGCGGTGGGTGTCAATGAAACTACTCCATCGGTAGTCGTTACAGGCGTCCTTTCTATAGACGAAGCGTCGCTTGATGCGACTATGAGGAATTTCAAGAAGGGCGATAAAATCGGGGTTAAGTGGCCTCAATCGTCCGATCAGCTTATCTCTCTTGTACAAGAAGTAACGAGGAGGTTTGACGAGGAGCACATTGCAGGCATTGGTGCTGAGGAATTCATAAGGAGTGCCCCCGAAGCCCTGCGCGATACGTTTCGCGACCGGGCAAAATGCGAAAAACGCCTCCCCGAATTGATGGACATCATGAGTGACTTCGGGAAGTACAGAGAAGGGCGTCTTGATTTAGACGAGTATTATCTGAACTGCAGAGCGGCAGCGATCAAGTTCTACTTGCTACGGGCCAACTTTCTTGCCCATTGGAAGCTAGGGTACTTAAGTTCTTGGGTCGGGCTGAGTAGACTTGGCCTGAGCGCGCCCGCCGCGTGGAAGCCGTACCAGGGCATGCCGTCTGATAAATTCTATCCTTTCCTGTACGACGAATACAGAACTCAGCATATTTCGAGTATCCGTCTTGTGAAGATTGGGAATTATGAAATTACCACCAATGGATGTCCGGACTGGATATACATCGATATACCGAAAGCTTCGCTCGACCGGAGCGGCAATTTGTGCGCTGGCGAGCACGAGCTCTGTCGTTGGGCTATACCTCAGGTCGAGCTATCCGGGCAATTGAGAATTCCGCCGCCTGATTCGTACAATGGAGAATGGGTCGGTTACACGGCGTAGCGAGCCTCGCCTCTTCTACCAGCGAAGATGCCATCGCGGTCTACAAGGAAATCACTCAGATTCCGTTGCTCGATCACGCAAAAACAACCTAGCGAACGTCAGAAATTGGGCTGCGTCCTCATTTCCGGCAAAGCGCAGCACTACGTGGTCCAAGCCCATGATGCGCGCTATAGGCGGGATTAGCACAGTTTTCCTGATCTCTACCCTGTTCTCAGAAAGAGAGCTGACAACCGATATTCGTCTCCAAGGGATCGTCACAATTCCCCGGATGCCATGATCCGAAACCGCTAAGCGCCCGACGTTCAAATCGCGCATCGCTGTAGCATACGGCGCACTCTCAGACCTGACGGTTATAAAGTCCTTGAGGAGCTCCCAAAAGCTCGTTGGCCCGACCTCACTGTTCAAGGTTAGTACGTGTCCTCCGCTGAATAGCTGCAGTTTTCCAAACGCGCCAAACCAGCCAAAAGTCAACAGGAAGCAGAAGGACGGCCAGAACAAGCGGGGTTCAACGAACTGCCAGCGCGAATACGGATCTGTCCCGAAGATTGGCAACACAAATTGAACAGCCAGCAGAAAGCCCGCCAGCAAGACGGTGATGATCGTCGCAAGGCGAACGTTGGATCGAGTTCTCGTGCCTTTGGAGACAACTTTAACGCCGAACCATTCATATTTCGGTGCAATGTCTAATTGATCCGCCACAACCTCTTTATACCACGACTCAAAGATGCCAACCGGCTAGATGGTACGTATCCGAAATGAGTGTAGCGAAGCTCTCAAAATGGTTGTTCAGCGGGCCAACCAGTGGATTGCCATGAAGTCCATACGCTTGATCGAGCGACACCGCGTATGACTCTGCTTTAGCTATGTCCGCCGCAGCTAGCAAATCCATGCCTCGCAGTTGGTCAACCTTTGCTCTCAACACCATACTAACCAAGTCGATTTTAAAGCCCGCATCTACCTCAATTGGGTTGAGCGAAGTGTTCACCAGATCATCTCCGGTGCGGTTCATGAGAGCGATCTCTTGATCGATCGCGGTCTTTATTTTCGGAGTCCCGAGTACGTTAAACTGCTCGAGATACTGTATATCGATCAGCCCATTTCTGATTTCATCATTCACAAGGCCATTGAGGTCGGCGTTGAGGCCGACAACTTCTTTTGCAATAAGTATTGACTGATCCCAAAGCTCACCTTTTAAGTCGGCAGTCACGAAATTCACGACCGATTTACCGACGGACTCTGCGAGGGGTTTGTCGGCACCGACGAGCAATTGGCGGTCGACCAAATAGTCGACGGCTATATCGACTGTCTTATCGAGCACTACCTTCCAAATCGGCCGGAGGTCGGCACTCAGGACATTCGCCTCCGCATCTGTGAGAAGACTTCGCCAGCTTGCGATAAACTCACTGTTGACCCCGGCCCCTTGCAGCGCGTCCATTTGGTTCGAGAGTTGTAAGAAGCTGCTGTCGTCCTTGATCAAATTGTACACGGCTTTGATTGCATCATATAGCTCCTTGGAGCTGTCTAGGTTAACCCAGAACGCTTCCGACCCAATGAGAGATGCGATCGCCTTAGCAGCGGACACAATCTGCGCATTTTTCGTTGTCTGAACCTGTGCGCTCGCTAGATCAAGGATCGATAACGAGGATTGAGCTGTGCCGCCGTGGCCGTCGTCGACCGAGTATAAGAATGTGTCGGTGCCACCCGACCCCGCCTTATTCGCGAGGTACGTCCAGCTACCGTCCGCGTTGAGCGTGAGCGTTCCATACTTGCCTGCGAGTGCGCGCCCAACCGATAGAGCCGATCCGTTCACCGTTGTTACGTGCGAGATGTCATGGATGTCGGGGTCGGCATCATTCGCTAGCGCGCCATGGTTGGTATCGATAGTGAGTGTTCCGCCCTGCGATACCGAGGCAAAATCAGGCGCAGCTACCGGCTTATCGTTGTTCCCGTTGATTGTAACCGTGACGTCCTGATCGAATTTCCCACCGTGACCGTCGTTGATTTCGACGGTCGACATTACCGTTAGGGTTTCACCAGCTCCGAGGAAATCAAAAGCACTGTCCGGGAGTTTCAGGCCCCAATCGATCTTGCCGCTGTTGGTGTTTCCCAACTCGGGCGCAAGCGAGAACGCATTCTCAAAGTTGAAGACAAGGTCATTGCTTAATTGGAACAGATGACCTTGCGCGTCCTGGTACGTGACGCTCTGATGAACGACGGAAGCCGTTGGACGATCACTGAGATCTTGATCGGTGAACGAAATGACGCCATTTGCAGAATCGAAAGCAACGCTTCCTGTTACATTCGGCCGCTCGTTGATTGTCCCAGTAAGAGTTGAATGCGCAAAATCGAACGTTGGCGACCTATTGAAGGAACTCAATGACAGCGCATAAAGGTTTGCTAGGTCGTTGCCCAGCGCGAACAAAGTATTGTTCTGCGGATCGTATGCCAAGCTTCTGGCTCCGCCCGGCACCTGCCCAAGCGAGTTCCAGTTCTCTCCGCCGTCGATACTGATATAGATGTCGTCACTTGTGATGCTGTTTGCAAAGACGATACTGGCATTTTGTGGATCGATTACGATCGAACCTATCTGATTGCTCTCCGAACCCTGTATCGGCGTCCACGTCGTTCCGTTATCAACGCTACGATATCCACCTCCATTGGTTGCCGCGTACACAACTGTATGGTCGTACTCCAGGTCAAAAATCACGCTGGCTGGAAGCGAATTGGCATGCGTCCATGTAATCCCGCCATCATAGCTATTCAGAAGGCCTAGATCGCCGGTGCCAAGGAGTATATGCGACGAGTTTGATGGATCTACTGCAACGGAAAGAAAGTTGTAGGAGCCGGCACTCTGAGGCAACTGCGTCCAGCTGGCACCCGAATTCGTGCTACGCCATAGCTGTGCGGGCGCGCTGCCATCAGTGTGGATGACAGGGACGTAGAGAACATTGGGATTTTCGGGATCTATAGCCAGCGTGTTGTACTGCAGACTGTTGGATTCCGGCGGCAATCCTGCGTAGACTGCAGCAAACGTTACGCCGCCATCAGTGCTGCGGTACAGTCCAGCGTTCAACCCGAAAGGTGGATACTCTACATCATATACAATTTCCGGATTACCAGGCAGAGGAAGAACGGATGGCGTAAAGACGTCGGGTCCTCGGTAATCCCACGATTGGCCTCCGTCGGTACTGACTATCAATCCTCGCGAAGTGGCGACGAATAACTCTTGGGGATTGTCGGGATCGTCTACGATTTTTAGCGCGAAGAAAGGCTGCTGGGACGGTGTTGCCGAGGGAAATGGGATCACAGTCCATTGAGAGAATGACATCCGACGTCCTCCGGTACTAAAGCTGAGCGGCTGTCTTGATGCTCCCGGTCACTACCGCATCAGCGGCAGGTCTCTTTGCCTGGGTTGTTGCGACGACGTAACTGGAGCAAGGGATTGGCGCGAAGCAGTCTGGAGCTCTGACACTGCCCAAATCTTGGTGCAGAGCGCTTACAACATCTTCGCACCAAGCGCGCGCAATCGGCACCTGTTGGACTGAGCTTGCGTGCGATGTTGACCATCTGAATCTCCCCCATCGCATGGGCGTCGGGCTTAAAAGGTCCTCGCTCGCGACATCATCACGCAGCTATGCCGATACTGAAACCGCAAAGCGAGTCAGCACCGCCGCTTCACTTGGCTGCTGCAAAATCGCTCAGCATCATTTCTCTGAAATGCGATGCCGGAAACGGGATCGCGCATCGCTGCACACAGGCGGCTTCCGTCTCATTGCGACAAGTCCGACTGCTCTGACCCCGGTCGCCCTTCCACTGGGCATCCGCCGCGGTAAGAGACAGAGCAAACATGCAAATAGCTGCCAGCGAAATGCCAATCGTCTTCATTGCATTTCCCCCGTGAGGCAGCTGTCAGGGCTCAATTGGGCCTCTCTCAGGTTGACGCCCATTATTATCGAGAGACAAGACCTAAACGCATGTCCCAGAGGTACTCCTTCCGGATTATCTGACTTTCTGGTTGAGTGACCCAAAGAACGTGAGTGCCAAAGCCGCCGCATCGAATGAGCGACGGCCATTTCCGGCTCTTGGCCCGGACCGGATCAAATAGCTGCTCGCCTCGAATACTCTCAGTCCCAATCGCAAAATTAGGTTGAGTGTTGCTCTAATGCGACTGTAGAGCGAGTCCAATTCGCATAACGTGGGCCTCAGAATCGCAGCGAACGGGGCAAAACATGAAGTTCCCTCGCGCATCGACAAGACCGGCCTTTGTCCTAGGCCTCGTACTGAGCGTCGGCGGCTGCGGCACTTATGTGCCGGAATTGCGCGAGTTTCCAAACTATACGCAGGCTGACACGCAGAACATGATCGATGCGATTGTGCAAAGCGTGCGATGCGAACTTAGCCATGCGATCACAGCTGTAGTCGACAACGACATATCCGAGGCGCGACTGCGACAGAGTAAGCGCACCTACTCGGACTTCCTCGGCGGTTGGGGTGCCGAGGTCGCGCTCACCTTTACTGTCGTCGAGAAAACCTCAGGAGCGCCTTCGGTTCTTTGGACGCCCCCGTCGCCAGCAGCATCCGTGTTTACGCTCAGCACCGGAGTGTCGGGTTCGGCGCAGGCAACGCGCATCGAGAAGATGAACTTCTTCTACACCGTCGCCGAACTCTATGGCCTCCCGTGCAAGGGCAGCGACATCCGGTACGACTCGTTCCTCATTCAGAACGACCTCAAGATCGCCGATCTTCTGCTTGGTCGCATCGGACCAGCCTCGCTTGGCACAGTGCACACTCCAGGTGCTGGCCAAAAGAACGTACTATCGCACGAGATCAGCTTTCAGATCGTTACCAGCGGTAACGCTACGCCGATGCTGAAGCTGGTGCGGGCGACGATAAACCCATCGGGTCCGCTCTTTAGTGTGGGCCGCGATCGCACACATGATCTCTTGATCACCTTCGGACCGATCGCAGGCGGCGGCAAGTCGCTGATCGCGATCGCGGAGCAGTCCCATTTCAGCTCGCAGATCACGAGCGGCGTGACCACTGGATTCCGTTCGACGCTCGCACCCTAAATAGACGTCCTCAGCGGACGTCGCGAACCGAGGAGGAGACTGGGTTATGGCAAAGAAGAAGAAAGCGGCAACAAAGAAGAGGGCCGTAACGAAGAAGCGGGCAATGGGAGCAAGGGCGGCGCCCAAAATAACTGCGAAAATGCATTCGGCAGCGTTCGAGCGTCTCGTTGCGCATGCGCACAAGTTCGAGAAATCTCCGGTCTGTTACAAAGAGTACCCGGACGGTTCGGCCCAAGTATGCAAGTTAATGCCGGACGGCACCTATGGCGATTGCCAACGCTACGACCTTCGTCCGGTACCCGGTCCGCGATGCGGATAATTCGCGCAATTAGGCAGTTCCCAGGCGCGCAACTGAGGCTCAATCGCATTCTGGCCCGGCGCAGGAATTCAGGATACATTGCAAGTCTAACAGGGCACCCGTTAAAGTAATCTGGCCACGCTGGAGGTTTCCGCATGACCGAAGCAAACGAGGAGTTCCTAGGTGAGGTAGAGGGCTATGAGGGCTGGTACGACGCTGCTTCTGGACGTTGGTACGGCTTGCTCAACTTCTGCAAGTTCTTAACGCTCGCAGCTGCACTGGCGTCCGTCGTGGTCTCAGCCGTGATGGACAAGGAATTTTTTGGCGGATATGGGCGGTGGATTCTCGTGGGCATTGCTATCGTAACTGCTGCAGCGAACGAAGTACTGGGGCAACTCAAGGTCCGCGAGATGGAAGATCTACGCGAGAGAGGCCGCATCGAAGCGGCGAGAATTGGAATATATGCCCGGCAGCGGGTGGCGGAACTTGAAGGCGACCCCGCAGCACTATCGAAGGTCAAGGATGAAATCCGCGAGCTGCTGCATAGACTTGAACTGAGCCAGCATGGTGGTGCGGTTCTAATCGACAGTCCCAATAAAACCCCATAATGGACGAGGCCACCTTCGCGAATTGCGCGAGTGACCCAATCTTATAGTCTGCCCGCGCGGTGTGATCCGTCCTCATTCGGTGTCGAGGCAGCCGTCGGTTGAGTGCAGGCACATCGGTTACCTTCACTGACCTTTGGTCCGGACATGCAGCTGTTCGAGTTCGTGTTCAAGCGGAGTTTCTCTTAGTAGAGTTGCCGCCGACCGAGTGGTGCTCGAAATCGCATTGGATGCGTCTGCCCTCAACAACTTTCAACGAAGCTCTTTCCGATCGCTTGCGCCTGCTCGCGCAGACGTCCGAGTTCATGCGCTGCACTGGACAAAAAGGCCCGCGGGATGCGGGCCTCAGTTCTTTTGGAGTCCTAGATGAAGTCTAAATTGTTGGAAGAGCCGCAGATGCGGCCGTTTCTCCGAACGTAGCCATGGCAGCAGCCTTTGCAGTGGCCGTGTCCGCATACATTTTTCTCAAATTCACCGTCCCAGAATCCGTCGGCACCTTAATCGGATCGCATCCCTTCGCCTGCAAATCATTTATGGCACTATTTATCGTGGTAAGAGCGGCATCAAACGGCTTGGAAATCGCGTTGCCGGTGCTGCCGGCGCTATTCGCTAGCTGTTGTTTGAACAAATCCACGGCGTGCTGAATTTCGGCTTTCATCGACGCGGCGAGAGCTTGTCCCTTAGACTGCAAAGCACTTCCTCGATCCTCTGCACTCTGTATGTTTCCTTTAACATTGATAACGGTAAATTGCGGAAGCCCAATAACCCAGCGCACTCGTTGCATCGTAAATGTAGGTATCCCTATTACAAAATGCTGCGTCTTCATCGTAACCGACGGAATGTCGTAGTATATATCTTGGCGCTGCATATACGTTTCGGGCACACTAATGATGATATCGTGCCATCTCACGGTAAAGTTGACTACTTCGGGATACTGTCCGACTTTTCTATCAACCATTCTGACTGCTGGAATATCAAAGGCGATGTGCTGGCGCACCGATGTAATTTCAGGAAGGTCGAAGGAGATATCTTTGTTCTCGATCGTAACGCTTGGCACGTCAAAGATTATCTCTTCATCTTTCCAGTCAACCTTGAAGTCAATGCCGATCGTAGCTCCGAAGGCGTCTGGATCGTCCGTGTCGTCTTTGATCGACTGTCCTTCGTCTTGAAGTGCTTTGATCTGGGGCGCATACTTGGCTTTGATTGCTTCAATTTGGTCATTAAGCGCCTTTGATGGATCGTCGGCCATGTGAGTTCTCCTTTGAATCGCTGCGTCCGAGAAATCTGTCTTAGTGCGCGAGAAGTAGCGGTTAAGTCGTCTTGGCGTGAGCCAGTCAAATGTTGAAGACAATTTGTTGACGATGTACGGAGCAAGCATAGTCACACCTGCGAACAAGAATGTGCCTAGGCAAAAAGACGTCCTGACTTCTCACCTCGCTCTTGTGCAGCAAATGCCGGACCCGCCTGAGCAGAGAAGCCTTGTGCCAACATTGCTAACCGCAAACAACGCTCGCGGGATGACCCGCCTCATGCGTCGCCCCAAGCAACGGGCGGCCGACTTTTGGTCATTGACCCGCCACTACCAGAAATTGCGATACCAGCATGGATTGAATATGCCCGCAAGGGTGCCGGTCTTTTAGAATGCTCGGAGACGGCGAATAGACCTGAGGCACTCGGACGACAGCAGCTGCAACGCTTCGACCGAACTCATAGTGCTCGGACCATAGAGCGCCTTGGCGCCGTCGAATACGAAATGTCGTGGCTCATCCACGGCTTGCGAAGCAACAGCCTTCTTTCGGTTCGACCAATCGAGATACCAGCGTCAGCTTTCAAAACGGGACGCCGACGTGCTCGTCGGCCTCGTCACGCACTTCCGCAACAACGACGGAGATCTATTAGGAAGTACCCCAACAGGAGTATCTCGTTCCGCGAACAAGCGAATGAGGAAGCTAAGGCAATTACCCTAAACCTTGTCACTCCTGAAAGAACACGAGTCCTTGCGCCGCTGCATCAAAGAGGCCCATTCGGCGGTCCTCGCTCATCCAAGGTTTGCGAGGCGGCGGGACATATTGCTGAAAGGCTGGAATGTGCTTTGCGATCAGCTCAGCAAGACTTTGCTTGTTTGGACATCCGTAGCCCTCGAATGCCCGACGGACTTGGTCGCGCGAATACGCGAACACTCGAGTGCCGCGATCATTCGCAAGTTTAACAATCAAGGCGTTCAGGTTGCGGATACGTCGCGCCCGCTGCGTTCCCTGTTCGGACGTGTCCTGAATGACGAGAGCGTCGGGCGCATATCGGTCGAAAACAGTTTTGATGCGAATGAGACATACGCGACTTTTTTGGGGCCCGCGTGTCTCGCGTATCCCCCAATCGAAGGGCGACAGGTGGCCTTCGAAGAGGATGAACGCAAAGCCGCGCGTGTTTAGATAGACCGATAGGACAAGTGCATAGCGGCGGAGCGTTCTCATACTGTTGATTCAGAATGGTTCGCGTTCACTCGCTCCACGAGTTGTTCAAGAAAGTCGAGCTTCAAGCGCGCTGCTTTCGACGCGTCGCCCTGAAGTTCGTCATAGAGTTCGCTGGCCCGGGCGAGAATGACTCGACGGAGTTCAAATAGTAGTCCCGGGAACAAGTCCAATGCGGGCATGTTGAAGATCATCATGCATATGAGTGCCGCATTGAGGCTTGGCCTTCGCTTCGACGCTTCAATTCGAGAGATGGCAGTTCGGCTCTTGATACCAATTAGAAATGCGAGTTCCTGCTGGGTGAGTCCCCAGCGACGACGATGCGGACGAAGGTATGATTGGTGTCGGTGATGCATAGGTGGTGCGGCCGGCCGGCAAGATGACAGGCACGTATGCTATGATCCCCTTGAATGTGGTCTCATCCGAGACCCGAAAAAGTGCCGACTCGGCACTTAATACAAAACTGCGCCCCTCATTCTATCTATCGTGGCTTCTGAAAGGATGCCTTATCCGGCATGAAGATCGGGTGGAGATGGGGACTTGGGGACTGGCAGAGCGACACCGCAAAGCTAGATATTCTAGCATTGAGTCGACTTGCGACGTCCAAGAGATCCCTGTTTTGAGATGCGACTAGGATGTCCCCGGAGTCCCCACATCCCCCTCGTGCCCGATCGTCGACCGACCGATAACGACATTCACTCCATATCGGCGGCACAATATTTCAACCTTCTGCCTCTCGGCCATCGGCACGACGTACACCCCATGGGATTTATAGCTAAGAAGGTTCAGCTTCTTGCGCAGGACGCTCCCGATCCACCGGTTACTGAGTGGCCTTTCATATTCGGCACCATAGCGTTGGATCATACCCGTGGTTACGTCAGCAACCGGTACGACCAGTCTGTTGGAAGACAACATTTGTTCCATCAGGACCTCCAGGACTTGAGCTTCCATGAGCAGGCCACGCTCGGCAACGATCAGATCTTGGGCACGCTTCGCTGCGCTCCGAAGCGCGCTCTGGAGCCGTGGGTCGCTGACGATGCTCAGCAGGGGCAGCATGATTTGATTGATGCGCGGCTCCAGCGTCGGGTCGACGAGGGACGGGTCGAGCTTGATCTCGTGCCGTCTGCGAAAACGATATAGGAGCAGTTTGTTGCGTAGCTCGCGGGCTTCGTCTTTGAAGGTCGGCGGGAGATTGATGGGAATATCATCGCGCAACGGCCGCGCGCCGGTTTCTTCGGTGATGAAGCGGCTCTCCAGTGCTCGATCTTCGTAACGGCCTCGCGTCGCAACGATCTTGGGTCCAAAGACATGGAATGCTTGCGGGTTGAACTCGCGCTGGCGGTTCATGACGGTGCGCAGGACGGGCATGCCGCGCACGTTACCGTTATTGAGGATCTTGACGATCTCCGAGCGCTCGTCGCTGAAACGGAAATCGGCCTCGTCGAAGATCAGCGTTCCGCGGAATGCGTCGAGCGTGTGGAAGATCGGCGAGACCGTCGAGGCGCCGCTCGCGAAGAACGGCTTGTAGCAGAGCGAGCCGATCGTGAGGAGCGACCGCGTCTTGCCCGTCCCGAAATCGCCCCGAAGGCGAAGGTACGGCAGGTCATTGAATGCGTCGTACACCCAGCTCAGGATCACATAGTGGCCTGCGACCTGCTCGAACGTCGGGCTGAGATCGGCATAGCGATGGATGAAAGCGATGACGTCAGAGACGAGCTCCTGCTCGCCTCCATAGGAGCGCGGCTCGGATGGGAGTAGGACAACCTCGTTCTTGATCAGATTGTTGTTGGGCGAGAACGGGACCAATTGGTAGCCGCCCGGCACGTCTACGCGTTTAGCTAGGGTCCAGCGTCCCGCCAACGATGTTGCAAACAACGTTGTGCGATGTTCCGGCCTGTATATCAGTTCAACGATCGTGCCGTCTTCGAGCACATCGGAGACTGTCGGTCTGACATGTCGCTGCTCGGTCGTCCCTCTGCGGATAGTATCATCATCGCTCATGCATCGAATGGTCTCCGACTACATCGAGCTCGGCGAGGCCCGAAGCGGTATCTGCTCTGGCACATTCACGAGTCTTGGACGGAGCATCTCATGCGTCTAGGCTGGGCGCATGGAAGGAATAACGATTCATATCGGCTGGGAATATTTCGTCGGGCTTTTGAGCGCTCTGATCGCGATGGCCTGGTATTCCAATGGCCGGTTTACGGCACTTGAAACGTCGATGGACTGGGTCAAGAACATGTTGCTCGACTTGAAGAAGTCGATTGATGACGCAAACGCGAAGGAGCGTAGCGATTCATCAAAAGACAGGGCTGAGGCGCGTAAGCCGCTCAAGCAACAAACGTTGTGGTGAAGCGGATTTGAGGAAAGCGTGCGTACACTGAGGGTCTCTGGAACGCAAAAGCCGCCATGTGGCGGCTCTTGCGTATGCTTCATCACCTTTGCCGTATCGTTCTTGCTAGTAATGTAACGTGGTTGCCCACGGGTTGCCCAAAAAGTGACAAAGCATGACTAATCTCGGCCAACGTGCGCGCGATTGAGAGTCCCGATTGTTGGCTCTAATTCTTGTGTTTTGTGGCTTTTTCGCCCGTTTCCAAGCTCAAGCTAAAACTCGCAAATCAGGGTTCGATTCCCTCATCGCCCGCCCATTTTAGCGAGCATCTAAGCGCTCGAATTGCTACTGCAGTCTGTGGTTGCCCACCGGTTGCCCAAACTCCTAGTGGAGGTCCGACTCCGTCACCACCCGCTCGATAGCTCCGCGTCTTTCCGAGCTCTTCTCTCAGCCAGCATCCAGTGATTGCCCACGGGTTGCCCCAAGTCTGCGTTAGTCGCCGTTCTCGGATTGAGCATTTCGATTGCTGTCCGCAGTATTGAGGGTGCGACGTGCGCATATCGCATGGTCGTTGTAATGCTCGAATGTCCAAGAAGTGCTTGAACAACGTGCAGCGGCGTTCCCCTCATGGCCAAGTGCGACGCGAACGTGTGCCGTAGAAGGTGCCACGTCACAATTCGCATTCCCGCTGCTTTGCACACCTTTGCCAAACGCAGGTTTATTCGCTGACTGTTGAATGGCTTGTTGCCATCCATGAATACAAATCCTGTGCTCTGCTTTCTGCTGTGGAGCAGCTCGAAGAGGTCGACGTCGAGCGGAACATGCCGCTCACGATTGCTCTTTGGCGTATCAAGCGCTTTCCGGACGTCGCAATATGAGTGCCGTACTGCGAGGCTGCGATTGTGCCAGTCTATCGACGACCATTGCAGGCCCTTGAGCTCGCCCTGTCGCATTCCTGTGCGAAGTGCAGTGAAGATCATTTCGTAAACAACACCATCCGCACTGGAAAGCAGCAATTCACACTCTTCCGGCGACAGGTAATCGGTCTTCGGCGGTGGGCATTTTGGCCATTGTATTTTCGGAAGTGGCGCATCCAAGTTGAGCCATTCATGAGCGCACGAAAGACACTTAGAGAGCACTGTCAGGCGGTTCCGCAGAGTTTTGTGCGACACACCGTCCTTCATCTGTCGTGCCTTGAATTGTTCAACATGATGCGTGCCGATCTTGTTGAGCGGTAGCTTTCCGAAGAAAGGAACGAGATGGAGTGCAAGTATGCCCTTCTTTGCTCTGCGCTCGCTGAACTTGTTGTTTGTCACGACGTAGTCGTCAAACCACCCCCATGCGAATTGATCAAATGACTGGTCCTGCTGTGCCGCTTCTCTATCGACGGGCTCACCGCGCGCCAACCGTTGCCGCAGCATCGCCTCGTACGCCAACGCCCCTGCTCGTGAATTGTCGGGACTTCTCTTTCGGTACCGCGTGCGATTGACGCTGAAGTCAACCCACCACGATGTTTTTATAGTTCGTACTGCCATACCAATATTTATTCGACTGGCTCCACCCGTTGCTTCGCCAAATACGCTCTGACGTCTTCCTTGGAAAAACGAACGCTGCCACCTACCTTGATAAATGGAATGCGTCTTCCCTGTTGCAGACGTCGCACACTGGAAGTTGAAATGCTAAGCAGCTTGGCCACTTCAGTGATGTTCAATAGCTCGACATCGGATTTGAAACAGTCGGTAATTTTCAAAGAACCATACGGCGTCGGCGAATTGTCATCGCCGACTGGCATTTCAACTTTATCATCATTGATACGATGTCTGAACATAGGGACATGTTGCACGCCAACTCGGGTGGGGCCCAGGCCCGAAGTGGTGACAACAAGGGACGTAGCGTTTTTCTGTCCGGCAGATCTTAGCTGATACAACGGATCAACCCACCTCGACCGGCTGTTGTTTGCAGCTGCTCAATCTAACGAAGTAGGCCGAGCGAAGTACTCAGCGGCCAGTTGTGATCGATATTGATTGCATTTGGAGGCACGCAGGGAGTTTCGACCGCTGTATCGTGTGACAGAAACGCACGCTAACGTGGCGTCTGCGATCGATTGAGCGGGCATTATCAACAATGACCAGTCTGATCGTGACCCTCAACGTGTCGAGGTTCGAACTTTGGCGAGTATTATTGCCAACGCGGCAACATCTGAACTCTGTCCAATAAAGCAGGCTACGATCCGACCGATCGCTGACGACTGAGTGAGAGGACGTGACATGGACGCTGATCGCAAATACGCGGTTGCTTCGTTACTCTTTGACTACGTCAAAAGTCCTTCCTTACGGCATCTGCGCGATCCACACAGTGTACACAGACTGGCACGCGACATCGTGACCGCGCTCGATAGAGCGAGTTCCGTATGGAAGAAGTGGGAGCCGGATCGGGAGGAGATCGCAAAGGCGGCAGCACCTTGCTGGATACCGCTAGAGGATCTTCAGACCTTTCTAAATACATTGCCAGGTCCCTCTCTAACGAAAACGGATGTCGAGCAGCGTTTGCGCGCGATCTGGGAGGAGCCGCATGCAAACTATCCGAAGGATGAGCTCATGGAGGGCTGTCGTGCGCTGTATCACGCCGAGAAGGCGGAGGGTACCGAGATGCGCGCAATCGTTGGTGCGCTGCAGGAGCACCTAGAACGCGAGGAAGAGCGGCTTCGGCGCGAGCAGCAGGAGCAATACCAGCGTTGGAAGGAAGAGGAGCGGGTAAAGCTTGAGCAGCGCTATCTCTCTGGTGCAGATTGCGGGTGGACCCAAGTCGAGAAGTCCGAAGCATTATATTGTCGGCGTAACGGCCGCGCGTTCCGCATTGTACAAGGCAAGGATAAGCGTTGGACAATGTACCGTGTCAAAGAGATTGACGACGAAGGCGAGCTGTTCGGCATCTATCAGAGCCGTAGTGATGCGAACATGGCGCCGAAGAAGATTGCATATGCCCCTGAGCCGCATCGCTAACGATATCTAGCGCCGTCTGCATATGCTGAAGCGGAGAATCGCGCTCCTTGCGAAATCGCCTGCCGGTGGATGCAGGTTTTAAGTCTGTCTTCAAGGTGCCTCACGCACTAAAATCAATTTTTCTTTGCGAGCCGCGGTCGTAGAGCTCTGGTTTGGCGATCCATGGAGCCACCCCAGTATCGGATGTCCAGAATACACGTCCATCTTGAATCCAAAAATGGCTCATGCACCCTTTCTTCCGCCAAACTGACGGATGTAAATCCGGTCTGCCGGCACCATTTACGGAGACGCGCCACCGTGGAGAATGAGGAGCCTGCAACGGTAACGAAATCACCTGTTTGCACGGACATGGGCATCTGAATAGCGCCCACCGGAATGTGCCTTGATGCCGAACAACAACGAATTCTTGTTCAGAAACGTCATCGTTTCTAGGGGTTTTCGCGAGGATAACAGTTTCTCTAAACCGGATGGTAGGCGGAGCGTTTTGTTCAACCTGAACATCAGGGACAGGTTCACTCGGTCCGAAGAAGCTTCGAACGAGCTGAGCGATACGTTCCAACAGAATCCACATGCGATTATTTTAACGCCCCCAAGGCAGGCATCTCCAGGCGATATCTGCCCTCATCTCTCAGTAAGATTGCGTGCTGCCGACAATATATGCAGTCGGGATCATCGACCGGCTCATTGCTATGCACAGCCTCGTGAATAAAGTCGTGCCATATGTTGTCGCGACGCAGATCACTCGGTAGTTTGCGAAACGGCTTGACCAAATCCATTAGCGTTGCCACCGCGGAATCCGCGGTCGCGCTTGTGAACGGGCCGACACCCGGAGCTTGCTCTCCGCCTCCCACAAGATAATATTCGCGCTCCAACGTCTCAGCATCAAGAGCTGCAAGCTCCGGCCGCTCGTTGATCGCTTGCTCGTACTTGAGCTTCATTTCCGTAACTACTCGTTGGCACCGGAGGCACGATCCGCTTTCAGGCAGAATGCAACTAACGCGACCGCGATGATCTCGCAAATAAGGCTCATTCTCTGAATCAATATCGATCTTTCCCGTAAGGCCAGTATCAATGTAGGCGAAGGCGTAATAATAAAGCGCCTGGTTCAAGATATCGCGACCTGCAACGTCGTCTGTACAGCCGAAGACAACATCGGCGCTTGAGAGTGCGTCAACGGCGTTCGGAGATTCGTCAAGATATTGGCCGATCCAAGAAACGGAGACCGTCAGGCCGAGCGAATCGATGTAGCTTGCGAGGATCTTCGCCTTGTTGTGTCCGAGATCATGTCTGCGGTGTCCACGAACTCGATTTAGATTTGTTTCTTCGAGGTCATCGCCGTCAATTATAATTAGCTCACCGACGCCTGCCCGTGCCAGTAGCGTCGCCGCAGATGATCCAGTGCCTCCCGCACCGACAACGACTACTCGAAGCGACTGCAATTTCTTATTGAACGGTTTCCCGAAAGCGGCTTCCTGTCGTTTCAAAATCTCAGTCGTCGGTGCGTCTCCTGGTACACCGTGAAGAGTCAGATACTCACCAAGGCAGGAGATGTGTCTGACCCCTTCGACTGCCTGCGGATGCTCTCCTCGACGAACGCGAGCAATCCATTTTCCATCGCAGAGCACCATCGCAACCAGCATGCTTTGCGGTCCGTTGCTTCCGACGAAACCCCGCATAATGTTTCGTTCATTTTCATCGTCTTTCGGCGAGAACTGAAGGTGTCCGGAAGGGTGCCCGTGCACAAATCCGAGCTCCAATCCTTCCTTCTCGCAGCGAAAGTAGACTTCTGTGAACTTGCGCATGTTGATACGGAGGCTGATCGGAGTGCTTTCGATGACCCAGTCGCCGGTCATCTCGATTATGTCGACCACGACAAATCGAATTGAAGATGGCTGACCTTCGACTTGACGATCGAACTTGCGGAGCAAAAGGACGGCGCCACGTTCGTGACCATCAGGATGCCCGGTGAGCCATGTACGGAGTGTCGCATCCTGAGAAGCGAGCAATGTAATTCTGTGTCCGTTCATTTTTTGTCGGCGTCGGGATTTTTAAACGCCCATTCAAGGCGATCTAATATCTTCTGCACCTTATCGACCTTCGGTTTCCAAGGCTGCTTGTTCCAGTGGCGCGACCATCGGCAGTATTCGACGCCTTTATGAATCCGAGAGTCCTGATTCGGGCCGCTGATCGCGGGTATCTCCTTGCCATCGGCGCGGGCTAACTGCGGAAACACCCAGAACATATCGCAGCCAGCCGTGTTGTAGTTCGCGGGAATGACGTTCAATACAGCTACCGTCTTAACCGGTTCAGCTGCCGCTACATACATCCCTTCCTTCAGGGGGAAATTCTTGATGATGAGGAAGCGATTTGCCTCGTCTTCCTCATACTCGAGCCCTGCCTCCGTCAGGACTTGGTAGTCCTCCTCGAAAAGCAGGGCCATTTACTGTTCGCCGGCCTCCGAGCTCGCCTCTTGGGCGTAGAATTTCTCGATACCAGGCACGCTTAAATCGATCGAATCTGTATCCTTCACCAGCTGGCCTGCTTTTCCCTTGACCTTCAAGAACAAATCCATGCTCTCTGGTATGCCGGGTCCAAGCCCGCGCACTTGTGCACCAGTAATGTACTGACTGTCCCAGCCATAAACGTCGTTTTCGACCTGCACTTTCCATTTTTGGTGACCTTGGCCACCACCGTGGGCTTTGTCGTCTTGTGCCATGAAGTATCCTCGATTTGATAATGCTTATATCGTACACCTATTGCGCGCAATTGATGCGATGTAACCGCATCGGGCGATAACCAGATCTAAATGTCAAGAGGGAGATTTTGCGCCGGTCTGGCGATGAAGAATGCTGGGACGTAGTGTCGGTCGGTTGGGAAAAGCAATCCCGCAGCGTCCTGAGTCAGATTTATTACACCATAGCCGTGACGGAGCACGTTTGGATCTGTCGCCAGCTCGATAGCGAAAATATATCTACGCCAATCATCGCTGAGGTGACCAGAGACGGCCCGCCAGTGATAATATCTGCGCCCGTGCGTCGTAATCCGAATGGTCGGCATCGAATGGATCGATGGGACGCAGCGCCATTCGGGGTCTAGGTAGTATCGGAAGTCTTCTTCGAGCTACCGAGCCGCATCGGCGTACAGGTATTTCTGAAAACCGATAAAGGTGTCGCGGATCTTGGGTATGCCGCCGAGCTCGCGAGCTGCATCACTGACGGCCCGGTATTTCAGCTCAAGGAGCGGTGTCAACTTGGACTGATCCAACTCTCCGACGCCTTCCTTTACATATTCAGCCAACACGAAATCGAGGAATTCGCGCAACCTGTCGTCTCCATAATGGGCGAATATGGCTCCTTTTCGGGTTTCTACACGCTCTTCTCGGGTGATTGGAGAAAGTGCGAACGCGATGTACGCAAGTACATCATACAGATCGCTTTTCTCAGCGTCGATGAGACGTTTGATTTCCGCGAGCTGCGCATCTCCAAACCCTTTTTCAGCTAACCCCTCGAGCAGCGCCTTCCTTGTACTCGGCTCACCCCACAGCGACCGCAGTTCGTCCTCGTTCTTGAACAGTGCTGGAAGCTCACCAAAGAGTCGTTCGATGAATTGCGCCGCAGACATTGGCTTGCCATCGGCACTCCAAAAAGTCGTCGCCATCATGTGCTGGATTGCGCGCTCCTTGCCATCGGCGAGTTTGATCTTCAGTCTCTGCTGACGCTTCGGCTCTTCGTCGTCACCCTCTCCGGGTTTCGGCTCGCCGTCACCGTCGCCTTTAGGCGGCCGAGGCCGCGGCGTCTCTGGTTCGACCGGCTCTCCATCCCACTCCGGGTCATTGAAATGCTGGTAGGCCTTAACGAAATCATAGATCGTGAAGTAATCCTTGCCTTCGTATAGGCGGGTCCCTCGACCGATGATCTGCTTGAACTCAATCATTGAGTTAACCGGCCGCATCAGGACAATGTTGCGCACGTTTCGCGCATCGACGCCGGTCGAAAGTTTCTGAGAGGTCGTCAGAATGGTAGGGATCATCTTATCGTTGTCTTGGAAGTCCCGAAGGTGCTGATCACCAAGCGCTCCGTCTTCCGCAGTAACGCGAACGCAATAGTTCGGATCCTTGCTCTTTTTCATCTGGTTGATGAGATCACGCACCATGAGCGCATGCGCTTGCGTGGCGCAAAAGACGAGAGTCTTTTCGTTTTGATTAATTTCGTCCAAGAATAGCTTCACGCGATACGTTTCACGCTCGGGTATGACGATCACCTTATTGAAATCGCTTTCAACGTAGCGCTTCCCGGGCACCACTTCGCCCTCGATGATGGCGTCGTCAGGCGTATAGGTGTAATCGTCCATCGTCGTAGCGATCTGTTTGACCTTGAAAGGCGTCAAGAAGCCATCGTTAATCCCCTCGCGCAACGAGTAGGTATAGATCGGCTCTCCGAAGTACTTGTACGTATCGACGTTCGCCTTGCGCTTCGGCGTCGCCGTCAGCCCGAGTTGCACGGCGGGCTTGAAGTACGTAAGAATTTCGCGCCAAGTGCTTTCATCGTTTGCGCCGCCACGATGGCATTCGTCGATAATGATGAAGTCGAAGAAGTTAGGCGGATAGTCGCCGAAATTCGGCGCGGGGTTTCCTTCGGAGTCGGAGCCAGACATGAACGTCTGAAAGATCGTAAAGAAGACACTTCCGTTCTTGGGCACTCGCCCGTGCTTACGGATGATTTCGGGATCAATGCGCACCAACGCCTTGTCCTCGAACGCGGCGAACGAATTGAAATCGTTGAAAGCCTGATTGGCTAGCCCATTTCGATCTGCCAAGAACAGAATGCGCGGCCGGCGCGTCGGCTCACCCATCAGATTCCAACGGGCTTCAAAGAGCTTCCAGGCGATTTGGAATGCTATCGACGTTTTTCCAGTACCCGTCGCAAGCGTCAGAAGCATTCGTTGAGAACCCGTGGCGATACGCTCGAGGACCCGCTCTACCGCGATTTGCTGGTAGTAGCGGATGTCCCAGCTGCCACCCTTGTCCGGGTAAGGCACGGCTGCGAACCGATCACGCCAGTCGTTTTGCTGTTCGAACGTACGATTCCAGAGATCATCCGGGCTTGGGAACGCAGGCACTTCACCTTCGCTTCCCTCCCGCATATCGATTGCGTAGATACCCTTGCCGTTTGATGAGTACGCAAAGCGGATCGACAGCTTACCCGCATAATCCTTCGCTTGGCCGACACCTTCGGTCAGCTCTTCATCCCACGCCTTCGCTTCGATGACCGCGAGCTTATGATTGCGGTACTCCAAGACATAGTCGGCCTTCAGTGCCTTACCGCGCTTACCATGCCCCTCTATTCGGCCCGGCGTGATAAAAAACTCGCGCCGCACCCGACTGCCTTCCACTATACCCCAGCCTGCCGCACTCAAGGCGGGATCAATATGTTCTGCTCGGGTCTCGGCTTCGTTCATAGCTGCATCTAAACTTTGTGATTGAATGCTTCATTAAATAGCGAGCGCTTCAGTCTCTCAAACGCTTGCAACTTACGCTCGTAGCTATCGACGAGCTGTTGCGTCTCAACTTCAAGCGCAGAGAGCGACTCGGCGATTGTGGCCTGCTCATTCATCGAGCTGGGGAAGGCCACGACAACTTGCCTGATCTTCGTTGGAGACGTATGTCGCACTTTGACGCCCGATGCACTGTCATGAATTTCTTGGCGTACTCGTCGCGTGTTGAAGACGTGAAAAAAGAACTCGTTCACCCAAGGGGCATCCGGCTTCGGCTGGACTAGACCCAGACGCTGGTTGTGCAAAAACCTATTTGACTCTGGAACAATTATCGGGCTTCCGAGGAGGCCAGCGGCTTGCTCGGTCATTGCGACAAGCAGGTCACCTTTGGCAAGGACATAGTCCTCTAATATCTCCCCTCCATAGTATTTTTGCTTATCACCGCGATCGCGGTATCCTCCACTTTCGAAAAAGTTGCCAGGCGTCAGAACTACATATTCGCCCTCAGTTCTAAAGAACGTACTCTTAAAGGCGAACCCGTGCTTGATGTCGCAAAGATCCTCCAGTGGGCTCTCTAACCAGCCCTTACCTCGCCGAGCAAAGATCGACTCTCGGTGACTCGAAAAAATTTCTCGCGCATTCTGAAGGCTTCCTTCTGTATTCGCTGTCGCGGTGCTAAGCTCATCCAAAGCCTTTTCAAGTACACCGACAATCCGCTGTTGTTCCACGAACGACGGGTAAGAAATATTGATCGCTTTGTACGCGTCGGTATCCAGATTGCGGATGCCAGTCGAATGACTTTGCATGTCGGCAGTTACGCCAGACATATACTTCCAATGCAGGAACTTATGGAGATATCGGAAATCCAGTTCTTTCGGGTCACGAACTCGAAGAGCAGCGGTGAAGTTGCTGAATGAGTATTCCGAGTCCTCCTTATCAAATAGCGCTACTCGCCCAACCGGCTGTTTAGGACCGCCCCCCGACTTCTCCAATATGATGTCACCGAAAGCCAGGCGGCGCTTCTCTAGCTTCTTCGCCTCCACTTCGATGTATGCGACGTCGGTGTCATCCAGCGTCCCCTCTTTAGTGAAGTTGGTGTTTCGGATGACACCAACTGTCACGAACGGAGGCTTTTCTCCCTTCCACAGGCCGTTTGAAAAGTGACACGCGTCGTCGAGCGTCTTCGTCTTCCAGGCAACCGTCATAGCAGAGCCTTAATCCTATCTAGCGCTTCTGCAGTCTCGGAATCCAGCTCTGCAATCTCTTCGATGATCTCAAGTGAGCTTCGATGAGCTTCTACTTTTCGGCCATTCGGGTTGCTTACGGAAAGGTCGAAAGTAGTCGTGTCGACATTCTTAACGTCGACGCTCCAACTCTTCGGCGAGCTCGCAGAAGTCTTCTGTAGTTCGACGAACTCATTTAAGTCGTCATCATTCAGGGGGTTGGTCTTGCCGAGGTTGCGCCCTGGGTCGAGCTGATAGAACCATATCTTTCGAGTGGGGGCACCCTTCTCGAAGAACAACACAACTGTCTTCACACCCGCGCCCTGAAACGTGCCACTGGGACAATCGAGCACCGTATGCAGATTACACGTCTCAAGAAGAAGCTTCCGCAAGCTCACAGAAGCATTGTCCATGTTTGAAAGGAACGTGTTCTTGATTACGATGCCGGCACGCCCTCCGGGCTTAAGCATCTTGATAAAATGCTGCAAAAACAGGAATGCAGTTTCGCCACTACGAATCGGAAAGTTCTGCTGAACTTCCTTCCGTTCTTTACCTCCAAAAGGCGGATTAGCCAGGATCACCTCAAACCGATCTTTGTCTTGCACGTCGGCGAGGTTCTCGGAAAGTGTATTGGTGTGAATGATGTTTGGCGCCTCGATGCCATGCAAAATCATGTTCATGATGGCAATGACGTAGGCTAGCGACTTCTTTTCCTTGCCATAGAAGGTCTTACTTTGAAGAACTTTCAGTTGAGTGGTGCTCAGCTTCTCCTTCATTAGGTAATCATAGGCTTCGCATAAGAAGCCAGCCGAACCGACAGCGCCATCGTATATGCGCTGACCAACTCGCGGATTCACGACTTGGATAATCGCGCGAATGAGAGGTCGGGGGGTGTAATACTCGCCGCCATTGCGGCCAGCATTCCCCATTCGCTTGATCTTTTCCTCGTACAGATGCGACAGCTCGTGTTTTTCTTGCTGCGATTGAAAGCGAAGCTCATCAACCAGTTCGAGCGCGTCTCGCAAGCTGTAGCCGCTCTGGAATTTGTTTTTTATCTCTCCAAAGATTTCCCCGATCTTATATTCGATCGTGTCCGGGCCTTCAGCGCGCTGTTTGAAGCCATGAAGGTACGGGAAAAGCTTTCCGTTCACATATTCGATTAGATCGTCGCCCGTGAGCGCCTTGTCGTGGTCGAACGAACCGTCGGTCTTTTTGGGCGCAGCCCAGACAGACCAACGATGATCCTTATCGATGATGAATTTATAAGGCTTGCCCTCAAGCTCTGCTTTCAGTGCCCGTTCCTGCTCAAGATCATCGAGGTACTTAAGAAACAGCATCCATGACGATTGTTCCGTGTAGTCCAGCTCGGTCGTACAACCGGCCTCTTTCCAGAGCACATCGTCCAGATTCTTGAATGTCTGCTCGAAGCGAGAACCGCCCCCCGAGCGTGCGATTTCCAGCATTCTCTTCGTCCCCCGGCCAACCCAACCCATATCGAGTCACAATAGCATAAGATAGCTTTTTGCTCGCTCAGAACGCAACTTTCGTTCGGCGTTGTTACCAGCCAAGCTTCTGTGATACCTTTGCCTTCTTCCGCGTTGCTCGTCCATCTGTTGCCGTCCTGCGCGCCACCCTCAAAGCCGCTTCGAGCACATCAAAGTCCTTTCGAAGAGCCTTGAGATCATCGAGGTCTGGCGGATCCTCTCGCTTTTGATCGCTGCGATTATGGGCGAGGATAACCTCAGACAGCCGCCCATGTAGCTCAACAATTTGCAACGCAAGCGACTGATCGAAAATGACCTCTTCAAGGTTCGTGACCTTGATGTGATCGTCGTACCTCTGAATCGTTCCTGCGAAAAGAATTTCCTCGATCAGCGCTTCGGTAGCACTGCGGAGGTAGTCGAAAGCCGCGCCGAGCGCCCGTTCTTGCTCCTTCGCGCCGAGCGAAGAGAAATCTCTGACGGCATCCTGGGAGTCGTTCTTCAGCTTCGTTAGTGATGTGAGGCGCGGGCTCGTATTGTCCTCTACGTTGCCTGGGATGCCATCGATCTTACGCATCCAGTGTGCGACAGCCGGAATGGAGTTGCGCTCTGCATGCTTGACGAGCTGGCTCATAAAAACAATGTCGTGCGTGAAAACAACGACCTGGCGTTCGCCGGCCTCTATCGCCAAGCGCTTGGCAATTTTGTCCTTTCGTTCATGGTCGAGTGAAGTGACGGGATCGTCAAAAATGATACCGCAATTGTTCTTGTCGAGCTGGATCTCGGTCAGAAAGTCAGCCAACGAGCAAGCATTCTGCTCGCCCTCGCTAAGAATCTCACTGGGGTTGTACTCTACCGCAAAATCGAGCCGATACTCCTTTACAGTATTGCCCTGTGCTCCGCTCGTTCGCATGACAAGATTGAAGTTGCAATCCAAACGGCTGAGCTCTTGATTGAAGATGCCCTTATAGTTCCGAGCAACGCCGAACAAGAATGACTCCGTTCGTTTCTTGGTCGTGGCCATTTTGATGCCTGCGAAACCCGCTTTGTCTGCCTTGGCGGACCACTGCAGATATGCGAGGTATTCGAGCGCAGCCCCTTTTACCGATGCCACCTTCTCCTTGTCTTTGAGACCGACCAGTTGGGCTGTTAGCGTTGCAATCTCTGTCGTAGGATCGACCAATTTATTCTCTTCGGCTTCCTTAGTCTTAATGAGACGGTCAATCTTCGACAAATTAACTGTAGGCACCTCCTTCGTGTCTACCTTTTCAAGTCTGCCAATCTTCGCTTCCCAATCGGCGTTCACTGCAGCCAGCGCTTCGAACTGGATCTTAAGTCGCGCCAGGTACGCTACGTCCTGTTCGAGAAGGATTTTCACGCCAGCGTCAGTGTCAAGAAGCTTAGGATGGAGCGCCTTCGATGAGCGCAGATCCTGCAACACGGCCGTTTGGCGACGCATCAAGAGCGCTAGCTCGCTCTCTGCTTTGCTCTCCAAGAATTGCCAGTACCTCGCGAACAGCTCCTGGGCATCACGCGTTAACTTTTGATGGCACAATGGGCAGTGCGCAAGTGTCTCGCTCTTTCTTGCGTTTACCTCAGCTGCATGAAGTTCCTTCGCAGCGACAATTAGAGCTTTCCATTGTGGGCTGCCGATTGTCTGGAGGAGCCCGTCGTCGAAACGGCTTACACTTAAACTCTCTACAAGCGTCTTCTTCTCTGCGATCTCGATTACGAGTTGATTGAGTTCTTGTTCCTTGGCGATGCTGAAGTAGTCGACGACAGTTTGCAGTGTCACCTTGAGAGCTGAGAGATTTTGGCGATCGTTCGAGAGTTGCTTCTTCCTCTTGGGGATGTCGAGCTTTCGTTTCTCGTCGATCTGTTTCTGCAAATCTGCAATCACGCGCCCGTCGAGCTCAGGGTCGAAACTCGCGTGCTCGAGCAGATCGACTTCTTTTGTTACGGCGGTTAGGCCTTTGCAAAATACGGCGGTCGCTGACGTGTCTCTATCGAAGAAAGTCCAGCTGAACGGATTGGCCTTCCTCCGTGCGTTACGCTCGTTGGCTAGCCGTTCCTCCAGTTTCGCGATGGTGTCCGCGACCTTATCAAATATCTTGATTTGGGCCGGGGTGAAGTTGACCCGATTGGACTGATCAAGGTGGATAAGGACGCTTTCAGCGTCGAAAACTGCGAAGCGCTTGAGATCGTCGATGTCATCGCCGAGCGAGTACGTGAGTTCCCGAGTGGACCCGTCTGCGGCCTGAACTACGAAAGTTGCCTCAGCTACCCCGGCCTCATCAAGTCGCACGTTTGGCAAGACCTCGCGTTCTCCACGGGAGAAGCAGGCATTGCAAAGGAGGCGGCTAATGCCGCTCTTTCCGCTTCCGTTGGCGCCATAGATGAGAGTGAGATTTGGGCCGACCTTAATCGAGCAATCCTCCGGGATCGCGTTTACGTCCATGAAGCCTTTTATCTCGACCAGCTTAATTCGGTCGGTGCCCATAATGGGCTCACCGATTGATCCGATTTCATTCTTAAAAGAGACGACCGGCCGTTGATCGGAGAGGGGTTCAATAATACCGAGATGCTCTAAAAGATACGTGTAGCATAGATCTAAGTCGTCTTTGGTCAGAACGTCCTTTTCGAGGTTGAGTTTCCAAACGTGCTGTTCCCAAAATGGCTTTGCGGCGAGCCATGCTTCTAGGCTCTCAATAGACGGATTATTCTCAATCATAAAAGTATCGCCTCGAATCCTCATACAACCGCAAGTATAGATGGTTCGACTTGAGGTCGCTACTCAACGTTAGGGTATGTGCTCAAAAGAATAGCCCTCGCGTGAGCGAGGGCTGGACAAACCGCGTCCGAGTCAATTCCGCCCTGATCGGGCGCCTAACCCATAAGGGGTCCGGCAGGCCTTCCGATGGTCCCCACAACGGTACTCTTCCTGCTGGAGCATCGACCCGCTGCGTCTAGATGGGAGGCGGTCACTTCTTGCTTTATTCAGTACTCGCTGGACAGCATCAGCGTGAGCACACGCGTGGTCCGCTTTGGATCGCTCGGATCTTCTGAGCCGTACCGCATATCCTCGTCGTAGTAGTCGATCTTCCAGAAGAACTTCCGACCCACCAGGTCGAAGCTCCCGAAGTCGTGCTCGCCATGCGGGTCGTTCTCCTGGGTAAATCCGGAGAAATCCGCTACCTGACGAAGCGCCTCGGCCTTTACGGACTCGGGTAGCTCTGCGACCCCGATCGTCATCATCACTCTGCCGCCGCAGAACGTGCGTCGGAAGGCGTCGTTGAGAAGGGCGATACTATTCATCATCGCGCTCCTCCGCGTCCTCGCTTCGGTAGGGCGATATGTGACGAGCGCCGCAGTACGGACAACGCTCGTCGCATTGTGCGGACCGCACGGCGGTCCACTCGCGGCCGCATTCTGCGCAATGGTAGTAGTTGCGGACTTGCATGCGCCGACCTCCTAGATCAAGTCGGCGAGCACAAGCGCGGAAACGAGCGTCTGACCGCCACACGCCTCGCAGAAGCCTTGGTCTTGATCGGGCTCCATATCGGCAGTGTGGTCGCACCCTTCCGTCATGCAGATGGCGGGACATCCGCTGTTGAGGAGAGCGGCCAGCAGAAGATCGTCGAGGTTTTGGAAGCCTCTCTGGTCGCAGAGCGTCATCAGCTTTTGAGCTTTTTGGGAAAGAGCAATGTTGGACATCGTGTCCTCCTCGCTACGGGCACCCGAACTATTCGGATGCTCGATTGCGAGGCGGACGCCGAGCGTCCATCACCGGGCGGGATTTAGAGTAAATGCCCAATCGACCGTATGGACGCTCGTCGCGATGCCTCCGCCTCGCCACCGAGACCCGGACATGCATGGCAGGTCCCGGATTACGGGGCGGAACGTCGAAAGATCAAACTCTGAGGCAATACTGGTCGGTGAAGCCGGATCGGTCGAGACGCGAACTCGTGCCAGATCAGCACGAGAAGCTGGAAGCGCGAGAGCCTCGGCGCTAGCCGCGGCTCTGCTATCCGAATCCCTCTAGTCAGCTTTTTGTCTTTGGTTGGACCGTGCGAAGGCTCGTCGTTGAAGACGCGGGGCGGCATCTTGATCGCGAAAAATATTAGGTCGACCTAACGACAACGTGAAGCCTGTGCGCGGCGCAACATCACGCATCTCTCGTGCACGTAGCAGCACATAGCAGTCGTGTTCTGGAATTCGGTTTGCGTATAAGTGGGTGTCCTCTTCAACGAGGACACAAATGACGATCAGCTCAACACTCTACAGCAGCCGGACAGACGAGTGGCCCACGCCACGATCCTTCTTTAACGAACTGAATGCGGAGTTCCGGTTCACGCTTGATCCGTGCGCGTCCGAAGCTAATACGACCTGTCCCATCTTCTTCACCAAGGAAGAAAATGGCCTCATGCAGGATTGGAAAAATCACCGCGTCTTTTGCAATCCGCCGTACGGCAAGACAATGCGCGATTGGGCCAGGAAGTGCTATCAGGCGTCGCGGGAGGGAGCGCTCGTTGTCCTGCTTGCGCATGCGCGTACGGACACGAGATGGTTTCATGAATGGGTCTACGACAAAGCGCATGAAATACGTTTTGTGCGTGGTCGTTTGAAATTTGGTGATGGCCGCCAATCAGCACCATTTCCATCAATGATCGCCGTGTTTCTGCCTGGGAAGTGCGCGCTACCATCCTGACTGGAGGTGGTCTCGCATCAAGTTCGTAACGACTGAATCGACTGCACCCGCAGCGGCGAGTTCTGCGGCCATTGTCGCGGCTAGCCCGAATTGAGCGGAGACGGGAGGTCGTGACCCCGGGTCACGGGGCGAACGTGACATCGAAATACGGGACACCGTCTCGGGAAATGTATGACCGGGCGTGAAGATGTGCCTCATGCCTTCAGGAATTACGCGCTTTGCTCGCACGGACCATCGCAACGGCGACCGGACCTTTGGGGTCAAGGACGAGGACCGCTTTTCACATGTCTACATCATCGGCAAGACGGGGACCGGCAAGTCGACGTTGCTCGAAACGATGGTGCTCCAGGATATAGCGCGTGGACACGGACTTGCCCTCATCGATCCTCACGGCGATTTAGTGGAGCGTGTCGCGGCTCAAGTGCCGGCGAGACGCGCGTCGGAGGTGATTTATCTGAACGCCGGTGATCCTTCGCAGCCCTATGGATACAATCCGTTACGTCGCGTTCGAGAGGATCGGATTGCTCTTGCCGCTTCCGGCTTCATCGAGGTCTTTAAGAAGATGTGGCCGGAAGCATGGGGCGTGCGCATGGAGCACATCTTGCGCAATGTCCTCATGGCGCTTTTGGAGCAGCCGCATGCGACGATGCACGATGTGCTGCGCATCTTGTCGGATCGAAAGTTCCGTGCGGGGATTGCGCGACAGGTAAAGAATGAGACCGTTCGCAACTTTTTCCTGAACGAATTCGAGCGCTTTTCTTTCGGCTATCGCGCCGACGGCACGGCGCCGATCCAGAACAAAGTCGGCGCCTTTCTTTCAGATCCGGTGCTCAATCGGCTCCTAACCGCTCCGGAGCGCGATCTGCATGTCCGGCGGATCATGGATGAGGGCAGGGTGCTGCTGGTCAACCTGGCCAAGGGACGGATTGGCGAGGACAGCTCCTCGTTGTTGGGTGGGTTGCTGGTCACCACGCTCGGACTCGCCTCCTTCAGCCGAGCGGAGTTGCTGGCGCGCGATCGGCGGGACTTTTTCGTCTACGTCGATGAGTTTCAGAACTTTACGACGCTCGCTGTGGCGAATATGTTCGCAGAGCTCCGCAAGTATCGGGTCGGCTTCACGGTCGCCCATCAATATCTTCACCAGCTTGAACCGGAAGTTCGCCATGCGGTGCTCGGAAATGCTGGGACGATTATCTCTTTCAGAGTTGGTTCGGAGGACGCGACGTACTTGGTACGGGAATTTCAGGATCGATTTGACGAAGTCGATCTGTTGCAGCTGCCGAACTATCGCATCTATTTGAAGCTCATGATTGACGGAATGCCTTCGAGGTCATTCAGTGCGATGACGCTTCGCCCCAGAACAAACGCCATTTCCGACTTCGGCATGCTATAGATGCAACTCACCTTCGTTGCGGTTCAGGATTGATTTGCGAAAGGATTCAGATGACGACCGAGGATCGCTCTCCCGTTTCCGAAGAGTTGAAGGAACGAATTCGCAGCCTTCATCGAATGTCACCGGGCGACTGGCAAGAGGTTCTTGCCGCGCTCACGGACCAATCTCGTTCACGGGCTGAACTTCAGCCTTCTCTTTTGGCCGCTCTCAACGTTCGTATTACCTATGATCTAGTAAACGCGCTGCACAAAATGGATGCAACGAGCGGAGCGTTGGCGAGGAAATTGATCGTGCTCACGTGGGTTCTCGTCATCTTCACCGCGGTCCTATTAATCGAACCGGCCGACAGTTTCATTCACTGGCTGCTCAAGATTAAGTCGCATTAACAACATAACCTTGCAGCCAGGCATCCGTACCCTCGCGCTTTGGAAACTGGCTTCGCGCGTTATCGCTGAGATGTGACGGAAGATCTTGAGGAGGAGCGCGACAAGACATGTCCGCTAATATGTGTTCATGAGCGACGAAAAGCCATTTACCCCGCTGCCCAGGGCGCCCTCTTTCACAGACGAAGAGGTACGCCATTGCAAAGAGGCAGGCGACTACAGGCCGATACTGTTTGAGTGGTACAAGTTCGTAGGTAGCTTGAATGCGGTCGTTGCCCATATACAAAGGGAATCGCCTGCGTTCAGACCAATCCCTGATAAACAGTTCAACGTACTGGTCGGCCTTCTGAATAGATGTGCTCGCCTTATGCTGTCCAACGTGGCGCTCTCGCACGAGGGCAAGTTCGGGGAAACGACAGCTATCGTTGATCGGTGCATCTTCGAAAGCGCCGTCAAGATCATCTGGTTATGCTTCGACGCTTCTTCGGAGAAGTTTACTCGCTATCTAGCCGATGGTCTGAAGACCGAGCTTGAGTTCAAGGCAAAGATTGAGGCCAACATTGGCGCTAGAGAGGGCGAGGCACTCCAGATCGAGAAGCGTATGCTCACCTCGATTAGCAACCACATGGCGGCAGCGGACTTGACCGAAGCCCAGATTTCGGAGGCAAAGAAGTTGCCAGATCTGGCTAGCATGCTTTCAATTATTGGATTTGATCGGCTGATCTATATCACTGCACAGAAAATTGGCTCTCATCATGTGCACGGCACATGGCCAAGCTTGTTGTTTCACTATCTTGAAGAAGAACCGCGCGGGAGCGGCACATTCGTCCCGCGCGATCATAATTGCAGCACCCACGTGAACCAATTCATGTTTGTGCCTCTCATCGTGCTTGCCGCCCTGTCTGCGTATATAAACTACGTATTCGAAAGCACGGACGAGGCGAAAGCATTTTGCGATCTGTTCGAATCTGCGGAGAAGGAGATCATGCAAGTGTACAGTGACGCATTTGACGGGGGACCTAAGCTCGTAGCCACAAGAACGTTTTAGGAAATGCGAAGGCTGGATGTCGACGTCGCGCAAGTCTGTCGGACGGCTTCGCCGGACGAAAGGATTTCTAGGGTTCGTAGAACCCAGAAAGTCAGGCTGGGAATGGTCCCGACCGCGAAGTGACAAATCATTGGTCTCGCTTGCAATTCCGCGCTTCATCCCCCCGAACGCAGGTACCGATGCGGCATGAGGGGGTGTTTCGAGGGATGTGCCTAGGGGCGTGTAGGGGCAAAGCTTTGAAAGCCCGGCTAGCTGCGAACTTACTGGGTTTTGTTCTAGTTGTTCTTATTGAGCTGGGGAGGTCGTTGTTGAGTCTGTTGAAGCGGTTGGCAGTGCGGAACTGTCGGCGGGTGCATCAGCTGTCGTAGCGGCAGCATCGTCAAACGAATCGAGTGCGGCTTGGTCAGCGGGCTCCATCACTGATTTCTGTGGCGTACCGCTTACAGCAAGCGCTTCGTACTCACCTGTCGTGAGCTTGAACTCATGTACGTTGCCGCGCGCATCATGGCAGACCGTCCACGCTTGTTCTCCAATGAGATTCACTACGGTAGTTGAAGACGTCGTGTCTTCGATATGACCCGATGCGGTATCGTACAGCGGACCAACGTATGATTGATCGCAGTGGAGCTGCACTTCAACTAGGCCAGATTGCTGAGGAGTTGCCGAACTTGTGTCTGCCGGTGCCGACACATCAGTCCGCCGCAGGCGTCTCTGCGCTGTTTGATGCCGTATCTGTAGCGGGGGCTACCGGTTTCGTGTCAGTGGCAACCGGATCATTCGAGGTAGCGACGCTTTCCGACGATGTTGCGTCAACTTGAGCCGCTACAAATCGAATTCCCATCATTCCTACCACCGCGAACGCGGTTGCTATTAGAAGGCTAAATCCTACGAGAACGAGTGCGTTACTTTTCATACTCCTTTGCGTCTAACTAATAATGAAATCCACTAGAACCGAATTGTATTCAAATCGATTGGCGGCGCTTCAAAGTGAGCGTCATCTGGCGACCACGCACTGAGGGTTGATCTAGTCGGCTAGGAAGATCTCGTGGAGAGGTTTGTCACGAGGTCACCATGTCAAGAGCGAGTTGTAAGGATGGCGATAAGGATAGGCATACGCCTATCCTTGAGGACGGCTCCGACACGCTGCGGCGCGTCGAGATCATCACGGGGACCGGCCGACGACGGCGCTGGTCGACCGATGCGAAAGCGGCGATTGTCGCGGAGAGTTTTGCGCCGGGTGCAAGCGCTTCCGGGGTGGCGCGGCGACACGACATCAGCCCGAGCCTGTTGTTTCTTTGGCGTCGTCAGACAACGCGGGCGAAGCTCGAGGAGCATGGAGGCATGCCATCAGGCTTTGTGCCGGTCGCAATCACCGACTGTGGAGGCAAATTGCCGCTATGCGAGGAGCAGGGAGCGATTGAGATCGAGGTCGGCGCAGTTCGCATCCGTGTCATGGGAACGGTCGACCGGCGAGCACTCTGCGAGGTGCTTGCGGCAGTCGGGACGGTCGGCCGATGATCGGGCCCCGCGCTGGGTTATCGATCTGGATCGCGACGCAGCCGGTCGATTTCCGTCGCGGCATGGACTCGCTGGCGATGCTGGTAAGCGAGGCGTTTGGAGCCGATCCGTTCGACGGCGGGCTGTGGGTGTTTCGATCCAAGCGCCGAGATCGCGTGAAGATCCTGACCTGGGACGGAAGTGGCCTTGTTCTCTACTACAAGAGAATCGAAGGGCAGTTCAGCTGGCCTCCGATCAAGGAAGGCGTCATGCCGCTATCTCATGCTCAGCTCTCGGTGCTGCTCGACGGCTCGGACTGGAAGCGTGTGCCGATGCGGGTTGTGGATCAACCAACACGAGCTGGTTGATCATCATCAAGAGTAGTTCGTCATTCATGCAGAGCTGTAGTAGAACGCGCTGCATGATTGATTTGCCTTCCGATCGAGCATTGCTCCAGCAAGCCGTGACGGCACTGTCGTCACGGCTTGCCGTGGTGTCGGCGGAATGCAGCACGCTGGCGGCCGAGCGTGATGTGGCGATCGCCCAACGCGATGCTGCAGTCCAGGAGAACGACAAGCTCCTGATGATCCTGTCCCAGTACAAGCGCACGATCTTTGGTCCCCGCTCCGAGACACTGGATCCCGGACAGCTGTCTCTCTTCACCATCACGGCGCAGGCGGCAGGTGCCGCCGCCAACGACGACGGGACCGGAGGCAGGCTGCCTGATGGAGCGGAAGGCCGTAGCAAGCGACCGGCGCGACGCAACCGGGGGAGGCTTCCGGAGCATTTGCCGCGCATCGACGTCGTGATCGATATCGAGAGCCACATCTGCCCCTGCTGCGGCGAGCGGCTGCACAAGATCGGGGAGACCGTCAAGGAAGCCTTCGACGTCATTCCGATGCAGTACCAGGTCAAGCGCATTGTGCGTCCGCGCTACGGCTGCCGGGGATGCCGCCAGGGTGTGCTGCAGGCACCGGCGCCGGCCCAGGCGATCGACGGCGGGATGGTGACGGAAGCCTTGCTGGCCCACATCGCGGTGATGAAATACGGCTACCAGCTGCCGCTGTATCGGCAGGAACAGATGTTCGCCGCGCAAGGCATCACGCTTGACCGGCAGACGCTGGCCTCATGGATGGGCCGCGCCGCCTGGTGGCTGAAGCCGCTTCACACGCTGTTGCGCGACACAGTGATGTCCTACCCGCGGCTGTTTGCCGACGAGACGCCACTGCCGGTTCTCGATCCCGGCCGTGGCAGAACCAAAGTCTGCCAGTTCTGGGCGATCGCCACCGATGACCGTCCGTGGGGCGGCCCCGCGCCGCCGGCGGTGGTCTACATGTTTGCCGAGGATCGCAAGGCGATCCGCGCCAAGCAGCTGTTCGGGGATTACCACGGCATCCTGCAGGTCGACGGCTATGCCGCCTACAAGGGCCTGATCAAGAACGGCGGCCGTCTGGTGCTGCTGGCGTTCTGCTTCGCGCATGCGCGGCGGAAGTTCTGGGACGTTCACGTCGCGACGAAGTCGCCGATTGCCGCGGAAGCGCTGCAACGGATCGCGATGTTCTACGCCATTGAGGATCGCATCCGCGGTCTGCCGGCGGCGCATCGGGCTGCGGTGCGGCAAACCGACACCAGGCCGCTGATCGAGGACTTCAAACCCTGGCTCGAGGCGCGACTGCTGGAAGTCTCGAAGAAGTCCGGTCTGGGCAAAGCCATCCGCTACACCCTCAACCATTGGGACGGCCTGACGCGCTTCATCGATGACGGACGCATTGAAATAGACAGCAATACGGTCGAGCGCAGCATCAAGCCGATAGGCCTGGGAAAGAAGAACTACTTGTTCGCCGGCAGTGAAGGCGGCGCCGAAACATGGGCCATTCTCGCCTCGCTCATCAACACGGCAAAGCTGCAAGACATCGACCCGCGACACTATCTGACCGATGTTCTCGAGCGCATCGTCTCCGGACGTACAAAGATCAATCAGCTGCACATGCTGTTGCCGTGGAATTGGAAGGCCGAGCGCGACAGTTCGCTGGCAAAGCTCGCCGCCTGATCAGTTCGACGGCAAGGACTCTGGAACTTCCTGCGCATCGCTGGTGTCGTCATAGATCTCCTCGCGGATCACGCGCAGCGTCATCTCGTGCAGATAAACTTGCAACGCCCTCTCCAGCTCGGTGAACTCCGGCAACAGAACTTTGTCGACGAAGCCTCGGGACGCACGGATCACCACCGTGTTGCGTCGTTGGCGGTGATAACGAAACGGCCGCAGCCCGTACCGGCGGCAAAGCGCCAAAAACAGGTGCCGCGACCATTGGTCAGGAAGTGAGAATTGCTGCTCGATCGGCGGATCGTGGCGAGCGAGCTCCGCGACCCGGGCACGCACCCGCTGGAGCGCAGCTTCCGCCGCAAGGCGCTCACCGGCAGTTCCGGCACCCGCGAACAACGCCTCGATCTTCCGAAGCTTCTCGCGCAGCTGCGATTCGCTGGTCATTCTGATCCCCGTTGCCCGCTCCGAACCGGGATCACCCCATCACCGCGCGCCGGCAGCGTCAATCATCCAGACCGCGCTATCCAGAGCATTCCGCGCAAGTCAAGCCCAGGCGCCAGTGATCCTCTCGTGACGCTCACGCTTCAAATGCGTAAGGACCTACGAGCAAGTACTTATTCGGAGTCCGGTCGTCAAATTCAAAGTATGGAGGATATGCGTTCCATGTCGCGCCTACTTCATGGCCGCACAAATAATCATACCCTGAACCGCTACCAGGATCTCCGCCATTCTTTTCGGAGATTGTTCTATAAACTTGCGGCTTTATGTCGATCGTATACCTCGTCTTGTGTTCAGTGGGATTTGGCCGTTCATGGAAGTTCGGAGTCCCATCCGGAAAATACGTTACTGGAACATCCACAGCCTGAATGTCACAATCCTTCTGCTGCGCTTGGGTCAGCTTTGCGTACCACTCTCTTACAACATCAATTGGCGCGTCGGTTGCATTCTTCGAAAAAACTTTGATCGTAAATTCGTAGTCGGGGTTGGTTGCAGATTTTCCGATCACTTTCTGGTCTGCATCAGAGAATGTCATGGCGTACCCATTGATGGGATCAAAGGCTCGCCGGTCCGTGCATTTTTCGACGAACGCTGTAATCCCAGCTTTCTCAAACACGACTTTCTTCCAGGGACAGTCTGTCCGCTGCTGGGTCGGCCAGTCACCCCAGCCGTACGCTACAAAGTTACGGATATCGCTGTGAAAGTAGTAGAGGGCTAAGCAAATTGACAAAACTGATGCTAATAAGGTCGCTAGTAGCAGTCGGCGTTTTTCTTTCATAACTTATTTAGGTCTGACTTCTGTCACGACAAATGTCTTGCCCGTCCCATATGTGCTATTTCCTGACAGGCTGCTGTCGTTATTCAAGTATAGCTTGTTTTCTTGGCTCATGGCGTGCCCGGGGTAGGGATCTACGTAATGATAATATTTTCCCCCCGCATCGGTCCCTGAGCCATCAATGATTACAAAGTGCTGTGTAGCCTTATTCGCATTGTCTGTATTTGTGCCGCCATTTATGTTCAGGCCAACTGAAATAGGCTGTCTGTTTGCAAGATAAGAATCTATGGTTCGAATGCCTTGTTTCGCGTCTCCTTGGGTCGTCAATTGCCCGTTGCCGTTGAAGGCCGCAGTAGTTATTCGATCTTTGGAATCCGGTCTATATCCGAGCATTGTCGCACACGCGTCGAAACAACCAGCGTCAGTTTTTTGCGACACGTATCCACCTGGAAGCCCCACGGACGTATACGATGCTCCGAGTACGACGCCGCCTCCACCGCTTGATTGAGTAGGCGCCGTGCTGCTCTGTGCATTGCCGGTGCCGCTAACGCCGGCTCCGCCAATGAGAGAGAGAATTGATCGGAGCGCTGCGGCTAACTGAGACAAGAGACTAGAAAGCGTTGCCGCGTCGCCGTTGGGGTCACTCTTTGTGATCGGGTTGTCGTTGGCGTAGGAGTAGCTGTTCAGTGACTGCGGATCTCGCAGATTTTGAGCCTTCGGATCACCCCAGAATACCGGGTCTTGAGAAATGAACTGCCCTCGCACGGGATCGTAATAGCGCGCATTCAGATAATCTAGATTCGACTGGTCTGCGAATTGGTCGATGTATCTTCTTGCTGAGTTAGCCCCACCGACATTTGTGCTGATCCTCGTCGCTCCGTATGGATAGTAGTCCAGGGTCTGCACTACCGTGCCCGTCGAGTCGGTTACGACGTTCGTTGATCCGAGATGATCCGGATGGATGTATCTCGTTTGCACTGTTCCAGTCGCGCTACCGTTCTTGAACTGCTGGTCGATGGTCGAAAGAAGCGTGTCTCCGTTAAAGACATATTCAGTAGTAGTCGCCCAGTTGTTCGACGATTTCGTACTTGATGCGATGGAATAGATCTTGAACGGATACGTCGTTGTCGCCGTTGAGCTTGCAATCTGATAGACGCGTTGTCCTTGGTAGTCATACCCATAGGTCGTAGTCGCGTTATTGAAACCGAGCGCTATAAGTCGATTTGCATAATCCCAAACGTAGCTGGTGGTCACGCCGTCGGTTGTCTTCTGCGTGAGGTTGCCGTCGTTGTCATAGCTTAGCGTCGTGGTTGAGACACCATTTGCGATTTGGGTTGCGCCATGCGGATTTGTATATCCGGTCTGCGCGTAAGTGAAATTGTTGGTTGATCCATTGAGGAAGGTTAGCAGACTCCCGAGCGCGTCGTATGTGAATTGCTGTTTGTACGGGCTAGAGCTCGCCGCAGTTGTCGACGCGGAGAGGAGCCGGTTCAGCGAATCGAAAGTGAACGTCGTCGAAGCGTTTGCGAGCGACGTTCCGCCGTTGGTGATCTGAGTGATGTTGCCGACAGGATCGTAGGTGTAGGAGAAGTTCTGGACGTTAAAACTATTCGCGAGCGTTGTGAGTTGGGAGAGGCGGTACTGATTGCCAGCGTCATATGTGCGCGTCGTTGACGCGCCATTGCCAAAGACGGTAGTGATAGATTGCCCCGTCGGAGCATACGTGAAGCTTGAGACGACGTCGCTGAATGATCCTCCGGAGGGCTTGCGCTGTATTTGGCTCGGCAGACCAGCGATGTTGTAGTTGACATTCACCTGCGTCCCATTCGGGTATATCCACGACGTCACGTTGCCCTGGCGATCGTACGAGTATTGCATGTTGTACTTGTTGCCGAGCACGGTCGTGGTGGCCGATGTGACGCGGCCGAGAACGTCGTATGCATTGGTCGTGGTCGCAGATGCTGACGATGCGCTGCAGAGATACCCGATGCCATTGGTGCAGTTATCGTACGTGAGCGTGACCTCGGTCCCGCCTTGTCCGGTGTAATCCTCGCTGAGCATGCGGCTCAACGCATCATATGTGCGGTTTACGACTTGACCCTTCGGATCAGTTTGAGAGGTCAGATTGCCCTGATCGTCATATGTGTAGTTCCACGTTCCAAACGTCGTGTCGGTCGCATTATGCAGATCCTGAGCCGAAGAGCGTCTACTCAATCCGTCGTATGCGAAGTGGCGAACGTTGCCCGATGCGTCAGTCGACGTGGCGAGATTGTTTTGTGGATCGTATGTGTAGGTGGTTGTCGCGGCGGTTACGAGCGTGAATACGCTTGGTTGCGCTGAAGCGCCCTTGATCTCTATTCCAAGCTCCTGCCAATCGCTGCTCGTGCCACCATGAGTCCAGCCGAGCGTGTTTGATCCATGTATTGCCGTTTGCAGCGTGCCTGCGCCGTTTGATTCATTCGGGCCAGAGGCGCATTGCTCTGTGATCCGTGAGACTTCTGGAGAATTCGGCGTCAGCGACTGTCCGAAATCGTAGTAGAGGTTGTCGTCAACGATCGAATTATCAAGCGTCGTCGTGAGCGATAGCGACGGATTGCCGCTACCGCCGCTGCTATAACTCTGCGCACCGAGCGGATTTGAGTTGTCCGTTCCGGTATACGAAACCGCCGTGCCCAAGCTGGCGCTCGGTGTCGAAAAATTGACAACGACGTTGTTCGTCCCGCTCGGGGGATTGACGAGATACCAGGTCGCATTCGCTCCGCCGGGAGAAGTTGACGCTAGTGTCATGGCAACACCGGCATAGGTTATGCTCGTCACATTCGGCACGTCGAGTTCGTGGACGATCAGGAGCGTTGAGGTCGCGCTGACCGTCTTTGAGAATGTGACTGAGCTTGCATTCGTGCACTGCGTCCACCCCGTGCCCCCGTATGTGCCGGATTCGGCGGAGGGGTTTGTTGCGCTCGTTACCGTCGACGAGGACGTCGTCTGATATTCGACCACGTTTGCAAGATTGCCGAACGCGTCTCTAATGTAGTCTTTGTAATTTCCATTTGAATCGGTCGTCCGTGTCTTCCATTGGTAATAGGTATTTGTTGTGGTCCCAACCGAATTCGAAATTCGCGCAACCCGCTGAAGCGGGTCATAGAGAAACTTGGTAAAAAGCGACGCCGTCGATAACGGGGAGGTGTATGAGCTTCCCGATGAGAAGTACGGGATGGTCGTGGATGCCAATTCACCTGCAGTGTCGTACTGCTTGTCGAATACGGAGTAGGTGTTTGCTGTTGGCGAATTCTTGCGCTCTTGGATCAAACGGCTGAGGCCATCGTAATAATCGAAGGTGTCGACGGTCGCCGATGAGCTCAGATAGTCGGCTCGGTGATCGAGGGATGGCGTCGTATTGTCCGTGTACGTATGAGTCGTCGACGTGGCATAAGAGCTTGGAGACGATGTGGACGAAACATCAACTTCGGTGAGGCGTCCGACTCCGTCGTACAGAGTCCTTGTGAGCGAGCTATTCGGATCATTCTTCCAGCGCACTTTCCCGTTCGCGTAGTTGTAGAGAAATTGCGTCTTCTGCTGCAGCGGATTTGTCGTAGTGGCGACGAAGAGGTTGGGCGCGTCGTAGACGTATGAAGTTGCATTGCCGTTGCGGTCTGTCGAGGTGGCGACGAGTCCGTATGAGTTATACGTCCTTGTCGAGCTCGCGTAAGTGCTTCCGCTGATCCAGTCTTCCTGCCTGGTGTTATTCCCTACTGATACAGATCCGTACCCCAAAGAGTCGTAATAGAGCTTTTGGTCCGAACTCGTTGCGGAATAGTAGTCGAAGAGCGCCTTTCGTATTGGCAGGATCATGTTGACTGAGCTGCTCGCAACATACGAGTAATTGGTCGTTCGCAGATCAGTGCCGATGTCGGCGTACGTGCCGTCCGAGTTGCCGGTCACCTCTCCATAGTCAACTGTCTTGAGAAGATCGCCGGTCGTAGACGAGTACGCATATGCGGTAGCTCCATCACGATGCGTACCATCGGCACCAAAGTCTTCGGTTAGCTGGCTGCCGAGACCAACAAACGTACCGTTTCCGCGATCAACAGTGTCCCACCGATAATAGTTGCGACGCGTAAGGATGCCTGAGGGGTCAAATACATCGGTGCGGAATTGATGATTGATCTGTCCAAAGCCGTCGCTTTGCTCCCCGTTCGTCGTATCGATGTCGTTTCCCTGGTCGTAGAACGTGCGGACGATCGATTCCGAGTTCGTGGTCGTCGAGACCGCGAAGCCTGCGAATTTTCGATTGATCGGGCCCTGGGCGAGATAAAGGCGTCCGCCTCCGAAGGCGTATGTCGTGGTAGCGAAGTTTCCAAGGCCGTCTTTATTTCCGATCGCGGAGACCGTTAACAGCGCGGTCGGCAATTCGGGGTTTGTGCTCGTCGAAGACGTATAGGCGACATTCACACCGCCTCCCTTGGAATTCACTATCGAAGTGAGAATGTCCTGCTTCTGTTGGCCGTTGCCGTTGAAATTGGCGTACTCATTGAATTGCAGGCTGCTCGAACCAGAGCCGCATGACGTGATGTACGAAGGCAGTGCGTATTGGGTCGTTGTAGCCCAGCCATTTCCCGTGTTGATGTACACAATCTTCGCATCAGCAACTTCGCCAATGCACGAGCCGGAATTTTGATACGAGCGCACGAAATCCGGAAGCCCATCGCCGTTCAAATCCATGAACCGGATGCCGCGATCGATAAACGTAGTGCCGGTGTCGTACTGGGTCGATGTTGCGATAGTCCATTGCGGAGACGCCGATGTAAATCCTGTTCCCTTGTTCACATACACTTTGATGTATGCAGCATCGGCGTCCGACACGACGAGATCGTCGAGACCATCGCCATTGATGTCGATCAGTTGTTCAGAGATATTGGATGGCTGAGTCGAGGGAAACGATGAGAGTGGTAGAAAATAATTCGTAGATGATGTCCAACCTGAGCCGTTATTTAAGTATGAGATCGGCCCGTAATAACTTGCGATCCATTCCAAATAGTCCGGAAGACCGTCGCCATTCGGATCGCCGAAAATTCCTCCTGTTGTTATATTCCCGGCGCTGGTTTTAATACTGAAAGGGATCGCGTCGCTCACAGTAGAGGTCGATGTATAATTGTATGTCGAACTCGTCGCTGAATACGCATTGAGATAGAGAGCATATGCGGTATTGGATGGACTCACGTCGTCTCGATAACCCCTCACGATGTCCGCTTTACCATCCCCATTGACGTCGATGTACCTGACGCCTCGCTCCAATCCCGAGTAACCGCTCGCCCAATATTCGGGAATGGTCGTAACGTCGCTCGACGTTGCGCCACTGTTGTCTGCCCAAATGTACCCGTGTCCCGAATCAAAAACGTTCGTATCGTTGGTTCCGTTTCCGTTCGAATCGGCCAGAACAAATCCCGCACTGCTGATCTGCCGGTTTGCAGGAGCGTAAAACTGGGCGGAGGATGTAGAGTACGAGAACGTTGTGGCGGGAAGCGAAGTCAAATTTCCGCTGTCATCGTAGCCCTGTTGCTGAACGCTTGTGAGCATTGAGCGATACCCATTCGCACCGGCTCCGTAGCCAAGCAGGTATTTTCTGACGATTGACCCGTTCACAGAGGCGTCGATCTCGGAAATTCGCTGGGTCGTCGTCGCGGCGAAGGCGGTCGCGTAGCTGATCAACGTGTCCGGACGAGTACTGGTTGCGAAGCTAATGGTCGAAATGCCGTCGGTAGAGCCGTTGCCGGTATAGATTACCTTGTATGGATAGATGACGTTATTGTCTCTCAGATACGTGTATTTGACGTAGTTGCCGTTGGTGTCGCGAACTTCCTGAAGCATCCATTTGTAAGTCTGGGTCGATGTGCTGACAGAAGTGTCATACATTCGACCGCTGTCGTCGGAGCCGAAGGTGTATTTGTTCCCCTTCTTGTCATACATGACCCACGTGTTATTTGTGAAAGTGTACTGGTTGAATTGCCCACCGTCGTCCAATTTGGCAACATAGTTGCTCGCGGATGCCTGGGTTGCAGATGAACCTCTGATTTCTATGTCCGTCTCCGCCCACGAGCCGTTTGGTCCCGACCAGCCGAGCGAGTAGTTGCCTGCCGTCGTCGATTGGAGCGTGCTCGCGCCGTCTGAGAGGTTACCGGCACAGCGATCAGCTGCCCGTTGCGTTTGCGGAGAGTTCGCACTGTATGAGCCACCGAGGCCGTCGCTGTAGTAATCATCAATGATTGAGTTGTCGATGGTAGTCGTGATGGAGTTCGAGGGGCTACCCGTCGCCCAGTTGTGAGTTAGACTGAATGCACCGAATGGGCTCGATGTTGCAGTGCCTGCATAAGAGATCGACGAGCCAGCCGAAGCTGTCGCCGACGAAAAACTTACCACTATGTTGTTAGTGCCAATTGTCGGATTCGCTAGGTAATAGATGGATCCTTGACCGGTCGTCGTCGAAAGGGTCATCGCAACGCCTGCGTAGGCGACTCCCGTTACCAAAGAGGAAGTAATGTGAACGATAAGCAGGGTTGACGTTGCGCTCACCGATTTTGAAAACGTCACAGAACTCGCGCTTGTGCACTGCTGGTAACTTGCTGTCGTATACGAATTGGTTTCGACGGAGGGAGGCGAGGTACTTGCGCTTACTGCTGCAGCCGTTGTGCTCGCAGCGAGTTCTCCTTCCAATGAGGACGCGAAACGCGCGTTACTGTTGTACAGGTCTTGCGAGCCGGTTTTGTTGAGGCGCTGAATATACGGGATTGAAAGCGACCAGCCGTAGCCCACGACACTGTCTTGAGTTCGTTGGCTGTTGTAATCGAGCGAAATGTCGGGCTGCAGTCCGTTGCGCCCCGGAGGAATGTCGAGCGGTATGCGCTGTGTGAACGCGCCGGTGACGCCGTCGACTTTAGAGGGCTCGCCAGTGCCCGTAAGTGCGTTAGAATTCGGTATCGTGATTTCACCGCCGCCGAAAGCGCTCACTGTCGACAGTGGCGAGAGGATCATCACCGCAGGAACAAGGAGCGAAATGACTTTCGATTGGACTGACCCGAGTTTCCAACGGAAATTGTTCACAAAGAAGATTGCTGACACCTGCACAATAGCATGTGCGCGGCGGACGCTGCTGCTTTCGAACGGTCTACTGTGGATAGTCGGCTATCGGTGGCGCGGCAATTTCAAGCCGCTAGTCCCAACTCGGGGATTCTCCGGGTTGCCAACTGATGTATGACTGCCAATCGTCGGGCAAAGCTCCGGCAAAACCAGTTTGCTTCGGATATTTCCCGTAAACAGCCTGCAGTTCGTTACAGCTGCAGAACTTATCGACTATGGCCTCCTTTGCGTCCTGCAGTATGTTTCTCGCTTGAACCTCAGCGTGCATAAATAGCTCAATCGTCTCGTGAACCATCACCTGATTAAAGGTCCAGCGTGAATTGGCGATCTTCGGATCTTTGATCGATATGAACTTTCCCGGATGTCCAGGGAGACCGGTGGGATGATATGAACCGCCCGCGCCATACCTCGTGACGTGAACTTTGAGGAAATACGGTGGATGACGCGTCGTTCTCGCGAAGAAGGCCTCGAACAGATCTTGCGCCTGCGCAGCCCAGTTGCCGCGTAGTGCGTCCATCGAGCTGCCCGGTTCGACATCGCTTACAATTGCCTCGCGCAATTGATCGTCGGCGATGAACGTTCCTTTGTCCATCTCGCTCATCAACGATGGCGGGAGCCGGACACTGTAAGTGCCGCGCAGCTTGGCATATTGACGTATTTGCCAACGTAAATATACGAGTTCATCGTCGATATTGCGGTCAATCGTGTAAGTCGTCGGTCTTGTATGCACTGTTCTCTCCGATGGACGCCCCGCCGCGTGTAAGGGCCTTTGGATAGTTCCCAGTTCTTTCTCTTACTTCGGTCACTTTGGTGCCGGATGTCCCGTGCGTGGAACGACATGCTCGTCGGTAACCACTAGACGAGGAACTCTCATTTCGGTTAGCCTCTCTCACGTCTGGCCAGCAGTTTAGTCAGGTTTCTTTGGATCCCCCAACGATGGGGTTCTACATTTACATTAGCTCGTTACTTTCATGTCTATAGTCGCGCAACAGTGGTTGCTCTAAGATGCCGGCAGAAAGTGATTTTGTACTAATCGCCATGGATGCCGCGCAACGTGCGCTGTCGCGCCCACTGATCATCAGACGCGGTCAGCCTCTCCTGTATGCGATTGGTGTCGACAATAACTTGACTGTTACAGCCGACCCGAAATCGCCAGTGCGCGGAGATTCCGCGTTCGAAACCGATTTGTGCGTCTTCGAGGAAAAGGCCGGCGGTATTAGCATCCCGAGAGTTGTGCTCGAATTCAAGACGGGCGTCTCAACGCACGACGTGCTGACGTACAGCGCAAAGGCGCGAAAGCACAAACAGGTCTATCCCTATCTGCGCTACGGCTTGGTAGCCTCGAATGTCGCGCACGTCCCTCGTCGCTTCTTTATACACAATGAGGCGCTGGATTTCTTTGTGGGGCTCGAAAGCAAAAGAAGCGCTGATCTACTTGAGTCGGTTATCGCCGACCTGCTTCAAAGAGAGGTGGAGACATCAAGGAAGCTTGAGAGCATTGCATTCGGCAAGGTTCGCACCATGCTCTATCGAAGTGAAGTTATAATAGAAGATGCCGCGGCCGGCGTGGAGGTATCTGCCGTCGAGAAGAGAGCGTAAACTCGGATGTTGATAGCTCAGCAGATAAACAATCTGGTGACTCAACTCAATGCTCCCATCTGCGATGCTTGCATCGTGAAATCGTTGCGACTGACCGCGCACGCGCATTCAGCTCAAATCACTGCAGCACTCGGGACAACAACCGATTTCGATCGCAGGATCGGTATCTGCACCATGTGCAAAAACGAAAGGACGGTAATACGGGCAACGAGACCCAAGTCCTAGAAGGACAAAGGGCGGCCCGAGGATGTTTGCGGATGCATCTCGGTCCCCCAACTCCCCAGACCTTTCCAGGAAGCTCCATGCAATGAAGAAAGAGTCTTCAACAACACGGGACATGAGCAGCAAACGCAGCCGCGTCGACGCCGTCCCTATTTGCCGCTAAGGCCTTTGAAGGAGCTGGCCCTCAGCAAGCCTTCGGACGTTATGTCGCGGTATTCAACATCCCCGTCACCTCAAGTCCCACGATGACTACCATCAGCAGGACTTGCCCCGACGGTAGCTATTTCGGCCTGCGACGTGGATAAGCCGGTTTGCGACCCTTAGGCAAGGTCTTGGGAGTCCTCGCACCTTTGGGCGGCCGAGCAAATAGCTCGGACAAATGAACACCTAGCGCTTCGGCGATGCGGTCGAGAAGATCAATTGTCGGGTTCTTCGATTGCCGCTCAAGACTGCCCACGTAGGAGCGGTCAATTCCGGTTGAGTAAGCCAATTTCTCTTGCGAAATTCCGCGATCAATGCGGATCCGACGCACATTCCAAGCCACAAGCGCACGAACTTTCATGAGCCGAAGACATGCTATCGACCGGGCCGTCAATCCACTGGCTATAATCCCACTATTAGTTCTTCCCGAGGGCAACCTGCAGCTCGCATCGAAAGTTCGCCTCTTTGCACGGATGAGCGGTGGGCAAGGAGGTTTCACATTGAGGGACCTTCCGGGATAACAGTTGATGCCTTGGCCGACGCGCTTCGGCCCCAACTTCCCAGAGATTGCAAATTGCGACATTGTTTGCTCTAACTTGGGTCGCATCCGAACTGGCTCTGCGTGCCAAAACCGTGCCAAGCCAATTCAGGGCGAGACGAAAATCAAAGCAATCTCAAGAGATTGCGGGCGTAGTTCAATGGTAGAACGGCAGCTTCCCAAGCTGCATACGAGGGTTCGATTCCCTTCGCCCGCTCCATCCTGCTTCGCGCGAAGGCGCTTCGCAGGATTTCCATTCTTCGGCAACGCGATGCAGGATGCCCTTCGAAGCTTTAGCGGAGAAGGGTGCTAACCTGGCAAGCTCCGCAAAAATTCGACGATCGCTGCGTTCACCTCCGTGGGCCGCTCCTGCTGCGTCCAGTGCCCACAGCCCGGCAGTATCTTGATCTCGCGCAGTTGCGGCACGAATTGCTTCATGTTGGCGAGATGCTCGGCGGCGCCGGGGAAGGCGATGACCATGTCGTGGTCGCCGGCGATGAAGAGCGAGGGCACCACCACCTTCACGCCCTCGAAGGCCCCCATCAGCTCCCAGTTGCGATCGATGTTGCGGTAGTAGTTGAGCGGCCCGCGAAACCCGCTGCGGGCAAATTCGGCGCTGTAATAGTCGAGGTCGGTGGCGCTGAGCCACGACGGCAGCGGCACCTGAACCTTCGGCAACATGCCGTCCTTGCGCGAGACCATGCCGACGCCGACGGTTCTGCCGGCGCGCTCGGCGCTCGCGCGGATTGCCGCCGCCCCTTCGCCGGAACCGCCATAGAGCATGGCGCCGAGCGTTGCGCGCGGATCCCGTTCGAACTCCGCTTCGGCGACCCCCGGCTCCTGGAAATACAGCTGGTAGAACTGCGCATCTGCCGTCTGCGGCATGACACTCGTCGGCCGCGCCTCGCTTCGCGGCCGATAGGGCACGCTGAGGATCGCGGCGGCGCGGAAGCGATCGGGCCGCAGGCGCGCCGTGTGCCAGGCGATCGTCGCGCCCCAGTCATGCCCGACGATGACGGCGTCCTTCACCTCGAAGGCGTCGAGTACGCCGACAAGATCGCCGACCATGTGGAGGATCGTGTACTGGTCGATCGCCTCGGGCCGGTCGCTCTTGCCGTAGCCGCGCATGTCGGGCGCGACCGCGTGGTAGCCGGCCGCCGCCAGCGCCTCGAGCTGATGCCGCCAGGAGTACCAGCCTTCCGGAAAGCCGTGGCAGAGCAGCACCATCGGCCCCTTGCCCTGCTCGGCGACGTTGAGGCTGATACCGTTGGCCTTGATCGTCCGTTGCGTTGGCTCGCCCATCTCGTCGCCTCCGGATCATTTGTGATTGGGGCGCATCCTAACCGACCCTACGAGCTCTGCGAAGATTCTAATATATTAGACTGCCGCTCACGGCGTTCGCCTCCGTCCGCGCTAAGCTCCCTCTCACCCTGATGGGTGGTGCGGTCTGTGGCCGGGCAATGTTCGGATGAAGACCATGGACCAGCAGAAACTCGACCGTGCGATCGGTCGTCGCTTGAAGACCCTGAGGACGCAGGCGGGCATGACGTTGAACGAACTCGCAGGCCGCTCCGGCGTCAGCCGGGCCATGATCGGGCGGGTGGAGCGGGCGCAGAGCAGTGCGACGGCGGCGCTGCTCAACAAGCTCTGTGCGGCGCTCGACGTCACGCTGAGCGACGTCGTCGCACTCGCGGAGAAGCCGCCCGAGCGGCTGATGCGGCTTGCCGACCAGCCGCATTGGCGTGATCCCGACAGCGGCTACCGCAGGCGCCATGCCTCGCCGCCGGATGCGGCAAGCGGCATCGAGATCATCGTCGTCGACCTGCCGGCCGGCGCGCGCGTCTCCTACAGCCCCTGGGGCCGCAACGCCTTCACCCAGCAGCTCCTGATGCTGGAGGGCGCGGTCTGCGTGCATATCGACGCCAAGACGGTTCGCTTGCGCGACGGCGACTGTCTCGACTTCGACGTGATGCGTGCGGTGACCTTCGAGAACGAAACCAGACAGGACGCGCGCTACGTCATCATCACGCGGCGCGGCACTTCTTACGGGAAAATGTGATGTCGCTGATCGTGCGGGACGCCACGCTGGAGGATGCCGAAGATATTTTGGCCATCTACAACCATGCCGCGATCAACACCACGGCGGTCTGGACCGACGGTCCGGTTGATCTCGAGTCGCGGCGCGCGTGGATCCGCGCGCGACGGGAAGCCGGCTATCCTGTTCTGGTCGCCATGAAGGGCAGGGATGTGGTTGGCTTCGCGTCCTTCGGCGATTTCCGTCCCTGGCCCGGCTATCGCCACACGGTCGAGAATTCCGTCTATGTCGACGAGCGGCATCATCGCGCGGGCATCGGCCGCGGCCTGATGGTAGCGCTGATCGAGCGCGCCACGGCGCTGAACAAGCACACGATGGTCGCCGCGATCGAGGCCTCGAATTCCGCCTCGATCGCGCTGCACGCCTCGTTCGGCTTTGCCGAGGTTGGCCGTATGCCGGAGGTCGGCTGCAAGTTCGGCCGCTGGCTCGATATGGTCCTCATGCAGATGCGGCTTGCAAGCGGAGTGAGGCCGTGACGATGCAGATCCGTCCCGGCGACACTTTCGATCCGCGCGTCGTCGCGCTGCTCGATCATCACGTCACGGCGGCGCGGGCGCAGACCGCGCCGGGCAGCGCCCATGCGCTCGATCTGGCGGGCCTTCGCGCGAGCGACGTCGCGTTCTGGACCGGCTGGGACGGCGAGACGCTGGTCGTCACCGGCGCGCTGAAGACGCTTTCGGCCACCCATGGCGAGGTCAAGTCGATGCACACGCTGCAGACCACGCGGCGGCGCGGCTTTGGTCGCGAGATGCTCCGCCACATCATCAGTGAAGCCCGCGCGCGGGGCTTGACGCGGCTCAGCCTCGAGACCGGCTCGTGGGACTATTTCAAGCCGGCCCACGCGCTGTACCAGGCGCATGGCTTCGTCCTCTGCGGCCCGTTCGAGGGCTATGTCGAGGACCGCAACAGCCTGTTTCTGACGCTGGATCTGAGCGGCCGCTGAGCTCTCCGGCCGACTGCCGCAGTGCAACCGGGGGCCGAAAATTCTTTCGCGCCCCTCAAAATGAGTTGCGTACCTCAAAAAACCTCTGCTAGCCTTCAGCCATGGCCGATACTCTCACCGCCGCCGCGCTGACGCTGAAGGACATCGCCCGCGAGGCGGGCGTCAGTCTCGCGACGGTGGATCGTGTGCTGCACAACCGCCCGGGCGTGCGGCCCGATACGGTCCGGCGCGTCAAGGCGGCGATCGAGCGCAACGCGTTCCAGCCGCACGTGGCCGCCGCAGAGCTCGCCCGCGGCCGCGCCCGCCGCTTTGCCTTCGTGATGCCGTCCGGGCCGAACCCGTTCATGCAGCAGATCGAGGCCTATCTCGGCGAGATGTCGGCCTGGCTCTCGGCCCGCCGCCTCGGTGTCGAGATGGTCGCAACCGACGTGTTCGATCATTCCATGCTCGCAGCCTCGCTCGAGGCGCTGTCGGGCGATTACGACGGCGTCGCCGTGGTGGCGCTGGATCATCCCGGCGTCCGCGCCGCGATCAACGATCTCGTCGATGCCGGCACCAAGGTGGTGACGCTGGTCTCGGACGTGCCGTCGTCGCGGCGCCACCATTATGTCGGCATCGACAACATCGCGGCGGGGCGCACCGCCGGCGCGCTGGTCGGGCGGCTGGTCGGTCAGCGCTCCGGCAAGGTCGCGATCGTGGCGGGCTCGCAGGGCCTGCGCGACCATGCCGAGCGCATCTTCGGCTTCAATCAGGTGATGGCGGCGGAATTCCCTGGCCTCAGCGTGCTGCCGGTGCTGGAAGGGCGCGACGAGGACGAACGTTCGGAACAGGTTCTGGCCCGGCTGCTCGGCAGGCATGCTGACATTGTCGGCCTTTATAATGTCGGCGCGGGCACACAAGGTGTCGCCAAGGCGTTGAGCGATGCCGGCCGCGACAAGCAGGTGGTGTTCGTCGGGCACGACGTCACGGCGCTGACGCGCCGGCTGCTGTTGCAGGGCGTGATGGATGCCGCGATCTCGCAGAATCCGGGACATGAGGCGCGCGCCGCCGTGCGCGTGCTGCTCGCGCTCGCCCGTGGCGAGCCCATCCTGCACGAACAGGAGAAGATCAGGATCGACATCGTGATGCGGGACAATCTGCCTTAGCGGCAGCGGATTTCGAACGGCCCGTTGCGGGCAAGGCGACGAAAAGATCGCACACGGCCACAGGCGAAAGGGAGGACGGCGTGTATCTCGGATTGGACATCGGCACGTCCGGTGTGAAGGCGGTGCTCGTGAACGATGCCGGCGCGGTTGTCGCGACGGCGGCGCGCGAGCTTGCGCTGTCGCATCCGGCGCCGCTGTGGTCCGAGCAGGATCCCGACACCTGGGTCGATGCGGCGACCGGTGCGGTCGATGATCTCGCATCCCGCCATCCGCGCGAAGTCGCGCGGGTCGCCGGCATCGGACTATCGGGCCAGATGCATGGCGCGACGCTGCTCGGCGAGGATGGACGGCCGCTGCGCCCCGCCATCCTCTGGAACGACGGCCGCTCGCAGGCCGAATGCGTCGCACTGGAGCGGCGCTGTCCGTCGCTGCACACGATCGCCGGGAATCTGGCGATGCCCGGCTTCACCGCGCCGAAGCTGCTCTGGGTCGCGCGGCACGAGCCAAAGATCTTCGCGCGTGTCGCAAAGGTGCTGCTGCCGAAGGCCTATGTCCGCTATCGGCTGACCGGCGAGATGGTCGAGGACATGTCGGACGCGGCCGGCACGCTGTGGCTCGATGTCGGCCAGCGCCGCTGGTCGGCCCTGCTGCTGCATGCGACCGGCCTCGATCTCCACCACATGCCGCGCCTCGTCGAGGGCAGCGCGGTGAGCGCGGTGCTCGCGCCGGAATTCGCGCAGCGCTGGGGTATGGCAAAGGATGTCGTGGTCGCGGGCGGCGCCGGCGATAACGCCGCCAGCGCGATCGGGCTTGGCGCGATCGCGCCCGGCGATGCGTTTCTGTCACTGGGAACGTCAGGTGTGATGTTCCGTGCCACCGACCGCTTTGCGCCGGCGCCGGCTTCAGCCGTGCATGCGTTCTGCCACGCGCTACCCGGCCTGTGGCACCAGATGGGGGTGATGCTGTCGGCGGCGGCCTCGCTCGCCTGGCTCGCGAGCGTGATGGAGACGCCGGCCGCCGCGCTGCTGGCGCCGCTCGGCGAGCGCGTCGATGGGCCGAGCCCGATAAGATTCCTGCCATATCTCGACGGCGAGCGCACGCCGCACAACGACGCCGCCGCCAGCGGCGCCTTCGTCGGTCTGCGCGGCGCGACCGGGCGCGGCCAGATCGTGCAGGCCGTGCTCGAAGGCGTCGCCTTTGCCGCGCGCGACAATCTGGCGGCACTGAGCGCGGCGAGCGGGCCGATCGTGGAAGTCGATCTCGTCGGCGGTGGCTCGCGCTCGCCGCTCTGGGCCCAGATCTGCGCCGACGTGCTCGGCATTACCGTCCACCGCGTCGAGGAAGGCGAGGTGGGTGCCGCGCTCGGCGCCGCGCGGCTCGGACGCCTTGCCGCCACCGGTGACGATCCTGCTGAAGTTTGCACGCGCCCGCGCCGGCTCGCGAGTTTCGCACCCCGCGCATCCGTGACCGCCGCCTATGACGAGGCCTATCGCCGCTGGCGCGCGCTTTATCCCGCGTTGAAGGAGTCCGCTTAAGTGAACGTGTCAGCCAAATTCTTCGAGGAAAGCACGCCTGTCGCCTTCGCCGGCCAAGATGCCGGACCAGCGCCCGCCTTCCGCTGGTACGACAAGGACCGCCTCGTCCACGGCCGCCGGCTCGAGGATCACCTGCGCTTTGCGGTCTGCTACTGGCACTCCTTCTGCTGGCCGGGCGGCGATCCCTTCGGCGGCGAGACGTTCCTGCGGCCCTGGCATCACGGCACCGATGCGATGGCGCAGGCACGGGCCAAGGCTGATGTCGCTTTCGAGCTGTTCCGGCTGCTGGACGTGCCCTTCTTCACCTTCCACGACGTCGATGCGGCGCCGGAGGGGGCTTCGCTCGCGGAGTCGGTCGCCAACCTCAACGCGATCGCCGACCTGTTCGAAGCGAAGATGGCCTCGGCCAAAGTCCGGCTGCTCTGGGGCACCGCCAATCTGTTCACGCATCGCCGCTACATGGCGGGCGCCGCGACCAATCCGGACCCTGACATCTTCACTTATGCCGCCGGCCAGGTCCGCGCCGCGCTGGAGGTGACGCACCGGCTCGGCGGCCAGAACTACGTGCTGTGGGGCGGCCGCGAGGGCTACGAGACGCTGCTCAACACCGATCTCAAGCGCGAGCTCGACCAGCTCGGCCGCTTCGTCTCGCTCGTCGTCGAGCACAAGCACAAGATCGGCTTCAAGGGCCCGATCCTGATCGAGCCGAAGCCGAAGGAGCCGACCAAGCATCAATATGATTTCGACGTCGCCACCTGCTACGGCTTCCTCGCGCGCTACGACCTCCTCAAGGACGTCAAGCTCAACATCGAGCAGAACCACGCCATCCTCGCCGGCCATTCCTTCCATCACGAGGTTGCGCTCGCCGAGGCGCTCGGTGTCTTCGGCTCGCTCGACGTCAACCGCGGCGACGATCTGCTCGGCTGGGACACCGACCAGTTCGCGATGAACGTGCCGGAGCTCGCGTTGGTGTTCCACGAGATCCTGAACCGCGGCGGCTTCACGTCCGGCGGGCTCAATTTCGACGCCAAGATCCGGCGTCAGTCGATCGACCCGGACGATCTGATCCACGCCCATGTCGGCTCGATGGATGCCTGCGCGCGCGCCTTCCTTGCCGCCGCCGACATGCTTGATGCCGGCGCCCTCACCGCGCCGCTCGACAAGCGCTACGAAGGATGGGCCGGACCCGAGGGCCGCGCCATTCTCGGCGGCCAGCGCTCGCTCGCCGATCTCGCCGATCGTGCGCTCGGCCCCGGTTTCGACCCGCAGCCACGCTCGGGACGGCAGGAATATCTGGAATCCCTCGTCAACCGCTATGTCTGAGGAAGGTCGCTGATGACAAGTGCTGAGGCAACACCGGTGCTCCAACTCTCCGGCATCGGCAAGGAGTTCGGCGCGATCCGCGCGCTGCATGACGTCGACATGCAGGTCTTCCCCGGCGAGGTGGTCGGCCTGATGGGCGACAACGGAGCGGGCAAGTCGACGCTGGTCAAGATCATCGCGGGCAATTTCCGCCCCAGCCATGGCGAGATCCGCTTTGCCGGCAGCGCGGTTCATTTCAACCGGCCCGTCGATGCCCGCACGGTCGGGATCGAGGTCGTCTATCAGGATCTTGCGCTGGCCGACAATCTGACCGCGGCCGCCAACGTCTTCCTCGGCCGCGAGCTGAAGCGAAAATTCGGCCCGTTCGCCTTGCTCGACCACAAGGCGATGGCGGCGCGCGCGCTGGAATTGTTCGGCGAGTTGCGCTCGGAGACGCGCCCCGACGACCTCGTCAAGCAGATGTCGGGCGGCCAGCGCCAGGCGGTCGCGATCGCGCGGACGCGGCTCTCCAATGCGCGGCTGGTGATGATGGACGAGCCGACCGCCGCGATCTCGGTCCGCCAGGTCGAGCAGGTGCTGAGCCTGATCCACCGGCTCAAGGAGCAGGGCGTCGCCGTGATGCTGATCTCGCACCGCATGCCCGACGTGTTCGCCGTGTGCGACCGCGTGATCGTCATGCGCCGCGGCGAGAAGCGGGCCGACAAGGCGATTCAGGCGACGTCCCCCGAGGAAGTCACTGCCCTCATTACCGGCGCGAAGGAGGCGGCGTGATGGCCATGCCCCTGGAATCCCCGATCACCTTCTCCAATGTCGGCAAGATCAAGTGGTGGCAGCGCGGCATCTTCGCCTCCCAGACCGGCTACGTGCTGCTCGCGCTGGCCGTGCTGCTGGTGATCATGCATTTCGCCAGCCCGTATTTCTTCACCCAGGGCAACATGCAGAACGTGGCGAAGAACTTTTCCTTCATCGCCATCGCCACCCTCGGCGTCACCTTCGTGATCATCACCGGCGGCATCGATCTCTCGGTCGGCTCGATGATGTGCTTCTCGGCCATGATCACCTCGATGGTCATGACCGAGCTGTCGACGCCGGGCGGGCTCGGCGCCTCGCTCTTCGTGCACATGGCGGCCGACGGCAAGACGGTGCTGGCCAATGTCCCCGGCCTGATCCTGCTGATCTCCGTCGTCGCGGGCCTTGGCGTCGCGCTGATCGCCGGTCTCGTCAACGGCTTCTGCATCGCGGTGCTGGGCCTGTCGCCGTTCGTGACCACGCTCGGCATGCTCTCGATCGTGCGCGGGCTCGGCTATGTCGTCTCCAACGGGCGCGGCAGCTTTCCCGGCGGGCCGGACGCCGATTACTTCTACGCGCTCACCTCGGGCGACGTGCTCGGCGTGCCCGTACCGTTCATCTATCTCGTGATCCTTGCGCTGGCGATGGCGGTGGTGCTGCACCACACCTCGTTCGGCCGCCATGTCTTCGCGCTCGGCGGCAACGAGAAGGCGGCCGAACTGACCGGCATCCCGGTCGTGCGCGTGAAGATCGAGGTCTATGTGCTCTGCGCGCTCGCCGCAGGCCTCCAGGGCATCATCATCTCCGGCTGGCTCGGATCGGCACCCGCCAACATGGCGACGTCCTACGAGCTCAACGTGATCGCGGCGGCCGTCATCGGCGGTGCCAACCTCGCCGGCGGCATCGGCGGGCCGCTGGGGGCCATTGTCGGCTGCGTGCTGCTGGAAGTGATCCGCAACGGTCTCGTGCTGGCACAGGTCAGCTCCTACTGGCAGCAGACGCTGGTGGGCGTGATCATCATCCTGGCCGTGCTGGTCGATCGTGTGCGCTCGCGGATGATCTGAAAGTGACGTCGTTCGGGAGGACCACGAAAATGCCGCCTGTCCGCTTCCCGGACGAACTTGAGAGGACAGGCGCCAAAGAAGGGTGGAGGAGACGATGAGGAAACTTCTTCTTGCGGGCATCGCTGTCGCGATGATGGCGACGCCGGCGTTCGCTGCGAACTATCGCTTCGTGATCGTGCCCAAGGCGATGAACAATCCGTTCTTCGATTTTGCGCGCGACGGCTGTCTGAAGCGCGCCAAGGAACTCGGCAATATCGAGTGCGTCTACAAAGGGCCGGTCGAGCACGAGCCGGCGACGCAGGCGCAGATCATCCAGGACTTCGTCACCCAGAAGGTCGACGGCCTCGCAATCTCGGTCGCCGACGTCGCGGCCATGACCAAGTCGATCGAGGCGGCGACCGCGGCGGGCATCCCCGTCATCACCTTCGATGCCGATGCACCGGGATCCAAGCGCATCGCCTATATCGGCACCAACAACAAGGAGTTCGGCGTCGCGCTCGGCAAGCAACTCGTGAAGATGCGGCCTGACGGCGGAAAGTACGCGATGGTCTCGGGCGGTCCCGGTGCCAAGAACCTTGCCGAGCGCGTCGACGGCGTCCGCGAGGCGCTGAAGGGCTCGAAATGGACCGAGGTCGCGGGCTCGCCGACCTTCTGCAACGACGATCCGGCACTCGCGGTCCAGCAGATGACGGATATGCGCACCGCAACGCCCGATCTCGCCGCCATCGTTCCCATCGGCGGCTGGCCGATGTTTGCTCCCGAAGGCTTCAAGGCCTTCGCCAGCAGGAACAAGAAGGACATCGATTCCGGCAAGTTCACGCTGGTCGTTGCCGATACGCTGAAGATGCAGCTCGAATTGCTGCGCGACGGCTATGCAAATGCGCTGGTCGGCCAGCGACCGTTCGAGATGGGCGAGAAGGCGATGGACACGCTGCTCGCCATCAAGAAGGGCGAGAAGGTGCCGGAGATCGTCTATACCGGCCTCGATCTCGTCACCAAGGACAACGTTGCGCAGATGCTGAAGTAGGAGCGCCGCCAGCCCCGCACTCCTGCTCCTGCGTGCCTCTCCCGCTTGCGGTTTCCGCAAGCGGGAGAGATGATTTGGACTGCCGGAAGGAAATTTGGAATGAAACGGTCGCGGCTCGGCTCTCTCGACGTCACCTCAATCGGCCTCGGCTCCGCCCCTCTCGGCGGATTGTTCACCCCCGTCAGTGATGCCGATGCGCAAGCGACGCTCGAGCGGGGTTGGTCGGCCGGCATCCGCTTCTACGACACCGCGCCGCTCTACGGCTTTGGCCTGGCGGAACGGCGGCTCGGCGCATTCCTGCGGCAACAGCCGCGTGACTCCTACGTCATCTCGACCAAGGTCGGCCGCCTGCTGCGCTCGGGCGATGGCGCTGCCGCCGAGGACGAACATTACAAGAGCACGCCGCGCGAACGGCCGGTGTTCGATTTCAGTTACGACGGCGTGATGCGCTCGGTGGAGGAGAGTCTTGCTCGCCTCGGGCTCGACCGCGTCGATGTCCTGCTCGTGCATGATCCCGACGATCATTATGACGACGCCGTCGCCGGCGCCTTCCGCGCGCTCCAGCGCCTGCGCACGGAGGGCACGGTCAAGGCGATCGGCGCCGGCATGAACCAGTCGGAAATGCTGGTCCGTTTTGCCGAAACCGTGCCGGTGGACTGCTTCCTGCTCGCCGGCCGCTACACGCTGCTCGACCAGGGCGCGCTGGATGCGCTGTTTCCTGTCTGCCAGGCAAAGAACATCGGCATCCTGCTCGGCGGCATCTACAACAGCGGCATTCTGGCCAACCCGCACACCGGCGCGAAGTTCAACTATCAAGACGCCGACGCGGCGCTGATCGCGCGGGCGCTCGAGCTCGACGAGCTCTGCCGCAGGCACGGCACCGAGCTGAAGGCCGCCGCGCTTCAATTCTGCATGGCCCATCCGGCCGTGACGGTCGCCGTGCTGGGCGCGCGCAATGCCGGCGAGGTCGCCGACAACATCGCGATGTGGCAGGCGCCGGTGCCGCCGGCCTTCTGGCAGGAGCTGCGTGCGCGGAAGCTCGTCGACGCGCGGGCGCCGCTGCCGGGTGGAGTGTAGGGCATGGTGATCGACGCCCATCAGCATTTCTGGGATCCGGCGCGCGCCGACTATCCCTGGATGGACGCGCCCGAACTCGCGCCGATCCGCCGTGCCTTCGGCCCCGCCGATCTCGCGCCGCTGTTGAAGGCGAATGGCATCGACGCGAGCATCGTGGTGCAGTGCCGCTCGGCGCTGGAGGAGACCGAGGAATTCTTGCGCATCGCGCATGCGACGCCCTCTGTCGTCGGCGTCGTCGGCTGGGTCGATCTGACCGATGGCGCGCTTGGGGACACGCTCGACCGGCTGCGCGCCGCGCCGGGCGGCGACAAGCTGGTCGGCATCCGCCACCAGGTCCACGACGAGGCCGATCCAGATTGGCTGCTCCGCGAGGACGTCCGGCGCGGGCTTGTCGCATTGTTCGTCCGCGATCTCACTTACGACTTCCTCGTCCGCACCCGCGAATTGCCGGCGGCGATCGCAACCGCGCAGGCCTTTCCCAACGCGCGCTTCGTGCTCGACCATGCCGCCAAGCCGCCGATCGCTTCCGGCGGAAGCGCCGAATGGGCTGATCGCATCAAGGCGCTCGCCGCTTGCGGCAATGTCTGGTGCAAGATCTCCGGGCTCGCGACGGAAGCGGTCTGGAGCGACTGGGACGCGGATCGGCTGTTGCCGTTCGTCCAGCACGCCGCGACATGTTTCGGTGAGGATCGTTTGATCTTCGGCTCCGACTGGCCGGTGTGCCTGCTTGCGGGAAGCTATGCCGAGATCAAGGGCGCGCTGGAGGCGTGTTTGGCGAAGCTCGGGCCGGGCGCGCGGGACAAGGCGTTCGGGATGAATGCGAAGGCTGCGTATCGGCTAGCGATTGCTTAAGCCGAGCTCGCCCCAACCAAGGTGTCGTCCCGGCCTAGTGCGCAATTGCGCACGGGGGGCCGGGACCCATAACCCCAAGGGAGTAGTCTGGCGAAGACTAGTCGTTCGGTACTCCCACCGCGCGCAGTCCGAGAGATCACGCGGTATGGGTCCCGGCCTGCGCCGGGACGACGACGGAGCTTGAGGCTACGCTCGCCCCTCACGCGCCCGCGGGCACCTGGTCCAGAAATCCCGTGATGCTTCTGATGCGCCCGTCCTTCAGCACGGCGAAATCGGTGCCCTTGATCGGGCTGTCGACGCCATCGGGGCCAAGGCCCCAGCTGAAGCGGAGATGATCGCCGTAGCCGTTGGGCTCGCCCAGCAGCTTGAACTTGAAATCGGGAAAGCGCTGTTGCACGCCTGATATCAGCGCGTCGATGCCGTCCTGGCCGTCGCCCTTCATCAGCGGATCGACATAGCTCGCATCCGCCGTCCAGTTCTGGCTCAGCAGCTCGCGCCGGCGGCTTGTCGTGCGCTCGTTCCAGAGCTCGATGTAGTGGCGGGCAATGGTGACGTGGTCGGTCATGGGGTGCTCCTTCGATGACGCCGTGGTCGGCTGATCGCCACTATCGAAGGTTCGCGCACGCCGATCGATTACCTCTGAGGTCATCGGCGTGCGCAAAAAAATGAAGCGCGATGATGTTCTCATCGCGCTTCAGTCGCATGCGAATTGTTCGCGAAGATTACTTCGCGGCCGTGACCATGATCTCGACGGTGTATTGCGGCGCTGCCAGCTTGGCCTCGACGGTGGCGCGGGCCGGGGTGTTGCCGGGGGAGACCCAGGCGTCCCACACCGCGTTCATCTCGCCAAACGTCTTCATGTCGGTGATGTAGATCGTGGCCGAGAGCAGCTTCGACTTGTCGGTGCCGGCCTTGGCGAGATGGCCGTCGATCGTCGCCAGGATGTCCTGGGTCTGCTTCGTCACGCTTTCGCCGGCGGCTTTGCTCGCGACGACACCGGCGAGATAGACGGTGTTGCCGTGCACGACGACCTGGCTCATGCGCGGGCCGGTTTCAAAACGCTGAATGCTCATTTGGGATCTCCTGGTGGAATGGCGGCCCTGTCTAGCCCAGCACCTCGCGCTCAGCCACCCCAGGCACGCATGCGTTGCCCGTGGCGCATGCGTCGTGGGCGTTGCACGCGTTCCCTACGGAAACTGACTGAAGAACGTCCAGATCGTCTCGGCGCCGTCGATGTCGCTGTTCTGAGGCCCGAGCAGGCTGGTTGCGACCTTGGGGAAGCGGGCATCCGGCGCGAAGCCGGGCATGCGATGGCCGCCATGGTTGACGCGATAGAGCACGACGTCGTGCCCCCTGGGGCAGCGCGAGGAGATCCGCGTGACCGTGGACTGGTCCGCGGGTGCCCTGTCGGGCATTTCAGTCACGTTGGCATCATCGGTCTCGCAGCCGTTGAGCTTGCGCCAGAAGGCAAACGTCTCTTCGGTCGACCAGAACCCGTCCGCGGCAAAATAGCTCGATCCGCGTCCGCCCTCGTAGGGCACCAGCGGGTCGGCCGTGCCGTTCATGATCAGCATCGGCAGCGGCCGCGACGGATGGCACGTGACCGCGGCTTCATCGGTGAGGTTCATGATCACGCTCGCGCCTGCCGTAAACAGATCGGCGCGGGCGCAAGCAAGCGTCATCGCCATGGCGCCGCCATTGGAGATGCCGGCGACATAGACGCGGCCAGGGTCGGCCGTGCCGTTCGTCACCAGTTTCTCGACGAGCTTGGCGATGAAGGCGACGTCGTCGGTGCCCTCGGGCGGGCCTCGGAGCGCGGGTCCCGCCTTCGTCCTCGCATCGGCCCAGGCATGGTTGAGCCCATCCGGAAAGACCACCGCGAAACCTTCGCGCTTTGCGACCTGCGGCCACGCCGTCCGCGCGACCATGTCGGCGCCGCGCTGGGTCTTGCCATGCAGCACGACCACCAGCGGGACAAGTCGCTTGGCCGGCAGTTGCACGGTGTAGGACCGCATCACGCCGTTGACGTCGATGGTGTCGGCGGACGCAGCCGGGGCGGTGGCGAAGCCCGCGAGAAGCGCCCCGATATGCATCCACCGCCGCACGATCTAGCCTACCGCCTTCGCCGCCGCACGGCCCGCATTGCGGCCCGAGAACAGGCAGCCACCGAGGAAAGTGCCTTCGAGGGAGCGATAGCCGTGCACGCCGCCGCCGCCGAAGCCCGCGGCTTCGCCGACCGCATAGAGGCCGGGAATGACACTGCCTTCGCCGCCGAACACGCGCGAGTCGAGATCGGTCTCGAAGCCGCCGAGCGTCTTGCGGGTGAGAATGTTGAGCTTGACCGCGATCAGCGGTCCGTGTGCGGGATCGAGGATGCGATGCGGGGAGGCGGTGCGGATCAGCTTGTCGCCGATATAGCGGCGCGCATTGTGGATGTTCATCACCTGCGCGTCCTTGACGTAGGGATTGGCGATCTCGCGGTCGCGCGCCTCGATCTGCATCTTGATGTGCTCGAGCCTGAGGAGGTCGCTGCCGGCAAGCTTGTTCATCGCCGTAACGAGATCGTCGATCTTGTCGCGCACGATGAAGTCGACACCATGGCTTTTGAATGCTTCCACCGGCGCCGGCGCGCCCTTGTTGGTGGCGCGGCGCAGCGTCATGCGCCAGCTCTTGCCGGTGAGGTCAGGGTTCTGCTCCGAGCCCGACAGCGCGAACTCCTTCTTGATGATGCTCTGGGTCAGGATGAACCAGGAATAATCATGGCCCGTCGACATGATGTATTTGAGCTGGCCGAGCGTGTCGGAGCCGGGGAACAGCGGCGCCGGCAAACGCGTGCCGGTGGCGTCGAACCACATGGACGAGGGCCCCGGCAGGATGCGGATGCCGTGGCGCGGCCAGATCGGTGACCAGTTCTGGATGCCCTCGACATAGTGCCACATGCGATCGCGGTTGATCAGCCGCGCACCCGCCTGCTCCGTGATGCCGATCATGCGGCCGTCGACGTGTTCGGGCACGCCCGAGATCATGAATTTTGGCGGCTCGCCGAGCCGCTTGGGCCAGTTCTGCCGCACCAGCTCGTGATTGCCGCCGATGCCGCCGGAGGCGACGATCACGGCCTGCGCCTTCAGTGCAAACTCCCCGACGACATTGCGCGAGGAGCTCTTGCCGCGCTCGACATTGTCGGGCGCGAGAACGGCGCCGCTGACGCCGTCCACCGTGCCATTGGTGATGGACAACGCGTCGACGCGGTGGCGGAATTTGAAGATCAAGCGGCCGCTCTTCATCGCCTCGCGCGCGCGGCGCTCGAACGGCTCGACGATGCCGGGCCCGGTTCCCCAGGTGACGTGGAAGCGCGGCACCGAATTGCCGTGGCCCATCGCGTCATAGCCGCCGCGCTCGGCCCAGCCGACCACGGGGAAGATGCGATGTCCCATCGCGCGCAGCCAGTCGCGCTTCTCGCCGGCCGCGAAGGCCACATAGGCCTCGGCCCATTTGCGCGGCCAGTGATCCTCGTCGCGGTCGAAGCCGGCGGTTCCGAGCCAGTCCTGCATCGCGAGATCGAAGGAATCCTTGATACCGAGCCGGCGCTGCTCGGGCGAATTGACCAGGAATAGTCCGCCGAACGACCAGAACGCCTGGCCACCGACCGACTGCTCGCCTTCCTGGTCGACCACGATCACGCGCTTGCCCGCATCCGCGATCTCGGTTGCGGCCACGAGGCCCGATAGTCCGGCGCCGACAACGATGACGTCTGTCTCTTCAGCCATGCGCGTCCCCCTCCATAGGTTCCCCCCTGTAGTTGCCCGGATTGAAGCCAGCGGTTCTAACTGAGATCAAGGGTGTGGCGCGTAAGACATCATTAACTTGTTCCACTTTGGGATAGAGCCCGGCCAAGTGCAGCGCGGACGCAACACTGGATTTGAATTTGTTTTGAGTCAGCCGGCCTGCCTAGACAAAACCTTGGTTACGACGGACGCTAGCCGTGCATCACCACCTGACACGCAGATTCGAATTCGACTGGGGCGGGGGACAATGAAGTTTCTGACGGGGTTGCTGGCGGCGGTTGTGCTCATCGCTTGCATGGGGGCTTCTCACGCGGTGGTTCGCATCGCGGATGACCGCGGCGGCCGGATCGGAACCTACGTCGACAAATACCAGGACCTGCGGCAGTCCGGCGAAACCGTCATCATCGACGGCCTCTGCGCCTCCGCCTGCACCATCGTCCTCGGCGCCATCCCGCACGACCGCATCTGCGTGACCTCGAGCGCGACGCTCGGCTTCCATGCCGCCTGGGATTTCGGCGCCAATGGCCGCGCTGTCACCAATTCCGAAGCAACCCAGATGCTTTACGCAATGTATCCCTCGCAGGTGAGGCGCTGGATCAGCCAGCGCGGGGGCCTGACCCCGCACATGCTTTTCCTGAGGGGCAAGCAGCTTCAGGCCATGTACAAGCCCTGCTACATGGACGCGCAGGCCTCGGCGATCAAACCGACCCGCCGGTCTCTCCCGCAATCGGACCAGCTCGAGTCCGCCCGGGGCCAGCTCCTGCACTGACATCCTCGGCACGACGGGTTTGCTTTAGCCCGCCAGCGGCGCCTTGCCCGCAGGCGGGCTAAAGCTTATCTCAAAGCTAGGGAACCGGGGCTTTCGCCCCGATCGTTGTCATGGCTCAACCAGTGCGCCCGGCCCATCCGTTACAGGACAATTCGCCCACTGCCGGCCGGACGCCGTCTGTGCTGCTGTTGGCTGGCACAGGTGTCGGCGGCCTGGTCGTGATCGGCGCGCTGGCGCTGTGGTTCCACTATGGCACCCAGGTGTTCTTCGAAATGATCAGGACCGGCTTCATTGCCTGCTTCTGACCCCCGACAGGAAGTCTTCCGCCCATGAGCTCCGCCACCCGCCCGCTGGTGATCGCGACCGCCTTCGCCGCAAGCCTGATCGTCGGGCTGCTGATCATGTTCTGGGCCATGGGCGGGGTCGGCAAGGTGGCGCAACCGGCTGCGATCGGCGGCCCGTTCCAGCTCACCGACCAGAACGGCAAGGCCGTCACCGACAAGAGCCTGAAGGGCAAGCCGACCCTGATCTTCTTCGGCTACACCCATTGTCCCGACGTCTGCCCGACCTCGCTGTTCGAGATCTCGGAAGTGCTGCGCGCGATGGGCAAGGACGCCGACAAGGTCAACGCCATCTTCATCTCGGTCGACCCCGAGCGGGACACGCCGGCGACGATGAAGAACTATCTGTCGAGCTTCGATCCGCATCTCGAGGGCCTCAGCGGCGATCCCGCCGAGATCGCCAAGGTGATCACGTCCTACCGGGTCTACGCCAAGAAGGTCCCGACCAAGGACGGCGACTACACCATGGACCACACCGCGCTGATCTATCTGATGGACCGCGACGGCCGCTTCGTCTCGCCGTTCAACCTGAAGCGGACGCCGGAAGAGGCCGCGGCGGACCTAAAGCGTTATCTGTAGTTTGGTGGATCGGTCGGGCCGCGTCCTCGGTGTAACCTCTCCCGCTTGCGGGAGAGGTATAGGCCGCCTTTGGCGGCCGTCCTCTAAGACGCCGAGGCAAAGCCTCGGCTATGGCAGAGCGCCGGGTGAGGGCTCTCTCCTCTCGGGGATTGTCCCTCCGCGGAGACACCCTCTCCCCGACCCCCTCCCGCAAGCGGGAGAGGGAGCGCACCTTCACCCTGACCGCAATCGGCGCTCGCGTTCCCGGGCGGATGGTCTATAAGGCCCTCCGATCCCAACGAAATTCGTTCATTTCCGGCCGATGGCTCCATCGCAACAGGCGAAATCGTCCAAATCTGCCCGTGGCTTGCTGACAGGGCTGGCCGTCGGCGCCTGCCTGTTCGCCGGCCTGCCCGGCGCGACGGCGCAGGCCCCGGCCAAGCAGCCTCCGGCGGCGCCCCAGGTCACCCCGCAGGTCGCGCCCCAGGCGGCCCCGCAGGCCGTGCCCGGCTTCTGGGACCCGCGGCGGCGGCCGGAGCGGCCGGACCTGTCGCGCCTGACCGTGATCCGCTTTTTGACCGAGACCGACTATCCGCCGTTCAACTACACCGGCGCCGACGGCAATCCGGCCGGCTTCAACGTCGATCTCGCCCGCGCGCTCTGCGAGGAGATCAAGGTCACCTGCACGGTGCAGATGCGCCGCTTCGAGACCCTGGTCGACGCGCTCACCTCGAACCGGGGCGATGCCATCATCGCCTCGATGGCGGTGAGCCCGCAGCTCCGGGCCCGCGTCGACTTCTCCGATCCCTATTACCGCGTGCCGGCGCGCTTTGCCTCGCGCAAGGATGCGGTGATGCCGGAAATCCGCCCGGAATATATCGAGGGCAAGAAGGTGGGCGTGATCGGCGGCTCCGCGCATGAAGCCTATCTCAAGGCGATGTTCACCGACGCCGAGCTGCACCCCTATCCCAACGACGACGCGATGCGCGCCGCGCTTCGCAAGGGCGAGGTCGACTTCATTTTCGGCGACGCCATCTCGCTCGCCTTCTGGATCAACGGCACGGATTCGGGCGATTGCTGCGCCTTCTCCGGCGGTCCCTTCGTTGAGAGCCGCTTTTTCGGTGAAGGCATCGGCATCGCCGTGCGCAAGGGCAACGACGTGCTGCGCCAGGCCCTGAACTGGGCCCTGTTCCGCGTCTGGGAAAAAGGCCGCTACACCGACCTGTGGCTGCGGTATTTTTCGGTGAGCCCGTTCTAACCATCGATCGTCATTCCGGGGCGCGCGAAGCGCGAACCGGAATCTCGAGATTCCGGGTTCGATGCTGCGCATCGCCCCGGAATGACGATCAAGACCATTTTTGCATTCTGCCGGGAAATCGCTATTTTCCGCGGCCCGGAGGCCCCTGATGTCCGTTATCGATCTTGCCGCGAATCCGAGCGACCTGCGTGCGCTCGCCGAACAATCCAACGCCTGGCCGTTCGAGCAGGCGAAGGCCATTGTCGCGCGGCTGAAGAAAAGCCCGAAGGACGAGGTGCTGTTCGAGACCGGCTACGGCCCCTCGGGCCTGCCGCATATCGGCACGTTCGGCGAGGTCGCGCGCACCTCGATGGTGCGCCATGCCTTTCGCGTGCTGACCGAGGACAAGATCAAGACGCGCCTGCTCGCCTTCTCCGACGACATGGACGGGTTTCGGAAAGTGCCCGACAACGTCCCCAACAAGGAGATGCTGGCTGCGCATCTCGGCAAGCCGCTGACGCGCGTGCCGGATCCGTTCTCCAACGAGTACCCGTCATTCGGGCACCACAACAACGCCCGCCTGCGCGCCTTCCTCGATCATTTCGGCTTCGACTACGAGTTCGCGAGCTCGACCGACTATTATACGTCCGGCCGTTTCGACGCGACGCTGCTGAAGATGCTCGCCGCCTACGACAAGGTCATGGCGATCATCCTGCCGACGCTGGGGCCGGACCGCCGCGCGACTTATTCGCCGTTCCTGCCCATCAGCAAGACCACCGGAATCGTGCTCCAGGTGCCGATGATCCGCCGCGATGTCGCGGCCGGCACGGTGACCTATGTCGATCCGGATACCAACCAGGAAGTCGAGACGCCCGTCACCGGCGGCAACGTCAAGTGCCAGTGGAAGGCCGACTGGGCGATGCGCTGGGTTGCGCTCGGTGTCGACTACGAGATGGCCGGCAAGGACCTGATCGATTCGGTGAAGCTCTCCGGCGCGATCGCCAGGGCGCTCGGCGCCACGCCGCCCGAAGGCTTCAACTACGAGCTCTTCCTCGACGAGCAAGGCCAGAAGATCTCGAAGTCGAAGGGCAACGGCCTCACCATCGACGAATGGCTGCGCTACGCCTCGCCGGAATCGCTGTCGCTGTTCATGTATCGCGAGCCGAAGGCGGCCAAGCGGCTGTATTTCGACGTCATCCCGCGCAATGTCGACGACTATCAGCAGTTCATCGACGGCTTTGCGAAGCAGGATGGCAAGCAGCAGCTCGGCAATCCGGTCTGGCACATCCACAACGGCCATCCGCCGAAGGGCGACATGCCCGTCACCTTCCAGCTTCTCTTGACGCTGGTGTCGTCGTCGAATGCGGAGAATGCCGAGACGCTGTGGGGCTTCATCGGCCGCTATCGCCCCGGCGTGAGCCCCAAGACGCATCCCAAGCTCGATGCGATGGTCGGCTACGCCATCAACTACTACCGCGACTTCGTGGCGCCGACGAAGCAGTTCCGCGTGCCGACCGAGACCGAGCGCGCCGCGCTGCAGGATCTGCGCGATGCGCTGTCGCAGCTTCCGCAGGAATCCTCGGCCGAGGACATCCAGAACGTCGTCTACGAGATCGGTCGCCGCGAGCCGTTCCTCGACCAGGTCAAGAAGGGCAAGGACGGCCGTCCGGGCGTGACGCTCGACTGGTTCAACATGCTCTACCAGGTGCTGCTCGGCCAGGAGAAGGGTCCGCGCTTCGGCTCCTTCGTTGCGGTGTACGGTGTGCAGAACGCGGTCAACATGATCGACGGCGCGCTGGCGCGGAGCGCGTGAGGCAGGTAGCGAGGCGCGACCCTAAAGCGGCTCGCCCGCCTTGGTCGTGAATTTGTAGACGCCATCCGGCCCGAGCACGGCGTGCATGTCGACGTCGGGATAGCTGATCACGTCGTCCGGCGTGCGATCGCCGATCACGAGCAGCCTGACGTCGCGTGTGGTGCGATTGACGAAGCGGTGCGCATCGCCGCTGCCGGCGGGGAAGCCGGCGCACATTCCCGTCGTCAGCACCTGCGCGCCGGAATCGGTCTCGAGCACCACTTCGCCCTCGATCACGAAGACGAACTCGTCCTGGCGCGAATGCGCGTGACGGAACGAGGATTGCCCGCCCGGAATGATCCGGGTCAGGTTGACGCCGAAATTCTTCAGCCCCGCATGCTCGCCGAGCCGGCGGTTGTAGCGCATCTGGTTGGCGGCCCGGTGCAACTGCGGATAGCTGGTGAAATTGCTCTCGCTGACGTCCTCCGGATCGAATGCGGGGAGTCTCGGTTTCGCTGGTGTGGTCATTTCGCTTTCTCGGTCAGGCCAGGAATCGGCACGGCGCCCGCCGCGCAGAACCTCCGCAGCATCGCAGTAGGGCGCGTGTTCCCCGGCAGTATTGGCTGAAATTGCCGCGTCAGCCCGCCCGCGCGGCCTGCGCAAACTGCAAGGGCGTGATGCCGTAGCAGCGCCTGAAATGCTTGTTGAGCGCGGCCTGGTCGCAGAATCCCGCCGCCAGCGCGCTGTCGGCCAGCGAATGGCCACGCCTTAGGAAACGGCAGGCCGCGTTGAGCCTGATGTGGACGAGATAGGCGTGCGGGGTAAGGCCAACCGTGCGCTTGAACAGCCCGATCAGCTGGAAACTGGTGAGGCCTGCGAGGCCGGCAAGCTGGTCCAGGCTCAGATTTTCGGCATGGCGCTCCCGCATCAGGGCGATCAACCGCGACACGACGGCGTCGCGGCCGGCAGGGATCTTGCTGCGGCGTCCGTCACCATAGCGCTCGAACAGACGGCCGAAGGCATCGGCGACCAGCTCGTCGGCCAAGAGGTCGTCCTGTTCGGTTTCCAGCACCCGGTGCAACCGGTCGAAGCGCCCGATCAGATCGCCGTCGTCGAGCATGCTCTCCTGGAGGTGGGGCAGGGCGTCCGTGCCGAAGCGCCGCGCGAGGTCGCCGATTGCAGGCTGGGCGAGATAGAAGGCGCGATAGCGCCATCGTCCGCTATCGCCCATCCGGGCCGACTGCCGCTCGTCCGGATTGGAGACGAACAGCGTGGCGGCGCCGACCTTTCGCACGACATTGCGGTTGCGGATTTCGGCGCCGCCGGACTCCGTTACCGCGATCACATAGGCATCATGGGTGTGCGAACCGTAGTCGTGGTGACGGAAATCGGCGCGCAGCAGGCTCATGCCGGGAATCCGCCGGCTGTGCCAATAGCTCGTGTGGTTGCCAGTGTGCCGGCGCGCCATCGTCGGTCCGTGTGCTCCGTCTCTCGCACATCATGGCGCGACGGGCGGTCCTGGACGAGAGGCAGAATCGGGATGGGAGCGTTGCCGCAATTTCAGCCAATACGGCGCCGGGTGTGTTCCCGCAAGACTCGGCCTTGCAGGCTTCGGAGAGAAGGATGATCGCTCGCATCTGGCGTGCGGCGGCCACGCGCGACAAGGCCGCCCTCTATCAGCATCACTTTGCAACCCGGGTGGTGCCGCACCTTGAGGCCATCGACGGCTTTTCCGGCGCCTCGCTGTTGCGCCGCGAGGTGGAGGGGGGCACCGAAGTGCTGGCGCTGACGCTGTGGCAGGGCCTCGACAGCATCCGCGCCTTCACGGGGCCCGATCCCGACAAGGCCGTCGTCGATCCTGAGGCGCAGGCCATGCTGACGGCCTTCGATGCAACGGCCGCCAACTACGAGGTCGTCGTGGACGTCAGACAGAACGTCCGAGGCGCCGAAGCTGCGCCTCAGGTCGAGCGTAGCACGTAACGCCGGTTGTCCTTCTGCACCGGCCGCGCGTTCATCGGATAGAGCTTTGCGAAGGCGGCGACGTCGGCGGCCGAGACCTGGATCGGGGTGGTCAGCAGCAGCCATTCGACCACTTCCGAGCAGGGCGGCGTCGTCAGCGAGCCGGGATAGCGGAAGTAGCTGAGCCTCGTTGGCAGCATCGCGAGGGGATCGATGCTCGCGTCGGCTTTCACCGCCGGGCCTTCCGCCGCGGGCATGGTCTTGACGATCTTGCCGAAGGCCGGGTTCGGCTTGCCCTCGGCCATCAGCACGCCGACCACGGCGAGCCCGCCGGCATCGTTGCGATGGACGAAATGCGCCTCCATCGGAAAATTCTTGCCGCCGATCATGTGCTCGCTCGGCCGGTGGAAGTGCACCTGGAGCAGCTTGTATTTGACGTCGCCGAGCGTGAGCGTGCTGCCTTCGGCGAAGTTGAGCTGGATCGTGTGCCCGTTGTTGACGATGGTGTCGGCGCTCTTGCCCCAATTCAGCTTCAACGTCGGCAATTGCGACTTGATCGTCGCCTCGATGTCGATCGGCGATTGTTGCAGGCCGACCGCGCAGGCCTTGTTGGCCGCGTCGAGATCGCCCCATTTGGCAGGAGCTCCGGCGCCTTCATAGCTCCAATGCACGCCTTCGGCGGCGAAGGCCGGCTTGCAGACCGGACAAAGCGCAAGACCCGCGAGGGCCTTCAATGCGTGACGGCGATTCATCATATTCCCCCAAGATGAATTAGATCGGCGATGCGCGCGCAACCTAGGCGAGAGGCGCGGTGAGTCGCAATGGCCGTCGCGCGTTGAATTTATTGGCTCGCCCACACGATCCTTGCGACCCACGCGAGCTCACCCGCCGCGATCGTGCGCTCGGCCTGCGAGGCATCGAGCGGCAGCAAGTCCAGCGCCTTGGCCGTGCGGCGCTTCAACGTTGCGACCGTCACCTCGCCCGCCTTGGTCGTCACCACGACACGATCCCCCTTGCGGATCGGCGTGCCGGGTGAGACCAGGATGACGTCGCCGTTGCGATAGGTCGGGGCAAGCGCATCGCCGGCAATCTCCAGCGCAAACGTCTGGCTGTCCTCGGCGGTGGGAAGCGCGAGCTCGGTCCAGCCCTTGCCGGACGGAAGGCCGGTCTCGTCGAAAGCGCCGCTCGCGCCCGCCTGTGCGAGCCCGAGCAGCGGCACCGAGCGGCTGTTGCCGGTCTCGTCGCTGATCAACCCGGCAAAGACATCGATCGAGGCGCCGGCCGCTGCCAGCGCTTTTGCGATCGATTCGGTCGAGGGCCAGCGCTCGCGGCCGTCCGAGGTGACACGCTTGGACCGGTTGAAAGTGGTGGGGTCGAGCCCTGCCCGCTTGGCAAGGCCGGACGGAGACAGCCCGGCGCGCGCCGCCAGCCGATCCAGCGCGACCCAGATCTGGTCGTGAGTCAGTATCCTCTGCGCTTTGGCCTGTCTGACCATGGAAGGTCCAGCCCGTCGCCACTCAGGAAAACTGTCCTCAAATCAACCGGTTTTCCGATTTTCGCGCAAGAGGCGACGGCGGACGCGCTTTCAAGCGAAGCGGATACCGGTTCGCGTCAAGAATACGCGTCAAAACAAGAATTTAGAGCCCATTCCGATTTCATCGGAATGGAATAGGCTCTAAGTCTTGAGTTCGGAAGGGGCCGCCTTTACGGTCGCGCCGGGTTTTGAGACCCGCAAGAGACGAAAAACCCCAAGAGACTCAACGAGCTGACTCAAAGAGCAAACAGGGCTCCACATCAGGTGGTCAACAAGATCTACAAAATCTGTCCGGCCTCGGCCTGGCGCGAGGCGGAACGGCAGGGCGTGTACCGCGGCAGCGCGGACGACGCGCGCGACGGCTTCATCCATTTCTCGACGGCCGCCCAGGTTCCCGAGACCTTGCGCAAGCATTATTTCGGGCAGCGCGCGCTGTTCCTGGTCGAGGTCGACGGCGATGCGCTCGGCAGCGCTTTGCGCTGGGAGCGCTCGCGCAATGACGAGCTGTTTCCGCATCTCTATGGCGAGCTCGATTTCGGCGCGGTCATCTCGGTGGTGAACCTCAACATGCGCTCGGACGGCGGCCACGACATGCCGGAGCTTGCCCCGTGATTCGCGCCTTCGATGCTCTTTCGCTGCCGGTGCTGCGCTGGCTCGATCCGGAGGATGCGCATCGCCTGGCGATCCAGGGCCTGCGCTTCCTGCCGCCGGTCAAGCCGCGCGCTGACGATCCCAAGCTCGCGGTGCGCGCCTTCGGGCTCAACTTTCCCAACCCGATCGGCATGGCCGCGGGCTTCGACAAGAGCGCGGAGGTGCCGGATGCGCTGCTGCGCCTCGGCTTCGGCTTCGTCGAGATCGGCTCGGTGACGCCCAAGCCGCAAAGCGGCAATCCGCGGCCGCGGCTGTTCCGGCTCGAGCGCGACGAGGCCGTCATCAACCGCATGGGCTTCAACAATGACGGCGCGGATGTCGCGCTGCGCCGGCTCGCCGCGCGCGCGCAGCACGGCGGCATCGTCGGCGTCAATGTCGGCGCCAACAAGGATTCGCCGGACCGCGTTGGGGACTACGTCAAGCTGATCGAGGCCTTTGCGCCGGTCGCGAGCTATTTCACGATCAACGTCTCCTCGCCGAACACGCCGGGCCTGCGCAACTTGCAGGAAGGCGCGCTGCTCGACGACCTCCTCGCAAGGGTGATCGACGCGCGCGAGCGGGTGCGCCAGAAGGCCGGCGACACGCCGGTGCTGCTGAAGATCGCGCCGGATTTGAGCCTTGCCCAGCTCGACGACGTCGTGCAGGTCGCGCGCTCGCGCCGGGTCGACGGCATGATCGTGTCGAACACGACGATCGCGCGGCCGAGCACGCTGCGCGAGGAGATGCGGGCGAAGGAGCAGGGCGGCTTGTCCGGCCGGCCGCTGTTCCGCCTGTCGACGCGCATGGTCGCGGAGACCTATGTGCGCGTCGAGGGCGCGTTCCCGCTGGTCGGCGTCGGCGGTGTCGATTCCGGCGGCGCCGCGCTGACGAAAATCCGCGCCGGCGCGAGCCTGATCCAGCTCTATTCGTCGCTGGTCTACAAGGGCCTCGGCCTCGTCGAGGAGATCAAGCGCGACCTCACCTCGACATTGCTGCGCACGGGCCGGGATTCGCTCTCCGACATCGTCGGCGCGGATGCTGCGACGCTGACGGCGGAAGACTGGCCGGGGATGTGAGGCGCCGTTCTTCGCCTCTCCCCGCAAGCGGGGCGAGGGAGAAGAGAAAGCCGCTCCATCCGGGCCACGATTGTTCTACGATTTCGGAAACGTCGCCCCATACAGCGCCGGATAACGCGCGCCCTGCAGGCCGCCGCGCGCGACATAGAAGGCGATCAGCGCGCACCATAGCCCGGCATTGCCGAGGGATTGCAGCGCCCACCAGGTGATGAGGAAGATCGCCAGCGAGGCCAGCATCAGATTGCGCATCTCGCGGGCCCAGGTGGCGCCGATATAGATCCCGTCGAAGCCGAAGGCGAACACGCCGGGCACCGGCGCGAGCACGATGAAGGGCAGGAAGTCGCGCGCGGCCCGGCGGACGTCTTCGCTCGCGGTCATGACATTGATCAGCGCCGTCCCGAACAGCGCGAACAGCACCGCGACCACCAGCGCGAAGCCGAGCCCCCACGCGAGCACCAGCCGGGTCGAATCCGCAAAACCCCTTGCATCGCGTGCGCCAAAGGTCCGGCCGCAGAGCTGCTGGGCCGCGTTCGCAAGACCGTCGAGGAAGAAGGCGCTGACCAGCAGGAAATTGTTGAGCACGGAGTTCGCGGCCAGCGTGACGTCGCCGGCGCGCGCGCCCTTGGCGGTGAAGAACAGGAACACGGCGATCAGCGCCGCAGTGCGGATCATGATGTCGGAGTTCACCGCCAGCATCCGCATCAGCTTGGCCTGGTCGAACAAGGTGGCGCGAGGCACGCCAAAGCCGCCGTCCGCATAGCGGCGGCAGACGATCACGCCGAGCGCGAAGCCGATGGTCTCCGAGAGCAGCGCGGCGATCGCAGCGCCCGCGATGCCGGTGTCGTAGACCAGCACGAGCAGGATCGTCGCCGCCATGTTGACGAGATTGATGACGATCTGAAGCAGCAGCGCCGGATTGGCGCGGGCCTGCCCCACCAGCCAGCCGAGGATGACATAGTTGGCGAAGGCCAGCGGCGACGACCAGATCCGGATCATGAAATAGGTCTTGGCGGCGCGCGTGACGCCTTCGCTGCCCCCCATCAGGTCGAACAGCACGGCCGCCAGCGGCAGTTGCAGCGCGATCAGCGCCGCCCCGATCAGGCTGGCGACGATGAAGCCGCGCATCAGGATAGCGGTCAGCTCGCGCGTCTCGCCGGCGCCGAGCGCCTGCGCGGTGAAGGCGAGCGTGCTCATGCGCAGGAAGCCGAACAGCCAGAACAGGCAGTCGAAGATGACGGAGGCCATCGCCACGCCGCCGAGCAGCGCGGCATCGTCGAGCCGCCCGATCGCCGTGGTCGAGACCACCCCGATCAGCGGCGTGGTGAGGTTCGCAACCATCGCCGGGCCCGCGATGGCGAAGACCTGGCGGGAGCCGATCTTGGGGGGGACGGGCGCGTGCATGTCAGAACACGAGCACCATGCCGTCTTCGGCGGCGAGATGCTCGATATCGGCGAGGTGCGACAGCATGTCGTCGCTCATGTGGGTGAGGACGAGGCGTTTGGCGCCGATTGCTGGCAAATGCTGTTCCAAGGTCTTCAGGCTGAGATGGTTCTTGACCACCTTCTCGTACATATAGGCTTCTGCGATGAAAAGGTCCGCGCCGTGCGCCAGCGGAACGAGCGTCTCCGTCCACTCGGTGTCGGCGCTGTAGGCGAGCGTGCGGCCCTCGGTCTCGACGCGGTAGGCGAGGAACGGGCCACCGGATTCGCCGTGCACGACCGGGTAGGGCGTCACCGTCACTGCGCCGAAATCGCGCCTTTGCCCGGGCGCGAGCTCGACGACGGAGAGCTCGAAGCGCTGCTTGGTCTTCGAGGAATGCTCGAACATAGCCTCCATCACCTCACGCAGCCGCGTCTCGATGCCTCGCGGGCCCGCGATCGTCAGCGGTCGCGTTCGCCGCGAGAACTGCGCGTCGAGCAGGACAAACGGCAGGCCGGCAAAATGGTCGCCGTGGAAATGCGTGATCAGGATCAGATCGATATCGTTGCGGTCGATCTCGAGTCGCTTCAGCGCAGGCAGGGCCGACGCGCCGCAGTCGATCAGGAAGTTGGCCTCGCGCCCCGCAACGTGGAAACAGGTGTTGAGCCTGCCGCCCGAGCCGAAGGCGTCGCCGCAGCCGACAAAGCGTAATTGCATCGGCTGCGGGCTCCCTGAGCTCGATCCGGACTTAGCGGCGCGGCGCGCCGAAGACGCGCGACAGCAGCCAGATCGGAATCACGATGACCGCGCCGAGCAGGAAGTAGCGCCACAGCCAGTTCACGGCATCGAAGCCGAGATCCCACAGCCGCTGGAACAAGAGGCGAATGCTGTAGATGATATTCCAGGGATCGAAGCCGATCGCCGCCAGCACGACGCCCACCAGGATCGAGAGCAGGACGAGGCGAAACGCGACCGCCAGCGGCGAGCCGCCGAGAAAGCGGTTCAGGCCGTCACTGCGGCCGGCCGGCAAATCTCTGACGTCTTGGACCATCGCAAAAAACTCCTCGCGGGATTCGACCCGATTATAAGTCACGGCGGGGCACATGGGGAACCCGTAACCGGCCGTCAATCAGCTTACCGCATTTTAATTTCGGCAGCGCGCCAGCGATTTGCCGGCGGCTGGGCTCACCTCTCCCGCTTGCGGGAGAGGTCGGCGCGTCCGGCGATGCGAAGCATCGTCCCGAGCGCCGGGTGAGGGCTCTGTCCTCTTGGGGAATCCCGATGAGGGGACATCCTCACCCCAACCCTCTCCCGCAAGCGGGAGAGGGGGCGCACCTTCGCCTTGGCGACAATCGAGCCTCGTCTCAGCACGCTTCAAGCCTCAACCTCCGCCGCCTCCGCCTTCAGCATCTTTTCCAGGGTTTCCAGCCGGTCGGCCTCCCGCGGCGGCTTGTCCCACCGCAGTCGGCTGATGCGGGGAAAGCGCATCGCGACGCCTGATTTGTGCCGCGGCGAGCGCTGCAGCCCTTCGAACGCGACCTCCAGCACCAGCCCCTTGTCGCCCTCGTGCACGACATGGCGCACCGGGCCGAACTTTTCCGTGGTGTTGCGGCGGACGAAGCGGTCGATCTGGAGCAGTTCCTCGTCGGTGAAGCCGAAATAGGCCTTTCCCACCGGTACCAGCTCGTCGCCGGTCTCACCTTCGGTCCAGACGCCAAACGTGTAGTCGGAATAATAGGACGAGCGCTTGCCGTGGCCGCGCTGCGCGTACATCAGCACGGCATCGATGATGTGCGGGTCGCGCTTCCACTTCCACCATTGGCCCTTCGGTCGGCCCGGCAGATAAGGCGCATGGCGCCGCTTGAGCATCACGCCCTCGACCGCGTCGGCATCCTCGCCGGCGCCGGCACTTGCGGGGTCGGCGCGCGCGGCGGTCAGCGCCTCCCAGCTCGCGAAGGGCACGATGGGCGACAGATCGATGCGGGGATCGCCGAGCTTAGTGATGAATGTTTCCAGCCGTTCCCGCCGCTCCGTGAACGGCAATTCACGCAAATCGTTCTCATCGTCGCCGAGCAAATCGTAGGCACGCAGATGGATCGGGAATTCCTTGATCAGCTTTGGCGAGACCACCTTGCGATTGAGCCGCTGCTGGAGAACGTTGAAGCTCTGCACGCGGCCCTCGCGCAGGATCAGAAGCTCGCCGTCGATCGCGCCCGGCAGGCGCAGCGATGGCACGAGATCCGGAAAGCTCCCCGTGATGTCCTCGCCGGTGCGCGAATAGAGCCGGGCAGTGACGTGGCCGCGGTCGTCGCGGCCCGCAACCGCCTGCACGCGGATGCCGTCCCATTTCCATTCGGCGATGTAGTCGGCGGGATCGAGCGCGACGAAATCGGTATCGTCGATCGCATGCGCGAGCATCACCGGGCGGAACGGCGCGGGATCGCGATTGACCGGCTTTTCGCCGCGGCCTTCCAGCCAGGCGAACAGGTCGAGATAGGGTGGCGCGAGCCCCGGCCAGATCAGCTCGACCTCATGCGGGTCCTTGTCGCCGATCGCCGCCGCGGCGGTCTTTGCGAGGCGTGCGGAAATGCCGATGCGAAGCGCGCCGGTGACGAGCTTGAGCAGCGCCCAGCGGCCGGTCTCATCGAGCTCGTCGAGCCAGCGTTCGAGTTGCTTCGGCAGTTCGGTCTTGCCGAGGGTGCGGAGCGTGGTGACGACTTCGGTGAGGGTCGGCGGCGGCGGGTTGTTGTGGTTGCTTGGGTGGAGCGCATCGCTGTCATCTCGCCCGCGGTACCCCCATCCCTGACCCTCCCCCGCAAGGGGAGAGGGGACGGAGAGGCTCGTGCCTCCATCACTTTGGGAATCGCTATTAGTTGTTGTGCTCGCTGACAGCGCCGCGTTCCGCTGCGCTCCCTCCCCCCTTGCGGGGGAGGGCGGGGGAGAGGGGTGGCCCGGAAAAGACTGCCCGCCATCTCCCGCGCGCTTCGGCCACATCAGCGCCACCGTCTCCGAGAGATCGCCGACATAATCGTAACTCAACCCGAACAGCACCTCATCCGTGCGCGACGCGATCAGGTCGCGGATCAGCGCCGGCTTGGCGTGCTTGAAGCTGAGCGCGCCGGTCAGCGCAGCGAGCGCGTAGCCGCGATCGGGATCGCCGACCTCGCGGAAATAGCCGGTGATCAGCCGCAGCTTGTTGTTGCGTCCGGGCTCGTAGGCGAGACGGTCGAGGAGTTCGGCGAAGCGGTTCATGCTTCCGCCTCGCCCTGAAGCGGCGTCTCGCTCTCCTCCTCATCGCCATAGCCGACCAGATCGAGCGGCTGCGCCCTCAGGCCGCGCGATTGGCACCAATGCACCAGCGCGTCTTCCTGGCCGTGCGTGACCCAGATCTCGCCGGCGCCGGTCGCCGCGATCGTGGCGGTGAGGCCGTCCCAGTCGGCGTGGTCGGAAATCACGAGCGGCAATTCGACGCCGCGCTGCCGCGCGCGGGCGCGCACGCGCATCCACCCTGAGGCGAAGGCGGTGACGGGATCGGGAAAACGGCGCGTCCAGATATCTGATGTCGCTGACGGCGGTGCCAGCGTGATGGTGCCGGCGAGCGCCGCTTTCTTCACGCCCATCACCGGCCTGAGATCGCCGAGTGCGATCCCGCGGCTCTGGTAGTAATGGGTGATCGTCTCCATGGCGCCATGCAGATAGATCGGCGCGTCATAGCCGGCCTGCCGCAGCAGCGCGATCACGCGCTGCGCCTTGCCGAGCGAATAGGCGCCGACGAGATGCGCGCGCTCGGGAAACAGCGCGACCGAGGCGAGCAGCTTCTTCACCTCATCGGCCGCATCGCCATGCCGGAACACCGGCAGGCCGAACGTTGCCTCGGTGATGAAGACGTCGCAGGGGACCAGCTCGAACGGCGTGCAGGTCGGATCTCGCGCGTCCTTGTAGTCGCCGGAGGCAACGATGCAGGTGTCTTTACATGTCACCGCGATCTGCGCCGAGCCCAGCACATGGCCGGCCGGGTGGAATTTCACGCTGACGTCGCCGAGCCGGATCTCTTCGCCATAGCGGATGGCCTGCGTCGAGCTGGCAAAATTCTCGCCATAGCGCAGCCGCATCATGTCGAGCGTTTCCTGCGTCGCCAGCACCGCGCCATGGCCGGCGCGGGCATGGTCGGAATGGCCGTGGGTGATCACGGCCCGCTCGACCGGGCGCACGGGATCGATGTGGAAGCCGCCGGGCTTGCAGCACAGGCCGGCAGCAGCTGGCAACAGGATGTCTTGCGGGCGCATGACTGGTATATAGGCTGCCTCACCGCATCTTCGAGTCACCACCCGCTTCCTGGTTCCCAATGCCCCTGCGCCTGTTTCTGTCCTCCGGCGATCTCATGGCCGACCGCCGTTTCGAGTTCGCGCGCGACCTCCAGCTCAAGGGCGATCTGCCTGCCGCCGCCGATCTCCTCGAGCAGGCGATCGAGCTCGCACCGAATTTCGCCTCGGCCTGGTTCACGCTCGGCGAGATCCGGCAGCAACTCGGCGAGCGCGACAAGGCCATCGCGGCCTTTCGTAAATCGCGGGAGTCCGATCCGGGGGATCAGCATGGTGCCGCCCTGCATCTGATACGGCTCGGCGACGCGCAGATGACGGAGATGCCCAAGGCCTATGTGCAGGCCCTGTTCGACCAGTACGCGCCGCGTTTCGAAGACGTGCTGATCAACGATCTCGGCTATCGCGCCCCGGCGCTGATCTTCAAGGCGGTGCTGGCCGCGCGCGTTGCCGCGAAGAAGCCGGCTTTCTTCAAGCGCACCATCGATCTCGGTTGCGGCACTGGGCTTGCGGCCGCCGCCTTCGCCAAGCAGGTCGATCATTTCATCGGTATCGACCTGTCGCCCGGCATGATCAGGGTGGCGCGCGCGACCGAGCTCTATGCCGAGCTCGAGGTCGCCGACATGATCGAGGGCCTGCGCAGCAAGGGCGATGCGAGCGCGAACCTCGTCGTGGCCGCGGATGCGTTCGTCTATCTCTCCGATCTCGCGCCGGTGTTGGCCGAAGCCGGGCGCGTGCTTGCAGCGGGCGGCGTGCTTGCCTTCACGCTGGAGACGCATGACGGCAGCGGCATCGTTCTCGGCGAAGGCCTGCGCTATGCCCATTCGGCGGAATATGTGCGGGGCGCGATTGCGCAAGCCGGACTGAAGCTCCTCACCCTGGAGCCGGGCTCTCCGCGCAACGAGAACAACGAGCCGGTGCGCGGCCTCGTCGTCGTCGCCGAGAAAACTTGAGTCTAGGCGCTAAACGCCCCGCGATTTGAGCGTCATTGCGTCGCAAAGCGACGACTTCGGACTTGCGAGCCGTGCTGCGATGCCAGCACAATGCGCGCGCCAGGGAGAAACAAATAATGACCAAGAATCCATCGCGGCGCGATTTCAGCGCCGCCGCGCTCGCCACCATCGCCGCATCCACCTTGCCCGCGCCATATGTCTGGGCCGCGGAGAAGAAATACGATGTGGGCGCCAGCGACACCGAGATCAAGATCGGGCAGACCGTGCCGCATTCCGGCCCCGGCTCGCTCTACGGCGTGCTCGGGCGCGTCGGCGAGGCCTATTTCCAGATGCTGAACGAGAAGGGCGGCATCAACGGGCGCAAGATCAAGTTTCTCACCATGGACGACGCCTACAGCGCGCCGAAATGCGTCGAGGCGACGCGGCGCCTGGTCGAGCAGGAGGAGGTGCTGGCGCTCTACGGCTCGCTCGGCACCGCGCCGCAGACCGCCGTGCACAAATACCTGAACTCCAAGGGCGTGCCGCAGCTGCTGCTCAACACCGGCGCGTCGAAGTGGAACAATCCGAAAGAGTTCAAATGGACGATGGCGGGCCTGCCGCTCTATCCGACCGAGGCACGCATCCTGGCGCGGCATGTCGTCAGCGTGAAGCCGAACGCCAAGATCGGCATCCTCTACCAGAACGATGATTTTGGCCGCGACTTCCTCGGTCCCTTCAAGAAGGTGCTGACTGACGCCGGCGGCACCGCGCAGGTGATCATGGAGCAGACCTACGATCTCACCGAGCCGACCGTCGATTCCCAGCTCATCAATCTCTCGAAGTCGGGCGCCGACGTGTTCTACAACATCTCCACCGGCAAGGCGTCGTCGCAGTCGATCCGGAAAGTGGCCGAGCTCGGCTGGAAGCCGCTGCAACTGTTGTCCGCGGGCTCCACCGGCCGCTCGATTCTGAACGCCGCGGGCCTCGAGAACGCCGCCGGCATCGTCGCCATCCGCTACAACAAGGAGGTCGGCCTGCCCAAATGGGAGAAGGACCCCGACGTGATGGCGTTCGAGGAGCTGCGCAAGAAGTACACGCCGGCCATCGACCCCGACAACACCATCGCCTTCGCCGGCTACGGCCAGGCCGTCACCATGGGCGAGATCCTGCGCCGCTGCGGCGATGATCTCACGCGTGCCAACGTGCTGAAGCAGGCCTCGACTCTTGCCGGCTTCCACTCGCCCTACTTCCTCGAGGGCGTCACCTACAGCTACACGCCCGAGGACTACACGCCGATGAAGACGCTCTTCATCTCCACCTTCACCGGCAAGGATTGGGATATCTCCGACAAGCCGATGTCGGAGTAGGAAACGGGCAGGACGTCGTAGGGTGGGCAAAGGCGCCCTTGCGCCGTGCCCACCATCTCTCCAGGTACCCATACGCGAAGGGTGGGCACGCTACGCTTTGCCCACCCTACGAGACCTCCCTCCACCCCTCGACGAACCCGCCCCCACGGCTTACCTGTGATGCCGTGCCGCCCCGCATCCACAAAATCCCGGCCGAGCCGGCCGCGCCGCTGCCCGACCGTTTCGAGGCGTGGTTCGCGGCGCGCGGCTGGTCGCCGCGCGCGCATCAACTGGCGCTGCTGGAGAAGGCGCGCGAGGACCGCTCCGCGCTGCTGATCGCGCCGACCGGCGCCGGCAAGACGCTGGCGGGATTTCTGCCGACGCTGGTGGAGCTTTCGACGCCGGCGGTCGAACGCGACGCCAGCGCCAGGCAAAGCCTCGTCTCCACCGGCCGCAGCGTGCAGCGTAGCGCTGGCCTCCACACGCTCTACATCTCGCCGCTCAAGGCGCTCGCCGTCGACATCGCGCGCAACCTGGAGCGACCGATCGCCGAGATGGCGCTGCCGATCAAGGTCGAGACCCGCACCGGCGACACGCCGGTGTCGCGGCGGCAGCGGCAGCGGCGCTATCCGCCTGATATCCTGCTGACGACGCCGGAGCAGCTCGCCCTTCTGCTCTCCTCCGACGACGCCCCGTTCCTGTTCTCCTCCTTGAAGCGCATCGTGCTGGACGAGCTGCACGCGCTGGTGACGTCCAAGCGCGGCGATCTGCTCTCGCTCGGGCTGGCGCGGTTGTGGCGGCTGGCGCCGCAGATCCGCGCGATCGGATTGTCGGCGACCGTGGCCGAGCCGGACCAGCTCGCGCGCTTCCTGGTGCCGCAGACTGATGGCAAGGAAGTGGCCGCCGACATCGTGATCGCCGGCGGTGCCGCGCCGCCGCTGGTCGAGATGCTCGATACGCGCGAGCGGCTGCCCTGGGCCGGCCACGGCGCGCGTCACGCGCTCAGCGAGGTCTATGAGCTGATCAAGGCGAACAAGACCACGCTGGTCTTCGTCAACACCCGCAGCCAGGCGGAGATGCTGTTCCAGGATCTCTGGCGCATGAACGACGACGGGCTCGCGATCGCGCTGCATCACGGCTCGCTCGACGTCGCCCAGCGCCGCAAGGTCGAGGACGCGATGTCGGCAGGTAAGCTGCGCGCCGTGGTCTGCACCTCCTCGCTCGACCTCGGCGTCGACTGGGGCGACGTCGATCTCGTCGTCAATATCGGCGCGCCCAAGGGCTCGTCGCGCCTGATGCAACGCATCGGCCGCGCCAATCACCGCCTCGACGAGGCCTCGCGCGCGGTGCTGGTGCCGGCCAACCGTTTCGAGGTGCTGGAGTGCCGCGTCGCGATCGATGCCATCGCCGAGAATGCGCAGGACACGCCGCCGCTGCGCACCGGCGCGCTCGACGTGCTGGCCCAGCATGTGCTCGGCTGCGCCTGCGGCGAGCCGTTTCTCTCCGACGAGCTCTATGACGAGGTGCGCACTGCCGCGCCTTACGCCGGTCTGGCGCGGCAGGATTTTGACGATGTCGTCGATTTCGTCGCCTCCGGCGGTTACGCGCTGAAGACCTACGAGCGCTTCGCCCGCATCAGGCAGGATAAGCAGGGACGCTGGCGCGTCGCCAATCCAAAGGTGCGGCAGAGCTATCGTCTCAATGTCGGCACCATCGTCGAGGAGCCGATGCTGAAGGTGCGGTTGGTGCGTTCCCGCTCCACCGGCAGCGGTTCGACCGGCGCGATCGCGCGCGGCGGCCGCGTGCTCGGCGAGATCGAGGAATACTTTATCGAGGGGCTGACCGCCGGCGACACCTTTGTGTTCGGCGGCGAGGTCGTGCGCTACGAGGCGCTCGCCGAGGATCAGGTCTATGTTTCCCGCGCCAACGACAAGGATCCGAAGGTGCCGTCCTATATGGGCGGCAAGTTCCCGCTCTCGACCTATCTGGCGGAGCGTGTGCGCCGCCTGCTCGACGACAGGCGCGCATGGAACGGTCTGCCGGAGCAGGTGCGCGACTGGCTGTCGTTGCAGAAGGACGTCTCGCGCGTGCCGGGTGTCCGCGAGCTTCTGGTCGAGACCTTTCCACGCGGTAACAAGCATTATCTGATCTGCTATCCCTTCGAAGGGCGCCTCGCGCACCAGACGCTCGGCATGCTCTTGACGCGTCGTCTGGAGCGTGCCCGCGCCCGGCCGCTCGGCTTTGTCGCCAACGAATATGCGGTGGCGATCTGGGGGCTGGGCGACGCCTCCTTCATGGTCCGCAACGGCGAGCTCAATCTCGACGCGCTGTTCAACCCCGACATGCTGGGGGACGATCTCGAAGCATGGCTGGCCGAATCCGCGCTGATGAAGCGCACCTTCCGCAACTGCGCGCTGATCTCCGGCCTGATCGAGCGCCGCTTCACCAATGAGGACAAGAGCCGCCGCCAGGTGCTGTTCTCGACCGATCTCGTCTACGACGTCCTGCGCAAGCATCAGGCCGATCACGTCCTCTTGCGCGCCGCCCGCGCCGATGCCGCCACCGGGCTGCTCGACCTGCGCCGTCTCGGCGGCATGCTGGCCCGCATCCAGGGCCGCATCACCCACCGGGAACTCGACCACGTCTCCCCGCTCGCCGTCCCCGTGATGCTGGAAATCGGCCGCGAGTCAGTCTATGGCGAAGCAGCAGACGAGCTCCTGGCCGAGGCCGCCGACGAGCTGGTCAAAGAGGCGATGGGATAAGAGCAGGTTTTGACGTGACGGCAGGCGCGCTGGTTTCAGGAGATGTCGAGGACATGCGCGTTTCCAGAGTCACCATCAGCGATGTGACGTTCGCCGCCGATCTCTCCGGCGCCCTGTTCTGGGAAGAGCAGCGCCTGCTCGTCGTCTCCGACCTGCATCTCGAAAAAGGCTCGAGCTTCGCCAGCCGCGGCGTGCTGCTGCCGCCTTACGATACGATCGCGACACTCGGCCGGCTCGCTGCTGTCATCTCCCGCCATGATCCGCGCACCGTCATCGCGCTTGGCGACAGTTTTCACGATCGCACCGCGCATGAGCGACTCTCCGCGGAGGATCGCGACGCCGTTGCCGGACTCCAATCCGGTCGCGACTGGATCTGGATCTCCGGCAACCACGATCCGATGCTGCCGCGCGATCTCGGCGGCACCGTCGCCGACGAGGTCGCGATCGGCCCGATCACGTTCCGCCACGAGCCGACCGGCGCGCATGGCGAGATCGCCGGCCATCTCCATCCCAAGGCCCGCGTCTCCGCGCGCGGCCGTTCGATGGAGCGCCGCTGCTTCGCCAGTGACGGGATGCGCGCCGTGATGCCCGCCTTCGGCGCCTATGCCGGCGGCCTCAGCATCCGCGACGCGGCGTTTGCAAGGATCTTCCCGAAGAACGGTTTTGTCGCCCATCTGCTCGGCGACCGCCGCGTGCATGCGATTGCCGCGTCGCGGTGTTATTGAGCGTAGCGTACTGAACACACGCTGCGCGCCACGTGCACAACTGCACTCCCTCCCCCGCAAGGGGGGAGGGAACAGACCGACCTCGTGGCGACTAGGCCGCCTTCGCCTGCACGTTATCGCAGAACTCCGCGAGTCGATCCGCGAGCCGCAGCGTTGCCGGGCTCGCATCCGGCGCAGCCATCAGCGCCACCTCGGTCTTGTTGATTGGCGCAAAGCCGTCCTTCGCGGTCAGCACGCGATGATCGGCCTGGATCGACATCTCGGACAGGATGCTCAGCCCCATGCCAGCGGCGACCGCGGCCTGGATGCCGGCGAGGCTCGATGACGTGTAGGCCATGTGCCAGGTGCGGCCCGCGCTCTCCAGCGCGTGGATGGCGCCGGCGCGATAGAGGCAGCCCAGCGGAAAGCCGATCAGCGGCACCGACGGCGCGCCCGCGTCGATCGGATGGCTCTTGCTGGTGACCCAGTGCACCCGCTCCGGCCACACCGCGATCGCGCCCTTCTCGCCGGCCTCGCGCTTGTAAAGCGCCAGATCAAGCTCGCCGCGTTCGAGATCACGGGCGAGGTTCTTGCTCTGGTCGGCGCGGACGTCGAGCCGCAGGCGTGGATGCGAGCGCGAGAACGTCGCCAGCAATTTCGCCAGGCGATAGGCCGCAAAATCCTCGGGAATGCCGAGCCGGATCGCGCCTTCGCTGTCGGGCTGGCTCAGCACGTCGCGCGCCTCTTCCGCAAGCGACAACAGCCGCCGGGCGTAGGACAGCAACCGCTCGCCGGCCTCGGTGGGACGCACGTCCTTGCCGTCGCGGTGCAGGAGCACCTGGCCGACATCCTCCTCCAGCCGCTTGATCTGCTGGCTGACGGTCGATTGCGTGCGGTGGACGCGCTCGCCGGCGCGGGTGAAGCCACCGGCCTCGACGACCGAGACGAAGCTGCGCAGAAGCTCGAGATCGAGCATGGGCGCCTCCATTCGAAAATCCACTGATTGGAAGTTAATCATTTAATTTCCAAATGGCAAGCGGCCTCCCTAGATCGAGGGCCAGAAGAAAACATCCGAGAATGCCCTCATGTCGCTCGCCCCCTCGATTCCCGTTCCCCGCAGCCGCTTCAACACGCTGCCGCTCGCTATCGGCCTGTTCTGCCTGCTCTGGAGCTATGCCTTCGTCGCCGGTAAGATCGGCGTCACCCATTGTCCGCCCCTGATCCTGCTCGCCGCGCGCTTCTCGCTCGCCGGCATTTTGATCCTCGGTGCGACGCTGATCCGCGGCGACAGCTGGTCATTGTCCTGGCGCGATGCCGCGATCTTCGCCGTGCTCGGCATCGCCAACAACGCGCTCTATCTCGGCCTCGGCTACACCGGCCTGCAATCGGTCTCCGCCGGGCTCGGCGGCCTGATCGTGTCGGCCAATCCGGTGTTCACTGCGGCGCTCGCCGCATTGCTGCTTGGCGAAGGCATGACTTGGCGCAAGGCGAGCGGTCTTTTGCTCGGCGTCATCGGAGTGACGGCGATCGTCTGGCACCGCCTGTCGGTCGGCACCGATTCATGGCACGGCATCGTCTTCACGCTTGCCTCGCTTGCCTCCATCGTCCTCGGCACGATCCTCTTCAAGCTGCTCGCGCCGAAGGGAAGCCTGTGGATCGGCAACGGCGTGCAGAATCTCGCAGCGGGCATCGTGCTGACGCCGGTCGCGCTCACCTTCGCCGACGTCCACGCGATCAATGTCACCCCAAGCCTGATCGGCGCCTTCGCCTTCCTCGTGCTCGGCGGCTCGATCCTGGCCTACTGGCTCTGGTTTCATCTCCTGGAAGTGTGTGGCGCCACCGCTGCCAGCGCCTATCATTTCCTGATGCCGCCGCTCGGCATGCTGTTCGCCTTCCTCGTGCTCGGCGAGCATGTCGAGGCCCGCGACCTGCTCGGCATCATCCCGGTCGCACTCGGCATCTATCTGGTGACCCGGCCGGCCAAGTCGCCTTCGTCAAAGCCGCTTCCGTCAAAGGCCGCATCGTAAGGAAGGTTCATCATGCCCATCTCCATCACCCTGATCGGCGGCCCGACCGCGCTGATCGAGATCGACGGCTTCCGTCTCCTCACCGACCCGACCTTCGATGCGCCAGGCGCGTACCAGCTGCCGCATGTGAAGCTGGAGAAGACGATCGGGCCCGCGTTGACAGCCGATATGATCGGTCCGGTCGATGCGGTCCTGCTCAGCCACGACCAGCATTCGGACAATCTCGACAATTCCGGTCGCGAGTTTCTCAAACATGCGAAGCGCGTGCTGACGACAGAGGCCGGCGCCAGGCGCCTCGGCGGCCATGCCGAAGGCCTTGCGCCCTGGGCGACCTCGCATGTGAAGGATCGTGACGGCAATTCACTGACCATCACCGCGACGCCGGCGCGTCACGGTCCTGCCGGCATCGAGCCGCTGTCGGGCGATGTCATCGGCTTCGTGGTGTCCTCAAACCGCAAGGACACAAGCGCGGTCTATATCAGTGGCGACACCACCTGGTTCGACGGCGTTGCCGAGGTCGCCCGCCGCTTCAAATGCGGCGTGGTGCTGCCCTTTGCCGGCGCTGCGCAGACGCGCGGGCCGTTCCATCTCACCATGGACACCAACGACACCATCGAGACCGCACGGGCCTTTCCCGATGCGATGATCGTGCCGCTGCATACCGAAGGCTGGGCGCATTTCCGCCAGAACAGCGAGGACCTGCGCAAGACCTTCGACGTGCTCGGTTTCGGGACGCGATTGCGATTGCTGGAGCCGGGCGTGCCGACGGTGATCGAGGCGCCGTGATGGAGGTCGTCGTTCCGGGGCGACGCGAAGCGTCGAGCCCGGAATCCATTGCGCCGCCTACTCCGCCGATCGATGGATTCCGGGTTCGCGCTACGCGCGCCCCGGAATGACGGTCTCAATCCTTCCTGAACACGATCGACGCCATCCACCCCGTCATCAGCGCCATTGCCGCGGTGGCGAGGCCGTAGATCAGGCCGTTCTGTCGCGCGGTCGTCGCGACGAACTGCTCGAAACCGACCTTGACGATCTCGAAGGCGGTTTCGGTCCTGCCGATGAATGCGCCGCCCGCGAACAGCTTGATCTCGACCTCATAGGTGCCGATCGGCACCTCCGCCGGCAGCGGAATCCCGGTGCGGAACAGCGTCGGCGTCAGGAACGTCACGGCGCTCGCATCCTCGCGATAGAGGCCGCGCTGGGTGCGCAGGCGGATGAAGGCGGAGCGGAATGCGTCGTTCGGCACCACGTCGGCATAATCGCCGCTGACCCGCTGGGTCAGCCGCACGTTGTTCAGCCCGATCTGCTGCCGCCGTGCGATCTCGGGCGAGGTGATGACGTCGAACGGGCGGTTGGCGAACAGCGCCAGGTAGCTCGGCACCTGCAGGAACTGCCGGTAGTCGGTGTTGATCCAGATGCCGAAGGTGCGTTCTTTCCGCCGTGTCACCATGTCGGCGCGCGGGCCCATCACGGTGACCACGAGATCGTAAGCCGTGCGGTCCGCGGGCGTCGTGGCGTCCTTCTCGACCGAGCCGAACAGCACCAGCTCCTCGCCGGAATAATTCGGCGTCACCGTGACGCGGTGGTTGGAGACCGACACGATCAGCCGCTCGGCCCGCGCGGCGCTGCCGAGCAGCAGGACGAGAACGATTGCGAGCAGCGCGCGAATCATCCGCTCACTCCGAGCTCACGGATGGTGAAGAGATCCTCCGGCCGGATCACCAGCTCGATCGCAAAGCGGACGCCGACCGAGAGGATCAAGAGGCCCAGCAGCAAACGAAGCTGCTCGCCGCGGATCTTCTGGCCGGCACGTGCGCCGAACTGCGCGCCGGTGACGCCGCCGACCATCAGGATCAGCGCCAGGACGGCATCGACGAGGTGGTTGGTCACCGCATGCAGCATGGTTGCGAACAGCATGGTGACCAGGGTCAGGACCATCGACGTCCCGATCACCGTCGAGGTCGGCACTCGCAGCAGGTAGATCATGATCGGCACCAGGATGAAGCCGCCGCCGATGCCCATGATGGCGCCGATAAAGCCGATCATGGTGCCGACGATCAAGACGGGGATCACCGAGAGATAGATCTTCGAGCGCTTGAACCGCATCTTCAGCGGCAGGCCATGGATCCAGTTGTGCGTGCGCCGCGGCGGCACCGTGCCGCGCCGCGTCCGCATCAGGGCGCGCAGGCCTTCGGAGAACATCAGGCTGCCGACGGTGGTGAGCAGCACGACGTAGGACAGCGCGATCATCAGATCGAGCTGGCCGAGCGCGCGGAGCTGCGTGAAGGTCCACACCCCCAATGCTGTGCCGGTCACGCCGCCGCAGAGCAGCACGCTCGCCAGCGCCGGATCGATCGCGCGCCGCCGCCAGTAGGAGATCGCGCCGGAAAAGGAGGACGCCGCGATGTGGCTAGCGACCGAGGCGACCGCGACCGCCGGCGTGATGCCGATGAAGATCAACAGCGGCGTCATCAGGAAGCCGCCGCCGATCCCGAACATGCCGGAGACGAAGCCAACCGCAGCGCCCATCGCCAGCACCAGGAAGACGTTGACCGGAAGATCGGCGATCGGAAGGTAGAGCTGCATTGAACCACGCACCGGCCAGACGGATCGATTGCCGCGTCCCTCAATAGCGGAATTCGCTGTCGAGCGGATCAGGAATTTTGGGCGTGGTGAATGGGTGTGAGGAGTGTGATGAGATTGGGCGTGATCGTTGCGACAATGGAGGTGCGCTCCCTCCCCCGTTTGCGGGGGAGGGCTGGGGAGAGGGTGCCTCCGCAGTGAGACTCCCCAAGAGGATAAAGCCCTCACCCGGCGCTCTTGCGAGCGCCGACCTCTCCCGCAAGCGGGAGAGGTGCACCGAGCCCGTGGCCCGCTTGGTTCAATCTAATGCTATGCGGCTCAGTGCGCCGCTGACGCCGACCGCTTCGTCGCGACCGGCTTCGGCGCGGGCTTGGCGTTCGCCTGCGGCGCGCTGTCCCAGCCGCCGTTCGGGGCTGGGACGTTGACGGCATCGTCGGGCTGCGGTTCGGCGCTGAAAGTCTGGATCGCGAGCTTGGCGGCGGCGAGCGATTGCGGATCGAGGCGCTTGGCGACGTCATCGCGCTTGCCGGCGGCGTCCGCATCGCCCTGGGCGGCTGCCAGGCTGAACCATTTGTAGGACTCGGCGAGGTTCTGCTCGACGCCGATGCCGCGGGCATAGAGGATGCCGAGGTTGAACTGGCTGTCGGCGACGCCGCGGTCGGCCGCTTTCCGGAACCACTGCGCCGCGCTCTTGTAATTGGCACCGCGTCCGCCGCCGTCGGCATCGAGCACAGCGAGATTGTGCATCGCCTTGGCGTTGCCGCGCTCGGCGGCCTGCGTGTAGTAGCGGCGGGCGATGTCGGCGTCCTTCTTCACCCCGAGGCCCTTTTCGTAGAGCGTGCCGAGGCGGAAGGTTGCGGGCATCACGCCGGCCTGCGCCGCGCGGTCGTACCATTTCGCAGCTTCGTCGTAGTTCGCAGCGACGCCCTTGCCTTCGGCAAAGCGCACGGCGATCTCGTAGGCGGCGGTGGCATCGCCCTTCATCGCGGCGGTGCGCAAGCCTGGGCCGCCGATAGCGTCGGGCAGTTTCTCGCTCGGCGGCACCTGGACGAGGCCGAGTCGCGCGCGGCTGGCCCCCGACAGCGCGCCGGTGACGTCGCTGGCGGCAGGCGGTACGGCCGCCGGAGCGGGCGGGATTTCAACCGAGGCCGAGCCGCCGGAATTGGGAGTGGAAGCCGGCGCGGCATTGTTCTGGGATTGCCGTCCGATCGGCGTCGGCGAGGTCATCGAGGGCGTGACCTGCTCGGGTATGGCGGGCTTGGTCTCGACCGGAGGCGGCGAAGCCTGCGGCGCGGGCTGGCTCACCGAATTCTCCATCGCCTGCGGCGCCGGCGGCGCGCTGCCGCCATCGAGCAGGTTCATCGCCATCTTGAAGGTGCCGAGCACGATCACGACCACGCTCGCGCCGACCAGCAGCGAGCGGATCTTCGAGGTGATGGTTGAGGCGCCTTCCTGGCCCTTGTCCTTGGCGCGGGCGATTGCGGCCTTGGCGCCACGGGCCGGCTTCTCGGGCGGCTGCGCGGCGGCGGCCTGAGCGGCGCGGCGCGCGGCCGCGATGAAGCTCGACGACGACACCGGCTCCTTCGGAGCAGTGGGAATTCCGCTGATCGCGCTTTCGGACGCGGCGATGCGCTCCGACGGCGTGGCAGCGCGCCCGCCCGGCCGTGTGCCAGGCTCGAGCGGATGATCCGGCGGCAATTCCGGCGCCAACGCGGCGCGGGCGGGCGCCGTATGCGGCTCCAGGATTTCACTGATCGCGCGCGGCGGCAAGGGTGGTGCGGCTTGCGGTGCCGTCGGCGCCATCGGGACCGGCGGCGGAGCGGCAGGTGCCGCGGCGGCGTGGAATTCGCGCGGCGCGGCCACGAAGGCGGAATGCGCCGGCTGCTGCATGGCGGCCGGGTTCGGCAGCTCAGGCTTCGGATCGTATTTCGGCTGCTGCGCTTGCTGCCGAGCTTCGCGCGCCATCGGCGCGGGCTCCATGGGCGCAGCCATCGCCATCGGCATCGGCGCAGGGGCCGGCGGCGCGGTGCGCACCGCGCGCAGATCGCCCTCGATCATCGAGAGGCGATCGACGACGTGGCCGAGCGCGCTGTGAACGGCTTCGAGCGAGTCCTGGGTGCTGCGGTTGGTTTCGGCCTGGCTGAAGCGAATGTCGGAGAGCTCGCGCTTGACGAGATCGACCATGCCGGAATCGGGGGACGGCGCCGAACTGCGGCTCTCGGCGAGCGCGGAATAGGTCGCCTGCTGCCGTTCGAGATGGCGCAGGATGTCGTGCAGCCCGTCCTCGACGCGGCTGAGATTGGTGTTGCGCGGATCGGAGGCAGCTTCGATCCGCTCCAGCAGATAGGAGACGCGCTGTTCCAGATGCGCAAAGGTCGAGGCCGAATCGCTGCCGACCTGCATGCGGTCGAAACGATCCGACAGCGCACGGATTGCGGCCTCGAGGTGCTCGGTGCTCTCGGCGGGCTGAGGTCGCTCGCGCGTCTCCAGCGCGGCGGTGAGTGCCGCGATGCGCTGCTCGAGCACGGCAAAGCTGTCGCTCGGGCCGGACGAGCGGGTGATCTGGTCGACCTTGGACGACAACAGCTGCACGTCCTCGGACAGCCGTGCCAGCGCTTCGTTGGAGGCAACGTTGGAGACGATGCCGCGCAGCGCCGAGATCGCGCCTTCGAGCTGGCGCACCGTGGACGGATCGTCATTGGCGCGCAGGATCAGATCGAGCTTGGCGCCGAGATTGCGGATCGCCTCGTCATAGCCGGTGAGCTGCTCGGCCGGCGTCAGCGTGCGCAGCACCTGCTTGATGTCGGACAGCGCGTGCTCGATGCCTGACAGAACCTGGCCGTCGGTGCCGGACGAGCGGGTCTCGTCGATGCGACGGTGCAACGAACGGATTTCGTTTTCGATCGATTCGATCGCGCGGCGCGGCATCGCCTCGGTGATGGCGTGGCGGATCTCCGCGAGCTCGCTGCGGAAAGCGTTGATCGCCTGCTCGGTATTGTCGGGGCGCTGGAGCGACTCGATCTGGCTCGTGATCTTGAGCAGATGGCGCTCGAGCGACGAGAAATCCGGCCCCGGCTGCGGTGGCGGCGGAGCGTAGGCAGGCGCGGGTGGCGCCATCGGCGCGGCGAAAGGAGCTGCCGCGGGCGCAATCGACGGCGCGGCGCGCGGCGGCATCTGCCTGGGCGCAAAGCCGTCGAGCTCGCTCTGCCGCGCCGTGATCTCGGCGACGGCAACGTCGAACGAGGCGGGGCTCAGCGGCGGCGAACTGCGATAGACCTGCGCGGCCGCGCGCTCGACCGCATCGGCCTGGCGCTGGCGCGTCTCGACGGGTGCGGGCCGCGGAGCCTGAGGCGGCTGCGGTTGCAGCTGCTGCGGCTTTGAGATTTGCGACAGGCGCGCATCGAGCCGCGAGATCGCGTCGTTGAGCTGGCGTGCGACGCCCTGCTCGCGCGAGACCTCTTGTCGTGAAGAGTCCTGGCGAGGGGTGGGCTTCGAAATCCGTTCGATCTGCTGGGTGATCGCGTCGAGCCGCTGGTGGATGTCGGCGACTTCGCGGCTTTCCGGACTCGGTACCTGGTTCGGCATGTGTTGCGGACGCTGCTCGTAAGGTCCGCGAAAGTTTGGCGGGGCAGTTTCGCCGAGCGTGGAGTTCAGCCAATCGTTGAGTGACATGCCGGCTCTGCGCGCAGCAGCTTCGGCCCGCTCCCGGACGGAGGGATCGATGCCGTCAACACTCCACGATACGCGCGAATTCATGACTCTGTCCGGTTCCGACTTCGGCGCCCCACCCGGCGACTCCAGCCTTCCCACGCGTGCCGGTTGCAAAGACAATCGGATTTGGCGCGGGTCGTCTGCCTCGAAAACCGACTTTTGTCTGTTACGGTAAATAACGGGTTAAGGAACGCGGGCCCGGTGTCTTAAAGTTGGGCGGCGGGAACCCAATGAACTGAACCTCAGCTTTCGCCGCATAGTCGGAGCGCTCCCTCCCCCGCCTGCGGGGGAGGGCTGGGGAGAGGGTGCTTCCGCAATCGAGGATCCCCAAGAGGAGAAAGCCCTCACCGCGCCTTCGGCGCGACCTCTCCCGCAAGCGGGAGGAGGTGACGGGCACCGCCGCGGCCGATCTAGCCTTCAGCCCTTCCCCTCGCGCTTGCCGTCCTCCAGCGGCACCACCGTGCCCTTGCCGCTCATCGTCGACAGCGCCTCGAGTGTCTCTTCGCAAAAGTCGGCGACCATCTGCTCGTGGCGGGCGCCGAGGCGGAGCAGGAGCAGGTTGCCGAGATCGAGCCGGCCCTCCGCCGTGCCGTCCGGAAATCGCTTTTTCAGAATCCGCTCATAGTTGGCGTGGCGGTCGCGGTGGTGCTCCAGCCGGGCCATCAGGTCGGTGCGAAGGGGTTCGATATCGATGCTGTCGAGCGCATGCAGCCGAACCAGCAGATCGTCCTTGGTCGAGGCTGGCGTGCTTGGCCGCGCGGCCCAGTGCCGCAGCGCTGTTCTACCCTCGGGGGTGAGCGTATAAACCAGCTTGTTGGGCTTGCCGGATTGCACGACCTCGCGGCCCTGGATGTAGCCGCGGTCGCGCAGCTTGGAGAGCTCGCGGTAGATCTGCTGATGGTCGGCCTTCCAGAAGAAGCCGATCGAGGAATCGAACGTCTTGGCGAGCTCGTAACCCGTCATCGGACGTTCCGTCAGGCATGCGAGGATTGCGTCGCCCAGTGCCATGACACCGGCCTCCCTTCTTCGACCTTGACCAACCAGCTTGACTTTATGCGCATCTGCGCATATGCGTCAATGTGCATATGAGGCAGCTTCGGAGCGGGCCAAAGACCCGCCCCGAAGATCAAGCAAAATCAACCTCTTCGCTACTGTGCATGGGGTTGTTTTCGCGTTTTTTGCCCTGGCCTTTAGGGAGGCGCCCGAGAATGACCGGCCTCGATTCCTGGTACGGCTATATGAAGTCCCATGACCGCAAGGCGCTCTGGGACCTGCTCCATCCCGATGCCGTGTTCGAAAGCCCTGTGGTGCATTCGCCCCAGCGCGGCCGCGACATCACCTTCAAATATCTGTCGAGCGCCGAGAAGGTCCTCGGCGGTCCCGGCTTCACCTATGTCGGCGAGTGGACGAGCGCCAATGGCGCCGTCCTCGAGTTCAAGACCATGATCGACGGCATCGAGATCAATGGCGTCGACATCATCACTTTCGATTCCGAGGGACGCATCACGCATTTCAAGGTGATGGTGCGTCCGCTCAAGGCGATCAACATGCTGCACCGTCTGATGGCGGAGCAGCTTGCCGCCCCATCATGACCCTGCCCTGAGGTTGCAGAAGCAGCTAAGCTTGCTGGCAAAGGCTGCGCCGCAGGAATCACGCGAACATCGTCACTTCAAGCCCCAATGACTTCAAGGTACCTGCCGGGAGACCACCATGCCGATCTATAAAGCCCCCATCGAAGACGTGAATTTCCTGCTCAACGACGTCTTCCAGATCGATCGTTACGACAATCTGCCCGGCTTCTCCGATGCGTCCAGCGACGTGCGCGAGGCGATCCTGGGCGAAGCCGCCAAGCTCGCCGAAGAGGTGCTCCAGCCGCTCAACCGCGTCGGCGATCTCGAAGGCTGCAAGCGCGCCGATGACGGCAGTGTCACTACGCCGAAGGGCTTCAAGGACGCGTTCAAGCAGGTCGCCGAGGGCGGCTGGCTTGGCCTGTCGGCGCCGACCGAGTTCGGCGGGCAGGGCCTGCCGGTGACGCTCTCCCAGGCGGTCAACGAATTCCAGATCTCCGCCAACATGGCGTTCTCGATGTATGGTGGCCTCACCATGGGGGCGACCGCAGCCCTGATCGTGCACGGCAGCCCCGAGCAGAAGAAGACCTATGTGCCGAAGATGGTGGCGGGCGAATGGACCGGCACCATGAACCTGACCGAGCCGCATTGCGGCACCGATCTCGGCATGCTCCGCACCAAGGCGGTGCGCCAGCCCGACGGCAGCTTCAAGATCACGGGCACCAAGATCTTCATCTCCGCTGGTGAGCACGACCTTGCCGACAACATCATCCACCTCGTGCTCGCCCGCATTGAGGGCGCGCCTAGCGGCATCAAGGGCGTGTCGCTGTTCGTGGTGCCGAAATTCCTGGTGAATGCCGACGGTTCGGTCGGCGCCCGCAACGGCGTGGTCTGCGGCTCGATCGAGCACAAGATGGGCATCCACGGCAATTCCACCTGCGTGATGAACTACGACAGCGCCACCGGCTGGCTGATCGGCGAAGAGAACAAGGGCATGCAGGGCATGTTCGTGATGATGAACGAGGCCCGCCTCGGCGTCGCCGTGCAGGGTCTCGCGCAGTCCGAGGTCGCCTATCAGAACGCCGTCGCCTATGCCCGCGAGCGCATCCAGGGCCGTTCCCTGACCGGCACCAAGGCGCCGGACAAGCCGGCCGATCCGATCATCGTGCATCCCGACGTGCGCCGTACGCTGCTCTCGATCCGCGCCTTCAACGAGGCCGCGCGCGCCTTCGTGATGTGGACCGCTCTGAAGAGCGACGTTGCTCACCGGTCGGAGGATGCCAAGGACCGTCAGGCCGCCGACGACCATATGGGCCTGATGACGCCGGTGTTGAAGGGCTTCCTCACCGACTACGGCTTCGCCAACGCTGTGCAGGCGCAGCAGATGTATGGTGGCCACGGCTACATCGCCGAGCAGGGCATGGAGCAGTTCGTGCGCGATGCGCGTATTGCGATGATCTATGAAGGCGCCAACGGCATCCAGGCGCTCGACCTCGTCGGCCGCAAGCTGCCGCGCGACGGCGGCCGCGCCATCATGGCCTTCTTCGGCGAGGTCATGGCCTTCGCCAAGGAGAACGGCGGCGACGAGGCGCTAAAACCCTTCATCACCCCGCTCTCGGCTTCGCTCGGCCATCTCCAGCAGGCCACCACCTGGCTGATGCAGAATGCGATGATGAAGCCGGACAATGCGGGTGCTGCCGCAACCGATTACCTGCATCTCTTCGGCTTCGTCGCGCTCGGCTACATGTGGGCGAAGATGGCCAAGGTGACCAATGCCAAGATTGCCGAGAGCGGGGCGACGCCCTATCTCTCGACCAAGCTCGTCACCGGTCGCTTCTTCATGGAGCGGATGTTGCCGGAGACCGCGGCCAATCTCGCGCGCATCCAGTCGGGCTGCGCCACCATCATGGAACTGCCGGCAGAAGCGTTCTGAGCATTTTCGCTTCACCAATAATGCCGATCGCGTCGCGGTCGTAACCAATAGCTGCAATCAGGAGGCTCCCATGGCAGATGCCTACATCTACGACCACGTCCGAACCCCGCGCGGCCGCGGCAAGGCGGACGGCGCGCTGCACGAAGTTACCGCGCTGGCGCTCGCCGCGGTGCCGTTGAAGGCGCTGAAGGACCGCAACAACCTGCCGGAAGATTGCGTCGACGACGTCGTGCTCGGCGTGGTCGATCCCGTCGGTGAAGCAGGCAGCGACATCGCGCGTTTCGCCGCGCTGAAGGCGGGCCTCGGCGAAGCCGTGCCAGGCGTGCAGATCAGCCGCTTCTGCGCCTCCGGTCTCGATGCCGTGAACTTTGCGGCCGCGCAGGTGATGAGCGGTCAGCATGAGCTCGTCATCGGCGGCGGTGCCGAATCGATGAGCCGCGTCGGCATCGGCGCCTCCGGCGGCGCCTGGCCGATGGATCCCTCGATGGCGGTACCCGCCTATTTCATGCCGCAGGGCGTCTCGGCCGATCTGATCGCGACGAAGTACGGCTTCTCTCGTGACGACGTCGACGCTTACGCCGTGCAGAGCCAGCAGCGCGCCGGCAAGGCCTGGGACGAAGGCCGCTTCAACAAGTCGGTCGTGCCGGTGAAGGACATCAACGGCCTCACCATCCTCGCCAAGGACGAGCACATGCGTCCCTCGACGACGATGCAGTCGCTGGCGCAGCTTCAGCCGGCGTTCACGATGATGGCGCAGATGGGCGGCTTCGACGGCGTCGCGGTGCAGTCGCACCCCGAAATCGAGCGCGTCAATTACGTGCACCACGCCGGCAACTCGTCGGGCATCGTCGACGGCGCCGGCGCCGTGCTGCTCGGCAGCAAGGACGCGGGCAGCAAATACGGCCTGAAGCCGCGCGCAAAAATCCGCGCGTTTGCGAACATCGGCTCCGAGCCCGCGATGATGCTGACCGGTCCGGTCGACGTCACCGAGAAGCTGTTCGCGCGCTCCGGCATGAAGAAGTCGGACATCGATTTGTTCGAGCTCAACGAGGCCTTCGCCTCGGTCGTGCTGCGCTACATCCAGGCCTTCGATATCGACAACGCCAAGATCAACGTCAACGGCGGCGCGATCGCGCTCGGCCATCCGCTCGGCGCGACCGGCGCGATGATCCTCGGCACCGTGCTCGACGAGCTCGAGCGCACCAACAAGTCCACTGCCCTTGTGACGCTGTGCATCGGCGGCGGCATGGGCACCGCGACCATCATCGAGCGCGTCTAAGGCGAAGGGGAGCAACCAACATGGCTTACAAGAATTTCAAGGTTGAAACCGACGCCGACGGCATCGCGCTCGTCACCTGGGACATCCCGGGCCGTTCGATGAACGTGCTCGACGAGACCTCGACCAGCGAGCTCGATGCGATCGTCAAGGCAACCACCGCCGACGCCGCGGTGAAGGGCATCGTCATCACCTCGGCCAAGGAGGCGTTCTGCGCCGGCGCCGATCTGTCGATGCTCGAGGGCATGAACCAGGCCTACGCCAAGGTCTTCAGGGAGCAGGGCGAGACCGCCGCGAACCAGATGCTGTTCGAGCAGAGCCGGCGCTTCTCGCAGGTGCTGCGCTCGATCGAGACCTCCGGCAAGCCGTGGGCGGCCGCGATCAACGGCCTCGCGCTCGGCGGCGGTTTCGAGATCACGCTGTGCTGCCACTATCGTGTGGCAGCGGAAAATCCCAAGACGCGCCTCGGCCTGCCCGAGGTCAAGGTCGGCCTGTTCCCCGGCGCCGGAGGCACGCAGCGCGTGCCGCGCCTGGTGCCGCCGCAGGATGCGATGACCATTCTGCTCAAGGGCGATCCGGTCACGGTCGAGAAGGCCAAGGCACTCAATCTGATCCACGCCATCGTTCCGGCCGCTGATCTTATCAAGGCCGCGAAAGACTGGATCAAGGGCGGCGGTAAGGCCGTCGCGCCCTGGGACGAGAAGGGCTTCAAGCTGCCCGGCGGTCCGGTGTTCTCCAAGGCCGGCATGATGATGTTCCCGGCCGGCAACGCGATCTATCGCCGCGAGACCTACGACAACTATCCGGCCGCGCGCGCGATCATGAGCTGCGTCTATGAAGGCCTGCAGCTGCCGATCGACGCCGCGCTGCGGGTCGAGTCGCGCTACTTCACCTCGGTGCTGCGCTCCAAGGAAGCAGCCGCGATGATCCGCAGCCTGTTCCTGTCGATGCAGGAGCTCAACAAGGGCGCGCGTCGTCCGAAGGACGTGCCCGCAACCAAGGTGAAGAAGATCGCCGTGATCGGCGCCGGCTTCATGGGCGCGAGCGTCGGCTACGTCTCCGCGCGTGCCGGCCTCGACGTCGTCCTGATCGATCGCGACCAGGACAGCGCCGACAAGGGCAAGGCGCATGCGCAGAAGGTGATCGAGGAGCAGATCAAGAAGGGCCGCGCCAAGCCCAATGATGCCGAAGCGCTGCTCGCGCGCATCACGCCGACCGCGGACTATTCCACGCTCAAGGACGTCGACCTCGTCATCGAGGCCGTGTTCGAGGACCGCAAGGTCAAGGCGGAGACGTTCGCCAAGGCGCAGGAATATCTGAAGCCGGACGTGATCTTCGCGTCGAACACCTCGACGCTGCCGATCACCTCGCTCGCGGAAGCCTTCAAGGACCAGGGCAAGTTCGTCGGCATCCATTTCTTCTCGCCGGTCGAGAAGATGATGCTGGTCGAGATCATCCTCGGCAAGAACACCGGCGATGTCGCGCTTGCGACCGCGCTCGACTATGTCCGGCAGATCGGCAAGACGCCGATCGTGGTCAACGACAGCCGTGGCTTCTTCGCCAACCGTTGCGTCGGCCGCTACGTCGCCGAAGGCAACGAGATGTTCCTGGAAGGCGTGCCGCCGGCGATGATCGAGAACTGCGCCAAGATGGCCGGCATGCCGGTCGGCCCGCTCTCGCTGTCGGACGAAGTGGCGCTCGACCTCGGCCTCAAGATCATGAAGGCGACCGAAGCCGATCTCGGTCCGAACGCCATCAACCCCGATCAGAAGAAGCTGATGGTGGAGATGGTCGAGAAGCAGGGCCGACTCGGCCGCAAGAACAGCAAGGGCTTCTACGACTATCCCGAGAAGGGCAAGGGTCAGAAGAGCCTGTGGCCGGGCCTCTCGGCGCTCCAGCCGAAGCAGCTCGACCCCGACACGCTCGACGTCGAGGAACTGAAGCAGCGCTTCCTGGTGGTGCAGGCGGTGGAAGCCGCGCGCACGGTGGAGGACCACGTCATCACCGATCCGCGCGAAGCGGATGTCGGCTCGATCCTCGGCTTCGGCTTCGCGCCGTTCACCGGCGGCACGCTGTCCTACATCGACTTCATGGGCACGAAGAAGTTCGTCGAGCTCTGCCACAAGCTGGAAGCGAAATACGGCTCGCGCTTCACGCCGCCGAAGCTCCTTGAGGAGATGGCGGCGAAGGGCGAAACCTTCTACGGCCGCTTCGCGCCGAAGAAGGCGGCGGCCTGATCACCCAAGGCCATTTGAGAACAAAGGCCGGATCGTCGATCCGGCCTTTTTGTTTGGGGAGACGTCATCACGGTTGCGTCAGGAGGTTCCCGATCTGTGGAACCGGTCACAGAATTCGCGTAGGAACCGTGCCAGAGTCCCCGCTGCCGCGGTGTCGCGCAATTGTCATAGGCGCGCCAAAGCGGCGCCGTTCTTTTGCTCGGCCCTGGCACTAGTCTTGCTGCGGGTCAGGGTCACGAACCCGGTTGGGACGCTTGCCGATCCATCGGCGAGTTGAAGAGAAAATAAGAAAGTGTCCTTGATGAACTCCTTGGTGCTGCGGAAGACCGCGCTTGGCCGCGATCTCACCGCGAAATACACTGTTGCGCCCGCGAATGGCCGTCTCACGCCGCAACAAAAGCCGGCGCGCCTGCGCCGCAAGGGCCCGGTGCTTTGGGCAGCCTTGGCGTTACTTGTGCTCGCGGTGGATTTTCTGCTCGCCTGTCTCGCCTGGCTCGCCGTCGATTTCGTCATGGGATGAGACGTGGCGCGCGTGCAGCACATAGGCTGCCGCGAAATAGGCGAGCTGGCAGATGGCAAGACAGATGGCAATGACGATCACGCCCGCCATCATCCCGAATTCGTAAGCGCGCAGAATTATCGCCGAGAACACTGCGATCAACGGTGAGATCACAACCAGCGCCCAGATCTTGAAAACGCAACCTGTCGCGATTCCCACCAACGCACTTGCGACGATCAGGACGAAGGCAATCGTCAAGTTCAACTCCGATGAGAGCCCAAAAAATCTTCAAACAATTCAGCCAAGCTCGCCCGCTTTGCGAGTGCTGACAAGACAGCACTACTTACGTTTGGCGAACAGTAGTTCATAAGTCAAACTAAGGTACGATGATCCGGCGCAATGGGTCCGCTCCCGCGCCGCCGGCAGCAAATGAAGAAAGGCCGGGTCGTCGGTCCGGCCTTTCGCTGCTTGCGTCTTGCGAGCGCTTACTTTGCCTGCGCGAGGCCTTCCTTCCTCAGCGCCTCCTGCACCTGTGGCCGTGCCGCGACGCGGGTCTTGTAGGCGGTGAGGTTGGGCATCGCCGAAAGATCAAACTTCATCCGGTCGGCCCAGGTCAGCATCGTGAAGAGATAGCCGTCGGCAACCGTGAACTGCTTGCCCATCAGGTAGTCGCGGCCGGCGAGCTGGCTGTCGATGTATTTCAGCTTACCCATGACGCGGTCCTTGAAGAACGCCTTGGCCTCGTCGTTCAGCGCCGGCGCGAACATCGGGCCGAAGCTCTTGTGCACCTCCGAGGTGAGGAAGTTCAGCCATTCGAGCAGCTTGTAGCGCTCGGCGCTGCCGTGGGCCGGCGCCAGCGCCTTGGCAGAAGCCTGGTCGGCGATCATCTGGACAATCACCGGGCCTTCGGTCACGATCTCACCGCTGTCGAGCCCCAGCGCAGGGACCTGCCCCTTGGGGTTCAGCTTCAGATAATCCTCACCATTTTCGAGCTTCTTGGCCCGGATATCGACCTTGACCAGCTCGTAGGGCAGGCCGGCTTCGAGGAGTGCGATGTGGGGGGACAGGGAGCAGGCGCCGGGCGAGTAATAGAGTTTCATGGAATTTCCTCCTCTTGTTGCTTGGCTTGGGCGAATGAACGCCTACATGCAGCTGCATGCAATAGTCAAGATTGATGCAGGTGCATCGAGTAGGGTAAGAGACGGGCGACGAGTTTGAGCGGGACCATGAAACGCAAGCCATCGACCGAGGCAACCGCCGCCTGGATCCGCCTGATGCGGGTGCAGAGCCGCGTGCTCGACTGCGTCGAGCAGGACCTGAAGAAGGCGGGGTTCCCGCCGCTGGCCTGGTATGACGCGCTGCTCGAACTGTCCCGCGCGCCCTCCGGCGAGTTGCGGCCGGTGGAACTCGAACGGCAGATGCTGATCCCGCAATACTCCACCTCGCGCCTGATCGACCGCCTGGTCGATGAGGGCCTTGCCTCGCGGCGCGAATGCAAGATCGACAAGCGCGGACAGTTCGTCGAGATCACGGAAGCCGGCCGCGAGTTGCAGAAGCGGATGTGGAGTGCCTATTCCGCTGCGATCGAGAAATATGTCGGCTCGAAGCTGTCCGATGCCGATGCCGTCAAGCTCAGCGGCCTGCTCGACCGGCTGGGCTGCTCGTGCGGCGAGATGAAGCTTCCGCCCGTCGCCAACGTCAACGAAAGCACGCCGCCGCGATGATCGCGCGGCAAACCAGCACGTCCGCGCGCCCGTCGGTTCGCGGACCATCCCTGTCACCCGCGCATTCGGTCGAAGCGCTTTTGATTAGAGTTTGATATGGCGCGAGACCAGATCGATATGACGCCGTTGCAATCGCGCGACGAGCTCGTTGCGTGGTTCGAGGAAGGCTGCAAGGACCCGTCCGAATTCCGCATGGGCACCGAGCACGAGAAGACGCCTTTCACGCTTGAGGGGCACCGCCCGGTGCCTTACGAAGGCGCACGCGGCATCGGCGCGCTGCTCGAGGGCATGAAGCTCCTGCTCGGCTGGGAGCCGATCATGGAGAAGGGCAACATCATCGGCCTCTACGACGTCACCGGCGGCGGCGCGATCTCGCTCGAGCCGGGCGGACAGTTCGAGCTTTCCGGTGCGCCGGTCGAAAACGTGCACCAGACCCAGAGCGAGCTGATGGCGCATCTGGCGCAGGTGCGCGAGATCGCAGCGCCGCTCGGCATCGGCTTCCTCGGGCTCGGCATGACGCCGTCCTGGTCGCGCACCGACATCCCGGTGATGCCCAAGGGCCGCTACAAGATCATGACCAACTACATGCCGAAGGTCGGCCAGTACGGCCTCGACATGATGTACCGGACCTGTACGGTGCAGACCAATCTCGACTTCTCCTCCGAAGCCGACATGGTCAAGAAGCTGCGTGTGTCGCTCGCGCTCCAGCCGGTCGCAACCGCGCTGTTCGCAAATTCGCCGTTCACCGAAGGCAAGCCGAACGGCTTCCTCTCCTTCCGCTCCGAGATCTGGCGCGACACGGACAATGCGCGCGCGGGCATGATGCCCTGGGCGTTCGAGGACGGCATGGGCTTCGAGCGCTATGTCGACTACGCGCTCGACGTGCCCATGTATTTCGTCAAGCGCGGCGAAGACTACATCGACGTCTCGGGCTCCTCGTTCCGCGCCTTCTTCGACGGCCGCAACAACAATCTTCCCGGCGAGCGGCCGACATTGTCGGACTGGGCCAACCATCTCTCGACGATCTTCCCGGAAGTGCGGCTGAAGCGCTATCTCGAGATGCGCGGCTCCGACGGCGGACCGTGGGGCCGTCTGCCGGCGCTGCCGGCGTTCTGGGTCGGGCTGCTCTATGACGATGTGTCGCTCGATGCCGCCTGGGACATGGTGAAGCACTGGAGCGCGCATGAGCGTCAGGCCCTGCGCGACGACGTGCCGCGCTTCGGCTTCAAGGCGCGGATCAAGGACCGCTATCTGTTCGAGATCGCCAAGGAATGCCTCGTTCTGGCACATGCCGGCCTGCGCCGGCGCGGCCGGATCGACCAGCTCGGCCGCGACGAAACGCGGCATTTGGAGCCGCTCGACCGCATTATCGATTCCGGCCGCACGCCGGCCGAGGAAATGCTCGAGAAGTTCAACGGCCCCTGGAAGGGCTCCGTGGAACCGGCCTACGCGGAGTACGCGTTCTAGACCAACAGGCCAACGACCGGGACTTAAGCCGTTCATCGCCCATACAGGTTTGCGGCGATCAAATGACCGGCTGAAAAAACCTGAGCGTCGTCAATAACTCGAAAGCTGTTCTGATGGGGAAGGGCCGCCTGTCCGTCATGGCAAGGGTCTTGGCAAGCGTCGTGGCATGCGCCGCGCTGCTCTCGCTCGTGCTTGCGAGCTGGCCTGCGCGCGCCCAGACGGCATTCGACCGGCCCGGCGGTGACTATTTCAGCACGCCGGTCACATCTGGCGACCCCGAGGATTGCGCGCTGCTGTGCGAGCGCGACCGCCGTTGCCGCTCGTGGAGCTTCAGCTATCCCGACATCGACGGCGCCGCGGCGGTGTGCTGGCTCAAGAACACGGTGCCGCCGCGCGTGCCGGGCAATTGCTGCATCTCCGGTGTGCGCGGCGCCGGCGTGATCGAGCCGCGCGTCGAAGGCGTGGAGACCTCGATCGACCGCCCCGGTGGCGACCTGCGCAATTTTGAGCTCAAGGACGGCGAAGGCGAGGAGGCGTGCAAGGCCGCCTGCACGGCCGACAACAAATGCCGCGCCTTCACCTATGCCCGCCCCGGCTACACCGGCCGCGAAGCGCGGTGCTTCCTGAAAAAGGAAATCAAGCCACCGCGCCGCAAGGCGGGGTTCACGTCGGGCGTGGTGCGGTAGGATTTAGCTAACGTCGAATACACGGTCGTCATGCCCGGGCTTGTCCCGGGCATCCACGTCGTTTCTCCATCGCGGCTGCGCGTGGATGGCCGGGTCAAGCCCGGCCATGACGTGGCGAGGCATCTCACTCCGCCGCAATGACCGTGAGCTCCGGCCACAGCGCCTTCCATCGCGCGGCCTTCGCCGCGTAATTGGCAATGGAAAAATTCTGTGCCCGATTGGGCCGCACGATCAATCGCGCGACGTCGTCGAACCCGTGCGGCGCATAGACGTCGAAGCTCCCGCCCGCGGGTTGGATACCGAGCTGGGTATTCTCCGTCAGGAAGCGGTCGATGCCGTCGGTTGAACGCGTCAACGGCGGATAGGGCAGGCCGTGCTTGTCGGGGTACCACAGATGCACGCGCGCCTGATTGCGGATCTCGACCTTGACGCCGAGACGCGCCAGCCGTGCCTGCAGCTTGCGGATCACCGCGTCTTCCGCCTCCCACGACGTATCGGGATCGAAATAGAACACGTCGTAGTCGGCGATGCCGTGATCGACGGCGCGGCCCGTGAGCACGTTCCACACCGTCTGCACCAGGCAACCTGCGACCAGCCACGCATCCGGAAGGGCGAGCCGCGCGAGTTCGTCGATGATCGTAACGTTGACGGGATTTCTCAGCGCGAGCGCGAGGAATTCGTCGCGGTTCATTGTGAGGTGAGGAGACTTCCGGTCAATGCACGGCGGTGAAGAACCGCGCGAGGCGGAAACCGGACAGCCAGGTCCACACCGGCTGGCCGCGCATGCCGAGGTCCCAGGAGCCGAGCACGGCATCCGCGCGTCCGACCAGATTGTCGATCGGCAGCAGGCCGACGCCGCCGGAGCGCAGCGGCACGCGGCTGTCGGCGGAGTTGTCTCTGTTATCGCCGAGCACGAAGAGATGTCCGGCCGGCACCGTCACTTCCGGCGTGTTGTCGAGCGGGCCGTTGTCGCGCATCTTGAAGATCAGGTGCGAGACGCCGTTCGGCAGCGTCTCGACATAGCGGTAGGCAGGCTCGCTGCCGCCATTGTCGTCCTCGGCGGCGCCGATGCCGTCGGGCTTGAGCTCGGCGGGCCGGTCGTTGATGAAGAGCTGGCCCTGCCGCATCTGGATGCGGTCGCCGGGCAGACCCACCACGCGCTTGACCCAGGCCTGCGAGCGATCGCCGGGCCAGCGGAACACCACGACGTCGCCCTGCTTCGGCGTCTCCGCGAACACGCGGCCGCTCTCGGGCAGGTTGATCTGGATCGGCAGCGAGGAGGTGCCGTAGCCGTAGGGGAATTTCGAGGCGAGCAGGGCGTCGCCGATCAGCAGCGTCGGCTCCATCGAGCCCGACGGCACGTAAAACGGCTCGGCGAGCGCGCCCTTAGCGATGAACACCGCGGCGACGATGCCGGCGAGTTGCACCAGTTGCCCGCCCCAGCCGCTGCTCTTCCGCTTGGTGGCGGTCGCAGTCATCTTCTCAACACTCATGCGCCTGTTCCACCCACCGTAATGCGTTCCATCAGAAGCGACGGCTGGCCGACGCCAACCGGCACGCCCTGGCCGTTCTTGCCGCAGGTGCCGATGCCGGTATCGAGCGCGAGATCGTTGCCGATCATGCGGATGCGATGCAGGTCGGTCGGTCCGTTGCCGATCAGCATGGCGCCCTTCAGCGGGGCGCCGATCTTGCCGTTCTCGATCTTGTAGGCCTCGGTGCACTGAAACACGTATTTGCCCGAGGTGATGTCGACCTGGCCGCCGCCGAAATTCGCGGCGAAGACGCCGTTCTTCACCGACGCCAGGATCTCGGCCGGATCGCGATCGCCCGCGAGCATGTAGGTGTTGGTCATGCGCGGCATCGGCACATGGGCATAGCCCTGGCGGCGGCCGTTGCCGGTCGGCTTCATGTTCATCAGCCGCGCGTTCTGGCGGTCCTGCATGTAGCCGACCAGGATGCCGTCCTCGATCAGCACGGTGCGATTGGTCGGCGTGCCCTCGTCGTCGATCGAGAGCGAGCCGCGGCGCGAGGCAATAGTGCCGTCGTCGACCACGGTGACGCCCTTGGCCGCGACCTGCTGGCCCATCAGGCCGGCAAAGGCCGAGGTCCTCTTGCGGTTGAAGTCGCCTTCGAGCCCGTGGCCGACCGCTTCATGCAGCATCACGCCGGGCCAGCCTGCGCCAAGCACGACGTCCATCTCGCCGGCAGGGGCGGGAATGGACTCCAGGTTGACCAGCGCCTCGCGCAGCGCGCCGTCGGCGGCGTCGCGCCAGTTCTTGCTCTCGATGAATTCGGCATAGCCGGCGCGGCCGCCATAGCCCTTGCTGCCGCTCTCCTGGCGGTCGCCCTGGCCGGCGACGACGGAGATGTTGACACGCACCAGCGGGCGGATGTCGCGATAGCTCTCGCCGTCGGGCCGCAGGATCTCGACCACCTGCCAGGTTGCGCCCAGGCTGACGCTGACCTGCCGCACCCGCGGATCCTTGTCGCGCAGATAGGCGTCGATCTCGGCGAGCAGCTTGACTTTGGTCTCGAAGCCCGGCGCATCGAGCGGGTTGTCGTCGCCATAGAGGCGCACATTGGTATGCGGGGGAGGAGCCGAAAAGCTGCCGGAGTAGCCGCCGCGCACGGCCGCAACCGCGTCGGCGGCGCGAATCAGCGCCGGCAGCGACACGTCGGAGGAATGGGCGTAGCCGACCGCGTCGTCCTTGACGGCGCGCAGGCCAAAACCCTGGGAGGTGTCGTAGGTCGCCTGCTTCAGCCGCCCATTGTCGAACATCAGCGCTTCGGTCTGGCTGTACTCCAGGAACAGCTCGCCGTCGTCGGCGCCGGCAAGCCCGCGCGCGACCTCGTGGCGAACCTGGTCGCGGTCGAGATTGGCGCGGTCGAGCAGGGAGGTTGTGGCGGGATTGGTCATGTGTCCGTCCATTATCTGGAGATGTGGGGCAAGATAATGGTTTCAGACCAGTTCCGCGAGGGCGCGAAGCCTCACATTACGGAAACAATAGGTCCAGCTGCCTACGGCAGCTTGTCGTACCCCTCACCCAGTCCGTTCAGGCTGAGCGGGAAGCCGATGCCTTCTTCCGGCGTCTCGAAGATGATGAAGGTCGCGGTCTTGGCGGTGCGGAGCTGGCCGAGCAGCTTGTCGTCCATGACGACCTCGGCGACGCAGCCATTGGGCAGGCAGCGCACGAAGCCGGCGCGGCCGACGTCCTGATTGTCGAGCTTCAGCCCGAGGCCGGAGGGCAGCAGGACGCCGAGGGGGGCGACCACGCGCATCAGGCGGCTCTTCTGGTCGGCGGTCTTGAGCACGATCACGGTCAGGCCGGCATTGGAGCGGTCTTCGGCCACGACGCTCTGGATCAGGGCGCATTGCTCGGCCTGGGCGCCCGGCGGGGTGTCGCAGCGGATCTGCCAGTCGCCATGGACGGAGCGCACCGCGCCCTGCGCATGGGCGAGGCTGGGTAAAGCAAGGAGAAGGGCGGCGGCCAGAAGGCCGATCAGCGCGTTGAGGCTGCTATCCGGCCTTGCCATGCATCTCGAAAGCCCCATCGGGGTCGGTCCCTCTGCTCGCTTGGGTCGCTTGCGCGGGTGGACTGATACGGAAATGACGGCGTCTTGAAGGCAATTCCCAAGCAAATTCCGCGCCGCCGAGGCCGCCGCCGCCGGCACGAATCAGGTTCCTGTGCGGCCGTTCGCCTGTGCCTACAACGGGCAATTCCGCTGTCAAGCCGCAGCATCCCGGGAAACGGTATTTTTGTCTGATGTTACTAGGAAATATCTTGCGGGTGATCGCTGGCAGATGGGGTTCAAGACTGCATTGCGATAGATCAAGAATTATGGTTTGAGAAGCTTGATTTCGGCGTTCTAGCGATCTGGCCCCAATTCCTCTTAGAGGTATTCTTGAGTGGCGGTTTGTCAGACGGACGGATCGAATAAGCGTTTCCCGGAAATAGGGGGACGCACCTGGGGTGATTTCGTAAGGGGAGCGCGAACGGCATGAGGATGTCGAAGGGCCGGGTAGGCCGGCATTTGCTGGGATTGGCCGTAGCTGGTCTGACACTGGCGACGGGCAGCGCGGCATTTGCCGAGCTTGGGCAGCCGGCGCCATGGGAGTGGACGCTCCAGCAGTCCGGCTCGCCGGTGATGGACAATATCGTCTGGTTCCACAACTTCCTGTTCGTGCTCATCGCGCTGATTACGCTGTTCGTTCTGGCGCTGCTGGTGGTCGTGGTCATCAAATTCAACGCGAGGGCCAATCCGGTGCCGTCGCGGACCACCCACAACACGCTGATCGAGGTGGCCTGGACGCTGGTTCCGGTGCTGATCCTGGTCGGCATCTCGGTGCCGTCGTTCCGCCTGCTGTTCCTGGAGCTCGACGTGCCGAAGGCGGACCTGACCATCAAGGCGACCGGCAAGCAGTGGTACTGGTCCTACGCCTATCCCGACAACGGCAAGTTCGAGTTCGACTCGCTGATGGCCCAGGACAAGCAGCCCCGCCTGCTCGGCGTCGACAACGAGATGGTGGTGCCGGTCAACAAGGTGATTCGTGTTCAGGTGACCGGTGCGGACGTCATCCACGCCTTCGCGCTGCCGGCGTTCGGCGTCAAGATCGACGCCATTCCGGGGCGACTGAACGAAACCTGGTTCAAGGCCGCCAAGACCGGCATGTTCTACGGCCAATGCTCGGAGCTCTGCGGCAAGGATCACGCCTTCATGCCGATCGCGATTCGCGTCGTGGAAGACAAGGAATTCGCCTCCTGGGTCGAAACGGCGAAGAAGAAATTTGCGAGCGGCGGCACCGGCACCTACGCCTCCGCGGCCGGCCCGACGCAGTAGGCGTCGGGTAAAGGCTCGAGGGGACTGAAAGCGACTAAAGGGCGGGACCTCCAAAGGTCCGATTGGGACGCAAGGCAGGATTTGAAAATGGCAACCAGCGCAGCGGCACACGGCGATCACGCGCAAGACCACGGACATGACGAGCACGCCCATCCGACCGGATGGAGACGCTACGTCTATTCGACCAACCACAAGGACATCGGCACGATGTACCTGATCTTCGCGGTCATCGCCGGCGTCATCGGTGCCGCGATGTCGATCGCGATCCGTGCCGAGCTGATGTATCCGGGCGTGCAGATCTTCCACGAGACGCACACTTACAACGTCTTCGTGACCTCCCACGGCCTGATCATGATCTTCTTCATGGTCATGCCGGCGATGATCGGCGGCTTCGGCAACTGGTTCGTGCCGCTGATGATCGGCGCGCCCGACATGGCGTTCCCGCGCATGAACAACATCTCGTTCTGGCTGCTGCCGGCCTCGTTCGGGTTGCTGCTGATGTCGACCTTCGTCGAGGGTGAGCCGGGCGCCAACGGCGTCGGCGCCGGCTGGACCATGTATGTGCCGCTGTCGAGCTCGGGTCATCCCGGCCCGGCCGTCGACTTCGCGATCCTGTCGCTCCATCTGGCGGGCGCCTCGTCGATCCTCGGCGCCATCAACTTCATCACCACGATCTTCAACATGCGCGCGCCGGGCATGACCCTGCACAAGATGCCGCTGTTCGTGTGGTCGATCCTGGTGACGGTGTTCCTGCTGCTGTTGTCGCTGCCGGTGCTTGCCGGTGCGATCACCATGCTGCTCACCGACCGCAATTTCGGCACGACCTTCTTCGCGCCCGACGGCGGCGGCGACCCCGTGCTGTTCCAGCACCTGTTCTGGTTCTTCGGCCATCCCGAGGTGTACATCCTGATCCTGCCCGGCTTCGGCATGATCAGCCAGATCGTCTCCACCTTCTCGCGCAAGCCCGTGTTCGGCTATCTCGGCATGGCCTACGCCATGGTCGCGATCGGCGGCATCGGCTTCGTGGTGTGGGCGCACCACATGTACACGGTCGGCATGTCGTCGGCGACGCAGGCCTATTTCGTCGCGGCGACGATGGTGATCGCGGTTCCGACCGGCGTGAAGATCTTCTCGTGGATCGCCACGATGTGGGGCGGCTCGATCGAATTCCGCGCGCCGATGATCTGGGCCGTGGGCTTCATCTTCCTGTTCACGGTCGGTGGCGTCACCGGCGTCGTGCTGGCGAATGCCGGCGTCGACCGCGTGCTCCAGGAGACCTACTACGTCGTCGCGCACTTCCACTACGTGCTGTCGCTCGGTGCGGTGTTCGCGATCTTCGCCGGCTGGTACTACTGGTTCCCGAAGATGACGGGCTACATGTACAACGAGACGCTGGCGAAGGCGCACTTCTGGGTCACCTTCATCGGCGTGAATCTGGTGTTCTTCCCGCAGCACTTCCTCGGCCTGTCGGGCATGCCGCGCCGCTACGTCGACTATCCCGACGCGTTCGCCGGCTGGAACCTGGTCTCGTCGGTCGGCTCCTACATTTCCGGCTTTGGCGTCCTGATCTTCCTCTATTGCGTGATCGATGCCTTTGCGAAAAAGGTGCCGGCTGGCGACAATCCGTGGGGTGCCGGCGCGACCACGCTGGAGTGGACGCTGCCCTCGCCGCCGCCCTTCCATCAGTTCGAAGTGCTGCCCCGCGTGCAGTAAGCGATCACCCGCGGCGCCCATGACGGGCGCCGCGGCTCCATAACGAAGCGAGTTGATTTAGTGTCCGTCCTCGACCAGAACGCCGTCGACATCAATCCCCGCATCTCCGAAGCGGAGGTGGGCGACTACATTGCGCTGCTCAAGCCGCGGGTGATGTCGCTGGTGATCTTCACCGCGCTGGTCGGAATGGCGATGGCGCCCGGGCATTTCCACCCGGTGCTGGCGATCACCTCGCTGCTCTGCATCGCCGTCGGCGCCGGCGCCTCCGGGGCGCTCAACATGGCGCTCGAAGGCGATATCGACGCCAAGATGTCGCGCACGGCGAACCGGCCGATTCCGCGTGGTCGCATCACCCGTCCCGAGGCGATGACGTTCGGCATGACGCTCGCCTTCTTCTCGGTGATGACGCTCGGCATCCTCGTCAACTGGATCGCGGGCGCGCTGCTCGCCTTCACCATCTTCTTCTACGTCGTGATCTACACGATGTGGCTGAAGCGCTGGACCGCGCAGAACATCGTGATCGGCGGCGCCGCCGGTGCGTTGCCGCCGGTGGTGGCCTGGGCCGCGGTAACAGGCACGGTCGACGTCGAGCCGCTGCTTCTCTTCGCCATCATCTTCTTCTGGACCCCGCCGCATTTCTGGGCGCTCGCGCTGTTCCGCTCGGACGATTACGCGCGCGCCGGCATTCCGATGCTGCCCAATGTCGCCGGTCCCGATGCGACCCGCCTCCAGATCCTGCTCTACACCATCGTGCTGATCGCGGTGGCCGCCGCGCCCTGGGCGCTCGGCTATTTCGACGCCGTCTACGGCATCGTCTCGCTGATCCTCGGCGCCGGCATGCTGGTGCTCGCGATCAACGTCTATATGCGCCGCGAGCGCAGCCAGTCGTTGCGCGCCACGCGAAAACTGTTCGCCTTCTCCATCCTTTACCTGTTCGCGCTGTTTGCGACCCTGCTGGCCGAGGTCGTGTTCCGGGCGCTTGCTCCGATGGCAGGGGGCGCATGATCGCGGTGGCGGACAAACCCGAGCCAGATGGAATCGTCCTCACCGAGGCGCAGAAGAAGAGCCGCCGTCAGCGCTCGATCGCGATCGCGCTCGCGCTCGGCGTGCTCGTGGTGCTGTTCTTCGCCGTCACCATGGTCAAGGGACCGGCAGTTCTAGTCCGGCCGATGTAGGGAAAATGGATCACGAGCCGACCATATCGCGGGATCAGAGCCGGACGGCCAGGAAAGGCGTCGGTAAGGGCCTCGGTCGTGACGTGCTGGTCGCCTCGATCTGCGGCGGCGTGGTGGCGCTGATGGTCGGCGCCTCCTACGCGGCGGTGCCGTTCTACAACTGGTTCTGCCGCGCTACCGGTTTCAACGGCACGACCCAGGTCGCGACCGCCGCGCCGACCACCGGTCCGATCGCGCGGAAGATCGCGGTGCGCTTCGATTCCAACGTCGCGCCCGGTCTGCCCTGGAAGTTCGAGCCGGAGCAGAGCGAGATCGAGGTCAATATCGGCCAGGTCACGACCGTCTTCTACACCGTGACCAACCAGGCCGCGCGCACCACTGCCGGCCAGGCCGCCTACAACGTCGCGCCGCTGACGGTCGGGTCCTACTTCCAGAAGATCAACTGCTTCTGCTTCACCGAGCAGACCATGGCGCCCGGTGAGAAGCGCGAGATGCCGGTCGTGTTCTACGTCGATCCGTCGATCGCCGACGACCACGAGAACGACGGGCTCAGCACGATCACGCTGTCCTACACGTTCTACCCGGTGAAGGATCCGGTGGTGAAGCCGCTCGCGTCCGGGGAAGGCGACAAACGCAAGGGAAATCTCTGACCGCCGGGCTCACGCTCTGGGGGTTGGACACAAGGGGATAAGTGCCGGACAGGCACGGGATTGAGGAGAGAGACCGCAAATGGCTACCGCGCAAGGCAAGCATCACGACTATCATCTGGTCGATCCCTCTCCCTGGCCGGCGGTCGGTTCGCTCTCGGCATTCATCATGGCGGTCGGCGCGATCGCCTGGATGCACCACATGTTCTCGGCCGCGCCGATCGTGTTCGGCGTCGGCACCGTCGGCGTGCTCTACACCATGGCGAGCTGGTGGGGCGACGTGATCAAGGAAGCCCAGTACAAGGGCGACCATACCCGCGTCGTGCAGCTCCATCACCGCTACGGCATGATTCTGTTCATCGCCTCCGAGGTGATGTTCTTCGTCGCCTGGTTCTGGGCCTATTTCAACGCGGCGCTGTTTCCGGCCGACGCTGTCCACGCCACCCGCGATGCCGTGTTCGGCTGCGGCCTCGGCACCGCGGCCGGAGCCTGCGCGGTCCCCGGCACCTGGCCGCCCCACGGCATCGAGACCTTCGATCCCTGGCATCTGCCGCTCCTGAACACGCTGATCCTGCTCACCTCGGGCACCACGGTGACCTGGGCGCACCATGCGTTGCTCGAGAACGATCGTCAGGGCCTGAAATACGGCCTGATCCTCACCGTCGTGCTCGGCGCGCTCTTCACCTGCGTGCAGGCCTATGAGTACAGCCATGCGGCGTTCTCGTTCGCCGGCAACGTCTATGGCGCGACCTTCTTCATGGCGACCGGTTTCCACGGCTTCCACGTGCTGGTCGGCACCATCTTCCTGCTGGTCTGCCTGTTCCGTGCCTATGCCGGCCACTTCACGCCGAAGCAGCATCTCGGCTTCGAGTTCGCCGCCTGGTACTGGCACTTCGTCGACGTGGTCTGGCTGTTCCTGTTCCTCTGCATCTATGTGTGGGGACACGGCGCCGAGACCATGGCCCACGGCGCGCACTGAGCAGCTTTGGATCGATCAGAAAGGGCGGCCGCAGGGCCGCCCTTTCGCTTTTGCGCCGCCGGAAGTTTCGGCGGAAACTGTGATAGAGTCCGCCATCATGAATGACACCGCCGGTCCACCCAAGTCCGAAACCACCGTCCTGCAAAGCGCGATGCGCGGGCTGGCCTGCAAATGCCCGCGCTGCGGCCAGGGCAAGCTCTATGCGGGCTTCCTGACGCTCGCACCCTCCTGCGACCGCTGCGGCCTCGACTATGCCTTCATCGACACCGGCGATGGCCCGGCAATCTTCATCATCATGCTCGCCGGTGGGATCGTCGTTGCGTGCGCGCTGATCGTCGAGGTCAAGTACCAGCCGCCGTACTGGCTGCATGCCGTGCTATGGCTGCCGCTGATTCTCGCCACCACGCTCTTGCCACTGCGCGCGATGAAGTCGCTGCTGATCGCGCTGCAATTCCACCACAAGGCTGCGCCGGGCCGGCTGGTCGACCGCGCGAAATGAACGAGACTGCGCGCAAGCCTCGCGTGGCCGGCTTTGCGCTGTTCACGCTTCTCCTGGCGGCCGCCTTCGTTGCCCTCGGCGTCTGGCAATTGCAGCGCCGGACCGCCAAGCACGCGCTGATCGCAGCACTCACCGAGCGTCTGGCGGCGGCACCCATTGCGCTGCCGCCGCCCGCACAATGGGCTGCGCTCAATCCCGCGCGCGATGAATTCCGCCGTGTCAGCTTCACTGCGACCTACGCCGCCTCGCCCGATGCGATGGTCTATTCGTCCGGCTCGGCCGTACGCAAGGACGCTTCCGGTCCCGGCACCTGGGCCTTCCTGCCGGCGCGGCTTCCGAGCGGCGAGATGGTCGTGATCGATGCCGGCTTCGTCGAGAACACGATGCAGGATCGCAGTGTCGAGGATCGCGCGGTGAAGAAGCTCGTGACCGGGCAGCCGGTCGCGCTCACCGGCTATCTGCGCTTTCCCGAACCGCCGGGCTGGCTGACGCCGGCGGAGAGCCGCGACAAGCGGCTCTGGTTCGTGCGCGATCATGTGGCGATCGCGAGCGCGCTCGGCTGGGGCACGGTTGCGCCGTTCTACATCGATCTGGAGCAGCCCGCGCCCGAAAATGGCATCCCGCGTCCGGGTCCGCTCGACGTGCATCTGAAGGACGATCACCTGCAATACGCCGTCACCTGGTTCGCGCTTGCAGGCGCGGTGCTGATCGCGTTCGGCGTCTGGGTGAGGGGACGTCGCTCGAGCTGAATCTTCCGTAGGTTCCCGGGAGGAACCCGTTATCACCCGGGGTTTACCATTCAGCGCGCATTCACGAGTGTGGTCCTAAGCCGCATGCAAAATTTCGCGGCAGACAGGATTACGGCGTGAGCGATTTCGATCAGATGGGAATTGTCGTCGATTGGGTGGATGCCTGCCGGAAGGGCGACCTCGCGACGCTGCTCGACCTCTATGCGGCCGACGCGCAGATCGAATGCACGTGCAACGGCACGCAGCGTTATCGCGGCCGAGACGAGCTCGAAACCTACTGGGGGCCGCGGCTCAGCGCATTCTCGTCGGCCGGCTTCGGTCTCGAGGAGATCCATCCCGTGCCTGATGGCGTCGATCTCGAATATTCCGTCGCAGGCGCGCTGCGCATTCACGCCTCGTTTCGCTTCAGTGCGGAAGGCAAAATCGACAGCACGCTGTGCGCGCCGGCGCGACAGAACGCGCATCACGGCTGCGCGTGCTAGCTTTGCGCCGGCTCGTCGCGCGTCCTCTGCACGGGCAGACGGCAGCGCACATAGGTTCGTTCATCCGCGCGCAGCAATGACAGCGATCCGCTGAGCGCGCGCACGCGCTCGTGCATACCGGTCAGACCCCGGCCGAAGACGTTGCCCTCGGTAAATCCCCCGCCGTCGTCGGAAATCTCGACGGCGAGCGCGTCGCCTGAAATGGCCGCCTGCACATGGGCATTGCGTGCTGCGGCATGGCGCAGCACATTGGTCAGCGCCTCCTGGATCACGCGATAGACGGTCTGGGCCAGCGGCCCGTCGAGCCCGTTGAGACCAGGATCGACCGTGGCGGTCAGCCCGATATGCGGGGCCTGCTTGCGAAAGTTCCGGAGCAGCGTCTGCACGCTGGTTTCCAGCCCCAATTCCTCGATATAGAGCGGCCGCAGCCGGTCGAGGATGCGGCGGTTGGTCTGCTGGAGCGCTTCGACCGATTGCAGCACCTCCTGCGCCGTATTGCCGAGATGTCCCACCGGCGGCGAAGCCTCGATCAGGGCGATCGTGCCGGCGCGGATGCTGAACAGCAGCGGGCCGAGCTCGTCGTGCAGCTCGCGAGCGAGATCGCGCCGCTCGTCGTCCTGGAGCGACACCAGGCGGTGCAGCAGGTCGCGATTGTCCTGGCTTAGTCGCGCGAGCGTCGCCGCCAGCGCATTGGCCTCCTCGCAGCTCTGCCGGATCTCCGGCGGCCCTGCCACCGGGATCGGCGTCGCATAATCGCCGCGCCGTATTCGCGTGAGGCCTGCGCCCAGATTTTGCAGGGGGCGCAGTGCCGATTCCGCGAAGAGATAGGCGATCGTTCCGGTCAGCACCGTCAGCACGGCGATGAGGCTCGTCAGCGCCAGAAAACCGATCCATTTCTCGAACAGGTCGGCCGACAGGTCGGGCAGGAACACGAGATCGCCGACCCGCTTGCCGTCGATGATCAGCGGGGACGCTGCGTCCATGTCCGGGATGGTGAGCAGGTCGATGAACCATTGCGGCACGCTATGCGGCTTGCGCGGACCGGCCGTTGGCGAGGGCTCGGGACCCGCTTCGACAGGACGGAATTGGATATCGGAGGAGGTGCCCAAAGAATGGACAAAGGCGTCGAGCGTCTGCCGCGGATTGTCCGAGGCGCGCAGGGTGTTGTTGAGCGCCGCGGCGACCGCTCGGGCCGAATGTCGCCCCAATTCGTTCTCGTCGGCCAGCTGGCCGGTCGCAAAGCTCTGGAGCAGCACGCCGCCCATGACCAGCGCGGCGAGGAAGCTCACGCCGAGCGGAAGAAACAGTTGGGTTCTGAACGACAGGTGTTGCCACATTAGTTCAATTCTAACGCGTCCCGGCGGATTTCTCTCTTTCCATTTGTTCCCGCCGGTCTATGAGTTGAAAAACCAGAGAGCGCGCGATGCAAGATACCGCCAAGCCGGCGACCAGGGTCCTGATCGTCGACGACCATCCTGTGGTGCTGTCGGGTTGCCGAACCCTGTTCGCATCCGACCATTCGATCCGCATCGACGAGGCGATGGACGCCAAATCCGGCCATCGCGCCTATATCAGCAAGCGGCCCGACGTCACCGTGATCGACATCAGCCTGCCGGATGTCTCCGGGTTCGAGCTGATGCGGCGGATCCGCAAGGACGATCCTGATGCCAAGATCATTATGTTCAGCATGAACGACGATCCGGCCTTCGTGGTGCGGGCGGTCGAGCTGGGGGCGCAGGGCTATGTCTCCAAGGGCGATGATCCCCGGATCCTGCTGAAAGCGGTGCGCAAGGTGGTCGCGGGCGACAATTTCATCTCGCCGCAGCTGGCGGAGGCCGTGACGTTCTCCGGTGCCGCGATCAAGGCCAATCCGGCCTCGCAGATGACGCCGCGGGAGCTCGAGATCCTCCGCCTGCTCGGGCGCGGCGATAAGATCGTCGAGGTCGCCGAGGCGCTTGGGATCTCCTACAAGACGGTCGCCAACACCACCTCCCTGCTCAAGCAGAAGTTGGGGGCCAAGAACCATTCCGACCTGATCCGGATTGCGGTGGAAATCGGCATGAACTGACGTCCCGCCAGCGACCGAACCGGCTGCTCCAGGATGCAGCGGTTCGGCCGACGGATCGGCGACTCCGCCGGCCGGGCAATGCGTGGCCGACGGCGGACGCTATCCGCCGACACAATGGACTGCGGCTGCGTTCGTTCCTGCCGCGATCAAGGGTTCAGGAAGAAATGGCAAAGCCGGCCTTGTGGCCAGTATGCGGACGGGTATGCGGCGTTCATACGCGTCGGGAAAAACAGGAACATTTGTCGTCGCGCCCGGTTTTCGCCCTTGACGGTCTGAGGACAGGCGACGAAAGCTTGCGCGAGCAGTTTTAGCGGGCAGGCGCCCCGGACGAGCCAAACTGGTCTGCACATATCAACGACAGACCTTCCAAGAGAGGGCTGCGGCATTGCCGCAGCCCTTTTCGTTGCAAAGGGTGCGGGCGGGAAGCGGTTTCCCGATGCCGCAAAACACTTTATGGTGGCCCAAAGCCTCTGGCTGTTAATCAGGAATATCGTGAAATCAAAGGCTTACGGATCAAGCTTCGGCTTGGCCGGCCTTTGGAGGGCAGTTTGACTCGTTATATCTCGACCCGGGGCGAGGCCCCCGAACTCGGCTTCTGCGACGTGATGCTGACCGGGCTTGCCCGCGACGGTGGCCTGTATGTGCCGGCGACATGGCCGCAGCTCTCGGCTGACACGATCGCCGGCTTCTTCGGCCGCCCGTATTGGGAGGTCGCCGTCGACGTGATCCGTCCCTTCGCGGGAGGCGAGATCACGGACGCCGAGCTCGGCCGGATGGCGAACGAGGCCTACGCCACCTTCCGCCATCCCGCGGTGGTGCCGCTGCGCCAGATGTCGCCGCACCAGTTCGTGCTGGAGCTGTTCCACGGCCCGACGCTCGCCTTCAAGGACGTGGCGATGCAGCTCATCTCGCGGCTGATGGACCATGTGCTCGCCAAGCGCGGCCAGCGCACCACCATCGTGGTCGCAACCTCCGGTGATACCGGCGGCGCTGCGGTCGAAGCCTTCGCGGGGCTGGAGAACGTCGATCTCATCGTACTGTTCCCGCACGGCCGCATCTCCGAGGTGCAGCGGCGGATGATGACGACGACGGGCGCGGCCAACGTGCATGCGCTCGCCATCGAAGGCACGTTCGACGACTGCCAGGCCCTCGTGAAGGGAATGTTCAACAACCATCGCTTCCGCGATGCGACCTCGCTGTCCGGCGTCAATTCCATCAACTGGGCGCGTATCGTTGCCCAGGTGGTCTATTACTTCACCTCCGCCGTTGCCGCCGGCGCGCCGGCGCGCGCGGTGGACTTCGTCGTGCCGACCGGCAATTTCGGCGACATCTTTGCCGGCTACGTCGCCAAGCGCATGGGTCTGCCGGTGCGGACCCTGCGCATCGCCGCCAACGTCAACGACATCCTGGCGCGGACGCTGAAGACCGGCATCTACGAGGTGCGCGAGGTGCACGCCACGGCGTCGCCGTCGATGGACATCCAGATCTCCTCGAATTTCGAGCGGCTGCTGTTCGAGGCCGGCCGGCGCGATGCGGCCGGTGTGCGCCGTCTCATGGATTCGCTGAAGCAGTCCGGGCGCTTCGTGCTGCCCGATGCGACGCTCGCCGCGATCCGCGAGGAGTTCGACGCCGGGCGCGCCGACGAGACCGAAACCGCGGCCGCGATCCGCGCCGCCTGGCGTGAGGCGGGCGAGCTGGTCGATCCCCATACTGCGGTCGCGCTCGCGGTCGCCGATCGCGACACCACCGACACCACGGTGCCCAGCATCGTGCTCTCCACCGCGCATCCGGCCAAATTCCCCGACGCGGTCGAAGCGGCCTGCGGCCAGCGGCCGCAACTGCCGGCCTGGCTCGACGGCCTCATGACCAAATCCGAACACATGAAGGTGATGAAGAACGATCAGGCCGAGGTCGAGCGGTTCGTGCTGTCGGTCAGCCGTGCCGCAAAACAGGGAGTTGCCGGATGAGCGTCGAGATCTCCAAGCTTGCGTCCGGCCTCACCGTCGTCACCGACAAGATGCCCCATCTCGAGACTGCGGCGCTCGGGGTCTGGGCCGGCGTCGGCGGACGCGACGAGAAGCCCAACGAGCACGGCATCTCGCATCTCCTCGAGCACATGGCGTTCAAGGGCACGACCAAGCGCTCCTCGCGCGAGATCGTCGAGGAGATCGAGGCTGTCGGCGGCGACCTCAATGCCGGCACCTCGACCGAGACCACGTCCTATTATGCGCGGGTGCTGAAGGCCGACGTGCCGCTGGCGCTCGACGTGCTCGCCGACATCCTGGCCAATCCCGCCTTCGAGCCCGACGAGCTGGAGCGCGAGAAGAACGTCATCGTGCAGGAGATCGGTGCCGCGCAGGACACGCCCGACGACGTCGTGTTCGAGCATCTCAACGAGCTCTGCTATCCCGACCAGCCGATGGGCCGCTCGCTGCTCGGCACCGCCAAGACGCTGCGCGCCTTCAACCGCGACATGCTGCGCGGCTATCTGTCGACGCATTATCGCGGGCCCGACATGGTGGTGGCGGCCGCCGGCGCGGTCGATCACAGCCAGGTGGTCGCCGAGGCCGAGAAGCGCTTTGCGAGCTTCGAGGGGACGCCGGGCCCGAAGCCGCAGGCCGCCCAGTTCGGCAAGGGCGGCGCCAAGGTCGTGCATCGCGAGCTCGAGCAGGCGCATCTGACGCTGGCGCTGGAAGGTGTGCCGCAGAACGATCTGTCGCTGTTCTCGCTCCAGGTCTTCACCAACATCCTCGGCGGCGGAATGTCGTCGCGGCTGTTCCAGGAGGTGCGCGAGAAGCGCGGCCTCTGCTACTCGATCTACAGCTTCCACGCGCCCTATACCGATACCGGCTTCTTCGGCCTCTACACCGGTACCGATCCGGCCGATGCGCCGGAGATGATGGAAGTCGTGGTCGACGTCATGAATGATTCGGTGGAGACCCTGACCGAGGCCGAGATTGCACGGGCCAAGGCGCAGATGAAGGCGGGCCTCCTGATGGCGCTGGAGAGCTGCTCTTCCCGTGCCGAGCAGCTCGCCCGCCACGTCCTGGCCTATGGCCGGCCGCAGACGGTGCAGGAGCTGGTGGCCCGGATCGACGCCGTCAGCGTCGAATCGACCCGGGACGCGGCGCGTGCACTGCTTTCGCGCAGCCGCCCTGCGGTTGTCGCATTAGGCAGTGGCAGGGGTCTGGACACGGCGGTGTCTTTTGCGGAAGGATTGACCCGGGCACGTGCCAAGGCGCGACTGCATTAGGAGCCGCGCGTGGGCTGATCCGCCCCGGGAAGCATCACCATGGCCCTCTTTCGCCTGCCATCCAGTGGACCCGCCGCCCTCGCGCCGCGCGGCAACGGGCTTTTGCTGCGTGCACCGCAGATGTCGGACTTCCTGCAATGGGCTCACTTGCGCGAGTCCAGCCGCGATTACCTGACGCCCTGGGAGCCGATCTGGCCGTCGGACGATCTGACGCGCTCCGGCTTTCGCCGCCGCCTGCGCCGCTATTCCGAGGATATCGCCGCGGACCGCTCCTACCCCTTTCTGATCTTCCGTGAGCTCGACGGCGCCATGGTCGGCGGCATAACGCTCGCCAATGTCCGGCGCGGCATCGTCCAGGCCGGCACCATCGGCTATTGGGTCGGCCAGCCCCACGCCCATCGCGGCTACATGACGGCTGCGCTGCGGGTGCTGCTGCCGACGCTGTTCGGCGAACTCAACCTGCACCGGGTCGAGGCTGCCTGCATCCCCACCAATGCACCGTCGATCCGGGTGCTGGAGAAGTGCGGCTTCTCCCGGGAAGGGCTGGCGCGCCGCTATCTCTGCATCAACGGGGTCTGGCAGGACCATTTGCTGTTCGGTCTGCTGCACGAGGATTTCCGCGGCTGAGCCGGTCGGTTCGTACAGCCAAAGTCTCCGGCGTCCTGCCTTTTTTGCTGCCTTGGGTTCGCCGATTTTGGCGATATAACGCGGCGGGAAGGCTGGCGATCGGCCGGATTGTTGTCATGGAGTATGGGCGTTGATGGTGCACGAGCTTCGGTCATCGCGGAATGCGTTGCGGCGGGGGACAGCGATCGCGCTGGCGTTGTCGGTTGCGTTCGCGTCCGTCTCGCCGGTGGCGGCCCAGTCGTTGAGCGACCGCTTCAAGAGCCTGTTCGGCGGCAAGTCCGACGAGCCGGCCCAGTCCAAGCCGGCGCCTGCGCCCGGACAGCCGGCCGACGACGATGTCGATTGCCCGCAGGTCACGGTGCGCGCCGGCGCCTCTACCTATGCGGTCGGAGCCACCGGCAAGCCGGCCGTCGGCAATGAGGTCCGCTTCCAGGCCACCATCACCAAGATGGCGCGTGAATGCGTGCGCAACGGCGGCGACATCACGGCCCGGATCGGCGTCCAGGGCCGCGTCATCGCCGGTCCCGCCGGCGCGCCTGCTAGCGTCGAGGTTCCGCTGCGCGTCGCGGTGGTGCAGGGCGGCGTCGGTGAGAAGGTAATCGCCTCGAAGGCCTATCGGACCACGGTCGGGATGTCGGAAGGCGGCAGCGTGCCCTTCACCTTCGTCGCCGAAGATCTGTCCTATCCGATCCCGTCGGCCGCGACCGCCGATTCCTACGTCTTCTACGTCGGCTTCGACCCGCAGGCGCTGTCGCCCGAGCCGAAGGCAAAGCCGAAGAAGAAGTAGGGTCTCGATCTCGGCTGGCACCGCAATTTCAGCTGCCATCACCCGCGAAAGCGGGGGATCCAGTATTCCAGAGCCGTCAGCGGTCTACGGAAGGGCCGCGGCGTACTGGATGCCCCGCCTTCGCGGGGCATGACATCCAATTTGCGGCCACGGCGCCGACAAACAAAAAAGCCGGCGCTCATCGCGCCGGCTTTTTGATTGATGAGGCGTTCGCGCTCAGTTCAGCTTCTGCCGAACTTCGCTGATGCTCTTGGCGAGCAGGTCGTCGGCGACTTGGCCCTTGACCGACTGCGACAGGATCGTGGAGGCGGCCTGGACGGCGGCTTCCGCGGCTGCGGCACGGACATCGGCCACCGCCTGGGCCTCGGCGAGCGCGATCTTGCTCTCCGCGGTCTTGGTTCTGCGGGCCACGAAGTCTTCCATCTTCGCCTTGGCCTCGGTCGCGATGCGCTCGGCTTCGACCTTGGCGTTGGCGATGATGTCGGCAGCCTCGCGCTCGGCCGTGGCACTGCGCGCCTTGTAGTCGGCGAGCACCTTGGCCGCCTCCTGCTTGAGGCGCGTCGCGTCGTCGAGCTCTGCCTTGATGCGCGCGGCGCGATGGTCGAGCGCGGTCATCGCAGACTTGAAGACCCCGAGATAGCCGAACACGACCATCAGGATCACGAAGGCGATGGCGACCCAGGTTTCAGGATCGAAGAACATCTCGATTAACCTTTCAGGGACGCATCGACCGCGGCATTCACTGACGCGGCATCGGGAACGACGCCGGTGAGCTGCTGCACGATCTGGCCTGCCGCATCGGCCGCGATGCCGCGGACGTTGCTCATGGCGGCTGTGCGGGTCGAGGCGATGGTCTTCTCCGCCCCGGCGAGCTTGGCCGCCAGCTGCTCTTCCAGGGCCTTGCGCTCGGCTTCCGCCTGCGCATTCGCCTTGTCGCGGGATTCATTGCCGATCGCCTGCGCCCGCGAACGCGCCGAAGCGAGTTCGCTTTCATAGGCCTTCAGCGCCGCGTCGGACTGGTCCCTCAGCGTCTGCGCCTCGGCGAGGTCACCCTCGATCTTGTTCTGACGCGCTTCGATCGCCCCGCCGACCTTCGGCAGAGCGAGCTTGGACACGATCACGTAAAGCACGACGAAGAAGATCGCGAGCGACACCAGCTGCGAAGCATAAGTGCTGCTCTCGAACGGCGGAAAGCCACCACCGTGACCGCCTTCGGCCCCGGTGTGGGCGCCCGCCGCTGGACCCTTCGCCCCGCCATGACTCTCAGCCATGGAGTACTCCTGTTGCTGTCATGCGCGCCGCTTCGGTCGAAGCGGCGCGAAGAACGTCGTCCTCAGAGCGGAACGAACAGCAGCAGCAGCGCGATCAGCAGCGAGAAAATGCCGAGCGCTTCGGTCACGGCGAAGCCGAAGATCAGGTTGCCGAACTGGCCCTGAGCGGCCGAGGGGTTGCGAACGGCCGCGGCGAGGTAGTTGCCGAAGATCACGCCCACGCCGACGCCCGCACCGCCCATGCCGATGCATGCGATGCCCGCGCCGATAAGTTTTGCTGCTGCCGGATCCATTTTAGACTCCTTGGAAGAAAGATTGGGTTGTGGGTGGAAATTCCCCGGACCGCTCAGTGTCCCGGATGAATGGCGTCGTTGAGGTAGATGCAGGTCAGGATCGCAAACACATAGGCTTGCAGGAACGCGACCAGAATCTCGAGGGCGTACAGCGCGACCGTGAGCGCCAGCGGCAGCACGCCGCCGACCCAGCCGAGGGCGCCGAGCGAGAAGCCGAGCATGGCGACGAAGCCCGCGAACACCTTCAGCGCGATGTGGCCGGCCAGCATGTTGGCGAAGAGACGGACGCTGTGGGAGACCGGCCGCAGGAAGAACGACAGGATCTCGATGAACATCACCAGCGGCAGGATGTAGCCGGGGACGCCGTGGGGCACGAAGATCGAGAAGAATTTCAGGCCGTTCTTGGCAACGCCGTAGATCAGGACCGTGAAGAAGACCAGCAGCGCCAGGGCTGCCGTCACAATCAGATGGCTCGAGATCGTGAAGGTATAGGGAATGATGCCGATCAGGTTCGAGACGCAGATGAACATGAACAGCGAGAAGATCAGCGGGAAGAACTTCATGCCTTCCGAGCCGGCGGTCGAACGGATGGTCGACGCGACGAACTCGTAGGAGATCTCGGCGACCGACTGAAGGCGCCCGGGAACCAGCTGCGCACCGCTGGCAAGCATCAGCAGCGAGATGATCGCCACGGCGATCAGCATGTAGAGCGATGAATTGGTGAAGGCGATCGTCTGATGGCCGATATGGCCGATCGTGAAGAGAGGCTCGATGTTGAACTGGTGGATCGGGTCGATTTTCATCAGCGCGGCATCTCTTGGTCTGCCGGGCAATGCCGGCGGGTCTCGGTCTGCCGGCCGGGCCGGCCCGTACCGGCAAAGCCGGCACGATCATTCCTCTCCTGAGCGGATCGCTTAAGAACCACCGCGCCTGTTTTGACCTGCCCCTGCCGTTCTCACCACATTCACCACGCCGGCGACGAAGCCCAGCAGCAGGAACACGATAAATCCGAAAGGCGACGTCGACAGCAAGCGGTCGAAACCCCAGCCAATCCCCGCTCCGACGACGACCCCGGCGACCAACTCCGAAGATAACCGGAAACCAAGCGCCATCGCCGAGGCTCTGGCCGCTCTGTCTCCATCGTCACCTGCGGGTTGCTCGGTCTTGACGTGGCGGCCGCGAAGTTCGGACAACCGCTGATCAAGATTTCCGAGCCGTTCGGAAAGCGCAGCTTCCTCGGGCGATCTATCGCGATCTCCATTCTCGCCGTGTCCCGTGCCCTGTGTCATGCAACGAAGACCCGAAACGCCGCGGCTGAATGGAAATTACGCCCGCCACCCTCAAAAGCCGCGCGGACCATACTGATGGCCCATAATCAAGTCAAGCCAAGTCACGATTGCGTCGCTTTCTGTTATGTGTCTGATTTATTTGACGATATCGGCGCACGCGGCAGCGCTGCACACAGCGTGACGCCGCACCGCAGCAGCTCCTCTCATGATCGGTGGATGCGGTCGCCATTTCGCCGTGCTGCCGGGATCAAACGGGCGGCCGTAATCGTTGATTCCGGGCGAGTGTTTTTGGCGGCGGATGGCCTTGCCGGGGTGTAGAATTGCAGATGTGCCACCTGCGCGGCGTGGCGGAGAGTGCGATGAGACCAGCGACGTCGTCCACAACATCATGGCTTTCGGCAGCGGCGCTGGCCGCGGTGATGGCCAGCAGCGGCGGTCTCGTTGCCGCGCAATCCGCGCCCGACGGCGAAAACGGCCGCTACAGCATGACGCCGATCCCCGAGGGCGTGCTGCGGCTCGACACCCGCACCGGCACGGTGTCGACCTGCACCAAGAACGGCGCCGGCTGGGCCTGCTACGCGGTGCCCGACGAGCGTGCCGCGCTCGACGCCGAGATCGGCCGGCTCCAGACCGAAGTCGAGAAGCTGAAGGGACAGCTCGCGGCGGGACCGACCGTGTCGGGCAAGATCGACGAGGCGCTGCCGAAATCCGACCCGCTCAAGAAAGCCGATCCGAAGGTCGCCGAGGGCGACCGCAAGATCGAGATCCCGCTGCCGAGCGACCAGGACGTCGATCGTGTGATGTCGTTCCTGGAAAAGGCCTGGCGTCGGCTTATCGACATGGCCAACCGCGTGCAGAAGGACGTGTCGGGGAGGATCTGAGTTTGTCGTCCTGGCGAAAGCCAGGACACATACGGCGCGGCCTCTCGGTTCATTCTCGAAGCGCGTTGCCACCTTTTGCCGTCACGCGCATTCGGGGTAATGGGTCCTGGCTTTCGCCAGGACGACGTTACGAGAGAACCTCCATGACATCAGCCAGATCCGTAACCCGCTCGGCGCCATCCTCGGTGCAAGCCACCATTATCTCATCGTCGCTGCTCACCGTGGAGACGCAGGGGCGCGGCTTCACTGATCTCACCAGCGAAGCTATGAAATTCATCAATGAGGCTCACGCGCGCGAAGGCGCGCTGACGCTGTTCATCCGTCACACCTCGGCGTCCCTGACGATCCAGGAGAACGCCGATCCGTCCGTCCTCGTCGATCTCACCACCGCGCTATCCAGGCTCGCGCCGGAGAACGCCGGCTGGACCCACGACACCGAGGGGCCGGACGACATGCCCGGACATATCAAGACCATGCTGACGCAGACTTCGCTTCAGGTCCCGGTCCTGGACGGCAGGCTCGCGCTTGGCACCTGGCAGGCGATCTATCTGATCGAGCATCGCGCCCGCCCGCACCGGCGCGAGGTAGTGCTGCAATTCATCGGCGCCAATCAGTAGGCAGAAAACAAAACCGGCCGCGGAGACCGCGGCCGGTTGGTGTTGGTTGATCGTTGCTTGCGATCAGGTCGCCTTGATGTCGACGTCCTTGGTCTCGGGCAGGAACAGGAAGCCGATCACGACGGTGATGGACGCGAAGATGACCGGATACCAGAGACCCGCGTAGATATCGCCGGTCGAGGCCACGATGGCGAAGGCGGTCGCGGGGAGCAGGCCGCCGAACCAGCCGTTGCCGATGTGGTAGGGCAGCGACATCGAGGTGTAGCGGATGCGGGTCGGGAACAATTCGACCAGCATCGCGGCGATCGGGCCGTACACCATGGTGACGAAGATCACGAGGATGAACAGCAGTCCGATGGTCGCGGCCACCTGCGGACGGAAGATGTCGAACGGATGCGCCATCTTCACGATGCCGGCGTCGCCGGTCTTCGGGTAGCCGGCGGCCTGCACGGCGGCGAGAACCGCAGGATTGCTGTCCTTGGCGTTCGTGTAGGCAACTTCCTTGCCGTTGACCATCACCTTTACGCCGGAGCCGGCCGCACCCGATGTCGTCGAGTACTTGACCGACGACTGGGCGAGGAAGGCGCGTGCGGTGTCGCAGGGCGCGGTGAAGACGCGGGTGCCGACCGGGTTGAACAGGTCGCCGCAGCCTGCGGGATCGGCCACCACCTCGACCTTGGTCTGCTCGATGGCCTTTTCCAGCGCCGGGTTGGCGTTGGAGGTGATCATCTTGAAGATCGGGAAGAAGGTCAGTGCCGCGATCAGGCAGCCGCCGAGGATGATCGGCTTGCGGCCGATCTTGTCGGAGAGCATGCCGAACACGATGAAGAAGCCGGTGCCGAGCAGCAGCGACCAGGCGATCAGGAGGTTGGCGGTGTAGCCGTCGACCTTCAGGATCGATTGCAGGAAGAACAGCGCGTAGAACTGGCCGGTGTACCAGACCACGCCCTGGCCCATCACGCCGCCGAGCAGCGCGAGCAGCACCAGCTTGCCGTTCTGCCAGTTGCCGAAGGCTTCCGTCAGCGGCGCCTTCGAACTCTTCCCCTCGTCCTTCATCTTCTGGAAGATCGGCGATTCGTTGAGGCGGAGCCGGATCCAGACCGAGATGCCGAGCAGCAGCACCGAGACCAGGAACGGGATGCGCCAGCCCCAGGCCGCGAAGTCGGCTTCGCCGATCGCGGAGCGGGTGAACAGGATCACCAGCAGCGACAGGAACAGGCCGAGCGTTGCCGTGGTCTGGATGAAGGAGGTGTAGTAGCCGCGCTTGCCGTTAGGGGCATGCTCCGCGACATAGGTCGCCGCACCGCCATATTCACCGCCGAGCGCGAGACCCTGGGCAAGGCGCAGCGCGATCAGGATGATCGGGGCCGCGATGCCGATCGTCGCCGCATTCGGCAGCAGGCCGACGATGAAGGTCGACAGACCCATGATCAGGATGGTGACGAGGAAGGTGTACTTCCGGCCGACGATGTCGCCGATGCGGCCGAACACGATCGCGCCGAACGGGCGCACCAGGAAGCCCGCGGCGAATGCCAGCAGCGCGAAGATATCGCGGGTTGCCGGCGGGTAGGCCGAGAAGAACTGCGCGCCGATAATGCTGGCCAGCGAGCCGTAAAGGTAAAAATCGTACCACTCGAAGACGGTACCCAGCGAGGAGGCGAGAATGACGAACCGTTCGTCCTTCGTCATCCCTCCCACGCCAGCTTGAGACACAGCCATTGTCGACATGTTGAGTCGCTCCCCGAAAAATTCGTTTCCTCGCGCCCCAGACGCCCGGTCATGCCGGATCAACCCCAGGTCTTGGCTCCAAGGTAACATCGGCGTGAAACCCGCCCCAATACGACTTTCGGCCTTGCGCGCTGACGCGCGCCTGACGGCGCGGTATCGGGCGCCGCTGCGCAGCCGCGAAGACTTCCGGATTAACCCCTTTGCAGCAAAGGGATAATGTGCACTTGCATGCCACGGCCGGTCAGGGAAGAATTGGCCAGCCGTGGCATCGACTCGCCAGCCGGTAGCGAATGACAGCAAGAGAACGATGAACGCTCCCTCGACCCATCTCGTCATTGCCGATGATCATCCCCTGTTCCGCGATGCGCTGCGGCAGGCGGTGGCGAGCGTCCTGACCTCGGCCAGGATCGACGAGGCCGGATCGTTCGAGGATCTGACCAAGCTGCTGGAGCAGACCTCCGACGTCGACCTGATCCTGCTCGATCTCTCGATGCCCGGGATCTCCGGCTTTTCCGGCCTGATCTATCTGCGCGCGCAATATCCGGCGATCCCGGTGGTGATCGTCTCGGCCTCCGACGACAGCGCCACGATCCGCCGCTCGCTCGATTTCGGCGCTTCCGGTTTCATCCCGAAGCGTTTCGGCGTCGAGACGCTGCGCGACGCCATCCTCAAGGTGATGGAGGGGGACGTCTGGGTTCCCGCCGACACCGACCTGTCGGCCGCCACGGACCCCGACATGACGCGCCTGCGCGACCGCCTGGTGACGCTGACGCCGCAGCAGGTGCGGGTGCTGATGATGCTGTCGGAAGGGCTGCTCAACAAGCAGATCGCCTACGAGCTCGGCGTTTCCGAGGCCACCATCAAGGCGCATGTCTCGGCGATCCTGCAGAAGCTCGGCGTCGAGAGCCGGACGCAGGCGGTGATTGCAGCCGCGAAGATCGCCGGTGGCCAGTGGAAGCAGGGCACGCCGACGGGGTGAGCCCGCTACAGTGTGGCCAGGAGCGCGCTGGCTGCCCTGATATCCACCGTCTCGGAACCTTCGACGAAGCCTTCGAGCGCCGCCTGGAGCAATAGCTTTGCGTCCTCGCGGCCGTGCCGTTCGGCAAGCAGCTGCACAAGATCAATCGCCGCTCGCAGCTCCCAGGCTTTCGCAGCCTTGCCCCGGCTGAGCTCCAGCGACTGCATGAGGCAGGTCTCCGCTTCCCCGGTTTTCGGCTCCGGGAGCGACAGCAACACCTTGGCCCTCATGCGCAGCAATTCGGGCATATAGAGATGATCGCCGCCTTGTTCGACGAGGCGGATCGCATCGTCGACCAGGTGCGCGCTCTGCTCGACCTGCCCCAGTGCCAACAAGCCCTGGACCAGCGCGATGTTGAACGTCGTGGTGAGCAGCTCGTAGCCGGAATCGTGGAGCTCGCGCAGGCAGGCCCTTATCGTCTCGACGCCGCCTGCGGCGTCGCCGCGCCGGATCGCCAGTTCGCCTTTGACGCCGCGGCCGACCGAGAGATAAGGGCCCATCGAACGCGAGGTGGCATGCGCGATGAAGTGGTCGATGCTCTCTTCCGCATCGTCGAGCTCGCCGCTCCAGAGATCGATCGAGACCAGCCATATCAGCGCGATGCAGAGCGTGATCGGATGGTCCATCTGGGCGGCTTCGGTGACCGTCTGTCGCGCCAGCTGCCGCGCATCCCCGGGCCGGCCCTGCAGCCAAAGCTCTCGCGCGAGCGAGATGCCGGCCCGGTTGCGGTGATCGAAGCCATGGACCGTGCTGATCCGTTCTGTGCCCGGCCCCCGCCAGGCGGCCTCCAGCATGTTCAGTGCGTCGCGGTGCTCGCCGGCCAGATGCAGCGAGACACCCAGCAGCGAATGGGCCAGTCCGATGGACGCGGCATCGCCCAGCGTTTCGGCGACTGTGAGGCTCTGCCGTGCGTAACCAAGCGCGGCATCGAACTGCCCCATCCGCTCGTGGAAGATATGCATGCGGCCGAGCAGCTGAAGCTGGTTCGGCGCGTCGCCGCGCGCCTCCGCGATCGCGAGGCTTCTGCTCAATGCGCCGCGCGCCGCTTCGCTGCCGCCGCGCGTGAACATCAGGGTCAGTCCCAGGGCGGCCTGGATGTGCATTTCCTCGGCGCCGCCGCGCGTGGACGGATCGATCGCAAGCAGCGCCCGTTCCGACCAGCGCCGGCATTCGATCAGCAGTGACATTGCGAGAAAGATGGGAGCTGCCGCAGCGGCGAGCGCAATGCCGATGCATGCATCGCCGTTCGCGCCAAAACACCAGTCCAGCGCGGCGCGCACGTTGTGCAGCGCGGAGAAGTGGACCGCGCGTTCGTCGGCGCTCGGCACCGTCGCCCATGTCGTGCCGGCCTGTTCCAGCCATCGCCGGTAGTAGGTCGCGTGGCGGGCGGCGAGCGCCGCGTCGTCAGGCTCGATTTCGAGCAGATAGGCGCGCGTCGTGTCGAGCAGCCGGTAGCGCATCATGGCGCCGATCGGTCGCGGAGCGACCATCGACTTGGCGACGAGGCTGTCGATGGCGTCGAACAGGCGGGCGCGGTCGACACGGTCGTCCGGCACGACCTCGAGCGCCGCGTCGATGGTGAAATGGCCGGCGAAGACCGCGAGCCTGCGCAGCACGAGGCGCTCGGTGCCGGACAGCAGCCCGTAGCTCCAGTCCAGCGTCGCCTGCAATGTCTTCTGCCGCGGCGGCGCGGTGCGCTGCCCCTGCCACAGCAGATTGAGGCGTTCGTCGAGCAGCGCCGCCGTTTGCTCCAGGCCGTAGGCTTCGACCCGGCCGGCAGCGAGCTCGATGGCCAGGGCCATGCCGTCGAGCCTGCGGCAGATGCCCGCGACGATCGCCGCATTGCCATCGTCGAGCGCGATCTGCGCGCCGCCGGCGGTCGCCCGTTCGAGGAACAGCTGAAGCGCGGGATAGGTCTGCGCGACGGCCGCCGTCAGTCCGGCATCGTCAGGCGGAACGGCAAGCGGCGCCAATCGATAGACCTGCTCGCCCTCGACGCGCAGGGCTTCGCGGCTCGTGGCCAGGATATGGACATGCGGCGCGGCGTGGAAGATCTCCGCCGCCAGCGGCGCTGCGGCGGCGATGACGTGCTCGCAATTGTCGAGGATCAGCAGCATCCTCTTGTCCCGGAGATGCGCGAGCAGCGCGGGCAGCGGGTCGTCAGTCTGGGCTGGCAGACCCAGCATCAGCAGGATTGAGGTGATCACGAGATCGGGATCGCTGAGCGCAGCAAGATCAACAAAGTGCGCGGCGTCGGCGAAGGTCTCGAGCAGGTCGTGAGCGACCGCCACCGCAACGGCGGTCTTGCCGACGCCGCCCGGGCCGACGATCGTGACGAAACGCGAGGTAATGAGCTTGTCCGAGATGGCCGCGACCACTTCGTCGCGTCCGACCATCCGCTGCAGCCGGTTCGGCAGTTTCACGGGCGGCGGTTCCATCCGCGGCGCGGGGCGCCGCTCTGCCGGAACATCCGTTTGCGAGATCGGCGCCACGAAGCAATAGCCGCGGCCGGAGAGCGTGGTGATGTAGCGGGCGCCGTCCTTGCCGTCGCCGAGGGCCTTGCGAAGCGCTGCGACATGAAAGCGCAGATTGGCCTCCTCGACGGCCATGCCGGGCCACACCAGCGCCATCAGGTCCCACTTGCTGACGACCTCGTTCGGCCGCGAGATCAGCGCGATCAGCGTGTCGAAGGCTTTCGTGCCGAGCGGCAGCGCGACGCCGTCGCGCGTCACGAGCCTTTCATGCGGTGTCACGGTGAATGGCCCGAACGACAGGGGTCCTGCCGTAGGCGCAGCCGGCTCAGTCATGGCGAGATCTTGGTCCTTGCGAATGGACCGGATAGCCAGATGATCGCGATCCGGCAAGGCCGCTCACGCATCGGCGTCAGACCGCGCATGCAGGCCTCATGAGGCACGCAGGCGGAGATCTCACAATTTCTCACAAGTCCAAACGGGTGTCCTGCGACAGCCGCTGCTAGTCAGTTGCGCGACGGCAAGGAGACCTTTCATGACGCAAGCGGCGAAACTGCTCTACACGGCCCGAACCCACACTGGCGGCGGACGGCAGGACGGCATGTCCCGCAGTTCGGACGGCCGCCTCGATGTGCGGCTCTCTCCGCCGGGCGGCGCCGGCATCGGCACCAACCCCGAACAGTTGTTCGCGGCCGGCTGGTCGGCCTGCTTCGAAGGCGCCATGGAGATCGCGGCGGCCAAGCGGAAGATCACGCTTCCCAGGAAATGCGCAATCGATGCGGAGATCGACCTCCTTCTCGATGAGGGCGCTTACGCCCTCCGGGCCCGCCTCAATGTCAGCCTGCCGGGCCTCGATCGCGAGGTCGCACGCGACATCGTCGATGAGGCGCACCAGACCTGTCCCTATTCCAAGGCCGTCCGCGGCAACATCGACGTCGCGATCGCGTTGATCTGACGAACCACCTCCGACCATCAACAAGGTAGCACCATCATGAAGCAGCTCATCGACCAGCATCGCCGCAAGTTTTTTGGCGTCGCCGCGGGAACCGTTGCCGTGGGTCTCGGCGTGATCGATCTTGCCCGCGCTGAAACGGAAGCGCCGCGATCTTCCGCATCGAATGCGTCGTTCGGCACGATCAAGCAGATCGATGCCGGCGTCCTCAATGTCGGCTATGCCGAGGCTGGCCCGTCGAACGGTCCCATCGCGATTCTGCTGCACGGCTGGCCCTACGACATTCATGCCTTCGTCGATGTCGCGCCGATCCTGGCAAAGGCCGGCTATCGCGTGATCATTCCTTATCTGCGCGGCTACGGCACGACGCACTTCCTCTCCAGCGAGACGCCGCGCAATGGCGAGCCGGCCGCAATGGCCGTCGACATCATCGCGCTGATGGACAAGCTCGACATCAAGAAGGCGGTCGTCGCCGGCTTCGACTGGGGTGCGCGCACCGCCGACATCATCGCCGCGCTGTGGCCGGAGCGCTGCCGCGCGCTGGTGTCGGTCAGCGGCTATCTGATCTCCAGCCAGGCTGCCGGCAGCGCGCCGCTGCCGCCGTCGGCCGAGCTGCAATGGTGGTATCAGTTCTATTTCGCGACCGAGCGCGGCCGCGCCGGATACGAGAAGTACACGCACGATTTCGCAAAGCTGATCTGGAAGCTCGCATCGCCGCAGTGGAAGTTCGATGATGCCACCTTCGACCGCAGCGCCGCGGCGCTCGACAACAAGGATCACGTCGCGATCACGATCCACAATTACCGCTGGCGGCTCGGGCTCGCCAAGGGCGAAGCGAAATACGAGGAGCTTGAAAAGAAGCTCGCGGCGGCCCCGCTGATCATCGTGCCGACGATCACGATGGAAGGCGACGCCAACGGTGCGCCGCACCCCGACCCCAGCGTCTATGCCAAGAGATTCTCCGGCCGGTACGACTATCGCCTGATCACCGGCGGCATCGGCCACAATCTGCCGCAGGAGGCACCGCAGGCCTTTGCCAAGGCCGTCATCGACGCCGACGGCGCCTGAGGATCCGCCAGCACCTCGGTCCAGCCGGGCTGGACCGAGGTTCATCCGTAGATCCCAGCTTGATGAAGCGTCATGACGCCAACTGAACCTGCAAAGAAAAGACTGTCCTTCAGCACGGTGGTCGTGCTTGCCGCGCTTCTTCTGATCGTTCTCCTGACCTGCTTGCCGTACCTCGTCTCGATCGCGCTCGCGGAGGGCCCCGCGACAGCAGATGCCTCGCCGATCTTCGGGGTCACGATTCCCGCGGGCTACAGGCAATGGGAGCTGGTCGCGCCGGCCGAAGAGGCCGCGCCGCTCGACGAGCTTCGCGCGGTCGTCGGCAACCAGGTGGCAATCGACGACTATCAGGCCGGAAAGCTTCCGTTCCCGGATGGCACCATTCTGGTCAAGCGCGCCTGGAAGCGGAAACGGTCACCGGAATTCGCGTCCGCGACGATTCCCGGCGCTGCCACCACGGTCCAGGTGATGGTCAAGGATTCCAGGAAATATGCCTCAACCGGCGGCTGGGGCTTTGGCCGCTTCGTCAACGGCAAGCCGGTCGACGAGGCCCAGCACCGCACCTGCTTCGCCTGCCACGAGGCTCGCGCCAAGAGCCGCGATTATGTCTTCACGCGGCTTGCGCCCTGAGTTGCGACGGCGTGCCTGGCATTCGCCAACGGGCCTCTCTCACTCCGCCGCCACCATCTGCTGCGTGCGCCACTGCCCGAGCAGGGCGCGCAGCGAGGCCGGCTTCACCGGCTTGTTCAGCACCGCGATCTTCTCGTCGCGCGCCGCCAGCTGCACGGCGGGGCTGCGATCGGCGGTGATCAGGATCGCAGGGATGGCGTCGCCGAAGCGGCGGCGGATGTCGCGGATCGCGGCGATGCCGTTGCCGCGGTCGAGGTGATAGTCGACCAGCAGCCCGGTGACGCGCTTGCCCGCAACTTCGATCGCCGCGATCGCGCCTTCGGGATCGGCGACCGCGATCACCTCCGCGTCCCAGGCCTTCAACAGCGTGCGCATGCCGTCGAGGATCGCCGCATCGTTCTCGATGCAGACGATCAGCGCGCCCGCGATCGGCGTACGCGCCAGCGGCGTCGCGCTGGTCACCGCGGCGGTGAGGGTGATCGCCTTCGCCGTCGGCACCGTCACCGAGAATACCGAGCCACCGCCCACATTGGCGTCGATGGCGATGCCGTGGTTGAGCACGCGCGCCAGCCGTTCGACGATCGACAGGCCAAGGCCGAGGCCGCGCGCGATCCGCGCGCCCTGCTCGAGGCGGTGGAACTCCTTGAAGATCTCGCCGCGCTTGACCGTGGGGATGCCGACGCCGGTGTCGTAGACGCAGATCTTGAGCGAGGCGCCGCGGCGGCGGCAGCCGACCAGCACGCGGCCGCGCGGGGTGTATTTGATCGCGTTGGAGATCAGGTTCTGGAGCAGGCGCCGCAGCAGGAGCCGGTCCGACTCGACCGGCAGCGAGCAGGGCACGAAGGTGAGATCGAGGCCCTTGGCGCGCGCGATCGGTGCGAACTCGATCTCCAGCGAGCGCATCAGATCGGCCATCTTGAAGCTCGAGATCGAGGTCGCCATCGCGCCGGCGTCGAGCCTGGAGATGTCGAGCAGCGCGCCGAGGATCTCCTCGATGGCTTGCAGGGATTCGTCGATGTTCTCGACCAGCCGGGTTTCCTCGCCGCTGTGCTGGCGTTCGACCAGACTGGTGACATAGAGCCGCGCCGCGTTGAGCGGCTGGAGAATGTCGTGACTGGCGGCGGCGAGGAAGCGTGTCTTGGAGATGCTGGCGTCTTCCGCCGTGCTCTTGGCCAGCGCCAGCTCGGAGTTCAGCCGGGTCAGCTCTTCCGTGCGGTCGCGTACGCGCTTTTCCAGTGTCGCGTTGGCGCGCTCCAGCGCTTCCGCGGCCTCGAATGTGGGCGTGACGTCGGTGAAGGTGATGACGAAGCCGCTGCCGGGCATGCGGTTGGTGAGCACCTCGATCACCATATGGCGGTCCGGCAGGCGCTCGAGATAGGGCTCGCTGTCGATGGTATAGGCGGCAAGCCGCCGCTCCAGCATGGCCTCGCGCTCGATCGGGTCGGCCGGATTGCTCACGTCCATGAATTCCAGGATTTCGCGAAGCGGCGTGCCGAACTGGATGAAATGCGGGGGAACGTTGAGGAGATCGCCGAACTGCCGGTTGGAGCAGATCAGCTGCAGGTCGGCGTCGAACACTGCGATGCCCTGGCGCACATGGTTGAGCGCGGTCTGCAGGATCTCGCGGTTGAAATGCAGCGCCGCATGGGAATCGTCGAGCAGCTTCAGCGCGGCTTTGGCGGAGACCGTCCGCTTGCGCAGCAGCAGCGACATCACGAGGCGCGAGGACGCAGCTCCGATCGATGAGGCGATCAGGTGCTCGGCGTGCTGGAGCAGCTCGAAATCGGCGGGCGCTGCCGGCTCGAGCCGCACATTGCGACGGGCCGAGAAGGCCTCGAACGAATGCCGGGCGCGGTCGGGCCCGAGATATTGCGCGACCGTGGTCTGGATGTCCTGCACAGTGACGGTGGTGCGCCAGCGGCGGAAATTCGGGGAGATCGGCGCGAGCGTGTTGGGCACGAACAGATCGGCCTGCACCAGCTCGATGGACGAAGGCCGCCGTGCCAGCGACAGCAGCACATAGGTGAGGATGTTGAGCGACAGCGACCAGATGACGCCATGCATCAGCGGCGGCAGGTCGGCGCCGAACAGCGCCTGCGGCCGCAGCACCTCGATCCCGAACGGGCCGTGCTGGAGCAGCAGGATGCCTGCGGTCGAGGAATCCATGAAGCTCGGAATGAACAGCGTGTAGAGCCACACCGCGAAGCCGACCAGCATGCCGCCGATCGCGCCGCGGGCGGTCGCCCGCCGCCACAGCAGCCCGCCGAAGAAGCTCGGCGCAAGCTGGGCGATGGCGGCAAAGGACAAGAGGCCGATCGCTGCGAGCTGGGTATTGCCGAGCGCGCGGTAGTAGAAATAGGCCATCACCATGATGGCGAAGATCGCGAGCCGCCGCGAGCGCAGCAGGAAGTCGCTGAAATCGGCGCCGCCGGTGCGCCCCTCCGGCCGCCGTTGCAGCACCAGCGGCACAACGAGGTCGTTCGAGACCATGATGGAGAGCGCAACGCATTCGACGATCACCATCGCGGTCGCCGCTGACAGGCCGCCGACGAAGATGGCGACGCTGAGCAGATCCGCGCCGCCCGCCATCGGCAGCGCCAGCACGTACATGTCAGGATCGGCCGTGCCGAACGGAAAGCTGACGAGGCCGGCGATCGCGATCGGGATCACGAACAGATTGATGGCGACGAGATAGAGCGGGAACAGCCAGCGCGCGCGGCCGACCTCGGCATCGGAAGAATTCTCCACCACGCTGACATGGAACTGGCGCGGCAGCAGCATGACCGCGCACAGCGACAGCAGCGTCATGGTCAGGAAGTTGCCGATCGACGGCGAGTAGTTGATGGCGCGCACCGCCTCCGGCGTCTTCATCGCGCGCTCGATCAATTCATGCGGCGAGAACATCCAGAATGTGACGAAGATGCCGGCGGCGAGAAAGGCGACCAGCTTGACGATGGATTCGGTCGCGACCGCCAGCATCAGGCCGTGCTGGTGCTCGGTGGCGTCGGTCTGCCGCGTGCCGAACAGCACGGCGAAGGCCGCCATCGCCAGCGTCACCATCAACGCCATGTCGCCAAGGATCGGGATGTGGGAGAAGGCCTGATCCTCGCTCAGGATCGTCTCCAGCGAGGAGGCGACCGCCTTGAGCTGGAGCGCGATGTAGGGCACCGAGCCGATGATGGCGATCAGCGCCACGGTCGCCGCCACCGCCTGGCTCTTGCCGTAGCGGGCGCCGATGAAGTCGGCGATCGAGGTGATGTTGTGGGCCTTGGCGAGCTGGATCACGCGGCGCAGCACGCCGGCGCCGAGGCCGATCATCAGGATCGGGCCGACATAGATGGCGAGGAAGTCGGTCGAGGTGCGGGTGGCGAAGCCAACCGAGCCGAAGAAGGTCCAGGAGGTGCAGTAGATCGCCAGCGACAGCGGATAGATCAGGCCGGAGGCGCGGCCTGGCCCGGCCGGCGAGCGGCGGTCGCCGTGGCTCGCCACCAGGAACAGGAAGCCGATATAGCCAAAGGCGGCGGCAATCACGCCCCAGTCGTGCAGCATGGCGAGCGTGCTTCTCCCTGGGCGCGACGGCGCCCGGTCTCATTTTCCCTGCAAATCTAGCGCGTTGGACGAGGCGAGGCGACAGCGAAATGCCCGGAAGGGGCGGGAACTGGCGTCGTCGTTAAGCCGTAGGGCGAGCTGCCTGCTCTCCCTCGCCCCGCTTGCGGGGAGAGGGTGGGGTGAGGGGGGCTCTCCGCGGGGACGGTGGCAGCTGGACTCGCGGAGACTCCCCCTCACCCGGATCGCATCTGGCGATGCGATCCGGCCTCTCCCCGCAAGCGGGGAGAGGCGAAGAAAAACCTACTCCGCCGCCAGCGACTTTTGCTTGAGCGGCAGGCCGAGGCGGTCCCACACCTGCAACAGGGCTTCGGCGAGCTGATCGATCAGGCCGTCGTCGTGATAGGGCGAGGGCGTGATGCGCAGGCGCTCGCTGCCCTTGGCAACGGTCGGATAGTTGATCGGCTGGATGTAGATGCCGTGCTCTTCGAGCAGGAGGTCGGAGGCCTGCTTGCACTTCTCGGCATCGCCGATGAACAGCGGCACGATGTGGGTGTCGCTCGACATCACCGGGAGACCGGCGGCATTGAGGATCGCCTTGACCCGGGCGGCGCGGTCCTGGTGGCGCTCGCGTTCCCAGCTCGAGGTCTTCAGGTGCTTGATCGCGGCGGTCGCGGCCGAGCAGATCGCCGGCGGCAGCGCGGTGGTGAAGATGAAGCCCGGCGCATAGGAGCGCACGGCGTCGATGATCTGGCCGTTGGCGGCGATGTAGCCGCCGAGGCAGCCGAACGCCTTGGCCAGCGTGCCTTCGAGAATGTCGATGCGGTGCATGACGCCGTCACGCTCGGCGATGCCGCCGCCGCGCGGGCCGTACATGCCGACCGCGTGGACTTCGTCGACATAGGTCATCGCGTTATATTTCTCGGCGAGATCGCAGATCTTGGCGAGCGGAGCGACGTCGCCGTCCATGGAATAAAGGCTCTCGCAGGCGATCAGCTTCGGCCGGTTCGGACCCGCCGCTTTCAACAGCGCTTCGAGATCGGCGAGGTCGTTGTGACGGAACACGACGCGCTCGCAGCCGGACTGGCGGATGCCCTCGATCATCGAATTGTGGTTGAGCTCGTCCGACAGGATCAGGCAGTTCGGAATGAGCTTTGCGATCGTCGCGATGCCGGTCTGGTTCGAGACGTAGCCCGAAGTGAACAGCAGCGCGGCTTCCTTGCCGTGGAGATCGGCGAGCTCGGCCTCGAGCTGCACCAGCGGATGATGCGTGCCGGCGATGTTGCGGGTGCCGCCCGCGCCGGTGCCGACGCGCGTTGCGGTCTCGACCATGGCGCCGACGACCTTCGGATGCTGACCCATGCCGAGATAGTCGTTGGAGCACCAGATCACGACGTCGCGCTTGCCCTTGGGCGAATGCCAGATCGCATGCGGAAACCGGCCCGCCATGCGTTCGAGATCGGCGAACACGCGGTAGCGCCGCTCAGTGTGGAGGCGATCGAGGGCGGAATTGAAGAACTGGCTGTAATCCATCGGCAAACCTGCAACGGAACCTGACCAAGGGGCGCATCTTCTTAGAGCTTTTCCAGCTCCAATGTCTATGCGCTATCCCACATTTGGCCCTGGAGGGCATTTGGGCAAAATGCCCTATCGTGCGATTTGAAACTTGATCCCGATCAAAGAACTCACCGGCTTGTGTAATGCTGCTTTGCGGTAAGTACCGGGAGGGGCCGACATGGCAGCCTGGGGCTGCCTGGGCTCGGCAACACAATTCAGCAGATTATCATTCGAAAGGACCCTCCCATGAAGCGCGTGATGATCCTCAACGGTCCCAACCTCAACATGCTCGGCATCCGCGAGCCGCACATCTACGGCACCACGACGCTCGCAGAGGTCAATGCGAGCTGCGAGGAAGCCGCCGCGAAGCTCGGGCTCAAGCTCGCCTTCCACCAGTCCAACCATGAAGGCGTGCTGGTCGACCTGATCCAGTCGGCGCGGCAGGACTCCGATGCGATCGTCATCAACCCGGCCGGCCTGTCCTTCACCTCGGTCTCGATCATGGACGCGATCAAGACATTCGAAGGCCCGGTGCTGGAAGTCCACATCTCCAACATCCACGCCCGTGACGAATATCACCGGCACTCGAAGATCTCGTTCGTGGCGACCGGCGTGATCTGCGGGCTGGGGCCGTTCGGCTACATCGCGGCGCTGCACGCGATTGCGAATATGAAGTGAAATGCTGCCGCAGCGACGGTCTGCTCCCTCGCTCCGCTTGCGGGGAGAGGCGAAAAAAATCACGTCGTCCGAAACTGAAGCACGCCGTCCTTGGTCTCCGCCGTCAGCCGGCCCTCGACGATCATGTAGTTGACGTGGGCGACCAGTTCGCCGGCGGCAAAACCCATCTGGTGTTCGTCGAGCACGTGCTTGTTGAACACCACGGGCACCAAGGCGCGCGAGGTCTGCGGCACCTCGCGGCAGGCTTCCGCGATCAGGCGGCAGCGCTCCTCGTGGTGGTCGGCGAGCTGCTTGATGCGGGTCTTGAGCCCGTAGAACGGTACGCCGTGGCCGGGCAGCACCAGCAAATCATAGGGCAGCGTCGTGGTGAGGCTGGCGAGCGAAGCCAGATATTCACCGAGCGAGTTCTGGTCGGGCTCGACCGCCCACACGCTCACATTCGGCGAGATCTTGCTCAGCACCTGGTCGGCGGAAAGGAACAGCTTGTCGTCGGCGCAATACAGCATCACCTGGTCGAGCGCGTGGCCGCCGCCGGTGATCACCTTGAAGCGGCGCGTGCCGATCACGACCTCGTCGCCATGCGAGATGCGGCGGTAGGACGGCGGCAGCACCGAGACGCGCTTGAGATAGTCCTGGCCGCGGCCGAGCAGCTTTTCGGTGAGCGACTCGTCCATGCCGTGGCGGCGGAAGAACAGCCGCTGCGCTTCGCGTCGCTCCTCGGTGCCGCGATTCTGGTGATAGACCGATTGCAGATATTCGACCTGCGACATCACCAGCGGGCAGTTGAACCGCTCGACGATCCACCCCGCAAGCCCGACATGATCGGGGTGGGAGTGAGTGACGATCAGGCGCGTGATGTTGACGCCCTTGAGCGGGCCGTCGAACAGCTTCGTCCAGGCCTCGATCGTCTCCTCGTTGCCGAAGCCGGCGTCGACCATGGCGTAACCGTCGCCGTCGGCGAGCAGGTAGATGTTCACATGGTTGAGGCGGAACGGCAGCTTCAGCCGCGCCCACAATACGCCGGGCTTCACCTCCACGACCTCGTCGGGGCCGGGATGCTGGTCCCAGGGATAACGCAGGGCCTCCGCGGAGGACTGCACGGTGTCGGTCTTCGCGTTCATGCTACCGACTTAAACCCGCCGGGCGCGCCCGCGCCAGCCGAAAAAGGACGCGAGGGTGGCTCGCATAGCGGTCATTCCGGGCCGGATTTTTCCGTGACCCGGATGGAGCGCGGCCCAAAAATACCGGTCATTCCGGGGCGCGCGTGAGCGCGAACCCGGAATCTGGAGGTCGTCGCGCGAGATTCCGGGTTCGGCGCTAAGCGCCGCCCCGGAATGACAATCAGGCCGCCCGCATGCTGTTGAGGAACGCGTCGATCTCCCCGCGCAGCAGGTCGGCCTCGCGGCGCAGTGCGTCGGAGGCGCCCAGCACTTCGCTCGCCGCAGCGCCGGCTTCGGCGGAGGCGGTGGAGACGCCGACGATGTTGCTGGAAACCTCGCTGGTGCCGCCAGCGGCATGCTGGATGTTGCGCGCGATCTCGCGGGTCGCCGCGCCCTGTTCCTCGACAGCCGCAGCAATCGTCGTGGTGACGTCGTTGATCTCGCCGATGATCCGGCCGATGCCCTGAATGGCGCCGACCGCCGAGGTCGTCACGTCCTGCATGCTGGCGATCTGGGTGCGGATCTCCTCGGTCGCCTTCGCGGTCTGGCTCGCGAGACTCTTCACCTCGGAGGCGACCACCGCGAAGCCGCGGCCGGCCTCGCCCGCGCGTGCCGCCTCGATGGTGGCGTTGAGCGCGAGCAGATTGGTCTGCGAGGCGATGGTCTGGATCAAATCGACCACGACGCTGATGCGGCTCGCGCTGTCGGCGAGGCTCTGCACCGTGGCGTCGGTCGCGCCGGCTTCGTCCACGGCCTTCTTGGCGATCCCGGCCGAGGTGACCACCTGGCGGCTGATTTCGGCGATCGAGGACGACAGCTGCTCGGTGCCTGACGACACGGTCTGCACGTTGACCGAGGTCTCTTCGGCCGCGGAGGCGACCGCGTTGACCAGCGCGTTCGACTGGTCGGCGGTGGTCGACATGCTCTGCGCGGTCGATTGCATCGAATTGGCGGACTGCGCCAGATTGTCGAGCGCGGAGCGCACCGTGCTTTCGAATTCGGCGATCTTCGCCTCGATGCGAGCGGCACGCTCGGCCTTGGCGACGCGGTCCTTGTCCTGTTCGCTGGCGAGCGCGCGGGCCTCGACCATGCTATCGCGGAACACGGTCAGCGTGTCGGTCATCGTGCCGATCTCGTCATTGTGCTTGGTACGCGCGATCTCGGTGTCGAGATCGCCGGCCGAGAGCGACTGCATGGCGCGCTGGAGGCCGGTGATCCGGCGCAGGATGTTGCGGCCGACATAGAGCCAGACGAACAGCGCCGAGCCGACCAGCATCAGCGCGCCCAGCGCCAGCATGACCGACGTCGCGAGCGAGATCTCCTGCCGCGCCTGGAAGGTCGACGCGTTGGTCTCCTTCTGCACGCCGTCGACGAGCTGCTGCACGCTGATGCCGAGGCCGACGTTGAGCTTACGCGTCTCGTCCAGGATGGTCTGGCCGTAGTCGATGGAGTCGAGCTCCTTCTCACGCAGATTGAACACGCCGGTCTTGCCGGTGCCGAGCGCGAGCAGCTTTTCCGCCGTCGCGCGCAGCATCTTGTTGCCCTCATTGTCCGACAGCAGATCGAGGTTCGACCGCAGGCGTCCTTGTGCCGTCTTGAATTCCTTCTGGATGTCGTCGAGCTTGTCGCTCGTGTTCGCCGACAGCGCCGCGCTCATGTCGGCGGCTGCGAGATTGCCGCTGGCGACGACGTTGCCGAGCTGGCCGACGGTCTGCGCGGCTTCGGTGGCATCTTCGGCCGACAGGTTGGCCGAGCCGAGAATGGCGTTGACCCGGGTCTGCGCGTCCAGCATTGCCGGACTGGCCGCGCCCACGAAGGCGCCCTGGGCGCTGCGCAGCGCGTCATATTGCTTGTCATGGAGGGCGGCAATGTCCAGCCGTTCGCGGGCGGCCTTGGCCAGGCTCTGGGCCGCCTCGTTGATGCTCTTCATCGTCTCGCTGAGTCCGGAGACGACGGCCTTGTCGCCGCCGAGCTCGATGATCTCGTTGAGTTTCTGCTGCGTCTGCTCCTGCAATTCCCTGAGCTTCTTGGTGCGCTCGTTCAGGGCGTCCTCGCTTTGAGCCGCAAGCAGGGCCGGTCCCTGTGCCGCAAGGCTCGCGCTCAGGGCCGACAATTGCAGGCTGGCGGCGAGGCGCGGAATGTCCCGCCCGCTCAGTTCTGTCATGCGTCCGCCGAGATTTTGCAGCGCCAGGCCGGCGCCGGCCGCGATCACGAGGCCCATGCCCGCGATCACCGCGAAGGCCGTGAACAGGCTGCCGCGCACGCCCCATGTCGGCATCTTGAAACGAGGTCTCAAACGGCCAAGCAAACGGCCAACGCCCAGACGGATCGCCATCGAACTTCCCCCACGCTCTTGCTTCTGTTTTGTGGCGGGCAGTATCGGCGGGGCCGGTTAAAAAAATCGCAATTGGTGCAATTGCTTGCGCTGGTTCCGCAGGGCGAAAAAAGAAGGGCCGGCAACGGGGCCGGCCCTTCGTCAGGATAAGGTTTTGCTAACCGATCAGTAGCGCGCGACCGTCGAATTGGCCCAGTTGAAGCGATAGTTGACGCCCGCCTTGAAGGTGTGGTCGTCGGTGGTGAAGTTGCCGGTGCCCGCCAGCGGGCCCGCGGTGAAGTGCGCGTCGCCGAAATTGTAGTACTGGTACTCGGCCTTGGCCGACCAGTTCGGCGCGAACATGTATTCGAGTCCGGCGCCGACGGTGTAGCCGTTGCGATGATCGCCATCGATGATGAAGCCGGTCGGCACGCCGCCGACGGTGACCTTCTCGTTGTTGTCCGAATAGGCGTAGCCGCCCTTCACGTAGAGGAGGCCCGGACCCCAGGTGTAGCCGACGCGGCCGGTGATCGAGCCGAGGCCGCGCTGGTCGTTGGTGTAGGCGACGCCGCCCGGAAACACCGCGCCGACGCTGCCGGAGAGCCAGGAATACTGGCCTTCGACGCCGACCACGAAGTTCGGGTTGAACTGCCAGTCAGCACCGACCTGCACGCCGCCGAGGAAACGGCCGTTGCCGTTGTTGCCGGTGGAGAGGCCGTTGAAATTGTTGTCGCTGGAGAACGCGCCGCCGACATGGGCGCCGAGATAGAATCCCGTCCAGTTGTAGATCGGCGCGACATAGGCCGGCGCGGGCGCCTTGTAGTAGTTGCGGTTGCCGAGATCGGCGCCGACGGCCGGCGCAGCGGCGCCCACCACGAGCAGCGCGACGGTCGCAAACAGAATCTTCTTCATAGTCCAAACTCCAACACTTAGGTCCCCGGCAGGCGCGCTTTCCGCGCCGTCGTTGGTTTTGCAGATAGCTCGCTTTTGACGAAAATGCTGTCACATCCGTGGCACAGCGGCAGCCAACCTAACGTATTGGGCTGCAAATGATTTTCGTGCTTAATGGCGACTTAAGAAATGCTGAAGGAAGGTTTAACGTCGCCTCTTCCCGGTAACTTGCGTGCGGCTCTTGTTAACCAAGACGCCGCCGTGCTTCATCGCGCATCTGCGCGCGGAATGCCGCGCGCTTTGCCGGCCGGTCTTCCTCGCGCACGTCGTGGCGATCGAAGATGTCGAACTTCTCCAGGATCGGATAGCGCTCGCTCGCCATCGCGAGCACGCGCAGCACCTTGGTCGCCGACGGCGTCGGGCCGCTGACCTCCCAGCGCCGGATGGTGTCGGCGCCGCCATTCTCCGGCAATCCGCACAGCCTGGCCATGTCGGCCGCGGTGAGCTTGCGCTCGAGGGCATCGGAAAGGTCGGCGCGGAGTTGCTTCAGTTCGGGGCCGGTCATGTCAATCGCGTTCAGGGAGCTGCTCAAGGCAAATGCACTAGCGCTGATTCGGGTCCATCCGAAGGCAGCGAGCGCAGCCCCCGGGCTCCGGTACCTTTGTGTGCGCACGGAGTTATGAACGGAGTGCCCATGGAAATCTTCCGGCGAATGAACAGATGACACAGCGGGGCCCTAGCGATGAAGGGATCAGCCATGACAACCGTCAAACTCGCCATTGCCGCGCTCATCACGACCGGACTGCTTGCCGCGCCGTTCGCGGCTGAGGCGAAGAAGCACCGCTCGAGCCGATATTACAGCACCAGTGTGGTGGCCCCGGCCTATGGCAGCGCCGGATTGCCGGCGACGCAGGGCAGGCCCGCTTACGGATCGTCCGGACAGACGGTCGGCACGGTCACGGCGCCGTCGATCGGAACGTACAACTGGCCGTCGGTCGGCGTGACCAATTCGGTCCCGACCTGGAGCAATACCAACCCGCGGTGATGAGCGATTGCATCGCCCGTCAGCTCTCCGCGCCGCCCTTCTCAATGCCGAACACAAGGCAGGTCGTCGTCGCGTGCGCGAGCAGCCGGCCCTTCGTATCGGTGATGCGCGCTTCGGCGGTCGCGACGCGGCGGCCAGCGTTCAGTACGCGGCCTTCGGTGCGGATCACGCCGCTGGCCTCGCTCATGCCGCGCACGAACGAAATCTTGAATTCCAGCGTCGTGTAGCCGGTCCCGCCGGGCAGGGTGGTCTGCACCGCCAGCCCCATTGCGGAATCCAGCAATATCGCGGCGTAGCCGCCATGGACCGAGCCGATCGGGTTGTAGTGACGCAGGCCCGGCACGCTGTGGATCACGACAATTCCAGGTTCGGCCCTGCAGTCGAACGGCTCGACCGTCTGCATGATCGGCGGTTCGGGCAATTCCCCGGAGAAGATCGCGCGGACAAAATCAAGCCCAGACATCGATGCCATCACGTCGATGGGCACGACACCGTATTCGATGGCCGGTTTGCCGACTTTGTCGTCCACCATCGAGCGCCTCCAGACCTTATGAAATGATATATATCATATAATAAGGGATGGAAAAGAGCCAGAAGGCGGCTCAGGCGCCCCGGCCGCCCTGTTGCCCGATCACGCAGCGCCATCCCGCGAGGCGCTCGGCCGGATGCTGGTTCATCCATTCGGCGAGCTGCGGCGCGCCCATCATGCAGGACTGCATCGAAACGTCGGCGAAGTCCGACGTGGTGACGATCTGCTCGTGACAATTGGCGGGAGAGGAGAGGCTGCAAAGCACGGCAATGATCTTGATCACGACAGATTTTCCACGTTGCCGCCGCCGACGGCGCGCCCGATCGTGGTCGTGTCGTGCCGCTCGCTGACCGGATCAGCGGGCGGGAAGATACTGTCGTAGATCGCGCGTGCCTCCTGGATGAGGCGCAATCGTTCGCGCTCGGATCTCGAGACGAATTGAATAACCTGGCCCATGTTTGGCTCCGAAGAGTTTGGCGACCATCATCAGATGATGGAAATCATTCCAAAGCGATGTGGGGTGCGGCCCGGCGCTTTGAAGCTGTGTAGGCGGTCACGAGGAATAAAAAGCGCGTGAGAGCGCCGTTACGACAGATGGGGTTCGATTCGGTCCAATCGTCCGGGGCCGAACCGGATACCGTTCGCCTCACGCCGCCGGCGCGCGCTCCTTCCGCCCTGGCACTGCCGCGAGCAGCTCGCGCGTATAGGCGTGCTCGGGCGCGGCGAACAGCTGCGCGGTCGGCTTCAGCTCGACGATCGCGCCGCGCTGCATCACCGCGATGCGGTCGCAGATCTGGGCGGCGACGCGCAGGTCGTGGGTGATGAACAGCATCGAGAGGCCAAGGCGCGCCTTGAGGTCTTCGAGCAGCCGCAGGACTTGCGCCTGCACCGAGACGTCGAGCGCGGAGACAGCCTCGTCGGCGACGATGATCTCGGGCTCGAGCGCGAGCGCGCGCGCGATGCCGATGCGCTGGCGCTGGCCGCCGGAGAATTCATGCGGATAGCGTTCGAGCGCGCCGGCATCCAGGCCCACCATCTTCAGGAGATCGCGAGCGCGCTCGAAGGCGACCTTCGGATCGGTGCCGGCCGCGATCGGGCCGTCGGCGATGATGTGGCCGATCTTGCGGCGCGGATTGAGCGAGGCGAACGGATCCTGGAAGATCATCTGGATGCGATGGCGCTCGGTGCGCAGCGCCTTGCCCGTGAGCTGTGTGAGATCGGTCTCGCCGATCCGCACCGTGCCGCGGTCGGCTTCGATCAGCCGCATCACGAGGCGCGCCACCGACGACTTGCCCGAGCCGGATTCGCCGACGAGGCCGAGCGTCTCGCCCTTGAGGATGTTGAAGTTGACCGCGCGCGCCGCATCGACGCGGCGGTCCTCGCGAAACCAGCCGCCCGAGGTGACGTAGGTCTTGTCCAGCCCGATCACCTCGACGGCCCTGGCCTGGTCGTCGAGGGGCTCGCGCGCCGGCGGATCCATCGACGGCACGGCCGCGAGTAGCGCCTTGGTGTAGTCGTGCTGCGGCTCGTTGAAGACGGTCGCCGCCGGGCCTTCCTCGACCACCTTGCCATGCCGGAGCACCACGACCTGGTCGGCAATGTCGGCGACCACGCCGAAATCATGGGTGATGAACATCACCGCCATGTTGCGGTTGCGCTGGAGGTTGCGGATCAGTTTCAGGATCTGCGCCTGCGTGGTGACGTCGAGCGCGGTGGTCGGCTCGTCCGCGACCAGCACCGCCGGCTCGAGCGCGAGCGCCATCGCGATCATGGCGCGCTGGCGCTGGCCGCCGGAGAGCTGGTGCGGATAGGCGCGCACGATGCGCTCGGGGTCGGGCAGGCCGACCTCGCGTGCCAGCGCCAGCGCTCTTGCGCGCCGCTCCTTCGGCGTGAGCAGGCCGTGGGCCTCGAACATCTCCCCCATCTGGTCGCCGATCCGCATCAAGGGATTGAGCGCGGTCATCGGCTCCTGGAAGATCATCGCCAGCCGGCGGCCGCGCAGGTCGCGCCAGCCGTCGTCATCCAGCTTGAGCAGGTCGCGGCCCTCGAACTGGATCTCGCCGGAAGTGACGTTGACCGTATCCGGCAGCAGGCCCATCAGCGCATGCGCGCACATCGACTTGCCGGAGCCGGATTCGCCGACGACGCAGACGATCTTGCCGGGCCGAAGGTCGAGCGAGACGCCGTCGACGGCGAAGGCACGCTCGGCGCCCTTGGGCAGTGCGATCTGCAGGTTCTTGATGGAGACGGCGGGCGGGGCGGTCATCATCAGCGTCCCTCCCGCGACAGGCGCGGATTGAGCGCGTCGTTGAGACCTTCGCCGATCAGGTTCAGCCCAAGCACCGAGATCAGGATGGCGACGCCGGGAAACACCGTGATCCACCAGGCCTGGCGGATCACGGTTCGGCCGGCGCCGACCATGTAGCCCCAGGAGATCAGATTGGGATCGCCGAGGCCGAGGAAGGCCAGCGAGGATTCCAAGAGGATCGCGGTCGCCACCATCAGCGAGGCCAGCACGATCACCGGCGACAGCGCATTGGGCAGGATCTCGCGCAGGATGATCCAGGTGTTGCTCTGGCCGGTGACCACGGCGGCCTGGACATATTCGCGCGTGCGCAGCGACAGCACCTCGCCGCGGACGAGGCGGGCGACCGGCGGCCAGCTCACCACCGCGATCGAGGCCACGATCGAGTAGATCGAGGGCTGCAGGATCGCGACCAGCACGATCGCGAGCGCAAAGCTCGGAATGGTCTGGAAGAATTCGGTGAAGCGCATCAGGGCGTCGTCGACCTTGCCGCCGAAATAGCCGGCCATGGCGCCGATCGGCACGCCGACGACCAGCGCCACCAGCGTCGAGACGAGGCCGACCAGCAGCGACACGCGTGCGCCAAAGATCATGCCGGCGAACACGTCGCGGCCGAGCGCGTCGGTGCCGAGCGGCACGGCCCCGAGCGTGAACGGCGGCAGGAACGGCCGCTGTACCATGCGCCAGGGCGAGTTCGGGAACAGCATCGGTCCGAACACTGCGATTCCGATCGCAAGCAACAGGATGATGAGGCCGATGACGCCGCTCGGGCTCTTCAGCATCGATTTCCAGAACTGTTTCATGAGGCGAATTCGATGCGCGGATCGACCAGCCGATAGACCAGGTCGGTGATGAGGTTGAAGATCAGGACCATGGCGGAGCAGATCACGAACACGCCGAGCAGGAGGTTGTAGTCCCGCTGCAGCAGCGCGTCGTACATCAGGCGCCCGATGCCGGGCCAGGCGAACACGGTCTCGGTGATGACGGCGCCGCCGATCAGCGTGCCGGAATGCACGCCGGCGAGCGTCACGACGGGCAGCAGCGCGTTGCGCAGCACGTGGCGGCGCTGGATCACGGCGTCGGAGAGGCCCTTGGCGCGCGCGGTCTTGACGAAGTCGAGCCGCTTCACCTCCAGCATCGAGGCGCGTGTCATGCGGGTATAAGTCGCCATGAAGAACAGGCCGAGCGTCATCGCCGGCATGATCAGGTGTTTTGCGACGTCGACCGCGTGGGCCAGGCCGGTGAAGTTGGCGCCGACCGTCTCGTAGCCGAAGCTCGGCAGCCAATCGAAGGTGACCGAGAACAGGAGGATACCCATCAGCGCCACCCAGAAGATCGGCATGGCGTAGAAGATCAGGGCGAACACGGTGATGCCGGTGTCGAGAAAGGTTCCGGCAAAGCGCGCCGCGAAGCTGCCGAACAGGACGCCGAGCATCAGCGAGATCGCGAAAGCGGTCAGCGTCAGCAACAGGGTCGCCGGCAGCCGTTCGAGGATCAGCTTCGACACCGGTGCCTGCTGGCGGAAGGAGAAGCCGAGGTCGAGGGTGACGACGCCCTTGACGTAGATGAACAGCTGCTCGGGCAGCGGCTTGTCGAGGCCGAACTTTTCCCGGAGCTGCTTGACGAAGATCTGGTCGCTGGCGCCGGCCTCGCCCGCCATCACGACCGCGGGATCGCCGGGCGCAAGCCGGATCAGGAAGAAATTGAGGACGACGATCGCGAGCAGGACGATCACGCCCTTCACGACACGCTGAGCGACGAAGGAGAGCATATCTATAACGCAGTGAGATTGAGGTGCGTGTCACCGCGATCACGGTGCACTCCCTCTCCGGCTTGCGGGGGAGGGCAGGGGAGGGGGTGCTTCCGCGGAGGGATTGCCAAGAGGAGAGAACCCTCACCCGCTACGCTCTTCGAGCGTAGCGACCTCTCCCGCAAGCGGGAGAGGTAAGGGGAGTTCGGAGCGCCTGCCATCACTTGTCGAGCCATGCGTCCTTGAAGCCGTCATTGACGCCGATGCCGGTCGTGATCAGGTTCTTGACCTTGCAGCGCATGATGGTCGGGAATTGCAGCTCGAGCATCCAGGCCACCGGCACGTCCTCGACCAGGATCTTCTGCGCCTTCTCGTAGATCTCCTTGCGCTTGGAATCCGGGGTCGCGACGGCGCCATCGGCGAACAGCTTGTCGATCTCCGGGTTGGAGTAGCCCTCGACATTGTTGAACACCTGGCCCTTGGCGATGGCGCTGGAGACGTAGTTGCGCCCGACGCCGAGGGCCGGATCGCCGTACTGGTAGAGATAGGTGAAGGCGATGTCGTAGTCCCAGTCGCCGATCTTCTGGTTGCCGCCGGCAACGTCGGTGGCGATGGTCTCGATGTTCATGCCGACGTCCTGGAGATTCTGCTTCACGGCTTCACCCCAGCGCTGCCAGGTCTCGCCATAGGCGAGCGGCAACAGGCGGATCTTCTCGCCCTTGTAGCCGGCTTCCTTCAGCAGCGCCTTGGCCTTGGCCGGATCGTACGGATATTTCGGCACGTCGTCGGTGTAGTATTTGATGGTCGAGGCGGACGGGCCGGTCGCGACCTTGCCGAGCCCGTTCCAGATCACGTCCTTGGCGAAATCGCGGTCGATCGCAAACATGATCGCCTGCCGCACCCGCTTGTCCGCGAGCGGGCCCTGGCGGTTGTTCAGCCATAGCCAGGCCAGCGGCGAGAAGAACTCCCAGCCGGCGCCGGTGACGCAGGTGTCCTTCAGCTTGGACAGCCGCGGCACGTCGAAATTCTCGACCGAGCCGCCGGGCAGCACGTCGACCTTGCCGGTCTCGTACGCCACCGAGCGCGCGGCGGCGTCGGGAATGACCTGCCAGTAGATCTCGTCGAGATAGGGTTTGCCCTTTTCGTGGTAGTTCGGGTTCTTGACCAGGCGGATGAACGAGCCCTTCTGCCACTCCTTGAACATGAAGGGGCCGGTGCCGACCGGGGCGTTGTTGTAGGGGTTGGTCTTCCAGTCGGTGCCGTCATAGAGATGCTTCGGCACCATCGGCATCGAGCCGACCTCGAAGATACCGAGGAACGGGCCGAACGGCTGCTTCAGCGTGAACACCACCGTGTAATCGTCGGGCGCCTCGACCTTGTCGACCTGCCCGAGGTTGTTGCGGGCGCGCGCGTGGGTCTGCTTCAGCATCTCGATCGAGAACAGCACGTCGGCGGCGGTGAAGGGCTTGCCGTCATGCCAGGTGACGCCCTTCTTGAGCTTGAAGGTGTAGGTCTTGGCGTCCTCGCTCACGGTCCAGCTCTCGGCGAGTTCCGGCTGCGGCTCGAGCTTGGGGCTGTAGCGCAGCAGGCCCTCGAAGATGTTGCCGGACACCATCTGGACCGGGCCGTTCTGGACCATCGCAAGCATCAGTCCGGGCGGCTCGGGCTGGATCACGGCATTGATCACACCCCCCGTTTTCGGCTCTTGCGCCAGTGCCGAGGCCGTGAGGCCGCAAGCCAGGAGGAGACCAAGCAACACTCGTTTTGGCATGTCTTATCTTTCTCAAGCGAGGCCAGCCGCAGACGCTTCGCACGTCATGGCGCGCAAAGCTACGGCCGGCCCATCCCAGTCCCCATCCGGTATCGAGGCTCACATAGTCCCATTCGGCGCCGCAAGATGAAAGTCTCGACAGTGTTCGCACAAAAAATGTACAGCGCGTCCTGTTTTCACTTGATTCATTATCCTGTCGTGGAGACAAGTCGGCCATGGACAATGCCACGCGCTCCGAACGGTCCCGCAACGCTGCGCTCGAAGCGGCCATCGCCATCATCGCGCGCGACGGGCCGGGCCGGTTGACGCTCGATGCCATCGCCCGCGAGAGCGGCCTCAGCAAGGGCGGCGTGATGCATCAGTTCCGCACCAAGGAGGCGGTGCTAAAGGCGTTGCTCGAGCGGCAGATGGCGCATTTCGAGGAGTTCTCGATCCGCTATATGGCAAAGGTGAGCGGGACCTCGGCAAATCCCAATCTGGCGACCCAGCTCGCCACGATCCGGGAAGCGGCGACCTCGCCGAATTCTGCCGCGCTGGCCCTGGTTGCGGCCATGGTCGAAAATCCCGACCTGATGGCGCTGCCGCGCGAACTCGAAATGAAGAGGATGGCGGCGATCAAGGAAGAAGCCGCCGATCCCGACCTCGCGATGCTGCGCTGGGCCGGGGCGCTCGGGCTGCTGCTGAGCTCGCTATTCGGCATGTCTCCGCTCAGCAAGGACGAGCACCAGCGACTGTTCGCGCGACTGCTCGACGACGCACAGTGGACCGGCCTCGGACAGCCCGCCACGACACGCACCAAGTCCGCGGCCAAGTCCACGGCCAAGTCCGGAACGCCATCGGCGGCAAAGGCCCCGACCCCGCGCAAGCGCGCCTGATTCACCGTTAACGAATTCCGACCGGCGCCTGCCCAAAACCGCGCCTGCGGCCAAATGTGCCAGCGCGTCATTTCCGTACTTTACAAACCAACTAGTCGGTTTTATAAACGGAAACACTGAGACGGCCCAAGGCGTCTGAAATGGCCCCGGACGATGCCTTGGGCCGGCAATGGTGAGCGCCGCAGCCGCGTCTGGTCCCAAAACGCGGCTGCGGTCCCCATCGCCTTGCTGAAAGCCGCTAGAGGAGTCTGGAATGGATCGCTCGATCGCCCTGCGCGGTCTGGGAACGCTGGTGCTTTGCGCGGCCGCGGCCGGCTGCGCCTCGGTCGCCCCCGTGCCCTATTCGGAGATGGCGTCGTCGGCCTACATGGCCCCGGACAAGTCGGACGCCTCCGGCCGCGTGCCCTACCGCTATTCCACGCCGGTCGACTGGCGCGCACATAATAAAGTGATCCTGGATCCCGTCGTGCTCTACCGCGGCAAGGATCATCAGTTCGGCGACATGTCCGACAAGGACAAGGCAACGCTCGCCGCCTACATGCAGAACTCCTTCGCCGAGCGGCTGCGCGGCCGTTTCGCGTTGGTGCGCGAGCGCGGACCGAACACGTTGCGGATCAGGCTGACGCTCACCGGCGCCGTCACCAACACGCCGGTGCTCGGCACGCTCTCGCGCTTCGACCTCGCCGGTGCCGTCTACAACGGCGTGCAGGCCGCGCGCGACGGCGAGGGGACGATGACCGGCTCGGTCGTCTATGGCGTCGAGATCTTCGACGCCGCCACCTCGCGCCTGCTCTCTGCCTACGTCACCAAGCAATACCCGGGCGCCTACGACATCAAGGCCAGCGTCGGCGCGCTCGCAGCCGCCACCGCCGGCCTCGACAAGGGCGCCGACGCGCTGATGGCGCAACTGAACTGACGCGGCAACCCGCGCAACGAAAGGCATCGCAGATGGACATTCTTCTTCGCTTCGTGCTGCGCGTCGCGATCACCGTCGTGATGATGATTGTCGGCGGCCGCGCCGGCGCTGCCGCGCCCACCGATCCCAGCGGCACCTGGCTGGTCGAGGACGGCCGCGCCCGCATCCGGCTCGAACGCTGCGGTCCGTCGCGCGAGCGCATCTGCGGCTTCATCGTCTGGATGAAGGAGCCGGCCGACAAGCGCGGTCAGCCCTATCGCGACAAGGAGAATCCTGATGCGGACAAGCGCGCCCGCGCGCTGCTCGGCCACCAGCTCATCATGGGCTTGCAGGCGACGCCCGAGGGACGGTTTGCCGGCGACATCTACAATGCGGAGGACGGCAAGTTCTATTCGGTCTCGCTGTGGCGCGAATCTCCTGATCGTCTCAAGCTCAAGGGCTGCCTGATCAAGTTCCTGTGCCAGACCCAGACCTGGCAGCAGACCCTCGACGTGCTGCCCGGTCAGCTCGTCGGCCTGACCGGCGATCTCAACGGCCCGCGCGCCGACAAGGAATGGGCGGCCGTGCCGGCTCCGAAGCCGATCCAGGTGAAAACGAAATAGCCTTCAGGGCGTCCGCAGCGCGCGTCGCAACTCGTCGAGCGCGTCTGCGAGCTGCTCGCGGTGCGCGATGTCGTCCTTGGGGAGTGCGGCGACGTTGCCGGCGAGCTCCCGCAGGATGCCGGCGAGCAGCCCGAAATTGATGTGCAGGTGCACCGATTTGCGCTCATCGGCCGCGCCCGGATGTTGCAGCACGAGCGCAACGCCGCTGCCGTCGAGCCGCGCCTCGAAGCGCGATGAATGCTCGAAGGTGCCGACATAGAACTTGTCGGGATATTCGAGCGCGACCTCCGCCTTGTCGGGAACCGGCCTGGACATGTGAGCCTCATCGATATCGCTGCATTGTGACCGGGAATAGACCGGGCCGCCTTGCGATAGGTCAGAGGCGACCGCTTCCGGATTTGATCCGGATCAAAGCCAAGCCGCCGCTTCTGCGATCGAATGGCAACTGGCCGGACGCCGCGTTGCGTGCCCTGGTTCTTTAAGCCGTGAGACGATCGATGGACATGCAGGCCACGAATATTCCCGCGGGCGACGACAGCGGACCTGACGTCGTCGTACCGGAGCCGGATGAGGGCGTGCAGCGCTGTCTGCAATTGCTTGTTGATGCGGGCCTCCGGCCAACGCGCCAGCGCCTGGCGCTCGGCCAGTTGCTGTTCCTGCGCGGCCATCGTCATGTGACCGCCGAGGGGCTTTATGAGGAGGCGCTGGCGGCAAACGCATACCTGTCGCTCGCGACCGTCTACAATACGTTGAACCAGTTCACCGAAGCCGGCCTGTTGCGCCGGATCGCGGCCGACGGCATCAAGTCGTTCTTCGATACCGACACATCCGTACATCCGCACTTCTACCTCGAAGGCGAGGATGTGCTGGTCGACGTCGCCGATGGCCTCGCCTTCACCAGGATTCCCGAGGCGCTTCCCGGCCACGAGATCGCGCGGCTCGACGTCATCGTCCATCTGCGCCGGAAGCGCGTGTAGCGCCGCCGCGCTCTTACCTTCCCCTGGAGGGGCCTCACCGCACGCCGTGTCCTTCGAGACGACCGCTTCCAGCGGTCTCCTCAGGATGAGGCTAAGCAGCACCGTGCCCGTTGAAGCTGCTGCCGCGAATTCCGTCCTCATCCTGAGGAGCCCGCCAGGCGGGCGTCTCGAAGGATGGCCGCAGGAACCGCTCTCAAATGCTATTCCCCTGCCGTTCAAGGGAAGGCAAGAGGTGTCACCGCAACCCCGCCCGGCGGAATCCTTCCAGATAGTGCTCGCGATCGGCGTCACTGGCCCATGGCAGTTGCGTCTCGATCCAGTGCAGCGAGATGCCCGGCTGGGTGCGGCGGAGCTCGCCCAGCGCCATCTCCGCAAGCATCCCGTCGCCGGTCATGCCGGCGGAGACGGCGAGCACGCGATAGGCGCCGGTGAGGTCGCCGCGATGGCGGATGGCCTCGCGCGCGAGCGCGATGGCCTCGTCATAGCGCCGCTCGGTGAAGCGCGCATAGCCGGCGATACCGTGATAGATCGCCAGCGACGGGTCGCGCGGTGAGAGCCGGATCGCCCTCTGCGCCGCCTCGAACGAGTCCTTCGATCGTCCGGCATAGGACAGCGCCAGCGCGTAATAGCCCTGCGCCAGCGAGAAGTTCGGATTGAGCGCGAGCGCCTGCTCGAACTCGGACAGCGCGTCCGCAAGCCTGCGCGTCGAGAAGTAGACGCTGCCGAGCCCGGCATGCGCCCAGGCGTCCTCATGATCGCAGCGCACCGCGGCCAGCGCGGCGGCTTCCGCTATTGGCGCCACCCTGGCCAGCTCGACCCAACCGAGATGCGCGCCGAACATGTGGTTCGCCGCCAGCACCGACAGCGCCTGGCCGTAATTCGGATCGATCCCGATCGCGCGTTCGAGCAGTGCCTGTGCGGCCTCGTGATCCTGCCGCGTCACGCGCCAGTAGTGCGACAGCGCGCGCATCAACAGATCCCAGGCGTCGAGGCTCGCGGGCGGCTTGCGATGGCTGCGAAAATTCTCCGCTGCGTGGATCTGCGGCTCGATCGCCGCGACGATCGCGTTGGTGATCTCGTCCTGCACGGCGAAGACGTCGACGAGCTCGCGGTCATAGCGTTCGGCCCAGAGATGGCTGCCTGACGCCGCGTCGTTGAGCTGGGCGGTGATGCGCACCCGGTTGTGCGCCTTGCGCACGCTGCCTTCGACGATGTAGCGGACGCCGAGCTCCTCGGCGATCTGCCTGATGTGGACCGCGCGTCCCTTGTAGATGAAGGACGAGTTGCGGGCGATCACCATGAACCAGCGCTGCTTCGACAGGGCGGTGAGGATGTCCTCGCTGATCCCGTCACCGAAATAGTCCTGTTCGGGATCGCCGCTCATGTTCTCGAAGGCGAGCACCGCGATCGCTGGGCGGTCCGCAACAGTGCGTGCCGGGGCCGCGGCGGGTTCCGCAGGCGCGAGTGTGACTGCCACATCTTCCCGGACCTCGCCGACGAACCGAAAGCCCTTGCGCGGGATCGTCTTGATCAGCCGCTGAGTCGCGCCGTCGTCGCCGAGCGCCTTGCGCGCGGCATTGATCCGGCTGTTCAGGGCGGAATCCGAGACGATCCGGTCACTCCAGATCTGGCTGATCAGGTCATCCTTGCTGACCACTCGGGCCCGCTGCGCGACGAGGTAGAGCAGCAGATCGAACACCTGGGGCTGCAACGGCACGGCGACCCCGGCGCAGGTCAGTTCGCGCAGGTCGCCGTCGAGCACATTGTTTTCAAAGCAAAATCGCACGTTTCTGTCGTCTCAAGCAAAAATCAAAGTCGTCTCAGGCGAAAATCAACCGTCCGCAAAAGCCATGGAACGTCCGATCCGGCATGGTGCGAAGACCAAACAGTGCCGATGCCTCGGCACAACGGAGCTTTCCATGTCCCAAATTGATCACCAGGTTCATTCGATCGGCCCGGAGGTTACGGGCTCTCGCATTTTCAAGTTCATCGCCTTTCTGTACGGAATTGCGGCGTATCTCGTGTTTTTCGTCACCATTCTCTACGCTATCGGCTTCGTGATGGGGCTGGTGGTGCCGAAGACCATCGACACCGGAACCGACACGTCGACGGCTGAGGCCGTCATCATCAACCTGCTCCTGATGGCGCTGTTCGCCGTCCAGCACAGCGTGATGGCGCGCCAGCGCTTCAAGACGTGGTGGACGCAGTTCGTCTCCAAACCGATCGAGCGCAGCACCTATGTGTTGTTCGCGAGTCTGTCATTGCTGCTCCTGTTCTGGCAGTGGCGTCCGCTGCCGACGGTCATATGGGAGGTCGAGGACCCGGATCTCGCCGTGACGCTGGTCACGGTGTCCTTCGCAGGCTGGGTGCTGGTGTTCACGTCGACCTTCATCATCAACCATTTCGAATTGTTCGGATTGCATCAGGTGACCAACCATCTCGTCGGCAAGGAAGCGACGCCGCCGCGTTTCAAGACGCCGCTGCTCTACAAGTTTGTCCGTCATCCGATCTATCTCGGCTTCATCGTCGCGTTCTGGGCGGCTCCGGTCATGACTGCGGGACATCTGCTGTTTGCGGCCGTGACCACGATCTACATCTTCGTCGGCATCGCGCTGGAGGAGCGCGACCTCATTGATCTCTTCGGCGACGAATACCGGCAGTACAAACAACGCGTGTCGATGCTTATTCCCTGGCGCCGGTCAGTTTAGTTTTCGCGCTCTGCGCGCGCGTCCGCCGAAAGGAGGACGCGCGGCGGCGCCGAGGCGCGTATCGGACCTTGCCGGACTCTCGCCTTCAACGTCCCTCGGAGTGATTCCCCCTCACTCCGAGGCTACCAACGCGAGCGAAGCTCGTCGCGACCCCGCATCCGCCTTCGCCGAGATCTCGGTGACCGGAGCGGGGAGAGGATTTCCAACCTTCATCAACGGAGACGACCCAATGAAACATGTCGGACACTGCTTCTGCGGCGCGGTTACGGTCGAGGTCACGGGTGCGCCGGAGGCGATGGGCTATTGCCATTGCGGCTCCTGCCGGTCCTGGTCCGGCGGGCCGGTGAACGCCTTCAGCCTGTGGAAGCCCGACGCGGTGCGCATCACCGAGGGCGCGCAGCACGTCGAGACCTTCGCCAAGACGCCGCTCAGCCAGCGCAAATATTGCAGGAAGTGCGGCGGCCATCTCATGACCAATCACCCGCCGCTCGGTCTGACCGACGTCTTCACCGCCACCATCCCCACCCTGGCGTTCACGCCCGGCGTCCACGTCAACTACGCCGAGACGGTGCTGCCGATGCGCGACGGCCTGCCCAAGCTGAAGGATTTCCCCGCCGAGTTCGGCGGCAGCGGCGAGATGATGCAGGAGTAGCAGGCGCTGCTCTTCCTCCTCCTCTTGCGGGGGGAAGAGCGGGCTGCATCTCAGCCGTTCTCCACCAGAAACTCCACCCGCTCGGCGGCAAAGCGCGAATGCTTCGTCACCAGCGGCTTGCCGTCGAGACCGTGGTCGGTGGCATCGACCACGAGGATCGGCCGTCCCAGCGGCAGATCGAGCCGTGCAGCGTCGGTCGCATCGACGATGCCGGCGGTGATCCGGGTCGCGCCGCGGCGATAGTCGCGGACGCCGAAGTGTTCGAGCAGTTTCGTCATCGAGCGCGTTGCGGCAAACACGCTGCCCGCACCCGGAAACAACTCCGCCGACAGCCACGTCGTGGAGACGCAGATCGGGGTGCGGTCGGCTAGGCGTATCGCCTCGATCCGCACCAGCGGGGCGCCGACCTTCAGGCCCAGCTCGCGCGCCAGCTCGCGCGTCGCGACGTCGTCGGACGCCTCGATCAACTGCCCGCGCGGCTCACGGCCGCCGGCACCGACGATCTCCGAGAAGCGCGTGCGCGAGCGCAGCGGATAGGCGATGCGCTGCGCCTCGACATAGGTGCCGCTGCCACGTTCGGCGCGCACCAGGCCGCGCTCGGCAAGGGCTGCCAGCGCCCGCCGCACGGTGTGGCGATTCACGCGATAGGTCTCGGCGATCTCCATCTCGCCCGGCAGCTTGTCGCCGGCGGCGAAGCGGCCGTCGGCGATGCCGCGCTCGATGCCGTCGGCAACGAGGCGCCATAGCGCGACGCCCGTGGAGGCGGTGTCCTGCATGCTCATATCGCCGGTCAGCCTAGCCCGAAAATCACACGCTTGTCACGAAACAGTCATGGCGCTTCCGTATGAAGTTGTCTACTATCATAGACAACTTGAGTTCGGCAAGTTCGGTGGATCGGGTGACGCAGCACAACAATCAGCAAGCCCAGCGCAAGGCCGCGATGGCCGTGCTGGCGCACGCGGAGGCGGGCGAGATCGCCGCTCGCCTCCGCGCTTTCGCCCTCCCGGCCCATCAGGATCTGCGCGCGCCGGAAAACGGCCTCGTCATGCTGCGCGGCCGGGTCGGCGGCGACGGCGCCCCGTTCAACCTCGGCGAAGCCACGGTGTCGCGTGCCGCCGTGCGGCTCGCGAGCGGCGAGGTCGGCTTCGGCTACACGCTCGGACGCGACGGTGAGAAGGCGCGGCTGATCGCGCTGTGCGATGCGCTGGTGCAGTCGCGGGATTTTTCCGCATCGGTCGAGCGGGACGTTATCGCACCGTTGCGCGAGCAGCTTACGATCCGGCGCAAGCAGGCGGCGGCCGAGACCGCCGCGACGAAGGTTGATTTCTACACCATGGTGCGCGGTGAGGGGTGAGATCATGACCACGATTGCGGAACTGCCGCCGGGGTTCGCCGACAAGGTGCTGTCGGCGCAATCGACCTTTCGCTCGGTCATGGACGCGATGGCGCGGCCGGGTTCGGTCCAGCGCATCGTGCCGATGGCGGGCACACCCGGGCCGATGATGCGCGGCGCCGCCGCGATCGCGCTGACGCTGTTCGATCACGACACGCCGCTCTGGCTCGATGCGCGGATGTCGGAAAGCTCGGAAGTCGTGAAATGGCTCAAGTTCCACACCGGCGCGCCGGTGATTCAGGACTCCTCGATCGCGAGCTTTGCCCTGATCAGCGATGGCGCCTTGCTTCCGGCGCTCGAGCGCTTCGCGCTTGGCACCAGCGAATACCCGGACCGGTCGACCACGTTGATCCTCCAGGTCGATAGCCTTGACGCGGGGCGGGGCTTCGAGCTGCGCGGCCCCGGCATCGATGGCGTCGCGACGCTCCGGGCCTCGATCAAGCCCGCCGACTTGTTCGAGCGGCTGCGCGTCAACGAGGCGCTGTTTCCGCGCGGCATCGACGTGGTGCTGGTCGCCGATGATGCCGTGGTTGCGATCCCGCGCACCACGCGCGTCGCGAACAAGGGAAGTGAATAGCATGTATGTCGCAGTCAAAGGCGGCGAACGCGCCATCGAGAACGCCCATCGGCTGCTCGCCAATGCGCGGCGCGGCGATCAAAGCGTGCCGGAAGTCACGCTCGACCAGATCTCGGAGCAGCTTGGTCTGGCCGTGGACCGCGTCATGAGCGAAGGCTCGCTTTATGACCGTGAGCTCGCAGCGCTCGCGATCAAGCAGGCGCGCGGCGATCTGATCGAGGCGATCTTCCTGGTTCGCGCCTTCCGCGCCACCCTGCCGCGCTTCGGTGCGAGCGAACCGGTCGACACCGGCGCCATGCGCGTGCAGCGGCGGGTGTCCTCGACCTTCAAGGACATTCCCGGCGGCCAGATCCTCGGGCCGACCTTCGACTATACGCACCGCCTGCTCGATCCCTCGCTCGCGGAGGGATTTGTGCCGGACGCGCCGGCGACGGCCGAAGCCTCGACCGCGCCGACGCCGCGCGTGACCGATATCCTGGGCCGCGATGGGCTGATCGAATCCTCGCCGCAGGCCGAGGCCGGCGCCAGCGTCGGCGATCTCACCCGCGAGCCGCTGAACTTCCCGGCCGACCGCGACCTGCGCCTGCAAAATCTCGCGCGCGGCGACGAAGGCTTCCTGCTGGCGATGGGCTATTCCACCCAGCGCGGCTACGGCCGCAACCATCCCTTCGCCGGCGAGATCCGCTTCGGCGAGGTCGAGGTCGAATTCTCCGCCGAGGATGTCGGCTTCGCCGTGCCGCTCGGCTCGATCGAGCTCACCGAGTGCCAGATGGTCAACCAGTTCAAGGGTTCTGCCACGGAAGCACCCTGCTTCACCCGCGGCTATGGCCTCGCCTTCGGCCAGAGCGAGCGCAAGACCATGTCGATGGCGCTGGTCGATCGCGCGCTGCGTGCCCGCGAGCTCGGCGAAGAGGCGCTCGCGCCGGCGCAGGATGAAGAATTCGTGATGTCGCATTCGGACAATGTCCAGGCGACCGGCTTCGTCGAGCATCTGAAGCTGCCGCACTATGTCGACTTCCAGTCCGAGCTCGGCCTGCTGCGCAAGCTGCGTCAGGAGTTTGCCGAGGCCAATGCGCCCGATGCCATGAAGGAGGCCGCGGAATGAACGCGCCCGCCTACAATTTCGCCTATCTCGACGAACAGACCAAGCGGATGATCCGCCGCGCCATCCTGAAGGCGATCGCGATCCCCGGCTATCAGGTGCCGTTCGCCAGCCGCGAAATGCCGATGCCCTATGGCTGGGGCACCGGCGGCGTGCAGGTCACCGCCGCGATCCTCGGTCCTGAGGACGTGCTGAAGGTGATCGACCAGGGTTCCGACGACACCACCAACGCGATTTCGATCCGCAAGTTCTTCGCCAAGACTGCCGGCGTCGCCACCACGACGGCGACCGACGCGGCGACCGTGATCCAGACCCGTCACCGCATCCCCGAGGCCGCGCTGAACGAGAACCAGGTGCTGGTCTATCAGGTGCCGATCCCGGAACCGCTGCGGTTCCTCGAGCCACGCGAGACCGAGACGCGGCGCATGCATGCGCTCGCCGAATACGGCCTGATGCATGTGAAGCTCTATGAGGACATCGCCCGCTTCGGCCACATCGCGACCGCCTACGCCTATCCGGTCAAGGTCAACGCGCGCTATGTGATGGACCCGTCGCCGACGCCGAAATTCGACAATCCCAAGATGGACAATTGCCCGGCGCTGCAATTGTTCGGTGCCGGCCGCGAGAAGCGCATCTACGCGATCCCGCCCTATACGCAGGTTGTGTCGCTCGATTTCGAGGATCACCCGTTCGAGCCGTATCGCTTCAATGCGCCCTGTGCGCTGTGCGGCGCGGATAACTCCTATCTCGACGAGATCGTCACCGACGACAAGGGCGGACGGATGTTTGTCTGCTCCGACACCGATTATTGCGAGGGCCGCCAGGCCGCCGGCCATCACGGCAGCCTGAGCGCTGCGCCGTACAAGGAGAAGGCGCAGGAGACATCAAATGGCTGATCACGACATGCTGGACAACGATGAGCCGCTGCTGGTTGCGAATTCGCTCAGCAAGTCCTACGGCCGCATCGCCGCGTGCCGCGACGTGTCGTTCTCGCTCTATTCCGGCGAGGTGCTGGCGATCGTCGGCGAATCCGGCTCGGGCAAGTCGACGCTGCTGCAACTGCTGTCGGGCCAGCTCGCGGCCAGCGGCGGGCACGTCACCTACCGGATGCGCGACGGCGTCACCCGCGATCTCGCCACGCTCGGCGAAGCCGAGCGGCGCTTCCTGTTCCGCACCGACTGGGGCTTCGTGCACCAGGATCCCGCGCAGGGCCTGCGCATGGCGGTCTCGGCCGGCGCCAATGTCGGCGAGCGGCTGATGGCGGTGGGATGGAATCACTACGGCCGCATCCGCGACACCGCGTCCGACTGGCTCACGCGCGTCGAGATCGACACGGCTCGAATCGACGACGCGCCGCGGACCTATTCCGGCGGCATGCGCCAGCGTCTCCAGATCGCCCGCAATCTCGTCACCGAGCCACGGCTGGTGTTCATGGACGAGCCCACCGGCGGCCTTGACGTGTCCGTGCAGGCGCGCCTGCTCGATCTGCTCCGCAGCCTCGTCGCCGAGCTGAACCTCGCCGTCGTCATCGTCACCCACGACCTTGCGGTCGCGCGGCTATTGTCGCACCGCGTGATGGTGATGAAGGGCGGCCGCGTGATCGAGACCGGTCTCACCGACCAGGTGCTCGACGATCCCCGTGAGCCTTATACTCAGCTCCTCGTTTCCTCGATTCTGCCGCCATGAGCCCACTGATGACCGCCATGATCGACGTCACTGATGCCAAGAAGACCTTTACGATGCACCTGCAGGGCAGCATCGAGCTGCCTGTCGTCAGCGGCGTGACCTTCCAGGTGAACCCCGGCGAATGCGTCGTGCTGTCGGGCCCGTCCGGCGCCGGCAAGTCGTCGATCCTGAAGATGATCTTCGGCAATTACCGCTGCGATTCCGGCCGCATCGGCATCCGCCATCGCGGCGCGCTGATTGATCTGGCCACCGCCGAGCCGCGGCAGGTCCTCAACGTGCGCCGCGCGACCATCGGCTATGTCAGCCAGTTCCTGCGCGCGGTGCCACGGGTCGCCACGATCGACGTCGTCGCCGAGCCGCTGATCGTGAACGGCCTGGCCCGAGCCGAGGCGCAGCAGAGGGCGGGTACCCTGCTGCACCGCCTCAACATCCCTGAGCGGCTCTGGCAGCTTCCGCCCGCGACCTTCTCCGGGGGCGAACAGCAGCGGGTCAACATCGCGCGCGGCTTCATCTCCGACCTGCCGATCCTGTTGCTGGACGAGCCGACCGCCTCGCTCGATGCCGCCAACCGCGCCGTCGTGGTCGAGCTGATCGCCGAGAAAAAGCGCCAGGGCGTCGCCATGGTCGCCATTGTCCATGACGACGAAATCCGCCATCTGATTGCCGACCGTATTGTTGACGTGACCAGCTTTGCCGCCGCCGCCTGAAGGAAATTGAAATGAACGCCAAGCCGAAGGACACCGTGATCGCCAACGCCAGGATCGTGCTGGCTGACCGGGTGATCGAGCAGGGCTGGCTGGCTCTTGCGGATGGACGCGTCGCCGAGATCGGCGAGGGCAGGGCACCCGCGGGTGCGGAGGATGCCGGCGGCGACCTCATCATGCCCGGCCTGATCGAGCTCCACACCGATCACCTCGAGGCGCATTACGTGCCGCGCCCGAAGGTGTTCTGGAATCCGGTTGCCGCCGTCGTCTCCTACGACGGCCAGCTCGCGACCTCGGGCATCACGACCGTGTTCGACTCGCTCCGGGTCTGGCGTGAGGACGGCGCTGAGGAAGTCGACGGCCGCGCCGGCGTGCTCGCCGCCGCGATCACGACCGCGCGCGATGCTGATTTGTTGCGCGCCGACCACTTCTTGCATTTGCGCTGCGAAATCCCGATGCCGAGCGTGGTCGAGGAGGCCAAGGAGCTGATCGACCGTCCCGACGTGAAGCTGATGTCGCTGATGGACCATACGCCCGGCCAGCGCCAGTTCCGCGACGAGGGCAAGCTGCGCGACTATTACCGCGGCAAGAACGGCGGCAAGACCGATGCCCAGCTCGACGAGCTGTTCGCAAAGCGCTTCGAGTATCAGAAGGCTTATGCGGCGACCAACATGCGCGAGATCGTGGCGCTGGCGCATCAATACAACATTCCGCTGGCGAGCCATGACGACACCACCGAGGAGAATGTCGCGGACGCCGTGCGCGATCGCGTCTCGGTGGCGGAATTCCCGACCACGCTCGAGGCCGCGCGCGGCCTGCATCAGGCCGGCATCGACATCCTGATGGGCGCGCCCAACGTCGTGCGCGGCGGCTCGCACTCCGGCAATATCGCCGCGGTCGATCTTGCCCGCGAGGGCCTGCTCGACATTCTCTCGTCGGACTACATTCCATCGAGCCTTCTGATGGCCGCGCTGCAATTGCCTGAACATGTGCCCGCGATCAGCCTTCCGGCGGCGGTTCGAACCGTAACGAAAGCGCCGGCCGAGGCGGTTGGTCTCTTCGACCGCGGTGAGATTGCGGTCGGCAAGCGCGCCGACCTGATTCGGGTGCACATCGCGGGCAGCGTTCCCGTCGTCCGCAGCGTCTGGCGCGAAGGAGGCCGGGTCGCATGAGCGAGACCGCGACCATGGCGCAAGGCGAGGCGGGTGCGATCGGCCCTGGCCGGCTCGTGCTCGTGGTCGGTCCCAGCGGCGCCGGCAAGGACACCTTGCTGCAGCTGGCGCAGGCGGCCTGCATCGATGATCACGACGTCGTCTTTCCGCGTCGCGTCGTGACGCGTGAGTCCTCCGCGGCTGAGGACAACATTGCCATGAGCCCGGATGAATTCCGGCGCGGGATCGATCACGGCGATTTCGCCGTGCATTGGGACGCGCATGGGCATTCCTACGCGCTACCGCTCGAAATCAACGACGACATCCGCGCCGGCCGCGCCGTCGTCGTCAACGTCTCGCGCACCGTGATTGCCGCGCTGCGTCAGGCCTATGCCAATGTCGTCGTGGTCGCCATCACGGCGCCGCCGGACGTGCTGGCGCAGCGGCTTGCCGCCCGCGCCCGGCACAGCGACGGCAATATCGCGGAACGGCTGTCCCGCAGCGTCGAGGACGCATCGGCGCCGGCCGATGTCACCATCCTCAACGCCGGCAGCGCGGATTATCACAGCCGCCAGCTCGTGCGCGTGATCAGGAACGAAGGCTGGCGCGAGTAACCGCCGGCGCAAAGGAGAGTGGAAGAATGTCGGTGATCGAAACGGTCGAACAGCTAGAGGCCATCTACGGCGCCACCAACGATGCCTCGACCGTGAAAGTCGCCGACCATGTCACGCCGCTCTATCGCGTCTTCATCGAGAAGGCGCCGTTCGCGGCGCTCGCCACCATCGGGCCCGAGGGCATCGACTGCTCGCCGCGCGGCGATCTGCCCGGCTTCGTTCGCATTCACGGCCCCAAGACGCTGATGCTGCCGGATCGTCGCGGCAACAACCGGGTCGATTCCCTGCGCAACATCGTGCGCGACCCGCGCGTGTCCCTGATGTTCCTGGTCCCCGGCTCCGGCAATGCGGTCCGCGCCAATGGCCGCGCGCATCTGTCGATCGATCCCGAGTTGCTGGCGTCCTTCAAGGTCGAAGGCAAGGCGCCGCGCAGCGTCATGGTGATGAATGTGGACGAGATCTACTTCCAGTGCGCCCGCGCCATCGTCCGCTCCGATCTCTGGAACCCCGACAAGCGCATCGACCCGAAGACGCTGCCGACGCCCGGCCAGATCCTCGCCGAGATGAGCCAGAACAAGGTCGGCGGCGAGGAGTACGATCGCGGCTGGGCGGCGCGTGCCGCAGCGACGATGTGGTGATGCTCTTACCCTCTCCCCTTGTGGGAGAGGGTGGCTCGCCGCGAAGCGGCGAGACGGGTGAGGGGTATCTCTCCGCGAGTCCAGAATCGTAGGGTGGGCAAAGGCGCACTTGCGCCGTGCCCACCGCATATCCAACACCTGGATAGAAATGGTGGGCACGCTCCGCTTTGCCCACCCTACGGCGTTCATCGAGCCTGGAAGAGGGCGCGTGCCGCAGACGCCAAGTCCCCTAGTTAAACGCCATCCCGCCGCTCAGCGCGATAGTCTGGCCGGTCATGTAGGCATTGTCGACCAGCAGCATCACCGCCTTCGCCACCTCATCCGCCGTGCCGAAGCGGCCGAGCGGGATGCGGCTGACGAGTTGGGGCTGGCCGCTCATCATGTCGGTCTCGATCAGCGACGGCGCCACCGCGTTGACGTTGATGCCATCCTTCACCAGCCGCGCCGCATAGCCGCGCGTCAGCCCCTCCATGCCGGCCTTGGATGCGTTGTAGTGCGGGCCGATCGAGCCGGCGCCGCGTGCCGCGCCGGAGGAGATGTTGACGATGCGCCCCCATTTCTTCGATCGCATCGCCGGCAGCACCGCCTGCGTGCACAGGAAGACGGATTTCAGATTGACCAGGATGGTGCGGTCGAAATCGTCCTCGGTGAGGTCGTCGACGCCGCGCGTGATGGCGATGCCGGCATTGTTGACGAGAATGTCGATGGGCCCGAGTTCCGCCGTGACGCGTGCGACCATTGCAGCGACGGCCTCGCGCTGCGATACGTCGGCGGCAACGGCGATGGCGCGGCCGCCGCGTTTGTTGATCTCGCCCGCCAGCTGCTCGGCCTGCCCGATCCGCTCGCGGCAGTTGATCGCCACCGCCGCGCCGGCCTCGGCCAGCAGGCGGCAGACCGCGGCGCCAATCCCGCGTGAGCCGCCGGTGACGAGCGCTGTGCGCCCCTTCAGGTCATTTGCCATGCCGGGATCTCCCAATCCTCTGTTTTGCGCCCGCCGGAGCCTATCATGTGCGCCGCTCGCGCGTGTTGAACTCGTCGCGAGATGAATCTGCCTGCGGGCGCTTGCGGCGGGAGAAGCGGCCGAACGTGTCGCTCGCAAATATGGATAGCCATTTCATTGACCAATCGCGCCGATCGCTCGATATTTACAGCATCGAAACTGCTCCTCGAGCCGAAGCCGCAACATGAGAACCGATCACCAGCGTAATCCGGACGACATGCACCCGTGCATGACGCGGCGCTGTTTCTCGGCGGCGACCGGCACCTGTTGTTGTTGCTGACCGCCACCCTCTCAGCACTCACATCGCAAATCTTAAGCCAGGAACGCCGAGAAATCCGGCGAGCGAGCAGTCATGTCCCAAGCCCAATTCGAAGACCAGTCCAACGCCTACATCATCGAAATCCACGACCGCGCCGCCGGCATCATCACAAGAGACGCGCGCGGCTTCCGCTTCTTTTCCTCCGAGCGGTTGTTCGACAGCCTCGAAGGCCGCCAGTTCCGCTCGGCGCGCGATGCCGAGCGGGCCGCGCGCGCGGTGTTCTCCGAGCGGAGCCGGCGCGCGAGTTCGCAACTCTTCGCCAACTGATCCCACCGAAAGGACCGCGATATGATTACTCGACGACACATGCTCGCAACGACACTCCTGGTCGCGACAGCCCTGGCTGCACCCGTGCACGCGGAGAACAAGCCGGCGGAAATCCGCATCGGCACCCAGAAGGGCGGCTTCTTCCCGGCGGTGCGCCAGCGCCAGACGCTCGAAAACGCCTTCAAGCCGCTCGGCATCGAGATCAAGTGGATCGACTTCCAGTTCGGTCCACCGCTGCTGGAGGCAATCAATGTCGGCAGCGTCGATTTCGGTTATGTCGGCGACTCCCCGCCGATCTTCGCGCAGGCCGGCGGCGCGAAGATCCGCTACGTCGCCGCGGTGAAATCGGACGGCAACACCCAGGCGATCGTCGTGCCGAAGGACTCGCCGATTCACGCACTGGCCGATCTCAGGGGCAAGCGCGTCGCCTTCGGCAAGGGATCGAGCGCGCATAATCTGCTAGTCGCGGCGCTCGAGAAGGCCGGCCTGTCCTGGTCCGACATCACGCCTGCGCCGCTCGCGCCGGCCGATGCGACGGCGGCCTTCGTGAAGGGCTCGGTCGACGCCTGGTCGATCTGGGATCCCTATCTCGCGCTCGCCGAGCTGAAGGAGAATGCGCGCGTTATCGCCTTCGACAAGGACGTGCACAAGCCGAACGCCTTCTACATCGCCGGCGCCGATTTCGTGGAGAAGTATCCCTCGCTCGTTGCGAAGCTCAACACGGCCTTCGCGTCCGAAGGCGTATGGGCGGATTCGCACCACGAAGACGTGGCGAAGGCGCAGGCCGAGGCGACCGGCGTCGACATCGACGCGATCCGCCGCTTCGTCGCCCGCTCCAATTATCGCGTGGTGCCGATCGATGCCGAGGTGGTCAAGAGCCAGCAGGCGGTTGCCGACCGCTTCGCAAAGCTCGGCCTGATCCCGAAGCCGGTCAATGTCTCCGACATCGTCTGGAAGTGGACGCCGGGGTCTTGAGCCGGGCTCAGCCTTTCAGCGCGGCCAGCAACTCATCCGGGCGCTCGGCCATGATCATGTGGCCGGCGCCCGGTACCACGACGGTCTTCGCATGCGGGATCGCGGCCGCGAGCGCCTTGCCCGCCTTCGCCGGAGTCATCATGTCGCGCTCGCCGAGGATGAGCGTCGCAGGCACCTTGACGCTCGCGGCAGCGGCGAGCGCATTCGCGTAAGCATTGCAGGCCGACAGATCCCTGAACAGCACGCCCGGCTCGCAAGCCTTCAGCACCGCCTGCGCGCCGCCATGCATCCACAGGCCCGGCGCGAGGCTGCCGCCGAGCTCGGCGTTGAAGCCGAGGCCCCAGATCGACACCATGTCGTTTGCATCCTGCGAGTTGGCTTCGGCCGCCTTCAAGAGATCCGGGCCGACCGTCATGGTCGCGGCGGTGCCGATCAGGCTCAGCGCGGAAATCTTGTCGGGATGCCGCGCGGCGGTCTCCAGCGAGATCAGCGATCCCATGGAGTGCCCGATCAGATGCGCCTTCGCAGCTCCTGCCGCATCGAGCAGCGCCGCCGTCCAGTCGGCCATCTCGGCGATGCTCGAGAGCGAGGGGCCGGCCGAGCGGCCGTGACCGGGAAGGTCCGGTGCCAGCACGGAAAACCCGTGATGGGCGAACCAGCGCGTATGCAGGGCCCAGGTCGAATGGTCGAAGCCGGCGCCGTGGATGAAGACCACCGCGGGCAGGGACCTGTCGAATTCGCGGCCGCCGGTCGCGACAAATACCTCGGCCCCGTTGACGGAAAGCTTCATGGTGTCAGACCTTTTGCGAGATGCGCAGTGCTTGATTGAGGTCGTCGATGATGTCGGAGGCGGTCTCGATGCCGACCGACAGCCGCACCAGCTCCTCGCCGATGCCGGCGGCCTTGAGCTGCTCGGCGTCCATCTGCTGATGCGTGGTCGAGGCCGGGTGAATCACCAGCGTCTTGGCGTCGCCGACATTGGCGAGATGGCTGATCATGCGCAATGACTCGATGAACTTGCGGCCGGCAGGGCGGCCGCCCTTGATGCCGAAGGAGACGATCGAGCCGGCGCCGCGCGGCAGCAGCTGCTTTGCAAGCTGGTAGTCCGTGTGGTCTTCAAGCGAGGGATGCAGGACCCAGTCCACCGCCTTGTTGGACTTCAGCGCCTCCAGCACCGAATGCGTGTTCTGCATATGCCGGTCCATGCGGACGCCCAGCGTCTCCACGCCCTGCAAGAGCTGGAACGCGTTGGTCGGCGACAGGCAGGCGCCGAAATCGCGCAGGCCCTCGGTGCGCGCGCGCATGATGAACGCCGCGGTGCCGAACTGCTCGTCGAAGACGATGCCGTGATAGCCGCCATAGGGCTCGGTCAGCACGCCGAACTTGCCGGAGCCGCGCCAGTCAAAGCGGCCACCGTCGATGATGGCGCCGCCGATCGCGATGCCGTGGCCGCCGATCCATTTGGTCGCCGAGTGCATCACGATGTCGGCGCCAAGCTCGATCGGCCGGCTGAGATAGGGCGTCGCAAAGGTGTTGTCGATCAGCAGCGGAATTTTTGCCTCATGCGCGATCGCCGCGACCTTCGGGATGTCGAGCACCTCGAGCCCGGGATTGCCGATGGTCTCGCCGATCACGAGCTTGGTGTTCGGCTTGATGGCGCTGCGGAACGCATCGAGATCGCGCGGCTTCACAAATGTCGTGGTGATGCCGAAGCGCGGCAGCGTATGCGCCAAAAGGTTGATGGTGCCGCCATAGAGCGAGCTCGACGCCACGATGTGGTCGCCGGCGTTGAGCAGCGTCGCGATGGCGAGATGCAGCGCAGCCATGCCGCTCGCGGTGCAGATCGCGCCGACGCCGCCTTCGAGCGCGGCGAGCCGCTCCTCCAGTACGCCGGTGGTCGGATTGGAGATGCGCGTGTAGATGTGGCCGGCCCGCTCCAGGTTGAACAGCGCGGCGGCGTGATCGGAATCCTGGAACACGTAGGACGTGGTCTGGTAGATCGGCACCGCGCGGGCGCCGGTCGCGGGATCCGGATGCTGGCCCGCATGCAGGCTCAGGGTCTCGAAGGCAGGCGGTTTTGGCGCGGGCATGCGTGGCCTCGTTGCTCGGTCGGCGATGGCGGCCCTTGTGCCACAAAACCGCGTGCCAAGTCAGCCCATTGACAGCGCCGTGGGATGGCGCACAGCGGTGACATGATTGAGGCGAGCTCTGTCCGCATCGCCGGTGGGCTCCTCGCCCCGTTCTTACGGGGAGAGGGTTGGGGTGAGGGGCTCCATCCGAGATCACGGTGACAGTCGGACTCGCGGACAGTCCCCCTCACCCGGATTGCATCTTCGATGCAATCCGGCCTCTCCCCGCAAGCGGGGAGAGGCGAACGGCGCCGCCTTCAGTTAGCCGACATTGCCCCGGATCGCCTGCTCGATGATCCGCGCCTCCCGCAGCAGGATCTCCACGACCTCCTGCTCGCGGCGCGGGCCGAGCCTCGTCCGAAAGGCGGAGACGGTCATCGCCGCGGCGGGCTGTCCGTCCGGGGTCTTGATCCAGGTCGAGATCGACTTCGTGCCCTGCACGAGGCCGATCTCTCTCATATTGTAACCCCGCTTCCGCGCGGCGGTGACCTGGCTCATCACGGCTGCGACGTCGGTCTGGTAGACCTCGAACCGCTTCTCGTTGGCTGCGACGATTTTTCGCGCGTCCTGCGCCGGCATCGCGGCGAGGATGGCGACGCCGGCGCTGGAGACGCCGAGCGGCCGGCGCGCGCCGACCTCGATCGACAGCACCTGGATCGGATAGACGCCGATCCTGCGATCGACGCACAGCGTGTCGTTGCCGGTCCGCACCGTCAGGAACAGCGTGTCGCCGATCTCGGCGGAGGCGCGCCGCAGCGACGGATTTGCCGCGACCAGCAGGCTTGACGGCCGCGGCCGTGCCAGCGCCAGCTCGGGCACCTGGTTGCCGATCGCGTAGCGGCCGGTGCGATCGTGCCGCTCGACGATGCCTTCCTCGATCAGCACGTGGACGATGCGATGCACGGTCGGACGGGTAAGGCCGGTCGCCCGCACGACCTCGGCCAGCGGCACGCCGTCCTCGCGGCCTGCGGCAAGAATGCGCAGCACCGCGAGCGCGCGCCGGATCGCCTGCGCGCCCTGTCGCGGTTCCAGCGCGCTATGGGCGACTTTCGGAGAAGGTCTCTTGTCCATAATATGGACAAGAACGCCACAATTCACTCGACAGGTAAAGCGCGCATCTGGAGATTGCGCGGCGATCGAGCGCCGCGCGCAACGTCAAGGCGTTCGAAGTGAATTGGAAGCGCCGCCGGGAGGTTAACATGAGATTAATCGCGATTGCCATAGCCGCTGTCACGGCGATGCTGGCGGGGCCCGCATCGGCCCAGCAATGGCCGGCGCGCAGCGTCAAGCTGATCGTGCCCTATCCGGCCGGCGGCAATGTCGACAGTGCCGCGCGCATCGTCGCCGACAAGCTCCAGGAAAAGCTCGGTCAGCCCTTCATCATCGAGAACAAGGCCGGCGCCGGCGGCATGATCGCGGGCGAGGCTTTCGCGAAATCGGCGCCCGACGGCTATACGCTGTTCGTCGGCGCCAACGGCCCGGTGTTGTTCGCGACCGAGATCAACAAGCGCGATGCCTATAGCTGGAAGAAGGATTTCCTGCCGATCTCGACCATCTCGATGACGCCGCTGGTGCTCGAGGTGCATCCCTCCGTCCAGGCCAACAATTTCAAGGAATTCATCGACCTCGCCAAGCGCGAGCCCGGTAAGCTGACGATGGCCTCGCCCGGCCCCGGCACCACCAATCATCTGCTCAGCGAATTGATGCAGTCGAATCTCGACCTGCAATGGGTCACCGCGCACTACCGCGGCAACGCGCCGGCCATCAACGATCTGCTCGGCGGCCAGGTGCAGTTCGCGTTCGACCAGCTCACGGTCAGCCTCCAGCACATCAAGGCCGGCCTGTTCCGCGCGCTCGCTGTCACCAGCCCGCACCGGCTGAAGTCGCTGCCTGATGTCCCGACCTTCACCGAGCTCGGCTACAAGGATTTCGACGGCCAGACTTTCACCGGCCTGTTCGCGCCCGCGGGCACGCCGGCGCCTGTTGTCGACAAGCTGCACGAGACGCTGGTTGCGATCCTGAAAGACCCGGGCGTGGTGGACAAGTTCGAAAAGCTGGGCGGGGAAGCCGTCGCGATGACGCCGGGCGAGTTCAAGGCCTATCTCGAGCGCGAGGACGCCAAGTGGATTCCGGTCGTGCGCAAGGCCAACATCAAGGCGGACTGAGCAATGCGGATCGATCCCACCGAGCTCGGCGCGGAGCGCATCTACCGGCTGATGACCGGCATCGTGGTGCCGCGCCCGATCGCCTGGGTGACGAGCCTGTCACGCTCCGGCGTGCTCAACCTCGCGCCCTTCAGTGCCTTCACCTTCGTCTCGCAGAAGCCGCCGATGCTCGCCATCAGCGTCGGCCGCAAGGGCGCGGACTACAAGGACACCGCGCACAACATCCTCGACACCGAGGAATACGTCATCCACATCGCCGATACCCCGCTGATGTCTGCGGTGCACGACAGCTCGATCGAGCACCCGCCTGAAGTCAGCGAGGTCGCGGAGCTCGGCCTGGAGACGCTTAGCTGCGAGCGCATCAAGGTGCCGCGGCTCGCGGCCGCACCTGTCGCGATGGAGTGCCGCTTCCGGCAGTGCCTCGAATTCGGCGACGCCCGCAGCCGGCTGATCGTCGGCGAGGTCGTGATGTTCCACATTCGCGACGGCCTCGTGGAAAACGGCAAGGTCGAGACCCGGGCGCTCGACCCGATCGCGCGCATCGGCGGGCCGCGCTACGCCCGCCTCGGCGAGATCGTGACGCTGGACACCGTCTTTCAAACTCCCAAATCGACCGACTGAGCGCGCGGCCCATCGCGCCGGCCCCCAACGACCATTGGAGAAAACGACAATGCGACTCCTGAGCTATCTCTTGGACGGCGAGGCGCGCTACGGCGCGGCCGTCGCGGGCGGCGTGGTCGATCTGACCCGGCGGATCGGCCGCGACTTCTCCGACGTGAAGGCGCTGATCGCGGCCAATGCGCTGGCGGACGCGCAGGAAGTGATCGCCGATCAGCAACCGGACTACGCGCTCGATGATCTCGTCCTGCTGCCGCCGGTGCTGGCGCCCGAAAAGCTCTGGTGCATCGGCGTCAACTACGCCGAGCGCAACGCTGAATATAAAGACAATTCGGATCTGCCAAAATATCCCAGCCTGTTCGTGCGCAGCATGTCGTCGATGACAGGCTCCGGCCAGCCGCTGGAGAAGCCCAAAGTCTCGGATCAACTCGACTATGAAGGCGAGCTCGTGATTGTGATCGGGCGGGGCGGCCGCCACATCCCGCGCGAGAAGGCGTGGTCGCACATCTTCGGCATGACGCTGTGCAACGAAGGCACGATCCGCGACTGGCTGCGCCACGGCAAGTTCAACGTCACGCAAGGCAAGAATTTCGACCGCTCCGGCAGCATCGGCCCGTGGATCGTCACGGCGGACGAGCTCGACCCGCGCGGACCTCATGACATCACCACGCGCGTCAACGGCGAGGTGCGTCAGCAGGACACCACCAAGCGGCTGATGTTCCCGTTCGACTTCCTGATCTCCTATCTCTCGACCTTCGCCACCCTGAAGCCCGGCGACATGATCGTGACGGGCACGCCGACCGGGGCGGGCGCGCGCTTCGATCCGCCGCGCTGGCTGAAAGTCGGCGACGTCGTCGAGGTCGAGTCGAGCCGCATCGGCGTGCTGCGCAACACCGTGGCTGCGGAGCAATAGACCATGCTGGATGCCGCCACGATCGAACGTCTTGCCGCGCGCCTGGACGAGGCCGAGCGCACCAAGGCGCTGATCCCGATGTTCTCGAAAGAGTATCCCGGCCTCACGATCGAGGACGCCTACGCCATCCAGCGCGCCTGGACGAAACTCCAGCTCGGGCGCGGCCGCGTCATCAAGGGCCACAAGATCGGCCTGACCTCGAAGGCGATGCAGAACGCGGTCGGCATCTCCGAGCCCGACTACGGCGTGCTGTTCGCCGACATGTTCTATGCCGACGCCACGCCCATCCCGTTCGATCGCTTTCACGCGCCACGAATCGAGGTCGAGCTCGCCTTCGTGCTGAAGGCGCCGCTGCGCGGGCCCGACTGCACCATCTTCGACGTGCTCAACGCCACCGACTACGTGACGCCGGCGCTGGAGATCTTGGAGACGCGCATGCACCGCGTCGATCCCGAGACCGGCAAGACGCGAAAGGTCATGGACACGATCTCGGACAACGCCGCGAACGCCGCGCTGGTGCTCGGCGGCCGGCCGTTCCGCCCGATGGATGCGGATCTGCGCTGGATCGGCGCGCTGCTGTTCCGCAACGGCGAGGTCGAGGAGACCGGGCTTGCCGCCGGCGTGCTCAATCATCCCGCCAACGGCATCGCCTGGCTCGCCAACCGGCTCGCGCCGCATGACGAATATCTCAGGGCCGGCGAGGTGGTGCTGGCGGGATCGTTCACGCGGCCGGTGGACATCCGCCGCGGCGACACGTTCCACGCCGACTACGGCGCGTTCGGCTCGGTGTCGTGCCAGTTCGTCTGAACCAACACACAAGAGGGAGCGCACCATGACACGGCGCAAGAGCATCCACATCGGCGGCTTCAAGCACGCCAATCCGATTCCGAACGCTTGCCGCATCGGCAATCTCGTGATGTCGGGCGTCATCCTTGGCCGCGATGCGGCCGGCGCGATGCCCGTGAGTCTCGACGCGCAATGCGCCAACATGTTCGCGCACATGAAGGCGACGGTGGAGGCCGCCGGCGGCACCACCGACGACATCATCAAGATGACGGTGTGGCTGAAGGACCGCTCGCAGCGCGGGCCCGTCAATGTCGAGTGGCTGAAGATGTTTCCGGACGAGCATTCGCGCCCGGCGCGCCACGCGCTGCCGATGGACAACATGGACGGCGGCGCGCTGGTGCAGTGCGACTTCACCGCCGTGATCGACTGAAGGAGATTTGCGCATGCCGACCTATCTGCCGTTCGACCCGAATCCGCGCCGCCCGGTCAAGGCGCCGCCACTGAGGACCATCGACAGCCAGTTCCACGTGCTGGGGCCCATCGAGAAATATCCGGAGCGCCCCGGCGCGGCCTATCGGATGCCGACCGCGACCTGGGAAGCGGCGTTGCGTATGCACAAGACGCTCGGCATCGAGCGCGGCATCATCGTGCAGACCACGACCTATGGCGCGGATCATGCCGTCGTGCTCGACGCCCTCGCGGCGATGGGTCCGAACTACCGCGGCTGTGCCAACGCGCTGGTGTTCGCCGAGGCGAACGATTCCTATCTCGCAAAGCTGCATGACGCCGGCGTCCGCGGCGCGCGCTTCAGCTTCCGCCAGGAGCTCGGCGCCGTGCTGTCGGATACCGATTTCGCCCGCGCCATCGCCCGCATTCGCGAGCTCGGCTGGTACGTCAAGATCCAGCCGGAGAAGGACGGCATCGTCTCCAGCGTCGCGAAGTACGAGAATCTCGACGTTCCCGTGCTGATCGACCACATGGCGCGCCCCGATCCGCAAGCCGGCAAGGACGATCCGAACCTGCGCAAGATGCTGGAGCTGCTCAAGAAGGGCAATTTCTGGGTGATGCTGTCGCTCGGCGAGAAGACCTCGAAGGCCGGCCCGCCCTACGACGACGTGATCCCGATCGCGCGCGCCTATATCGAGGCAGCAAGCGACCGCTGCGTCTGGGCCAGCGACTGGCCGCATCCGGTCTCCGTCAAGCAGCCGCCCAACGATGCCGACCTGCTCGAGCTGATGTACCGCTACGCGGCGGACCAGGCGGAGCTGGAAAAGATCCTGGTGCACAATCCGGCAAAGCTGTTCGGCTTTGCCGACTGATCGACTCCGGTCGCGTCGGGCCTGGCACCTCAGGGCGAGATGATCCGGTCGCGCATGGCGATCATCACGGCCTGCGTGCGGGTGGCTGCGCCGAGCTTCTTGCAGCAGCTCTTGATGTGCGCCTTCACTGTGCGTCCCGTGATGGCCAGGGCATCGGCGATCTCTTCGCTGGATCGCCCGACGGCCGCGAGCGTCAGCACCTCGCGCTCGCGCAAGGACAGTGCGTGCTGCGGAGCCTCGGGCAGGCCGCGCAGCTTCAGCACCCGGTCGAAGGCGTAAAGCGCCATGAGGTGGAGCGCCGGGAGATCGCGCTCCGGCAGATCGATCTCGGCGCCGCCGAACCACACCTGGCCGGTGCGGCCCGCCGGCGAGATGACCGGGATCACCACGCCATCCACCATGCCGAAGTCGCGGGCGCGTCGCACGAGCTCGACGGCGCGCGGCTCCCGTTCCGGATCGTACGGCGCTTCCCTGAACCAGCGGAACGGCTGAAGCGTCGTCCTGCAATAACGCAGCGCGGGATCGTGCCACACATACTGCGCCTCGGAATACATATCGAGAAAGCCGGCCGGCAACCGTTCGGCGAGAACCGCCTCGCGCGGCAGTTCGGTCGACAGCGGGGCGACATAGGAACTGCAGAAATAGTCGAAGCCGTGCTGGCCGAGCGTGCGGCTCATCGCATCCAGAATGCTCGCGACATCAGGAAGCTGCCGCACTGTCTCGACGAAATCGAATGCTCGACTGCGGACCACGTCCATCGGCAGCCTACGATCAGTCCTTGAGGGATCGGCGCTACGCTACCCTTCCAGGCGCCGAGTGTAGGACGTCAATGCTGTAACTGCAACCTGCGCGAAACTCGCCAGCTTCATGAACGCGATCGGCGAGGCGTGAGGATCGGCCATATCTGGCTCGGCCGTGTGATGCCTTGATCACCGGGCCGGTTGCGCCGCCAGCCGGTCGCGCACCTCGGCCGCGATCTCGAACGAGCGCAGCCGGGCGGCATGGTCGTAGATCTGGCCGGTGGCCATCAATTCGTCCGCGCCGGTCTCGGCGATCAGCGCCTTCAGCTCCTCTTCGACCACGGTGGGCGAGCCGACCGCGGAGCAGGACAGCGACTGGCCGACCATGGCCTTCTCCGCCGGCGACCACAGCGCGTCCATGTCGTCGACCGGCGGCGGCAGCGGGCCGGGCGTGCCGCGGCGCAGATTGATGAACTGCTGCTGCAGCGAGGAGAACATGCGCTGCGCCTCGGCGTCGCTCTCTGCCGCGAACACGTTGACGCCGACCATCGCATAGGGCTTGTCGAGCTGCGCCGAGGGCTCGAAGCGCGCGCGATACTCACGCAGCGCCGGCATCATCATCTGCGGCGCGAAATGCGAGGCGAAGGCGAAGGGCAGGCCGAGCATGGCCGCAAGCTGCGCGCCAAACGTGCTCGATCCCAGGATCCAGAGCGGCACCTTGGTCCCCATGCCGGGCACGGCGCGGATCGTCTGGTTCGGCTGCACATCGCCAAGCAGCGCCTGCAATTCCAGCACGTCATGCGGAAAGTTCTCGGAGCTGGTGGCGAGGTCGCGCCGCAGCGCCCGCGCCGTGAACTGGTCGGTGCCCGGCGCGCGCCCGAGCCCGAGATCGATCCGCCCCGGATAGAGCGACTCCAGCGTGCCGAACTGCTCGGCGATGACCAGCGGCGAATGGTTCGGCAGCATGACCCCACCGGAGCCGACGCGGATCGTCTTCGTGCCGCCCGCGACATGCCCGATCACGACAGAGGTCGCCGCGCTGGCGATGCCCGTCATGTTGTGATGCTCGGCCAGCCAGAACCGCTTGTAGCCCCAGGCCTCGGCGTGCTGGGCAAGATCAAGCGAATTGCGAAACGCCTGCGCGGCGTCGCCACCCTGGCGGATGGGAGCGAGGTCGAGCACGGAGAAGGGGATCATGCGTGGGGGTCCGGGTGGAGGGCGATATGTGCCGGGGCTCCATATGTAGTACCTGCCAGCCCGAATGTTAGCGTTGCAGTGTCGATCGGACACCGGCGCAACGATGCCATTCGGAATTGTCGCGGGTGACCGGCGAACTGCCAGATAGCGTTTTTGACCCAGCGGACTCCCAGCGCAGGTTTGATTTACGTCAACATTCAAAACCTGGCTTCATTTTCACTTCCGACATTGGTTGCTTCGATTTCCTTCCTGGAGAGGTACTATGGCCGATCCGACCAAGCTCTCGGTTGAGAAAGCGCTCGAAAAGATACGTCAGCGCGACGAGCCGAAATCAGAGAATTCACGCCTTGATGAAAAAACCGACGCTCTCAATGAAGAGATAAAACGTATGAGAGCACAAAGGCTCCGCCTTGAACGACAAAAGGGCAAGCGTGGCTGAATAGCGCGTAGGATGGGTAGAGCACTTGCGAAACCCCATCATGTTTCGTCGTCGAACAAAGCCTCGATGGGTTTCGCTTCGCTCAACCCATCCCACGAGGCTGTCTAAGCGCCCTGCGCCTCCGTTCACAACACTGTTATTGCGACCTATGGCGCCCTTTGTCGCAACTGGGCGTTTTGCGCCTGTTGTTGTACCCTTGCCAGAGCCACTACCCGGACGCCCGGAGGAATTGACATGACCATTGTCGTACTCAGCCGCCGCAACCTCCTCGTCGCCAGCGGCTCCGTTCTCGCAACCGGAGTTTTGGCGGCCGGCGTTCCCGGGCTCCTGCTGCCGGCCCGCGCGGACGGACTCGCGCCAACCGAAACGATGTCCGGCGGGGCGAACAACTACCGCAAGGGCGCGGCGATCGTGGATCGGATCGGCAAGGGCGGCTTCTGGATGAGCGGCACCGTCCGCCGCGCCGGCGACGGCGCTCCGCTTGCCGGGCAGCGCATCCAGATCTGGGCGCACACGGTCGAAGGACAGGAGCACGAGCCGCAGAGCCATGGCGCCACGCTCACTGACAAGGACGGCAAATTCCGGCTCGAAATGCCGCAGATCATTCCGATCTTCGGCCAACCGCACGGTCACCTCGCCTATGACAGCGGTGAATTCAAGACCGTCTTCCTGCGGCCGGTGATGCGGAGCGCAAGGGAAACCAGCCTCGAGGCGCACTTCGTTCTGCAGCCGGCCTGACCGGGCCAACGAATGACGGGGTGGAAACTGGCCCGGGTGATCCTGATCTGGGGCGCCTTGGTTTCGGCCATTGGCGTGCCGATCGCTGCTGCCGCAGGAAGCGAGCAGCTCGCATGGCGCGGTCCGGTCTATATCCTTGCCGGGTTTGCGGGGATTATCGCGCTGGGTCTCGTGCTCGTTCAGCCCCTGCTGATCGGCGGATATCTGCCGGGACTGTCGGCCTATCGCGGACGGCGCGCCCATCTCTGGATCGGTGGGGCGCTTGCTCTGGCGATCGTGATCCATGTCGCCGGCCTCTGGATCACCAGTCCCCCCGACATGATCGACGCCCTGACCTTCTCGTCGCCGACGCCGTTCTCGCCCTTCGGCGTGATCGCCATGTGGGCCATCTTTATCGTTGCGCTGCTGGCTCTACTGCGCCGGCGATTGGGACTGCGGCCGCGAACGTGGCGTTTCGTTCATATGCCTCTCGCGATCGTCATCGTCGCAGGCAGCGCGGTCCATTGCCTGCTGATCGAGGGAACGATGGAGACGATCTCGAAGGCGGCGCTTTGCGCGCTCGTCCTCGCGGCAACCGTGAAAGCCATGGTTGACCTTCAGGTTTGGCGAAAGCGAAGGACGCTGCGCGGCGAGAGCATCGCGCGGCAGTGAGCCGGATGGAATTGATCGCGATCTGCAGGCCGCTTTGTTTCAACACGTTCGGCGTCGTCTGCTCTGCTTGCCGCAGAAGGCAACGAAGCTTATCCTCGCGCGATGGTTGCCAGTGCCCCCGATCTGAAAGCGTTCCTGCTCGCGACGCCGTTCTTCGGTGGTCTTTCGGACCCCGGTCTCGACCTGCTGATGTCGATGCTGGTCGAGTGCCGCTTTGATGCCGGAGCGACCGTCGTGGCGGAAGGCGATCCGGGACGATCGTTGTTCATCGTCAAGTCCGGCCGGCTGGCGGTGAGCAAGCGGGCGGCTGCGGGAAGCGTCATCCCGATTTCGGTTCTGGAGCGAGGGGACTTCTTCGGTGAGATGACCCTGATCGAAATGCAAAACCGCTCCGCCACGGTGGTCGCGGAGAGCCCGACGGTGCTGTACGAGCTGACGGCGCAAAAACTCTACGCCTGCTACAAGGCCGATATCCACGCCTATGTGATCGTCCTGCAGAACATCAACCGCGAGCTTTGCCGGCGGCTGCGCCGCTCCGACGATCGCTTCGCCGGGCATCAGGTGGATGAAGACAACTGATCATGCGTAGGATGGGTAGAGCACTTGCGAGACCCATCCTGCTTTACCGCCGATCAAGCTCTGACGGGTTTCGCTTCGCTCTGCAAAGGCTGGTGCGGCTAGAGCAACGCCATTGAATGCAGCGAGTTTCTATGAAAGCCGAAGGCAACCAAGCCGGACAGAAGCAGCGCAGTCCCAGTCACGATCAGGCAACACGCAAACACTATCGAAGCCTCGGGTTCGTTATGAATGACAAAGACGATAATAGATAAAACTTTACCGACAATCGAAAGGAACAATTAACCTTACTGGCGCGGACCAACAGGTAAGAACCTCGGCATCAGGTCTGCGGAGTGTCGTCGGGCTTGTGTCTCCGTGCTCGCCAATTTGCCCGTCGGGCAAAACACCTGCCTCCCGCAAAAATCCGTCAACCCTCCTTTGCAAAAATATTCCACTTTACCGAAATTCGGGTTTGCGGCATTGTCTCGCCATCCCGGTCCTCGGAGAGGGGCGATCGTACGTCGTAACGAACGTGGATCGGGGTGCGGTGGACGCGGCTGCGTCGGGCACGCGAATGCGGGACCAGGGCGAGATGAACCTCGTGAGGTCCTGCTGCGTGCAGACGGACGGCGCCGAAGTCCGGCGAAGCTACTAAAGCGAAGCCGGATGAAGCTGCGTACGGCAAAGACGCGTGGTCCTGACCGTCGTTGCTACGGTCAAGCCTTGCGGAGATGAATCGGGGCTCGACCGGGTCTCGGGCATCGCCAATTCGCAAGGTGACGGAGGCCAGAAGGAACTCGGCTCCGGGGAGAGCGCGCATACGCCGTCAACCCATCGCGCAGGGAAGGCCGGGTGTTTTCCGGCCCACCTGTTGTCCCGCCTGCGCATTTGCGTGTGCAAATTCTTCGCGCAGCGGATCGTGGGTGCCAGCCGGCACCCGGCCTTCCCTGCGCCCTCTTCACCTAAAGAGGGTCAAGGTGAGAACAAAACTCGGGCACTGCATGCCGCGAGAATGCCGATCTGTGCGTGATTTGACCCAGAGAATGGTGCTGCCAGACAGGATTGAACTGTCGACCTCTCCATTACCAATGGAGTGCTCTACCACTGAGCTACGGCAGCATGTGCTGGGATCTAGAATCGGCCGCCACGAGGGGCCTACCAAGCGGGCCGATATCTGCCACAAGCCCCCCTCCTGTGCAAGCTTGCAAGCCCTGCCAAGACGAGAAAATCGGGCCGATATCGGGGCCAAAATGCCCGTTTTGGCTCGAAACGACCGCCTTTCCGTCGATTCGGGTTCCGATGTCCCCACCCAACTGGCCAGTTGGCCGAGCTGCCGGATTCGCCTCATTTTGGAATTTCGCACGATCGGATCGCGCGGGCCTCTTGAGCTGCCACGTTCATTGGGCATGTTATCGCCGATCGCTGCAATGGACCGGTGATGGCTGACGAGAACGACAAGAGCACGAGGCCGGCGAGGGTGTCCCGGGACGACCGGCTGAAATCGGCGCTGCGTGAAAACCTGAAGCGGCGGAAGCTGCAGGCGCGCGAGCGCGCCGCAAGCGCCGAGCCCTCGCAGAATGACGACGCATCCCTAGATGAGGGGACCGCCGGCAAGACCGGCGGTTAAAATCCGGCGGCTGGAAATTTTGGAGTTGAGCGACGTGGCAATGGGGCAAGACGGACAGCAACGAAACGACCGTGAGGCGCTGATGTCGCGGTTCACGCGCCCCGAGCAGACCTTTCCCGCGCTGACATCGGCCGAGATCGAGCGCATCAGGCATTTCGGCGAGCTCCGCACCTATTCGGATGGCGAGCTGCTGTTCGAGACCGGCAAGCCGGGGCCCGGCATGTTCGTCATCCTGAAGGGCCATGTTGCCATCACCCAGCGCGACGGGCTCGGTCATGTCAGCCCGGTGATCGACCAGGGACCCGGCCAGTTCCTGGCCGAGCTCGGCCAGCTCTCGGGGAGGCCGGCGCTGGTCGACGGACGCGCCGAGGGCGATGTCGAGGTGGTCCTGATCCCGCCGGACCGGCTGCGGGCCCTGCTGGTCGCCGAAGCCGAGCTCGGCGAGCGCATCATGCGCGCGCTGATTCTGCGCCGGGTCAGCCTGATCCAGGGCGGCGTCGGTGGCCCGGTGCTGATCGGGCCGTCGAACTCCGCCGGCGTGGTGCGCTTGCAGGGCTTCCTCACCCGCAACGGCCAGCCGCATCATCTGCTCGATGCCGACAGCGAGCACGACGCGGCCGAGGTGATCGCGCGTTATTCGCCGAAGCCGGAAGATTGGCCGCTGGTCGTCACCGCCGACGGCAGCGTGCTGCGCAATCCCAGCGAGATCGAGCTCGGGCGCGCCATCGGCATGATCGGCGGGGCGAAGGATGATCGGATCTACGACGTCGCGATCGTCGGCTGCGGGCCGGCAGGGCTCGCGACCGCGGTCTACGCGGCCTCCGAAGGTCTCTCGGTTGCGGTCGTCGATACGCGCGCCTTCGGCGGCCAGGCCGGCGCCAGCGCGCGCATCGAGAACTATCTCGGCTTTCCGACCGGCATCTCGGGTCAGGCCCTGGCCGGCCGCGCCTTCACCCAGGCGCAGAAGTTCGGCGCCGAGATCATGATCCCGATGTCGGTGAAGTCGCTGGACTGTTCGCGCAGTGGCGGCACCTTCGCCCTCGCGCTGGATTGCGGCGACACATTGCGCTCGCGCGCGGTGGTGGTCGCGAGCGGCGCGCGCTATCGCCGGCCGGAGATCGCAAAGCTCGACACGTTCGAGGGCCGCGGCGTCTGGTACTGGGCCTCTCCGGTCGAGGCGAAGCTGTGCGCCGGCGAGGAGGTCGCCCTGGTCGGCGCCGGCAATTCGGCGGGCCAGGCCGCCGTGTTCCTGTCGGGTCACGCCAAGAAGGTGCTGATGATCATCCGCGGCGGCGGTCTGGGCGCCAGCATGTCGCGCTATCTCATCGAGCGCATCGAAGCGACGCCGAACATCGAATTGATGTTCAACACCGAGATCACGGCGCTCGAGGGCGACGAGGCCTCGCTGCTGCGGCGCATCCGCTGGAAGAGCCGGCTGTCGAGCGACGAGGATTCTGCCGACATCCGCAATCTCTTTCTGTTCGTCGGCGCCGATCCCGCCACCGGCTGGCTCGACGGCTGCGGCGTGACGCTCGATCGCGGCGGCTTCGTCGTGACAGGCGCGCAGTCCGAGCAGAACCAGGGCCGGCTCGTGGCGCCGCTGGAGACCTCCGTGCCCGGCGTCTACGCCGTCGGCGACGTCCGCTCCGGCTCGGTCAAGCGCGTCGGCGGCGCCATCGGCGAGGGCGCGCAAGTCGTCGCATCGCTGCACGGCTATCTCGGCGACGCCGCAAAACCGGCGCTTTAGTCAAGGAGAAGGCAAGGGAATGGCAAGTCGAATCCGGCTTGCCATCTTGCTGCGTCCCACAGACTATCGCCTGGTCGCGAGGCCAATCGCGCGTGGAAAAACAAGGATTCCCAAGGGAGGACTCAATGGCTGAAATCGTCGTGCTCTACAAAACACCCAAGGATGCTGCGGCCTTCGACAAGTACTACGCCGAGACCCACATTCCGCTCGCCAAGAAGCTTCCCGGCCTGAAGAAATACGCCGTCAGCAAGGGGCCGGTCGCATCTCCCGCAGGTCCTTCCGGAATCCATCTCGTCGCCATTCTCACCTTCGACAGCGTGGCCGACATTCAGGCGGCATTCGCCAGTCCGGAAGGCAAGGCGACAGGCGCCGACGTGCCGAAATTCGCCAGCGGCGGTGCCGACCTCTTGATCTTCGACACCAAGGAAGCGTGAACAATCGATTCAATTTTGGTCGAAGCCTGCTGTCGTTTGTGACAGCGATGCAAAAAATTCAGCCATGCGTTTGTCGATTCGCACGATGACGCATGGCTTTGCCCATGCGTGTGACGACAACGCATGTGGCAATCTCATGAGGGGCGTAATACTAATCTCCATCTCAATGCAGAGAGTAGGAGAGATGTCATGGTTCTAGGGTTGAGCTTGCCCGTCTTCACGATGGTCCATGTCATCATAAGCCTGATCGCCATCGTCGCCGGCCTCGTCGTGATGTTCGGCCTGCTCGGCTCGAAGCCGATGCCGGGCCTCACTGCGATCTTCCTGCTGTTCACGATCCTCACCAGCGCGACCGGCTTCCTGTTTCCGTTCAAGGAGCTGTTGCCCTCGCACATCATCGGCATCATTTCGCTGGTGCTGCTCGCGATCGCCTGCATCGCGCTCTACGGCATGAAGCTCGCGGGCGTCTGGCGCCCGGTCTACATCGTCACCGCGATGATCTCGCTGTACTTCAACGTCTTCGTGCTGGTGATCCAGTCGTTCCTGAAGGTGCCGGCGCTCGCCGCGCTCGCGCCCGCCGTGCCGCCGGCGCCGCCGTCCGGCCCGGTGTTCGCCGTGGTGCAGGGCATCGTGCTGGTGTTCTTCGTGGTGCTGACCATCGGCGCCTGGCGCCGCTTCAAGCCGATGGCGTTTGCCTGATCGCACGAACCCTCGTCATTCCGGGGCATCGCGCCGCGATGAGCCCGGAATCTAGCGCGACAATTTCCAGATTCCGGGTTCGCGCGGACGCGCGCCCCGGAATGACGTTCCACTCAAAGGAGCCCCACCATGCCCACCATCACCACCAAAGACGGCGTCGAGATCTTTTTCAAGGACTGGGGCTCGGGTCAGCCGATCGTGTTCAGCCATGGCTGGCCGCTGTCGGCCGACGACTGGGACGCGCAGATGATGTTCTTCGTCACGCGCGGCTACCGCGTCATCGCCCATGACCGCCGCGGTCACGGCCGCTCGGCGCAGGTCGCCGATGGCCACGACATGGATCACTATGCCGACGATCTTGCGGCGGTCACCGCGCATCTCGACCTGAAGAATGCCATTCACGTCGGCCATTCCACCGGCGGCGGCGAGGTCGTGCATTACATCGCGCGCCATGGCGAGAGCCGGGTGGCGAAGGCCGCGATCCTCTCCGCGGTGCCGCCGCTGATGGTGCAGACCGCGGCCAATCCCGGCGGACTGCCGAAGAGCGTGTTCGACGATTTCCAGGTGCAGCTCGCCGCCGGCCGCTCGGCCTTCTACCGCGATATCGCCGCCGGCCCGTTCTACGGCTACAACCGTCCCGGCGCAAAACCGTCGGAAGCGGTGATCCAGAACTGGTGGCGCCAGGGCATGATGGGCGGCGCCAAGGCGCATTACGACGGCATCGTCGCGTTCTCGCAGACCGACTTCACGGAGGATCTGAAGAAGATCAGCGTGCCCGTGCTGGTGATGCACGGCGACGACGACCAGATCGTGCCTTACGCCGACTCCGCGCCGTTGTCCGCGAAGCTGCTCAAGAAGGGCATCCTGAAGACCTACAAGGGCTTCCCGCACGGCATGCCGACGACGCATGCCGAGACCATCAACGCGGACCTGCTGGCGTTCTTCAAAGAGTAAGTCCGCGCTTACCCTCCCTTCCAGGGGAGGGTAAGCGATCACTTCAATATCGCCCTGATCGCATCGAACGTGCGCTTCACGAAAGCCTCCGGCTTCTCCCGCGCACCTTCGCCGATCCAGCTCTCGCCGCCGACGCGCATCGCGCCGGTGGCGATCATGGCGACGAGCCGGGCCTTCAGCCGGTCCGACTTGCGGCCGGAGCGTTGCGTGAGCCCGTCCGCGAGCGCGCGCTCGAGCTTTTCGTATTTGAGTTGGTCGCGCGCGTGGAGCGCGGGATTGTCGCGTTTGAGCCGCGACATCGCTGCCGCCTCGGTCGGATCGATCCGCTTGACCGCCGCGGCGATCGCATTCTCCGCCGCCGTCAGCATGGATTCGTCCGCAGGCCGTGCGAGAATCTCGGAGACCAGCGCGGCCGCGGCATCCTCCTGCCAGGCGGCGACCACGTCCTCCTTCGAGGCGAAATAATGGAAGAAGCTGCGGCGCGACACATCGGCAGCGGCCGCGATGTCGTCGATAGTCGTGGTTTCGAAGCCGCGCTCTAGGAACAGCGCCATCGCCGCGCGCTTCAGTCGCTCGCGGGTCTGCTGCTGCTTGCGCTCGCGCAGGCCGGGCGCCGCCGGGGATTTTTCTCCGGAGGACAAGGGCTTGGCGCGTCTGCTAGCGTGCTTCGAAGCCTTCAAATTATTTCACCTCTTGCAAATTTGCACTTAGTGCACATTTAGACCGGTCGCGGGCCTTATTCCACCCCCTGATAGCCTGGAGCTATGGCATGACCGACTGGACCACGGCAGACATCCCCTCCCTCAGCGGCAGGACCGCCGTCGTGACCGGCGCGACGGGCGGGCTCGGCTACGAGACGGCGATGGCGCTGGCGGGCGCCGGTGCCATTGTCATACTCACCGGACGCAACGACGCAAAGGGCCTGCGGGCGATCGAGGGCATTTGCGAGCGGTTTCCCAATGCGCTGATCGCCTACGAGCATCTCGACCTCGCCAGCCTGTCCTCCGTGGCCGATTTCGCCCGGCGCTTTGCCGCCGGCAACGAGCAGCTCGACCTCCTCGTCAACAATGCCGGCGTGATGGCGCTGCCGAAACGGCAGCAGACCGAGGATGGCTTCGAGATGCAGCTCGGTACCAACTATCTCGGCCATTACGCGCTGACGGCGCGCCTGTTGCCGCAGCTTCGCCGGGCGAAAGCGTCTCGAATCGTCAATCTCTCGAGCCTCGCGCACCGCTCCGGCGCGATCAATTTCGATGATCTGCAAGGCAAGCGTTCCTATCGTCCGTGGCGGGCCTATTGCCAGTCCAAGCTGGCGATGCTGATGTTTGCCTTGGAATTGCAGCGTCGCAGCCTCGCCGCCGGCTGGGGCGTGACCAGCGTTGCCGCCCATCCCGGCTACGCGCGGACCGATCTCATTGCGAACGGGCCGGGCGCCAACACGCTCCAGTGGCGCGTCGGCCGTTGGCTGCAGCCGTTTATCAGCCAGTCCGCCGTCGAGGGCGCGCTGCCCACGCTGTTCGCGGCGACCTCGCCGGCGGCCGAGCCCGGCGGCTATTACGGTCCGAACGGGTTCTATGAATTGAAGGGGCCGCCAGCGCCGGCGAAGATCATGCCATGGGCCAAGGATTTCGCCGCGGCGGCCATGCTGTGGGATGTCTCGGCAACGCTGACCGGTGTATCCTTCGACGACATCGCGGTCGCCGCATGAGCCGCGACGCTGTTGGGGACGTCCCGATGCAAGTCATCATCTTTGGCGCGACCGGCATGGTCGGGCAGGGCGTCTTGCGCGAGTGCCTGGTCGATGCCGGCATCGACCGCGTGCTCGTGGTCGGCCGCAGTCCGACCGGCGTGCGCAACGCCAAGCTCACCGAGATCATCCACGACGATTTCACGAACTATTCGGCGATCGAGTCTCAACTGACCGGCTTCGACGCCTGTTTCTTCTGCCTCGGCGTCTCCTCGATCGGCATGAGCGAGGAGCGCTATCGTCATCTCACCTATGACCTCACGCTCGCCGCGGCGACGACGCTGGCGCGGCTCAATCCGCAGATGACTTTCACCTATGTCACCGGCGCCCACACCGACTCCACCGAGCAGGGCTCGCGGATGTGGGCGCGGGTCAAGGGCAAGACCGAAAACGATCTGCTCAAGCTGCCGTTCAAGGGCGCCTACATGTTCCGGCCCGGCGCGATCCAGCCCCTGCATGGTGCCCGCTCCAAGACCGCCTGGGTGCAGGCCGTGTATGCCGCAACCTGGCCACTCTGGTCGGTGCTGCGCCGGATTTCGCCGCGGCTCGTCACCTCCACCGAGCAGATGGGCCGCGCCATGATCCGCGTCGCCCGGGAGGGGTATCCGCGCAAGGTGCTGGAGATGGAGGATATCAATAGCCTCTAGTCCGCCGGGTCGTTAGTTCTAAGGAAATTTCCGCGGCCGCGCGCGTTGGGCCGTACCCGCCCCCCAGGAGAAATGCCGGCGATGTCGCCCCAGCTCAAACTGATCGCGCTCGATGCCGACGATCTCGCCGTGATCTCCACCCATGTGCAGGATGCCCGGGTGCAGGCCTCGGACATCATCTGGCGGCAGAGCGAGAAGCGGCTGGTGGTCGGCATGAGCCGGCTGGACTGGGAGCAGACGCTGGACGGCGAGACCGAGCCGCGCCGGCTGGTCGCCGCGCTCCGCTTCGACCGCGTGCTTGCCTGCAAATCGCGCAACATCGACCTCGGAGCCCCGGACGAGGTTCTGGACCTCGTCGGCATCGAGTTTCACCCCCAGGACGGCCACGACGAGGAGCCCGGCGGCAGCGCCCTGCTCTTGTTCGCCCAGGGCGGCGCCATCCGCCTCGATGTCGAATGCCTCGAATGCGAGCTGACCGATCTCGGGGCGGACGAACTGGGGACGGGGATCGAAGCGGAGGGGTGAGGAATGGGAATGACCCCACTCCTGCTGTCGTCCTGGCGAAAGCCAGGACCCATTACCACCGGTGGTCGTGATGGAGTGGGCCGGAACCACATCCTGCTTCAATTACAACAAGTTGGGGTAATGGGTCCTGGCTTTCGCCAGGACGACATCGAAGCAGGATGGCGATGGGCGACGACGACGTCTCGCAAGGGTTGACGGCGGGAGGCCGTCGCGCCATTGAGCAGGGGACCTGGTGCGCCAATCGCCCCGAGAAACCAGCCAGAAGCCAAGCCAGACATGCCCGTTCGTCTCGACCGCAGCAGCGCCGATTTTGACCAGCGATTCGCGGCCTTCCTCGCCGCCAAGCGCGAGGTCTCGGCCGACGTGGAGGCCGCCGCGCGCGCGATCGTCGACGACGTGGCGAGGCGCGGCGACGCCGCCCTGCTCGAGGCCACGGCGAAGTTCGACCGGCTGACACTGGACGCATCCGGCCTTCGCGTCTCGGCCGCCGAGATCGAGGCTGCGGTGAAGGCCTGCGATGCCGCGACGCTGGATGCCTTGAGCCTCGCGCGCGACCGCATCGAGACCTATCATCGCCGCCAATTGCCGAAGGACGAGCGCTTCATCGACCCGCTCGGCGTCGAGCTCGGCTGGCGCTATACCGCGATCGAGTCCGCCGGCCTCTACGTGCCCGGGGGAACTGCCGCCTATCCGTCCTCGGTGCTGATGAACGCGGTGCCCGCTAAGGTCGCCGGCGTCTCGCGCCTCGTGATGGTGGTGCCCTCGCCGGACGGCAAGCTCAATCCGCTGGTGCTGGCGGCGGCAAAGCTCGGCGGCGTCACCGAGATCTACCGTGTCGGCGGCGCGCAGGCCGTCGCCGCGCTCGCGCACGGCACCGCCACCATCGCGCCGGTCGCAAAGATCGTCGGTCCCGGCAACGCCTATGTCGCCGCCGCCAAGCGGCTGGTGTTCGGCAAGGTCGGCATCGACATGATCGCCGGCCCCTCCGAGGTGCTGGTCATTGCCGACGACACCGGCAATGCCGACTGGATCGCCGCCGACCTGCTCGCGCAGGCCGAGCACGACACGAGTGCGCAATCGATCCTGATCACCGATTCCGCACGCCTTGCCGCCGATGTCGAGAAGGCGGTCGAGGCGCAGCTGAAGACGCTGCCGCGCACCGCGATCGCGAGCGCCTCCTGGGCCGACTTCGGCGCCATCATCATGGTGAAGAATCTCAACGACGCCATCCCACTTGCGGATGCGATTGCCGCCGAGCATCTCGAGATCATGACGATCGATCCCGACGCGCTCGCCGCACAGATCCGCAATGCCGGCGCGGTATTCCTCGGCGCGCATACGCCGGAGGCGATCGGCGATTATGTCGGCGGCTCCAACCACGTGCTGCCGACGGCGCGCTCGGCGCGATTCTCCTCGGGCCTCTCGGTGCACGACTTCATGAAGCGCACCTCGATCCTGAAATGCGGCCCGGATCAGCTTCGTGCGCTGGGACCTGCTGCGATGACGCTTGGCAAGGCGGAAGGGCTGGACGCCCATTCGCGCTCGATCGGATTGCGCCTCAATCTGTCATGACAAAGCCGCCCGAACAGGACGACTCCAACAATCGCATCGTCGCGGTCACCCTCGACGAGGAATCGATCGGCCGTTCCGGGCCCGACATCGAGCATGAGCGCGCGATTGCGATCTACGACCTGATCGAGCAGAACCTGTTCGCGCCGGAGGGCGCCGACGGGAAGGGGCCGTTCACGCTGCATATCGGCATCACCGGCAACCGCCTGATGTTCGACATCCGCCGCGAGGACGGCGCGCCCGTGGTCGTGCATCTGTTGTCGCTGGGGCCGTTCCGCGGGATCGTGAAGGACTATTTCATGATCTGCGACAGCTATTACCAGGCGATCCGCACCGCGACCCCGGACAAGATCGAGGCCATCGACATGGGCCGCCGCGGCATCCATGACGAGGGATCGCGCACGCTCCAGGAGCGGCTGAAGGGCAAGGTGCGGGTCGACTTCGAGACCTCGCGCCGGCTGTTCACGCTCATTACTGTTCTGCACTGGAAGGGGTAAGCGCGGATGGCTGCGCCCCCACGCGCACGCGATCCGCAATCGGTGCTGTTCGCCTGCGCGATGAACAGCGTGCGCTCGCCGATGGCCGAGAGCCTGCTGCGGCACATGTTTCCGCAGGGCCTCTACGTGAAGTCGGCCGGCGCCAGGAAGGGCGAGCTCGATCCTTTCGCCGTTGCCGTGATGGCCGAGCTCGGCCAGGACATCTCCGTCCACAGGCCGCAGACCTTCGAGGAGCTGGAGGACTGGGAGGGGCTGAACTTCGACCTCATCATCACGCTGTCGCCGGAGGCGCATCACAAGGCGCTGGAGCTGACCCGCACGCTCGCGGCCGACGTCGAATACTGGCCGACCCAGGATCCCACCACCATCGAAGGCAGCCGCGACCAGAAGCTCGCCGCCTACCGCGAGGTCTGCGACCAGCTGCTGCTGCGCATCCGCCGGCGCTTCGCGAAAGTGGGCGCAGCGAGCGGGTAGCATCCGGTGGGCGTAACACCCGCGTCACAGACTGCAGGCACAGGCATGTCGGACACCTCGAATCAGCAAAGTCCGGGTTCCCGGGTTGTGAAATCAGCCCCCTTCCGATAGGTTCCGCGCGCAATTCACCCCTGCCTCATCCCCAAAATCACCTGATGCTTGGCCGCCCCAAATTCGTACTTGCCTCCGGTTCGCCGCGGCGCCTGTCGCTGCTCAACCAGGCCGGCATCGAGCCGGACGCGCTCCGGCCGGCCGACGTCGACGAGACGCCGAAGCGGGGCGAGCTGCCGCGCGCCTGCGCCAATCGCCTCGCAAGGGCCAAGGCGGATGCGGCGCTGAAATCGGTGCAGCTCGACGACGAATTGCGCGGCGCTTTCATCCTCTCCGCCGACACGGTGGTGGCGGTCGGCCGCCGCATCCTGCCCAAGGCCAATCTCGTGGACGAGGCGGCGCAGTGCCTGCGGCTGCTCTCGGGCCGCAATCATCGCGTCTATACCGCGATCTGCCTCGTCACGCCGCGCGAGGCCTTCCGCCAGCGCCTGGTCGAGACCCGCGTCCGCTTCAAGCGCCTGTCGGAGGACGACATCCAGGCCTATATCGGCTCCGGCGAATGGCGCGGCAAAGCCGGCGGCTACGCCGTGCAGGGTATCGCCGGCTCCTTCGTGGTGAAGATGGTGGGGTCCTACAGCAACGTCGTCGGCCTACCGCTCTACGAGACCACGACGCTGCTCGGCGGCGAGGGCTTCCCGATCCGCTTCGGCTGGCTCAACGCCACCGCCGTGTGAGCGCGAATGCCGCGCCGGACGGGTCTTAACAAAAATCTCGAAAACAACCCCATGCACAGTAGAATTGGCCCGCGGGACCCGGGCCGCGACGCCTGCGCGTCCGCCCGAGGAACCTGTTTGCGGACAGGCTCTTGAACGTTTTCACCCCGTGTAAGCTGCCGACATCATGGACGACCAGGTCAAAATGCCCACCGGCCCGCTCAAAACCTGCCCGATCTGCGGCAAGCCCGCCGTGCAGGCCACCCACCCGTTCTGCTCCTCGCGCTGCCGCGACGTCGACCTGAACCGCTGGCTGAAAGGCTCCTACGTCATTCCCGGCCGCGACGACGAGGTGGATGACGTTGAATAGAAAAGCAATATCAATTACTTAATTGAGCTTCCAGCGTGCCGCACGCCAGCCGCGGCAACGCCACCCCACCTTGTGCACAGCCGGGTCGCGCCCGGCGTAGCCTTCAGGCGAAGCCGGGTGGACAGGCGGCCTTCAGCCCACTATAAACCGCCCGCTCGATGGGCCTTGACCTTCTCTTTGGGTCCTTCCCTCAGCACGCCCAGGTAGCTCAGTTGGTAGAGCATGCGACTGAAAATCGCAGTGTCGGTGGTTCGATTCCGCCCCTGGGCACCATCCGGCTCTTCCAACAGCCCGATATCCAAAGCAATTCTGTAATTCCAACGGCCTCGCGCTGCCGATTGGCTATTCGGCCGCAATCCAGTTTCGCAGGCCATCGACCGTGCGGAATCCGTCCGCCGCGTAGCAGCGAATGGAGGGAAGGAAGGCCTGCATCATCTCGGCGAGCGCGTGTCCCGGACCGAGATCCAGCACCCTGCTGACGCCCAGCTCCGCAAGGGCTTCCAGCGTCGCCGACCAGTCGATCGGGCGCGCCACCTGCCGGGCGAGCTTTGCGGTTGCGTTGCTCGCGGAGAAGATGCGCTCGCCATCGCCTCCGGCGAGCAGGACGCGCTGGCTTGCAATGGCGGAGCGTGTGCTGGCGTCGAGCGCCAGTTGAAGGGGGCGGCAGGCCTGTTCGAGCTGCCGCGTGTGCGAGGCGATTTTCACGGCGAGCAGACCTGTGCGCGTGGCGCCTTGTCGTATCGCTTCCTCGCAGAGGTCGATCACGTCCTGCTCGGCGCCTCCGACGACAACGAGACGATCGGGGTTCCTGATCGCGATCTCGCAGCGATGCTTCCCGAGCAGGCGTTCGAGCGCGGCCGGGTCGAGCCCGCGGACATAGCCGAGGCGGCCATCGGGGCCGGCGACGCTATCCATCAGGCGCGCGCGAACAGCCGTCAATCGCAAGGCTTCATCGGCGGTCCATATCCCTGCAATGCTCCAGGCGGTCATCTCGCCGACGCTGTAGCCGGTGACGGCCGCAGGTTCGGTCAGGAGATCGGCAATGCAGGCATGGATCGCGAGTGCCGACGTGACGGTCAGGATCTGGCTGACATGGTTTGCGGACAGCTCGTCTGCGCTGTGCGTCCGGACGAACTCCCGCGGATCCTCGCCAAGATGCGCGGTTGCCGCGACGAAAACAGGCTCCGCGGCAGGCTGACCGGCGGCCAGATCGAAGATCTTGTCCGAGAGGGTGCCTTGTCCACCGCAGAGCAGAGCAAGCATCAGGGGTCCAGCCGGTCGACGAAGAGGGCCATGGCCAGCAGATCAGCCGAGCCGCCGGGACTGAGATTGCGTGCCACGAATGCCTGATGAATCTCGATGGCTCGCTCGCGCCAGCCGTGACGTCCAACGCCTCCGGCGGCAAGAAATGCGGATGCGCTGGCTTGGGCGAAGTGCAATCCCTCCGCTCCGCCGCGATGCAGGAGGTTGGTGTCGGTGACATCGGCGATGAGCGTCATGCAGGTCTGAACGCGGACCGCTTCCTCATCGCAACGAGCGAGCTTTCGCGCAGCATGCAGGGCGGGCAGGGCGATCTCGTAGACCGACGGGAAGCCGCAAGCCGCCTCCGCCCTGGCGCCGCCGGCACCGTAGCGCCGCGAGGCCATGGCGCCGTGGCTGCGCAAGGATATGGGACCCGAAAGGATATCTTCGCCCCAGCGCTGCGACACCAGATCGCCGAGCGACTTGCGAATGCCGAGCGCGCCGCGATATCCGGCCGCGGCGCAGAGCAGACCCAGTCCGAAGATCGCGCCGCGATGCGTGTTGACGCCTCCGGTTTCCGCGAGCATGGCGCGCTCGGCGGCGACCCCGATCGCGCGCAACCGGCTCATGCCGGCGCCTTCGGCTCCGGCAAGCGCCAGATCACGGAGGAATGGCCTCAAGGTATCGGCGCTGCGGCACAAGAGCCCGGCGTCCATGTCGCTGTGCGCGCCATTGTCGACATGGCTGACGAGCCCCGGTTTCGGATGAGTTTCGACTTCGAGCTTCAAGCAAAGCGACGCCAGATCACCGAGCTGCGCCGCATCGGGCGCGTTGGCAGGTGTCGATTGCCATCTCAGCGCGACGGTCACGACAGATTCCCCGTCAGAAACGCGGCGCGCGTCGTGCTGATGACGCCGGCGGGGCCTTTCACGAGGACTTCATCGTCGTCAGCACCGATGAGCTCGCGCCATTGGACGCCTCCCGCGCGACCAACGATCTCACCGTCCAGCCGCATCGGCGCCTGGTTCGCAATCCGGCCGATGTCCGACGGCAGAGTGTCGGCTTGCCTTGCCGACGACAGCGGCCAGAGCAGATCGAGGTCCGAACTGTCGGAAAGATAGGGCAGGCCGGTGAGATGCTGCCAGGCCAGGCTGCCGAAGGTGCGTGTCTCCGGCAGAAGCTGGAGCAGCAGGCCGATCGTCTCCCGCCAGCGCGCAGGTGCCGCGGCGGCCGCATCGGCCAAGGATGGCGGCGGAGCCGATGCGATGATGTCGCCGGGTGCGAGCGCGAACGCGATGCGCCGTTTGCCGTGGCTGGGCGGCAGCGGCAGGCCGAGCGGAATCATGCCGGCGGCATCGCTGCACGCCGGCCGGCGAACGATGAGGGGGCGGTCGGCGCGCGCCCAGCCGTCGATGATCGGCTCGCTGGCGAGTTCGGGGTGGCGGCTCATCACGGCCGCCCATCCGGCGGCCGAGGCCTTCACCATGGTGTGACGCGCGTGCGCTTCAGCCATGTTGCGCGCCCTGCTGCGATATCGCGGCGAGTCCGACGACCCGATCGGCGATCTCGGCCGCCTTTCGACGTCCGCCCCGCTCCGCGCCGAGCTGGCTGCGTTCGTCCCGTCCGGCAGGCTGTGCCAGCACGGCCGCAAGCTGCGGCGCCAGGGGCGCAGTTTCGTCCCAGACGACGTGAATGCCGCCGGTGCGGACCATGTTGTCGAGCCCGGGCGCGAAAACGGGTGTCGCTTCCGCCTTGGCCTTCAGCACCTCGATCGGAAGCTTGGTGACCCGCGCCATCGACGGCAGATCCATCACGGCGGGATGCGCGCCGGGAAGCGCCACCAGCGTGCCGGTGGCAAGAGCGGTGGCGATGAACGCGCCGGCCGCGCTGCCGCCGTAGAGCAGGCCGACCGTGCGGTGTCCCTCGGCCTCTGCCAGCAGCAGGGCCTTGGCGAGATGCGATAGATATTCGCTGAGGCCAAGCAACTCGTCGCGCTTGCTCATGCGCTGGCTGGCGGAATCCACCAGGACCAGGATCGGCGCCCGATCGTTGGATTTGATGATCTCGATCACGCGCCCTGCGAGCGCGATCGCCTCGTCCACGCCGAGCGGCTGTCCTTGCGTGATGCCGAGCACGTGGATCGCCCCGCCATCAGGCAGGGTCGCCTGTCCCGCGATCATCGCGCCGGTCGTTTCGATCTTGCGGCCGTTCGGGAACAGGCCGGCCAGGATGTCATCGAGCGTCATCGGCGTTCTCCCTTGTGTCTGCCGCGTGAAGAAAGGCGTCGGTCGGAAGCGCGGGGATCTCGGTCGGCGCGTCGATACCAAGCGCCTGCCAGATCTCGACGGCGTCCTCGGCTTCACCGAAACGCTGCAGGCGGCGCTCCAGGCGCTTCTGCTCGGCTGCGAGAGCGCTGGTGTCGCAGCCACGCTTGATCTTGAGCGCGTCGATCGCAGCATGCCGAAACGCCAGCGCCTCGTCGTCGACGAACATGTCGGCGCCGCCGATGAGATAGCGGTGCTTGCAGCCCATGGTGCGCCAGACCAGCGCGCGATCGCGCGAGTCGAACTCCTCGATGCCCCTGTTGGTCTCGATCACCTCGGGACCGCTGACGCTGATCCGCCCCTGCTCGGACACGATCAGGCGCGAGCAGGTGCCGGCGATCAGGCTGCCGCCGCCATAGCAGCCGGCACGTCCGCCGATCAGGCCGACGACGTTGATGCCGGCGCGGCGTGCCTCGACCACCGCGCGCATGATCTCTGCGATCGCGAGCTCTCCGGCATTGGCCTCCTGGAGCCGCACGCCGCCGGTGTCGAACAGGATCAGCACGTCGTGCTTGAGCGTACGCGCCGCGCGCAGGAGGCCGGTGAGCTTGGCGCCGTGGACCTCGCCGAAGGCGCCGCCCATGAAGCGTCCTTCCTGCGCGGCGACGAGCACCGGCGATCCCTCCAGGCGGCCACGGCCGACGACGATGCCGTCGTCGAACTGCTCCGGCAGGTCGAAGATCGAAAGATGCGGGCTGATCTCGCGCAGTTCGGGGCCGATGTACTCGGAAAAGCTGCCGGCATCGACCAGCGCGTCGATGCGCTGCCGGGCGCTCGCCTCGTACCAGCTCAGCGAAATAGTGTTGGCTGCGACCTGTGTCATCGTTCCGGCTCCTCGATCTTGCGGACGCCTTGCGCAAGGCGCAGCGCGACCGTGTCCGGCCGGGCGCCGCCGTCATTGATGGAGATGCGCAAGCCGCCGGCAGAGCGGCGGGCGACGAAGTCGCGGACCACGGCGTCCCACACCGCGCCGAAACCGTGAGCTGCGGTTGCGATGTCGATCGTGCACATGTCGGCCGGCGAGGCGCGTTCCAGCAGCACCTCGAGATTGCCGGAGGCGACGACGCCGACGATCGCCTGCGCGCGGGTGCCGCCGGCGGATCTGGCTGCGGTCAGCCTGAAGCTGAGCTTTTCCATGCGAAACTCCTCACCAGTTGCGGAAGCGGCTGGGCGGACGGTAGAGGCCGCCGGAGGCCAGCATGAGGTCCTTGATCGAGCGGGCCGCCAGCAGGCGGCGGTCGGCATCAAGCGGGTCGATGCCGAGATCCTCGGGACGACGAATGACGCCGCGTTGCCTGAGCTGCTCGACCAGCTTCGCATCGCGCGCGCGTCCGATGTCGGTGTACCCGGCGACGCCGCGGATCGCCTGCTCGCGCTCGTCCTTGGTGCGGCACATCAGGAGGTTGGCGATGCCTTCCTCGGTGACGATGTGGGTCACATCGTCCGAGTAGACCATCACCGGCGCCAGATCGAGCTTGAGCTCGCGCGCCAGCTCGAGCGCATCCAGCCGCTCGACGAAGAGCGGGGCATTGCGCTCGCCGAAGGTCTCGCCGATCTGCACCACCAGCTTGCGACCGCGGCGCAGCGCGGCGTTGGAGTCGGGGTCCGCTTCGGCGCCGGCCTTGAGCCAGGGTTCGCTCGGGTGGCGGCGGCCATGTGGATCGGATCCCATGTTGGGCGCGCCGCCGAACCCGGCGATGCGGCTCGTCGTCACCGTCGAGCTGTGACCCTCGAGATCGATCTGCAGTGTCGATCCGATGAACATGTCGCAGGCATAGAGGCCGGCCGTTTGGCAGAAGGCGCGATTGGACCGCAGCGAGCCGTCGGGGCCGGTGAAGAAGATGTCGGAGCGCGCCGCGACATAGTCCTCCATGCCGACTTCCGACCCGAAGCAGTGGATCTGGTCGACCCAGCCGGATTCGATCGCCGGAATGAGGGTTGGATGCGGGTTGAGCGCGAAGTGGGTGCAGACCTTGCCCTTGAGGCCGAGCTTCTCGCCATAGGTCGGCAGCAGCAGCTCGATCGCGGCGGTGTTGAAGCCGATGCCGTGATTGAGGCGGCGCACGCCGTAGGGCGCGTAGATGCCCTTGATGGCGAGCATCGCCGTCAGGATCTGGGTCTCGGTGATGGCGGCGGGGTCGCGGGTGAAGAGCGGCTCGACATAGAACGGCCTGCCGGCTTCGACCACGAAATGCACGAGGTCGCCGGGAATATCGACGCGCGGCACCTTGTCGACGATCTCGGTGACCTGCGCCACCACGAGACCATTTTTGTAACTCGTCGCCTCGACGACGGTCGGCGTGTCCTCGGTGTTCGGCCCCGTATAGAGGTTGCCGTCCTTGTCGGCACTCACCGCGGCGATCAGCGCGACGTTTGGCGTGAGATCGATGAAGTAGCGGGCGAACAGCTCGAGATAGGTATGGACCGCGCCGAGCTCGATCTTGCGGCCGAACAGCATGCGCGCAATGCGCGCCGATTGCGGGCCCGAATAGGAAAAGTCGAGCCGCCGCGCGATGCCCTTCTCGAAGACATCGAGGTGTGCGGGCAGGACCACGCCGGACTGCACCATGTGCAGGTCGCTGATCTCAGCGGGGTCGAGGTTCGCAAGCGCCGCGGCGAGGATGTCGGCCTGCTTCTGATTGTCGCCCTCCAGGCACACCCGGTCGCCTGATCGGATCACGGCCGCAAGAAACACGGGCAGGCTCGGGAGCGGGACGATCTTTCCCTTCGCGTGCCGCCGGCCGGCCGTCAGGCGCTCTTCCAGAGCGGCCTTTTGCATACCCCAATTGCTCATCTCGGCTCCTTGGCATGCGAGGTTGCCTTCATTTGTACCGAATGTATGCGTATTGCGCCTTAATGTCAATTAGTGTATACGCAAACTCATAAGCGATGGATATTCGCATACACAGGAGGAGATTTAAGATGCGAATGCATGCAAGGCGTCCAAGTCGCGTGGCCGGAGCTCCGTTCGTTCAGGGGAGGCGCCCGTGACCGTTTCCGGCGTAGCGCTGCTCTCCATCTGCACGTTGCTGGGGGTCTTGCTGGGGGACCTGCTCGGCATCGCCCTCGGCGTTAAGGCCAATGTCGGCGGCGTCGGCATTGCCATGATGTTTCTGATCGCCGCCCGGCTCTGGCTGGTGCGGCACGGCCTGCTCAGCCACGGTCTCAAGACCGGCGTCGAGTTCTGGGGCAGCTTCTACATTCCGATCGTGGTCGCCATGGCGGCGCAGCAGAACGTCGTCGCTGCGGCCAAAGGCGGTCCCATCGTCGTCATCGCGGGGATCGGCGCGGTCGCCGTGTGTTTCGCGATGGTGGCCCTGATCGGCCGGCTCAGCGGCCGTGTCGAGACCATGGACGAGATCGAGGCGCGAGAGGCGCTCGAGGCGAGCGTGCCCCACTTCAAGTCCGGGAGGATCGGATGACGATGATATCGCACATTCTTGCTGCAAACTCGCTGCTCACCGCTTTCGCGGCCGTCGGGATCCTGATGTGGGCCTCCGGAGCGATCTCGAAATACCTCACCTTCGGACGCATCCACGGCTCGGCGATCGCGATCATGCTGGGTCTCGTGCTGGCCTTCTTCGGAGGCCTCGCCACAGGCGGTGAAAAGGGCGTCGCCGACCTGCCGGCGCTGACCGGGATCGGCCTGATGGGCGGAGCGATGCTGCGCGACTTCGCCATCGTCGCCACCGCCTTCGAGGTCGATGTCGTCCATGCGCGCAAGGCCGGGGCGATCGGTGCGGTCGCGCTAGGGCTCGGAACTGTCGTCCCGTTCATCCTGGGCGTGTTCGTCGCCGCGGCATTCGGCTACACCGATGCCATCTCGATGACGACGATCGGTGCCGGCGCGGTGACCTACATCGTCGGGCCGGTCACGGGGGCTGCGATCGGCGCATCCTCGCCGGTTATTGCGCTCTCGATCGCGACCGGTGTATTCAAGGCGGTGATCGTCATGATCGGCACGCCCTTCGTGGCGAAGATGATCGGTCTGAACAATCCGCGCAGCGCGATGGTGTTTGGCGGCTTGATGGGAACGGTCAGCGGCGTGTCCGGAGGGCTGGCGGCGACGGACCGGCGCCTGGTGCCGTACGGTGCGCTGACGGCGACGTTCCACACCGGGCTCGGGTGTCTGGTCGCGCCCTCTGTTCTTTACTTCGCGGTGCGCGCGATCACGGGAGGCTGAATGGCAGGATTGTTGAAAGTCGCAGCCGACGCCGAGGACGATGGCGGGCTGCTCTCCGATCGCATTCGCAACGCGCTCACCGACGAGATCGCCTCGGGTGCGCTGGTCGCCGGTTCCGCCCTGGAAGAGCAGCTGTTGGCCGATCGCTTCGGAGCCTCCCGCACGCCGGTGCGGGAGGCGCTTCGCCAGCTCGTGGTCAGCGGCCTGGTCGAAGTGCGCGGGCGGCGCGGCCTCGTCGTGGCGCGGATGACGCCCGAGCGCATCATGGACATGTTCGAGACCAGTGCCGAGGTCGAGGCGATGTGCGTCAGGCTCGCGACCTATCGCATGACCCCGCTCGAGCGCAGCCATTTGATCGAGCTGCATGACGCCTCGCTGAAGATGGTCGAGGCCAATGACGTCGATGCCTATGACGCGTTCAACCGGGAATTCCACGAATGCATCTACCGGGCAACGCACAACTCGTTTCTGGCAGAGCAGGCGCAGGATGTCCGCTCGCGTCTCAGCGCTTTTCGCCGCACGCAATTGCGGCATGGCGATCGCATTCGCAAGTCCCGCGACGAGCATGACGTCATCATGCAGGCGATCGCCGAAGGCGATGGCGAGACCGCATCGCGCAGGATGCGGGCGCATATGTTGAACGCGGCCGCGGCGCTTCGGCGCTACATCGATGATCGCCTGGGCGGACCGGCCGACGGGCCTGCAACCGACAACACCTGACGATTGCGGTTGTGCTCCGATGTTGAAACTAAGCAGATCGGTGCGGGCGTGAGGTGCCAGCAGGGCGCGCGGCTTTTCCGTTTTGACGAGGCCGGTGTGTGCGACCAACCAGATCGTATTCCCTGCCGGGGCAACGTCCGGCATCATCAGACTGTCACCGCCCTGTCATCGGTGTTCCATTGATCGCTGCTCCTTTCGCCGCGCAGCGCAGAGGGTGGACATGCATCTGATCAAGACAATTTCTTCCGACCGCCGGTCGATCCTGAAGGGCCTCGCGGCCGCAGCTGTCGCGCCGCTGGCGGCGCCGGCTCTTGCCGCCGAGAGCCTGCCGGCACAGCCGACTGGATCGGCGGCCGCAATCGCCACCGACAAGGCCTATTGGACGGCCGTGAAGGGGCTCTATGCCGTGACGCCCGATGTCGTCAATCTGGAGAACGGCTTCTGGGGCATCATGGCCGAGCCCGTGCGGCGCGAGTTCATCCGTCTGTCCGATATGGTCAACTATCAGAACACCTATTACGCGCGGCAGCGCGCGGGTGCGGATTTCGAGGCCGTGCGGGCCAAGGTGGCGGAGGCGGTTGGAGCTGCGCCCGAGGAAATCGCGCTCACCCGCGGCGCGACCGAAGCGCTGCAGCTGCTCATCGGCGGCTACAACAAGCTGAAGCCCGGCGACAGCGTGCTCTACGCCGACCTCGACTACGATTCGATGCAGTATGCCATGAACGCGCTTGGGGCGCGCCGCGGTGTCGACGTGGTCAAGTTGGATGTGCCGGAGCCGGCCACCCGCCAGGCCTTGCTCGACGCCTATGCCCGCGCCCTCGAGGCGAATCCGAAGGCCAGGCTGCTTCTCCTCACCCATGTCAGCCATCGCACCGGCCTCGTCATGCCGGTCACCGAGATCGCCCGCATGGCCAGGGCCAAGGGCGTCGACACCATCCTCGACGCCGCCCATTCCTGGGGGCAGATCGACTTCAGGGTGGGCGAGCTCGAGGTCGATTTCGTCGGCTTCAACCTGCACAAATGGATCGGCGCGCCGGTCGGCGTGGGCTTCCTCTACATCAGGAAGGACCGCCTCGCCGACATCGACCGTGACCTCGGCGACGAGGATTTTCCGGCGACCGACATCCGCTCGCGCGTACACACCGGCACGGTCAATTTCGCGACGGTGCTGACGGTGCCCGCGGCCGTCGAACTGCATCAGCAGATCGGCGCCGCGGCGAAACAGGCCCGCCTGCGCTACCTGCGCGACTACTGGGTCAGTCGCGTTCGCGGCTTCAAGGACATCGATATCCTGACGCCGGACGAGGCCGGCCTGTATGGTGCGATCACGTCCTTCCGCCTCGCCGGCAAGACGAGCAAGGCCGACAACGACGCCACCGTGGCGAAGCTCAGGGACACCCACAAAGTCCTGACGGTTCGCCGGGCTGGCGTCGCCAAGGGCCAATGCATCCGCGTGACGCCGGCGCTCTACACCGAGGAGGCCGATCTCGACCGGCTCGTCGAGGCGCTTGCCGCCATCACGGGTACGAAGTCGGGCTGAACCCGCTCGGGGCGGAGTGCAATCGGCCAGCGCATCGACAATCATCGCGTGATCGCCGGCACATATCATTCGAGCCGGTCAATCTAGCTTGTTGTCAGGTGGCTCGCAGTGATCCACCAGGCAAAGGATAAGACTCATGCGCAATTACATCCTTGTGGCTCTCGCAGCGATCGCATTGGCAAGCGTGGTGATGCCCTCGAACGCGACGACCATCGTCCGCGACCATCGCGACCCGCCCGTCGTGCGCGACCATCGCAATCAGACCATCGTTCGCGACCACCGCAATCAGCCGGAGGTCCGCGACCACCGCCACTAGACGTCCTTGCGACGGAGCCGAACCCAATCGGTTCGGCTCCGCTTCGCGGTTCAAGCCATTGAGACCGCGCTTCGTATTTTCCCCCGCGAACTCCCTGGAAGGCCACCGATCGCCTGCGCGTGGCGCGGATGTCCATTCGCGATTGTGAGGCTTGAGCACGAGCCATGTTGCCGCCTCCGTGCTATTGCTGCTCCCCGCAACTTCCCGCGAGGACACACATGCTTCCCCTTCCCGCCGACATCTTCACCGAGCCCGAGAACGTCTCGCCCGACGGTCTCGCCAATCTCGGCCCGCTGCGCCGTCTCGCAGGCAGCTGGCAGGCCGACAAGGGGATCGACGTCAACCCGAAGGCCGAAGGACCGGAGCGGCGGACCTTCATCGAGCGCATTCGGATGGACCCGATCGATCCGCAGGCCAACGGCCCGCAGCTGCTCTACGGCCTGCGCTATCACATCCACATCAACACGCCCGAGGAGGACATCACCTTCCACGACCAGGTCGGCTACTGGCTGTGGGAGCCCGCGACCGGGCTGATCATGCAGACGCTGGCGATCCCGCGCGGGCAGGTGCTGCTCGCCTCGGGCAAGGCCGGACCTGATGACAGGAAAATTTCGGTCACGGCGAAGCGCGGCGACACCGCTTACGGGATCTGCTCGACCGACTTCCTGGAACAGGCCTTCCGCACCGACGCTTACCGCTGCGACATCACCTTCAACGACGACGGAAGCTGGACCTACCTGATCCAGACCGAGTTGTTCGTCCGCGGCGCGCCGTTCAATCATCACGACACCAACACGCTCCAGCTCGTCGCGCCGCCAAAGCTCAATCCGCTCGCGGCGATCGTCAACGATCGCGCCAAGAGCGGCGGCGGCGGAACGGCGGGTTGAGCGCAGTCCGGAGATTTGCATGAAGCCCTACGTCATCTGTCTGATGCATTCCAGCCTGGACGGCCGCACGCACCCCAGCCGCTGGCGTCCGAAGGGCGCGGGCACGGACTGGTTCGAGAAGATCCATGACGAGCTCGGCGGCGATGCCTGGGTCATCGGCCGCGTCACCGGCTCGGAGTTCGCCAAGGGCAAGCCCTATCCCGCCGGAACGGCCGGGACGTTTCCGCGGGAGCCGTGGTTTGCGCGGCGTGATGCAAAAACCTACGGCGTCGTGCTCGATGCGCAGGGCAAGATCGGCTGGGGCCGCTCCGATATCGGCGGCGATCCGATTGTCGTGGTGCTGACCGAGGGCGTGCCGGATTCGCATCTTGCAGGCCTGCGCGGCGAGGGCGTGTCCTATATCTTCGCCGGCAAGTCGGAGATCGACCTCGCACTGGCGCTGGACATTCTCAACCGCGAGCTCGGCGTGAAGCGCCTGCTGGTCGAGGGCGGCGGCGTCGCCAATGGCGCGTTCCTGCGCGCCGGTCTCATCGACGAATTCAATCTCATCCTCAGCCCCGCGGTGGATGGCGCAAGCGGCGCGCCCTTCGTGTTCTCTTCGACGGAAGCCGACAGCGACAAGCGCGCGCCCCTCGCCGCGATGACGCTGGAGGGGGTGCGGGAGCTCGGCAGCGGTGTCCTGCTGCTGCGCTATCTGATCAAGAACGATCCGCAGGCCGTGGGTAAGTAAAAGCACCGGCATGTCGGACAAACCACAGCATATCGTCATCGTCGGTGCCGGCGCGGCCGGCCTGATGGCGGGGCGCGAGCTCGTGCGCGCCGGCAAGAGGGTGACGGTCCTGGAAGCACGCGACCGCTGTGGCGGGCGCATCCACCCGGTGCCGGCGGCGGAGTTCGGCTACCCCGCCGATGGCGGCGCCGAATTCGTCCATGGCGATGCCCCGGTGACACGCGCCCTGCTGCGCGAGGCGGGGCTGTCCCTTCAGGAGATCGAAGGCACGCTATGGAGATTTGACGGTGCACATTTCTCGCGTGAGGATCGCCATGATCCGCACGAGGCGGAGCTGCATGCCGTGCTCGGGAATTTGAAGGACGACCTCACCGTCGCCGATTTCCTGCGCCGTCATTTTGCCGGACCCGAGTATGACGGGCTGCGCTATTCGATCGAGCGGATGGTCGAGGGCTACGATGCCGCCGATCCCGAGCGCGCCTCCACGCTGGCGCTGCGCGAGGAATGGATGGACGGCGGGCTCCACACGCAGGCGCGCATCAATGGCGGCTATGGCGCGCTGATCGATTTTCTCGCCGCCGAGTGCCGCAGGCATGGCGCGGCGGTCCGCCTCGGCTGCGTGGTGTCGGCGATCGAGGACGAAGGCGGCGCGGTGGTCGTTCGCGGTGCCGGCGGCGGGGTGCATCGCTGCGACCGCGTGATCGTCACGGTGCCGCTGCCGCTGCTGCGCGAGATCGTGCTTCCGGCGAGCGTGCGCGCGAAGGCGGCGGCTGCCGACGACATCGGCTTCGGCAACGTCGTCAAGATTCTGCTGCGGTTTGCGCGGCCATGGTGGCGCGAGCGAAAGCCGGATCTTGCGGATATGACCTTCCTGCTGTCGGACCGGACCATCCCGGTGTGGTGGACGCGCCATCCGGAGCAGCATCCCGTGCTCACCGGCTGGTTCGGCGGCCCGCGGACGGCGGAGCTGCAAGACCTCGATCCGCAGGCGTTGATCGAGGCCGGGCTTGGTTCGCTCGCCACCATCTTCGGCCTGTCGCGCGAAGACGTCGCGCGCGACCTCGTCGCGGCCACGGCGACCAATTGGGGGCAGGATCCGTTCGCCCGCGGCGCCTATTCCTGGGCCACGCCGCGGACGCGCGCGGCGCAAACCATGCTCGCGCGCGCCGAGGGAGCGGTGCTGTTCTCCGGCGAAGCGCTGTATCGCGGCCGCGACATGGGCACGGTCGAGGCGGCGCTGGCGAGCGGGCTGGAGACGGCCGGGACGATCTTGCGGGGATGAAAAAAGGCCCGCGTGGTCGCGGGCCTTTCGTTCGCAGCCGATCGCCGGCTTACCAGCGGTTGCCGCCGAAGCTGAAGGTCACGCCCGGACCGCCGCCACCGTAATATCCGTACGGTCCGCCGCCGTAGTAACCGTGGTGCCGCGGGTAATAGCCGTAGCTCCGGTAGTGCGGACGATAGTAGCCATGGTGGTGATGGCGCCATTGATGATGGCGATAGCCATGATGGTGGTGCCTGTGCTGCGCGCTGATGTCGGTCGGCTGGCCTCCCCGCGCGCTTTGCTTCGCGCTTGTGGTGTTGGCCGCGTTCGCCGCCGATCCGCCGGCGAGCGCCGCGGCACCGACGGCCATCGCGACAATGAGATACTTCATGTCATCACTCCAGTTGAATGTCGTGTGACAACACATGGGCGCTGGTTGCGTTCCGGCTAGTGCGGGCGTCGAAACGACGCAGCACGTGCTGTCCGATTCGGCGCGGATGATCGCGCGGCGTGAGATTTATTGTCGCATCACCGGCATTGATCGCACTGCTGCCATCACTTCGCCGCGAATGATGCGATCACCTCGCCCGCGGTGACGATGCGGGCGAACTCGCCGTTGAGATTCGACAGCGTCATCGCATGGACTTCCTCGGCGGAATGCGCATCGCCATCGGGGCCGATCCGGTCGAAGGTCCAGGTCGCATCGCGCACGAGCCGCGTGTCGAAGCCGAGATTGCCGGCCATCCGCGTCGTCGTCTCCACGCAATGGTTGGTGGTGGCGCCGCAAATGACGAGCGTGGTGATGCCGCTTGCGCGCAGGCGCGTCTCGAGGTCCGTGCCGATGAAGGCGCTGTTGACGCGCTTGACGATCACAGGCTCGCCATCCTGTTCGCGCGCCTCGTCCTTGACGGCGTAGCCGGTGCGCGATGGCAGAAACGACGAATTCGGCTTGGTGCCCTCGTGGCGGATATGAAAGATCGGCGCACCGTTTGCCCTGAACGCCGCGAGCAGATCGACGATGCGTGCCACCGCGTCCGGATTGTTGCGGCGCTTGCCCGCCGCCTCCCATTCGTCGAACGCGCGCTGGACGTCGATGACGATAAGGGCGGGGAGAGGGTGCGGCATGATCGGACCTTTCGGACGGCTTGTCGGGCCGAATATGCGAGGCGATCGGGGAAGCGCAATGCCAATCTTCCCTCGTTTCGCGACGTCATTGCAGGTCCGTGGCCCGGATTGCGCTGCGCTCCATCCGGGCTACGTCGACGTTCCTACGGATGCGGATCGGGAAAGCCGTGGCGTTCGGAGAGCGCGGCGAGGATTGCGTCCTTGTCGGCGACGAAGGCGCGGCCGCGGTGGCTGCCGGTCTGGTGCCGCGATGTCGCGCCGTCTGCCAGCACGAGCAGCGGCAGCGACTGGTTCTCCTCCCCGACCAGCGCGATCACGGCCTGCCGCGGCTGCGGCCACGCGATGCGCTCGACGTCGAGCTTTTCGGCGAGCGCCGGAAACGAAGCGAGCACGCCCTCCATCAGCGCGCAATGCCAGCAATAGAAGCGCCGGCCCGGATAGGCCGGGTCCTCGAACCCCGGGCGCAGCAGAAACAGCAGGTCGCGCGTCATGGATCGCTCCGAAGCATGGCCGCCTTGCTGAGGATCAAGGCGGCGAGGGCTGGCCGGCCTAGTGTCGAGCCCCCAGATTCATGGGAATCGACGGTGAAGGAAAGGACGCCATGCCGGGGCCGATCAGTCAACCGCAGACGCTCGCCGACGTGAAGACACTGCCTGAGCTGCTGCGCTGGCGCGTCGAGGCGACGCCGGCGGCGGAAGCCTATCGCCATTTCGACGCGCATGCCGGGCGCTGGGTCAGCCAGTCCTGGCACGAGATCGACGCGGAATTCGAGCTGTGGCGGCGGGCGCTGGCCGCGGAGAATTTTTCGCCGGGCGAGCGCGTCGCCATCCTGATGCCGAACGGCATTGCGCATATCGCGATGGACCAGGCGTCGCTGTCGCGCGGTCTCGTGCCGGTGCCGATGCATGCGGTCGACAACCCCGACAGCATCGCCTACATCCTCGCCGATTCCGGCGCGCTGCTGCTGTTCGTCGATACGCTGGCGCGCTGGCAGGCGATCGTGGCCACCGGCCAGCCGCTCGATGCGCTCAAGCGCATCGTCTGTGCCGACATGACCGGACCGGTGCCGGCCGATGCACGCATCGTCGCGCTCGACCAATGGCTTGCGTCCGCGCCTGGCGCGACCGCGCCATTGTCCGACGTCGCGGTGGCGCCGGACGATCTTGCCGCCATCGTCTACACCTCGGGCACGACCGGGCGGCCGAAGGGCGTGATGCTGTCGCATGACAACGTTGTCGCCAATGTGAAGGCGATCGCGCATCGCATCGCGGCGTCGCCCGACGACGTCTTTCTGTCCTTCCTGCCGCTCTCGCACACGTTCGAGCGCACCGGCGGCTATTACTATCCGATCGCGGCCGGGGCCTGCGTCGCCTATGCGCGCTCGGTGCCGCAACTCGGGGACGACCTCAAGCATGTGCGGCCGACGGTGCTGGTCTCAGTGCCGCGGATCTACGAGCGCGTCTACGCGCTGATCATGCAGCACCGGGCTTCGGCCGGAAGCATCGAGCGGGCGCTGCTCGATCTCACGATTGCCGTCGGCGGCCGGCGGTTCGACGCGCGGCAGGGACGCGGCGCACTGTCGCTGCTCGACCGGCTGGCCTGGCCGCTGCTGAAGCAGCTCGTCGCCGACAAGGTGCTGGCGCAGCTCGGCGGCCGGTTGCGCGTCGCGGTTTCCGGCGGCGCGCCGATCGCCGAGCCCGTCATTCGTCTGTTTCTCGCGCTCGGGCTCGACATTCTCCAGGGCTACGGCATGACCGAGACCTCGCCGGTGGTTTCGGTCAACACCCCCGAGGACAACGATCCGCGCTCGGTCGGCCATGTGCTCGACGGCGTCGAGGCCAGGCTGGGTGAGAACGACGAGCTGCTGGTGCGTGGCCCAAGCGTGATGCTAGGCTACTGGCACAAGCCCGAGGAGACGCGCCGCGTGAAGGAGGCCGATGGCTGGCTGCACACCGGCGACCAGGCCCGCATCGAGAACGGGCGCATCACCATCACCGGCCGCATCAAGGATATCCTCGTGACGTCCACCGGCGAGAAGATCGCGCCGGTCGATCTCGAGACCGCGATCCTGGCCGATCCCCTGTTCGAGCAGGCGCTGGTGGTCGGCGAGCAGCGCCCGTTCCTCGCCGCGCTAGTCGTGCTCAACGCCAAGGCCTGGGTGCAGGAGAAGGAAAGGTTGGCTGCGAGCGGCAAGCAAGGCGGTGCGGCGGAGCGGGCCGCGCTGCTTGCGCGAATCGCAGCGGCCGTGAAGGCCTATCCGTCCTACGCGACGCCGCGCGCGGTATGGTGGACGCTGGACCCCTGGACCATTGCTAGCGGCCTGCTCACGCCGACGCTGAAGAACAAGCGCCCCGCGCTCGAACACCGCTTCGCCGAGGAGATCGCGCAGATCTACGCGAAGAAGCCGGCGGCGACGGTGAAGGCGCAGTGACGTCGCCTCTCCCCGCTTGCGGGGAGAGGCCGACGCGCGGAACGCGCGGCGGGTGAGGGGGAGTCTCCGCGAGTTCAACTCCTACCGTTTTTCGCGGAAGCAGCCCCTCACCCCAACCCTCTCCCCGTAAGAACGGGGAGAGGGAGAAGAAAGCGCTCACATCCTCTTGAACGCCGTGTCCATCGCGCTTGATCCAGCGCAACTTCGCTCGCTGGCCCTCATGCAATGTCGCCGCGAAAGTTCGAATTGCAGTCGAGGCAAGTCATGAAGGCGTATTTCATCGGTGGTGGCATCGGATCGCTCGCGGGCGCGGCGTTCCTGGTTCGCGACGCGCAGCTGCCGGGTCGCGACATCGTGATCTACGAGGCGCAGCCGCTGGTCGGCGGCAGCCTCGACGGCGCACTGCTCGCGAACGGCGCCTATTCGCTGCGCGGCGGGCGCATGCTCACCACCGACCATTACGAATGCACCTGGGACCTGCTGTCGAGCATCCCCTCGCTCGAGCGTCCGGGCCTGAGCGTGCGCGACGAGACCGTCGCGTTCAACGAGGAGAACCCGGCGCATTCGCGGGCGCGGCTGGTCGACCGCAACCGCTTCAAGATCGACGTCTCCCACATGGGCTTTTCCGCGCGCGACCGGCTCGAGCTGCTGCGGCTCACCGAGGCCTCGGAGGAGACGCTCGGCAACAGCCGCATCACCGACTGGCTGTCGCCAAAATTCTTCGAGTCCAATTTCTGGTACATGTGGCAGACCACTTTCGCCTTCCAGCCCTGGCACAGCGCGGTCGAGCTGAGGCGCTATCTGCACCGCTTCATGAGCGAATTCCCGCGCATCGAAACCCTCGCCGGGGTCAAGCGTACCGTCTACAACCAGTATGACGCGATCGTACAGCCGCTTGCCGACTGGCTGAAGCGGCAAGGCGTGCAGTTCGTGCGCGGCACGGCCGTCACCGACATGACGCTCGAAGACGAGGGCGGACGCGTGCGCGTCCGCCAGCTGGTGCTCGATCGCGACGGCCGCACCGCCAACGTCCGCATCGAGGACGGCGATCTCGTGTTCTTCCAGAACGGCTCGATGACGGATGCTTCGAGCCTGGGCACCATGACCGAGCCGCCGCCGCACCTGACCAAGGCCGACAGCCAGGGCTGGGCGCTGTGGGAGACGATCGCGCAAGGACGTCCCGAATTCGGCAATCCGTCCGCGTTCAACAGCTCGATCCCGGAATCGTACTGGCTGTCCTTCACCGTCACCTGCCGCGATCCGCGCTTCTTCGACAAGATGGAGGCGTTCTCGGGCAACAGGGCCGGCACCGGCGGGCTGGTGACGTTCCGGGATTCCAACTGGTTGATGTCGGCGGTGCTGTATCATCAGCCGCATTTCGCCGGCCAGCCGAAGGACGTTCAGGTGTTCTGGGGCTATGCGCTGCATCCGGACCGCATCGGCAATTTCGTCGGGAAGCCGATGTCCGAGTGCGGCGGCGCCGACATCCTGAACGAGCTGTGCGGGCACCTGAATTTCGATCGCGACGTGTTCGAGACTGCGACCTGCATTCCCTGCCGCATGCCCTACATCACCAGCATGTTCATGCCGCGCAACGTGACCGACCGGCCGCTGCCGGTGCCCAGGAATTCGGTCAACCTTGCCTTCGTCAGCCAGTTCGTCGAGATCCCCGACGACGTCGTGTTCACCGTCGAATATTCGGTGCGCGCGGCGCAGATGGCGGTCTATCAGCTCATGAAGATCGAGCGCCCGGTGCCGCCGGTGACCCGCCACGACAAGTCGCTCGCGGTGATCTTCGCGACCCTGGAGAAGGCGTTCGCTTGAGGCTTTCGCCGGGATGACGTCGCCGGCGCACGCGACGGCGCCTATCGCGGCGCTGCCAGCGGCAGGCTGACGTGAAAAACGACGCCCCCTGACGGGACGTTTTCGGCCCAGATGCGGCCGCCATGCGCCTGGACGATGGTATGCGCGATCGAGAGGCCTATGCCCATGCCTTGCGCCTTGGTCGTGAAGAACGGCTTGAAGATCTCGGCGACTTTCTCCGCGAGGATGCCGTCGCCCTTGTCGGCGATGGAGACAAGGGCGAGGTTGCCCTCGGTGAGACTGGTTCGTCCGACGACGCGGCGCCGCTCGTCCGGAAGATGGGCCACAGCCTCCATGCCGTTCACGACGAGATTGAGGATGGCCTGCTGGAGCTGAATCTTGTCGCCTTTCACGCGAATGTCTGCGGACGACGGCTGCATGACGAGTTCAACATCGTGGGTCAGGGCCTGCACGGAGAGGAATCGAAACACCTCGCCGACGGTGGCATTGAGGTCGAGCTCGCGCCGTTCGGCCGGGTCTCGCTTCAGAAACGAGCGCAGCCGGCCGATGACTTCGGCGGCCCGCTGATCGTCACGGCGGATGTGGTCCAGGATGTCCCTGATCTCGCCGAGGTCGGGCGCCGGACTCTGTAATATCTGCTGGGCCGTCTCGGCATTGATCAGAATGGCGGCGAGCGGCTGGTTCAGCTCGTGTGCGAGCGAGACGGACATCTCTCCCGCGGTCGCGCGGCGGTTCATGTGGGCGAGCTCCGACATGCGCTGGCGCGCCTCGACCTCGGCCACGAAGCGCAGACGGCGCTCGCGCAGCAGAATGGTGATCATCAGCGCCTGCACCAGCACCACGCCTGCAATGATCGCGGAGTGCCAGTAATACTGCTCCCAGAAGGTCAGCTGGCGGAAACGCACCTCGCTGCCGGGGGGCAGATTGGCTTCGTCCACATTCCAGCGTTTCAGCTGCCGCCAGTCGAAGATCGGCCTCACGTTGTTTCCGCTGAACGGTGCGATGCTCGAGGGCGCTTCGCCGTCGAGGATCCGCATCGCCACTTCGCCGGCTTCTCGCCCGATGATTTCGGGCAGCAGCAGGAAGCCGCCCACGCCCGACCGTCCGAGGAACGTATCGGACGTTATGATGATCGGGCGGTTCGCACTCTCGGCAACGCGTGCGAGCGCCGAGGCCGGGGCGTAATAGGTGCCTTCGCCGTCGGAATACATCGCCGAGGTCAGGATCGCGGAGCGGTCGGGCAGGGAAGCGACGCGACTGCGGACCTCACGCAGCACCGCGCCGGACAGATCGATGACTTCGAGATCGGGCATTGCGGCCGCGAAGTCCTGCTTCCAATGTCCGTACACCAGCGGATTCTTCCAGGCCTCGCCCACCAGGACGACACGCGTCAGGTCGGGAACGATTGCGCGCGCTGCGGTCAGGAGGTGTGTCGGCCTCACTCTGGCGAAGACGGCCGTCGTATCGGGCAGGAACAGCGCGCGCGTCTCAGGCAGGTCGGGAACGAAGCCGTATACCACGGGCGCGGCGGGCCAGATGTCCTGCTTCCGCTTCTGAAGGAATTTCGCCGATGCGACGCCGATCGAAACGATGACGTCGATCGGCCGCTGCGCATATTTGGTCTTGAGGTGACCGACCAGGCTCAATTCATAGTCCGGTCCCGGGAAGCGGGCGAGATCGAGGCTTTCGCCGTAGATCACCGTGTTGCTCTTCCCGTTCTGCTTCGCGGCGGTGCGGATTCCGGCAAAGATCTCCGAATAAAAGGGCGAGCGAAAATCGGCTTCTTCCAGAACCAGGACCGAACGCTGCTGGGGGCCGTCGGCTGCGACGCATTCAGGCGAGAGGCCAGCGAACAAGCAGGCGATCAGGATGCGCGCGAGCCCGCGGATCACACGCATTGCCGGACTCTCGGCCTCGCCTCTGGATGCAATCGGGTCTCCTCAATGAGGATGCACGCGAGAGCATAACCGCCTGACCTGGAGTTTCAACGGAAGGATGCGTGCTCACCCCGGTGACAAGCAGGGCGACACAAGGGGCCGCTACTTGAACGGATCCTGGATCGACGGCGACGATTGCCTGATGCGGCGCACGCTTACCGGCGTGCCGTCGGAGACGAACAGGAGCTCGTACTTCCGGCCCTCGCTGTCGGTTGCGGAGCAGGTGACATCGGTCACCTTCCGGGCGGCGAAATTGCCGGTCTGGCGGCAGATTCCGGTGGAGGTCTGCTCCGCCGGCACCGGCAGGCCGTCGACCTTGGGCCGGTCCTTGGAGTTGAGCAGCATGCGGTCGATCGGCAGCTCGTAGGAGTTGTCGTCGGCCCGCTTGCCGTTCTCGCCGGAGAACGACACGACGTGGTTCGCATCAGTGGGGTCGTCGACAGCGACGGCGAAATTGACCCGGCCCGTGTCGCCATGGGCGTAGGCCACCGTCTTGCAGGCAAGGGTACGCCCCGCGACCTTGAGCGTCTTGCAGTGGCCGGACATCAGCGCCAGCAGATCGATGAAGGCGGTCTGCTGCGCCGGCTGATTGTTGACGGGAATCGGCCTGGAAGACTCAGCAAAACAAGGGCTTGCGAGGACAACGAAGGCTGCCGCGAGGGCCGGTCGGCAGAGGCGCATCGTGAGGCTCATAGGCCAGGGGATCGCGGAAAGGTTCCGCTCAACAACCATCGAACCGCAAATTGGTTGCGATCCCGTTTGTGCCGCCAAGCCCGTCTGGAATACCACCGCGCCACCCATCGGCGATTCGCCCAAAATCGCCCAACCATCCCGGAAGGCACTTGCCGTCAGGCCAGTGTTTTTTTCGTGGCAGAACCGGAGGGTCACGCCGCCTGCTTCATCGTCCTTGCAAAGGCCGGGTAAGTCTCGGCGAGCTCGTCGAAAATCCGACCGCGCAGCAATGCCAGGGTTGCGGAATCGGGCCGCGCGGTTTCCCGCACGACCTCCGGTTCTTCATAGGTGAAGCCGGTATTCTCCCTGATGTCGGCCGGCGTGAAGGGCGGATGCACCGAGCGCAGGGCGAAGCCGCCTGCCTCGCGGTCGAAGTCGAACAGCGCCATGTTGGTCAGGAGCGCGTAAGGCCCGCCGCGGCGAGGGACCTCCGGTGTGGTCGCCCGGGCGCTGACGAAGTCGACCTTCGGCACGAACACGCGCGGGGTGTGCTCCTCGCGAAACAGGATCACGCGCGGAATGAGATGGTAGAGATAGGCCGAGCCGAACGAACCGGGCCAGCGCACGTCGGTCTTCGGGTAATCGCCGGTGCCGACGAGGTTGATGTTGCCCGCGCCGTCGATCTGGCCGCCGCCGAGAAAGAACGCATCGACCCTTCCTTGCGCGGCGCAGTCGAACAGCTCGATGCCGCCATTGGTGAAGAAATTGTGCCGCTGCGATCCCAGGATCGAGATGCGCACCGGCGGTTTGCCACAGAGTTCGTTGCGTGCGCGCAGCAGCATCGCACCGGCCGCGGGGATCGGCGACGATGCGCCGACCGCGACGTGACGGATGCCGTCGAGCAGGTCGGCAATGGTGGCGATCAGGATTTCTCGCCGTTCGCGTTCCAATGACATCAGGCCACCTGCTTGCGATGGGACAGGAAGGTCGAGAGATAGGCTCGGAAGCCGTCCTCGCTGCGCGCCATCGCCGCATAGCGCGCGATCTCGGCCTCGTCGGCAGGATATTCGTTCCATAGCGCCAGCGGCCAGGCGCCGCGCTCGGCAACCGCGATGGCGTCGACATAGAGCGAGGGCAGCACGCCAGCGGCGGAATCCTCCGTCTCGAACAGATCGCGGTCGACGATGCGTTCGACGGTGGCCAGCGTGCGCTTGGCGGCATAGGCCATGGTGGCGAGCTCGCGGAAGCGGCCGATCCTGATATTGCCGGCACGGTCGGCCTCCGGCGCATGGAACAGCGCAACGTCGGGCTTGATCGCCGGCACCACCACGACCTTGCGCGCCTCGCCGACCGGGCTGTCGATCACCTTCCAGTCCGGCCGCACCTCGAGCAGATCGCTGCCGATGATGCCGGCGATCGGCATGAAGGGCACGCCGTGTTGCGCCGCCATCAGGCCGGCGTGAATCGCGGGGCAGGTGGCATCGCGCAGCGTTACGCTACCCGCCCGCACCGCGGCGCCGAAACGCGGCGCGCCGCCGGCTTCGCCGAGCGAGATGGCGCTGGTCTCGAGCGTCTTGACCGCACCGGCACCGATCAGGAGATCGGCCTGCATGCCGCTGATGGGGACGCAGACCAGATGAAGATTGTCGATGCCGGCCGCGATGATGGCGGCGGTCGCGGCCATCGCGACGCCGGAGCGGTCCACGGGGACGGCCAGCGATTGCCCCGATGCAACGCGGCTGGCCAGCGCCTCCAGTGCAACGATCTCGGTCATGGGCGTCCTCCGCTTTGTTTTTCTTATCCTGCCTCAAGCCATCGCCGCCTGCCAGCGCGTATCGCGCAGGGAGGGGCGGCGATGCAGGCGGGCGTCGAGCATGCTGCGGGCGCGCGCCAGCTCGCCGCCGCGCATGAGGGCGACAATAAAGGTGTCCTCGATCAATTCGCGCTGGGCATGGCTGCCGCCGATGCGGACGACGTCGGCGAGCACGGGTGCGAGCGTCCGCACGCAGGCCGCATAGTCCTCGTCCGCAAAGGCCGCCAGTGCGCGGCAGATCGCCGGCACCACGGGGCCGGCCGGCAGCTTGCCCTCGGCGACCCGCTGCTCGATCACGGCAAGGCGCGCGGCGAGGGCGTCGCGGTTTTGCGTTGCGGCCGCGAACAGCGCCATATGGACGTCGGCGAACGGCAAGCTCGATTTCGGAAACAGCTTTTGCGCGGCGGAGTCGGCGTCGAGCCAGAGTTCCTGCGGCACGGCGTGGCCATAAGCGGACAGGCGCCAGAGCAGCGAGGCGCCGTCGGTGACGACGTTGAGCGGCGGCGCCTGCGTCGCGGAGGGCTGCAGCACGTCGGCATAGATCGCAAGTGCGCGTGCGGCGTCGCCATGCTCGAGCGCGCCGAGCGCCTGGTGCCAGCGGATGTGGCCGTGCAGGATTCCGGCGCGGTCGTAAGTGGGAATCCACTCGTCGACGAGACGGTCGGCCGCCTCGATCGAGCCGTCCTCGAACATCGCATGCAGCACGGCGTGCGCGGCATGGGCATTCTGCCGGCGCAGGGCGAAGCCGCGCTCGGTGATGCCGCGGCCGCGGGCTACGTCGCCGTTCTCGGTCATCGCCCAGCCGGACATGGTGAGGAACCACCAGTCTTCGCCATAATGCCGCGCGACGCGCTCGCACAGCTCATGCCGCGCGCGGTCGTGATCGGCCATGCCGGAGAAGGCGAACAGGCCGAACGCGCCGAGCGGCAGCGACAGCACCACGGCATCGCGCGGCCATGCCTCGACGTGTTTCAGCGTCGCCGCAATCGCCTCGGGCAGCCGTCCCTCGATCGCCAGCGCCAGGGTCTCGACATGCGAACGCTCACGTTCCGTGCCGCGCTTTGCAACGAGCTCACGCGCGGCCGCCGCCTTCTGTCGCGCGAGGTCGCCCTGCTGGTAGAAGGCATGCACGCGGGCGCGGGCGATAAGGGGAAGCGCAAAGTCCGGATCGGCGGCGATGGCGCGCTCCAGCGTCTCCGCCGTACCGGTCCAGCCCGCCAGCATGAGGTCGACGCCGTCGCGATAGGCGGATGCCGCTTCGTGCGAGTTGGTGGAGAATGGCAGGCCGTATCGATCTTCATGCGCCATCGTCGCCTCCCGCTGTTATGCCGTTCGCGCGCGGCGGCCTTCGATCGGATAGGCCGGGTCGTTGTAGCCCGGTGTCGAGGGATGGCCCGGCGTCACCAGGCGGTCGATCAGGGCTTCGTCCTCGCTGGTGAAGCGATAGTCGAGTGCGCTGATGTAGCCGTCCCAATGCTCCTCGGTGCGCGGGCCCGCCACAATCGAGGAGACGAAAGCGGAGTTCAGCACCCAGGCGACAGCGAACTGGCCGGCGGTGATGCCTTTCTTCTCGGCGTGGCTCTTGATCTCCTGCGCGAGCTGGAGCGACTCCGGCCGCCATTCCGTCTGCATCATGCGGGTGTCGTTGCGTCCCGCACGCGTCTCCTTGTCCGGGGCTGCATCCGGCTTGTACTTGCCGGTGAGCACTCCGCGCGCCAAGGGGCTATAGGGCACGATGCCGAGGCCGTAGTAGGCGCAGGCCGGAAAGTGCTCGACCTCGGGCATGCGGTTCATTGCGTTGTAATAGGGCTGGCTCACCGCGGGCCGGTCGATGCCGAGCCGGTCGCAGATGTTGCAGATTTCGGCGACGCGCCAGGCGCGATAGTTCGAGACGCCGAAATAGCGCACCTTGCCCGCGCGGATCAGATCGCCCATCGCGCGCACCGTCTCCTCCAGCGGCGTCGCATGGTCCTCCTTGTGCAGATAGTAGATGTCGATGTGGTCGGTGCCGAGCCGCTTGAGGCTTTCGTCCGCGGCCTGCAACACCCAGCGCCGCGACAGCCCGCCGCGATTGGGATCATTGCCCATGGGATTGGCGAGCTTGGTCGCCAGCACCCAGGCATGGCGGTTGTTGCCGATCGCGCGGCCCACGACCTCCTCGGATGCGCCCTTCGAATAGGCATCCGCGGTGTCGATGAAATTGATCCCGGCTTCATGCGCCTTCGCGATGATCCGCGTTGATGCGGCTTCATCGGTCGGTCCGCCGAACATCATGGTGCCCAGACAGATCGGCGAGACTTTCAGGCCAGTGCGGCCGAGCTGGCGGTATTGCATGGGCGGATCCTTGCTGCCTCTTGTGGGAGCAGCATAGCCATCCCGCTCCGTCATTGCGAGCGCTGCAAAGCAATCCAGAGATGCGTCCGAGGAACGCGTCTGGAGTGCTTCGCCGCGCTCGCAATGACGAGGTTGGGGGAGCGCGTTGTTCCCCATCGTCGTCCTGGACAAGCGAGCGCCTGGCAACGCGTAGCGTTGTCCAATTGCGAGCGCCGATCCAGGACCCATTACCCCAGGAATTGGTTTTGCGAAGATTCGCGGTTACCGGTTCGCGCTGCAATTTCTCTCAGGGGTAATGGGTCCTGGCTTTCGCCAGGACGACGGCGGAACGCGCCGCTACGCCGGCCCCTTCAAGATCTTGAACACGCCGTTGGCCATCACCACACAGCGGTTGTCCACGCTGACTTCGGTGCTCATGAAAATCAGACTGCGCGTCGCGCGCACCACGCGCGGGCGGGAGATCAGGATGTCGCCGATCTGGCCGGCCTCGACGAAATGGGTGTCGAGCTGCACTGTTGCCATGAACTCCTTGCCGGAGACGTAGCGGGCGGTCATGCCGCAGGTGCGGTCGGCGAACGTCATCATCACGCCGCCCTGGACCATGCCGCGGCGGTTGTGATGCTTGTCCTCGGTGGCGAGTGCGAATTCGTAGCGACCGTCGACCTTGCGCTGCCACAAGGGGCCGATCAAGTGCAAGAAGCCCGTGGTATCGAGGATGGTCCAGCCCTCCGATTTGAGCCTTGCGGCGGCCTTGTTGGTCATCTCGTCGTCCATTCCTCTGCGGGCCTTGCGATCTCATTTCATCGGGGGCGGACGTGGTGTAGTCAAGCATGATGAGACCGTTCGACGATGCCACACGGCGGAATATCGCGGCCGCCTGCGCGGCCTTCACGCGGCTGCCGGAAGACGGCGCAGCGCCTTCGCTGAAGCGCGCCGCGGTGGCGGTCGCGCTGACTGCGGCGGGCGAGGGGGACGACACCGCGTTCCTGCTCACGCTGCGCGCATCGCACCTGCGCGCTCATCGCGGCCAATGGGCCTTGCCGGGCGGACGCTGCGATGCCGGCGAGACGCCGGTCGAGGCGGCGCTGCGCGAGCTCGACGAGGAGCTCGGCCTTCGCCTCACCAGCGCGGAGGTGCTCGGCACGCTCGACGATTATCCGACCCGCTCCGGCTATCTGATCACGCCGGTGGTGGTCTGGGCCACGGCCGCCGCCGCCATCCGTCCGAACCCGGACGAGGTCGCCTCCGTTCATCGCATCGCGCTCACGACGATCGAGCGCGACGACGCCTTTGATTTCACCGCGATCCCCGAAAGCAGCCGCCGAGTGATCCGCTTTCACTACCAGATGAGCCTGATCCACGCGCCGACGGCGGCGTTGATCTACCAGTTCCGCGAGGTGCTGGCGGGGCGGCAGACCCGCGTGACCGAGCTGGAACAGCCGGTGTTCGCCTGGAAGTGACGATGGTAAACGGCGCGTTAACGTGACGGTTACCGGATGCCTGTTAAGAGAGCGGCATGCATCATTCGATTCGAAAGAGCCTTGCGCTGGTTCCATTCGCGCTCGTCCTGCTCGCGCCCGCCGCGCGTGGCGGCGCGTCCGACGCGCTGCCGCCCGCCGTCCGCGATGCCAAGGCCCAGCTCCTGTCGCAGTTTTTTGCCCAAGGCGGGGCGTCCCCCGCTGTGCTCGAATATCGCCGCAAGCTGCAGGAATATCAGGCCGCGCGCGCGGCCTTCGACGAGGAAGCCGGCGCCTATTGGAGCCAGATCTCCGAGAAGCGAAAGACCCGCAATGCCAAGCGGCGCGGCGGGCAGCAGATCACGCTCGACGATTACGTGCTGGAGCATCCGCCGCTGTATAGCGGGCCGAAGCGGCCGGTGAATCCGGAGCCGGAGGAAACGCCGGAGCGCCCGACCAAAAAGCCGATCCCCGTCGTCGCCGATCTGCTGCGTGCGGCGCAGGAGCTCTACCAGTTCACGCCGCAGCGCCCGTCCAGCGAGGTCGAGTTCAAGCGCGCCTATGCGCGCTACGCGCTCGCCTCCGGGCTGACGCGCGAGCAGGCGGTGCGGGTCTATTCGTTCGAGACCGGCGGCACCGGCAGTTACGACGTGCAGGCGGGCATCGAGCATGGCGGCAAGCGCGCGATCTCGACCGCGATGGGCTACAACCAGCTCCTGACCACCAACAGCGTCGAGCTGCTGGCCGAGCAGGGCCATGAATTCATTCGCGCGCTCTCCGACAAGGTGGCGCGGACCTCGGGCCCGGCGCGGCAGTCGCTCGAGCACAAGCTCACCGTGCTGAAGAAAATGGTGGCGCATGCGAAGTCGGTGCCGGACTCCTGGTCGGAGCACGAGAAGATCGGCAACACCGCGCAGGGCTGGGCGATGCATGCCATGGTGCTCGACGTCGATATCGGACCGATGCTGCAGACCCACAAGCTGCTGACGTCGGTGCTGTTCGCGCGCGCAAAGGGCTACGCGCGTCCGCTCACGGCGGCCGAGCTCGAGATGATGAACCTCACCGGCGACGGCACCGGGCTCGACATGGTGACGATGCCGCAGGCGATGCGCGAACAGGTGCCGACCTCGAACTTCTTCCAGCGCGGCGGCTACGAGCGCAACCCGGTCGCGATCCGCCACAACACGGTGGCGAAGCTGCTCGCGGTGACGGATACGCGGATGGACAGCAACAGCAACAATGCCGGCGCGCGGGAGCTGGCGGGGGCGTTTTAGGACGCTGCCGTAGGGTGGGCAAAGCGAAGCGTGCCCACCGCTTTCGACCAGAGTGTGCTGACAGGTGGTGGGCACGGCGCTAACGCGCCTTTGCCCACCCTACGGCGCCGTGCCTACTGATCCGGCCCGAACTTGAACTTGCCGTCGCCCTCCAGATACGGGCCGCTGCGCATGTAGAGCTGGCCGTTGTGGCCGATGAAGAACAGCGTGCCCTTCGGCACCTTCTTGGCGCCCTTCAGCAGCTCGCCGGCATTGCTGGTGCCCATCTTGTAGGAATAAGTCTTGCCGTCCCTGTCATAGGCGTAGCCCATGTCGGGCTTGAGCTCCCAGGGCGTCGCCTCGGTCTGCGCCAATGCGGGTGCTGTGAATGCGCCGAGCGCGGCTGCGATTGCAAATGCCTTCGTTGAAAATGCCATGATCCTATCCTCCCCATCGTCGGGGTGCCCGGCTTGAACAAATCACGAACGGCATTTTCGGGTCAATTCGCGAAAGCGCCGCGGCGCATCACGTCTTGTCCAGCAGTTTGTGATTTTCCCTTCGTCCCCTCGCGACTATGTTCCGCTTTCCGTCTAGAACGCAATTCGACAAAAATATTGGTGGGGATGATTCGAATGAACCATGTCATTAAAGCCTGCTCGGCTGCCGCGCTGTTGCTTACGGCGCTGGCACCGGCCGCCCGGGCCGATGATTACCAGCTCAGCCACAACCAGCGGATCTCGTGCAGCCGCGGCCTTGCCCCGGGCAAGCTGAACACGGCGACCTGCAAGTCCTACACCTATCTCTTCAACACCAGGACCTCGGAATATTTCCGCTGCCAGGTCTCGCTGGCCCTGACCCGGGACAACAAGGAAGTCATCAACGTCCAGACCGACGGCGGCTGCACCAAGAAGCCGCGCATCTTCGAGACCGACGGACATTACGACTTCGACGCCACCGAGACCGAGCCGCCGAACACCAATTCGTTCTTCGGCCCCGGCGGCTACTCGGTCTGGGCTGCTGACGTCACCGCGCAGAAGGTGCGCGGCTGCATCATCATCTCCTCCGGCCTCGGCTCCGACATCTCCAAGTGCCTGGACATGACGTTCCAGTGAGCAGATAGCGCGCTCGAACACGATGCGTTCGGGCGCGCCGCGATCCGGCTGCGCCACGTCGCCGCACCCGTCGGGTTCCCCAAAAGTCGAGCCGGAACGGCTGTTTACCGCAGTCCTGTTTTGCCTATTGGATGGGTTGACCCGCCCCCCTCATCCGGCCAATTTCCCCGCCGGTTTGGGGAGTACAGAAATCATGAAACGGACGATTTTCGGCGTGGCCGCGGCTCTTGCTCTGGCGGCGTCGGCGCCTTGCGCGCATGCGCAATCCTTCATCAACGTGCTGACCGGAGGCACCTCCGGCGTCTACTACCCGCTCGGGGTCGCGATCGGGAAGATCTACGGCGACAAGATCCCGAACGTGAAGACGCAGGTCCAGGCCACCAAGGCGTCGGTCGAGAACCTGATCCTGCTCCAGCAGGGCCGCGGCGAGCTTGCGTTCACGCTGGGCGACTCGCTCAAGGCGGCCTGGGACGGCGACGAGGAAGCCGGCTTCAAGACCAAGCTCGACAAGCTCAGGACCATCGGCGCGATCTATCCGAACTACATCCAGATCGTCGCGACCACCGAGAGCGGCATCAAGACGCTGGCCGACCTCAAGGCCAAGAGCCTGTCGGTCGGCGCCCCGAAGTCGGGCACCGAGCTGAATTCCCGCGCGATCCTCAGCGCGGCCGGCATGAGCTACAAGGACCTCGGCAAGGTGGAGTATCTGCCGTTCGCCGAATCCGTCGATCTCATGAAGAACCGCCAGTTGGGTGCGACGCTGCAATCGGCCGGGCTCGGTGTGGCCTCGCTGAAGGATCTCTCCACCTCGAGCCCGATCACGGTGGTGTCGGTGCCGAAGGAGACCGTCGACAAGATCGGCCCGCCCTTCATCGCGGCGACCATTCCCGCCAACACCTATACGGGCCAGGACAAGGACGTGCCGACCGCGGCCGTGGTCAACTATCTCGTGACCAGCTCGGCGGTGTCGGACGATCTCGCCTACCAGATGACCAAGCTGGTCTACGAGTCGCTGCCGGAGTTGCAGAATGCCCACGCGGCCGGCAAGGAGATCAAGCTCGAGACGGCCGCCACCGGCAGCCCGGTTCCGTTGCACCCCGGCGCGATCCGCTATTACAAGGAAAAGGGGCTGATCAAGTAATTCTCCGCTGTCATTCCGGGGCGGCTCGCAAGAGCCGAACCCGGAATCTCGAGATTCCGGGTTCGCATCGCCCCGGAATGACGGAGTGAGCGTGGATGCCCGGGTCATCTGCGCGAAGACGCTTCGCGCTTCTGCCCGGGTATGACGTATTCAGGGCGCAGCGCGAATGCTGTAAGAACGCACCTAATCAGGGCGCGGGGAAACATCGATGTTGCAGGCAGAGGGCTCTGAGGCGCCCATCAAGGTCGAATTCGACAATTTCGAGCACGGCTTCCCCGAAGGGTTTGGCCCGGGCTGGTGGGGCCGGCTCGCCTACTGGATCGGCATCGCCTTCGCGACCTTCCAGCTCTATGTCGCCGCCTTCAACTATCTGCCGAGCCAGGTGGTGCGCGGCGTCCATGTCGGCTTTCTCGTTCTCCTCACCTTCGGCCTGATCGCGAACTTCACTGCAAGGAGCGATGTCGGCCGCGCGCTCGGCTGGGTGATCGGCGGCGCCGGCTTCTTCTGCGGCCTCTACCAGTGGATCTTCTACGCCGATTTGATCGCGCGCGACGGCGATCCGACCAGGCTCGATCTCGCCGTCGGCACGCTGCTTGCGGTGCTGATCTTCGAGGGCACGCGGCGCCTGATGGGCGCGGCGCTGCCGCTGATGTGCGGCGCGTGCCTGCTCTACTGGTTCTTCGGCCAGTATCTGCCATCGCCGCTCAACCATCGCGGCTATGATTTCGACCAGATCGTCACGCATCTGTCGTTCGGCACCGAAGGCTTTTACGGCGTGCCGATCTACGTGTCGGCGACCTACATCTTCCTGTTCATCCTGTTCGGCTCGTTCCTCGAGCGCGCCGGCATGATCCAGCTCTTCACCGACGTCTCGCTCGGCCTGTTTGGCCGCACCCGCGGCGGACCTGCCAAGGTCGCGGTGTTCGCCTCGGGCATGATGGGCACGATCTCGGGCTCGGGCGTCGCCAACGTCGTCACCGTCGGCCAGTTCACGATTCCCTTGATGATCAAGTTCGGCTATCGCCGCGCCTTTGCAGCCGGTGTCGAGGCCACGGCGTCGATGGGCGGGCAGATCATGCCGCCGGTGATGGGCGCGGTCGCCTTCATCATGGCGGAGACGCTCGGCGTCCAGTACTCGGAGATCGTGAAGGCGGCGGCGATCCCCGCGATCCTCTATTTCGCATCCGCGTTCTGGATGGTGCATCTGGAAGCCGGCAAGCACGGTCTCGTCGGCATGAAGCGCTCGGAGATCCCGAGCGCCTGGAAGGCGCTGGTGACGCGCTGGTACCTCGTGCTGCCGCTCGCCGCGCTGGTCTATATGCTGTTCGAAGGCTTTACGCCGCTCTATGCCGGCAGCATGGGCCTCGCGCTCACGGTGACGCTGATCCTGGGCGCCAGCATCACGGCCGGCGCGTCCTCGATGGTGATCCGCACCATCTTCTGGGTCGGGCTCGCGCTCGTCGTCGCCGCATTGTCGCGCGACGGGCTTCAGATCGTGCCGGTCGCGAGCGTCGTCGCCGGGCTGATCGTGATCACCGCCTTCATCCGCGGCGGGTTCAAGGCCCTGCGCGAGTGCCGCGACGCGCTGGCCGAGAGCGCCAAGTCCGCCATCACCGTCGGCATGGCGTGCGCCATCGTCGGCGTCATCATCGGCATGATGTCGCAGACCGGCGTCGGCACCATCTTCGGCGGCTGGGTGATCGGTCTCGGCGAGAAGAGCCTGTTCCTGGCGCTGATCATGACCATGCTGCTGTCGATCCTGCTCGGTACCGGCATTCCGACCATCCCGACCTACATCATCACCGCCGCGCTCGCGGCGCCCGCGCTGGCGAAACTCGGCGTGCCCCTGATCGCGAGCCACATGTTCGCGTTCTACTACGGCATCATGGCCGACCTCTCGCCGCCGGTCGCGCTCGCCGCGCTCGCGGCCGCGCCGATCGCGAAGGAAAATCCGGACAAGATCGGCTGGGAGGCGATGCGCATCGCGCTCGCCGGCTATGTCATCCCCTTCGTCTTCGTCTATTCGCCGGCGCTGATGCTCCAAGCCGGCGATCCCATGGCGGCCAAGCTCGGCTTCTACGGCGCGGTCGCGCTAGCGACCTTCAAGGCGCTGGTCGCGATCGGCCTGTTCGGCATGGTGGCGATCGGCTTCCTGTTCACGCGGCTGACGCTCGTCGAACGCCTGGTCGCGCTCGGTGCCGCGTTCTGCCTGCTCGGCGACTTCCCGTTCAGCGACACCGCGGGCTTCGTGCTGTCCGCCGCGCTCGTGCTGTGGCAGTGGCGGCAGCGCCCACCGGCAACGGTCGAGGCGGTGTGAGCCTCTGCTTCGCCACAGCATCAGGCGTGAAGGCGCTGGCGCTGTCCGCCTTCACGCTGGTGTGGACGCATTCGATCGAAAAAGTCGACTGGCAGGAGGACTGGCGCGTCACGCCGGCGGGGCTCGAACTGGTGCAGGCGCGGGTCAAGGGCACCGGCGCCGGCATGGAGCCGCCGCCCGAAGCGCGGCTCGTCGATGGCTGGTTTCAATGGCAGCCGCAGCGTGCGCCGATGCAGGAGGTCGTGCTCGGCAATTCCGGCGCCGCCGGGGAATGGCGGCTCTGCCATGACGGCGCGTGCCGGACATTGTCGGAGATTGTCGGGCATCCCATAGGTGCTAACGTCACGACGATGAAGGTCTGCAACGATCCGTAGCCCGGATTGCACTTCGCTCCATCCGGGCTACAAGAATAACAACAAGGGAGACACGCGATGGATCGGCTCAAGGGCAAGGTTGCGATGGTGGTGGGCGCCGGCTCGATCGGGCCGGGCTGGGGCAACGGCAAGGCGACCGCGGTGACCTTCGCGCGCGAGGGGGCGCAGGTGTTCTGCGTCGACCGCAACGGCACTGCTGCCGAGGAGACCGCGAAGATCATCAATGACGAAGGCGGCAAGGCGACCGCGTTTACCGCCGACGTCTCGCGGTCAGCCGAGATCGAGGCGATGGTCGCGGCGTGCCTGAAGGCCTATGGCCGCATCGACGTGCTCGACAACAATGTCGGTATTGCCGAGATGGGCAGCGTGGTCGAGGTATCCGAGGAGAGCTGGGACCGCGTCTTCAGCGTCAACCTCAAGAGCGCCTATTTCGCCATGAAGCACGTCATCCCCGTGATGGTGAAGCAGGGCGGCGGCTCAATCATCAACATCTCTTCGATCGCCTCGATCCGCCACATGGGCATCTCCTACGTCACCTATGGCACCTCGAAGGCGGCGATGAACCAGATGACGCGCACCACCGCGATCGAGTTCGCGCGGCATCATGTGCGCGTGAATGCGATCCTGCCCGGCCTGATGAAGACCCCGATGGTCGAGCATTCCGCCGGCCTTGCCGCCAGCTACGCCAAGGGCGACGTCGAGGCGATGTGGCGCGCGCGCGATGCCCAGGTGCCGATGGGTCACATGGGCGATGCCTTTGACGTCGCGAATGCCGCGCTGTTCCTGGCGTCGGACGAGTCGAAATATGTGACGGGGATCGAGCTGGTCGTGGACGGCGGGATCACGTGCAAGGCGGGGGCGTAAGCGCTGCCTCACACTCCGCCGTCGTCCTGGACAAGCGAGCGCTGATCCAGGACCCATTACCACAGGGACAGGTTTGGCGAAGGCTGGTAGCTCCAGCCTTCTTCAACAATCGGCATTCGGGGTAATGGGTCCTGGCTTGCGCCAGGACGACATCGGAGAACTACTGCGCCAGCGCCAGAATCCCGCCGGCGAACGCATGCCATGCCGCGCTTTCGCTGATCGGCCAGTTCAGCACCTTCACCGCCAGCATCGCGAGCGTGCCGGTGATGTAGACCGGATGCACGCGGCGCTCGGTGCGCCAGTCGCGCACCATGGCGACGACGAGCAACAGCGAGGCGACCACGGCCGGCGCGATGGTCACCGGCACCGGCGGCGGACCGGGCGGTCCGGGAGGGGCGAGGAAGGTCAGAAACCAGCGCGCGATCGCGGCGTCGAGGATCGAGACCGCGGCGAGCAGCATCAGGCGCTTGTGGATCTCGGGCCTGCGGGTGTTCGCGATGCCGAGCACAAACACCACCGCGAAGAACGCGATGCCGCTCATCGGCACGATCGAGAAGGCGATGCCGGCTTCTTTCTGCCCGAGCGCGGCGGAGTGCTGCATCACGTGCACGGAGGCGAGGAAGCCGAAGATCGTCATCGCGGTCGCGAGCGAAACGCCGACGATGCCGATCGCGCGGTGATTGACCACGCGGCCTGAAGCCGCCAGCCAGGTCTGGATCACAAAATAGAGAGACCAGCTGAAGAACAGGAGGCCGTGAAAGTGAATCACGGGGCTTGCGGAGAACGTCCGGTGGGCGAGCGGCACCCAATAGGTCGGCGCGAAGCCGAGAAAAGCGGTCGCCGCGCAGGCCAGGGCCATGTGGAGGTAAAAATATCGTGCAGGCGACGCATCACGCGCGCGAACACGACGGTCGTCGATCAGGGTCGTCATCTGGAGTGTGTCTGAAGAGACGGCGTTTGGTTCAATGCCCCGCTGTCGTCCCGGATCGGCGCTCCGCTCCAGTCAACGCTGCGCGTTGTCTGGAGCTTCGCTCGTCCGGGACGACAGCGGAGTGTGCTGCTCTTGAGGCTTATCCCCCCGCGCTCAATTCTGCGCGATCGAGCTCCTCCTCGAGGCGGTGAAAGGCGTCGTCGCCGATCACCTCGGTGGCGCGCAGGTCGAAGATCGATTTGCGCGCGGCCTCGATGGCGCGGCGGCGCAGCGGATCGGCCGGTAATTCGCCACTGGCAATGCCGCCGTTCGGATCGTCGTCCGCCTGCATCAGGATGGCGCGATATTCGAGCCGCAGGATTTCCGCCTCCTCCGACGGGTCACTCTCGATCGCATCGAGCGCCGCGCGATAGGCGACCGCGCGTCCGCGCGCGACCTCGATGCCGACGGGATCGTCGTCCTTAAGCCCGAAGGCCAGGATCAGCGGCCGCAGCGTCAGGCCCTGGATGACGAGCGATCCCAGCACGACGGCAAAGGCGATGAAGACGATGAAGTCGCGATAGGGAAAGTTCTCCGGCAGGGCGAAGGCGGTCGCGAGCGTGACGAGGCCGCGCATGCCACACCAGGAGATGATGAGGCCGCCCTTCGGCGAGGCCACCTGTTTCGGATCCTTGGGATGATAAAGTCCGTGGGCAATCAGCGCGCGCAATGTCGTGCGGTAGAACGTCACCCAGAGCAGCCGCACCAGGACCACCGTGAGCAGGATCCAGGCTGCCGCCACGCAATATTCCCAGCGCACGTCCGCGTCCAATCGCGTCCAGATCGGCCGCATCTGCATGCCGATCAGCATGAAGGCGAGCACGTTGAGCACGAACACCATCGTCTCCCACACCGCATAGGACGGCACCCGCAGCCGCGCCGGCATGTGCGCCCCCGCCGTGCGCGCCATGGTGATGGCGTAGACGACGATGGTGAGGATGCCGGAGAGGCCGAGATGCTCGGCGGCGATCCACACCATGAAGGTGGTGGCGAATTGCAGGATGATCGCGCTGGGCGCTTCCTTCACGCGTTGGAGGAACAGCGGTATGATGCGCCCCGCCAGCAGACCGGCGAGGACGCTGCCGACCAGCGCCAGCGCGATCGTCGGCGCGACCTCGCTCCATTTCAGATGCTGCATGACGACCGCGCCGACCGCGATGCGATAGATCAGCAGCGAGGTCGCGTCGTTGAGCAGGCTCTCACCCTCCAGCACCTTCACCATGCGATGGGGCAGCTTGACCTGGCTCAGGATCGCGACCGCCGCCGCGGCATCCGGCGGCGCCACGATGGCGCCGAGCGCGATCGCGGCGGCCCAGGGCATGTCAGGCATCAGCCGGTGCGCGACGTAGGCAACTCCTACCGTGGTCAGGCCGACCGCGGCCACGACGAGGGTCGAGACCGGAACCCAGTTGTTGCGCAGGTCCCGCAGCGAGGTGTCGAAGGCCGCATCGAGCAGGACCGGTGCGACAAAAAGCGCCAGTGCCAGGTCCGGCTCCAGCGTCCAGGTCGGACTATTCGGAACGAAAGCGATCAGGGCGCCGCCGATGGCGAGAAAGGTCGGGTAGGGGACCTTGATCCGCCGCGCCAGCGCCGATAAGGCAACGGCGCCGAGCAGCAGCGCGATGATCCATTCGAATGTCGACACGATAATCCCCGAAACCGATTTGAGCGGCGCCACAAGCTAGCACCAATCCGGCCGTATGATGGATAGTACGGCCTCAAGGCAAGACCTCCTGACTGCAGCAAGCATGCGTTTTCAAAATCTCATTCAATGGTCCGGTGCCGTACTGCTCTGCGCGCTCCCGCTCGGCGTGGCCCTGGCCGCGACCGGTGGCGAGCCGGCCGCCGTCACGCAGGTCGACATCGCGCCGTGCCTTGCGGCTGCCGCTGGCGACGACATGGACAAGGCCAATTCCGCCTGCGCTGACGTGATCGACAATGAGAAGACGGCGAAGGGGGACCTGATCAAGGCGCTCGTCGCGCGCGGCGCGCTTTACGCGCGGCACGATCAGGTCGACCGCGCGATCGCCGACGACAGCCGTGCTCTCTTGCTCGATCCCACCCTCGCGGATGTCTTCAACGCGCGGGGCGAGCTCTGGTTGAAGAAAGGCGACAAGCCCAAGGCGGTGCAGGATTTCGGCGCCGCGTTGAAGCTCGATCCGAACCACGAGAAGGCCAAGGCCAATCACAAGGCTATGGCGCGCGAGCTCGAGCGGATCGGCGCGCAGATGGCGGTCGCGGGCAAGCCCAGCTTCAATTGCGCCCGCGCGGCCCGCGCCGTGGAGAAGGCGATCTGCGGAAATCGCGAGCTCGCCGATCTCGACCGCGAGATCTACGGATCGCATTTGCGCGTCATCCGCGAAGCCCAGAGCCCGGCGGAGGCGCGCAAGATCCAGCGCGAACAGGACGATTTCATCGCGCGCAGGAATAGCGGGTTTGGCCGACCGGGGTATGATCTGAAGAAGGCGATGCAGGACAGGCTGCAACAGATCAACGGGGTGGACGGGTATTGAGTTCTTCGCCTCTCCCCGCGTGCGGGGAGAGGGGGACTTTCCGCGAGTCTCACTGCTGCCGTCCCCGCTGAGGCTCCCCCTCTCCCCGCAAGCGGGGCGAGGGAGTGCAGGTGCCGGTGCGTCGCTTGCTGGGCGCGCTTGAACCCATCGCCAATCCACCGCGACAATGGTGAAAACCTGACGTCACGGAGCCTTCCTCATGTGCGGCACGCGCTCTTCCGCGCAAACATCCAAAACCTCGCTGTGCGCCCTCCTGCTCAGCGCCGCCATGAGCCTTGTCCTCGCCGCGCCTGCCTCGGCCGCCGCCGATTGTATCGCCGGCAGCAAGGCTGCTCCCGCCGAGCTGATCACGTCGTGCAGCGCCATCATCGACCAGGCGGCCAATTCGAGCTCCGATCGCGCTGCGGCGCTGCTGGTCCGTGCTGACGCCAATGCGCGCACCTCGGGTGGTCTCACCCAGGCCCTGCGGGACATCGATCGCGCGATCGCACTCGACGGCAAGAACGCAAAAGCCTGGCGCCTGCGCGGCGATCTCCTGCGCGAGGCCGGCGGCGATCTCAACCGCGCCGCGGCGGACCTCAGCAAGGCGATCGAGCTCGATCCGCAGGATGCGGAGTCCTACGAGCTGCGCGGCGTCGTCTACACCAGTCAGCGCCGGCTCGACCGCGCGTTGGCCGATTACGACCAGGCGATCAAGCTGAAGCCGGATGACGCGCAGGCCTGGTCCGACCGCGGCGTGACCTATTATCTCGGCGGCGACAACGAAAAGGCGATCCGCGATCTCAGCGAGGCGCTGCGGCTCGATCCGAACCGGCCGCGCACCTATACCAATCGCGGCGCGGCCTACAAGAAGCTCGGCCAGCTCGACAAGTCCGTCGCCGACGCCGGCGAGGCGATCAGGCTCGATCCGAAGGTGCCGGAATATTACGACAATCGCGGCCTGTCGCTGGCCGCGATGGGCGATTACGACAAGGCGATCGCCGACTACGACCAGGCACTGCGGCTGGCACCGAAGCCGAACTTCTTCACCAACCGCGGCGATTCCTACCAGTTCAAGGGCGAGTTCGGGGCGGCGCTGAGCGACTACGAGTCCGCGCTGAAGCTCGATCCGAATTTCGCGCAGACCTACAACAATCGCGCCGTGCTCTACAAGAAGATGGGCGAGCGCAGGAAGGCGCTGGCCGATTACGAGACCGCGCTGAAGCTCGATCCCGGCAACGACAACGCGGCCAATGGCCGCCGCACCATGATCGCGGAGATCGCGAAATTCGGCGATGAGCCGCGGCGTCCGCTCGCGGCGAATTCCGGCAACGGCCCCTCGTTCGATTGCGCGACCGCGAAGCGCGAGGTCGAGAAGGTGATCTGCGCCGATCCGGAGCTGGGCGTGCTCGACCGCCAGATCGCCGAGACCTACGAGCGCGTGCTGAAATCCGCGAACAAGCGCTCGGCCGGCGACCTGCGCCGTACCCAGCGCGATTTCCTTAGCACCCGCAACTCAAGCTTTGGCCGGCCCGGCTATGATCTGAGGAAGGTCATGCAGGAGCGGTTGCAGCGGCTGAACGCGATGGAGGGGTAGGCGGGATTCTTCGCCTCTCCCCGCGTGCCGGGGAGAGGCCGGAATTTGCGACAGCAAATTCCGGGTGAGGGGGACTCTCCGCGAGTCCAGCTCTCACCGTCCCCGGGGAGACTCCCCCTCACCCCGACCCTCTCCCCGCAAGCGGGGAGAGGGGGAAGGACATCATCCTTTTCAGCTTGAACCGCGGCCCGATCCCGGGAAAATACCTCTCAAACAAGGCCGGCGATTGATCCTGGTCATGGCGGGACGGCTGTCCTGTCGTCAGGTCAAGGCTAGGCAAATAAGGGAAACGGGAGCGCGGGACATGAACATCCAGGGCAAGAGCAGCTATCACGAGGTCCATGCACGCTCGCTGGCTGATCCCCAGGGCTTCTGGGCCGAGGCGGCCAGGGAAATCGACTGGATCGAGCCGCCCAAGACGATCTTCGACGCGTCGCAAGGAACCTACGGCCGCTGGTTCACCGGCGGCGTGGTCAACACCTGCTATAACGCGCTCGACCGCCATGTCGAACGCGGCCGCGCCGACCAGGTCGCGCTGATCCATGATTCGCCGCTGACGAACTCGATCACCAAGCTCACCTATGCCGAGCTGCTGAACGAGGTGCAGGCGCTCGGCGCCGTCATGCAGGATTTCGGCGTCGCCAAAGGCGATCGCGTCATTCTTTACATGCCGATGGTGCCGGAGGCGGTGGTCGCGATGCTCGCCTGCGCGCGCATCGGCGCGGTGCATTCCGTCGTGTTCGGCGGCTTTGCCGCGAAGGAGCTTGCCACCCGCATCGACGATGCACAGCCGAAGCTGATCCTGTCGGCGAGCTGCGGCATCGAGCCCGGCCGCATCGTGCAGTACAAGCCGCTGCTCGACGAGGCGATCAGGCTTGCCGGCAGCAAGCCGAAGGCCTGCATCGTGCTGCAACGTCCGCAGCTCACCTGTGACCTGGCGCCGGGCCGCGATTACGATTGGGCGAGCCTGCGCCGCAAGGCGATGAACGACGGCAAGAAGGCGCCTTGCGTGCCGGTCGCCGCCACCGATCCGCTCTACATCCTCTATACCTCGGGCACCACGGGCATTCCCAAGGGCGTGGTGCGCGACAATGGCGGCCATCTGGTCGCGGTGAAGTGGTCGATGTTCAACCTCTATGGCGTCAAGCCGGGCGAGGTCTGGTGGTGCGGCTCCGACATCGGCTGGGTGGTTGGCCACAGCTACATCGTCTACGGCCCGCTGCTGCACGGCGCGACCTCGATCATGTATGAGGGCAAGCCGGTCGGCACGCCCGATGCCGGCGCATTCTGGCGCGTCATCTCCGAGCACAAGGCGGTGGCGCTGTTCACCGCGCCGACCGCGTTCCGCGCGATTCGGAAAGAGGATCCGGAAGGAAAGTTCATCCGGCAATACGACCTGTCGACATTCCGCACGCTGTTCCTCGCCGGCGAGCGCGCCGATCCGCCCACGGTGGAATGGGCGGAGCAGCAGCTGAAGGTGCCTGTGATCGACCATTGGTGGCAGACCGAGACCGGCTGGTGCATCGCCGGTAATCCGGTCGGCCTCGGCATGCTGCCGGTGAAGCACGGCTCGCCGACGGTGCCGATGCCGGGCTACCAGGTCGACGTGGTCGATGAAGCGGCCAAGCCTGTCGGTCCCAACACCATGGGCTCGATCGTCATCAAGCTGCCGATGCCGCCGGGCTGCCTGCCGACGCTGTGGAAGCAGGACGAGCGCTTCAAGGAGGCTTACCTCAGCGAATTCCCCGGCTATTACAAAACCTCGGACGCCGGCTACAAGGATGAGGACGGCTATGTCTGGGTGATGGGCCGTACCGACGACATCATCAACGTCGCCGGGCATCGCCTGTCCACCGGCGGCATGGAGGAGATCCTGGCCTCGCATCCCGATGTCGCCGAATGCGCCGTGCTCGGCGTCAAGGACGCGATCAAGGGCGAGGTGCCCTGCGGCTTCCTGGTGCTCAAGGCCGGCGTGCAGCGCGCACCCGCCGAGATCGAGAAGGAAATCATTGCGCTGGTGCGCGACAAGCTCGGGCCCGTCGCTGCCTTCAAGCTCGCCATCACCGTCGGCCGCCTGCCCAAGACGCGCTCCGGCAAGATTTTGCGCGGCACCATCAAGAAGATTGCCGACGGCGAATCTTGGACCATGCCCGCGACGATCGAGGACCCCAAGGTGCTGGACGAGATCGGGGCGGCACTGAAGGGGCGGGTGTGAGGTTTCGAACCATCGTTCCGGGGCGATGCGAAGCATCGAACTATGGTGCGCAATTGCGCACCTGGGAATCTCGAGATTCCGGGTTCGGTCCTGCGGACCGCCCCGGAATGACGGTGTTGCCGACTTACAATCTCCTCATTCCGGGCTAAACAGGGCCCGCCAACAGGGGACCTCGTATGCCACTCGCCACCGCGCCGCGCCTGCTTGCAGCCTTAGCTCTCGCCATTGTGCTCTCCGCCTGCTCGGCGCGCTACCAGACGCCCGTGGCTGTGGGCGGCGACGATGACGACGCGGTGTGCCAGAGCCGCGGTTATGCGGCGGGCTCGCCGGAATATGTGGCTTGCCGCAAGGACCGTGATGTCCAGCGCAGCGCCGCTACCGCCCGCGCCGACCGCCGCCAGCGCGATCTCGGCGAGTACATGCTGAACCATCCCGAGCGGCCGTGATATCGGGCGCGGTATAATCCTGCCTGGCCACTGGCTCGCATTCGCGCTCCTCGTGACACATCTGCAACGCCGCGGCACAAATCGTGCCGCGTTTCGCCGGATTTGATCGGCGTCAAATCCTTCACCATCCCCTTTCTGCTCTGACGCTGGTGTCGCGCAACGATGCGCGAGAGACGGCTGAAGGGGATTGAAATGCAGAGAACGACAAGACACTTGGCGCGGATCGCGATGGTCGGTGCGATGCTCGCGGGGACTTTTGCCTCGGCGCAGGCCGCGGACCTGCCGGTCTACAAGAAGGCGCCGCCGCCCGTGGAGGCGTTCAATCCCTGGATGGTGCGCCTGCGCGTGCTCGGTGTGTTGCCCGATGCCGGCGGCTCGACCGTCAACGTCGCGGGCGTGCCGTCGCTGTCGTCGCCGAATTCCGGCCTCTCGATCAGCGACCAGGTCGTGCCCGAGCTCGACATCAGCTATTTCTTCACCAGGAACATCGCGGCCGAGCTGATCCTCGGCGTGACCAGGCATTCGATCAGCGGCACCGGCTCGCTCGCGAATTTGCCGATCGGCAAGACCACGCTGCTGCCGCCGACGCTGACGCTGCAATATCACTTCGACAATTTCGGTGCGTTCAAGCCGTATATCGGCGCGGGCGTGAACTACACCGTGTTCTTCAACAATTCCGCCGCCAATGCGCCGGCCGCCATCGTCGGCCCGCCCGCGATCGTCGCCACCACCACGAGCCTGCACGTCAGCAATGCGTGGGGCGGCGCCGTGCAGTTCGGCTTCGACTACATGCTCGACCGGCATTGGGGTCTCAACGTCGACGTCAAGAAGCTCTGGCTGCGGCCGGACTACAGCGCGACCGTCAGCGGCCTGCCTGTCACCGGCAACGCGCATATCGACCCGTGGCTGGTCGGCGGCGGCGTCACGTACAAGTTCTGATGACGTCTTCGCGGCGCCGGGCGGGGGGGCCCGGCGCCGCGTCGATCTGCTCGACCAATCCTGTATCCTGTCAGTCCGAATGCACGGTGCGGGGATGCCGATCGTGCAGGAGCTTCGCGAGCGGGTCGCGATCCTCGGGGTGCCCTTGTACGGCGATCTCGAACAGCGATTCCTGAATGTCCCGGGGCATCTCACCCCAGACCGACAGCGCCGCGTGACCAAGCATCAAGGCAAAGCGTTCTTCGTTGACTTGCATCTCTGATCCTCCGCGCGGGAACAATGCGACATCATACGCATCGTTCCAGATTGCGGCCACGTGCGCCTCGCCGGCTGGCTGCCGAGATCATGCAGCCTCTCGCCCTGGCCTCCGCGAATCTGCCAGGCAGGCATCGACACACGCCCGCGCGCCCAAATAAAAACGCGGCGGGGGGCCGCCGCGTTCAAATCCAGCTTGATGGTAAATCGGAGGAGGGGGAATTACTCCTCCTCGTCCTGCTTCTTGCCGCCGAGGGTCTTCAGCTTGGCGAACACGGCGTCCACGTTGAGGTCGTCGCTCGATCGCTCGGCCGGCTCGAACTCGTCCTTCTTGGTGGTCTCCGAGGCCGGCAGCAGGGTCGCGCCGCCATAGGCCGCGTCGATCGGCTTTTCCTTGGCCGCGCGGGCCACCTCGAAATCGAGCTCGATCTGCGAGCAGAGGCCGAGGGTGACCGGATCGATCGGGGTCAGCGAGGACGTGTTCCAGTGGGTGCGGTCGCGCACGCTGGCGATCGTGCTCTTGGTAGTGCCGACCAGGCGCATGATCTGGGCGTCCTTGAGCTCCGCATGGTTGCGCAGCAGCCAGAGGATGGCGCTCGGGCGCTCGTGGCGGCGCGAGACCGGGGTGTAGCGCGGGCCCTTGCGCTTGGGCTGCGGCGGCAGCACGACCTTGCTCTCCTGGAGGCGGAGCCGGTAGTCCGGGTTCTTCTCGCCCTTCTCGATCTCCTCGCGGGTGAGCTGGCCGTTGGAGAGGGGATCCATGCCCTTGATGCCCTGGGCCGCGTCGCCGTCGGCGATCGCGCGCACCTCGAGGGGATGCATCTTGGTGAAATCGGCGACCTGGTCGAAGGTCAGCGCGGTGTTGTCGAGCAGCCAGACGGCGGTCGCCTTGGGCATCAGAGGTGCGTTGCTCATGGCAAATCTCCTTTGTGCTTCGCCCACCCCTTTGGAGGCGAAGCCGGTGGTCATCAGCGATGACTGGGAATTCGCGCTATATAAGCCCGGAGGGGCTAGCCACGCAATGGTTCTGCTATAGATAGTGCCTTGACAGCGCCCGAAAGGGGGCCCAATTCCCTCTGAAGTCGCTGTAAGCCCGTACCCTAAGCCCTATTCATCCATCGACCGCTTCCCGCCCCATTCGGCGAGGTGATTCGGTCCCGAGATCGCTCAATGTCAGCCAAACCAGACCTGAAGATCGTGCTTTGTTCTCCCCGCGGCTTCTGCGCCGGGGTGGTCCGGGCGATCGACACCGTGGAACGGGCGCTCGATAAATACGGCGCCCCCGTCTATGTTCGCCATGAGATTGTGCACAATAAATACGTCGTCGATGGGTTGAAGAAGAAGGGTGCCATCTTCGTCGAGGAGCTGGCCGAAATCCCGGAAAGTACCACCGCGCCGGTCGTATTCTCGGCCCATGGCGTGCCGAAATCGGTTCCCGCCGACGCCCAGTCCCGTAATTTGTTCTCGCTGGACGCGACCTGCCCGCTGGTGACCAAGGTCCACCGCGAGGCGGCGATCCACTTCAAGCGCGGCCGCGAGATCTTCCTGATCGGCCATTCCCATCACCCCGAGGTGGTCGGCACGCTCGGCCAGCTCCCCGTCGGCGCCGTCACCCTGATCGAGACCGCCGAGGACGCCAAGACCATCACCCCGAAGGATCCCAACAACCTCGCCTTCGTGACCCAGACCACGCTGTCGATCGACGACACCGCAGAGATCGTCGCGCTGCTCAAGGAGCGTTTCCCGAACATCAACGGGCCGCACAAGGAAGACATCTGCTACGCCACCACCAACCGCCAGCTCGCGGTGAAGAAGGTGGCGCCGGTGGTGGACGCCCTGATCGTGGTCGGCGCGCCGAATTCGTCGAACTCGCAGCGCCTGCGCGAGGTCGCCGAGCGTGAGGGCTGCCCGATCGCGGTGCTGGCGCAGCGCGCCGCCGACCTCGACTGGAAGCGGTTCGAAAACATCACCAGCCTCGGCATCACCGCGGGCGCCTCGGCGCCGGAAGTGATCGTCGAGGAGATCATGGACGCGTTCGCCGAGCGCTTCACGCTGCATGTGGAGACGGTCTCGGCCGCGGAAGAGAACGAGTTCTTCCCGCTGCCGCGCCAGGTGCGCCCCGAAGCCGCCGCCGAGTAGACCTCTATGGCGGTCTACACCGACGTCGCCGCCGACGAGCTTGCGGATTTCCTGAGCCAATACGATCTCGGCGAATTGCTCTCCTACAAGGGCATCGCCGAGGGTGTCGAGAACTCCAACTTCCTGCTGCACACCACCAAGGGATCGTTCATCCTCACGCTCTACGAGAAGCGCGTGGCGAAGAACGATCTGCCGTTCTTCCTCGCGCTGATGACGCATCTCGCCGAGCACGGCGTCAATTGTCCGCTGCCGGTGAAGGGAAGAGACGGCGAGGCGCTGCGCGAGTTGTCGGGCCGCCCCGCCGCGATCATCACCTTTCTCGAAGGCGTCTGGCCGCGCAAGCCGAACGCGGCCCATTGCGCCGGCGTCGGCGAGGGCCTGGCCAGGATGCATCTGGCCGGCGCCAATTTCGCGATCAGGCGCGCGAACGCGCTCTCGGTCGCGGGCTGGCGACCGTTGTTCGATGCGGCCGCAAGCCGCGCCGACGAGGTGCAGCCGGGCCTGCGCGCGTTTCTCGCAGCCGAGCTCGACTATCTCGCGAGCGGGGTCTGGCCGACCAATCTGCCCGAGGGCGTGATCCACGCCGACCTCTTCAACGACAACGTCTTCTTCCTCGGCGACAAGCTCTCGGGGATCATCGACTTCACCTTCGCCTGCAACGACATGCTGGCCTATGACGTCGCGATCTGCCTCAACGCGTGGTGCTTCGAGCCGGATCACTCCTTCAACGTCACCAAGGCGCGCGCTTTCCTCAACGCCTATGGCCGCGTGCGCAAGCTCTCGGAGGCGGAAGAGGCCGCGCTGCCGCTGCTGGCGCGCGGTGCCGCGATCCGTTTCCTGCTGACGCGGCTGGTCGACTGGCTCAACGTGCCGCCCGGTGCGCTGGTGAGGCCGAAGGATCCGCTGGAATATGTCCGCAAGCTGCGCTTCCACCAGAGCGTCTCGAGCGTGCGCGACTACGGGCTGATGCCGTCAGGACTGGTCGCGTGAGCGAGCTTCCCGTCGTCACGATCTATACCGACGGCGCGTGCTCGGGAAATCCCGGGCCCGGCGGCTGGGGCGCGATCCTGAAGTTCGGCGACAAGGAGAAGGAGCTGAACGGCGGCGAGCGTCACACCACGAACAACCAGATGGAGCTGATGGCGGCGATCTCGGCGCTCGAAGCGCTGAAGAAGCCGTGCACCGTCGATCTCTACACCGACAGCCAGTATGTCCGGCAGGGGATCACGGGCTGGATCCACGGCTGGAAGCGCAACGGCTGGCGCACCGCCGACAAGAAGCCGGTCAAGAATGTCGAGCTTTGGCAGCGCCTCGACGCCGCGCTGAAGGCGCATCAGGTCCGCTGGCACTGGGTCAAGGGTCACGCCGGCCACCCCGAGAACGAGCGCGCGGATCAGCTGGCGCGGGACGGGATCGTGAAGGCGAGGTTGCAGCAGAGGGTGGCGGAGTAGCAGTTTGTTCCGTCATTCCGGGGCGGTGCAAAGCACCGAACTCAGGTGCGCAATTGCGCACCCGAGAATCTCGTGATTCCGGGTTCGCCTCTGCGAGGCGCCCCGGAATGACATCTATCTCAGAGCTGCCCGAGCAGCGTATCGCCGCCTGACACCTCGACCTTGCCGGGCATCGCCTCGAGGTTCAGCTTCTTCACCACGCCGTCCTCGACCAGCATCGAATAGCGCTTGGAGCGGATGCCGAGGCCGTTGGCGGAGGCGTCGAGCTCCATGCCGATCGCCTTGGTGAAGTCGGCATTGCCGTCGGCGAGGAAGACGGCCTCGTCGCGCTGGTCGGTGTCGCGCTTCCAGGCGTTCATGACGAAGGCGTCGTTGACGGAGATGATGGCGATGGTGTCGACGCCCTTGTCCTTGATGGCGTAGGCGTTGAGGAAGATGCTCGGCAGATGCATTTTGTGGCAGGTGCCGGTGTAGGCGCCGGGCACCGCGAACAGCGCCACCTTCTTGCCCTTGAAGATATCGTCGGTGGTCTTCACCTGCGGGCCTTCCGCCGTCATCACGCGGAATTTCGCCTCGGGCAGCTTGTCGCCAGTCTGGATCGCCATCGTCAGTCTCCCTGAAAATCGATCCCGCTTTTTAGACTGTGCGGCGGGCCTGCACAATATTGCCGGCAGGGAAAGCGGCGAAGGTTGCGGCCCTTCACCTTGATGTCATCAGCCGGAAAAGCCGCCATTGTCGAGGAAGGCCTGTTCTTCCTCGGTGGTCGGGCGTCCGAGGACGCGGTTGCGGTGGGGGAAGCGGCCGAACCGGCGGATAATGTCGGCGTGCTCCCGCGCGTATTTCAGGTTCTCGGCATTGTCGGCGTCCTGAAACAGCGCAATGCAGTGCAGCTGGTCGGGCAGGTGCTCGGAATGCATGAAGGGCATGTAGAGGAATTCGAGCAGGGCAGGATCGATCCGGCGATCCGCGCCCCGATCGATGGCGCGGCGGGCAATTTCGCGCGCCAGCGCATCGCTGGAGAAGGTCCTGGGATCGCCGCGAAACATGTTGCGGGGGAACTGATCGAGCACGATGACGAGCGCGAGTGCGCCGTCGTCGCTTGCCTCCCATGACGCGAGCTCGCCGGCGGCCGCCTGCTGCCAGAGGGCGAGAAAGCGGCGCCTGACCTCCGCGTCGAAAGCCTCGCTGCGCTTGTACCAGCGTTCGCGGCCGGCCTCGCGCCAGAAGGCGAGAATGCCGGCCGGCTTGATGTCGCCGACCTCAGTCATGACTCAAAGGCAGCCTTACGCCGCCTCCGCCTTCTTCTCGTCGCGGAGCTGCCGGCGCAGGATCTTGCCGACGTTGGTCTTCGGCAGGTCGGTGCGAAATTCGATGTGCTTGGGCACCTTGTAGCCGGTGAGCTGCTCGTGACAGAACTTGATCACGGCTTCGGCGGTGAGGTTTTGGTCCTTCTTCACCACGAAGGCCTTCACCGCTTCGCCCGATTTGGAATCGGGGATGCCGATCACGGCGCATTCGAGCACGCCCGGATGGCTCGCGATCACTTCCTCGATCTCGTTCGGGTAGACGTTGAAGCCGGAGACCAGGATCATGTCCTTCTTGCGGTCCACGATCTTGGTGTAGCCCTTCTCGTCCATCACGCCGATGTCGCCGGTGCGGAAATAGCCGTCCGCGGTCATCACCTTGGCGGTCTCTTCCGGCCTGTTCCAGTAACCCGACATCACCTGCGGGCCCTTGGCGCAGATCTCGCCGGCCTGGCCGAGCGGCACTTCATTGCCGTCGTCGTCGCGGATGGAAATATAGGTCGAGGGCACGGGGATGCCGATCGAGCCGGAGAAATCGTTCGTGGTTGCCGGATTGCAGGTCAGCGTCGGCGAGGTTTCCGACAGGCCATAGCCTTCGGCGATGAAGCAGCCGGTCACCGCCTTCCACTGCTCGGCGACGGGGCGCTGCACGGCCATGCCGCCGCCGTTGGAGATCTTCAGCTTGGAGAAGTCGAGCTTCTTGAAGTCCGGATGGTGCATCAGGCCGTTGTACAGTGTGTTGACGGCCGGGAAGCTGTTGACCTGGTACTTCGCCAGCTCCTTGACGAAGCCCGCGATGTCGCGCGGGTTGGGGATCAGGAGATTGCAGCCGCCGGCGCGCACCGCGAGCAGGTAGCAGGCCGTCAGCGCGAAGATGTGATAGAGCGGCAGCGCGCAGACGATCATCAACTGGTCGACATGCGGAGGCGCGGCGAGCGCCGGCTGGAGCCAGGCATCGTTCTGCAAGACGTTGGCGACGATGTTGCGGTGGAGCAGGGTCGCGCCCTTGGAGACGCCGGTGGTGCCGCCGGTATATTGCAGGAAGGCGACGTCGCCCGGCGACAGTTTCGGCTTGTTGAATGTCAAGCCGCGGCCGGCCGACAGCGCGTCGTTAAAGGACACCGCGCCCGGCAGCGACCAGGCCGGTACCATTTTCTTGACGCGGCGGACGACGAGGTTGACGATCACGCCCTTGAAGCCGAGCAGGTCGCCCATGCTGGCGACGATGACGTGCTTTACCGATGTCTTAGTGATCACCTGCTCGACGGTGTGGGCAAAGTTCTCCAGCACGATGATGGCTTCGGCGCCGGAATCCTTGAGCTGATGCTCGAGCTCGCGCGGCGTGTAGAGCGGATTGACGTTGACCACCGCAAAACCGGCCCGCAGCACCGCGGCGGTGGCGATCGGGTATTGCAGCACGTTCGGCATCATGATGGCGACGCGAGCGCCGCGCTGGAGTCCGCGGCCTTGCAGATAGGCGGCCAGCGCAACCGACATCTGGTCGAGGTCGCGGTAGCTGATCGACTTGTCCATGCAGATGAACGCCTTGCGGTCGGCGAACTTGGCGAAGCTCTCCTCCAGAAGGTCGACCAGCGATGCGTATTGCGTCGGCTCGATATCGGCGGGCACGCCGGGCGGATATTGCTTAAGCCAGATGCGCTCCATGGAAACTCCCCTCTCCTACATCAGAGCCCGTTGTATCTCGGGCTTGCCTCATTACCGCCAGTATCGAGCCTGCCGGAACGGGTGGCAAGCCGTCGAGGCTTAGGGCAAAGGTCGGAGAGTGGCTACTGGAATCGTCGCAAAACCGCGCTGCCGCAGGTGCGAAGCGCCGGCTTCGGTTTAATTCGCAGGGGCGTTAACTGTTGTTGGCCGGCTTGGCGGGAGGCTTGGTCGCGGCCTTGGGCTTGGCGGGTTTTGCCGGCTGATCGCTATTTGCGGCGGGTTTCGCCGCATCGGGCTTCGCCGCGGCATGCTTGGTCCCCGCGGGTTTGGCCGCGGTCTTGGTGTCAGCCTTTGCGTCACCCTTCACATCACCCTTGGCGCCTGGCTTCGCTGCCGCCGTCTTGGTGTCCTTCGGCTTATCTGCCGGCTTGTCGGCTGCATCGGGTTTCTTGGCGACACGCGACTTCTTGCCACGCGCCTTCGGCGTGGCCTGCTGGTCGGCATCGGCTGCGACCGCGGCGATCAGGGCAGTGCCGGTGCGGGTCGGGCCGGTATAGACCAGCACGGGCTCGGCCGCCGCCGGCGCCGAGGCCATCAGCTCGGAGGCCTTCATCAGGGGCGGCTGAAGCCCGGCGGTGAAGAAGGTCACCTGGGCTTCGCCGCCGGTGGCGGAGGCCGATCCGGTCGTGCCGCCATTGGCCGCGATCAGGGCATCGTCGTCGTCGCTCGCCGGCCGCTTGCGATGGCCGCCGCACATGTCGTCGCGCAGGTTCGGCGGCGAGGCGTCGACCGGCACGAGGTTTTCGACGGTGCCGAGCGAGGGACGCAGCCACGACAGATTGTCCTGGCTGAAGCCGCGCTCCAGGAGCTGCGCCGCCTTCACCGCGCGCGCCGTTCCGGAATTGGCGCCGAGCACAACCGCGATCAGCCGGCGGCCGTTACGCGTGGCCGAGGCGACGAGGTTGTAACCGGAAGCGCAGATGAAGCCGGTCTTGAAACCGTCGGCGCCGGGATAGCGGCCGATCAGCTTGTTGAAATTCCCCGTGACGCGCTTGCCGAAACGGATCGCCGGAATGTGCACGAAGTATTCGTATTCCGGCAGGTCGCGCAGGAACGAGCGTGCGAGAATGCCGAGATCCCGCGCAGACGTGATCTGACCATCGGCGGGTAGGCCGTTCGGATTGACGTAGCTCGTCTGCGTCATGCCGAGCTTCTTGGCGGTATCGTTCATCATGACGGAGAAGCCGTCGATCGATCCGCCGACGCCTTCGGCGAGCACCACGGCCATGTCGTTCGCCGACTTGACCATCATCATCTTCAGCGCGTTGTCGACGGTGAGCTGTGTTCCGGGCCGGAACCCCATTTTCGACGGCGACTGCGAGGCCGCGGTCGGCGACACCGTGAGCAGCGTGTCGAGCGTGAGCCTGCCGTCCTTCACCGCCTTCAACGTGACATAGGCGGTCATGATCTTGGTGACGGATGCCGGATACCAGGGAATGGTCGCGTTATCCGCCTGCAACACCTTGCCGCTGTCGGCTTCGATCAGCAGCAGCGCTTCGGCGCTCGCCGCGCGCGGCGCGAGCAGCGCGGCGCATGCGAGGGCCGCAGCGAACAGGTTGAACAGGGATTTGCGAAGCAGCGGGCGAAAGGCGTGCACTATCCGATTCCGGTCCTTGGAGATCCGCCGGTTCCGGACGGTTCTCGTGATCTGAGTTTCGGGTTTTGAATTCCGGCGCCGCCGCTTGCGGCGTCGCAAACCTATACCGGCTCCTGCGTCGAGAATAGGGGTTTCGGCGCGGTATTCCGCAATGAAATAGGCCGAATTTCGGCGGTCCTGCGGGGACTTGCTAGGGGGATTTGGCCGCAGTCGCGATAGTCTCGGCCGCCGTCACGCTGGCCCGTGTGTTGGCTCGTGACTGTTCCTGCACCATGAACTGGGCCCTGGCGAGCTCGGCAAAATGGCCGCCTTTGGCCACGAGTTCATCGAAAGTTCCGCTTTCGGTCACGCGCCCGTTCTCGAATACCAGGATCCGCGTGGCGTTGCGGATGGTGGCGAGGCGGTGGGCGATCACGAAGGTGGTGCGGCCCCTCATCACTTCGTCGAGAGCGGCGTTCACCTTGACCTCGGTAACGGCGTCGAGCGCGCTGGTCGCCTCGTCCAGGATCAGGATCGGCGGGTCCTTCAGCAGCGCACGCGCGATCGACAGCCGCTGCCGCTCGCCGCCGGAGAGCATGCGGCCGCGCTCGCCGGCATTGGTCTCGAACCCGCCGCTGCGCTCGATGAATTCGAGCGCCTGTGCGCGCTCGGCCGCCTTGCGCATCTCGGCTTCGGTCGCATCCGGCTTGCCGACGCGCAAATTCTCCGCGATCGAGCGGTTGAACAAGAGCGCTTCCTGGAACACGACGCCGATGTTTCGCCGCAGCGAGGTCAGTGTAACGCCGCGCACGTCCATGCCGTCGATCCTGATGAAGCCGGATTGCGGATCGAAGGCGCGATGCAACAGCGCAATCGCGGTGGACTTGCCGGCGCCGGTCGGGCCGACCAGCGCGACGGTCTGCCCGGGCAGCGCGGTGAAGGAGAGGTCCTCGACCGCGGGGCGCTTGCCGTCATAGGAGAAGGTGACGTCGTTGAACTCGACGAGGCCGGACAGGCGTCCGGCATCGATCGCGTCGGGACGGTCGTGGACCGCCGGCACGGCATCGAGCACGTTGAAGAATTCGCGCAGGCGCGGCGCTTCCATGAACACGTTGTTGATGAAGCTCACGACCTGCTCGAGCTTCTGGATCAGCAGCGTCGCAAAGCTCACGAACATCACGATCTCGCCGACCGAGGTCAGCCCCTGGTCGTGCAGGGCGATGCCGAGCGTGAAGATCGCGAGCACAGTGATGGTGGTGGAGGCGCGCGTGATGACGGTGACGAGCGCCCACCAGGACAACACCGGCATCTGGGCTTCGAGCAATTGATTCGCGACCGAGCGCAGCCCCTGCACCTCGGATTCGACGCGCACGAAGCTCTGCACCAGCGCGACGTTGCCGAGCGCGTCGGAGGCCCGCGCGGAGAGCTCGCTGTAGTGCTCCTCGACCGCCATCTGCATGCCGAAGGTCCGGCGCACGACGAAAGTCGTCAGCGCCGTGAAGACGATGCAGAGCACGAACAGCAGGATCGCGAGCCGCCAGTTCAGATAGAGCGACAGCGGCAGCAGCACCACGACCGAGAGGATTGCGGCAAAGTGCTCGCGGAAGAAGCCGAGCCACAGCCGCCACAACGCGTCGGTGCCGTTGAGCATCACCTTCATCAGCCGGCCCGAATGGGTGCCGGAGTGGAAGGTCAGCGGCAGCTGCAGGATGTGCTCGAAATAGTCGGTCAGCACCGCCTGGCGCTGGCGGTGGGACAGCCGGTCGGCTTGCAGCGCAACGAGCGCGCTGCATGCGATGGTGAACAGCCCGAACGCGACCCAGGCAGCCAGGAAGGGCCATGCCGAGCTCGAACCGGCGACTGACTTGCCGGAGAGCACGTCGACGATGCGGCCGAACAGGACGGGCTCGGCGAATTGCGAGGCGGCGAGCAGGAGATTGGCAAACGCCAGCAGCCAGCCCAGCCGCGCCTCCTTGCCGAGCAGCTCGAGAACGCGGGTGTAGAGGCTGAAAATGGACATGCGGACCGGCAACTCGGGCGGATAACGGGGCCCGTATTCTAAGCAGGGATCGTCCGCGAGATACAGCGGAAGCTATCGGTTTTGCTCAATTGATCAGCCGCCCTGCGACCGGCGGCAGGAACTGGTCGTCGAAGATGTCGCCCGCGGCCGGCCGCTTGCGGAATTTGAAGTCCTGGGCGATCTGCTCGATCGAGCGGTCCAGCCGCGCCGGGTCGATGCCGCCGAGACCGTTGCGCTTGACCTCGTCGGTCAGGATGTTGTCGACGAGCACGGTGCGCAGGCGCTCCAGTTCGAGGTCGCGGTCGCCGTCGTCGATACGGCTCGCGGCCTCGTCCGCCGCACGGGCGGGCTCTTTGACGGTCGCGTTGATACCGGCGATCAAGGCGCGGACAAATCCCCTCACGGCGTCCGGCTTCGCCGCGGCGAAAGCGGGGTTGGCCACCACGGCAAAGCCATAGGCTTCGCAGCCATAGTCGACGTAGCGCAGCACCACGAGATCGTCGCCGGGCACGCCGCGGTCGCGCAGGTTCACCGCCGAGAGATAGCTGAAGCCGGCGACGGCATCGACTTGCCCTGCGGACAGGATCGGCTCGCGCACCGCCGCGCTCATCTTGTGGAATTTGATGCGCGACACGTTGATGCCGTTCTGCTGCGCCAGCGCCGGCCACAGCCGCATCGACAGATCGCTGTCGGCGACGCCGACGGTCTTGCCGTCGAGATCGGGCAACAGGTGGATGCCGCGGCTCCTGCGCGCGACGATCGCGTAGGGCGCGCGGTTGAACAGCACGAACACCGCCTTGAGCGGCGCCGCCTCGTCCTTGTCGCGAAAGCGGATCAGCTCGTTGATGTCGACGAGCGCGAGCTCGCTGTCGCCCTTGGCGACGCGCGCGAGCGTCTCCGGGGACCCGGGCGCGGTGTTGAAGGAGACGTTGAGGCGCTCGGCGCCGAATTTGCCGTCCTTCGCGGCAAGGAAGAACGGCGCCATGCTCGCATCGATCGGGCGGTCGAAGGTGAAGTGGATCGCGACGGAGGGCACGGCGGTCTCGGCCGCCGTGACGTCGCGTGCGGTCAGTGTCGCAAGCGAGATCGAGAGCGCCAGCAGGCAACGAGAAATGATCGTCTTGAATTCTGACATCAGTTGCGCCGGTCCCGCATTGTTGTGGTTTCGTGACGCTCGCAGCGCCGGCCGGCGACGAGCCTGCGCGCGCCAATATGAACGGCGGATGAGCGGTGGTTGCGTCACGATTACGCAACCCCGTTCAGCTTGTGTTGGGGTTCGGGAACCCAACATGGGACGTGGGTGTTTGAAAGACATGAGCCTGTCTGCGCAGGCACCATTCGAGGTCCCAAGGAGGGTCCAGGACATGTTCGACCGATTTTCGAGACTGGCCGGCCGCAAGGCCGTTCTCGCCACCGCTGCGGTGCTGGCGCTGACTGCGGTCGCTCCGACCGCCTCATACGCCGGCGGCCGTCACTGGCGTGGTGGTGGTGGCGCAGCGGCTGCCGCAGCCTTTGCCGGCATCGTCGGCACCGGCCTTGCCATCGCCGCGACCCGCAATGCCTATGCCTACGACAACGGGCCCTATTATGGCGGTTATGGCGGTCCGGCCTATTACAGCGGCCCTGCCTATTACGGCGACGGCCCCTATTACGGTCCGGGCCCGAACTACCAGTATCAGCGCTACGGCGGCACCGCCCCCTCCGAGCTCTGCGGCCAAGGCTATTACACCAACTGCTACTAGCCTTGACGACGAGCCTTGAAGACCAGCCTTGAAGACCAGCCCTGGCGACCAGACCTTGGCTACCAAGGGTTGACCAAAACAGGCCGTCGCACTTGCCGCGCCGGCCTGTTTTTTGCTTTAATTGCCGGGCGTTAACGCGTTCGCCATTGGTTTAGAGTAGTTTTGAGTACCATGAGTGATTCGCTTGAGCGGCTATATCTGGCTGTGCTCGCGGCCAGAGACCTTGATCCGGCAACATCGCGCACCGCCCGGCTGTTTCAGCGTGGCCCCTCCAAAATGGCGAAGAAACTGGCCGAAGAGGCGATTGAGGTCGTCATCGATGCCGTCAATGGCGACACCGATGCCGTGGTCCGGGAAAGCGCCGACCTGCTCTACAATCTCACCGTGCTCTGGGCCTCGGCCGGCGTGCGCCCCGAGGACGTCTGGCGCGAGATGACGCGGCGGGAAGACATGCTCGGCATCGCCGAGAAACTGCCGAAGTCGGCGATGAAGCTGCCCAAAGTTGCGTCACCGCGCGTCGCTGCGAGGCGGCCAATTGTCGCGCTCGAGGGCCGTACGGCGCGCAAGCGCCACTAGAACCGTCATAATTCGCCTCAATCTCGGCATGGACAAATCCGTCCCATGGTGCTTCATCGCGGCGCCATGCTGAAACGTATCTACGACTGGTGCATCGACGCCGCCCACAAGCCCTACGCGCTCTGGATCATGGGAGCCGTGGCTTTCGCCGAAAGCTCTTTCTTTCCGGTTCCGCCGGATGTGATGCTGATCCCGATGTCGCTGGCGCGCCCGCAGCGCGCCTGGGTCTACGCGGCGGTCTGCACCGCCACCTCGGTGCTCGGCGGCCTGCTCGGCTACGCCATCGGTGCGCTGCTGTTCGACTCGGTCGGCCACTGGCTGATCCAGGTCTATGGCCTCGGCGACAAGGTCGATGCCTTCCGCGCCTCCTATGCGGAGTGGGGTGCGGTGATCATCCTGCTCAAGGGGTTGACGCCGATCCCCTACAAGCTCGTCACCATCACCTCGGGCTTTGCCGGCTACAATATCGGCCTGTTCGTCCTGTGCTCGATCGTCGCGCGCGGCGGACGCTTCTTCATCGCCGCGATCCTGCTCAACCGCTATGGCGACTGGATCCGGGTTCGGATCGAGAAGCATCTCGGTCTGTGGGTCGCGCTCGGTGCCGCCGTGCTGGTGCTCGGCTTCGTGGTGGCGGTCAAGCTGATCTAGAGCATGATCCGGACCCGAAGGGCCGCGTCAGCGCAAAGCGTGAAGCGGTTTTGCGGATAGATCATGCTCGACGGATAACGCATCCGCAGCGCTTTGCCGCTGCGCCGGCTTCGGCTACGGTTGCCGTCATGATGGTTCGATCCGGCAATCCGGCCGTGCGGCTTGGGACGCTGACGTCAGCAGTGCTGCTGCTCCTGCTGGGTGCGGGCGGGACCGGATGGCCGCAATCCGCGCCGCCGGCGCTCGGCTTGCAGGAGCAGGGGCCGCAGGCTGCTCCGCCGCCATCGACGCCTGCCCCGCCGGCGGGCGGGGAAAATCCCGGGCTGATCAACGAAATGGGCAAGCTGTTCGACAAGCTGCCCTCGATCCTGCCGCCGATCAAAAGTCCGAGCGAGACCATGAATGACCTGTCGCGGCTGGCCACGCCCTCGACCATGGTCTCCGGGCGCGTGGCCTGTCCGGTCTCGTCGAACGGCGCGCCGGATTGCAAGCAGGCCGCCGACCAGCTCTGCCAGGGCAAGGGCTACAAGCAAGGCAAGAGCCTCAACGCAGACTCCGCCGAGAAATGCTCGGCCAAGGTTCTCATCCCGGGCAGGCAACGCAAACCGGACGACTGCCGCACCGATACTTTCGTGACCAGCGCGCTGTGCCAGAACTGACGTGACGACGCCGCGCGCGAGCAACCAGGAGCGCCCATGAGCCGTACGGAGCAGGATTTCCTCGGACAGCGTGAGATCGCCGACGATATTTACTACGGCGTCCAGACCATCCGCGGGAAGGAGAACTTCCACATCACCGGCATTCCGATGAACCAGGAGCCATACTTCGTGAAGGCGCTGGGTTACGTGAAGAAGGCCGCGGCGATGGCCAATCGCGATCTCGGCGTGATCGACGCCAGGGTGGCCGATGCGATCATCCTCGGCTGCGACCGCGTGATTGCCGGCGACATGATGGATCAATTCGTCACCGACTTCATCCAGGGCGGCGCCGGCACCTCGACCAACATGAACGCCAACGAGGTGATCGCCAACCTCGCGCTGGAATCGCTGGGCTTCAAGAAGGGCGACTACCAGCACGTCAGCCCGAACGATCATGTGAACTACGGCCAGTCGACCAACGACACCTATCCGACCGCCTTTCGCCTCGCGCTGATCCTGCGGCTCGAGAGCTACATGACGGCGCTGCGCCAGCTCCAGGAGGCGTTCTTCGCCAAGGGCCGTGAGTTCGACCGCGTGCTGAAGATGGGCCGTACGCATCTTCAGGACGCCGTGCCGATGTCGCTCGGCGCCGAATTCCGCGGCTGGGGTACCACCATGGGCGAGGAGGTCGATCGTATCTCCGAGGCACGGGCGCTGCTGCGCGAGATCAATCTCGGCGCGACCGCGATCGGCACCTCCGTCACCGCGGCGCACGGCTATCCCAAGCTCGCCGTCCGGCATCTGAGCGCGCTGACCGGCATCGACTTCATTCTCGCCGGCGACCTCGTCGAGGCGACCTCGGATACCGGTGCCTATGTGCAGCTCTCCGGCGTGCTCAAGCGCACGGCGAGCAAGCTGACAAAAATCTGCAACGACATCCGGTTGCTGGCTTCGGGCCCGCGCGCCGGCTTCAACGAGATCAACCTGCCGCAGCTCCAGCCGGGCTCCTCGATCATGCCGGGGAAGGTCAATCCCGTGATCCCCGAGGTCGTCAACCAGACCAGCTTCCTTGTCATCGGCCTCGACACCACGGTGACGCTTGCCGCGTCCGCCGGCCAGCTCCAACTCAACGTGATGGAACCGGTGATCTCGTTCGCGCTGTTCTTCTCGATCCGCACCATGGAGCGCGCGGTCAACAGCCTGCGCGAGAACTGCGTCGTCGGCATCACCGCCAACGCGGAGCACACCCGCAACATGGTGCTGAACTCGCTCGGTATCGTCACGGTGCTGAAGCCGCTGCTCGGCTACAAGCAATGCGCCGAGATCGCGCGCGAGGGTTACAAGAGCGGCAAGTCGCTGCACCAGATCGTGGTTGTCGAGCGCAAGCTGCTGACGCAGGAGAAGTGGGACGAGATGTTCTCGTTCGAGCGGCTGATCAATCCGGACCTGATTGCGTGATGTCTCATGGTCATTCCGGGGCGCGCGAAGCGCGAACCCGGAATCCATTTCGCCCACGCGTGCGGAGGTCAGACGGATACCGGGCTCGCGCCTTTCGGCGCCCCGGAATGACGGAAGAGGAATTCCGCGGCTTGGAATTGCGGTAACGGCATCTTCCGCGGCGGCAAAACGCAATACTTGACAGTGGAAAGATTGCCTTGTTGGTATGGCTCCCAACTTCGATTTGACCGCCAATAGAGGATCGTTTCGCGATGTCCATGCCTGCCTTGTTCAAAGGGCGCCTGTCGATCCCCGTGATCGGCTCGCCGCTCTTCATCATCTCGGTGCCCGATCTCGTGATCGCGCAGTGCAAGGCGGGTGTCGTCGGCTCGTTTCCGGCGCTGAACGCGCGGCCGCCCGAGCTGCTCGACGAATGGCTGGCGCGGATCACCGAAGAGCTCGCGGCCTATGATCGCGCGCATCCCGACAGGCCGTCGGCGCCGTTCGCGGTCAACCAGATCGTGCACAAGTCGAACAACCGGCTCGATCACGACATGCAGCTCTGCGCCAAGTACAAGGTGCCGATGATCATCTCCTCGCTCGGCGCGCGCGAGGAACTGAACCAGGCCGTGCACGGCTGGGGCGGCATCGTCTTCCACGACGTGATCAACCAGAAATTCGCGCACAAGGCGATCGAGAAGGGTGCCGACGGCCTGATCCTGGTCGCGGCCGGCGCCGGCGGCCACGCCGGCGTGATCTCGCCGCTTGCCTTCGTGGCGGAAACGCGAAAGTGGTTCGACGGCCCGATCGCGCTGTCGGGCGCAATCGGCAACGGCAAGGCGATCCGCGCCGCGCGCATCCTCGGCGCCGACTTCGCCTATATCGGCTCGGCCTTCATTGCGACCAAGGAAGCCAACGCTGTCGAGAAGTACAAGGAGATGATCGCGGGGTCGACGGCCGACGACATCGTCTATTCCAACCTCTTCACCGGCGTGCACGGCAATTATCTGAAGCCCTCGATCCTCGCCGCCGGCATGGATCCGGAGAACCTGCCGACGTCCGATCCGTCCAAGATGAACTTCGGCACCGACGCCTCCGGCGAGCGCGCCAAGCCAAAGGCCTGGAAGGAGATCTGGGGCTCGGGCCAGGGCATCGGCAGCGTCGACCAGGTTCTGCCTGCCGCCGAGCTGATCGCGCGCTTCAAGAAGGAATACGACGAGGCGATCGATCCGCCGTTGTGAACGGCGGCTATTGCGTATTGCAGCGCGCGTATCTTTCCTCCGTCGTCCTGGACAAGCGCAGCGGAGCGGAGCGCAGATCCAGGACCCATTACCCCAGGGAGTAGTTTGGCGAAGACTCGGAGTTGAGAGTTGCGCGCCACAACTTCTCCCTGGGGTAATGGGTCCTGGCTTTCGCCAGGACGACACTGTCATTGGAACTCCGAGCGTCTCAGGCAACAGAGATCTGCACCATGCCCCCGATCTACCGTGTCGACGGCAACAGTGTCGTCACCAGCCCTGACGCTGCGGGTCCGTGGGACCGGCGCATGCAGCATGGCTCGGCGCCGGCATCGCTGGTGACGTGGGCGGCGGAGCGTATTCCGACGCCTGTTACGATGGACATCGCGCGCGTCACCATCGATCTGATGCGCCCGGTGCCGGTGGCGCCGCTCACGATCAAGACCGAGGTCTTGCGCGAGGGCCGCAAGATTCAGCTCTGCGAAATCAAGCTGCTCGCCGACGGCGTGCAGGTCGTGGGCGCCACAGTGCTGAAGATCAGGCGGCAGGCGCAGGCGCTGCCGGATGACGTCAAGGAAGTCCCGCTCGCGCTGCCGTCACCGGAGGATTCGCTGGTCGAGGACGGTCATGCCGCCACCAGCCCGTTCGTGCGCTCGGTCTCGATGCGCGCCGCGCGCGGCCGCTTCGGCCAGGCCGGTGCGGGCGCGATCTGGTTTCGCGTCGACCATCCCCTGATCGAGGGCGAAGCGATCTCGCAGGCCATGCGCGCCGTGGTCGCCGCCGACTTTTCCAACGGCACCGCCTCGACGCTCGACTTCCGCGCCTGGACCTACATCAACGCGGACCTCACCGTGAGCCTTGCGCGCCAACCGGTCGGCGAGTGGATCCTGCTCGACGGCGACTCCTGGATCGGCCCTGATGGCGCAGGACTCGCCATGTCGCGGCTGGCGGATCGGCAGGGCTATTTCGGTCGCGCGGTGCAGAGTTTGGTGATCGAGAAGCGGTGAGCGTGACGGCAAGCGCCGTGATCGCTCCTTGAGCCGAAGGAACGGCAGACTTCCGCCGCCGCGGAAGGGATGCCCTGGTCGCGAGCCTCTTCTCTTGTCCGGAGGTCTCTGTTCGACGCCAGCGTCCTGCCTGTTCAACTGCCGTAGACGATCTTGATCTCCCACAGCAGGACAACAATAGCCGTGATCAACGTGATCGCGGCCAACGCACTTTCCAAGGAAGCGACTCTCATTTGATACTCCGCTTCCCAGCCCCATCAGCGGTCTAGTTGATTCGTTGATTCGCCCGCAATCGCGCGGACGGCGTGCCTGAAAAGTCCCTTCCGCGCTGTTGTTCGCCGGTCACAGCGACACCGTAAAATCCCGGGGTCGGGCGCGGGGGCCTGCACGGTGCCGCCTGCCACAAGTTGCAGATCGAGACGACTACCCCACCATCCGGTCCCGCCCGCTCCAGAATCCCGCGCGCAGCACCTTCTTGTCGACCTTGCCGACGCCGGTCATCGGCAATTGCTTGACGAACTGGATCTGCTTTGGCGCATGCGCCGAACCTTTCCGCGTCTTCACGAAATTGATCAGCTCGTCCGGATCGGGCTTTGCGCCTTCGCGCGGCACCACGATGGCGGTGACGGCTTCGCCCCATTTCTCGTCGGGGATGCCGACGACCGCGACCATCGCGACATCGGCGTGCTGCGACAGCACGTCCTCGACCTCGCGCGGAAAGATGTTGAAGCCGCCGGAGACGATCATGTCCTTCTTGCGGTCGAGGATGAACATGTAGCCGCGCTCGTCCTTGCGCGCGATGTCGCCGGTGTGGACCCAGCCGTTCTTCAGCGTCTCGGCGGTGATGTCAGGCCGCTTCCAGTATTCCGCCATGACATGCGGGGCGCGCACGCAGATCTCGCCGGCCTCGCCCGTCTTCACCTCCTGGTCATTGTCGTCGAGGATCCTGACCTCGCAGGCCGCGATCGGGAAGCCGCAGGACAGGAACAGTTCGGGCGTCCGGGGATCATGGTCCTTCTTGCGCAGCACCGAGATCGGATAGCATTCGGTCTGGCCGTAGAGCTGCGAGAACACCGGCCCGATCCGTTCGATGCCCTCGATCAGCCGGCTCGGCGACATCGCCGAGGCGCCGTAGAGCACGAGCTCGAGCGAGGAGAGGTCGGTCCTGCTCAGCGCGGGATGATCGAGCAGCACATAGATCATGGTGGGCACGAACAGCGTGAAGTTGATGCGCTCGCGCGCGATGGTCGCCAGCACGGCCTCGGGATCGAAACCCTTCAGCATGTGCACGGTGCCGCCGCGCATCAGGGTCGGCAGCACCTTGGTGCCGGCGACATGGCTGATCGGGGCGACCGCGAGATAGCGCGCATCTTCCGGGATTTCGAAGTCGGCGAGGATCGCGGCGGCGGCCCCGGCATTTTCGCGGTGGTAGCGCAGCGCGCCCTTGGATTTGCCGGTCGTGCCGCCGGTGTAGTTCAACGTGGAGAGATCGTCAGGGCCGGCGAAGCAATGCGCGCTGGCATGGCCTTCGATCTCGATCGCCTGCAGCAGGTCGACGCCATAGTCGGCCGGCCCCGTGGTGAAGACCGCCTTGAGCCGGCTCGCACTCGCGGCAAGCTCGCCGCCGCGATCGCGGAACGCGGCCGCATCGACCACCAGCACCTCGGCCTCGGAATCCTCGAGTTGGAACAGCTGGTCTCCCCGCGATCCCAGTGGATGCAGCCAGGTGACGCAAAACCTCGACAATTGCGCTGCGACACCCGCGCACCAGGTGTCGGCGCGGTTCGCAGTGAGGAAGGCGACGCGTGCGCCGGGCTGCAATCCAAGCCGCATGAACACGCCCTGGATGTGCCCGATCAGGTCGATGGTGCCCCGATAACTCAGCGATCCGCCGGGCCAGGCGAACGCGGTGCGGCCGGGATAGCGCGCCAGCGCCCGCAGCGCCTGTGCGCAAGTCGGGGACGATGCGTGGAGCGGATCTGACATATGTTTCCTCGCTGCTTTGTCATCGGCTTCTGGCGTGCCAATGTTTGCCGTAACGCTAGCACAGGGAATGCGGGATGGAACGACACAGCCCGCGCGAGGGAGGCATGCGTGACGTCTGATCGACTGCAACGTTTCCGCGATCGCCTGGCACTGCCGCTGATCGCCGCGCCGATGTTTCTGGTGTCGGGTGTCGAGCTCATGGTCGCGGCCTGCCAGAGCGGCGTGATCGGCAGCTTTCCCAGCGCGAATTGCCGTAGCGCGGAACAGCTCGACGAATGGCTCCGCGAGATCGAAGCGCGGCTGCGCCGGCATGAAGATCAAGCCGGCCGCAAGGCGGCGCCGCTCTGCCCAAACCTGATCGTGCACCGCTCCAATGCGCGGCTGGAGCAGGATCTTGCCGTGCTGCTGCGGCACAGGCCGGAGATCGTCATCACCTCGGTCGGCTCGCCCGCGCCAGTGCTCAAGCCGCTGCATGACGCCGGTGCGCTGGTGTTGGCGGATGTCGCCTCGATCCGCCACGCCGAACGTGCGGCGGAAGCAGGTGCCGATGGACTCGTGCTGCTCACGGCGGGCGCGGGCGGGCAGACCGGCTGGCTCAATCCGTTCGCCTTCGTCCGCGCGGTGCGCGCATTCTACGATGGCATCATCGTGCTCGCGGGCGGCATCAGCGATGGCCGCGCGCTGCATGCTGCGGAAGTGCTCGGCTGCGATCTCGGCTACATGGGCACGAAGTTTATCGCGACGCGCGAGAGCATGGCGGATGATCGTTACAAACGGATGCTGGTCGAGAGCAGCGCCGACGACATCCTGCTGACCACCGCGTTCACGGGGCTTCAGACCAGCATGCTGAAGCCGTCGATCGTCGCTGCGGGGCTTGATCCCGACGACCTGCCGGCGCGCGGGGCGATCGACATCGCCAAGGACATCGACGTCAACGCGCGCGAGAACCGGCCAAAGCGCTGGCGCGATATCTGGAGCGGCGGGCACTCGACCTCCGGCGTGACCGATGTGCTCGCGGTTGACGATCTCGTCGCGTCGACGCTCGCGGAATATCGCGCGGCGGGTGGGCGGTAGGCTCCTCTCCCTCTCCCTGTATGAACGGGGCGCGGGAGACCAGGCGCCGTCGCATCGATCACAGTTAATCCTGCATGGCTCGATTCCCCCTCACTTAACGGCAGATTAACCATCGCCCGCCCAGAATCCCCCTCAAGGCCGCCAATCAGGACCGAGAGGGACAGGCGATGGATTTCGATTTTCTCAACTCCAAGACGGCGGCTTCGCTGGACGAAATCCGCGTCCGCGTGGCCCACGCGCTGGCCCGCCATCCGCTGTGCCGCAATGTGCGCTTCGATATCGTCAGCGTCCCCCGCACCCGCCGGGGCGGCAACTGGACGGTGACGCTGCAATCGGTCGAGCCGCGCGCGGTCTGGGAGGCCTCCGAAATCGTCGCGGACATCCAGGATGCCTACGATCTGGCCTCAGCTGCTTGATTTTACTCGGCTTTTTAGTCGCGTCGCCATAGGCATGGTGATTGTCGCCGCAAAGGCACACTCAAGCCTTAATTCGTTCCTTTTTCCCGGGCACCGTTGACAACATCGTGAACCGCCCCTCCCCCCGGAGAGACGTTTGTCCAAAGCCATCACCATCGTCGTTCTGACCTGTTTCCTCGTCCTCGGTGCCGCCACCACCGCCATTCTCGGACGCGACAGCGTGCCCAGCGTTAGCGCCGAGATGATCACCCAGGCCTCGCCGAAACCGCTCGCGACCAACCGCGCCGCCAAGGCCGACCGTCTGGTTCCGACCCTGGCGCTGGCCTCGGCCGCGATCGAGCCGGTCCAGGTGCCCGCCGACAAGCTTGCGCAGGCGCCGGTGCTGACCGAGCCGCTGCGCCAGGCCTTTGCCGCCGCCACTCCGTCCGATTTTCCGATGTCCAAGACGGGTTCATCGGCGAGCGTGAACGAGGCGCCCACGGCGGAAGCTCCCGCCGTCGAAGTCCCGGCCAAGCCGAAAGTCGTCGCCAAGCCGCAGCCGCAGAAGTCCTATTCGCTGCTCTCCGACGTTCAGATTTCGGGCATCAAGGATCGTCTGAAGCTGTCGTCGTCGCAGGAATATTACTGGCCTTCGGTCGAGACGGCGCTGCGCAACGTCGTCCGCAGGATCCAGGCGAACAAGCTGTCGAATCCGAACGCGCCGCCCGGCGCGCAGATCGATCCGAACTGCGACGAGGTCCAGCAGTTGAAGTCGGCCGCGATGCCGCTCCTGTTCCAACTGCGTGACGACCAGAAAGAGGAAGTGCGCAAGCTCGCCCGCATCATTGGGCTCGAGAAGGTCGCGCAGCAGATCTGACGCGCGGTTTCCGAAAACATCATGCTCAAACAATGAGCTGAGGCGCGATGGCCAGCCATCGCGCCGAGGGAACCTTCGATATCAGGAACATCCGGCAATCTCCAGGCGTTGCCCGCTCCAAAAGAGGGAGTGGACCAATGCGCGCCTCGACAGCCTATTTCGTCGGTGCCGGAACCATCGTCGCGGCCATCGCTATTGGTCTCGGTGGCGGCATCGTCGCCGGCAACATCATGAATCCGATCGCGCCCAAGCAGGGGCCGGATGCCGGCAAGCTGGCGCAGCGCACGGAAGCGGTTATCGCGCCGGTCCAGAGCAATGCGCCGTCGGAGCGCGTGCAATATCTCACCGGCTCGCAAGCCTTCGGCGCGATGATCGCCGCGCCCGCGCAGGCGCGGGACGACGCCAAGCCTGAGACAAGGCCCGACACGCAGGTCACTCCGGCGAACGCCGAGCCCCCCGCGCCACAGCCGTCGCAAGCGGCCGCGGTCGAGCCGCCGAAACCGGCATCGCCATCGCCTCCGCAGGCCGCAAAGCCAGTCGAACAGCAGGCTTCGACAGAGCCGTCCTCCTCACCTGACAACGCCTATGCCAAGGCGAGGGATTTTGACGTGAAGCGTGCCGCGTCCGAACGGCGCCGGATGGATCGCCGCGAGCGTTGGTCCGAGCGTCACCGCTATGAGTCCCGCGATCCCCGCGGCATGCGCGACCGGACCGATTGGGACGACGTGGCCCGCAACATCCGCCAAGATTCAGACGCGCGCGATTACGCGGGCCGGCCGCGCGGCGGCTTCCCGCAGATCAGGCTGTTCGGCCCCGACGACGACTAGCACCTAACCCAGGATCGCGGTCGCTGCGCGCTCGGCAATCAGGATCGTCGGCGTCTGGATGTTGCGGGAGATCCTGATCGGGATCAACGAGGCGTCCGCGACATGCAAGCCGTCAATGCCTCGCACCTGCAACCGCTGCGGATCGGCGACGGCGAGATCGTCCATGCCCATCCGGCAGCGCCTCGTCATTCCGGGATGCGTGCGCAGCACGCAGGCCCGGAATCCATTTATCCGCGGCGACCGCAGCGCGATGGATTCCGGGCTCGCGCCGTTGGCGCGCCCCCGGAATGACCGCTAGCTCAGCCCCCGTGCGACTCCACCACCTTGCGGCAGCCGTCCGAAAGCTTCGACTTGTTCTCGCGCAGGCAGGCGTTCATCTGCGGCGGCTTGCCGACATGTTCGGCGCAGAATTTGCTGGCGTCGCCGCGGCAGGCCATCTGCTCCTGCAGCGTCGGACCGGATTGTGCCGCGGCGGGCAGGGCGGTGGCGGCAAGCAGCAGCGCGGCAAGGATCGAAATCTTCATAAAACACCTCTTTGGGCTTGTCGGGTGGTCCCGTTCGGGATCAAGCGGGCGGACCATCTCGCGGAGGTCTGGTGCCGGTCCATGCCATGTTCATGGCATCGGATCGCGCTTCTGGCCTGCGTACCCCCATCTTCATGGCATGTATCCGTACGCCGTCTTTTGCCATTCAGACTGCACGTCGGCTGCGAACCCGGTGATTGCACCGGGACGCCGAACGGGAAGCAGGAGAGCAAGATGTCGAAAAGAGCGGGAGTGCTGAGCGCCGGGCTGACGATCATGGCGCTGGCGGGTGCGGCGATGGTGTCGCTGGGCACGAGCCCGGCGCAGGCGGTGGTCTATTGCAAGACGGTCGGCGTGCCCAAGGGCTGCGTGGTGCGGCCGACGGCGGCGGTGGTGGTCGCGCCGGGAGCCCCGGTCGCGGCGGCTGCGGTCGCGACGCCCGGCGTCGGTGCGCCCGGTGTCGGCGTACGTGCCGGCACGCCGATGAATCGCGGCGGCCCGGTCAATCGCGTCGGTGTTCGCTGACGATCTCGTTCGATTGAGTTGATTGCATCGCTTCGGGCGACGTGATGACCCTGCGGACAAACCCCCCGTCCTCCGCATGAAGATCATCCGGCCCGTTCCCTCTCTCCGTACGTCCCACACGTTCGGGGAGGGGGCTTTTCAGCCGGCAGCGGCGTCGCTGTCGGGAAAGACTTGCGGCAATTGCAGCCGCACCCGCGTGCCCGCGGCATCCGAGCTCAGATCGAGCACCGCGCCGCAGCGCGCGGCGCGGCTTCTCATGTTGCGCAAGCCCCGCGCGGTCTGGCTCGCGCCCGCGGCCTCGCAATTGCCGGCCAGCGCAAAACCGCGGCCGTCGTCGGTCACGCTGATCACGCCGTACGGCCCCTGGTCCGCGTCGAGCGTCTCGATCGTGACCGCGATATTGCCGGCGTGCGCGTGCTTGACCGCATTGGTCACGGCCTCGTCGAGGATGCGCACGATCTGGATGACGTGCCATGGCCTGAGCTCGGGATGCAGCGGCAGGCCCTGCGGCGTCGCCACGCGCCAGTCGAGCGCGATGTCGTGCGGGCGCAATTGCATCGCCGCGCGCTCGCGCCAGGAGCCGAGCGCGAGCATGAGGTCGCCGCCGATGTCGTCCATGGAGTCGATGACGAGACGGAGATCCTTCAGCGCCGCGCGGGCGGCGTCCGTGATGGTCGCACCCTCATGGCCGCGCTCGGACAGCGCGACGATGCTGACGAGCTGGCCGCCGAGGCCGTCATGCAGGTCGCGCATCAGCCGCGTGCGCTCGTTGGCGAGCGCGGCGGCCCGGGCGCGCGCCTCCTCGCGGGCAAAGCTCGCCTTCAGCCGCTCCTCGGCCTCGCGCACGCGCGTCACGAGCTGGCCGGCAAAGCTGTCGACCTGGTTCAGCGCGCGGGCGAAGCGCCAGGTCAGGCCGGCGCCGATCGCGACCAGCATCGCCGAATAGGACAGGCGCGAGACGAAGATGCGTTCGTTGGTGACGATCTCGGACACCGACAGCATGTCGTGGACCCAGCAGGTCAGCACGATGCTCACCGCGCAGCCGAGCGTGAAGCTCGCGGCATCCTGCCGCCGCACAACCGCGGCCGCGGTGACGCAGGCCATCAGGAACAGGCAGACCCCGACCGTGGGGATGCCAAGCAGGAGAAACAGAATGCGCGGCAGTGGCGGCCCGGCGATCAGCCCGACCACGAACACGACGATGCCCGGCGCGAACAGCAGCGCGCCGTAACGCGGCCAGCGCCAGCCGAAGAACAGCACGCCGAACACGACGATCAGCGCGCTCTCGGTCGGAGCCGATGCCAGCAGCACCGCGGCAAGCCGCGACGTGGTGGCCGGCGGCACCGGCGGCGGTACGAACGCCTGCACCACGCCGAGCACCATCGCCGCCGCCAGCACGCCGTAGACCGGCTCGCGGCGCCGCATCAGCCACATGATCGCAAGGATGACGGCGAGGATGGACTGCCAGGCGGAGAACACCACCGGCAACGTGACGAACAGCAGCGTGCGTGTCTCATAGGCGGGACGCAAGGCTGCATCGGGGCCGACATAGACGGTGTCGAGAAAACCCTTCAAGGGTCCCCATACGAACAGCCGTACCGTGATCTCGTTGCCGCCGTCACGCAGCAGCGATGCGGGAATGAGCGCGATGAGCGGCGTGTTACGGTCCGGCCGGTTGGCGTTGAAATCGCGGCGGGAGTCGAGCACGACGACACCGTTGACGGCGACCTCCACCGCATTGCTGAAACGCGGCAGAAACACCGACCATCCCGCCGCCGCATCGCCGCGCCCAACCGTGAAGGCGCCGGTGTAGAGCGGCGGATCGGCCAGAGAGTAACGCGACGAGGTGAAGTGCGGCAGCGTCACGGGACGGCTCGCGCCGTCCTCCCGCAGCGAAAATCCGCTCAAGGCAAAATCGTCGGGGTCGCTCGGCTGGAGCAGCCGCAGCCCGAGGATGGTGGCGATCACGATCAACGCCTGGAGCAGCAAGTAAGGCACGAGGCGCGCGGCCAGCAGCCGGCGCCGCGCGGGTTTGACCGGTGCCTTCGCCGCGATCTCGCTCACAGCTTGATCAGGCCCTGCTGGACGGCCTCGAACACCGCTTCGCTGCGCGTGTGGACCTCGAGCTTGCGATAGATGTTCTTGATGTGCCCGGGCACGGTCTGCCTGGACAGGCCGAGATGGCTTGCGATCTCGGCATAGCTGAAACCTTTGGCGATGCCCCAGAGGATGTCGATCTCGCGCGGGGTCAGTCTTGCGGTGTTGAGTGCGGGGCCCGGCGGCGGCTCCGTCGAATTTTGCGTTCGCCGCACGATGAAACGGGCGATCGAGGCCGAGATCGGGGAATGGCCGGCGACCAGATCGCGCACGGTGGTGGCGATATCGGTGGGGAAGGCGTCCTTGAGCAGGTAGCCGGTGGCGCCGACCGTGATCGCGGAGATCACACTCTCCTCGTCGCCGAGCGCCGAGATCACCATGATCTCGGTGTCGGGAAAGCGCTGCCGGACCTCGCGGATCAGCTCGACGCCATGGCCGTCGGGAAGCCTGAGATCGGTGAGCAGCACGCGCGGTGCCGCCTCGCCCAGCGCTGACCGGGCCTCTCCCAGCGTGCCGGCGCTGCGCACCTCGTAGCCGGCCTTGACCAGCGCATCCTGCAGCCGCCAGCAGGTCGGCGCGTCATCCTCGACGAGGAGGATGGTGATGGCGTCACCCGTCTCGCCCTGTTCGCTCATGTCCATCGTCCCGCACCGCGTGTCCCCCGCGGCGCACGGCAAGTTTACCCGCAGCAGGCACGCCGCGACACCCATAATCATGGGGGCCGCAATGAGGCGGCGTCCCGGACGCCTACTGCTTCGTCGCGGCCGGTTTGTCCGTCGGCATCGGCAGGCTCGGCAGTCGCTGCACGATGATGCGCGCGGTGCCGGCATTGTTCTTGTAGAACTGCTCATAGGGCCCCTGGACCGCGTCGAGCATCGCCGGCCGCAACGCTGCCGGCAGCAGTGCTGGGTAAATCTGCACGGCGTCGTTGACGTAGAAGAACAGATCGCCGGCGTCGGGCGCGACGAATTCGGCCACCAGCCGTCCCGACAGTTTCTGGTCCTCCCAGATCGTGCGCGCCGTGGGATCCTTCGGCACCGGGTCGAAAGGTCCGAGCTTGCTGACAGCGAGCTTGAGCGGATTGTTGTGGGGGAGCGCCTCGAACTCCTTCGTCTTGTCCAGCTGGGTCGGATACCTGCCCTTGCGCTTGTCCGCATCGTCCTCGGCCGGAATGGTCGGATTCATCCGGCGCGGCAATTCCTCGGCCGGCATGACGTTGACGGCCTGCAGCGGAATGTCGCTCATTCCCTTCGTGCCGATGCGCACCACGGGCTGGAACCAGGCGGCGCCGAACTGACGGAGCGTCGGCAGGGCGAGGTAGTGAGGCGTGAAATAGGTCATGAAGCCGTTCGTGCCGCTCATGATGGTGCGGTCGAACCAGGGATCCTCGATCTCGACCCAGACGCGGTATTTGCGGCCCTTCTCGACCGCAAGGCCGCTCCACCAGCAAAACTCCCTCGTCGCGAAGCGGCCGGGCGCATCGACCGGCTCGTCGGGCACCGGCGTCCCGGCCTCCGGCCCGGGCGTCGCGCAGATATTTCCGGTCGCGGTGCGGGCCGTGAAGACGCTGGTCGCTCCGATTAGCAGTGCGGCGTAGAAGATGATGAACAGGAAGATGCCCGGCAGCACGAGCCTGACGAAGAACCAGCGGGCCGGCCCCGCATTCAGCCGCATCCATCGGGCGAAGCGGAGCAGCATGCCGGGCTCGTCGACATGCCGCCGGCTTGCCATGCGGTGCGGCCTGCTCCAGGCCAGCCGCGCGCGTTCCTGGATGGTGTCGCGCAGCACCGTGTTCCTGCGCCAGATCAGGTAGGTGATGGCCAGGACGGTCGAGGTGGCGAACGGGTAATACAGCGTGATGTCGAGCCACGGCGCCGCATAGGATGGCAGAACGTTCCTGACGAGATTGGCGAGCGGACCCAGCACGGCGCCAACGAGCCAATCGATGGTGGCGATGACGTGCAGCACCACCGTGCCTTGCAGACCGTTATCCTTCGACACCCCGATCAGGCTGCGGGCGATCCACGGCCAGACCGCGATCACGCCGACCATGAACAGCAGCGAGAAATAGGCGACGCGCCGCCACCACACGGTGTCGCGCGTGAGCCTGGCCATTTCGGCGCTGGGCGTGCTCATGCGCGTGAACGCTTCGGCCTCGCTTTCGCGCCGCGGGCCCTTGGCTTTCGCCAGATAGGCCTGCTTCATCACCCCGCGGGTACTGTCCGCGATGAGGTTCAGCTTGCTGCCGTCCGGCATCAGCACCAGCGCGTCCGCCGGCAGCATGATCGGCGCGTAGTCGTCGCAGCCGAACAGCATGCGTTCGATGACGGCGAAGTGCACCACCGGCAGCCCGCCATTGACCTCACCGGCGAGGACCGGGCGTGGTCCGTAACGATAGAGCACGGCGGCGCCGCTGCGCGAATCGTGCTTCGGTCCGATCGCCGATTGGTAGTCCCTGAAGTGCTCGATCTCGCCGTCCTGGAAACGGAGCCGGCCTTCGAGCTGATCGGTCATCCAGACCAGCGGCACGAAGGACAGCGTGGAATCCGGATAGCCGCCGCCGACGTCGGAATGGACGCCGGTGAACCACACCTCCTTGACCGTCTGGTCGGCCGCCAAATGGCTCTGGTCGATCCGCAGCGGATGGAAGGTGGTGCGCTCGTCGTCCAGCGCCAGCGCATGACAGATGTGCTTCACCTTGCGCGAGGGCCGGTGATTGCGGAACGAGATCGGCCAGATCGCCCAGTCGATCGCGACGCGCAGCTCCTCGATCGGGACGCCGAAGGCCTCGACCGTGTCGAACAGCCCCATGAATTCGATGTCGACGTCCTTGCGACCGTTCATCGCCGCCCGGACATCGGCGTAGGAACGGTGACCGCAGATCGAATGATAGAGATAGAGCAGGAAATCGCGGATGAAGCGCGCGATCCAGATCGTCGGCAGGCTCTTCTTCCATGGCACGGTGTCGCGGCGGTATTCCCGCCACGCGGCCATGGCGTTGCGCCCCATCTCCTCATGCGACACCGGCGTGCCTTCGATCTCCGCCGGCACCAGGCCCTGGCTCGCGATCATGGACGCCAGCGTGCGCGCGGTGAAGGCGCCGCGGCTGAAGCCGAAGATGTAGATCTCGTCGCCCTCGCGCCAGTTCCAGCACAGGAAGCGGTAGAGCTTGCGGACGTTGGAGGGCACGCCGAAACCGGTTGCGCCGTCGAGCGCGGCGAGCGGCGCCCAGCCGGCGGTGCCGACACCCTTGATGTAGTGGGTGATCTGGTCCGGCTGGGTGTGGTCGAGCGCCTCGTAGAGACGCCAGACGCTGGATTCCTGGGCTGTGAACGCATTGCCCGTGCCGTCGGCGAACAGCACCAGCTTGCGTTTCGACCGGGCGGCGTCGGCCGTCCCGCCGGCATTCATCCTGCTATGCGGGTGTTCCGGTCCGGCAGTATCAGCGGTCCGCGCGCCATCCTGATCTGGCATGGGCTCCTCCGGCAATTTCACGAGGAAGCGCTTCAGGCCCGAGCCGGCACTCCTCGGACTCAATCAACGATTGCGTTATAAAATGGGATGTATTCTGCGCATAGTCCCGCTGAGGTAGCAAGCAGGAACGCGCGGTCTCGCCGCGGTCGGACGTCGCGGAATGACGGTCGCGAAAAGCATTTGGTTTTGCTGGTCGGCGTGCCGGACGGCGAGGGGAAGCGATGTCGCTCTTCGTAGGGTGGGGTAGCGTCAGCGTAACCCACCTCTTCTGCTTCGGCGGATAGGGAAGTGGTGGGTTACGGCTTCGCCCAACCCACTCTACAAGCCTACAATGTCTCCACCCGCGGCGGCGGATAGCGCCGCGCCAGTGCCGACAGCGGCAGGTGCCGCTCGCCTTCCGGCAGCTCCAGAAAGGCCAGCACGAGTGGCCGCTTCCAGTCGCCGATGCCGAAATCCATCGCCGTCCATTTCTGCGGCTCGGGGCCTTCGAGGCCCCGGACCCAGACGAAATAGCGGGGGAGGTCGTCGATGTCGGCTTCCGTCGTGCGTCTCCTGGCCATCAAAGCTGCTCGCTGCAACACCACGTTGCTGCAGGATATAGGTATCGACTTGGCGAAGTCGAACGCGCCGACGATCGTTCGTACCGGCACGCACGCGGCCTTCTGCCGGCACAGCGCGTCCGGGAGGCCGAGGCGAGTCGCAAGCGACGTTTCTCGTCACTGCCAGAGCCGACTCTCCGCAACCCGGTTGATGTCGGCGAGCCGCCGGTCCGCGTCGGCATTCAGATCGATGCTTGCGACCAGCGCCAGCAGGCGGCGATAGGCGCCGTCGGCAATTTCGACCGGCAGCGGGGCCTCGTCAAAGGCCTCGACATAGCTGCCGACGAGACTGCTCAACAGGCGGCACAGGCCGCGCTGGGATGGATGGTCCCGGCCGAGCATCTCGAGCTTCTGCTGAAAGATCCGGAAGGTGCGCAAACCGTGGTGCTGCTGCGAAAGCCACGTGTGCAGGTCGTTCATGTGAGCCTCTTCGAATGACGGAAGAAGCTACCGGTTTATAAAGTGGGGACGGGAGGATGGGAAGGGATTGAGCTACGTTGAGCCAGTCCGTCTTCGCCAAGAGGCTTCGCCGGACACGCTTCGCCCTTCGGTCTCGCATGGCTGCGCCACGCGAAGCCCGAAGGGCGAAGCGTGGTGCCCCTGGCCGGTAACCGCCTAATGCCATAACTATTTGAATTTGAATTAGTTTTCGTCGTCAATGGCGGCCGATACCAACAGAAATACCAACAAACCGACGCGCGGTATTAGCTGGCAAAAAAAATAGCAGGCTCCCCGGCAGCAGGCACACCCCATGCCGTTCCGGTCTCCACAATCGCCCTGGCCGGCACCCCAATAAACCTTCAAGCAATTGATTTTATGCAGAAATATTTTATCCCACTTCTGATCCTACCAACGCTGCTATCAAGGCTGGCGAACATGGCACACGTCGCGGCCTGATCGCCGGCAAGCGTGCTGAAGCGGCCATTGCCGAGAACCCGCGGAAGTCCGACCGCGCTATTGCCGAGGAAATCGGGGGCAGCAATCGGAGCGTAAATCGCGCTCGCCATTCAACTGGGACACAAGACCCAGTTGCGAAGCGCGTCGGCAAGGATGGCAAGCATGGTCGAAGCCGCGAACGCCGCTAACCCAGGTCATATCGCCCGCGGGAGCGGCACGCTGGAACCAGGCCGGGGGAGTGGGAAGCTAATGGACAAACTCCACCCCGGCGAAAACACCGCGACGCCATACGAGGCGGCACGGGAAGCTCGTCCGAAATTCGTCGAAGGATAGGTCGAAGCCAGTCGACCGGATTGGAATATCTTTTAGCAGTACGCCGGCGCCAAGAACGGAAAGGTTTAACATCTTGCAGGGCGTGATGATCACGTCGCCTGGCAGCGAGAGCATAACCATCTGGTCCACCGTCTTGCGTGTGACGCGTCGCCGCTCAACACCCGTCCATTCGAGAGACACTTTCAGTCCCCTCAAGGTTAGCAGCATCACAGGGCGGGGTCGCCGACCAATGGGACGGCGACCCCTAGCCGGGAAGTCGCCGGTACGCGAGACGAGGACGACTTCGCGACTGCATCTAGCATCGTCGCCGGCCCCGGCGAGCGCAAGAACGTCCGTGCGTTAGTGTTACTTGGCTGCTTAACGACGCTCCGCGAGGCGATGCCTTCAACACTTCGCAACGTCCGTGCGAACTCAGACCGTAGATGCTGCGCGTGCGCCGCATCCTTTGGCTCTGACAAAAACGCAACCTTTACGAGGAAGCGGTTCAGTAGCGATGCTATGGCGAGGTTGTCCGAGTGTTGCGAGCGCATGGCCGTGAGTTGCCGACGCATCTCAATAAGATCGAGGGGGGCGCTGTCTGACCGCCTTTTCAAATGCAACTCGCGCGAGATGTCCAAATCAAATCAAACGAAGCCGCCGCGCCGAGTATATTGGCGCGACGGCTGCGCCATGGTGAACCCGAATGGGACTATGTCGGTGCAAGAGAGGCTAACTCTCCTTAGCCCCGGTGCAATCGAAGACGCGGATTAAGCTTGATGTCGCCGCGGAACGTTAAATCTGGAACAAGGCTGCTGTCCCTGGCAGCATGCCCGCGCGTTCAGTTCGACGCCCTTGTCCAGCGACGTCCCGGCGAGGCGATTGATATAGATCCTCATTGCGCATCAGCTCGACACCACGGGCTGATCGTGCTGCCTAGGAGGCCAGCCGAAGATCGTATCGGCGCTTCAACCGATCGCTTGTGACCTTGGCAGCATATTGAATGCGGTCGAGATCGCCTCCGTCGTTCGCTATGACACACAATTGCCAGTTGATGCCCTGTGGTTGATAGGCCGCGTATTCGACTTCTACTGAGACGACATGTTCGGAGCCGGGGAAACTACGAATGTCCTGAAGCGCAATGCGTTCGAGGTCAGCCTTCGAAATTAAAGCTTTTGCCACCTACATCTCCTGATGTTGGCAAAGGGACGCCGAGCGGCACACCGTAGCCAACCGAACCTGCGCGGCTAAGTTCCTATGGGGGCTGCGATGCTTCGATCTTTAGCCCCGCCGCGGAGCGGAAGCGTCAATTGAAGGTAAAACCGCTTCGTCGCGTTGGCAGTAATGAAAGCCTCCAACGAATGTCGAAACGTCGTTGTTCGATGTTCCCTTTCCTCAGGCCTACTGTTGACGATCGCCGATGTCGAACGCGCCTAGACGGTAATCTTCCCCCACCGATTGCTCAGTCGTCGGCCGCGCGATCAAAGTGAAGGTCGCGTCGGGATAGCGCGTCCACACCTAAATGTCCTCTGAAGTGACGGTTAGATATCCGAAAAAGCACTTGTAGCGACCCGGCCCGGTTACCCGGCCGACTTTGTCCCACGTGACCTTATTAACGCGCATTCTTGCTCAATCGAAAAAGAAACCCGCTCCACTTTCGGGGAGCGGGCTTCTCCTGCCCATGCGTATCGCGCCCTGTCCGTTAAGCGCTCAACTAGCGTAGTTCGGATTGGTTTCCGCCCGGTTACTATTCGCAGTCAAGCGAACGAGGGCCGCGGTGATAGGACGTTTGTTGTGCTAGCTCCGCTCGTTCTCGGGCAATGATCCCGGCGGGGGTTTGAGTTCTTCTAGGCCGGCTTCGATCACCGCGAGTTCGTCTTGTATTGCTTTGACAGCACTTTGTGGGTTGATGCCCGACACGGCTTGCAGCTCAGCGAGAACCTTGCGGCGATGCGCGAGTAAGTCCGTCAGCGCGCGACGGTCCCGCACCTTCACGTAGCCAGCGACGATCAGTTCCATGGCCTTTGACACGTTCGTCGTTTCCTAATCCGCGCCTTGCAGTCATCGCGGTTGGTAAAGCACCCTCAGACCAGCTTCTGTCATGCGGCATTCGATACCCGTTTTCGTTGAGCGTCGTTCGATCCAGCCATTTCGCAGAAGCGCAAGCTTGGTTCCGGGGGTGTCGGGCAACTTCGTGGAGGCGATTCAATCGACATCCCGCAGAAAGTTGAGAAATGCCTTTTGGTCAATTTCGTCTCAAGCGAGCGCTCTGTTTGCATTGCAACTAATTTTGCATTTGCATTCTTGAGGATCAGTTACCAACCGGGTGGAGTCGGCAATCTTTTCTAAATGGCTCGAAATTATGCTTCGAACATGGATCACGAGGGCGCATCGGCGGCTTGGTTCGTTCCGGCTCTCAGGCGAAGCTACGCTCGTCTAGCAGCGTTGATGACGCGCGGTAATCGCGCGCCTGAGCCCAGCCGCTTGCCGGCGCCGCCGCGCTCAGAGCGGCCAGCTCGCTTTCCTGATCCACCGAGATGGCCAGCGCCGCCGCGCATTTAGGCACTGCGAATGACGAACAGTCGCACATCAACGCGTCCGTGGTCGCCAGACGAAGAGGCGGAATTGCTCTCGCTCTTTAGCGCAGGTGCCACAGCTGAAGAGGTCGGCGAGCGGCTAGGCCGCACCCGACAAGCGGTTTACGCTCGCTTGCAGCGCTTTCAAAAACAGCGGGGACGAGCGAGTAGGACGAGTGGGAGGTTATTCGCTCAGTTGCCGGGGTGATCTAGAACGGCGATCAATCTTTAAGGTCGCAAGATCACATCTGCTGCGGACATGGGGCCGCGATCTGACCGCATCGCCCGTTAATCCGCTGACTAACTCTCAGCCGGTACATCGAAGGTTCAATTGCCTTCACTGCAAAAAGGCCCAAGCTATAGGCGGTCGCATTGAGGGCAACCGATGACCAGCCCGACTGATAGTGAATTGCGCGCCGCTGTGACCGCCGCCATTGAGCAGTGGAAGACTTCGCGCCAGCTTCCCCACCTGTCGCCAAACGATTGTGAGACGTTGAACAAGCTGATCATTACCGGACTTCAAACCGTGCTGTTCCAGCGTGCGAAGGCCTTCGACAAGCGCTAAGCCGTATAGCTTGATCAAACCCGGCGGAATTCGACGACGCGATCTTTAATCGAAGCATGCGCGCGAAAGCCCGCGTTCATCCAAGCCCTTGCTTGGGTATGTCCAACCTTCATGGAGCTTTCGTTGCTCCACCACGCCGTGAATTTGTGAGCCGATGCTGGAAGCTTTCTCCTAAGTATCTCTTCCATTTCGGAGAAGGTTAGCCGAACGATTTGTCTGCGCTCGCTCAACAGCCGTTGATGCAATGGTTCGTAGATCGATTTTCGGAAGGTCATGGTCTCAGTGGCCGGCAAGGCAGAAATTCGCTCATCGTACACGGGCTCGCTTTCAAAATTCGGCGACCGCCAATCCGAGCCGGGGGCTCAGACGCCGTAGGCGCGACCAATCTGTTTCGTCATCGCGATCGCGGCTGCGGTATAGCGACCATCTGACAAATAGTGATCGTACGTCGTTAAGAAGAGGAGCGCCAAGAGCGCAATCAGAATTCCCTTGCACATAGCGGACTTCTCCAGCGAGGAGACTGCCAACCGAGTGTAAAATCGAAATGGAACAGGTACTTCCAAGGGAGCCGCGGTGCGGCGATTACAACCATCTCAGCATTGACGAGAAGCCGCAATTTTCGGTTAACTCGTTTCGGACCGACCTCGCAGCTTCTGCCTTTGGCACTGCGTCGCGGCGAGGCGAACTAGTGCGCCGCAGCGACGAATTTTTCGGGGCTTGGAGACCTCGCGAGGAAGCCGACTCCAGCATGTGCGCGGCTACCTCGGCTTGCCGCGCTCTTCTGATAAGCCGCTCACGTTCGATACTAGGCGGGGTGGCTAGGGGCTTCTTTCCGGAGACGCACAGCCTCTTCCGAAAGGCGCTTGTCGAGGGGATCGATTTGTTCGAAACGACGCCGTTCCTGCATGGCGCGCTCCTTCCTTGCTGGGTGGGGCGGGAGCGCAGCCGGCGTTCTCATCACCGATAGAAGCTTGCTTCGCCGCGAGCATCCGAAGCTTTCAAAATGGGCCGGCATTTACGCGGCGACGTGGAACGATGCGATCAGGGCACGTACGTCGTTGGCCAACTCGCGATAGTGTTCGCTCGCACGCAGATACATCTCGCGATTACTTCCATCCGATCGTTTGGCGATCAACTCGCATTCAGCTGCGAGACTTTCAAAACGTTCCAGTTTGGCTTGAAAACCGATCATGTGGCGTCGCCCCGAAACTCGTTACTAAAAGGGTCGCGAAAGATATTCGCCGAATTAGGTCGAGGCGAACATCGTTATCGAATATAATTATGCCGTACCAATTTACCGGGCCGCTGCGTGCGCAGTACGTCCATGTGCATCGAGGGTTCGGATGCTGACCGCGTCACCACAGTAACAGCGAGGAATGCCTTCCGCGCGCTGCGGGAGCGCGAGCGAGTGCATTCGGTCTCTCCAAGCCATCCAGTCGCGGGCTTCTCGCCATGTTTCCGTGAGCGTCGCTGCGAGCCCGTCCCAAGCCGCTTGGAAGCCGTCCCGCGCCTGGTCGAAGGTCTCAGCAATCCCGCTGCGATGCTCGCCCGGGTCAACGCCGGGATAGAAGCCGCAGGACCAGCCCCATTGCGGTGCGGAATTGGGAACGCCCGAGCGCCGGCTGATCACACCGACCCGCACGTCGCCGAGGTAGATCAGCCACGTTTCGCGATTGGGATCATCTTTGCCGCGGCGGCGGGTGAGCGGAGGCACGCCGCCATCAAAGCGGTAACTGATGAGGCCTGCAAATTATCAATCGCTTGCGTGTTGAGAGGCTGGCGAACCACTGCCGCTCGGCATCACTGCCGCCGGCCATCGCTTGCGCTACCTTTGGGCTTGGGGGGTGATCAGCAGCGCTGACCGCAAGCGTGCCGGGCGCCGATTAACAACTCGCTAACCAATTCGGGCGGGCTCTGGATATTTCGCGGGCAAGATCGCGGCGGTCTTGGGCCGCCGCTTGGTGGGGTGTTTGAGGGGCGAAAGGCGCATACTTTCAACTTGTCTGCTGTCGCATCGGTTTCTTACCGCCCTGCTTTTCCTAGGCCACGACGACGACTTTAAGGTCGTGAGCGGTAACCCAACTTCAACCGTTATCGCTATACGATCTGCTCTCGCGGATTGGTGACGAGTACCGCGGGGACGCATGGGCAATCGGAAACCCGTCAGCCCTACGCGGCTGGCGGGTTTTTCGTTAGGCTCGCAGCGCGAAGTCCTTGCCGCTCGGCAGAGTGATAGCCCGCGTTGCTACTGGAAAGAAACAGTGCTGGAACGTCGCAGACAACAGCGCATCGAAATAAACGAGGTCGCCTACATCTTCGGCGACGGATCGAGCACCTGTTGCCGCGTCGTCGACATCACCGAGCACGGAGCAGCAATCGAGCTGCCCTTATCAGCCGGGCATAGTATGAAAGGCCGGTTCAAGCTCATGATTGCGAAGGGTCGCGTCGAAAGAAATTGTCGCCTAATCTGGCGTTCGGGCAGCCGTATCGGCGTTGAATTTACGGATTGACCTGTAGGCGATTGCAGAACACTTGATCCTACAGCCGCGGGCGGCTGCGGGCCGCGAAAGCAGCCGCTCACCTCAATTTTCTGTCTAGCTTTCATCTCACATGCATCTTCTCGACGATCGCGTAGAGTAGCATGAAGATCGGCGGGAACACGAACAACCAAGCTCCGCGCTGCGCGCAAACTCGCGGTTCGGGTCGGTATGCTTTGCGAATGGTGTCGACGGCGGCGCGGGCCGGCGACGCCCAGCGGCCCGTTTTAGCATCCGTGACCGCAATTTTGTCGGCAGGCTTCGACCGTCGTCAGGGGGCTGAAATGAATGGGCGCTAATGCGAGAAGATTATCGGAAGACTGATTTCAAGCAACGATCATCGTTGCTGCGGTGCGAACACTCACCACCGCATTCATCCTTGGCGGCCAGGCCGCTGGCCATCATCGGGCCGGTGTTTCGTCTGAGAATTCGATGGCCGTTGACCCGCCCTAATGCAAGAGCGATATCGCCATGGTTCGACAAAGCTTCCGGCCCACAATGCCGGCGCTGGCGCGCTCGGCGCGCCGTTGCGCTTCGACGTATTGGCCGTTGGAGTACTTAGGCCAATCGAGCGCATGCCCGTTCGAGACCATCCAATGCGCGATATCCGGGCCCGGCTCTCCGATCTTGCAAACGGCGACGGTCCGGCCGTATTGGTCGCGGTCTTTGGGCCTACAGATAACGGGGCGCGGGATCGCATAAAATAGGCCAGCCAAGGCTGCCGCTGCCTTTTGGCCGCATCGATAGAGTTCACTGTCGTCGCCGCGGCAAAGCTGATCGTGCTCCGGCGCGTCGATGCCCCACAAGCGAATGCGCGTGCCGTGGATTTCGATCGTATCGCCATCGATGACGCTCGCACGCCCGACGATATCATGCGCAGCCGTTGGGCAGGCGGCGGCTAGTGTGGCTAAAACGACGAAAAGGCCAGTAGCCATAAGACCGAGGTTAGCCGGCAATTGCGGCTCGGTGTCACGCCCATCTCAATTCTTTCGCAGAGGTATCGCGACATCTACAATCACGCCTCCACCGACTCTAGTGAACGCCTGACATCCGACCGTCGCGTTGGGAAGAGCGACGGCAGCTTGTTCACCTGTGTCCCTGAGCGCGGCCCGATGGCATCGATGCGCCGCCGCTTCTAATTTCTCAAGGTCGGCTCCTGTGACGGCGTTTCCGGCCGTTGCTGCGAGGACGAACCAGTCGGCTGGCGGGAAGCCGCTCGCATCCCAGTTCAAGGAAACATAGGTCACGAACTTGGGGTCACAGATCAGGACCATGTCCGGCCTTTTAAAGAAGACGCTGCCGCCAGATGGCGAGAAGTGATCGAAATGCGTATTCGTCCGCTCGATGATCCGGGCCGTTATTTCCTTGCATTCGGGCGTCTCGGCTGATCGCTCGCCGGCCCAGCTGCGTGGGATCGACGCTAGCGCAACGAGTACCGTCAAAAGGAAGGGACTGGGCAGATAGCGCATAAGTTAACGGGCGCGAAGGGGTACGGCCGGGGCAATGCGTGCTCTGGCTTGATTGTAGACTTCGGAAATGCCCGGCATCGCGACGGTCACCGCTAGCCCAAACGGGACCAATTCGTCGACGTCGGCTCCGCGGTCGGGCTCTCGCTGAACGACGAACTCAATTGAAGAGGTCGCGGTCAGGGCCGGTGCTTTATCGCCGTCCCAACGTCTGGAAAAAACGGTTCCTTTGCTGGCCTGATTAGCATCTGGTTGTGCCTTCGCAAGCAGAACGCGAAAACCGCCAAGCTCGTCAGGGGCCAAAAGCGAAAGCTTGACCGATCGATACGACTGTCGTCCGGGAAGGACCGGAGTAAGCCAAGCAAGCGTTGCTCGTACGGAATGCGCGAGCGGTTGGCCGCTCATGCAGGTCGGAAGCGGAACGGTAATCGAACGTCGAGTTTCGGAGCCAAGAGTTCCTGCCGCCCAGAATGTAGCCCGATCTGATGCGCAATAGATCGCATCCTCCGCGCTGACTATTCCGAAACCCAGGAAGCGTCGGACGTTGTCTTTCTGTCGTACGTGCTGCTTTGCATCAGGAGGACCTAACACGCTCTTTATGAGGTCCGCGCTGTCTGATGGCCAAGCCGCGGTGTGGACCAGCAATGCTTTGAGGATGACTGAGCGTTGGTGCTCCGACAACGAGACGAACTGTTCTCCGTATGCCTCTTCCAACGCGTCGTGAGTTCTATGTGCCGTCCGCGATGCTAAGGCCGATGCAGCACTCGTGCCGCAAGTGTAGTGCTCCCAGTTGTTGCTCCCGTCGCGCGGCGGCGCCGCGACCCTCAAGCCATGCGGTCGCGCTCCTCCTGTCGGCCTTACAGCAAGTGCCGCCCCACTTGCCACCATCGTCAAGTGTTCGCGAGAACCCGCCATTAAGATGTCTGGCTTCACGCTGTTCGCGAAGCCCGGTCCTAAAGCGCTTGATGGGTTGGCGGTGACCATCGGTTGAAATGGGTCAACCCGGCCCGGCCCGCCGCGCCGCGACGCTCCGCAGGGCTAACTGCGTCGATGTTTGCCGAGCCCACCGTTATTCCGTTGATCGTTTCGGAGGGCGAAAGGAGGCGTCGATATCCTATCAGCGCCGAAAGCGCTGTCAGCGTTTGCGTGGCTCGCCCCGGTTGAACAGTGGCTTCGTACTCAGCCATCGTCAGAAAAGGCGGGAGATCAAACGGCTGAACGTGATTGCCCGCACTCACGCAAAAGAGAATTCCGTATCGATGGGACAGCCTGTCAAGAAGCCGTGCCCACGGCGACAGCCGACCTTGGAAGGGCTTTCTCGCGTTCCCGAGTGAGATATTGACGATTAGCACTAACCGGGCAGTGGGGTCATTGCGCGCGACGCATGGCCGTAACTGCTTGGTAAACGAGGTCGATGACAAGCCGATCTTCGGGGAATTGGTCGCCTGCGCCCATGACGGGCACGAAATGAATGCGGCGGCCTAGCGACGGCTCTGCAAGATTTCGATCGCCGTGCGCAATTAGGGAGGCCATTGCAGTCCCGTGAACTCTCTCGGCTACCAGAGCGGCGGGCTCAAGGCCGAAGAGATCATCAACATTCAGCCTGCCGCGAAGCAGGGGATGTTGAGCGACGGGTACGCCATCGAGTATCGCTAAGATTGGTTCGCCGTCTGCCGTAGGGACAATTTGGTCAGCTGGGGACTGCGCGGCATCGTCTGTGCTATCCGGCGAAGCGATACTTTGCGGCCGGATGTGCATTACAGCATCCATGCCGCTGATGCCGTTTTCTGACCGCTCTACAATTTGCCGCACGGCAGGTGCGGGCAATCGGGCCAAGAGCGCGTGATAAGCAATGTCCGCAATCCGGCTTCTTGATACTAGTGGCTCTGCACAGTGATTATGACTCTTTGGAAGTAGCAGGATAGGCGCGGCCCATTTTGGTGCGGGCCTTGTCTGTTGTGAACATCCATTTGATGCGTGAGCGGGCAGCATTTCGCTTGCGTTCCCAGGCGGTGATTTCGCGGCGCAGTCGCTTGGGGTCGTCGATCCTGCGATCCAGGCACTGGCCCCGCAGGACGCCGATTTCGATCTCGACCATGTTGAGCCAGCTTGCGTGTTTTGGGGTGTAGTGGAACTCGAGCCGTCGCAAAATCCGCCTGGCTTCGGCGGGCGGGAACGCCTGATAGAGGGCGCCGGCGGAGTGGGTCGATAAATTGTCCTGGACGACCCGGATGATCTCGGCGTCGGGATAATGGATGTCGACAAGATCACGCATGCATTGGGCGTAATCCCCTGCCGCTCGCCGCTCGGTGACCTTGACCTTGCGCCAGGGACGATGCACGTCGAGGAGAACGAAGAGATTGACCGTGCCATTGCGACGATACTCATAATCGTAACGTTCGAGCCTGCCGGGCTTGGCCGGGATGGGCTGACGCGTTTCGCCGATGAGTTGCACCGGGCTTTCGTCGAAGCACACCACTGGCCGCCTGGAGTCGGGCGCCTCGGCATAGAGGTCGAGCACATCCTCCATGCGGGCGACGTATTCGCCGTCGACCTGCGGAATGCACCACATGTCTTTGCGCCAGGGCTTGAGGGCATTCTCGGCCAGGCGCCGCCGAACCGTCTCATGCGACAGGCTCTTGTGTTCGGTGAGCTTGACCATCGCACCCGCCAGCAGCTTTAGCGTCCAGCGGGCACGGCCCTTTGGCGGACTGGCGCAGGCTGTCGCCACCAGCAAGGCTTCTTCCTTGCCCGTGAGTTTGCGCTCCGCCCCGGGACGCGGCTCTTCGCTCAGCGCCCGCTCCAGATTGCCTTCGACGAAGCGTCGCTTGGTTCGGTACACGGTCGAGCCGCCCACGCCGACGCTCCTCGCGATCTCCTCGTCGCTGGCCCCGGCATCGGCGGCCAGCAAAATCTGCGCTCGCTTGAGCTTGCGAGACGCATGCTTGCCGCCGCTGAGCAGCGCCTTGAGTTCGATGCGCTCAATTTGGCTCAGTTCGACCCGATAGCGTACATTCATGCGTGCCTCCTCGTTCGAGGCACGCACAAACAACTGAATCGGATGGCCGGCGTGAGTCCTTCGGCAAAAACCTTCACGCCCAAACAGGGGCAGTACCTGGCCTTTATCCACCTCTATACGCGGCTGCACCGCAGACCCCCCGCGGAAACCGACATGCAAGAATACTTTCGCGTCAGCCCGCCTTCGGTTCACCAGATGGTGCTCACGCTCGAACGCGCCGGCCTCATCAGACGGCAGCCAAGGACGCCTCGCAGCATTGAGGTCCTCGTTGATCCAAAATACCTGCCGGAGCTAACCTGACTGCCAGACGCAACCTGTCAAAATCACCGTGCAGAGCTACTAGCGCGCCGCCCAGCCCTCCAATCCTCTCGATGACTGCGTGTTCGGCAGCGGTCGCCAACTCTTCAGACGATCTGAACACGAGTTCGATTTCGATGGCGAGAAATTCGCCATCGCCCATCAACTCAACTTCCTCTCCGAAGATTTCTCTGTCGCTTTCTTGGACGCGGTCGCTTGGACCCCACGTCCTTATTTCACGAAGCGTTGCGAACACGTCGCGCCATGGTGCGAACCCGGCGCCCAGCTCCTGGCCCGCCGTCCATCGCTTCCATAACGACAAGATGTTCTGTAGAGCGGCTGCATCCGGCACCAAAAGATACGCTTCAGGTGCCTTGTCCTGATTATCACCTTCAAGCTCTTCTTCGTCGACTAATTCGAGCCCCGGAATTCTTCTGATTGCGTTGGCAAAGTTTGTGACGGCTCCACGGACCTCGAACACCAACAGCCGTTCTGGTGCGAGCGCAGAGGGGTCAGCGCGCAGCGTCAGCCCGGAGGGGTCCCGGCGAAGCACTTCATCCAAGCGTCGAAAACGTGGGCCGAAGGTCGCGTTCTGAGCGGCGGGAGAATATTTAGCCGGCTTCGGGATTTTTAGCTGCTTGCCGGCCGGTCTTGCGGTCGGATTGCTCGGCGTTAGCCGTAACAGTGGTTTGGTTGGATCGCCCGCCATAAATGTTCTCTGGTTTTACCCTCGACGACCAATATTCAAGTTCGGCCGTTATCGCTGAATTGATCGAAAGCTCACCGAGGCCGAGAATTTGACGGCGGCGGACGTTCTGACAGAAGTCCAGAACCTCGGCATATGAAGTCGCGTCAATCTTTTCAGCCAATTCCTGAGCCGATAGTGATGGGCGTTCCGGCCAGCCGGCAAAAAGTCGCCCGATAAAATGCGCGATTTCCGCGAGTTGAGGAGCCGGGAATGAAAGCTTGAGCTGGAAGCGCCGCCACACGGCGCGATCGAGTAATTCTGCATGGTTGGTAGCAGCGATGGTCACAACGTAGCTGGGAAGCTTGTCGATCTGCATCAAAAGGAATGAAACAACCCGCTTTATTTCTCCGGTTTCGTGGTCGTCTCCGCGCTCTTTGCCGATCGCGTCAAACTCATCGAAGAAAAGAACGCAGGGCTGGGTACGTGCATAGTCGAACAGCGCGCGAAGGCGCGCGTTCGTTTCACCTAGATAGCTTCCAACCAACGCGTCGTACCGAACGACGAAGAACGGTAACGCAAGCCCCTCAGCGATCGCCTCTGCAAACGATGTCTTGCCGTTGCCGGGCGGGCCCCGACAGAAGAATGCGATGTCTCGGCTCATAGCCGCTCGCTCGGAGCACGTCAGCGCGCACGTGCTCTTCGATCAGTTGAAGACCCTCCGCCCGAGCAGGCAAAGGCAGGACCAATTCGTCGAGCGATATGCGCGGTGTGACTTCGAGGATTGTGTCTCGGCCGGCCGCGGTGGTCGGGCGTTGAGACGATGTCGCCAAGCTGGGCGGAGTAACGGCAACCGTTTGCAACGCGCGTTCGAGCCGATCCGCATACGCATGATGGTTCTTGGCGCGCTCGTCAGCGACGATCGCCTCAACAGTGGAGCGCAGCATGGGCTTATCGCCGGCAACGCCGGCGCGCACGAGTGAGACTAGGAGATCGCTTTTGGCCATAATGGACAACCTATACGGATATTTTAGCGTCTCGACACTGCTACGAAAGGCGCTTCCTTGTGAACAACTGGGCGCCGGCTGGCGTTCCTGACCGGCCGGCGCTAACGCCCGTTTTGGTCACCTAGCATCTTCGAAGCGAATTAAGATATTGAGAACGCGTACAGAATAGTCGTCTGGTGGCTTGCCTCAGCGGCGGCGTCACGTCGCCGATCGTCGACCGGCCTTGATCGGTACGACCAAACCGGAGCGCCTCAGGTCGTCCGGACGATCGGCCCACCACTGCATCATGCGAACCCGCTCATCCCAATACTGCGCCGAGTTGTAGGCGGCCCGGACCTCATCATTGTCTTGGTGGGCAAGCTGCCGTTCGATCGCGTCGTGATGCCACCGGCGGCTTTCATTGAGGAGGGTCGACGCCGTGGAGCGGAAGCCGTGCGCCGTCATCTGGGTCTTGTCGTAGCCGAGCCGGCGGAGGGCGGCGTTCAGGGTGTTGTCTGAAATGGGCGATGCCACGACCGGATTTGGGGGAAGAGGAAGCGAGACGATCCTGTTACCTCGCGGAGGGCCGCGATCAACGCGAGTGCCTGTCGAGAAAGCGGTACCTTGTGCGGCCGGGGCATCTTCATCTTTTGCGCCGGAATGTCCCAGATGGCGTTGTCGGTGTCGAATTCAGTCCATTCAGCGTGGCGAAGCTCGCCCGGCCGGACGAAGGTTAGCGCGATCAGCTGCAACGCGGCGCGCGTGGTGGCCTGACCGTCAATGTCGTCGATGGCGCGGAGCAGGGCGCCGACTGCTTTTGGTTCGGTGATGGATGCGCGATGCTGGACCTTCGGCGCGATGAGGGCGCCGGCGAGGTCGGCCGATGGGTCGCGCGCGGCGCGGCCCGTCACTATCGCATAGCGGAAGATGCGGCCGGAGAGGCTGCGAGCGCGTCGCGCGCTCTCATACCGGCCGCGGCGTTCGATCTTTTTCAAAGCATCCAACAATTCCGGAGCCGCTATTTCCGCAATGGGGCGATCCCCGATCTCAGCGCACAGCAGGTCGACCAGCCATTTCTTTTTCTTGAGGGTCTTGGGATCGTCTCCCTCAACCTCGAACTTGGCCACCAGTTCGTCGGCGATGATCCGGAAGGTGTTGGTCCGGGCAAGGCGGGCAGCTGTTCGATCGAGCTTCCTCTGTGCCGATGGGTCAACCCCTTTCGCCAAGAGAGCCTTGTTGGCGTCGCGCGCATTGCGAGGCTCGGCGAGGCTCACAGTCGGGTAAGCACCGAGTGCGATCAGCTTCTGCTTTCCGTCGAACCGATAAGCTTGCCGCCATAGCCGCGAACCGTTGGTCTCGACAAGCATGTGTAGACCACCGCCGTCGCTGACCTTGTAGGCGTTGGTCTTGGGCTTGGCAGAGCGGCAGGGGCATATGAGGGGTCCCCCAGTGCTACCAACACACCGATCGGGCCTACCAACAGTCCTACCAACAAAATGGGCGGTTGGTCGCGAGCGATCGCGAAGGTCGGCGAATAGAAAACTGCTTATTTTCAAGCATTTCTATCACGCGAGCGAAGGTCAGCGAAAGTGGGGGAATGAACTATTGGTGCCCTGGCCGATACCGCTTAATCCCATAACCATATGCAACTAAAGTGGTTTTTAGCATCAGTTGTGACCGATGCCAACAAAAATACCAACAAACTGACAAGCGCTGTTGGTCGCCAAAGAGGCTCCTCGGCGGCGGACCCCACAATCGCCGCGCGACCGGAATCGAACCCAGCATTGCTTCGAATTCTCGACGGGATCGACCTAACATGATTATCGCGAAGTCGATGGCGGGTCTTTGTCACGTGCACGCGAAGCCGACGCAGAGAGCGCTGATCCTCGACGCGCTGCACGTCCAATGCCGATGGCGGCAATGTCCGACAACACCTGAACAAGACGCTGCGGATCGTGGACTGCAGTACTGCCCCCGGCGGTGATCACTGCGCGCGCGGCTCCAGTTCGACCGCGTCGACCCAGCTCAAGCGATGAGGGCGCGTTCGACGACGATGTAGTGGAAGCCTAACTCGCCCACGACACGGAGCACGAAAGCGCCGCAGCGCAAGGTGTTGGTGCGGGGCCACCCCGGCAAGGGCGACAACAAGAACATCCCCGTCATCTATAACCGTGCTGCCTATTGGGTCGAGCGCGTGCGTTTAATGCAGTATTAGTCTGATCGCCTCGATAAGCCTGCGCGACAGTGCGCCCGCCGTCTCGCTGAAAAGATCGGCGGCCTAGCCCGCTCTCGTTTCGACCCTCGGCAGCGAAGCGTGATATTCATCCACGCTGTCGAGGTCGATCATGGTCTTGCCTCCCATTTTGTAGGCCCTGATCCTCTCGAGGGCGATCAGCTCATAAGCCTTAGTCTTTCCGAATTTGCCATACCGGCAACCGTCCTTGAATTCGACGATTCGGCGCCGGTTGCTGTTATCATTGTCAACCATGAGTCCCTGCATGTGCTTCGATGATCTCCCCATAATCGGCTCAAGCCTGGCTGAGTGAGATGAGCATTTTCCTAGTGCGACTCTTTTGCCGATGCGGGCTTACAGAAAGGCGCCGCTTTTGCGGTAGTTGACGAGTTCCCGCTGACTTGTTCAACGCCTTCTGCGCGTAACCCTTTTGCCCAGGATGCGTGATCTATATCGCCTTCGGTGCCAAACAAAGGGCTTCTGATGCCGCGGCCAACTCCTGCGCGCGGTAGCGTACAAATCGGACGGATCGGAAGCGTCGTTGGCAAGCTCGTAGCCTGCCGTCCCGTGCTCGCTTGGCCCTGTACGGCAACCTCAGAAGCGCCGGTGGAAGCGAAACTTCAAATCCTCAGAGTCAGGCGTTCCAATTAGTTCCTGTGCAACATTGCAACAGCTACAGCGAAATTTGCCGTCGTCCTCTTAAGGCTGAAGCAGGAGTTCGATCCCGCTATGGAGCGTCCAAAATTTCAGTGACATAGATCTGTTTCGGCGAAGCCGTCGAATAGCCGGATATCCGTTCTCGCCATTGCGGCGAGCTTACCGAACATCGTTGGCGACAACTGTCGCGTCGAGGAACGCTATTGCCAAAGTGCTCTTTTCACTGAGGCAAAACTCCGCGGGACACATCATGTCGGCAAACAAATCATCTTTATTTGAGGATGGATATTGACTGGAAGGTCACGATGATGGCTCGATCACGCGCTTTCATGGAGTTTTCATGCACGCCCCATCGCCACGCAAGAGCACAGCAGACAGCGAGCCGTCACCACGCTCCAGCCCCTCAAATGAACGTCCTTGGACCGCAGTAGAAAAGCATAAGCTGCGAGGCATGGTCGATCGAGGACTGCCGACGAGCAAGATTGCCCGCAATCTCAGACGACCACATGCCTCCGTTGTGGCGATGGCAACGAGCTTGAGGCTGCCGTCCGAAAACTGAGTTCATCCCGGCACATTGCCCAACCCGCTGGGGCCGAACGGATTGGCTCCGTCTGCCCATAGGGCACCGAAGAATATCTTTCTCACAAAGCGGACTGCGCAAACTATCCGAGATGCGGCACCACGAGTTTTCGAGTCGCGTCCGCGAATTCGGCGACGACATGGCGATAAGCTGACGCTTCCTGGGTGGTCGCGGCGCGCGGCGGATAGCTTGCGCCTGCCGTCTGCAGCCGTTGCAGGCAGAATCGGTCCAACACCTGCACAAACCAGACCCAGCGATGGTCGCCGCCTGGGTCATACCCTTCGCTTCGAATGCAAGGCTTCTGACGCCTACCGGGACGACATAGACTGTATGCGCCGTTTTGCAGCAGACAGACAATGACCCGCTCGATGGGATCGATGGGATCGAGGGGATAGCCATGCTTCACTTCCCGAGATGATTAGCGGAACAATCAAAGCTCGCTTTGACATCAAACCTGGATGGGCACGAAGTGGTTGATCGCCAATACGTTCCCAGGACCCGAGACCTACGTCGACGGTGCGTACCCCATTCTTCAGAAGCGCGAGCTGTTCTGGATGGAATACACCGGCTCTCTGCTCGCGACCACTTTGTTTAGTCGCTACGCGAAACAGGCGCCGGAAGTCGCGTCGACCCAACCGCCGCAGAGATCTAGCCAAGGGACCGGGCCAGCCGCTCGGCGGGCCCGGTGGGTTGCTTCGCCCGCACGCGCGGGATCACCTCGAGCGCAAATCGGCGCATCTCGGCCTCGAACGGCTGGAATTGCAGCATGAAGAGCTCAATGCCGGCTGCATGGAAGGCCTCGATGCGCGCTGCGACCTCGTCATAGCTCCCGACCAGTCCCGCTGCCGTGCCGCCATTGCTGCCGACGCGCGGCGTCTTCTGCATCGTCTGCATCATCACGACCTTGGGGTCGGTATTCTGCTTCTGGATGGCCCTCATCGGTGCATCCTTTGCAGCCAGGCTAAGCAGCCGCTCATAGGCCGCCTGCGCCTGCTCCCGGGTTTCGCGCGCGACGACGAAGGCCGACAGACCGAAACGAAGCGGCGCCGCACCCCGCGGACGCGCGGCGACATTGGCGATCAGGCCGGCCACATCCTCCAGGGGCTGACCATTGATGAACCAGACGTCACCATGGCCAGCGACCAGGTCGCGCGCTGGCTCGGATTCTCCGCCGACATAGATGGCAGGGCGCTTGCGGTACAGGCTGGTCGGGCGCAGCGCATAGTTGGAGACGTTGAAGTGATCGCCTCTGTAGTTGAGGCGTTCACCCTCCATCAGGCGCGAGACGACCGAGATCCATTCCGTGCCGTAAGCATACCGAGCGTCATGATCTGGAAAGCCAATCCCCGCCTTCTCCAATTCCGGGCGGTTCCAGGCATTGACGAGGTTGATCGCAAAGCGGCCGCGGCTGATGTTCTCGATGCCGAGTGCGAGCTTCGCCAGCACGACGGGATGATAGAGATAGGGCTTGATCGCGGCGATGATCTCGATTCGAGTGGTCAGCGCCGCAATTGCCGCCGCGGCGCTCCAGGCCTCAAGTTGATCGAGATCTTCCTGATGTGGATTGATCGTATGTTGCGCGATCAGCGTAGAGTCATAACCGAGCTCTTCGGCTGCGAGCACCAGATCCCGATTACGCTCCCATGACGCATCATAGGGCTCTTCCGGGTCATGGTGCGCAGCTCGCGGCCCATGCACCAGCGCCCAGATGCCGAAACGAATGGGTGCAATCGCCATCATGCTCTCCCGCAACTTTCTCTCGCTATGCCATCGCATCGGTACGCGTTCTCGCCGCGGGCTGACGAAAGATCAAGCACATCCACCTCAAAAGATTTTCTTTGTCGCGCACCGGTGCCGTGACGGCAGCAGATCACTCCTGAGCGAACGCCAATTGAAATAGTGCTCTATTTCTGTCGAGCCCATTTCGTGGGACATTTTCCGCGGATGGCAAGTTGTTGGAATCGCACCTCCTGCATCAGATGCAGTGCGTGGAACGGGGTCTCACGTCTTGAGCAATATCGAACTGAGCCAAATCGACTACACGGTGATCGGTGCGGATGACGCGCCGTCATCGCAGGGCAGCGTTCAATCGCCGGCGCGAGGAAGCAAGCTTGGTGCTCGCGGCCTTCAGCTCCTGTCCTGGATCGCGCCTGTGCTACTCGTCATTGTCTGGGAGGCGCTTGCACAGGCGGGATGGCTTTCGCCACAGGTTCTGCCCGCGCCGAGCAAGGTCATCCGAACAGCATTCAAGCTTGCGACCACCGGGAGCCTGTTGAACGACCTTGGCGTCAGCCTGCTGCGTGCCGCAGCCGGCTTTGCGGTCGGTGCTGCGGTTGGCGCCGCGCTGGGCGTTCTTGTCGGCTTCTCGCGAATCGCGGAGGCCGCGATCGACCGCAGCGTGCAGATGATCAGGGCCGTCCCTTTCCTCGCCGCGCTCCCCCTCGTCATCGTCTGGCTGGGCGTCGGCGAAGCGGAAAAGATCTTCCTTGTCGCGCTCGGCGTCACGTTCCCGATCTACATCAACACCGTGCTCGGCATCCGCCAGGTCGATCCCAAGTTGCTCGAACTTGGTCGGGTCCAGGGCCTGAGCTCGATCCAGCTGATCAGACGCATCATCCTTCCCGGCGCGTTGCCCTCGATCCTGACCGGCGTCCGCTATGCCCTGGCCACGGCCTGGCTCGCGCTGGTGGTGGCTGAAACCATCGGTGCCCAATCGGGGATCGGCTTCCTCGCGATGGATGCGCGCGAATTTCTGCGCACAGATGTGATCGTCCTGACGATCGTGATCTACGCGCTGATCGGCGTCGCGGCCGACGCCATTGCCCGCTTTCTCGAACGTCGCCTCCTCGCCTGGCATCCGAACTACGGAGCGGAGCGATGAACGTGCACGTCGCTCCGCAGTCTTCTACGCCATTCGAATCCGGACCGGCTGTCGTTGTCAGCAACCTCGTCCGCAGCTACGGCAGCCGCGTCGTGATCGAGAAATTGAACCTGCGCATCGATCGTGGGGAGTTCGTCGCCCTGCTCGGCGAGAGCGGGTGCGGCAAGACAACGCTGTTACGGGCGCTGGCTGGGCTCGATCCCATCCAGCGTGGTCGTATCGTGGCACCCCGCCGGCCGGCCGTGGTGTTTCAGGAGCATCGGCTCCTGCCGTGGGACAATCTTTGGCACAACGTGGCGCTTGGCTTGCAGGTTCCGGATCCTCGCGAGCGCGCCGCCGAAGCGCTTACCGAGGTCGGCCTCGGTGACAGGCTCGAAGACTGGCCCCGCCATCTCTCCGGCGGGCAAGCCCAGCGGGTCGCCCTCGCCCGCGCGCTGGTGCAGCAGCCCGAGCTTCTGCTGCTTGACGAGCCGTTTGCCGCGCTCGATGCGCTGACCCGTATCCGCATGCACCAGTTGGTCCGCGAACTGGTGGCCGATCATCAGCCGGGCGTCCTGCTCGTCACCCACGATGTCGACGAAGCGATCACCCTCGCCGATCGGATCCTCGTGATGCGCAACGGCGCGATCGCTTTCGAGCATCGCGCCGTGCGTGACGGCTCGACACCTATCTCGCGCGCCGATCTCCTCGGCGAGCTTGGCGTGGTCCCCCATTCTCACAGCTAGTCATCCGGAAGGCCGACATGTCCGACTTTTCATCCGCCAAACCATCCCGGCGCAGCTTCCTCGGCTCCGCAGCTTTTGGCATTGGCGCGCTCGCTGGCATGAATATCAGCGAATTCGCCCAAGCCGCACCTGGCCGGACCACCGACACAGTTTGCCTGACCTGGGGCTTGAGCGGCCTCAACCTGATCGCCAAGGAGCGTGGCGAGTTCGAGAAAGTGCTGGCCAAGGACGGCATCAAGGTCGAATGGCTCGGCCCCTTCCCGAACCATGCGCCGACCCTGCAGGCGGTCACGGGCGGAAGCGCCGACTTCAGCTTCGGCGGCAGCACGACCCCGGCTCTCGCCGCCATCATTGCAGGCTCGCCGCTGGTGTTCACACAGTTCGTGGTCTACGAGCCCCGCACCACGGCGATCATTGCCAAGGACGGCTCCGGCATCGACAAGGTCGAAGACCTCGTCGGCAAGTCAGTTGCGGTCAACCGCTCCGGCCTTGGAGAATTCCTGCTGGTCGCCGCGCTGGAGAAGCACAAGGTTGACCGTTCCGCGGTGAAGTTCGTCTATCTCAATCCGCCTGATGCCGCGCCGGCACTTGCCTCCGGCAAGGTCGACGCCTGGTCGATGTGGAGCCCCGGCGTCGATATCGCCCGGCTTGAATACAAGGCGCACGACATCTTCCTGGAAGGCCGCGATCTCGAATTCCAGATCGACTACACGTCCTACCTGACCACTCGCAAATTCGCGACGGACAATCCCGCGCTGGTGCGGGCCGTGAACGATGCGTTCCGCGCCGAAGGGAAATGGGCTTCGGAGAACGCCAAGGACGCCGAGTACATCGCGCAGAAGACCGGCAAGTACAGCGATGAGCTCCGCGACCAGTTCATCGCGCTGAAGCGCCAGTATCGCTATTTCGCGGTCAATGACGAGCAGTTCGTCAGCGAGCTGCAAAAGGCCGCCGACTGGCTCGTCGCCCGCAAGGTTCTGCCCGAGCCGGTCAGGGTGGCCAATCATCTCGCCCAGCTTTGAGAGCCCTCCAGCCGGTCAAGGCAATGAACAAGACCTATCCACGCTCTCCCTCACGCCGTCGGAGCCGCTCAAGGCCGGCTCTCCGGAACTCAAGGCTCTACTCAACCAGATCGGGCCAGTGACCGCGTGGCGCGGGCAGAGTTGTTCTTGGACTTCCTTACTTCTGAGCAGCGCGGATCGCCCGCCGCTCGTTCAAGATCAACTGGAGTGTTTGGGCAATCGGCTTGCGTTGCCGATAACATTCTCGGAAAATGAAGACGCCGCTCAACCCGATAAGGGGAGCGGCGCTTATAGCATTCCTTGTGGTCCAGCGCTCCCTGCCAAGTACCGATATCTTTTTTGTAGTTGCTCCAAACGACCTGTGCTGCCGGATATCCAACGAGGTTTAGATCCAAGTAGCATTCAATCGCGTCGGCTCGCCCATTGATATCACAAGCGGTAATGCCCTCCGGCCCGCGTGCCGGGAAGCTCCGAAATTCGTCTAAATCGGGAAGTCGCATCGCGTGCATATTGCTCGAGAGCCTCAATTCCTGAAGTTTGCGATAGGCGTCGACCCCTTCAGCATTCATTGTCGAGCAGAAACAGCACCTTATTCTGTATGTCGATACGGAGTAGGCCTTCCGCGAATTTCACCAAATTGCCTGTGCCCCAAAAATGGTGCCGCTCCTCTACATCAATAAATCGGAAGAAATCAGCGACGTCCGGCCGCAAGATTTCGAGAGCGCGACTGACGATGCGCGCATCCGATGCGCCTTCGGTGGCAACCAAAATTGATTGGGTTCGCCTCGCTCCAGATTGGAATTCCTCCCTGGCGGCCTAGCCCGCGTTCACCAGCGGCCCAAATTGCCAAATAACCTCAACTTCGGCATTTGCTGGATTTGTGCCAAAAACTTGCAGCATCGCCGGCGCGCTCAGGATGCACAATTTATCCGACAGATAGCTGGCTTCCGACCAATATGAATTGAAACTGCCGCCCCAGGGGAGACGCCCAATATCATCCTGGTCGTTCGCGAGCCGACCTTGAGCGATTGCCGCGCGCTCGGGTGTGTCGAAGTCAATATAATCAGATGCGAGGGTCGAGAGGGGATTTCCTTGACCGCTGACCTGGACGGCAAGGCGATTACCTTCGAGTCATTCTGGCACAAATCCGGCTATGAGCTCTTTGTTGCGATGCGGGACTTTGCCGAGGCTTTGCCAGAATGAAGGGCGATCGGGTTATGATTGGGCGAAAGCGATGAGCGGCCCGAGATCATGATTGTCGGCCGCCTGGAGCGCTGCGATATAAGTCGCACGGGCGGCGCCAGCCGTTTGCAAGTCTGCGCTGCCCCACGTGAAGCGTTGGCCGCCAAGCTGCACGATCAACACATCGGCAGCCAATCGTGACCAGCGGCCGTTGCCGTTTGGAAACGGATGTACGGATACCAGGCGGTGATGGAAGCGAGCGGCAAGCTCGTCCGGTGGATAGGTGTTGTTCTCGACCCAATACCTTGCATCGTCGAGCACCTGATGCAACGAAACTTCGATTAGATGCGGCGCGACGCCGAGGTTGCGCTCCGTCGTTCGAAATTTTCCAGCCCAGCGCCAGACGCGTTCAAACATGCGCCGATGCAAGCTTTTGAGAAAACTTTCCCGCGTCGCAACCTTCCGTCGGCCGAATGCCCAGCGGTTTGCCGTCGCGATATTCTGCTGCTCAAGTTCGTTCAGTTCGCTGCGCAAAGTGATGTGGGTCGGGATGAGATCCTCCGGGCCGGCATGGGCATCGCCTTCAACACCATGGCCCTCTACCAGCACGATCCGATCCTGAGGCGGCTTGCTGAAGTGGTGGCCGCGATCGGCGGCGACCGCGACCACGGTGCACCCAAGCGAGAGCGCGTGCGCCTGCTGCATCAGGCCGCCCGGGCGAGCGAGCGCCGCTTCTGCCGAAGGTAGCGCGTGAGGTCCGAGAGAGGCATCGCGTTCAAGACCCTGGCGGCGGGGACACCGCCCTTGCGGGCCATCTCGACGCCCCAGTGCATGTGGTCGAGCTCCGGGATCGAGTGCGCGTCCGGATTGATGCTGAGCATGCAGCCGAAGTCGAGGGCGGCCTGGTGCCAGCGCCAATCCAGATCGAGGCGCCACGGATGGGCGTTGATGCTGCACCGCAGCGGTCTCGACGATTGCCGACCATCCGTATTTGATGTCAAATTGATCCTTGTTCTGGGTCGAGCTTTTTTGATGTCCATTTTCAGGGAGGAATTGCGATGCTGCGGGCCTGCTTCTCATGCCTCTTCGTTGCGATCGTTTCGCTGTCAGCAATGGCCGCTGACGGTGATCCGAAGCAGAAGGTCGAAGCGATCGCTTCGGAATATGCTGCAAGCTTCAACAAGCAGGACGGTGCGGGAATTGCCGCCCTGTTCGCGGCGGGCGGGATCCACGTCAATCCGGCCGGTCCGCGTTCCGACATCGCGGAATTCTACCAAGGCGCGTTCAAGGCTGGGTTCGACCACGAGGAGATCACGGTCGACCAGGCATGGCCGCTGGGGTCGGACATGGCGCTTGCCATAGGGGCGTACCGCCTCGCAGGCAAAAATCAGAACGGCGCGCCCATCGAGACGGGAGGTATCTGGACGGCGACCTACGTGACCGAGGGCGGCAAGCTCAAGATTCGTTTGCTGTCGGCGATGCCCAAGCCGCCGCCTCCTTGAAGTAGGAGGTCGCCTAATGTTCGACGCGCCTACCACAGCACTCTTGCGTGCGGTCCTCGATGAAGTCTGCAAGAGCATCTCGGGGTGCGAGATCGGGATGCGCGCGCACCTCGCTTCGAAGATTTTGGAAGCCGCAACGAAGGGCGAAATCTCCCACGAACGATTGAGGCGAGCCGGGCGCAAAGCCCTGGGCGCCAACCATATGGCGCTGAGCGCAGGGGGCGGGGATGAATTTTCAGGTCACGGTCCTGAAAATCCTGGTGAGCTATCCGGACGGCTTCGCCGTCATGGCCGACCTCAAGCGCGACATGGCGATTCTGGCGACCAGCGGACGTGACTGGGCCGAACGCACCAAGCGGCTGGCTGCGCGCGTGCCCGAGCTGGACATCTTCTCGCAAGGTCTCGTCGAGAGGCTCGACGGCGGCTGGCGTATCACCGAGAAAGGCCGCGCCGTTCTCGAGATCATGGAGGCGCGGCCGGTTGCCGTGCCGGCTACCGAGCAGCCTCCCATCCGGGCGACCGATGCCTCGACGCCTGCGGCGACACCGGCGGCATCCCCCGTCGCGACGGGCCGACGCAAGCGGGACCAGAAGCGGCGTCGACGCGATCTGGTCGCAGCGCGGGCAAGGGCCAAGGCTTCGTAACGGAGCCCATCTCAGGCCAGCGTAAGAAGGCGTCGTCCGTCACCGATTTGCCGTCAGCTTCCCGCAACGCCCTCCCGGGCGACGGCCTCCACCTCGCCCAGATTGGCATGGCCGTTCGCGGCCCGCAGGAGCGCTTGGACAACGTATTTGCGGGTTTCTTGATCGACGCCGCGGGGAGCTTCCGGCAAATGGTCTCCAGCGCCTCAAACCGTAGGAGCAACAGCTTATTCCAGCTCAATTTGCGTTTGAACGGACCTGACGACCCGTTCGAAGGCAGCTTTAGCCAGCCGATCATCAGTGAGCCATTCCATTGTCCAATTCGGTCGACCCTCCAGTTCCCTGAACGTGGCGACTTCGTAAGCACCTCCGGTGCGCGACAGTGACGCCCCGAGCGTTGGGTGGTCACGCACCAAGGACCAAACCCTTGCTTCGATGTCGCGTCGGCTCGCCCTAACCGGATGCAGTTCGTACTTAGCCTGCAGGTCACTGGCAATCTGGTCGAGGCGCGCATAACAGGCCACGGATACCTTGTTGTCCTTTCCGGCGATCCCAAAGCCCCAATTTGCATCGGGGCGCGGCGTAGGACCAAATATGAAAAGATCCTCCAACTCGCCGCACTCTTCGTGCTTGCGAGCGGCCGCCAGCATCATCTGGCGCAGTTCTTCTTCACTCTTGCGATCCTTGACCACCTACATCTCCCCCGAGTACTCATGCCGTACTGCTTTGAAAACCCGTCGCCGCGCCATTCTTATCATTGATCGGCCGTGCGTCTCACGGGCACAGCTTTTGCTGGACCCACCTCGACGCTCGCGCTGCGAGCAGCGCCATTGCGTTCGAACCGAAGCTCGACGCGGCTACCGACTGGGGTAAGGCCAATCAAATTGCGAAGCTGGGACGCGCTCCGGATCGGCGTGCCATCGACAGCCTTCACGATGTCGCCCTTTTGCAGCCCCGCTTGCTCCGCCGGCGAACCACTGGCAATCTCCGCGATCAGCGCCCCTTGATAGCTCTCCTTGGCCGCAAGATCGACTCCAAGATCGCGGATGGATATGCCGATCTGGCCGCGACGAACTTCGCCGTATTGAACAAGCTGCTCCATGACGCGGCGGGCCATGTTGATCGGCACAGCGAATCCGATTCCGACGTTACCGCCGCCCGGAGAAATGATCGCCGTATTGATCCCGACAAGTTGTCCCCTCAGGTTAATCAGGGCGCCGCCCGAATTTCCGGGATTAATGGATGCGTCGGTCTGGATGAAGTCCTCATACCCTTGCTTGCCAAGGCCGGTTCGGCCGAGGGCGCTGACAATTCCCGAAGTTACGGTCTGACCCAAGCCGAAGGGGTTCCCGATCGCGATCACGAAATCACCGACCTCGATCCGATCGCTGTCACCCAACGGGATGGCCTTGAGGTTACCTCTTAGTCCTTGCAGTTGAAGAACGGCAACGTCGGTTGCAGGGTCACGCCCAACCAATTTTGCGTCGAACTTTCGTCCGTCTTTGGTCGTGACTTGGGCCTTAGAGATCTGCGCAACGACGTGATTGGCGGTGAGTACATAGCCGCGTTCGGCGTCGACGATTACGCCCGAGCCGGTTGCCTGGACTTCCTTTTCAAGCTGCTTGGGAAGATCAAAAAACTCTCGAAAGACGGGATCGCGGTAGAGCGGATTGTCCTCCTTGACCCGGGCGTGCACCGAAATGTTGACGACCGAAGGGGTGGTTTCCCTTACCACAGGCGCAAGGGTCGGGATTTGGCCGCCCCTGATGTCCGGAACCTGTGCGAGCACGGGCGACCACGCGATAGAGGCGCAAAGGAGCAAGACTGCGGCGAACCGTCGATCCTTTATTACTGATGAGTTCTTCGACATGGTGAGTAAACGAGTTTTGTAGAGGGGGAATTCCAACGTCCCGACGATCGCACGCCCGGACGTTGGAAAGTGTCAGCCATTGCGATTGATCGCGATGCGGCGGACATTTTTGGCTTCGGCAGATTTCGGCACGGTTATGGTCAGGACGCCGTTCTTGAACGCGGCCGAGACTTTGTCCTCGTCGATGCCCTCCAGCGGGATACGCCGTTCGAATCGGCCGTAGTATCGTTCGCTGAAACGACGTGCCTTGTCTTCCGATTCGGATTTTTTCTCGCCGGAGATCGAAAGGACTCCATTCGCGATTTCGAGACTGACGTCCTTCTCCTCCAGGCCGGGCAGCTCAGCGGTGATGCGCACCTCCTTGTCCGTTTCATCGATGTCGATCTGGGGCCAGCCGAGCCCGCTCAGTCCCCGGCTCGATCCGAACGGCGCAAGATCAAAGCCGCGGAATACCTCGTCGAACATCCGGTTCATCTCGCGATGCAATGTAAGAAACGGATTCACATCGGCTCCGCGGTGAATGCCGACCTCGCGTCCGCCGTTATTCCACGGAATGAGGTCCTTGATACCCATGGTGTGTTCTCCTCAATTCAGGCGACTTCCGCCGCGAATCGCCGCGGAAGTCTGTTCTTCGCTGATGTGCGCGTTGCGTGGCGGTCAGGCCGCCTTGCCGTCGATCTGCCGGACGTTCGAAGCGGACGAACCGCTGATCGAAATCCGGCGCGGCTTCATGGCCTCGGGGATCTCGCGCACCAGTTCGATCTGCAGCAAGCCGTTGTCGAACGAGGCTCCCTTGACCTGGACATAGTCCGCCAGATTGAACTGCCGCTTAAAGGGCCGAGACGAAATTCCCTGGTACAGGAACTCGCGCTGCTGTTTTTCCGACTTCCGGCCTTCGACCGTCAACACGCTTTGTTCTGCGGTGATCGCGATTTCATCGGCCGAGAAGCCCGCCACCGCCAGCGAAATCTGGTAGCGGTCTTCGCTCAGTCGCTCGACGTTGCATGGGGGATAGTTATCCTCCGTGCCGGCCTGTTGCGCGGCGTCCACAAGATCTAACAGACGGTCAAAGCCGATGGTCGACCGCCAAAGGGGAGCGAAATCGTAGGTGGTCCTCATAGCCAAATCCTCCACTGAGCAAGATGGGTACGAGCAGGCGTCGGACACCTCCGGCGCCCGTCTCCGCCGGGCCCTCGAAGGGCGCCCGGACCGCTTGTCGCGGCACGCTAAAAATTAGAAAAAGCCGATTCGATTTCAAGTGGGCGATCAACGATTTTCAGCGACCGGGGAATCCGCCGATATGGTTTTGCTCGCGGTCGCCCGGATTCTCGCGAAGAGCGATCACTTTCCGGCTCACCAAGTCATAACTACCGCGTGTCTGGCTTTCGACGTCCGCGAATTGGAGAGGATACGGGATCCGCCTCTCATGCTGCGCCCGCAATCCCACCTGTTGTCAAGACAAGTCGGTGTTGGCGATGCCGGCTCCCTCCACCGTCAACGCCGGCGAGCCGCACAACCTGTCTCGAACATCGCGGCCTGCAAGGCGACAACGACTGCTCCAGTCGCTGCGGCTGTGTTTGCCATCACGAGAAGAATGACCAACGGAGTAAACATGGCGATCAGTCCAGTGATCTTTTTGCGGGCTTAGGCCCAAGCCACCCCCTGCTTCATTTCTTTCGCGCGGGAAGACGGCGGGCCATTGGCCTCATGTCGACTTGTCAGCATCGTAGCCTTTACCTTTTGAAACGCTCGCTCCTCGATCTGGCGAACCCGTTCGCGGGATACTCCATATTCCGCGGCAAGTTCTTCAAGGGTCGTCGACTCCTCGTTCAGCCAGCGCGCGGTGAAGATGTTGCGTTCGCGAGCGTTGAGGTTGGCGAGGGCGTTAGCGAGGGCCAGACGACGCTGCTTGGCCTCCTGCTCCTCGGCCAACGTGATTTCACAAGTCGGCGCGGGATCGACAAGCCAATCCAACGTTTGTCCGCCCTCATCCTCGTCGTGGATCGGTACATTCAAGGAAGCGTCTCCACGCAGGCGGCGGTCCATGGCGACAACGTCTCGTTCAGCCACCTTGAGGCGCTCAGCAATTAGCCCGACCTGCTCCGGACGCAAATCGCCGTCCTGTAGCGCAGAGATCGCGCTTTTGGCCCTCCGCAGTTTGAAGAAAAGCTTTTTCTGGCTGGCGCTCGCGGCGATCTTGACCAGCGACCAGGACCGCAGGATGTACTCCTGGATGGAGGCCCTGATCCACCACATCGCATAGGTGGCAAGGCGAACGCCCCGATCCGGATCAAACCGCCTCACAGCCTGCATCAAGCCAATGTTTCCTTCCGAGACAATTTCCGCGTCGGGAGGCCGTAACCGCGATAGCGCATCGCTATCTTGGCGACGAGCCTGAGATGACTGGTCACCAGGTGGTACGCTGCGTCGCGATCCCGGTGCTCGCGCCAGCGCCTTGCGTAGGCGAGCTCCTGCTCGGGCTTGAGCAAGGGAAACTTACGGATCTCGACGAGATATTTCGACAGCCCAGCGTCGACAGACGGGGCAGGTAGAGCGGCATTGTTAAACATCTTGCAAACCCCCATTAGAGCTAAGGAATTGGACTCGTTTCATCGGGCCTCAATCGACCGGCTCGATCTCGCTTGATCGAGGGGCACGCGCACGGACACGCCGGCACAGGTGCGGCGGCCGGTAAGCGGCTCGGCCTTGTGGTGAGCCCGTCGAACAACCAAGCCGTCAGGCCGCTTCGCGCTCGATCTGCTGGACGTCGGATGCGGCCAGATTGTCAATCGGGATCCGGCGAGGCTTCATGGCGTCCGGAATCTCGCGAACCAACTCGATCTGCAGCAGGCCGTTGTCGAACCGTGCTCCCTCGACCCGGACGTGGGCAGCCAGACCGAACTGCCGCTTGAAAGGTCGCGACGAGATGCCTCGATAGACGAAGTCCCGCCGTCCTTTTTCGCCCTTGCGACCTTCGATGGTGAGCACGCTCTGTTCGGCCGTCACGGTGATTTCATCGGGGGAGAAACCGGCCAAAGCCAGCGAAATCCGATACCGGTCGTCAGACAGGCGTTCTACATTGCAGGGTGGGTAGTTGGCTTCGCCGGCGGTGTGCCGGGCCGCGTCGACCAGATCGAACACGCGGTCGAAGCCGATAGTTGATCGCCACAGGGGGCTGATGTTGTAAGTCCTCATAGCCAAATCCTCCAAGGAGCAAGATGGGTACGAGCAGGCGTCGGACACCTCCGGCGCCCGTCTCCGCCGGGCCCCTAGGGCGCCCGGACCGCTTGTCGCGGCGAGCAGAAAACTAGCAAATCGCCTTTTGGTTTCAAGTAGAGAGCGGAGAATTTTTGTCCGAAAACTAACCCAATGTTACCGAGCCACGGAGCACGTCTTCAAAATTAGGCAAAGCCATCGAGGGGTCTTCAGGGGCCTTACCAGACGCCCCTGCGTCGGTAAGCGATGCGGCAATATCGTACTGAGTTCGATCGTCAGGCGTGTAAACGCTGCAATTCCGCTTCGGCCAGTTCGACCAACCGGGTGAGCCTTTGGCGATGTTCTGCAGCGAGATCCTGTGCTTTGAGAAATCGCCGCAATGCTCGATTGCTCTGCGTTGGCTTTCAACCACGAAGGATCGGACCCTGGCGGCCCGCTCAAATACGAGCGTCTCAGGCGGAAACCGGACGCTGGTCAGTACGTCCGACATGATCGAATAGCGAGGGGGGAGCCGGCCGGGGGATGCGATCAGCGCAATCGGTCGAGATCGCATCCCGGTGAGTGAATGAAACTAGCCGATCGCTGGTCTCTCCCTATTGCGGTCTTCCGGCATAAGCTTGATTCCCGATGGGTCCAGGATCGGTGAAAGGAGCATGTCGACCTTCAACGTGTTCACGCCGGCGCCCCACGTCAACCAGGGCATCGAATCCAGATACGGGATCGGCGGCAGCGCGATCGTCCCGAAAACCTGCCCCGACTCCGGCTTGCTGCGCGGGCCATCCACCTCCCAAGCCGCCAGCGACGGCAGGACCAGGACCGCTGTCATCGAGGCCGTGAGAATCCCGCGGACCACGCGCTGTCCGAAGGCTTGTTTGCGGTTCTCCGCATGAGCGGAGACAATGGTTTGATCTCTGATCATCTCATCCTCCAATCGGTCGAAAACTGATCCAGGCGATCGTGAGAAGGCTGAGGGCGAACATGAGCCAATGCATTACAGTCGCCCCGCTCTTGCGCGATCGAGATTGCATGCGTGTGCTCATCTGGGTCTCCTTGTGCTTTGCGTTCCTTTCTCTTTTGGTTAGTGGTTGAGCCCGGCCGGTGGCGGCCGGGCTCGATCTTGGCTAGAAGTCCATCGGCGGCGCTGCGGGCGCCGGCTCGGACTTCTTCGGCTTCTCGGCGATCAGCGCTTCCGTCGTGATCAGCAGCGCGGCGACGGAAGCCGCATCCTGCAACGCGGTGCGAACGACCTTGGCGGGATCGATCACGCCTGCCTTCGCCAGGTCCTGGTATTCGCCGCTGGCGGCATTGAAGCCCCAATTGTAGCTGGAGTTCTCCAGCAGCTTACCGACCACCAGCGAGCCGTCTTCGCCGGCGTTCTGCACAATCTGCCGCGCCGGCACCTGGATCGCGCGGCGCACGATGTCGACGCCGGCCTTCTGGTCGGCATTCACGGTCTTGATGGCATCGAGCGCCTTCAGGCCGCGCAGCAGCGCGACGCCGCCGCCGGGCAGGATGCCTTCCTCGACTGCCGCCCTGGTCGCGTGCATCGCGTCATCGACGCGATCCTTGCGTTCCTTGACCTCGACTTCGGTCGCGCCACCAACGCGGATCACCGCGACGCCGCCGGCGAGCTTCGCAAGCCGCTCCTGCAACTTCTCGCGATCGTAGTCGGAGGTAGTCTCCTCGATCTGCATCTTGATCTGGGTGACGCGGGCCTCGATGTCCTTCTTGGACCCCGCACCGTTGACGATGGTCGTGTTCTCCTTGTCGATGACGACCTTCTTGGCGCGGCCGAGCATCTTGAGCGTGACGTTCTCGAGCTTGATGCCGAGATCCTCCGAGATCGCCTGGCCACCCGTCAGGATCGCGATGTCCTCCAGCATGGCCTTGCGACGATCGCCGAAGCCGGGCGCCTTCACGGCCGCGACCTTCAACCCGCCGCGCAGCCGGTTGACGACGAGGGTCGCGAGCGCTTCACCTTCGACATCCTCGGCAACGACGAGCAGCGGCTTGCCGGACTGCACGACGGCTTCGAGCAGCGGCAGCATGGACTGCAGGGTCGACAGCTTCTTCTCATGGATCAGGATGTAGGGGTCTTCGAACTCGACCCGCATCTTCTCGGCATTGGTGACGAAGTAGGGTGACACATAGCCGCGATCGAACTGCATGCCTTCGACCACCTCGAGCTCGGTATCGAGGCTCTTGGCTTCCTCTACGGTGATGACCCCGTCGTTACCGACCTTCTGCATGGCGTCGGCAAGAAAGCGACCGATCTCGATATCGCCATTGGCCGAGATGGTCGCGATCTGGGCGATCTCCTCGTTGGTGGTGACTTTCTTGGCGTGCGCCTTCAAATCATTGACGATGGCTTCGACGGCCAGATCGATGCCGCGCTTGAGGTCCATCGGGTTCATGCCGGCGGCGACGGACTTCGCGCCTTCCTTGACGATGGCCTGGGCCAGCACGGTCGCGGTGGTGGTCCCGTCGCCCGCGAGGTCACTCGTCTTGGAGGCGACCTCCCGCACCATCTGCGCGCCCATGTTCTCGAACTTGTCCTCCAATTCGATCTCCTTGGCGACGGTCACGCCATCCTTGGTGATGCGCGGCGCACCGAAGGATTTCTCGATCACGACATTCCGCCCCTTGGGGCCGAGCGTGACCTTGACCGCATTCGCCAGCGTATCCACTCCCCGCAGCACCCGGTCACGGGCGTCTGTGGAGAATTTCACCTCCTTGGCAGCCATGTTCGTTGCTCCTCTCTCCTCAATGACTGTCGGCTTCGCAAGTTGTGCTCAGGCGGCCTTCTTGACCGAGCCGGTCTTGTCGACCACGCCCAGAAGATCGCTCTCCTTCATGATCAAGTAGTCCTGGCCGTCGATCTTCACTTCGGTACCCGACCATTTGCCGAACAAAACGCGGTCTCCCGGCTTGACATCGATCGGGATCAACTGGCCTTGCTCGTTTCTGCCACCGGAGCCCGCGGCGATGATCTCGCCTTCCTGCGGCTTCTCCTTTGCGGTGTCGGGAATGATGATGCCGCCGGCGGTCTTTTCCTCGGCATCAATGCGGCGCACAAGCACGCGGTCGTGCAGTGGGCGGAAATGCATGCACATCCTCCATGTCAGTTCAGCGATGTCCAAAAACCGGGTCCGGGCAACCGGCCCCCGGGCGAAAACGACCTAGGATCCGAAAAACGGCCGTTCAAGAGGTCTTTGAAAAATTTTTGTCACTCCGGCCGTCCGACTGCCAACCGCGGTCTTGAACGGCGAATTTGGCGCGACCAGTTGATCTTCCATTCACCGCCCTCCCTCCGTAGCTGACCGCGGATTGAGGTCGTCTGCGCAATGTTGGACTCCGCCAAGAACGACGACCATGGACGACTATCGCGACCTGGTGATTGCTGGTCTGGCGGTGCTGTGTGCGGGTCTCATGTTGGTCGCCGGCCTCCTGTTCATTCTGGGTTCGTCCGACGGGTCAAAACCGGCGGAGATCGAGCCGCCAAGCCCGCAGGTCGCTGCATCGAGTCCTTTGGAGATGGCGCCGGCGAAGCACGATTCGATCGCCAATTTCAGATGAAGGCAAACTGAGGCGCGGTGCCCGAAGCCCCGGCGAGATGAAAGCGCGCCATTGTTGCCGATCCTGCGGCTTGAAGATCAAAGGCCAATTTCAGATGCCTGGGTCATCGTCGCTTCTTTACCTGCTTTCGCTTGGCCTTCAACACGTCCGCTTGAGTGCGATAGGCCTTTGCCAAGTTCAAAAGGTTTGCATCAGCGGTCACTCTCGCCTTTCGCTCGGCTTTGTCGGCCTGCTTGCGCAAGAATTTGGTTGCCTTTGCCATGGCATCAACCTCTGACTTATTCTTCAACATCCATGATCGCGCTACCTCTGTTTCGGAAAGATAGGCGAGGCGCCTCGCCGTGAGCGGGCCGACCACCTGCGCGAAGTCAGCTTGCCTTTCTGTCGACATGCTCGAAGGATGCTGCCGTAATCTGCGGCTCCTCGAGATCGAGTAGCGCGTCGATCACTTCCTGGAGATGGGAAGGCGTCGCCAGCAAGTTACCTTTCGAGTGCTCCGTCTCAATCTTAGAGGCATGAAGAGCCCAGCGCCGCAGGATGTCGCGCTTTCGCGCCGGCGACAGATTGCTGTCCAGCAGCACCTGTTGCGGATCTGCGTAGCTCTCGGCAGGTTCAGCCCCAGGCCCGGACCCGTGGCGGATCACCTCCGGCCCAAGGGTCCGCTCAATCCATTCCAGCCGTCGGCGCCGCTGCTGGCTGGCGGCTAGGCCCTCAACCTCGGGATTGTCCGAAACCAGGCGCGGCTTCGCCCCCTGCGCTGGCAAGCCCTGCACTGAGTATTGCAGACCTTGGCGGCGCGCATATGCGATGGCGGCTGCGACGGACGGGAACGAAAGTTTGACCTGCGAGAGGGGATCGTCGTCGCCGGTCCAACCCATCAGCGGTTCGATGTACGGGGCCGAGCGGCGCTCGAAACGCAGCGTCCAGCGCTGTGCGCGAGCCCGTCCCGAAGTCATCGGCGAGGGGGCAGCCTTGTAGATCACGGCCTGCGCATCCGCCGGAAATACCGAGTTCGTCACCGGCGTCTCTGAAACGGGCCGACGCGTCGTAAAGTCCGAATGTGTCGATAAAGGCGCGATGTTCATGAACGCCTCCTTCGAACCAGGCGGGCGGGGGCGGCCCCCCGTCCGCTTCGTCTTACTTTCCGTTGATGGCGATCCTTTTCACCTTCCGCTGTTCCGTAGGTGACTTCGGCAGCGTGACGGTGAGGACCCCGTTCTTGAACGACGCGGCGACGTTATCCTGGTCGACGTCGTCGACGGGAATACGCCGCTCGAAACGTCCATAGTGGCGCTCGCTGAAGCGACGCTCCTTGTCTTCCGTTTCGCTCTTCTTCTCGCCGCTGATCGTCAGCACGCCGTCGGCAAGTTCGACCTCGACGTCTTTCTGCTCGATGCCGGGAAGCTCGGCGATAACCTTCACTTCCTTGTCGGTCTCGTTGAGCTCGACGCTGGGCCACCCCATCGTCGCCGGCGGGGCGAACCGGCCGATATCGACGCCGCGGAATACGTCGTCGAAGAGCCGATTCATCTCGCGATGCAGCGAAAGAAACGGGTTGTCGCCCTCGGTGCGTCGCGCAGGTACATTGCGGGAGCCGTTGTTCCATGGAATGAGTTCGCGTAGTGCCATTGTGGTCCTCCTTTCTTGGGTTTGGTCGTCAATCGACCAGCAGTCCGCAGCGCGAACCGAGCCGCGCAGCGGCTCGCTGGGCAGCAGCCGGTGTCAGGCCGCCTGTGTCCGATCGCTCTTCTGGTGGTCGTTGCCGGCAACGTCGATCGTGATTTGACGCGGCTTCAGCGCCTCCGGCACTTCCCGCGCCAGGGCAATCCTGAGCAGCAGGCCGTCTTCGAACGTCGCGTCCTTGACCTGGACGTAGTCGGCCAGGTTGAATACGCGCCGGAAGGGCCGGACGGGGATTCCCCGATACAGGTAGTCGCGTTCATCCTCGTTGGCCTTGCGGCCTTCGACCGTGAGCGTCGAGCGCTCTGCGGTGATCGCCACGTCGGCCAGGGTGAAGCCGACCAGCGCCAGCGAAATCCGGTACTGGTCCTCGCTGATGCGTTCGATATCATACGGCGGGAAAGTGTCGCCGTCGTCTACCGTATCGTTCACCAGGTCTAAGAGGCGGTCGAACCCGATGGTCGAGCGCCAGAAGGGTGATAGATCGTAGGTTCTCATAACCACATCCTCCGCTGAGCAATATGGATAGGAGCAACATCGGAGTATCTCCCCGATGGCCTCTGCCGGACCCGAAGAGGCATCCGGCGCCACGCTCCCGCGTGGCTGCACAAAAACTAGGATGGGGCGATTTCGTTTCAAGGGGAGTGTAGGACGCGAAAAGCGACCGGCCGACGGACCGGTCGTGCCACATGAAGAAACCTGGAAAGTCGAATGTCGCCGCTTCGGCCGACGACGGGCAAAGTCTCGGGCCTCATGTCGCCGACGCCCTGGTGGCGCAGCGGAAGCCCGTTAACCAGACGGCCCAGGCTGGCTGAAAATTTTCCGGGCCTCCCTTGAAACCAAATTCGGTTTCTCTAATTTTCGAGTCGCCGCCGCAGGGCGGCTCTCCGGGCGCCTGACGGGCTCGGCGAATCCAGAGACGGGCACCGGTCGTGTCCGGTGCCGCTCGTAACCATTTTGCTCCGTGGAGGATCTGGCTATGCGCAGTTACGACTTCTCACCGCTCTGGCGTTCGACCATCGGTTTCGACCGCCTTTTCGACCTCGCTGAATCCGCCCAGCGCGCGACCGAGGACAATTACCCGCCCTACAACATCGAACGGCTCGGCGACGATCGCTACCAGATTTCGCTCGCGGTGGCCGGCTTCTCTCCCGACGAAATCTCGGTGACGGCCGAGCAGAACGTCGTGACGATCGAGGGCAACAAGACGGACAAGACTGAACGCGAATTTATGTACCGCGGCATCTCGACCCGCGCGTTCAAGCGCCAGTTCAACCTGGCCGACTACGTTCAGGTCAAGAACGCGTCCTTCGACAACGGTCTGCTCAAGATCGAACTCATCCGGGAGATTCCCGAGGCCATGAAGCCGCGACGGATCGCCATCAATGGAGCGACGCCGGACAACCTGCACAAGCTCGAATCCAGGGCGGCTTGAACCAGTACGTATTGCGGCGGCCCGGTCTACGGGTCGTCCATCCACTCGTCTTCGAAGGGAGGAAAACATGCGGCCGACGACCGCCACCGACAACGTCTTCGACTTCCAAGCGCTCCTGCACCCCGGCACCGTCTTCGAGCATCCCAAGGACGTGGTTAGGCATCCGTCGCTTTCGCTGGCCGAGAAGCGGGCGATCCTCGCCTCCTGGGCTTCCGACGCTTCGGCGATTGCGTCAGGTCCGGGGCTTCGTGCGCCCCATGGACTGAAGGCGCCTGTCAGCATCGATGCCATCCTGGATGCATTATGCGATCTGGATGGCGGCCCACGCAATCCGCGCAATCCGCCCGGCGGAAAGCCAAAGCGACGGTTTTCCACGTCGCGGGTGCTGGCGGCGTGAGGAGGATCCCATGGAAGATATCCGTCTACCCCGTTACGTAATCGACCGTCTGGAGCAGCGCTGGACGAGCCGGTTGCAACAGGATGCGAAGACCTGGAGCATCGACAGAGAGAAGCCCGTGCAGGCGCGCCACGTCCAGACCGACGGCTCGCGGGTCATCCCCGCGCTCGGGGCCACTGAACTGGCGTCGGCCTTTAACGGGTGTGACTGGCTGTACGGGAGGAATGAATGAGGATCGCGCAGATTGCGCCGCTCTTCGAGAGCGTCCCGCCACGGCTGTATGGCGGAACGGAGCGGGTCGTTTCATATTTGACCGGGCGGCCGGATTGCTTTTCCCCCATCGATTGGCCCGAGCCGTTCGGGCTGGTCATGATCGAGGCCATGGCCTGCGGAACGCCGGTGCTTGCCTTCCGCTGCGGATCGGTCCCGGAGATCGTCGAGGACGGGCTGACCGGGCGCATCGTCTCAAGCCTCGATGAGGCGGTGCAGGCCATTCCAGAGCTGTTGGCGTTGGACCGGAAAGCGATCCGGATGCGCTTCGAGGAGCGGTTCTCCTCCCGTCGCATGGCATCGGACTACGTGAAAATTTACCACTCCATTCTCCGTAGCCACGCTGCGCGGCAGACCAAGATTTCGGCCGTTGCCGCCTTATCCGCGAAGGCCGCGCGTAGTTTGGAAGGGTCGCCCGCGATAGGTCGGCTGGATGCGCTTGAACAGGTCATCATGCGACCCGAAGAAGGTCGTCGGAAGGGCGCAGCGGGGGCGAAGCAAAAACGAACTTCAGGATGTGGCGCGAGCCTGGGGCTGGAGGCCTGAATTCCGTCGGCGTCCTTGTCCGGCGATCGCCATCACAGGGCGCTAAGATCCGCACTCCCCGTGGCTGGTCCTGAGGCGTGTGCGGCCTAGTGCCGTGCAAGCTCCGACGATGCCGCCCCAGCCTTGCCTCCGTTCCACCCTTTTGATCACCGGCCGATGCCCTTCAGGACCTGCTGCATCTGCCGATCTACGTTTACGCGGTAGCCGCCGCTCGGCCCGCGTCAGTGATCCGGTATTCGATATCGCCAGATGGAAGCGGCTCGGTTTCCACGAGACCCAGCTCCACCAGCCGTGCCACGATCTCATGGTCGAACATCGGCGGGCTGACCCAGGATTCGCCGAGCAGCTTCCTCAAAAATTCGCGCTCCAGCTCGGTCAGCTCCATCCTCGAACTCCGCTCATCCAGAACAAGGCCGCCAAGGCTTCAGCCAGGAACGGAACCATCGTCCTCCCGTTGACTCCAGAAGACAACATCCGGGAGGTCAAAATGACCATGGAAGATCGCGAGACGTTCAGCCTGATTGGAAGCGACAAGGTCGAGGGCACGAACGTGTACGGGGCCGACGGCGAAAAGGTCGGCTACATCGAGCGCGTCATGATCAACAAGGTCAGCGGCAAGGTGTCGTACGCGGTGCTCAGCTTCGGCGGTCTGCTCGGCATCGGCGACGATCACTATCCGCTGCCCTGGCAGGCGCTGAAATACGACACCAACCTCGCGGGCTACGTCAGCGGCATCACCCAGGACCAGCTCCGCGGCGCCCCCAAATATGCCGACGAGAGCAGTTGGAATTGGAGCGACCCCGCCACCACGCGCTCCGTGAACGCTTACTACGGCGTGCCGGTGGCTTGAGGCGGGCGGGCCAACGCGCCCGCCGTCACGCCAGACGACCCGCATGGGCTGTCGAGGAGACTTGAAGAGTGAGTAACGCCGTTCGTGTCCTGGTCGTGGAGGATGAAGTGCTGATCTGCAGCTTCATCGAGGACGCCTTGTCGGACGGCGGCTTCGAGGCCTGCTCGGTCCATTCGGGGAGAGGCGGCCCTGTCGACCTTTCGCGACGGCCACGAAGGGTGTCAGGCGCTGCTGACGGACGTCAACCTGGGTGGGGGCATCAGCGGATGGGATCTGGCGCGGCAGGTTAGGGAGATCGCGCCTGGCTTTCCCGTGGTCTACATGACGAGCGCCAGCGCGCCGGACTGGAAATCGCAGGGCGTCGATGGCAGCCTTCTGATCGAGAAGCCCTTTGCGCCGGCGCAATTGGCTGCCGCCGTCTCGCAGCTACTCGATACCGGGACCGGGTCGGGTTGAACCGGATCGCTGGGAGGCTGCGATCCTTCGGCGCGGATCAGCGGATCGTCAGCGTGGCGGCGATGGCTTGGCCCTGCACTCGGCAGCGGCGCGAGCCGCCGCGACCGCCATCCAGTCCCGCAGCAGGCCTCTGTCCTCTCTCGAAAAGGACGCGCGCCGCTTGAGATCGTCCAGAGTCTCGCCGGGATGGCATCGCTCGTAATCCTCGCGGATCAGCGACTCGAGGTAGGTCGGGTCCCGTCCGCTGATCGAATCGAGATGCTGGCGCGAGTTGGTTCTCATGGTTGCTCCTGGACGGGGAGCATCTACGAGATGTGGCCGACGGCCAAGCGCTGCTCAAGCTTATAGGCGCGCCGCCCGACGACCAGGGCAGATCAGGCTGACCACTTATCTTCTTCGCGCCGAGCTTCGTCGTCGTTAAGGCGCTCGGCCACGTCGGCGGCGAGATCTGGATCCTCAGTATTTGCGATCGGCTTGCCGTCCTGCTTTTTGATTTTTTTGCCTTCTGCAGTCACCGGAAAATCAGCGGGGTTCAATGGTTTCTTGGAAGTGGACATGACGTCTTCCTCCTGCCAGCAGGATAGCACGACTTCAGAAAACCCGCAGATTTTAGTAACTCGTTGTTCCGGGCACTTCTCAGGGTGGATACTCGACTTCGGTTTTTTTCCATCGTTTGTCCGCTTCCACGGTCCGGCCCGCCCCGCTGCCTCTCAGCGGTTCCGATGCCGGCGCGGAATCCCGAGCACCGTACTGCTACGGTCGCTGCGATTCACTCCGCCTTAACCTAACCGGCGTCGGGTTGCGTGCTGAATCGCTTCGAGCTTGGAGAGCATCGGCATGCTCAAGGACGGCACCTACTCAGCCTGGTTCAAGACGCCCAGGGGCGAGGGGACCGGCATCGTTCACTTCGAGAACGGCAAGATCTCCGGAGGCGACAGCATCATCACGTACGGCGGCACCTACGAAACCGTTGGAGATCGCTTTACGGCGACCGTCACCACGAAGCGACACACCGCAGGCCATGCGACGGTGTTCGGCATCGATGACTTGGAGCTGAAGCTCGATGGCGTCGTGAAGGGCGCGACAGCGAAGTGCACCGGCACGGCCGCAGCGGCGCCGGGGCTGACCTTCGAGGCGACGCTCATTCCCTGGCGACAGCTCCGGCTGACATTCCGAAGAAGTACGCGCTCATCGACCGGCCACTCGCCGACAAGCAGCGGGACGGCGGTTGGAGAGGGCAGAAAGGCCTCGTCGACAAGTATCACCGCTTGTTCGCCGACCACGCGGGCGCTGCGCTGGCGGGGGATGGAAGAGACGACGTTGAAGTCATCGATCTCCGGATGCAATACATCAAAAGAAGCACCGGTTAGCAGCAGGTGTCAGGGCAAACCCTTGGCTACGACGTTGGGTGAAAAAGACCCCCTCGCTTTTTCTGGCGGTCAAAAATCAGCGAAAAAAACAGGCGAAATTCATCAGTCGTATCAGTGGGATCTGAGATCGAGTCGTTTTCAAAACGAAATCGAGTCGTTCTTAAAGCGGAAATCGAGTCGTTTTCAAAGTGTCCGCATACAGCAGCGTTCTGAATGGTGGGCCCGGCAGGACTCGAACCTGCAACCAGACCGTTATGAGCGGCCGGCTCTAACCATTGAGCTACAGGCCCCGCTGCGGGCGACCGCTGAAAGGTGGTCGGCAACGGTGCGCGGCTCGTCTACAGGATGGCCGGCAATCCGGCAATGCCAAATTGGTCCGATTGAGCCGCGCCTTCGGGAGCCCTTCCGAGCCGCCGATCGACGGGGCACCAATCTATCAGGAGCGCCCGGATACAAGGACTCTGTGCGACGAAGACGGTCACGTCAGCTTGGGTGAGACGTTGCAGCAGCAAGTAGTACGAACCTGGCTCGATCATCCATCGATCGCAATTAGCGCATTTGCCGTCTTGGCTATGCAATCTTCTCGATCCAGGGCTGGTGCAGCTCTACGAACGCCGAACCCAGATTTTTGACGACGAAGATCGAATGAAAGTGACGATGGAATTTCTTGAGAAAGAGAACCGCTCGCTGAAAGACCTTGTGGTCCAACTTTCCCATCATTTTCCTCGACTAAACACTCCGGCGAATGGTGGATTTGCTCGGTTAGGCTGCGATGCTCGGCTTGGCAAGAACGGTGATGATCCAGCGTGTGGGGTTGCTGGGGGACTTAACTTCCATGACCGACCGGACCAACCCCGTGACGAGCGATCCCTCTAAACTCAACGTTGTTTTTTGCCCGCGATGTTGGTCATAGCGGCAGCGCCTCGCCACCTTTGGATTAGTCGTCTCGACTGTTTGCATGCGGGTATTACCTCATAGTCACTCAACAGAACTCGACGCCGATCAGGAGACCTTTTTGCCATGAAACCTTGCAACGCCTACCCTGGTCCGCGCGAAAGAGTTTAAGTTGAAACACGGGCCTAACGAACGTTAGATCCTCGACCCTGATTGTCGCGCCGCCTTTGGAGATGTCCAACACCGAACATCTCCTCGCCGCGAAAGCCCCGTCGATTGCCATCCACGCTTCTTGATTGGTCCTTCTGCGGGGAGAACGAGGTTTTCTTCCGAATATTGTCATTAGCCCAAACTCCATGCTTGGGAACGGGCGAGGGAAGGGATAGTTGCAGGTCCAAACAATTCGACCTTGTTGGTCGAGGCTGCCGAAACTGCGCGTTCTAAAATTCGCATCCCATCCAACAGCGCATAGAATGCCAGAGAGCGTATCGGAACCTGTCGTGCTCCCGGAACGATTGCCATTACTCGGGGTTCACGCAGCGCAGCATTCAGGGGCAAGGAGATATTCATGGAGAAGCTGTTACTGCTGTCCGCGGCTTCCGCGCTGATCTCGACGGGCGCAATGGCCCAGTCGACGGTCACCACGACCACGGGCGCCGGCCATGCCGCCCTGCAAATCGAGCCGGAATACGCACCAAGATCCGTACCGACGTGACCGAGCACAAGATCCGCCCGGTCGAGATGCGCGAGAAGATCGTCGTCCGCCAGCCAGTGCCGCGCAACGTCGAGCTCGAGGCGGTCGCTGCCGACTGGAGTCCCTCTCTCACGAAATATCGCTAGTTTTCTGCGATCACGACGGATTCGCTGTGCGGCCGGCGCAGATTCTGGCCTCACCGACCTATTGCACGCGATCTCGGTTGCTAAGCCTCTCTGTGTGGGATAGCAAAGCCCTCGCAGATCGTGACGAAAGCCTTTTTCGATTCGGCATCCTCGAAGCAAAAATGCGCTCCTTCGGCACCTCGCTCAATCGACCAGTCGATTTTGCTTTGTCGTGCAATGCGCGATGCCTCTTCGCGCAAGTGATCCAATTGCTTGCCGGAGGCACGGACAATCACACAATCTGTCATTTCGAACGCTCACTAACTCAAAAATTTAGTTCACGATGTATGGTCGGGCGTCACCGGCTTCCTAATCTTGGCCAACACCCGTTGCAGTCGCCGTAATACGACTGACCGCGTCGAGACAAGACCATTACACGCCTTGATGCAAGCGGTCCGAGAGAGGTCCAGGCGCTGCACATTGTTTGAAACAGGGGCGGTGGTTCCCTCCGGAGGCCGCATCCTGTCCCAGCGCGGCCCGCATCCATCTGCGTTAAGCTTCCTGCTCGGTAAAACTTGGAAACGACGCGTTTTGGGTCTAGGATCATGCCGCCGGGGCTGGACTGCATTTTTTCACGATGAGCATTTTGAACCCGGAGGGCCGTCGGCGGTATTGTCGGCGGCTTTTTTCAAGGAGAAACGGTGGGTTGGGCTGCCCTATCTGGCAATTGGCGTCTGCGCCATTGTCGCAGCCTGGTTTGTGATGAACTGGCTCGTCCCGCGTGGCCGAGTCGTGCGGGGGGACGTCAATGCATGACTGGAAGAGCGAACTCGATGCGCTCGTCGCTGAAACGACGGCGTTCGCTAAATCGCTGAAGGTCGAGATCGAGCTGCCGCGGCCTCAGCAGAAGGAAATCGTCGAGCTCGCTGGCCTCAGCGTGCCCGACCATGGCGGCAGCGAACGCGATGAGATCAGGAAGCGGGTCGAGAGTTTCAAAGCGCATCAAGAGAGCTTTACGCGCGAGCGCGAGGAATATGCCGATTCACTGCTGCGCCGGATCAGGCCGATCACCCAGAAGAGCTCGCTGAACGGTTCATGAGCTCCGCCAAGTCCCTTAAGTCGTGCAGCTCAAGCAATACGCGCTCGACGGCAAACCTAAAGGCCCGTGAATTTTCCGCGTTTCGGCCTTGCTAAGCTCTCCGTAGACTTAGGGCCACCCCGAATCGATTCTTTCCGGAGCGCGAGAGTTCTCAAGCCCCGTTAGCGCTTTCCGCCGCACATGTACCTCGTGACGCTGGAAAGATGCGTTCCTTTCGACAAGCAGCAGGATTTCTGCTCTGAACTCGGAGCTCCGTCCCACCCGAGCTCCTTTCGAAGGCAATCGGCCCACGGACGGCGACCCGCCATTTGCCATTGACAAAGATCAAGACATCAAATCCGGATCCACTATCCTTCTGCAAGACTTAACGGAGGCTAGAGGTCTCATGCGCAACCTTCTGTTCATCGGTGTGCTTGCACTTCCCATCGTCATCGGTTTTGGATCGCCCTCGACCGCCGCTCCGCGGGGTCGTTCGTATATCCCCCCGGCTCGGCAGGACGTTTATTGCTTGCAGGGACGTACCTGGGGATATCCGGGCAATTGCCAGTTCTCGACCTATGATCAGTGCATGGCCACTGCATCCGGCACCTACGCCTATTGCGGCATCAATCCGGTCTACGCGTTCGCGCGACAGAGAGCGCAATCGCGCTGATGTCCGATGGTCAAGCGTGATGGAGACATTAGTCTGAGTCCTGCTCATACAAATGGACCTGCGGTGCAGGGTTGAGAGACGTTGGACTTCCGCCGATCGGACGAGCCCCCGTTCGAGCAAGCCGCGCGATGCAGTCACCTCAGGTGCGTCGGACGAGACGCAGGACCGATCGAGATGCGGCCTCATCTGCGTCACGCGCAGTCGCGCGTCGCGCTTTAATTCAATTCAAAACAGCGGGAATGCGTCAAACAGACATCTGCTTGTTGCGTTTTTGTCAGCTTCTTCTACCATGGTGACCTCTCGAGTTTTCGACTTTGGTTAGTTTCTACGTGGCGCTCGTCACGCGAAAGCTACATTGCATTATCTGCTAGAAAACGAGGGAGATCTTCCAAATGTTAGATGCCCCCACCACCGCGCTCCTACGGGTGGTCCTCGACAACGTCTGCAAGAATCTTTCCCGGTACGATACCGGTGCTCGCACCCATGTTGCCTCGACAATTCTGGAAGCTGCGAGCACAGGAGAAATAAGACCTGACCGCCTTACACAGATCGGTCGCGATGCTCTTTCCAAAGCCCCGCCGGTGAGGCGATAGGTTGGCCAAGTATGATCGGTCACTGAAGTGCCGCTGAGCCGGTCCTGCAGCGACGATTGAGTAGAGGAGATTGCCTTCTTGCGTGGATTTCGGAACGATAAACTCCGTGACTAGAGGCCCGTGTTGGAAAGGCACAGGAATCCTTGTCGTTCAAAGACAAATAGTGATGGCCGCGGTGATGCTCAGATTGGAAAAAAGTACGACGCATCGGTCGTGGCGAGTTGCGATCGCGAACCCTTCAGTCTAGCAAAGAGGTTTTCGTCGACTTGTGTCGTTGGCGACAAGCGCCTGGTCATAGGGATATGCAACCTTTCGCTTCGGCTCGATGCAATGCCGAGTTCGATGCCCGTGCGTACCAGAGCCTCCGGACGTCGGCCTCGCTAGCCGGGATCCCAGTAAGCCGCATCGCCCACACCGCAGCTTCATCGCCGCGGATCAAAGCAACCGCAGGTGTCGTATCGTTGACGTTAGCGGGTGTGGTCAACACCGCGCGGATCAAGCCGGATCCTTCATCGACACCGACATGGGCCTTGTAACCGAAGGTTGCGCCGCTTTTGCCCTGCCGTTTGGCAAACCGGGCATCAGGATCGTTTGAGGGGCGATCCTCCTTGGGCGGAGCCGAGACTGCCTGGATCAGGGTCGCATCCAGCATCGTGCCGCGCTTGAGGATCACGCCAGCATTCTCAAGTTGACGATCCAGTTCGCCAAACAGCTCCTCCAGCAGGCCTTGTTCAACGAGCTGGTTCCGGAAGCGGTTCAGGACCGTGTGGTCGGGGGCGCATCCTCAAGGCTCAAACCGACGAAGCGCTTGAACGACAACCGGTCGCCCAGCGCTTCCTCGAGCTCGCGCTCCGAAAGACCATAGAGCGACTGCAACAACACAGCACGAAACAGCACCAGCACCGGATAGCCTGGCCGACCGGGGCTCCCTTCATCTCGCAAATGGCCAATCAGCTTCTAAAACCGGTACCACTTGACCAGGCCAGCCAGCCGATCCAGCGCCGCATTCGCGCCGGCCCCCTTCGGCATCAGCGCTTCCACAAAGCTCGGCTGTCCCGTCTGCTTAACCGCCATCGCTACCCTCCAAGGCTTTTCCCTAGGGAATCACAATTGACGAATTACGCAACAGGCCCCGATCGCGCTGGAGGCGGTCAGGCGTCTGGACGCGCTGTTCGAGATCGAGCGCACCATCAACGGCCGCAGGGCGGACGAGCGGCGCGCCGTGCGCCGGAGAAGAGCAAACCGCTTCTCGACGACATGCACGCCTGGTTGCTGCGTGAGCGCAAAACCCTCTCGCGCTCTTTCGAGGTCCTGAAGCCCATGAACTACATGCTCAGGCGCTGGGACGACTTCGCCCGCTTCCTCGACGATGGAGGATCTGCCTCAGCAACAACGCGGCCGAAAGAGCGTTGCGGGGCATCGCATTGGGAAGGCGCAACTGGACCTTCGTCGGCCCCAACGCGGCGCCGACCGCGCCGCCGTCATGCTCACCCTCATCACCTCCGCACGCCTCAACGACATCGACCCGAAAGCCTGGCTCGCCGACGTCCTCGCTCGCATCGCCGATCTTCCCGCCTCGCGTCTGCACGAACTGCTGCCCTGGGAATGGAAGCGCCTGCGCCAAGCCGACATGCCCGCCGATCAGCAGGCCGCCTGAACCTCTCGCGCCACATCATAAACCCGCCAGCGCTCGCGCGCCTGCGACAATCCCGCGGCCTTGCCCGTGTGCGTATTCAGTTCTTGCGAGTCGAGCCGATCGGCAGATGCGAGGCTCCAAGATCAATCGACAAGTTTTAACGTTGACCCGACGCTTCTGCCGGCCGCGGCGGTATGGCTATCGCAATGCTTCGAGACCGGGCCACGAGTCCCCTGGGCCGCCTAGCACCAGTTCGGCGCTGAACGAATAGTGGGGCAAAGCCAACGGCGAGGCATGTCGCTCCTAGACAGCGAAACGCGGCAAGTGGGAAGGTCTCGAGATCTCAGCTTCTAAAAGAATTGTGAAGCACTGCTTCGCGGAGTTCTGTCCCTGCGTTTGATCAGCGCCGCGCGCGGGCGTTCTTGGTCTTGGGCTGCTTTGGTCTCGATCGCTTGCCCTGTGGCGCTGGGGAAGAACGGCCTTTCCGAATTACTCGCTTCGTGATCGCTCGAGCCAGAGCGTCAGTAGTATCGAAGCGAGCGATTCCACGGCGAACGCGAGCCCTCTCAGAAAAGTTTATGGTTCGTCTTACTTTCCCGTGGGTCGACAGCAGCACGTAATCGAGCACCGATTCGTTATGCTCAGACAGCCTGATGGCGGCAATCCAGCCCTGAGGCAGGCGTGCCCTACGCTTGATCGACCAGTACGGCGCTCGATTTTGCCTTCCGCACCAGAGGGCTGATCGAATTGAGATGTTGACCGATCCATCCACGCGCAAGTAACCTGTCCTGTTGCCAGAGGCGGTGCGACCACCGGCTTTCCTGATGGCCATGGCGATCTGAGAGCCGAGCTTGGCCTCTTGCTCCGCCCACCGCGGGCGCGACTCAAGAAACCCATAGCTGCGCTTGGGAGCGTAGCCAATCAGCCGATACACGTTCATCAAGCTGCCGAAGTGAGTTTGATAGGTGGAGGTGCAGGGAAGGCCTATCGTGCTGGCTATGATAGCGGAGCTCAGGCGTCCTTCCTTGAGCAGCGTTTGGCGTAGACGGGCAAGCATCTCCTCTTCAGTGAGGTCGACACGCCGTTCCTCAATGATCTTATTTACCTTCAGGAAGGCTTCGCGTTCGATGATCGGCTCGATACATCCCTCGCTGGTGATCCAAAGTTCGGGAGGATTGCAGGTGCTGGTCCGCCGCAGCTTGCGTGATCGGCGGTTAAAGGTCTGGTTTCCAATGTAGTTCTCGTTTCTAAGCACTCTGTTAACCGATGCACGAGTCCACCGAACTCCTGTGTTCGTGAGTATGGCCCTCCGGTTTAGCTCTCGGGCGATAATCGCTTCCGACTTTACCTGCAGGAATCGCTCGAAGATCCACTTCACCACGGCTACTTCCTCGGGAATGCCGGGTCGCACTCGGATGTGATCAGTCGTGAGGTACTTCCGATCACCGTTCTTCAGCACGCCTCGTGACTTCTGACTCTGATCGACAAGTTCCCGCAACAGTGCATAACCAGGGCGACCTCCGAGCTTGAAGCCAAGTCGCGCGAACCGGCACTGCGCAATGTGAACCTTTGCCGAGAGCTCACGGCTGTACTCCGCCGCCATTACTCGCTTGATGTTCTTGACGATGCTGGAGAGCATGCTGCCGTCATTGTCAAACAGCTCAGCACAATATGTTATCTTGATGCCCGCCTGTTTGCAGACGAATTCGTAATACGCGCTCTCGTCGACGTCCTGAAAGCGGCCCCACCGGCTTACGTCATAGACCAGAATATGACCAAAATCGGCTTCTCCTGTTTGGACATCCTTGATGAGCTGCATAAGGCCGGCCCTGTTCTTGATGAGCAGACCGCTCTCACCCTCGTCGCGATAGGTTCGTACAATCGTCAGGCTATGGGCGTGTGCGTATGCTGCAATCACAGCGGCCTGATTCTGAATCGAGTATTGCTGCCGCTGTGTCGACATGCGGACATATTGTGCCGCTCTCATGCCAAGCTGCGATCGTACCAAATGAGCCTTATGGACCTCGGGCGCGTTGGCCATCATTCTCGGTTCCGAACCTTACACGACCTGGAGCAAATCAAACACCTGTACGACGCCTACAGCAAGAATTACTTCAATTGGAAATAATAGCCCGCCATCGGCGCCGGTGTCGATGCAGAAAGGACCTGCTTGCGAGCGCGACTGCTAGTGCGGGCGCAAACGCGGCCGCCGATCGCTGGGCCGAAGATCGCAATGGTGGCCGGCGAACGCCCACACGAGACAGTGAAGTACGTCGAGGTCTCCCCATCTGTCGCCATGGCAGACGGAAGGCGGCATTCGCTTTCTGCCGTGGCGTGGGCGTGCGGCTCACCATGTTGCCAAGCGGCCGCCGGCACCGGCCGAGAATGCTACGCCGCGTATTCCCGAACCGATCATCGGCGCCAGGCTGCGCGCTGGTCGCTCAAATACGTCGATGTCTTTGTGCCGGATGTCCCGGCGGCACGAGCGGAGCTCGATGCCCGTGAAGCCCGTTGTGAGCGACGGATGGCAAAGGACGCGCAGAGCGGAGAAGCGTCGCCGAGACTTATCGAGCGCGGATGGCCAAATGGCTCGAGGCGCGCCGGATGGCCGGCAGAGGCGTACCGATCTGGGAGCGCGCTCCTAATGTCGCCCGCCGCATCGACCCGCAAACCGGCGCTGAGACCCCTCCGTACAATCTTCACCTGATGCGCGGCACGTTGGCGCTCCCGAGAGCGGCCGTATCAGCCAGTCCGAACCGACCGCTCAGGGGGGCGCGTCTGATCGGCATCTACGATAGCCAGGTCACTTTCGGCCAGTCTCGCGCCCTGCTCCTCTGGACACGGCTGATCATGCCGAATGGACGTTCTATCGTTCTCGAGCGGCAGCTTGGCGCTGATACTGCCGGGTATGCAGGTCTCGAAGATCAGGTCGACAATCATTGGGGCGAGTTGTTCAAAGCTGCGGCACTATCGACGTTTCTGGCGATCGGGACTGAACTGGGTGCCGGCTCGGACACCAACAGCAGCGACAGCGCAATCATCCAGGCATTGCGACACGGTGCCTCGGGCTCACTAAACCAGACCGGGCAGCAGGTCGTTCGCCGCAGTCTCAGCATCCAGCCTACTCTGACCGTGCGACCTGGCTTCCTGGTTCGTGTTCATGTCGATCATGACCTCATACTTACGCCGTATAGAGGGTGACAACATGCCAAAAATCAAAATCGGAGAGCTTCCAGACGACGAGCCTGTCAAAGTGAGTACGGAGCTGCCTGCGGCCGTGCATCGTGATCTCGTTACGTATGCAGAAGCGCTTACGCGTCAAGGTAGTCAAGTGGTCGATCCGACTAAACTCACCGCCCGCATGTTGGGGCGCTTTATGGCCACGGATCGAGGAATTTCTAAACTGAAACGTGAAGGCCACGTACCGGACGCAGGCGATGGACAGCAATGCTCAAGGTTTCTCGAAGCCGTTGGTCGACGTTAAAATAGACGCAATGCATCAACCTGGCGCTGCCGAGTTGGCGCTAAGAGCTGAGATATCGTGTCGGAAAGTGTGTTCCCGCGTCTGCCCGAAACAACTCCCATTACCAGGTTTTCTCGGTTTTCAGACGCGAGAGCGCTGGGCGTCGACGTGCAGTTATTCGGTCACCTTCAGGCGCGTTACACTGCTCCGGCCATCGACGCTGACAGGCACGTCGCCCTCGATCGTGGCCCTACGTACGACGCGATGCTGGTCCCCGTAATCGTTGACCGCGTAATGCTGCGTTGCGCGGTTATCCCATATCGCAATATCGCCCTCCAACCAGTTCCAGCGCACAGTGTTTTCGGGCGCGGTGACGTGAGACTGGAACAGATCGAACAGCTTTTGTCCGTCGTATTTGGGGACGTCAACAAAGTGCTTCACCAAAGCGCCGAGCACTAGCGTCCGCTCGCCTGTTTCGGGGTGAACGCGTACGACGGGATGCTCGGTCTCAAAAACCGTTCTGGTGAATACCTCGTCAAAGTGTTTCTTGTCGACCTCGCGGACGCGCGCGATGCCGGCGTAATCGAAAACGTTGCTATGAACGGCCCATAGGCCCTCGGCAAGCCGTTGTAGCGGCGGCGGCAGATCAAGATAAGCGGCAGCCGTGTTCGACCACACGGTGTCGCCTCCGAACGGTGGCATTACAACGGCCCGCAGGACCAAAATCTTGGGATAGGCGTCGGCGAAGGTCCCATCCGCATGCCAGACGTCGGCGCGGCCGCCGCCGCGAGTGGAGTCCAGTTCGAGGAGCGACGCCGTCCCCTTGGTGGCACCGAGCATCGGATGTGGCACTAGCTTTCCGAGACGAGCGGCAAAGCGCTCCTGCTCGGCGTCATTGAGATGCCCCTGATTGCGGAAGAAGATCACTTTGTGCTCAAGCAATAAGTTGTTGATCGCGGCGATAGCCTGATCCGGTAGATCGCCTGATAGCTTGATATTTATGACTTCGGCACCGATGCGCGCTGCACATTTCACAACATCGGTGCTCGGAATGACGCCACCGACCAAAGCCATTGTGCTCATCTTTCTTTTCCAAGCCTTTGTAGTTCTTCCTCGCCTCCTGGAGCGAATGATCTTCAGCAAGCATCGTGCCAAGCGAAAGACGACATGTACTCGCCAAAGGGCACTGAACGAATCGCGGTATTTGGCGCGAGTCATCGAACTGAGCCGATGGCTGGGCCGAGTGGCGAAAGAACTCGATCGACGACCTCACCCTTCGATTGTCGAATCGTGAAGACGTAACGGAGAGCAGGAGCGCGCCAACGGCAGATCTTCAGCTATGCTTTTGTGATCATCAATGGTGTTGAGAAAAGCAATGCTTCTGTAAAATTGCTAATATTTCATGATGGTCGTGAATCATGTAGTTGGGTCTTGCCGGGCTCAAGCGCGCTTCGAAAACAAATTCTCCCACGATTGATACGTTGATATGACCGAGATTGCGGGCAATTTCCGTCTCAACTAGCATATCGCCCACGATGACAGTTCTTTCTGGGATAATCATTGATCTGCATATACAAGCGCAGCCGGTCTTGCTTGCCCATGCTAGTTGCGCGGCTCAAATGCCAAAATGTCGCTGACATGAGTCTCATTCGAAGTCGTTGCGCTTGTGCGCGAACTAGGTGTTTAGTCCCAGGCTTTGATGGTGCATTCTTATCGCACGATTCGAAGGATGCGCTATGGGACAAGTTTTACACGGCTGCGCCACCACGACGGAGGCAGTCCGTCGAGCAATACAAAATAGTCAAGAGAGCCTGAGGGCGCTCGCCAAGCGCTACGGGATCAACCAGAAGACTGTCGCGAAGTGGAAGGAGCGCGAGACTGTCGCCGATATCCCGACAGGCCCCAGGGACGCCAAGTCGACAGTGCTTTCCATCGAGGAGGAGGCGATCATCGTCGCTTTCCGGCGGCATACGCTATTGCCGCTCGACGATTGCCTCTATGCGCTCCAACCGACCATCCCGCATCTGACGCGATCATCCCTGCATCGCTGTCTCCAGCGCCACGGCATCAGCCGATTGCCAGAGGTCGAAGGCAGCAAGCCTGCGAAGAAAAAGTTCAAGGCTTACCCGATCGGCTACTTCCACATCGACATCGCCGAGCTGCAGACCGCTGAAGGCAAGCTCTACCTCTACGTCGCCATCGATCGCACCAGCAAGTTCGCCTTCGTGCAACTGGTCAGGAAGACGGGAAGGACCTCCGCCTCGGCCTTCCTCGAAGCCCTGATCGCGGCTGTCCCCTACAAGATCCACACGGTTCTCACCGACAATGGGATCCAGTTCACTTTCCCGCCGCGCTACGCGGACGGCCCGACGGCAAGATATACGACACATATGTTCGATATCCGCTGCCAAGAGAATGGCATCGAACATCGGCTGACCAAGATCAAGCATCCCTGGACCAATGGCCAGGTCGAGCGCATGAACCGCACGATCAAGGAAGCGACCGTCCAACGCTACCATTACGATCGACACGATCAGCTCGAAGCACACCTTGCCGACTTCATTAACGCCTACAACTACGCTCGACGGCTGAAGACCCTGAAGGGCCTCACGCCCTACGAATACATCTGCAAATGCTCGACTTCCCAGCCAGAACGATTCAAACTTAATCCGCTCCAGCAAATGCCGGGACTAAACAACTAGTTCAACAATTGATTGCTGACAATGACGGCTTGAACGGCTCTCTGATCAGCGGCGAGCAAGACATTTCACGCCCCTTTACGCCTTTGCGTAAGGCAGCGTTGCGCGCTAAGAATTCGTAGGTGTCGTGAAAAATGGCGCCATCCTTGCCATGCACGAGCTCGATTTCATCTCTCGACATACCCGGATTGCGGAAAAGAATGGAGAAAGGGAGCTCAAACTCTCGAAACCTATCCATATCGATCGTTGCGCGGCTGAACCCGCCCAAAATGGCATTGACCGTCTGCAACATCGCATTTGCGTGATCGAGGAGTATGCCATTCCAGTTGAAATAAAATGGCGGATTTCATGCGTGAACCTCGGCACGTCATCGCGCGGTAATGTGTTCGAGACTAGGAATTTGCTGGTCTACATGTCTGGAGTGGTCGTAGTAGATATGTCCGAACAGAGCTGGAATGGGTGTACCGCACGTTAGTGAGCTGAACGGGAGCACCGTTCTTCCTGTGGTTTGGAGAGTGTGAGCATTGCTGTTTTTGTGGGCTCTGTTTCTGAATCGATTTGTTTTAAGCCATGCCATGCTAGGCGGTGCTGGGAAAGCCACAATGCCGAATGGGCGTTCGAAAGTCTCAACACTTACTATGCGCGCTGTACTGGACCTGACGCGACATTGCGTCTCTGTTAGAATACGTACAAGCGTCTACACAGTGCGTAAGTTTGGAGCTGATCGTTCCGTAAGTGAATTTCGCGAGGTAATTGATGGCCCGCCCGCTGGAGCCTGTGAGAGCTGTAGATGTAAGATCGCTCTCTGTCGAGCGTCGCGGTTGGCGGGGCATGCACATTGTCGTCTCAGTCCTGAACCAAGATAAGAGCTGCAACTTCCTTGGTCCCGCGCCAGTTTGCTCGCCGCTAGTGGCTCTGCACAGTGATTTTGACAGGTTGGGTCCGGCGGTCAGATTAGCTCCGGCAGGAGTTTCGGATCAACGAGGACCTCGATGCTGCGAGGCGTCCTTGGCTGCCGTCTGATGAGGCCGGCGCGTTCTAGTGTCAGCACCATCTGGTGAACCGTAGGCGGGCTGACGCGGAAATATTCCTGGATGTCGGTTTCGGCCGGGGGCCTGCGATGCAGCCGGGTATAGAGGTGGATAAAAGCCAGATACTGCCCCTGCGTGGGCGTGAAGGGTTTTGTCGAAGGACTCACGCCGGCCATCCGATTCAGTTGTTTGTGCGTGCCTCGAACGAGGAGGCACACCATGAATGTACGCTATCGGGTCGAACTCAGCCAAATCGAGCGCACCGATCTGAGGGCGCTGCTCAGCGGCGGCAAGCATGCGTCCCGCAAGCTCAAGCGAGCGCAGATTTTGCTGGCCGCCGATGCCGAGACCAGCGACGAGGAGATCGCAAGGAGCGTCGGCGTGAGCGGCTCGACCGTGTACCGGACCAAGCGACGCTTCGTGGAAGGCAATCTGGAGCGGGCGCTGAGCGAAGAGCCGCGTCCCGGGGCGGAGCGCAAACTCACGGGCAAGGAAGAAGCCTTGCTGGTGGCGACAGCCTGCGCCAGTCCGCCAAAGGGCCGTGCCCGCTGGACGCTAAAGCTGCTGGCGGGTGCGATGGTCAAGCTCACCGAACACAAGAGCCTGTCGCACGAGACGGTTCGGCGGCGCCTGGCCGAGAATGCCCTCAAGCCCTGGCGCAAAGACATGTGGTGCATTCCGCAGGTCGACGGCGAATACGTCGCCCGCATGGAGGATGTGCTCGACCTCTATGCCGAGGCGCCCGACTCCAGGCGGCCAGTGGTGTGCTTCGACGAAAGCCCGGTGCAACTCATCGGCGAAACGCGTCAGCCCATCCCGGCCAAGCCCGGCAGGCTCGAACGTTACGATTATGAGTATCGTCGCAATGGCACGGTCAATCTCTTCGTTCTCCTCGACGTGCATCGTTCCTGGCGCAAGGTCAAGGTCACCGAGCGGCGAGCGGCAAGGGATTACGCCCAATGCATGCGTGATCTCGTCGACATCCATTATCCCGACGCCGAGATCATCCGGGTCGTCCAGGACAATTTATCGACCCACTCCGCCGGCGCCCTCTATCAGGCGTTCCCGCCCGCCGAAGCCAGGCGGATTTTGCGACGGCTCGAGTTCCACTACACCCCAAAACACGCAAGCTGGCTCAACATGGTCGAGATCGAAATCGGCGTCCTGCGGGGCCAGTGCCAGGATCGCAGGATCGACGACCCCAAGCGACTGCTCCGCGAAATCACCGCCTGGGAACGACAACGAAATGCCGCCCGCTCCCGCATCAAATGGATGTTCACAACAGACAAGGCTCGCGCCAAAATGGCTGGCGCCTATCCCGCCACTTCCAAAGAGTCATAATCACTGTGACGAGGTACTAGGCCCTTGGCGATACCAATGCGATCAGGCGCGGGGCGGTTTTGGCTCATCTTGCGCTTGCCTTCGACCATGGTGATCGGGATGCGCGCGCCGACGATTTCACGCAACTGAGCGGCGATGAAATCCGCGGGAGCATCGCTGACGGCCCAAGGCGTCGCGCGTCACGTCTCATGGATATTCGTCAGACGCGTCACGATCTCGAGCAGGCGATTGGGATCCTCGAAGAACTCAATCGGCCTATTGGCGTGAACCGCGATGTAGTTCCATGTCGGCACCACATGTTCAGCTTGTCGCTTGCTGGATACTAGGATGGCGTCACATAAGCCTCTGCGCCAGATCGCAGGAGCTTCTCCGATCGAGGCCGTGCCATTGCGGATTACAGCGCGTCGTGTTCGCCTTCAAGTGGCCCATCTGAGCAGCGGATTGTCGCTCAAATGTTCTCGGGGTCGTCGTCTCGAAAGTGGGGTGATATGTACATGAAGGCTCTCCGTTGGCAGTCGTCGAGATAAACCCAAGTCAATATGCTGAAAACTGCCAGTTTCGGTCGTTCCCGGAGAGCTTCTTCGCTTCCTCGCAGCCCGATTTGAGAATCTTGTGGAACACCTCGATTTTCCACCTCAGCGCATACCATTCGAGCTTCTCAACGGCGTCCTTGCGTGACTGAACGGGCAGGTCGGTGATCAGTTTCCACTCGATTTTCTTTCTGTTCTTCAGTGTCCCGCCTTCCGCATGAAGCCGGCGGAACCGGAGGAGATCACGCAGCTTTAGCCGCGCAGATCTTGCTCACTTAGGTTGCAAATTCAATCTTTGGACACGGGCTTCGTCCGAGCCGCGATTCCGTGGGTTTCGGTCGCTTCTCCTACAGGCGCTTGGCGTCTCAGCGTCGTCGAATCCGTGGCACCCGAAGCTTTCGCCTTACTTGGCGGTCCAGTTCGTGATCGAGCCGCGCGGATCCGGAACGATACCATGCGCTCCAGTTACAGCTTCCAAACGGCATCTTGCTCATGGACAGCCTGGATACGGCAAGATCCTCGTGGTCGACGCGCCCGTCGCCATCTCGAGAGACTAGCCTTCAGGATTGACCTGAGCGAACTCGGAGGCCCCTTCGCCATCAGACGACTGTTTCCATGAGACAGGCGTTCGAACAAGCGAAGCGCAGCGCGCCTTCGCTGCGGATCTTAGAGGAGATTGATGTCTTTCGCCGGTGCGCGGACCCTTGGAGGAACTGACGGAGCTCCACCGGATGGCTTATACCAGTCAGTACAATCGTCTTGCCCTCGTAGCTGCTGAACGGATCGCAGGCCAGATATGACAACCGTCCAAGTAATTCGTGTTTGCTGCGCTGTCGACGGGTTGATGTGCGAGACGTCGCATCGCCGCGACCGGCTCGATCCAGGGCAAATCGGGGACGTGCATCAGGCTTACGAGCCGACATCCGCCAAGGCCGCGAATCGAAGCTCTCGCAGTGGTCGTACCCGTTCGATCGATTCTTTGTAGCGATCGTGCACCCTTATGGGCGGCGATCTCAGAATCATTCTCGAATTCATCGTAAGCAACGAGTCGATGTCATTACCGAGCTGATCGGCCTTTGCGGTTGCGCGCGATCTCGAGCCGTCGTGCATGTGGGACGGCGGTAAGAACCGAGAGTCCGTCGGCGATTCGACGATGTGGTCTTGTTTTGGCTGTGAATAGGACGATGTGGCGAATCATAGCTGGCTCTGGCTCGTGTGAGATGAAGGCTGATCGCAGGGCAATCTTGGTATCGTGCCAGCGACGGACGCCGCATGGTTGCGATTGCATTGTTGTCCCTCATAATGACGCCGGGAGGACGAGGCGCTCAATGGTTTGAATGTGACGCGCAAGCAGATCGCAGGCTTGATCGATATTGCGCGATCGTAATGCTTGCAGAATCAAGCGGTGATCCTGATTGGAGCGCGGGCACCATCCGGCACTGCGCGCCATCGCGAACACCAGTCGCGAGTTTGCGAGTTGCAGCCCATCGAGGCAGGCGAGCAATCGAGGCATTGCGCAGGGCGCCACAAGGGCGTGATGAAATGCGCGATTCGCGATCTCGAATTCCTGAATTGTGTCCGCATTGTCTGCTTCGATCAGGGCGAGCTCAATCCGCGCCAGATGAGCCGACGTAAGTTTCGGCGAGGCATTCCGCAGCGCGATCACTTCCAACGCGGCGCGCATCTCGGCGATCTCCTTCACCGACTTCGCGTCGAGCGATGCAACGCGCACGCCGCGGCGGGGGGCGGCAACAACGAGATGTTGTGCCTCCAGTTGCCGAAAAGCTTCCCGCACGGGGACGTGGCTCGAGTTGAATTCGCGCGCGATATGGTCCTGCCGCAGCGGTGCGTCTGGTTGTAGCGCGCCGCTGATAATGCGGTGCGCGATCGAATGCGCAATGCGTTGCGCAGTTGTCGCGTTGTCGCTTAAAGTCATCATAGATTATCTACTATAAAACATCGTGCGTGGCGGCCAGACGTCAGTTAACATACCTCGAGATGGAATATGATAGATAATCATAAGGATTATCTATAGTTCGAAGGAGGCCTCGTGGCTCGGATAGTCCCAAGCGCGAAAACAAAATCGGAGGATGGCTGCGACATCGAACCCGTTCGCCACGACTGGACCGTTGGAGAGGCGACGACGCTCTACAACGCGCCGTTCTCCGACCTGATGTTCCGCGCCCAGGCCGTTCACCGCCGCCGATTTGATCCCAATCATTTGGAGACCGCGAGCCTTCTCAGCCTCAAGACTGGCGGCTGCCCAGAGGATTGCGGTTATTGCTCGCAGAGCTCGCATTATGACACGGGGCTGAAAGCGACGCGGCTGATGGACAAGGTGGATGTGATCGCGGCCGCCGAGCGTGCGAAAGCGGCCGGCGCGGCGCGGTTCTGTATGGCGGCTGCGTGGCGCAGTCCGAAGGACCGGGACCTAGGCCATGTCTGCGAGATGGTCAGCGCGGTGAAGGGTCTCGGACTGGAAACCTGCGTGACGCTCGGAATGGTGACCGCTCCTCAGGCGCAGCGTTTGCGTGAGGCCGGCCTCGACTTCTACAACCACAACGTCGATACCTCGCCCGAATTCTATGGCCAGATCATCGCCACGCGGATCTTGCAGGATCGTATCGACACGCTCACGGAGGTGCGCGCGGCGGGCATCAAGGTCTGCAGCGGCGGCATCATCGGCATGGGGGAGCGCGTCGTGGACCGGATCGCCATGCTGGTGCTGCTCGCAAATCTTCCGAGCCATCCGGATAGCGTGCCAATCAACCTCTGGAACGAGGTCAAGGGCGTGCCGGTCATGGAAACCGCGGAACGCCCCGATCCAATCTCCCTCGCGCGTCTCGTCGCGGTCGCACGCATCCTGATGCCACAAAGCGTGGTGCGGCTGTCCGCCGGGCGGCAATACATGACCGACGAATTGCAGGCGCTGTGCTTTCTCGCCGGCGCTAACTCGATCTTTATCGGCGAGGCGCTTCTAACCACGCGCAACTCGCAGCGCGAGCGCGACATGGAGTTGCTCGAGCGGCTCGGCATCAAATCCAGCCTCGACCAGGCGCAGCCGGTCAACAGGCAATCTGCGCCGGCCAACGATAGCGTTCACAGTAATTGACGCCCAAAGGGGCGTCCGCCGCCCTTGAGAAACCCTTGAAGAATGTCAGGAAGAAGCGGGGCTTCGCGATAGCGGCTGCCTAAATGATTTACGCAAGCACCCCTACTACACGCGGGATTGATTGATGACTTCAACACGCGCGGGCAAGGTGGCCACTTATCACGCCGCCTTGCGGGCCCTGAACGAGCAGGACGGGCTGCGGCGCCTAGCGCCGCGTTCGGGCATTGATCTTGGATCGAACGACTATCTCGCGCCGGCGAGTGCACCGCGCATGAAGAAGGCTATGGCGGCAGCGCTGGAAGCCGGCACTCCAATCGGGGCCGGCGGGTCACGCCTCCTGCGCGGAAATTGCGACGAGCACGAACGTCTCGAACTGGAGGCCGCGCACATTTTCGGAGCCGAGACGGCGCTGTTTTTCAGCGGCGGATATGTGGCGAATTTTGCGATCCTGTTGCCTCAACGGGGCGATCTGCTGGTACTCGATTCGCTCGTGCACGCGAGCATTCACGAAGGCGCACGGTCCGGACGAGCCGAGTTTCGCGAAAGCGCTCACAACGCCCCGACGTCGGTCGAAAACACAATCCGCGACTGGCGAGTGAAAGGCGGGACGGGCCGCGTCTGGATCGTGGCTGAAAGTCTGTACAGCATGGACGGCGATTTCGCGCCGCTCAAGGAGCTTGTCGCAATCGCCGACAGGCATGATGCGTTCCTTTTGGTAGACGAAGCTCATGCCACTGGCGTGTATAGTGAGCAGGGAAAGTGGCTGACCGCCCCCTACGAAGGGCGCGAGAACCTGGTGGTCGTTCATACGTGCGGCAAGGCGTTGGGCGCCGCCGGTGCCCTCGTCACCGCGAGCCGGGTGCTGCGCGACTTCATGGTCAACCGTTGCCGTCCATTCATTTTTGCAACCGCCGCGTCCCCTTTGCTGGCTGTTGCCGTGCAGGAGGCGCTATCAATCTTGAAGGAGGAGCCGGAACGGCAACAACGCCTGGCCAGCTTGGTCGCCTTCACGGCGACAACGCGCGCGCCATGAAACTGGCATCGATGCTGCAGGCTCGCGGATTCGACGTTCGGGGAATCCGACCACCGACTGTGCCGGCGGGCACAGATCGGCTGCGAATCTCCCTGACGCTGAATGTCCGAGAGGATGATGTGCGTGCGTTGCTCGATGCTTTGATGGAAGAAACCGGAAGCGAGGCAAGATGGCTCGGCGATTCGTAGTCACCGGCACCGACACTGAGGTCGGCAAGACGATCTTTTCCGCAGGAGTCGTCGATTTTCTTGATGCCTATTATTGGAAACCTGTCCAGGCTGGTCTTCGAGGGGAGATCGATTCCCAGGTCGTTAAACGACTGGCTGAACTTCCAGACGATCGGATTGTGCCAGAGCGGTATCGTCTTGAGACGCCAGCGTCACCACATCTCGCAGCAGAACTCGATCGCCTTCATATCGACGCCACCTCACTCGATGTACCGGACACCGGGGATCGCCCGCTCGTGATCGAGGGGGCGGGCGGGCTGATGGTACCGCTCAATCGCAACGAACTCTACATCGACGTCTTTGCACGATGGCGGCTGCCAGTCATTCTCTGCGCGCGCACTGCCCTCGGTACCATCAATCATTCGCTGCTTTCGCTCGAGGCCTTGCACAATCGCAACATTGAAATTCGCGGTATCGCGTTCATCGGCGAAGAGAACGTCGACACCGAGAGCACCATTTGCAGGATCGGACAAGTGCGGAAGCTGGGCCGGCTGCCGTGCCTTGTTCCACTCACGGCCGACGCGCTTCGCGCGGCCTTTAAGGTCTCGTTCCATGGTGGTGATTTCGATTCATAATGTGCAAAGCAAAGTCGCGGATCTGGCATCCGTTTACCCAACATGCGCTGCAAGGCGAGATGATAAAGGTTTTGCGCGGCCAGGGCGCATATCTTTACACCGCGGATGACCGTCGCATCATCGACGCGATCGCGTCTTGGTGGGTAGTGACCCATGGCCATTGCCATCCTTACATCGTGAGCGCCATTCAAAAGCAGGCGGAAAAGCTCAACCAGATCATCTTCGCGGGCCACACTCATGAACCCGCCGAAGAGGTGGCATCCCTGCTTCTGAAGCTTGCGCCCCGTGGCCTCGACTACGTTTTCTTCTCCGACAGCGGCTCGACCAGCGTGGAGGTCGCGCTGAAATTGGCGCTCGGCTATTGGCGCAACATAGGCGGGTCGCGCTCGCGTATCGTCGTGATGCAGCATTCCTATCATGGCGACACGGTGGGGACGATGTCGGTCGGCGCGCGTGGTGTGTTCAATGCGGCCTACGAACCTCTGCTTTTCGAGGTTACCTCAGTGCCGTTCCCGGCGCTGGGTCATGAACAGGCGACGCTCGACGCGCTCGAGGTCGCGTGTCGCAACGAAAACCCGGCTGCCTTCATCGTCGAGCCCCTGATCCTGGGGGCTGGCGGGATGCTTATGTATCCTGCTTGGGTCCTAAATGAAATGAAACGGATCTGTGAGGCCTCAGGCGTCCTGTTCATTGCCGACGAGGTCATGACTGGCTGGGGGCGCACTGGAACATTATTCGCTTGCGAGCAGGCCGGTGTCACGCCCGACATTGCCTGCTATTCCAAGGGCCTCACGGGTGGCTCTCTTCCGCTTGCGGTGACGCTCTGCCGCGCGGAGATTTTCGACGCACACTATTCGAAAGACCGAACCCGCACCTTCTTCCATTCCAGTTCTTACACGGCAAATCCGGTGGCGTGCGCCGCTGCCAAGGCGAACCTGGATCTCTGGTGCAACCATGAGACCTACGAGCGTGTGGCCTCAGTCGCTGCAATGCAGAAACAGAAAATCGAACCATTTCGCGCGGACGCGCGCTTCGGGAACGTCCGTCAAACTGGTACTATCACAGCACTCGAGCTGAAGGTGTGCGACGAGGGGTACCTCGCCAATATCGGGCCGAGACTGCAGGCGTTTTTTAGAGATCGAGATCTGCTGCTGCGCCCGCTTGGCAATACGATCTATGTTATGCCGCCGTATTGTGTCACGTCGGCGGACCTCGAGGAAATCTACGCTGGAGTTAACGATGCAGCCGATGAGCTGGTCTAGAAGCAGGCCGGATCGGTCGCCGATCGCCACAGCCGGTCCGCGAATCTGCCGAAGTCATTGGCCACGCCCGCATGACCCAACACACCGGCCGAGAAAGTCTTCGTCTGGTGATCGCGCAACCAAAAGGAATTTCCATCCGTTCGCGGGCCATTTTCGAGGTGTCGATTTCTTTTTATCTTCGCCGGTTGACAATTTTCTTCCAAGCTCCCTAGGAAGCACCAGGTGCGCAAAGGCTCAACGATATTTCAAATGAGAAAAGTGCTCTCTGCTAAGCTGCACGGCATCCATGTCACAGAGACCAATCTTTATTATCCCGGTTCCGTCACCCTCGATCCAGGTCGCTGTCACGAGGCGGGCATTCTACCGACGGAGTTCGTGGAGACCTGGAACAAGAAATCCGGGGCACGAATCTCGACTTACGTCATTCTCGGCGTACGCGGCTCACGTTGCTGTGTCCTCAACGGCGCTGCGGCGCGGATCTGCCAAGTCGGCGACCAACTCATTGCTTGCAGTTCGTCCTTCTTGGACGAGCAGAAAATTGTTGAGTTAAGGCCGAAGAGTCGCCCTTTCGATCGCAGCAACCAGATTACTGAACACCTGACATACTCGGTCAGTTCGGAAGCAGCAGGCGACTTCGCGCCGCATAATCGAACTGAAGTCGTCGACGCGATGGGGGTCCAATGAGCCACGTTTTAGAGCAGCCGGTTGAGCGCATCACGATTCCCATGCTGCAGAAGTGGAAAGAGGAGAGCCGGCGTGTCGTCATGACCACTGCCTACGACGCGGTTCTGGCGCGTATCGCGGATCCTTCCGTCGATATAATTCTCGTCGGTGATAGTGTCGGTAACGTTTGCCTTGGATTTGAAAACACGCTACCGGTGAGCGTGGCGATGATGAACCATCATCTGGAAGCCGTTGCACGCAGCAAGCCTCGAGCTTTACTCGTCGCCGATATGCCGTTTCTTAGCTTCCACCTCAGCGTCGAGGAAACCATACGCAATGCCGGCGGATTCCTGCAGCGAGGCGCAGCCGCGGTGAAACTCGAGGGCGGCGGCAAGCGTATCGAGATGGTACGTGCCCTTGTCGATTGCGAGATTCCGGTGATGGGTCATCTGGGCCTTATGCCCCAGAGCGTCAATGTCATGGGCGGCTTCAAGGTGCAGGGCCGGAAAGCGGATGAAGCGCTGCGGTTGCTCGATGATGCTCACCGTCTGCAGGAGGCCGGCTGTTTCGCTTTGGTGTTGGAAGGCATTCCGGCCGAGCTTGCTGCTCGAGCAACCGACTCCTTGACAATACCGACGATCGGAATCGGCGCCGGCCCGGACTGTTCGGGGCAGGTGCTCGTGTTTCACGACGTGCTGGGCCTGACCGAAGGTCAACGCCCCAAATTCGTTCGCGCCTATGCGGAAGGCTTCCAGCAGTTGCATGATGCGCTTTCGCGCTGGGCCGCGGATGTCCGCAGTGGTGCATTCCCGGGACCGCAAGAGTCCTATCGACTTCCTGAAGGCGTCGGCGAGGCAATTACCAACTGGGCGCCGTCCAACCCAAACCGATGTAAAGGTCGACATGCAAACAATCGCGACGGTCGCTGAGCTTCGCCGCACTCTCGCAAAAGCCCGCAGTGCCGATCAACGGGTCGGATTCGTGCCGACAATGGGCTATCTCCACGATGGCCACTTGGCGCTGATCGCGGCGAGCCAGGGGCAATGCGACGTCACGGTCGTCAGCATCTTCGTCAACCCCACTCAGTTCGGACCAAACGAGGATCTCAGCACCTATCCGCGCGACTTCTTGCGCGATGAGGGACTGTGCCGCGATGCCGGGGTTGCGATCCTCTTTGCGCCGGATGCACAGGAAGTCTATCCGAGCCATTTCGAGACTTTCATTGAACCGGGCGACCTAGCGAAACCTCTGTGCGGAGCATTCAGGCCTGGACATTTTCGCGGTGTCGCGACTGTCGTATGCAAGTTGTTCAACATGGTGCAGCCCGACGTCGTGTTTTTTGGCCAGAAGGATTTTCAGCAATGTGCAGTCGTGCGTCGCATGGCGGTTGATCTCAATCTCCCCATCGAGATCGTCACCGTACCAACCGTTCGCGAACAGGATGGGCTCGCGATGAGCAGTCGCAACCGGTATCTCAGCAAGGAAGAACGTCAGCGGGCCCTTACGATCAATCGTGGGCTATCCGCCGCGCTCGATGAATTTCGCTCTGGAGAGCGCAACGTAGAAAGGCTGATTGCTATCGCCAAGCGGCATTTAGAGGCAGTTGACCGACTGCAGTATCTTGAACTTGTCGACGGTGACACGCTCAACACCGCCGATAGTCCACTGCGACGCCCCGCGGCGCTTTGTGCGGCAGCCTACGTCGGCTCGACCCGGCTGATCGACAACGTAATACTGGCGTCGCCAACTCCGTAGCGCAATGCGTAGTCAAACCGTACGCAGCATATTGAGCTGGAAGAAGTGCTCAAGGCAACTTTTTACAGACGTGTCGACCTGGTAGCAAAGGGCGAACCCCGAGCCGACGTTGTTCAGAGAGTTAGCGATGCGATAGGGGGTGCTTGCGGAATATTGTGGGACCGAGAACTTTGCATTTGGCAACATCACAAGTTTCTCGCGGCTGCGATGACCTGCCACTGAGTTTTCATCCGGTGGCGGTTAGAGTCTCGGGGTTTTGTACGCCAAGTGGCGCGGGTGGAGCAACGGACGATCGGCGGAGCTGGTCGGGGTTGCGCAGCCGGTCGTCCGTTGCGGTGAGGTGGGCGGCATAGGCCGCGGGGGTCAGGTATTTCAGCGACGAGTGAGGCCGCTGGAGATTGTAGTCGGCAACCCAGTTGGCGATCTTGGCGCGAGCATCGTCGAGTTCGAAGAACAAGGTCTCGTTGAGCAGTTCGTCGCGCATCCGGCCGTTGAAGCTCTCGACAAAGCCGTTCTGCATCGGCTTTCCTGGTGCGATGAAGTGCCAGTCGATGGCTGCGTCCTTGCACCAGGCGAGCATGGCGTTGCAGGTGAACTCGGTGCCATGGTCGGACACGATCATTCCTGGCTTGCCGCGCCGCTCGACGATCGCCGTCAGTTCGCGGGCCACGCGCCGCCCCGAGATCGATGTGTCCGGAATGGCGCCCAGGCATTCCTTGGTGACGTCGTCGACGATGTTGAGGATGCGGAAGCGCCGACCGTTGGCGAACTGGTCGTGGACGAAATCCAGCGACCAGCGCGCATTGGGCCTCGCCTCGACCAGGATCGGGGCACGGGTCCCCACGGCCTTGCGGCGAGCCCGCCGCTTGCGGACGGTGAGCCCTTCTTCCCGATAAAGCCGGTAGATCCGGTTGATCCCCGAGGGCTCTCCCTCTCGCCGCAGCAGGACGAACAGCCGGCGGTAGCCAAAACGTCGCCGCTCGTTGGCGAGGTCACGCAGCCGGCCGCGTAGAGCAGCGTCCGGCGGACGGCTGGAGCGGTAACGGACCATCTTCCGATCCGCGCCCACGATCGAGCAGGCCCGCCGTTCCGACAGGCTCATGACGGCCTGCAGATGCGCGACAGCAGCGCGCTTGGCGGCGGGCCCTACCATTTTTTTGAAAGGAGCTCGCGAAGGGCGGCTGCATCGAGCATCTGCTCGGCAAGAAGCTTCTTCAGCTTCCCGTTCTCCTCCTCCAGGGCCCTCAGCCGCTTGGCCTCGGAGACATCCATGCCGCCGAATTTGGCCTTCCAATTGTAGATCGTCGCTTCAGAGATCCCGTGCCTGCGAGCCAGATCGGCCGTCTTCGCCCCGGCCTCATGCTCCTTCAACACTGCGATAATCTGCTCTTCCGTAAACCTTGCTCGCTTCATCTGTCCGTCCTTCTTCAGGCCGGACTCTAACTCCTTCTGGAGGAAATACTCAGTGGCAGGTCAGCGACCAGAGACCGTTTCGACAAACCTTGGTATAGTGTTTTGCAGCCCATGCTATATTACCGACTTACCTTTGTAGAGTTGAGGACCCGTCAGGTCGTTTGTACTTTCGATGTCGAACCTGGATCATTCGATCGACGAGTCGGTGCGAAGCCTAAACTGATACCTTGCTAGAAGTCGTTGCGTTCCAATCAGGTGTGAGGACGAACATCTTGAACCGGACCTTTGGCCGATTGCACGCAAAAAAGACAGGGGCTTTATCTTAAGAAGGTACCCACTATTCGAGATCGCGATCAGCGATCAGAACAGCTCAGCCAACGTTTATGCAAGCGACGAAGATGGAGAAGCGGAGGATTGGGCACGCTATGCTCAGGAACGTGTGAGCCCTTAGAGTGGCCGATAACGCTCCCCTCATACTACGGGCTTTAGCGCAGTCGCCGCATTGATGATCGCTGCCGTAGCGCAAGTTGCTGGCGTAGTTGCATCCCCCTCTTGAAATGCGAGTCGCGATGGCATTTACCGAGCTTTTCATCAAACGTCCGGTATTGTCTATCGTCGTCAGTGTCCTGATCCTGCTGATTGGCTTGCGCGCGGCCACCGTACTGCCGATCCGGCAATTTCCCAAGCTATCTAATACGGTCGTCAATATCACGACTTCCTATCCTGGCGCCTCCGCCGACATGATCCAGGGGTTCATCACCACTCCCCTGGAGCAGGCAGTCGCTTCCGCCGAGGGCGTCGACTACATCAGTTCCTCATCGGTGCTCGGTACCTCGACGATCCAAGTCTACATCAAGCTGAATTTCGATCCCAACGAGGCGCTCACCGAGGTGCTCTCCAAGGTCAACTCAGTCAAATATTTGATCCCGAAGGAATCAAACGATCCGGTCGTCACTAAGTCGACCGGTCAGATCACCGCTGTAATGTATATCGCCTTCTCCAGCGAGGAATTGACGGCCAGCGCGATCTCCGACTACCTCTCGCGCGTCGTGCAACCCGTTATGTCAACCGTCGATGGCGTCGCAGCGGCAGACATCTTGGGCGGTCAGAGTTTTGCGATGCGGCTATGGCTCGATCCTGCGAGAATGGCAGGGTACGGCGTGTCGCCGGCTGAAGTTTCGGCTGCAATCGCCGCTAACAACTTCCAGGCCGCGGCCGGCCAGACCAAGGGCAATTTCACCATTTCCGATGTCACTGCAAACACGGATCTGCGGAGTGTCGATGACTTCAAGCGCATGATCGTCAAAGCCAATGACGGGGGCTTCGTGCGCATGGAGGACATTGCGATAGTCGAGCTTGCCGCGCAGACCACAGACATGAGCGTCGCCATGAACGGCGAGCACGCGGTCTTTATCGGCGTTCAGGCAAGCCCGCAAGGCAATCCGCAAAGCATAGTGCGAGGCGTTCGGGCGCTGTTTCCAGAAATGGAGCGTAACCTGCCGCCGTCACTGAAGATGAAAGTGGCCTACGACTCCACCAAATTCATTCAATCGTCGATCGATGAAGTGGAGAAGACGCTCATTGAGGCCGTTGTGGTCGTGGTGGCGGTGATCTTCCTATTCCTGGCCTCGCTGCGGTCGGTCATCATTCCTGTAGTCGCTATTCCGTTATCGCTCGTTGGTGTCTGCAGCGTGATGCTGGTGCTGGGGTTTTCATTCAATCTCCTGACTCTCCTTGCGATGGTTCTCGCGATCGGTCTCGTGGTCGATGACGCGATCGTGGTGGTTGAGAACATTCATCGCCATTTAGAAGAGGGGGCGCCGCCCCTCCAGGCTGCTACAAGGGGCGCGCGCGAGATCGTCGGCCCCGTTGTCTCCATGACGATTACCTTGGCTGCTGTATATGCCCCAATCGGATTTCTCGGCGGTCTCACCGGTGCGTTGTTCCGCGAGTTCGCGTTTACGCTAGCGGGAGCGGTGATCGTGTCGGGCGTAATCGCTTTGACGCTGTCGCCGATGATGTGCTCGCTCTTTCTGAAGCGCGCCGAGAGGGGGCGGTTTGCAGGGTTTGTGAACCGCGGGTTCGGCGCCTTGACACGATGGTACGGCCGCAAGCTCGACCGCTCGCTCGACTACTGTCCGATTACCGGGCTGTTTGCGCTGACCATGTTGGGCCTCGTCGGCTTTCTATATATGAATACTTCCAAGGAACTCGCGCCCGAGGAGGATCAAGGTGTCGTATTCGCACTAACCAAGGCGCCGAAATACGCCAATATCGACTACCTCGACTATTACGGCACCAAGCTCGAAAAAGCGTTCCAGAAGTTCTCCGAGACTGATTTGAGCTTCGTGCTCAATGGCTTTAGCGGCCAGCAGAGTGGCATGGCCGGCATGTTGCTCAAGCCATGGGACGAGCGCAAGCGATCATCGACCGCGCTAAAGTCCCTTGTCCAAGCCGAGCTGTCGAAAATCGAAGGCATTAACGCGTTTGCCTTTAGCTTGCCGCCGCTTCCGGGCGGCTCGGGTGGCCTACCAGTGCAGATGGTGATCAATTCGACGCTTGGCTTCCAATCCGTCTACGAGCAGATGTCGAAGCTGAAGGATGCCGCGCGCAAGAGCGGTCTGTTCATGGTGAGCGACTCCGACCTCGAGTTCAACCAGCCGGTAGTACGAATCAAGGTTGATCGATCCAAGGCCAACGAACTTGGCATCACCATGCAGACCATCGGTAACGCGCTCGCCACCTTACTTGGCGGAAACTACGTCAATCGCTTCAATTTGCAGGGTCGCTCCTACCAGGTGATCCCGCAGGTGCCGCGCGAGGAACGCCTGGCCCCGCAAGCAATTGGGAGCTATTATGTGAAGACTGCGACGGGCTCGATGCTCCCGCTGTCTACCGTAGTCTCCACCGAGACTGCGACCGATCCGAACGCGCTCACCCACTACAATCAGCTCAACTGCGCGACCTTTCAGGCCGTGCCGATGCCCGGCGTCACGATCGGTCAGGCTGTGGACTTCCTGGAAGCCGAGGCAAAGAAACTGCCCGCAGGCTTCAGCCACGACTTCCTCGCCGACGCCCGCCAATATGTGCACGAGGGTAACCAACTGGCGATTACCTTTGCATTTGCACTCATCATCATATTCTTGGTGCTTGCGGCGCAGTTCGAAAGTCTGCGCGATCCCCTTATCATCATGATCAGCGTGCCGATGGCAATCGTCGGTGCCTTGATCCCGCCATTCTTTGGCTGGGCGACTATGAACATCTACACCCAGGTCGGACTGTTGACACTGGTCGGGTTGATCTCCAAACACGGCATCTTGATGGTTCAGTTCGCCAATGAGCTGCAGCTCAAGGAGAGACTTGACCGTCGCTCGGCTATAGAGATGGCGGCGCGCGTCCGACTGCGTCCAATCTTGATGACCACGGCGGCAATGGTGACGGGCTTCATACCCTTGTTGACTGCAACGGGAGCGGGCGCCGCGAGCCGCTTCTCGATCGGGCTCGTGCTCGTCGCTGGCATGTCTGTCGGCACGCTGTTCACGCTCTTCGTGCTGCCGGCGGTCTATGTCGCGATCGCGTCCGATCACCGTGCCGATGCGAGCTCCGGCCGCGCGACGATCGCCGCCGAGCTCGACCTCACTGGCGCTGCTGATGCCCAGATGGCCAAGCAATGACGATAGAATAGATTTCGCTCAGTGTGGTGAGCGAAGGAGCGTGCGACCGCTTCAAGCTCCCTTGCGCATCGAGATCTTCAAGCCCGTGATGCAGAGCTTGGCAACCATCAGGTGCCCGGCGAAGAATACGTCATCGGTGATCCGCGCCTGCTCTGTCAAGGAATCGCACCGTACATTCACGGCGGCGGAACGCTCTAGACCTCGCCGGGGGAAGAAGGGAACTGATGCTCGCCTGATAAAAGGTGGCCTTGCCATTTATCCCAAGTGCTCTTTAAGGAGAATTGTTTGCTTCCGTCCGACCGCGTTGCGTTGCTAGCTGAAAAAGGTGACGCTGAACCGCTTAGGATTCGACACGAGTTCAATTCCGTGGGGCGACGGTCGTCAGGAGCCCCCGTATCCATGACCGACGCACTTACGGCTTCGACACGACCATTGTCGACAAACCGAAGAACAGGCTGACACGTATTGCTGAGTGATCGCAGTCGGGTATTGGGAAGGGCAGCACAGCTTCTGTTGTACGACCGAAGTCGAGAGTAGGAGCAACTCCTGAACCTGTGCTGACCACTGCCATTGCGAAGACGGCCGGAGCTGCTATGCGAATGGTAAGAATCTGCCGCAATCCAGATGACCAATGGCCGCGCTGGTCCCCCGACGCGTGACCCGACGCCCTCCGGTGTGGGAAAGTTAAGGAAATGCCTGAGTGTGATCCTGCTATGTGGTTTCTGGCCGCAACGACGTGTTTTGCGGCCTTTGTAAATGGAGCCATCGGCTACGGCTTTCGTCGCTCACGGTACCCCTTGCGCTGGTTTTCTACACCAATGGGGAACCTTCTGGCCGCCTGAGCCGGGACAATCGAATATCAAAAGTATCGGGCCGACATTGACGGCTTGCGCGTGATAGCGGTCCTCGTTGTATTGATCTCGCGGGTCAGCGCAGTTACTCGCGATGAGAGCTTCCGATTTTGCAAAAGCTGTCGGAAAAGCTACGGTCGTGTTAGCGCCAACTACAGGCGTGGGGCGCCGTTGGCTTTGTAGGCTTTGCGACAGCCCATACTGAGCGTTGCGCCTCCGGCTGTCGCAAACCAGCAAAAAGCTATCATCTTCGTATGGCCAGCTCATCCGGGAAAGATTAGCCGAAACACCGCCCCCACGGGCTCGACCATCACCCCTACTTGTCGCTCGCCCTGTGACGTAGTCCAGCATTTGTGACGGCATCGCATTTGCAGTGATGAAGAACGTCAACTTGAGGCCATCATCGTCGAGTCGCGCGCCGCTTGCGACGCACGCAGGATGAGGGGCGCCGCGCTCGCGAGCCCGTTCTTTCAGGAGCGTCCGTGATACCATCTGCCAATTGGTCTGCCGGCGTGCTTGGGACGCGGCTGACATTTTTTGTGGCCGGATTCGGCCTCGCGGCCTGGGCGCCTTTAGTGCCAATCGCCAAGGAGCGGCTCGCGCTGGATGACCGCATGCTTGGTCTACTGCTGCTCTGCCTCGGAACGGGATCCGTCATCGCGATGCTTATGACCAGCGTGTCGAATGCCCGGTATGGCAGCAAGCCCATTATCCTCGCGGGTGGACTTGGACTCGCGATCATCCTGCCGTGCCTTGCAATTGCCGACACACCTGTCAAGCTCGGCGCCACGCTGTTTGCTTTCGGCGTTTCAATCGGCTCAATCGATGTAGCCATGAACATTCATGCGATTGAATCGGAGCGCGCCACCGGCCGTCCATTGATGTCCGGCTTCCACGCTCAGTATAGCATTGGCGAATTCACCGGCTCTGCTGTCGTGACCTCGTTCCTCTCGCTGCAGCTTGGCTCGCTTTTTTCGACGTTGGTCTGTTCGGCGTTAATGACGATCGTGATTGTGTCGGCCTGGCCGAGGTTACTCGCGACGGGTTCGAGACAGCAGGGACCATTGTTTGTCTTGCCCCATCGCAGTGTGTTGCTGATAGCTGTGCTCGCGGCTATCACCTTTCTTGTCGAAGGTGCAATGCTCGATTGGAGCGCTTTGCTTCTCGTTGAACGAGATCTTCTCGCGGAGGCGCACGGGGGCATTGGTTGTATGCTCTTCTCAATCGCCATGACCGCAGGGCGTCTCAGCGGAGATGCCGTGGTGGCGCGAATCGGCGACCGTGCCACATTGATGCTCGGGACTCTGCCAATCGTGACAGGCTTCTTGGCTGTGGTGGCCGCGCCCGTTGCGTTGATTGCTATGGCGGGGTTCCTGCTTATTGGATTGGGTATTTCAAATGTTGTTCCCGTACTGTGTCGCCGCGCCGGCAAACAGAAGGTGATGCCAGCAGGCATAGCGATCGCGGTCATCACGACAGGCGGCTACACGGGTATACTCGTCGGGCCAGCCGGCATCGGGCTCATCGCACACATGTTTGGCTTGCCCCTGGCGTTCGGGATGTTAGGCGTGCTCATGTCCATCGTTACGCTGTCGGCGAGGATGATGATGACAGACCATCGCTAAAACATTGCTCGAGAGGAAAGGGGTACCGGCACGCTTCCGGCTAATGATCGTCCATCGGCGTTTGAGACTTAGAGTCGATGAGCCTCAATTGATGGCAGCACGTCTCGATCATGATCATTTTCCTTTTCCTGCAAGTCGGCTGGCTGCGTCGGAGCTTGGATACACCGCGTCACTCGGTTTCTTGGGGGCCAACTGAGGGGCGTTGTTGACAATGAACGTTCGTCAACTGCGAATCACGATTGATCGTTACGTGAGCGGCGGGTCCGCTAGGCCGGATGTTCACCGCCGATTGATCGTAGGATCGGCCCCTTATCTGGGAACAAGCGAATCACTCTGGTGCCTCCATCGCTGTCAGCGCGATACGCCCGGTATGCCAGCTGAATCCCGTCCTCCAGCGAGGTCGTGGCGCGCCAACCGAGCCCGGACAGCCGACCCACGTCGAGCAGCTTGCGCGGCGTGCCGTCCGGGCGCGACGTGTCGAAGCTGATTTCACCGCGAAAACCGACGGCGGCCGCGACCATGAGTGCGAACTCGGCGATGCTGATGTCCTTGCCAGTACCGATATTGACCAGTTCCGGCGAGGAATAGGTCTTCATCAGATGGATGCAGGCGTCGGCGAGATCATCGACATAGAGGAATTCGCGGCGCGGCGTGCCGGTACCCCACACCACGACTTTGCCGGCGCCCGAAATTTTGGCCTCGTGGAAGCGGCGGATTAGCCCGGCGACGACATGGCTGTATTCAGGGTGATAATTGTCGCCGGGGCCGTAGAGGTTGGTCGGCATCACGCTGATGAAATCGGCGCCGTACTGGCTGCGATAGGCCTGGGCCATCTTGATGCCGGCGATCTTGGCGATGGCATAGGGTTCGTTGGTCGGCTCCAGCGGGCCGGTCAGCATCGAATCCTCTCGCAGCGGCTGCGGCGCCAGGCGCGGATAGATGCAGGAGGAGCCGAAGAACATCAGCTTCTCGCATCCATTGGCATGCGCCGCCTGGATCACGTTGCTCGATATCGCCAGATTGTCGTGGAGAAACTCGGCGCGCAGCGTGTTGTTAGCGACGATGCCGCCGACCTTGGCGGCGGCGAGGAACACGGCTTGCGGCCGCTTCGCGGCAAACCAGGCGTTCACCGTGGCCTGGTCGCGCAGGTCGAGCTCGCTGCGCGACACCGTCAAGAGGTCGGCCTGTTCGCGTGCCAGCCGGCGCATCAGCGCCGCGCCGACCATGCCGCGATGGCCGGCAACGAAAACCGTCTTGCCCTTCAGTTCAAACGCCGTGCTTGCCATTGGCCGCCCCCTGCCTGGCTTGGACCAGATCGCTGGCGACCATTTCCCTCACCAGTTGCGAGAGCGGCGTCTTCGGAGCCCAGCCGAGCTTCGCGCGCGCCTTGCTTGCATCGCCGATCAGGAGATCAACCTCGGTCGGACGGAAATAGGTCGGATCGATCTGCACCAGTGTCTTGCCGGACGCCTTGTCCACACCGACCTCTTCGACGCCCTTGCCGCGCCATTCGATGCTGCGCCCGACCTCGGCAAACGCCAGCTCGGCGAACTCGCGGACCGACCGCGCCTCGCCGGTCGCGAGCACGAAGTCGCCGGGCTCGTCGACCTGCAGGATCCTGTGCATGCCCTCGACATAATCGCGAGCATGGCCCCAGTCGCGCTTGGCGTCGAGATTGCCGAGATAGAGCGTGTTCTCGAGGCCGACCTCGATGCGGGCGACGGCGCGGGTGATCTTGCGCGTCACGAAGGTCTCGCCGCGGGTCGGGCTCTCATGGTTGAACAGGATGCCGTTGCTGGCGAACATGCCATAGGCCTCACGGTAGTTCACTGTGATCCAGTAGCCATAAAGCTTGGCGACGCCATAGGGCGAGCGCGGATAGAATGGCGTGGTTTCCTTCTGCGGCACCTCTTGCACCAGCCCGTAAAGCTCCGAGGTCGAGGCCTGGTAGAACCGCGTCTCATTTTCCATGCCGAGGATGCGGATCGCTTCCAAAAGGCGCAGCACACCGATCGCGTCGGCATTGGCGGTATATTCCGGGCTCTCGAAACTGACGTGGACGTGGCTCTGGGCGGCCAAGTTGTAGATCTCGGTCGGCCGGATCTGCTGCACCAGCCGAATCAGATTGGTCGAATCCGTCATGTCACCATAGTGCATCAGAAACGGCAGGTTGCCGGCATGCGGATCCTGGTAGAGATGATCGATGCGCGCTGTGTTGAACGAGGACGACCGGCGCTTGATCCCGTGCACGGTGTAGCCGAGACCTAGCAGATACTCGGCGAGATATGCGCCGTCCTGCCCGGTGACGCCGGTGATCAGCGCAACGCGCCGCTTTGAGTCCTGAGCCGCCATGGTCTCTCTTAGTTGCGTCGGAAAGAAAGCCTACCTGTGAAATGCTATTGCGAAGCCGTTTGTCGATAAATCTAGATGCGCAAGCGCGCTCCACCGGCAATTAGAGGAAAGCGATCATTAGCTCCAGTCATACACATCATGTAGGAAATGCACACTATATACATTGATTTATATTAAACTGGAGAAGCCAACACATTGAGCTTCCAAACATGAAAGTCAACTAACCCTCGCAACCTGCCTGATATCCGCGATGATCCGAAGCAGGCGAGATGGATGGCAAACGCAGTTACGAGCGTCAGGGCGCGCTTCCCCCGCGGGCGATATTTCCAATGAGATAGAAGCCGACGGTCTGTGTTCCTTATCTATTCTCAAGCGCATCTACGCATTCGCGTGCTCTCGCCATGGCTTGGGAGAGTGACGAGCTGAGGCCGCGGTCGTCAATGCGTTTGTCGGCATCACGCGATGCAGGCGAGCACACGTCAAGCCTGCGCATCATTTCGTAATCTACAAAGCGCCCGTACCGTTAATCTCCGAATAGAACACCCTGGCTTGGCGGTGACTCGTCAACGGTGATCAGTGCCTTTGCCAATATCAACTCGCGGCAGTGGACGGTCGACGCAAGACAAAATGAGAAAGAGTAGCAAACGTTGGTATAAATCCTCGAACGTTCCGATATCGAAAGTTTACGTTCGTACAATAGAGCTCCGACGCCAATCGTTTAGTCTCGACGAGCGTGACTTGCCTCGGTCCGAGTATGATGAGCCATCTTAAACCAGCGCCGGCAAAATGTTTCCAGTGACATAGGACAATTCTTGCTAGAGCGGCTGCGCAAATATATCGGCAGCAGACGATGTAGAAGCCACGGGCAGCGTGTCTTCTTTCTATCTGCAATGAACCAAGGCCCAGACGAACGTGAGCCTCTCGAAGAGTCTATCAGTGAGACGCAAGGACTCAATGACTCCCACATCAACTGCCGCCCGGTTCGCCGGTATCGCTGCTCACTTTCTTGGAAACTTGAGCTGCAAGTCGTGAAATGGCTCATCAGTGATGGTGAGCAAACCAGAAGATGTTTTACCGTAGCATAATTGACCTGTGACCTGCCTATCTGTTCGAATGTCCTCAATCCATGGAGCCAGACTATCTGCACGATGTATCCTCGCAGCGGCTTGTTGCGACGACGACAGCTGTCGTCGCAACGGAGCGAGTTTGTTTGTGTCGGAATTGTATTTCACCGGGCAAGCGCATCTGCGTATCTGGCTCTCCTCGAAGCGGTCACGCTATTCGCAGCCCGCATCACAGTTTACTCGATCGGCAGCCAAAAGCGGAATGTAGCCGGGCGAAGTGATGGTGGCCGAAGAAATCTGACTCGCGCTTGTGAATGCGGCGGCGATGCGGGCGGCCGCGAAAGATCCCGAACTTGACGCCTGTTACCACCGGGCGAGCGAATTTCATAACGGGGTTCCTGTGAGGAGGAACGTCGGGCTTCTTGAACTTGGGCAGCGTTGATCGATATGTGTGGCATTGTTGGCATCTTGGGGCGTGGTCCGGTCGGTGAGCAGTTGGTCGCGTCGCTCAAGCGATTGGAATATCGTGGCTACGACTCCGCAGGCCTCGCGACTCTCGAAGGTCTCCGTATCGAGCGGCGACGCGCTGAAGGTAAGCTGAGAAACCTTGAGGAGCGGCTGCGCTATTATCCGCCGTCGGGTCGTACCGGTATTGGTCACACCCGCTGGGCGACTCATGGAAAGCCGACCGAGAGCAATGCTCATCCGCATGCGACGGAAAATGTAGCGGTCGTTCATAACGGAATCATTGAGAATTTCAGCGAGCTGCGGACCCAGCTGGAGCGGAATGGAGCCCATTTTGACTCAGAGACGGACACCGAGGTGGTGGCACATCTCGTCGAATCTTATCTCAAGAATGGCTACTCGCCGCAGGATGCGGTACAAGCGTCGCTGCCGCGCCTGCGCGGTGCCTTCGCGCTGGCATTCCTTTTCAAGGACCACGACGATCTTTTGATCGGTGCGCGCAGAGGGTCGCCCCTTGCGATCGGACATGGTAACGGCGAAGTGTATCTAGGATCGGACGCGCTCGCGCTCGCGCCTTTGACCGACACCATTACCTATCTTGAAGACGGCGACTGGGCCGTGCTGACGCGCACGACGTGCGTGATTTATAGCGCAGACGGCTCCGTCGTCCAGCGGGAAACATCAAAGTCTGGCGTATCGTCACTCCTTGTGGACAAAGCGAATTATCGCCACTTCATGGCCAAGGAAATCCACGAGCAGCCAACAGTGGCCGGCAAGACATTGGCGCATTATCTCGACATGGCGGCCAAGCGCGTCGCCCTGCCGCTCACATTGCCGTTCGACTTTAAATCCATTCAGCGCATCTCAATTATCGCGTGCGGCACTGCAAGCTATGCCGGGCACATTGCCAAATACTGGTTTGAGCGGCTGGCGCGCTTGCCTGTCGAGATCGATGTAGCGTCCGAGTTCCGCTATCGGGAGGCGCCTCTGCGCCGGGGGGATCTCGCCATCGTCATCTCGCAGTCGGGCGAAACCGCTGACACACTAGCTGCGTTGCGATACGCCAGGGGCCAGGGCGTGCACACGATATCTGTGGTCAACGTCCCGACCTCGACGATTGCACGTGAGAGCGAATCCGTTCTGCTGACGCTGGCGGGGCCAGAAATCGGCGTCGCCTCCACAAAGGCATTCATCTGCCAGCTGTTGGTATTGGCAGCGCTTGCCGTCGCAGCAGGCAAAGAGCGCGGTAATCTCTCTGAGATCGATGAATCGAAGCTCGTGCGTGAGCTTATCGAAGTGCCGCGGTTGATTGCTGCGGCGCTGTTGATCGAGCCGCAGATCGAGAAGCTCGCGCATTATATCGCCGACTCAAGGGGCGTGCTCTATCTCGGTCGGGGCACGTCGGCCCCCCTGGCGTTGGAGGGCGCACTCAAGCTGAAGGAAATTTCCTATATCCATGCAGAAGGTTATGCCGCCGGCGAGCTCAAGCACGGACCGATCGCGCTGATCGATGAGACCGTGCCTGTGGTGGTGATCGCGCCTTACGACAAGGTCTTCGAAAAGACCGTCTCGAACATGCAAGAAGTTGCCGCTCGGGGCGGCAAGATCATCCTGATCACCGATGCGAAGGGTGCTTTGGAAGCGACCGTGGACACACTCATGACCCTTGTGCTGCCTGAGATGGTCGCAAGCTTTACGCCGATGGTCTATGCCATTCCGGTTCAGCTCTTGGCTTACCATACCGCCCTCGTAAGGGGCACGGACGTGGACCAGCCGCGTAATCTCGCAAAATCGGTGACTGTCGAATGAGACCGCAATGTTAGTATCTGAGCATTGAGGCCTCCGTGTCGAGGTGTTGGGCTTGCGTTTGGTCGCGTCGAGTTCGTGGAGCCGGAACCGGACAAGTTCTTTGCGATTCGTGATTCCCTGACGGCGGTCATCGGCATTGGGGACGGCGATGAGCAAACCGCGGGATGATCGCCAGAAAGAGCTGTGCTTCCGGCCCTCGATCAGATCATCGACATGGGCCACCCGCTGGTGCGGTTGGCGGCGCTGATCGACTGGAAGTTTCTGGATGATCGCTTTGGTTCGGTGTGCCAAACACGTCCGGGGCAGCCTGGCCTGCCGACGCGGCTTGTCGCCGGCCTGTTCATCCTGAAGCACATGCACAATCTCTCGGATGAGGTGCTGTGCGCCCGCTGGATCGAGAACCCCTATTACCGTGTGCCACGAACACCGGCGGCGACGCCGGTGATGCTGTATTGAAGATGGGAGTTTGGCCTCCCGGAGCCGGCCTGCAGGGGCAGGCTTCAAACCACCTCATGCTGCCGCGTTCAAAAGGTGCGGTGGTGAGCGATGAGGAAAAAGGCGGTGAATGAAACCGTCAGGTAAGTGACAAGAAGATGAGTGCAAGCGAACCGCCGATGACGTCTCGAAATGGGTTCAAGACGCTGTCAAAACGGGCGTGGGGTAGTAGCGCTCGGAGGAGTGTGGGCGGAGCCTGGTTACGGCCCACGCGGCAGCCGGTGCATAGGCGGCATGATCTCGTCACAGGCTTCAACACGGAACGTGGGAACCTGACGCAATGCGTCAGGGGCGGAGCAACCCGTAATAGTGACGAAGCGGCTGTAATGGCCGTGGGGCAAAGGGGTTGCGTTATCCTGCCGGCGTCACTGCGCCAACCGGGAAGACCGGGAGGAGCACGGTGAACTCCGGCAAACCGTTGCCTATCACCAAGCGGATGGTGTGGGAAGCCTATAAGCTTGTGAAGAAGAAGGGAAAGGCGGCGGGCGTCGATGGCCAGAGTCTCGGAGACTTTGCCGGCGATCTTGAGAACCACCTCTACCGGCTGTGGAATCGGTTGGCGTCAGGAAGTTACTTCCCGCCACCAGTGCGGCGGGTCGAGATTCCTAAGGCCGGCGGTGGGGTTAGTCCTCTTGGCATACCGACGGTCGCGGACCGTATCGCCCAAATGGTGGTCAAACGGTGTCTGGAGCCGGCGTTGGATGGAGAATTTGATCCGGACTCCTACGGCTACAGGCCCGGAAAATCGGCCCATCAGGCCATAGAGCAGGCGCGTAAGCGGTGCTGGCAGCACGACTGGGTCGTAGATCTCGACATCAAGAGCTTTTTCGACACGATCGATCATGAACTCTTGATGCGCGCGGTCTATCGACACACGAAAGCTGACTGGATCCGGCTCTACATTGAGCGGTGGCTTAAGGCTCCGGTCGAGATGCCCGATGGATCGGTTCGGGCGAGGACGACAGGCACGCCTCAAGGGGGTGTGGTGGCTCCCTGAACGCAAAAGATAACTTTGCGGTGGGGGAGCGGTCACGGAGCTATTGGCGGCGCCGGGCGCCTTTCCACCGGGAGGGGTGGGTGGGAGGGGGATGGAGTGGCGGATGACGATCTTGTCGTCGCCAACGAGGACTTCCTTCACGAGAAGGCGCAGCACGCGTTGGCGTTCGATTATATCGAGCGCGCCGACGGACGAGCGGAGGCGCTCGAGGAAGCTAGTCACGGATTCGGCGAGACGCAGACAAACCTCCTGCTCCTGCGATTGGTCTTCGATCGCCTGCAGCGCCGACAAGCAAGCCTGTTCGCGGCTACGCAAATCGGGCATGCGACTGCGCAGCTCTTCAAGTGAGAGAAGGCTCTCTTGATAGGCCGTGAGGAGACGCTCGATGCTTTTCCGGGAGCGCGCAAGATCGCGGCGAAGCGTTTCCTCCCGGCGCTGTGTGGGATCGGTGCACGGCGGCGATCAAGGTGAGACTCCGGCGACAATCAGGGGTTCTTCCGCACATTTGGTGCAGGGTGCAGGATTCACGAACAGTGCGAATAAGGGCATAAGGTCGGAATCGCAGTCGACGTCCGTGATTCGCCTTGCTCCATGCCTTCCGCTCGCTGGTTTCCCCCGAACTTTCGATTGTCCAGATCCTTCCCCAGACGGACAGGGTGGTGCTCGTGGCTCGGCCGAAGTCAGCGGTCTCGCTCTGTCCCTGTTGCGGCGGCCAGACGGGTCGCGTCCACAGCCATTACGTGCGACGCTTAGCCGATCTGCCGTGGCAAGGTCGAGTGGTCGAAATCCGGCTTCAGGCGCGACGCTTTCGATGCGCGAATCCGCAATGCCCGCGTCGGATATTCACCGAGCGGCTACCGGCAACGGTGCGGCCGAAAGCAAGACGCACAACCCGCCTCGGCGAGAGCCTACTGGCAATGGGCTTTGCGGTCGGCGGAGAACCCGGCTCGCGCCTGTCGCGCAAACTGGCCATGCCGGTCAGTGGCGACACCTTGCTCCGGATGGTTCACTCGGCTCCCTTGCCGGATTTCGTGGCCCCGACCGTCGTCGGCATCGACGATTGGGCTTGGCGTCGTGGCCAGCGATATGGAACGATCATCTGCGATCTGGAGCGCAATTGCGTGCTTGACCTGCTTCCCGATCGTAATGCCGACAGTGTTGCGCGCTGGCTGAAGCGCTGGCCGGGCATCAAGGTCGTAGCCCGCGACCGTGCGGGACTTTATGCTGATGGCGTACGCTGCGGCGCGCCCGACGCGGTGCAGGTGGCGGACCGTTGGCACCTGCTCAACAGTTTAGGTGAGGCCCTGCGCCACGCTGTCGGCCGCCATCGTCACAACGTAGCCGCCGCCGTGCAAATCATGGCGTCCGTGCAACGACCGAAGACTGGCAGTTCCACGCTGCCGCCCGGCCTTGCACAATTGCGGGCGGATCAAAAGGCTGCACGACGCGAACGCTGGGATGAAATCTGTCGCCTACGCGAGCAAGGTTGCCCGACATCCGGGATCGCCCAACTGCTCGGCGTCGACAGGCGCACGGTTCAGCGCTGGCTGGCCGCTGGCGGCGAACCGGAGCATTCGCGTCCTCACAGACCTTCACATCTTCTCGCGCCCTTCTCGGCATGGCTGGAAGCGCGGTGGGCCTCCGGCTGCCAGGGGGGCCAGCAGCTTTGGCGCGAGCTTCAGCAACAGGGTTATACTGGAAGTCGGGTGACCGTCGCGCGATGGGCCGCTGACAGGCGTGCACATGCAGACTCGGGAGGAGCAGCACAACCGCACCCAACCTGGAAAGCTCCCTCGCGTCGTCGCTGTGCTTGGTATTTGAGCCGGGATCTGGATCAGATCGATGCTGACGCCAGGCTGTTCCTCGGTCACTTGTTTGCGCGAGCTCCGGAACTCGCCACGACAGCAGAGCTAGCGAAGAGGTTTGTGTCTCTTCTCAGGGGCAGCGACATCGCCGAGCTCGATAAATGGATCGCACAAGCAGCCACCAGCGAGCTCAAGAGCTTCGCCAACGGCATCGCGCGCGACATCGACGCGGTCCGACCAGTCGAAGGCCAGATCAGCAGGATCAAAGCCATCAAACGACAAATGTATGGCCGGGCAAGCTATCCGCTATTACGTCGACGTGTCCTTCTGGCTGCTTGAGTATGACCGGGCAACCTATCCAACCCAAGCTACCAAGCTGCACCAAATGTGCGGAAGAACCCCTGATTGTCGCGCTATAGGGATCGGCGTTGCGCGCCGCCTTGAGGCGGCGCTCAAGTTCGTCTTCGATGAGGTGTCGGTCTTCAAGTAAACGCGCGATCTCTTTCCATACCACCTCGTCCAGCAAATCCTGGCGCATCGGGCGACTGTCGCAGACCGGCCCGCCGAGCCGGCGCCGGCCATCCGAGCCCAAGCAGCGGTAGTAATGGATGGTTCGAGCGCTCGACCTGGTGGAGGTGCGATAGAGCCCATAGCCGCATTTGGCGCAGCTCAACAATCCTTGCAGGGCGCTCGGCGTGATCGTGCGTCGCGGGGCATGCTTCTTGTTGGCTTCCAAAAGCTCGTTCGCCAATGCGAAGGTCTCTTCGCTGATGATGGTCGGCACGGGGATTTCGATCCACTCTGTGCGAGGAAGCTCATGATTGGCGCTATTGCGAGGCGCGACGCCGCCGCGCAATCGCAACGGCCGCGTCACACGCATGCGCGGCGCGATCCGCGTCTTGCCAAAGCAGGCCGTTCCTTTATACGCCGGATTGCGCAGCATCGCCCAGACCGTCGAGCGCTCCCAGCGGCCTGTTTCTTTGGCTGTCGGAATCTGGCGCTCATTGAGCAGGCGCGTGATGGCGCCGATGCTGTGGTTTTTTGCGGTGTAAAGCTCGTAGACCCAGCGCACGATACCGGCCTGTCGCTCGTCGATCTCATAATAGGCGGCCGAGTGATCGGTCTTGCGCTTGTAGCGATAGCCAAACGGAGCGCCGGAAAGCACGCTCACTTGGCCTTGAAGGGCGCGATGGCGCTTCCCTCGCCGCGACCGTTCCAGGATTTGAGCGCGTTCATATTCGGCGATCATGCCCTGAAACTGCAGCAGGAGCTCGTCTTCCGGCGTCGCTGCCCGTCTCGAGCGAATGAACAAGACCTCGACGCCGGCGCGCGCGAACTCTTCGATAAGAAGGATTTGATGCGCATAGCGCCGGCTCAGCCGATCGGGAGCGTAGACGAGCACGGCTTGGATCCGCCCTTCTGCGGCGAGATCGCGCAGTCGTTCAAGTCCGGGGCGCAACAAGCTCGCGCCGCTATAGCCGTCGTCTTCGATCACCCATTCCGCCGGCACGTCGCAGTTCTGCTCGCGCGCGAAAGCGATCAGCGCGCTCGTCTGACTGGCGATCGTGTTCTCCTCCTTCTGTTTGTCCGACGACACTCTGGCGTAAATCGCGGCGGTCTTCATCTTCGCCTCCCGTCACATCGGCGCCAGCGCGCGCGAAGCGCACCTGATCTGGAACGAGAATTTCGTAAACCTGTTCAAGTTTGACGGCGACGAGGCGATCGAACGCAAATTCGAGTCGAACGTCGCGTTTTCTTCGCCGCTCAGCCATCTTCGCGGACAGACGCGAGATAAGCGGCCACCGCTCGGCGCATCACCTCGCTTGCCGAAAGCCTGGAAGCCGTCGCATGCGTCTGGAGTTTTTGGGCAAGATCGGCCGGCATCTTCAGGGAGAGCGTCACTGATGGCTGCGGCGCGGGAAGGAGCCGCTCCCTGCTTTTGGCCACTTCGAGATAGCGATAGGCCTGCCGCAGCGACAAGCCGCTTTCGCGCGACAGCACCAAGGCCGCCTCCGCCATGCCGATTTTCTTCGCGAGCAAGCGTCGCGCCGCCCTCAGCCGCTCGGCTTTCTGCGCTTGCGTCGATCGAATCATATGACATAACGGTATTACCTTTTGCGTCTCAAATCAACAACGGCTCTATCACGCCAGCCGACGATGACGCGTTCAAAGCGGAAGTTATCATTTGCGTTCAGGGAGCCGTCAGTCCAATCCTGGCAAACTTGTTCCTGCACTACGTGTTCGACGTTTGGATGAAAGGGTCTTATCCCCACATTCCGTTCGAACGCTACGCCGACGACATCATCTGCCATTGCCGCACGCGGCAGGAAGCGGAGGAACTTAAATCGGCGCTGGAACGACGGTTTGCTGACTGCCATTTATTGCTGCATCCGGAGAAGACTAAAGTGGTCTACTGCGCTGACAGCAATCGACTACCCGCGTATCCATTTTGACTTCCTAGGCTTTAGCTTCCGCCCCCGTATGGCGAAGAACCGGTGGGGCAGGATCTTCACCTGCTTCCTTCCGGGCGCGTGAGTCCGAACTCTCTCAAGAAGATGAGGGCTCGCATTCGAGGATGGCGCTTGCCTCGGCACTCGCCGCTTCCGCTTGAAGACATCGCGCGTAGTCTCAACCCCGTCCTTCGGGGCTGGGATCAATACTACGGGCGATTCTACCCGACGGAACTGCGTAGGCTCTATGAGTACTTCGATGAGCGCCTCGGCGCGTGGCTTCGGTGCAAGTACAAGCAACTGAAGGGCCATCGGGGACGGTCGTTGCGGAAACTCAACGAGATGGCGAAGCAAAATCCAAAGCTCTTTGTCCATTGGCAAAAGCTTGGACGGGCCACGGTTGGATGACAGGAGCCGGATGATGCGAGAGTACCACGTCCGGATCTGTGAGCGGCCGAGGGTGAAACTCCCTCGGCCTACTCGACAATATTTCTGCGGCGAGTTGAGCTTCTGCCACCGGCTGCCGTTCGATCGATCGTCGATGACGCGCTGGCGCCAGCGGCTCGGCGAGGAGCAGCTCGTCGCGCTGATCCAGGAAAGTCTGTCGGTGGCGCACAAGACAGGCGCCATCGGTCCCAAGGACCTGGAGCGGGTGGTAGTCGATACCACGGTGCAGCCCAAGGCCGTTGCGCATCCGACCGACACGCGGCTGATGCATCGGGCCATCACCAAGCTCGTCGGGCTCGCCAAGCGCAACCGTGTGCCGCTGCGCCAGAGCTATCTGCGCCTGGCCAAGCGCGCCGCCATCATGGTCGGCCGCTATACCCACGCTCATCAGTTCAAGCGCGCTCGGCGTCGACTCAAGTTCCTGCGGACGCGGCTTGGCCGGATCATCCGCGACATCCGCCGCAAGATTGATGGCGATGCGGTGCTGGAAGCGCGCTTTGGCCCGCTGCTCGATCTGGCGCAGCGGGTGCGCACCCAGGATCAGCATCAGCGCGGCCCCAAGGTCTATGCGTTACATGCGCCGGAGGTCTCGGCAAGGGGAAAGCCCGCGCGCCCTACGAGTTAATGGCATGGACCACGCCCGCTCCCGGCGGCAACATAAAGTCCCCGGTAAGAGAAGGAGCGCAAGCCATGCCCCATACGATGGTCACGATCGGTATCGATCCAGGCAAGAACACCGCATGGACCGCAACTATCTCAAAGGTCGCGTCGGCGACCGCATCAATGCCGTCCTCGCCGCGGGCCGGCTACAACGTCGGCCTGCTCCTGCGATGGCTCGCAGAACTCTTGCGTGCCATCATCCGCGCCTTCGCCGAAACTGTCCCGGCTCAAAAGATCGCTTAAATCAGCGCTCGTCCGCGTTTTTCACGGAGGACATCCGAAGTTGCTCGTAGCTGCCGTATGCTGCGCGACCTCAGGCAATGCCCTCGTCAACCCGCCCGTGCTCCGCTGAGCGGCTAGACGACGATCTGAGCGTGACTATGGCGTGGGCGATCTCAGACGGAGAACGATCCCGGCATCAGCAGGTCAATCATAGACCGATTCAGCTGGATGAGCAGAATCAGTCGTGCTTGCGTCATCATCCTCAACCCTGACTATCGCCAATGGGAGTGAGCGTTACCTTCCTGCCGCTCGAGTGGAACGGTCGATAACAATCGGGAATTGCGGACAATTGGGAGATCCAAGTCGGCTCCTGGTTACCCAGCCTGCAACCGCTTTGCAGGGCCAGATTAGCCTGAAACGCGATGCAGAACTAATCCTCACACCTTGCCGAAGCCGACGAGCAAATCGGTGCAGACAGCTTCGGGTCGCTCCGCCGCGGCTAATTCATTGGCAGCGCCTGCGCGCGACAACTTACTTTTCATGACCGCCAGCATTCGCGCCACGTCGGGAAGTTGAGCACGCGCTTCGCCCCCGAAACGATTGCTTGGGATTAGCGGTCGAGTTTCTCCCTTAGATCGCGCGTAGCAGCAACTCATTCAATCCGGTTAAGCCGCACGCGCCACCGCGGCCCTCCCCACCTGCTACGCGTCATCAAAGGATCGTTAGAAACCGGACATTCCCGCGCAAAGCCGAGCGCCTGGAATCAAGTGCAGGTAATTCGCCGCGTCGGAAGGACGCGGCGCCACCGGCTATGTGCGGCAGGCAAGTATTATTGGCCATTATCTGACCCAGCGACAGCCGACCGGCTCGTATAGCAGGATCGACCAGCCTCGCGGCGACGCGGGATTTGGCACGACTGGCAAATTCGGTTGGTGGGCCAGCGATCGCATCGGGTTCCTATCGCGGAGCCGTAGATCTGGTTGACCAGAACAACCGCTCCTCATTCTCGGCATGGGAATTGCTATCCCGCTCCTCGAACGAGACTGCTGTCAGCGCATGTCTGGGAGTGCGGCGCCGTAGGGCAGCCTCTACGTCTCTATCGTTTCAACGCTCGCACCGAAATATGATTATGCACGCAAATCTTAGGGTCACAACCTCAACAACGCAACATAGTGAGCTGGCTTGCTGGGTTAGGCGTCCGTTCGCAATACTCCAAGGAGGAACGAGATGAATGATCGGAATGTGGCCGAAGTCGATCTTCACGACCTACAGGTCTTGGATCCGCTGATTGGGAAATGCCAGCAGCTGGTCAGGGAAGTGACAATTCCCTACCAATGGGAGGTGCTGAACGATCGCGATCCCGAGGCAATACCGAGCCACGCGGTAGAGAACTTCCGCCTTGCCGCCGGACGTGCGAGGGGCCAGTTCCATGGCACGGTTTTTCAGGACAGTGACGTCGCAAAATGGCTTGAGGCGGCTGCATGGTCGCTATGCCAGGCACCCAATCCAGACCTGGAGAAAGCCGCTGATGAGCTGATTGAATTGATTGCGGCGGCCCAATGCGGCGACGGCTACCTCAACACTTATTTCATACTGAACGCGCCTCAGGAGCGCTGGACCAACCTAGCGGAGTACCACGAGCTTTATTGCGCCGGCCACTTGATTGAAGCGGGTGTCGCGTTCTTTCAGGCGACTGGCAAACGGCGATTGCTGGAGGTCGTTTGCAGGCTTGCTGACCACATCGGCAGAGTTTTTGGCCCGGAGCGCGATCAGTTGCACGGCTACGATGGCCATCCGGAAATCGAACTTGCGTTGGCACGCCTCTACGAAGCGACAAAGGAGCAGCGATATCTCACGCTAGCCAACTATTTCGTGGAGCAACGCGGCACGGAGCCACACTTCTACGACATTGAGTACGAGAAACGCCAGCAATCCTGCGTCCCCAAATCGGACGGCACGCCTTGGATGATAAAAAATAAAGCGTATAGCCAAGCGCACTTGCCACTTTCGGAGCAGCGGACTGCAATCGGTCATGCGGTTCGTTTTGTATACCTCATGACCGCGGTAGCTCATCTCGCGCGTCTGCGCCAGAACGAGCAGCAGCGCCAAGCTTGCCTACGGCTATGGCAAAACATGGTCCAGCGCCAGATCTATATTACCGGAGCCATCGGCTCGCAAGTCGCTGGCGAAGCGTTCAGCAGCGATTACGATCTGCCGAATGATACGGCGTACGCGGAAAGTTGCGCATCGATTGGCCTGATGATGTTCGCACGCCGTATGCTGGAGATGGAACTGGACGGTCGCTATGCGGAGGTGATGGAGCGCGCGCTCTACAATACCGTTCTCGGCAGTATCGCGTTCGACGGGCGTCACTATTTCTATGTTAACCCGCTCGAAGTGCATCCTAAAACGCTGAGGTCTAATGGCATCTACAATCACGTCTCGCCGGTGCGACGACGCTGGTTTGGCTGCGCGTGCTGTCCACCGAACATCGCACGCCTTTTCACATCGATTGGTCATTACATCTACACGCCCCGCACCGACGTGCTCTATGTAAACCTCTACGTTGGTAATAGGGTGGCTATATCCATCGACGGACATACGCTGCAGTTGCTCGTAAGCGGCAGCTATCCCTGGAGAGACGAGGTGGAAATCGCCGTCGAATCTGCGCCGCCAATTGCCCACACGCTCGCCCTGCGCCTGCCGGAATGGTGTAGCGCGCCGCAGGCGAGCCTGAACGGCGAGCCTGTCAATTGCGAGCCGCGCAAGGGCTATTTGCACATTCGTCGAACATGGCGGCAGGGAGATCGCGTCAAACTATCGCTGCCGATGCAAGTGCGTCGCGTATACGGCCATCCACAAGTTCGCAATTTGGCCGGCAAGGTGGCCATCCAGCGTGGCCCGTTAATTTATTGTCTGGAGGAAGCCGACAATGGGACCGAGTTACACAACGTTTGGCTTCATGCAGACAGTCGGTTTTCCCTTGTCGAAGGAACTGGTCTCTTTAACGGCAAGACCTTGCTGCAGGCTGACGGGGCGCGGTTGCAACACACCCATTCTGAAGAAGCGGTTCTTTATCAGTACGACAAAGTGGCTGGACAGCTAGAACCGCAGCGGCTGACATTCATTCCGTGGTTCAGCTGGGCTAACCGCGGCGAAGGCGAAATGCGGATTTGGATAAATGAGCATTGACGCCGAACGCGCGGGGCGCGCTTCCACGAATCGAAGTTTGATAACTTTTCTAGCGATATCGTTGCTCAAAGTCTGGAAATCGGCCAAAATATGGAAGGCGGCTCGTCCGCGAACTCCACTGCAACGTCGACACCCAGAACCCGACATGAGGTGGCGCGGCGCAACTCCGGCGTCAGCAGGTCAATCATCGATCGACCTGATTTCTAATGGAGGAGCATCCTCGGGCGTGCTCGCCGCCTCTCATCAAACCTGATGAATGCCAATGGCACGAGCGTACCAAGGCGCTGCAGGCAATCCCTTTGACGGCCACACGCTCGGCCCCGTGGTCGCCGACATGGAGAAGCTCACCGGCATGGAGGCTCGTCGTATCCACGTCGAAAAGGGGTACTGCGGCCCAACTACCCGCACCGGTTCAGGGTCTGGATCTCGGGTCAGGTTCGCCGCGTCACGGCTTCCATCCGGAGCGAGATGAAGCGTCGCGCGGCTGTCGAACCCGTCATCGGTCACGTCAAGGCCGAGCACCGCATGGACCGGAACTATCTCAAAGGCCGCGTCGGTGACCGCATCAACGCCGTCCTCGCCGCGGCCAGCTACAACTTCGGCCTGCTCCCGCGATGGCTCGCAGAACTCTTGCTTGCCATCATCCGCGCCTTCGCCGAAACTGTCCCGGCTCAAAAGATCGCTTAAATCAGCGCTCGTCCGCATTCGTCACGGAGAACAACTTAATCCGTCGTCCTGGCGAGATTGTCGTCGCGTGGAGCGTTTAGATCGGACATGAACCCAAGCTGCAGGTTGATTGCATCAGATGCCCTCTCGGCCACCATACGCCTTCAGTGCGGTATCGAGGAGCTCGATTAACGCTTGTCCGCCAAAGGGTTTGGCGAGGAAGCCAATCGCTCCGGCGCCCAGGGCTGACGCGCGCACGCGGTCGTTGGGGAAAGCCGTAATGAAAATGAACGGTGCGTCGTAGCCACGCGTCCGCATCTCTGCCAACAGCTCCAGGCCGCTCATAGCCGACATCTGCACATCGGTAATGACACAGGATGTCTCGTTCAACTGCGGCGACCGCAAGAGTTCCTCGGCCGACGCAAATATTCGGACGATGTAGCCACGCGATTTCAAAAGGTTCTCTGTCGCCGCACGGACTGAGGCGTCGTCGTCAACGACGGAAATCAAAGGCGTAGACAACACGAGCCCTCCCGACGCGGGTATAGTGGCTGCCAAAGTAGTAGCCACATTCGCCGAAAGTGGGCTTGAGTGACGAAATTGTAAAATCATACGTGGGTTTATTCGGGACGATTGGCGCGGATTCCCAGCGTCTCAGTCATTCTGATCAAGTCGGCCAGCGACCGGGCACGCATCTTTTTCATGACGTGTCCACGGTAGATCTTGACCGTAATCTCGGCGAGCCCAAGCTCGGCTGCTACCTGCTTGTTCATCAAGGCCGGCCGCGACCAGTTTCATCACCGCCTGCTCGCGCGGGCTTAAGGTTTCAAATAGAGACTGCAGCTTCGCGACGGTCTGCTGAGCCTGCCGTCTTTTGCGATCGCGTTCGGTCGCCGCAACCACGGCATCAAGGAGTTCCTGGTCGCGAAACGGTTTGCTGAGAAAATCGACCGCTCCTTCCTTCATGGCCCTGACGCTCATGGGAACGTCGCCATGGCCGGTAATGAAAATGATCGGAATATGTATGTTTAACCTCGCCAGCTCGGTCTGGTATTCAAGGCCGCTCAAGCCTGGCAGCCGGACATCAAGAACGAGACAGCTAACAACGTCCGGAACTGTGCTCTGCAGCATTTCGCGGGCCGATCCGAATGCAACCACGTCCAACCCTACCGATCGAAAAAGGTTCGTAAGCGAGCGACGCAGGGAGATGTCATCCTCGACGACGAAGACTATCGGCTTTGTCGACGCCTCGGCATTGCTGCCTTCACCTGGCGAGTCAAATCGTCCTGTCACGAGACGGCCTCCTTATGCAGCGGCAGGGCAAACTGGAAGGTCGCGCCCGGTCCATCTTTGTGGACGATTGACAGCCGCCCTCCGTGAGCTTCCACGATCGATCGGCAGATCGAAAGACCCATTCCAAGGCCACTCGCCTTTGTGGTGAAGAAGGGATCTAAGACGCGGTCCGCGTCGTCTTCGGCGACCCCGACGCCGCAATCGGTCACGGCAAGCTGCACGTGCCCCAGATCGTCCTTTGATGATTGAATCAGCAGTTCGCGCGTCCGGTCTGTAACGGCGTCCATGGCTTCGATTCCGTTCATCACCAGATTGATGATCACCTGTTGTAGCTGAATCCGGTCGCCGAAGATCATGGGCAGCGCGGCCGTCAACTCGGTTCGTAACGTCACTCGGTGGCTAACCAGCTCTCGTGTTACCAGCGCAATGACGTCCTTAACGACCTCATTGATATCGAGCGGCACCATCTCAATCTGGCCTTTCTTCGCGAGTGTGCGAACACGACGGATCACCTCGCTTGCCCGGATCGCGTCTTCGATGATCCACTCCACCGAAGAGCGCGCGGCGGAAAGATCAGGAGCGTCGCGACCCATCCAACCGAGGCACGCATCGGCGTTGCTGATAATAGCGGCGAGTGGCTGGTTTATTTCGTGGGCGATGGAAGTTGTCAGCTCGCCTAACGTCGTTACACGCGTCACATGCGCAAGCTCCGCCTGTGCCTTTCGTAGTGCTTGTTCGGCTTGATCGGCGCGAATGGTAGCGGTGATATCAGTGCTGACGCCGCGGTAGCCGAGAAAATTGCCCTTTCCATCGAAAAAAGGCTTGCCACTCGTGCGGACGTAGATCAGAGATCCCATCCGAGTCACGGTGCGGTAGACGAGATCCCGAAACGGGAGATGGGCCTCCAACATCGCCCGATGCTGCCGCCACTTCTCGGGTTCCTCTTCGACGTCGCACGCAATGTCCCAGCGAAGCAGGCCCATCACTTCTGTCGCCAAAATTCCCGCAGTGCTGGTGTGCTCGGATAAGTGAGTGACCTGATGATCCGGCCCGGTCTCCCAGAGCCAGTCGGAAGCTGTTTCGGCGTAGTCGCGAAAGCGCTGTTCGCTTTCGCGCAGCGCAGCAAGTGTGTTCTCCAGGCGTTCCCTAGCTGCGTGCTGTTCGGTGACATCCATATGTGTTCCGATCAGCTCGCTGACGTTACCGTCGCTGCCGACCACCACGTGCGCAACGGCGTGTATGCGCCTGATCCCGCCATCTGGTAGAAGGATACGGAAATCATATTCGAACCGCCCCTCCTTGTGTTCAATTGCCTGGCGCTGCACCTCCTGTAGCCGCGGCAAGTCGTCCGGATGGATGCGCGATCGAATGGTCTCTATCGATACCGGCTCTTGTGGGCTAAAGCCAAACAGACGATCGACCTCGGCGGAGCGATACACGAAATCTAGACCGTAGACGTCCCAGGACCAGCTGCCCGTGTGACTGAGATGCTGGGCTTCGGCCAGATAGGCCTCGCTCCGGCGCAGCTGCTGTTCTGCTCGCCTCGCCGCCGTGATATCCGTAGCTGCCCCAACAAACTCGATCTCACCAGAGGCAGTTCTCGTGACTCGTGCCCGCGCATGGATGTGCTTCACCGAGCCGTCCGGTAGCAGCAGCCGGTATTCGTGCTCGAAATCGCTCAGGTCTCGCATCCCTCGATCGATAGTTTCTCGAACCGAAGCCCTATCATCTGGATGAGTGCGCTCAACGACGAGCTGCGGCGTCGGGACCGTCTCAGGGTCTAGTTGGAAAATCCGAAATGTTTCCTTTGACCAGAGGGCCTTGCCGGTGGTGGCGTTCCAGCTGAAGCTGCCCGTATGGCTCAACTCCTGCGCCTGGGCCAAATGTGCTTCGCTCCGCTGCAGGGCAAGTTCGGTCCGCTTTCGCTCCGTGATATCTTCGCAGGCTATAAGGATGATGGGCTGGTCATCGGTCCAGAGCATGGCTTTGGCGTTTTCACGTACCCACAATATCGAGCCGTCCTTCCTGACTTTCTGGACATCCCAAGTGCGCGATTGTCCGATATCCTCAAGGCATTTCCGAACGCATTGGCGAACGAACGCGCGATCCTCCTCAAGAAAAACGCGCAGCACGGATTGACCGGTCAGTTCAGCACGAGCATAACCGAGTTGTGTCGCGCCGAACGTATTGACGTTGAGGACAGTGCCGGCTTCATCGACCATGAAGTACATGGCCGGATTGTGCTCGAAGATTGCGCGCCAGCGTTTTTCGCGATCCTCTAAATCCGCCGCACTCTGCTGAAGCTTGGCCGCGGCCACACGCGCAGCCTCTCTTTCCTGGCGGAGCTTTCCGATCAGGTGCGTTCCCACAATCGAGACAATAAAAAAAGCAACAACTACCGGAAGATCTTGCGGGTCATCGATTCGCAGACTGAACGCCGGCGGCGCAAAGTAGTAGGTGAGAGCAGCGATGGCTAGGATGCAGAGCGCTGATGACGCGACGAAGCTGCCCATCAATGAAAACAGCAAGACCACTAACAAATAGGCGAACGCCGTCGCGGCGAAATGCGACTGAAGGTACAAGCAAAGCAGTGTTACCGCGGCCAGCGTTATGCTGCCGAAAGTAAATTGAGGAGCTGAACGTTTAAAATTGCTGATGTGGCTACGCATTTTGATAACGTCCGGCCTTTCCGGCGGGAGAACTATAACATTTTAGGCAAAAATGGGGCAATCCCCGGCGCCCGGCCCCTGGTGGGCGGTTCCGAGATTGATTGCTTGCTGCGGAACTCAGCACGCGCCGAGAAAAAACGCATCATAGACATACGTATAGTTGTTCTAAACATTCTAATATTGCGCGCCGGCGCGCCTGCATTCGAAGCTGAGATGTCTGCTTTCCCCAGCTGTCGATAACCTCAGGGCAGGCGCTTGAGGCTGCGGCCGATGACAACCCCCTTACGCCAACGGCACAAGGACAGCGGCTGCAGTTTCCCCAAGACCTGGAGGCGGAACAATCAGGCGCCCCTCGCCGAACCCGGCAAGAGCAGGGACAAGCTGCCGGACCACTCATCTCGCCGGCACGATCGGTCATGCGGAAGAAAGCGCAATGGTCATGTGTCAAAAAGCGAGGGCGAAGTTACGCGACTGCTTTGGTGCCCTAGGGCCAGCACGCCAGATGTGGAGGACCTTTCCCCGAGTAGTTAGCCGCAATCGAGCGCGCAACGACGCCGGACCGGCACCAGCCGTGTGCGTGGTCGGGCGAGGCAAGTGCAGTGACCGCGCACATCGGCATTTGTTGGCTGGACCAACACCCAGCTCCGTCAGGCTGACACGTTCTGTCGCTATCATGTTATCTAGCCCGGCAAAATGTTGCACAAGCGTTCAGATAGCCGGAGCATTGACGGCCAAAGACGCGCTTGAAATGACTGTTAAAAAGCTCCTACTCATTTTGCTCGCGTGGGGCATCTTTTCAGGGGCGGCCGCCGGGCGCGACGCGGAGGGCTGCGCACTGGAGATCGCGTGAGAAAGTCCCGGCTCGTGTCAAGTCGACTGTGCGGATTCGAAGTGCGAGAAATGTGGCTCCGCTTGCATTCGATGCGTCTTCGAATGGCGGCGGTCAAGTCCGGGACCTACCTCATTGTTCTTTTACTATCGATAGTGCTGGAAACGGTGGGCTGGTTGAGACGAGCCTGCAGCGTCTTGTGCTCGAGCTCGTTTTCCCACCAGGATACGAACACGGCGGCGATGCCATTGCCGGTGATGTTGGTAAGGGCGCGCACCTCGCTCATGAACTTGTCGATCGAAAACACGATTGCCATGCCCGGCACCAGCGCCGGATTGACCACCGACAGCGTTGCAGCGAGCGTGATAAAGCCGGCGCCGGTGACGCCGCTTGCTCCCTTCGACGTTAGCATTGCCACGAGCAGGATCGTGAGCTGCTGGCCAAAGGTGAGATCGACCCCGAGTGCCCGGGCAATAAACAATGTCGCAAGTGTCATGTAGATATTGGTGCCGTCGAGGTTGAAGGAGTAGCCAGTAGGCACCACCAGGCCGACCACGGGCTTGGAGCAGCCCAGCCGTTCGAGCTTCTCCATCAATTGCGGCAGCGCGCTTTCAGAGGACGAAGTGCCGAGCACGATCAGAAGCTCGTCCTTGATATAGATAATGAACTTGAATATTGAAAAGCCTACGAGGCGCGCGATCAGACCGAGCACCACCGCCACAAATAGCGCCGCCGTAGCGTAAAACAGCGCGATCAGACCGATCAGATTGCCGAGTGCTGCCGGCCCGAACTTGCCGATCGTGAAGGCCATGGCGCCGAAGGCGCCGATCGGGGCCGCTTTCATTATGATAGCGATTACGCCGAACACCGCGTTCGCGACGTCGTCAATGATGCCGCGCAGGCGCTCCCCACGCTCTCCCAGCGCCATCAGCGAAAAGCCGAATAGGATCGCGAATAGGAGAACCTGCAGAACATCGCCGCGAGAGAAGGCGCCGACCACGGTATCGGGAATGATGTTGAGAAAGATATCAACGGTCTTCGAGGCTTCCGCCTGCTTGACGTAATTGGCGACCGCCGCAGCATTCGGCTTAACCGCAAGGCCATGTCCGATTTGGACCAGATTGCCCATAACGAGGCCCAAAAGCAATGCAAAGCTGGAGACGATCTCGAAATAGACCAGCGCCTTGACGCCGACGCGCCCGACTTTCTTCGCATCTTGAATATGCGCGATACCAGATGTGACGGTGCAGAAAATAATCGGCGCGATCACCATCTTGATGAGCTTGATGAACCCGTCACCGAGCGCCTTGACCCAGTCGTTGGTCGCGACGGACGGCCATAGGCAGCCGACCATGGCGCCAATCAAGATCGCAATCAGCACTTGGACGTAGAGAATCTTATACCAAGTTTGCGACGCGCGCGCGGGCGCCGCAGTTGCCATGGTGGTCATGACGCTTCCTTCCCGAAAATACTCGAATGTGAGCCGTCCCGTCGTTGAGAGGAGACAGCGTCATACGAGACTCATCATTTTTTAGCCGGGTCCAATTGGAGACGGTTCCGAGAGCCGGCGCGTCGTTCCAAGGGCAGGCGTTCAGTTACGTATCCTTTCTCGTTAAGCAAGATATGCACCAGACGCGCAAACTGCGGCCGATTAAGTAGTCGCGGACAAACTGCCTGTCTCCGGGTGGCATCGGCTTGAGTGCTCAAACCGCGTTCGCAAGGTCGAACGAGAAGTTGCAGCGTGACTCGTAACTTGATCGGCTGGGCGCATTAGCGGAGTCACGGATCGGCCTCGAAGCCTAGCGTGATCGATATGCGCCGATTGCGGAGATGGATGCAACAGTAGGCTACATCGGTAAAATTGATAGTTTGGATTGTAGGCATCCATGCGATGGAAGCCTGATTTAGGAAGTCGATTGCACGGAAAAATCGCCTATGGATGCACTGCGTTGTCGCTAGCGGCGAAGCTTGTTTTCGTGCAAAGGGCATTTGTCTCCAGGCGTGTGCTAACGATTCCCATTAGGCAGGTTGGTTGAGGGGCGGCCTTCGCTCTTGGCCCCGCGCGCCTTTTGCCGCGTCGCAGAAGCAGCGTTACAATGATTTCTCCGCTAGATCGTTCGCGTTGCTGCCAACGGCAGGCTTTCTGCGATCCGTTCCATTACCGGCGCGGCGAGTGCGGCCTTTGAGCCATCGACAAACCAAACAGGCATGTCTCGGGGCGTCAAATGCTGCCGTTTCGTTGCGCGACTGTCGCTGTCTGCTCGGGAACAAAGATGCCGTAAATCTGACAGATCGTTAGATCCGCTCCACAGCGACGTCGTGCGTCTATGCGAATTTCTCTCACGTAGAGCATAGAGCGCGCCACAGTGCGCACGCGGCACAGGAATTGCTGATGGCGAACGAGCAGCTGCCGCCGTCAGATGGATGGAAAGGTGGCCCAGTCACAGGAGTTGCCGATGAGGCTTGCGAAGCTGCTCTTGCTTGCAGAAACGACGCGCGTGAATGTGGCGGCTACAAAGTGCCGCGCGACTAAAGGGCGATCCGCGCCACATCCCTGGGCGAGCCGGACGTGCAGGCGATCACTGTGCCGATACGGCGACCTGATCTCATTGTTGGGCTGACGCATGGATGTCTTTTCGGCAGAGATTGCGAATCCGTTGCGCTCACGATTGAGCTCGCCGGGAGAGAGATGACAAATCTACCGAATGCGAGCCCATGTTGTCTGAAACCCTAATTCGCAAGGCCCCCTGTTGCCGATTCCTTCAATCAGGCAACCGAAAGCCCGCCGCAGCAGTACTGTCCGTGATTTAGCGAAATTGCTGTCCCTTAGTTAGCGAAACCACTGTCCGGTTTTTGCGAAATACGCACTGTGAACCAACTGTCGAAGAGCGTCGGTGCGGGAACAATCCGCACGCCACGATCTGTGGGAACCGGGGGCGGGCCGCCTTCGGTGACCCGGTGAAGTCTCATTATTCGAGGCCACGGTCTGCGAGCAGTCGGTCCATGATTTCGCGATTGATCTCGCCAGCGATTTGGTTTCGGACTTGGGCTCCGAGCACCCGCTCGGCATCCAGGTCGCCTAACAAGCCCTTCTCGGCCAGTCGATGATTCAAGCGGGTTTGAAATTCCTCGCCCATGGCTTCGACGCGCCGGTCTTGCATCGCTGCATGTTCGCCCGGAGCGATGCGCCTCAGCACCGTCTCCCAGGGGTGCCAGCGGGTTGCCATGTAAGCGTCGAACTGGTTCGCTTCCTGCTCCCGAACCAGGTCCAGCGCCCGCGCAGCATCATCCGGGGTTACGTGAGAGACCGCCAGGAATTGCATGTTGGGGGCGACGTGACTGAGCTCGAGCGGCTCGCGCAGCAGATGTTGATAGGCCAGGTAGACTTCGATCTCGTCTATGCTCGGGTCGACCCTGACGAGCGAGTTGACCCTGTCGCGCGCGATCCCGTCCAGCGCCTCCAAGCGGAACGCAACACGGCCGCGCTGGATCAGTTCGCCGAGCCGATCATCATAAACTCCGTCCTCGACGTCAGCGTTAAGGCGCGCGGTCTGCATACCGTTCCAGTGCAAAGTAACGCGATCATCGCAACTCAAGTTGGCCTCGGAAGCATGCGTGAAAAACTGCTCGCGCAATCTCGGATTGGCCGCCGCCCGCCGCAAATCATCAGTCACTGCCTGCCGAAACTCGTGATTGCCATGGTTCACGGTCCCTCGTAGCCGCTCTAGGAACCGTGCGTAGTCTTGGGCGCCTGGCTCATCCGCAAAGTGCTGCCATTCGGCCAGTGTCGTCGGGTCGTCTGCGAGCCAGTCCGCGATAACCTCGTGCAGAGGCCGCGGCTCAACTTCCATCGCTCCTTCGGGCACCGGGAAAAAGATCTGCGGACCGGCATAGTCTCCGGCATGCATTGCTATCGCCAGATTGGTCCGCACCGGCTCGGGCAGCGGATTATTCTCCAGATCAACGCTGGACTCTTGGCCTAGCTGCGTCAGCAGGGTCTCGGGCACGCTGGTCAGCTGATTGTTGCTGGCGCCGAGCCACAGGAGCTCGGCCGGTACCGGCTCTGGCAAGCTGGTCAGCTGGTTGTGGCTGGCGCTGAGCCATTCGAGCCCGGCGGGGAGGGGGTGGGGCAGATTGGTCAGCTGATTGTAGTCGACGTTCAGCCGCTGGAGTTCGGCGGGAAGCTCGGGCAGGCTGGTCAGCCTGTTGCCACTGGCGTCCAGCTCCTGAAGCGTTCCCGGAAGGGGGGGCAGACTAGTCAGCTGGTTGTTGTCGACGCTCAGGCGACGCAGCCCGGGCGGCAAGTCTGCGGGCAGGCTGGTCAACCCGTTGCTGATGGCATAGAGCCGCCGGAGCCCGATTGGAAGGTCGGGCAAGCTGGTCAGCCGATTGTTGCTGGCGTAGAGCCGCTGGAGACCGGCCGGAAGGGTATCGGGCAAGCTGTTCAGCTGATTGTCGTCGACGTTCAGGCGGCGCAGCCGGGCCAGGAGGGGGGCGGGCAAGGCGGTCAGGGACAAGGACGACAGATCCAGCGCCTCATCGACATCGCCCGCTTCTCGCCAATCCCTCATTCGACTGACCGCCTCTTGCCGATTCTCGTGTTCGCCCTGCCCCTCTTCGGCAACCCAGCCCGCCAGGACCTGGTCGCGCGACGAGGCGGCGTCGGTGCCCGCCTCCGTCAAGGCTTCGACCCACTGCGCCGGGGCGGGAGCCCCTCGTTCGGAAGCCTCGGATTCTGAAGTTTCGGAAGGAGTGCCAGCGCCAAGCCGGGCCTGTTCTGCATTCATGGATGTCGTCTCTTCGGTCGTCAGATGAAGTCTAGATGGAGACGTTCTCATGCTACGAGGCTTTGCTGTCGACAATCTGACAAGCCTCGGAACGATCCCGCATTGCCTCGTCAGAAATGCTCCTGAATACGGAGTTGTTGCCTCACGTAAATTGCTCCCCAATAGCAACGGAGCGCAGAGGCGGCGATGAGGCGATTGAGCATGGCGACGCGCACGGAACTGAAGTCTGTTTTGGCACGGCGTTACGGGATGTCGAGCCGCGTCGAGAGCCGCATTCTCGACAGTTCGTTGCGATTACCTGCTTCCATCGGAAGCATGTGATCCGGATGTTGTCGGCGGCCTCGTCGACTTTTCTGGCGAGCGGCTTGGTGCCGGACAGACCGAGGATGTAGTCGATGCCGTTGGTCTCGCACCACGCCATTGCCTCCGGCCGGGCATAGTGCCCGTCGCCACGGAACGTAATTCGCGTGTCGTGCCATCGCGTGCGGATGTGCCGTACCAGGCGGCGCAGATGGGCACACACCTCGACGCCGCCCGGCGTCTTGCCGGGCCGCAGCACGACTGCCACGGGCCGGCTCTTCTCCGTGTCGTAGACGTGGATCGGCAGAAAGCAGCGCTCGTCATAATGAGCGTTGAACAGCGAGAGCTGCTGATGGCCGTGGACGACATCGCAGCTATCGTCGATGTCGAGCGTGACGGATGCCGGCTCGCGCGGGTAGCTATCCATCCATGCGTCGACCAAAGTGTAGGTCAGTCGGATCACGTCGCGCTGGCGCGGAGCATTCTCCAGGCGCGACAGCGTCGGTTGGGAACACAGATCGCGACCGCTGTCCGGCAGCCGTCCGCAGGCCAGCTTGAATGCGGGATCGGACCTCAGATGATCGAGGTCGTCGGCGTCCTCGTAGCCGCAGCAGATCGCGAACATGCGCGCGCGGAACATATCGACAAGGCTGTGCACGACCCGCGTCGGATCGCGCCGATCCGGGAACACCCGGGCCAAATTGTCGGCCAAGCCAAGACGCCGCTCGGCCATCGCCAGAAGCATCACGCCCCCATTCGAGGTTAGGCGCCCACCATCGAGGCAGCTGTGACTTTCTTGGCGTGAACGGCTGGAAACGAAAAGGGCGGAATCGTATCGTCGGTCATGGCGGGTGTGGCGTTCGCGGTTGAAGGTGATGGGTTGGCTTCGCAACCGAATCCTACGCCGTATCAGCGCTTTACACCACGCTCGCCGGCCCCTCAGGCGCACTCTTGCGAATAAGACGGGCTAGCTTTTCCACAAGCCGAGAACGCAATTCGAAACGAAGTCGTCGCCATCGCGCACTTTCGACGGTTAAGCACAGCGGGCATGCTCACACGAGCGGCTCGGCACGCCGTGGGTTTGAAATCCTGCGAAATTTGTCAAATATCGCTGAATTCCTGTGCCATTTTGGCGGCTCCATCGCGATATCGCTGCGCGCTTCCGATTAGAAAGGCGCTCTAGGCAGGAGTTTTCAAATGAAGGTCGGAGTCCCCAAGGAAATCAAGGCGCACGAATATCGCGTGGGTCTTACCCCTGGAGCTGTCCGCGAATACGTGGCAGCGGGTCACCGCGTGATGATCGAGACCGATGCTGGCGCTGGCATTGGTGCAACCGATGACGATTATCGCAATGCTGGCGCAACGATTCTAACTTCCGCAGTTGAGGTATTCGCATCGAGCGAGATGATCGTAAAGGTTAAGGAGCCTCAGCCGTCCGAATGGTGTCAGCTGCGGGAGAATCAGATCCTGTTCACTTATCTGCATCTGGCCCCCGACCCCGATCAGGCCATGGGCCTCCTGAAATCTGGATGCACCGCGATCGCCTATGAGACCGTAACTGATGCGCATGGTGGTCTTCCACTGCTGGCGCCGATGAGCGAGGTCGCGGGTCGGCTTGCGATCGAAGCGGCAGGTAGCGCCCTTAAGCGGAGTGCAGGCGGACGAGGGCTGTTGATCGGTGGTGTGCCCGGTGTTCAGCCGGCCCGAATCGTGGTGCTTGGAGGTGGCGTCGTTGGTACGCACGCGGCACGCATGGCGGTCGGTCTGGGCGCTGAGGTGACCATCATCGACCGTTCGATACCTCGGCTCCGCGAGTTGGACCAGCTATTCGAAGGACGCGTTCGCACCAGGTTTTCGACCATTGACTCCGTGGAGGAAGAGGTATTTGCGGCGGATGTGGTGATTGGTGCGGTGCTCGTTGCAGGTGCGAGCGCGCCGAAGCTGGTCCGCCGGAGCATGCTGAGCTCGATGCGCAAGGGGGGGGTGCTCGTGGACGTCGCTATCGATCAGGGCGGCTGCTTTGAGACATCGCATCCAACCACTCACGCTGATCCAACTTACGAAGTGGATGGCGTCATTCATTATTGCGTGGCCAATATGCCCGGCGCCGTGCCGCTGACCTCGAGCCAGGCACTGAATAACGCGACGCTGCCGTTTGGTTTGGCTCTGGCTCAAAAAGGTTTTTCCGCCGTGCTCGAAAGCCCGCATTTGCGCGCAGGCCTCAACGTCCATCGAGGCCGGCTAACTTACAAGGCGGTGGCCGAAAGCCTCGGGCTACCCTTCTCACCGATCGACCAGGCTGCTGCCTGATCCCAGAGGCCCGTTATGGCGTTTCCTCCCTGACTTTGGCCACCCTTCGGGGTGGCTTTTTTTTGGCTCTATCGATCTGCTGACCGCCGCCGGCATTTATTTGTAACGCGGAGCGAAGTGGAGGATCACCAGACGAACGCCCGGCTTCAGTCGCCCTCGTGACGCGAAGCAATGTACTTTTGCTCCATACAGCGTATATGAATGCCGGTCTTGCCAGGTAAATCCAAGGCAATTGAGAATGCGCCCCGCGGGTCCCCAGGGGACCCGCGATCACCGGTGCGACATTATCTGACGCGATCGCCGCGACCTTTTCGGACTGGCTGTGGAGACGCGGACCAAGCCGGTGACGACTGCGCCGGTTGTTCATCGTGGTGCTGTCGCCGAAGCCGCCGCCGTCCCGGGTGGGGAACCAACAAGATGCGGCTCGCGGTCGACCTGACGTGAAGTGGCGCGGCGCATCGATCGTAGCCGCCGCACCGCGGCCTTGGGAAGGATCGCAGATCGCTCCCTCGTGCTGGCGAACGCGGTTCACCTGATCGGCTGACTGCCGGGAGATCGACCATGCGCAAACGACGGCATCGAGATCAGCAGCTGTCATGCCGATTGTAGGATTTGCGACACCGTGTCGAGGCGGCGACTTGCGTTGTCGAAAATAGCCGAGACAAATCAAGGTTAAACTGTCTGGCACAAGACTTGAAAGCAAGAAGCTGTCCCGCACCTTTTTGCTCATGGAAGCGCAGTGATGGCCTACAAGATAATCGCATCCCAGTGCACCGTCTGTGGTGCGTGTGAGTTCGAATGTCCCAATGCTGCGATCAGCCTGAAGAACGACATATATGTGATCAATCCGACCCAGTGTACCCAATGTGAAGGGCATTTTGACGCGCCGCAATGCGCCGTCGTTTGCCCGGTGCCTGATACCTGCGTGCCGGCATAGGTAGCCGATGAGAGGAGCTCCGACGCGAAACATGATGAAGACGCTATCGACAGCCGCCGCCCTTTGGATCCACCTCCTGTTTCTCTCACTGGCTGGTCCCGAGTTGGCCGTGATTCGCGCGATCCACTCGGAGAGGGCGCCGCGCAATCGTCGCCGGCGGTCCTTGCGCGAGCGGAGCGGGCAATGGTAGCTGTACAAGAGACCGTCGAGCGCGTGAAGCGCATCGACGTCGATCAGTATCGTTATGGGTTTGAGACCCTGATCGAGTCCGACAAGGCCCCCAAGGGATTGTCGGAAGAGACCGTCAAGTTCATCTCCGAAAAGAAGAACGAACCCGCCTGGATGCTCCAGTGGCGGCTCGAGGCCTATCGGCGCTGGCTGACCATGACCGAGCCGACCTGGGCCCGCGTCGACTATCCCAAGATCGACTTCCAGGATCTCTATTATTATTCGGCGCCGAAGCCGAAGAAGTCGATCACCTCGCTCGACGAGATCGATCCGGAGATCCTGAAGACCTACGAGAAGCTCGGCATTCCCTTGCGGGAAGTCGCCATGCTCGAAGGCGTCGAGCCCAAGGTGGGCGAGGAAGACCCGGCCCGCCGCAAGATCGCGGTCGACGCGGTGTTCGACTCGGTGTCCGTTGCCACGACCTTCAAGGCAGAGCTGAAGAAGGCCGGCGTGATCTTCATGCCGATCTCGGAGGCGATCCGCGAGCATCCCGAACTGGTGCAGAAGTATCTCGGCTCGGTGGTTCCGACCTCCGACAATTTCTACGCGACGCTGAACTCGGCGGTGTTCTCCGACGGCTCGTTCGTCTACGTGCCGCCGGGCGTGCGCTGCCCGATGGAGCTGTCAACCTATTTCCGCATCAACGAACGCAACACCGGCCAGTTCGAGCGCACGCTGATCATCGCCGACAAGGGCTCCTACGTCTCCTATCTCGAAGGCTGCACCGCGCCGCAGCGCGACGAGAACCAGCTGCACGCCGCCGTGGTCGAGCTCGTCGCGCATGACGACGCCGAGATCAAATATTCGACGGTGCAGAACTGGTACCCGGGCAATTCGGAAGGCAAGGGCGGCATCTACAATTTCGTCACCAAGCGTGGCGACTGCCGCGGCAACCACTCAAAGATCTCCTGGACCCAGGTCGAGACCGGCTCCGCCATCACCTGGAAATATCCGAGCTGCATCCTGCGCGGCGACAACTCGCGCGGCGAGTTCTATTCGATCGCGATCTCGAACGGCTTCCAGCAGGTCGATTCGGGCACCAAGATGATCCATCTCGGCAAGAACACGTCGAGCCGCATCATCTCCAAGGGCATCGCGGCGGGCAAATCGCAGAACACCTATCGTGGGCTCGTGACCGCGCATCGCAAGGCGACCGGCGCGCGCAACTTCACGGCCTGCGATTCCCTGCTGATCGGCGACAAATGCGGCGCGCACACCGTGCCGTACATCGAGGCCAAGAACTCCTCGGCGACGTTCGAGCACGAGGCGACGACGTCGAAGATCTCCGAGGACGTGCTGTTCTACTGTGTGCACAGAGGCTTGACCGAGCAACAGGCCACTGGCCTCGTCGTCAACGGCTTCGCGAAGGACGTTCTGCAAAAACTGCCAATGGAATTCGCAGTGGAGGCGCAGAAGCTGATCTCGATCTCACTCGAGGGATCTGTCGGATAACCAAACCTCCGCGAGCCCTCTCGAATGCGGCTCGCCATTCGCATGGCATTTCAGGGATCAGATCAGAATGGCGCTACTCGAAATCCGAGATTTGCATGTTGGTATCGAAGACCACGAAATTATTCGCGGCCTCGATCTTAACGTCAATGCGGGTGAGGTGCACGCGATCATGGGGCGGAACGGCTCCGGCAAGTCGACGCTCTCGCACGTCATCGCCGGTAAGCCAGGCTATGAGATCACCGGCGGACAAATCCTGTTCAGGGGCGAGAACCTCTTGAGGATGGAGCCAAATGAACGCGCCGCCAAGGGCGTGTTCCTGGCATTCCAGTATCCGGTCGAGATCCCCGGCGTGACCACCGTGAACTTCCTGCGGGCGGCACTAAATGCACAGCGCAAGGCGCGCGACCAACAGGAACTCTCCACCCCCGAATTTCTGAAAAGAGTCCGGGAGGTGGCCGGTTCGCTCAACATTCCCCATGACATGCTCAAGCGCGGCGTCAATGTCGGCTTCTCCGGCGGCGAGAAGAAGCGCAACGAAATTTTGCAGATGGCGTTGTTCGAGCCGAGTCTGTGCATCCAGGACGAGATCGATTCCGGCCTTGATATCGACACGCTGCGTATCGTCACCAGCGGCATCAACGCCTTGCGTTCGCCGGAACGAGCGATGATCGTGATTACTCACTATCGGCAGCTTCTCGACTATATCGTGCCGGACGTTGTGCACGTGATGGCGAAAGGGCGGATCAGGAAGAGCGGCGGCAAGGAACTCGCGCTGGAGCTCGAGGCTGGTGGCTACGCCCAATTCGAAGACGCGGCCTGACGGCTCTAGGGAGAATTCCCCGATGAAGCAGGTTATGGCCAAAGCTGACGCCGGACGCGCCATGGGCAATGTTTTCGCTGCGGCGCGTGGACAGCTGCCTGGCGTAGGCGCTGTCCCCCACATCCGTGCCAGGGCATTCGAGGCCTACGAGCGTGCCGGCCTCCCGCACCGGCGCATGGAGGATTGGAAATTCACCGATCTGCGCGCCCTGATCGGCGAGGTGCTGCCACTCGCTCCGCGACCGGATGCGAAGGCGCTGGTGCGCGCAAAGGCGTCGGCCAAGCAAGTGGCCGCCGATCAGGCGGTCAAGCTGGTTTTGGTGGATGGCAAATTCGCGCCAGAGCTATCCGATCTCGGCAGGCTGGAAAATAAAATCGATGTGCGGTCGCTGCGAGAGGTTCTGGAGAATTCCGCCACTGGGGCCATGGCCGGTCTGGTGCTGTCAACGACTAGCGATGCGGCGATCTCGCTCAATGCCGCAATGGCGACAGATGGCCTGGTGATTACGATCGCAGATGGCAATGCGGTGAAGCGTCCAATTCAGATCGTTCACGTCGCAACCGGAGTGTCGGTGTCCACGTTTACACGCTCCTATCTGCAGCTCGGTAAAGGAGCGCATGCGTCCATCGTGGAAAGTTTCGTCCCGGCTGAAGGCGCGAGCGGCTATCAAGCCAACGATGCGATAATCGCCCTGGTTGGTGACGAGGCGAGCCTGTCGCTTATCCGCGTGGCAGCCGATGCCTCTGACGCCGTGAACATCTCGTCGGCGATCATAGCAGTCGGCGCCAGGGCTAAGCTCGACCTCTTCAGCATGACCTGCAGCGGCTCCGTCAGTCGCTATCAGGGATTCATCACGCTGGCCGGCGAGGAAGCCGAGCTCTCGGCTAACGGGGTTAATCTCATCAGGGACAAGCTGCACGCCGACACAACGTTCGTGGTCGACCACGCCGTGCCACATTGCACCAGTCGGGAGAGGTTCCGCGCGGTCGTCGATGATTGCGGCCGCTCGGTGTTTCAGGGCCGAATCGTCGTTCGTGCCGCCGCCAGGAAGACGGACGCCACCCTGACGACGCGCGCGTTGCTCCTGTCCGACCAGGCCGAGGCCGATAATAAGCCCGAACTTGACATCTTGGCCGACGACGTGACCTGCGGCCACGGAGCGACATCGGGTGCGCTGGACGACGCTCTCGTATTCTATCTGCGCGCGCGGGGTCTATCGGAGAAGGATGCGCAGATGTTACTGATTAAAGCGTTCCTTGGCGAGTCGATTGAGGGGATCGCCGCCAAGAATCTGCGCGATTTTGTGACAGCGCAAGCTGAACACTGGCTGCAGGGGTGGCGATGAGCGCTCATCCCGCGATGAGCGATGATAGTTACGAGGTCAAGCGTCTGGGTACGGACTTCCCCGCGCGGCTATGACGGTGTACCGCAAGCCGCTTGTCACCCGATAACGCTGCATCCGCACAAATGCCCAACGCGGTACTTGACCGTATGATACAGGTGTACTCCAGCGAATACGCCAACGTTCGTCGCGGCTTGCACTACCTCGCTAAAACGCGGCGACCGAGGCGTATGAAGGCGCCCGTACCAAGGTGGCGCGGCTTGTGAACGCGCACTTAAACGAAGAGATCATCTTCACCTGGAGCGCCACGGAGGCAATCAATCTGGTCGATAAGACTTTGGCCGTGAACGCATTACCCCGGGTGATGAGATCGTTCTCTCGATTATGGAACACCACTCCAACATTGTGCCATGGCATTTTCTCAGGGAACGACTCGGTGCAGGGATCAAATGGGGGCCAGTGGATGATGACGGAAACGTCTTGCGCGGTAAGTGTGAGCGACTGCTGACCCCGCGCACCAAAGATGGTTGCAACCACACAAATGTCGAACGTGCTTGCCACAGTCTTGCCGGTGAAAGGCGTGGTGAGGATCGCGCATGCTCGTGGTATCTCGGTGCTGCGTCGAAGGTTCGCAAGGATGCGTCCATATGAGCGCCGACGTCTGCGACATTGATTGCGATTTCTACGTCATGACAGGCCACAAACTCTATGGTCCGACGGGGATCGGTGTGCTTTAGGGCAAATCTGCGCATCTGGAATCGATGTCGCCCCTCAATGGCGGGCGGAGAGATGATCCGCGAGGTCTCGCGTTCCGGCGTCATTTATGGTGATCCGCCACACCGGTTCGAAGCGGGTATGTCGCCGATCGTCGAGGCCATCGGTTTAGGCGCGGCTATCGATTACATCAATTCAATAGGCAAGGTCCAGATCCGCAGGCACGAGAGCGTACTGCTCCCTTACGCGCAGGAGAGGCTGGCGGACATCAACTGCGTGCGCATGATCGGAGCTCCGCCGAAAAGGGGCCGATCATTTCCTTTGATATGAGGGGTGCGCATGCGCATGATATTGCCACCGTCATCGACCGCGCCGGTGTAGCGGTGCGGGGGGATCCAATGTGCGATGCCGCTGCGCAAGCGCTTCGGCGTGCTGACGACGTGCGGTGCGTCCCTCTACGACGTCCAGGTGGCGAGGCAGCTCGCGTTGAGGTCTGGTGGATGATGGTCGTGCACCTCATCGTCATCGCAGCACCTGTAGGTCTCGGCAACCATAGATAGTATGGGCAGGCCTGTGTCGGCCAGCCGGCCTTGCAGCCGGTCTTCCTGTTACGGCGCCTTCAGCGATCGTGGACGCGATCGAGAATTGGGCGCGGCAAATTTCACGCATAGCCGGCCCTTGTTCTATTTCGGACAGGGCCAAACCAAGAGTTCTCCGCCCAAAGCGTGATGTCGCGTTCGCAACAACACCCCGTGCCCCGGCAAGAGACGCGCTAAGCGATTTTAATCGCTCTGCTTTTATGTGCTCAGGACGCGCTGGCATGCCGGTTGCAAAACTCTCGGCCAAGAAGCCGCCCTTGCAACAGCTAACCTTTGAAGGACATCAGATGAGTCTCGCCACGACCCAGAGCATCGCAGAAATCAGGGCTCGCAACAAAGAGCTGATCGAAGAGGTGCTGAAGGTCTATCCGGAGAAAACCGCGAAACGGCGTGCCAAGCACCTCAACGTTCACCAAGCCGGCAAGTCAGACTGCGGAGTGAAGTCCAACATCAAATCCATACCTGGCGTGATGACGATCAGAGGCTGCGCCTATGCAGGGTCAAAGGGGGTAGTCTGGGGACCGATCAAGGACATGGTCCACATCAGCCATGGCCCGGTCGGCTGCGGACAGTATTCGTGGGGCTCGCGACGCAACTATTACGTTGGCACGACGGGCATCGATAGCTTCGTGACCCTGCAGTTCACCTCCGACTTCCAAGAAAAGGATATCGTTTTCGGTGGCGACAAAAAGCTGGTCAAAATTCTTGACGAAATCCAGGAGCTGTTTCCACTCAACAACGGCATCACGATCCAATCGGAATGCCCGATCGGACTAATCGGTGACGACATCGAGGCCGTGTCAAGAGCGAAATCCAAGGAATACGGCGGCAAGACCATCGTGCCGGTCCGTTGTGAGGGCTTTCGCGGCGTGTCGCAGTCACTAGGCCATCACATTGCCAACGACGCGGTGCGCGATTGGATTTTCGACCGGCTCGAGTCCGACGGCAAACCAAAGTTTGAGCCGACGCCGTACGATGTTGCGATCATCGGAGACTACAATATCGGCGGCGACGCCTGGTCATCACGTATTCTGCTAGAGGAGATGGGCCTGCGGGTGATCGCGCAGTGGTCCGGTGACGGTTCACTGGCCGAGCTCGAGGCAACGCCGAGGGCAAAGCTCAACATTCTGCATTGCTACCGTTCCATGAACTACATCTCACGCCACATGGAAGAGAAGTTCGGTATCCCGTGGTGCGAGTACAACTTCTTCGGACCTTCAAAGATCGCAGAATCGCTTCGCAAGATTGCGGGCTATTTCGACGACAAGATTAAGGAAGGCGCCGAGCGGGTGATTGAAAAGTACCAGGCGCTGGTGAACGCCGTTATCGCAAAATATCGCCCGCGCCTGGAGGGCAAGACGGTGATGCTATACGTCGGCGGGCTCCGTCCGCGTCATGTGATTGGCGCATACGAAGACCTCGGGATGGAAGTCATCGGCACCGGATACGAGTTCGGTCATAACGACGACTATCAGCGCACAGCTCAGCACTACGTAAAGGACAGCACGCTCATCTACGATGACGTCAATGGCTATGAGTTCGAGCGCTTCGTCGAAAAGCTCCAGCCTGACCTTGTCGGCTCGGGCATCAAGGAAAAATATGTTTTCCAAAAGATGGGTGTGCCGTTCCGGCAGATGCACTCCTGGGACTATTCGGGCCCATATCACGGCTATGACGGCTTTGCGATCTTTGCGCGCGACATGGACATGGCTGTCAACTCGCCGGTCTGGAAGAAAACGAAGGCCCCCTGGAAGGAAGCTTCGAGGGCCAAGCTCCTCGCTGCAGAATAAAGCAACTCATCTCGCTCTCTGGGAAAGCCGGGGCGATACCAATCTCGATAGTGAAGGATTTCAACAATGGCGCAGAGTGCCGAACACGTGCTCGATCATCTCGAACTGTTCCGCGGTCCAGAATACCAGCAGATGCTGGCCAAGAAGAAGATATTCGAGAATTCTCGCGATCCCGCCGAGGTCGAACGTATCAAGGAATGGACGAAAACGGCCGAATATCGCGAAAAGAACTTTGCGCGGGAGGCGCTGGCGGTAAACCCGGCCAAGGCCTGCCAGCCGCTTGGCGCCGTGTTCGCCTCTGTTGGCTTTGAAGGCACGCTGCCCTTCGTCCACGGCTCGCAAGGCTGCGTGGCCTATTACCGCAGCCATCTGTCACGGCACTTCAAGGAGCCTAGCTCCTGCGTCTCTTCGTCGATGACGGAAGACGCTGCCGTATTCGGCGGCCTGAACAACATGATCGACGGGCTCGCGAACAGCTACAACATGTACAAACCCAAGATGATTGCGGTCTCTACGACCTGCATGGCCGAGGTGATCGGCGATGACCTCAACGCCTTCATCAAGACGTCAAAAGAAAAAGGTTCTGTTCCGGCGGACTTCGACGTGCCGTTCGCCCACACGCCGGCGTTCGTCGGCAGCCACGTCACCGGTTATGACAATGCGCTCAAGGGCATTCTGGAGCATTTTTGGGACGGCAAGGCCGGAACAGCGCCGAAGCTGGAGCGCAAGCCGAACGGGGCGATCAACATCATTGGTGGGTTCGATGGCTATACCGTCGGAAACCTCCGCGAGATCAAGCGCATCTTGGCGTTGATGGGCATTCACCACACAATCCTCGCCGATAATTCTGAAGTCTTCGATACTCCGACAGACGGCGAATTCCGGATGTATGACGGTGGCACGACGCTGGAAGATGCGGCCAACGCGGTTCACGCCAAGGCGACAATCTCCATGCAGCAGTGGTGCACCGAAAAAACGCTGCCATTCGTGGCTGAGCATGGCCAGGACGTTGTATCCTTCAACTACCCGGTGGGCTTATCCGCAACGGATGACGTTATCATGGCGCTGTCACGCATCAGCGGCAAGGAGATCCCCGAGCAACTCGCGCGAGAACGTGGCCGCCTGGTCGACGCCATCGCTGACTCCAGCGCGCATATCCATGGCAAGAAGTTCGCGATCTATGGCGATCCGGATCTTTGCTATGGGTTGGCTGCGTTTCTGCTCGAACTGGGCGCCGAACCGACCCATGTGCTGTCCACCAACGGCAACAAGGCGTGGCTCGAAAAAATGCAGGCGCTGCTCGCAAGCTCGCCATTTGGGCAGGGCTGCCAAGCATACCCGGGCCGAGACCTCTGGCACATGCGCTCACTCCTGTTCACCGAGCCGGTCGATTTTCTGATTGGCAACACCTATGGCAAGTACCTGGAGCGTGATACTGGAACGCCACTGATCCGCATCGGCTTTCCGGTTTTTGATCGGCATCACCATCACCGCTCCCCCCTATGGGGCTATCAGGGCGGCCTGAATGTGCTGGTGAAGATCCTGGACAAGATCTTCGACGAGATCGACAAGAAGACCAACGTTGTCGGCAAAACTGACTACAGCTTCGACATCATTCGTTGATGAGCGACTGTGCGCGCGCCATCGCCCTAGCTCCGATGGCACAAGCACACGACGGTTGACCTTGTAACTAGTGCGCGCTGAGAGGAAAAAAGGATGAGTTCACTAGCGGCCACGGTCCAGAATATTTTCGACGAGCCGGGCTGCGCCGAGAATGGCAGTAAGTCGGAGGCTGAACGCAAGAAGGGCTGCACCAAACAGCTCCAGCCGGGTAGCGCTGCCGGCGGCTGTGCTTTCGATGGCGCCAAGATTGCGCTGCAGCCGTTCACCGACGTCGCTCACTTGGTGCATGGTCCGATCGCGTGCGAAGGTAATTCCTGGGACAATCGCGGCGCGGCGTCGTCCGGCTCGAATCTGTGGCGCACGGCATTTACAACCGATTTGAGCGAAACCGATATTGTATTCGGAGGCGAGAAGCGGCTCTGCAAAGCGATCAAGGAGATCATCGACAAGTGCGACCCGCCCGCCATCTTCGTCTATCAAACCTGCATCCCGGCGATGATCGGCGACGACATCAACGCAGTCTGTAAGGCAGCATCTGAAAGGTTCGCAAAGCCGGTGATCCCGATCAACTCCCCGGGCTTCGTCGGCTCGAAGAACCTCGGTAACAAGCTTGCTGGCGAGGCCTTGCTCGACTATGTGATCGGGACGCAAGAACCGGACTACACCACGCCGTACGATATCAACCTGATCGGGGAATACAACCTTTCGGGAGAGCTCTGGCAGGTGAAGCCATTGCTAGACGAGCTTGGAGTACGGATTCTCTCCTGCATCTCCGGCGATGGCAAATATCGCGAAGTCGCTTCATCTCATCGCGCGCGGGCGGCGATGTTGGTATGCTCAAAGTCCATGATCAATGTCGCACGCAAGATGGAGCAACGCTACAGGATCCCGTTCTTCGAGGGGTCGTTCTACGGTATTCAAGACTCGAGCGAATCGCTGCGCCAGCTTGCCCGCCTATTGGTTGAACGCGGCGCGCCGACAGATCTGCTCGGGCGCACCGAAGCGGTGATCGCGCGCGAGGAAGCTTGGGCCTGGGCTGCAATCGAGCCGTACAAGCCACGATTCGAAGGCAAGAAGGCCTTGTTGATTACCGGCGGCGTCAAGTCATGGTCGGTCGTTGCGGCACTCCAGGAAGCCGGGCTTGAGGTAGTCGGAACCAGTGTGAAGAAATCAACCAGGAAAGACAAAGAGCGCATCAAGGAGCTCATGGGGCAGGATGCCCACATGATCGAGGACATGACGCCGCGCGAAATGTACAAGATGCTGAAGGACGCAAACGCGGACATCATGCTATCGGGCGGCAAGTCGCAGTTCGTCGCGCTGAAAGCGGCGATGCCCTGGCTCGATATCAACCAGGAGCGTTGCCACGCCTATATGGGCTATGTCGGAATGGTCAAGCTGGTGGAGGAGATCGATAAGTCGCTCTCCAGTCCGATGTGGGAGCAGCTACGTCGACCGGCACCATGGGAGGCATTGGCCAAGGCGATGGAGCAGATGCAATCGCCGTTGGCCGCGATCGCCCGCGATCCGGCGCTCGCCGAAACCGCGCGCCGCGCGAGGAAGATCTGCGTGTGTAACAAGGTCGATCTGGGCACGATCGAGGATGCAATCTACGCGCACGGCCTCAGGAGCGTCGCAGCGGTCAGAGAGCATACCAATGCGGTCGGTGGCTGCTGCCAAAGACGCATCGAAGGTATCTTGGTGTCCGAGCCATCTGCCATTCGACAGGCCGCAGAATAGGGAGGCGTCATGGCCATCGTCACGGCGCCGACAAAAGCCTGCGCTGTCAACCCGCTGAAGATGAGTCAGCCGATCGGCGGCGCATTCGCCTTCATGGGGCTGCGCGGGGCGATGCCGCTCCTGCACGGTTCCCAGGGGTGCACATCCTTCGGGCTCACGCTCTTTGTCCGGCATTTCAAAGAGGCAGTACCGCTGCAGACCACCGCGATGAGTGAGGTCGCGACCGTACTCGGCGGCTATGAGAATCTCGAGCAGGCGATACTGAACATCTACAACCGTGCCAAGCCAAAGATCATCGGAATCTGCTCGACCGGTGTCACTGAGACCAACGGCGACGATGTGGATGCCTACCTCAAGCTAATCCGGAGCAAGCATCCGCAACTCGCAAAGTTGCCACTGGTGTATGTCTCGACGCCTGATTTCAAGGGCGCGTTCCAGGACGGCTGGGAGAGAGCTGTGGCGCGCATTGTGGAGGTGCTGGTGGAAGGGCCCAACACCAATGGCCTGCGGGATCAATCGAAGGTGAATGTTCTGCCGGGATGTCACCTCACGCCCGGCGACCTTGATGAACTCCGTGTCATACTGGAGGATTTCGGGTTGTGCCCATCCTTCCTCCCTGACCTGGCGGGATCGCTCGATGGGCATATCCCCGATGAGTTTACGCCAACGACCATCGGCGGCATCGGCGTCGACGAAATTGCGAGCATGGGCCGCGCCGGATGGACGATTGCAATCGGCGCGCAGATGCAGCGAGCGGCAGAGGTCATGCAGGTCAAGACCGGCGTTCCTTTTCGTGTCTTCGAGCGGCTGTGTGGTCTCTGTCCGAACGACGAATTTATGATGTTCTTGAGCGAGATCAGCGGCCGCCCCATACCATTGAAATATCGGCGCCAGCGCGGTCAGCTCGCCGATGCAATGCTGGACGCGCACTTCCATATTGGCGGTCGCAAACTTGCAATCGGCGCTGAGCCAGACCTCCTGTTTGATCTGTCCGGCATGCTGCACGACATGGGCGCGCAGGTGACCGCGGCCGTGACGACCACTCAGTCGGGGGTGATCGAGCGGATCAAGACCAAGGAGGTACTCATTGGCGATCTGGAGGATCTGGAAGGGCTTGCTGAAACAAGGCATTGCGACCTGCTGATCACGCATTCGCATGGCAGGCAAGCGGCGGCTCGGCTGAAAGTCCCGTTCTATCGTACCGGTTTTCCGATGTTCGATCGACTTGGCGCGGGCCACCAACTATCCGTGGGCTATCGTGGTACCCGCAATCTGATCTTCGATATCGCCAATCTCGTGATTGCGCACCGCGAGGAGAACGATCGGCCTACGCCCGATAGATGGCGGACTGCGCCCGGATCGCCACGATGCTCGGGGTATCGCAGCTCCACCGGCGCAGCTGAGAGGTCGACTGCATGAAGGTCGCGTTTGCCACTCAAGACCTGAGACGCGTCGATGCCCATTTTGGTTGGGCAAAGAATATCGCAATCTACGATGTCACGCCTGGCGGGCACGTGTTTCTCAAAGCGATTGAGTTTGAGGACGATCTTAAGGAAGACGGCAACGACGACAAGTTGGCGCCGAAGATCGAGGCGATCAAGGATTGCGCAATCCTTTACGTCGCCGCCATTGGCGGTGCCGGGGCTGCGCGAGTGGTGGCCAACAAGATCCATCCTATCAAGGTGAATAAGCCAGAAAGCATTCTGGTGTTGCTCGAAAAACTCGAGCGCGTACTGAAGGGCACGCCACCTCCCTGGCTGCGCAAGGCCATGGCAAAGGACCGACGGCGTACGTTCGAGTTCGACGAATGAGGTGATATGACCACAAAAATAGAGCAGCAGGGCAGTGCCGTGGACGCGCCGTTCCTCATGGAGTTGATCAAGATTTGGCGCGCTCAGGATACCAACGGAGCCTGGGAGGCGAAGAGCGATCTCGACCTGCTCGAACCCTATATTCTGGACAAGGAGAAGCGGCGCGCATTGCCGATTATCGGTGATCCTGATCCCGATACACTGTGGCGGCTTGAGCTATTCTTCGATGCGGTCGCGCTCTCGATCGAGAGGGTGACCGGCGTGATGATCCAGCCGATTCTGAAGCTGCATCGTGAAGGCTTCGGCCGCGTGGTGCTGATCGGAGGCCGGCTGATCGCCGTAAACAAGCAGCTGCGCGATGTGCATCGCTTCGGCTTCGATAATTTCGTAAAGCTCGCGCAGGAGGGCGACAAATATGTCAGCGACGGAATCGACCTGATTCGGAAATTTCCGGACGTGGCGAACTATTGAGGACACTCATGGGCGATCGTGAAACACTGAAGACAGAACTAAAGAAGCTGTCTGCCAAGGCGATACAAGCCAAGATGGATCTGCACGACCTTTCGGAAGAATTGCCAGTCAACTGGACCTCGATCATGGTGGTGGCGCAGAAGGCGCACAATGCCTATGCCGAACTTGAGCGCAAGACCCTTGATTTGAAAGCGCTGGAAGATACTTAAAAGGGGGCCCGACCCATGTCATTTGCAACGCGCGATGGACGCGACTGGACGCCAGAATATCTGATCTCGATCAATAGCAAGAAGTGCATCGGCTGTGGCCGCTGTTTCAAGGTGTGCGGTCGAGATGTCATGACCTTGAAAGGAATGAACGAGGAGGGGGAACTTGTCGACCTCGACAATGACGAGGACGATGAAATCGAAAAGAAGATCATGGTTCTGAACGATTCGGGCGCTTGCATCGGCTGCGGTGCATGTGCCAGGGTTTGTCCGGCCAACTGCCAGACCCACATTTCAGCCGCAGCGGAAGCTGCGTGAGCGAAGGCGGCGCTCTCTCTCTCTCTCTCTCTCTCTCTCTCTCTCTCTCTCTCGCAGCAGCAGGCGAGATATAGGAAGACTCGTTGGTGATCGGGTAAACCCGCAACGGAGACTCGGGCGGCGGGCTCGAATGGCCCCGATCTTTCACTGAACAGCAAGACGGAACGATCTGCTTAGTCCCGAGGCAAGCCATACCGACTGAGTGGCGCCCCGCTCGCTAATCGCTCTCCTATCGCAGGGTCCACGTTATCGCGAAAGCGCCCTGGCCTTTACGCTGGGCGGGTGATCAAACTGCCTTCGTGGTCTTCATAGATTGCGAATTGCTGGTTTCCGAAGTAGGGACGTTCCTGCGGAGCCAATGGTGCCCATCTTATCCTGTGGCGTGCCCGGTTGCGGGATGGGCAGGAGCGTAAATCGGCCGCGGTGCGCCGGGCGTGGACATTGTCTGCCCGATCATTGCCGATCGCGTTGAAGTGCATGTGATGGCGGCACCTGTGTCCTCCGCAATTCTCCACTGGGGACCGGATGGCGCTGCCGGAATTGGATGGACGGTGCAATTGCGTATGCGAGTTTGCGGACGCCTCGAGCACGCGGCAAAAGCACCGAGCGGAAGTTCTGCTCCACAAGCGCTGGCCAAGCTAATGAATCGGGAGAAGGCGGAGATAGCCTCCGCCTTGCGGAAACAGTTGCAGGCATGGAGCCAGGTGAGTCGTCATCCGAAACAACGGCGCCATGCTCTCTGGTTTCCGTGGCAGCGGGTCGACAGGCCTACGAAGTATCTTTCGAAAGCTGAAGGCAGTGATATCGATACTGAGGGATGCTTCGAGACGGATTCCTCGGACGATAACCCCTCATTTTACTTGGAGCGCGCTCATATGGGGCTGAGCGTGGAGCACAGTGGCTGCAATAGCAGCACCGGGCCTGAAATGACGGACATTTCGCCGTTCCACGCGCGGGCGCAACGGTCTTAGCCTAAAGGAGGCACACGCTCGCCGCGTGCGCCCCTCACTGGCTGGAAGCGAGCGTTCAACCTTTCTGCGAAGGCACTTGCGATGCCGCGGTGGGATACCCCATCCGAGGGCATCGTAACCGGGCCTTCCACAGCGTGGCGATCAACGAGCAGCAACGACCAGCCACCGCGTTTACCTGAGAAAAGTTGGAGCGCGAAAGCTGCAGCTGCGCAGCTAGCATGGAAAGGTCAACAAGGCTCAATGCTCGTGCGAATTGGTCTGAATTATGCGCCCGGGCCAATGAGGTGTGCGGCAATGGCGAAGCTTGCGTTGGATTGTCAGAAACGCGAGCCGTTCCGGCACTTGTACGGTTCTTGCAGGATTGTTTGCACAGCGACAGTGAAGAACGTCTTGCAATAAACGAGCGATGAATGCAGCCAGATGCCATCTATGCGATTTGCGGCTTTAACCACATTCCGAGCCGCCAGGCTATGGGATTTCATCTTATGGTCGTCGATGACGACGGCACTCACCGGCCGTGGTCCATCATTGTGGTGCGCTGGGGCAAAAAGGTGCTTGGCTATGTCAATAAATGCCCGCACAACAGGGTCAATTTGGACTGGGAGCGGAACGAATTCCTCGATCCATTCGGTATCCGGCTGATGTGCGGCAAGCACGGTTCGACCTTCGAACTCGGCACCGGGCGGTGCGTCGAAGGTCCATGTCAAGGTAGAGCGCTCACACCGATCGCGTTGGCAGTTCTGGATGGTGATATCTGTGTCCTCGGCGTGCGTCTTGTCGAAGACGATGCATCGCCCAACAACTGAAGACCGCGCTCAGACCGGCCGGTTCTCGTTGCGGTTTTTCACGGGCTCTATCCTCTTTAGCCCGTCGTCGTACGAGATCTCCTCATAGGACAGATCGAGATCCCTTGCGGCATCGAGGAGGCAATCAAGCTTGCCGCCCGGATCGAGCTTCTTGATGTCGTCCTTGTTGAGCCCGACCAGATCCATCATCTCCTTCCAAACGGTGGATTCATCGCACGGTAGGACGAGGAAATTGATATCACCGAGCTTGATTTGGTATTTCGCTAGCAAATCTATGTTGTTGCAGAACATGAAGTAGCTGCCGTTTGGGCTTAAGGCACCGTCAAGGACGGTCGCGACGTCAGCAAGATACGCGAAGGAGTGCAGGTAGCCGGCCAGCACCGGAATAGTCCGTTCTCCGTCCTGCGCGATTGTCAACACCTGCTCGATCGAATAGTCCGGCGGCCGTTTCTCGTCCGCGACTTGAGTCTGGAATTTTAGTGCGACGTCGCCGCGAAAGCCGAACCGGCCTGGCTTGGTCGTCCCGCCTTTGAGTACGGCATTGAGCAGGCGGCCCTCCTTCTCAAGTCTGCCGAGTGCGGTGTTCTCGATTACAGTCATTAATGTCGTCCTCGATCTAAGCTCTTCACCGACGCCTTGGCCGGTGCCGGATGCGATGCAAATTGCTTGCCGTCGCATGTGTAGCGGCCTTCGGCGTAGCTTAGAAAGAAAACGCGTCAGTGGGCTGCGATCGCCGAAAGTAACCTCGTCAGGAACCCGACACCGGTTCCAAAGCCAACAGGCGCGATCCGAAAAAGTGAGCAGCATCAAGCGTCTGCACGCTGGCACGTGACTTGCCCTTGGCAGCTAAATCCAAGCTGATGAGGATAAGCCGTGATCAATCTGACGGATAGCGCAGTGAATGCAATCAAGAGCGCGATTTCATCGTCGACCCACCCGACCGGCGGTCTGCGCGTTATGATCGAACCAGGCGGCTGCAATGGATTCAAATACAAGATGGATCTGGCCGAGGAACCGAAGCCTGACGACACCGTGATCGAACGCGACGGGCTGAAGGTGTTCGTCGATAACAAGAGCCGCGAGCATCTGGTCGGCACGACCATCGATTTCGTGATGGCACTGGAGAGCTCTGGCTTTACCTTTCATAACCCGAACGCCACCGCGAACTGCTCCTGCGGAAAATCGTTCAGCTGATGAAAAAATCGTTCAGCTGATGAGGAGGAGACATCGAAGCATGCAGGCCGAAGAACAACTGAGGCAATTATCGTGCACTGCGACAGACCGAGCGCGTCGTATTCGCGGCGCTCTCGAAGAGATCCGACCCAATCTGCCACGCGACGGTGGCGACTGTCAGAGGATCGGCATCGATGGCAGGATTATGGTCAGGCTAACCGGTGCCTGTATGTTCTCTAAGCTTTCGAGCGTGACGCTGGAAGGCATTCAGGCGCGGCTGGTCGATAAACTAATCCCCGTTGCTGCTGCAGCCGAGGCAGTGGATTGAGCGAAAATCGAGTGCCGATTTACCTCGATAACAATGCAACGACGCGGACCGATCCATCCGTCGTGCAAGCCATGTTGCCGTTCTTCACCGAGCAATTCGGCAATGCCTCGTCCACGCACGCCTTTGGCAGCGAGGTCGCAGTCGCTCTGAGGCAGGCCCGGCGTAGCTTGCGGGGCCTGCTAGGGAACGCATGCGATCATGAAATCGTTTTCACCTCGGGAGGGACCGAGGCCAATAATGCCGCGGTCCTCTCTGCGCTTGCGACGCAGGAGGACCGCGACGAGATCGTCACGACCTCGGTAGAGCACTCCGCCGTTCTTGCGCTAACCGAGCAATTGGCGACCAAAGGAGTCAAGACGCACATCGTACCCGTAGATTCCCGCGGCCGGCTCGACATCGAGGCGTTTCGCTGCGCGCTCGGGCCACGCACAGCGATTGCTTCGGTTATGTGGGCCAACAACGAGACCGGAACGATGTTTCCTGTGGAGTTTCTGGCCGGGTTGACCCGTGAGGCGGGCGCGCTGTTTCACACCGATGCGGTCCAGGCCATCGGTAAGGTGCGCGTCAACCTAAAGGACAGTGCGATCGACATGCTGTCGCTATCCGCCCACAAACTGCACGGTCCCAAGGGGATCGGCGCGCTATATTTGTGCAAAGGGACAAAATTCCGGCCGCTGATCTGCGGCGGATCACAAGAACGAGGGCGCCGCGGCGGGACTGAGAATATTCCCGGCATCGTCGGCCTGGGAAAGGCTGCCGAGCTTGCGGCGGAGCGGCTCGAACCGGAGCGCCTTCGCATTGGCGCGTTGCGCGACCGCCTCGAGCAGGGAATTTTGCACAATGGCGAGTGCGTTTCGCTCGGCGATATCAGCAATCGGTTAGCGAACACGGCCAACATTGCCTTCGACCATCTCGAAGGCGAAGCCATCGCCCACCATCTCAATCGGGCGGGCATCGCCGTGTCGCTCGGATCAGCCTGCAACTCCGGCTCAATGCAGCCATCGCATGTTCTGCGTGCCATGCAGGTGCCGGCGTGGCGGATGCGCGGCGCGGTACGCTTTTCTCTGTCGCGTGAAACCTCCCTCGCGGAGGTCGATGAGGTCGTGTGCGCAGTTTCCGACATCGTGGCTCGCCTGCGCGCCACCTCCTGCGTCACAGTCGGGGAGTTGACCTCGTGAAAATCATGATCCGCCGGTCTCCGGACGCGGGCCTGTCGATCTACGTGCCAAAAAAGGATCTCGAAGAGCCAATCGTGGAATCCGAGTACGAGACGCTATGGGGCGGCTGGATCAAAGTAGCCAATGGCTGGGTGCTCGATTTGCCCGAGATGGCGAGCGACACACGGTTACCGATCACAATCAACGCTAAAAAACGAGGCGAGAAAGGGGACGATCCGTGAAGGCGCCCCCGCAGATCGACTTTGTCCATGCGGCCGATGCAAAGGCCACTCTCGTGGACATCGCTGCCGGCCTGAGGGCCGCCAGCATTATTCCCTATCTCGGTCCTCGCCTCGCCGAACTGTGCAGATCCGATGTGCCGACCACACCAGAGGCATTGGCCGGCTTCTTCGCCAGCAAGGTTCCGCTGCCGCGGCGGGCTAGGGGCAATGCGTGGGCGTCGGCGCAGCATATCGAGATCAGCAAACATCGGTCCGCCGTGACCGCATTGATGACACAGGCTTTCGCTCGGCCAGTCGAGCCGACGCGGTTGCACCATCATCTTGCGTCCCTGTCGCTGCCCGTCATAGTAGACGCGTGGTATGATGACGCCATGCGCGCGGCGCTGGGTAAGCGCGATGGATGGGGCGAAGTGCAGGGTATCACCCGCGCAGGTATTGGCGAGAATCGCTGGTATCGCTTTTACGATCCGGTTGGCCAAGAGGTCGACAGTGTCGTGGCCGGCAGCTGGGCGACGGTGCTGTACAAGCCGCATGGCAGCGTGCAGCCGGCCAACAATTTCCTTGTCTCCGACGCTGATTATGTCGAGGCGTTGACCGAAATCGACATTCAGACGCCAATTCCGGACATCATCAAGGAAAGGCGAACCGGACAGACCTTTCTCTTCATCGGCTGTCGCTTCAACGACCAGCTGTTGCGTAGCTATGCGCGGCAGATCATCAAGCGCTCGGCCGACACCCACTATGCGATCGTTGATCCGGACGCGCTCTCTCGCAATGAGCTCCGCTTTCTACTCGAGCAAGGCCTGACGCCGCTTGCGATTGGGCTCCCTCGCGCGGTTGAGATACTGCTGACCCATTAGTGGCCTTCTGAAGCCCGCATCCCCCAGCTCGTATCGGCATAGCGAGAAAATCCGTTCAGATGGAGTCGGGTTCCGGCGAGCTTGGCGCGAGAATGAATGCGCAAGTCATGGAGCTCTGCGTGAGAATGACGACGTACCTGTCGCATCGTCAACACGCGCATCATTACTGTTCTTACATGCGCCAGCGCCGATCGTTTCCGCTAACTCGTTGGCGTATGGCTGCAATTTCATCGTCTCCGCCATGGCATGCAAGTTGCTACTCAGCTGCTTGAGGCTCGCTCACGGATGGTCCTGGGAGGCCGATGATGCCTGCAGGGAAAATGAAAATGAACGCGGTCGTCGGACGCGGAAAATATGTCAAAGCTGCAGTGGATAACGGCAAGATGATGCAGCCCGCCGCCGAGCATAAGGGCTGCTGCGCTTCGGCCACGACCGGGCAGGCGAGCTGCGGCTCGCGGGCCGGCCAAGCCGATCTGCCGACCGAAATCTGGGAAAAGGTCAAGAACCATCCCTGTTACAGCGAAGAAGCGCATCATCATTACGCCCGCATGCATGTCGCGGTCGCGCCAGCCTGCAACATCCAGTGCAATTACTGCAACCGAAAATACGACTGCGCCAATGAATCGCGTCCGGGTGTGGTGAGCGAGAAGCTTACCCCTGAGCAGGCGGCAAGAAAAGTGCTCGCGGTCGCGACCACCATTCCGCAGATGACGGTGCTTGGCATCGCTGGTCCCGGCGATCCCTTGGCCAATCCAGCAAAGACGTTCAAAACGTTCGAGCTGGTCGCCAAGGTGGCTCCCGACATCAAGCTATGTCTGTCAACCAATGGACTGGCTCTGCCGGACTATATTGATACCATCGCCAGGTCCAAAATTGAGCACGTCACCATCACCATCAACATGGTCGATCCCGAAATCGGCGCCAAGATCTATCCGTGGATCTTCTTCAACCACAAGCGCTACACCGGCATCGACGCGGCAAGGATACTCACCGATCGCCAGCTGCAAGGCCTCGAGATGCTTAGCGAACGAGGTATCCTGTGCAAGGTCAACTCGGTGATGATCCCAAACATCAACGACGACCACCTGGTCGAGGTCAACAAGGCGGTGAAGTCGCGCGGTGCCTTCCTTCATAATATCATGCCGCTGATCTCCGCGCCCGAGCACGGCACAGTATTTGGCCTCAACGGTCAGCGCGGACCGACGGCGCAGGAATTGAAGACGCTGCAAGATGCTTGTGAAGGGGAGATAAACATGATGCGGCATTGCCGCCAGTGCCGCGCCGATGCGGTCGGTCTACTCGGGGAGGATCGCAGCGCAGAGTTCACCACCGATCAGGTCATGAAAATGGACGTCCAATATGACTTAGAGATGCGCAAGGCTTATCAGGACAGGGTAGAGGATGAGCGTGCCGCCAAAGTCGCGGCCGGCCAAAGGGAGCTTGCGGAATTGGCCGGAGAGATGAGCGCGATCACTCTTCTGGTGGCCGTCGCAACCAAGGGCTCGGGGTTGATCAACGAACACTTTGGGCATGCAAAGGAATTTCAGGTGTACGAACTTTCTACAACCGGCGCCAAATTCGTCGGCCACCGGCGCGTGGACGTTTACTGCCAGGGCGGTTATGGCGAGGAGGACAGGCTTTCCGCCATTATGCGTGGCATCCATGACTGCCATGCGGTCTTCGTGGCCAAGATCGGCGGCTGCCCGAAAAGCAATCTGATCAAGGCGGGGATCGAGCCGGTCGATCGATTCGCCCATGAGTTCATTGATAAGTCGGCGATCGCCTGGTTCAGATCCTATCTGGACCAGGTGAAACGCGGGGAGATTCAGCACGCGCCGCGCGGCGACGCCGCGATCCGGCAAGGAGCTCTGATCTCTGCGGCGTAAGGGGGAATATGTGCCATTCAAGATCATCGCCTCGCAGTGTACGAGCTGCTCAGCCTGCGAACCCTTATGCCCGAACGTTGCCATCTCGGCGAAGGGGGGGACTTTGTGATTGAAGCGGCGAAATGCACCGAATGTGTTGGCTATTTCGACGAGCCGCAATGTGTCGCCGCCTGTCCGGTCGACAATACCTGCGTGGTTGATACGTCCTTACCTCGCTACCAAGCGCCAGCCTAAAGCGTGAGCCCCCATGAACGGCATGCCAAGAGCTGGTGCTGAAAACGTCGCACGCTTCGTGCTGCGCGTTGGGGGCGTCGCAGGCGCCGACGTTCGGTCCCCTTCACGGACGACGACTGCTCTGGATTGCCTTGCGATAGTGCTGTTGCTGGTCGGCCGCACGGCCCTGGAGCATTTCATTCTGCGCGGCGGTCTAAAGGCGCTTCTCGATGGCGAGAGCGGCCTCCCAGGCAGCGCTGCGATCGTCGATATGACTGACGATGCCGCGCGAGCACGAAGTGATGCAGGATCTCGCCTGCGGTGGGCCACGCGGCGTCCCTGCATCTCTACGAGGAAGCGATGCATGAGGAGCGGTACATGAACAGCATTGTTCGCGACAGCGACGTCGTCGAGCTCAGCGACCCGCCTGTCTTCAGCTTTGGCCAAAAGCTGCGAGCCAATCGCACCATCCGCAATGATGGCACCTATCGCGGCAAGGAGATTGGCGACGTCTTAGTCAAGAAGGGAGAGGTGGGTTACGTCGTCTCGATCGGCACGTTCCTGCAGCAATTCTACATCTATGGCGTCGAGTTTCTGGAAAGCGGTTACCGCGTTGGCATGAAGCGCAAGGAACTAGAGCCGGTGGACGCCTGCGAGGAGATCGATGATCTGCCATTGCCGGAGGAGTCATGACTGAGCCCGGCTTTCCGAAGTATCGGCGGGGCCAGCGGGTCAAAACCGTAGTCGACCTCGTCAACGACCGCTCATTTCCCAATACGGAGCCCGAGGGAGTCTTGCTCGCCGCCGGAGCGACCGGCGAGATCATCAACGTCGCTATCCATACCGACGCGAACGTGCCGATCTATATTGTCGATTTTGGTGAGCAGCTGCTCATCGGCTGTCTTGAAGAAGAAATCACAGTGCTTTGAAGGGAGGCTTTCGCTATGAATGCCGCGCTGATGAGGAAGGTAAACGCCGGGCTGGTGCCTCACCCCAACGAGCTCGATCGCAAACGGATCGAGCGCGGCTTGAGCTCGCGCAAGCGTTATCTCTACGTCTCGCCGAACGTGACGCAGGTGAGGGGCGGCTACCTCGTCGAGAGCCCCTGTTGCTCGCACAACATCGACAAGGATGGCGCTCTCATCGATGTCGCGCTGATTCTTTATGATCCCGTGAGCGGGATCTGGAAGCTGTTTTGCAAGAATCACGCGCGAGGAATCTGGGAGTTTTACAGCCTTTACCATCGCTTGACTTCTGCAATCGACGACTTGAACGCGGATCCGGAGCGTCTGTTCTGGCAATGACGAACCACCTTCGACGAGTCATAGAGGAGCCACGATGGCGCTCACCGAGGAGGAATTGATCGAAATCGAGCGGCTGCTTGCAGCCGATGGCACCGAGATGGGTCCGTTTGTCGAGCTGCGGCGCCGCTTTCCGCAGCTTGCTTGGGTGCGCTGTGATGCGTCGGATGTAGCGGATCAGCCGTTCCGGCAGTTTCCTCGTTTCGACCTTCATCTCCTCGATGGATCGGATCACTGCGTGCAGATTACGGCCGATCCGATGCGAGCCACCGGCATCGTACTGGCCAAAAGGAATGTTGGGCGGTGAGCACTGAACTAGAAGAGTATCGGCTTGATGGCGCGCACACTGTGGAGAGAAATGAATTTTTCGTTCCACTGTCCGATTCTGATATCACCTTCGCCGAGCTCTCTGCTGTGGAAACGCTGCTGTGTTCGCCGCAAATCTCCAACGGGCAGATCACTGAGGCGCTTGAGCACGCTTTCGCAGCCTATCTTGGCCGCAAATATGCTGTTGCGGTCTCGAGTGGTACCATCGGGCTCCTGCTTGCGCTGAAGGCGCTTGGCATCGGCCCGGGGCAGGAAGTTATCGCCTCGCCCTACTCCTTTCGTGAGACCGCGCATGCAATCAGTCTCGCAGGCGCACGAGCGGTATTTGCCGATATCGACTATTGGTCCGGAGCATTGATCCCAGCGAAGGCCGAAGAGCGCATCACGGCCAACACGCGGGCGATTGTCGCCGGCAATCCCAGCGGTCATCCCGCGCCATGGTCGGAACTGCGCGCGGTCACGCAGCGCCATCAGCTGCTGCTTTTGGAGGATTCCACCGAGGCGATCGGATCGAGCTACAAGGCTGAGCTCGTCGGCCGGTTTGGCGACCTCGCGGTGTTCGACTTTGCCCAGCCGGCGGCCCTAACCTGTGGCGAAGGCGCAGTGGTGGTGACCGATGATATCGACATCGCGGTCGGCTTGCGTCGCCATCGCGTCCATCGTCTGGACGAGCGCTCCTCCGTTGTTGTCGGGAGCACGGCACCTTACCAGGCCGGCATGAGCGATCTCGCGGCTGCCTTGGGCCTGGCGCAGCTGAAGCGTCTCGATGAAATCCTGGAGCGGCGTCGGTTGGTCGAGCAGCTTTACAACGTACATATGCAATCATTTGAGGGCATCAAGCCGCCTTATGTTGGCCTCCATGTGACCGAGGTGAGCTGGTTGCTTTATCTCGTTCATCTGGGGACACGCTCCACGCGATCGGGGCGCGCCGCCATTATCGATGATCTACGCGACGCACAGGTTGAATCCGCCGCCTATAGCCAACCGCTGCATTTGCAACGGCACTACTTTGACTTCGGCTATCGGCGTGGCGATTTCCTGGTTACGGAAAAAATGGCCGATCGCGCTCTGGCGCTTCCGTTTCACACCCATTTCGCGAACAAGCAGATCGAGTTTATCGTCGAGACCATGAAAGATGCGTCGATCAACGTGGGTGCGGGTGCAGCGATCTACTGAGATGATCGTCATCCACGACACGGAAGCACGAGGATTGAATGGCGATGATCGTAGTTTTTGTCATCGGGAGAGATGGGCAAGGGGATCGAGGATACGTCGTTTGTGGCAGCGTTGTCGGGCGCAGCTCGTGATCCACACAAATGCGGGAGCGCGCCGGATGCCGCTCGAGGAATGTACTCGTCTGGGAAGGCCGCAAGAGAAATGCTCCAAGCGAACGCGAAGAAGACCTGCTCGATAGTAGCAAAGGCGCCGCGTCCAAGGCGCGGCTTGAGCCCCACGCGCCAAGGTGCCAGAAACCAAGCCCATCACAGTCGACAGTCTCGGTTTCCGCTCGGAATCGTCAAAGTTACCAAAACAGGGGATCGGTATGAACTCGCAACAAGTCATAATCCACGTCCGTTTCGGTCCGAACGGGAGGGTGATCCAAATCAGCGAGCGTCCGGCGAAGCTCACGCCGAACCAATGGTTTGATGTCCTCAACGCCCGTGCCAGCTCGGCTTATCGGCCGCTCGCTCGTGGCCGTGGGATTTTTCGGCTGAGCCGGACTGCGATCGATGCTTTCAAGCGGGAAACTGCGGGGCCGGGATGAGCGAACGGATAATCCGCAACCTGATGAGCGATCAGATCGAGGTTTTCGCCGTCTGTCCGGCCGATGCCATCGAGCGGAGTGGCGCCATGGGCTTTAGCCTGTCGCAGATCGATGATAGTGGCGAGAGCCGGCCGTTTCCAATTATTGTGGTGCGCACCTTCGGCAACGACTATTTTAGTTACGTCAACCGTTGTCCGCATGAGAGCGTCTGGCTCAACATCGGCTCCGGTGCGTTTTTCTCGGCGGACCGCGCCTTTCTCAGATGCGGCCGCCACGGTGCAAGATTCGAGATCGACACTGGGATGTGCATCGATGGCCCCTGCGATGGACAATCGCTTGAGCCGGTAGCGCTCGCCGTGATCGAAGGTGACGTCTGCCTATGCGGCGTCAAGCTGCTGGAGGACGATCGGTTCGCCGACCCGTTCGGGGGCAGCGACGAAACCATGGATATCACGATCCATCCGGACTAACGAGCCTATCGCTTTGCTGTTGCTCAAGCTGCCTGGGGCGCTTTGCCGTCGGATGAGGCCGTCGTACTCGTGAGCGTTAGCGCGGATGCGTGTCACGGCTTTTGACTTGTGAGACAAAACAGGCAGCCCGCCGGATTGCGGCCTTGCACCCTGCGACCTCCGCCGCACCAAGAAGCTGCTCTTGCGCTAGCTCGCCAAAATCGAGCCGGCTGGCAGGAGATGCTTCCTGCTGCCGGCGGTATGTTCGAGCGGGAAATGCCCCCGGCGGCTGGAAGTTCGCCGAGGGCATCGTCTGGGGGGACCCAGACTGACAGGACCGTTTAGGCAGGAGGAATGACGATCCTGTGTCAGAAGTCTTTGGCGGCCGGCGCAGCTGGCGTTATTGCCTGCGTTGCAACTGCAATGCCAAACCTCAGCTCGTGCGACGTCCTTAGCGAATGGCGCCACCATCGTCAGCTAGGGACCAGTTAGGAGCAGATGCATTAATGAGCACGTGCTCGTTGTTCCGCATTTGCCGCTGCAAGCGCGTCTTGACATGTATCGTCCGAAGCGTGGGCCCAATCTGGGACCGCTGGGTTGCCGGTTTGCCGTTGCTGCCAATCGGGATTGCGGCCGGCTTGGTCTGCAGTCCCAAAAGGTGGCTCGGCGATCATCCCTGCCTCGTTGGGGCCTTCGCGACAGCCGCTGTCTATTGAGGCAAACGATAGATCGGCAGCAGCGGAACGCAGCGTCCAGCTTCAGGGCGAAAAAGATGCTGTGGGCTCGCGCCGGACGGTGCGGCTAGCCGACCACGCCATGGCAGAACGGAGCGCTCGATCCACCGCGCGATCGTCGAGGATCAAGGCTCCTCGATAGGCGGCACGAAGATCATGAAGATCGCTGCTCATTCCAAGATATGATAGCGCAAGAGCTGGGAAAAATAACCAAGAGTCTAGCTCATTCTGCGTACAAGCTGCCGAAGGTTGAAGCGGGAGGTCAAACGCTATGCGAGGTTTGTCGTGTCCGAAACAGAAGCGAACGACATTGTCGCAACCTCGGCAATAATTGTGAGTCGCGCCAGGCAGAGCAAGGGATCATTGCAGAAACGAACGTTACGCGTCTGGTGTGCAACTTGCTTTTGAGAAGTTGGATGGTGAGCAAGTGATGCGTATCGCGATGATGAAGGTTGGAATTGATCAAGGAGGCTGCTTCGGACGCGAAGATATCTATCGCTGATCTTCAGCGACCACAGTAACTATGGCGCCCGCTCATTTCGCCTGCGTTCGCAAGCGCGAGTGGGAATCAGTAGCATTAATCGGTCGATGCGGCATTCAATCATAATAGATTGTGGGGGCGATGTGATCACACCTTGTCTCCTTTCAGATGAAGCCGATTGATCACAGGGTAGGCGCATGAACTCAGAAACCGAATTCGAACTTCCTCAACTTTATAGGCATCATGTCTTTGCTTGCCACACGCAGCGTCCGCCAACTCATCCGCACGGCAGTTGTGGCGCCTCCGGCGCGCAAACCCTGTGGGATCGAATGGGCAAGGCGATCGAAGCGCAAGGCCTCAACGATGTTGGCTTCACGATGGCAGGCTGCCTTGGCTTTTGTAACTGTGGTCCCTTGATGGTCGTCTATCCCGACGGAGTCTGGTATCGCGCGACCACGCCTGAGGACGTTGACGAAATCGTAAACTCCCACCTCAAGCAGGGCAAACGTGTCGACCGCCTTGTGATGGTGCTAAAGCGAAGCTAGAGGCTTCGCTTAGCGGCCATTTGCCCGGGCTAGTAAGCATGGACGGCTTGTCCATCCATGAGCTGGCCGCTCGGAGCTCGGATCGCCTGAGGTTGAGCGGGGGCGTCACGCTCCCGGTCTGCCTTGGCGCGGCGTGCCGCCTTTGTTCTCCGGCCCAATAAGCAAATGGCGCCTTTGCAATGCGCGACGAAAGAAGAATATGATCATATGCTGGGTCGATCTGTTTGTGTACCGTCACTCCATGCCGCGCGATCCGTAGCTCACAGCGAGAGCAATGCTGCGAATGGCTCCCCGCGTCTCGCGAGATGACGCGTCGTTGGCGCGTCATCTCACTCCCCGCTTGCACTGCGGTGAGGTTAGGGGACGCGCTCGATAAGCTCGCCGCGTCCGGGTTGATCAAACGGATTCCGCTTTCTGGTCCCGTTCTAGCGTCAGAATTTGTAAGTGACGCCGCCGCTGAGGAGCCATGGGTCGATATTGGCGCGCCCGGTGACGGCAATCGCATTGTTTACGGTCGCGGAGTACTCCGGCCGCAGCCACAGCTTCTTCACGTCAAAGTTGAGGCCCCAGTGACGATCAAGCATGTAATCGAAGCCGAATTGGACCGCCGCGCCGAATTGGTTGCTGATGCGCAAATCCGTTACGGCAAGACCGCCGAGCGACGTATTGGCTGCCGATTGGTTGAAGAATGCGGTGTAGTTGACGCCCGCGCCGATATAGGGCTTGAGCGGGCCGAAATCGGTGAAGTGATATTGCAGGGTCAGTGTTGGCGGCAACAGCCAGGCTTTGCCGATATCGAGCCCAGTGAGCGCGCCATTGCCGCTGATGTGATGGCTGGTCACGCCGAGAATGAGTTCGGCGGCAACGTTTTTTGTGAAGAAATAGGTGATGTCGAGCTCGGGTATGGCTTGCTCGCTGATCGAAAGCCCAGAACTTGGTGAGGACAGCAGGGGCGCCCCGGCAACGCTGACCGAGCTGCCTGCGGTATCCGGCAAAACGCCGAGCACGCGCAGGCGAATCATCCATGGATTGAAGGGTTCGATCGGAGGCGCTTTGTAGTAGACCGGCGCCGGACCCAGATCCGCGGCCAGTACCGAGATGCTGGCCAACGAGGTCGCGAGCGCGAGGAGCGATGCCGTCGTCAGAACTGTCCTTGTTCTCATCTTATTCTCCATTCCAAATTCCGCGCGAAGAGCCGCGCGAGATCTCTGTCACACAGCGGGAATGGCGAAGGATTTGATACCGATCAAAATGGGAGCGGCCATAGCGCAATTATGCCGCTAAGTTGCATAAGGATCACGGCCGGGAAGCGTGGTGGTCTGTTCTGATCGTTATTCAATTCAAGAATCCGTCTAAGCCGAATCTCTTCAAAAAACTGTCTCTCGGCTTGGTACTCTGAACCAATCCGGGCCACGGAGGTTATGCGTGATAAAGGCGGCAACTGCGGCGGCCTCTCACACACTGCATAGGCGAGAAGTGCGGCATTCGAGCGCAATATGGGCGATGCCGCCTTGCGGAGCAGCTACTCGCTCGGGTCGTCTCAGCGAAGGTCCTGTCGACTACTACCCGTGAAGGAAGCCGGAAGTGGGAAACGTCATTCTTTGCTTCGTCTGATGGTTTGGGGGGGCGCTCCGCCGTTTCCTCACCTCTGCGGACAACGCGTGCGGTTTGCTTCGTGCAAGCATTCCTCGACATCATTTTGCGTCTTGCCACCAAGCAGTGACAGCACGGGCTCATGATCGAGTCCGGCACATCGTGCCCCGTCTACGTCGATCAGCGGTCGTCGTATCAGGAGCGGATCGCCTACCATCAATGCGAGTGCGATTGCCGCGTCGATAGTATCGGGATTGACTTCGCCTGACTTGATACGGGGTGCGGCTCGGTTGAACCAGGATTCGACGGGCATATTGCCGAAGAAGAACGCGCAATTCCTCCGCATCCCATGGCTCCTTCAAGATGTCTTCGGCGATCACGTCGTGACCGGCGGACTTCAGCGCTTGAATCTGACGCGCGTTAGTGGCGCAGCCGGGCTTCTGCTAAAAGATCATTGTCGCCACGACATACCCATGTAGACGCGCTTAGCTGAACGATTCGCGCGGCGCTGCTGCTTCCGGGAGCCCATTCGAATTTATTGCCGATCATCTCCAATGTCAGCGCACCAAGCGCCGTACCGTATGTGCAACACTCGCCGCTGGTCCGCCAGGTTTCGAGCTCGACCGACATATTCACTCTCCTCAAATCGCCCGGCTTGCGAGAAGAGCGGCAAGTTCCGTTCCACACCTGAAGGCATCGGAACAGGTCCCGCCAAATCGGCATTTCGCGTTGATGGTTGTGGTCGTTGTTAGTTTTCTGACAGCCGCGCAGATCCAAAACAGCCAGGATCACTCACCGGCTGGTTGGTTTTTAGAAACGTAATCAGAAGCTTAAGGAGCGCGGTCAGCGTTGGCACGGCGGTTGCTAATAAGCGGCAGCAACACTGAGTGAGGGCTGAGTGCACGCCGACGCGTAAGGCGAGCGATGCGCTCCTTCCCTTGATCCCGTGTGCCCCCGTTTCTGAGAGAGAAACAAGCTCGCGCGCAAGAAGCGCGCAACTTTTGGCAAATCGGTTGATGGAGAGCAAAATGTCTTCACTGAGACAAATCGCGTTCTACGGGAAGGGCGGCATCGGCAAGTCGACCACTTCGCAGAACACGCTGGCGGCGCTGGCCGAGATGGGTCAGAAAATCCTGATTGTAGGGTGCGATCCGAAAGCTGACTCGACCCGCCTGATTCTGCACGCCAAGGCGCAAGACACGATTTTGAGCCTTGCAGCGAACGCCGGCAGCGTGGAGGACCTCGAGCTCGAGGACGTTATGAAGGTCGGCTACAAGGACATTCGCTGCGTGGAGTCCGGTGGTCCTGAGCCGGGTGTCGGCTGCGCCGGACGCGGCGTCATCACCTCGATCAATTTCCTGGAGGAGAACGGCGCCTACGAGAACATCGACTATGTCTCATACGACGTGCTCGGCGACGTCGTTTGCGGTGGCTTTGCGATGCCAATCCGCGAGAACAAGGCGCAGGAAATTTATATCGTGATGTCCGGTGAAATGATGGCGATGTATGCCGCAAACAACATTTCCAAGGGCATCCTGAAATACGCGAACTCTGGCGGCGTGCGGCTGGGCGGTCTGATCTGCAACGAGCGGCAGACCGACAAGGAGCTGGAACTGGCGGAAGCGTTGGCCAAGAAGCTAGGCACTCAGCTGATCTACTTCGTGCCGCGCGACAACGTGGTGCAGCATGCCGAGTTACGCCGCATGACGGTGCTCGAATATGCACCCGAGTCCAAGCAGGCGGATCACTATCGCAATCTTGCGACCAAGGTTCACAATAATGGCGGCAAAGGCATCATCCCGACCCCGATCTCCATGGACGAGCTCGAGGACATGCTGATGGAGCATGGCATTATGAAGCCCGTGGACGAATCCATCATCGGCAAGACCGCCGCCGAACTCGCGGCCTCGTAAAGGTCGCGAGTCGCGGCCTCGTGAAGGCGCGCGACGGATGCCGGTCTCCCTCACCGCCCATCCCGGGAGGCCGGCATTCTGACGATCGACCCTGACCAAAACCAGGTGCGGCGGAGCAAACCTGACCACTGTGGAAACCCGCAAAATTATGTCCGAAGCGCACTTCCTTCCGTTCATCGCTGCTTGTGCCGTTGATTCCAACGGCCTGATGCACAGGGGAATTGCAACCTACCGCCTGCTCACCGGTGTGCCTCCTGCAGATGCCGATATTGCCATTGACAGCAATCTCGATCGCCATGTCCTGGCGTCTATCCTGGCGGCTGCCACAATGGATGGTGGCTCCCTTCCCGAGAAGGCCGGCCTGTCCGGCCTTGAACTGGCGGCCTTGCTGGAGCAGTACTTTCCCTCGCTTGAGATCAAGCTCGTGGAGCAGATCTCGGCTTTCAAGTGCGAAGAGGACGACGAGATCGCAATGCTGCGTGATCTCTTGCTCAAGCAACGCTCGACGGAAGGGGATATCGGCCGCTGGCTGGCTGCGATGATCGCGCGCCGCGCCATTGGGCCAGACCATCTGTGGGAAGCTCTCGGCTTGCGCAATCGTGGCGAACTCTCTCGGCTGCTGAGCCGCCATTTCGCGCCGCTCGCCGCGCGCAATGTCAACAATATGCGCTGGAAGCGCTTCTTCTACCGCACCCTTTGCGAGAATGAAGGCCTCGTGATGTGCACAACACCCGTGTGCAAGCAATGTGGCGACTTCAACCTCTGCTTCGGCGAAGAAAGCGGTGAGAGCCGGATGGCCGAGCGTCGGCGCGATGTTCTGCCGCAGGCGGCTCGGCCGGTCCTTGCCGGCGTCTGGCAATCTGAACTGCCACAAAGGTCCGCGATCGCACCGTCATCCGAGAAAGCCTCGCCGGAATTGGTAAGCCGCACGGGAGGTTGAGGGCGCGGCTGACGCCGTTTCGATGCGAGCGAGTGACCATGTGTCCAAGGCGGCGGCGGTCCCCAGTGCTCCGCGACAATTCTCACATCCTGGCGCGCCGCAATTACATTAACGTTCGAACTCGGCGCAGCAACAGGCAAGGCGTCCGGTTCATGAGCGTGTCGCATTTGCGACAATCCATTTGCGGAAGAACGCCGAAGACGGAAGCGTTAGCTTCGTCGATGGCTTCCTCGGACGACGGGCTGGCATGCTGGTTGCTGAAGCGTAGGTAGATCAAACTATGAGGAGCTCTCGCGTGATTGCCGCCAGCACCGCCGCCAAATCGTCTTGGTCCGACCAGGTGTGCACCAAGCCCACCGTGCTCAACGACACGACATTACGCGACGGCGAGCAGGCACCTGGCGTTGCGCTCACCACAGAGGAAAAGCTGGCGATCGCGCAGGCTCTGGCGCGGGCCGGAATCACGGAGATCGAGGCGGGAACGCCGGCGATGGGCAACGAGGAGATCGCCGCCGTCCGCGCCATTGTCGAAGCAAATCCTCCGCTGACCACCATAGGCTGGTGCCGGATGCGGGAATCGGATGTCGACGCGGCGATCGAAGCAAAGGTGTCCATGATCAATATGTCGATCCCGACCTCCGATCTCCAGATCGTGGCCAACCTAGGTGGTCATCGTGACCTGGCGCTGGAACGGGTCAAGCGAGTGGTAAGCTATGCCTGTGAGCGCGGACTTAAGGTCACCGTCGGTGGTGAGGACTCATCCCGCGCCGACATCGAGTTTCTCATCAGACTGATGGCAACTGCAAACGCCGTGGGCGCATGTCGCTTTCGTATTGTAGATACGCTTAGCGTGCTCGATCCCGACGCAACCTACGCGCTGATCAGGAATTTGCGTGCGACCACTGATCTCGAACTCGAATTTCACGGTCACGATGATCTCGGACTCGCAGCCGCCAACACGCTCTCCACCATCAAGGCTGGCGCGAGCCACGCCTCAGTGACCGTCATCGGGCTGGGCGAGCGGGCCGGAAATGCACCGCTCGAGGAAATCACGGTCGCACTCAAGCAGCTCTACGGGCGCGAGACCGGCAACATACTTCGGCAGCTCGAGAACGTTGCCGCGGTGGTAGCAGCCGCGGCCGCACGTGCGATTCCGATGAACAAGGCGATCGTCGGAGAGCATGTATTTACGCACGAGTCCGGCATTCATGTCGTTGGCCTTTTGAAGGATCAACGCACCCATCAATTGCTTGATCCCGTTTTGCTTGGCCGCTGCAACCGCTTTGTGATCGGCAAGCATTCCGGACGTGCGGCGATCACCGCGTTACTCGATGAACTGCAGCTCGTCGCCAGCGCCGACCAAGCCCAGACAGGTCCTGTCGCAAGTCCGCAAATATGCCATCGAGCACAAGCTGCCGGTCGAGCGCGAAACCGTGGCGGCGATCTGGCGCGACGTGTGCGGATGCCTGACATCCCACCCCGCGTGAAAAGCCATGTCCAGAGCGTTTGCGTCGACCTTCGCACACCGGCGCGCCGCCAGGACGGTGTCCGATGTCGCTGATGGCGAACGGCGTCCAGCTTTCGCACGTCAGATCCCCTGGCGCGATCTCACCTCTAGATCTTACTTGCCGTTCCACCATACATGCTGTCATCTCCTACCCAATGGCGAGCCGTCCCCGGACTGCCAATCGGCGCCTTCTCGCGCGGCTGATTTCCAGTCCGGCGACCGTCCTGACGAGCGTCAAACTCGATCGTGGTGTGGCCATTGATCCCGGATCTTCATCGGGACTGACCTCGTCACCGGCGGACCTGCCGATCCGGGCAGCGAAGTTGAGGGCACCGCTTTTTGGAGTCAGGCTTTGGCGATGCGCACCAGCTCTGCGGGGCAGGACGGCAGCAGTCAACAGGCGCCACCCCATCCCATTGACCGTCCAGAGCTAATCCGAAGGAGAATTTTCGATGACCAACTCATGCCCGGCAGCCGGTATCCTGGATCGGCTCAGCAAGGCCTCGTCGGCAGAGGATTTTTTTTCGCTGCTTGGCGTCGATTACGACCCTAAAATCGTGAATGTCGCGCGCCTTCACATCTTAAAGCGCATGGGACAATATTTTGCCAAAGAGCAATTTGCTGGTGCCGCGGAGCCGGAAATCAGGGCTCGGTGCAAGGCGATGCTGGAGCAGGCCTATGCCGATTTCGTGGCATCGTCACCGATCGACCAGCGAGTGTTCAAGGTTTTGAAGGATGCCGTCGCAGACCCTAAGAAGGCCGCGGCTTTTGTCCCGTTGAGCGAGCTGAAGTGATCTCGCGATCCACTGCAAGCAAGGTTTGCCCGACGGGGCGCCGTGGCAACCCGATGTGGGGCCTTCGTCTTTATCCGGGTCAACTCTCTGCAGCAATGACCCGAGCGGCGCCTGTCGTATTCCCGACCCATGTCTGGACTGATCGTGTCCACGGTATCAGCGGCTATTTCAAGTGTCTCCCAAACCATTACTTTCGACTGACTTTCAATGTTTTTTGCAACTGGTACGACACTTGCTGTTGTCCTGCCGATCCGTTCATCGCTGCCGACTGATGGTAGTCGTCCGAGATGAGATTGAAGGAATACCCATGATGCTGCTTTTACTGCCTGCCGAGCGCTGCGGGATCATCTCGTGGCCTACGATCGCGCCAGGTCCGTTCGAAATGGTCTTTGACGCGGTCGAAGTTCCGTATCGACGGTGAGATGCTCGTCAATGGATAAGTCGCCCGTTCGCGCTACATCTGGAGAGGGTATGCACAGCGTCGTCCGCATCAAATCCGTCCGCGATTCCGCTCAGATTTGTATCCATCTCATGGCGGATAGGAACATGCGTCAGCAAGAGGGCCAACGTCGGCCCATACGGGTTGTCGGCGCTGGAGGCTCGGCATGGATTGCGTGACAGATGCGTTGCCGGGATCGCCCTCGTCGTCACCGTCAATGTGGAGCCGCTGGGCCGAAATTGAGGCGCAGGTATTGCGCAGCGAACGGACTCGCCAACTCAGGCATGGAAGCGACCGGTTCACCGCGGCGCCCTGGCCGCCGCGGTGGCGCTCGTCGAACCCGGCGCGGAAGGCTTCAGTGTGGAAGACCTCTCCAAATCCGGCCGGACCGGTAAGTCTATCGCGACGACGCGTTGTGCGGCCGGTCGGACCAAGCAGACGGGGCAGAGCGGCCGGCCACTGCTGACCAAAGGTGATCTTCAGTTAACGAAGCTAAAAAGCGAACCTGTGGCGCGGGCGCGCCTATCTTTGAGGGGAATTTAGAGTATGAGCAATGTCACCAGAACGGCCATGCCGGCGGCGGCCGGCCGCGCAGCAGCCAAAAAAGAACTGCCGGAGCACTTTAAGGCGTACAAGCACGTCTGGGTCTTTGTCGAGCTGGAGCGCGGCCGGGTGCATCCGGTTTCCTGGGAGCTCATGGGTGCGGGGCGCAGGCTTGCCGACAGGCTAAAGGTGAATCTTGCCGCTGTCGTTATCGGTCCGGAGGGGCCGCAGACACGTAACGCCGCGCTTGAAGCCTTTTGCTATGGCGCCGATCTGGCCTATCTCGTGAGCGACAATGTTTTGTCGGATTACCGCAACGAATCCTATACCAAAGCGCTAACCGACCTCGTCAACACCTACAAGCCCGAGATCCTGCTGTTGGGGGCGACGACGCTCGGTCGCGATCTCGCAGGTTCCGTGGCGACGACCCTGTCGACGGGGCTCACTGCCGACTGCACCGCGCTGGACGTCGACGCCGATGGTTCGCTTGCGGCGACGCGTCCGACCTTTGGCGGCACACTGCTCTGCACGATCTATACCTTGAATTATCGTCCGCAGATGGCAACCGTCCGCCCGCGGGTCATGCCGATGCCTGAGCGCGTCGTACGCGATGCCGCTCGTATCATCGTCCATCCGCTCGGCCTTGTCGAAGACGATATTGTCACAAAAGTTTTGTCGTTCCTACCCGACCGCGATGCAGAAACGTCCAATCTGGCCTATGCCGATGTCGTGGTTGCGGGCGGCCTGGGACTGGGATCGCCTGAGAACTTTCGGTTGGTGCGCGAGCTCGCAACTCTGCTTGGCGCTGAATATGGTTGCTCGCGTCCTCTGGTGCAAAAAGGGTGGGTTACGTCTGACCGGCAAATCGGCCAGACGGGCAAAACCATCCGGCCAAAGCTCTATATTGCCGCCGGCATTTCCGGCGCGATCCAGCACCGGGTTGGCGTGGAGGGCGCGGATCTGATCGTCGCCGTCAATACTGACAAGAACGCTCCGATCTTCGACTTCGCCCATCTCGCGATCGTCAGTGACGCCATGCAATTGCTACCGGCGCTGACGACCGCATTTCGCGCCCGGCTTTTGCCGAATTCGCGCGCCCGGATCGCGGTCTAGAGGAGGTGATGATGATTGAAGAGAGATTCGATGCGATCGTGGTCGGAGCCGGTATGGCCGGCAACGCGGCGGCATTGACCATGGCCAAACGCGGCATGAAGGTGCTGCAGCTCGAGCGGGGCGAATATCCCGGATCGAAGAATGTGCAGGGCGCCATCCTCTATGCCGACATGATGGAAAAGCTGATCCCCGAGTTTCGAGAGGAGGCGCCGCTTGAACGTCACTTGATCGAGCAGCGGTTCTGGATGATGGACGATCGCTCCCATGTCGGCATGCATTACCGCTCGGACGACTTCAACGAGGAACGGCCGAACCGCTACACGATTATACGCGCGCAGTTTGACAAATGGTTCTCTTCCAAGGTGCGGGAGGCTGGCGCGACCGTGCTGTGCGAGACGACAGTCACCGAGCTCGCACGGGACGACCGTGAAAGGATCGTCGGTGTTCGTACAGATCGCCGAGACGGAGAAATACATGCCGACGTCGTCGTGCTGGCCGAAGGGGTCAATGGCCTGCTCGGGACGCGCGCGGGCCTGCGCGCGCGCCCGACACCCGATAACGTTGCGCTCGCGGTGAAGGAAATGCACTTCTTGCCTCGCGAGACTATCGAGGCGCGCTTCAATCTCAAGGGCGATGAAGGCGTCGTGATCGAGGCGGCCGGTACCATTTCCCGCGGCATGACCGGAATGGGTTTCATCTACGCCAATAAAGAGTGCATTTCGCTCGGCATCGGTTGTCTCGTCGCCGACTTCCAGCGCACGGGCCAGACGCCCTACGGCCTGCTAGACCAATTCAAGAGACATCCCTCCGTGGCGCCCCTGATAGCAGGGTCCGAAGTCAAGGAATATTCGGCGCATCTCATTCCTGAAGGCGGTTACAAGTCGATCCCGCAGCTTTATGGGGAAGGCTGGGTCGTCGTGGGCGATGCGGCGCAACTCAACAATGCCATTCATCGTGAGGGCTCCAATCTCGCGATGACTTCCGGCCGCATCGCCGCCGAAGCGATAGGTCTGGTGAAATCGCGCGGCGAGCCGATGAGTGCAACAAATCTGTCGATCTACAAGAAGATGCTGGACGATTCCTTCGTCATCAAAGATCTAAAGAAGTACAAGGATTTGCCGCCCCTGATGCATACCCACTCACAAAACTTCTTTCTGACCTATCCGCAGCTCATCTCCAAGGCGATGCAAAACTTTGTGCGCGTCGATGGTACGCCCAAGGCTGAGAAGGAGAAGGCGACCCTGAAATCCTTTGTGAAGGCGCGGTCATGGACAGGTCTGTTCGGCGATGCTTGTCGTCTTGCCCGAGCCTGGCGCTGACCGCAACAGTGTGAAGTCCAACAATGGAAGGCCAAAGCATGAATGTCGAACCCCCAGTGCGCGTCGAAGACAAGCTGTATTACAACCGCTATGTTGTCGACGTCGGTCATCCTCACGTCAAGGTCCGTGCGCACACGAGGCCATCTCCGCAGCTACTTGCACTTTTGAAAGCCTGCCCCGCGCGATGCTACGAGCTCAACGACGACGGCCAGGTCGAGGTAACAGTTGACGGCTGCATCGAGTGCGGTACCTGCCGCGTGATCGCCGAGCCCACCGGCGACATTCAATGGAGCCATCCGCGCGGCGGATATGGAGTGCTGTTCAAGTTTGGGTGATGGTGGAACGAAGGGCCCTGGTGCGACCGACGTTAGGCGACAGGATCTTACCGTATCTGTGGCGCATTCCGCGTCACTTGCTCGGCGCCTGGAATACTTCATGGGGACGCTGCGCAAGACATGACTTGCGGATGTCACGCTCGTTCGGGAGCGGCGAAGGACTGGTTGCGGCGCCACTGAGTGGCGCCACAACCCCGTCGATCGGATGACAGAGGAAGGATCAGTCCGTCGCCCGAGAGGGGTTGGACCCAGCGGCCTCGATTGCGATCGCCACTGACTGCATGATCGCCGCAAAGCGCACGGCGGTCTGGATCGCTTCGGAACTGACGCCCGCCGCTCGCAGCGTCTTCTCATGGGCATCGATGCAGGCACCGCAGCCGTTTATGGCGGAGACCGCAAGCGACCACAGCTCGAAATCGGACTTGTCCACGCCGGGATTGGCGATCACGTTCATACGCAGCCGTGGCGGAATCATCTTGTATTCCGGGCTGGAAACGAGGTGAGCGAAGCGGTAGTAGACGTTGTTCATTGCCATCACGCAGGCTGCGGCTTTCGCTGCGGAGATCGCCACAGATGTCATCACGGCGGACGCAGCCGATTCCATCGCGGCAATCAGGGCTGCATTGCGGGTGGCAATCGCGCTCGCCAGCAGCAGCCCGTATTTTCGTTGCGGCGAGAGCGTCTCATCGGCCACCAAGGAGGTCAGGTTAAGCCTGACATCCTTCGCGAAATCGGGAATCCTGTGGCTCAATTGTTCGATCGACGACATGCTGCCTCAAGAAAACTTCAGGGTTTCGCCGCCGATTTCGCGGTTGCAGGGACAGAGCTCGTCGGTTTGAAGCGCGTCCAGAACGCGCAGCGTGTCCTTGGGACTGCGCCCGACACTGAGATTGGTCGCATAGACGTGCTGGATCGTGTTTTCGGGGTCAACAATAAAGGTGTAACGATAGGCAACCCCTTCGGGTGAACGCACGCCAAGGCCATCGACGAGCGTTCCCTTTGTGTCGGCAAACTGCCAGATTGGTAGATTGTGCAGGTCGACATGTGAGCGCCGCCAGGCGAGCTTGCAGAACTCGTTGTCAGTCGAACCACCCAGTACAACCGCGTCGCGGTCGGCGAATTCCTTGGAAAGCCGGGCAAACTCAGCGATCTCTGTCGGGCAGACGAAGGTAAAATCCTTGGGATAGAAGAAGATGATCTTCCACTTTTCTGGAAAGCTCGTTTCGGTCAGCGTCTCGAATGCACTCTGTCCTTCTTCTTCCTGCGCTTGAAAGCCGGGCTTCACGCCTGTGATTTCGAATGGCGGCAACCGACTGCCAATTCCGAGCATGCTGTCCTCACAATTTGCTTTTTGTAGATCGCGACCTCACTGGTGAAGCAAACGATATGCCATCCGTTCTCAGGATTGGAATTGTCGCAACGAAACCAGCCCAGCGGCTTGGGTACAGGCATGCTCGCGCGCTAGGGGCCTCGATCGACACTAAGTTGAGGGTCGTCTGGAGCACATACAAAACCTTATGAGAACACTCGACCTTTGCGCGACCGCCCGAGGTGTTCGGCTGCAAGCGTCTGGTCAAAGCCCGTTCTGCGTCCCTCAGAGCAAAATGTTTCATCGAGACATCGATGTGTCAAATGAGTCACGGCTCTCGGCCTGCCGGGCTTTAACGGGAGTACTGAACCTCACGAAGCCGCGTGGTTTTGCGAAATCTGGCGCAAACGAGAGCGGATGTATCTCTGCGACGATCAGATTGAGCTGAGTAGGCCCCAAATCGTCGCCGCTGCCAAATACGGTGTTTAGTGATCATGGGGGACAGCGTCTCGCGCATTGAGGCGCTTGAGCGGCGGTAGATCACCAAGGTGCGAGGATTTGCCGCATCCTGAAACGCGTATGAAAGCCAACCAGGCTCGCCGCTGCGGCGACGGGGGCTTGAAGTTTACGTAGCGTCAGGTTGTACAGTCTGGATCATACATGCGGCGATCGCTCTGAAGCTTCATGATCACAAGGAGATACCTCAACGTCTCAAGATCTTGGGTGCATTGGAGCACGTGGCTGTGCAGGCGCGACCCGGTTTGTAGCGGATGTGCCCGGTCGCACGAAAATATCCAGCGTACCGACGTTGGTGGACCGATGCGGTTGCCTCCTCGATTGAATGTGCGGAACGACTCGTTCAGTATCACGCGCTACAGTGTCGATGTTTCGCGCCCTCATTTTGGCTAGTCTGCAAATGATTACCGCTCCGACTTACGGGGCAGGCCATTCAGCAGCATGCGCTACGCAGCGCCGTCGGAAGCACAACCTACGGCCCGGACGAAAGACAACAAGCTCCGCGGTCTGTTCTCCCGGGTCAAATCAGGACTAAGCAAAGTCTTTGGAGGAAGCCACCGTTAAAAGTGGTCCGGCGGCCCGGAATCGGATGAGGTCTATTCGGAGCTTCGCATCGACTTTGCAAAGCGCAGTCGCCCTTCCGAGGCAGACCTGGAGCTGATTGAAGAGCTCAAGACGGCACTGGCTGGCGCGAGCCGCAAGTCCGAGACCATTGAGGACTACGTGACGGCTCTTCGGATGTTCAGCGAGTTCCTCCGGCCGAAAGGCGTCACTCTGAAAGACCTGCCTGGCAATGTTGATTTGCTGACAGCCTATAAAGATGAATTTATGAAGATGGCAAGCGCCAATAGCAGGACTATGTGGGTGGAGCATTGGAAACACTCCACGTGCTCGACAGTCTCAGAGTCGTTATTAAGCGGTCCGGTATCGTCGTCCCCAAATAACCGCAGCTGGGGCTGAAGGCCCCGCTGCGCGCCACGCGCGTTGAGATATCGCACCACCACTGCTCCAAGAATTCACAAGGCAGCAGCGTGCCAACGCCCGCGGTGAAGGTTCGCCAGTCGGCAAGGCAGTTTTTTGGAACGGCTGTCAGGACTGGTACGCCTCGGGTGATCGCGTCAACTAATTCGAGGCGCAGGCCGCGGCCAGCTGCCTCTTGTTTGGCGAATTTGCTGATCACGAGGAGATCGGTCTTGTTGCGAAGTGCCTGGGAAACGACAACTGGGGCCTCAGCAAGCCCATTTGTATCGAGGTTACAGGACATAGCTCCGCTTCCGAGTGGCTGGGAAATCGAGATCTCTTGTCCCGTCGCAACGTCGATTGCGAGCATGACGTGGGTGCCATTTGCGCGCCTCGAGTGTCGTTGCATAATGCCGCCGATGCGTACGCCTTGCTGCGCGATATCCTGAGCGAAATCGGCCAGTAGCCTATCGATATCGTCTTATGGACGGTAGAGAATTGCCCCCACACTATTCTGATCTCTCTCATCCAGATTATCGATCACGGCCGGGATCCTGTTGATGTGTTTCTCGTATCGGGGCATAGCTGTCGAACGTTCTCATGCGGATGCGGCAGGCGTTGCAATCAACCGCTCGGCAGTCGCGAGCGGAAGGGCGCGCGCGACCTCCGCGAATACGTCCGCTCCAATGCTGAGCCGTAGCGCATCAAAGGAGCGGCGCGTGATGCGCGCCAAAAGCAGCACGCCAGAACGGCCAGTTTCAAGAGCCAGAACCAAGGTGACCTCAGCCTCGTCGAACGGCAGAGAGGCTTTGATGCGTGCCGGAAATACATTGAGGATAGAGCTTGCCCGCGCGGGCTGGCAGGCAATGCTGACGTCGCCGGCTGCGATGCGCAGCCGCACCTGCACGCCAGGTCTAAGCGGCGCTCCAGGTATCAGAAGGCGCGCAGCCTTGAGGCGGAGAATGATCAGCCCGTAGCGTCCGTCATAGCCGCCGACCACTGTATCAAGACAGACTGCCGCTTCGCCGCGCCTGGCAAGCGCCGGATTGCTCTGAACGAGATTGAGCGGCCCTGCCGCAGTCACGACGCCGTCTTTCATCATAACGAGATGATCGGCAAAACGCTCGATATCAGCGATGTCATGGCTGATGTAGATCATCGGCAATGGTAGCTTTTCCCGCATGCGCTCGAGAAATGGCAGGATCTCGCATTTAGCGGAGCGGTCGCGCACAATGAGTGGATCGTCCAGCAAAAGTAGCCGAGGCTGGCCTAACAGCGCGCTGCCAAGGGCAAGTCGCTGTCGCTCGGCCCCGGAAAGATGTGATGGCGAACGCTCGAGCAGTGGCGCCAAGGCGAGCAATTCGACCACACCATCAAAATCGATCAGTGTCGGTTTCGATTTTGACGCGTTGTATAGAAGGCTACGCCGTACAGACAGATGAGAAAAAAGAACTGGTAGCTGGAATACATATGCGACGCGACGCAAATGAGACGGTCGAAACGTGGTCTCATCCTGCCAAATCTCTCCATCGATCGCACAGAATCCGTTTGGCAGACGCTGCACGCCAGCGATGCAGCGCGCGAGTGTGGTCTTGCCGCACCCGGGCGGACCAAAAATCGCTGTGACGCCTTTGGCTGGTAGGCTGAATTGCGCATCTAGCGGAATGCTTGCGAGAGAGCCGTTGAAGGCAACCTCAATATAGCCCGGTTTTGCTTCTCTCATGAACCTGCGCCTGTGCTGTATCTTCCCATCCAAGTCACGAGCACAATCGCTGCAATGGAGATGATGGCCATGTCTCCGACAATTCAGTCCGTTCCGCTCCAGCACGGCGTCTCTGCTCGCGTGAGGGCATAGGGTGGGACGGCGAACTGCAGATCGGTGTTAAGACCGGAGGCTTGTTGAGCATCTTCGCGCCACGAGGATCGTGGCAATCAAACGCTGCCCGGTGCGCCTGCCAATGAGACGCAAAGCGCCTTTTCAGCAGCGCGAGGTTCTCAGCCTGCTTGGCCGGGCCGAGGGGTTCTGCTGAATGTTCAAATGGCGTGGCTTGAGAGGTGTTGCGGTAAAGATGTCGGCTCACACCAGAGCTGAATACTGGCTCGGGGCCGGAAATCCGCATCAAGGATCCCGCAGCTTTGGAAGCCGATTTGAAGTTTGCGCTTGTCGCCATAGTCATGGCCTCTGCATTCTCGGGTGCGAGCAGCATCAAAGCCAGATCGATCAGGATAAATCGGATAAGCCTCATTGAAGCTCCGGCTCCGCCGCGACAGCTTCCTTCGCGGCAACTGGTTGATCCTTACGCAGCAATCCGCGTGCCGTTTCAAGGAATATCTGTGCGGCTAATGGCAAGCAGAGGCTTTGTATCGGTCTCCACCAGCGCGTATTGCGCTGCGGCTAGGGGACGCGCCCGACGACTAGGCGCGTCCCAAGTTACCGGCGTCGTAAATCGCCGCATCTCATTGTAGGGATTTGGACGCTCGCGTCACCTACAGCACATGCATGAGCTGCGAGATGGAATCCGAGGATGATACCATCGCCCTTCGCCTTGGAGATTGTGCTTTGGCGAATATGCGGCCGTAAAACTCGTCAATGATGCACAAGTCCATGCCATCCAATGCTGCAGCATGGACCGCGGCATCGCCCGATTTCGTTGCGGCAGGCTATCTTTCTCGCTAGTCACGACGTGGCGTATCGCTATCGCGAAGGTCTATTTGTCTAAGGAGGGCTTTGGGGTTGCAGTGGTGCGCGTGGGCAGTATCGGGTAATCGATCTTTGGCATCTGCCCGGTGAGCGAATTCAGAAAGGCGACAATCTTGTCAATTTCTTCATCGCTGAGCTTTGCGCCAAGCTGAACTTCACTCATCATGCCAACCGCTTGCTTAAGACTCCAGACCTGACCAGTATGGAAGTAGGGGGGGCGCAATGCGACATTGCGCAATGGCGCCGAGCGGAAAACATACTCATCACTAAGATTCTTGGTGACGGCAAAACGACCCTTGTCCTCCCTCGGAAGCAGGCTTTCGGCTGGCTTTTCAACGACGCCGAACGGGAAGTAATCCTGTCCACCGACATTGATTCCGTTGTGGCAAGAGGAGCATCCCTTTTCGATGAATAGCTTTAGCCCGGCTTTCTGCTGATCACTGAGAGCATGTCCATCGCCCTCGAGGTACTGATCGAAGGGGGCGGCGGGAGTAATCAATGTCGCTTCGAAAGCCTCGATGGCCTTGGTGAAATTTTCAAACGTAACGGGCGCGGCATCATTGGGAAAGGCCTTACTGAACATAACGACATAATCGGTCATTGAATTCAATGTGCTGAGCACGTGATCGGGCGTCGCATTCATTTCGACGCTGGCCTGGACAGGGCCTGCGGCCTGCGCCTTGAGATCCGCCGCGCGTCCATCCCAGAACTGCGCTACGTTGAAGACCGCGTTATAGACCGTTGGCGCACGACGCGAACCCAGCTGCCAGCGATGACCAATCGACGTCGGGCCGGCATCTACCCCGCCCGTCCCAAGGTTATGACACGTGTTGCAGCTAATAACCTCGCTCGCCGATAGCCTTGGATCGAAAAACAAGGATTTGCCAAGTGTGACCTTTTCATGGGTAATAGGATTGTCCTTCACCGCTGGAACGACTGAGGGAATCGGCTTGAAAATCCGCTTGGCGGCGCTCATCAAATCCTCGTTGGCGCCTGCTGCTGGCGAAATTGAAATGGTTGCGGCCAAAACACTTAACGTGCCGGCCATGGAAAGCCCGCGTCCCGTTGATGTCCTCATGTGAAGTCTCGCTTTTGTCTTAGATCATTGAATCGCGAATGTAGCGCGCCCGCCGCGTGCGTCCGCAGAAAGACCTGCGGCAGTCATCGACGAATGATGTCTCCGGGTTCCGGCTAGGCTGCATCCGGGCCGACGCGCTGTCGATGTTAGCAGCAAGCGGCGTGCCAGCGGGTTCAAGGTCGAAGCCGCCGAGCGGGTTTCAAGCAATTGCCCACCGTGAATAGCAGCAGGCGGCTTGAAGCTGTGGAATCGACTGTAAGGTGACAGTTGCGACAATCGCCATCCAGTCGCGGTGTCCTGGCCTGTCGGTCCAACCTTTGTGCTTCTCGGAAACCCATCGTACCGAAAACTCTTTGACTCTGTCGCTGATCTTATCAATGCGTGCCCTTTGCGCCTTCAACCCCAACACTAGGCTAAGCGTCATCGACCAACGTCGGGGACGTTCGTACCCGGGGCAGCCGGTCAGGGTGCAGTTGTCAGAGTTCGTCCTACTGCTCCCAATGTGGGTATGTCCGTCTTAGAACGTATTCCTGACTTACCGGACGCTCAAAGCGCTTGAATCGACCGTAACGTCAGGTTGTAGGCATTGCGAAACAGAACGCGATATTGGGAGTCAGCCTAGTCAGCATCGCCACACAGGCGCTAATCGGCCGATGTCTGTTGTATCTCGGTCTTCGCAATCAACGTGTTGCGCGTGGCGCGACGATGATACGGGGGCCGTAATCTTTGCGTTCAACAGCGAGACAGTGGCTGCTGAGGCGGCCCAATCCGGTAAACAGATCACCCTCGCGGGGCAAATAGCAATAGTGAAGGATATGCGGCTTAAGAGAGGTTTGATGAATCAAGACCGACGAATGGGCTGGACTAGCAATGCGTATCGCTGTGCAGCCGCCCTCGCGGCAATCGCGATCGCAGCGACGTGGTGCACAGACCACGCCCGCGCGCGAGATCGGCGGGCCGAGGAAGTCTTGATGTCGTGCAGACCAGACATGATCCGCTTCTGTGACCGCTTTACAAGGCGTAGCGATATGGACGTGGCCATATTTTGTCTTAGGGACAATTTCAAAAACTTGCGCGGCGAATGCCGCCGCATGATGCCAACCGCGGCGGAGCGCAACGGCGGACCGAGACGACGACTCAACAGGCTTCCGGTCGTCCTTCATCGAGAGTGAGGCGTCCGAGCGGCAGTTGCAGAAATCGAGCGACAGTGAGGTGTTCAGACCGACGGGCGCCGGATTTTGGCCAGCTTGGTGGCCGAAAGGCGATCGGGCTGGAGGCATCAGCCCGCCGAGCCGTAGTTCATCCATCTGGGGGACTTAGCTCCGTGAATCGATTGGCCTCGTTCAGCGATCGATAGTGCGCCCACGCGTGTTACAAGGTCGTAATGCGCCCTGAACTTCGATTTCGTACTACAGCAGTTGCGCTTTATTCAGCGCTGCAGCCATTCGGCGACTTTGAGGCCGTCGTGAGGTTGCCATCGGTTCGCTGTAACTGGTCCGAACGACAATCTGCGTCAACTGTGGTGGTTATGGCCGGGCATCTGCAGGAATCCGTACCGCCCTCTAATCTATGGCGTTGTGGTCGGCGAGCAAGTATTTTTGGGCAGGTGGCTAAATCGGCTATGACTGGCAAAAGATTGCCGGAATGTTTGCGTTGGAGGTTTGTTCCATCACGGTCTTCCTAAGTGTTCTCAGCTTGGGATTAGCTTGGTCTCGACTGCCGGGCTCAAGATACAGTACAAATTGAGCTAGGAAACCTCTTTTGTTAGCCGCCGATCGACTTCCCGAAGGAACCGCTTGATGCCATTGCGGCGTTCTCGATGGGCGCCTCAGGGGAGTCGCTTTGCCCGATCGTGGTGCTCTTGGCCGAATACACTTTAGAGCTCAAGGTCAAAGGAAACGCCGTCGACAAGAGCCGTTCAAAGGCAGAAAGCTGTTCAAGCAGACGCTTCTCAACGGCCTTGCGCTCCGCGCCAGACAAGCCCGTTTTAAGTAATCGACGGCAGCGCCAGATTTCGGTCCGCAGCCATCTAATCTCACTTAACGTATCATCAATTGAAGTCATCACAGTGTAGTTCACTTCGTCCCTGGAGTATTCAAGCATGGCGATCGTCATCGAGCGGCCATTCCTTGGCTCCGCATTCCTGCCCCATAGTTGATCCGAGGACTTGCGACCTTCCGCCCGTTCTTCTGCGGAGGCGGCGAGCAGTTCGATGTATGCAACTCTTATCAATCAATATCACCCTACACCGCGCCTGTGACGAGAAATCGCGGCAGATCCTCGCGTTTTCACGGCGCTGCGATCGTGTGCCTTGCACAATTCCTGCGCTCCACAGGAGTGATTGGTGCGCGAACACAAAGGAAAACCGGAGAGCAGTTAAATCCATGTCCGACACGCAGACGGCTCAAGCAGGAGCTGGTAACGCACAACGCATGTCCCCACGGTCGATGGCAGCGGGATATGCAAGCGTTTGACGGCTTTGTTGCCTGTTCGGGCGCTGGGCGCGACCTGACTTAGGCCAGCCGCTCGCGACTCGGAACATGGCGATTTCGATCTCTAGCGGCCGAAGCGGTGTAAAGCGATGACGGGTTCATTGCGATCGTCTCCTCTGTGATGGTGGTCAGTCCCGCGCTGCTACCGGGCATTCGCAATCGCATACCAGATAAATAATTTATGGGCGAGCTGGACCTCATCAACAACATGGGAAAGCCAAGGGGACGACGTTTGAGGAAGGCGAGCCAGCCTGACTGCGATCCCCCGGCACACGCGACTCAATCAAAGAAACGCACGCAACCGGGGTTGGATCTTGGTTATCCGAGACAAAATGTCGGCTTGACGCAGTGTCGCGCCAAATGAGCATTCCGCAGACAATCATTGCTATCGACATCCGCTGTGCCACAGTCGGGTTCAGAGGACCGATTTAATAGCTTGAATCTCACGCTGCGACAGGTTGTCGGCTTGCTGATGCGTGAAAGATAAAGGCCCGCTTGGCAGGCTTTGACGGCGCATCGCAAATGGAGATAGAGGCGGACGGCCTGCTGATTGCCAGTTTTCTCGCTTGCGGGCGATGGCCAGGAAAGCCATTTCAATCGTCGGCACCGGGCGCCGGGCCAGCCATTGTCAAGTACACTGACCAGTTGAAGTCGCGAGCTCGCCTGGATGATGGTATGATGCAGGCAGCAGAATATGGCTGACAATCGCGGTTTTAGCCGTCCAGCGAAAGCGCGCTGGGTGAATAGCCCGCGCTCGCAAGCAAATACTCGAACGGAATAGACGGTCCATATCCAGCCAGAGGCGATGACCGGCAGCGCTGATGGCCGCACAGAGCGCTGCGGTGAAAGCCCGGAAGGTCTTATGTTCTTTCAAACTAGCCTCACGAGGGCGCGACGCGAAATCGATCGCGCCAGCGACATCGTTGAATTCTCAACAGTGGTGGTTACGCGCGACAAGCAACTGCGCAACGTGGACCATTCGGTGTTCCAGCAAAAGGCGGTGGTTGAGTTTCAATTTGGATTTCTGCCGAGTTTCGAGGAAAGCATCCGCGAGAGCGTGGGGCTACGCCAATCGTTCTCGTTCACGAAATCTTAAAACCGAGGCGATCTGGGACGATCTCCTCCCGCAAAGCGACCGAAATATTGTTCGTTTCTCACCACCCGGATTTCGGGCAGCTTCCCCACCCAGATTCGATTGTTCGGTTGATGCTTATCTCAATTGGCGTGTGGGCGAACTCGGGAAGGTGGCGCAACCGATTGATCTCGTGGAGCATGACTGGGGGAGATGTCATGCGCGTTGCAATGAACTTTCCAGTTCTAACACGATCCTGGAGGATCAATATTTTGGGCGCGTTCGACCCCGACTACGTCTGGCACGACCTAGCGCTGGATTGGCAGACGCCCCAGGTCGGCGAGCAAACGGTTGCCCAGATGGTAAATACGCCGACTGAGGCGCCTGGTGGTACGAGAGTTTGGGCATGACCGCGGCGATCGCATGGAAGATCGCGGCTGCTGCGAATGCAGACATGGGCACGGCAATCCTAGCGCTGTGACAAGGTGCTGACGCGATCCACTCGTTCTTGGCAAAGCCGAACTAACTAGGTTCAGACTTAATTGGTCCACTAGGTGACAATGGCGGCGAGGTACACGGATGCCAAGAAGTTTCTCGCAAATTTGTCGTAGCGAGTTGCAACGCTATGGAAATCCTTGAGCCAGCAAAAGCGGCCCTCGATAATATTGTGCCCTCCGTAGGCAGCATTTGCTGAAGCTGACGGTTTGGACTGGCGGGTTTAACGCCGTGAGTGATAGGGCACCCGGCGATAGTGACTACTACTAAATCCAGTAGGTTTGTTGTTCCCCGGCATGAGCTAGTGATTGAGGCCCTTTTGACAGACACGCCTCGCGCATCAAAGCGCGCGCCGGGACAGGAGAAACTCGATGCAGTTGGCCGCACCGTGCCGCACCTCTCTTGCGCTGATCCTGTTTGCCTGCGGGGTAATGGGAAGCGCACGGGCCGCAGATGCGCCGCCGCCTGCCAAGTCATGACGCCGGTCGGCCAGAAGGGTGGCGCCGGCCAACCGTCGAGTATGCCGCCGGCAGCCGAGCAGCATCGCTTGCCGCCGGACTCCAGCACCAAGCACACGCTTGAGCTCCCTGGGCGGACGCTTTCTTTCGTCGCGACCGCCGGCTCTATCCGCCTGTTCGACGGCAAGGGCGAGCCGCAGGCCGACATCGTCTATACCTCCTATCAGCTTGACGGCACCGATCGCGGCACGCGGCCGGTAACATTCTTCTTCAACGGTGGACCGGGCTCATCATCGGCCTGGTTGCAGCTCGGCAATGCTGGACCCTGGCGGCTGCCGATCAATGCTGACGAGGTCACGCCATCAACGCTTCCGGCGGTGAGGCCAAACGCGGAAACTTGGCTGGATTTTACCGATCTGGTGTTTCTCGACCCCGTAGGCACCGGCTATAGCCGGTTCGTGGGGACCGGCGAGGATGCGCGCAAGCTGCTCTATTCCGTTGAGGGCGACGTCAACGCGCTAGCGCTGGTGGTCCGCCGCTGGCTCGAAAAGCATGACCGGCTATTGTCGCCGAAGTACATTGCGGGTGAAAGCTATGGCGGCATTCGCGGGCCAAAGGTGGTCCACCAGTTGCAGATGCGACAGGGCATAGGCATCAACGGCCTGATCATGGTCTCGCCACTGTTCGACTACAGCCAGTTTGCCCGCACGAGCCTGCTGCAATACGTCGCAAGGCTGCCAAGCTATGTCGCGACCCTGCGTGAAGCCGCAGGTCCGGTAAACCGAGCCGGTCTCGCCGACGTGGAAGCTTATGCACGCGGCGAGTTTCTGGTCGATCTCCTTAAAGGCCAGGCGGACAAGGAAGCGACCACGCGTCTGGCCGACAAGGCCGCAGCGCTGACCGGCATCGACCAAGCGGTCAGTCGTAGGCTTGCGGGCCGCTTCAAACTCGCCGAGTTCCGCCGCGAGTTCGACCGTAAGAACGGCAAGTTAATCGGCAATTATGACGCCTCGGTGCGTGGCCTTGATCCATATCCAGAGTCCGATTTCCACCTTTCCAGCGATCCCTCGAGCGATACGCTGTTGGCGCCTTTGACCAGCGCCACCGTCGATCTCATTACGCGTAAGCTTAACTGGCGGCCGGACGGCTCCTATGAGCTGGTCAACGGCACGGTCGGTCAGGCTTGGAACTTCGGACCCAGCCCGCCGGAGTCACTTTTGGAGTTGCGCCAGATCCTGGCAGCGGACCGGAAGATGAAATTGCTAGTCGCGCACGGCTTTTTTGACCTCGTCACGCCGTATTTCGGATCACAGATCGTGCTCGATCAATTGCCGCCATTTGCCTCTAAACCGCGCGTCAAACTTGTCGTCTTTCCGGGCGGCCACATGTTCTATTCACGAGATGCCTCGCGCCAAGCTTTTCGTGCAGAAATTGAAGCGATGATGAAGTAACGCCGACGACGAGCTGATCACAAGCAAGCTGGCGTTCGCACAAGCATTTATAATTTCTCAAGGAGTGCAGATGAAATCCTAGCGCCGCTCCGATCGATCAGACGCCTTCGTCCAACTCGCTTCAATCAGGTGCCGACAGAACGTCATCGAAGCCATCGTTCAGATTGATAGACCAAATCCTGAATTTGTATGCGGCGAATAGAAGAGTCACCTTTACCAGGGGCGGCTATTAAGGAGCCGCCACAGAAGCTCTCGACCGCGCAAAAAGAGATACTTTGGGCAGTGTGATCTTTGCCAGCATCTGCGAGATTACTTTTCTCTTTAGGCTGGTCGCTGGGTTTCTTGAAAATACTTAATTGTGGCGGTTGAGTAGTCGTGCTCGATATGACCTTTCGGCATCCGCCGCGTCGTGGCTTACACCCAGATCAAAGACGATCTTCAGAGGGAAATTCGCCGGCCGGCCTTGCAAAATCCATAGCAACGTTCCCGCCGGCTTTAGCGACAATGCCCTCCATCGAACTCGCCGCACCAGATCGCTTCCATGTCGCGGTCACGGTTCTCATCGCGAACTTCGGCCGAGCTGCCGATTCCCACAGCTCCCACCTGAGGAGATTCGATCTCGATCCGCCCAGGAGCTCTACTCCATAGCCAGGATTGGCCGCGTTACGCAGGATGATGTGGCCGTTCTGGACCCAGGAGGCGCCATTCCCTTGGAGACCTCGTACCCAAGGTTAGCAGGACCTTCGAGCACCGCACGCCTGCGCTACTTGGGCGTTCTCGGAGCCATCCATGCTGTCGGTGCTCTCGACGGCCGCGCGACCGTTTGCATCGAAGGCGGCGACCTACATTCTTGCCGCACCGCGTGAGGCGGCGCGCGATATCCGCCGGAAGGGGACCCGTGATCACATTGTCCAGCCCTATGGCGGGCTTTGCTTATTTACAGCGCTCTGAATTTTGAGCGGTGCGGTCTCGGGCATCATAAGCATGGCACAGAGCCCCGCCGCGCTAGCGACAAGCATGTACCAGGCGGGCGCCAGCGCGTTCCCGGTAACTTGGGTGAGCCAGGCGACGACTGGTTGAGCGGTGCCTCCAAAGATCGCTATCGCAAAAGCGTAAATCGTCGCGAACGCGCCACCGCGAATGTTCTTGGGCAAACCCTCGGCCATACTCACATAGAAGGCGCTATAGGGAATCGTTCCGATGAGGGTGAGCGCGCCGAGGCCTCCGAGAAGTGCAAGGGCACTGCGGGTTTCTGCGATCCACAAGAAAACTGGATAGGTCATCAGAAACGCGGTGATCTGCGGCCATATCATGATGTGCCGGCGTCCGGCCCGATCCGCGAGCCATCCGCCCAGCAGTGCGGCAGCAATTCCTACCGTATTGCTGATGAGGGTGGTCGCAAAGGCGAGTGGCGCAGAAACCTGCAGGGTGTTCAGCGCATAGGTGGTCATATATCCCGTGATGTAGGTGATAATCGTGCAGCTAGCCAAGATGATGAATCCCAAGCTCATGATGCGGCGAGCGGCAGGCGATCTCTTTGCAGGCTGGACAACGGGAGCCGGGACTTCGGGGCGGTGCAACGTTTCGGGTAGGGTGCTTCGCAGCCAAAGCCCGAACGGCAGCGTAGCGGCGCCGAGCAAGAGCGCGATCCGCCATCCGTACGCATTGAGTGCCTCGCTTGTCATGGTGAGAGAGAGTATTTCTCCAATCAACGCTCCGGCAGTTGCAGCGATCTGTTGGCTGGCAGGCTGAAACGAGACAGCAAGACCGCGCCTTTCAGGCGGGGCCGCTTCCATCAAATAGGCGGTCGTCGGGCCAACCTCACCGCCCAGCGCGAAGCCCTGCACCAAACGTGCGAAAATGACCAGCAACGGAGCGGCAACTCCTATCGTCTCGTGCGAGGGTGTAACCGCCAACACAAGAATCGCGGCGCTCATCATTGCAAAGCTGGCGGTCATCGCGGGCCGGCGGCCGACCCGATCCGAGTACGAGCCGAGCACGATGGCCCCGATCGGCCTGGTCACAAAACCCGCGCCAAACGTCGCGAGTGATAGCATGAGGCTGGCGAACGGGTCGCCCGCCGGGAAGAACGCCTGACCGATCTGGATCGCGAAAAAGCTATAGGTCCCGAAGTCGTAGAATTCGAGAATATTGCCGATGGTTGCGCCCAACACGCCGCGGCCGGTCAAGCGTTCGTCTGCCGCAAGGAGGACCGGCTCCAGCTTCTTCCCAGTAAATTGCCTGGCCATCCTCGATCCGTCTCGATCGCGATCGCTGGCCCGAACATTTCAACCAGCTAAGTCGCGCACGCATTCCACGTTCTCTACATGTCGTCTAGCTTGAGGTGGCCGGCCACGCGCCCCGGCGCTCCACATGTCGAGCTCAGGGCGTTGAGTGCAATAAAAATGCCTGTCTGCTGCAGCCCCATTCAAACCTTGAACGGATCGCGGCAATCGTCAGCAGGGATGAATAAAGGAACGCGCTGCAATTTGTCGGGTGGCTCCGTCGTTGTGCTCCCATGCAATGGCGCGTTTGCGACAACACTGGCGGGCACGGAACAGGCAGTGCCTGTTCTTCACACCGAAGGGCCGCCGCGATCCGGCAGCTCCGAACTCCAGTGGGGCTGCGCGGCTCTCGTTTAGGCGCCATCGAGGTCTTTTACTTGGCATCACGTTCGATAAAAGCCGTGACTTCCTCTCCCGCTGCGTCACCGGCTGGCGTCTCTGCTCCAGCAATGGTTCCGGAGCAGTTCCATGATTCCGACGACGCGGCTCGAGCATTTCGAGGCCGTCTCAGGGCCGGCGACCAGCGTTTGGACCGATGCGCCACGAATGACACTTTCTGAGCTATGCTTGGTAGCATTGGCTGGGACCGTGGCACGGCATCCGCACGAAACCGGCAATCACCCCCATCGCCGCAGAAGACCTTTACGGCTGGAGAGCGCGACGCCTTCGCTGTTGGGTCAGCTAAGGCGTCCCGGTTGTACCACCGCGAGCGCCTCTTGAACGAATAACCCGCCGCGCCGCTTCGCCCTTCGAGAACTGCGAGGGGGAGCTGCGCGTCCGGCCTGACCATGGATTTGGTGTCCACGCCAGCGCGCATGCCTGCCCCTGTGCGATCTGATTCATCGACATTTTGGAAGCAATCGCGTTGCGCAAGCGGAGAAAATAATTCCTTTGAGCGCTGCGGGCCTGAGCTGCCGCAATATTCATCCATTTGTAGGCGAGAACGACATCCCGCCGAACACCATGGCCTTTGTCATACATCAGGCCGAGCATCGCCTGGGCAAATGGAATTCCGGCATTTGCGGCCTGAATATATAGGCCGACTGCAGCATTGTAGGCTTTTGGTGCGCCGAAGCCGTTTTCGTACATGAAACCAAGCGTCGCCTGTGCTTGCGCGTCGCCGCGTAAAGCAAGTGGGGTGAGCTGCCGGACCGCCTTCTGATAGTCCCCATGTGCGTAGGCGCTCCTTGCCGATGCAATGGCGTCTGCGCGTGCTGGCGCCAACGCGACAAGCAGAGCCATCATTTGCGCCAGCACAAACCGGATGATGTCGCGTCGAGCCAACAGCGGGATATGAGAATGATCAGCGGACATTGCGGACACGCAGGTCATCTGTAATGCTCGCGCCGACTGCACCGCGAAGCTTCGAACGTAGCTCCTCTGCCAGCTGATGCGCATCGCTGCCGGTCTGGATGATCTGGGGTCGGATGAAGATGATCAACTCCGTCCTCTGCCCCGTTTTGCGCTGGTGTGAAAACACATCGCCAAGACCGGGAATCTCGTCAAGTAGCGGAATGCCGCTGCGATTTCCCTTGTGGTCTTCACTGATCAGTCCGGCCAGCACCACGGTTTGGCCGTTTGTCACAGAGACCGCGCTCTTCACCCTGCGCTGGGACACGGTCGGCGTAAGCTCGGATGAACCGGCCGAGGATACCTGGCTGATCTCCTGTTCGATCTCGAGACTGACGTGTCCACTTGTGGTGATACGCGGCACAACGCGAAGAATAATGCCGGTGTTGCGGTAGTCGATAGTATTAACCACGGTGCCGTTTTGCGATGGATAACTCGTTTTGCTAGTCTGGACCGGAACGACATCGCCGACCTGAAGGGTTGCGGGCTGGTTGTTGGTGACGACGAGTGAAGGATTGGACAACACATTGACGCTGGTCACCCCGTGTAGCGCATCGAGAATAATGGCCGGCTGTGACTCCGATCCGATCAGGAAGTTGAATCCCGGAACTGCGCGATTTAGCAGCGCGTTCGCTGCCTTACTCACCGCACCGCTGGTCGAGTTAAGAATAGAACCCTGGTCGGTCTTCAATCCAAGCTGCTTGCTGGTCAGATAGCTCTGGACCCCGTAACTCAACTCGTTGGTGAGCTTTACCTCCGCGATCGTCGCCTCGATGCCGACCTGCAGCACGGGTTGATCGAGCTGCTTTAAGGTGGAACTGATAATCCGATAGTTTTCGCGACTGGCATAGATCAAGACAGAGTTACTCACGATATCAGGGGTGATCCGTACGTTGGGCATGACCGGCGGTCGACCACCGGTTGGTGTGTCAAGTCCACCGCTGGCATCCGTTCCGTTCGACGAATTCAAGCCTGATGGGAAGGTGCTACTTACGCCGTTGCCGCCCGACGCGGGGGTGGACAGGCTGGGGGACGGCGCGGATGTATCCGCAGACAGCCGTTCGGCAGCCGAAGTCGTGCGAGCGACCTCCTTATCGCCGATGTCGATCGACGTCGAGGCGCTGCCGACGAACATCTGGTTCAGCACCTTGGCCAAGTAGCGGGCGTCACTATAGCGGACACGATAGACACGAACGCCGGTTTGAGCTGAGTCTGCCCGATCGAGCCGATGGATCCAAGTCGCTACGGTCTGGAGCAACGGCGGCTTGCGCGTTACGACCATGATGGCGTTCAACCTGGAGACGACTTGAAGCTTCACAAGGTCATGACTGAGCCCGTTGTCGCCGGAATCCAGGATACTCTCGAGCTCTGCGATCAGAGGCTCTGGCGCGGAATTGTGAATGGGATAAATGCCTACCGATTGGCCTTTCATCCAGTCGACATCAAAGCTCAGGGCAGTTTCGACGGCCGTTCGCCGCTCGGGTCCGGTCCCTTGGATCAGAAGCAGGTTTCGCGTGGGGTCCGCACGTACGCTTCCGGCGCGGGTTGCAAAGCTGTCCATCAACTTGAGGATGGTTTTCGCTGCAACATATTGCAGGGGTACCACTGACACACCATAGCCGGCTTCGGAACGACGAGCATCGGCATCGACGTGGCCTGCTCCAGTGGCATTGCCGAGGGGAGTGACTTTGTATCCGCCCGTATCGCGTACCAGCGCAAGGCCGGAAAGTCGCAGCGCGCTCTCGAGCACGAAAACGATGTCAGATCTGGGCACCGGTCGCGCGGACACCAGGCTGACTGTGGCCTGCTCGCGTGGATCGATGGTATAGCCGAGACCGAGAGTGTCCCCGAGCATCACCTTTAGCACGGTGGCGACAGGCGCGTTCTCGAAGTTCAGATCGTAGCCGGGACCATTTGGGGTCTGCTGCCGCCGCACCTCCGTGGCTTCGAAGACCTCTAAACCCGAGTAGGTGCTGCTTGCCACACCGTCTGAGTTAGGCGACGCTTGGAAAGACGCGATCGGCTGTTCGCTGCGCGGAAGGATGTCGAGCGATCGGACCTTGTCGAGGACGTCCAAATCAGCGGGTGCTGTCGTGGGTGCGCCGTTCGTGACGATGCTACATGAAGCGAACAGAAGCATTGCCGCGACAAGCAGTACGTTGCGCGCGACTCCACCGCACTGACTTCGACTTACTGGAAGACTCACTGGATTGCGATCCACTTAGGCTAGTGATGGATGTGGCTTGGAGCTCCGCGGCAGATTTACTGTCCCGCGCACGAAAGCCAGCAACGTGGGTGCGCCGATGCGCCGCGATTAACCACTTCCATGTCGATAGCCAATCGTTTGAAGCTGAAGCCCATTCCGCGGATGATGGGTAATCTCGCCACCAAGGTTATCTTGTCGGAGCACGCGTTCGATCGCTTATGTCCAGCTGACTCATCCTTTTATCGGTTGCCCGCCCGCGTCTTCTTCGAAGTGAGGTGGAATGGATGACTTGTTTGCCCGTTGCAGTATTTGATACGCTTGAAGTCGCCCCGCCCACATCGACGTTACTGAAGAGCCGGATCGCGACCCTGAAGAGGCGCAATGGCAAGAAGAGCTCAACGTTGCGGCGAGTGCCCAGTTTGCGGTGTAGTTCGTCGCAGTCATTATCTCGTACCGTTTGAGTGGCCAAGCGCCCCAGGCCCACATATCCAAGTGCCGCTATAGGAAGAGTGTCGTTGGCGCTCGCGACCGGCGGGTTGGTGAAACTCAACGTCTCTCCAAACGACGGTCCTCGTGCGGATAGCGTTTCATGTTTGAGCTGGTTTGACCACGCGCCTCACTCGCCGGCCGGGGTCACCGGGATCGTTCTAGGCTCAGCGCCAGCGCCACGGACGTCGTGCTGGAGTAATCGTGGTAACTCGTGAACGTTCATCGATCCGCCGCATCAGCGCCGGATCGTCGCCTGGTTAGCGGCGGGTGGCGGCCCATAGGCGCTTGAGCGGACAAGACGGAGCAACTGGCAGTGCCTGCGACCAGCGGCTTTCCATGATTGCTGCGCCGTACTCGCCGCTGCGGCTCTTGAATGTGCGGGCCACCGGCTCCAGAAGTTGCTGGGTTCGTTGCCCCGGATGCAGCTAATAGCGCTGCGTCAGATTGCCCTCCATCGCATGTCTCTGCAGCCCCATCAGCCGCATCAATCTTTCGTCTCGTGCTCTGGGTCATTCTCCCCTCTGTCGCTTTCGGCGGAGCGGCCCAAGTCAAATTGCCCAATCGGTCAGAGTCTCAGGCTCGCTCCAGCTTTAAGTCTTCAGCAAGGACTGTACCAATCTGCAGGGGCGACATGGCGCCTATCTGATATGTCGCGCTCGCGACGGAGCTCGCGGATTGTAGGCTTCGTTCCCCTTCTTGTTCGGAGTCGAACACTAGCGCATTCGAGCCGACGAAGCGCGCGGCTCCCCGGCGGACGATCTGCCTAAACAACACTGCGAGCCGATGTCGGCGTCTCTCACAATTTGGCATGTGACTTGCCAGAGATGTTTGACGAGTCGCCTCAGGTCCTATGCCGACCCAGGGCGCGAGCGGATCATGTTATGTGCGGCACGTCGTCAATGCAATTCATCGAGCATCTCCGGCGGATGTGTTCGGCACACCTGGAGGGCGACGCTCAAACCGGTGATCGGCCGACGAGAACTTGGGAGATGTTTGACTTATCGGCAGAGTCATTTGCCGACGAAGCCGCCCGCTTTTCTGGTCTCGAGCGTATTACGCTGCAGGAAATGATGGCGGCCGCTCCTGCAATCGATCAGTTTTCGCCAGCCTTTCTTCGCGAAGTGGTCGCGTTTCCTCACCGCCTTTCGGACGGCACACCTGTCTTTGCCATGGCGGATCCCACCGACCAGCCCTCGCGTAGAGCCGCGGAGCTGGTATTCGGGGTGCCGACCTCATTTAAGGTAGCTTCGATAGAGGACATTACTATCCTTCTCGATCAGAAGCTCGGGGCTGCTGAAGAGAGGGGGCAGTCCGCCGTTCAGCAGCTGCGCGACGACGACATCGAAAGTCTGCGCGACCTGGCAAGCGGCGCGCCCGTCGTGCGCGCGGTCAATGATCTGATCGAAAAAGCCCTCGAGATGCGCGCTAGTGACATTCATGTCGAGCCGTTCTCAATGGGCCTTACAGTTCGGCTGCGAATCGATGGGCTGCTTCGTGCCATTCAGCCGCCAGCGGGTGTGCTGCCCCAGGCAGTCATCTCTCGCATCAAGATCATTGCTGGATTGAACATCGCGGAGCGACGTCTGCCGCAAGATGGAGCTGCGCGAATTCGGGTCGGCCGCGAGATCGACGTGCGGGTCGCTATCATGCCGACGCAGTATGGCGAGTCCGCGGTTCTGCGTCTTCTGCCGAAGGACCGCTCCCAGCTTGCAGTAGACCGTCTTGGCCTTTCCGAGCGCGATGAGGCTGTTCTGCGCAGGCTGATCACGGCTCCGCACGGCATGATCGTGGTCACAGGGCCGACTGGCAGCGGCAAAACGACAACTCTCGCAACCATAATGTCCATGCTTAATGTGCCAGAACGGAAAATCCTGACGGTCGAGGACCCCGTGGAATACGACATCCCCGGAATCAATCAGTCGCAAATCAAGCCTGCCATCGGGCTTACTTTCGCGAGTGCACTCCGCTCCTTTGTTCGTCAGGATCCCGACGTGATCATGGTCGGTGAAGTCCGGGATCCGGAAACGGCGAATGTTGCCGTCCATGCCGCGCTCACGGGACATCTTGTGCTCACGACGCTGCACGCCGAAACGGCCGTGGCGGCCGTGCCGCGACTGCTTGATCTCGGTGTGGAAGGCTATCTTTTGCGATCGACTTTGCGTGGCGTTATCGCACAGCGGCTGGTGCGACAACTCTGCGAGCACTGCAAGGCGCCGGTACCGTTCGGCGAGGATGAACAGAGCCAGGACACAAGAGTGAGCCGCCTCGGACTATCTGCAGGGGAAATCATGTGGCAGCCGCGGGGCTGCGCACGCTGCAGCCACAGCGGTTATCGCGGTCGGATCGGAGTATTTGAACTCCTCGAACTCAGCAGCGGTTTGCGTGAGCTGATCGCCGATAATGCCGATGGGCTGGCAATCGATCAGGCGGCGATCGGCGGGGGGATGACGACGATGCTGGACGATGGGATTGCTAAATGCCGAGCTGCAATCACAGCGCCGGTTGAAATTCTTCGTGTTGTTGCTGCACGCTGAATCAGGATTATGCCAAGTTTCCGCTATCGAGCATTGACTCAGTTCGGAGAGATCGTTGCCGGCTCGTTGGTGGCATCGACGCAAGCAGAGGCCGAGCGCCGGATTTCATCTCTGCATCTGCTACCGATTGAAGCCGTAGAGGAGGCCCGTTCCGCGTCGGTATTTCGCCGCGGATTCTGGCCTAACCGTCCTTCATACGCCGAGGTCACGAGTTTCACGCGCGACCTTGCGCTGCTTCTGAAGGCAGGAGCGCGCCTTGATGACGCTCTTGATCTGCTGTCAGGCGATTGCGATGTTGGCCGGCTGCGGCCGGTGATTGCACGATTGAGGTTGGCCGTGCTTGGCGGCGAAAGTTTTACCGATGCAGTTTCCGCGCAACCTGATCTGTTTCCGTCAATGTATGGCGCACTCATGAAGGTCGGTGAAGCCTCTGGTACGCTCAGCCAAGTCCTTGAGATTCTGGCCGCGGAGCGTGATCGGGCTGAGGCAACTCGGCGGAAGCTCAGTGATGCCATGCATTATCCGATTTTCGTGTTGCTTGCAGCGGGCTGCGTTATGCTGTTCTTCATTCTGGCTGTGTTGCCACAGTTTTCATCAGTGCTGCGCGATTTCGGCGGCCGCGCTGACCCGGCACTTGGCTTCTTCATGGAAGCCTCTGATCTGATGCGAGCTAACCGCGCTTTGCTGCTGATCTCAGGCGCGTTCGTCCTGGCCGGGGGCTGGTGGCTCATGCGGCAGACGAAGGTGCGTGCTTCGATCGTTGCTGCGCTTGCAACGCTGCCTGGAATTGGCAGAATCTTCGTCTTCCACCGCACGAGCCTGTTCTGTCGGAACTTGGGACTGTTGTTGGGGTGTGGCGTTAATCTCACCGCAACGCAGCGCATTCTCGTCGACGTGATGTCCGTAACCTCGTCTCCTGCCCCGTGGATCGAAGCGGCTGATCGCGTTCGGTACGGCGGCAAGCTGTCGCAAGCGCTTGCAGAGTCCAACGTGCTCCCGCCCATGGCGGTTCGCATGCTACGGCTGGGCGAGGAGACCGGCGAATTGCCGGTGCTGGCCGGCCGCATCGCGGAATTCTATGAGGCGAAACTCCAGCGCAGCCTTGATCGTGTCTTGGGAATGGTCGGGCCAGCCGCAATACTGACAATCAGTATTGTCGTCGGAGGCCTGATCGTTTCGGTCATGACGGCGCTGCTTTCCGTCACGCAGCTCGTCGACTGACGAAGCGCAGAGGAGATCAGCATGACAACAGAATGCCAGCCGGTCGCGGAACGTCGTGCATACCAATCGAGACTTATATGGCGTATTCCAGTGGAGGTCTCCGAAGGCGAGCGCGGATTTACATTGGCCGAGATGCTGGTTGTGATCACCATCATCGGCCTGATCATGGGGCTGATCGGACCAAGGGTCCTCAATTATCTCGGGGAGTCCAAGGTCAAGGCAGCCAAGATCCAGTTGCAGAGCTTCGCGAGCGCACTGGACCTCTTTTATCTGGATGCGGGTCGTTATCCCACGGCATCAGAAGGGTTACGCGCCTTGGCGAGCCAGCCCGCCGGCATTACGGCCTGGAATGGCCCGTACCTGAGAGGTGGCGCGATCCCCGTCGATCCCTGGAATACGCCTTATGTTTATCGCTCCCCCGGCGAGCGCGGCCCATACGAGATCATATCCTTTGGCGCCGACGGTCAGGAGGGAGGTAGCGGTACGGCTGCCGACATTATGCTCGGTGCGCAGACGAGTGCACGCAATGAGTGATGGTCAACGCGGCTTCACATTGCTGGAGGTGGTTTGCATGCTCGCGATCACCGGAATGATCGTAGCCGTGCTATTGCCGTTCGTGCCGCGGCAGACCTCCAAGGCAAGGCTGCAGGCCTATGCTCTTGCGGCCGCCTCGATCCTGAAAGCTGACCGGGCGATGTCGGTCGGCGGTGGCGTCAGGGTGGATACTCTGGTTGATCCGCGAGGCCGGGCGATTCGTTCGGGGGCCAGCTCCGCTGCTGTCCAGGTGCCGGACGACGTCGAATTCGAGGCGATATTGCCACGCAGCTGCAACCAACGTCCGGTCTTATCGACGATCAGTTTCTTTCCCGACGGCCTGTCCTGCGGTGGTACGATTGCACTCTGGCGGGCTGACCTGCGTCTCGAGATCAGGATCGACTGGCTGACTGGGAGGATTGAGGTTGTCTCTCGTTCCCTCATCAATGGCTGAAGAGAGTGACGCTGGCTTCACTCTGATAGAGATGCTAGTCGCGCTCGCGGTGCTCAGCCTGTCACTTGGGTTAATTGGCACGGTCGTATCAACCAATATGCGTGCCGTTCGTAAGATCGAGGAGAGGGTCGCAGTCATCCAAGAGGCGAGCGCGGCTCTTGTCACCGCGGTTCCAGGCCGTGATCGGTTGCTACCCGGTACATTGCGCGGTGCGTCCGCCTCTGGCGAGTGGACTGTTCTGGTTGCGCCGATCGGGACGGGTTGGGACGTCGCCGCCGGTCAGGCGGGCTGGATTCCTCGCATGGTCGAGCTGCGTCTCCGTTCGGCATCGGGCGCCGTCGTCGATGTGCGCACAGTGCGACTGGCGCGGACTGCAGGCTGATGTGTGCGGCATCAGAATATCGTGAGGAGCGGGCCGGTTTCACCCTGATCGAGGCCCTGGCTGCGCTTGCTGTCGCGGGGCTCGTGATGTCGGTGCTCGCGACGATGACGTCGCAATGGTTTCCGGCGTGGAATCGCGGCGTCAATCGTGTTCAACGTGCGGAGATGCTCGGTTTGGCCCTGCGCCGAATAGCCAACGATCTTTCTGCAGCGGAGTTTGTCCCGTCAAATCGCGACCAGACGCGGCCGCTGTTTGAAGGGGGAGAGCTGGGGGTGACGTTTGTTCGCAAGGCGATTGGACCGAATGTCGAGCCTGGCCTTGACATCGTCCAGATTGGCGAAAGTTCTAACGGACCCGATGTTGCGCTCGTGCGCTCGCGAACCCCTTTCACACCTTTGCCCGTCGGCGTTTCACTTTCCGAAACTCTGCATTTCGCCGATCGAGTGGTGCTGCTTACTCCTCCCTTCCGACTGTCCTTTGCCTATGCGGATGCGAGCCTCGCTTGGTGGTCGGATTGGCATGAGGCGGGTCGGCTTCCTACTGCCGTTCGCTTGACTATTCTCGATCGTAGTCGGGGCGGATTAGCCATAATGTCGAGGGTGGCCCGGATTCATGTCGATGCTCCGGTTGCGGGATGTATTGAAGGCGAGAGGGACTGCGTTAGCTCGAGGTCGGACGAGCCACAGCAGGGTCCGAAGGCCGCTTTCGGTGGCGCGCGGAGCGATTAATGTTGCAATCGAAAGGGCAATCGTCACGCAAGGCTGGCCCTCGGGATGGCTTCATCCTGGTGGCGGTGCTGTGGTTTCTAGCAGCCTTGGCCGCGCTCATCGTGGTATTCTCACAGTACCTTTCGAACTCGGCGCGAGTCTTGCGGATTGATGATGACGCCTTGCAAGCAGAAGCGTTGGTCGCTGCCGGCGTTGAGCTAGCGGCTTATCAGTTGCTCATGGCTAAAAATGAGGAGCGGCCAAGGCGCGGTGGATTCAGCATCCGGATCGGCGGGGACGTTGTGGCGGTCTCGTTCCTAACCGAGGCCGCCCGAGTCGATCTCAATGCCGCGCCGAAGGAGATGATCGCCAATCTCTTCAATATCCTTGGCGCAGACGCCGAAGCGGCGCAGGATTACGCCGATAGGGTGGTATCGTGGCGTACCAAGCCGGTGGATAAGGCGGCTGCGCGATCGGAAGAGGCGCTTTATGCAGCGGCGGGACGTAAATATGGTCCGAGGCTGGCCCCCTTCGTCCATGTCGACGAGCTACCGCTGGTGCTGGGGCCGCCGTCCTGGTTGCTTGACCGAGTGATGCCGTTTGTCACCGTCTTCAGCGGCTCGCCTGGGATAGACATCTTGGCCGCCCCGGCGGAGGTGGTCGCTTCAGTTCCGGGAATGACGCCGCTAATCCTGAAGGATTTCCTCGCGTCACGAGACTCGTTATCCGCCGACCCGGCTGCTATTGGGCAGGCGCTGGTACCCGCAAGTGCCAGGGTCATCGCGGGCAAGAGCAACGCGTGGAGGTTGCGTGTGTCATTAGAGGCAGCCGATGGTCGGCGGCGGTCGTCGGTGGTCGTAATTGAATTGGGCGAAGGGAAATTGCCTTATCGAGTTCTGTCGCACGAGGACGAGGGCGCGCAAACACACGACGCGCGCGGCGCGCGCCGTGGGGCATGAAGATGGCAAGTGACATCGAAACGGCGCTTAACGCGTGGTGTGCCGCGGTGGCTAGCGCTCTTGAAGCGATCGCGAACCGTGTCCACCGGCGCCGGCGGGTAAGCGCTTGGCACAACGGAGCGGACGGGCTGACGCTACAGCTGCTGCAGCACTCCGCACGCAAGCTGCGGCCAGAGAATGCCCAAGTTCGGCTGGCCGGCGACCATACCCTGCCAAGCAACTGGATTGGGGTACTGCGCGGGTGCGTAATGGACATTTACCTCGCCCCAAACCAAGTTCTGGTTCGGCAGCTCGACTTTCCAAAGCAGGCAGAACCATTTCTAAATGGAATGATCCGTTCACAGATCGATCGACTAACGCCCTGGAGTGCCGAACAGGCGCTCTTTGGTTTTAGTGAGCCTCAGTCGGCACCCAAGGAACGCATCGGCCTCATTTTAGCGGCGGTGTCGCGTGCCACGGTAGAGCCGCTGGTCCAGTTCGCGGATCATGTCGGAGCTGCCACAGTCGCGATCCATACTCACAGCGAGTTGTCCTTGCAACCGATTACGCTTTTCAGCGCAGGTCTTCGTTCGGCAATCTCCGGTCGCCGAGACCTCGCGAAACTCCTGAAGTTTTTTCTGCTCGGCGCTGGGACTGCGACTGCATTGGTGCTGATAATAACCATGGTGCTCAGCACCAAAGCAGACGGAGCATTGCAAGAACTGCGCAGCACGATCGCGCGTCAGCGGGCAGCAGTCAAGAGCGATCCGAGCGACGCTGCATCAACTGCCGACGCGCTGCTCGCTCGGCGTAAGCAGACTACGCCAGCGACGGTGGTGGTTCTGGATCATCTTTCGAGCATCCTGCCCGATGGTACCTATGTCACCAAACTGCGTGTCGAGGGCGATCGGCTGCAACTGGTTGGTCTGACTCAGGACGCCCCGACGCTGATCCAGCTGATCGAGCAGTCGCCGCAGTTCAGCCGAGCCGCATTTTTCGCGCCGACAACCAGATCATCAAACGAGCCCGGCGAGCGGTTTCACATCGAGGTTCATGTGAATGCCTATTTCAGGGGAAGCACATGAGGGGATCCGCTCTCTTTCAGGTGGCATTTCGGTCATCACCTGCCGCAGCCGCGTCAGGCTATGGTATCGTAGTTCTCGCTTTCCTCTGGGTAATCGCAAGCGCCATCACCGATCTACTTGCGCGATACGACCAGCTCCACGACACTGGAGAGCTATTGGCTCAGTTCGAGGGACGAGCGGTTCGGCCAGATCGCCGCGGCGAGCCTAATCTGACCGGGTCTGGCGGCTCGGCCTTTCTCGAAGGAAAGACTGTGACCCTTGCAGGCGCTGCACTGGTGCAAAGGGTGGTGGGCGCCGTCACAAAAACTGGGGGCAACGTTCTGTCGACCGAGGTCGAACTGCAGGGTAACCATTCGAAAGCAGGCTTCATTAGTGTAGTGACGAGTTGCGAGATCGAACAACCAGCCTTACAGCAACTGCTCTATGATCTGGAAGCCGGTCTTCCATTCCTCTTTGTGGAGCAACTCTTGGTCGAGACGTTCTTGACCGTCACGACCACCCCGCCAGGAAAGCTGCGCGTTTCGCTGACGGTATCGGGCCAATGGCAGGAACGCAAATGATGCGTCCTATCAAATGATCCGGTTGGCCGCCGTCGTATTAGCCATAACAAACCTGTCGGTCTGCGCGGCCATAGCGGCTGTGAAAAGCGAGGAAGTGACGGACACTGGTTCGATAGGGCAGCGGGAGGGTCGTGCAGGAGTCGACAAGCCTGAGCCCTCGCTATTGACCGTCAATTCGGTGCCGGCGCCGAAAGAGGCCGCATCCGGTGCCAATCCCTTGTGGGGGATTCCGTTGACCCGGCTATCCGCTACCCGCGATCGTCCCATCTTCTCGCCCTCACGACGGGCGCTGGTTCTTCCCGTGTCGACGCCCATTGCCGCTGTGCCCGTGCCTCCGCTGTCCTCCAAGAGACCGGAGAAGCCGGCGCTCTCGCTGGTTGGAACCGTTGTAGGAGGGCTCGAGAGCTTCGGGATCTTCATCGATCAGTCCAGCAAGTTGTCGCTTCGGATGAGGGTCGGCGAACAGCATGATGGCTGGGTCCTACGCGAGGTGCGTGCTCGCGAGGTGATGTTGGAAAACCCCTCCAAGAAGGCGATCATGTCTATGCCCCATCCTGGAAAAGGAAGTGAGGGAGAGATCCAGCTATCACCCTTGAACTCGACGGCCGCCGAACAGGAGCTGGGACCTCGACAACTGCAGTAGTGGTCCGATCCAACATCCGGTCCTCCCAAACAACGCCTGTGTTCCGTCTTATTGTCAATCTACGAAGTCGCGGAATGAATGCGTGTTGCCTTTGCACGCTTCTCCGCTGCATGGATTCAATGCCCGAGCGCCCAGCGATTTCGACTCGCCTGTGCCGTGACGACGTTCTCGATCAGATTTCCGGTAAGCGTGCTAATTCGTCAAGGTCCAGGAGCTAGTCGTGAGCATGTTGTTGCTCGGGATCTCTAAAACACCTTCAGAATGCCGCAATCGCCGTTGACATCAATTTTCATCATTATGTGACCTCTCTTGCGCCAGAGCGGTTGTAGGCGAGGCAGCACGGCGCGTTGTTGTCGCGCCGTGAATGTCCGACGTATTCTGCCTGGCGGGAAAAAACCATCCAATAAATTGATAGTTTAGAAAGGGATACTTGCAAAACTTGTCTGCACAGCAAGCACGACGAGTAGGCCAACGACCAGAAATGGTCCGAACGGGATCGACGTTCGTGCGGTGACGCCTTGCCCGACAACATGGAGACAGAGTACGACGAACAGCGCCGCGACGCTTGCGGCAAGCAACAGAATCGGCAAGTCGAATAGTCCAGTCCAAAGCGTAGCGGCGGCCAGGAACTTGACGTCACCAAGGCCGAGCCCTTGTATGCTGCGCCAACGGAAGTAGAGTACTCTCAGCAGCAGGAGCAGGGCAGCGATTATCAGGCCTTGGCTGCCCGCGATCAGTGGACCAAGAGCCCCCTCCATTGCAAACGTCCTCGCAAGTCCCAGCGCTGCGATCAAGCCGTTGATCCAATCAGGGATGATGCCATGGCGGAGATCGGTCCAGATCAGCCAGCCACACGCGAACAGCAGCAGCGCGTAGCAAATAGTGTTAGTCAAGTCTGTCATGAAGGGGGCGGCATGACGACACGGAGCGGCGGCTCACAATGCGAGCGGGGCTGGCCACCAAGATCGACCGCGGCGATCCAGCTTCCGAGCACCGGGGTGGCCAGACGGTGCGCGTTGCCACCTGAACTCGGTTCGGCAAATGAGAATGTAATTGCGATGCACATAGGCACGCTACGAGCTTAGCCGGGCCGCAACCGGCATGCAATGACTGAGGCGGGACACTGCTTGCACCGGTCGCCTACGGTCAAAGGCTGGGTGACGGTACCCCGCGCACAGCAGCGGCGTGGGAATGCGTAGTCGTCATTCGCCCCGGAGGGGGACCGGCGGTTTCGTCACACACAAACCAGCTAACCGCAGGTCGGCATCCCTGGTTTGACCGAACAAGGGCAGTCCCGACGAGGATTCGGTATCAGCGACACATTCACTCGACCGCTCTGCAGATCCTGGGCCGCGGCGGAAAGGAATAGTTTCGTCTCGATTGAGTCCCCCTCGACAACGACGGCGATCCAGGCCATCGGCAGTGCCGCATTACAATTTTCATACTCCTCCCCGCAAGCGGCACGTCCGGAGAATGTAGCGCTGGCAGCCCCATCTGCGGGGATCATCTATTGATCGCACGCGCATTTGCAACGAGGTCTTGGCTAGGTCTCGAGTGGATCCCCCTGCCACAAGCGGAATATGCCGCAGTGAGAATATGATCCGCGTCGCTACGGCAACGCTGGCAGCCGTCCGAGTTCGACTAGGTTTTTGATTAGGCCTGCTCTCATGCGAGCGGTCCTGTTTCAATTAGTAGCAGCAATTCGGGCGGCTGAGCAGGACAAGGCCTCTCACAACTGCCCGCCCGGCCATTACAAAGCGCTCGCCGGCGTTCAGTTGCTGCTGGCGCAACCCGCCGTGAGCGCGGCTCGTTCTGAACGATCCAACACGAGCACAAAGCTGGCTACTTGCGGGACCTTGAGAATGGCGCCAAGGCTAGCTTGGTTCTCCATTTCAACAGAACTTGATGGCGCGGATCCCCATGGCCGGGCTGCCGGTCCTGCAACTCGGTGCGCTCAGCGGCACCGATTGCACAGTATCTGAATAGTCGCAATTCCGTCGCTAACGCTGCAACGAATGTCGGTCACTAGCCGTGCCGATTGTCAGGTTAGCCCAATATCGAGCTTCGACGCACCCAGATGCTACGAAGCACGCGTAATGTTGGAATTTCGATTTGGCACGCCGCTTGCTCTGTTCGCACGACCACAGCAATTCTCGCAAAGGACATCAACCTCAAGCGGACCGGCCGCGAGTCATCGCTGGACGACTGGTTGTCCGGCAGCCGCCGCAAACCGTGCGTAGCGCGGTTGCGTCATCGGCATGCTCATGCGTCGGCGAAAAGGAGTAGGCATGAAAAGAATGAGTTGCTCGAAGACAATTCTAACTGCTTTAGCCATGTTGCTGGTGGGCAGTCCCTGTACTTATGCACAATCCTCAAGGCTTTGGGTTGTCACTGGCGACAATGCGGCAGCTGCCGCGCAGCGGTCTCTTGCGAGCCGCCAATCAGTTGCTGACGATCTCGTTGCTCCCACGTTTCAAGTGATCAACGGCATGTCCGTTGCTGACATCGCTGAGAAAGACTTAGACAGGTTTTCTAATTGGATGCGCAGCGCATGCCCACGCTGCGGCGGCTTCACTGTTCACGCGTCGCGCGAGGCAGCCCTCAAGGAGGTGGACAACCCAGCTTACAAGCCCGGATTTCGCTACTTAGCTTCCCTTCCGGAGACGCTTGATCAGCAGAGTATCGTGAGCCGAGCCCTTGATCGGGTTAAGGGCGATAAGATCCTCAGCACGATCACAATGCTCCAAGGTTTCGGGACGCGACACTTCGAAACGTCCAAAGGGCAAGAAGCGGCTGAGTTTGTTCGTAGAGAATGGGAGAGCATGGGACAGGAGCGTCCAGACTTCACAGTCGCGCTATTTTCGCACGGCTGGGTTCAGAACTCGGTTATCGGAACAATCCGAGGCGCGTCCCTGCCGGATGAAATAGTGGTGATTGGCGCGCATATCGACTCAATTAATAAGAATAAAGAGAACCCCAAAGAGAACGCGCCTGGTGCTGACGACGACGCATCCGGAGTCGCGGTCGTCACAGAGGCGCTTCGTGTGCTGATGGAAACGGGATTCAAACCGCAGCGGACCATTAAGTTTATGGCCTACTCGGCAGAAGAGGTAGGGCTCCGAGGTTCCGCAGAAATCGCGGACAGATACAGCAAAGAAGGGCAAAAGGTAATTGCGGCCTTGCAGCTTGACATGACCGGCTTCAATGCCGACCGGTCCCCCCGGGACATCTACCTGGTGAACGATGATTACACCAGCCCCGAACTAAATGGTTTTCTCACTAAGCTCCTAAAGGAATACAACCATTCTGGTGCTCATGCGATCACGCACGGTGAAACTAAGTGCGGCTACGCATGCTCTGATCATGCCTCGTGGACGAGAAATGGCATCCGCGCAGCCTGGCCTTTCGAGGCTCCGCTCGAAGGTATCAATCCATACATTCACACTTCGGAGGACGTGGTCTCCAAGTTGGATGCAACAAAAGCCGCGCGCTTCGCCAAGCTTGCAATTGAGTTTGTGATCGAAACAGCAAAAGGCGTCGATGGTCGTGAGAGCTATCGCAACTGATGAAGGGGAGATGACAATGAATATGCAGGTTGAGCCAGATCGCAGCAATTACGTTCGCTACTTTCAGCGCAGCGAAGCGATTAATCGAGCTTGAGGACAGTGTCATGCGTCATAACCGTATCCACGCACTGGCGTGCTTTGTATTGAGTGCCTCGCTAGGGTCAGCTACCGCCGCCGAGATTCGTGAGGTGAACAAGGTTGTACCTCAAACCGGTCCCCTAGGTGAAATAGCTCAAGGAAGATCACCTGAGGCCTCCGTTGCCGGATTACTCGAACTCGATACTTCTTCGTCGCTTAAGGCGCTGCCTAACCGTTCCGGCGCCACCCTCCGCCTTGAGCAGCAGCACAACGGAATTCCCGTGTGGGGCCCGCAGATCGTTGCCGAGAGATCTGCTGATGGCACGAGAATTGTTGCCTTAAGCGGAACTGCCGCCTACGATCTAGGTCCGGCCCTGACCGCCAAGATCACCAAACAGCAGGCGCTTCAAAAAGCTAAGGAGATTGTGCTCTCCTCTGCTCCTACGCTTCGCGGGAGCAGCTATAAAAATGAAGAGGCCGATCTCGTGTATCTCGTTCAAAAGAATGGCGAGGTCCGGCTTGTGTACCGCACGTCGTTCTTTACAACTGTCCGGGACGGAACAGCAGCTCCACGCCCAACACGTCCTGTGTTGTTTATCGACGCTATCACAGGCGAAACGGTGAGTTCCTATGAAAACCTACAACACGCCCAAAAAGGAACGGGGCCTGGCGGAAATGCCAAGACTGGCCAATACACCTATGGAAGCGAAACCGTTCCGCCCTTCGAAGTGAACGAGCAGGGCAGCATCTGTCAAATGGATAGCCCAGATGTTTTCACCGAGCACATGAACTTCTCTGACGAAGGTACGAACGAGCCTTTTGCGTTTAGGTGTTACAACAACGCAGGGGATGATATCAATGGCGCGTTCTCACCGCTCAATGATGCCCAATTTTTCGGGAAGGTTGTTGTGGACATGTATAGGGACTGGTACGGCGTCAGTCCTTTGAAGCAGAAACTGCATTTGCGCGTACACTACTCCAAGAATAAGGACGGCGCATTTTGGAGTGGCAGCTCAGTGACGCTTGGCGATGGGAAAACGATGTTCTATCCTCTCGTGAGCTTGGATGTTGTTGCCCATGAAGTGTCGCATGGTTTCACAGAGCAGAATTCGAACCTCGAATATCAGTACCAGTCAGGTGGAATGAATGAGTCGTTTTCCGACATGGCAGGAGAGGCTGCCGAGTCCTATTACTTCCAGAAGTATGGCGATACATTCGGAAGATCGGGGCCTGACTTGACCGTGGGGGCGGATGTTACCCAAAAAAGCTGGCACGTCCTTGCGATATATGTGCGACCCGCCACAGGATGGCGTGTCTATAGACCACGTCTCCAAATACTACGATGGACTGGAGGTTCACTATTCTAGTGGAATTTATAACAAGGTGTTTTGTATCCTATCGAAACGCTCTGGTTGGGATATCAGGAAGGCATTCCACACGTTTGTTGTCGCGAATCAAGACTACTGGACGTTGAACGCCACGTTTCAAAATGGTGCCGAAGGGGTGCTCCGCGCAGCGGATAAGCTGAAGTATCAAACCAAAGATATCGTCTTTGCATTTGATCAAGTAGGGATTAGTTGCGCGATGGCTGCATCCCAGGCCGCCGGGAAGTTGCTTGAAGACAAACCACATTGGGCCTGTGTCTCTGGCCGGGCCGCTGCCGGCTCGGTAAACTGATGGCGTATGGCTTCCCAGGCCTGGACCAGATCTCGTTCGGGCCCGAGGGATCTCCAGCGCATTGATTGGGGAAGAATCAGCGCCATGCAGCAAAAACTCCAGCGCTCCTTTCGGGTGCCGCGTGGAGTTGTCGTAGAGAGTGCGCGCTTCCAGGATGAGAAGCCTGTCATGACGGTTCGGGCGTCCGGAAATGTCGGCCTATGTCCATCGTGCGGGGTACGTCGTCCGCGCTTATGCGGCGTGAGCGACGTTCTGAGGTCGACAATTCCCAGGACATGCGCTTGGCGCGATGATCCGGCAGGCGGGCCAGCACGTCGGCGAGCCTAGCCTGTGGATAGATCTCGTGGAGCTTGGCCGTGCGATCAAGGTATAGATCGCAGCCGCATGCCCTCATCGGAGCCGGCGAAGGTTCAATTTCTTGGGCCCACGGAGGCGGCCTGTAGCTCGGGGTGGGCGCTCCGGGCAGGCCGGGCAGGACCGCCTTGTGCGGTTTGAAGGAGGATGAAGACATAGGCGCATGACTGACGACTGACCAGATGCCTATTTCGAAGGTTTCCCGACTTGAAGTCGTCTCGACAGGCGCTCGACGCCGTTGGACATTGGAAGAAAAGCAGCGGATCGTCAGCAGAGCTATGGCGGGCGACGTCTGGTGTCGGTTACGGCACGACGTAACGGGCTGTCGACAAGTCAATTGTTCACGTGGCGCCGGTTGGCGCGCGAAGGCAAGTTGAGCGGGGATGCCGCGCCGGTGCTTTTTCCGGTTGAGATCACGCCTGCGGCGGCTCCGATCTCGAGTGGCGCGCCACAACCGGGGTCTTCACCGCCTGCGCAATGTGCAAGGGCCGGCATTATCGAGATCGAGCTTGGCGGCGGCGCGAGCGCGTTGACCGGGGCGTGGACACGGAGGCGCTGCAGCGGGCTCTTGAGCTTCTGAGACGGCGATGATCCCGATCCCGAGCGGCGTCAGGGTCTGGATCGCCCGGGCACACCGACATGCGCGGGTACGACGCGGGCCAGATCCTGCTCGTGGTGGCCAGCCCAATGCAGAAAGCGGAGAAACGTTCGAATGTAAGAGGTCGCCGCCGTGCGAGTGGCGGAGGTCGCCGAGAGCGACAGCCGATACTCGACGGCGGCAAGGACATGCTCCGCCGTCAACGTCTCGAGGTCTTGGCCGGGGTGGCGATGGCGGAGCCAATCCAGAAAGCGCCGCGCGCCCAAGAGAATGCCATCGCGGGACCTTGGCTCAAGGCCTCGTACCCTGCTTAGATAGTCCGAAAAGAAGCTCAAAAGCGGAGCGTCCGGATCATCGACTACACTGGGCGCCGAAGCAATGAATCGTTCGGGCGCCACTCGCCGCGCGTGTTGAAGCGCGGACACTGCCGCAATCCGCGGAGAGTCCGTGGTGAACGAGTGTAGATAGCAATCGACGATAGCTTCGCCGATCGGCCCCGAACCGCAGTGTGCTGCAGCAAAATGGCTGAACCGCGCAATCCGGCTCAGATAGAGCTTAGCGGATGTTTGCTTGTAACCGAGCGAGAAAAAGTGCCCCGCGATGCGATCCATCTCGGCGCCGAGCGCTCCGTTACGAAGGCGCTTGAGCACCCCGCGATACGAAAAATAGAACTCGAGCATTGTGCCCCTCTGGCGTTGCGGCGCAGGGGGATCCCGCGTCCGCGCAAGAGGCACGAAAATATTATGTGGCGGAGGAATCCAGGCCTGGCCCGCCCTGGCTGGCGTTAGGGCGTCTCCGCCACATAATCGCGTCCGACACATAAGAACGGTTGGACGAACCGGCTCCGCGGGAGGGTATCCGCGTTGAGTGCGGCGTATCCCCCTTGAAGCCAGCCCGTGTCTCTGACTGACCGGGCACCACCCGCACAGCGACGTAATCCACCCGATTTCATCAGCGCTTGCCCCTGACAAGATGGTGTTGCTGCCCGCGCGCAGCGTTCCTCTTGTCAAGGAGTTCGCTATGACCTCGCTTCGGTTACGCATGATGGAAGATATGCAGGTCCGCAACCTGTCGCGACACACGCAGGATTCGTATTTGCTGCAGGTTTCGCAGTTCGCTCGGCATTTCGCTAAATCGCCGGCTTTGCTCGGCCCGGAGGATATCCACGCCTACCAGGTCTATTTGACGAACGAGAAGAAGCTGGCGCCGCGCTCGGTGCAAGTGACCGTCGCAGCGCTTCGATTTCTCTACCGCGTCACGCTCGGCCTCGATTGGGATTTCGACCGGATCATTCCGTGCCCAAAGGCGCCAAAGACACTGGCCGTCATTCTCAGCCCCGAGGAGGTGCTGCACTTCCTTGGCTGCATCGAGAGCTTCAAACACCAGGCGATCCTGACGACATGCTATGCCGCCGGCCTACGTATTTCCGAGGCGACCCGGCTGAAGCCTGAGGCTATCGATCGCCAGCGCATGGTGCTGCGCGTCGAGCAGGGCAAGGGACAGAAAGACCGCTACGTCATGCTGTCGGCCAGGTTGCTGGAGGTGCTGACGGACTATTGGCGCGCCGTGCGACCAACCGGAACATGGATGTTTCCCGGTGCCGTTGCTGGAGAACCGATATCGACAAGCGCCGTGGATGCCACCTGCCGCCAGGCACATCGGATGTCGAAACTCTCCAAGCCGGTAACACCTCATTCCCTGCGGCACGCATTTGCGGTGCACCTGCTCGAAGCTGGAACCGATCTCCGCACTATCCAGCTCCTGCTCGGCCATCGCAGCCTGTCAACGACCGCCCAATATCTGCGGATCGCCACCAACAAGGTTTGCGCAGCGACGAGCCCGCTTGAACTGCTGCCGCGTCCGATCCCCAAGGCTTCCTCGCCACCACCCGAACATTTCTGACGGCCAGTCTCATGGCCCGCTCAGGTCCGGAGGTCGCGGATATATTCCGTCGCTACGGTGCTGCCTGGCGAGAGCAGCACTGGGCCTCGCTATCGACCGAACGACGCGCAGCTATGACTGCCGTCGAGCGCTGCCGAACTTCAGCGCTCGGAGGCCATGTCGAACAGTGCGACCGCTGCGGTGAACGACGGATCGCTTACAACAGCTGCCGTTCCCGCAGTTGCCCCAAGTGCCAGTGGCTCGCCCGAGCGGAATGGATCGAGGCTCGGCGGGAGGAGCTTCTCGATACGCAGTATTTCCACGTCGTCTTCACGGTTCCCGACGAGATCGCCGCGATTGCCTTCCAGAATGCCAGCACGGTCTACAAGATCCTGTTCCACGCGGCCGCCGAGACGTTGCGCACCATCGCTGCCGATCGGCGACACCTCGGCGCGGAGATCGGGTTTTTCGCGGTGCTTCACGCCTGGGGGCAGAATCTTAGCCATCATCCCCACCTCCACTGCGTCGTGCCCGGCGGCGGGCTTTCGCCGGATGGGAGCCGCTGGATCGCGTGCCGTCCCGGCTTCTTCCTACCAGTCGCCGTGCTCTCCCGACTCTTCCGGCGATTATTTCTCGAAGGCCTGCAAAGGGCATTCGAGGCCGGTGAGTTGCGATTCTTTTCATCATTGGAACGGCTGCGCGATCTCGTCGCATTCCGGCGCTATCTGGATCCCGCCCGCCAGGTCAACTGGGTGGTATATGCCAAGCCACCCTTCGCGGGCGCTGAGCAGGTTCTGGAATATGTCGGACGCTACACACACCGGGTGGCAATCGCCAACAACCGGATCGTCGATATCGAGGATGGCAAGGTACGCTTCCGGTGGAAGGACTATCGCAACGAGAACCGACAAAAGGTGATGACGCTCGACGCCGGGGAGTTCATCCGGCGTTTCCTCGTCCATGTCTTGCCCGAGGGATTTCAGCGCATCCGTTATTACGGTTTCATGGGCAACCGCTACCGCAAGCAAAAGCTCGCCCGCTGCCGCGAACTCCTCGGAATGCAGCACTCCGATACTCCGGTGAATCTGAAGGAAGGGCACGATTATCGCGACAAGGTCGAGGAGCTGACCGGGGTTTCCCTGCGGGAATGTCCCTTTTGCCGTCAAGGGCAGATGGTGTGCATCGAGGTGCTCGCGCCGGTTGCGTCACAAGACCCACCGTTTCTGGACACTTCATGACGGTCGGGATTTTTCAATCATTGATCATCGTTCGTTCTATCTGCCAAGGTAGACAGCAGGCATCCTATTGTCACGCCTCCGGCATCGAGCGCTCCAGGCGCGGGCGTCGCCGGTCTTTTCGACCGGGAGACCATATCTTGATTAGAATGTTTCACCATCCAGACCGCATCCAGCATGTCCCCGAAGCCTCAGCGACGGCACTGTCCGTGGGGATGCGGCATCCAATTTCCATAGCGGCACCGCCGAGCTAGGCGGCTTCGTCCAACACGTTTTTAGCTTACCGGCGCACTCAAAGCAGCGCACTTTGAAGCTTCGTGCCGCGCCGCCAATCTAAAAACGCTCTCTATTTTGTTGCGCGCAACATAACCGTATGCTGGCGATCTCTACATCTTCCGGGGTCGCCGCGGCGACCTGGTCAAGATCCTCTGGCATGTCGGGCTGGGCATGTCGCTCTACGCCAAGCGCCTGGATCGCGGCAAGTTCATATGGCCTTCGGCGTCGGACGGGGCGGTATCGATCTCAGCAGCTCAGATGGCCTATATGCTGGGATCGACTGGCGGAATCCGCAACTGAGCTGGCGACCGCGGAGCGCGGGCTGATCCAGGAAAATCTGCGCCTGCCGGCATTTTAGGGAGTCCCAACGCCTCCAATCTGTGATTCACATGCGTCGCATGGATGCCGACCGCGACGCTGTTCCGGATGACAGTGCCGCGCTGAAGAAGGCGCTGGCAGTCGAGGGTACGTGACACGCTGAAGCGGTTTATGCGCGCGGGTCTGGCATGGCACCCGTCCCGGAAGCGATAGCGACGCCGGGCTGGAGCAACTGCTGTACGGGGTGCCTGGCGTGAAGCCGGGTCGCCGCAAGGTGGCCGAGCCTGACTGGTCCGTTGTTGCCCGCGAGCTCAAGCGCAAGCATGTGACCTTACAGGTGCTGCGGGAAGAGTACATTGCGGACCATCCGAACGGGTACCGATACAGCCGTTTCTGTGACTTGTTCCGCACGGCCATGCCGGTAAGGCCGGCGATGCCTTCACGAGCCTCGCCGGCGGGTAAGTAAGTGGAGTGTGGGGTGTGTCAGCATTTTCTTCCCTTATAGTGGGAATAGTCCGAGCCTCTGATGTTGGTGTGTATGATCGGCTCGCGCTTGGGGGACGCAGGCGTTGCAACGCGATCGAGCTTCTCGAGGATCGGGTAGTTGCGAGCCTGGATCTCAATCGCACGCAGCGCGGCCGCCTCGAGTGGGCGGCGGCGATCAAGGTGAGACCTCGCATTGCCTCGCCCTAATTGTTACCGGATGCTGAGCCGTTGCCTCACGTAAATTGCTCCCTTGGATCGGGAACGAGCGGGGGCGAAGATGGGATGGCTAAGCATGGCAACGCGGAAGGAACTGACGGCAGCAGCAGGCGCGCGCTATCGGCGTTCGGATCGCGCGAAGAAGGCGCGGATATTGGACGAGTTCGTCGACATCACCGGATACCATCGCAAGCATGCGATGCGACTACTTCGAGGTCAGGAAGACGCACGCCCAGACCGACGGGACGTCGAGTCTATAATGAGGCAGAACACGACGCGCTCGTGCTCCTTTGGGACGCGTCAGACCGGATCTGCGGGAAGCGGCTGAAGGCGTTAATGCCTGCGCTGATTGAGGCGATGGAACGGCACGGCCACCTCGACCTTGCCCCCGAGATCCGCGCCAAACTTTTGGCGATGAGCGCTGCGACGATCGACCGCGCCTTGGTGCGGATCCGAAAGAATTAGGTCGCAAGCGCCGGCGGCATGCGACGCACTCGTTGCGTCGCAGTGTTCCAATACGGACGTCGGCAGATTGCAATGATCCGGCGCCGGGATTCGTCGAGGCCGACCTTGTAGCGCATAGCGGTCCATCTGCGCGCGGCAGCTTCATCCAGACCCTCGTGCTCACCGACATTGCTACCGGCTGGACGGAGTGCGCTCCTCTGATCGTGCGCGAACAGACGCTGTTGAGCACCGTGCTGACGGAATTGCGCAAGCAATTGCCTTTTGCGCTGCTCGGCCTCGATACTGACAATGATACCGTGTTCATGAACGAGACGCTGAAAGCCTACTGCGAGGCGGCCACATCGTCTTCACGCGTTGCCGGCCCTACCGAAAGAATGACCAAGCGTTCATCGAGCAGAAGAACGGCGCCGTCGTGCGCAGGATGGTCGGCTATCGTCGGTTCGAGGGCCTGGAAGCGGCCAAGCTGCTGGCCGAACGCTATCGATCGGCGCGGCTGCTCGTGAACTTCTTCCAGCCCTCGTTCAAATTGATAGCCAAGCAGCGCGACGGGGCGCGTGTGCGCAAGACATACAGCGCGCCGGCAACACCACACCAGCGCTTGGCCGCCGACGCGCGCACGCCCGACGTGGTTCGCGCCCATCTCCAAAAAAATCTATGCCACTCTCGACCCGGTCGCGTTGTTGCGCGATATCCGCGGCGCGCAGGAACGCCTCGCGGCGCTTGCGGATACCCAGCCAATCGTCAATCCTGCTGCGGCATCGCAATCGATTGATCTCTTTCTGGCAAGTCTACGAACCGCCTGGAAGGACGGAGCTATGCGACCGACGGATCGGCCAATCGTGAAAGCGAAGAGAGGCCGGCGCCGTCCCGACCCGCTCATCAGGGCAACGCCGGACTTGCGAAAATGGTTTGAAATCGAACCCTGGCGGACTGGCAGCGAACTGCTCTCCCGGTTGCAGGTGGAATATCCTGGAGCCTATCCGAACAAGCTTCTTCGAACGCTTCAACGTCGACTTAAATCTTGGCGCAGCGAGCAAGCGAACGCGTTACTGTTCGTTCCTACGGAGGAAACGCTTCCGGGGTATGAGGTCACAACACCCCAATGCTGTGCCAGGTGCCAGCGGAGGAGGCCGGGCGCTCCGAAACCCCGGCCATCTCCGCACCCGGCCTCCTCCTCAACCCAAGCCGGGAGCAAAATAAATGAGGCAGCCGATCTCACTCGGGAGCATCGATATGTGAGGCAATACGTCTTCCCACCCAGATCGTCGCGCTATAGCTGCGGCACATCGCTCCCGACATGCGCGTCACGAACGTCTCTCACGTGACCGAGGACGATGTGGCCAGGGCCGAGGCATCGGTGCGGAACCAGGAAGCGGCGGAATTTCCGGACTATTTGGCAGCGCGCTGGCAACCATGGGAAAGCGTGGTGTCGCACCCGAAGACAATGCTGAAATGCAGGAGCGGCTCGTCGACGCGATGGGCGTACAGTTTCAAACCCGCTTGGACGGGCGACTGGCCGAGCATGGTCTGACAGGCGATGCCGATGCCGAGTGGGTGCTCGGCGCCCAGATACGCAACGAGATCGCCCGCGAGATCAAAAGCGCGGTCATGCACCAGGTGCTCGGGAAACTCGGCCTTGAGCTATGAGCGCCCTCGGACTGAAGGGCCCGACGATCCGCTTAGCCGGTCACAAGGTCAAGACAGTCATCGATCCTTTCGAGGACGGGCGTGTCTGCATGAAGCCATTCGGCGAATGAGCTGCCGTCAACTGCCGGTCGCGCGGTCCGTGCGGACGATCACGGTAAAGATGCGCGATCAAAGCGAAGATTCGTATACCGCAATTCATGCGTTCGCGTCCCGCGGCGGCCATTGAAGTCATTGGTCAACGACACATTCATAGGCCGGACGAATAGATGGCGAGCAGACCGAAATCTCAAGTGGCTCTTGTGAAACGTAGGCTATCGATATCCGTCCCCCGCGATCGATAGGACCCTCGCAGCATCATACTCGAATCCAGATCGCGAAACATGCTGTAATTCCGTCGGATCCATTGATGCAGCTCGGTAGACCAGTCCTTCTCGTTGCGCAGATATCCAGTGAAGGAAAAGCTAAGCCGGTCTATATATCTCTTGAGGAACAGCGAAAGTGCGGGAATCCGAAGCACCCGCTCGCCATCCATCGCTTCAGGTAATCCGCCGCGTAGCACGAATTCATTGTGGACGGTGACCAGCGACGCCGGCGGAATTCGCCGCCGCAGCATTTCATAACCGCGAAAGGAGATGCGGTCAGCGCTCGCGACGAAGAGGATGATAGGAACGACATAGCAGCGCGCCGTCTCCTTCATGAAGCCGATCTCCTCGCACATCTTGAAGAATTCGTCGAAGGCGTGAAAGCCGAGATCGATTACCTTGGGTACCCGATCGTGGATGATAAGAGGATCCATCAGCTGCATCTTGCCGTAAGTGTCGATCACATCCGCGGTCTCCGTGATGTTGGGGAGGTAGTCGAGCAATGACGGCTCTTTCAAGTTGACATCAAAGGACAGCGCTGTGCCGTTTTTCAGCAGCAAGAACTCGCTCATGGCCCGAGCGATGAGGGTTTTACCGACCTGCGGGCTAGGAGAGCAGATGATGTAGATGGGGGTCGCTAACATAGCCAGCAGATCAATTTCGTTCCGTACGTGGGCCCGATCTGAGCCCACCGAATGTGCGACTACTTCTCGCCGGCCCGGGTGCCAGACTTGGCGCCGGCCAATTCCGTCAAGTTGATGCGATCAAATTCGCTCCAGACATTTGCCAGCCAGTGCCGGACATAGCCGCGCAGCACGAAGGAGTTGTTCGCGGGCTCATCGTTCCTCCCCTTGTTTGCGACGAAGTCTATGAATGGGACGGATGCGACTTCCACCTGCTCATAAGCCATCTCGTTAAGCTTCGGTATGACCAACTCAGTCGCATGTTTGATGCGGTGAAAATAGGAATTATAGGTCGCTTGATCCCACTGGAAGAATTGAGTGTCGTTGATGAAGTTCTTGACCAGGTAGTACTTTGCGCCGCTCATGAAGGTCGCGGTTTCCGCGATCTCGTCTAGCGAAGCGATGGATGATCCCAGGATATGGAACACGGCAAATGTGATCTGGCCAGACCGTGCCGAGTCCAGAAATCCGATGTCGCGCAAGGAAGCCAACGCAGAGGACAGTAAGCCTGCGCGAGCATCGATGACAGTGACGGACAGCCCTGAGTTCAGGGTATCGAAGATTTTCATCTGGTCCGCCGTCGTCGTCATGTCGACGATCTGGGTGATCTCGGGATAAAATCGCTTCAGCGTTCCCCGCGGCGACTCCGTGTCGAATGCGCGTGTTTGCACGTTGTTTACGCTGAAGTAGTCCAGTAGCGTTCGTGATACGGTCGTCTTGCCGACTCCTCCCTTGTCCGCACCTACCACAATTACAACTGGTTTCACCATGAAAACATCTCCTGAGACACTCGCTGTTGCCGCGCGCAAAGTGCGCAATCGTGCGTCTCTGCTTTGGGTGTGAACATGGCAGAAAGAAGGGGCAATGAACCTTCGATGCGAGAGCTCTGCAACCGACGAACGTTTTCAACATTAAGCGAGTGACGTCGTGTGACGATGCGGGCCCGAGAATGGGTAGTAATCACTTGTACCGGTGATCTACGTGAGGTTTGTGGACAGCTGGAATGCGCGCCGCCAAGAACCAACTGCCTGCCTGTGGTGATCGTTGCATTGCCATAGGTTATCTATCGACGCCGTCGCTGCCGCTTCTAATTTACATGAAGCGACCGAATCTTACGTAGCGTCAGATTGCGAGCTCGATGAAAGCGCAAATCGAGGCGGTCTCGAGCGGCCACATGGTAACTGCCCAACGAGCGAATATCTCTGCGAGCTAAGGCGGGTGGCTAGACGCACTCTGCGCGCAAGAGCGAGGCGCTTGCTAAGCGCCTGGGCTGCTAGAAAGTTAATTGGGGGGCGCCTTCGGGGCGGCGTCTAGCTGCTCGGCGCCTGGCGGGAGTGTGGTCCTTTGTTCTTCCATTTGTCCTTGTGCTTGGTGGGATCAAGCACCATCATCGAGTCACTTACCTCAAGAAAGCCCAACGCTGCTGCGCGGGCTTTCGCTTCCGGATTGGAAGAGTGGGAGAGAACGAGCGGTTCGTGCCGTCGATCCGGAGCTGATGTTCAAGCAAGATATCGCCCGCGTTATCGACAAGCGGATGAGTAACCCGGAAAGCTATTGTTGAGGTGATTTCATCTCGCCCAGGAAATGTTTCGCGCAAATCATTGTTGCCCTCGAACAGCTCACTCATGCGACTTCCGGGTTCCGTTCTCAGGAGCCCGACGCTCTTGTTCCCAAGCTGATAGCTGAAATATCGCGCTTTCTCCGAAATTGACTTCATGCCGAAGCGAAACGCAACGTCCGCTGTGCGTTGAGCCTTTCGGGACACCCAGCTAGAGTATCGCTGCGGATTAGCAGCAATATCCTCTATGTCTCCTCCATAAAACTCTGCCAGCTTGTGCTCGAATGAAGATCTAGAGATCTCAACCGGTGGCTCGTCAACCAGCGCGTATGGTGGGACTGCCGTCGAAGATGGATCTGAGGAGAAACTCGATGGCGCCGAATTCAGGGTAGACAATATATCCGCGAACCTTTGGCTATCCGCGTAGGCGTACGGGTCGCGCTCATTCTCACTTCATCGGGCTCGGAAGCACGTTGGGTATTGGATAAATTGTTGGTACGCTGAAACATGACACTTCCTATTTGTATCGACGACATGAGGGTCGCGGGGGCTGCCGCCGATTGAGATTCCGCGCTCATAGTAAGCCTAGCTGTCGGCAAGATGACAGCTAGGCCTCAAGACTTCGCCATTCCGATCCGCTCTTGTTCGCTGCGCTATCTCGAACGAGCCAATGCGTGCCGGCCGTCCGCCTGCGGTGCTGGGTCGGCGTCGTCGACCTCCCTCTTGCCTTCAAGGGCGAGGGACAGTTTGAAATTGTTGCGCAGCATCGGGTTTGCGGGTTCCGCTGCGAGAGCTTGGCGGTATAGTTCTTGGGCCTCCTGATGTTGGCCCTCGTGATCGAGAACAACTGCTTTGGCATTCAATGCGCGCAGGTCGCCAGGGGCTGCCAATAAGACGCCGTCGAGCAACTCTAGCGCATCATTCGGACAGTTGCGTGCCAGCAGGGCTCGCGCAAGAGGAATCGCCGCATCGATGTTGTTCGGCTGTTGCTTCAATGTATCGCGCAGAGCCCCTTCATCAGGATCCCGGCTGAGGGTGTACGAAATGCGCTGGCGCACGGCAGGGTCAATCTCTTTGCTGCCTGCGAGGTCTGATATGGACGTCTGCTGCGGTGAAACACCCGATCTATCCGAGATAGCGCAACCCGCGAGCAGCACAACGGCGAGCATTGCGAGCAGAGCTGGCCACGCCCCCGGAAGAATGGAGCACAAGCGCCTCCGGCCCCTGATCTCATTTGAATTCATAGGCTTTCTCATGACGAGCTGCTGTAAACTGTTAACCCGCAGCGGGAAGGAGCCCGCCACGTTCCGGGGAAGGGACCGTGTCCTTGGAAGCTGGAAGCTTAATGGATCCAATCGGTTGAACCGTGAAATCCGCGGCGAGATCTTGATAGGATAGGACGGGCAGGTCGATCCCGTTGCGCGTGAGAAAGCCACGCACGAAACGCCGGATGTCCATCGATCCAAGAATGACAGGCTGACTCTTACTTTGTGCGATGGTCGAATGGATGTGACGGAACTGTGCAAGCAGCTTCTCGCTCTGCCATTCATCCAAAACGAGGTATGGGCCGACAGCAGTTTCGCGCACCGCGCCGCGCACAATTTCCTCGCTCTCGCGCTCAATGATAAAGGCGGCCACAACACGATGAGCATTAGCATAGCGAAAGCAGATCTGCCGCTTCAGAGTAGCACGAACATATTCAGTGAGCAGGACGGCGTTTTGCTCGCGTTCGCTCCACTCTGCCAGCGCCTCCAGGAGCAAGCGGGTGTTGCGGATGGGGATGCCCTCATCGAGCAGCCGGCGCAGGACCTCGGCGATCCGAGGGACGGTGGCCGTACGCAGCACCTCCTTCACCAAGTCGGGGTATTCCTGTTCCATCCGGGCGAGCAATTGGCGGGTCTCCTGGATGCCGACCAGGCGCTGTGCATAGCGTGTCAATGTCGAATGGAGACGTAAGGCAAGAATCTCGCTCGGTCGGTGATATCCGATGCCGGCTGCTTTGAGAGCGGCTGCATGCCGTTCTTCGATCCAGACCCGATTTGTCTCCGGGTCTTGCCGAAAGGGGAGGCCGCTCAATTCGATGTTTGCCAAATCGTCATTGAGCACCAGTTGGGTCGGATCGATCACATCGCGTTCAACTGGCACACTGTCGACATCCACCCTGAATTGCGACGTGGACAAGTTCTGCCCAATCTGGGCCGGTATGCGCGGAACGGTGATGCCAAGATCCGCCGATACCAGTGTTGAAACACGCGCAATGCACTGTTCCAGCTCGTCTTTGTCAATCGAATGCGTCAGGTTCGGTGCAAGAAATAAAGCAATCGGAAGTGCTTCCGCATGCACGGCTTGCTTCTGAGGCGGCACAGGGGCCGGCGCCGAAGCGACGCCGTCAGCGCCTGTCTTAACGGCAGCCTTGTCAGCTTTCGCGCCGACCTTGATATAGCTTGCCGCAGCAAAAAGAATAGCCAGGGTGACGAACGGCGGCAAAGGGAAGCCTGGAACGAGCCCCATGAATACCATAACGCAGGCGGCTAATCTAAGCGCTTGCGTGCTCGCGGTGAGTTGGTGAACGATATCGGCGCCGAGTTTGAGCTTGGAAGGCCCGTTCACACGCGTGACGATGGTTGCGGCCGTAATTGACAGCAGCAACGCCGGAATCTGTGAAATAAGTGCATCACCAATCGTGAGGAGGGTGTATTGATGCAGCGCTTCATCGAGCGACATACCCTTGGAAAGCAGACCGATGCTGATTCCGCCGAGCATATTGATGCAAATGACGATCAGTCCGGCGATCGCGTCGCCCTTCACGAACTTCATGGCGCCATCCATGGCGCCATGAAGTTGGCTCTCTTGTTCCAGCGCGGCGCGCCGGCGACGTGCTTCGTGTTGATCGATATGGCTGTTGCGCAATTCGGCGTCGATCGCCATCTGCTTGCCCGGCAGCGCGTCGAGTGTGAAGCGGGCCGACACCTCTGCGACACGCTCGGCGCCCTTGGCAAGAACCATGAATTGAACCATGGTCACGATCAGGAATATGACAATTCCGACAGCGATATTCCCCGATATGACAAAATCGCCGAAGGTGTGGATGATGCTGCCGGCATCGCCCTCAGCAAGAATCAGTCGCGTTGTTGCAATAGTCAGCGCCAGACGAAATACCGTCGAGATCAGGATGACGCCCGGCAAGGACGAAAAATCGAGCGGCGTGCTGAGATAGAGGGCAACCATCAGCAGCAATATAGCAAAGCCGAGATTGAAGCCGATCAGCATGTCGATCACAATGATTGGGATCGGCATAATCATCATGCCGATCGCCAGAAGCAGCATCAAGGCGACCATGAAATCCGGGTGGGCCGGCGCGCGCACGACGAAGTTACGCAAGACGTTGGCCATGAAAGATCCCTATTGCTGTTTAATGAAGGCTGTGCTCGCGCGCAGTGACACATAGCGCTGGAAGACATCACGAGCCTCGGTCATGCGGCCGGCGTGTCGCAATGCGTGACTACGCAAGAGCGTCATAGGCACGCGTGAAGAGGGGTGCACATCGAGCGCGTCCAGCCGATCCAGCACATCAAGCGCTTCATCGCCAAGGCCCTCTGCGATAAGAGTGTAGGCCAGGATGCGGAGCAGATCGACGTCGTGGGAATGCTCGCGAGCTGCGATTCTCAGCAGAGCCAGACTCTGTGCACTCTGCCCGCACGCGAGGTGGACATAGGAGAGGGCGCAGAGCAGGTCGCGCTCCGGCCCGGAGATCGACAAGATATCGCCCGATTTGGAAGCTTCCGGTGCCAACGTGGCGGGGACATGCTGCAATACATTAGGCTCGGCCATCGCTTAGCCCTTGATTATGCTGTTTTGATTCTGCCGGAGCAGAAGCAGCCGGCGCAGTTCCTGCTGCAGGATTGCCAGACACTCACAAGCCGTCTTGTCGTCTGGCGTAGCCTCCAATGTCTGGGTTAGGCGCTCCAGAAGAACACCATGCTTGTCCGCGCGCAGCACGTCCGGATGACGTAGACGTGGAATGACGAAGGAGAGTAGGCCGTGTGAGAGATTGGACCCATAAAGCGAAGCCAGTACTACGCGTGGGTCGATCTCATTTGCGCCGGCACCCATCTCGAACAGAGCGACGCCCGAGACGGCGTTGATGGAGTTGACCTCGAGAGCGGCTTCGCTCGCGCCTTCAATTGGCAGATTCTGCGCGGGCGCGTCTCGCCACGACGCCCGTTTCGTGCCCCCATCTGCATGAGCAACTCCGACTTCCATATCGGCTTGCGAGGAGGACGAGCCGATAGCCGGTGCGTTCTGGCCCGCGTCCAATCCCTGCGATGGGGTGCCGGGCCCTACAGCGTGCTGGGGCAGCCTAGCCATCGACTTCTCCTTCTTTCTTGCAGGGTAGACACTCTAATACGGCAAAGCAGCAAATCGGCCGTTGCGGCTGAGCAGCACTCGCCCATCCTCAATTCGATCGACGGTCCATCCATTGCTTAATAGCGCACCCACGAAATACTTTTGGCCGCCGATAAGCAGATAGGGCTCGCTTCCACGCCAAACGGCTTGGACAGCGATCGAAGACGGCGTCTTCTCCTCCTTGACCGTGACTGCATTCACAAGGGTAGGAGTGCCGTTGGTTTGATGATCGAACCATTGCTGGATTTGTTTCCATTTTGTGATGAGGCTAGGCGTAACAGTGCCTTCCGCAGTGACAACGCCGGAGCCAGCCCCGATCTTGACATCAAGAAGGCCCGCTCGTTCGACCTCCTGCCGTAGCAATTCGGCGATTGCATCAGCGTCGCTCGCTTCATAATGATTGATGGTTGGTTTGGCGGCAACCTCGGCTGCCGGCAATGAATCAGTACTCAGCGCCCCCGCGCTGTCGGTAGGGGCGAAGATAGTTGAGACGGTGCCAATCGCGACAGAGCTGAGCAAGAGGAGACTGAGTGCCACGATCAAGCCACGTGAGCGATTGCTGGGACTAGCTTGCGGGAGATCCTGCGCCGACCAGCGGATTGACATCGCGCCAGCATGAACGATCGCAGGAAGAGGTACACTGACGCGGTCCCCTGAGGTGATACTTTCGTGGCCGTCTACGCTGATACCAGCACCAAGCGCCTCCACTTCGATCGAATCCCGCTGTGGGATGATGCGAAGGTGATGCGGTTCGAGCCCTTGTTCAACGAAGATCATATCGGCATCGAGGCCGCTGCCGACAATACTGTGCCCGGCCGCCGCCTTGCCCTTAAGCCCGGTATAGAGTCCCGACAGCACCTCAAAGTCGAGGGAAATCGATTCGGTCACGGATAATCTCCTGAATAACGAGAGAAGCCGTACGGCAGTGCCGTACGGCTGATTCAGAGTTCGTCATTCACAACGCGGCCATGATGAGCGACGCGGTGAGCCACCCGTCTTGCAGAATTACTGGACGCGCTCGTCGGCGATCTTCTTCTCGGACGAGAGCTCGGTCGTGATTCTGCGCATTGCCACAGCCTGCTCCTGAACCTTATGGCTAACACGCTCGAACTCAGCCATCTGATTCTGGAAGCCAGCATCCCCGGTCGCCTGGGCGCCAGCCGCGCCACCGTTACCGCCAACACTATTAACTGCCATGTCGATTCACCTTTCTTTGTCGTATGTTGCTAGTTTGCCCTGTTACGTCGCGCGGGCGGGCGAAACGATGGCAGGAATGGAAAGAAACATGGGCTCGCCCCCGAGCGTGCTGAGGCTAAGGTTCAGCTCGGGGTTCTTGCCGAGAGTCGGCTTGGTCGGTACGCTGCTTTCTTCGCCGGCGTCTTTGGTCTCGGCGGCCTTAGCGGGGCCACTCTTCTCGGGCTCCAGGTTAAGGACGACCTTATCAAAGACCTTGTCGACGGTCCCGCCCAAGGCAGAACCAATCGCCGCCCCGGCGGGGCCGCCAAGCCATCCGCCGGCGGCGCCTCCGATCATTTCTCCGATCATCAGTTTCTCCTATGCTGTCTTGTTACGCTCAATAGACGACTCCTCGCCTAGAGTTCAGCGTGCTCATGCTAGGGGCGCTACCTTTCCAGAAGCTGACGAGTCACACGTTCGAGGGGACTGTTGCGGCGGCCCAGCGCTTGCTCGACTTATCGGTTCGCCCAGGCTTGTCTAGCCGCGCGTATGGCTCGGCGCGTCGGAAAGGATAGCGTTACCGCGTTTGCCTGCGCGTTCATGCGAATTGTTCGTTCTTGCGGAACGAGCGGCGGCGTTTCGGTTGCGTGTAGCGTCGCGACTGGTCATAAGGCGATCGAGTTTGAGTGACTGGTTGAGTCATCCAGTCCCCAGCTTTGGCCGTTGGCGGATGCCGAGGGGGCGCAGGTTTGGCGAGCCCCTGATGCTGTGGAAGCTGACCGTCTAGTGGCCCGCACGCATACAGATCGCATCTGAAGTCTATGGATTGCTGTACCCCGATCGGTGTCATCGCAGCAAGTGCGACGTCGATAGTTTATTATCGTCAGCTTTTCGACAGGTATTGCGGGTAGCGTTTCTGACGTTGAATGCGCGTGCGATATGCTCGTGCCATAACTGCGGAGTATGAGGACGGAGTGGCCTCTTCAGGGACGCAGGTGCTAGTGACGACAGGCATATATGCGCTTGGGTGGGCTAATGGTGTGCTCATGCAGGTCTGAAGGGCGTGTTCGGTTGACTAGCGCGTAAGGCTTGCAGGTTTACAGCTTTCTTCAATGCAACAGGAGTGAACTAAATGCCGTATCTTCCCGTGGCCGGTCTTCCCGTGGTCGGCGCGCTCGATTCGACGATGAACGGAGTGGTGCCGGAAGGCGCGGTTGTCGCTCCTGCTTTCAACGCCTTGTTGGGGCAGTATGCCCCGGTGAGCTATCAGTACCTACCGGTAGCTTCGCCAGCCCTGGTCGGTTCGGTCGTTACAAGTGTTGTTCCCGTCGCCGTGGCTCCAGCCGTCGTTACTACCCAGGCGTACATGATGGCGCCGCCCCCTCCCACCATGCTGGTGGGTCAGCCGAATCAGAGCTCTGAGCCTCCTGTGGATCCGGTGTGGACGCATGAGGTCAAGGATGGCAAGGCCACGATCAATCTCGGCGACAAGTATGCGATTACGGCGGACGAGAAGGATGGCACCTGGACAGTTCGCAACAACCAGACCGGCCATGTCACGAAGATCCATGGCGACCCCCACGTCGACGCCGACGGAGACGGCAAGGACGACTTCGATTTTAAGAAAGATATGACGTTCCAGCTCGACGATGGCACGAAAATTACCGTCAATAACGTCGACTACGGCAATGGTGAGGCCATCTCCTCAAAGCTTACCATTACAAATGGCCACAACGCGATGGTTGTGGAGGGGCTCGGCGACGCTAAGGATGGCAAAAACAACCTGAGGGTGACGCAGTCCAATGCTGGAATGACCCTTGATGAGTTGACAGCCGATGGTGCTCAGACAATCTATGAGAGCGGCCAGGGTTGGGTCGATGGCGCCGGACGCGCGGTAAATCAGGCGAGTATCAATGCGGGTGAACGGGGGCGCGGACCGGGCAACTACCAGTATGCAAGTCCGCCGTCAGGCTGTGCGAGCCCCGTCTTCTTCGTTCCGCCTCCGCCGCCGCCCCTCGCGATGGTGCCGGTTGCGGTCGCTCCGACTCCTGGGCAGTCGCCTCAGCCGGCGCCAGTTTGGTCGCATGAGGTGAAGGACGGCAAGGCGACGATTAACCTTGGTGATAAGTATACGATCACGGCCGATGAGAAAGACGGCACCTGGACCGTTCGCAACAATCAGACCGGCCATGTCACGAAGATCCACGGCGATCCTCACGTCGATGCGAATGGCGACGGCAAGGATGACTTCGACTTCAAGAAAGGCATGAGCTTCGAGCTCGATGACGGCACGAAGATTACCGTAGACACGGTCGATTTTGGTAAAGGCAAAACCATTTCCTCAAAGCTGACCATCACCAACGGCGACAATGCGATGGTTGTCGAGGGACTCGGTGATGATAAGGATGGAAAGAACAATCTGAAGGTGACCCAATCCAATGCCGGCCGAACCCTTGATCAGCTGACATCTGATGGAGCTCAGACAATCCACGAGCAAAATCAGGGATGGGTTGACAACTCCGGACGCAGGGTGACGCAGTCGGTCATCGACCACAATGAGAACCCGGACGCGCCGCCGGATTTCAAGACCATGATGCGGGAAATGATGTTGCGGCGGGTTGCGTGAGGCCGAGTCCATCAATTGGACAAATTGTGAAGCGGGCGGCGCTAGCGCCCGCTTCTCATGTTCGGCAAGCGACGATGAGAATAGCAGGTGCTGCCGCCTATGAATCCAGAATCGCTGCTCGCGTCCGACGATCGCGCAGTCAAAGCTTTGGCCCCAACCGGGCCAACAGCAGCCCGTGACGGCAGGACAAAGTACTGGCAACATCTTCCAATGCTGTGGCGAAGGCGCACGAGTTGCATACGCAGGAGAGCCCTCACGCTCTGAGCGCCAACGATGCTGGCCCTCAGGAAAAGTCCTTGAGATCTCTCTAGCAGACAGGTTCGCGGTCAGCCGCGGATCTGAACAAGGACAGCCTGGCGAGCGCAATCGATCCTCGAATGCGGGAAATGTTGCACGGCTTGCGTGCTATCGTTCATTACCCCGAGCTGAGAGCGCTCGTATCGTCATCCTTGGGCGGGATAGCAAGGAGCTTGCCGGTGGAGCTTCGGCCTTGCTGTGCAGGTCTGCCGCTGCGGAAGACCAAAAGTCGCAGCAGCGTTTGCCGAGAGAGCCGGGTGCACACCGATTTGTGGACCCGCTCGGCAAGCCATTTGGAGCATCGCTGAAGGCGCGTCTGGCTTGCTGCAGGTACCAAGTCCCACTTGCTTCGTCCAATCGGGCTCGTTTTAAACAGCGGGCCCGATGTATCCCCATCCCGCCTCACCCCTCATCCAGCTCGCTCATGGCATCATCCATATCCGACTGGGAGTCGCTTATGACTTGCGTGGCGATGGAAACGAGCGCCTTCTCGAAAGCTTGCTGCAACAATGCCGCAGGCGAGCGGTTGCCGCCGTTCGCCGCGGTGTCGGGGTCTGCGCCAGCCTCTGGCCTTGTCGCTGCGATATCGGCGGCGCCTGCGTCCATGTCGTAACACTCACATAGCGGCGTCGCCGCGAGATGACCTGCTCTCTGATAGCAGGGGCAGCTTGCGAGAAGCTGACGAAGATCGCGTCTCTGATAAATTCTGCGATCACTGATGTTGAGTTGATTTGCCTCGTGGAATGTCGATGTGCAAAGGACTGTGCTGGACGACACGAAAGGTGGATCGGCTGGGCATCTGTCAGCGAAAAGACCGTCCGGGGGCAAGCCCTTGGTGAGCGAATATTAAATTCCGGCTCGGCGAAATTCTGTTGCATCATAAAAGTCGCCACGTTCAACCGCCGCGATGCGGTCCAGCAGGCAATCGAAGGACAGATCTCCCAAGCCAACTGTCCATGGCAAGATGCAGCAGATGTGACGAAATCGACCTCGCGCTTGCCGTTCTTGTTCGCGGTTCTGAATGTCAAGCACCTAGATTGCGAAGACGCGGCGCGGCTGATCTTGATTCTTTCTAACCCTGCAGAACGATTTTTCCGGCGCGTGCGCAAGCGTATCACGTTGATGGGGCTACGAAAGCCTGCGCGCTTAGCCCGTAATTATCGCAGTCGCTGCCGTTCGAAGTTCAATAGGTCTTCGAGCTCCCACAAAAGTGCCGCGACTCTGAGGATCGCTTTTGGCGCCAATTTGTCTTCTCGTACGCTGCAATAAGGAGGCCCGCCCTCTGTCTCACGATGCGAGCCAAAAAAAGACGCGATGGGGTTGCACCTCGCCAAACTTCTGGGATAGGTCATCAAGTACTTGGAAGTAGCAGCCGGCGACCGGGTTGCAAAATGAGATGGGAGACATTTGGGTGCGAACAGAGTTTTCGTGTATCAATCGGTCTAAAGCGATCTTTGATGACATTTATGCTTTGGATGATCCAAGGGCATACTTCTCTGTCCTGGGCGACTTGGATTATATGATCCCGGACGTGGCTGAGCCGGTCGTGCGACAAATTCTGGCAGCGAAAGCTTCCGCAACCGGTCTTAAGCCTGTCGTTCTTGATATTGGATGTTCATACGGCATCAACGCAGCAGTGCATCGCTTTCCACTGACCTTCGGGGGCCTGCGTCACCGCTACGCTCGGCGCGAAATGAGGGCGATCAGTTCTGAGACACTGGTGCGCCTCGATCGCAATTTTTATGCGGCTTGGCCCGATGTCGGGTTGGCGCGGTTTATCGGCTTGGACGTGTCGGCGCCGGCGATTAGCTATGCAACAAACGTTGGCCTCCTGGACCAGGGCATTGTCGCTGACCTTGAAAAAGACGCGCTATCGACAGACAGCGCGCAAATTCTCCGCTCTGCGGATGTTATCATGTCGACGGGTTGCATCGGCTATATTACCGAGAAGACGTTCAGAAAAATTCTCGATGCGACCGAGAGATGTCCATGGATCATCTCCTTCGTGCTACGAATGTTTCCATTTGAGTCTTTGGCCTCGACCTTCGCGAACCGTGGCCTTGTGACGGAACGTCTTTACGGCGCGACATTTATCCAGCGCCGCTTTCGCGATGCTGAAGAGTTTGAAGGTTGTTTGGCCAGCTTGGCGGCTCTTGGCGTTGATGCGACCGGCCTTGAATCAGAAGGGCTGTTTCACGCCGATCTGATCTTGTCTCGCCCTGAGGCCGATGCGCGCGCCACTCCTCTGGAAAACATTGTCACGGTCGCCAGCGGCAGGGGGCGGCCGATCGGCCCCCGTTACGTTCATGTTGAAGGCACCGAGGGCTTGCAGGTCGCGCTAGAGCCATGACAGGTCAGAAGCCGCTACGCTGCGCGCCAGCCCCGTTCTGGGCTGGATCAGGAGGTCGAGAACGAAGCCATTCTGGCCAACAGAGCGCCGCAGCCGATGATATTTCGGAGGGATGGACCTCTGGCTCGACCATGCGCAAGCCGAAGTAAAAACCAGGAATATAGCCCACGCGGGACCGATCACTTTCGAGCGGGAGGCTATAGCGCGAGCGATAAACGTGCTGGTGTTCTAGTTCTCGGCCGCTCCATTCGTTAGCTTGACGGTGTCCTTTTGCCCTCGGGAGCTTGATCTCCCGCAACGGAAGGCTTGACGAATCTCGTCGGGTGCCGCCTAGATGTGGATCTGTCTCGGTCTTCTGTCCTTTATTTTGTGGGACCGAAGCTAAGAGGGAACCCGGTGCGCCGAACGGCTGCTCCGGGGCTGCCCCCGCAACTGTGAGCGGCGATCGGTTCATGTCAGTGATCGATCTCTCGTCAGTCGATCCACGCTCGCTGATCGGAAAGGGACGGGTCGGCCTCCTCGACTCGACCGGCACCTATGACGTCGATCGCTTACGACTTCTGGAAGCGGCAGCAGCAGACCCATCGGATGGGCGAGGAGGTGCCGCTCGGCGCCGATCTCAAGGACTGGGCGTCGGACCGCGTCACCGCCAACGAGCGCGCGCTGCTCGCCCAGATATTCCGTTTCTTCAATCAGTCGGACATCGAGGTCGGCGACAACTATCTCAAGCGCTACATCCCGATCTTCCAACCGCTCACCGTGCAGATGATGATGGCGACGTTCACCAACATGGAGACCGTCCACATTGACGCTTATGCGCTGCTGCTCAAGACACTCGGCATGCCCAAGACCGAGTTCGAGGCATTCCGCGACTATGCGCAGATGCGCGCCAAAGCGGACTACATGCACGAGTTCGGCGTCCATACCGTGGCTGACGTCGCTCGCACCCTTGCGATGTTCGGCGCCTTCACAGAAGGCATGGCGTTGTTCGCGAGCTTTGCCATGCTGCTCAATTTTCCGCGCCACAACAAGATGAATGGCATGGGACAGATCGTAAGCTGGTCTGTGCGCGACGAGAGTCTCCACTGCGAAGGGATCATCAAGCTATTTCACGAATGGCACCGCGAAACCGGCGTGGTGACGCGCTCCGTCCGTAACGACATCATCGACGTCGCCAAGACCATGGTGAAGCTGGAGGAAAACTTCGTTGATCTCGCCTTCGGCCTCGGCAAAATCGAGGGCATGCGGGCTGAGCAGATCCACGCTTATGTCCGCTATGTCGCGGATTGGCGACTGACCCAGCTCGGAATTACCCCGGTCTTCGGCTTCTTCGAGGCCAGAGAGAGCGGGTTTACCCAGCTCCGGCCGCATCCGTTGCCATGGCTGGTCGAGATCCTGAATGGGGTCGAGCACGCCAATTTCTTCGAACAGCGCGCTACGGAGTACTCCAAGGGGCGAGCCGCGGCAGCTGGGATGGCGAAGAGGGGGTGGGCGGCTTTCGGCCGTATGCAGGACGACCGCAACAGCGTTTTGTTGGAGCGCGATCCTGATAATGCTCGTACTTTCGCAGAAGTCCGCTGATGCTTGCGGAGCAAAGCTCGACCAGTGACATTAATCCAGCCTACCGAAGATGTGATAGTTGACCCATGAGGGCGAGCCGTTGCAGTCACGCCAATATTATCAATCGCTCGCGTCCTTGCATTGTGGGTGCTCACGTCTGCCAACAGGGCAGGACAAGCGGCAGGCGGGGCAAGCAGTTCGAATGTTGGACCTGCGCGGTCAGAACGCGCCTATCCTATTTCAGAACGCACTCTCACCTTTGTCGTCGAGGACATGACCGTCCCGCGATCTTCTAGAATCCCCGCGGGATGTCGCTGGACGCGCTATACCGACTTTGTCCTCTTTAGCGCCAGCGCGTTTGTTTCTAGCGCGTCCATATGAACAATGATCTCATCCATATCGAACTTTGGCTTAATCGGGTCGGTCGGCCTTTGATTGGACGCTGCCGTGACCATTGCAATTCTGAAATGTCCCTCAAAGAGGAGCTTGGCCGCGGAATAGCCGCCGGCCCGGTCGCCTTCATCAGGTGCTCGTCGGCAAGGTCGCTCTGTCGGCCCTCGAAGATGACCCTGCCGTGGCTCGGCTACAGCCGCTAGTGAATGGGCGGATCTTCCGGGTCTGCAGGTCGGTCTTCCTCCATACCTTCGGGCCAAGGAGTCGGGTCTAGCGACGGTGTGAGACGAATGAAGCCCTCTTCTCTCCATTCGGCTGTGTGAGGCACGCCGAGCATGGTGAAAACCTGCGTTGGGTCGTGCTTGCTCGGCTTCACTCCGCTGCGCTCCAGCATGTCGATTTGAGCGCCTGTGGCTGGTTGACCAGCGAACACCCAGTAATCCTTGGCGAGATGTCCGTTCAGCATACGGAACTCGGAAAGCTCTGGCGGTGCAGCTTCGGGAGGCCCAGCTTGAGGCGGTCCCGCTTGCAATGGCGGGGCGTGAGAGGGGCCGGCGTGCGATGGTTCAGGCCGCAATGGGGCGACGCACGATGGTCCGGCATGCGATGGCTCTGCCTCCGATGCCTCCACGTGCGGTTGCTCGGAATGCGACGGGTCGACTTCCACATTCTGCCATATCAGATCTTGATCGAAACCAGGATGTTCCTCGATGGCCTGAGCGATGGTTTGCTGCGAGAGATGTTGCGGGAGGTTTTCCGGCTCTGGCTCGGCATCGGCCGCAGGGGGCGTATACAGATCATCCTGCCAACCCAAGTCTGGCAAATAGCGGAGCGCTAAATCCAGGTATGGCGCATAGGGCTGCCCAGCATCCAGATATGGAGAATAGGGATGGCCAGCGTCCAGATATGGCGAATAAGCCTCCCCCCTGCAGCACTGGAGGAGCAGCTCCATCTGGCGGAGCACTAGCCTGTGTGTTGCTGAGCTGCCGCTCAAAGCCGGTGGTGTCCGTCGTCGGTCGCGGTGTGTCGGGCTCTGGGCTCGTAGTCGCCGAGCCGACTGCATTGAAATCCACCCCGTTCCTCCTTTCAAATGATGGAGCACTTCGAGCTATGCAAAATCTCCCCCGTACTAGCTCCGAAGCACGTGCTCGAAGGCTCGCATTGCTAAGGCCTCGCGCTACGTTTAAAGATGGCGCTAAGCACCTTCCGCTCGAGCATCCCGTGCCTAATGCATACATCCGCGGCTGTCTCCATGAGCTGGCCGTCTAGACATCGCGCGCTCATGCTAGGCACCTTTAGCTTTCGAGAAGCGGACGATCTGATGGATTTAAGCCAAGGCCAGTTCGCCAAATCGCTCGGAGACACATCATCAAGTGTCACTTCAGGCCTGGACCGGCTTCGCGCACGACGCCATCCTGGTGCGGAGTGTCGGAAGAATAATGACCTTCCGGTCGTCCGTCCCGAACGACCGTGCTCGAGGAGCCGCGAAACAACATCAAAACCGACTCGCGTTGTGGCCTTTCGGCCGCGACGGGATCCCGCCGGGCCTGCGCCTCCGCCACAAGGCCCTTGAGGGTCTGGTCCACCAGCGCAACAAAGCGCGGTGGGCCAGAAGCCAGGACGAGGCCTTCTCCCGGAGCCGGTTTCACGATAAAGCGCTCATCGGAGATGTTGAGCGCATCGAGCGCGGTCTTGAACGCATCGAAGCTGATCGGGTTCAACACAATCAGCCGGCTTTGCGCCTCGTGGGCAGCGGAGACGTAAAGGACGAGCCCGTCGTAGTACCATTGAAGATTGTAGAGGGCTGTCAAACGATCGAGGAACTCTCGCGGCGGAAGGTCCGGCATTCGTCCGCGAATCCTGCCCCTTACCTCGGCGCTGACATTGACCCTGATATTGAGATTGTTGCCGAACTCCTGAAGCGCCGCAGAAAGATCCTGATCGAGAACGGTGTAGCTATAAGGGGTCGAGGGTAGTGAAAGTGATGCGCCAAACGCCCGCATTATTCCGAGATAGACGAAAACCCCGACATATAGAGCTCTCTTCAAAATTTGCACCATCTTAGATCGCATGAGCATTCCCAGACGCCTTCCACTCAGAATAACACTGGAGTTTCATTCCAACTTGGAAGTCAAACGTGATCTTTAGATGACGCAATCAGCGGCATCTTCGTCAGGTTTTCGTCAGCTCGCTAATCTATGACCTTGATCCGCTTATCGGTCAAAACGCCTGGTCACATCACGCGAGAACAATGACTCCTTCCATGATGTTAGGCGCAACGCCGATCTCTTCCAATGCAGTTGGCTGTCTTCCCAATGTCTGCTCGCCGGCAGCTCCTGGCGAGCAGGCGCACTTTGAGCAGGCTCTCGCGCAAGCAGCTTCCAGTCAAGCAGCTGCCTCCCCGGTCGCGGACAAGCCGGTGGTCGCTCCGCCGGTAACGGAGGTCCAGCGCGCGAACACGTTGGCAAGTCCGCCGGGCGACCGCGTCCTTCACACCCTTTCCAGCCTGTACCATGGCCATGCCGTTCCTCCGGCTGTCGGAGGCGTGCCGACTGCTGTGAGCGGTCTGCAGCCTGGACCGGCTACCCAGCCGCTCTTGCAGTCGGACGACGGCGGCGCACATGCGACGGTTAAGCCGGTTGGAGCGGAGTTCGATTCGATGATGGTCAATCTGCGGGACGTCTACAGAGACGTCATTCAGGTTTCGCTCGTGTCCAAGGGTACCAGTGCCGTCAGCTCGTCGCTAAACAAGCTGCTGTCGGCAGGCTGAGTGAGGTTGATGAGTGGCGTGATGCAGAGGGGTAGCGGCGGCGGTCGTCAATCGTGGCGGCGACTTCGCATGTGTTTTGCTCTGCCCCTTCTGCTTCCGCTGATCGGCTGCAAGGCTGATCTCTACACCAAAATTCAGGAGCGCGAGGCTAATGAGATGCTTGCGCTTCTCCTTGGTAAGGGTGTTGATGCCGTTCGTGTTGTCGCTAAGGACGGAACCAGTACAATCCAGGTTGAGGAAAAGCAGCTTGCCTATTCGATTGACCTGCTCAATATCGAGGGGCTGCCGCGCCAATCCTTCAAGAATCTTGGCGAAGTGTTCAAAGGATCGGGCCTCGTTGCCTCGCCGATCGAGGAGCGGGCCCGATATGTTTATGCTCTAAGCGAAGAATTGTCGCGCACGATCAGCGATATAGACGGCGTCCTTTCAGCTCGTGTCCATGTCGTTCTTCCGAAGAACGATTTGCTGCGCCAAGATGCGACCCCGTCCTCTGCGTCGGTTTTCATCCGACATGGCTCCAGCGCGAAGCTATCTACGCTGCTACCGCAAATTAAGATGCTTGTCGCAAACAGCATTGAAGGTTTGTCCTACGACAAGGTCGCGGTCGTCTTCGTGCCGGTTGAGCGGGCAACGCTCGAGCAGTCGGCCGGGCCGGCGGCCGCTGCGGCTCAAACAGCCAAATCTGGTTCAATGCCGTTGCTTGCACTCGGTGTGGGGGGCGCCGGCGCCGCATTCGGCATCGTATCTTACGTGTTGCTGGGCACCCGTCTTCGTCGGCCCGGACAATCATCGCGCAAATGGACCATTTTCGGTGCACGTTCGAGTGCGCCCGCTGTGCAGGCTGCCCGCAAAAAGATGATTTCTGATGCGACATAGTCAGGACGCTCATGTCGACATCGATATCATCAACCGAACCCAATCGTTCGTTCACGCTGGCTGCCGATCGGCTGCGCGAGCTCGTGGCCTCGATCGATCCGAGCCGTTTCGCTGAGCGTCTTGATCCGCTGCTGTCGCCTCCCACATTGGTCAGGCTACAGCGGAGTGCCAGGCTGCAGCCAAGACTGGCCGAGCTGCTGCTTGGCAGCGAAGTGGATCTGAGCGGCGCCGGCTGGAATGAGGACCCTCTGCTCGGGCACGATCCGCGTCGGGCTGCGCTGCTCGCGGGCAGCATCTGGCATGCACGCTCCGTCCTCAAGCTGGTATCCCGGCACGATCTGTCGATATTAATCGAAATGATCGGTGCTGAAGCGCATGCTTTCGGGGTCCGGCATTTATCCAATGCGGTCGCAACGGCCCCCATTGTCGATCCTGAGCAATTGTCGCGACAGATCGAATGCGACGGGCATGCTTGTCTCGGCGCCTGGCTCGAAAAGGCTTCATCACTTGACCGTATCCGCGTGCTTCTACGCCTGCCGATTGGGACCGCTGCGGAGAATCCGGGTGCTGAACACCGTAGCGCGGCCGGCCCGCTGTTTTCCCTGGTAACGGCCCATTTGGGGACGGAGGCCGCCAGGGCATGACAGCCGATGCCCCAGAATTCCCCGTGGCACCACAGATTCGGCCCCTCGGGCCGTTGATCTCGGCAGCCGAGCTCAAGATCTGGCACGATGCCGTAGAGGCACGGGCTGCTGCCGAGCGGCATCTGCAGCGGGTTCGCGGTTGGGCACGCCAGGCTTATGAGCGGGAACGAGCGCGGGGCCGCGCCGAGGGCGCAAAGGCAGGCGCAGGAGAGATGGCGCGACTGATAGCGCAGGCTGCTTGTGAACTCGCGCAGCGAAAGGCTGTTCTGGAGCGGGAATTGCCGCAGCTGGTGCTTGAGATCGTGCGCGATTTGCTTGGCGCGTTTGATCCGGGCGAGATGCTGGTGCGGGGCGTTCGTCACGCCATTGAGCAGAAATACAAGAACACGGAAGTGTGCCTTCACGTATCCCCTCTGAAGGCCGATCTGCTCGCAAGTGAGTTCAGGGGCTATGACGGACTGGAAGGGCGGCCCAAGGTCAGGATTGAGCCCGATCCGGCGCTGACGGCGGACCAGTGCGTCTTGTGGAGCGAGTTTGGCAATGTCGATCTCGGACTTGGCGCGCAGCTCCGCGCCCTACGGCTCGGGTTAGGTTTGCCTTCGCACGGAGGTGAATCGTGACCATGCAACAACCGACCCATGAAGCCGCCGCCGGAGAAGGAACTGTTCACGCCGCGCTCTCATCCTTGAGATCTTCTGCGAAGCATATCGATACGCGCGCCGTCCGCGGTCGGATCACGCGGGCAATCGGCACGCTGCTGCATGCTGTCTTGCCCGAGGCCCGCGTTGGAGAACTATGCCTGTTGCAGGATCCCCGCACTGGGTGGTCGCTCGAGGCCGAGGTGATCGGCCTGTTGCCCGACGGGGTGTTACTCACACCGATCGGTGACATGGTCGGGCTGTCCAACCGTGCGGAGGTGATCACAACCGGACGAATGCAGGAAGTGGCGGTCGGCCCCGATTTGCTCGGCCGAGTGGTCGACAGCTTTGGGCGTCCGCTCGATGGCAAAGGTCTGATAAAGGCGGGGGAAGCCCGCCCTCTGCGGGGTAAGGCACCCAATCCGATGAAACGGCGCGGCATCGAACAGCCTTTTCCGCTCGGCGTCCGTGTCCTCGATGGCCTTCTGACGTGTGGAGAAGGTCAGCGAATCGGAATCTATGGTGATGCCGGTTGCGGCAAGTCGACGCTGATGTCGCAGATCGTAAAAGGCGCGTCGGCCGACGTCACCGTCGTTGCGCTGATCGGCGAACGTGGACGAGAGGTGCGAGAATTCATCGAACGTCAGCTTGGAGAGGCCCTCGCCCGTTCCGTAGTCGTGGTTGAGACCTCTGACCGTTCGGCGATGGAGCGGGCGCAATGCGCTTATATGGCGACGGCACTCGCCGAATATTTCCGTGACCAGGGACTGCGCGTCGTTCTGATGATGGATTCTTTGACGCGCTTTAGCCGCGCCATGCGTGAAATCGGCCTTGCCGCAGGAGAACCGCCGACCCGGCGCGGCTTTCCGCCCTCCGTGTTTGCGCTGTTGCCTGGCTTGTTGGAGCGCGCCGGCATGGGCGAGCATGGCTCCATTACGGCGTTCTATACAGTGCTTGTCGAAGGTGACGGCACGGGCGATCCAATTGCGGAAGAATCACGAGGCATCCTCGATGGCCATATTATTCTCTCGCGCGCGCTGGCCTCTCGAGAGCATTTTCCAGCCATCGATGTGCTGTCGAGCCGAAGCCGCGTCATGGATGCAATCGTATCTGTGCCGCATCGTAAAGCGGCATCCTTCTTTCGTGATCTGCTCTCGCGCTACGCTGAGGCCGAGTTCTTGATCAAGGTCGGCGAATATAAGCAAGGCTCTGATCCGCTAACCGACCGGGCGATTGCCTCCATCGAGGATCTGCGAGCATTTTTGCGCCAGGGTCAGGACGAGGCATGCAGCTTTGAGGAGACGATCGCATGGATATCACGTCTGACCGCCTGAATCCCGTTCACGCGTCGAAATTGCGACTCGTCAAGGACATGCGGGAGCGGAGCGCCCTCCGTGAGTTGTCCAACATGGAAGCCAAGCGCCGCATTGCGGTTCAAGCCGTCGAACAAGCTTGCGAGCATCTTGCAAATGCCGAAAGACGGCGCGCAAGGGTCGAAGCGGAGCTTTATCGGGAGATGTTATGGGCCGATGCGATTTCAGTCCCCGAACTGGAGCGTCGCCATCATCTCATCATCGGCCGGCTCACAGACGAGATCGCAGCGGCGCAGCGGAGCCTTGGTAAGGCTCGTGCTGCTCAAGAGCAGGCCGAGGCTGCGGCTGTTGAGGCGCGCAGCCTTTGGACCAAACGTTCGGCCGCGAGCCAGAAATGGCATGAGATCGAGCGCGACGTTCGGCGCATCACCAATGCGCATTTCGAGGCCGCGGCTGAAAGCGAAGCCGATGATGAGGTCCTGCTCCGCTACCGGCGAAGCCCATCCGGGCAAATGGGAGGCGAGCCGACATGATGGCCGATTTTCCTGTACTGGAGCCTGGGTGCTGCAATGTGGAAGTAGAGCCTGCGACATACAGATCGGGTGGCCCCACACCCTTTATACCGGCGCTGACCCTCTCTCGTGCTGTGGCCTCGTGGCTCAATGAGATCGCAGCTTTGCGCACACCTCTGCAAAGCCGTCTCGGCGAGAAGCCGCTATCGATCGTTGTAAGCCGGCTTGTCTGGCAGGCGGAGCTGGCTCCGGCATCGATGCTCGACTGCGTCTTCGAAGCAGACGGTGAAACCCTCATCCTGTCCTTGCCCGGGCCGCTTGCCGAAGCGCTGATTGAGACCGTGCAGGACGGCCTTACCTTACCTTCTGAGCCGGCGCGTTCGCTGATCCTGGAACTTGCGCTTGAACCCTTGCTTGCTCCGCTGGAAAGAATGACGCAGCGGAATCTGCAGCTTGTTCGCACTGATGAAGCGCCCAGTGCGAGACCTTATCTTGAATTTGACGTCGTCTATGGTCAGCTCGCCAGCAAGGCTCGCCTGCTTCTATTCTCGCCTCTTGACGTTCAGGTTCCGTCGGCGTTCCGCGCCCTCGGCGAGTTGCTTGGCCGATTGCCGCGACAGACGCCCAGGCTGCTTTCTGACCTCCCGGTCATCGTTGCAGGCCATATCGGTTCGCTCCGCGTCACGATCGGCGTTGTTCGCCAAGCACGGCAAGGCGACGCGCTGCTCCCGGACGCAATTCCCCTCGCTAGAGGCCAGATCATTCTCACGGCAGACCGATTGTGGGCTCCTGCAGAGATTGGCGGCGATAGGCTCGTGCTGCGGGGACCATTCCGCTTGCGATCCCACCCCTTGAAAAGTGAAGATGTGATGACACAAAGCCAGACGCAGCAGCCCCCCTCAGAGGCCGATATCGACAGTCTCGAGATCACACTCGTATTCGAATGTGGCCGCTGGCCGATGCCGTTGGGAACCTTGCGAACCATCAACGAAGGCCACGTGTTCGAAATTGGCCGGCCGCTTGACGGCCCGGTCGATATCCTTGCCAACGGCCAACGTATCGGCCGCGGCGACATCGTGCGGATCGGCGAGGAACTGGCCGTCAGGTTACGCGGCAGGTTGGCGCTTAATGACTGAGATTCAACCCAGCATCCTTGCGCTTCTCGCGATAACCGTCGGCCTTGGCCTGCTGGCCTTTGCAGTCGTCACAACTACCGCCTTCATCAAGGTCTCGGTTGTTCTCTTCCTCGTGCGTAATGCGCTGGGGACCCAATCGATACCGCCGAACATCGTCCTTTACGGAGCGGCACTGATCCTGACCGTATTCATCAGCGCGCCGGTCTTTGAGCAGACCTACAATCGCCTTACCGACCCCCAACTTCGCTACCAAACCTTCGACGACTGGATGACGGCCGCCAAGGAGGGGCAGGAGCCGCTGCGAGCCCATCTTAAGAAGTTCACCAACGAAGAGCAGCGCCGCTTCTTCCTGTCGTCCACCGAACATGTCTGGTCGGAGGAGATGCGCGGCAGCGCCACGGCAGATGATTTTGTAATTCTTGTGCCGTCGTTCCTGATTTCCGAGCTCAAGCGTGGCTTCGAAATCGGCTTTCTTCTCTATCTTCCCTTTATCACGATCGATCTGATCGTCACGACGATCTTGATGGCCATGGGCATGTCGATGGTCTCTCCGACGGTGATATCTGTCCCGTTCAAGCTCTTTCTGTTCGTCACTATCGACGGCTGGTCACGGCTCATGCACGGGCTGGTGTTAAGCTACACGACGCCAGGAGGTTGACGATGAACGAAGCCAGCATCCTCACGTACTTAAGCCAATCGCTTGTCCTTTTCATGATCTGGATTCTGCCGCCGTTGCTCGCAGCTCTCATCTCAGGATTGATCATTGGCCTCATCCAGGCGGCAACCCAGCTCCAGGATCAAACCTTGCCGCTGACGGTCAAGCTTCTGGTCGTCGTCGCCGTGCTCGCCGCGTTTTCTCCCGTGCTCAGCGCTCCACTCATCGAACAAGCAGAGCGCATTTTCAGCGAATTTCCTGCACTCACCGCAAGATACTAGCAGAGCTTGGATGGCTGGCCTGTCACCCACAGATGCGCAAGCTGTTGTCCAGAGCGCGATCGAGCTCGTCGCCGCAACCGCTCTGAGCGCGTCCCGCGCCCTGGGCATCATGCTAGTGCTTCCCGTCTTTACCCGGCCGCGCATCAGCGGCCTGATTCGGGGAAGCTTGACGATTGCGATCGGCCTGCCATGCCTCGCGCAGGTGAAGCTCGGCCTGCAGGCACTGGACCCGAACACGCGTCTGGTCAGCGTCACCCTGCTTGGCCTAAAGGAGGTATTTGTCGGTCTTGTGCTCGGCATCCTGCTCAGTATTCCACTATGGAGTATCCAGGCAGTCGGCGACATCATCGATACCCAACGAGGAATTTCAAGCCAGATTGCGGGCGAGGATCCCGCGACGCACAGCCAAGCGTCCGGAACGGGGCTTTTTCTCGGCATTACGGCGGTTACGATCTTCGTTCTGGTCGGCGGCCTCCAGACGATGGTGAAGAGCCTTTATGGCAGCTATCTGGTCTGGCCCGTTTATCAGTTCCTGCCTGCAGTGACGTCGCAAGGGGCAATGGAATGTCTGGCCCTTCTCGATCATATCATGCTGACGACGCTGCTCGTCGCCGGGCCGGTTCTGGCCCTGCTGCTGCTGGTCGATATCTCGGTCATGATGCTCGGGCGTTTCGCATCTCAGCTCAAGATGAATGATCTCTCCCCGATGATCAAGAATGTCGCTTTTGGCATCATCATGGTCAGCTACACCGTCTATCTACTGGAATACGCGGAAGCTGAAATCTTGAACTCGAACAGCATGCTCGATTATCTGAAGAAGCTCTTGAAATGAGCGGTACGAGTGAGGAGAAAAAGCTTCCTCCGACGCCCAAGAAGCTGCGCGATGCGCGCAAGAAGGGGCAGAGCGCGCGCAGCTCCGATCTGGTGAGCGGCGTCAGCGCCTGTGCCGGTTTCGGCTGCCTGTGGTGGCGAGCGGGTGCCATAGAGGACAAGTGGCAAGAAACGGTCCGACTGGTCGATAAACTGCAAGAGCAGCCGTTCACCAGCGCGGTGCCACAAGCGCTCAGCGGCTTGCTAGAACTTTCGATCGCAACTGTCGCGCCGTTGCTCGCCGCTGCCGTGACAGCAGCTCTTCTAGCCAATGTCCTGGCCAATGGCGGTTTCATGTTTGCTTCGGAGCCGCTCAAGCCGAAGCTCGAGAAACTGGATCCCATCAAAGGCTTGAAACGGATCGCGTCGAAACGTTCAGCCATCGAACTTGGCAAGACGTTGGTTAAAGTCGCTTTGCTTGGTGCGATCTTCTTTCTCACCGTTTTCGCAAGTTGGAAGGCGCTGATATACCTGCCGGTCTGCGGCATGGGCTGTTTTGGCTTCGTCTTCAGCGAGGTTAAACTGCTGACCGGGATTGCAGCTGGAGCTTTTCTGGTCGGCGGATTGGCTGACCTTCTAATCCAGCGCTGGTTGTTTATGCAGGACATGCGCATGACGGAAACGGAGGCCAAGCGCGAGAACAAGGAACAGCAAGGCAATCCGCAGGTGAAACGTGAGCACCGGCGTCTCCGGCAAGAGTCGGCGAACGAGGCTCCACTCGGCGTCCATCGCGCCACGTTGATACTGAGGGGCCCGACAACGTTGATCGGGCTGCGCTATGTACGTGGCGAGACCGGCGTGCCGGTCTTGGTCTGCCGTGGCGAGGGGGACGCCGCTTCAATACTGCTTGGCGAGGCGCGCGCGCTGCGCCTCAACATTGTGGATGACGATGTCCTGGCGCGTCAGCTGCTCGGCAAAGCAAAGCTCGGCAACCCGGTTCCTTCGCAGTATTTCGAATCAGTCGCCAAAGCACTCTATGCCGCCGGGCTGGTCTAGATCGGCTTTGCCTGGGGCTGCGATAGCAAACCCGCGCTATCGAAGCGGCTGTACCTCCCTTGTTGTTGCCCCCGCGGCTTCCGGCTCTGCCTTCTTGCCCGCGCCATCTTCGCCGTTAGTCTTACTGCGCGGGGCAAAGGTCCCGTAGCTGGCAACAGGAATGGCGGCACGATCGCCATGACTCGTCATGATTGATCGATTGTCCAGCAAATCGAGCGGGTCGTTGACCATGGTTGCCAAATTGCTTCTGGTCGAACAACCAAGCGTCGGGTCAAACGAATTGTCGTTCACAGTAGGACCGACGATGGAAAGCGACGGACAGGGCGGAGTATGGGCTTCGAAGGTAATCGCCTCGATCCTCACCCGGGAACGGGTGGGCGGATCGAGTGGGGAAGTGGACAGGCGGATGTTATAGGGGGCAACACCCATGGCCCGGGCCTCGTGAGCCACCTGCGCGATGAGGGGCGGGGAGCCGGTGACATCGAGATGGAGTGCATCCCGCCGGCCCTGACTGGCAGTCGCAATGAAACTCCGCAGCCGATGCGTTTCGGGGCCACGAAGGCTTCGTAAAAACAAGATACTGCTGTTCTGCTCCACCTGAATCGCTTGTTCAGCCGGTCTGTAATGGACCGAAGCAGTATTTGCGCATCCGCCTAATGTTGCTGCAAGACCAATCAAATGGCACAGTTGTCGCAAAGTCATTTGACGATCCTCATTCGATAATAAAGCCGGCGCTGCCGGTCAATCCTGGTGCGCTGGCGCGAGGCGCATCGCGGTCTCGCGGCGGCCGGGCCACCGTGTTCGTTAAAATCCGCCCCGCGTCTGAGGGCGGTGAGATGCGGTCGCTTGGCGCACTCATCTTGTTCGGGTTCGATCCGGGCCGCACGATGTACGGCGTGACAATAATGACCAGCTCGGTTTCACGTTTTTGAAACGACGAGGAGCGAAAAAGCGCACCCAGGATCGGCACATCGCCGAGCCAGGGAAACTCGCCGATATCAGTGTTGAAGTTGCGCCTGATGAGGCCGCCGATTGCAAAGCTCTGACCGCTGGCGAGCTCGACCACGGTGCTCGCCCGCCGAGTCGAGAGGGCAGGGACCGCCATGCCGTTGATTTTGACTTCGCCTTCGCTCGACAATTCGCTGACTTCGGGCTTCACACGGACATTGATCTGATTATTGCTGAGAACCGTCGGAACGAACTCGAGGCTCACGCCGAATTGGCGAAATTGGACTGAAACCTGCCGGTTATCCTGCATCACCGGAATGGGGAATTCGCCGCCGGCGAGGAAGCTTGCGGCTTCGCCAGACATCGCCGTCAGATTCGGCTCAGCCAGGATTGAGGCGAGGTGCTCGCTCGCGAGGGCGTCGAGAACAGCGCTCAGGTTGGTATTGCCGGCGTTAAACCCGATCCCGATCGTGCCGCCGCCGCCGGCCGCGCCGGACCCGCCGCCTTTGCCGGTGACAAGGAACGCGCCGTTTGGGCTCGAGGCGGTGAAGTTGATATTGAGATCCTTGACAGCGCTGCGGGAGACTTCTGCCACCCGTACGCTGAGATTCACCTGCAATGAGCCGGCGACCTGGATCTTGTTGACAACCAGCGCGCCCGCCCCAAGAAACTGCTCCGTGACCTTCCTGGCGGTCTCGACGACATCGGCATTGGGCGCCGTGCCGCTAAGGATCGCGCCGCGCGGAGTATAGCTGACTTGAATCGGATAGTCGCCGACCTCGGCCTTCAGCGCGGCCCGCAGATCCTCGATCGGTTGGGTGACGACAACACGCAGCTCGGCGAGAGCCTCTCCTTTGTCGTTCAGGGCGAACAGGCTCGTCCGTCCGGACTTTTTCCCAAACACGAAAATCGTGTTGTTCGACGGCGCCTGATAATCCGCAATCGCCGGGTCGGCAATAAAAATGCTTGCAGCCGGTCCGGTGAGATGAACTGTCTTGCCCTGTGAGGAGGTAAGGTTGAGCGTGCCGGTGGTGCTGCCAGGCGCCGCACGTGGCGGTTCTCCTTTGTCATCCCGCTTTGTCTGAGCTGTCACAGCCTGCGGAAATAGCAGAGCGACTGCGCACAGGACGTAGCAGAGGCGGGGAAATGCGGCATAGTGCGAGCCGCCGGCGACCATCGACGGCTCATCAGCGCCGGCGTCATTGTTAACGACGTTCAAGGGAGTGTTGCTTTCAAGTTCGATCGGCTAGGCAGCCGATGCTGCGCCAATGAGTTCAAGGGTGTAACCGACACCACGCGCGGTCTTGATCCTGAGCGTTGCGCCCGCCTGGCTCAAATGCGTGCGTAAGCGATAAATCCCGACTTCCAGCGCATTGGTCGAGACCTCGTCGTCAAATGCATACAAGCTATCTTCGAGCGATGCGCGCGGCACGGTGCGGCCGGCGCGGTTGAGCAGATGTTCAAGAATGCACACTTCGCGGCGCGCAATTCTCAGTATTCGACCGCCGACGGAGACTTGTCTCGCGATCGGATCGAAATGCAGATTCCCAAATGTCACCACCGGCGCCGTCATTTGCGTTGACCGTCGCAAAATAGCTCGCATGCGAGCAATGAGTTCGTCGATAGACATGGGCTTGGGCAGAAAATCATCCGCGCCTGCATTGAATATCGCAATCCGCCGGCTGAGATCATTGAGACTGCTCATCATCATGGCCGGCATTGACCGTCCCTCGCGCCGCAACTGCTTCAGCCAGTCCAATCCGTCTCCATCGGGCAAAGCCGATTCGAGCAGGATCATGTGATAGTTTGCGCAATCGAGCGCGGCCGCCGCCTCATCCAGCGTGCGTGTCACGTCGACGGCGAAGCCGCAATTTAAGAGCGCTTCCTTCGCGTTGCGGGCAAATTCCGCGTGATGATCAACCAGGAGAATTCGCATTTCATCGCCTCTCGTCCATCCACGCCAAGACCTGAGCGCGTCACGATTGCCCATGGGGCTCGATGGAACTGAGAGGCGGTTGCGTTGGCGTGAATTTGAACAGCCCGAAACGATAGGGCGGAACATGTTGACAGGCGACCAATATCTGCGGGTCGATCGTCATCGGATGGACCACGGACCGCCGCGGACTGCTTACGCCGTCGACGCCGCTCAACATGTCCCTCATGCCAGCACGAGATCTGATTTTGTTTAAAAGGCTGAAGGCCGCGGCAGCCCGCTGACGCGTCTGTGGGCCGATCGCAGCCGTTCTTGCATGCACTGAGCCGACACCTGCAGTGCAAATAGCGCCAGGCCGCGCAATCGAAACCAAAGCGGGAGAGACGATCGGATTTGTGGCGGAACAGGTGAGCGAAATCGACATTTGCAACTTTCCCAATTCGTCTTGGTCCGTGGTCAGTCTTGCTGGGCTGTTGAGCCGTCGTGTCGTGAAGTCACGACAATGCAAGCCTTTCCGCATTCGAAGACACGTCACGCGACGCATCTGGCCAATGGCTTCACAGGCCGAGACGCACGACAGAAACGATCAATGCCCCCCTCGGCTTGAAGAACACCCTCGCCCCCGCCAATTGTTTGCACGCAAGGCGTCAACCGTCCTGAAGTTCCATCGCGCCAGAGGTCCCCCTGTACGCCGCAGCCCAGCGAAAGCTGCGGACGATGGCCGCTTCGCGCTGCACGCTGTTGCCGTCGCGCATAGTTCCAGGTGGCTCCACCAGCACCGTTTCGTCTCACGGCGTGCGCAGCGCCAGAATGATCGGTTCTCGAATTCGAAGTTGGCGTGTGCCCGGAAAGGGAAGATAGCGACCGCCAGCGTTCTGCTCGCGCGCCGCATCTTGATTCGCTTCCGAGGGGATCGGCGCTGCGTTGTCCGATCTGCACATAGGCGATGTCGGACGCTGGCCCTGGAGAGGAGCAGTCCAGCAACGTGACCGGGCGGAGCGGCGGAGCATCGTGCTTTTGAGACGTTCGCAATTCTTGCTACCTGTTAGGAAGAGTTCACGCGAGCAGGTTCTGTGTCGCGGGGCTGTCTGAAATCCTACAATCTGACGCTAGGTGAGATTCAAGTGCCTTTGATTGCTGGTTGTAGCAATGCTCTCGAACTCAGCATTTTGAAGTGATGACGACACAGTCCGGACCAGACTATTGACCTGCGCGTAAGGCGCGTCCCTCTCGACAATGTCATGAGCATTTCGTCGGTCCAATTAAGGCATAGCTTGAGCCAACGCCGATGACAGTGTGAGAAGGCAGTTGTCTTTACTAGGACTTAAGGCGTGACGTCACGGTCGTCCGATCGACCTCATACGTGCCAATTCAGCAAGGAGACGGCAGCGAGCCGCGTGATGCTTCTATGTGACGCGCGGGAGCTAACTTCTGGGATGCAGACGCCCGAGCGCGCAAGCCGATTTGACCGGCAAGGGACTCAAAGAATAATCGATTGCCGCAGGACATTCTTGAATGCTGCCTCCATAGATCACGATCGACTATGGGGCTTTTAGGCAAGATCGGCAAAATCGATTGTTTTGATGGAACCCATCCAGGTAGCGAATAGGCCGTTGTGCGACGGCATGCCTTGGCGCTGAGCAATACTCCATTGACCTGATCCGTTGATGCGGTCGGACCCGAGCTCTTTTGATTGATCGCGCGATCGATGGCAGGTCGAGCTGCAAGGGATCGATGCTCCGCCTTAGTGGGTCACTCATCCGAACCTCCCGCCAAATGTGTCGGTGGCGATCGGATCGATGCGGGGCGAGGCCGCAGCGCTCCAATTAGGGCCGTGAAAGAGCGAGCAATGTGCGAGTATGTCCTCCAGAGCGTCGGGTACCTCTTAGGATGTGGGCGCGCCTTCGTCCCTTGCGGCAGGCCAACGGATGGGTTGATCTGAACTTTATTCGCGAAGCCATTGTCGTTCTTCGTGAAGCGGCGCCGCTGGGAAGACTGTTCCTTAGGGTGGTCGTCTTGGTGAACATCAAGGAACATGCGAGAACGGTACGGTCGCCAGTTGTCTAATCATTAGTCTCCAGTCTGCCGCTTGTAGAGATTCCCTTCGCTGGCCGTTCGGGAGCCGCCCGGGAACAAGCGCTCGGTCTCACGGGTCTGCCCAGCGAGCACATCAAATCCACATCCGCATCGATGTTGTCCTGATCCTCCACATTCATTCCAAGGCCAATACTGCTCAGTGCGTCGTTGTCGGGCGTCCAGGCCGCGGACTTCGGTACGGCGTAGGTATGCAGCGTGTTCCGTTGTTGGCGATCGCTCTCGCCCCGCGGTCACGCGAAACCGTGAGTTTTGAGGGGTCTTCGACCAACGACACGAATGGAGAAGCTGTTGTCTTACCACACATAGGCCATCCAGCCTGGCTCACACGTCCCTGGAATGTCGCTCCAGAGGATCTTCAATGGAAGAATGGTCCCGCGCCGTGTTACGGACATGCGATATCGCTCATGTGCTGGCTTCCGTGCTTGGTTCGCAATCGCCGTCCTGGTTCAGGAAACGATGCAGCTTGAGATATCCCGATGCCGCTACATTGTCGAAAATGCGGTCCCGCTCGACGCTTTCGTCCTTCGTTGCGGTTGCTGGCGCCCATCGTGCTGATTGCTGTTCGGCCAAGGCTGTCTCGTTCTTGAGCGCTTCAAGCGTCGCGCCCGTTTGCGTTGCGGCAAGATGGGCGCGCCGCTGACAAATGATGCGGCTGGATAGTGCTTGGTTTGCGGCACCGCCTCATTCGGCGCACTCGATGATGCGACAGCAGGATCCGATGTTTGGTGAATCGAATGCAGACCATGTACCTGGACTTCAAAGTCTGCTTGATCGGCCGGCAGCCGCACCGGTGAGCTGGCTTATACGCTCAGTTCGACTGCTTGACGATTTACCCGGCGCGGTGACTGTCAACCGAGGCCTCTGCGGCATTCCGTGGATCGATGTTCATCCGCCTCCCCTCGCAAAGTAGTTGTTGGTGACCAGTTCTTTGCAAAGACAGCTTTCGAGAAGCTGACGGGCGCGAAAATGCTGCTGTTGGTTTTAGATGAGGATTGGCGGATATACTGAGGCGCGTTCAGCCGGACTCAAAGCCGCAAGCTGGCGCTCCATTGCGCCATCTAACATGTATTTCGAGGGGTAAGCTCAGCTGCCCTGATTGCACGGACTTTTTACCGCAGCGCGATGTTCGTGCCAGCCTATGTCCGCACCTGTCGTTCAGCCGGCAGATGCCGGCGCCGTCTTGTGGTTTCTAATGGCTCTGCTCGATGAATCATTTCGCTTGATGACCCCCGCGAGGAGGCGACTTCAGCAAACCTGACCTACGATGTTGTGACGTCAGGAATAGTCGTCACAACCACTTGCATCTGATTGCGACTGATTGTCTTGTTCGAAGTGCGACGACGCTAGGTCGCGAACCTTTTCCGCATCCCCTATCCCGGAGCCGCCACTGCTGACCTCCGTCGTGCTTCGCGCGAGCGAGCCTTCGCGGCTCGGCGCGAGATCTCCAGGACAAGCGCTATCGCCGAATCTCGGGCCTTTGAGAGGTACCTCCTTCAGCTCGGGGTCGATTAAGTTGACGACGCCCGACGGTCTCCTGTAGTCCAAGAGGCCACAGATGCTCGGACCTCAGTGCTAACCATGTTCGTCTCGTTCTTCCCCCGACCCAAGCTGTTCTTTCTCTCGGCGATCGTTTGGACCGCACTGGCAATGCTGGTCTGGCATGGCTTAGCCAGCAATCTATTCGAAGCGCCGCAAAGATCGGTCGGGTTGGCGACGTTCACGTCGGCGCCGGCTCTCTGGTTCGACCTCTATTTCGCCGCATGCTCGGCGATATTTGCGGCTGGCTGGATGTTGGTTGCGCCGCATCCCTGGGCGAGGTGGTCGATTCTTGGCTCCGCGCTGATACTGTTCACCTCCTACTTTCAGGTCCAGGTCAGCGTCGCCATCAACAGCTGGTATGGGCCCTTCTATGACCTTGTCCAGGCCGCGCTTTCGAAATCGGCGCAAGTGACGGTGCAGCAGTTCTACAGCGAGTTGTCGACTTTTGCCGGCATTGCTCTTGTTGCGGTCGTGGTCGGTGTGATGACGCGTTTCTTCGTCAGTCACTACATCTTCCGCTGGCGGACGGCGATGAACGATTTCTATATTGCAAGCTGGCCGCGGCTGCGCGCCATCGAAGGCGCCTCGCAACGCGTACAGGAAGACACCATGCGCTTTGCGAGCACCATGGAAGGTCTCGGCGTCAACCTCATCAGTGCCTTGCTCACGCTCCTGGCTTTCCTGCCTGTTTTGGTGAGGCTATCCAGCAATATCACAGAACTACCTCTGATCGGTTCAATTCCCTATCCGCTGGTGTTTGCAGCAGTGATCTGGTCGGTGCTCGGCACCGGCGTTCTCGCGTTGATCGGAATCCGCTTGCCGAGAATCGAGTTTTTCAACCAGCGGGTGGAAGCAGCCTATCGCAAGGAACTAGTGCTCGGCGAGGACGACCCCGCTCGCGCCGACCCGCCGGGATTGAGCATGCTGTTTGGCGACATTCGCAGGAACTATTTCCGGCTTTATCTGAACTTCATGTACTTTAACGTAGGCCGCATCGTTTACCTGCAGACCGACACCATTTTCCCCTATGTCTTGCTCGCACCCACGATCATTGCGGGCAAGATTACGCTTGGCGCGATGAACCAGATTTTGAATGCGTTCGCGCAGGTCAGAACCTCGTTTCAGTATCTTATCAACTCATGGAGCACCATTGTCGAACTGATTTCGATTTATCAGCGGCTGCGGGGCTTTGAGTCCAAGCTCCAAGGCGAGCCGCCGCCCTCGATCGAGACAGAGACGGAGCCATTGTCGTCGGGATGATGCCTGCATTCCAAGGCCCCTGCTCTGGATGTGACGACCCCGGATCATGTCTTTCATTTCGCCGGCTTCCGCGCCAGGCATAGAACTCCAATTCCCACAGTGTCGGGTCGGAGGAGGCGCGCTTGATTGCTCTTGCGCTGGCCTCCGTCCGCCGCACAAACTGGACGTGCAGTTTTCCCGTATCCAGCTTTCAGGAACGGGCTCTTGCGGCTGAAGCGAAGGGATCAGTGAGACCAGCCCGACCAGCTTGAATTCCTGTGCAGCCGTGCGGTCGGATATTCATTCCAGGCTGCGTTCCGCCACGGCTTGCGCGGCGCGACAAGAGCCTTCGGATGATCCAGCCATCCAGCTGATGGAAGGTATCCCTCCATTGAGGGTCGCCTTCCCCCCTAGGTGGACCCGACCAGCGCGCGGAGCTGGGCTAACCGAGTTCGAACACTCCCTAACTGTGAGGTCGGCGATCCACACGTGTCGAATTGCAAGTCCTCGATTGCGTGCCCGCAAGGACTCGCGGCTCTTGCTCTCCTGCAAACGAGCTCGGAATTTTCGCTGGGCGATAGCCTTGCGATCATGGTGCGGTCCCTGACAACGAGACTGTCTTTGTCAGGTTCAAAGCATTCGCGTCAATTACGATTTCATGAAGCCTATTCAGCCCCTTACTTGCGACTGATGCGGCTGGCACGGTCGTTGCTATCGAAAATGGGGTAACACCGAGTAAGGGCTGAGTGCAGCCCTAGATGAACGATCATTTTCCGCCCGCAAGCGGTGGGGCCATTCTGAAAAATAAGCAAGACCTTGAAACGTTCGCATTCGGTTTGATGGAGAGCGATGTGGATTTGCCTATATGAGCCGACGACACAAATCGCGCCTTCTGGACATATCTCACTGTCAGACGACCGTTGCCTTGTCAGCGTTGCTGGCCTGGTCAACAATCGCAGCGAGCGGCACCGGGAGGGGGCATGACTAGAATTCGGCTGACGTGCTCAAGCGTGCCGGCTGCGGGAGGCCACCGACACAATAGGCGCCTCTCGACGCATCGTGTCGCCATTTCGCAGACGAATACGCCACAAATCGCATAGCGTACGTCCAAGATAACAGGCCCCCTTTAATCCGGGTAATACGGAATTGTCGACATGCCGCAAACGATCGGCGCTGATAGCGAGTGCACCGCGAATGAAGGGGCAGAGCACTGGTCAGAGACGAAAAACAACCTTTCATCAGATGGCGAGTTTGTTCGGTACTGGAGCCGAGCTGCTGATCGGTTGCGCGCGGTGGCCGCTGTCGGCAGGCGAACTGAGGAGGCGATCAGAAAGACTGGGATTGGTTTGCAGCTATCGTCCGAGAACTTTAACGGTCACGACCTGTCAGATTTCCCGTTGCGACGCTGTACCCTCAATCGTGCGCAGCTCTATGGAGCAAAGTTGGATCGGGCAGACCTTTCTGGGGCGAACCTTGTCTGTCCGGGGCTAGAGAGAGCAAGTTTCCTCGGGACCAAGCTCGATTTTGCGTATATGCACGCGATTGCAGCGCAGGTTTGCAACTTCGATGACGCCAGTCTGCGCAATGTAATTGATGCAACCGGCAGTCTGTTCCACGGTTGCAGCATGAAAAGGACACGCTTTGACAACGCGATGCTCAGCGGGCTCCTCGTTTACCAGTGCGACGCGAGCGATGCTGTATTTGATGGCGCGGAATTACAGGGTTCGACCATCAATGAATGCTTCCTTCCATCCGCCTCCTTTCGCTTTGCCAAGCTGAGCCAAGTCACGATCACGAAGGCGCATCTGGCGGCTTGCTCGTTCTTCCAGTCAAAGGGGGACTGTTTATCGATCGTGCGTCCCACCTCGGTCGACGGTCTTGTCCTGGAAGGCGCTCATCTTCCGTATCTGAGGCTCTCAAAGGTGAGCGGCCGCGTTACGGCGAGAGCCCTCTGCGCTCCATTCGCTGACCTTCACTTGTCAAATCTTTCAAGTGCGGAGCTGGAGCAGGCGGACTTGACGGAGGCGCGGCTTCTGTCCGTAAGCTTGTCCGACGCGAACCTCGTCGGTGCTGTGTTGAACGGTGCATCCATTCATTCCTGTCAGCTCGATGGAGCGGACCTATCTCGGGCGTCAGGCGAAAACATTTCGATAACAGAGAGCACAATGCGAGCCGCCAAATTCACGGGCTTTCGTGGTCGCTGTGCCTTTGTGCGCGACTGCGATCTTGAGCATGCAGACCTATCCCAGGCTTACCTTTACAGGTCAATGATTACCGGTGATCCGCCGCAATCGATGGCATTGGATCACGCAAATCTCGAAGGATCCAATCTCGTTCAGGCATATCTCGCCGCCGGAATAGCCGACAGCAACCTGGAGGCAGCGCGCGTCGCATACGTTCGCATGAACCAATCGTCCTTGCGCGACGCGAACCTGAGTGGGATATCGCCATTCCAGGCCAGCTTCGTAAAGGTCGACTTTTCGGGCGCTAAGATAACGACATTCGAGCCACCGTTTTTTGCAGACCGATGTCCGGGACTGCAGGCCGCTTTGAATAGTGATCAGCCGCGCGAGCCATCAAGCTATCTGGACGAATTCTCATCGTTGATCAGACGTGGTCGAGAAGGGTCAACCTGACGGCTTAGGAAACCGCAAAATTGAAGGGGCTACAGTGTCCGCGAGCTTAGAATAGGTTGGTGCGGTAGTCCGAGCTGTGAGCGGGCGTTAAAGCTCCTTGGCGGCTCGCTGACGTGCGCGGTCAATACGACACGCGGGGCGGACCTTCTGCGATTCGACCGATCAGAGCACTCTTTCGGCTTTCGAAGAAACTGGAGTAAGAAAATGCATCTGGCATGTCTTTCCGCAGGCAAAGCTTTCATCCGGGAGGTGGCGAGAACAGGTCAGACTATTGGGACGGTACACACTCTAGGCGCCCTGCATCTTGGGCACGCAGAACTGATCAGGAGAGCGGCATCGGAGAATGACGTCGCGATTGTCACGGTCTACCCGAACAAGAGCCAGCTCAAACCAGGTGGGAGCTACGATTTCAATTTGGACGATGATATTGGGCTTGCCCTACGTGCGGGAGCAACTGCCGTGATTTCCTCGAACGATACCGAAATGTTCCCGCCTGGCTATCTAACGTTTGTATCGCAAGGCGATTATCATTTGCGTTTAGATGGGCCTGAGGAGTACTTGAAGGAAGCCGTTACCGGGGCAATCCGCTGGATCTGTTATGCGCGACCAACTCGCAGCTACTTCGGCCTCAAGGATATCGGTCAGGCGATCCTGGTGAAGCGCGCCGTCGCAGACCTCCTTCTCGATTGCGAGATACGGTTTGTGCCGACCGTGAGATACAAGAACGGCGTGCCAGTTTCGTCGCGCTTGAGGCAATTTAGCCGCTCCGAGCTTGATGAGCTGTCGTGTCTCTTCACGGCACTCAACCATTCGAGGAAAGAGATCGCCCAAGGAGCGTCGAGCGTCAAGGATCTAGTAGCGTCGGCTACATCTCAAATTGAGTTCCGACAGTTTAAACTCGATTTTGTTCGAATTGTTGGTGCTGAAAGCTTCGAAGACCTGGAGCAGGTCAAGCTTCCTTTTATAATTGTTGGAGCGGCAATGGCGCATGGTCTAAGGGTCTTCGATAGTATCTACGTTCCAGATCAGGATACACTCCTGAATGGTCCTCCGGATGTCTGGATAGATCTGCCTGAACAGTCCTAGCCAGACGATTATGCATAGCGTGATTTCGACAGCAGTCGCCACTCCGGCCGTGCCTGAACTTATGACTGTGCATTTCGGCTCGACGCTGCCTCCAGCGTAGAACCATCGTCCAACTGCGGTGATAGCTCTCACCGATCCGCTGAGTAGATCGACTTGGAAAGTCAATTCGATCCTTACTGCCCGACATAGTAGGGAGGAGCTAGCTGCACTTTGAGATAGTCTGGTCGAGCGGCCGGTCGCAGCCCCACGCCACGGCAGCTCGAAACGGTGAATCGCGATCCTGGATCCGTAAGCTCTCAAGAGCAAAATCTACAGAGACGATCATGAAAAGGCGATTGGAAGATTATAGAGCTGACGACGACTGTATTATCCCGCTGAGCAATCTGGATGTAAGCGAGGCCAAGCGCTTTCAAGACGACAGCATATGGGGTTGCTTCGAGCGGTTGCGAAGGGAAGATCCCGTTCACTACTGTCAAGACAGCCCTCATGGTCCATATTGGTCCCTGACGAAATACCGGGATATAGTAGCGGTAGACACAAACCACAAAGCATTCTCGTCAGAGCAAGGTGTCACTATTGTCGACGTGCCTGACAAGCACTGGATCCAGAGTTTCATCAAGATGGGGCCTCCCCAGCACGCCGAACAGCGCAATACCGTGAGTCCGATAGTCGAGCCGGAAAGCCTGACGAAGCTCGAAAGCTTGATCCGCTCTCGGGTCAGGGCGATTCTAGCCGGCCTGCCGCGCAATGATGCCTTCAATTGGGTGGACATGGTCTCCATAGAGTTGACGACGCAAATGCTCGCCACGCTGTTCGACTTCCCATTTGAGGATCGGCGACTCCTGACCTATTGGTCAGACGTAGCTGTTGCAGTTCCGAAAGCAGGCCATGCGATCGATACCTGGGACAAGCGAAGCAAAATCTTGTCAGAGTGCCTCGACTATTTCACCAGACTTTGGAACGAGCGCATCAATGCCGAGCCGCGCCTCGACCTGATTTCCTTGATGGCGCACTCGCCCGCCACACGCCATATGGAGCCGAGTGAGTTTCTCGGGAATCTGATTCTGCTGATCGTTGGGGGGAATGACACCACGCGCAACTCGATTACCGGCGGCCTCCTGTTCATGAGTCAGTACCCCTCCGAACTGCGAAAACTAACCGTCAATCCAAAGCTGGTCTCGAGCGCCGTGTCCGAGATTATTCGATACCAGACGCCGATCGCACATATGCGCCGCACCGCCGCTACCGATAGCATCGTAGGCGGGAAACAGATCAGTAAGGGCGACAAGGTCGTTATGTGGTACATCTCCGGCAACCGGGACGAAGAGATCATTAAGAGCGCCAACAGCTTCATCATCGACCGCAAGAATGTGCGGCAGCATCTCGCGTTCGGATTCGGCATCCATCGCTGTCTTGGTCGACATCTTGCGGAACTTCAGTTGAGAGTCCTCTGGGAAGAGATGCTGGATGCGGGACTGGAGGTCAAGGTTGTCGGCGAACCCGAGCGAATTGCGTCCAACTTCGTGCACGGCTATTCCGCTCTCCCCGTACGGATTGCAGCCTAGGCCCTTATCGCTCCGGTCTGGCAGCGGACACGCGGTGGGGTTTGGCTCGTAGTGAGTCGATCGTTAATAAGCCGAATTGGGCTGAACTGGACAGTTGAGCGTTGGCCAGAGTGAGAGCAGGAAGAGGGACAAAAGGTCTCTGAGCCAAGCCAGGACACGGCGGAGGTTGTGGCCAACGGCCGAGAGGAGAACGTTAGCGGCATCTCCGGCGCGGCCTTTGAGATAGCAGCGGCCAAGGTGACCTTCGTTCTTCATGTGTCCGATGATGGGCTCGATGGCGGAACGGCGGCGTAGCTCGCGCTTGATGACGCCGAAGACGCCGCGCTTCTGGCCCGAGATGAAGACGCGGCGGGGATTTTGTGTGTCGTGGCCGCGATATCCCTTGTCGACATAGGCCCGTTCGATCGGGCAGCCGGTGAGGCTCTCGGTGCGCTCGATGACGTCGCGAAGGGTGTGACCGTCGTAGGGGTTGTCCGGCAGCGAGCAGGCGTGGAGCACGAATAAGCCGCCAGGAGCTCTTTGGTTGTTGGTGACGATGGATGCCTTCACGCCGAACTCATAGGGCGCGGCGGCCTTGCCCTTGCCGATGCACTCGACCTCCGGAGCATGGAAGGAATACAGCTTGAAGCCGCGCTGGCGCTGCTGCTGCGAGCGGATCTGGGTGGCTCGGCTCAGCGGCAGGGCGAATGCCTCCTCCAGTGCGGGCTGGCCCTCGGTCTTGCGGCGAATGTCGCGGATGATCCGGCCCAGCCGGCTGCGCAGAAGGCGCAGCTGTCGCTGATGCCGGTTGAATTGTTTGGCATGAGCGTAGCGGCCCGCCATCATTGCCGCGCTTTTGGCCACGCGAATATAGGATTGCCGGAGCCTGACCCCGTGCTTCCTCGCCAGGCGGTTCAACCCGCGGATCGCTGCATGCAGCAGCTTGGCGTCGGTCGGAAAGCTGATGGCCTTCGGTTGGACGGTCGTGTCGACCGTGACCCGCTTGAGGTCCTGGCTGCGCAACGCACCGCTCGCGTGCGCCACCCGAAGGCTCTCGGCCAACAACCGCTCCAGCTTGTCGCCGAGCCGCTTGCGCCAGTGGCTCAGGTCTGAGCGCTCATGCGGGAAAACGTGCTGGAAAAACTCTTCGCCTGTGAAGAACTGGAAGTACGGATCGTGGACCCAGCGCTCGCACACCCCCTCATCGGACAGGCCGTAGATGTGCTTGAGCAGCAGCAATCCGATCATGAATCGGGTCGCGATACCCGGCCTGCCGTTGTCGCTGTAGAGCGGCGCGATCTCGCCGTCGATCCAGTTCCAATCGACCCTGCCGGCGAGCAGAACCAGCTCGTGTCGCATGTTGATGATCTGGTCCAGCCGGGACCGGAACAGATCGTTCGAGCCTGTCGTCCTGTGCTTCTTTGGTCGCATCGGTGCCTCCGATGCAGCATAGAATCACGGTTCGCAGCGGCAGGGAAATCCAAAATCGAAATTGCAGGGTTTTGGGCTGTGAAGCCTCAATCCCCTGCAATCTCAAATGCCGTCGCAACCGGAAAACAGACTCCCAATCAAGTGCTTGGAGGCTTGTTCACGGACAACTAGTGAACCATCTCCGCTTCTGCAAGCAGCGAAGATGGTTTGATCGACGCGAAACAATTGCTGCATCTCAGGATCTAGTCATCAACAGGGCGGATGTTTGAAGTGTCCGTGAGGAGCGATAGTGTAGCGCGCGGACAACTTGCAGCGGCATCAACCAACTTGAAGAATGCAATGTCTACGAAATCCAAAGTCGTGAAGCCCAGTCATGACGCCTTTGTCGTCACCGGTGAGGTGAGAGCGCCTCCTGGACTAAGATCGGCGCGGTCTGGTGATGGCAGCAAGGGCGTCAAGGTGGCTCCGATCGCCCTGCTTGTCAGCGGAAGGCTCGTTACCCGCGAGCGAAAAGAAACCAACGACTCTGAGTCCGATGCGGTGTCACGTGTGCTTGCGGGGACACTCGTCCCTTCCAAGGCTTTTGATTGTTCGGGGGCTGCAGGTCCATCCGGACCGGAAAGCATTCTTTGGTAGACAGAGCCGGCTCCACAAATTTGGACAGGACGATAAGTGGAATTTCTGCCTGACAGCGGCGATAATCGCCGTGAACAGGAGAAACCATGAGCAGACGACCGCGCCGGAACCACTCACCGGCCTTCAAGGCGAAGGTGGCGCTGGCCGCCGTCAAGGGCGATCGCACGATAGCCCAGTTGGCGGAGCATTTCGACGTTCATCCCAATCAGATTACGGCCTGGAAATCCCAGCTTGAGGGCGGCGCCTCCGATATTTTCGGACCGGGAGGCGGGACACCGGCCACGCCCGCGGTCGATGTGAAGTCGCTGCACGCCAAGATCGGAGAGCTGACGCTGGACACAGGGGGCGCGCAGCGTCGCGCATAGTTTTTTAGAAGGCGCGCTCACCAAGGCGGGATGGCTGAGCGCAAAGCGATGATCGATTGTGAACACGATCTACCGATCACCAAGCAAGCAGAGATTTTGAAGGTCAGCCGCAGCAGCGTGTACTATCTGCCGCGTCCAGTCTCTTCAGCCGACCTCGAGATCATGCAGCGTCTCGATCGGCTGCATCTGGAGTATCCCTTCGCCGGTTCGCGTATGTTGCGAGGCCTGCTGGCTTTGCAGGGGTGCAAGATCGGCCGCCGGCATGTGAAGACGCTCATGCGGCGGATGGGGATAGAGGCGCTCTATCGCCGCCCGCGCACCACCAAGCCCGAGCCCAGTCACAAGATCTATCCGTATCTGCTGCGCGGCATCGAGATCACGCGGCCGAACCAGGTCTGGGCCATGGACATCACCTACATTCCAATGGCGCACGGCTTCGTTTATCTCGCCGTGGTGCTGGACTGGGCGACACGCCGTGTTCTGTCGTGGCGGCTGTCGATCACGATGGAGGCGGCCTTCTGCGTCGGGACGTTGGAGGATGCTCTCGCTCGTCATGGCAGGCCGGAAATCTTCAACACCGACCAGGGTTCGCAGTTCACGGGCGCGGCGTTCACCAGTCTGCTTGCCAGCTACGGCATCGCCATCAGCATGGATGGCAAGGGGGCATGGCGGGACAACGTGTTCGTCGAACGGCTGTGGCGCAGCGTCAAATACGAGGAGGTCTATCTGCGAGCCTATGAAAACGTCAGCGAGGCCCGTAACTCGATCGGCCGGTATTTCGACCTCTACAATCGCCGTCGCCCACATTCGAGCCTTGACGACCGCACCCCGGATCAAGCCTACTTCGATCTTCCTCCGCTCCGCGCGGCGGCCTAACCCCGGCAGACGCTCCACTTATCGACGCGGAAGTTTTGTTCAGACAACCGGGACCAGTTCAGACAATGCTCCAGGCAACGTGATTGCCATGAAGCTGCGCTTCACAGATGGGCTATGCCATGAGCAGTTCCGCCTTCCTCTGGGACTCCAAGGTCGTCGCCGGCAGTAACCTTCAGCTTTTGGGTGTGTCTGTCGTTACCGTCTGAAGTTTGATTGTCACATCGAGTTTCCAACATCCAAACACAGAGCCGCGCCCAGCACCCGCGTAGTATTTGACCCTACGTTCAGTGAGCAGGGATCGTGGTCGGCTGAGAAAAACTAGACCAGATTATCTGCGAAAATGTCATCCAGCAACAGGACAAGACCACAAGCTGCCCCAGCGCTGCGAGAAGTGGTGATCGCGCACCAAACCACGAATGATCAGAGATAGCCTTTTCACGTGCAAGGCGTTTTTGGTTGAGTTTGGCAGATGCCAATCACCCGTCGCATTTGCACCTCCTGCCTGACACATGTCGGGAACTGCGGGCGACACGGCAACTACGAATTCGCGCTCTCGGCGCAACCGGGCGAGTCGCAGAGGCGGCCAGCTACTAACTCGAGCTCCTGCAGCTCGATCTCGACGGCCCGGGCGAGCGGCTCACGGGCTCCGTTCCGCAGAATTTCTGGCAGTGGATCGTCAACCGCAGACGGCTGACTTCTCGTTCATGCGTATCGCTCTCCTTGAGAGGTTAGGGCAGGCTCGACACCTGCCTTGAACGCCGCCTATCTCAACCCGTCATCACCCACGTCCCCGCATAGCTCTCATAGCCTTCAGCTTTGGATGTTGGACCAAGATCTCGTCACCGTTAGGCTCCGCATGCTGGGTTTTATCTCCCATGATGAATTGAGGGAAGCAAACCGCCGACGTCCGAACCTACGCAGCCCTGTGGCGCGAAACATTGATCGATGCTGCGATCTTCGTTAAGCGACCTCCGATTGGACTCTTAAGGCAATCACTTTGTCTTCGGATTTGTTCGGTCACTGCATTGCCCGAGGTTGGAGCTTGGCTGTGAGGCCCCTCAATTGAAGTTGTAGGAGGCCTGAAAGAACGTACCCCAGCGCTCCATGCTATACTTCGCAAGTACGGTCGGATCACCGACGCAGCCATAGCTGCTGCACAAAGAGTTGCTCCGCTTGTTGGTCCACATCGCCCAGTAGCGGCCACCGACGCCGACGCTGAAGTTCCTGGTGATGAAGTAGGACAAGACGCCTTCAACCTGGACGCCTCGGCCCCCATTGCCCCGTTGTTCATCAAACATGGTCTCGTTGCGCAAGAGATGATAATCACGCCCCTTGAAATCGGTCCACGGCAGGTAAGCGACGTCCGTGCTCAAGCGCCAACGCTCGGTGAGCATGGTTTCGGCGCTTAGGCCGATACGAGGTGCATTCCATTGAGTATCCTGGCTGCCAACGTTCGTGTTGTCGCCTGGCGCCAGGCACGGTAGGTTGACGATCTTGACGCATCCTATCGAGTCCGAGCTCTCGCCGTAATAGCTCCAACCCGTGAATCCGCCGACCTTGTAGGTGGCGCCGCGCAGGAAATCATAACCTAGCAGGGTGTTGAAAAACTCAGCCGCGTTCGCAAACGAAGGCGGAATCGTCGCCGTTGTGGATGTAGAAGTGGCCGACGAGCCTGCCCGCGGTGCCAATCATAGCCCATCCGCGACCGCAGGATGGATCATTCTCATCGTGCCCTTCCCATGAGAACTCCGCGCAAGGCGAACCGTCGCGGGTGCCGTAGCGCACGTCCAAGAAGCCCTTAAGAGCCCCAAAGGCGATTTCGCCATCGGACTTGCCCTGGAAGGTGAGATGCGCCTCTTCGACAAGATCGAGGAAGTCGCTGTCCCAGACGTCCATCTCGACGATGCGCCAACGTCCGACAAAGGCCTTGGCGAAGCCGGGCACCTTGCCCATCAGCCGGTCTCCGCGATCAACTTGGGCAGCCGCACCAGATTGTAGGCGCTGGCAGCGAAGGTGAAGGCCCATGCGACGCGATCACGGCCACGGAAGCTGGTCTTCTCTTGACCGGCGACCGTCTTGATCCAGCCGAACGCCTCCTCGATGCGCTTGCGGATGCGCTGGCTGACGGCATAGCCGCTGTGCCGGGTCGTTCTCCCGTCGATTGAAGAGCTGCGGCCGCTGGTGTTCTGCGCAACATGCGGTGTTACGTTCATCGAGCGTAGCTCGTTGACGAAGTCCTCTGCGTCGTAGGCTTTGTCGGCGCCAAGCGTGATTGCTGTCGGCCGGTCGGCACGAGGCTCAATCATGTGCAGCGCGGCCACTCGCTCGGCATGCCCGTCGGCCCGCGTCAGGCAGGCGTCGACCAGCAGGCCGTGGCGGTTCTCCATCAGCCCATGCCCGATGAAGCACAGCTTCGTCTCCTTGCCTTTACCTTTGCGGTAGAGCCTGGCATCGGGATCAGTCGTCGAAGCACGGGTGTCGTTCGAGCGTTTCTGGCCGTGGAAGTCCGCGTCAGCATTGCGCCCGCCGCCTTGCGCCGGCGGCTCGCCCGTGCCGTCCTTGGGTTTGACGCTCTTCATTGAGGCCCAGGCATCGATCAGCGTCCCATCGACCGAGAAGTGATCGCTCGACAGAAGCCTCTTCACCTTGGGCCGCTCCAGCACCGCCGCGAGGAACTTGGCCGCGATATCGCCCTGCAGCAGCCGGTCGCGGTTCTTCGAGAACACCGAATGGTCCCAGGCTGCGTCGTCGACGCCGATTCCGACGAACCACCGGAACAGCAGATCGTATTCCAGCCGCTCCATCAGAAGCCGCTCCGAGCGGATCGAATAAAACGCCTGCAACAGCATCGCCCGCAGCAGCTTCTCCGGCGGGATCGACGGCCGCCCAATCGGCGAATAGAGCGCGGCAAACTCGCGCTCCAGCGCCGCCAGCGCCTCGTTTACGATCATCCGGATCGCTCGCAGCGGATGATCCCGCCGCACGCGAGCCTCCAGGTCAACGTAGCTGAACAGCTCGCCCGTTCGATTGTCGCCGCCGCGCACGCACCATCTCCCGAATCCCCTCGGAGCGAGTGAATCACGGTCGCCGGCCGGCGGCGAGCATCCTTTTTCAACAGCCTGCTAGGTCCGCCGTGTAATAAGTGAACCTTCCGTTTGCTTGGCCCGAGATCGTGTTAGTATACGACATTGATGTGGTCCCAGTATCGAGACCCCAATCTTCATCGTTCGAGTGTCCTTTGTTGAAGCGCCCGATCCCAATATTGCCCTTGAGGAATACTCCCCAGGGGCTGTCAACACGGAGAAATGATTCCCCGGAAAGTCCGTCCAATCCGTAATAAGTGAGCCTCGAGATGAGACGGCTGGGGTCGTCGAGGTGGCCATAGGGCACTGCGCTGTGGTCCCATTGAAATTGTCCGCGGCTGAGCCAGAGCCGCGATCCGCCTTCAAACGCCCAACCGGGCGAGTAAGCGACCGGCGGCGCACCGGCGAGTGCTTTCGCGTACAGCGGCGCGTCGCCCCATTGCGCCGTCCAAGGGTCGGCGCCAAAATGGTAATTCAACCCGATCTTTCCGACGTGATAACTGCTGGAGGGCCTCGTTGTGTTCGCTGGCAGAATCGCAAACGGTGGAAACTGCACCGTCGGAGGTGTGTCGATCCTCGGCCCGCCGAAATGTAGATAGTCATACTCAGCTTTGACCGACCATGCAGGCGTAAGCGCTTGCTCGACGCCCAGCCCGATGGTGCCACCGAGGCGACCATAATCGAAATGGGTCTTCTCCGGTGAGAATCCAAACTCGTAATTATTGAGGACGTCGCCCTGATTGTTCTGCCAAGCGACGCCTCCCTTGAGATAGGCCAGCGTGTGGCCCAGCGCGCCAAACGCGTAACCGATGCGGCCGGTCCCGGTGGCAAGAACGTTGGGACCTGCCTTGCAGTTTGCGCTCACGACAAAGCCGGAGGCAGCGAGGCAGGTATTTGTGCCGTCGGAGACAGCGCGGCTGACATCGAGTTCGACACCAAAGACCCAGCCCTTGTTCTGCCAATTGTAACCGATCTGGCCACCTGCGAGGAACACTGGGGTATCGACGACATCGCCATAGATTGACGGACCGTAGGGATTGCTGAAGGAGGTTCGGCCGTACCCGCCGCCGACGTGCCCGCCAATATAGCCTCCGGTCCAGTTCCACACCGCCGGCGGCAGTTTCACTTCTGGCTCAAGGTCTGCCGAATTGGCGGCACTGCTTGCGACGAGCGCAATTGTTGTGGCTCCCCAAAAAAGAAGTCCAGATCGCATCAAATACTCCGCTGCGCTTCTCCATCCACAACCGAGCGCCTTCGCGCTGGCATCGGTGATGGCGCCGCGAATGAAGCAAGCAGCGTGCCGCTTAAATGAGGCTCTTCACGCGCCAGGTACGCGTCAAATTTGCGACATCGGGGCTCAAACCCGACAATCGCGCTGTTAGCGTTCGACAGTAAATGTTGCGCAACGCGAAGCCGCCATTCTCGCTGTAGCTGCGACATCAGCTGTCGAGTCTCATGTGAAGCGTTTGAGTCCAGTGGACATTACCAATACGAGCCCTGCCGGCCTGGACGCCGGATCCGTCGATCTGCAGAGGGATGATACTTGGTATGCTACGCTATCGAAATCCGCTTCCTTGGGAAAACATCTGACGAGCGATCATTCAGGCAATGCGGCACGCGCAGGAGACGCTCGTCGTCAGCCTCTTCGTGTCCCTGGTGATGCTCGCCTTCGCCATGATGGCCGCGATCCGACTTCGCGCTCACCGCCATCGCCCAAAAAACAAAACGTCGCCCCCCGGCAACAGCCCAAACACCACCACGCCGCCGCTGATCTGTTGGTCAATCCAGGAATCGGCCATTGCCATCAGACCGTAAGCGTCGTCCTCAGGCCACGGCTTTAAGATCGTGACGGCAGTAAGCCCAAAGACGCAACTGATCGATTTCGCTGTTTGGATAGCCGTTGACGATGCTGGTGAGCGCGTCGGCCAGGTAAGCAAGCGCATTCATATCGGCGACCGCGAAAGCGACATCTTCGAATTGTATTGCCTGACGCAAGAGCTTGGCGCTCACTTGCTTGTCCGCGCCTGCGTCGATCGGCTGGCGGGCGATGACGGCCATTCGATTGCGACCGAGATGGAAGAGACCAGCGGTCAAGGACCTGCATTACCTTGGCGTGCGGGACGACAAGGGCGAGATGACGAAAGCTGTGCTGGAGATCAAGTTCAAGCGGATTGCGGTCTTGCCTCCGATCGGAAAGCAAAACTCTATCCTGCCTCGACCTGACGGTAATCCGCGCAAGCGAGCGCGGTGCGCCAAAGGGCCGGAAACCTATTGAATCGAAGCTAATCACGGACCTACCCGTCCGTAGACGCTCCGAGGCAATCGAGAAGATTAACTGGTGCGCCATGCGGTGGAAAATCGAGATGTTCCACAAGATCTTGAAATCGGGCTGCAGGGCGGGCGGAAGACTCAAAGCTGCGGACGCGAACCGCCTCGCTAATCTGATGGCGGTCTTCTGCATTCTCAGTTGGCGCGTCCTCTGGCTCACCATGCTCAATCGCGCGGCCCGGACGCGTCACCGAAGATGGCCTTGACGGACAACGAGATCGCATTGCTCGATGAACTCATCAGCGACGTCGGCAATCGACGATGTCGCCCTGGAACCCTCGCATTCTACTTGACCAAACTTGAACGATTGGGTCGCTACCTGGCCAGGGCCGCCGATCCGCCACCGGGAAATGTCGTCATCTGGCGCGGACTTTCCAGACTGACCGTTATCGAATTCGGCGCCGAAATCGGAGCGGCTGGAAATGTGGTTTTGAAAGCTGGTGAGGACCTCACCAGACGCCGTACCCGGCATAGGGGCAGGACCCTTACGGATCGCCTCGCGGACGGCACTGTCGATCCAGAGCGCAGATCTTGACCGGGGCACGTCAGGCCGCGGTCACGTCTCAGCGGATTATGCCGCAACTGACGCAGCTATCCCGCATCGCTGTCTTCAGCAACACAGGAGCTGCGATGGAAATGGGACCCAAGGCGATATCGGCTTTCTTGCGCATCCGGAAGAACTCTCTTGGTCAGCTACTGGTCAGCCAGGCGGTCTATCCAGATAGGCTGAGCATTCTCGACTTTATCGGAGATAAAATATGACGGGCATTGGCCGAGCTGGCACATCGCGCGTTGGGGCTGCACGAGCCGACAGCACCGGGGAATTGAGCAGTTCGAGCGCGGAGCCCGGCCTGTTGCCTGGGGAACGCAGTCAATCCTTCGACGCCCTCGTGGAGCGGATGCGCTCCGGGCCTCAAGATAGAACCGCGGCGCTCGCGAACCAGCCACCAGCTTTGGATGTGGCGGCGCCAACGCGGGACGAGATCAAGGCAGCAGAGGAAAACTTGGACAGCCTGCTCGAGCAGCTTAAAACTTGTCGTCAAGCGGCCAGGCGCGCCCGGAACTTGCCCGAGGCGCAAGAGCTGATCGATCAAGTGGTTAAAGCAGGCTCAGCAGTTCTGGAGTACTACGCGAATCTGCCCCCAGCTCTGGCGCGCCGCATTCTGCCGGACGATCAGGCTCGCCAGCTCCGCTATGACACGCTGGACGCTGGCGACCAATGTAACGAGGTGGCCACAAAGATTATCTACGAGCTGGAGAAGGACAGAAGGAAAGCAGCACACCTGCTCGACAACATGAAAGACAGCGCTTCGCCCGCTCAGCTGAGCCGCGTGTTTGCAGGCGTGGCGGGCCACTACGTGGCCTGCATGGAGTGGTGGGGAAAGAAGGCATTGCGTTTGGAGCGGATGCAGTCAGTCTGCGCGGCTACTGCCAACTTGCCAACCAGCACGCCCGAGATGCGGAAGGCCGAAGAGGCCGCACTAAGGCTGCATACCGGCTGGGCGCTCAATACGAAGTGCATGTATCTGCAATCGCGGATAGCTCTCGCGGAGCTCTTGATTAACTCGCAAGCGAGCACGTTCGGACCAGATCTGCGCGGCGCCCTCATGGATGAGAGCGGGCGAGTGCGTCTGCTCGGGACCTTCATCGAGGATGTTTTTCCGGCATTCGTCTCGACGCACGGCGCCGTTCTGAACAGCAATGGAGCGACGCTCGACGCTGAGCACCGTGCCGTTCTGGAAGGAGTCATGGAGCGCCTTTCGGAGTTTGCGTCAGGAGTGAGCGGCATCGTTGGCAGCCTGAGGGAGGCCGGAACGGGAGCGGACCTCCCGTTGCAGTTACTGGACGAGATCGTGGAAGGTGCTTGGGTTACGGCGAACGAAGTCATGCGGCTGCTGGCATTGCAGCCGAAGACGATAGCCACGATTGAGCCGCCGGCTTGGGCAGCGCTGCCGGAAAATACTGCCGTCGTCGGCGAAGGTAATCCAGCGCGCAGAAGGGGAAAAGGAAGGCGCGCAGCGGCCGCAGGCGAGGGGAGTTCGACGGCCCGCCCGGCGGAGCCGCAACTCGCCAGGCCCACTGCCGCCACGGCCCGGACGGGCAAGGTTATCGTACTCTCGGATCTCGGCACCAAGAAACTCGCGACCGCGGACGAGGCACGCGCGTCATCCTCCGCGACCGAGCACCTCCAGATGTGGCAGGCTCCGCCCTCCAGGAAAGCGCTGGCGGGATTACTTGAGCGATTGGACGAGCTGCTGCAGTTCGATCTGTCGGCTCAGCAAAGCGCCGTCTCGCAAGCGCGCCAGATGAAGCCCGAGGACGCCGAACACGTCTTGGATCGCGTCATTAAGCGCTTGCAGACGCAGGCCTCCGAGATTGAGGCCTGTGCAGCCGCGCTGGAGGAGCCTCGACGACGTGGCCTGCTCACGCCTGCGCAACTGCCCGAAGTGCACGATAAAATTGTACGGCTCAAGGCGATGTGGTCCGAGGTGCAGGGGCAGGCAAACTCATTAAACGCGCAAAAGGCGGCAATCACGAGCGATTGCATGAAGACCTATGCGTTTCCATCGCAAAAATACCTTGAACAGTTGCGGGCGGCGGGGGAGCTGGCGTCAGTGGATCCACCACGTGCCTTGAAGGGAGAGCCAGGGACGCTGTTCGAGATCAGGCTGCAGCCCAAGGCGCTGCGCAATGGTGCGACGCCAAGCCCGATGTGGGTGCACATCCATACCAAGCAGCCGGTACATGCCTGGCAATTAGCAACGCTGGGCGATCGCGAATTCGCCGCTTGCCACGTGAAGTCTAACGAACAGCGCGGCTACAATCAGCACTGGCAGAGCGCTCGAGCCGCCGAGGGGCACGAGAAAGTCGTGATCCACCGCGGCAAGCTCACCCCTGCGTTCTGTAGGTCCTTGTTGAGCGCCGCCGCTGGCCGCCATCCGTGGCCTCCCCTTCACGATCCGGAGCACGTGTCGGCGCAGATCGCTCGACTGGGGATCTCGTGAGCTGGTTGTCTTCCGGCATAGTGCCGTTCGGTGGCAGCTTTCCTGCCTCCGGATCGGCTCGGAGGATTGCCTGCCCAGCACCGAGCCCTCCAGGCTCCATCTCCCAAAAGGATGGAGCCTGGAGAAGAGAACGCGCACCACGGGAGGCTTGTCAGCCTGTCGCGCGGCGATCAGGATGGAAGAGCGCGTCAATCAAGGGTTCTTCCGCACATTTGGTGCAGCTTGAGTAGCTGGGGTTGGACAGGTTTGCCGGTCATACTCAAGCAGCCAGAAGGACGCGTCGACGCAATAGCGGATGGCTTGCCCGGCCATACATTTGTCGTTTGATGGCTTTGATCCTGCTGATCTGGCCTTCGACCGGACTGGTTGTCCAGGGGGGTGTTATTGCCGCTCGGACCGCGTCGATGTCGCGCGCGATGCCGTTGGCGAAGCTCTTGAGCTCGCTGGTGGCTGCTTGTGCGATCCATTTATCGAGCTCGGCGATGTCGCTGCCCCTGAGAAGAGACACAAACCGCTTCGCTAGCTCTGCTGTCGTGGCGAGTTCCGGAGCTCGCGCAAACAGGTGACCGAGGAACAGCCTGGCGTCAGCATCGATCTGATCCAGATCCCGACTCAAATACCAAGCACAGCGACGACGCGAGGGAGCTTTCCAGGTTGGGTGCGGTTGTGCTGCTCCTCCGGAGCCTGCATGTGCACGCCTGTCAGCGGCCCATCGCGCGACGGTCACCCGACTTCCAGTATAACCCTGTTGCTGAAGCTCGCGCCAAAGCTGCTGGCCCCCCTGGCAGCCGGAGGCCCACCGCGCTTCGAGCCATGCCGAGAAGGGCGCGAGAAGATGTGAAGGTCTGTGAGGACGCGAATGCTCTGGTTCGCCGCCAGCGGCCAGCCAGCGCTGAACCGTGCGCCTGTCGACGCCGAGCAGTTGGGCGATCCCAGATATCGGGCAACCTTGCTCGCGTAGGCGACAGATTTCATCCCAGCGTTCGCGTCGTGCAGCCTTTCGATCCGCCCGCAATTGTGCAAGGCCGGGCGGGAGCGTGGAACTGCCAGTCTTCGGTCGTTGCACGGACGCCATGATTTGCACGGCGGCGGCTATGCTGTGACGATGGCGGCCGACCGCGTGGCGCAGGGCCTCACCCAGACTGTTGAGCAGGTGCCAGCGGTCCGCCACCTGCACCGCGTCGGGTGCGCCGCAGCGCGCGCCATCAGCATAAAGGCCCGCACGGTCGCGCGCGACGACCTTGATCTCCGGCCAGCGCTTCAGCCAGCGCGCAACACTGTCGGCATTACGATCGGGAAGCAGGTCAAGTACGCAATTGCGCTCCAGATCGCAGATGATCGTTCCATATCGCTGGCCACGACGCCAAGCCCAATCGTCGATGCCGACGACGGTCGGGGCCACGAAATCCGGCAAGGGAGCCGAGTGAACCATCCGGAGCAAGGTGTCGCCACTGACCGGCATGGCCAGTTTGCGCGACAGGCGCGAGCCGGGTTCTCCGCCGACCGCAAAGCCCATTGCCAGTAGGCTCTCGCCGAGGCGGGTTGTGCGTCTTGCTTTCGGCCGCACCGTTGCCGGTAGCCGCTCGGTGAATATCTGACGCGGGCATTGCGGATTCGCGCATCGAAAGCGTCGCGCCTGAAGCCGGATTTCGACCACTCGACCTTGCCACGGGAGATCGGCTAAGCGTCGCACGTAATGGCTGTGGACGCGACCCGTCTGGCCGCCGCAACAGGGACAGAGCGAGACCGCTGACTTCGGCCGAGCCACGAGCACCACCCTATCCGTCTGGGGAAGGATCTGGACAATCGAAAGTTCGGGGGAAACCAGCGAGCGGAAGGCGTGGAGCAAGGCGAATCACGGACGTCGACTGCGATTCCGACCTTATGCCCTTATTCGCACTGTTCGTGAATCCTGCACCCTGCACCAAATGTGCGGAAGAACCCAATCAACGTGAGAGAGTTTCGCCGGGCTCGTGACGTTGGGAGGGCGTAGCCCGACCGGAGTTACGATCCCGGCGTCGGCGCGATCCGCGAGGGACCGCGCCGACTTCTGATCGCGGCCGGCAGGTTATGCAAGTGGGAGGCGACAGGCCGGATCTGCGGGAAGCGGCTGAAGGCATTACTGCCTGCGCCGATTGAGGCGATGGAACGGCACGGCCACCTCGACCTTGCCCCCCAGATCGGCGCCAAACTTTTGGCGATGAGCGCTGCGACGATCGACCGCACATTAGTGCGGATCCAAGAAGAATCAGGTCGCAAGCGCCGGCGGCACGCGACGCACTCGTTGCGTCGCAGTGTTCCAATACGGACGTCGGCAGATTGGAATGATCCGGCGCCCGGATTCGAGGCCGACCTTGTAGCACATAGCGGTCCATCTGCCCGGCAGCTTCATCCTGACCCTCGTGCTCACCGACAGTGCTACCGGCTGGACAGAGTGCGCTGCTCTGATCGTGGCGCGAACAGGCGCTATTGAAAATGGTGCTGACGGAATTGCGCAAACCATTGCCTTTTGCGCTGCTCGGCCTCGATACTGACAATGATACCGTGTTCATGATTGAGACGCTGAATGCCCACTGCGAGGCGGCCAACATCGTTTTCACGCGTTGCCGGCCCTACCGAAAGAATGACCAGCCGTTCGTCGAGCAGAAGAACGGCGCCGTCGCGCGCAGAATGGTCGGCTATCGTCGGTTCGAGAGCCTGGAAGTGCTGCTGGCTGAACACTATCGATCGCGGAGGCTGTTCGTGCACGTCTTCCAATCCTCGTTCAATTGATAGCCGGGCAGCGCGACGATGCGCGTGTGCGCAAGACATACCGTGCGCCGGCGACACCACACCAGCGCTTAGCCGCCGACACGCCCCGCTCGGTTCGTGCCCATCTCCAAGAAATACATGCCGTTCTCGACCCGGTCCCGTTGTTGCGCGATATCCGCGGCGCGCAGGAAACGGCGTCCCGCAAGTGCAGATTGATCTTATGAGTCCTGCTTCATGAGAACGTTTGACCTGCCACCGAGAAGAACCGCCGATCTATAGGACCGGCGGCCAAGTCAAGGGAGGAAACGCCCGTCAGGGCAGCGGTAGCGAGACTACCGCAAGGCACCACCAACTTCTTGGCGGATCTCAAATAAACATTTTGCGATGGGCTAGACGATGATCCGCCTACTCATCGAATGGAGGTAATGCGAGGAAAGCTACGCATTGCTGGCTTCCAGTAATTCAATTGAGCCTGAATTTAAAGAAAAAGTTGCGTACAAAGCGTACAAATCGAGCTTTTTCGCGCTCTCTCGTCACACCTTCAACAGGTCAGAGCTGTTTCGCACGGAGTGCCGAGTTAGATCCGTCAAGTTTGCAGCTTGATGCCCCTTCTATGGACTAGGCTGCCACGTTTGGGACGAAGTCGCCGATCTCACGCTCGGAAGCTCTCTGCCAATCGCAGGAAATTCATGAGCAGCACGTGACCTTGTTGAGTAAGTACTGACTCCGGGTGGAATTGCAGTCCATAGGTCGGTTGATGCCGATGTGCCAAAGCCATGATCTCACCTTCATTTGAGCGGGCTGTCACCACGAGATGCTGCGCGTCTGACTCCTCTAGTTCAACCGCCAGAGAATGATAGCGTCCAACAGAAAGTGGAGACGGGAGTTGCTTGAACAACCCTCGGCCGTCATGAGTTATGTGTGAGGCTCGACCGTGCATCGGACAACGCGCGCGTACCACGCGACCGCCGAAAACGCTCCCAATACACTGGTGCCCAAGACAGATGCCAAGAATTGGAACGCGACCCGATAGTTCGCGGACAACGGCAGTGGATATGCCGGCCTCCATTGGCGTGCAAGGTCCGGGAGAGATCACGATTGCACGCGCCTGGAGCGCGAGGAGATCGGTGAAGCTCATCGCGTCATTCCGGACGACTTGCGTCTCTTCACCGAGCGCGCGGAAATATCGCGCGATATTGAACACGAATGAGTCGTAATTGTCGATGATCAGAATCAAAATGCACCAGATAGATCGGCACCAAAGGCGGCGAAGAGTCGCTGTGCCTTGGCAAGCGTCTCCTCGTACTCGGCTTCAGGATCCGACATCGCCGTTATCCCAGCCCCTGCATGAAAGACAGCTAGGTCGTCGTCGATCATCACAGTGCGGATCGCAATGTTCGTGTCCATCTGTCCATTGAATCCAATGAAACCGATCGCGCCGCAATAGACCTCTCGCGCCACTCCCTCGATGTCCGCAATAATCTCCATTGCTCGCACCTTCGGAACGCCGGTAACGGAGCCGCCCGGAAAGCAGGCGCGAAGCAAACTGACGGCGTCCTTGTCTTCAGCAAGTGCGCCCCTGACAATCGAAACGAGATGGTGCACCGATGCATAGGATTCTAGGTTGCACAGTGCGGTAACATCGACCGAATTGTCGGTACAAACGCGTGACAGATCGTTGCGCAGCAGGTCGACAATCATAATGTTCTCGGCACGATCCTTCTCGGACGCAAGAAGGAGTTCGGCACGCCGCCCATCTTCCGCGGAATCGGCGGAACGCGCGAATGTGCCCTTGATCGGGCGCGTTTCGACTTGCCGTTCGTCAAGTTTTAGAAATCTCTCAGGAGAGCTTGATGCGATCGTCAGCTTATCGTAACGCAAGAGAGCTGCAAACGGTGCCGGGTTCAGAGTCCGGAGCTGGCAATAAAAGGTGAGCGGATCGAACAGGGGCGAAACCCTGGCACTGAAGCGTTGCGCGATGTTGGCCTGGAATATATCTCCTGCCAGGATCAAGCCGACGACGCGCTGGACCGCTGCGATAAAGCGTTCACGGTTATAGTTAGAATGCCAAGCGCCCGCCGTGCTGGGGATTATGTTCCGCGGCGACTTTGGCCTGGCGAGCAGTGCTGCAAACTCGTCGGCGCGACGACGCGCGCGATCGGCTCGTCGGGTTGGGTCCTGTTCGGGCCATCCGGTCGAGACGATCCAGCACCTGTGGTGCCGGTGATCGAAGCTGACGACCACATCGTAAAAATGCAGGATTGATTGAGGCAACCGGAGGCCGTGAATTGACGGCGGCGGCAGCTGCTCCAGTGTTCGGTTCAGATCGTAAGCAAGGAAGCCGGCTGCGCCGCCCTGGAATGGGGGGAGATCGGGGCGATGCGCTTCTTTGTATCTCGCAAGAAGACCGCGGAGGACCTCCCATGGATCGCCTGTAAGTGCCACTCCATTCCAACTTGCCTGTCCATCTGCGACCAAATAGGTGCCGAACGGCTCGCAGGCCAGATATGAGTAACGCCCAAGCAGCTCATGCCCTGCCGCGCTATCGAGAAAGGTAAGCTGCGGCCACGGCGCAAGGCACCGCAGCGCCTTGACAGGTTCAATCCACTGCAACTCGCGGACGTGCATAGGCTATCTGTTACCGACGACCGCCAGGTTGTGAGGCCTGCGCCGGTGTGATGCCGCTCCGAAGGAGGGTTGTTTCCGCCCGAGCGTACAAGACCCTGCGGCTGATCATCAAGCTACTCACCGCCAGCTGATCCGCTACGCCGAGCGACTTGCGTTAGCCCTGCCGTTCCCGCGAAATGCACATCTGTTGACAGCTCATAGTCAGCGGCAAAGCGCAACTCCCGAAGTGGCCGTACGCATCTGATCGCTTCTCGATACAAATTGTGCGTTTTGTACGCAGCGAGATCCGTCTCGCTAGCAAACTCCCCGTACACTACGACGTCGATGTCATTGCCGAGCTGATCGCTCTTGCGGTTGCGCGCAATCTCGAGCCGGCGTGCATATGGGATTGAGGTGAGAACCGATAGACCTTTGACGATTTGGTCGATACAGGCCTCATCCCTGGCTGTGAAGAAGACGATGTGACGGATCATGGTGGCCGCAAAGGTGACGCCTCAACTTGGCCGCGTCCTTACCTCGGGGAGCGGCGCAACGCAATGCAATGCTGGAACGTCGTTGATGGCAAGGGGGCGCTCGTGTGACGCTCGGCCTTGCAGCAGAGGCTCGCAACAGCAGAGACTCGCAGAATTTCCAATTGAGCAAGACGTGTGAGTTGCTCGGTGTCCAAAATGATCTGAATGTGGCATATTCTGGCTCGGCGGCTCGATGAATCCGCGTGCAAAGCTCGAGAACCCGCAATACTTCGTTGCGGGTGATACCGTCGATCAGTGTTTCCCGACAAGACGATTCAGCACTATCTCAACAGCCCATATCGATTGAACTCAGGCACCTCTCGTAGAGCTGGGGTCCGAAACGTACGGTTCTGCATCTATTAGGATACATCGTGCCGCAGGTGAATGCCCTCGTCCGATCCGGACAGTATTTGTGCGCCGAAAACAATCTCAACCTGTCACAACGCATGAAACGCAACTTAGGGAAGCGCGATGGTCCGCGCGCGAAACTCTATAATTCAATCTATCAGTTGGCCAGGCGGAACAGGCCCTTTCAGGCCAGGGGCATCGGCAACGAAGGCCATCCGTGAGTCGCATAGATTGAGCGACCGCTACTTTGCTTTGAGAGAGTAAAAAATGGCCGTAAGGGAGCTGAGCAGAGTTTTGCTCGACGCGCCTGGAAGGCCAGGTCGTACGCGGAACGTTGATTGCCGATCTTCCCAGGCGCGAGGCGGGTACTCCCGACTGGCGTATATTTGTGAATTGATACTGAAATCGTGGAGGGTGAATTGCGTACAACTGCAGGAGGAGACAAGAGGCCAAACTCAATGAGCCAGAAGCAGATTGTGGTGACCGCTACTGGCGCCGGCATCGGAAAGACGGTGTTCTGCGCAGGACTCGTCAATCTCCTCGGTGCGAAGTTTTGGAAACCGATTCAGGCCGGCCTCGAAGGAGAAACCGATACCGAGCGGGTCGCTCGGCTTGGCAGTCTTCCGCCGGATCGCATCGTGCCTGAGCGTTACCGACTGCAAACGGCCGCTTGGCACCACAGTTCCTCGGGGATTGACGAGGTTCGCATCAAACCGGATTCGCTGGACGTACCGGACACCGGAGGGCAGCCGCTCGTGATCGAGGGTACCGGCGGACTAATGGAGCCGCTGAATTGCGGCTCGCTTTACATTGACCTCTTGGAGCGGTGGCGACTACCTGTCGTGCTCTGCGCGAGCACAACTCTGAGTACGATCAATTGTTCACTGCTGTCCATAGATGCGCTCCGAAGGCGCCAGATCGTCATTCTTGGGATCGCTTTCGTTGGCGAAAAGAATTCGGACGCTGTGGCAGCAATTTGCGAGATTGGACGGGTGCGGTGGTTAGGACGACTGCCCTGGATTGCGCCTTTGTCGGCAGACACGCTGCAAGCTGCGTTCAAGGCCTCCTTCTGTCACGATGATTTCAATTCATGATGCTAAAGATGAAGTCGTTGATTGGCATCCGCATGCAACACGCGCTTCAAGCGGAATGACAACCGCCGGGCGATGGTGCTTATCTTTAGCGTGGAATCTCAGGAGGTCGTCCATCGGTACGCCGAGGCCGCTGATGGGTGGTTTGGCTTGCAGACTACCGTGCGGGCGATGCCAGTTGTAGTGATGAAGCCAGATTGGCAGATTTTGGGCGCGCTGATCCGAGGTGTCGTAGGCACGAGCGTAGCCCACTCGGGCAGCACTGTCTGAATGAAGCGTTCGGCCTTGCCGTTTGTTTGCGGTCGTCGGGCCTGGTGAAGACGTGCTGGAGGCCGAGCTTGCTGCATTTGCGGACCCCGGAGCTTCGACTATGCCAACGTATAGCTTTCGAAGGAACTTCTCCTCTGCCATCCTGAGGCGCCGACGCGATGATTGGGATAGGCGAGGCGCCGTTACGGCAGGCCCAACTTGGTCACGCTCGAACCTGCCAAATGCGCTTCGCCGTCCTGTTCGGGACTGTGCTTCGCATTCCCGAACAGGAACGCGGAGATCGCAGTCAAAGCATGGCAAGGCGCAGTTTGCCCATTTCTCCAGCGCCGCATGAAATCGAAGCTAAGAGGTTGGATTAAAGTTGACTCTCGCCCCTCCTCGCTGGACGAAACGAGAAGACGAACTGCTGCGCGAGCTTGTTGATGCAGGCACGCCTGTGAAATCCATTTGCGAAACGCTCAATAGGTCAGAGCCAGAGCTTCGCAGGCGCAGCTACTACATTGGCCTACCAAAAAAATGGTTTAAGCGAACGGTCGCCATCTCAGGCTGAGGCGGCGCTCGGCAATTGGCGGTTCCTTTGGCCTCTCAGTATTGTTGGCGGCAGGAAGACAAAAGCGCCTCGAACAAGACGTTTCGTGCCAACGTGCTCACTTCAATAATCAAGACTTCCGAGAGCAATCTCCATGAATTTGCCCACACGCTGGAGGGGTGACGAAATCGCTTGGTGTTCCTGATAAAAAAGAGGACGCACTTCTTTTCCCTCGGCGATCATACCTGACCTCGTCGATCAGTTTCTCGGAACAAAGTATGCTAGTTGGGCATATGACCGAGAACGACACATTGTGGTCGAACTGGCGAAGGCTGAGCGTGAAACAGCGAAATTGCCGACCATACGCCGAGTTAGCACATGGATTGAGCGGGCTTTCAAAACGGCTCGCGTCAACAACCTCGACAGACTTGGCCGCTCAATATTTTGCCGCGAGGGATATCTCATTATAGTACATCCTGATCAATTCTCGCGATTAGAGAGCGAAGCTAATGAAACGCGCCAGAAAAGCGAACGTACCGAACTGTTATCGCGACCACATGGTGAGGGTCGCATATGACGAGTTCTATCTCGTCGAAGAACCGACCGAACCGGGCGAACCGGTTTGTGAAATACCCTATAGCCTGTCAGAGGTGTTCGATTGGTACGACATTGAACCGTGGCAGATCGAACGCCCGGTGATTAGCGGCATCTAAGACGCTGGGAGCCGCGTTGCGGCGTAAGGCGGCACGCGGTCATCTATCTTCGTTTCGACTAGCGGGCCCGTTGGCGACGTGGGTGAGCCGAGGACGCACCCGCCAATTGGCCAGCAGTCCTCATCCCCCTGACATATTCGCAAGAGTGCGTCTGAGGGCTGGCGAGCGTGATGTAAAGCGCTGATGCGGCGGTTCGGTTGCGAAGACACCCCATCACCTTCATCCGCCGATCGAATCGATGAGCTTAACCGCGATCGTACTGCAGCCCATTTCCGCTGAGACCGTCGAAGATTCCAACATCGAACTCAAATCCATGACAGGCCATACCGTTCCCGAAATCGAGCGCATCGAAGTTGACTTAGATAGAATCGCGCAATTCAACACCGAGTCTGACTTTACCGGACTGGCAGTTTCGCTGATGGTCGAGACCGCCAGCTATTGCTGCATCGCTGCGGGTACGCTGGGGAGGACACAGGCGTGGGGTCGTGAGATGGCCGCAGTCGCTGGAAATATGGTCCGTCAATACAAGTTGCTCGACTCGTACCTCGATAAATTTGTAAACACTGGAAAGAAACCGGCATGATCCTCGCGAAGCTTGTATTGAGGCGACCGTCAATATCCGATTTCTGATAAAAGAACTTCTCGAAACCTCTGATCGACTCTTATGTCGCTCACTCGTTGAGACATGGGCAGCAGTTGCGCGATAAGATTCGCGCCAATATCGAAGCGCGGGGCGGGATAATCCTTCCAATCGAAGACCGGATGCTTCGGTCTATCGAACGCGCCGCAAAAAGCGCCGAAGTGGATCTCGACACAATCGACCCCAAAGACAAGCGTCCGTGGGGTGGGAAAAACGTCTTTCAAAAAACTAAGGAGGTGGGGCTAGGTGTTTAGTCCCAGGCTTTGATGGTGCATTCTTATCGCACGATTCGAAGGATGCGCTATGGGACAAGTTTTACACGGCTGCGCCACCACGACGGAGGCAGTCCGTCGAGCAATACAAAATAGTCAAGAGAGCCTGAGGGCGCTCGCCAAGCGCTACGGGATCAACCAGAAGACTGTCGCGAAGTGGAAGGATCGCGAGACTGTCGCCGATATCCCGACAGGCCCCAGGGACGCCAAGTCGACAGTGCTTTCCATCGAGGAGGAGGCGATCATCGTCGCTTTCCGGCGGCATACGCTATTGCCGCTCGACGATTGCCTCTATGCGCTCCAACCGACCATCCCGCATCTGACGCGATCATCCCTGCATCGCTGTCTCCAGCGCCACGGCATCAGCCGATTGCCGGAGGTCGAAGGCAGCAAGCCTGCGAAGAAAAAGTTCAAGGCTTACCCGATCGGCTACTTCCACATCGACATCGCCGAGCTGCAGACCGCTGAAGGCAAGCTCTCCTCTACGTCGCCATCGATCGCACCAGCAAGTTCGCCTTCGTGCAACTGGTCAGGAAGACGGGAAGGACCTCCGCCTCGGCCTTCCTCGAAGCCCTGATCGCGGCTGTCCCCTACAAGATCCACACGGTTCTCACCGACAATGGGATCCAGTTCACTTTCCCGCCGCGCTACGCGGACGGCCCGACGGCAAGATATACGACACATATGTTCGATATCCGCTGCCAAGAGAATGGCATCGAACATCGGCTGACCAAGATCAAGCATCCCTGGACCAATGGACAGGTCGAGCGCATGAACCGCACGATCAAGGAAGCGACCGTCCAACGCTACCATTACGATCGACACGATCAGCTCGAAGCACACCTCGCCGACTTCATTAACGCCTACAACTACGCTCGACGGCTGAAGACCCTGAAGGGCCTCACGCCCTACGAATACATCTGCAAATGCTGGACTTCCCAGCCAGAACGATTCAAACTTAATCCGCTCCAGCAAATGCCGGGACTAAACACCGATGCCATCATCGCCGCGGCGAAAGAGGCCGGCGTGCACGAGATGATCATCAAGTTGCGCGAGGGCTATGGCACCCAGGTCGGCGAGCAGGGCACCGCGCTCTCGGCGGGCCAGGCCCAGCGCGTGGCGCTGGCGCGGGCACTCTACGGCAACCCGTTCCTGATCGTGCTGGACGAGCCGAACTCCAATCTCGACAGCGAGGGCGACGAGGCCTTGACGCGTGCGGTGTGCGCGGCGCGCGGGCGCGGCGCGGTTGTGATCGTGGTCGCACACCGGTCGATCGGCATCGAGGGCGTCGACCAACTCCTGGTGCTGAAGGACGGCCGCATGCAGACCTTCGGTCCGAAGGAAGCCGTGCTCGGGCAGGTGCTGCAGCGTGTCCCGCCGCCGCCGATCAAGATCGTCTCCGACGCGGGAGCAGCGAAGTCATGAAAGAGCAGCCGCGGAAGGCGCACCAGTCGATCAGGAAGCACCTGATCGGCGGCCTCGTCGTGGTCCTCGTGCTCGCCGGCGGCGTCGGCGGCTGGGCTTCGACGGTGCCGATCTCGGGCGCCCTGGTCGCGCCGGGCTCGGTGGTTGTCGATTCCAACCTGAAGAAGGTGCAGCATCCGACCGGCGGCGTGGTCGGCGAGGTGCGGGTGCGCGACGGCGACGTGGTCGCTGCCGGCGACATCGTGGTGCGGCTCGACGAGACCGTGGTGAAGGCGAGCCTTGCGATCGTCGTCAAGGCGCTGAGCGGACTTTACGCGCGCGCGGCCCGGCTTGAGGCCGAGCAGCAGAACCGGCTCAAGATCGCCTTTCCGCCGCAGCTCACCGAGCGCGCCGACGACCCTGATGCCCGCTACGTGATGGCGAGCGAGACCAAGCTGTTCGAGGTCCGCGTCAACGGGCGCACCGGCCAGAAAGCGCAGCTGCGTGAGCGCGTCACCCAGCTCAACGAGGAGATCGCCGGGCTCCAGGCGCAGGAGACGGCTAAGGACAAGGAGATCGAACTGGTGCAGCAGGAGCTGGTCGGCGTCCGTCGGCTCTACGAGCAGCATCTGGTGCAGATCAACCGGCTGACCACGCTCGAACGCGATGCCGCGCGGCTCACTGGCGAGCGCGCGCAATACATCGCCTCGCGCGCGCAGGCCAAGGGCAAGATCACCGAGACCGAGCTGCAGATCATCCAGGTCGACAAAGACATGCTCGCCGAAGTCTCGAAGGACCTGCGCGAGACCAATGACAAGATCGGCGAGTTCGTCGAGCGCAAGGTCACCGCCGAAGACTAGCTTCGCCGCATCGACATCCGCGCGCCGCAGGACGGCGTGGTGCTGCAATCGACGGTGCACACCGTCGGCGGCGTCATCACCGCCGGCGACGCCATCATGATGATCGTGCCGAAGGCCGACGACCTGTCGGTCGAGGCCAAGGTCAATCCACAGGACATCGACAAGCTGCAGGTCGGCCAGAAGACGCTGCTGCGGCTCTCGGCCCTGAACCAGCGCACCACGCCGGAACTGAACGGCGTCGTGACCCGCGTCTCCGCCGACGTCACCACCGATCAGCGCACCGGGCAGAGCTTCTACACCATCCGCGTCTCGATGCCGCCGGAGGAGGTCGCGCGCCTCGGCAGCGACATCAAGATCATTCCGGGCATGCCGGTGGAAGCTTTCGTCCAGACCGGCGACCGCACCATGCTGACCTATCTGATGAAGCCGCTTAGCGACCAGCTGATGCGCGCGTTCCGCGAGAAGTGAGTCCTTCACGTTGAAATCATTCACGTCGTCTCCGCGAACTTCACTTCGCCTCCTCCCTTGTGGGCGGGAGATAATGATAGCACGGAAATGGGCCAGTTTTGACCACGTCCTTGAGCGAAGTGAAGATCGTTTGTATGGCGACCTCCGGAATCAAATTCGTTAAGCGACGAGCCTCCCGCAGACCTTGATCGGCAGCAAGCTCTCGGCGATCTTATGCATTGCTGGCTCGCACCAACGTAAGCGGATCCCATATTCCAGCCAAAAAGCTTAGTCGACCAGCCACCGGCTTGCGCCTCATGCGAGCCGAGGGCTGCTGACCCGCTGGCGGGTTGCCCCTCGGAAATTTGGGTGAACCCGGTCCGCCGCCCTCACTTGCCTTGCGCTTCGGCACTTCAGAGAGGGCCGCCGAAGCGATAACGCGCTGTTGAGTTGGTTGCGCCGCACGCTCAGGAAGGGAGGTGTATGGCTGTTCGTCGAGCGGCTGTGGCGCAGCGTCAAATACGAAGAGGTCTATCTGCGCGCCTACGACACCGTGTCCGACGCCCGCGCCTCGATCGGCCGATACATCGCCTTTTACAACTCAGAACACCCCCATTCCCAGCTGGGCTACCGCTTGCCGCGGGAATACATTGCATCCATCAAACCAGCCGAGTGTCCGGTCTGACGGGGTCAACTCCACCTACCAAAAGGGCGGGAAGCGCTGCAAATTTGCTCGGTGTATCAAGTGCGAGCTTCAGCGGTTCCTAGCTGCATCTGATCAAGCCTCGGGCGCCGCTACACAGCTCGCAAATTAGCTTTACATGCATCTCGGAATCATAGGGATTCCGTTTCGTATAGCTCCCGGTATCCGAATCATGGGCTATCTTGGGGAGTGCCGACGAAGCGCGACAACGAGTAGGGGCGCCATATCGTCACGCCCGAGGTGACTATGCCCAACCGCAACCGCGACATGAGCCAAACGTTCGAAACGGATGGGACGTGGTTTCTGCCCGAGACGCCTGACAGGAAAGTAGCTGGGATGCTCGTATCTCGAGCCGAACGAATTGAGCTATCGTTGGCGGACTCTCTCCGTCCGATGCAAAGCGGACCAATTCGAGCCGATATCGTTCGATTCCCCATTGTGCATGGTGTCACGCGGGAGCAGGAGGCGGTGTCACTATTTCGGTATACGCGGGTCGGTTATTCCTTGACGTTTGCCAGTGGTGGCATCGGCCGACTTGAAACCCTTTGGAAGCGGTGGACTGAACCAGAGGTTGAGGGGCAACGGTTGCCTCCCTGAAGGCGAGCCACCTCTCCTGGTAGGCGCCCAAGAGCGCTCTTGGCGATACATTCCCACCCGTGTAGCTTGACGACACTCTCGGGAAGGCGAGGTGGTTAGCGGTGTTAGAGCAAGGTAGGCTGGCCACCGAAGTTAGTGGCGCGTGTTAGGGACAGCGCTTTCGGGACCGACGAAGCGCCGAGTCACGTGGCTGCTAACTTCCGGGCAGCGCGGGCGCGGCAGGGACAGCGTTAATTCTCTTGAGTGAAGGCTCCGAGTCGCGCTCGCGTTGCCACGGACATCAAAGGGGATAGCTCCGGTAGCTGGCTATGAAGTGGAGTTACGAAACATGCTATGGGCTAGCGGAGATCATTATTGTGCCGGGAGGATGCGCTCTCCTGTTTGATGGCCAGGTTTTAGGCCAATACACCTCGCCAGTCATAGCAGCAGAAGAATTAGCGAACGGGAGATGCCGTTGGCCTTGGGCTGGAGATCCGGCGAAGATGGGGATCCCGAGAAACTTGTCCCAGTGGCAAAGCGTCCCCTTGGCGCGTCGGCTATGAGCACAGTAGTGAACCGCCATGAAGCCTTTCACTCAGATTAGCTCGCCACGCGGTCCCACGCGATGCGTTCGGATGAAGGAGCGATATGCCGTGTCAAAAGCTAACATCCTCAAGCTGATTGCAAACGTCGCCGATCAACTCATAGAAGTGTTGCGTAGCGGGGCACGTGCTCGTCTCGCCCAGGCGGTCGAGGCCGAGGCTGAGGCTGAGGCTGAGGCTGAGGACTTTCTCGGCAAGCATGCCGATTTGAAGACCGCGGACGGTCATCAGCGCGTCGTCCGCCACGGTCTCCTGCCGAAACGCGAGGTGATGACCGGTATCGGTCCGGTCGCTGTCCGTCGCCACGTGTGCTCGATCGCGGGGCGGACGCCACGGATCGCGACTGCCTCCGGTTCTCTCCGTAGATCCTGCCACCCTACATGCGCCGTTCGAAGTCGATCGAGACGCTGCTGCCGAACCTTTAGGGTATCTCGACTGGCGACTTCTCGGAGACGCTAGCTGCGCTGCCCGGCAAGGATGTTGCCGGGCGGCATCCGCCATCGGCCGGCTGAAGGATGGCTGGCTCGACGAGCACACCGTGTGGCAGAAGCGCGATCTGTCATCGAAGCTAATGTCGACGCGGCACTCGTTTCTGTCCGTCGCGGACGATTGAGACGTTATTGATTGGTTGCTCGCGGACGCGGATTTTTGCCATTGGCCCCGACCCGGACGGTCGTATTCCAGAGCGAGGTGCGTTCGCGTGTGCAGTGATACGTGATCAGCTTTCAATTGCTCGCTCGAGCCCATACGAGCGGCTGAAGGCGAGGATAGCGGAACTATAGGCACTCCGCTTTTAGTAATGCTGCCCGCCCCGCTTCGCGGCGAAGCGCTGAGCACCGCCGGATGAAGGACTAGCTCTGCACTTGACGTAACCCTTCGGCCCACTTGCCTCCGCTTGCTGTCGGGAAAGTTCTCGGCCCATGCGCCATCCAACCTAGAGCGAAATGTCGGGGAGGCGGCCTTCGTTTTCCAGATAGCTACCGCCGACATCGGAGTGGTTTCCAGCGAACCACACCTGCTGCAGCCAATCCGGATGCTTCAAATATCGCGCAAGGGCTGCCCCGCCCATTCTGCGCGAGAGTAGGCCTTTGTCGGGCACCGGCTGCGCCGGATGTCGGCATTGAGACTTAATGCCAGAAACCTGCCACTACGCGCCGCTACGAAGTGCCTGCTGAGCCTGTGAATCCACTTCGGCACACGATTTGCTCTGTTCACCGCATCATCACCAATCGCAGTGCGACGGTTTTCGGGACGGGCACTATATTAGCGGACACTTCAGTGGCGGGTACGGTCGAACTTCTTTCACCCATCCCTGCGGTCAGTCGATCTATGGCGATGCCGACAGGTTCGATGTCACCCGGCGGCATAACCCGCACCTGTCGTTCGGCCAGGGGCCGCATGTCTGCCTGGGCGGTTCACCGGCGCGCCTGGATTGCGATGCGCCTTCCCCGCGCTGTTCGTGCGGCTGGAGATCTGGCGCTGACCATTGCCGCGGAGGACGTCGTCTACATGAGTCTTACGTCATTCGCTGCCCGCAGCGGCTGCCGATCACCTTTCGCCCTTCCATCGCCTAGAGAGTGAAGTGTCACCATGTCCGAACAACCCTTGCCGACGCTGCCGAAGTGGCGCGTCGATCACATCGAGCCCTCGCCCGAGATGTTGGCGCTACGCGCCAACGGTCCGATCCACCGCGTGCGTTTCCCGTCCGGGCACGACGGCTGGTGGGTGACGGGCTACGACGAGGCCAAGGCGGTGCTGTCCGACGCGGCGTTCCGGCCCGCGGGAATGCCGCCGGCGGCCTTCACCCCGGATTCGGTGATTCTGGGTTCGCCGGGTTGGCTGGTCTCGCACGAGGGGGGCGAGCATGCTCGGTTACGCGCGATCGTGGCGCCGGCCTTCAGCGATCACAGGGTGAGGCTGCTCGCGCAGCAGGTCGAGGCGATCGCCGCGCACTTGTTCGAGGCGCTGGCGGCCCAGCCCCAGCCTGCCGACCTGCGGCGCCATCTCTCTTTTCCACTTCCGGCCATGGTCATCAGCGCGCTGATGGGCGTGCACTACGAGGATCACGCCTTTTTCGCAGGGCTGTCCGACGAGGTGATGACGCACCAGCATGAAAGCGGCCCGCGTCGCGCGTCGCGCCTGGCCTGGCAAGAACTGCGTGTCTACATTCGCGGCAAGATGCGGGACAAGCGCCAGGATCCGGGCGACAACGTGCTGACGGATCTGCTCGCGGCGGTCGACCAGGGCAAGGCGAGCGAGGAAGAGGCGATCGGCCTGGCGGCGGGCATGCTGGTGGCTGGGCACGAGAGCACCGTCGCGCAGATCGAATTCGGCCTGCTGGCCATGTTCCGCCATCCGCAACAGCGCGAACGCCTGGTCGGCGATCCATCCCTGGTGGACAAGGCGGTGGAGGAAATCCTGCGCATGTACCCGCCAGGTGCGGGCTGGGACGGCATCATGCGCTATCCGAGGACCGACGTGACCATCGCGGGCGTGCATATTCCCGCGGAGAGCAAGGTGCTGGTCGGCCTGCCGGCGACGTCGTTCGATCCGCGCCATTTCGACGACCCGGAAATCTTCGACATCGGACGTGACGGTAAGCCGCACCTGGCGTTCTCCTACGGGCCGCACCACTGCATCGGCGTGGCGCTCGCCAGGCTGGAACTCAAGGTGGTGTTCGGTTCGATCTTCCAGCGCTTTCCCGCGCTGCGCCTGGCCGTGGCGCCGGAAGAACTGAAGTTGCGCAAGGAGATCATCACTGGCGGGTTCGAGGAGTTCCCGGTGCTCTGGTGATGCGCGGACGCCGCCAGGGATCGCGATCTTCTCCGCAATTTGCCGGCGCGCCTGGCGCGCGCCGGGCAGATCAGTCAGCCAACAGGTAACCTAGATGGACGTGCAAGAAACCACGGCAGCATGCCGGGACGCCTTCGCCGAACTGGCGTCGCCAGCGTGCCTCCACGACCCGTATCCGTTCATGCGGTGGTTGCGCGAGCACGATCCGGTGCATCGCGCGGCATCGGGCCTCTTTCTGTTGAGCCGCCACGCCGACATCTACTGGGCGCTCAAGGCCACGGGCGATGCGCTTCGGGCACCGGCGCCGGGCGAACTGGCGCGCTATTTCCCGCGTGCGGCGACCAGCCTGTCGCTCAATCTGCTGGCGTCCACGCTAGCGATGAAGGATCCACCGACGCATACGCGTCTGCGCCGGCTGATCTCGCGCGATTTCACCATAGGCCAGATCGACAACCTGCGGCCGAGCATCGCGCGCATCGTCGCAGCGCGCCTGGACGGCATGGCGCCCGCGCTGGAGCGCGGGGAGGCGGTGGACCTGCATCGGGAATTCGCGCTGGCCTTGCCCATGTTGGTCTCCGCCGAATTGTTCGGCATGCCCCCGGACGACATGTTCGGGCTCGCCGCCGGCATCGGCGCCATTCTGGAAGGCCTGCGCCCGCACGCCAGCGATCCCCAGCTCGCCGCGGCGGACGCGGCCAGCGCCAGGGTGCTAGCCTACTTCGGCGACCTCATACCGCGCAAGCGCTCCGATCCCCGCCACGACATCGTGTCGATGCTGGTCGGCGCGCATGACGACGATGCCGACAGGCTGTCGGATGCGGAGTTGATCGGCATGCTGTGGGGCATGCTGCTGGGCGGCTTCACCACCACTGCTGCGGCCATCGACCATGCGGTCCTGGCGATGCTGGCGTATCCCGAACAGCGGCACTGGCTGCAGGGAGACGGCGTGGGGGTAAAGGCATTCGTAGAAGAAGTCCTGCGCTGCGACGCGCCCGTTATGTTCAGCTCCATTCCACGTATCGCCCAGCGCGACATCGAACTGGGCGGCGCGGTGATCCCGAAGAACGCGGACGTGCGCGTGCTGGTCGCGGCCGGCAATCGCGACCCGGACGCCTTCGCCGATCCCGACCGCTTCGATCCCGCGCGGTTCTGCGGCACCAGTCCTGGCATGTCGACCGACGGGAAGATCATGCTGAGCTTCGGTCACGGCATTCACTTCTGCCTCGGTGCGCAACTGGCCCGGGTGCAGTTGGCCGAGAGCCTGCCGCGGATCCAGGCTCGCTTCCCCACGCTGGCGTTGGCCGAGCAGCCGACCCGGGAGCCGTCCGCGTTCCTTAGGACGTTCCGCGCGCTATCGGTGCGGCTGCATGCGCAGGGGGGCTGAGATGCGCGTCGTGGTCGACCAGGATCTGTGCGGAACCACCGGGCAATGCGTGCTGACGCTGCCGGGCACCTTTCGGCAGCGCGAACCGGACAGCGTGGCCGAAGTGTGCGTCGCGAAGGTCCCGCAGGCGCTTCACGCGGCCGTGCGGCTCGCGGCCAGCCAGTGCCCGGTCGCCGCCATTCGGGTCATCGAAAGCGACGCTGGCGATGACGAGCGCGCCAGCGCCGACCCTGCGCCTTCTCCGGCGGAGGCCGAGCGGCATGCCGCGAAAGACCAACGCAATCCAGGAGGACACGATGGGACGGTTTGAAGGCAAGGTGGCCGTGGTGACCGGCGCCGGCGCCGGCATCGGCAAGGCATGCGCCCGCGCCATTGCGCGCGAGGGCGGCAGAGTGGTGGTGGCCGACATTGATGGCTCGGCGGCCAGGGCCTGCGCCGCGCAGATCGCGGCCGAAGCGGGCGACGCGCTGGCCCTGCCCATCGACATCGCCAATGCGCAGGCGGTGGCAGCGCTGTTCGAGACGGCGGAGCGGCAATTCGGTGGGGTCGACCTGCTGGTGAACAACGCGAGCGCCATGCATCTGACCCCGCGCGACCGCGCGATCCTCGACCTGGACCTGACGGTCTGGGATCAGACCATGGCGACCAATCTGCGTGGCACGCTGCTCTGCTGCCGGCAGGCCATCTCAAGGATGATCGCCCGCGGCGGTGGCGCGATCGTCAACATGTCGTCGTGCCAGGGGCTTAGCGGTGACACCGCGCACACGTCCTACGCCGCGTCGAAGGCGGCGATGAATATGCTGTCGGTCTCGCTCGCCACCCAGTACGGTCATGCGCAGATCCGCTGCAACGCGGTTGCGCCGGGTCTCATCATGACCGAGCGTCTCGTCGCCAAGCTGGACGAGTGCATGCAACGGCATCTGCGCCGGCACCAGCTCCTGCCGCGCGTCGGCCGCCCCGAGGACGTGGCCGCGCTGGTGGCGTTCCTGCTCTCCGACGATGCTGCGTTCATCACCGGCCAGGTCGTGTGCATCGACGGCGGCATGCTGGCGCATGTGCCGACGTACGCCGACGGTGGCAACAGCCGCGCCGCGCGGCCTGCCGGCGACACCGCCGAAGCGGCCGCGGCGCCGCGCGGCTGATGGACATGCTGCTCAACCCACTGGACCGCCGGCACCGGCTTCGGTGCGATATCCCGGTCGTGCCCGGCGCCTTCCCCCTTGTCGGGCATCTTCCCGCCATCGTCTGCGACCTGCCGCGCCTGCTGCGGCGCGCGGAACGGACGCTGGGCAGCTACTTCTGGCTGGATTTCGGCCCTGTCGGACACCAGATGACGTGCATGGATCCGGATGCGTTCGCATTGCTCCGGCACAAGGACGTGTCCTCGGCGCTGATCGAAGAGATCGCGCCCGAGTTGCTTGGTGGAACGTTGGTCGCCCAGGACGGCCGCGCGCACCGGCAGGCGCGCGATGCGATCAAGGCGGCGTTCCTCCCCAAGGGGCTGACCGAGGCCGGCATCGGCGATCTGTTCGCGCCTGTCATCCGGGCCCGGGTGCAGGCGTGGCGCGACCGCGGCGACGTAACCATCCTGCGCGAAACCGGCGACCTGACGCTCAAGCTCATCTTCAGCCTCATGGGAATCCCCGCGCAAGACCTGCCGGGATGGCATCGCAAGTACCGGCAACTGCTGCAGTTGATCGTCGCGCCCCGGATCGACCTGCCCGGACTGCCCTTGCGGCGCGGCCGCGCCGCCCGCGACTGGATCGACGCGCAGTTGCGCCAATTCGTCCGCGAAGCGCGCGCGCAGGCCGCGCGCACCGGGTTGATCAACGACATGGTGAGCGCCTTCGATCGCAGCGACGATACGCTCTCCGATAACGTCCTAGTCGCCAATATCCGCTTGCTGCTGCTTGGCGGTCACGAAACCACCGCCTCGACGATGGCCTGGATGGTGATCGAGCTTGCGCGGCAGCCTGGGCTATGGGACGCCCTGGTCGAGGAGGCGCAACGCGTGGGCACGGTGCCGGCACGCCCCGCGGACCTGGCGCAGTGTCCGGTCGCCGAGGCGCTGTTCCGCGAGACGCTGCGCGTGCACCCGCCGACCACGCTCCTGCTGCGGCGCGCGCTGCACGAATTGCAACTCGGAAAACGGCGCATTCCCGCGGGCACCCATCTGTGCATCCCGCTGCTGCATTTCTCGACCTCGGCGCTGCTGCACGAGGCGCCTGATCAGTTCCGCCTGGCGCGGTGGCTGCAACGCGCGGAGCCGATCCGGCCGGTGGACACGCTGCAGTTCGGTACCGGCCCACACGTCTGTATCGGCTACCACCTGGCATGGCTGGAACTGGTGCAGTTCGGGATCGCCTTGGCGCTGACCATGCACAAGGCCGGGGTGCGGCCGCGGTTGCTGAGCAGCGTCGAAAAAGGCCGGCGCTATTACCCGACCGCACATCCGTCCATGACAACCCGCATCAGATTCTCATGAGCTGGCATCGCATGCTCCGTGTGGCGAGGCAGCCGCGTCGGCGACGCGCGGCGTTTCTGCACTCGGCGCGCGCGCTCGGTGCGACGCCGGCAACACCGCGGCGGCTCGCCGCCCGCCGTGGCCGTCTCCTGTCAGATACAAGGACATGAACAACATGCAGCCCGGTTCCACGCTACACGACCGAACTGGCGTTTCCGTGCTGGGCGTATTGGGCGCGCAGGCGCGCAGCGCATCCGGCCCGCTGCTGCCGGAGATCTGGATGCAGGACGGCGCAAAGCGGGTCGAACAGGCGCTGGCGCGCCTTCTCTGCGCCGAGGACGACGGTGAGACCGAGCTGATGGCGGCGATGCGCTACGCCACCTTGCATGGCGGGAAGCGTACCCGCGCCTTGCTCTGTCTGGCTGCCAGCGCATTGGCCGACACGCCGGCGCACATGCTCGATGACGTCGGCGCCGCCATCGAGATGATGCACGCCTGTACCCTGGTCCACGACGACCTGCCCGCGATGGACGACGACGTGCTTCGCCGCGGCCTTCCGACCGTGCACGTCAAGTTCGGCGAAGCCACAGCGATCCTGGTCGGCGATGCGCTGCAGGCGCACGCCTTCCTGACCCTGGCGAGCCTGGATGCGCCGGGCGATACCCGTATCGCGCTCGTGCGCGAACTGGCGCAGGCGGTGTCCGCCGAGGGTGGTGCCGCAAGCGGGCAGGCCATGGATTTGTCGCTGGTTGGAAAGCACGTCGAGCTGGACAGGATCGTAGCGATGCACCGGATGAAGAGCGGAGCGCTAGTGCGCGCATCCGTTCGCATGGGCGCGCTATGCGCCATCGCGGAGGATGCCGCGCACGCTGCGCTGTACTCTGCGCTCGATCGCTACAGCGCCTGTTTCGGCCTGGCGTTGCAGGTGATCGACGACATTCTCGACGCGACGGCGGATACCGCGACCCTGGGCAAGACCCCCGGCAAGGACGCGGCGGCGCAGAAGCCGACCTGCGCGTCGATCATGGGGCTGCAGGCAGCGCACCAGTTCGTGTTGGATCTGTTGCGCGACGCCGGGGAGGCCATCGCCCCGCTGGGGTCGCGTGCGGAACGGTTGGCGCAGATCCTGCAGCGGGCCAACGCATATCTGTTCAAGCACGCGCCATGCGCATGAGTGCGCCCATCCGCATGCGGCTCGCCCCTGTGCCGCTGCGATCGGCCGGCGGCAGCGGTGCATGATGCATTGTGTCCGAGTCCGCGGCACCGATCGCAGCGGTTGCCCAGCACGGCCGCGGCGCACGCGGCGCGCCGCGCGCAAGCCTATGCGGCGGACCGGCGCTAGCATCGGGGCGCGTCGCCGCGCCGGAGCAGGGCGGCCGTCCGGCCTTTCCCATGCGCCGAGCCGCGACGGGGCCTGCGGCGACGTGCGCGGCGTCTGCCCGATCCTGGTTCGCGTCAACCGTCTGCAGAAGGAACATCCCGCGTGAACGCGCTGTCCGAACAGATCCTTTCCGAATTGCGCCACCTGCTGAGCCAGATGAGCGATGGCGGCAGCGTCGGTCCGTCCGTCTACGACACGGCGCGGGCTCTTCAATTCCACGGCAACGTCACCGGTCGACAGGACGCATACGCGTGGCTCATCGCGCAGCAACAGGCCGATGGCGGATGGGGAAGCGCGGACTTCCCGCTGTTCCGCCATGCGCCCACGTGGGCGGCGTTGCTGGCATTGCAGCGTGCCAATCCTCTTCCCGGCGCTGCCGACGCAGTCCAGGCTGCAACCCGGTTCCTCCAGCGCCAGCCCGATCCCTACGCGCATGCGGTGCCGGAAGACGCGCCGATCGGCGCGGAGCTGATCCTGCCGCAGTTTTGCGGCGAGGTCGCATCCTTGGTGGGCGGCGTGGCGTTTCCGCGTCACCCGGCGCTGTTGCCGTTGCGGCAAGCATGCCTAGTCAAGCTGGGGGCGATGCAGGCGTTGCCGAGCGGCCATCCCTTGCTGCACTCCTGGGAAGCCTGGGGGACGTCGCCGACCACCGCATGCCCGGATGACCACGGTAGCATCGGCATCAGTCCGGCGGCCACCGCCGCGTGGCGTGCGCACGCCGTGACACAGGGGAGCACGCCGCAGGTCGGGCGCGCCGACGCTTATCTGCAGGCGGCATCGCGGGCGACGCGCAGCGGCATCGAAGGTGTCATTCCCAACGTCTGGCCGATCAATGTGTTCGAGCCATGTTGGTCGCTGTACACCCTGCATCTAGCCGGGCTGTTCGCGCATCCCGCGCTCGCCGAGGCGGTGCGCGTGATCGTCGCGCAGCTCGACGCCCGCCTGGGAGTGCGCGGTTTGGGCCCGGCCTTGCACTTCGCGGCCGATGCGGACGACACCGCGGTTGCGTTGTGCGTCCTGCACCTTGCAGGCCGCGACCCGGCGGTCGATGCGTTGCGCCATTTCGAAATCGGCGAGCTGTTCGTCACCTTCCCCGGCGAGCGCAATGCCTCGGTGTCGACCAACATCCATGCCCTGCATGCATTGCGACTGTTGGGAAAGCCCGCCGCCGGCACCAGCGCCTACGTCGAGGGCAATCGCAACCCGCACGGTCTATGGGACAACGAAAAATGGCACGTTTCGTGGCTGTATCCCACCGCGCATGCGGTCGCTGCGCTGGCGCAAGGCAAGCCCCAGTGGCGCGACGAGCGTGCCCTGGCGGCGCTGCTGCAGTCGCAGCGCGACGACGGCGGCTGGGGCGCCGGTCGCGCGTCCACATTCGAGGAAACCGCCTATGCGCTGTTCGCGTTGCACGTGATGGACGGGAGCGAAGAGCCGACAGGGCGCCGGCGCATCGCGCAGGCGGTGGCGCGTGCGCTGGAGTGGATGCTCGCCCGCCATGCGGCGCATGCATTGCCGCAGACGCCGCTGTGGATCGGCAAGGAACTGTATTGCCCCACCCGGGTCGTGCGCGTGGCCGAACTCGCCGGGTTGTGGCTGGCGCTTCGTTGGGGGCGGCGCGTCCTGGCCGAGGGAGCAGGAGCGGCGCCATGATCCAGACCGAACGCGCGCTGCAGCAGGTGCTGCAGTGGGGGCGTTCCCTGACCGGGTTTGCCGACGAGCATGCCGTGGAAGCGGTCAGGGGCGGCCAGTACATCCTGCAGCGCATCCACCCGAGCCTGCGCGACACCAGCGCCCGCACCGGCCGCGATCCGCAGGACGAAACGCTGATCGTGGCGTTCTATCGCGAACTGGCGCTGCTGTTCTGGCTCGACGATTGCAACGACCTTGGCCTGATCGCGCCGGAGCAGCTCGCCGCGGTGGAGCAGGCGCTGGGGCAGGGCGTGCCGTGCGCGCTCCCCGGATTCGAGGGCTGCGCTGTGCTGCGCGCTTCGCTGGCCGCGCTCGCCTACGATCGTCGCGACTATGCTCAGCTTCTCGACGATACCCGGTGCTACTGCGCGGCGCTGCGCGCCGGACACGCGCAGGCGGCAGGGGCGGAACGCTGGTCCTACGCCGAGTACCTGCACAACGGCATCGATTCGATCGCCTACACGAACGTGTTCTGTTGCCTGTCGTTGCTGTGGGGGCTGGACATGGCGACCTTGCGCGCGCGTCCGGCGTTTCGCCAGGTCCTGCGGCTCATCTCCGCGATAGGGCGCCTGCAGAACGATCTGCATGGACGCGACAAGGACAGGTCGGCCGGTGAGGCCGACAACGCGGCGATCCTGCTGCTGCAGCGCTATCCGGCTATGCCTGTGGTGGAGTTCCTCAACGACGAGCTGGCCGGCCATACGCGCATGCTGCACCGGGTGATGGCGGAAGAACGTTTTCCCGCGCCGTGGGGACCATTGATCGAGGCCATGGCGGCAATCCGCGCGCAGTACTACCAGACTTCGACCAGCCGCTACCGCAGCGACGCTGCGGGAGGAGGCCAGCGTGCGCCGGCCTGAACGCGCGGGAGGTGGCGGCGTGCGCGCGCTGCCGTCGGTCCGATCCGACGCAACGCCGTCGCCCGATGCGACGGATGGAGCGAGCATGAGCGACACCGCCCTGAGCCGACGCAAGGACGACCATCGGGACCTCGTGCTGGATCGGCGAACGGCGCCGGCCACGGTCGCCGCCGACTGGGAGTACATCCGGTTCGAACACTGCGCATTGCCCGAGTTGGACCTGACGCATATCGGCCTGCGCGCCTCGCTGCTGGGCAAAACCATGCGCGCCGCTGCCGATTATCTCCATGACCGGCGGCATGCCACCCGCCGAGGCCATCAACCGGCATCTGAGCGAGGCAGCGCAAGCCTTGGGGATCGCCATGTGCGTCGGTTCGCAGCGCGTGAGCCTGCAATCCCGTAACTCCCAGGGGCTGACGCGCGCGCTGCGCCGCCTGGCCCCAGACATTCCCTTGCTGGCCAATATCGGCGCCGCGCAACTGCGCGAGGCCGACGGCCTGGACCTGGCGCGCCGGGCGGTGGATGCGCTGGAGGCCGACGGACTCATCGTCCATCTCAATCCGCTGCAGGAAGTGGAGTGTTTGCGGGCGCAGCCAGCGTGGCTTAAGCTCAATACTTGGGAACCGGCTCGAACCCAAATAATCACGCGGTGTCAGGCTACACGCGGAGCAATGGACTTACGTGCAGCCCTATACGGTGGCTAATCCTAATGGCACCCAGCGAGACAACTACGGTACTAGCGGGAATTACAACCCCAACAACGGGCATTTCGGCACCGCACGCCGCGCCACTGAAGGGGCGACGCATGGCCAATCCACTCGCAATAGCGGCAAGTCTTGGACCCCAAAGATGTCCAACAGCTGAGACAAATGGCGAAGGGCAACACGCCCACCCGAGTCATTGGATTCAAGCTCGGTCGTACGGATGCGTCCATCTATGGCAAAGCCTCGGCTGAGGGCATATCGCTCAGTCCGACGAATCACCGTACAACCGCCGCAAGTAAACTTTGATGCGCCGATAAGTCGAGCGAGAGAGGGGCGAGCGATGGGGACCTGCTCCGTCTGCGGCAAGCCTGCGGGCTCTTTGCGGCGATTCATCCGGAGTGTGAGTTTGCAGAAACGATCGTCGGAGCCGGGCCGCACGTAGCAAAGACTGCGTCGATCTACGGTAATATCAGGGAGAGAATGGGGCGCCCATACGAGCTAGAGTCGGCCCGCATAACAGAAGTGGTGGAAAGAGTTCAAGCGCTCAAACGGGAGGGGCGGCTTGCCGCGATTCCAGACGCTGATGCTGGAGGCGTCGGCCGGATTCCACTTCACGATCACACGCGCGCGCGCCTGACCGAAGGTGCGTGGATCCTGCGACCGCTTCGCTTCGAGGCGGACGAGATCGTTCAGGAGAGCCGAAGTAACGGTCTCGTCGTGCCAGCGCATGTTCTTGAACTTGATACCGTTGCCGGAAATGGTCGCCGTCTCGACGCGACCGAGGACGTGGTCGAGCGCGGCGACGTCCTTGATCCAGTTGCGGCGCTGGATCGCGAGGCCTTCCTTCCAGGCGCGTGCGGGGATGGCGTTGATGCCATCGTGCGGACGGTAGTGATAGACGTCGATGAACTCGTGGATCAGCTCGTTGAGGTCTTCTAGCGTGACAAGCGCGTCAGCGGTGCAATGACGCAAGGAGGTCGCATACCTAGCTTGGGATCGAGCCTGCTGCAACGGCTGTCGCGTTCGACCTCGGCGGTTTACGCGAGCCGCGCCTAGTTGTATGAGGTGTCCAAATATTGCAGGATTTCTTCAGTCAGGCGCCAGTTTTCGCGGATTTTGGATGTCGAAGGAGCCATACATTTTTTGGTGAGCGCCAGCTGGGCGGTGGCGGACACCACAAGCCACTCGGGGCCCTCGTTGGACGATAGTTGTCAATCGGCTCGTGGGCGTGGAAGTCTTATGGCTGCTGGTGTAGAGGTGGGCGGGAGCAGGGCGTCAGCTCGTAGCGACTGGAATCGTGTGGGCGCCGAGGCGCTTTATCGCTTGCCATTTGCCGACCTGACGTTTCAGGCGCAGAGCATTCATCGCGACAACTTCGATCCAAACCGCGTCGAAACCGCAAGCCTGCTCAGCATCAAAACCGGTTGGTGCCCGGAAGACTGCGGCTACTGCTCGCAAAGCGCGCATTACGACACTGGCCTCAAGGCCACTCGTCTGATGAATCAAGCCGATGTGGTCGCCACCGCACAGCGCGCCAAGTATGCCGGCGCGGCTCGCTTCTGCATGGCTGCCGCCTGGCGCAGCCCGAAAGACCGGGATCTTGATCAGATATGCAGCATGATCACGGCAGTTAAGGGGATTGGCATGGAGACGTGCGTCACGCTCGGCATGCTCACGCCGAAGCTGGCCGCGCAGCTCGCTGATGCCGGGCTCGATTTCTACAATCACAACATCGACTCCTCGCCCGAATTCTACGGAAAAATCATCACAACGCGGACCTTGCAGGATCGCATCGAGACGCTTGCGCATGTGCGCGAGGCCGGCATCAAGGTCTGTTGCGGTGGAATTGTTGGTATGGGCGAGCGCGTCGAGGATCGCCTCGGCATGCTCGTGCTTCTCGCCAATCTCCCCCGACATCCGGAAAGTGTGCCGATCAATCTCTGGAACGAGGTCCAAGGCGTGCCGGTCAATGAAACCGCCGAGCGCCCGGACCCGATCGCGCTGGTGCGCCTGGTCGCGACGGCTCGGATCATGATGCCGAAGAGCGTGGTGCGGTTGTCGGCCGGACGGCAGTATATGACGGACGAACTGCAAGCACTTTGCTTTCTGGCTGGCGCAAATTCGATCTTAATCGGCGATGTGCTGTTGACGACCAAAAACCCGGTGCGAGACCGCGACAAGAATTTGCTGGAGCGGCTCGGCATCACATCCGTGCTTGCCTGAGTGGAGCGGAGCTGCGAGCGCGCTCTCCGCAGAACCCGGCTTAGGTGGGGAATGCAAGTTACGGTGATGAACGGCAAAATTCATCGCGCGTCGGTGATGGAGACTGATTTGCTCGGTGAAGGCTCGATGTGGATTGGTCGTGCGCTGCTCGATGCGACAGGGTTTCTAATCAATGAGCGCGTCGAGATCTACGATATGAAAACTGGAGCGCGCTTCGCCACCTCTCTTGTTGAAGCCCCTCCTGGATCTGGCACAATAAACTTGAACGGTGCGGCCGCGCGGCTCGCACCGCCCGAAGACAAAAGCTTATGCTGCTTCGACCAGGTGGAAGCTAAACTCTTCAAACCACGCGTTGTCCTGGTCGACCGGGAAAATCGCATCTTGCGAAGTTAACAGCCAAAAAGACCGTTGCTGAAGCCCCAGACCATCGCGCCGCTAGAACCTCTTGCGAGATGGATCGCTACTTGAGAATGACGAATGGATTCAAAGCACGCGACCAGATTTCGCAACTATGTCGCAGCCTTGCATGCACTGAAGGATGACCACCGGCTGCGCGGCCTCAAGCCGCGCGTGGGAATAGATTTCACTTCAAACGATTATCTGGCGCTCGCGAGCGCGCCGCGCATGAAGAAGGCTATCGTGGCGGCCCTGCATGACGGCACGCCGATCGGAGCTGGCGGTTCGAGGCTTCTGCGCGGCAATTGCGAGGAGCACGAACGTCTCGAGGCACAAGCGGCACAATTCTTCAGCGCCGATGCAGCGCTTTTTTTCAGCAGCGGTTACGTCGCAAATTTTGCCGTTCTGACAACGCTGCCACAGCGGGGCGACCTGCTTGTTCTCGATTCTCTCGTGCACGCAAGCATTCATGAAGGCGCGCGAGCCGGCCGGGCCGACGTTCGGATAAGCGAGCACAATGATCCCCAGTCGGTCGAAAGCACGATCCGTGACTGGCGAACCAGCGGCGGAGTGGGCCGCGTCTGGATCGTGGTCGAAAGTGTCTACAGCATGGATGGCGATTTTGCTCCCCTCGGAGAGCTGGTCGCGCTTGCGGACAGATACGATGCGTTCCTGATGGTCGACGAGGCTCACGCAACAGGCGTCTACGGCGAGCAGGGACGCGGGCTCACCGCGGCCTATGAGCGACGCGGAAATCTGTTGGCCGTTCATACTTGCGGCAAGGCGCTTGGGGCCGTCGGCGCGATTGTTACGGCTGGCAGTGCGCTGCGCGATTTCATGGTCAATCGCTGTCGTCCGTTCATCTTCGCCACCGCACCGTCACCATTGATGGCTGTAGCTGTGCGGGAGGCGCTTTCAATCCTGCAGGAAGAGCCCGAGCGTCAGCAGCGTTTGGCTAGCCTGGTCGCGTTTACCCATCGGGAGATCGGTTTGCGCGGTCTTCGGAGTCCTTCGGACACCCAGATCGTGCCGTATATTGTTGGCGACAATGCGCGCGCGATGCAGCTCGCCTCGGCATTGCAGGCTCGCGGCTTCGATATCCGCGGGATTCGGCCGCCAACCGTACCGGTGGGCACGGCCCGTTTGCGAATTTCAGTGACACTCAACGTCGGGGAGGATGACGTGCGTGCAATGCTAGATGCGCTCGCTGAGGAGACGAAGGGCTGGCTTCGATGAGCCGGCGGATCGTAGTGACCGGTACCGATACCGGGATTGGAAAAACGGTCTTTTCCGCAGGCCTCGCTCATCTGCTCGGGGCAAACTACTGGAAACCGATCCAGGCTGGCCTCGAAGGTGAGACCGACACCCAGCTCGTCGTACGGCTGGGAGGTCTATCAAGCGATCGGGTGATCCCGGAGCTTTACCGTCTGCGAACGCCCTCTTCGCCACATCATTCCGCGGAACTCGACGAAAAGCGTATTGATGTGGATTCGCTTCATCTGCCGGACACCGGCGAGCGGCCGCTCGTGATCGAGGGGGCCGGCGGGCTGATGGTGCCCCTGACGCGAGGCGCACTTCTCATTGAGGTCTTCGAGCGATGGCAGCTTCCTGTGGTGCTATGCGCGAGGACGGCACTGGGTACCATTAATCATTCGCTGCTATCGGTAGAGGCCCTGCGGAAGCGCCACATCAGTATTCTTGGGGTTGCATTCATCGGTGAACGAAATCCTGAGACTGAAAGCGCAATCTGTGACATCGGGCGAGTGCGCTGGTTGGGGCGATTGCCCTGGCTCTCTCCTCTCACGCCAGAAACGCTCCACGCCGTCTTCAAAGATGCGTTTGTCCGCAATAATTTCCTGAACCTGTGATGCCAAAGAAGAGATCGGCGATCTGGCATCCGTTCACGCAACATGCGCTTCAAGACGAGATGATCGAGGTCGTGCGTGGTAGTGGTGCTTATCTCTATACCTCGGACGGTCGCCGTATCCTGGATGCAATCTCGTCCTGGTGGGTCGTGACCCACGGGCATTGCCATCCCCGGATTGTCAGCGCGCTATCCAGGACAGGCAGGCAAGCTCAATCAGGTCATCTTCGCTGGCTACACGCACGATTCGGCCGAAAAGGTTGCGGGGCAGCTCCTGAAACTTGCGCCCCGTGGACTTGACCAGGTCTTCTTCTCTGACAGTGGCTCGACCAGCGTGGAAGTCGCTCTGAAGATGGCGCTCGGCTACTGGCGCAATATCGGCGAGCAGCGAACGCGCATCGTCATGATGCAACATTCCTACCACGGTGATACGATAGGGGCGATGTCGGTTGGCGCCCGTGGCGTCTTCAACGCGGCGTATGGGCCGCTGCTGTTCGAAGTTATCTCAATCCCGTTTCCCGCGAGAGACCGTGAGCAGGCAACGCTCGATGAGCTCGAGCGTGCATGTCGAAACGAAAGGCCCGCCACCTTCATTGTGGAGCCTCTGATATTGGGCGCGGGCGGGATGCTGATGTACCCGGCCTGGATGCTCAAGAAGATGAAGCAAATCTGCGAGGCCTCAGACGTCCTGTTCATTGCCGACGAGGTCATGACAGGCTGGGGCCGCACCGGAACACTGTTTGCCTGCGAGCAGGCCGAGGTCACGCCCGATATCGCCCGCTATTCGAAAGGCCTCACGGGAGGGGCGCTTCCGCTCGCGGTGACGCTCTGCCGTGCGGAGATTTTCGACGCATACTATTCGAAAGATCGTACGCGGACCTTCTTTCATTCGAGTTCATATACGGCCAATCCGGTGGCCTGCGCCGCGCAAAGGCCAATCTCGATCTCTGGCAGGATCAGGAAACTTACCAGCGCCTGGCCTCGGTCGCCACCATGCAAGAACAGGCAATCCAGCATTCCGCGCCGATCCGCGTTTTGCAAACGTCCGCCGGACCGGAACCATCACAGCGCTCGATCTCAAAACAAACGATTATCTCGCGGCCATCGGTCCGAAGCTTCAGGCATTTTTCAGGGACCGAAATCTGTTACTGCGCCCGCTCGGCAATACGATCTATGTGATACCGCCCTAATGCGTTACGGCAGCCGATCTTGATGAAATCTATGCCGCGATTGGTGATGCGGCCGATGCGCTCGCTTGAGGAGGCGATTTGGGTGGCGCGCACCGGCAGCTCCCCGAAAGATCTGAGACAATACCTGACATACCGCGCAACCGCACGCGCCCTAATCGCGCTCCCATACCTGTTGGCCAGCACGACCTAAAGGTGCTCCCCTTACAAGGCCGGATCGGCTGAGACGTTCCTTCCTCGCGATTACGAGATCGCTGGACGTTTCCGCGCGTAGCGTGGTGACAATGCGGCTGCACGAGACCGGGCGGGGCCGCTAACGATCGCCGTCGCCTGGCCAGTTGAAGATCGTCAAAGATAGGCAAAAAGACGCAGGATTTAATCGTTTAGGTGCTGCTGATTGCTTCAATCAAGATCAAATTCTCTCTTACAGTAAGAAATTCTCTGCGGGGGCGCGCTCGAATAGAGTGCGGCGCTTCGCGAAGAAGGCGTACATCAGAGTCACAGTCTGGCGCCTGGCAGTCCGTACATGCCGCGAGAATCGGAATTGGCGACGCCGCACTTTGACGTGTGCGAGCGCGGTGCTGCGGAATCGACAATGCATGAAGATATCCACATAACGCCGACAGGAGGCGACAATGCGCAACGATTATCATGCTTCCCAGCACGGTTCAGCTAGGTGCTGCGCTGTATGTGGCGGAAGGTTTGGGCTTATCCGCTACTACTGCTGGCAAACGGCGCTTTGCTCCAGGAAATGCGTCGACCGCTTCAAGGCGCGGCGGGAGACCGACCGCAAGTGGCTTCGCTGGTTGCGAACAGCTTGATGCGTGGTATCCGACTGGCTGCAGCCGACCGTGCTCTCGGCAGATAGGTGTCGGGAGAATAGTTCTGCAACAATCATCGAACCAAGCGGGGCAGTTTCAAGAGTGGCAGGAACGAATCAAATGGGAGAAAGCTCGGCAACAAGCCGCAGCCATAGTAAAATCGACCGACTTTCTCGGATTTCGAGCGACACAGTTGTCCCGATCGTGCTGCCTAATCCTTGAAAGTCGTGGAAATCAGGCGCCTATCGGGCGGCTAAGGTTGCCGAGCGGGTCCGCCCGTGAGACGGTTCCGCGTTTTTAAGGATGGGGATGCGCCAAAAGAAGACGGTCAACCCGAGGCGCACCAAAGGCGGGGGCTTTTCGTCAGCAGATGCAAGTGCGCAGAACGGTGGTCGTTCATACGATCCTCGCCGGTCACATGGTTCGGGTACATGCCGCACGCCGCAACGAAGCCGGCGTGCAGGTCGTGACCATGGGCCAGCTTGCCGCGAGGCTTGCTGGCGGCCTTCTTCAGCCGGTCGATCTCAACGTCCTCAAGGAAGCCGTCAGCGCCACGCTTCCGGACGTCGAGATGGGCGAGCTCGAGCCTATTAAGGGGCTGCCGGGAATGGCGTCGGCCGTCACCGCCACGTTCGACAAGGCCTGGCGCGCTGGAATTGATCTGTCGGACGTCGGCCATCCGCGAGCCGGCGCATTGGCGTCGCTTGAGCAGGCCGTCGTCCGGCGCTTGCCAGCATCGATGAAGCGTCCGCGCGATCTGGTCGAGATGGCTCTGCGACGGATTGGGCATGCGCCGGCAGTAATTGGTGCTCTGGAAATCCAAGGCCACAGCGAGATGTCGCCGTGCTGGCGGCCCCTCCTGATCGCGCTCGCCGGGACCATCCCGGCGTCGTGGATTGCCGGACCGAGGCATGTGCCGGATTGGCTGAAGGGCACGAAAGTCGAGGTGGTGACAGCGCCGGCGACCGAGCCACAGCCTGACGGCCACACCTTTCTCGGCCAACAGGTCCTGGCGCACCACGTCGGCATCGCCGCGATGCCGAATGAGCCTCTCGCGCAGCCAACCCTCTAGGCCGTCGAGACGCTTCGGCCGCTCAGGCGACTTGAACGGCTTCACCCCGCCCGCCGCCACGTAGTCCTTCACCGTGTGATGGCTGCAGCCCAGCTGCCGCGCAATCCGCTTCACACCCCACCCGCACGCCCTCAGGCGCATCATCTCCGCCACGTCATCCGGCGTCTTCATCACCTGCCCCCGTGGATCATTCCACGGCGAGCCTTCAGTGATTCGTTCCCGCTTCATTCACTCTCTCCTCAGCTATCCGAGGAGGGGGCAATTCCTCGTGACGCTGGGGGGGGGCAGTTTTCCATGGCGCGCGACACACGGGTGAGACGGCAAGAGTGAGTGCTGGGCGCGATACCCAAGCTCCGCGGTTTGGCTGAAGGCAATCACACGTCTGCGCACGGTGCCTCAGACACCCGACGTTTGGGGGCAGCACATAGCGTCCAAAAAATTGGGCGACAGATTGCCTTCAATATCTAGTGACGCGGACATAAATGGTGTGCCGTGCATCGATCTTGTCCAGAAGGCATGAGCCAATTCATCGCAACAGCCTCTGCGACCGCCACGAGGTCCGCCTAGCAGCCGAGATCGGCGGCAAACTCACAATGTCCAATGAGCTTCAAATCACCGATGCACATTGCATCGTACGCCAAATGCCGCGGCTGTTAGGCGGTATCATTCACATTCGAAGCTCGTGAAAAATGGCCGTGCGAGCATTTCGCACGGCCAAGTCAGCGAGGAAACGCCCAAAAGGGCGGCTGAAGGGAGCATCTAGATGAGTAGAACTCATCTAGAACTCCAAGCCAGCGCAGTCGCGCAACCGCGCAAGCTGAATTCTGATATACCCGCTTCAGCGCGCTGAATGGCGGCGAGGTTTCCATGTGGGGTGCATGATTTGTGCGCAACAATCACTTCAAACGCAGCTATTAGAGTTATCGTTCGATCCGAGCGCATCACAGTGCACTACAGATCTTGGTCCTAGTTGATCCGAGGCAACAGCAACGAGAATTGGCGCGGATACGCTGTCTTTCACGCGCCAGTTCAGGATTTCGAAATCAATCCTGATTAGGTAGTGCCTTGTCATCGTCAGAGTGAAGCGCGCCAGCTTCGATCTCACTCAACATCAACCCGCTCCTTTTGGGTCGGCGTTCGTCAGCAGTACGGCGTCAACGTAGGATCAATCGAGGCACGCAATGAGCAACGTTGTTTTTAGCATTTGTGGTAAGTCGTCGACCCGCCGCGGCATTCGAATCGGGTTGCGTGAGCAAATGGCCCTGCTCGGAGTTTGCGGTGTCTTGGTTACAGGTTCAATCTGCGCGACCGCTCTCCACTACGCGAGCGTTGTTCAGCACGAGTCTAACGCGAGTGATGAAGTGAAATCGCATGTCATGTCCTTGTCACAAAGTTTTTTGGAGTCAGGCCTGATCACGAGGGAATTCCTTCGCAAGCCAACCGAAGTGTTGATAAAAAAGCATGCCGATCAACACGAGCGTCAGCTCGCAGACCTAAGTCGCGTCGAAGCATTAGTGACGGCCTTGCCAGATGAGAGCCCGTTGAGGCAGGCGGGCGCTCTCCGGCCGATCATCAATATCTATGCGACACGCTTTCAAAACGTTGTCTCGGCGCAACGCAACCTCGGCTTCAATGAGGATGACGGGTTTCAAGGAAAATTGCGTAATGCCGTCCACGCTGTTGAGCAACGACTTGATCAGGTGAAGCAGCCGCGTCTTATGATCTTGATGCTCATGATGCGTCGCCACGAGAAGGACTTCATCTTGCGGGGCGAAGACAAATTCGGTGATCAGCTGACTCAGCGTGAGGCAGACTTCGAAAGTGAGCTTGGTCAAGCGACCCTGGCTCCAGAGGCAAAATCTCAGGTCCTCGAACTCATCCGTGCGTACAAGGCAAGTTTTGTATCGCTCATGGTCACGCGCGAGACGCTGAACGACGAAGTGGATGATCTCGGTCAGATCTACGACCGCATTCGCCCGGTAGTCGTGAAGATCATGGCTGCCGCGGACGCGCATTCGGAGGCTGCCGAAACCCGAGCGGAAGAAATTCGGCGAAATCTGCTCTGGGTCATCGGGTTTGCGACAATGCTCGTAGGCCTGCTCGCGTTACTGTTTGGCAGGCGCATTGCTAAAACAGTCGCGGCAATGACTTCGGCCATGCGCCAGCTTGGCGAAGGGAGGTTCGACGTGGTTCTACCAGCGCTGGGCCGAAAAGATGAGCTTGGCGAAATGGCCGAAGCGGTAGAAATGTTCAAGCTGAGGGCGCACGAGAGAGCCCAAGCAGAGCTCGACGCCAGGGCGGAACAAGACCAGACTGCTGCCGTTCAGCGCAGGGCAGATATCGCGCGGCTCGCCGGCGAATTCGAGGCTACCGTGGGACAGGTGATTGACACAGTCTCGGCTGCCTCGACGCAACTTGAAGCGTCGGCACGAAGCCTTACCAGTTCGGCTGATCACAGCCGGGAACTCTCGCTCGAAGTCGCCTCCTCATCGGAAGAAGCGTCGGCTAATGTTCAGCACGTGGCAACCTCGACAAACGAAATGGCGACAACGATCGCTGATCTCGGCCGACGGGTCGAGGAGGCGGCCGATATGGCGCTCGAAGCCGTTCGCAAGACGGAACTCAGCGATCAACGCATGGTTAGTTTGGCGGCCGCGACGGAGCGGATCGGCAGCGTTGTTCAGCTGATCGCGGCGATCGCGCGGCAAACAAATCTGCTCGCGCTGAACGCGACCATCGAAGCCGCGCGCGCCGGCGACCGCGGCAAAGGGTTCGCAGTTGTTGCCCAGGAGGTGAAAACTCTCGCTACTCAAACTGCGCAAGCGACCGTAGAGATTGGCGAACAAATTGGGGGCATTCAGTCAGCGACGACTGAAGCAGTTGCCGCGATTTCTGAAACGGGCGCAATCATCGCGCGCATCTCGGACATTGCTATGACTGTCGTCTCTTTCATCGGTGAGCAGAAGACTACGAGTAAGAGTATGGCGTTCAATCTGCAGGAAGCCGCGACCAGGACCACTCAAGTGGCGGCGAGCGCGGGTGAAGTCACGCATCGCGCGAAAGAAACTGAAGGGGCGTCAATGCACGTACTGAGGTCTGCCGAGCTGCTATCGCAGGAAAGTACCCGGCTGAAGCGCGAGCTCGATGATTTCCTAGGGAGGGTTCAAGCGGCCTAACTGAGCGGTCGGGACTGGGTTGAGCGCACCAAAAGGTTGGGCGCTCGTGTTCCGAACCTGGACATCTTTTCTCAGCAACTGATCGAGCGCGTAGACGGTGGGTGGCTCATCACGAAAAAGGGTCGGGCCGTACTCAGCCTCATGGAGGCGCCCCTGACTCCTGCAGAACCGCAGCAAGGGATGGAGGCAACAGCTCCAGAGCTCCCGAAATCTGTGCTAACCAAGTCGCTTTATTGAGGGCCTGCGCCGGCAGAAGCATCAGTCCCGACGTCCCGCCTTCGATAGGCGAAGGCGTTCCACGCGATCCTAGCCCAGCCGTTTACGAGGCCGCGCTCGCTCGATAGCAGCTATAGGTGGTGGGAACATCGCCTTTGTGATATCCGCGCCGGCTTTGGCAGTTGGCAGCGGTGTCAAATGCCGCTGCGCCAGTTCTGCAATGACTGAATGACCTAGTTGACCCCAGGCCAGGGCGGACGACGTGTTGGCAACGAAGGCTGCCGTGCAGATCGGGAGTACAAGTCTAAGCGGTGTCACTATGCTTTCCTCGGGATTGATGAAACGCCTCAAGTAAATTGCTGCTCGGTCCAAGATTCTTGAACTAGGGCACGTTGACCGGCGGCATGCGTGCAGTCGGGCGCGGCTCGAAGCCAGTATGGTGCTGACCGCGAGCCGCCAACAAATCCCGCGCATTCGACAAGATTATTCAAAGCTGAATCGCAATTATGAAACGGCTCACATCCGATGCTTTCGCGACGAGTGCGAAGGGGTAGCGGCGAACCTGCAGCGCAATGAGACCCACGGGTCCGTTCACCAAATCCCACAATCGATATCCCTTTCGTCTTGCCGCAAAGCGGCGAGCATGGCGGTAGCGGCGACGAAAACATGCGCTCTCTCGCGACAAGGGAAGGAATTATGCATCGAATTTGAACGAAAATGCCGATCGTACGAATGGAGCAAGGCAGCGGCGGCTGCATCGTCTCTGGCGCAATCGAGGACGTTTCATGCGCAATTGTGATCTTGTTTCGGGGAGCCTCTTGACCCTGACCGCTGCCGGCATCGTGCTTCTCTGCTCTAGCTTGCTCGCATTTGTTTTGGTTTAGAGCTGGTAGGGGTCTTCCTCAACCTGTAACCGGGGAAGCGGCAGAGTTGTGTCCTATCGACCAACGCTTGTCTCGCCCAGAAGCGACAAGTGGCGCCGTCTGTGGCGGAAAGTGGTGCCTGATCAGGTACGACTCGCAGCGGACGGTGCTGCGCTCCAAGAAGTGTGCGGACTGCCTCGGACACAACGAGAGCACCCCTCGCGAGATCGAGTTGAGGTAGGGGCCATGAAGCAGCACGTAGAGGGCGGGAGCAAGATCGTCTGAAGTCGAAGAAGCTTTTGATTCGGCCATGAGAAGATACTATTTCGATATCCGCGATGGCAGCCAGTTCATCCCCGACGATGAGGGCGTAGAGCTACCCCATGTCGAGGCTGCGCGCGAAGAAGCGACTACTGCGCTCTCGGAGACGGCCCGCGAATGGGTCAGGAGCAGGCCGCATCATCGCATGGCAGTTGAAGTTCGCGATGATCATGGCCCTATCTTGCAGGCGAGCTTTAGCTTCGCGATGAAGCCATCGCGCGCCTCGAAGGCCTTCGCTGGGGATGGAAACGCAATAGTGGACGCTGATTGATAGAGAAATCGGGCGCATCGGCCGTCCTGGGGCAGCAGGCCAACCTTATACAACAAAGACCTACAGTGGACATCAGCTGATTGGGGGCTATGTGAACGAGAAGAGCCAACAGGCTGTAATCCGAGGCACGAATCTTAGCTTGGCGTCGATCTCATCAAGCAGAAGTGCGCCGGTAACCCATCACGCAAAAAGCGCGGCTGGCCGCGAGCAACGTTGTCGAACTGATGAAACTTTGCGCCGCAGCGTCGACCGGGGGCCGCACTGGCGCTGCCAGCCCCGCCAAAGGGTCACGAACGCCACGAGCGGGCAGGGAATGTTGATGCCGATCGAAGGCAAAATGCCCAAGGAAGCTAGAGCAAAAAAGCGACGACCAGGCCGCAGCGAAAGTCCGCATAGTAGGCCGTCTTCGACACTCCGAGCCTCGCTGCAGTCGATTCAGATGTGCAACGTTGGTCTTGCAGCGCGCAGCTAGATCGAAGCCAGGGGGTCTTCAGAGGCTCGCAAGCTCGCGCCTACTGGTCCTTGTCTGGTGCAGTATTTCTAGCGGTCACCTGCGTTGGCAACAGGCCGACGAGGTCCTCGTAAAGCCGAGGATCGGTCGCGCCCTCGGTGTTGATCAGGAAGACCCGCGCATCTCTTCCAAGGCCGATCTTGTCACGCAATGTCTGGTCGGAAGCCACCTGCAATAACCCGGCGAGGCCAACACCGCCACTTTCGCCCGCAACGACAGCAGGGTCGCCATCCCTGGGATTGGCAAGGCGCCTCGGAGCCTTCCAGCGGCTCTTCGGCGATCGTCAAGGTCGATGCAGGGACGGTCTATAACCAGCGTATCGTCATCACCGGATGTCAGCCTGACGGGGGCTGCGATTATCCGATCTCGCTCGATAGCACCGGCTCGCACGACTACAACAACATCGTCATCGACGCGAACAACATCGGCGGGACCGTCGACCTCTACACGCCGATCCCTCCGATCCGTAATTCACGCATCGTCCATATGGATGTCGGTGAGTGGCGTGTCGGCAGCTTTAAAACCACTAATGTGACAGGCGCGCAGACCATGGACACGTTCCTGGTCGATCTCGGCGGCATCGGAGGCGGCTCACCGGTAGCCTTCACCGGAACCTATATCGAGTTGGTGGTTGCTGGCCTCGTTGGCGGCGTCGATGGCGGCGTAATCTTGAAGCGCTACGCCGTGCAGCTGAGCACGACGGCATCTGTCACCGTGCTTGAGAGCTCCGCAAAGCCGGTGCCCGGAAGTCCGTTCTTCGATGTGACTACGACGCTTTCGGGAACGACGATCAAGTTCACGGTGACGTTTACGCCGTCCTCTGCCGGTTCCTCGATAGACGCCCAACTGCGCACGATGGGCGGTGGCGTGCGCGTCAAGCGGCTCTAGCTAAAAAACAAGGTTGTCACTTTGCCCTGACGCTGAGCAATTGTCCGGCCAATACAAGCGACACCTTGTCCCGACCTCGCATTGGCGTGAAATACGAAGTCAAACATTTCGTCGATCGGTAAGAAATAGGTCACCTTCACTATCTTGCCAAGCGTGCGCTTCAAGGTTCACGCCTGATGGCGTGGCCTGTGGGATAAGCGACTGGAGCCAGCGGCGTGATGGATTCTCCAGGGCCAGATACGAGGTCGTCGAGGCTAGCGCGGTGACCAACAAATAGATGCCCAAAATCGCAACGGTTTCGAAGTGGCGGATCTCGAGAAGAACAAAGAGGGCTGCGGTTGGGAAATGCAACATATAGACCGAATAAGAGATATCGCCGACCCACTTTCCCGCGGCGCTTTCTCCAATCCGCTTAGCGGCCGCGGATGTGGCGCATCCCCACACCAACAAGGTGCTTCCAACTAGGGCCGCCAACATCTCGACGTAGCTATCTAAAGGATTAGAGCGCGGGCACATCATGGAGGAAATGAGTATGGCGCCGCCGGCGAAGACGAAGAGCGCGCCCCGGCCGGAGAGCTTTTTCGATCGCGAGCACCACAGCCGGTAGACCAGGGCGCCGGCAAAGAAGTCGCCAGCCGTTCGCACTAATTCAGGCTCGAGTATGCCGCCGATTCTTATGCTTCGACCGGCGACAAGCAGAAGTGCCGATGCTGAAAGCGTGATGACGATCGCGAAGGCGCTCAGGCGATTCCGATAGCCAAGGATGAGGAGCCCGAAATAGGCGTTGACCCAGAATTCTGTCGATATGCTCCACGAAGGTCCGTTGAACGAGTATCCAGCCTGAGGCCCGGCGTACTGCAGGAGCCCTAGATTGAGCAGAAAATGTCGCAAGTCGTTGTTGCCGTAGATGAACTCGTACTTTCCGGTTTTGAGATAGAGTCCGGAAAGGATGACGGTGACGGCAAGGAGGCTGGCTAGGTGAAGAGGATAAAGGCGCGCAAGGCGGCGCAAAATATAGCGCCAGAACTCGCCCGCGGTGCGTATCCGGTCACCATAGGCATGGGTGAGAACGAAGCCGGAGATGACGAAAAAGGTGTCAACCGCGATCTGGCCGTTGGTATAGAACGGCAGGAAGATTTGCGTCAGTGGTTTGGCTTCAAAGAAGAACTGATAGTGCCACATGACGACTACGAACGCGGCGATGCCGCGGGCGCAATCCAGTGCCGCGATACGCGGCGTCTCTTCAGTCATTTTGGACGGTCTCAGTCAGAGGCGCCATCGATCGATTCGACGGTCGGTCGAAGGCGACGCCGGGCGCGCTAAGAAAGCCGGCGATCGATTTCGGCTCGCGGTGATCGACGAGGCCGGTCGCCGGATATTCGTCTTTGGCGGGAAAGTACGCCGTCCGGAACAGAACGTCCCAGATCGTGAAGACTGACGCGAAATTTCGGTGCCAATGCCGCTCCTCCCGCGAATGGTGAATGCGGTGATAGCGAGGCTCGGCCAGGAGATAGCGAAGTGCACCAAAGGAAAGCCGCGAGTTGCTATGCTCGATCGATCCGACCCAGGACAGCAGCGTGCTCACGATGACAACCTGCGGCGCATCGATGGTGACGAGCAGTTGCATCGGCAGCGAGACCAGCAAGATCCTCAGGACAACCTCGCTCAAGTGGTGCCAATTGTTGAGGCCATTGAGCTCCTCGATCGAGTGATGCACCGCGTGCATGCGCCAGAGGAAGGAAACCGCGTGTTGCGCGCGGTGCAGCCAATAATAGAAAAAGTCGCCGATGAAGTAGGACAGAACCGGCGCGACGGCATAGCCGAAAGCCACCTTTGCCCAGTTCGAGGACTCGATCGTGTGCGTGAGGTCGAGGTGAATGAGCGGCTTAAGCGAGGAGATCGGCAGCAGCTGCTGAGAGACCGCAAAGAATGCGGCGGCAAAGGTGATGTAGATCATCCAATTGCCCAATCCGCGTAGGTAGGACAACGGAGATTGCCTTTCGACTGGGATGAGTAGCTCGAGACAAAGAGCGACAGCGGCGCCCGTCAAGACGGCTTTCCAGCCTGAAATAAAAACATCGACAAATTGACCGAGCATGGCTGGCCCCCTTTCTGAAAAGTCGGCTGACGCGCGTAGGTAGCATCCTGATCGCTGGCAAGCACTGTCCCGTTTGGGACATAACGCGGCCCGCGGCCGCAACACCACCAAGCAAATTCAAGGAGAAATCAGATGAGTATCGAAGCCCTCGTGGCGGCGAAACCCTTGCGCATGGGCGCAACGGGCGACGCCGTGAAGCAGATCCAACTCGCGCTGAAGGCCCGGGGCTATCCGCTGACCGGGACGGGGTACTTTGGTCCCCAGACCGATACCTCGGTCGAGGAATTCCAGCGCAGGAACGGCTTGCCCGTGACGGGCGAAGTTGACGTCAGCACCGCGGCGCTGCTCGACAGGGCCGTCCCCACCCAGCCGCCTGCGCCACCGCTCTGGCTTTCGGTTTCCTTGGCTCATCTCGGCCTGCACGAAGGTATCGGGTCTGCCGACAACAAGGAGCTCGTGGCGGACATCAAAACGGTGGCGCCAGACTATCAACATGATGCCACCCCCTGGTGTGCGGGTTGGGTCTCGTTCTGTCTCTCCAAGGCTGGCGAGAAGCCGTCCTCGCAGCCGCTGTGGGCGCTGTCCTACAGCGAAGTCAAGAACGAGCCGGTCGTGAGGCTTGCCGGGCCGGCCCTGGGCGCGATCGCGGTCAAGACCCGCAATGGCGGCGGCCATGTCACGTTCGTTGCCGGCCGCACCCGCGGTGGAGCGCTGGCCTGCTGTGGCGGCAACCAGAACGACTAGGTCAACGTGTCACCGTACAATCCGGACGTCTTCGTCGGCTTCTTCTGGCCGAGGGGGGCGCTGCTGCCGGCCCAAGCCTCAGTCATCTGCCGATCGTGACCAGCGCCGGCAAGCCGGTCTCGAGCGAAGCCTAACGATCCCCAATTCTGACTGCCGACCCTGGCAGTCTGGAAGCGCCGCGCGACGACTCGCGCAATCTCCAAAACCGAAGGAAAATACGATGGTCCGCTTTGCTAAGGCGGCGCTTTGCGTCGCCGTGCTTTCGGTCGTCGCCATTCTGGCGATCGATCCCAACATCGCAGCGTTTGCGGCCGATGCCGCGGCACCGGAGACCGTGGCTCAGGCGACCAGCGACGCCACCAAGGTCACCTGGGCGTACGGTGCAGCGATTTCGCAGTGGGCAGGCGCTATCGCGACGCTGATCCTCGCCGGCGTGACCTGGTTGCTGCGGCTCTTGCCGGGCCAGATCTACAGCATACTGGTCGCGGCTCGCGCCGATCAGATCATCCAGAAGGGCATCGACTACGCCATCAACATGGTGGTGGGGGCCAGCAAGGATAAGGCCCTCACCGTGGACGTGCACAATCAGGTGCTGGCGCAGGCGCTCCAGTATGTGCTCGATCACGCACCGGGTTGGTTGCAGTCCTGGATGGGCGGTCCCGACCAGATCGCACAGAAGATCGTGGCTCGGCTCAACTTGGCGCCGGATGCCGTTCCGGACCTCAACGCTGCCGTGGCGGCCGCGAAGACCTGAGCCATGCTCACTACCAGCAGCAGCATCGCAGCGCTTCTGACGCTGCTGAAACCGGTTCTGGAGGCGTTCTTCAACGCCTTCGGCCGGTCGGTGAATGACCGGATATCGGCCAACCAGGCAAACCAGAACGCCAGAGATCTCGGTTCTGCCGAGGCCAAGATCGAGCAGCAGAACGCCACGATCGACGCCCAGCAGGCCGAGCTCAAGGCGCAGGCGGATGCTCCGAAGTCCGTCGACGACGCGATCAAACGTCGAGGATGGGTCCGCATGACGACGTTCACCTGTACTGGCTGGGTGTTCGTCTGCGCCCAGCTGACATGTGTCGCGCCAGATCCGGCGCCGGTGGTTGTTTGCCCGCCGGTCCGGACCTGGTCACGCGACTTCCAAAAACGCGTCGCGGAAGAACTCCGCGCCAATCCGAATAGCGCTCTTGCTGAGGTAGCAGTCCAGGCGATTGGTGACCGCGACGTCGCTCGTGCGTGCGCCGGCAAAGGCAAGCGCCGTGAGTGACGTCGTCGCCAACACATTGAGCTCGATGGGCCCGGCGGGGGCCGCCATCACCGTGCTGATGACGAGCATCTCGGGGTGCCTCGCCGCCATCGTCTACCTCTACAAACAGAACACCAAGCTCCATCTTGAGCGCCGCGCCGAGAGCGCGGTGATCATCAAGCTGGTCGAGAGCACCAATACGACACTGACCAAGATTGCGGACTCTGCTGCGGAGCGGGACAAGTTCACAGAGGAGCTCGCTGACGCCATCAAGGCAGGCCCAAGCCTTCGAAATGGTGAACCAGCGGATCGAATTCTACCACGAAGGCAATATCGAAAAGATCAAGGATCTTGTGCTCGCTCTCGGCTCTCACGCCGAAGCCGTCCGCGTCAACACGGGGATCGTTACCGAGACGCGAAACGGCAATACCGCGATTCAGACGCATGTCAGCGAAATGAAAGCGAAGCTGGATGTGCTGCCCGGAAAGATGGATGGGGTGCATACGACCGTCGGCGACATGAAGGGGAAGCTGGAGTCGCTCGCGGGGAAAATGGATGGGGTGCTGGCACGGAGGAGACGATGAGCATTCTCACATTTCTTCGCAGGTTGCATCTGGTCGACCCCTTCAGTGAAGCCGACGTCGAGGAAGCGAAAGCCGAGAACGCGTTGCGCGAGCACAGTGCGGTCATGGATAGGATCGAGGCTATCGTCAAGGGCACGCGTGAGGCCCAGAGCAGGTTGCGGGAATCAATCGCGTACTCGCGTTCATCGAGTCACTCGGCGCCGGCCCAGAGCCCTGACGTCATGGCCAGGCTCGTCCATGACATGAAGTCGATGGGACAGAACCAGCGGAAGGGGGCGCACTAAATGCTGACGGCACGGTTTCTCGAGGGAATGAACGGCGTGCTGTTCTTCCTGCTTCTGTTCGGCTGCTTCATGTTTGGCCTGTACATCGCGCGCGAGGTCATAAGGAGCGGTTTCCAGCGCATGCCGTTGCAAGCAGCGATTTCAATCTTCGTTCTGATTGGAGGCGAAGCCGTTGCGCGGGGGTGGCTCTGGTGGTGGCGTCACCTCGTTAATAGAGGACTTGATGCAGGTTGGATGATTGAGGATCCGGTTCTGTTGGTCGGCGCCTTCGTCGAGATTCTCGGCATCATCTGCGTGATCCGCGTTTTTGCGCCGGATCATTGGGGGCGGAATGTCTGGATTGGGTCGTCGCTCTTCGCGACCACTTTAACAGTTTTGTTCTTCTACATCTGAGGACTCAGGGGGAGGGATTGCGATATGAAATATGATGCGCTCGCGCTAATTCTGATCGGCTTGCTAATCGTTGGGATCGCCTATCATCGCGATGTTCGCTCCAGCTTCGAGGACGGCTCGTTCCTCGTCATGATCGTTTTGTATCTCGCTGGATTCGGCTGTTGCCGGATTCATACTGACCGGCCTTCCGCAGCAAGTTCAGAACGCGGTCGCCACGCTTCGGAAGGCGCGCGCCGAAGTTGAACGGTTCATCGATCCCGACGCCGAGCTCGTCGAACTTGCCGAGCGCATCAAGTGCTGCCACCTGACCATCGTCGACGCCGACGAACGCCTCGAGGAAGCCGGCGCCCGGTATGACGCGATCAAGCCTGAACGATCGCAGGCGCTGGTTTGGCGATGGAGCGACGATGCCGGATTCGTGGAGAAATGTGTGAATACGCCTCATTGCACCGACGAGTCGATCGACGCCCTGCGCGGCAGCGAGTGGCCGGACGAACGCCGCCGGCATCGAGCCGCCGAGCTCATCGAGGCGCTCGATGACTACCGGGCCCGGAACGATGCTGCAATCGAGCAAAGCGGCTCAGCCGTCGCTGCGGAGGCGCTGGAAGCGCTCCTGGATGAGCGCTACCAAATTACCGACCGGATGAGTGAGCTGAAGCCAAGGACGTTGCGAGGGCTTCAGGCGCTGGCCACAGGGTCGTCTATGCCGAATGGAACGGCGACATCGGGCGCCGTCCGAGCGAGTCGCTGGACGATGAACTTGTCAACATGATCATCCGGGCGCTGACGGAGGAGCCCTTGGCGGCCTAAGCGCCGCGGCGTGCCCGCCGGTTCGCGCCGGCGGGCGTTCCTCTGACGACCGACCTGGCCATTGCGTTCGTTAGATCAGAAGAACAAAAACAGAAGCGTCGTGTTGCGTCCGTGTTGCGTGGATCAATTTGTAGTGCCGCGTAAGGCTTTGAATTTGCTGCATGCGGTTTGCAGCACGGCGCAGCACGAATTTCGCTCGCAGAACGAAGCCGCAACTCAGATAAGCTATTGATTATAGGTATAAACATTGGCGATCCCAGCAGAACTACCACAGTAGTTTGTCTCATACACTTAGCTTGGCAAATCGCGTTATGGGCTGGTCCTGAGGGAATTCAGCTTTTTGCCGCTTTGGCAAACTGCCGGCCGTCGTGGCCTCGCCGGTCTTCACTGAAATTGGGAGAGGGGCGCCCGGCTGCTGCCGATTGAGCGCGGACTGATGCAACGGGTTGGTTTGACGACTATCCCCGTCCACGTCCGCGCGCTGAACTCCTCTCCGCTTGCGGACGCGATTAGCCGTCAGGTTGCCGGACCACAAAACCGGGAATGCACCGCCGGAACTTCAGGCGAAAGCCTTTCCGACGGCCCGACTGCCCGAGCACGGGCTGAGGGATAGCTAGGACCACGAACCCCAGCGTTGCCGCGGTGTATGCGCGGCGGGGAGCGGCTGGCCACCGATAAAAGGCAGTCCTGGGTATACGGTGCTGAGATGTGCTCCCTCTATGCCGCTCTCCTCTCCAGCAATGGGGAGGGGGAGGACGCGGAAGGCGGACTATTGTCTAAAAGGAGCGAAGAATGTCACGTTCCAGGTCGCGAGTTTGTCTGCAGGATGGATTGAAGCTCGACATCAATCGCCTCGCTCGAAATAGCTTCGTAAAATTCGGGGCGAATATTGGTGTGAAAGGCATCGCTTGGAATCATTCGTATTGGGGAGAGATTGCGCAAGGGCTCATCAGCGCCGACATGACGGACGCCCATCGCGCCTGGCTCAAGGTCGAGCTAGGCGACTTTGCCCAGCGGATAACGCTAGTCTCCCGGTTTCGCCATTTCGGCGGCCATCAGTGGTACTTTCTGTGCCCGGCCACACATCGGCTGGCCGCCGTCCTCTGGAAACCTCCAGGGGCCCTCCGATTTTGCAGCCGCCAGACATGGGGCCGGCAGGTGGCGTACGCTTCGCAGTTTTTGGACCGGGATAGCCGCGCACATTACGCGCGATCCAAGCTCAACAGCCGGCTATCTTTAATCGGAGGATTTGATCCAGGCGATTGGGATTTTCCGCCCAAGCCAAAATGGATGAGGTGGAAAACTTACGGGCGCTACGAAACCCGATTCGAGCGGTATGAGGCGATCTTGGACCAAGGTTGTGCATCTCTGGTAGCGAAACTTCTGAGACAAAAAGGCCTTTGAATTCAATGGTGAAATTCAAGTTTGCCAAGATATTTCGATTTGCATAGAGCCTCGGCGCGCGTATGTGTCACAACTGCAGACGGCCGTGAAAGGCGTCCGGCAACGCGCATAGCGGGCGTAAATGATCGTTTTAGTTGCGGAGGCGTTGCTGCGCCATTCAGCGACGAACGTCGGGATGGCCAAGCACGCGGGTTGCTACTTACGGTAGGAAAGTCGAAAGTGCAGGGGGGTCCTAAATGGACGCAAGAGTTGCGGCGAGGGCCGAAGTGATCGACGTTGCACCGCGGCAATTCGCGGCGGATCATTTTAAGGGCATCGAAAAATTCGAGGGGGACCTTTGGAAGATCGCCGACAATCTGCGGGCAAACTCCAATCTGGCGTCGAACGAATATTTCATGCCCATCATGGGCCTGATCTTCCTGCGCCATGCCACGAACCGGTTCTATGAGGCGCAAGCGGCCATCGAGGCCGAGAAGAAGGCGGGCAAGATGCCGGATCGCCCGCTGGTCGAAGCGGATTTCACGCGCCGCCGCGCGCTGAACCTGCCGGAAGCCGCCCGTTTTGACGTGATCCTGAAAACGCCAAAGGATGGCAATCTCGGCGCTGCGCTCACGGCTGCGATGGAGGCCATTGAGGCTGCCTTCCCGCCGCTCGCGGGCCAATTGCCAAAGGATTACGGGCGTTTCGAGGGCAGCGTCCTTGAAGAAATGATGCGCATGTTCGATTCCGAGGGCCTGCGCAGCGCCTCGGGCGATGTGTTCGGGCGCATCTACGAATATTTCCTCGCCGAGTTTTCGAAGCAAGGCGCACATGATGGCGGCGAGTTCTTCACACCGCCCTCGATCGTGCAGACCATTGTTAACGTGATCGAGCCCGATCACGGCGTCATCCTCGATCCGGCTTGCGGTTCGGGCGGTATGTTCGTGCAGTCGAGCCATTTCATCGAGGATGCGGGCCAGGACACGATGAAGCGTGTCATTCTACGGCCACGAGAAGAACGAGACCACCGCCAGGCTCGCGCAGATCAATCTTGCCGTTCACGGCCTGCAAGGCACGATCCGGGCCGGTAACGACGCCATAACCTATTACAAGGACCCGCACGAACTCGTCGGCAAGTGCGACTTCGTGATGGCCAATCCGCCCTTCAACGTGGACGAGGTGGACGCCGAGAAGGTGAAGGGCGACAAGCGCCTGCCCTTCGGCCTGCCGGGCGTCAACAAGGGCAAGAAGGTCTCGAACGCCAATTATCTGTGGATGTCCTATTTCTACAGCTACCTGAACGAGAATGGTCGGGCGGGCGTGGTGATGTCGTCGCAGGCGTCGAGCGCGGGCCGGGATGAGGCGATAGTGCGCCAGAAACTGGTCGAGACCGGCGCGGTCGATGTGATGATCGATATTCGCGGCAACTTCTTCTACACGCGTACCGTGCCCTGTCAGCTTTGGTTCTTTGACCGGTCGAAGGAGAAGGATGCGGCGCGGCGCGACCATGTGCTCCTGCTCGATGCGCGGCAAATCTTCCGCAAGGTCTCGCGCTCTGTGTGCGACTTCAGCCCCGAGCAGCAGAAGAACATCGCCGCCATCATCTGGCTCTATCGCGGGCAGCAGAGCCGTTTCCTGAAGCTGGTGGAAAGCTATCTGGCGCAAGCCGTAGAGCTTGGCGCGAAGGCGCAAAAGCCGCTGGAGGCCTACGAGGAGGCGCTCGGCAAGCTTGCCGATCTCATGGATCCCTTCGCCAAGGTGAAGCGCAAGGATGATCCGCTGGCCGGGCCTTGGGATGAACTCACGAGCGCGCAGGCGACCTTGACGGAGGATATCGAGGCTTTCGGCACGGAAGCGGCGGTGCAGGCCGAGCCTTGGACCAAGGCGAACCGTGACAATGCCGGGCTGAACGAGGCGCGGGTGGCGCTGCATCCTCTGGCGGATCGCTGCCGAGATTTGACTAAGCAGATCGACCTTGCGGCCAAGCTCGCGGGTCGGGTGATCGACATCGCGGTGAAGGAGCTTGCCGCAAGGGATGCGGACGCCTGGAACAATGCCGAGGTGAACAAGGCGCGGAAAGCTTTGGACGAGGTGCGGGCGGCGGCGGCGGAGGCGCTGCGGCAGGCGCGCTATTTTGTGAAACAGGCGGATTGGTTGCAGGAGCGCTTCCCCAATGCGGTGCTGCGCGATGTCGAGGGGCTGGTGAAGCGCGTCGATCGTGCCGCAATCAAGGCGCATGACTGGAGCCTGACGCCGGGCCGTTTATGTCGGCGTCGCGCCGGAGGAAACGGACGAGGATTTCGATTTCGAGGAGGCCCTGCGCGCCATCCACATCGACCTGAATGGGTTGAACGAGGAAGCGGTGGAACTGGCGGCGCGGATTGCCAAGAACTTTGAGGAGCTGGGGGCGTGACGAAATCGACCGCTCCTATCAAGGCGTTTGCGATTGGCATTTACGATGGGCCGCACGCCACTCCAGAACCGTCTGACGACGGCCCCATCTTTCTCGGGATTAAGAACGTCACAGAGGATGGACGGCTAGATTTCTCTGAAATCCGGCATGTCTCGGAGAAAGAGTTTCCAAAGTGGACGCGGCGCGTAACACCGCAGAGGAACGACATAGTCTTCTCTTATGAGGCGACATTGCACCGATACGCCCGGATTCCAGATGGTTTCGTCGGTTGCCTCGGACGACGAATGGCGCTCATCCGACCCGACGTAGAAAAAGTTGAGCCGCGATTCTTGCACTACTTTTTGTTGTCGCCGGGTTGGCGGGCGAAGATGGATGCAATCACCATCAATGGTGCCACGGTCAACCGAATTCCCCTTACGAGTTTTCCTGACACTATTGTTTCTTTCCCAGGCCTGAATGAGCAGACTGCTGTCGCCGACGTCCTCTCCGCCTACGACGACCTGATCGAGAACAATCGGCGGCGGATTGCGCTGTTGGAGCACGCGGCGCAGATGTTCTACCGCGAGTGGTTTGCCAACCTCCGCTTTCCGGGACACGAACACGTTAAGATCATCGACGGCACCCCCCAAGGGTGGGAGCGCAGGAGGTTGGGCAGTATCCTGACCTTGAAGAGAGGGTATGATCTTCCAGAGGCGAAAAGAGTCGCAGGCTCGTTTCCGATCGTCTCGTCGTCAGGTATCACGGGTTTTCATACTGACCACAAGGCAGTTGGCCCGGGCGTAGTAACGGGCCGATACGGCACACTTGGTCAAGTGTATTACGTTGAGGGAGGCTATTGGCCCCTCAACACGGCCTTATACGTTAAGGATTTTCAAGGCTCCCATCCCCTCATGGTTTTTCATCTGCTGAAAGCCTTGTTGAAAGGCATTATTGCAGAAAAAGCTGCGGTGCCAGGGCTGGATCGAAATGTGCTTCATGCGATGCTAATCACTTGGCCTCCCGAAAATCTCCGTAACTTGTTCGTGGAAGTCGTGGTCGATCACCAGAACCAGGTGAGGGTTCTTGAAGCGATGAACGAGAAACTGACGCAGGCCCGCGATCTTCTCCTTCCACGACTGATGAGCGGGGAGATGCCCGTATGATGTCGGCACCGGAGGTCCGATGGCGGTGACCGGCATCAACAGCGAGGACCGGCTGGTGCAGTCCACCTTCGCCGAGCATTTAAAGGAGAAGCTCGGCTGGGAAACCGTCTACGCGTTCAACGACGAGACCTTCGGGCCGGGCGGCACTTTGGGCCGAGCCAGTACCAGCGAGCCGTTCCTCACCCGCGACCTGCGCGCTGCCCTTGAGCGCCTCAACCCCGATCTGCCGCCTTCCGCCGTCGACGATGCCTTGCGGGCGCTCACCGTCCATGATTTCAGCCGGTCGATGGTGCAGCACAATCAGGATTTCGCCCGCCTGATCCGCAATGGCGTGCCCGTCTCCTGGCGTGACGCCACAGGCCAGCGCCGGGATGCCCGTGCCCGCGTGATCGCCTTCGACAACAGGCCCGGATCAAACCGCTTCCTTGCCGTGCGCGAGTTGAAGCTCACCGGCCTGCGGACGCCGAGTTACAACCGCCGCGCCGATCTTATCTGCTTCGTCAATGGGCTGCCGCTGGTCTTCATCGAGTTGAAGGCGGTCTACAAGAACATCCGCGCTGGGTTCGACGGCAATCTGCGCGACTACATGGACGAAAACGTCGTCGCCCATGCCTTCCACCACAACGCCTTCCTGATCGTGAGCAATGGCCATCGCGCCCGCTACGGGTCGATCACCAGCGAGTGGGATCATTTCGCCGAATGGAAGGGGCTCGATGAAGGCGACAAGGGAGCCGTTGAAGCCGAGGTTCTGCTGAACGGCATGCTGGCGCATGACCGGCTGCTCGACATCGTCGAGAACTTCATCCTGTTCGACGAGAGCAAGGCGGGTGCCACTCGCAAGGTGGTGGCGCGCAACCATCAGGTGCTCGGCGTCAACCGCGCGGTGGCGTCCGTCGCCCATCAGGAGGAATTGAAGCGGGAATTTCCGCCCGAAAGGCGGCTTCTGCATCGCGTGATCGAACTGCCGCTGGAGAAGCGCGCCATCGCCGACCAGAAGCGGCTTGCCAGCGCGGAGAGAGAAGGTGCGCCGGCCTTGCCGTCTTTCGTTCCCGAAGGGCCGGTCAACATCATCGAGCGGGCGCACCCGGACCTCGGACGGCTCGGCGTGTTCTGGCACACGCAGGGCAGCGGCAAGAGCTATTCCATGGCCTTCTTTGCCGAGAAGGTGCGCCGCAAGGTGCCAGGCAATTTCACCTTCCTGCTGATGACGGATCGGAACGATCTGGACAGCCAGATTTACAAGACCTTCGTGGGCTGCGACGTGGTCGAGAAGGATACGCCGCGCGCCGCCTCGGGCGCGGACCTCGAAAAGCTGCTGAAGGAAAATCACCGCTACATTTTCAGCCTAATCCACAAGTTCAATCAGGATGTGGACCCCAAAAAACCCTATAGCGAACGCGACGACATCATCGTGATTTCCGACGAGGCTCACCGGACACAATCCGGGCGGCTGGCGCGCAATATGCGGCTGGCGCTGCCGAACGCCGCATTTATCGGCTTCACCGGAACGCCGCTGTTCAAGCAGGACGAGATCACCAAGCGCATCTTCGGCAATTATGTCTCGCGCTATGATTTCAAAAGGTCCGAGGAAGACGGCGCGACCGTCAAGCTCGTTTACGAGAACCGGGGCGAGAAACTGGGCCTTGCCCATGCCGATCTGAACGCGCGGATGGCCGAGAAGATCGAAGAGGCCGAACTCGATACGGACCAGGCGGCTCTGCTCGATAAATTGCTGGGCAAGGACTACGAGGTTGTCACGGCCGACGAACGACTGGACAAGATCGCGGCGGATTTCGTCGAACATTGCGCGACGCGCTGGGAATCGGGGAAGTCTCTTTTCGTCTGCATCGACAAGATCACCTGCGCCCGCATGCTTCAGCGAATTACGCCACGGTGGAAATCGAAGGCGGCGCAAGTTCGAGCAGAGTTTGAAGCCAAGCGTGCGGAAGCGGCGGCGACAAAGGACGGGACGGTTCGCGCGGCGCTGGCGGATCAGGCGCAGAAACTCGAGAGGCAAGCCAACTGGCTGGATGAGACCATCGTCGAGATTATCATCAGCGAGGCGCAGAACGAGGTCGCCGACTTCAAGAAATGGGGATTCGACATCATCCCGCACCGCGAACGGATGAAGAAGGGCTTTGAGGCAGAAGGTGGCGAGCGCGTCGATGTCGAAACTGCATTCAAGAGCCCGAAGCATCCGTTCCGCGTGGCGATCGTGTGCGCCATGTGGCTGACGGGCTTCGATGTGGAATGCCTTTCGACGCTCTACATCGACAAGCCCATGAAGGCGCACACCCTGATGCAGGCGATCGCGCGAGCGAACCGGGTGTTCCCCGGCAAGGATTTCGGGCTGATCGTCGATTACAATGGGATGCTCAAGAGCCTTCGCGCGGCCCTGGCGCAATATGCCCTCGGCGAGGACGGCGCCGGCGGCGAGGAAATCGTTGCGCCCATCGAGGAGCGGGTACAGGCGCTCATCGAGGCCATCGAGGCGACCGAAGCGCATCTGCGCGGGCTTGGTTTCGATCCAGCAACGCTGGTTGGTGCGAAGGGTTTTGTGCGGATCAAAGGGCTCGCCGACGCGGTCGAAGCCGTCTATTCCAGCGATGAAGCTAAGCGCCGCTTCGAGATCATGGCGCGGCAGGTTTTCATTCGCTTCAAGGCGCTGATCGTTGAACCGAGCGCCTGGGCCTTCGCCGAGCGGCATGACAACATCGAGGCGATCTACAAAAAGCTCAGCGAGCGGCGCGACATGGCTGACGTGACCGAGCTGCTCAAGGAACTGCACCGGATCGTTAACGAAGCTATCCGCACCCAAGCGCCGGGCGAGGATCAAACCGAAGGGCTGACATTCGATCTCAGCAAGATCGATCTCGAAAAGTTGCGCGACGAGTTCGCGAAGAAGGTTAGACGGAAGGCGACCGCGCTTCAGGACATCCGCGACATCGTCGAGCAAAAGCTCGCCGAGATGTTGGCGCGCAACCCGATGCGGATGGACTATCAGGTGAAATACGAATCGATCATCGCGGATTACAACAGCGAGAAGGATCGCACGACAATTGAGGAGACATTCAGGCGGCTGATCGAACTGGTGCAGAGCCTTGACGAGGAGCAGACGCGGGCGGCGCGCGAGAATCTTTCGGACGAAGAGCTGGCCATGTTCGACCTGCTGAAGCGGAATGATCTGAGCAAGGGCGACCGCGAGCGCGTGAAACAGGCGAGCCGGGAGATGCTGGCAACAATCAAGGGTCGGCTTGCTGAACTGGATCGATTCTGGGAAAAAGAGCAGACAAAGGCGGACGTGGAAGTGTTTATTCTCGACGAGGTATTCGCCCGCCTTCCAACGCCGCCGTTCACGCCTGAGGAAAAGAAACTCGTTGCCGAGAACGTCTATGCCCATGTCTGGCAGCAGGCCATAAGCCGGGGGTTCAACGCTGCTGGATAGTGCAGCCCAGGGGCCCGGCGCGGGCCCGCAGCTCGATCGCTGCATCAGAGGCCGGACAGATGGCGGCATCCGACTACGTGCCAATCTTAAAAACCGCTTGCACTTGGGGCGTCCACAGATGGGCGCGATCAGATTCTCGAAATCGCTACGAAAAGATCAGTCGTTGCCATAGTCCGGCTCGTATTCCCGCTGACGTGTCTCCGTTTCGACATGGTCTACATCCAATCCTACCGCTTCGATTGCCTCCCGAGTGTCGAGGTGAAGATTGCAGGAAGGGCACCGGAACTCTTCCGCGACATAAAAGATATCGACCATCTCCTCGTCGGGATGTTCGCTGTCTTCCTCGGAAACCTCCTCGTTGTACTTGACGCCGGTAAGGAATGATCGCGACTTGCATGCCGGGCATTCCGTATCCCAGATCTCGTCGGCAAGCAGCCTGAAGCTTCGGCGCATTTCCCACGCGTCCAGGGCGGCGGCTTTTGCGTAAGCCTCGTCACGGTCCTTCTTCGCACGGGCCGCAAAGGCTTCGGCCGCCGTCTCAACCCGGATCTTGGCAGCTTCTTCGGTTGCGTGCGTATATTCGGCAAGAAGCTCTTTTGGCGCCGGCGCCTTATCGGCACCGAGCCACGACTCGATCGTGCTTGAACACGCCTCCAAGATAATTTCCGCGGTGTGCCAGTAGCGGCCTTCCCACGAGGCCGCGACAACGCCCTCGAAGGGAGCCTCTCCGGAATGCAACTCGGCATTCCGTTTCAGGCTCATGTTTGTGCAGAATTCCTGTGTCTTCTTATCAAACCTTTTCGAAACATGGGTGAGCCGCTCGAACAACGTCTTTGCGATAATTGTTTTTACGTCGGTGCCGACGTGCATGCCAGCCGCGGCAAACAACGAAATGTAGCTTTGCGGATCGGCCACAAGACAAGGGTGAATTTTTGCGAGAGCTGCCTTACCGAGGAGTTCGAGCGAAAGTGACGCCCATAGCTGATATTCGCCCATGGACCCTGCTGCTTTCGCCGCCAGCGCGCGGCTGATGTAGGCCTGTGATTTTCCCATGAGCGCGTCCGCTGAAAGGGCAGCGGGGACTGCAGGCTCTTTTGTGGGCATGTTTTTCACCTCACGCTCACCCGCAAAAGTTTCCTGTCGGTCGATGCCTGGTCATCGGAGTGGCCGCGTCCATGTAGAACATTCCAGTTATCAATGATGATGACATCGCCCGTTTGCCAGTGCACAGGGGTAAAGCCGATGTCTCTTGCGCGATCTGTGATTATCTTGACGCTGGCCTCGCTGTCGGACCCTAATGGTACCATGCAGCCCTCATCGAATCGAATAAAGGGCCGGCCGGGGCTGCAAATGGTCGAGTAGAATGACCTTTTACCGTTTCGCACGAGGAAAGGAGCCGCTTCGAAACGCGCGCGTTCGGAGCCGGTCACGTGCAGGTCGCGAAACCGGAAGAGGATCGTGGGGATAGGGGACCTGCCTGGTGTTTCACACACCAGCACGATGAATCGCGGCGGCTGTAGAAGGTAAGCACCGTCCGTGTGTATCGGGAATGGCCCGAGCCCATGCACGACGCTTAGTGACCTCCAGCGTGCACCCGAGCGTGTTATCGGAATTAGAGATTCGACCTTTTGACCGGCGCGGCCAGTGACAGGATTGCCCAGCATACTTGCGATGCTTTCTGCCGCCGAGTGTGAATCAAGGCCCATCTCCTCCACGCTCGATTTGAACCAGCCGTCTTGCAGTACGCGAGGAGCAAGACCTGTGCATTGTGAGTGCTGATCGAGCGGTTGAAAGCGAGGCGGTGCTGTCCCGGATTCGGGTGAGACCTCTCTCACGTGGATAATCCTGCAAGGCTCCGCGGAGCGAGCCGAGAACTGACTGCTACCATGTTGCTACCTGCCTTCCGAGTATTTAGCTACAGCATATGGCGCCCAGCACCGGAAATGCCCAATGCAGAATTTTCTAGTGCAGCACGAGGGTCCAGAATTTCAAGTCCGGTGCCTTAAACTACTCACCCCCTTACCCTTAAAATCGCTGGTTGCTCTGCCCAATAATTTCCGAAGTGCTTGGAAACGGCCGCCAATCAATCGACGGTAGTCAGGCTTGTAAGGGGGTGGAGTATGTGTTACAAATCAGTCAACGACGGTAGGCTGATTTGTAAAGGGCTCGAAATGGCAGATGGCAAGTGGATTTCTTACCTTCGCGTCTCGACTGATCGCCAAGGCAAATCAGGTCTCGGCATTGAGGCGCAGCGCAACTCAGTCTCGGAATATCTCAACGGCGGCGAGTGGTCGCTGGTGAAGGAATACGTTGAGATTGAAAGCGGAAAGCGCACCGATCGCCCTATGCTGGCCGAGGCAATCAAAGCCTGTCGAGCCCACAAGGCCAGGCTCGTGATTGCGAAGCTGGACCGCCTTTCGCGCGATGCACACTTCCTGCTGGGCCTGGAAAAGGCCGGTATCGACTTCGTGGCAGCCGATATGCCCAATGCCAATCGCCTCACAGTCGGAATCATGGCCATGGTTGCAGAGGAAGAGCGCCGCATGATCAGCAAGCGTACCAAGGACGCGTTGGCCGCTGCAAAGAGGCGGGGCAAGAAATTGGGGGGCGATCGGGGGGTGGTTCCGACCAAGAGAGCCCGTGCGTTGGCCGCGGACGCGCTCAAGGCGCGCGCTGATTCTCGGGCCGCCGATATCGCCCCAATTGTCGCAGAGCTGCAGGCGGCAGGGAGATTGAGTCTCAGAGATATTGCTAAGGGCCTGAATGAGGCTGGCATTCCGACCGCGCGCGGGCAAGGAAAGTGGTCGGCGATTCAGGTGCGTCGTGTCATGGCCAGGATGTAAATTGTTCCCGAAGATGTCTTCGCGCCTAGTCGTTAGTTTGACGGCAAATTGTACCGTGAAAGATATCCTGGGTATCAAAGGCAGCAAGGGTAGACCCGCTCGCCCAAAAGTGGCAGGTCTGTGTTGCCGTTCTGCACCAGCCGTAACCCTCTAAGGTTGACGTTCGATCACAGACGATTTACAGGGTTGCCCCGTTTTAAGTTATATATTAACACCCAAGGAACAACATGGGGCAGTCGCGTCCCAAGGCTGAAGACTTGAAGATTGCCCACGGTGGGACCGTTGCGGACATTCGCATGTCGGAAAAAGTTTATGCAGAATACATGCAAGCTATTGAAGGAAATGATATAATTAGCGTGAAACTCGGTCGCCACCTTTTGCGTTATTTTGCTGAATTCTGCGACAACGCTGACTACAACAAACGGCTGGGCGATGAGAAATTTAAGAAAGAAGAGAACATCCCGGACGGTCGCGGAGGCAAGGTGGCCGTGTGGGCCTTTAAAGGAAAACAATGGAGGCTATATGGGGCCATACTAAAGGTGGCAGAACGACGCTGTTTCGTCGGGCTGTCAATCGATCCGTCCAAGAAGCAGAACAAGGCAAATCGGCAATTGCTCGTAGCCACAGCAAGAATGGCGGCTGAATTTGCTGAGTATGGGGCATGAGAAGCGAGGATTTGGCGATGGCAAAGATCCAGAAAAAGTTCGAGCGGCGCGCGATTGAGGCAGAAGAGGATTTGCTGATCGATTGCCAGTTTCTGCTTCAAGAGCTGATAGTCAAAAAAGGCGTGTCGCGCGGTCAATTGGCCGAGCGGGCAGGAATCTCCAAGGCTCGCTTGTCGCAATTGTTGAGTGCGGACGCTAATCCCACGCTGAAGACGATGGCGTCGCTGTTGTATGCTCTCGGCGAACGGCTGTGCGTAAGTTCAGCACCGTGCATGAGCGAGGATGAGTCGAACGAGGTGCAACACGAAGCCGCCGAGGAGGCATGGCAGTGGACCTTGACGCAGTCGATCGCGGACCGCGGTGACGACGCTGAAATGGTCGCAATCGTGAAGGAGTGCAGCGCATCCAACGATAACTACAGCTATTCCAGCGAAGGGCTCGACCCGTCATTGTTCGAACTCGAAGACGCCGCTTAATGAACGATCTGGATAATTTGCCTGCAACGGTAGGTGGGGGCGCTGCGCCCCCAGCTAACGCTGGTGCGCACGTGGAGAATCGGCGAGCGGACTATAACCGGCTGGTTCGCACCGCTCGATTGTCTAGCCTGATACTTGAAAAGGTCGACTTTAAAATCCATCCAGAAGCGCTCGGTGTGAACAAAGCGTTGCTCACGCGCAGCATAACGCCGCGGACGAAGGTTATGTCGTCTGGTACGGCCGACGGCACTTGCGTTGCTAACGTGATTTGGGAAGTTCACTTCAAGTTCAAGAAGCGCACCGTCGTGAAATGCGTTGGTTCATATTTGATCAGCTACGAAGGCATTAAGGATTGCTCCGAAGAGGCTGTCGGGCTCTTCGTGGAAAACGTAGGGAAGACAGCAACTTACGCATACTTTCGGGCCTTGTACGCTCACTGCGATTGGTCGGCCAATCTAGGCTCTCCGCCGTTGCCGGTGATTCAATTGCAACCGAAAATTTAGCCGCCAGCGTTTCAGGCGAGCTTGGTTGCCAAGAGAGCTTCCTGAGGCACTACCGCTCGTTGGTGGCCGTTAGAGGCATGGCTGGGCAATTAGGCTCGCGCCGGCTCAAGCGGACTCACGTAAGTTCTGTTTCGTTCTGCCACCCAATGGCAAGGTCCAGACCAGCTCTGGTTTCAGCGCTTTTCTAACACCGTCAGCCCGACCTGTTCGATGTGTCCAGCCAACAGGCGCTTTGGCCTCCATATTCAAGGATGACCTGGGTGAATCTTTGCGTGGATCCGGCGCATCCTTCTGATCGGCCCGACGGCCCGAACTAAATGTGATCCGATAGAATGATAAGGTGAGGCCTTTCAAACGTAATCGTTGCATTTGAACCGCAAATCAGGTTTATTTGCTAAGATTACATTTGAATGGATCCTTGGTAAATGGCGATCACTCCGGCGGAGTTGGTGGGGACTGTAGCGGTCGCGTTGGGCATCCCCTACGGGACAGTGAAGAATTACGACCGGCGGCTTATGGAAGCGGGCCTTCGTACAAAAAAGGGACACGGGCGCGGCAGCGCTTTGATGGGAGCTGAGGACGCCGCGGTACTTCTGGCCGCAATCGCGTCCTGTGACGAAATCGGGCGCGCTGCCGACTGCGTTCAGACGCTCTATGAATTGCCCTTCGCTGGTAGGTCGAGCGACCATCCACGAAACGATTTCGAGAACCTCTCATTCCTGTGCGATATCATCGGGCGCACGGAGAAAGAGGTAAACACATTCGGAAGAGCCATCGTTGCTGTCATGCAGCATCTTGCCGGCAAGGCGGACCCTAAGCACTACTTCGGGTTCGAGGTTTCGATCGCGGGCGGCGAGCCTTACGCCGCTGATCTGATTGTCACCACGCCGAAGAAAACAAGGCGCATCGAGTTCTACCGCGCCGGGCAGATTCAGAAGACGATTGACGCCTGTCTGAGGGTAAAGCGGGAAATTATCGGATCTGCCTTTGTGGTGGTCGCTAACGTGATTGCCGATCGGTGAGGGCTGCCTGATGTCGAAGGGGCAGCACACATTCAAGCAGGGTGATGTCACCAAGGCCCTCAAGGGCGCGGTGAACGCCGGCCTGAGTGTGAAGCGCATCGAGATCGACCGACAGGGAAAGATTGTCGTCTTTACCGGCGAGAGCGGGCCATCGGCCGCGACCGGCAATGAGTGGGATGATGTGCAGTGAAGCGCAAGAACCCGAAATATACTCACTCGTTCGTCGACAACGACGGGAAGCCAAGATTTTACCTCCGTGTTCCGGGTCGCAAGAAGCAGGTGGCGCTGCCGGGCCTGCCCTGGTCTCCGGAGTTCATGGAAGCGCGGGAGCGTGCGCTGAATGAACAATGGAGTCCTCAGCCCATCGGAGCGAGCCGAACGGTCCCCGGAACCGTGAATGCAGCTCTAGTCAGCTACTACCAGTCAACGGCCTTCACTGAGCAACTGGCGAAGTCGACCCAACAGAATCGACGGGCAATTCTGGAGCGCTTTCGGAATGACCACGGCGACAAGCGTATCGCGCTGATGCACGCGCAAGCCATCCAGAACATTGTCAGCGGCAAAAAGCCGGCAGCTCAACGCAACTTCGTCAAATCAATGCGAGGTTTTCTCGACCATTGCATAGCGCTCGGCATGATCAGGGTTGACCCGCTCATTGGCATCAAGCGGGCAAAGATGAAAAAGACGGGCGGTTTCCCCACCTGGACGGAAGAGGAGATCGTTCAGTACAGGGAGCGGCATCCGTCGGGCACGAAAGCGAGGCTTGCCCTCGAACTGCTGTTGCAGACCGGGCACGCGAGATCTGACGTCGTCCGGATGGGGCGGCAGCATGTGAAGAGTGGCAAACTTTCGATGCGGCGCCAAATGCCGCGCGGCGAACAGGATGGAAGTGGAGCGTCGACCATGATGAGAGGGCTACGCCGGGCTCGTGACGCAGGGAGGGCGTAGCCCGACCGGAGTTACGAGCCCGGCGTCGGCGCGATCCACAGCGGACCGCGCCGACTGGTGATCGCGGCCGGCTGGTTATGCAAGTGGTTCTTCCGCCAAGAGGAATCACTCGCGTGCCAGGCCGACACATTACCGATCACCAAATGAGGCTCTACATGAAGTACCGCCAGACCGATAGCCCACCCGTGGCCGCCGCCAAGGCGTCGTTCAGCACCTCGACCGCTTACCGGATCGAGAAGGATCGACGCCTTCCGTCGCAGAAGAAGGCTCCCCGCGGCCGTCGCCGGCCGGATCCCTTGGCCCGCGTATTTGAGACAGATATCGTGCCGATGCTGAAGGCCGCCCCCGGTGTGCGGCCGGTCACGATCTTCGAGGAGTTGCTCCGACGCCATCCCGAGCTCGGCGCCGGCATCCGTCGCACGCTGGAGCGCCGGATCCGGGCCTGGCGGGCGATCCACGGCGAGGAGCAGGAGGTCATCTTCCGCCAGACCCACGAACCCGGTCAGCGCGGCCTGTCCGACTTCACCGACATGGGCGAATTGGGTGTCACGATCGCGGGCGTACCGCTCGACCATCGTCTCTATCACTTCCGGCTGGCCTATTCCGGGTTTGAGCACGCCCATGTCGTGCTCGGCGGTGAGAGCTTCGTCGCTCTGGCCGAAGGCCTGCAGAATGCCTTGTGGTCACTCGGTGGGGCGCCACGGGAGCATCGCACCGACAGCCTGTCGGCCGCCTTTTGCAATCTCGACCGCGACGCCAAAGACGATCTGACGCGGCGATACGAGGACCTCTGTGCCCATTACGGCATGCGGCCTTCCCGCAACAATCGTGGCATCGCCCACGAGAACGGGGCGATCGAGAGTTCGCATGGTCATCTCAAGCGGGCGATCGGCGACGCGCTGTTGCTGCGTGGCACCGCCGACTTCGACGATCTCGCTGCCTATCGTGGCTTCATCGATGAGATCGCCAGCCGCCGCAGTGCCCGCAACGCCAAGCGGATCGACAGTGAACGTAGCGCACTTCAGGATCTGCCGGACCGCCGCACGTCGGACTATGAAGAGGTGATCGTCCACGTGACGTCGTCCGGCGGCTTCACCTTGCGCAAGGTGTTCTACACGGTGCCGTCGCGCTTGATCGGCCATCGGCTGCGGGTGCGCCTGTATGACGATCACCTCGACGTGTTTGTCGGCGGCACGCATCTCCTCACCTTGCCGCGCGGGCGGCCGCATCCCAATGGCAAGCACGATCAGGTCGTCGATTATCGGCACGTGATCCATTCCTTGCGGCGCAAGCCGATGGCGCTCCTCAACCTGGTCTACCGCGACCAGCTGTTCCCCCGGGAAGCTTACCGCCGAGCCTTCGACGTCTTGCGCAAACGCTTGCCGGACAAGAAGGCCTGCCGGATCATGGTCGATCTCCTCGCACTCGCCCATGAGCGCGGTTGCGAGGCCGAACTCGCCAATCAGCTCACGGCCGACCTGAACGCCGGCCGGCTGCCCGACCTCAACCGGCTACGTACGCACTTCGCCCCGGATCCCGCCCAGGTGCCGAACGTCGTGGTACGCCTCGCACCGCTCGCCACCTATGAATGCCTCATCGGTACCGCCGAGATCGGAGGCGCCGCATGAGCACAACCAACGTAGTCGACACCGCGCGCCTCAATCTGTTGCTCAACGAGCTGCGGCTGCCCGCCATCAAGGCGCTGTGGCCGCAATTTGCCGAGCAATCCGATAAAGAAGGCTGGCCGGCGGCGCGCTTCCTCGCCACCATTGCCGAGCACGAGATCGCTGAGCGCGGCCGCCGCCGCATCGAGCGCCATCTCGTCGAGGCGCGGCTGCCTACCGGAAAGACCTTTGACAGCTTCGACTTCGAGGCCGTGCCGATGATCTCCAAGGCGCAAATGACCGCACTCGCCGCCGGCGACGGCTGGCTCGGCAAGGGCGCCAATCTGCTGCTGTTTGGTCCGCCCGGTGGAGGCAAGAGCCACTTGGCGGCAGCAATCGGCTTGGCCCTCATCGAGAACGGATGGCGCGTCCTGTTCACCCGCACCACCGATCTCGTGCAGAAGCTCCAGGTGGCTCGCCGCGAGCTCAACCTCGAGGGCGCCATCAACCGCCTCGATCGCTTCGATCTCGTCATCTTGGACGATCTTGCCTATGTCACCAAGGACCAGGCCGAGACCAGTGTGCTGTTCGAGCTCATCAGCGCACGCTACGAGCGACGCTCTTTGCTGATCACCGCCAATCAGCCCTTTGGAGAATGGAACAAGGTCTTTCCGGACCCAGCTATGACCCTCGCGGCGATCGATCGCCTTGTTCACCACGCCACCATCGTCGAGATGAACGTCGAGAGCTATCGCAGGCGGACTGCCCTCGAGCGAAAGCGTGGTCCAGGGCGGCCACCGGAGCACGCGACACAAAAAACGCTCGCTTGATTGACGCTCCGCGACAATCAAAGCAAACAAAACTCTTGCGCGCGACAATCATCGCGGCGATCATCATCGCGCCGCGACACCGACTCGCCATCCTGATCGCCGCGCTCTTCCGACCCAGATCGTCGCGCTATAGCCAAAAGACGAATGTGCAATTCGATATCGAATTGCTGCCCGAGCTTGTCGACGAACTAAAGCTTCATCCCAGCTCCAGCAATCTCGCATTCCTGACGACGGAACTGGGCGAGCAGTTTACGCCAGCCGGCTTCGGCAATTGGTTCGCGGATCGATGCAAGGAAGCGGGAGTGCCGGGGAGGGCGCACGGCCTCCGCAAGGCTTCCGCAGTTCATCACGCGCTGAACGGCGCAACGGCGCCGGAACTCATGGCGTGGTTTGGCTGGAAGACGATCGGTGAAGCTCAACGTTACATCGAGGAGGCTAACCGCATCAGATTGTCCGAAAGCGCAGCCGACAAGGTCAGAGCAGGAACAGGAATTGGCAAACCGAAGAGCCAGTTTGCCAAAAAGGTCCGTAAGTCATTGAAAAAGCAAAAGGTGAAATCGTGAGTGGCGATCCCAGCAGGACTCGAACCTGCAACCCGCGGAGTAGAAATCCGCTACTCGGCCAAGACGCCCCGCCTCGGCCTAACCACCGATTGGCTACCGAAATCCCGTGAACAAGCCGGGCCATAGGACGTCAAACAAGCGCAACTCTTTTGTTTTTGTTGGTCTTTTCGATTGCTACTTACGTTCGGGACGCAGAGAATCTTTCATACAACAAGCCGGGCGATTTCCTGTTCGACCAATCGCAATAATCGGGTGTTGCGTGTCCACGCAACCACCGATGCTTGCGATAGCAAACAGAGTCCCGGCCTCCCAAAGGAAGCCGGGGTTCTTCTTGCCCGCCGCAAACCGCAGGATCGCAGCGAGGTCGCCGCGTAGCGCAATCGCGAGTTCTTCCATTTCGACCACGAGTGTCACCTGATTGATCAACGTCCGGAAACCCTCCGCAGCTTCGGCCCTCTCGTCCTGGCACAGACCCGAGCCAGAACGCGAGAGCGAACGACTTTAAATCTAAGGAGAACTATAATAAGCGGGACAACAGAGAGACCAGCTCAGCCTGCCGCCTAGTCCCGGTTCGCAAAAAAACAGCCTTGAGATGATTACGCGCTGTCCCCGACGAAATGTTCATATCAAGGGCAATTTCCTCCAGCGACTTTCCTTCCAATAGCAGCGATGCGAGACGAGCCTGCGCGGGCGTCAAGCCAAAGATCTCCATCACCGAGCTCTGCGAGATGCGAGGTATTTCATTCAGATCAGTCAAGATCAGAAGAGCGCCCATGTCCGGAGGAACCGCATCGCCCGCGCTTTCCCAGCATTGTACGATCGCATCAATGACGACGGGCCGGCGCTGGCTCCGCGTGACGACTGTCTGCAAGGTGGTGCCGCCCGGCTTGCCAGATAAGAAACGGACCTGAGTGATCAATCTGTCCAACCTCAATCGCGACTGAGCGTCCGCCGCAAACAGGCGCCTTCCTTTCACCGAGAGGTCGTCATCAAAGAGCTTCGAGGCATTTTCGTTGACGGCGGCCACAAAGCCGTGCCGGTCGATCAAGAGCGCGGGCCGGCCCAGCAGATCAAGCGCACCAATCATGCCGGGCCGTTCCCCACGAGCGATGTGCAGTTCACTCGGGCGAAACAAAGCCCCTTTCGGATCGGCTCCCGTTTCCGCGTCACCCATAAGCATAGCAATAGTTCAAAAAAAGCTTCTCATGACTAAGGCTAAAACGCCGTCACCCATGCACACTTATAGTTGCGTGCGTCAAAGTAGACAGTCCCATTTGGGATGTGTTGGTATTAATTTCTGGAGATTTTCAGACTAAGTACGTGTGCTACGGATCTTTCTATGCGCGATGCAACGCGCTCGCTGCGTTTGCTGGTTCAATTTGAATGCTTCTTCGGCCACATTCGATTGCGTTTGATCGAAAAGTGAAAAGCGGACCTGTCATCAGGGAGGAAGCCGCACGTCTTGCAAATCCATGCTTGCATAGATCAGGCCAAATTTTCTCCTTCGCGCTGAATTTCATCGCGGCGAGCCCTCTTGATGCAGCCTGCTGTGCGGCATCCACCGCAAACACCCGAACGCTAAGTGAAAGGGGAAACGCAGACGCCCAGAATCCTGTAGCGTATTACTCTAAGTGATCTGACCGCCCTGGAGAGCTGCCGTCTTCAAGCCACCTAGGAGGCGTAGCTCCGCCCGGGATATTGAAAACCAATGGAAACATTGCGGAGACAAGCGCGTCCAGAGCACCACGCTCCTCGCACAAGCGCTTCTCGGCATATTGGCGCTCAAGCCCAGCCACCTCAAGCAAGCCGCGATAGCGATGGATGCGGTTGCGGTGACTGCGCATGGCGGCGAGAATTTCACTGATCATCGACAGGTCCGCATTGGAAATCAAAATCCTTCTTCTTTGCCTCGTCCCTGGGCTGTCTGGAGCATAGCTTACTCCATGGGGTGCTCTGATAGATCGGCTTTCTGCGGAGGTGGCCTTGAACGGTTAATTGTCTCTGTAATGCATCAGTTTCGTACGTAACGTACAGCGAATTCAGTAGTCACTGCCCGGCAGCGAAAGCGGCAACCAGCTGTGTGATGCACGGGGCAAGGCATCCCGCCAGGAGCAAGTTGTTCGGTGTTGTGACGAGACCCGACCGCCAGGCGCGACCACCGGCAAGCGCATTGGCCGCGTCGATGAACGCGCGACGGCCAGAGGAAATGCGATGTCCGGTGCCTGAGCTGCAGACATGCATGCCCTGCCAGTCGACGTCGCCGCCATGAGCCGGAAAATATCAATCACCCACGGACGAAAAACTCAAGAGCGGCTTGCAGGAGGATGGGCGCAAGACGAGTCTTCCGGCATCAGCACCGTGAGGAGCCCGTTCTGTCGATGTACCTCGACGCCGTTCGTCCAGAAACGGCGGGTAGGTGTTGGTGACCATGGGTGGAGGGGAGGGAAGTCTGCACATTTTGCGTCTTCTATCTCATATGGGACTCGTTGCGGCCCCTTCGAGTTGGCTATTCGTCGCTCAAGGCAGTCGTTTTCAGGAGCCTGCGTTGATCGTTCTTGACCGGAAATAGGCAGCGTTGCCCCTCGATGGGGATCAGGGCCGCGCCTTGCAGGTATCGCGGGCATCAGACTGCCTCGGCCTCAATGCAATCGGTTCTGGGGGGCACTCGTTCGCGCGTTTTGCCGCTTCCAATCGACCGGGGCGAGCGCGCCCTATCGGCGCGCGCGCCCCGGTCGTTCATTGGACAGGGGGAACGCGATGCAGAACGAACCAATCGCTAATCATTTCGATAGTGTTTTTTCTCAGACGAGCGCGAGCTCGAGCAAGCATGAAAAAGAATGAGGATTCTTCATCTTTATAAGACGCATCTTCCAGACACATATGGCGGAGTGCCCCAGTTCATCGACCAGCTTGCGCGAGGTGTTACCCAGCGCGGTCACGCCGTCGACGTCCTTTTTCCAAGCCGCCCGCGATTGTTGGATGCCTCCACAGTCGGCAACTACACCAACCATCCGGTGCCTTTGCACCTTGAATTGGCGTCAACCACTTTTTCGCTTTCTGTGTTCAAGAAGTTCGCGGAATTGGCCGACAATGCGGATATTGTCCACTATCATTTCCCGTGGCCACTTATGGATCTCGTGCATCTGACGGCTCTCTCATCCAAGCCGTCCGTCGTTACTTATCATTCAGACGTTGTCCGTCAGCGTTTTTGGCTTCGGCTGTATCGTCCGCTGATGAAGAAGTTTCTCGATAGCGTTGATCGTATCGTGGCAACTTCGCCGAACTATTGTGCAACGAGTGAAACGTTGCGGAGTTACGCATCAAAAACACGCGCAATCCCGATCGGCGTCGACCAGTCAACCTATCCGCAGCCTCCTGCGTCCGTCATTGAAAAATGGCGTGCCCGCGTCGGCGGCCAGTTCTTCCTTTTCGTTGGAGGTTTGCGCTACTACAAAGGACTTCACATCCTTCTAGAGGCAGTCAACGGAACAGACATTCCAGTCGTCATTGTTGGAAAAGGTCCCGTTGAGCGGGCATTGCACGGGCAGGCCAAACGGCACGGCCTTTCGAACGTTCAACTGCTCGGTGAACTTCCAGACGAGGATAAGTTCGCTCTTCTAACGCTGTGCTTGGCCTTTGTTTTCCCATCCCACCTTCGATCGGAAGCGTTCGGGATATCGCTGCTCGAAGGAGCCATGTACGGCAAGCCGATGATCTCGGCAGAAATCGGCACCGGAACGACGTTCATCAATATTGACCGGCAGACCGGGCTTGTGGTTTCGCCATCGGATGCAAATGCCCTACGGAGGGCGATGATATATCTCACGGAGCACCCAGTACTCGCCAAGCGTATGGGGCAAAATGCGCGTCTGCGGTATGAGAAGCTATTTACAGCGGATCTCATGGTGCAGCGATATCTGGATCTTTATGACGAGATGCTTCGCGAGAGCCGTAGAGGGAAGGGGCATGGTATTGTGGCGCAAAGGCCATCAGGACAAGGAACGCCCGACCGCCATCTCTCTAGGTAACCTGAAATCCGGACCCACTAGGTCCAAGCGGTGGCGGTTGCGCCAGGAGACGGAGAGAACAATGAAGGCCTGGATGATGCGCGCGCACAGTTACTTGCGATCTCCGAGCTGTGCCAGCAGCGCCTTCCACCACACCGCATAAGGCTGGGCGAGCCACCACTTCATCGGGAGGTTGCCGTGGTGTCGGCGAACAACGCCAATCGCTTCAGAATAATGAGCGGCGCGGTTATTCCGCGTCTTTGTGTCCGTGTGAAGACGGTTCACGGCCAGGATACGAGGTACATGGACGAGCGGTCCAAAAGAGCGGTAGAGGCGCCACCATAGGTCATAGTCCAGTGCAAAATGAAGGGTTGGATCGAGCCCGTCGAGTGCTTCCCAAGCGGAGCGTCGGATCAGCGTTCCAGGCTGTGAGATGATGCAGCGCAATCTTAAGCGACGCTCGCTGAATGGCTGCACCCAGACCGGGCTCGTGCTGCCCCTCGAGTTTATGTTCAGGGCGTTGCCATAGGCGGCAGGTGCGGTGGGATTGTCCTCCAGTGCCTTGATGAGAGCACGCAGGCTACCTGGCTCCAATTTGTCGTCGCTGTTCAGCCAACAGACGTATGGGGCGGTGCCGCGTCGAATACCCTCGTTGATCGCAGAGGCTTGTCCGCCGTCAGGTTCACTACGCCAATATGCCAGCCGTTCGCTCCAGCGCTTGAGGACCGTGAGAGAGATGTCGGTCGAACCGCCATCCATCACGATAATCTCTGTCGCAACGTCCTGAATTTCGATAGATTGCAGTGCATCTTCAAGGTAGGGGCCTTGGTTATAGGACGGAACCACCACCGTGACTTGAGGTGAATCCGCTCTCGCCGTTGCAGCAGCGTTGTCTTCGGGGGCGAGTGTCATCATTAACGGCGCTTGTAGTCGTCCTCGATGCGGATAATGTCATCCTCTCCAAGGTAGCTGCCGGTCTGGATCTCGATCAGCTCCAGGGTGATTTTACCGGGGTTCTCCAGCCGGTGCACCGCGCCCATCGGAATGTAGATTGACCCGTTCTCGTGCACCGTCGTCACGGTGTTGTTGACGGTCACCTCGGCTGCGCCGCGCACCACGATCCAGTGCTCGGCGCGATGGTGGTGCTTCTGGAGCGACAGTCGCCCGCCCGGTTTCACCACGATGCGCTTGACCTGGTGACGGGCGCCATTGTCGACCGACTGATAGCTGCCCCACGGACGATGCACTTTGAGGTGCTCTTCGGTGACCTTTGGCGCAATTGTCTTGATCTTCGTTACCAGGCGCTTCAGGCCATTGGCATCCTTGCGCGAGACAAGCACCGCATCGGCCGTTGCGACCACAACGAGATTATCGACGCCTTCGAGAGCGACCAAGGCGTGATCGGTCGTGACGCTACAATTGCGCGAGTCCTCGAATACAGCGGTGCCATGCGCGGCATTTCCTTCCGCATCCTTGTCCGACAATTCCCACACCGCGTGCCAGGAGCCGACATCGGACCAGCCGCAGGACACCGGGACGACCGCGACGCGCGCGGTCTTTTCCATGACTGCATAATCGATCGAGGTCGCCTTGGCGGAAGCGAACGTGTTCGGCTCAATGATCACGAAGCCAAGATCGCGGCCGGCATTCGCGACGGCCTCAGCGACGGCCTGCACGCTTGCCGGATCGACCTTGCGATATTCGTCGAGCAGAACCGTGGCCGGGAACATGAAGTTGCCGCTGTTCCAGAGATAGCCCGAATTGACGTAGTCGGCCGCCTTCGCCGCGTCCGGCTTCTCGACGAATTCCGTGACCGCGCGCACCTCGCCCGCGACCACCTCGCCGGGATTGATGTAGCCATATTCGGTGGCTGGCCGCTCCGGCTTGACGCCGAAAGTGACGATGCGCCCCTCACGCGCGGCGATAAGACCCTGACGGCACGCGGCGACGAAGGCAGCGTTGTCGCGCACGACGTGATCGGCAGCGAGCGCGAGCAAGACCGCCTCGCTATCGGGGCTTTCTGCGAACACGGCTCCCGCGGCGATCGCAGGGCCGGAATCACGGCGCGTCGGCTCCAGCAAGATATCGGCCTCGATGTCGATCTCGGCCAACTGCTCCAGCACGACGAAGCGATAGGCTGCGTTGGTGATGACGATCGGACGGTCGAACAGCCCGCTATCGGAGACGCGCAGCATCGTGTCCTGAAAGGTGGAGCGCGTCCCGAATAGTGGCAGGAACTGCTTCGGCCGCACCTCACGCGAGGCCGGCCACAACCGCGTGCCCGCACCACCGCACATGATCAGGGGCACTATCAATCCGCTCATCTCTTCTTTGCCTCAGTTCAAACAATGTACATTTAAAAGTGTCTCGGTCGCGCGCTTGCCGGCTGCGTCGTGCGACGTCAAACGGCCGATCAATTGGCCGGCGCACACATGATCGGCTGCGCGCGGGTCGCGCCCAAGCCAAGCAAGGATGCCGCCTAAGGTCGAATGCTGCTGCAGCGACATCTGGCGCTATGCCGTGCGGACAAGCCCGGCCAGCGCGCGAGGCCGGGCAAACAATCCCGCCGTCCAAAGCGCGCTCTCGCAAAACGAAGGCATACCGGACTGCTCAGCTTTCTGAAATGCATCTAGTTTGAAGAAGTGCGGTCCCCTGCTGCGCCCCCAATCTGTCGAAATGCCTGCTTGCAACGTTTAGCTGCAACGAAACGAACGAACAGTCCCATTTGGGATATGGATGAGCGGTTTTTCTTTGGGTAGGGGAAGAGGGCCTTCGGCACCGGATCGGCGGGCAGAACCATCTGCCGGCGACGGTCATCACGCGCGCGCTCTCTATGTCCATAGAATTCTTCATGCACGATGCCTATCAACGGCACAACCGGAGGCGGCAAGAGCACCTTGCCAGCTTAATGCTGCCTATAGCTGGCCGGACGGTTCTCGAGCTCGGCGCCGGCATTGGCGATCATACGAGCTTCTTCCTCGATCGCGGCTGCGAAGTAACCGCAACCGATGCTCGGGAGCCGAATCTCGCGCATTTGCGAGCGCGCTTCCCAAAGGTTACCGCACGCATGGTGGATGTCGAACGCGACCTTCCAGCCGATCTGCCTGCGCACGATATCGTCTATGCATATGGGATCCTGTATCACCTTTCAGACCCGCTTTCGGCGCTGACGCGGATCGCGTCACTGACGAAAGACATGCTTCTACTCGAAACATGCGTCTCCTTTGGAGCCGAAGAGACGATCAATACGGTCCCTGAGGACGTGAACGATCCGACGCAGGCCGCGAACGGCCTTGGCTGCCGGCCGACCCGTCTTTTGCTCTTCAACTCTCTGAAGCGCCTCTTTCCTTACGTTTACGTGCCCCGCACCCAGCCCTGGCACGATGAGTTTCCGACCAATTGGCTTGATCGTGCTCCGGCCAATGCCACAAGGCTTTATCGCAGCATCTTCGTCGCCTCTCGGACGCCTCTAAAGAGCGCAATGCTTGCTGGCGGCCTGCTCAGTATCCAAACGAAGGAATAGGGATATGACGCAGACGTTTTGGCTTGGGTTCATGTTGACGCGAAGAGACCTGTCTCAGCGCTACCGTGGCACGGTTTTGGGTGTCTTGTGGCCGTTTCTGTATGCGGGCCTGCTGTTATCGATGTTTACGTTCGTGTTCTCGCTCGTCCTGAACGTGCGCTGGTCGGCGGGCACGGAGGGTCGACCGAACGAGGGCGCGCTGATGATCTTTGCCGGACTGGTGCCTTACCTCTTTATCGCGGAGGTCATGACACGCTCTGCGTCATGCATCACGTCCGCGTCGAACTTCGTGAAGAAAGTTCGCTTTCCGCTTTCTCTGCTTCCGGTGGTGGTCGTCAATAGCGCGCTCGTGCTGGCCGCAATCAACGCGCTAATCCTCGTTGCCGCCGTCGGAATCCTCTGGGCTGACGTGCCCCCAACCGTCCTGATGCTGCCGCTGATATTCGTGCCGTTGGCGGCGCTTGGCCTCGGTGTCGCATTCCTCTTCGCAACCCTTGGCGTGTTCTTTCGGGATCTGTCGCAATTGAGCCCCCTGCTGGCGCAGTTGCTGATGTTCCTGGCGCCGGTTTGCTATCCAGACTCCGCGGTTCCACCGGCGTTTGCCAAGGTGGTCGAACTGAATCCGGTGACGTGGTTTGCGACTGCGTTCAGAAACGCAGTTCTGGACGGCGAGGTGACAACGCCAGGCGAATGGGTCAGCCACTCGCTGGCTTGCTTTCTCTTTGCGTTCGCGACATTCGCCTTCTTCCAGCGAACGCGGCGCTCATTCGCCGATGTGCTGTGATGACGGCTGCTTCTGAGCGCGGACAGGACTATTTGCGCGCGCTCGCCGCGCTGTTCGCGCCGTTCATTGAGGACTGCACGGTCGTCGATGTCGGCGCTCACGGTTCGGGCGACGCGGACGTTTACGCGCCGCTGCTTGCCGGCAAAGGTGCGGCGGTTGTTGGCTTCGAGCCCAATCGCGTCGAGTGTGCCCGGCTCAATGAGAAATGGTCGGGCAAGCGCCGCTTCTTTCCGTACGCAATTGGTGACGGCGCCCAAGCCTCGTTTTACGTCTGTCGAGCGCCCCTCACCTCGTCCCTGCTCCGGCCCAATGGACAGCTGCTTGTTCACTTTGAGGGGCTGGCGGAGATGTGCGAGGTGACGGAGGAGATCCCGATATCGACCGTGCGTCTCGACGATATCGAGGGAGTGCCGGCCGCAGACTTCCTGAAACTTGACATCCAGGGCGGGACGCTCCTTGCGCTTCGAAACGCCGAGCGGCTGCTCGAGCGGACGCTTGTCGTGCATGCGGAGACTGAGTTTCTCCAGATCTACCGTGACCAGCCGTTGTTCTCCGAATGCGAGATCTTTCTGCGCCATCGGGGATTCATGTTCCATCATTTCCATAATCCCGAAGGTCGGCGGATGATGCACGGCGGTTACGCGGTCGGACGGGCGCCGTCACAAACGCTCTGGGCAGACGCCGTCTTTGTGCCGTCTTTGCGTCGGCTCGACCAGCTAGCCAGCCGCGAACTGGTCCGCCTCGCCTGGATAACGGAGGCTGTCTACGGGGCCTCGGACATGGCCATGGCTTGCCTGGGACGCTGTCGAGACGCCGAGACCGCTGACCTAGCCACGAGGTTTCGCTCTGTGTTGGCTGCTCATGGGGTGTTGGCATGAACATTCTCGCGGGCGTTGATGCTGCCCGGGCAAAAGTGAGCGCGGGCATTCCCATCGTGCAGGTGCGGGCGCTCAGCAAACGATATCACTTGCATCGTGGCCCCGGCCACCTATTGGCGCGGGCATTGTTCGGATCCTTGCTGAAGGAGCCGCCGGCGTATGAGGCACTCAGCGGCGTAAGTTTCGATCTTCTGCCGGGTGATGCGTTGGCTGTCATTGGGCGAAATGGCGCCGGCAAAAGCACGCTCCTCCAGATTTTGGCGGGCGTCCTCAAGCCAACGAGCGGTTCGGTGCAGACGTCGGGGCGTATCGCCGGCTTGCTGGAGTTGGGCAGTGGCTTCAATCCGGAATTCTCCGGACGGGAAAACGTGTTCATCAACGGCGCGATTCTCGGCTTGACCGAGCGTCAGATGCGCGACCGCATTGAGGAGATCATTACGTTTGCCGACATCGGTGAATATATCGATCGCCCGGTCAAGACATACTCGAGCGGAATGTTCCTGCGCCTGGCATTCAGCGTCGCCATACATGCAGAACCAGACCTCTTGCTCGTGGACGAGGCGTTGGCTGTCGGCGACGTGTTCTTTCAGCAGAAATGTTACGCGCGATTGAACGAGCTTCGCGAGCGCGGAATGACGGTTCTGCTTGTTACGCACTCGATGGCGGACGCCGCCGAGTTCTGCAATCGTGGCGTGGTTCTGTCGCAGGGACGAAAGGTCTTTGAAGGAAGGGGCAAGGAAGCGGTCGAATACTACTTCCATCACGAATATGGAACGCCCACCGGTCAGTGCAGGGAAGAGTTCCACGAAGTGCGAGAGAGGGGCGTCCCGGGCGACGCGTCTCTGGCAACGCAGTTGAAGGAAGAGTGGGATCCGTTTCAGGCCAATCCTACCGCGATACTTGATCTCAGCGCGGTCGAGCAGTTCGGGCGATCAACTGCAAAGGCAGTCAGGGCGGTCATCGCAGACCGCAACGGCAAAGCGCGCCGGGTCTTCCAGCAAGGCGAATGGTTGCGGATCTACGTTGAGTTTCTCGTGGATCAGCCGGTCCAGGTGCCTTTGGTCGGTGTCCAGCTAATCAACGCAAAAGGCGTTCTGGTCCATGGCCGCAATTCACTGCAGTTCGATACGCCACCTGAAGCGATTGATACGACGGGTACGAGGCTTCGCTGCGTACACGACATCAAGCTCGATATCGATGTCGGCGAGTACACGCTCGAATCGGGGCTTGCCGAGTTGCCGAAGGCGATGTTCGACCGTCGCCGCGCCTGCCTGCCTTCGGAGATAGCGCCGCATATTCAGCTGCTGTCTCACATTAGCGCAATGGCTGCCATTTCCGTGATCCACCGGCATCAGGGTAATCCATGTCTGTTTAGCCATTACGGCGTTGCCGACCTGCCGAGCGTGCAACAGCTGTCGCTCGTGCCTCAGGCTGCGCGCCCTGAAAAGTCACCCAGATGATCTCCTACAGCCAAAACTTCGAGGATGTGATTCTCGCCAGGCTCTTCCAGGGCCAGGCGAGCGGATTCTACATCGATGTGGGTGCCTGGGATCCGACCCGTCATTCGGTGACGAGACATTTTTACGACCTAGGCTGGACGGGCATCAATATCGAGCCGGTCTCGCGGCAATTTCAGCTGTTCGCGGAAGAAAGGCCGCGTGATCGGAATCTCAACGTCGCAGTGGCCGACTTGGCCGGGCGGTTGCGTTTCTACGAGTGTAAACAGCTTACGTCTCTGTCGACGGCCAATGAAACGCAAGCCGGGGAGCTGCAACGCGCCGGGTACGAAGTCATTTCCTACGAAGTACCGGTCGTGACGCTTGAAGAGGTGATCGCTGGCTGCGGAGACCGGGTCATCGACTTCTTGAAGATTGACGTCGAGGGGTTCGAAGAAACGGTGCTCCGCGGTCTTGATTTGAGGACGCGCCGGCCACGCGTGCTTGTTATCGAAGCGACGTTGCCGTCCGTCAAAATCGAGGACTGGGATCAGATCGACCGGATCCGCAACTGGGATGACTGGGAGCCAGCCATACTTGCGGCTGACTATGAGCTTGCCTGGTACGACGGTCTCAGCCGCTTCTATCTGCGGAGGGAGGATGCAGGTCTGCGAAAGCGCCTTTCCCTCCCGCCATGTGTTCATGATGGAGTTGAGCTTGCGGAAGTTCATGAGCTCAAGCGTGCCCATCAGGTGTTGCTGCAGGAGCGAGAAGACGTCCTAAACACCAATCGGCGTCTCGTGGGTGAGCTGCGTGCGGTCGAAGGCGACCGGACCGAAAAGGCCAGCGTCCTTGAACGTGTCGAACGAGAGCTCGCGGACCTGCAGAACAGCCAAATGGCGCTGGCGAAAGAGCGTGAAGACGTTCTGGAGGCGAATGAGCGGCTCGCGGAGGAATTGCGAGCCGTTGATGAAGATCGTGCTGCAAAGGCTGTCAATCTTGAGGGGCTCGCTGCGGAACTGTCCGAGCTTAGAACAAGCCGCCAGCAGCTGCTCGATGAGCGCGAGACGATTCTAAGTGTCAACCAAAGCGTGGAAAGCCAGCTACGGTCGGTTGAGGCGGATCAAGTCAACAAGGCGGACGTGATCGCGAGGCTCGCTCAGCAAGTGACCGAGTTGGCGGGTGAGTGCCAGGCCTCGACCGAGGCACGCGAGAAGTTGCTGGAGACCAATACGCGTTTGCAGAGTGAACTGCGTACCATCGGCGCCGACCGGACCGAAAAGGAAGCCACTATCGAGCGCCTTGACCGAGAAGTCGCCGAACTCAAGACCGACCGGCTGGCTATTTTGGAAGCCCGCGACAAGGTTCTTCAGGCAACGCAGCGCCTGGAGACCGAGCTTAGGGCTGTCGAAGCCGACCGCGCAGAAAAGTCGCAGGTCATCGAACGCCTGAACGTGGATCTTGAGCGTGCCTCGCTCGAGAACACGATTCAGTCCCATAAGCTGCTTGCCAAGGACCAGGTTATCGAGCTGGCGGCGATCCGCAACCTCAACGGAAAGGCGGTGCTGCGCGGGCTTGCCGATCTGCGCGCGCGGCGCCGGCATACGGTGCCGGCCTACGGCGATTACGTCCCCGCCGAAGCGACCGGAAACGGCTTGCACGTGGCGATTGACACGCTCGAGATCGTCTTTGGCGTCTCTGGCGGCGTCGAGACCTATATGAAGATGCTGACCAGTGCGCTGCTGGAGGGGGGGCGGCGCGTTACGCTCATTTGCCTGCCAGACCAGGTTGCGCCACTGCGCAAGGTGTTTGGTGCCAGGGTCGGCTACTTCGTGATGCGCAGGAGTGCTGCGGTCGGGTTGGCGATCGATGTGTCGAACCGGCTCCTCAGCCGCACCCGACGATTGAGCGCAACGACTTCGATGGCGACGTTCTCGCGGCTGCGCGAAGATATCGGCGTGGATATTCTCCACAGTCCTGTTCAGATCTTCTCTGTCCTTGACTTCCGTGTTCCTTCCGTCCTGAACCTGCACGACCTGCAGCACCTTCATTTTCCCGAGAACTTCTCCCCGTCGGATATCGAAGCCCGCAACAGGCTGTACGGCCTCTCGGCGTCCCTTGCGGATGCGATCGTCGTGTCCTCCGACTTCGTCCGGAACGATCTCATCAACCAGATGCGGGTGCCGGCCGCCAAGGTCTTTACGGTGCCGGTCACCTGGGATCCGAGAGTGATCGCGGGCCTTGATGGCTTCAGCGTCCAGGATGCGATCTCGCTGTACAAGCTACCATCGATTTACGCGATATATCCGGCGCAGTTCTGGCCGCACAAAAATCATGCGAGGCTTGTTCAAGCCCTCCGGATTGTGCGCGACAAGTGTCCCAATGTCGATCTGAAGCTGGTCTTTACCGGTTACCGCGGGCATTCCGGCTGGCCGGCCGTGCAAGCAACCATCGAACAGCTGGGCCTCGGCGCGGATGTCGTTTGCCTTGACCACGTTCCGGTCGATCATCTCGCGGCAATTTATAAGGGCTCTCTCTATTGCGTGATGCCCTCGACGTTCGAAGCCTCAAGCTATCCTGTCATCGAGGCTCAAGTGCTCGGTGTGCCTGCGATGTGCTCGAACGTCACGTCGTTACCTGAACTGACGCGCGGCGGCGCTGGCCTGCTCTTCGACCCGTTCGATGTCGAGGACATCGCGGCCAAGATGCTGCGATGGCTCGATGATCCCGACGATCGCCAGACGCACGCCGAGCGAGCGCACGCGAAGGCAGGCCGGGATCATGACATCGAGAAGTACATCGCGGGTCTGGCAGGCGCTTACGACTATGCACGCGGGGAGAGAAGTGAACGATTCAACGCGTGTGCGGCGGCGGCACAGCCTGGGTGAGCTTTTGACCGCTCTTTCGGGATGCGGTGCGTGTTTTCCGTTTGATGATTCAGCAGCGACTTTAAGAAGTAAATTGAATGAACATTCGATTCCAGGTCTCCAAGCCGGTTTTGTGCGGTAACGAACGGCGTTACGTCATCGACGCGATCGATTCCGGCTGGATCTCCAGCAACGGCGCGTATCTCCAGAAGTTCGAGCACGCGATCGCGAAGATGTTACAGGTTGACGAGTGTCTTTCCGCGAGTAACGGAACGACCGCGCTTCACCTGGCGTGTCTTGCGCTTGGATTGCGTGCAGGCGAGGAGGTCATTGTTCCTTCGCTGACCTATGTCGCTTCGGCCAATGCCGTTCGCTACTGCGGCGCAACTCCGGTGTTCGTTGATTGCGATCTGAAAACCTGGAACGCCTCCGCCGAATTCATCGAGCGGGCCTGGACACCGCGCACCGCCGGCGTCTTGGCGGTTCATTTATACGGACTGCCAACGGACGTCGCGCAAATTGCAGAACTGTGCCGGGATCGTGGCGCGTGGCTGCTTGAGGATTGTGCTGAAAGCCTCGGCGCCAAGGTGTTCGGCAGACCAGCGGGTAGTTTCGGCGACGCGGCGACGTTTAGTTTCTATGGGAATAAAACCATTTCGACGGGAGAGGGTGGCGCAGTCCACGTCCGTGATCCTGCGCGTCGCCGTCACGCCAAGATGCTGCGTGGTCAAGGAATGGATCTCGAGCGCAGGTACTGGCATCCCATCTTGGGCTACAACTACCGAATGACCAACATTGCGGGAGCAATCGGTCTTGGTCAGATCGAGATGCTCGATTTTCATCTCGCCGAACGCCGTCGGATCGCCAAGCGGTATGCGGAGCGGCTTCACCCGCTCGAAGTGGAGGGCCTTCTGCAGCTGCCGGCGCAGATCGCAGGCTATGAGGGAACCTACTGGCTATTCTCGGCGGTCCTGACAGCCGGCGGGGAAAAGCGCCGGGAGACCATCATGCGTTACCTCGCCCGAGATTACGGCATTGAGACGCGGCCATTCTTTGTGCCCATGCATCACCTGCCGATGTACGCGTCCGGCGAAAAGCTTCCCAATACGGAATTCCTCTCGGCGCATGGGATCAATTTTCCGACCTACACGGGTCTTCGGGATGAGGAAATCGACGAGATCTGCGCGGCAATCACCGACCTGGTGCGTCGCTCAGCATAGTCCGCGCGTGAGACAGAAACCCGATACCGGAATTCGATGATGAATGACCTCGAGCGCAGCCTCGCATTCAACCCGAAACCAGAGCAGATCGCGCACGTCCGCAGTCTGCCGCGCGCAGAGCTGCCAGGCTTCGCGGTAGTTGTTCCCTCGTTCAATCAGGCGAAGTTCCTGCGGGAGACGCTAGAGTCCGTTCTCGCACAGGGCTACCCCAAGCTGGAAATCTTCGTCGCCGACGGCGGATCGTCCGATGGATCCGTCACTATTCTGGAAGAATACGCCCGAGTTCATCCCGGCCTTGTTCGCTACGACAGTCGGCCGGATGGAGGACATCATCACGGTGTCAACAAGGGCATTGCCAATACGACGGCCGAAATAATCGCCTGGATCAATTCGGACGATGTCTATCTAACCGACACGTTTTGGAAGGTCGCAACCTTCTTTCACTACAATCAAATGGCAATGGTCGTGTACGGCCGCAACCGGTACGCGGACCGGGATCTGAACCCCGTCATTGATTACCCGGTCGATTGGAGTCCGCTGCTGTCCGAGCAGCGCCGACGCATGATGCATTTCTGTCTCGTGCCGCAGCCGTCGCTGTTTTTCAAACGCATCGCCGTAACGCTATGTGGCGCGCTCGGTTCCAAGATCCTCGACTATGAGCTCTGGATGCGTTGGCAGGAGAATGTGCCGTTCTACTTTTGCGATGACTATTTTTCATTGTCGCGACTGCATGACGACGCAATCACCGCCAATGCGAATCGAAAGTTGCTGCGCGGGATCTGCGAGACCGTGCATCAATATTACGGCGTCGTGCCCTTTAGCTGGGCCTTCAAATACGCATACACGATCGAGCACGGTGCAGCGTGGGCGCGCGGCGCAGCGCCCTCAGCAAGCCGAAAGGTACAGCTCATGGCGCGGTGGCACTGGATGGTCATGAATCTACGTTGGTCGCCACGGCTCGCGTCACGATCCATGCGGAGTGTCAGGACGTGGGCGGCCCAGGTTCGCCGCATAGCTGCTTAAGGAGACGTGCTGATGGAGAAGACAGAGATTCCGATTACGGTCGTTGTCCCATCGTACAATCAGGGCCGCTTTATCGATGACACAATAACCAGTCTGCTGGAGCAGGACTATCCGGCACTCGATATCCTGGTGATGGACGGAGGCTCGACGGATGACACTGTCGAACGCCTGAAGCGCTACGGTGACCGCATCACCTGGATCAGCGAGCGGGATTTTGGCCAATCGGACGCGATTGCCAAGGGATTCGCACGGGCGCGCGAGGGGTGGATCACCTGGCTGAACTCAGATGACGTTCAGTGCAATCGCGCGCTTTGGGCGGTTAACGAGGTCGTTGCGCGTAACCCTGAGGTGGAGGTCGTCGTCGGCAACGGCCATTACATGGATGAGGATGGCAATAATCCTAGGCCTTACCCAACAATTCCTGTCGGTCCAACAATCGACGTAGCCGGCCAAATGTTCGAGAAAGGCTATGTTGCGCAGCCTTCGATATTCTTCCGCAAGTCTGCCTACATGAAGGCGGGCGGAATAAACCGCGCGCTGAAGTTTTGCATGGACTACGACCTATGGACACGCCTTGCGCTTGCGGGTTGTCGGTTTGCCGCATGCGACGTCGACATCTCGGGTAACCGCTGGTATGCGACGACGAAGTCGGCGGGGCAGACGCTCGAACTCCTGGCTGAAGTCGCGGCCGTGCAGGTCAAGCATTTTGGGCGGGTCTCACCGTACTTCGTGCAGGCCATCAGCGACAATCTTTATCAAACGCTGCATGGCAATCACTATGGCGACACGCACCACGTGGTCTATCGCCTGCTCTACTTCAAAGCCGTATGGCTATGGCTGAACATGCGCCGGCCGGCTTATTGCCTGCGCGGACTCTTTCGCGAGACGATCGCGAAGTCGGGCCCTCTCGTTGGCGACAGGCTGACAATCGGTGATTGCTGGCGCGGTCTGCGCAAGGCGATCGGCGGGACAAAGGTCGCGGCATGACGGTCAGCCTTGAAATCGTTCATCTGCGACCAGGTCATGCCACGTTGCTGGCCGAGCTCTTTGCCGTGATCGCTAGCGATCAGCGCAGCAGTCGTTTTCACCCGCATCCATTCACGCAAGCCGAAGCCGCGCGCATCTGCAGCGACCGCGGAAACGATAGATATCTGGCGCTTCGGGCGGACGATCGGCTTTTGGCCTATGGATTGCTGCGAGGTTGGGATGAGGGCTTCGCCGTTCCAAGTCTTGGCATCTATGTCGTACCCGAACTCCGGGGGAGCGGCGCGGCACGGCTTCTGATGGAGCACCTCCATCTGACCGCTCGACTGTCGGGCGCCATGCAAATCCGCCTCAAGGTCTATCCGGACAACATTGCGGCCCAAAGATTGTACCTGTCGCTCGGCTACCGCTTTTCCGATCGTCGCGAGACGGATCAGCTGGTTGGGATTCTTGATCTGTCGCACGAGTCCTCGGGCGCGCATTAAATGCCTATCGTACCAGAGTGGAAGACGATCCTTCGTCAAGTAAGCGGCTTTCGGCTTGGCCAGCTCCAGGCCTATCCGCCACGGCCGATTCGAGCGCCAGCGACTGGAGTGGACTACATAAGCCCGCTCTCCATTTCCATAGTCACACCCGTCCTGAACCAGGCCCCGTTTGTTGCCCAGGCCATCGAGAGCGTGCTCAGCCAAAACGTCGCGCCTATGGAATACATCATCATCGATGGGGGGTCGACAGATGGTACGACTGAAACTATCGCGGTCTACCGCAAGTATTTGAGCCATTACGAGAGCAAAAAGGATAACGGGCAATCAGATGCGCTCAATAAGGGCTTTGCCCTCGCATCGGGCGACATTCTCGGCTGGCTCAATGGCGACGATTTTCTGCTTCCGGGTGCGCTCCAATTCGTCGCTCGTTTCTTCGCCATGCACCCCGATGTGGACGTGGTCTATGGCGACCGGATTGTAGTGGACCGCGACAGCCGAGAGATCGGCCGCTGGATGCTTCCGAGTCATTCAGACCGGATACTCTCATGGGTCGATTACATTCCCCAAGAGACGATCTTCTGGCGGCGACGTCTCTGGGAGCGCGTTGGGTCGCATCTCGACGACTCCTTTGAGTTTGCGATGGACTGGGAATTGCTGGTGCGGTTCCGGGAATTCGGGGCGCGTTTCTGCCACCTGCCACGGTTTATTGGCGCTTTCCGTGTGCATCCCGACCAGAAGACGACAGCTCAAAAGGACCTTGGCCTCGTCGAGATGAACAGAATTCGCGCGCGTTGCCTGGGCTATGTCCCGTCAGCAGCCGAGCTGAGACTTGCCGTATTTCCCTACGTGCTTCGCCATATCGGGCGCGAGTGGTGCTCACGCTTGACGTGAACCGAATTCGCGCTTCCAGGCGGGCCGCATCCTATCGCTGAAAGCCGAGCAGACAGCAAGCAATATTCGAAGATTACGCAAACAAGGACTACTCAAAAATGAAAAAGGCACTGATCACGGGCGTTACCGGCCAGGATGGCGCGTACCTGGCGGAGCTACTCCTCTCCAAGGGCTATGAAGTGCATGGCATCAAGCGCCGGACCTCGCTCTTCAACACCGACCGGATCGACCATCTCTACCAGGATCCCCACGAGAAAAACCGCCACTTCATTCTTCACCATGGTGACATGACCGACTCGTCCTCTCTGGTGCGTATCGTTCAGCAAGTGCAGCCCGATGAGATCTACAATCTGGCCGCGCAAAGCCACGTCGCCGTGAGTTTCGAAGAGCCGGAATACACCGCCAATTCCGACGCGCTGGGAACCCTGCGCGTGCTTGAGGCCATTCGCATCCTCGGTCTGGAAAGGAAGACACGCTTTTATCAGGCCAGCACGTCCGAACTTTATGGTCTCGTTCAGGAGATCCCGCAGAAGGAAACAACGCCGTTCTATCCGCGCAGCCCTTATGCCGTGGCGAAGCTCTACGCCTACTGGATAACGGTGAACTACCGTGAGGCTTACGACATGTACGCCTGCAACGGCGTTCTGTTCAACCACGAGAGCCCGCTGCGCGGCGAGACATTCGTGACGCGCAAGATTACGCGCGGCCTGGCTCGCATCAACCTGGGCCTTCAGGATTGCTTGTACCTTGGTAACCTCGACGCCAAGCGCGATTGGGGCCATGCAAAGGATTATGTCGAAATGCAGTGGATGATGCTGCAGCAGGACAAGCCGGAGGATTTCGTTATTGCTACCGGTATCCAATACAGCGTGCGCCAGTTTGTCGAAACCGCCGCCCACGAAATCGATTTGCGGATCAACTGGAAAGGGTCGGGCGTGAACGAGAAAGGTTACGATGCCGCCGGCAACTGCATCGTCGCGGTCGATCCACGTTATTTCCGGCCGACCGAAGTGCAAACCTTGCTAGGCGATGCCTCCAAGGCGAGAACCAAGCTTGGTTGGCAGCCAAAGATCTCCTTCAAGGAGCTCGTGAAGGAAATGATGGGCGAGGACCTGAAAGCGGCGCAGCGCGATGAGCTGATCAAGCGGCACGGATTTAGCGCATTCAATTATCACGAGTAGTGCGATGAACAAATACAGCAAGATCTTTATCGCCGGACATCGTGGCATGGTCGGCTCCGCCATCGTCCGGCGGCTCCAAAGATCCGGATATGAAAACTTGCTAACCTGCGCGCGGTCCCGTCTGGATCTGACCAATCAGGCAGCTGTTGCGCAGTTTCTTGCGGGAGAGAAGCCCGAGTACATCTTTTTGGCGGCGGCCAAGGTCGGTGGCATACACGCGAACGACAACTATCGCGCGGAATTCATCTATCAGAATCTCATGATCGAGGCGAACATCATTCATGCGGCCTGGCTGGCCGGCGTGACACGTATCCTGTTTCTCGGATCAAGTTGCATTTACCCGCGAGGCTGCGCTCAGCCGATCAAGGAAGAGTACTTGCTCAGCGGGCTATTGGAGCCGACGAACGAACCCTACGCAATCGCCAAAATTGCGGGGATCAAGCTGTGCGAGAGTTACAATCGGCAATACGGAACGCAGTACGTTTCCGCGATGCCCACGAACCTGTACGGCCCCAACGATACTTACGACTTGAACAATAGCCACGTCCTGCCAGCTCTCATCCGTAAGGCCCACGAGGCGAAGGAGAGGGGGGATGCGACTTACCCTGTCTGGGGATCGGGACGGCCGCGACGCGAATTTCTGTACGTCGACGACATGGCCGACGCATGCGTATTCCTCATGGAGCGAACTGACATCCGCGATGGAATATTCAATATTGGCACCGGAGAGGATAGCACGATCGGCGAACTCGCCCATACAGTCAACGAGGTGATCGGGTTCAAAGGATCGATCGTCTTCGATCCGACGAAGCCCGATGGGACACCCCGCAAGCTACTCAATGTTGATCGAATGATCGAATTGGGTTGGCTCGCCAAGACCGGTCTCAAAGAGGGTATCGCCAAAGCTTATGCTGATTTTCTACAGGTGCATGGCGGAAGCGGGCCTGAGCGGCCGCCGACATCTTAAAGCAATCTGATAGGTCCCGTTACCGCAGTCAAAACGTTGTTCCAGGTCTTTGCGGGAACGCAACTTCCGTCATCCAGAAGATCGGCGCGCGGTTGGTACCATCAGTTGCCGAGCGATCATCTCGTTCGGCAGAATAGCGAAAACGACGAAGTTTCTCATTGGAGGGGGCTCGTGGCAGATCAGTCGCACAACAGGATCGCTCTATTCATCGATGGGCTAAATCTGTACGCAACGTCTAGGGCGCTGGGCTTCGATATCGATCACAAGCGCCTGCTCAAGCAATTCGAGAGCCAAGGGCGACTGCTGCGGGCCCTCTACTATACCCGAACGACTGAGGACCAGGGGCTTACGTCGGTGAGCCCCTTCATCGATTGGCTTGACTACAATGGCTTCACCGTCGTCACTAAACCGACTAGGGAGTTCATTGACGCGTGCGGCCGACGTAAGGTCAAATGCAGCATGGATGTCGATCTCGCGATCAATGTCATGGAGCTTGCCGGCCATGTGGATCGGATTGTTCTGTTTTCAGGCGACGGCAATTTCCTCCGGCTGGTGATGGCCGTTCAGCGGCGCGGTGTGCACGTAACCGTGGTCTCGAGTGCGGCAACTCAGCCGGCCATGATCGCCAACGAACTGCGGCGGCAGGCTGATGCGTTTATCGATTTGCTCGAGCTCAAATCGAAGATCTGCCGCATTGCAGCGAGGCGACCATGTGCATCTGACGGCGAGCGTCCTTCAGTGAGTAGCGCGGACACCGAGTCCACAATTTAGGGGGTCGTACCAGCCCAGCTTCCGGCCGCCGACATCGAAATGCCGTGACCATCCTGAGTCTCCGTTTGAGAAGGCAAGGCCAACCATGCGGCTATCATGCTCTTATGCGTCATTCGTCGAGGGCCACCCTCACGAGCCCGATGCCAAGTTTGCGGAGATCTTGCGATAGACCGAGTTGTTGAGGTGATTTTGCTAGTGGGAGCCGTAACTCGACAATGAAAGGTGTCCCCGGCGGGAGACGAAGGCCTTCAAGCGGGACCGTAACCGTGTTTGTATCCTTTCGGAGCGAAGCATCGCCGAGCTTCATGTTCTGTGACCAGAGCTCGATCCTCTGTTCGGGGCTTCCTTGAGTGATGAATGCCTTGCACTCTATGACAAGTTTTGGATGCCCGGTCAGGGCACTTGCGATAACAAACCCGAGCTGGGCTCGATTGCCGTCCGACCACACTCCCCAAGGCTCCAATTGCGACCAACCCTGAATGAGGGCGCCGTTGTTTTCCCCATTTTGGAATGTCAACGTTTGATGAGCTCCCAGGTTGGGGAAACGCGCGACATCGTATCCATAGCCCGGAAGAAATTGGTCGATGAGCCGCAGGGTCCCGAAGAATGATCCTGGCAGGACGACCAGGGCGATGAGAAGCCAGAGAAGGATAGGTCGAGCGCTGGGCATTGGCTGGCGAAGTGTCTGCCCCCGCAGGCGTGCTGATTGCATGGGAGGTGCTGTATTCCGTGATTGTCGCGAGGAATCGTCCCGTGAACCGGGCCGCAAATTAACGCTGAACCGAGCGCAACGGAAGCGCATTGAGAGGAAAGCGAAGGATCAATCGGGCGTCTAGGCCGCATGGTTACTGCGAGTCCGAGCCGGCCACATTCGATGCAAGGCCGTGTGCTGCTCAACTGGCGTCGTGGCGACCGTGCACCGCGCGAGCGAAGCTCAAAGTTGATGATGGTCTCTATCTCAAATGGGACTAGGCGGATTTCCCGGATCGATACATAGGGTAGAAGCCGGATGCTGCCGTGGCCGATCTGCGGTTCAAGGCGCGCACGGCGATTTTTACGCGTTGAATTCCTTTTTACCCAACCAAGCTGTAGATCTAAAAGTTAGAGGCTGGGGCCGACCATGTCTTTTAGCAGAACGCAGAAGCTCGACGACGTTTTCGACGACGCCAACCTCAATTATAGCGGGGCACCAGTTCAGCAATCTCCTGCCGATCAAGTCTCGGCTCAGCAGAGCCAGCAGGTTCAGCAGGTCCAGTCTGACGGCTCCGAGACGGACACCGTGTCCTTTCAGGGGGGCGGCCTGGTTTTTGTGAACACCTGGGGCTCCGGTGCGACCACGCAATTCAAGAACATCGTGGTTGGCGCGGAGCAATATCTCTCACAGCTGTTCCCCAATTCGTGCACTGTCCACTGTACATTTGACCTCCAGTCTCTGAACCCGGCCTACTCAGGCGAAAACTTCTTCAGTCCCGTACATGTTTCGTATGCCTCGTTTGTGAGCGCGCTTCAGCAGCACGCACAAACCGCCGCAGGACACGCGGCAGCCGCTGCTCTGGCGAAACTCACCGACCCCACGGGCGGGGCTGGACTTAACGTTTCGATCGGCGAGGCGCGAATTCTCGGACTGGCCTCCGCCGGGAGCGGCACAGACGACACAATCTATCTGAACAGCTACTACTGGACCGCTTCGGCACTGCAGAACAGCGCCAATGACGCGAAAGCCGTGATCCTCCACGAACTGACGGAGGGAATCATGGGGCGTGTCGGTGGCCTCGGACAATACGGTCGCGGCTGGGCGCCCATCGATTTCTTTCGCTACACGGCCGGCGGGCAGCACGACTATACGGGCGGGGCCGATGGCCTGAACACGTACTTCTCAGTTGATGGCCGTAGCATTTTAACTCAGCTGCAGTATCACGCATCTTATGCCAACGGCACAAACGATGGCTTCGACCTCGCCGATTGGGATGGCGTCCTCGGGGATTCGAACGACTATGATCCGTTCGGGCCCGGTGGCCCGGGCGTGGGCGGTCCGGGACTGCTTTCGGCAGAGGACATCCAAATCATGCAGGCGCTCGGGTGGGGCCTGGGACACACGCCGAAAGACCTGAATGGGGACGGCATCTCGGACATTCTGTTCCGAAACAACACGACGGGCGACTGGGGCTTCGAGGCCCTGAATGGATCGGGCAGCGGCACGTGGCACGCCCTAAACCTCACCTCCACAGCCTATAGTGTCGTTGGAGTCAGCGACTTCAACGGCGATGGCGTGGCCGACGTGCTCTACAGAAACAACAGCACGGGCGACTACGGCGCGGCCGTGTTCGATCACAATGGCAACGCGACGTGGCAGCCGCTTGGTGGCTCATCGGCAGCCTACAGCGTTGTCGGAACGGGTGACTTCAACGGTGATGGCGTTTCGGATATTCTCTTCAGGAATAACACGACCGGTGATTGGGGATTCGAGGCTCTCAATGGATCGGGCGGCGGCACGTGGCATGGCTTAAATCTCACTTCAGCCGCTTATAGCGTCGTCGGGGTGGCCGATTTCAACGGCGATGGGGTGGCCGACGTTCTGTACCGCAATAACAGCACAGGCGACTACGGCGCGGCCCTGTTCGACCATAATGGTAACGCGACGTGGCAGCCGCTTGGCGGCTCATCTACAGCCTACAGCGTTGTCGGCGTGGGTGATTTCAACGGCGATGGCATCTCGGACATCCTCTTCCGGAATAATACCACGGGGGGCTGGGGCTTCGAGGCGCTCAATGGATCGGGCGGCGGCACGTGGCATGGCTTGAACCCGACCTCGACTGCCTACAGCGCCGTTGAAGTCGGCGACTTCAATGGCGACGGTGTTGCCGATGTGCTCTTCCGCAACAACAGCACCGGCGATTATGGTGCGGCACTGTTCGATCATAGTGGCAATCCGACCTGGCAACCGCTTGGTGGCTCATCTGTAGCCTACAACGTTGTAGGCGGAACGAACTGGACCTAAATCATACGCTGGTGCGGCATCGAGCGAACAGCGTCGGGCGGCAAAGGGCGGCCATGGACGGACACGCCCTGCTCAGCTGCCTTGCTTCACCAGCCTCGTCGTGCGGGCGTGGCCCTGTCACGACGAGGAGACACTTGATCACCCAACTTCACCACGTGCGCCAACCCCACTGATTTTCTGACAAGGCCGATTGCCGCACGGCCGAGGTCAGTGCGAACGATTTACACGCTTGGGAATATTTCCGGGGAGCCATTTCTTGCACGACAAGGTTCGCGTCGATTCTGGCCTCGCTGCCCTTTGCGGGATTGCGGCGTACTATCGAATCGCGGCCGATCCCATGAGCCTTGCACGCGAACTCGCGCTCCAAGGTGGCACTGAGCCAGATGACCTTGTTCGAGCGGCCAAGCTGGCCGGTCTGAAGGCGCGGATTGTGAGGAAGCTTTCGATCGGACGCATGGCCAGTGCGCCGCTTCCAGCCATTATCCGTTTTCAGGACGGATCCTTTGCTGTTCTCGGCGGACGGACTCCGGCTGGCCACTTCAGCGTCGTCGATCCTGTCACACGGGCCTACCGTGAGCTCCCAGCCGACGAACTCTACGCCGCGATCGATAATTTCGTTCTGCTGATTCAGCGCCGTATTGGCGGCTCGGGGGTAAACCCCAGGCACTTCGGTTTTCAGTGGTTCCTGGCATCGGTCTGGCGCTACCGTCGGCCATTGCTCCACGTCGTTACGGCGTCCCTGTTCGTGCAATTGTTTGCACTCGTAACGCCACTGTTTTTTCAAGTCGTGGTGGACAAGGTTCTCCCGCACAAATCCTATTCGACGCTCTTGGTGTTGGTGGGGGGAATCGCGGCGATCGGGATGTTCGATGTCATGCTGCAATATCTGCGAACCTATGCACTCGCGCATACGAGCAACCGGATCGACGTAGAATTAAGCCATCGCCTTTTCGCTCATCTATTACGCCTCCCCATCAACTATTTCGAAAGCCGGTCAGCCGGCCAGACCATCGCGCGCGTTCGCGAACTGGAGACCATTCGGAACTTCCTGACAGGACAGGGCCTTTTTTCGCTCCTCGATCTGCTCTTTGCCTTCGTCTACATCGCGGTTCTACAGGCGTACTCGGTCAAACTGACATGGACGGTCCTGGCAGCAATCCCGGCCTATCTGGCGATTGCGATGCTCGTGCGGCCCCTGCTCAGAGAGAAGATCAACGAAAAGTTCAATTTGGGCGCGGCAAGCCAGCAGTTTCTGGTTGAGGCCGTTGTCGGAATCCAGTCCATCAAGACCTCCGCAGCTGAACCTTTTGTGAGAGCGCAGTGGGAAGAAAGGCTGGCCGCCTATGTCCGATCCGGGTTTGCAGCGACAAAACTCGGAGCCGGCGGGCAGAACGCGATACAGTATGTTTCCAAGCTCTCCTCGGCCCTTCTCCTTCTTTTTGGCGCACAAGCGGTCATCGATGGGGACCTGACCATCGGCGGACTCGTCGCCTTTAACATGATCGCCGGACAAGTCGCGCAACCGATCCTGCGGCTCTCGCAATTCTGGCAGGACTTCCAGCAGGTGCAGATCTCCGTCGAGCGGCTGGGCGACATCCTGAATGCCGCGCCGGAATATGCGTCGACCGTGTTCGAGAAAGCGCCGCCGCCGCAAGGCGAGATAGCCTTAAAGCATGTGACCTTCCGCTATTCGCCTGGAGAGCGCGACGCGCTCAAAGATATCAGCTTGAGTATCAACTCTGGCGAAGTTGTCGGCATCGTCGGTCCGTCAGGCTCGGGCAAATCCACCTTGGCCAAGCTCATTCAGCGTCTGTACCTTCCGAGCGAAGGAGAGCTGCTGCTGGACGGCAGAAATCTCAGTCATATCGATCCGCTGTGGCTCCGGCGCCAAATCGGCGTCGTGCTTCAGGAAGGCACGCTCTTCAACCGTACGATCCACGAGAACATCGCGTTGGCGAGCCCGGCGATGCCGCGATCGCAGGTCATCGCGGTCGCACGGCTGGCCGGCGCTGACGAGTTCGTGGCTAAGCTCCGCCAAGGCTATGATACGATGATCGAGGAGCGGGGTGCAAATTTGTCGGGTGGCCAACGCCAGCGCCTTTTGATAGCTCGCGCTTTGGCGACAGACCCCCCGATCCTGATTTTCGATGAAGCCACCTCCGCCCTCGACTACGAGAGCGAGCAGATCATTCAGGCTAACATGCGCCAAATCGCGCGTGGGAGGACCGTGATCATCATTGCTCATCGCCTGGCCACGGTCCGGCATTGCGATCGAATCATCAGCCTGGTGGATGGGCGGCTGGTGGAGACAGGAACACACGATACGCTCCTCCAGCGTCCTCAGGGGTTTTATGCCCGCATATGGGCGCTCCAGACCAATGCCACCAAAGACCAAACGGCCGTTTGATGCGCTCGCCCATGCCTTCGGGTCAGCGTCCCAAGCCTCCCGTTCCGCGACGGACACGATCGGATCAGGAGTTCCTGCCGGCCGCGCTTGAGATCCTGGAAATGCCGCCGTCCCCGGTAGGGATCGCACTGCTCTGGATCATCTGCCTCTTGGCGTGTTCGGTATTGACGTGGTCGTACTGGAGTCGCATCGATGTGATCGCGGTTGCTCAGGGCAAGATCCAGCCGTTCGGGCGAGTCAAGATCATTCAGCCACGTGAGCCGGGAACGATCGTTGCGATTCATGTTCAGAACGGCCAACCGGTCACGGAAGGTCAGGAACTCGTTGGACTTGAGAGCGGCGAAGCCGATGCTGATGTGAACGAGCTCGCAGCTCGCCTGAGCGCGTTTCGTGGAGAGTCTATCCGGCGGAGAGCCGCCTTGCGTGCCATTGAGGCGCGACAGCGAGCGGAAAGCCCAGCGATCGAGTGGGGCGAGGAGATTCCGGGTGAAATCAGAGAACGGGAAACGCTCGTACTGCAAGGAGCCCTCGACCAGCTCAACGTGAAAGTTGCAGAACTCGAAGCGGAAAAGCGCCAAAAGCAGCTCGAGCGGGATCTCTATTCCGCCGCGAGCAAGGCTTTGGAGACGCTCGTTGCGACCCTTCAGGAGCGGGTGGATATGCGCTCGAGCCTTGTGCGAACCGGCTCGGGATCGAAAGCCGATCTCATCGATTCACTCGAACGGTTGCAGGATCAAAAGGCGAAACTTGCGACGGCGCGCGGTCAGTTTGCCGAAAGCGAGGCGTCACTGGACGTGCTCAGCGAACGCATCGTGGGCAGCTACAGCGATTTCGCGGCCGAGAACCTGCAAAAGCTCGTCGAGGCCGAGCGCGAAATTGACGGAATCCAGCATCGCCTCGCCAAGGCTCGCGTTCGACAAAAGCACATGGTGCTGAGGAGCCCGATCGCCGGGCGGGTAAGCGCCATGTCGGTGACCACCTTGGGTCAGGTCGTGAATACCGGTGAGGAAATCATGCGGATCGTGCCCGACGCGGTTGGCCTGGAGATTGAATGCTACATTCCAAACCGGGATATCGGGTTTGTCCGGCCAGGACAGGCCGCCGTCATCAAGATCGAATCACTGCCATTCACACGATACGGTACGATCAACGCAACGCTTCTCAACATTCAACATGACGCCATCCCTGAACCGGACGCGAACCAGGCAGAAGGCAATCCCATCCGGCCGCTTGAAAATCGCGGTTTTGCTGGCGCGCAACGTACGCAGAACCTCGTTTTTCCTGCGACACTTCGTCCAGAAGTCGCCAGTGTCTTAGCTGACGGCGCCGCGGTCCCGCTCTCACCTGGCATGGCCGTCAGCGTCGAAATAAAGACCGGAAGCCGGCGAATTCTCGAATATGTCTTTTCGCCGCTGGTGGAGATTACCGCTCGGGCATTTAAGGAACGATGATCGGTCGTTTAACGGATGATGCCGGTCCAAACGTGGAGCGGCGTGACTGACGGAACGCGTTGGGGGCTAGCCGTTAGAGGCCGAAATCGTCGGGCGAACCGGATTGCAAAGCGTTTGCGCGGGCCAGCTCCTGCGTTTTTCTCGATTTCATATCGTACCGCCGCCGGATCGCCAGGCCGAATAACCCAATCAAGACCAGGACGACACCACTCCCGATCATCAGGTACGACAGTATCTCATCATCCACGGCGGCGACTTTCACTTTCGATTTGGCGACCAAGAGTGAGCCTCCCGACAGTTACACGAAGCGCCCCGGCGAAGAGGCTCCCTTGGGACGGGCTCTGATATCATACGTGCTCTCGTCTGTTCGTGTTCTCTGCGCCGACCGACTCATCATCGCGTGAGTTGAAAGAGCTCGACAAGTACCGAATGGGATATTGCCACCGAAGCGTTGCAGCCTAGAATTGAGTCGCGGTGGCGCTACCGAGTGCCGACGCCGATCCTGGCGGAGCGGCCCTTTCTCAGTGAGCGCCCCAACGTGCTGTTCAAGTCGAGCGAATTCATTCTGCGTTTTCTGCCGATCGTCTTGACCGGCTACACGCTGTTTCAGATATTTCGCCTGCCGCGGCTCTCGTTCGTCTTTTTGTTGCTGGCCTCGATCTTCTTCTACGGATGGTGGCGGCTCGACCTCGTCCCGGTCCTTGTCGGCTCGGTCGCTTTCAACTACGGGCTCGGTCTCTTGATCGTGGCTGCGCCCGCCTATGCAAGGGCGCTCACGACATTGGGCGTTGTGGCCAACCTGGCGCTGCTCGGCCTCTTCAAGTATGCCGACTTCTTTATTGCCAATCTGGACACCGTGCTCGGGACATCAATTCCCCTGTTGCGCCTGGTGCTGCCACTCGGCATATCGTTTTTCACCTTCGTCCAGATCGCCTACCTCGTCGATACCCTGAAAGGGAAGCGAGGCCGGCACGGGTTCACCGAATACGCGCTCTTCGTCACCTTCTTCCCACACCTTCTCGCCGGCCCGATCGTCCACCATTCGGCGATGATCCCACAGTTTCAGTCGCGGCCGAGCCTCCCGGTGCGCGCCAGCGATTTCGTGTTCGGGCTGCTCATCTTCCTGATCGGCCTAGCAAAGAAGTCGATCTTCGCCGACCACCTCGGCCCGGTGGCCGATCCGATCTTCGCCATGGCCGACGGCGGAGAACCTCTCGCCACAACGGCGGCGTGGCTCGGCGCGCTCGCCTACACCTTTCAGCTCTATTTCGACTTCTCGGGCTATAGCGACATGGCTGTCGGACTCGCGCGCATGTTCAGTATACGGTTTCCCTGGAACTTCGACTCTCCCTACAAGTCGTTGTCGATCGTGGAATTCTGGCGTCGATGGCACATCACGCTTTCGCAATTCCTGAGAGACTACCTTTACATACGGCTCGGCGGTAATCGGCGCGGCGAGCGCCGCCACTATCTCAACCTTTTTCTTACGATGGTGATCGGCGGCTTCTGGCACGGCGCGGCGTGGACCTTCTTGATCTGGGGGGCTTGGCACGGCGTTTTGCTACTGATCAACCACGCCTTTCGGCAGGGCCTCACTGTCTCGCAAACTGTACTCTGGCGCGCCGTCACCTGGGCCCTGACGTTCGGGGCCACCGTCATCGGCTGGGTGTTCTTTCGCGCCACGACGATTGGTGGTGCGCTCGCAATGTTGAAGTCCATGTTCAGCGGCGGAGGAGGCACGGCAAGCGCGACTGTTCTTGATGTCGATTTTCTGTCCCTGCTCACGCTAGCGACGCTCGTTGCCCTGTTCGCGCCGAACGCCCGCCAGCTGACCGAAGCCATCGAGGCAGAACGCTTCGATCCACGCCTGGCTGGCGCCGCGTTCGGTTCACTGGTCCTTGTCATCATCATTTCAAAGGCATTCATGCATGAATCGCCCTTTCTTTATTTCAACTTCTGACGTTCGGCAGCCGATCCGCCCAAGACTGGTCGCACTCGTGGCGAGCGGTCTGGCAGGCTTTGCCGTTGTCAGCTTTGCTTATGTCGCATCGGTCATGTCGACCATTCCGAAAAACAGCATCCCGAGCACCTACAAATGGCTTTTGCTTGAACACACGCCGGGGCCGCGCATCATCATCGACTCCGGCTCGAACGGCCATCACGGAATTGATGCGGGAGAACTCGCCACCGCCTTCAACATGCGGACCATTAACGTGGCCGATAATGCCGGTTATTCGCTCGTTGATCGCTCAAGGAGAATTCTCGAATTTGCCAAGCCCGGCGATATTGTCGTCATGCCCATCGAATGGCAGGGCTATTCCGATCCCGATGGTGACGCGGGCTATGCCCGGCTTTCTCTGGAGCTGATCAGCGAGTATTTCTGGGTGCAGACCCCGATCGAGAGGGTGCGCAGGATCCTTACGACTCCGTTTCCGATCGTCGCCCGCGCCGTCTGGCGCAACATCAGGAAACTTCGGTCGCAAAGCCTGTCGGCCGGTAGCGTCGAGGCCGTACATGCGATGGCGCTCCGCCATGTGGAGGCGATGCTCTATTCGAACGGTTCCGGTGGTTGGGCCAACGACGTAAGCCAAGGCGTAACCAAACAGGCCCTTGCCGCCGGGTGCTTCAGGACGACGATCGGAAGCCGAAAGGAAGCGCGGTCGGGGCGGGTCCTGGAGGCATTCCAGCTGTTGCATGCAGCCAAGGAGAGGGGCGTTCGGGTCATAATCACCTGGCCCACGGTTGTCGGTGACGATTGCTACGCCGACGAAGCGCGCATGGCCGACCGAGCCGAACAGGTCCGTGATCTGGTTTCGCAAGCAGGACTAGAACTTATCGGAACTCCGGCCGATTTCTGGATGCCGATGAGCCTGGCTGACAACTCGTTCTACCACGTCACCCAGCGTGGGCGCGCGATTGTCACGCGTCGGCTGATTAGCCTCCTTCAAGAAGCCGGACTGAAGCCGGGCGCCGGCGCTCCGCCGGCAAGCCTGATCGACACCATGAGCGAAGAGATCTTTCGCATTGAGCTCGCACATGCGGAGGTGATCGAACCCGGGATCGGTCCTCTGGAACTTGACGAGTTTGCCGACGGCGGTACCGGCTCCTCGCAAATCGACTACACAGCCGGATGGTGGGATTCCGAGCTGCGCGGCCGCTGGGCGCGAAATAACGAGGTGGTTTTGCGTGTGCGCCCGGCGCAGCCGGCGCAAACCATCCGGCTTCGCTTGATCTCGGCCTTCGCGCCGCGCAACATCGCCGTGTCCATCAACGGCATTGAAGCGGGTAAGATCTCGATCGACATGGCACGCCGGGACTACGCCGTGAATGTCCCCGAGGCCGCGTGGGGCATCTGGGTCTGGTCGATCCGTCTCAAGGGCGACGACCGCCCTCTGATGCGTCCACGTGATCTGGGCGGCGAGGACGATCGTCGGGTCCTCACCTTCTTCTTCGAGGGCATCACGCTCGAAGACGAAGACCGGCCCACTGCTGAGACGATTCCTTAGGACCAGGCGGACCTTCGACCTATTCCCGGGTTTGATCATCGACCCTGTAGCCCCAGCCTCGCCAGGCAGGATACCTCGCCACCTGTGCGGCCAGGTAGAAGTCGAGCCCTGTCCCAAATGGGACGGGCGGCAAGTTCGCATCCCTGCTATGTAGCTCGTCCCCATTCTGGCAAGAGCGCGCGGCCCTCCCGCGTCGATCCAGGGCAGGCCGCTTCCGATCGGCTGCATGAGAAGCTCCGTGCCGGGCGCAACTCGAGGCCGAACGTCGCAGGTCAGCCAGGGTCGTGTGGGTGGATTTCCAGCAAGCCCGAAAATGGAGTTCGCGAGAATGGCAGTAACGGTGCCCGAGACCATATCTCCTGCTTCTCGGAAAGGTCTCTTCATTAATCGTTGGAATGGCTGGCCCAATCTGGTCCGTCTGATCACGGGTACCGGGAATGAGCCGGGTGCAAGAGACCTCCGGATCGGGATGATAGATGCTTCTATTGTGGCATTAGCCCTCGTATTTCCATGGTCAACAACGGCAACCGCGGCGCTCGGGTTTCTCATTTGCCTCGCGATTGCGAGCACCTATTCGGCGCAAGAGATGATCGCCCAGCTGAAGCGTCCTGCTTTGGCGCTTCCCGCCATGCTCCTTGCCCTGGCGGCTGTCGGCGCGGCTTGGGCTCACGGCATCCCCTGGGCGGATCGGCTACACGCCTTTGGAAAAGTCTCGAAATTTATCTGCCTTCTCCCGCTCTTCCTGCACTATCAGCATACCCACCGCGTGAAATTGGTATTCACAGCTTACGTCGTATCCAATCTCCTCCTGCTTGCGCTCTCATTCCTAGTGTTCCTCTCGCCGGACATCTATAGCGTTGTCGGAGCGAAGGCTCCAGGCGTGCCGTTGAAGAACTACATAGATCAGACGCAGGCCTTCGCGTTCATCGCCGTCGTTTTCGTGGCGCTTGCGGTGGAAGCCGTCCGACAGCGGCAGCGAGGCCAAGCCATATTGTTTGCCGCTCTATCGGTCGTATTCTTTGCTAATCTCGCTTTCGTCAATATCGCGCGGACCGCGTTCATCTATCTGCCGGCCATGCTCGCGCTCGTCATCATCCGCTATGCGCGTGGGTGGTATTCTCTCGCGATCATAACGGCGATTGCTATGCTCGCGGCCGGAGCATGGGCGATGTCGCCCAACCTTCAGGTCAAGATCGCGCGGCTCCTGGGCGAAGTCGACGCGTTCCAGACCAACACCATGTTTGTCAACGGGACCGAGACTGGCGGCGCGGAGCGCCTCGAATTCTGGCGCAAGTCCATCGGTTTTATTCGGTCGGCACCAATCCTGGGACACGGCACCGGTTCGACAAAGGAGCTTTTTGAATCTGAGGCAGCCGGGCAAACTGGCATCATGGCTAAAGTGGTCGATAATCCCCACAATCAGACGCTTGCGGTAGCGATCCAGTGGGGAATTGTTGGATGCCTCGTTCTCTACGCCATGTGGGGCGCTCATCTTCTATTGTTTCGAGGCGCATTCAGCAGGCAGCAATGCGGTGTTCTCGCCTGGATAGGCCTTGTAGCAGTGGCGCAGAACATCGTGAGTTCACTGCTCAACTCACATCTGTTCGATTTCTACCAGGGTTGGCTCTACCTGTTTGCCGTGGCGATAGTCGGAGGACAACTGCAACGACTGCAAGCACCACCCAGAGTCGACGCCGACCGGATCGCTCATGAACCATCTCGACGCGGAAACCCCCGACCTGCGGGGAGCAGGCCTTGCTGACGCACATTGTTGACGGAATTGTCTCTAACGCAGAGATCGTCGTTGGAGCCGGGCTGTTTTGCTGGCTGCTCGAAATGGCGCTTCGTTCTGCCCCAGCGCCTTTCGTTCGAGGTCGATGTCTGCAGCACGGTGCCTGCCGCATTCAGGCGGCCGGCTCTCGGCAGCTGGAGCCAAGCACAGGATTCTAGCGCTTGCTCAGAAAACCGCCCCTGTGCAAGACAATTGGTCCCAATAGGGGGAACCGCGCTGTGACAGTCTCTCTTGACGGCGAAATTCGCGACGGACGGCACTGCATGCAGGTGCGAATCTACTTTGAAGATACCGACGCCGGCCAGATTGTTTATCATGCGAATTTTCTGCGTTTCATGGAGCGTGGCAGAACGAATTACTGGCGCCTACTCGGCACCAATCAGCAAGCGCTGCTCGAGGAAACGCAGAACGACGCCCCGGGCTTCGCCTTCGTTGTCCGTTCGATGACAATCGATTTTCTAAAACCGGCAGTCTTGGACGACCTTCTTGACATTGTCACGGTCGCGCAAGAGGTGAGAGGTGCGTCGATTGGCTTGCTGCAGGAGTGCAGGCGCGGGGACGATCTCTTGGTCTCGGCGCGCGTCCGGGTCGCGTTTATCTCAAGCGGAAAAGCGCAGCGCATCCCGAAGGCTCTGAGGCTTGCTATGGAAGAGCAAAGATAAATAATCTGCCTTTCGTTCACGCTTTGACGCACCAACGACCGAGCCGTGGTGCTGCGGGAAGGCGTGCGCGTCAAAGCGTAGGTCGTCCGGCGAAATGTCCGCGATGATCGCTGCGGGCACGGCGAGCTATCGACGTGCAAAGGCTTGATCGATTGACAGGGTGCACGACAGCGGTCACTGATATCACTAAGTCGCAGCATCATGACATGATCGGCTTGTCCGAAGCCGGCCACGAACGTCACCGCCACCATCCTAGAAATCGCAATGAAGCTCCTGCCGCAATTGGCTATCATGCAGGCCGTGTCGCAATTCGCAGCCCCATCTAGGATGAGTAATTGCCCTTGCCGAAGATCAAAGCATGGCCAGGGTGGAGAATCCCTGCTCAGGAGAATGCCGCACGTCGAATTCCCCCGATGACTGGGGCAGCGTCACCGAATTAGGTCGGCGGCGCCGATGCCGAGCGGGATTAGCATGGGCGCTAGGCGCGAGGTGTTGGCCGCGGTGGCGGAGCGCTACCGTACGGGAGGGCGAGTTGAGAAGGGACGCTCCTTGATGAATTGACGTTTGACGTCGAACGAGCTTGAGGCGCGTCATCTGACCTTCAGTCTGGCCGTTGGACCATGGGGAAGTGATTGCCGCCAGTAGCGCTCAGGCTTCGACCAGCCGTTGGTTGCTGGCCGTATCGTAGCGACGACGGCCGTTCCGCAACACGCTGAGCGTCTCAAGCCTCAAAGGTTCGTCTGCAGCGATCATCGATGGTGTCCACCTCGTTAATTGTGGACACCTCATCCCATCCGCGCGCTCAACTGCATAGGTGTACAAAAAATATCGCTTACCATCATCGTGCGTGATGTCGTCGATCGTAGGATGTTATCATTCGATGACGAGCTACTCGAAAATCCCATGGCATTCTGACCGGCAAGGGTGGTCTCGGGGAGATTGCGCTTTTTAGCGGCCGTCGCCATTGACCCTTCGTACTCCTGTTTTGAGCTGTGTCTTGTTCAAGACATCGATGTTGCTAGCGCTACGGCAGGACGCCGTATTCAGCTAGCGCGACGAGAGGCGGCGCATTGTTTTTCAGGACGTTTTCAGAACGTCGTTGGCACGCCGGTTGCTTGAGACGGGGGACCCGCTGCGACCATAACAATGGCTCACTGTTCAGATGAAACTCGCTTTATCGATCCTGATGCTGATGCATCCCCCGCGCGCGCCATCGTGGCGAGTCTCTCATCTCATAATTCGGCTGCGGTTTCCCGGCGAGGTCAGGACGGCGCCGTATCAGGAGTGGGGCGAATGGTGTCAGCCAAAGAGCTCTCGCGCGCCACGACCGAAGCGATGTGCCGTCGGCCGACGTTCGCCAGATCAATCTGCTGGAACTGGGATGCGGAGGCAGTATGGGCGATGGAGGACATGGATTGGCAGGTTCTTGCCGGCCTGCCCGGTCCAAATAACCATACCTTGCCTTCCGCTTCGGGAGCGCGCGGAAGCCGTGCGTCCAGGTCAGAACAACGGCCTCCGGCTTCCACAAAGTGACTTAAACCCGTATTCCTGGAATCAAACGCTATGATTGTGCGTAGCCTGCACGATGTTGAAGCGACCGATCACTTCGTTGATTGGGGCAATGGGACTAGCCACCGCCTCCTGACGGCTAAGGACAGCATGGGCTTTAGCATCTGCCACACCGTAGTGCGCGCTAACACCGTCTCGCTTCTGCAATACCGTAATCATCTCGAAGCCTGCTACTGCATCGCCGGAGAGGGCGAGGTCGAGGACATGGACGGCAATGTTTTCCCCATTCGCAAGGGCGACATGTATGTGCTTGACAAGCATGACAAGCATCTTCTGCGCGGTGGTCGGGGCAAGGACCTGATCCTCGTCAGTATCTTCAACCCGCCCCTCAACGGAACCGAGCGCCACAACCTCAACGACCCGGCAGGCTCGGCATATTGAGCATCCGCCGGAGACCATTGGTTTAATTCATGCTGCCATGGCTGGTTGTTCCAGCATGGCGTAGTAGCGTTGTCCGGCTCGGCCGCGGACTGTTTGTGATGAGCTCCAGGAGCTGTCAGTGGTTGAACCAATCGACCCATTCGAGGGTGAAAATCGACAGCCTCCAACCTGCCGGGCGGCCCGAGCGTTGAGGCAGCACCTCCAACCGCCTGACTATGACAAGCCCATCGCCAACGGAGGTGATCGCCTTCCTATTTTGAGCGAAGATGAGGCGCGGAGCATAACTGCGAGCCATGAATTGCTGGCGCCCCAGGAGGATTTTTGGCGACAGCGGCTCGGGCAGTTTAGAATATTGCATCCTCCTTTCCTGTCTTCGTCCGTGGCTCCGGCGCCGCCCGGATGGCGGTCGAGTTCGTGGTTAATTGCAAGAGCTTTGGCTAAGTTGTCGCCACATGATCGCACGGAATACTTGGTAACGGCTTGGCTGATCTATCTCGCCCGCATGACGAGAGAAACAGAGTTTCAACTGGGATGGACGCCTGCATCGGATGGATCGCAAGCTGGCTCCAAAGCGGCGGAGGTGTTGATCTCCTCTGTCGTGCGGATGGAAGTTACCATTGAGCTTGCTGATGATTTTGAAGAAGTGCGCAAAGCGGTAGCGGCCGAATGCGCTCAGCTGAGGGCGCACGCTAGCTTTGCCCGGGATCTTGTCGCGCGCTGCCCGACATTGCGAGATGTGGAGGCGCTACGCTCGAAACGACCCTGGCCGATTGGCATCACAATCAGGACAGAGAGCAGCTCCCTCGCTGACGATCTAATGACGAGCCACAGAGCTGGCCCAGCCCTATGCGGCGATTTGCTGACCTTTGAGTGCGCTTCGGATGGGAGCTTCCGCTGGCATTTTGATGCCAGCCGATTAGCGCCGAAGCAGATCGACGGCATGACGCAACATTTGCAAACTTTGTTAAATGGTGTGATGGCCGATGCGGGGCAGCCGGTCGGCCGCATCAACGTTCTCCCGGCCGATGAGCGCACGTATCTACTGGAGGAGTTGAATCGGACGGCGGCGCCTTATCCGTCGGAGCGGTGCATCCATGAGCTGTTCGAGGCGCAGGTGCAGAAGGTACCGGCGGCGGTTGCGGTGGTCTATGAGAACGAGAGACTGAGCTATGGCGAACTCAATGCGCGGGCCAACCGGCTAGCGCATCATCTGATCGGGCTCGGGGTCAAGCCGGACCAGCCGGTGGCGATCTGCCTGGAACGCGGCCTCGCGATGGTGGTTGGTGTCTTGGCGATCCTGAAGGCGGGCGGCGCCTATCTGCCGCTGGATCCGGCCTATCCGTCGGCACGGTTGCGGCAGATTGTCGACGATGCCGCGCCGCGAATGCTGCTTTGCGATGCAGCCGGCCGCTCCGCACTCGGCGCCGAGGCTGTGGCCGATCTCAGCGTGGTCGACCTCAATACTGCCACTCCGCCCTGGGCCGCGCTGCCTGTCTCCGATCCCGAGCCGCGCACGCTCGGCCTCACATCGCGCCATCTCGCCTATGTCATCTACACCTCAGGCTCAACCGGAACCCCAAAGGGCGTCGAAATGTCCCACGGCTCGCTTGTGAATTCGCTTGCGGGGATTAGCACGTCAAAACTGCGCACACTTCAATTCGCGACCCTGAACTTCGATGTGTCCTGCCAGGAATTGTTCATTTGTTGGAAGGACGGTGGACTGCTCGTGCTCGTGCGGGAAGAGACCCGTACGCACTTCTCCGACTTGCTTGAATTCGTGGAGGGGGAGGCGATCGAGCGGCTTTTTCTCCCATTCGTAGCATTGAACCATTTTGCGGAGGTCTGGAGCGCGCAGCAAGTGCAGCTGCCCTATTTAAGTGAAATTTATACAGCGGGTGAGCAACTGCAGGCCACTCTACCGCTTAGGGCGTTCTTCGAAGCACATCCAAAGGCGAAATTGATCAATCAATACGGGTCCACAGAAATCAGCGTCATTGCCGAGCACCACCTTCCAGCTGACCCATCATCTTGGCCCCAATTGCCTCCCGTCGGCCGTCCGATTGCCAACACGCGGGTGTACCTGCTGGACGGTCATGGCGCGCCCGTGCCGTTCGGGGCGGTAGGCGAGCTTTACATCGGCGGGGCGGGGGTGGCCCGGGGCTACCTGAACCGCCCCGAGCTGACAGCCGAGCGGTTCATCGCCAGTCCGTTTGTGGACGGCGATCGGCTGTACCGGACCGGCGACCTGGGGCGTTATCTGCCGGACGGCAATCTGGAGTTCCTGGGCCGCAATGACGACCAGGTGAAGATCCGCGGCTTCCGCATCGAGCCGGGCGAGATCGCCGCGCGGCTTTGCGAGCACGCCTGGGTGCGCGAGGCGGTGGTGGTGGCGCGCCAGAACCGCGCCGGCGACAAGCATCTTATTGCCTATGTGGTCTGCGCGCCCGAGGCCGGCTCGGACGAGGGCGATGGAGGCGGGCTTGCCAGCGCCTTGCGCGCGCATCTGAGCGCGCGGCTGCCGGACTACATGGTGCCGACGGCGTTCGTGCCGATCGCGGCGCTGCCGCTGACGGTGAACGGCAAGCTCGACCGCAAGGCACTGCCGGCGCCGGCCGATGCGGCCTATGCGCTGGCGGCCTATGAGGCGCCGCGCGGCGAGGTCGAGACGATGCTGGCCGGGATCTGGGCCGAGCTTCTGGGACTGGAGCGGGTCGGACGTCACGACCACTTTTTCGAACTGGGCGGCCACTCACTGCTGGCCGTGCAGGTGTCGAGCCGGCTGTCACAGGCTGTTGGGGTTGAACTGCCGCTGTCGACGCTGTTTGCCAAGCCGGTGCTGGCCGATCTGGCGGCAAGCATCGTCGAGGTGTTGAGCCGCTCCGGTCCCCAAGACCTGCCGGCGATTGCGGCGGTGTCGCGTCATGAGCCGCTTGTGCTGTCGTTTGCGCAGCAGCGGCTATGGTTTTTGGCGCAGCTGGACGAAGGCAGCACGCACTATCACATTCCGCTGGCCTTGCGGCTGCGTGGGGCGCTCGACCGCAGCGCCTGGCAGCGCAGCCTTGACCGTCTGTTTGCCCGTCACGAGGCGCTGCGCAGTATCTTTGTCGCACCGGAGGGCAAGCCCCGAGTTGAGGTCCTGCCGCCGGATGCGGGACTGCCGGTACTTGAGCACGATCTGCGGCACAGGCCGGATGCGGAAGCGGCACTTTTGGATCTGTGCCATGAAGAGGAGCGCACGCCGTTTGATCTTGCGCGCGGGCCGCTGATCCGCGGGCGTCTGGTGCGGATGTCGGATGAGGAACACGTCTTCCTGCTGACCCAGCATCACATCGTCTCGGACGGCTGGTCGATGGGCGTGCTGGTGCATGAACTCAGTCGGCTTTACCGGGCGTTCGAGGCTGGACAGGACGATCCTTTGCCGCCGCTGGCGATCCAGTATCCGGATTATGCCGCCTGGCAACGGCAGTGGCTGTCGGGGGAACGGCTGCAGAAGCAGGCGAAGTATTGGCGCAACGCCCTGTCAGGCACGGCCCGTCTTGTCTTGCCGACGGACCGTGCGCGGCCGGCCCAGCAGTCGTTTGCCGGGGCCAGTGTTCCTGTTGTCATCGATGCGGATCTGACGCGGGACTTGAAGCGGCTGAGCCGGCAGCATGGCACGACGTTGTTCATGACGGTGCTGGCGGGCTGGGCGGCGGTGCTGTCGCGTCTGTCGGGGCAGGACGACCTTGCGATCGGCGTGCCGAGCGCCAATCGCGGCCGGCGCGAGATCGAAGAGTTGATCGGTTTCTTCGTCAACACCCTGGCGCTTCGGCTGGACTTGTCGGGCGAGCCGAGCGTGTCGGAGCTTCTGGAGCGGACGCGGCGCACGGCGCTGGCTGCGCAGGAGCATCAGGACCTGCCGTTCGAGCAGGTGGTGGAGATCGTGCAGCCGCCCCGGGCTCTTGACCACACGCCGTTGTTGCAGGTGATGTTGGCCTGGGAGAACAATGCGGTGGGGTCATTGGACCTGCCGGGGCTGAGTGTGGAGGCTGCCGGGAAGGGGCTCGATCAGGTCAAGTTCGATCTGGAGCTGAGCCTTAGCGAGCATGGCGAGGAGATCGCTGGAACACTGGGTTATGCCACGGCGCTGTTTGATCAGGCGACGATCGAGCGGCAGCGTGGTTATCTGCTGGCGCTGCTGCGGGCGATGGCTGCCGATGCAGGCCAGCCGGTCGGCCGCATCGACATCCTGCCGGCCAACGAGCGCACCTATCTGCTGGAGGAGCTGAACCGGACGGCGGCGGCCTATCCGTCGGAGCAGTGCATCCACGAGCTGTTCGAGGCGCAGGTGCAAAAGGCGCCGGATGCGGTGGCGGTGGTCTGCGCGGACGAGCGCCTGAGCTATGGCGAGCTCAATGCGCGGGCCAACCACCTGGCGCATCATCTGATCGCACTCGGGGTCAAGCCGGGGGATCGCATTGCGACAATGCTAGACCGCTCCGTCGCTCTTGTGGTGGCGCAGCTGGCGATCCTGAAGGCGGGCGGAGTGTATGTGCCGGTCGATCGTGCCCTTCCATCTGCGCGACAAGAATGGCTGATGGCCGATTGTGCTGCACGCATGGTGCTTAGCCGCATTGACGGTGATGATCTGGTTGAGGCGACAATACCTGTTCTGGCTATTGAGCCGCTCATAGTTGGAACGGGATGCAGTTCCGATCCTGGTCTGGCGTTGAGTGCTGAGGCTGCCGCTTACGTAATGTACACCTCCGGCTCCACTGGCCTTCCCAAAGGAGTTGTTGTTCCTCATCGTGCCGTCAACCGGCTCGTGATCAACAGTGGATATGCGAAGATCGATGCCGGCGATCGTGTGGCATGGGCTGGCAATCCCGCCTTCGACGCAAGCACATTCGAAGTGTGGGCACCGCTGCTTAACGGTGGTTGCATTGTTGCAATGCATGCCGCCACCATCAGAGATACTCGCAGTTTTGCCCGGGCGCTTGAACAGCACCAGGTGACGTCACTTTTTCTAACAACAGCATTATTCAACCAATATACATCATCGATTGCTCCGACGTTAGCGCAACTGAAGTACCTCCTCTGTGGAGGAGAGCGCAATGATCTTTGCTCATTTCTGAGATTGCTGAAAGAAGAAGGCCCCGTACGTCTCATTCACTGCTACGGCCCGACCGAGACGACGACCTTCGCGACTGTCTGGAATTGCCCGGCTGATTTTGATGGGGCAGTGGTCCCGATCGGCCGTCCGATTGCCAACACGCGGGTGTACCTGCTGGACGGTCATGGCGCGCCCGTGCCGTTCGGGGCGGTGGGCGAGCTTTACATCGGCGGGGCGGGGGTGGCCCGGGGCTACCTGAACCGCCCCGAGCTGACAGCCGAGCGGTTCATCGCCAGTCCGTTTGTGGACGGCGATCGGCTGTACCGGACCGGCGACCTGGGGCGTTATCTGCCGGACGGCAATCTGGAGTTCCTGGGCCGCAATGACGACCAGGTGAAGATCCGCGGCTTCCGCATCGAGCCGGGCGAGATCGCCGCGCGGCTTTGCGAGCACGCCTGGGTGCGCGAGGCGGTGGTGGTGGCGCGCCAGAACCGCGCCGGCGACAAGCATCTTATTGCCTATGTGGTCTGCGCGCCCGAGGCCGGCTCGGACGAGGGCGATGGAGGCGGGCTTGCCAGCGCCTTGCGCGCGCATCTGAGCGCGCGGCTGCCGGACTACATGGTGCCGACGGCGTTCGTGCCGATCGCGGCGCTGCCGCTGACGGTGAACGGCAAGCTCGACCGCAAGGCACTGCCGGCGCCGGCCGATGCGGCCTATGCGCTGGCGGCCTATGAGGCGCCGCGCGGCGAGGTCGAGACGATGCTGGCCGGGATCTGGGCCGAGCTTCTGGGACTGGAGCGGGTCGGACGTCACGACCACTTTTTCGAACTGGGCGGCCACTCACTGCTGGCCGTGCAGGTGTCGAGCCGGCTGTCACAGGCTGTTGGGGTTGAACTGCCGCTGTCGACGCTGTTTGCCAAGCCGGTGCTGGCCGATCTGGCGGCAAGCATCGTCGAGGTGTTGAGCCGCTCCGGTCCCCAAGACCTGCCGGCGATTGCGGCGGTGTCGCGTCATGAGCCGCTTGTGCTGTCGTTTGCGCAGCAGCGGCTATGGTTTTTGGCGCAGCTGGACGAAGGCAGCACGCACTATCACATTCCGCTGGCCTTGCGGCTGCGTGGGGCGCTCGACCGCAGCGCCTGGCAGCGCAGCCTTGACCGTCTGTTTGCCCGTCACGAGGCGCTGCGCAGTATCTTTGTCGCACCGGAGGGCAAGCCCCGAGTTGAGGTCCTGCCGCCGGATGCGGGACTGCCGGTACTTGAGCACGATCTGCGGCACAGGCCGGATGCGGAAGCGGCACTTTTGGATCTGTGCCATGAAGAGGAGCGCACGCCGTTTGATCTTGCGCGCGGGCCGCTGATCCGCGGGCGTCTGGTGCGGATGTCGGATGAGGAACACGTCTTCCTGCTGACCCAGCATCACATCGTCTCGGACGGCTGGTCGATGGGCGTGCTGGTGCATGAACTCAGTCGGCTTTACCGGGCGTTCGAGGCTGGACAGGACGATCCTTTGCCGCCGCTGGCGATCCAGTATCCGGATTATGCCGCCTGGCAACGGCAGTGGCTGTCGGGGGAACGGCTGCAGAAGCAGGCGAAGTATTGGCGCAACGCCCTGTCAGGCACGGCCCGTCTTGTCTTGCCGACGGACCGTGCGCGGCCGGCCCAGCAGTCGTTTGCCGGGGCCAGTGTTCCTGTTGTCATCGATGCGGATCTGACGCGGGACTTGAAGCGGCTGAGCCGGCAGCATGGCACGACGTTGTTCATGACGGTGCTGGCGGGCTGGGCGGCGGTGCTGTCGCGTCTGTCGGGGCAGGACGACCTTGCGATCGGCGTGCCGAGCGCCAATCGCGGCCGGCGCGAGATCGAAGAGTTGATCGGTTTCTTCGTCAACACCCTGGCGCTTCGGCTGGACTTGTCGGGCGAGCCGAGCGTGTCGGAGCTTCTGGAGCGGACGCGGCGCACGGCGCTGGCTGCGCAGGAGCATCAGGACCTGCCGTTCGAGCAGGTGGTGGAGATCGTGCAGCCGCCCCGGGCTCTTGACCACACGCCGTTGTTGCAGGTGATGTTGGCCTGGGAGAACAATGCGGTGGGGTCATTGGACCTGCCGGGGCTGAGTGTGGAGGCTGCCGGGAAGGGGCTCGATCAGGTCAAGTTCGATCTGGAGCTGAGCCTTAGCGAGCATGGCGAGGAGATCGCTGGAACACTGGGTTATGCCACGGCGCTGTTTGATCAGGCGACGATCGAGCGGCAGCGTGGTTATCTGCTGGCGCTGCTGCGGGCGATGGCTGCCGATGCAGGCCAGCCGGTCGGCCGCATCGACATCCTGCCGGCCAACGAGCGCACCTATCTGCTGGAGGAGCTGAACCGGACGGCGGCGGCCTATCCGTCGGAGCAGTGCATCCACGAGCTGTTCGAGGCGCAGGTGCAAAAGGCGCCGGATGCGGTGGCGGTGGTCTGCGCGGACGAGCGCCTGAGCTATGGCGAGCTCAATGCGCGGGCCAACCACCTGGCGCATCATCTGATCGCACTCGGGGTCAAGCCGGACCAGCCGGTGGCGATCTGCCTGGAGCGCAGCCTGGCGATGGTGGTGGGACTCTTGGCAATCCTCAAGGCGGGCGGAGCCTATCTGCCGCTGGACCTGGTCTATCCCAGCGAGCGGCTGCGGCAGGTTGTCGAAGATGCCGCGCCGCGGCTGCTGCTTTGCGATGCCGCCGGACGCGCAGCACTCGGCCCCGAGGTGCTGACCGATGTGACGGCGGTCGATCTGGAGATGGCCATGCCGACCTGGGCCGAACGGCCGGCTTCGGACCCCGACCCGCGCACGCTTGGCCTCACGTCCCGCCATCTCGCCTATGTCATCTACACCTCAGGCTCAACCGGAACGCCCAAAGGGGTACAGAATGAGCATCGGGCTATTATCAATCGCCTGATCTGGATGCAAAAAGCGTATACACTCAATGCGGCTGATGTCGTCTTGCAGAAGACCCCGTTTGGCTTCGATGTCTCGGCCTGGGAATTCTTCTGGACGTTGCTTGAAGGGGCGACCCTGGTGCTGGCGCTTCCTGGTGCGCACAAAGACCCAGATGCGCTTGTAAACTTAATGATCAGCCAACGCATCACCACTGCACACTTTGTACCATCCATGCTGGTCAGCTTCATGGATACGAACGGTGTTGATCGCTGCACATCCCTGCAGCGTCTCGTGTGTAGTGGGGAGGCGCTTTCTGCCTCCCTTACGCAGAAGGTTCGGCGCGTATTACCTTGGACTGGTCTGCACAATCTATATGGTCCCACCGAAGCTGCTATCGACGTGACGGCCTGGAATTGCCCGGCTGATTTTGATGGGGCAGTGGTCCCGATCGGCCGTCCGATTGCCAATACGCGGGTGTACCTGCTGGACGGTCATGGCGCGCCCGTGCCGTTCGGGGCGGTGGGCGAGCTTTACATCGGCGGGGCGGGGGTGGCCCGGGGCTACCTGAACCGCCCCGAGCTGACAGCCGAGCGGTTCATCGCCAGTCCGTTTGTGGACGGCGATCGGCTGTACCGGACCGGCGACCTGGGGCGTTATCTGCCGGACGGCAATCTGGAGTTCCTGGGCCGCAACGACGACCAGGTGAAGATCCGCGGCTTCCGCATCGAGCCGGGCGAGATCGCCGCGCGGCTTTGCGAGCGCGCCTGGGTGCGCGAGGCGGTGGTGGTGGCGCGCCAGAACCGCGCCGGCGACAAGCATCTTATTGCCTATGTGGTCTGCGCGCCCGAGGCCGGCTCGGACGAGGGCGATGGAGGCGGGCTTGCCGGCGCCTTGCGCGCGCATCTGAGCGCGCGGCTGCCGGACTACATGGTGCCGACGGCGTTCGTGCCGATCGCGGCGCTGCCGCTGACGGTGAACGGCAAGCTCGACCGCAAGGCGCTGCCGGCGCCGGCCGATGAGGCCTATGCGCTGGCGGCCTATGAGGCGCCGCGCGGCGAGGTCGAGACGATGCTGGCCGGGATCTGGGCCGAGCTTCTGGGACTGGAGCGGGTCGGACGTCACGACCACTTTTTCGAACTGGGCGGCCACTCACTGCTGGCCGTGCAGCTGATAGAGCGGCTGCGGCGGCTGTCGCTCGGGGTGGAGGTGCGCACCCTGTTCGCCAGGCCGGTGCTTTGCGATCTGGCCGCAAGCCTTGGCAGCCAGCGCGAGGTGGCGGTGCCCGCCAACCTGATCGACGAGCACAGCACGGCGATCATGCCGCGGATGCTGCCGCTCATCGAGCTGACGCAGGAAGAGATCGACCGGATCGTCACCACGGTGCCGGGCGGGGTCGCCAACATCCAGGACATCTATGGCCTGTCGCCGCTGCAGGACGGCATTCTGTTCCATCATCTTCTGGCCAGCCGGGGCGATCCCTATCTGCTGGTCAGTCAAATGGCGTTTGCCAAGCGTGGGCTGCTGGATGGCTATCTTGGTGCGGTTCAAGAGGTGGTGGATCGCCACGACATTCTGCGCACGGCCTTTGTCTGGGAGGGTCTGTCGAGCCCGGCGCAGGTGGTGTGGCGCAAGGCGGCCTTGGATGTGCTCGAGGTCGAGCTGGACGAGAATGGCGGTTCCGGTCACGAGCAGCTGAAGCGGCGGTTCGATCCGCGTCAGTACCGCATCGATCTTGGTCGGGCGCCCTTGATGCGCTTCGTGATCGCGCGCGAGCCGGGCAGCGGGCGCTGGCTGCTGCTGGAGTTGCTGCATCATCTGATAGGGGATCACACGACGCTGGAAGTGATGCATGCCGAGGTGCGGGCCGTGCTGGCAGGGCGGGCCTATGAACTGGCCGTACCGCAGCCGTTCCGCAATCTGGTGGCGCAGGCGCGGCTTGGCATGAATGCCAAGGCGCATGAAGCGTTCTTCCAGGAGATGCTGGGCGACATTGACGAGCCAACGCTGCCGTTCGGGCTTCGCGAGGTGCATGGCGACGGCAGCGGGATCGGCGAGGCGCATCGGATGCTTCCGCGGGCGCTCAACGATCGGCTGCGCGCTCAGGCGCGGCGGCTCAGGGTGAGCCTTGCGAGCCTGTGCCATCTGGCCTGGGGGCAAGTGGTGGCGCTGAGCAGCGGCCGAGAGCAGGTGGTGTTCGGCACGGTGCTGTTTGGCCGCATGCATGCGGGTGCGGGCGCCGACCGTGCGATGGGCCTGTTCATCAATACCCTGCCGCTGCGGCTTGATCTTGATGGGACCGCGGTCGAGGCGAGCGTGCAGGCCACGCATGCGCGGCTTTCTGAGCTGCTGGCGCACGAGCATGCCTCGCTGGCGCTGGCGCAACGCTGCAGCGGCGTTGCGGCGCCGGCGCCGCTGTTCAGCGCGCTGCTGAACTACCGCCACAACACGCCGGCGGCCAAGTCCGGTTCTGGAACGGATGATGTCCTGGCCGGCATCGAACGGCTGAGCGGGGAAGAGCGCACCAATTATCCGTTGACGCTATCGGTTGAGGATTTTGGCGAGGCGCTCGGCCTGACGGCGCAGGTGGCGGAGCCAATCTCTGCGGATCGGGTCTGCGGCTACATGCAGCGGGCGCTCGAGCAGCTGGCAGATGCATTGGAGCAGGCTTCCGACAGACCGGTGTGGGAGCTGGACATCTTGCCGGCCGACGAACGCAGCTATCTGCTGGAGGAGCTGAACCGGACGGCGGCGGCCTATCCGTCGCAGCGGTGCATCCACGAACTGTTCGAGCAACAGGTGCAAAAGGCGCCGGATGCGGTGGCAGTAGTCTGCGAGGACGAGCGCCTGAGCTATGGCGAGCTCAATGCGCGGGCCAACCGCCTAGCGCATCATCTGATCGCCTTCGGGGTCAAGCCGGACCAGCCGGTGGCGATCTGCCTGGAGCGCAGCCCGGCGATGGTGGTGGGAGTCTTGGCGATCCTCAAGGCGGGAGGGGCCTATCTGCCGCTGGACCCGGCCTATCCCAGCGCGCGGCTGCGGCAGGTGCTCGAGGATGCGGCGCCGCGGCTGCTGCTTTGCGATGCATCCGGCCGCGCCGCGCTGGGCGCCGAGGCGCTGGCCGATGTCGGCGTGGTCGATCTGGATATGGCCACCCCGGCCTGGGCCGAACGGCCGGCTTCGGACCCGAACCCGCGCGCGCTGGGCCTCACCTCACGTCATCTCGCCTATGTCATCTATACCTCAGGCTCAACCGGCACCCCAAAGGGCGTCATGGTCGAGCATCGGGGATTGGTCAATCTGGTGTTGGCTCAGGTCGGTCTTTTTGGCGCTTCTTCCAAAAGCCGGGTGGTGCAGTTCGCCTCCGTTGGGTTTGATGCAAGCGCTTGGGAGCTTCTTATGGCGTTTGGCTCTGGAGCCGCATTGCACTTGCCTGCGGACGAGATCCGTCAAGCGAGTAACAAGCTATCGGATTATCTCCGAAGCGAAGACATCACCCATGCGACGTTACCCCCAGCCTTGCTTCAGGCAAGCAAGACGCTGGAATGTTTGGCTTCGCAAGTTCTCATTCTTGCTGGAGAACTGCCGAAAGCTGAACTCATCCGAAGTCTGGCCTCGGCAGCAATTGTCAACGCTTATGGCCCGACCGAAGCAACTGTCTGCGCGACGGTCTGGAATTGCCCGGCTGATTTTAATGGGTCAGTGGTCCCGATCGGCCGTCCGATTGCCAACACGCGGGTGTACCTGCTGGACGGTCATGGCGCGCCCGTGCCGTTCGGGGCGGTGGGCGAGCTTTACATTGGCGGGGCGGGGGTGGCGCGGGGCTACCTGAACCGCCCCACGCTGACAGCCGAGCGGTTCATCGCCAGTCCCTTTGTGGACGGCGATCGGCTGTACCGGACCGGCGACCTGGGGCGTTATCTGCCGGACGGCAATCTGGAGTTCCTGGGCCGCAACGACGACCAGGTGAAGATCCGCGGCTCCCGCATCGAGCCGGGCGAGATCGCCGCGCGGCTTTGCGGGCACGCCTGGGTGAGCGAGGCGGTGGTGGTGGCGCGACAGGATGGCCGCGGCGACAAGCACCTCGTTGGCTATGTGGTGTGTGCGCCCGAAGCTCAATCGGATGAGCTGGATGGCGCTGACCTTGCCGGCACCTTGCGCGCGCACCTAAGTGCGCGGCTGCCGGATTACATGGTGCCGGCGGCGTTCGTGCGACTCGCGGTGCTGCCCGTGACGCCGAACGGCAAGCTGGATCGCAAGGCGCTGCCGGCGCCGGAAGATGCTGCGTATGCGCGTCGGACGTACGAGCCGCCGCGGGGCGAGATCGAGACGGCGCTGGCCGGGCTTTGGGCCGAGCTTCTGGGGCTCGCGCGGGTCGGGCGCCACGACCACTTCTTCGAACTGGGCGGCCACTCGCTCTTAGCGGTGCAGCTGCTCAGTGGCGCAGTTGATCTCGGGCTCAACTTCAGCGCCGCCGACCTCTTCCAAGCCCCCGTTCTGAAGGAATTTGCATCGAAAGTTCATGTGGCGCCACAGCCCAGCTATTCGGGAGCGATTTGTGCTCGAGAAGCCGGATCGCGGCCACCGCTGTTCTTTGTTCCCACAGGTTTGGGCGATTGCTCCTATATCCCCAGTTTGGCGCAAGAAATGGATGTCGACTGTCCTGTCTACGGTTTGCCATGGCCGCAATTCAGTGCAGCTCAATTTCCAACTCTTCAAGAGATCGCCTCGCAAGCTAGCATGGCGATTCGCGAGATCCAGCCGCGAGGTCCATATCGGTTCTCTGGATACTCATCAGGAGGAATCTTGGCTTATGCAATTGCGCAGCAGCTACTAAAGCTCAACGAAGCTGTTTCCTTCATCGGCCTAATTGACGTTGTTTTATTTGCAAATGCATCAAGGACATCACCCACCCAAATGATACAAGAAGTACTGCTGGAATCTCTCGAATTAGATGACGAGAAGTTCGAAATCCTCGACCGCTTCGCTGGACAAAGTTCAATTTCCCGACTGCTTGAAAAGGCTCAGAGAATTGGGGCGATCCCTCTGGATCGTGATCTCCGCAATGACATTCTGACGTATGAAAGGGCCTCGCAGTTCCAACGGGCGCTGGCCTTGTATCAAGTTCCGTCCCTTCCGGTTGAGATACACCAATTCTACGCGAACCGGCCTCTTAGCCGTCGGACACGTTCTCGAAAAACTTCGCTAGGTCCAGAAGCAAGTTCGCCTTTGCGGGGGTGGGACCGGATTTTAAGTGCGGAGGCCATTCATGCCGTGCCAATTCCAGGCGACCATGTGACTATGATGAATGTCCCGGAAAACCGCCAAGTTCTGGGTCGGGCCATTTCAACGGCCTTGATCGGGACTCTTAATAGACCCAAAGCATGAATTTCTCCGAATTTTCTTGGGCGCCGGATAACGTACAGATTCTGTCGCACTCTCAGCATTAACGGCTTCTCCTAGAATGAAGGAACTTTGAATGAACGATGGGAATGCCATGTCAAGGGTAGGCGCTTAGCCGGACCCCTTGCTTCGGGATCGGTATAGCTGTGCGAAAGAAGCCTCCGGCTTGGACGGAGGTATGGGATGGTGCATATTTCGCAAAAACGGGACAGCAGTTTCGCTAAATCGCGGACAGCGTAGCGGCGCTGGCCGCCAAGGTGCCGCTCGCGGTCCTCAGCGACTACGACCCCAAGATTGCGGCCGCCAGGATCGATCTCGCCAAGACCTTCACCAACCGCTTCGCCGAGCACGCCGCACAGCAGCTGAAGTAAGGGGGATTGGAATGTCTCTGCCGCTCACTGGCATCCGCGTCCTCGACCTCTCCAACGTGCTGGCTGGTCCGTTCTGCGGCTATCATCTCTCGCGTCTCGGTGCCGAGGTGATCAAGATCGAAAATCCGAACGGCGGCGACCTGGCGCGGCGCCTCGGCTCCGATCCGCAAAGGGCGGAGCGCTTGCAGGGCCTCTCCTTTGTCGCCGTGAATGCTGGCAAGCAATCGGTGGCGCTGGACTTGAAGTCGGAATCAGGCCGCGAGGTGTTGTTGCGGCTCGTCACTGAAGCCGACGTGGTGCTCGAAAACTTCCGGCCGAAGGTGATGGAGCGGCTTGGTCTCGGCTTTGACGTGCTCTGCAAGCACAACCCGCTTCTCGTCTATTGCGCCATCTCCGGTTTCGGACACAGCGGGCCGTGGTCGGCCCGTCCGGCCTATGATCAGATCGTCCAGGCTCTCTCTGGCGCCATGAGCGTCACCGGTGATACAGCCTCGGCGCCGCTGCGTACCGGCTTTCCGATCTCGGACACGATTGCGGGGCTCACGGCCGCCTTTGCCATTAGCGCGGCTCTGGTCGAACAGCGGCGGACCGGCCGTGGTCGCTTCATCGACGTGTCTCTGCTCGAAGCCACCGTTGCAGCGATGGGATGGGTGGTCTCCAACTACCTGAACGCCGGCGTCGAGCCGCAGCCGATGGGCAACGAGAACTTCACCGCGGCTCCCTCGGGCACGTTCAGCACGGAAACAGGCCCGTTGAACATCTCCGCCAACGAGCAGAAACAGTACCAAGCCCTATGCGACCTGATCGGCCGACCGGAGCTGAAGACGGATCCACGCTTCGCAAAGCGCGAGATGCGTAAGGTAAACCGTGCGGCGCTGAATGCGGAATTGAACGAGGCGCTGAGCCGCAAGCCCGCTGAAGAATGGGAGCTGCAAATGAATGCGGCCGGTGTTCCCGCGGGCTGCGTGCTGACGGTCGCTCAGATATTGCGGCAGCCGCAGCTGCTCGACCGCCGCTTCGTCGAGACGTTGCCCCCGGAACAGGCCGGCGCGCAGCCACTACGAATCACGCGGCCGGGCTTCCGGCTAAATGAGGAGTTTCCGGTGCCGTCACCACCTCCCACACTCGGAGCAGACACGGAGCGATGGCTGCAGCGGCTCGGCTATTCCGCAGAGGCCATCGCTGAACTCGTGGCCAGCGGAGCGGTTGCAGGCAAAACGGTAGGGCGAACCACTGGAGGGCACCATGAGCGATGAAACCGCATTGCGAGACGCAGCCGCGCAGTGGTGGCGGACGTCGATCTGTGACGTCGCTCCCGGTTGCATCGCCTATCGGGGTTATCCGATCCAGGATCTGATCGGCCGGATCTCGTTTCCGGCGATGATCTGGCTGATGCTGCGCGGAGAACTGCCCTCAGTGGCGCAGGAGCGGCTGCTCCAGGCCGCGCTGGTTGCGTCCGTCGATCACGGCCCGCATGCGCCGTCGATCGCGATCGCCCAGATGGCGGTGAGCTGCGGCCTGCCGCTGAACGGCGCGATGGCCTCCGCCATCAACACGCTTGACGACGTCCATGGCGGCGCGGGCGAGCAGGCCGTCGAGCTTTATGACGACCTGTTGCGGCGGACCGAAATCCAGGAGATCGACGCCGCGGCAGGTGCGGCCATCGATCATTTCACCGCGACCCGCGGCAAGTATCTGCCGGGCTTCGGCCACCGCTTTCATCCGGTCGATCCGCGTGCCGCGCCGCTGCTGGCGCTGGTGGATGCGGTTACGGCTGAAGGCTGTGTCGCTGGGCGCTATGCCGCCGCAGGCCGCGCCATCGAACGCGTGATGCGGCAACGCAAGGGCAAGCTGATCCCGATGAACATCGATGGAGCCACCGCCGGCATCTATGGCGAGCTCGGCTTTGCGCCGCCGCTCGCGCGGGGTGTGTTCTGCCTGTCGCGCGCGGTCGGCATCCTGGCGCACGCCTGGGAGCAGACCGGACGCAAGGACCGCAACAAGGGGCCGATGCCCAAGCAGTTTGCCTACAAGTATGAAGGCCAGCCGCGCCGCGCGTTGAGCGATACGCCATGATGTATCTCGACACACCGCCACAGCGCGTCGAGACCCGCGTCTTCTCGGCGATGCCGGCGGAGTTTCGACGTCCAGGCGTTCGCTCGGACTGGGCCGATGCCAACCGCGGCGGCAAGCCGGTGGATTGCTTCATCGAGGGGCCGGCATTCGATGCCGCCGGCAATCTTTATGTCGTCGATAGTTCCGTTCGGCCGCATTTTCCCGATTGCACCGGATGGAGCCTGGTCCTTGGTCGCCGAATATGACGGCTGGCCCAACGGCCTGAAGATCCGCTCCGATGGTCGAGCAGGCGCGCGATTTCATCTTCCTGGAAAGGTCGTTGTCGCGACGGGTAGCGGATCTTCCTTGAGAGGCAGGACAGTGTGGGTGCGATCGTGCGTGGGCCGCTCGTCAGTATTCCGCTGGGTGCTAAGGTGTTTGCATGTTCGACTGTAGAACAGTGGTCCGTTCATCTAAATTGCGAATTCAAGCTCTCCAGCTATTTGCGGGGAGTGCAGTTGGTCTCAGATGCCGGCGAATGTAATAAAACTATTCCAACAAATCGCCGAAGTCGCAGAATGCAGAATCAAGTGCAAGGTACCATACTGGTAGCGCCCGAAACGGCCGCGACCATTGAAAGGGCTTCTTTGCGGCGATGCGATGATTAGCCACGCCTGCACAGCAACAAACGATGCGTGGGCGGCGAAAAAAAAGGAAGCTGATTATCTCCGCGCGACGAAAAATAGTGCGTCTTGGACTCGCATGGTCGAACAATCTTTGAGAGGATTGGTCATCAGGCAATGGTGCCAGTCAGGAGCGCTGATGATGCGCAACAACATCTTTGACAAGGTCATGCATTCGATCATGCGCGAGCTTGTCGATAAGTTGTGTTCGTGTCGTTCCTGAGTGGCGTCTCAATGCGCAAGCGCGATCTGAACTGAGATCGCTCTAGCTCCTCGAAATCACCAACCTAAAAGGCCGCTCGAGCAGCAGCGTCCGCACTCGCTCGTCTCGATCGGCGTGGTCGCATGGTGCTGCCGGACTCAAGCCGCCGGCTATTTCGCTGCCGTGCAATTTTCAAGGGACAAGCAAGATGTCTGCGAACAACAATCCGATCAAATTTGCTTACTGGGTGCCGAACGTGTCCGGCGGCCTCGTCATCTCCTCGATCGAGCAACGTACCAGCTGGGACATCGACTACAATCGCAAGCTCGCCCAGATGGCCGAGAAGGCCGGCTTCGACTACGCGCTGAGCCAGATCCGCTTCACAGCGGGCTACGGCGCTGACAAGCAGCACGAATCGGTCAGTTTTTCACACGCGCTGCTCGCCGCGACCGAAAAGCTCAAAGTGATCGCTGCTCTCCTTCCCGGCCCATGGAATCCAGCATTGGCCGCAAAGCAGATTGCAACCATCAGCCAGCTCACCAATGCGCGCGTTGCGGTCAATGTTGTCTCGGGCTGGTTCCGCGGCGAATTCCATGCGATCGGCGAGCCCTGGCTCGATCACGACGAGCGTTATCGCCGCTCGGAGGAGTTCATCAACGCGTTGCGCGGGATCTGGACGCAGGAGAGTTTCACGCTCAAGGGCGACTTTTATCGGTTCAACGACTATTCGCTCAAGCCGAAGCCGCTCGATCCGCTGCCTGAGATTTTCCAGGGCGGCTCCTCGCGTGCGGCCCGCGACATGGCCGCCCGCGTGTCCGATTGGTATTTTACGAACGGTAACACGCCTGACGGCCTGAAGACGCAAGTCGACGACATCAGGAGCAAGGAAAAGACGTTCGGCAAGAGCTGGCGAACCAAGATCGGCATCAACGCATTCAGCATCGTTCGGCAGACAGAAAAGGAGGCCAAGGATCTCCTCCAGGAGATCCTTGATAAGGCGATCCCGGAGGCGGTGGGCGGCTTCCACCATGAGGTCCAGAATGCCGGCAATGCCAGCCCCGAGCGCGAGGGCAATTGGGCCAAATCCACCTTCCAGGATCTCGTTCAGTACAACGATGGCTTTCGTTCCAATCTGATCGGCACGCCGCAACAAGTCGCCGAGCGCATCATTGAGCTCAAGCGTGCCGGTGCCGACCTGATCCTGCTCGGCTTCCTGCACTTCCAGGAGGAGGTCGAATATTTCGGCAAGCATGTGATCCCGCGGGTCCGCGAGCTCGAGGCGAGGACGCCCGTGCGCGTTCAGGCCGCCGAATAGGCCTGAGGAGAGACAGCGAAGTGGCGGGGATTGCGACAGGAGCGGGCGTGCTTCGTCTGGAGGAGGTTCCTGCAGACGAACAGATCCGTGCAGGGTCCCGAGAGCGCGATGACGTGACAGAGCTCAATAGCGAGCGTGCCGTCAGAGCGATCGCGGGGCCGGCGCTCGGACTTGCGAACATTTCGCTGACATTCGGCGGCGTCGCAGCGCTACGCGAGGTCGATCTGGAAGTCGCCCAGGGCGAGATCCTGGCAGTGATCGGACCGAACGGCGCCGGCAAGAGCTCGCTCCTCAACATCGTCACTGGGCTTTACCGGCCCGACCGCGGGAAGGTGTGGTTTGGCGAGCACTCCTTTCGTGATGTGCCGACGTCGAAGCTTGCAGCGCTTGGCGTGGCGCGGACGTTCCAGAATCTGGCGCTCTTCAGGGGACTTTCCGTCTTCGACAATGTGCTGATGGGGCTAGCGCATCGCGTCCGTACGGGTTTTTTGCGGCAGATCGTCGGCTCGCCACTGGCGCGACGGATCGAGGCGGAGAATAGCGCGGTCGCCGAAGAAGTAATCGGCTTCCTGCATCTTGCTGAGGTTCGTGACCGCCTTGCTGGAACGCTCCCTTACGGAGCGCAGAAGCGCGTCGAGCTGGCGCGGGCGCTGGTTGCTCAGCCGAGGCTCCTGCTGCTGGACGAGCCGTTCGCAGGCGTGACTCTTACCGAGAAGCGGGAGCTGTCGCAGCATGTGCGCAACGCCCGCGATAGTTTCGGCGCAGCAATCGTCCTGATCGAGCATGACATCGGCGTGGTTATGGGCCTGTCCGATCGCGTGGCCGTGCTCGATTACGGACGAAAGATCGCCGACGGCACGCCCGACCGAATCCGCGCCGATCCTGCGGTGATCGACGCTTATCTCGGCGTCGCACATGAGGACGATACGGAGCTTGCGATCTGATGTTCGATTACCAGTTTCTGATTGAGGTGCTGATCGGTGGCCTGCTTTCGGGAGTGATGTACTCCCTTGTCGCGATCGGGTTCGTGCTGATCTACAAGACCTCCGGCGTTCTTAACTTCGCACAAGGCGCGATGCTTTTGTTCGCGGCCCTGACCTTCGTCAGCCTCGTCGAGCGCGGCGCGCCATTCGTTGCCGCACTGGCAGCGACGCTGGTCATCATGGTCGTATTGGGCATCGCCACCGAGCGCGCGGTGCTGCGGCCGCTGGTCAACCAACCGCCGATCACCCTGTTCATGGCGACCCTCGGGCTTTCCTATGTCATCGAAGGCGCAGCCCAGCTTCTGTGGGGCACGCAGGTTCATGGCCTCGACATCGGCATCAGCGACACCCCGTTCGAGGTGGCCGGCGTGCTGATCAGTCGCTTCGACCTGTTTGCGGCGGCGGTCGCGGGTAGCCTGGTCGCGCTGTTTGCACTCTTCTTTCGCTATACCCGCACTGGGCTGTCGTTTCGCGCCGTTGCCGATGATCAATTTGCAGCGCTTGCGGTCGGCCTGCGATTGCCACGGGTCTGGGCTGCCGTTTGGACCGTGGCGGGGATCGTCGCCCTGGTCGGTGGGCTGCTGTGGGGCGCGCGGCTCGGCGTGCAGTTCTCGTTGTCGCTCGTCGTCCTGAAGGCGCTTCCAGTCTTGGTCCTCGGCGGGTTCGACTCGATCGCCGGTGCGATTGTCGGTGGTCTTTTGGTGGGCGCAATCGAAAAGCTGGCTGAGGTCTATGTAGGACCGTTCTTTGGCGGCGGCATTGAGGCCTGGGCCGCCTATGTCGCGGCACTGGCGCTCCTGCTGATCCGGCCATCGGGCCTGTTCGGGCAGAAGCTGGTGGAGAGGGTGTAAGTCATGCTGGCCCTCACTCCTGCTAAATCGCGCTGGGTCTCCGGTAAGGTGCTGTGGATCGGCCTGGTGATTGTGGCCGCCTACGGCATCGTTCCACTCGCGGGGACGGACTATCTGCTCGACGCCGTGCTCACGCCGTTCCTGGCGCTGTCACTTGCGGCCGTGGGGCTCAACGTCCTGACCGGTTATGCCGGTCAGGTCTCGCTCGGCTCGGCCGCCTTCCTCGCTGTCGGCGCCTACGCCGCCTATAATCTTCATCTTCGCATCCCCACATTGCCGCTGCTCATCGACCTGGTGCTGGCCGGGGGTGTCGCAGCGGTCATCGGCATCATATTTGGGCTACCGAGCCTGCGGCTGCGCGGGTTCTATCTCGCGGTATCGACGCTCGCCGCGCAGTTCTTCGTACAGTGGGCGCTGACCAAGTTCAGCTGGTTCTCCAACGACAATCCATCCGGGGTAATCGACGCGCCGATTCTCAGTATCGGCAGCATTACGTTCACGAGCCCCGCGGAACGTTACGTTTTCTCGCTGACGATCGTGGTCGTTTTGACCCTGCTGACGCTGCGATTGTTGCGTTCTCAATCCGGCCGCAACTTCATCGCGGTGCGCGACCATGAGATCGCGGCCAAGGTGATCGGCGTACCGCTCTTGCGCACCAAGCTGCTCGCCTTTGCCCTTTCGTCCTTCCTCATCGGTGTTGCTGGCGTGCTCTGGGCATTCGCATATTTGCGCACGGTCGAGCCGGCCGGATTCAATCTGGATCGATCTTTCCAGATCCTGTTCATCATCATCATTGGGGGCCTTGCCTCGCTGCGCGGCTCCTTCATCGGCGCCGCCTTCATCGTCGTGTTCCCGCTCCTGCTGTCGCGGATCGGCGCCGCGTTGCTCGGCAACGTGTTCGATTCGGGTGTTCTCGAGATGAGTCAGCGCATCGTGATCGGAGCGCTCATCATTGCTTTTCTGATCGCAGAGCCGCGCGGGCTGATCGCGCTGTGGGACCGCGCCTGGGCCGCCATCCGGACCGCCAGGCGCCCCGCGATCCCGACTTGAGAGTTGCTTACCCCAAAGGAGCTTGTAATGAACATCTTCAGACGTTTGAAAGTGACTATGGGCGCGGCGCTCGCCGTAGGCCTCGCTAGTACGTTGGCGGTGCACGCCGACGAACAGTTCTTCCCGCTGCAGAGCTATCGCGTTGGTCCCTACGCCGCCGGCGGTACCGGGTTCTTTGGCGGCTTCATCGACTATCTCAACCTCATCAACATCCGCGATGGCGGCGTCAATGGCGTCAAGCTCTCCTGGGATGAAGGTGAGACGCAGTACGAGGTGGAACGCGGCATCGAAGTCTATGAGCGGCTGAAGAGCCGTCCCGGGATTGCGGCGTGGAATCCGCTTTCGGTTGGCATCGCTTACGCCATGATCGACCGCATCACCAAGGACAGGGTGCCACTGATCACCGTCAACCATGGTCGTACTGATTCGACCGATGGCCGCGTGTTCCCTTACGTCTTTCCGCTGCTGCTCAATCCCTACAGCGAGACGTCCGGCATCGTGAACTACATTGCCTCCAGGGAAGGAGGCGCGGAAAAGCTCAAGAGGAAAAAGATCGTCGTGCTCTATCATGGCTCGCCGTATGGCAAGGAGACGATCCCGATCTACAAGCTCCTGGCAGACAAATACGGCTTTGAGGTGGAACAGATCGAGGTCCCGCACCCGGGCAATGAGCAGCAGTCGCAATGGCTCTCGATCCGCCGGGCAAAGCCGGACTACGTGGTGTTGCGCGGCTGGGGCGTGATGAATCCGGTGGCGCTCAAGACCGCGCAGAAGGTCGGTTTCCCCGCCGACCACATCATCGGCAACGTTTGGTCCAACTCCGAGGAGGATGTCATTCCCGCCGGTGACGCCGCCAAGGGGTATATCGCGATCACGACCCAGACCTCCGGCGCCGAATATCCGGTGCTCCAGGAGGTGATCAAGACCGTCTATGGCGCGAACAAAGGCAATCTCGACGACAAGAAGCGCATCGGCAGCGTCTATCACAACCTCGGAATCGTGAACGGTATCCTCAATGTGGAAGCTGTCCGGATTGCGCAGGCAAAGTTCGGCAAGCGTACCTTGACAGGTGACGAGGTCCGCTGGGGCTTTGACCACCTAGCGCTCGATCCGGCGCGGGTGGAGGCGCTGGGCGCGAAGGGCCTGTTCCATTCGATCAACGTCACCTGGGACAATCACGAAGGGGATGGCCGCGTCACGTTCCAGCAGTGGGATGGCAGCAAATGGAAGGTGGTCTCGGACTGGATTGCGCCGGATTGGGCCTCCCTGCGGCCCATCATCGAGAAGTCGTCCGCCGCCTATGCGAAGGAGCACAACATCAAGATTCGTAGCTCCGGCGATGAACCGGTGAGCCAGTAGCGCAAGGCAACGCTTAGGTTACTGCGGGAGCCTCGGCTCCCGCAGTTTTCAGACGGGGTGAATCCGGGCATGAGTGACGTTCTGCTTTCGGTCGAAGCGTTGGCGGCAACCTACAACCACGCCATTCGCGCCGTAAACGACGTATCGTTTGCGGTTCGACGTGGCGAAATCGTCGCCGTGCTCGGCGCCAACGGAGCCGGCAAGTCGACGACGCTCCAGGCGATCTCGGCGCTGCTGCCGGCTCGGCGTGGCCAAGTGGCCGCCGGGCGCATTCTTTTCGACGGCCGCGACATCGTATCCACATCGCCCGCGAAGCTGGTCCGGGCCGGGATCGTTCCCGTGCTCGAAGGCCGGCATTGCTTCCCCTCGCTGACCGTGGAAGAGAACCTTATCACCGGTGCTATTGGCCGAGACGCAAGGTCTCGCGTGATCCGTGCCGATCTTGACGAAATCTATGAGCTCTTCCCACGACTGAAGGATCATCGCAAGTCGACCTCGGGGCTCACATCGGGCGGCGAGCAGCAAATGACGGCGATCGGTCGCGCATTGATGTCGCGGCCACGACTCCTGGTGCTCGACGAGCCGTCGATGGGGCTCGCGCCGCTCGTCGTCGAAGGCATTTTCCGAGCGCTGAAGCAGCTTAATAGCGAGCAGGGGCTCTCAATCCTGGTCGCGGAACAGAATTCGACGGTTGCGCTGCGCTTTGCCGACCATGCCGTCGTGCTTGAGAGCGGCCGCAGCGTGCTGTCCGGTGCGTCAGTCGAATTGCGCAGCCGCGACGACATCAGGGCCCTTTACCTCGGCGGTTCACCGCAAACCGACGTCGCCGATAAACCGCTTATCCATGCCGCTGCCACACTTTGACGAACACAGGGGAGAATGACCAATGGCTAACGACAATCTGGCGCGCAAGATCGATTCTGACATCTATTCCCGGCTGGATGCCGCGATCGACGCCACCGTAAAGGTCAATGCCGATCGCAATGATCTCGAAAGCCGTTTTCCAAGAGAGAATCTGAGGGCATTGGCGGAAGCCGGCTGGACCGGCGTGCTGAACGAAACACGCTTCGGTGGCCTTGGTCTTGGGCATGTCGATTTTGCCGAAGCCGCTTACCGCATCGGACAGTCCGATGCGTCGACCGGCCTCGTCTACGTCATGCATGTCGGCGCGGCTCAGACGATCAATCTGTTTGGTAACGATGACCAGAAGGAGCGTTGGCTCAAGGCCAACAATGGCGCTTTGCTTGGGACATACTCGACCAGCGAACGTGCGACTGGTGGACACTGGTGGTATAATCTCTCCGAGGCATCGCGCGACGGCGACAATTATCTTCTCAACGCCGAAAAGTCGTTCACGACAAGCTCCGGCCAGGCCGACTTCTATGTCGTGCAGACGCGCACCCCAGGCGCCAAGGACCAGACCGACATCGTCTTCTTCATTGTCGACGGCAAGTCTGAGGGCATCGACTCCAAGCCTTGGGATGCGCTCGGTGTTCGCGGCAATCACTCGGGCCCGATCCGCTACAGCAACGTACGGGTGCCGCAGCGTGACCGGCTCGGCACTGAGGGGCAGGGGAAGGAGATCATATATGATGGCGTATCCCCGGTCTATCTGATCGGCCTCGGTGCGGTTTGGGAAGGCGTGGCCCGCGGCGCGTTGAACGCAGCCGTCAAGCACGCCACGAGTTTCGTTCACAGGGACCGAAACAAGAGTCTGTCCGACTATCAAGCGATCCGGCAGGAGCTCGGTGCGGCCAAGGTGTTGGTCGAGACCTTGCGGCCGTGGCGCCTGGAGCTCGCGGCAAGGCTGGATGAGCTCTGGCGGGCCGGTAAGCCGCAGAGCGAGATCCTAATCCCTCTGACCGAGTTCAAGGTCCATGCAGCCGAGGTTGCGAATAAGGTCGCAGCAGCAGCACTCACGGTCACGGGAGGTTACGGTTACCACCGCGGCCCGATCGAGCGCGCCTTCCGTGACGCGCGGGCAGCCATCGCCATGGGACCATCAAACGTGATTGCTCGGGACTGGATCGGTAAGGCGCTGGTCGGCCTGCCGCTCGAGCTGTTCTACGAGGGCGGAGAATAGGCCGAAATGCGCCGCGCTATTGGGCGCTGGGCCCCGCGAACGCTGGGCTCAGCGTCACGCGCCGCTTTCCGAATCCGACTTCGAACCGTTCTGGATGATGCGGTCCTGTAGCGCAGGCGCCCCAGTCGCCTCAGCTACAAGTTCGATGGCGCGAAGCCCGCCCGCCTTATGATCGCGTAACAAGGAAGGTGAGCCGCTAAATCCTCTGCACGATGGCAATTCTATTAACGTAGTTGTATCTCGCCACACGCGAGTTCCGCTAAGGTCATTGTCGGATTGGAGGAGACCTCGCATGTTCGACTCCGAAACCACCACCCTTCTGCGCGCGGTTCTGGATGAAGTTTGCAAGGATCTTTCGCTTCATGAGACCGGCGCCAGAACACACGTCGCCTCCAAAATCCTGGAAGCCGCGACCCGAGGAGAGACGTCCGTCAACGTTCTCAAGCAAGTTGGCCTGACAGCGTTGAATAGCGCGCCGACGATGTGGCGCTAGAAAGCTCGCAGGTGCGCTTCCTTCAGCGAGGCGCAGGCTCAGGCGCTGAATTCACCGCAACAGTCAACATTGATTCAGATGTTTCAACTGCGGTTGCTCGCTAAGTAGATTGCAAGCCTGGGCGTGGATTCCTTAATCTTTCGGTACACATTCACTCCGCCGAAACTCACAGTGCAGCGAGATTGTCTTCCCCGTACCTCAGGCGGCGCGTGCGGAATCATCCATTTGCAGCGCTTCAGCGGACACCTTGCCCGAGGGGCCTGTCTTGAGCTCGAAGCTGATCCGGGCCCCCTCGGCAAGCCCATTGTCGCCGGCCTTCTCAACCGCACTTTGCTCGCCGCCCGCCTCCAAGTAGTTACTGGTCTCACGCCGGACGTGCATTCGTGCCCGTCGAAGCTATCCCTGCAGCCGATCGATCGACTGCCATCGCTCGCCATTTTGCATTTCAGGGCCGCGAACCCGGGACGGTGATAATGCTTGGCCTGCAGGGTGATCGTGCCGTCGGCGCGTGTCGACCGTCGATCCCGTTATCCGGCCCCTCCGGAAAAGCCTCGAAGTGCTTTCCGATTTCGCGGCCTATGAGGTCGCGGCGCAAATCCTCAAACTCGCTGTGGGACAAATTCGCGAAATCACAGTTCATGCGACTGGAACTTGCGGAGGATGGCGCGGGGAAGGGGACCTGGTTTAAGAAATGCTATTTTAATCTAGTATTGCTTGATTTTATGGGAGTTTTTCAAACTTGCAAATGGTTTGAAGATATGTCGATATATCAACTATGGATAGACAAAGGGGACAACTCTTAAACCAGCTCGACAAGCTCCTACCTGAGGGGCTAGTGGTCGATTCTGCCTGGCTCAAGCGGCACGGCTACTCCACCCAACTCCAGCATCTGTATGTGCAACGTGGTTGGCTTGAACAGCCAGCCCGAGGGGTCTTCCGGCGGCCGCGTTACAAACTAAGCTGGCAACAAGTCGTCATATCCCTCCAAGGCATTCTGAATTATTCCCCACTCGTCGTGGGCGGACGGACGGCGCTCGAATTGCAAGGGTATGCCCACTATCTCCCGCAATCGACGACCCGCGTCCATCTTTACGGACCCAAGCCGCCACCATCCTGGCTCAGTAAGTTGCCGCTATCCGTCAAATTCATCTACCACAATGATAGACGGCTCTTCAAAAACGACCCCGTCGCGAAGAGCATAAGCAGCGTCCGCTGGAATGTCGAAACCGGCAAGATGACAGACATCACGGCCTTTCGGGGAGGCGACGTAGCTCAACTGAACTGGGGGCAATGGGACTGGCCTCTGACCTTGTCCACGCCCGAGCGCGCCGTCTTCGAACTGCTTGACGAATTGCCCAACAACGAAAGTTTCGAACAGGTCGACGCCCTGCTCGGTGGTCTTGCGAACCTTCGGCCGGACCGCTTGCAGAAGCTCCTGAACGATTGTGCGAGCGTGAAGGTCAAGCGTCTCTTCTTCTATTTTGCCGATCGCCACAACCATGCCTGGCTCAAGCGGCTCAACAAGGAGGCTGTCGATCTGGGCCACGGCAAGCGCATGCTCATCAAAGGTGGCGTTCTCGACCCGACCTATCAGATAACGGTACCGGAAGATCTCAATGGCGTTCGATGACATCTACAAAAAGCAGGTCGCGCTGTTGCTGCGCGTTCTCCCGTTCGTCACCGAAGAGAAGTGTTTCGCCCTGAAAGGGGGCACTGCAATCAATCTGTTCGTCCGCGATATGCCGCGTCTGTCCGTCGATATCGATCTGACTTATGTTCCTGTAGCGCCGAGACCCGAATCCCTCGCCGACATCGATGCGGCCATGCAGCGCATCGCAGCCAAAGTAAAAGACAAGATCCCCGGTGCGCAGGTCCATGAGACCCGTAAGGAGGGCGCGATCGTCAAACTGGTGGTTCGCGCGCAGAATGTCCAGATCAAGATTGAAGTCACACCGGTGCTACGTGGCTGCGTCTTCGAGCCGGTCGTGACTTCGGTGCGGCCTGCCGTTGAAAAAGAGTTCGGATTCGCGGAGGCTCGTACCATGTCTTTCGCCGATCTCTATGGCGGCAAGATCGTTGCGGCTACGTCGTCTCCACTGGAGGGTTGAGCCATCGAGTGAAGATCGGCGATCTGCCAGAACGGCGCCTCGGCTAGATTCTAGCTAGAACCTATCTCAAAATTGAAGATCAGCGTCGATCGGCTATAAAGGAAAGATGATTCGGCTGACGGACGAGCAATGGGAGCGCATCCGGAAACACTTTCCGGAAGAGCACATTGCCGACGGCCGGCCGGGCCGGAAGCCGATTGCGACGCGTCAGGTTCTCGAAGCCGCTCTTTGGATTTTGAACACGGGCGCGCAGTGGCACATGCTGCCGCAGTGCTATCCGAACTATAAGACCGTACATCGTCGCTTTCAGAACTGGTGTCGCAATGAAGTGTTGCGACGCGTTCTGACCGATATCGCCAACGAACTTCGCGAGAAGGGCTTGCTCGACGAAGAGGAGTGTTTCATCGACGCGACCTTTGCGATGGCCAAAGGCGGCGGTGCAGAGATCGGCCCAACGAGGCGCGGAAAGGGCTTAAAAATCATGGCGATTGTGGATCGCCACGGTTTGCCGCTTTCAGTGAGCACGCATGCCGCGAACCATCACGAAGTGCGCTTGGTACAGCTCTGCTTCGACTTCTACATGATCGAGGCCAAGCCAGAGAACCTGATCGGCGACCGCGCCTATGACAGCGATGCGCTCGACGTTGAACTGCGGTCACAAGGCATCGAGATGATCGCGCCACATCGTTCAAACCGAGTGAGGTCGCTCACCCAGGACGGCCGCAGGCTCCGTCGTTATACTCGGCGTTGGCTGGTCGAACGCTTCTTCGCCTGGATACAGTGGCGGCGGCGCCTGCTGGTCCGCTGGGAGTTCTATCCGCAAAACTTCCTCGGCTTCGTCCAGCTCGCTTGCCTGCTGATCCTGTTTCGACAATTTTGAGATAGGTTCTAGAGTCGTCAGCTGACGGCTGCAGGCTCCAGCGACTGGCCGAGCAAGAGATGCCAGAGCGTCAAGATTTCATGCGCTGCGCGAGCAGGACTTCGCGCGGGCGGATCTAATCCGTTGAGCGGCGTGCCTGGAGCACGCTCGATGCCGAGCAATACAGAGCTCCGGCAGCGCCTTCGTCAATGGCGCCTTCACGCACCTCTCGCATCTAAGGTTGGGACTGGGACCGGCTGACCAGTCCTATGACCGCGTAACCGGCGCTTCCGGATATTTCTGCCGCGGGCTAGCTCGTGATCTTCAAGGTCGGAATGAAGCCGCCGACCGACCGATTCTGATCATAGATGCGCAAGGGCAGATCGGCTTTCGGCATCCGAACACGCCCAACCTCGATAGAAGCTGAGTTCGGCAATGCGGGAAAGACGTTGATGAACGCATTCTCTCCATGAACAGCCTTGATCTGGTCGAATAGACGCCGAAGGTGGCGCTTGAACTCCACCAAATCCTCGGGACGGCGCATGATATCGTTGTGCGGGCTTTCCGCGGTCAAGGACCAGATAGCGATATCATCGCCGAGCACGGTCCGAAGCCGATCGTCGGTAACGGTCGCTGTAGACTTTGCCTACCGAGAGGAACGCTCTTGTACGGTCCGTACCGAGAGGAACGCTCTTGTACGGCCCGCGTAGCGAAGCGCTGGCCTCCTCAAAACCGCTGGCGACGGGAAGGCTCTGGCGCGCTTCGAAAGATAAGCCGAGGCGAGGCCGTTAAGTCTCCGCTAGCCCCGCCGAGCCTATTGTCGGCCATTCTCGACCGAATAGGTGCATCATGAACGCTGCGACGGCGGGCCTTTGGGCGCGGACTGCGACCAAGACGCTGCAAAGGTTTCTTCGCTTTGTGCGTGGCTCCGATAGCCTGAGCGTGGCCGACAAAATCTATTCCATCGCCGGATTTTTGACGATCGTCACATTATTTCTGCTGGTGATGTCGATCCAGTCCGTGCGCCTACAGGGGAACTATCGGCACATGCAGGCCGATTCGGCCGCGGCCGCCGTCAATATCGGGCGCGTCAACGCCCTGATCTACGCGATCGTGATGGAATCGCGTGGGATCTACATGTCCACCGAACCGGCGAAAGTGAAGCAATTCGCGGGAGAGCTGGTCAAGCGCAACAGCGAGCTCACGGCGGTGATGGTGCGCTGGGAACAGACTGTCCAACCCGACGATCTCGAGCTGTTCGCGGCATTCAAACAGCGAGTGATGCAATTCATCGACTTTCGGCAGGAACTGGTGCGGCGGGGGCTCGAGATCAGTCCGGCCGCGGCTCGTGAATGGGGCGATAACGACGCCAATCGCACGGTGCGCAGCAATCTCAATGCTGACCTCGAGGCACTGCAGCGATCCTACGACAAGCAAGCCCGCGAAGCCGATCAGCTTGCTGACGAGAACCGCTATGCGGCCTGGTACCTGTTCATGCTTGGCCTCGCGGCGCTGGTCCTTGCCGCGATCAACGTCCTCGTCATGCGCGACTCTGTGATCGGCCGGCTCTCCGATATCACACAAGCAACCGACCGGATCGCCGCAGGAGACATCAAGAGCGAGGTGCCGCATCTGATGCGGAACGACGAGATCGGTTATCTGGCCCGCACCGTGCAGCGCTTCCGCGATGCCGTGCAAAAGATTTTGGAGCTGGAGCAGCTCGAGTTCAACACGGCGCGGCAACGCGACGCCGCCATGACCCAGCGCGACAAGTTCAACCATAAGTACCAGGCCAAGAGGTGGCAATTGTCGGCGGCGATCAACAGCATGCCCCAAGGCCTCATCATGCTCGACGGCAGGGCCAATGTCATCGCGATGAACAACAACTATCGGCGGATCTACAATCTGCCTGAGACGATCAGGGCTGGCTCCACGCTGGAGAAAATCCTGCAGCATCGTGTCAAGAACGGACTTTTCAGCGGCGACATCGCCGAGTATCTCACCGCGTTTCTCGATCGCATCGCCCGGCGCGAGCCGACAGCCTACGAGATCGCGCTAAATGACGGCCGCACGATCGAGATCTACGAGCGTCCGATGGATGGCGGCGGTTTGGTGTCCGTGCAGGAGGACGTCACAGACCTGCGTCATGGCCAGCGCATGTTGGAGAGGACCGAGCGGTTTCTGGCCACCATCGTCGAGAACGTTAACGAAGGCATCATCGCCAAGGACGCGCGCACCTTGCGTTACCTTTTCGTCAACAAGGCCGCCGAGAAGATCATCGGCATGTCGCGGGCCGAAATCGTCGGCAGGACCGCGCGCGAATTGTTCTCCCCGGAGGCGGCCGACCTGATCGAACGGCGTGACCAGCAGTTGCTTGCCCAGAAGCAGCAACTCGAACCCATTATCGATTCGATCGATAGCCCCGTTCGCGGGCAGCGAGTGATCTGTGCTCGACGGTTACAGATCGGCAGCGCCGGAGAAGAATCGCACATCTTCGTGACTATGGTCGAGGATCGGACCGATCAGATGGGAGCCGGCCCATAGCGGATCGTTGACGCCAAAAAGAGCGATCACAATTCGCCCCTCCGGCGTCGGCAACTCCCTGAGCGGCTGCCCGACACCGAGGAACACGGACCATCCAAGCCAAAAGAAGTCGCCCAGGGAAGTTGAACGGCGACTGCATGGACCGAGCCCCAGGGGCCGCGCTATCCCCGACACGTTCGCCGCCGGCGTGAGCGTTTCTGTGACCTACGCGTTCACCAAGCTGAACCATTGCGATTTGTTGTTCCCAGGTCGTGGACGTGCAGGGGGAATGGAAACCTCCTCGTGGTGGCTTAGTCCTATCAGCTCCGTCCGGGTGATAGATTCCGCTCGCGTCCCACGATCTATCTTGGCGGAGAGTCCGAGGCTGCGCGCGCACTCGCGGCAGACGCTGCCGATGTCTATTTCATGAATGGGCAGCCGCTCGACGACATTCGCTCGCTGATCCAGGACGTCGCGCGAAGGCCGCGCCGCGGCGTGCCGATTCGCTTCGGCATGTCCGTGATCGCGCGCGAGACCGACGCGGAAGCCCAGAGGAAGCTCGTCGAGCTGTTCACGATTGCCGACCAGGACAAGCCGGCCCGGGCGCGCGTCGTCGCCAACGCCGACCCCGATGCACAGATGTTCAAGAGGGCGGCCAAGGAGGCAAGGGTAGAACGAACGGAGGGACCTCCGCGCGGCTCGTCGGTAGCTATGACACGTGGCGCGCCTCTCGAATTCAACAATATCGGCGTCGAGCTCTTCATGCTTCAGTTCCAGCCGGTCGACGAGAACATGCGGCGCTTTGCCGAGCATGTGATTCCTCGCGTGCGGCACCTGCAGGCAAGGGCGGCGTGACTGAGCATGAAGCGGTTATGGCCGACTGGATGATGATCCTTCTAGATCGACGCTGGCACGCGAAGCGGTCAGTACAATTCAGCCAAAACAACGCTCCTTCCATTTCATTGACTGAGGATCATTTGCACTTACGATCCGGCGCTACGATGTGTGGCGCACAATGGGACGAAATCGACCGCGCCAGCACAATCGAGTGTCGCAGACCCTCGGCGCGAATCACGCAGGTGTGGTGATGGGCATTTCGGAGACCGGTAATGAGCAAAGATCGCCTCTTCCTGTTGAAGCCAGGATTTGAAGATCCGGCACAGCCGGGGCGGTTCTTCGTCTGCCCGCACTGCAACGCGATCGAAGGCTTGCTGGCATCGTTTCCGGGGCTGGCAACGCAGATTGAGGTGCATCGCCTGTCATTCGCGCGACCGAGAGCCGAGATCGTGGAACTTCTCGGAGAGCAGCACCAATCGCTTCCAATTCTCGTCTTCGATCACACCCGTCCGGTACCCGACGATGCGGATGTCGCAAATGGCTGGCGGTTCATCGACTCATCGCAGCGAATACTCCGCTATCTCGCCGATCGCTACACATTTCCACATGTCCATCAGTAGGTCGGGATGGAGCGCCATTGCAAAGCGGCAACGGAGGAAAGCAGGTAGAGACTGGATCTCCTGGAGGAGAGTTCTGAGCCGGCGGGCCCACACGCGGGGCGGGGCTGTCGATCAGAACGGCTGTCGCGTGAGCCAAGCGCGCCTGCCGTCGTCTCATCCGGCGGCGCGCTTCCGCGATCACGCTGCGGCCAAAGCGCAGCGATCGGAATGCAGATGCGAGACGATAACCAGCTCGACGCCGTCGAGGGCTTGGTCGGTGCTCACGGGGAGCTCAACCAGCGGATTTGGCGAGCGTCCCGCAATAGAAGGGCGGCTGTGCTTCGGCGCGAAACCGGATCGATGAGTATCGTGCGTCCACCGAGATTCAGCTTCAATGTTGCGTTTCGAAGGAGTTGCAGCTTCATCCGTCATTCCTCGTTCGCTAATAGAGAGTCTTTTTGGCGTCGGTTTCGATTCGCGCCTCGATGTCCTTGACGGTGAGATCGGCAGGCATGGTCTGATCGGAAATCATCTGTCCGAGCGACGGCAGTTTGGCGATCCAGCCGATAGTCATCCCGCCAGAGACGGCTGCGCTTGAGAGCCTTGGTACAATGAAGGAACGTCTCCGTGACGGTCACGACGATCGCGAGCTTTGGCGCCTTGCCGCCGACCGACCTCAATTGGAGGAGGACCTCGGAGCGCGTGAGACGCGCGGTGCCATTGACCCGCAGCAATTCCTCGATGCCCGGAATAGCGAACAGCAGGCCGATCGCCGGGTTGACGAGCAAATTCTCCATCGTATCGAGGTGATTGTTGCCGGGCCGGTCCGGGATCGCCAGATGATGAGGATCGAAGATATGCACAAAACTCGGCGCGTCGCCGCGGGGGCTGACATCATGGCCGCGCTCGGGATGCGACGAGCCAATGATGACAAGCGGCGCATGCGCGATAAAGTTGCAGCAATGTCGATCCAGCCGGTCGAGCTGCTTGGCGCGCATCAATGCCGACGGCGGAAGATAGGGTGGCCGTAACTCCTCGGCAGAAGTGAGATAGGTCGGCGCCTCCAGCATCGGCGAGGTCTCCTCAATCTGGTCAATCCCTGACATTGCGCGGATAGGTCTGTTTGGCCGCATCGGCCGCGGCCAGATCGACTTCAAGGCTGATGATGGGATTGTCCTCGCTCGTGTGCGCAAGGATGTCTCCATCAGGCGCCACGATCCAGCTTCCGCCGGCAAAGCTGCCGCCGCGCCGGTTCGCCGTCACCACGAACGCGCCGGCTGCAATCGCCGCCATCCGCGTCGCCACTTCCCAACGCGGATGGCCGCCGGTGGCCCGCGGCGCGGCAATCAACTGAACCCCCGCCTGCCCGAGACGGCGCGCCGCGGTGCTCACCATGAGCTCCGTGCAAACCAGTTCGGCGAAGCAGAGGTTGTCGTCCCGCACGGGAAGTACATTCTGTGGGCCGCGATCGAACCAGGTTGCTTCCCAGCCCCTCTCCTGCTGCGGCAGCCACGCCTTGGGCCTGCCCCTGACCAGACCGCTCTCCGGCTTCCAGAGAAAGGTCTCGTTCCAGCGCCGTGTGTCCACCTCGACAGCCCGCGTCCCGAGGATACGCTTTGCCGTCAGGCGCTTCAGCTCATCTGAGATCTTGGCATGCGTGGCGACGGCCTGACGCCAAACGACCTCGCTGAAGAGCGGGCTTTCCCAAAAACTGTCGACGCCTGCCAACTCGGGAAGAACGAGCAGATCAACCGGGGCCTTGGCGAGCTCACGTTCGAGCCGGCTCCACATCGCTGTCGCGCCGTCGCGACGATCGGGGAAATTCACAAGTCGCTACTCAAATGATCACCATGTCCTCCATCTTGGTCAAAGTTGCGCCAGGCGAGGCCGGGTTGACCAGTGGCTCGGATGCCACCTAACGTTAAGATTATGCCAAACCTGCGCACGCGCGCCACACGTCAGAAACCACGACCGCCAAGGCGGGAGCAGTTTGTCGCCGTGCTCGCCTATGACGGCGTCAACGCTTTCGAGCTCGGACTGGCGGTGGAAGTTTTCGGCCTGACAGATATGGGCATTGACTGGTATCGCCTTGTCGTTTGCAGCGAGCATCCGCGACGGCCGCTTGCTGCCAATAACGGCATCAGAATTGTTGCCGACGACGGTCTGAGGACGCTGGCGCTGGCGAACACGATCATCGTGCCGGGGTGGTCGCATATCGAGCACATTCCGTCCGTGACATTGCTCGACACGCTGCGCCGTGCACATCAACGAGGTGTGCGGATCGCCTCGATTTGCTCCGGCGTGTTCATCCTTGCTGCCGCCGGATTGCTCGATGGCCGCCGTGCCACCGCGCATTGGGCGCAAGCTGAGTTGCTCTCAAGCCGATATCCGGCCGTAAATGTCGATCCAAATGTGCTTTATGTCGACGACGGCGACATCATGAGTTCAGCCGAATTTCCCGAGGTGCTGCGGCCGCGATCCGCTGCATCATCGCGTGAGACCTTCTTCCAGGAGAGTCTCACCGATGGACCGGTCTTGACGGGGCGCTTCTGTGAGCCATCGACGACAGTTGTCTCCGTGCTACCACTCGACTCTTAATTGTTATCGGTACCCCCGTTGTTTCCAGAGCAAGTGCCACTTCCGAAAATCTGCATCTTCTACGAGCCATAGCTCGCTATCGCCGCTAACGCCATCGTTGCGGCAAGCAGTTGGCCTCAACGCGTTGGAGCGCGCCTATTCGCGCTCCAAGAGCAACCCGAGGCTGCTCGCCATCTCTGTGACGGAGGTCAACGGTCGTCTGAGAATTCGCGCGACCCTGCTCACTGGCTGCCCTTGATCAATTAACCCTCGCAATTTATGCCGTTCAATGGCCGTCCAAGCGCGTTCATTTCCGTTGCGAATACGTCTCGAAACAGTCTTCATTTCGTTCGAGCCGTCCTGAGACTCAATTTGAGAGGGCATGATCACTCCGTTGCTGACGATGCAGCTTGTTGCATGAACATCAGGAAAATCAATAAAAGTAAAGATGGCAGGCTCGCGCGCGAGCCGGTCCGAGTGCAATCACCAAACAACGCGGTTGGTTTGACAGGTTCTCCTGGAAACACATTGGCTGCACTGCTGACTAAGGTCCGGAGGATACCAACCCTTGTCCAGAGAAGGTGCGCTGGCACACTCCGGCATCGATCAATCTCACCTTCGCTGTCGAGAACAAGTGCGTTCATGCTTCCTCGCCGTCACGGTTCAGCATGGACGTCATACGTTATGGGCGAAAATTGAAAACACCTCTCGCGGGTCTGGATGGATAATGGCTATCCTGGTTCGAAATCAAACAAGCCGATCGGATGTTCGCCCTACAATCTGTCTCTAAGCATTTCGAGAAGAGCGACGGGAAGCTGTTTCCGGCGCTTCAAGAGGTAGACCTCGAGATACAAGCCAGCGAATTCTTGTCGATTATTGGTCCGTCCGGTTGCGGAAAGACGACCCTCCTGAACCTCGTCGCCGGCTTCGTCAAGCCGACGTCCGGACGCGTGCTCAAAGAGGGGGCCGAAATCGCCGGCCCCGGCCCCGATCGCACGATGATGTTTCAGGATTATGCACTATTTCCCTGGCTAAGCGTTGCCGACAACATCGCCTTTGGATTGGGTGCGGAGAAATTATCCGCAACCGAGCGAGACACTCGTGTCCGTCACTTCATTTCGCTCGTCGGCCTGGATGGATTCGACAAGGCGTATCCGTCTCAATTGTCAGGGGGTATGCGGCAGCGGGTCAGCATCGCAAGAGCCCTGGCTCCGGACCCTGACGTCGTCTTGATGGACGAGCCATTTGCGGCTCTAGATTCGCTGACACGCGACCGGCTTCAGGAGGAACTGCTCGCCATTTGGTCTCGCGCCCACAAGACCTTCGTTCTGATCACGCACAATGTCGAGGAAGCCGTGTTCCTGAGCGATCGGGTGGTCGTGATGGGATCTCGGCCCGGGCGCATCCACTCCGTCGTTGACATAGCGATCCCACGCCCACGAGCGCCTGAGATCCGCGTCCGGGATTCCGTATTCCTCGATATCAAGCACGAGGTGCTGGATTTGCTGGGTCGGGTCACTCCGACAGCGGAGCGTCATTGATGTCGCTGTTGCAGGCCGGCGCTCGCTCGCAGGAGCGAGGCAGCGCCCTCACTGATCTCGTCAAAACCAAGCCGGCCACGTTCCCCTTGGCGCAAGTGAAGTATTTCGTGCCGCTGCTGGTGCTGCCCGTCCTGTGGCAGATCGGTGTGCGGTCCGCGATGATCAACGCAAACCTGTTCCCGCCGCCCTCCGCGATCGGGGCCGCGGTGCTAGATCTCGCGCGCGCCGGCATGTTGTGGCGCGACGTCTCTGCCAGCATCCTCAGGGTCCTGGTCGGCTTTTCGATCGCAACTGTCGTAGGGGTTGGGCTCGGCCTTCTTCTAGGGCGTTTATCGGTGCTGGCCCGCTACGTGCTTCCGCTGATCGAGGTCATTCGTCCGATCTCCGTCATTGCATGGATTCCGATTGCGATTCTGTGGTTCGGCCTCGGCGATCGACCCGCCTGGTTCCTGATCGCGCTCGGCGCGTTCTTTCCAATCTTCACCAGTACCTACGATGGTGCTCGCTCACTTTCGGATGTCTACGTCCGCGTCGCTCGTTGCTTCGGTGCGCCGCGCGGATTGTTCATCCGCCAGGTCCTGCTGCCGGCGACGCTACCGCATATCCTCACCGGAATGCGCATAGGGCTCGGCACCGGTTGGACTTGCGTCATCGCTGCCGAATTGGTCTCGGCGACTTCAGGCCTTGGCTACATGATCCAGCTCGCGCGGACCACGATCGAGACCGAGAAGGTTCTCGCAGGCATGCTCGTGATCGGCTTGATTGGATTTGCCATGAACAGCTTGATGTTGCTTATCGAGCGTCGACTTTCGTTGCACCGGCGGCTGCCCGATTGAATTTCTTTAAACCATTGGATGAGGTGATCTCATGAGACGCAGAACGTTCCTGATCGGCGCGGGCACCGCCATTGGCGGCCTTGCCACAGGCTTCCCGAGACCGGCAATCGTCAGCGCCCAGAGCAAACCGTTGAGCAGGATCACGCTTGGCTATCAGAGCCTGTGGGCCGGCGGTGGTCAAATCTTCGAGGCGTTGCGCCATACGAACATTCTCGAACTCAACGGAATAGAGGCCGAGTTCAAGACCTTCACCTTTGGCGGACCGCTGGGTGAAGCGGCCGTCGCTGGCAGCATCGACAACATCTATGCCGCGGACGCGCCCACCTTGCGCGCAATCTCCCGCATCCCGGGCTCCAAGGTGCTGCACCGGACGCATGATCAGCGCTTCGGTATCGTCGTCCGCAACGACTTCAAGGGCACAACGCTTGTCGACTTGAAAGGAGTGAAACTGTCAGGGCCCTTCGGAACCACCGTGTTGCCCCGAAGCATTCAGGCGGTGGTCGCGGCCGGGATCAAGGAGCCGTTCAAGGATATCACGATCATCAACCAAGATATTGCCGAGCAGGCCGAGTCCTTGAAGAGCGGGCTTGTCGATGCCGTCACGACGTGGGATCCGACCTACGAAAGATTGTTGCAGCAGAAGATCGGCAGGGAGCTGTGGCGCGATCCAAAAGGTGCCTCCGGCATTCAAGCATTGAGCGGACCCTGGCTCGCTCGCAATGGAGAAGAGGCGGCAATCCGTTTTCTCAAGGCATGGACTTTGGCAGTATGGTGGACGTCGAACAATCTTACCCAGGCTGACGAATGGTTTGCGCAGACGTCCCGGCTGGACGCCAGCCTGTTGCGGGCGGCAACCGATGCCGATCGTTACCTGCGCGCGCCGGTCAAGGACGTCAAATCGCTCGATTTTGCCGTCTCCGATGCAGAAATAGTGGAAAGTCAAAGGGTTCTCGACTTCCTGCATGAGCAGAGGCTGCTGACGGCCCGCCTTGAGGCTGCGCCTTACTATGACCGCGGGCCCATCACGATTGCACAAAAGCAGATCGCAACCGGCGATTTCTCGGATCCTGCCAAGATCAGGATCGTGGGCTGACGGTGTGAAATTGAATGGCCGCAACGTCGCCGCTGTCCTGAATCGGAACTGAAATGAATCTAGATCCTCGTCTCCACGGGACGCCTTCCCCGGCGGACTTCGACGATAGTCCGTTCGGGCGCGTGCTGCGCCAGCCGATGATCCTCGGCCTTTTCCTGCCGACACAAAGTGGAGGCTGGTCCGCATCCGCGGCACCTCGCTCGACGTCGTGGGAGTTCGACTACAACGCAGCGCTCGCGCTTCGAGCCGAGGAACTGGGCTTCGATCTGGTCTTCGGCTTGTCGGAATGGGTTCGTGCAGGCGGCTATGGCGGCAAGATCCGGTTTCGAGAAGATTCGATCGACCCGTTCATGACCGTCACGGCGCTCGCGGCCCTCACCAAACGATTGCTGTTGCTCTCGACTATCCACATCCTCTACGGCCCGTGGCACCCGATGCATCTGGCACGTTTCGCGGCCACCGCCGATCACATCTCGAAGGGACGCTTCGGCATAAATGTCGTGACCGGGTTCTCTCCAGCAGAGCCGCTCATGTTCGGCATGCGCCGCCAGGAGCATGACCTTCGCTACGAGATGGCGGATGAGTTCATGTCCATTGCGAAGCGGCTTTGGCAATCGCAGCATAACTTCACATATGAAGGTCAGTTCTGGCGTCTTGAGGACGCGTTCGTGCGTCCCAAGCCCCGCTACGGGCGGCCCATTCTTGTGAGCGCAACCGGATCACCAGCGGGATTTTCCTACGCAGCGCGGCACTCGGATCTCGCTTTCATCACCAGTCCTGCCGGCGCCAACGTCGAGCGTGCAGTCGAGGCGCTGCCAGCTCATACGGCCAAACTCAAGGCTGAGGCGCTAAGTTTGGGCCGCAATATTCGCACCATTATCAATCCGATGATCGTTTGCCGGGAGACGGAAGCAGAGGCGAGGGCCTATTATGACGACATCATCCGCTTGGCGGACACGGAAGCCGCCGCCGGGTACGCCAACCACTTCAAGAGTGGCGACAGCAAGGCTTGGAACAATCATGTGCCGCACGAGCGCATACTTGGCGGAAACGTGCACCTGATTGGCAGCCCAGAGCAGGTTGCGGACTGGCTCATCGCCCTGAACAAGGTGGGTTGCGACGGGATGCAGATTTCGTTCTATGATTTTCGCGAAGATCTCGAATTTTTCGGCGAAGCTGTGCTACCGCTGTTGCAGCAAGCCGGGGTCCGGGGACAAGTCTCCTGACATGCACAGTCAAGCACATCCGTGTTTCCTGCTGGAGAAGACGTGGCGGCTCGAAGGCCTGCCGCCCGGCAAAGCTCCGATTCGTGCGCTGCACGTCGGTGATCCCAGTTCTGGCGATGCAGAAAAAGTCTGGTTTGAGGGACCTCGATTTTGGCGCGAGCGCGATCCTGTCGGAGAGGATGCCGTCGTTCAGATGTGACCAAATGAAAGTTTTTGATCGTAGAAGACTGTCTCAGCATTCAAGAAATTCACTCTAACGAGCGGTTTCTCCATGAATAGCGTCTGAGACGAGCCCACTGTTCAGATGCCTCACCCAAGCAATGATGACGCGGCTGATTTTGGAGCCTCTCCACGCGAAGAACCCCGGCACGAAAGCCGCCGCTCGTGATGCCACGGCGTACATCCGGCCGCGACGATCAGGTACCAGTTAGCATAAGGTTCTTGAATAAAATGAGACCTTCGCGGCGTCCGTAGTTGAACGTCGGCGCGGATCATCCGCCGCCAACCGTCGATGGTAACGGGTCGGTCTTGCGAGGCAAGCTAAAATTCTGCGATGCGGTCTCGTTTCGCGATGAATTACTGTTCGTTGAGCGGTAGGCAGGCATTTCTATCTATCGGGCAAAAGGTCTTCCACGAAACAAAAAGTCTTTCGCGAAGGTGAACGAAGATTCGACGGTCCGTCCTAATGAAGACCCAGGATATCGCCTCGCAGAAGATACTTATAGTCCTCCTCGGTCATCCATTTGGCGCTGTGTCGTGTCTAGTCCCAGATTTGGTATCACGTGATACTCAAAAAGCACCATCTACGTCTGTTGCCTCCGAATAGCGATCGCGCGTCGCTCCAGCCGCAGCGACGTCTATCTGGTTTGGATGCGGGATTCTTCATGCTCGGTTTTGATATAGCCAAGTCGCAACATGCCCGGCCTTGGAACTAGGACCTAGTCCGGCGCCGACCTAATATGCTTTGATACGTAGGATGGAAATGAGACGCGTGGTGCTTCAATGTACGTGGTCATTCAGAGCCGGCTCCACAAATTTGGACAGGACGATAAGTGGAATTTCTGCCTGACAGCGGCGATAATCGCCGTGAACAGGAGAAACCATGAGCAGACGACCGCGCCGGAACCACTCACCGGCCTTCAAGGCGAAGGTGGCGCTGGCCGCCGTCAAGGGCGATCGCACGATAGCCCAGTTGGCGGAGCATTTCGACGTTCATCCCAATCAGATTACGGCCTGGAAATCCCAGCTTGAGGGCGGCGCCTCCGATATTTTCGGACCGGGAGGCGGGACACCGGCCACGCCCGCGGTCGATGTGAAGTCGCTGCACGCCAAGATCGGAGAGCTGACGCTGGAGAACGATTTTTTAGAAGGCGCGCTCACCAAGGCGGGATGGCTGAGCGCAAAGCGATGATCGATTGTGAACACGATCTACCGATCACCAAGCAAGCAGAGATTTTGAAGGTCAGCCGCAGCAGCGTGTACTATCTGCCGCGTCCAGTCTCTTCAGCCGACCTCGAGATCATGCAGCGTCTCGATCGGCTGCATCTGGAGTATCCCTTCGCCGGTTCGCGTATGTTGCGAGGCCTGCTGGCTTTGCAGGGGTGCAAGATCGGCCGCCGGCATGTGAAGACGCTCATGCGGCGGATGGGGATAGAGGCGCTCTATCGCCGCCCGCGCACCACCAAGCCCGAGCCCAGTCACAAGATCTATCCGTATCTGCTGCGCGGCATCGAGATCACGCGGCCGAACCAGGTCTGGGCCATGGACATCACCTACATTCCAATGGCGCACGGCTTCGTTTATCTCGCCGTGGTGCTGGACTGGGCGACACGCCGTGTTCTGTCGTGGCGGCTGTCGATCACGATGGAGGCGGCCTTCTGCGTCGGGACGTTGGAGGATGCTCTCGCTCGTCATGGCAGGCCGGAAATCTTCAACACCGACCAGGGTTCGCAGTTCACGGGCGCGGCGTTCACCAGTCTGCTTGCCAGCTACGGCATCGCCATCAGCATGGATGGCAAGGGGGCATGGCGGGACAACGTGTTCGTCGAACGGCTGTGGCGCAGCGTCAAATACGAGGAGGTCTATCTGCGAGCCTATGAAAACGTCAGCGAGGCCCGTAACTCGATCGGCCGGTATCTCGACTTCTACAATCGCCGTCGCCCACATTCGAGCCTTGACGACCGCACCCCGGATCAAGCCTACTTCGATCTTCCTCCGCTCCGCGCGGCGGCCTAACCCCGGCAGACGCTCCACTTATCGACGCGGAAGTTTTGTTCAGACAACCGGGACCAGTTCATTCGCAAGTACACCAATGTTCGTTCGGTTGCGGATGCCGCCCGCCGCGCGAAAAGCGGCGTCGGTCAAATCCTAAGGGAATCGCATGGATTCAAGTCGTACTATGTCCTGGACGGAGGTGAAGGCGTCGGTGTTGCAGTGATGATATTCGAGGATCGCGAAAGCGCCAATGAAGCGAACAAAAAGGTCATGGAGTTCGTTCAAGCGAGTCTGCATGATCTCCATCTTGGAGACCCCGAAATCGTCGCCGGCGAGATACTGGTGAATATCCAATCCGATCAGTAGCGCGCCCCTTTCCATAGGGCAAACGCCACGGCGCGGACTTGGATGCCGTAGGGTGATATCGCAAGTCGGTCACATACCTATCTTGTCATTGATTCCGCTAGCGATGCCAGCGCCTCACGCGGCATGATGGTCGGTCGGTTTGCACAAGGCGTTTCAAGCGGCAGGCGTCGACCATTGCTTATTTTCGAGCAGGGCGAAGATGCGGTCGGCTGATACCGGCCGACCGATGAGATATCCTTGGACTTCATCACAGCTGGTTTGGCGCAAACACCCGAGCTGCTCGGTGGTCTCGACGCCTTCCGCGACCACACCAATGTGCAGATCCTGCGCCAGCGTGATTATTGATTTTACGATCGCCGCGTTATCCGGCCGTGTCAGCATGTCGCGTATAAAGGACTGATCGATTTTGATGCGGGTGTAAGGCAATTTTAGCAAATAGGTCAGCGACGAAAATCCTGTTCCGAAATCGTCGAGCGCCACCGTCACCCCCAGTTGCAGGAGTGAATTCAGGATCGATGATGCCGGCCCGTACTTTGAAATCAGCATCGACTCCGTTATTTCGATTTCAAGGCGGCTAGGGGCAACTCTGGCCTCCGCCAGAGCCTGCACGATTGTTTGCAGGATGCTGGTGTTATGGAATTGAGCTGCAGAGAAATTCACGGCGACCCTGAGATCAGAGGGCCAGTTCGACAGCGTCGAGCAGGCGCGTCGGACCACCCACTCACCGATCGGGTGGATCAAGCCGGTTTCTTCGGCAATTGGAATGAACTCAGCCGGCGAAATGACTCCACGGACAGGATGTTGCCAGCGCAGCAAGGCCTCAAATCCGGTTACTCGGTTCTCGCGAATATCAAAGAACGGTTGGTAGACGAGAAAAAGCTCGTCTTTCCCGATCGCCTCCTCCAGATCCCGTTGCAGCGCGCTGCGATCGCGCGCTGATTTGTCGTCGCTGGCCTCAAAGAAGCGAACCGTTCCGGGCCCCGCTTTTTTGGCGCGATAGAGCGCAAGGTCGACATTTTTTAGGAGCTCATTAGGCGTATTGCCGTCGCGCGGGGCCAACACGATTCCGACGCTCGTCGCGCCCGCGATCTCGCGTCTTTCGATCAGGAATGGTTCGCCGAAAGCGCCAACGAAGCGCTCGGCGATTTCCAACGCGTCTTCTACTTTGGCCAGATTGGTCACGATCAGCGCAAATTCGTCCCCGCCGATCCGCGCGACGGTATCGGTCTCACGCGCGCATCGTTGCAGTCTCGCCGCGGCCTGAACGAGGAACTCATCTCCTGCGGGGTGGCCGAATTTGTCGTTCACTTCCTTAAAGCGATCGAGATCAAGGAGAAAAACCGCGAATTCCTCGCCCGAGCGAGCCAGCCGGTTGAGGGCAGCTTCGAGGCTTTCGTTAAAGGCGAAACGGTTCGGCAAGTGGGTCAGGGGATCCCGCCGGACCCTCCGTTCGGCTTCCAATTGAGCAATGGTGCGTTTCGTGAATTCGAAAGAATGGGCGAAAACGCCGCGCAGAAGTACGAAGCCATACGCCACAACAAGGATAGCGACGAGCAGATAGACGAAATCGCCATTTCTGCCGAGGCAGATTGCCGTACCCACAAAAATCGGAGCCGTGAATGCAACCGCCGCCACCGGAATCGTAGCGAAGGCGAATGCTCCGCCCGCGAGCATCCCGGAGCAAAGACATGTGATCACGAGTTGGCCGCCATTCGAGGCGTCGGCGAAGAAAGCTACCGGAACGACCGCCCAGGCGGTTCCAAGAACGAGCGCATTTCGCACCAGCCGATGCATGGCCTGTCGGGAGACGAACTGCGGCTTCGTAATCCGTCGTGATAAACGCGCCTTCAAGCCTATCGATAACGCGCCGCAAACCACGGCAGCTGCCCAGATCAGGGCATAGTTTCTGTTGGGCGAGTGCCAGAGGGCAATTGCAAGCACCGTCGCATTGCAGGCGTTGGCCAGCATTATGCCCAGGGAGTAACCGAGCACGAGGGAGATCTGCTCCGCGCGAATGTGCCCTGCGACCGCTTCGTCTGTCGCAGGGCCGCCGAAAGCCGCCAGGTCCCCCGCGAATAGCTTCGAGACATACGAGCTCAGATATGTCCTCATCTGGGGCCCCCGCAGGACTGACTGGCTCTAACGTTGCGGCCAGTGCTGGAAGGTCGCGGCAAACATTTGAGAAAAGATAAATTCTTGAAGTTCGCCACGTCCGGCGCGGCATGGGGTGGCCGAACTCATTATTTAGCGGTGGCTAAGGCAGGGCCGGGCGCTGGGCTGACCTCCCGTGTCCTTACCGCAAACGCGGGGCACAGTTCTGTACATTGCGTACTGACCTATGCCTGTAATCGATCGCCGAATTCGGCTAACCTGCCATGATGACAGCTTGTGCGCTAACCTGAATTAAACGGTGGGGCGGTATGAGATCGACAGAAGATGAGACACGCGAACGCATCGTAAGCTACGGCCGCCTGCGCCGACGACTTTCTCTATCGATGAGATCGGTAGGATGACGCAGCTTGTGCCGATCGTGGACGCCCGACATCTCGCCGCTTTCCTGCGCCATATCCGATAGAACGAAGTAATGCTGCGGGCTCACCTCAAGAAACGCGCGATGCGAACGCAAGGCAGGTCTAATGTCGCCCAGGCCAATAGAGGTGATGTGTGGGCACGACGATCTCCGCATCCCTCCAGCCGGTGTCCCCTTCCCGAGACCTAGTACGAGCCCTGGCGGCAGAAGGCGCTTGAGGCGGTGGCCGGTTGTTCTCTCGTCGAGCCAAGGCGGGACTGCTGCCCTCGCTCCTACGTAGCAATCGTGGATGTTTCATGCGCAATCGTGACCTTGGCTCCGACAGCTTCCTGGCACTGACCGCGGTCGGTCTGGTGGTGCTCTGCTCGAGCCTGCTCGCCTTTGCGTTCACTTAAAGCGAACGCGCTCGCTGCGTTTCTCGCCTTGACCAAGCTAAGTGCTTGGCGGATAGCAAGCCCAGCAGCACGGACACTGAACGCCGATTGCCGTCCGCCGCGGTAAGGCCGATCACGGTGTTTCGAGACCAGGCCCTCAGAGGTCTGACCCGCGTTGGGATCAATTTTAAGGACATCGTCGAGGTTAACACTAACTCCGCATTGTCGGCGCGGCGGACAACGCCATTCTTGTTAGAGCGATCCAGATGATGGATTGCAGTGCGGCTCGCACTCAAACTGGAAGTGAAATGTGACGATTATCCTGGCCCTGCTAGGGAGCGCAATCATCGGACTGGGGACGGGCCTGTTCTTTCGGGTCTGGGCCATCGTGCTAGTGTCTCCGGCAATCGCGGTACTCGCCGCGATCGTATTTCAGGCCTCCGGCTTTGGCTTCTTCGCTGGCGTGTCCGTCGTCATCGGATGCCTCTTCGTCGGCCAGATCGGCTACCTGCTGGCAGCGTTCTGCCTGCATAAGGGAGACATCTCAGTTCAGGACGAAGCCGACGGCGACCCAAGCGAACACTGCCATCAGGATGTCCACGACAAGCACCAGTAGCGCAAGGCCCGTCCAGGACGGCAGCTTTCGGCGCAGCCGTAGGGTTTTTCGCCGTGTCAGCAGACGGCCCAGTAAGAACGGAGGTGCGTACCTGACAGCAATGCCGGCCGCACTTTTTTGAAACACCATGGATCTCATTGCTGCACACCTTTCAATGCTAATGGTCGGTTTACCGTTTCATCAGCAAGAGCAGTGCCAGTGCGGAGCATGCGCGGTAGCGGCGGGGCGGCGGCGCGGAATGACAGCGTTGGAAGCGTGTCATGGAACCTGCGTGTCAACGTGGCACGGGCGGCCTCCGTAGGGCATGTGGCGCTTTCACCGGAAGCGCTTGCGGTTTTGACGCCGAATATCCAGATGCGCCACGTCATCGGGCATAATCTTCGCGTCGCGGATGCAGCTTTCGCTGAGCACGCCGCTGATGCTCGCCTTGGCGAGACCGTGCCGCTTGTCGGTGATGACATCCTGCAATTCGCGGAAATCGGCCAACTGGTGGTAAACGGCATAGACGCGTGGCTGGCGACCGGTTCACCACCGCCCGTCGAAAATTCGACGACCCGCCGGTACAAACGGCGGATCGTCAGCCATCGGCGTCGGCAATCGGCGTGCTTGCCGGCGGCAGGTGAACACTTGTTGTGGGGTCAGCCCGTGTCGCCGGGCAATCTCGGAAACGACCGCGCCTGATACCAGCGTCTCCTCGACGATCCGGGCCTTGTCGTCTTTCGAGAACCAACTACGGCGTCCCGTCTCCGTGATCACTTTCAGCCGGCGCGCCGTCACGTCCGCCTTAAGCATATGGTCAAGCATAGACACACGCCGATCCCTTTAAAGAGATCGTGAAACTCGCATACCCCATGTGCCGCGAGAAGGTGGGAGCGGAACGGCCTTACCTCAGATGAGGCAATACGGGGTCAATATCTTGCAGACGATCACGTAATTGCGGTCGGCGCCCGCGGCTCAAAAAGGTCCGCTATCTTCAAGCCTTCCCGCAATCTTACGAATCGGAGGGGGCCATGAAGCAATATGTTGGGCTGGATGTCTCGCAAAAAGAAACGTCAGTATGTGTGGTCGACGAAGTGGGTCAGATCTTGTTCGAAGGAAAGGCAAAGTCCGACCCCGGGGCACTCGCGGCATTGCTTCGCAAGCGGGCGCCACAAGCGGAGCGCATCGGATTTGAGACTGGGGCGATGGCGAGCTGGCTATGGCATGAACTTCGTAGGGTCGATCTCCCAGTGGTTTGCATCGACGCGCGGCATGCCCACGCGGCTTTGTCCGTACGCATGAACAAGAGCGATCAGAATGATGCTCGAGGTCTGGCCGAACTGGTGCGGGTTGGTTGGTATCGAGAAGTCAAGGTCAAGAGCGAGGAAAGTCAGAAGATCCGCGCCGATACTCGTCGCGAGATCCCGGCTCGTGTCCATGCGCCGAGACATCGAGAATCAGGTCCGGAGTTTGATCAAAGAATACGGCTTGCTGTTCCCACGCGCGATCGGCCAGCAGTTCCGCAACCAGGTCAGCGAGCTATTGGGCGATAGTCATCCACTCCTTTGCGTGATATCGCCGCTCCTGTTGATCCATGAGGGCGATGTCCCGCTGGGACGGTGTTGAGGCGACCTCGTTCATTCGGCTGGTGGCGGCTCGACCGTACTCCGCTGCAAACGTTGAGGCGTCCGACCCGGACATCATCATGAGGCGCTGCGCGACCTCGGAAAGGACCGTGACCCCAGTGAAGACATCAACCAGCCCGGGCGATCCAATGCCTGGCCGGCAAAGTGCGCATCAGCCGCGCTCGCGCCGTCTCCGCAACCCTGACCAGCTCCGACAGCGCGAGCGCTACCGTCGTGCCGTCGGAAAGTTCAAAAGGTGATTGACAACAATCCGCAATTAAAGGGCCGAATGACAATCAAACCCGGCAGCTGGTGCAGCCATCCGAAAGAATTGGCCAACTTTGTTCTTGGTTACGAGGGTAACCCGTTCGGAAACCAGGTGGGGACGGACGACGGTTGGCTGTTTCGTCCACGAGGAATGTACCAACTAGTGGGACGCGAGCAATATCAGGAAGTGCAGAATCAAATGCAAGAGATCGGAGAACTGGTCGGGCTGGATCTCCTCACGCTTCCCGACGCACTGCGCGATGCGAAGATCTCAGCCAAGGTCGCTTTCGCTCACTTTCGGCTTCATCCCTATCAGAACCGAACGCTGTTTGAGTTGCTCAAGGATCCGTCGAAGGACTGGATCGCCGTACGCGCGTTGCAAACCGACATGGAGCATGGCCCAACCGATAGGCAGCGTGTCAATGCAAGAAGCCAGATGTTTTTCGGCTGCATTGAAGAGGCGTTACATCCGACGCAACTCAAGACATTGCAGAGCAAATTTTACGACAGCGAGTAAGCATCCTGATCCCCGGTCGCGCGCCGCGTGCAGGGGCGCGGCTATGGCGGCCATTCTGGTTAGCGGCCCCGAGCGTAAGCTCGAAGCGTAAGCCTGACGACTGATCGCGGGCAGAGATCGAAATGCACATGTTCGGTGCAAGACTGGGTCTGACCGCGGTCCGCCGGGACCTCCAAACCAGCTTTACCGCCAGGTGAACGCAATCCACGACGCAGGCCTGCGCGCGAGGTCAGGCGGAATGAAACTTGGCTCGGAGATGATCGGATCAGACGTGGCAGATGCGGCCGCGGTTTGTCTTCTTTTTCGACCTTTGTCAGCTTCTCGAAAGCCAGCCTCTTTAACACTCGAACTTGGCCTCTCGATGACGAAGCCGCCCATGTCTGAATTCGTGACGAACTTCAGCTCATTCCCTGCGGGAGATCTTCAAGAGGGCTTTGTTCTCATAACACAAAGGAGAGCTTTATGGATCCGAACCCGATTGACAATGCCCGTTCACCAGAATCGCCAACGGCGCACGTCTGGACACAGGAAGATCATGATTTGTTCAGTCAGATCATGAATGAAGCTGGACCATCATCACCTGCCGCACCTGAGGAAGCGATAGATGTCTCATTTGCCGTTCCCCAAAGATTTTCCCACGGTTCGCAAAGCGCCCCTGACGAGATGGTTGAGAGGCTGTTCCACCGCGGTCTCTTGCCGGACTCGGACCAGCCGACGATGACTTATGAAATCCTAGGTCACCGCTACACGGCCGGTTTGGATCCGTTCAATCGCGTTCGTCTTGTTCATAACCCTGCGGAGGACCAAGTGGTTGGGGCCGGCCGGGCGGGGGTACCGGACTTCGGAGCGTTCTTCTCGGAGAACCGGCGCTTCGGAACGCCGCTAGCACAGCAATGGGCTACATTTGCCCTAATGGACAAGCTGCGCGAAGAAGGTTTCATGCCGACCGCAGATAACTCCACCACAATCCTACTTAACGGACGGGCCTACAAAGCCGAATTAGCCGAAGGAGGGTTCGTTAGGCTTACACGGGAGCCAACCCGGCTGTGAACCGATCGCGCCGGGCTGGAGGCCTGCGATCACTTCGGGTGGCCTTACCTGGAGAGACATTCGCCACCTAACAGTGGATTGTTCGCGCCGCAGTGGGTACGCATCCTCGGACCCACTGGCAGCCCACGAGAAGCACGATCATCCTGGCCATTTCGTCTGCGTGGCGCCGGCCTGTCATCCGGCATGCCATATTGCCCCCGTATTGCCTCATCTGAGGATGTTACTTTCGCTTGATCGATGTAGCTCCGGCGATCGGCCAGTCCGAGATTGCACCATAGCGCGCAGGATCGGAAGGAACTGGAGACGTCGCGGAATGCCCATGACACGCGGCCAGCGCCGCAGCTTTAGCCGTGTGGGATGATCGTCTCGGCTGCTTTGCCTCTGAGTAGCTCTGCACGATGGTGTGGTGCGGGCCGAACTGTTCGGGGCGTTGCTTAGCGAGGCGACCGAGAATTGCATGCGCGGTCAGACGGGGCTCGGCCGCAGGCCAGCGCTCGATGTCGGCTGGGTCCGCGCAAATTTGGGTAGCGAAACCGGTGACCTGGAGGGGTTACTCGGAAACGGCGTAGGACCTGCCGATGCGAGCCTAGATAGTCTTGGCGGACGCACGAGGTATTCTCAAGGAGCTGGCAGCAAAGGTCGCGTAGCCGCCACGAGGGTCGCAAATGGCTTTGCATAGCAGTGCGATCGCGTGAGCGTATTGATCGGATGGGAATCCTATCAATTGGCACTACCAGATCTGGGCGTTTTGCAAGCAGTACCTTCGCCGTAGGATTACGGCAAAGACCGCATGCATATAGGTGTGCGCAAACAGCTTCGAAACGCGGAAAAGAACGGCATGTCGAACATCAATCTCAGCTCCCGATCCATTGCAGGTGCACGTGCCGGACAGCGAGCCATCATCGCCCTAAAAGTCATCAAATGGAGAGCGCTGGCCCCGAGACGTCGAGGTTTCCAGATGACACGCGGAATGAAGCCGATGTCGCGGATGGTCGCAGCAACAAGGCGCGCGCTCGCCATGTACGATCTCGACCGGTGCTGCGCAATCTGGTGGCTCTATCGTCTCCATTTCGGATTCACCGGCGACGTGATGTTGGGGCTCGCCGCGGTCACGGTTGCCCAGGAGAGATCCCGCTGCGGAATTTAGGACGTGGCGTCGAGCGCATACCGGGCTCGGCCAGCAATCTGCCGCAGGTTACTCGTTTGCACAAAAGCGTGGCCCAACGCCAATCGCCTCAAGTCTGCCCCAGCCAACAACGCCGCAATCACATCGAGTCCCGGCGACCTGAGCGGGGGCGGTACTAAGGTGCCCGCAAACGCGACCAGCAGGCCGCGAAGAGCGAACTTGCGCTCGCGCTTAACATCACAAGCTGAAATTGATCGGCGGATGATGTTCCCCATAGAGGCCCTCAACAGCGTCCAGACAACGGGCCCCAGCGGCGAGTGTCGAAATCGGCATCTTGGAGTGGTTAGTGCATCTTGGAGTGGTTAGTAAAGTCTGGCGATGGGGAGCAAGACGCAACGCTCGCATTCCGGGTGTGATTTCTGATGAGAAGGAAATACCGCGCTGAGTCCGTGAGGCGAGGGAAAGGGGGGCGTGCAACCGATGAAGCGAGTCTTGCCGAGTGCCTTGCGCTGGATTGATCCTCGCGCAGAATCTCATTGCCGCGCTGTGTCCCGAGGGCTTCAATTCCTCGGTGAGCAAATTCGTCCCTGCAGACGGTCAGCCGCTAGGTCGCGGCGAAGATTTGACTTGTCTTACAATCCAATCGTAGCCGAACACGCGACAGCGTCCCACACCTTGCTGTTCGAAGGCTTCCTTGATCCTGATTTCGCTTGCGCCAGATACGGCATGATTGGTGAGGATGATGTAGTCGGCTGCCAACCGCCGCTTAGCGAGCTTTGTTGCCTCTCCAGCTCATCACTGAGCACGCTCATCGTCAGATTCGACGGCTTCGACGTGAATTTGCATTGGATAGTTGACACGCCTGCAGCCGGATCGTCTCCGTCCCATCGGCCGATAAACGCGCCGTCGCGCTCGGCATCGTTGCCAGGTAGGAAACTCTGGACAGGACGGCGGAGGCATTCCTCGGCAAGCGCAATGCAGAGGTCCTGAAATGCTTTCCAGCCAAGAAGATGGAGAGGATATGTCATTGCTCAGGAAACCGCTTGATGCGCCATTTACACAGTCTCGCCGCTCGATAGCTCAGGACCGACAAGGCCCTGATGAGGCTAAAGCGCGGCGCCGGGAAGGGGCCGGAAAGGAAATGGATGTATGGTGCAACGAACGAGACCCGATCGATCGGCCAGGTCTCGCTACGCAGCACTCCCACCGGCGACGTGTCCCCGGTATCGTCAGCCAATTTGAGCCGGGCCTGAATTGCTGAAAACCGAAGTCAAGTTGTCCCGGAAGGGACCAGAAATGAGAGCAAACATGCTCTAGCTTTGCCAAAACGCCAGCGCAAATAGGCGATGACGTGAACAGACTTTGTCCGGCAGCCATGTCCCATGACCGCCTCCCTTTCTGCTGGGGCGGGTTACAGCCTGCCGGCTCGGACCCGCGTAACGCCGTGTCCCGGCGCAGCCATTAAGCCGGCTGCAGAGGGGGGCCCGCTAACAATACTTTTGTCCTGATTCGGGTTGCGCACCTGACAAGCCCAAAGTGTTTTGGACCGCAACTGCTACTGGGCCGTCGCGCCGGGTGAGGGACCGTCGAGGAGTGGAGTGTCGAGGCTTTCTATTTCAGGCATGGCCTTACCCGCGATGCCTTGCAGATCTCCATACATTCCAATCGTGGACTCAATGACGGTCGTCAACTGACTTTCGCGCTTCGCCCATACCCGCGTCATGAACTTCCGTTCTTTGTCCAGATCCTCACGCATGTCGTTGAAGCGCTCAACAATCGCCTCGAGGCGCTGCCGGAATCTTTTCCCGGTCAGATATTGATAAACCTCCTCAGCCTTGCTGAGTTGCCCCTGCTGCATTGTCCGAGCGCTGTTGACCGCTACAAGAGACTGCCGCAAGGCTACGGAGACCGGGATTGCACAGCGCGGATGGGCGACCCAAATCCCGTCCACAAAGTCGAAGTTTTCGATGTCCTTGGGAAGGGCGTTCGAGATCACCAATGCAATATCGGCCCCGCAACGTCTCTGATCATCGCGCAACTTTGGAAGCCATCCATCCGACCAGTTCTTGGTGCGCTTTGATTCCCACAAAATCAGCCCCGCAGGAACCCCGATCGCGCCATTGACACGCTGAACAAGATCGGCGCCGAGCTCGCCTTTCGCCACTGGCTCGATCACATCCGTCGGAAATCGCGCCTTGAGCACTTCTTCCAGTTCAAGCTCTAGGACCTCACCTTGAGCCTGTTGTGAAGTCTGCTCAGCCTTTCGCTTCAACTCCTCGATTGTGCGGGCCATACCGGCGATCTGCTGGTCTTTTTCCGAGACTTTGAGCTTCAGCTCGTCCTCGGCTTCCTGCTTGGCTTTCGTCCGGACGCTGGCAAGTTCCTCCTGAACCTTTTTCTGAATCGTGAGATCCAGCTCCCTTTGGGCGTCCTCGAGTTCCCGCTGTTTGCGCAGCAGGTCTGCCTGGTCCTTCTGGGCGGCGGCAAGTTTCTCGTTATTCTTTGCCAATAGCTCCCGAAGCTCTGAAGTTTCTCTGTCTTTATTCTCGAGCTCAAGGGCTGTTGCATCGCGGGCCTTCTTGGCTTCGCTTGCGATGATTTGCGAGCGCTCGCCTCTTAACTTGGCCGCGACCAGATCGTCGATTTTCTCTCGTGCTTTTGCCACCTCATCCTGCTGTGCGCGAAGGTCTTCGGATCTCCTCGCGAACTCTGTTTCCTTGGCAGCAAGCTGTTGCTGGAATTGCTTCTGGGCCTGCGCGAGCAACGGGGCGGCGAGCGACTCAGTCAGCTTTATTTCGCTGCTGCACTTCGGGCAGGTGATGGTTGGCTCGATCATAGTGTGTCTCTGTCCTTTCGTGCTGCTCCTCTATCTGACTCGCTTGAACTGGTAACCGGCATCCTTGACAAATTTATTCAGGTAGCTCCCGACCGAGGACGCACTTTTAAGGCCGTCAAACAGGGACTTAGGGACCGCAAAGTAGTGGTACTCACTGCCGTTGAGGAATTGCACGCCGAGAGCTCCTGCCGAGTCGTCGTAGCCGACCGCGGCCACCGTGCTGGATCTTACTTTCACGTAATCCATCATTTCTCAAAATCTCCTATCTCAGCGCCAGGATCGCTGCACAAAGCCGGTCGAGCGTGGGAATCTTTGCACCTTTGCTTCTCAAGATCGCCAGATGGTCCCCAATGTGGACCGTATTCTTGGTGAAGCTGCCCGACGGATTGCCCAATCCCTTGGTCGCCCCCGAATAGGAGCTATCCCACAGCGTTGCGCCAGCTTCTTGCTTAAGAATGGAGCCAAGATTCTCCGGCCAGACGGCATAGCTGCTGGTCCACACCGGATTGTCTGGAAAAGGCGTGTTTACATCACCGTCTAGAAGGGTGAGAATTTTCAGATTGTCCAGTTTATGAAGGTTTCGTCGCCCCGGGTCCTGGACGTTCCCGTCGGCATCGAAGACGACGAACGTCGGTATCCCAAGTTCCTTCGCTATGAGAAGCGGCTCTATGAGTGAGCTCTTTCCGTTCGCGGCGACGATGTTGCATCCGGACTTACGATAGTCATCCCACAGGTTCGAATATGCCAGCCACGCCGTGATGTACGCCGTATCTTCCAACCCCTCTACTAGCACCAGCTTCTGCGTGAAAAACATCTCATTTATGTGGGGTTGCAGGGCTTGGTGGAGCTGGGCGCGCTCGGCTTCAATGGGCGCTACCTTGTCTCCGGAGATTTCCGATAACCTATGGGCAACCTTCTCGCAGGTGGTCCAACGTATGCCGGACTCCTTTTTCGTCTCATCCCTGCGAACAAGGCGCACATGTTCGAAATGCCGCCCCGACACGAAATGGGGGCTGTGGGTCGAAACCAGGATTTGAGCGTTTTTCTGGCTCAGTTTTTTGAAGACAGAGGCCAGATGGCGTGCCTGTGGCGGATGCTGATAAAGCTCCGGTTCTTCACACCCAAGAATCAACCGAGGCTGGACTGTTTCGTTCGTCGCGGCAAGCTCCTGAAGGAGAGCAAGGAGATAGGATCGCTGAAGGCCGTGCCCAAATCTGGCAAGATCGCCGGAAAACGTTCCCTCGCTGGCGAAGAGCCGCGCAATTGGGTCGGCTATTTGTACAGACTTGACCGGATCCTCGGTCCATTCCAGCCTCGCAGCCGCTTCGGGATGTGCCCATTCACCGAGCTTGGCTGTCAACGCCTGAGAGAGATAGTCTAGCTCAGTTTGCTGCTTCTGGATTATTTTCTTGTAAGATTCGAGTGTAGAAGCCCTAAGCGAGGCGATCTCTCCGTCAAAATTTACCTTTGAGCGCACCGTCCGGGCGAGGAGTTTGCCAAGGGCAGTGTTGCGGCCTTCAACGTTTTCCTTCGTCGCGTCCTTAACGGCAGGAACGTAAACCCACTGGATATAGCGGGATAGGCGATCGCCTCCTTTGCTGAAGCCGTAGAACTGATCTTCGCTGTCGATCAGAACACACCGCTCAAGATGATCTTCCTCATAGGATCGAAGGGCTTGTCGATTTGCTTCTTTGCTGCCCTTCTTGGGGAGGCCGAACTCAGGGTGCGTCTCCCGAACCTCCTCATAAATTCCTGCCAATTCCCCCGCCGGCGCCCCATCATTGTACCTGCGGAAGAACTCACTGAACTCTTTCATTGCGCTTCGCTTGGCAAACTGGCGGACCGGTGCCTTGCGGGTGGCTTCGCTGAACTCTGCCAGCGCTGACACGACCAAGATGCCTGATCGATAATATTCGGAGAAATCCGCCTGAGCCTCCGGTTCGAGATCGTGGAAGGTTAATGTAATCTCGACCGGCTCTTTGACGTTGCCGTTGTAAAAATCCTCGATATCCAGTTCGATGAGATTCGTCGGAGCTTCTTCTGTCTGACGGAAGAAGATATTCAGGGCGCACAGAACGGTGGACTTTCCGGCACCGTTAGGGCCAACGAAAGCGGTATAATCATCCAGATCAACCACCATGTTCTTGAAAGAGCGAAAATTCTTGATAGCGATAGACTTTATCTTCAAGAGTCGACCCCCAAATACTTACAATCGAACGTAGTGCAGGTTTATCTATAAGCCTTTGCTTGTTACCGGCGACACCAAGGTTGGAGTGCGACCGCCGCAAGAGACACCATCGCCACGTCACCTCGAGAATGCTTGCCCGTTCGCTTCTCGCGTTCTGCGTCCATAGCAGCATGGGTCTCGGAGGAGCTCCGTGAAATTACTCCTCAGCTGCGCATCATTTGCGCCAAATTGCGATCGCTCGCGCTTAACCGAGACACGTAGATCGAGATCGACGCAGCTTTCCCGCGTTCCTGGTGTGAGAGGACCGTTTCTGTCTTGATTCACTAGGTGAACGTGGGCGATCTCGCCCCGGGTACAAACCCTGGCGAAAGCCAATACAGAGAGAAGAGACTTGCTCTGGTACTACAGACAGTAGGAGCAAGGAACTAGGTCTGCGCGATTCGGTGCGAGGACGCTGCGTGGATAAGCTCCGGCAGGAGCCGACATTGGCGGCGTGGCACCCCACAACGCATGCGCCGCTGATGTCGGCGGACTAGGCTTCGGAGATCGCCCGGCTGCGCCAGCAGAACGAACAGCTGCGCATGGAGCGCTACCTTTCAAAAAATCGACCGCGATCTTTGCAGGAACCCGAACTGTCATTTCGGACGTCTGCAGAGACCTTGTCGAGAGCTTCGCCGATTCCTGCTCGATGCGCGCCCAAAACGCTGCATGGTTTGCTTTTACCGCAACGTTTTTAGCGATACCCCTTCGCGCAAGGTTTGCAACGTGAGCCACATGCTCAAGGCAATTCATGCTTAGCAGAGTTGTGAGTGGCCGAACGGGTGGCGCAAGCGTTCGTCGAAGATTTATGTAGTGCGACGATGAGCAAGGTGGCCGCTGCGCAACATGTCGCCCTTACTAAGAACCGACTGTCAGGTTTGAGACGGACTCCAAAAGTCGACACTTACATGGGTGGAAACGCCTGGAGAACCTCCCCTTTCAAGCGGCACGCTGCTTGCTCCATCGAAAGCCAGCGGACGCAATTCCCGTGTGCCTGCGCTTTGAAGCCGAGCATGCATCTTCCGAATGCTTCACTCACCTAGCAAGACGCCCAAGTCGGCTGGCTAACTCAAGACAACTCCCATGAAAAATTCTCTTTTTCTCGCAGCGTCGCTTATGGCCGCGGGACTGTCCCCGGCGCTAGCGCCTGCGAGCGGGGCTGAGGATCCTTTTCTTTGGCTTGAGAAGATCGAAGGGCCGCGCGCATTGGCTTGGGCTCACACCGAGAACGACAAGACACTCAGTGCGCTCCAATCTGATCCACGTTACCAACGCTTCTACGGGGAAGCGCTCCACGTTCTTCAGGCCAAGGACCGGATTCCATACGTCTCATTGGGACGGCGCGGTCTCGACAATTTGTCGCGCTATAATCCGCAGGATTCCCCGGTTGAAGGCTTACTGGAATGCCACAAATGCACCCCGACAATCGACCGATACGCGCAGTGCGACGAACATGGCAGTACAATATGCACGGCAGAGGGATGGGCGGGGCGCACAGCACCGAATTCGCAATTTGACGCCACAGGAGACCTGCCCTCTAACGGGGCGAAGTATCTACGATGGTATGGTCCGCAACCGACAATGTCTCACTGATCAGCGCCTGAGCCGTCCGGGTGATCCTGAAGTCGTGACGACTGACAGCACAGAGAGCATGTCTGAGTGGTTGCAGGAGTTTTCGTGGCGGATTGAGCGAGTGTTGATAGCCCACACATTATTGACCGACTGCGCAAAGGCCTGTCAGCTTGCGGTAAGCTATCACAGATACAGAGCCCTTGGGATTAACGGGATGTGACAGGGACAGCGTTATCGCTCCAGACCGATCAGCGCCGAGTCACTCTTCCGCTAGTCTCAACGGCAGTGCGGATGTGGTAGGGACTAGTTGGCCTGGTTTCAGCCCCCGGGTCGGTTAGCACCGAGCCGCGCCCGCACTGTTTTACATCTTGCCCCGACCAATCCCGCTAGCTATCTCGACAAGCTTCGCAGGTACTCTGGCGAAGGTCGGTACACCACCTGAAAAGGTGAGGGCCACGTACTTCCATTTCTGCCGCAGCCCGCGCAATGAGTGGCGTTGGACACTACATGCCGCCACGAGAGCCGCCTGGAACCGCGAGTTCGGCCGCTGGCGCTTCGGCGTTGAAGGCTATGCCATGGAAGAGTTGGTCGCGGAGCTTGGCGCGGCCTTCCTGTCCGCCGATCTCGGCCTAACACCGGAAGTGAGGGAGGATCACGCCTCCTATATCGCCTCTTGAATAAAGGTGCTGAAGAACGGACGCGCGATCTTCTCGACCTCGTCCAATGCCCAACGGACGGCGGACTTCCTACATGGGTTTCAGGCCAAAAATTCCGCCGCGGCCTGAGCCGCGGCGGCAATCATCAATCTGGACCTCGTCATTTTTGCTCCAAATAGCTTGGGTCTCCAACGGACTCTGGACGAAGTTGTTGACTGGGCGTCATCCTACTTACAGCGGAGCGGATTTTTCGCACGGGTTCAGATAGATAATTCGCTGCGGCTGCAAGCATTTTGATTGAGGATGCATGGGTTTGAAGCGCGAGGTCCGGTCTCAATCGCGGCGACCGTACCGACCGTGCGAGCTCAACGACCCTGCTCACGCCTTGCATACCACGAAGTCCGTAGATGCTGCGCGACGCTCGTACCCCCCACCATGGGTTGCGAGTCCGGCTTGTGTGCGAATGGCTCGAGGCCGAGCCCGATGACTTCAAGTCCTTTCCAACCGACGTAGACCGCAACCGGTCGGCGTCAGCCGTCAATGGGTGATTAACGTCGAGCATGGTCATCCCCGCGCAGAGCTGGCTCTTGTACTCCGTGCTCTCGACGTTCTCGGCATCCCGGTGGACGCCAACAGTGGAGGGCCGACCAGCCGCGGGTCTACCTCCGCAGTTGATATCAACGCCATCGTCAACAAAGCCAAGAAAGGCAAGACATAATGGCCGAGCTCATTGCACTCTTGGGTGGCACCGAAGTCGGTCGCGTCCGCAGCGACTCGCGCGGCCGGCTGACCTTCGTTTATGACAATGCATGGCGCAACGCGGAAGGGGCCTATCCCCTGTCGCTTTCGCCGCCGAGGAGCACGGTCCAGCCACTGTTCAGTCCTTCTTGTGGGGGCTGCTTCCTGACAACGAGCAGGTGCTCGAGCGCTGGGCCAAGAAATTTCAGGTATCGGCGCGCAACGTGTTTGCCCTCATCTCTAACATCGGTGAGGATTGCGCCGGGGCCATCCAGTTCGTCACGCCTGATCGATTGGAGGCTCTGAAAACAGGCAAAGATGACGAGATCGAATGGCTGGATAAGCCGGAAATAGCAAATCGGCCTCGAGTCTTGCGCGAGGATCACGCTGCCTGGCGTCTGCCCCGCGACACGGGTCAATTCAGTCTTTAGGCGCCCAGCCGAAAACCGCGCTTGTCCTCAAAGACAACAAATGGGGCATTCCATCCGGGCGCATACCAACCACCTACATTTTGAAACCACCGACGGGCCATTTCGATGGTCACGCCGAGAATGAGCATATCTGCCTGCAGCTCGCACGCGAACTCGGGCTGCCACCCGCTGAAACCAAGGTGATGCGCTTCGAACAGGAAATAGCGATCGTGGTTTGAACGCTACGATCGGCAGGTCAGCGGGAACGACATTATCCGCGTTCATCAGGAAGATATCTGTCAGGCCATGGGCATCCCGCCGACCAAGAAATACCAGAACGAGGGCGGACCAACGCCTGCCGATGTGGTCGAGCTCTTGCGTACCTACTCGACAGACCGCGAGGCTGACCTGAGACGTTCGTCAGCGCTTTGGTCTTCAACTGGCTCATTGGAGGCTCTGATGCTCACGCCAAGAACTATTCATTGCTTCTGGCCAGCGGTCCTCTCGTGCGTCTCGCCCCCCTTTACGACATCGCCAGCATTCTTCCTTACGACAACGTCGATCAGCGCAAGATCAAACTCGCCATGAAAGTCGGGGGTGAATACAAGCTCGACCAAATTGGCTTGCGTCAGTGGCAAAAATTTTCACGCGAGCTGCGTGTTGATGCTGACGTGCTCATCGCTACGCTGATCTCCATGGCCGGGCAGATCCATGACCTGGTGGCGGACATTCGCACGCGAGCGCAAAAGGAGGGATTGGAGAACGCTGTCATCGAGCGATTGGCAACGGCTTTGGGTGTGGGAGCCAAGGATTGCGAACACGTTCTGAAGGGGCCTAGGATACGGATCATCCATCAATTGAAGGAGTCGAACGCAACCACGAGCTCGTTCATTCTGATATCGGCGCGCTCGCCGAACGGCTGCCTGACAAGCCCGTTGCCGCGTCCCCTTATGCTCGTCCCGAGTTACGGCTTGCAAGCGCTCGGCCGGCGCTCAACTTTGCAGGTCGAAACTAGCGAGCCGCTGCCGGTCTAGAATCATGAGCTCGCGTTGAGTATTGCCGACGAAAGCAAAAACGCCATCATTATGTAATTGCGACACTGCGCGTGAGACGGTCTCGATGGTCAAGCCTAGGTGATCCGCGATGTCTCGGCGAGACATTGGCAGTGACATAACATCAGCAGTCGTGAGCCGCGCATCCATCTCATGCAAGGAAAGCGGCAACGCGCTCCAGAGCAGTATTGCGTCCAAGCAGCAGCATTTGGTTTTCCGCGTGCTGCAATTTAGCCATGGTCATGCTGAGCAAGGTGCGTCAGACAACTGCGTCAGTGTGGGCGATTGCATCAAGAGTGTGCCTCTTGATCAGCCGAACAGTGCTCTGCGTAACGGCTTCCGTAGCAAAATCGGTGTGCCCCACTGTTCTCGAATCCGAAAATGTCACCTGGTAAATGAAACGCGCCAATCTGGCGTCGCCCATCGGACAGCAGTTTGTAGGCCGGTACTGCTCCTTTCATGACATGATAGACGCATTCCGCGGGTTCACTCTCGATGTAGATCGTCCGACCCTTCTTGTAACGCTGACGATGTGAGGAAGATCGTGGTGATTTGAGCATTGTCGGCATAGATGAGCATTCACGGTGTGTTGGTTTCTCAGCCATGGATCCGCACGCTTCATATTCCATATGGGTATGTCAGATTGCCGCCTTAATGTCGTAAATCCGACAGGGGCTGCCGGAGCAACTCCGCACGAAACGCTGTACGTGGGCATGTTCTTCTCGTCCAACAAGGCGCGGTCGAGATTTTGTGGGTGGCACGGCGGTTGCTAATGAGCAGAGAGATCACCGGATGAGGTGGGTGAAGATGGTCGCAGGCGGATTTTAGGGTTCACACGGATGAGACTGTTGCCGGTTTCAACAGACGTCTTGCAAGACGCGGCTATTGCGGATGCGTCATTCACCACGCCTCCCGCGGCTACAGGCCAAGCCGCTGCCCCATCCCAAGTCACACAAACGTGCTTCGGTAATGAAGCGAAGGACCCGGACAGAATTTACACGAGCGCCAAGGACAAGAACTTACACGAGCTCAAAGAGACTTCTGTGGAAATGCTGGATGTCATCGGAATTGGGATCGGCCCATTTAACCTCAGTCTTGCAGCGCTTATTGAACCTACTCCGCTCCGCGCACTTTTCCTGGAGAAGCGAGACGCACTTTTCTGGCATCCAGGCCTTGCACTGCCGAACAGTCGCCTTCAGGTGTCGCCGCTCAAGGATTGCGTGACCCTAGTCGATCCTACTAGCCCATACTCATTCCTCAACTATTTGGCACTGCATGGTCGGCTCTACAGCTTTGTCAACAAGCGAAATGCTTCAACGTCCCGGCAGGAGTTCATTGAGTATTACCGGTGGGTCGCAGGGCGACTCAATACGCTCCGCTTCTCGGAGGACGTCACGGATGTTGTTCCGTTTAGGGACGGCTACCGCATCAGCACGAATACAACCACATACTTGGCGCGCGCTGTTGTTGTGGGCGTTGGCGTAGAGCCCAAGATTCCTCCCTGCGCCAGATCTTTGCTATGTGACACTGTCTACCATGCAGCCGACTATCTCGAGCGGCAGCTTCCGCATGCAGCCGAGCATGTGCTCGTTGTGGGAGGTGGTCAGAGCGGGGCTGAGATTATTGAGGACATGCTTACTCGTTCTGTGCCCACCCAAATCACGTGGGCAACGTCGCGTTCAAACTTGTTTTCCATCGACGACAACAGCTTTGTGAATGAGGCTTACACACCCTCCTATAGCCGTCGCTTTCACGCTCTACCGCTTCAGCAGCGCCGGGACATAGTCGAGGGCGAGGTGCTTACGAGCGATGGTATTTCTGTCGATTTGTGCAATCGCCTATATGAAATGCTGTACGAACGCAGCGTGGATGGCACGCTGGCCGACCGTTTTCGTGTGTTGTCCAGCGTAGTCGTGAAAGGCATCGCGTCCCACAAAAAGCGCTGGCGAGTCGATCTAGATGAGATCGCAACGCAGCGAAATAGCTGCATCCTCGTCGATCGTATAGTGCTTGCTACAGGTTTCCAGCCACGTACGCCGCCCTTCTTGGAGGCCCTCCTCGAGGGTGCGTGTATGGAAGATGGCCTGCCCGTACTCGGCCCGGACTACGCAGTCCGCTTCGGTCGGCACATGCCAGGACCAATTTATCTACAAAATCAAAGCCGCGTGCAGCACGGATTGCAGAGTGCCAATCTATCTTTGGTGGCGTACCGCAACAGCCAAATTATTAACAGCCTTCTCGGCCGACCGTTCTATTTGAATACATCCGACAGGCAGATGATTGAGGTTTGTTCAGACACGTCTGAACGAGACGACGGTGTGGTTGCGATGCGATCGACCCGACAGGTATTGGGTAGCACATGAACGGCGGCTCGACCTCACCGCTGCGGGGCCGGATTGCGCATGGAACGGCCAACGCTGCCGACCAGCTTTCAGGCACGCTCGACTACCGCGCCTTTGTACCATTTTTGATTGCCTCCATTGTCATTGCCGCAGCTTACGGCACTAGCTTTCTATTGCCGGACTACATGCATGCGCTCGAAACGGATAGTCGAGCCGCGGGTCTTATTATTTCCAGCGGCATGGCTACTACTCTCGTTTCCTGTTGCTTGGCTGGGTGGCTGGCAAAGCGGATAGGCCTATTACCCACGTTGACTGCCGCATCGCTGTTTATGGCGGTAGCCATGCTGACCTTTGCCGGCGCTGCCCTCGATACGCGAGCGGCGTACGTTGGAGGACTAATGGTGGGCGCTGCTTGGTCAGTGTTCTACATTCTGGCACCGCTGCAGATCATTCGACATCTACGGCCCTCAGCACGTATTCAGTATTTGACGGTCTTATCCGGATCACAAATGGCTGGGCTCGGCCTAGCGGCTCCACTTGGTCACTTGCTCGCAAAATACACTGGTTCGCTGGCCACGATTTATGCGGTGCTTGCGATTGCGTGCGTGACCGCCGCCGCCTGCGTGGACCTTACAAGACGCGCGATGTCGAGGCTATCGGCACTGGCTATGCCGGATATCGCGATTACACTTGCCGCGACTATGACACTGCTTCAGAAGTGCACAGCGCTCCCGATCGCCATGATTGCGATTTCAGGCTGCACGTTCGCGGGGCTGTCCACATATCAGAGCGCGTATTCCGCATCACGTCACTTGAATTCCGATCTGTTCTTTCTCGTTTTTACTGCTACGAGCGTGGTACTACGCTTCTCAGTCGCTCACTTCATGGGCAGCCTGCCGTTACGCCGACTGGCGCTCACGCTCATCCTACTGATCGCTGCGTCTCTGGTGCTGTTCCTTCTCAACGGTGGCAGCACCTCACTCTATATTGCGGCCACAGTGCTCTTTGCCGCCGGCTATGGGTTAAATTATTCAACCTTAAACACGATAGCCGTCAATCTCGCCGGCGAGCACGGCGTCTCCGTGCCCACTACCTCGCAGATCTTTACCCTCGCATACTTCTTCGGGATCTTCGGCTTTCCCATGGTCGGAGGGCAGTTGGTCCGTGGATTCGGCCTTGACGTGATGTTGCTGAGCCTATTGAGCGCGACCGCTCTGAATGCGGTGCTAGCAACCCGCCTCGGGCAAAGCACAACTGATCCGCCTCATCTTAGGAAGGAGCTCACACATGCTGACTGAGGCACAACAATCGAAATGGCATAAGGATGGATACCTTCGATTGGAAAGGTTCTTCGATCCAGCCACGCGCGACAAGATTTCTCGTTACGTTGAGGAAGTTGCACGTTGGGATGTAAGCTCCGATAAGTGGATGTTGTGGTTCGAGAAGACGAGTGACAGCCGGAAGATTATCTCGAAGGCCGAGAACTTCCTAGACTACCATGCCCCTCTACGGGAGGCGCTCCTGGCCGATGGCCGCATTCGTATAGCGGTCGAGACACTCTTGAATGAGAAGACACGGATGTTGAAGGAACTTCTGATCTTCAAGTATCCGGACAGCGGCGGATACCGCCCTCATCAGGACATCTACCATGTGCCGCACAAGATACCCGACCGCATGGTGCACGCAATTGCATCCATCGCCGTGGACGACTCCGACCCGGGTAACGGTGGGCTCTTCTTCACGCCAGCTCGCCATAAGGAAGGAATGTTTCCGATGGATGCCGGCGGCGTGATTCACCCGGAGATCGCCGAGACCTTCACATGGGAGCCGGTGCAATTGAAAGCTGGTGATGTTTTCATTTTCGACGATTATGCGCCCCATTACTCCTTGCCAAACAAGAGCGATCGGTCGCGTCGTGCGATTCACCTGGTATTCCAGCGCGCATCAACTGGGGGTCCGACACGCACCGAATACAACCGCATGAAGCGCGCCTACAACCCTCCAGAGGAAGCGGTGGCCGATCTTGAAAACCTAAAGCTTCCCAATGGCATATTCTATCGCGATTGATAGCCACGTCTGAGGAAGACTAACATGTACACGACGCAGCTCGATCATTCTCTGATGAGAACCGAATACGGCGTTCTGGTCTGGCGCCTTTTGGAGCATCTGCCGGAGGGTCTCAGCCCAACATTTGGCGCTTCAGTCGTGGAGCTCGCTCCAGGCGATGCGGTCGACCCGCACGATCATCAGGAGCACGAGCTGTGGCTGCTGATCTCTGGTCGTGGAGAGTGCGAAGTCGACGGTCAGGTCCGTGATGTTGGCGAAACGACCTTGTGTTACATGTCGCCACATCAGACGCACACTATCCGCAATATCAGCCAAGACAGCACTCTCAAGTTTATCTCGATCTGGTGGGATTGACGTGCGCACTTATTTTGTCTGTCCCGCGCCGCCTTGCCCTAACGGCAAATTACATCTCGGTCACATCGGCGGCGTGTATTTACTCGCTGATATCTTCGTCCGCTTTCAACGCATGACCGGCCATCGGGCCTACTACATCACCGGCTCAGACGAGCACGGCACACATACGCTCGAAACGGCACGAAAGCTCGGCCGATCCTTTAGCGATGTCGCAGAACAATACGTTCACCAGATCTTAGAGTGTTTGCGTGCCGTGCAAATTGCGCCTGATGTGTTCGTGCGCACATCTAGCGAGATTCACAAGGAAAATGCGCTAGCGATATTCCGCGAGCTGCAAGTGGCCGGCTACGTCGACGTACGGCAGGGCGTCCAACTTTATTGCGAACATTGCGATGAGCTCGTTACGGACTCGCTCGCAACTGGCCGTTGCCCGGCCTGCTCATCGCCTTGCGACAGCAATCTGTGTGAGAACTGCGGGCTGGCTGTTCAGCACGACACAATCCGTGACGCACGGCACGTCACCTGCGGCCGCAATCTTGTGCTAAGAGCCATCAAGCAGGCCGTGTTCGACATGCCACGTCTCGCTCGCCAACTGCACGAAGCCATTGGAGAAAGCGCGTGGCCCGAGCCGATACGCGCCAAGGCGCGCGCTTGGCTACACCGGGAGGTGCGCGGCTTGCCGATGACCCGCCATTTTGGGCACGGAGTTGAGGTAAAACAGCCTGACTCTCTGATCGGCCAAACGCTGCTTACATGGTTTGAGGGCCTCTGGTGCTTCGACACCGGAATTCGCGAGCAATGCGCCCGCTTAGGTCTGGACGCAAACGCGACGTTGCACGACCAGAACAGCGAGCTTCTCTTCTTCATGGGGCAAGATAATCGCTTCTATTACACGCTAGGTGTGGCCGGCGCTCTGCTCGCGCGCGGCTACCCAATTCCAAAAAATCACTCCGTCCAGGATTTCTACAAGCTGGAAGGCGAGAAGTTTTCCACCAGTCGTGATCATGCTCTTTGGGCTGATGAAGTGGCGCGCGAGGTGGGGCCAAACGTACTCCGTTATGCACTGGCGCGAGTGGCCAAGCCGTTTGGAGCCGACGCAAACGATTTTGATCTCGACGGGCTCATCTCGGCAGCCTCACGCATTCGGGTCTGGGAAGATGCGTTACGGCGGTGTGCAGAAAGCGCACTCACGGTAGAGAGCACCGAACTCTCCCCGAATTTCCGCCGCATCGCTGAAGATTACGCCGATGCGGTCACCGCACTGCGTTTCTGGGATGCGCTTGATATCCTCGACAGGTACTTCGAGCTAGCTGGCTTTGCACATGCAGACGATCGGACATGGAATGCTGCGCAGATCTCGCTGTTCCTGAGCCTACTCTATCCCGTAGTACCTGAGCTAGCGATGGGCTACGGCCAGCACTACTTTGGCGGTGCGTGGCGGCCGTCCCTCGAGACATCAGCCGTAGCAGCCCAGCCAAAGGCGTCGGTGGACTTTCCCCGTTTCAGCGCGCCAATACCTGCAAGCTTTGCCTCGGAGTACAATAAGCGCTTTCGCAGAGAACAGATTTGGCAATCATGAAGATCCGAATGACGAAGCTATGAATACGCGCATCTCAAAACGCAGCGCTGTCGCTCAGGGTTTCGCGCCGTTCAACTCCTCAAGTGCGACGCATGGGATCAATTTCGGCTATGGGCTGGCCGACCCGGTGATGTTTGCAGAACTGCCGTGGCCAGACGCGTTTGACGGACGTACAGGTGTGGCTCCCGCCGATCTGCCGCAGTATACAGATGCCGCGGGTTTGCCCGAACTTCGTACCAAGCTCGCACTGAGGTACGGTGTGCGGCATGACCAAGTTATGCTTACGGGTGGAGCTTCGCAGGCCTTACAATTACTTGCCGATGGCTGGATTGACCCCGGTGACGTGGTCCTGACGGAGGACCCCTCCTACTTGGGTGCACTGCGTACGTTTTCGATCGCGGGTGCAACCGTGGTCCAGCTAGGTCTGGCTGCAGAGGGAGTGGATCTGAACGAAGTGGAGGCAGTGCTGCAGACCAGTGCCCGGGTGAAGCTCTTCTACACGATGCCAGCATTTCATAATCCAACCGGGCACCAGATGTCGTGCGACCACGTGGCCAAATTGGCGGCACTGCTAGCCCGCAGTGGCGCTCTCTTGGTGCAGGATCTTGTCTATGCTGAGTTGCCCTATAACGGTCCAGTGCATTGGTTGGCGCCGGGCGACAACGTGATCAATGTCCATAGCATCTCAAAAGTTGCCGGACCGGGACTACGGGTAGGCTGGGTGCTTGCGGAGTCGGACATTATCAACAGGCTTGCGCACCTCAAACGCGACGGCGGCGTAAGTCCGGTTCTAAGCAATGTCGTTTTGGGATTATTGCAATCGAGCGCTCTTGACTCGCACATAACACGCTTGCGCGAGCACTACCGAGCGAAGCGAGACGGCGTACATAGGTTATTGCAGCGCAGCCGGATTTGCGAGCCGGAATATAGTGTACCAAGCGGGGGCTTCTCGTTCTGGGTACAGCTTGCCGCGGGTACGGATCCGGAGAGGTTTATTGAAGCTGCAAGCCGCGAGCACGACGTGCACCTTATAAATGGTCGGAACTATGGCCCACGAAGTGGCCGTCACGTGCGCCTGTGTTTCAGCTATCTTCCAATATCTCTCATTGAGCAGGGGCTGGAGCGCTTAGGTAATTTGCATGCTAAACTCTAGACGCGTGTGGTATGTTTCAGCAGAGTTTTCCCATCTGACGCGGGGTCGCAGGTCCAGCTCCAAGCGCCGACACTTCTGAAGAGAGCGGCCTTACGCGGACACACGAGGTCGCTGTCCTGCTTTGTTGTCCGCCGGCAAGGTCGCTTTGGTGCGCTCCAACCGACCCGCCCATCACTCGTCCGAAGCTCGAAGAAATGTTCGAGCTGTATAAGGGGAGCTTCGTTCCCACGCACTGGAGCAGAGTATACGGTTCCGATTTGCCGCATCTTTGCAAGCTACTTAAAGCTCATCGCCGCGAACCGCGAGCTGAGCTGCAAGCTCGTGAGCAGCCGGGTTCGCCGGCCGTGCAGTCCGCTCGGCAGTCCGGCTCGGCGCGGGAGCATCCCCCGACGCCTGGCTACCCTGAGCTCGGGAGCTTGGGCTCGTTGGCCAGCAGATGCAAGAACCAGCATCACCATCGACTGCCGGGTCCTGCGGCGGTCTTGAGCCTTTTGTTGATCTGAATACGCCCGCGCGTCTGAACTGCGCGACGATGCTGACTTTGGCCGGCGGATCCTGCCAGAGCTCGCTCAGACACCTACGCTGCTCTTTGAGTCTTTGGTCGACCTGAATGCGCTAACGCCGTCAGAGTTGCGCGACGATGCTGACTTGCGCCAGCGCAGTCTGCCAGAGTCGCTAAGACATCTACGCTGAATCATTTGTTGATCCCGCCCTCGGCGTCCTCCGGCTGCTGCGATCTTTACGTCGCTCAGCAGGCGATCGGTCGTCACCGCGCTCACCTTCAAAACCGGCCCACCGCTCATCGGCAGAAAGCTTCAATCTGCCGTGCGTTCAAGTGCCGGGAGCGAGAACGGCTCCCGACGAGCCGCTTACTGCAGAGCCGGTCAGAGGCGTCCCATAGCACGATCAGTGCAGCGCGAATGGAAGCCCCATAGGTCCGGCTTGGACGCCGCGGCACGGCCGATCCCGATGCCCCGTCCACCGACAGTGGTCGGATCGCGTGCTTACGATGTCATCCCGTGACGGTGCAAAGCTCGTCCAGGATTCGTCCCTTCTCACGCCGCCCGCCCGCCCGGTGACGCTCGGCCAGGGCTGATGTGATCTCGCGCTTTGCGCGCATGCTGATCGTCCCCGCCGCAGCCGCCACCGAACTGATCCGGCAGCTCCGCCCCAGGCACGACTGGGAAGTTGTCCGGTAACAGTTTTAGTGAGGCAATGCGCCCCTCGGCGACACGAGGATTACTCTCGCCTTGGATAGCCGATGAGAGGGCGAATGGACGAGGAACGAATCGCGGAAGGCTCGTCGTGGATTTGCGAGAACGATCCGGTCAACTGTGGCTTGGCACCCGTGCGTGCACCTGCGGCGCCGCCGGTATGCCGTTTTGCACTAGTTGCTCGCTATCGAGCGGAGCGTCCCCCTGGGGCGATAGCGTGTGACTATCGTTTGGGGCACCGCGCAGTGCGTTCCGGCTAGGGACGCGCCCGACGACTAGGCGGGTCCCAACAACCCGAGCAATGACGAGACGTCGGCTCCCATGCCGCCGCAAGACTTCATCGGCCGGGAGGAAGGCGGGTCCTGACACCCCATGAAGCTCCGCGACGATCGAGAGCCGCGGGGCCGTTTCGTTCTGCAGATGTCGCGATGCATTGCCTCACGAGCCACGATCTCGTCAGCTTCTGGAAAGCCTATCCATAATAGGATCAGCTCAATTGATTTCTTGGACGTGAGGCTAGCGTGGACCCGTACAATTCCGATCCATCCAATCCAACAGCTTGGTCCCAGGTGCAGCACGCCGTCTTGGAAAAGGACCAGGGGGGGCATGCCGGGCAAGAGGGCTTTGAGCAGCACTTGGCCGAGGCGCACCCGCCCGATCCGGGTCCTGTCTCCGGTGGCGGCCGCAGCGGCCGCAACTACCATCCCCATCTCTCTGCAGAACATCGGGACATTATCGACAAGGCGATTGCCCAATATGCGGCTCAGAAAAACCCACAACTGAAGACGGTTAAGCGCTATACGCAGGCGCTTCGCCGACTTGGAAATGATCTTGGCGCTCATCGCAAAACGATTGATCTTGGGGACCACCAGTCCCTGGTCCGTCACGTCAAGACTTACTTCCCGAACGACGAAGACATAAAGAAAGGGTTGGGTGTCCTTCGTGCGTATCATGATCCGAGCTATGTAGCTTCTGGCGGGCGGCCGCGCACGATCCCTTCAGCGGAAGACGCGCCCCTCTCAGAGCGGCTTAATGCCAGTGGCATGACGTCGGGCAGTGCTGCTCGTCATGATCGTAGTCTTCGCAGATTTTCTAACGCGCTTAATCGTGCGGGCTACTCGATATCTGGGCTAGACGACGCTGCGCGCATCGAATTCGCTCAAAAGTTGTTCCCGAACGACGAACTTTTATTGTTCGCATTAAGCAAGGTTCGCGATGCCGAAAACGTTTCCGGCGCGGGTGCATCTCAGGAGCCCAGCGGTTATGCTGTCCCGTCGCCCGCATCGCATCTTTATTCCGATGACGCCCGCATCATTGATGGCCTGGAAAAGGCAGAGCTGAGCATGCTCAAACCCGAGGAGACTAGCCGGAAGAAAGATGTTCAAAATCTGGCCCGCAACCAACGAAGATTCGCCGCTTGGCTCCAAAGGGAGGGGCGCGGGAGCCTAGTGAGCCGACTCACCGGCACCAGTGAGCAGCAAAAGTCGTTCAACGACGATTACAAGGACTTTAAAAAATCCAATCGAAACGCGGACATGGGCTTTGATCGGCTTCGGAACTACCTATGGCTCGTCGAGGCGAACGCTGCGCTGGGCGTCTGCCCTGAACAGGCGGGTGGGGAGCCGCGGCGTGGCGAGTCGAAATCAACGTGGTCGCCGCCGGAAGCGGTGCCAGATGGGTCGTCGGCGTTCTACCGAGGTCTCGACTCCTTCGTTGATCTGCCGTACACCTCGCAGGAAGTGAGAGACGATGCTCAGTCAGCGCCGGTGGGTAGGGCTGCCGCCAGACCGCCGCTCTTCATCGGACTATCGGACGCGCCAGCTCAGTCGCCAGACATTTTCCGCGGTCTTCAATCTTTCGTTGATCTGCCGTACACGCCGCAGCAGATGCGAGACGATGCTCAGTCGGCGCCGGTGAGTGGGGCTGCCGCCAAACCGCCGCTCGTCACCCGACCGTCGGACGCGCCAGCTCAGTCGTCAGACATCTACCGCGGTCTCAACTCTTTCGTTGATCTGCCGTACACGCCGCTGCAGATGCGAGACGATGCTCAGTCAGCGGCGGTGGGTGGGGCTGCCGCCAGACCGCCGGTCTTCACCGAACCATCAGAAGTGCCAGCTCAGTCGTCAGACATCTACCGCGGTCTCAACTCTTTCGTTGATCTGCCGTACACACCGCAGCAGATGCGAGACGATGCTCAGTCGGCGCCGGTGGGTGGGGCTGCCGCCAGACCGCCGCTCTTCACCGAACCATCAGACGCGCCAGCTCAGTCGTCAGACATCTACCGCGATCTCAACTCTTTCGTTGATCTGCCGTACACACCGCAGCAGATGCGAGACGATGCTCAGTCGGCGCCGGTGGGTGGGGCTGCCGCCAGACCGCCGCTCTTCACCGAACCATCAGACGCGCCAGCTCAGTCGTCAGACATCTACCGCGATCTCAACTCTTTTGTTGATCTGCCGTACACACCGCAGCAGATGCGAGATGATGCTCAGTCAGCGCCGGTGGGTGGGGCTGCCGCCAGACCGCCGCTCTTCACCGAACCATCGGACGCGCCGGCTCAGCCGTCAGACATCTACGGCGGTCTTGCGTCATTGGTGCATCTGGATGCGCCCACGCCGTCCGAGTTGCGCGACGATGCTCACTTTGCGCCGGCGCCGGCTGCCAGGGCTCGCTCAGACGCCTACCGCGGTTTTCCATTGGTCGATCTGACTGCGCCCACGCCGCCCGAATCACGTGACGATGCTAATTCTGTACGCCCGTTTCCGAGCACCTCCGCTAATGCTCAGATCGGGGCTTTAGATCCGACAGTCTCGTCTCACGGCCACGGGCTGGTGCTCGATGACACAGAATGGCTGGGCGACCAGCATATCGACAGGGATTACGGGCTCCAGGAGCAGGATTTGCAGAGGAACGATCCGGATCTCGCCGCCCGGACGCGGTTCGTGAATCCCCTCATCGCCCTAAATTATCTGCGCTCTAACGACGATGGCGTCGTGCTAACCGAGTTCCAGCGCATCGTCTATGACGATAATGGTAATGATACAGCCGACTTCCTGTTCCTGCCCGTGATTAATGGCAATCCTGAAGATCCTAGTAGCCGCGGCAACCATTGGTCGCTGCTGTTCGTCGATCGCAGCGACCGGGGGCGGCCGGTCGCCTATCACTACGATTCCTACGGCGGACTCAACAACAGAGATGCAGAACATCTCGCAAGAAGGCTGAACCTCCCCCTGGAGCTAGCCGTCATGGCCCAGCAGCAGAACACTTATGATTGCGGCGTCTTTGTCGTGGACGGCACGCGGGAGCTGGTTAGGCGATTGGCGCAAGGACGGGAGCCAGACCTGCGGAATCTCAGCGACGTCGGTGCCAATCGGCAGGCATTGCAGATCCGACTCAGGGGCTGATGTCGCCGTGGGCGGATAGCTCAGGCTGGAGCGGCAACGCCGACGGCCTGGGCCTCGGGCACGAAGGACCGGAATCAGGCCGCCGCCCAGCAACACAGCCCGGCGCAGCCATCCGGCGAGCGCAGTCTGGGGAAGGTATCCACTCGGCGTAGGCCGCAGGGTTACCGCCTGAGCAGTCCAGGGTTCTCTTTGTAGAACCTGATCAGCTCGATGAGGTTTTCGATTCCAAAGTCGGTGAACGCCTGGATGCCGTGTTCTCCGACGCCATAGACCCAGATGACGCCGTCCTCGATCTCCATTTCGTTGGCGATGTCCCACAGCCAATCTTCGTCTTCGCCGAGGTCTTTCGCGACCTGGGTGATGGTGGTGACGTGATGGACCTTGTTGACGTGCGTGGTCATGCCGCTCGAGCGGAGAGTGCTGATGCCGGCGTCCAATTCCAGGGCAGAAGTTCGTCCAGCCGACGAGCCGGATGGGCGGCAATGCGGGCGAGGATATCGGCGAGCCAGGCCTGCGGGTCGATGCCGTTCATTTTCGCCGTTTATGCCGCCCGCCGAACTATGCCGAGTCGGGTCGTTTTCCCCAGATTTCTCGCTGACCGGCGTTTGGTCGGTTCGGCATAGTTCGTTCTGTGCCTCCGCTTTCAACAGCGGAGAACAGGAAGATGGAAGTTGAAGAGTACTTGGGCAGAAGCCGGCTGTACCGGCGTCTCAGAGCCGGGCCGCACGGACAGTTCGTCGAGCGCTACGCCGCTCGTCTCGTCGAATAGAGGCTCGTTCGGCACGGCACGTGGCGTTGCCTCAACGTGGTTGGCGGGCTCCTGAGTTGGATCGCGGGGCCGTCGCTACAAGCTGGTCGATCTCGATGAGCAGGTCGTTGAGCGGTGCCTCCGACATCGAGGCGGGAGGCAGTCTATCCAACCCGGTGACCGAGCTGCGCTCAAGCGATGGCTGTCAGTGCTGCGCGAGGAAGGCGCGATCGCGCCGTTGGTGCTACCGCCTCTCACCCCGAACGAACGGATCTTCGAGGAGTTCGATGCCTACCTGCGATCAGAGCGCGGCTTGGCCCCGAGGTCCATCGTCCGCCATCTCCCAGTCATCCGCAGGTTCCTGCACGAGGTGTGCTCCGGCGGCGCCGGCGCCCTGTGCAAGATCAGCCAAGAGGACGTGATCCGCTACGTTGAACGCCACGCCCAGGATTGGAGCCCGGGAACAGGCAAGGCGATGTGCTGGTCGTTGCGTGCCTTTCTCCGTTACCTCCACCATCGGGGGCTGAACTCGCGCTCGTTGGCGGATTGCGTTCCATCGATGCGCCGATGGAAGCTCGCAACTCTACCGACCTATCTGCCTGCCGCTCAGGTGCGGAAGGCTCTCGACGGTTGCGACCGAGAGAGACGGTGATGGGACGGCGCGACTACGCCATTCTGTTGTTGCTGGCCAAGCTTATAGCGCGACAATCAGGGGTTCTTCCGCACATTTGGTGCAGCTTGAGTAGCTGGGGTTGGACAGGTTGCCCGGTCATACTCAAGCAGCCAGAAGGACGCGTCGACGCAATAGCGGATAGCTTGCCCGGCCATACATTTGTCGTTTGATGGCTTTGATCCTGCTGATCTGGCCTTCGACCGGACTGGTTGTCCAGGGGGTTGTTATTGCCGCTCGGACCGCGTCGATGTCGCGCGCGATGCCGTTGGCGAAGCTCTTGAGCTCGCTGGTGGCTGCTTGTGCGATCCATTTATCGAGCTCGGCGATGTCGCTGCCCCTGAGAAGAGACACAAACCGCTTCGCTAGCTCTGCTGTCGTGGCGAGTTCCGGAGCTCGCGCAAACAGGTGACCGAGGAACAGCCTGGCGTCAGCATCGATCTGATCCAGATCCCGACTCAAATACCAAGCACAGCGACGACGCGAGGGAGCTTTCCAGGTTGGGTGCGGTTGTGCTGCTCCTCCGGAGCCTGCATGGGCACGCCTGTCAGCGGCCCATCGCGCGACGGTCACCCGACTTCCAGTATAACCCTGTTGCTGAAGCTGGCGCCAAAGCTGCTGGCCCCCCTGGCAGCCGGAGGCCCACCGCGCTTCCAGCCATGCCGAGAAGGGCGCGAGAAGATGTGAAGGTCTGTGAGGACGCGAATGCTCTGGTTCGCCGCCAGCGGCCAGCCAGCGCTGAACCGTGCGCCTGTCGACGCCGAGCAGTTGGGCGATCCCAGATGTCGGGCAACCTTGCTCGCGTAGGCGACAGATTTCATCCCAGCGTTCGCGTCGTGCAGCCTTTTGATCCGCCCGCAATTGTGCAAGGCCGGGCGGGAGCGTGGAACTGCCAGTCTTCGGTCGTTGCACGGACGCCATGATTTGCACGGCGGCGGCTATGCTGTGACGATGGCGGCCGACCGCGTGGCGCAGGGCCTCACCCAGACTGTTGAGCAGGTGCCAGCGGTCCGCCACCTGCACCGCGTCGGGTGCGCCGCAGCGCGCGCCATCAGCATAAAGGCCCGCACGGTCGCGCGCGACGACCTTGATCTCCGGCCAGCGCTTCAGCCAGCGCGCAACACTGTCGGCATTACGATCGGGAAGCAGGTCAAGTACGCAATTGCGCTCCAGATCGCAGATGATCGTTCCATATCGCTGGCCACGACGCCAAGCCCAATCGTCGATGCCGACGACGGTCGGGGCCACGAAATCCGGCAAGGGAGCCGAGTGAACCATCCGGAGCAAGGTGTCGCCACTGACCGGCATGGCCAGTTTGCGTGACAGGCGCGAGCCGGGTTCTCCGCCGACCGCAAAGCCCATTGCCAGTAGGCTCTCGCCGAGGCGGGTTGTGCGTCTTGCTTTCGGCCGCACCGTTGCCGGTAGCCGCTCGGTGAATATCTGACGCGGGCATTGCGGATTCGCGCATCGAAAGCGTCGCGCCTGAAGCCGGATTTCGACCACTCGACCTTGCCACGGCAGATCGGCTAAGCGTCGCACGTAATGGCTGTGGACGCGACCCGTCTGGCCGCCGCAACAGGGACAGAGCGAGACCGCTGACTTCGGCCGAGCCACGAGCACCACCCTGTCCGTCTGGGGAAGGATCTGGACAATCGAAAGTTCGGGGGAAACCAGCGAGCGGAAGGCATGGAGCAAGGCGAATCACGGACGTCGACTGCGATTCCGACCTTATGCCCTTATTCGCACTGTTCGTGAATCCTGCACCCTGCACCAAATGTGCGGAAGAACCCCTGATTGTCGCCGGAGTCTCACCTTGATCGCCGCCGTGCACCAAGCTCGGCCTGCGGGCCGACGAGGTTGCGACGCTCACCCTCGACGATATCGACTGGCGCGCCGGCGAGATACTCGTTCGCGCCAAGGGCCGACAGCGCGCTCGAATGCCGATACCGCCAGACATTGGCGCGGCTATCGTTGCATATCTGCGCAATGGCCGCCCAAAGTCGTCGTGCCGACGGCTGTTCGTCCGCACACTCGCGCCACACGTCGGCTTTGCTTCCGGATGCGCGATCACCATGATCGCCAAGGCCGCTCTCGATCGCGTTGGAATCGAAGGTTGCGCCCACCGCGGCGCCCATATCTTCCGACATAGTCTCGCTACAGAGCTTCTCCGATCTGGGGCGACCTTGTCGGAGATCGGACAGTTGCTGCGGCACGAGAACCACGACACCACCCGGATTTACGCGAAGGTCGACATCGATGCGCTGAGAACATTGAGCCTGCCCTGGCCGGGAGGCGTGCAATGACCGATCTGCGCTCCGCACTCGATAAGTACCTGAGCATGCGCAAGGGGTTGGGAACGAGAACCGCGCTGCGCGACTACGCCCACCGGCGCGATGCGCTGCTCGGATCACGCTGCGGCTCGACCTTCTTCGTTGCCGAACAGGGAGGCCGATTGCTGCACCAGTACGTTCATCGCGTCTTCTGGCGATTGTCCAGAGAGATCGGGCTGCGGCGCCCAGGTGATCGTACCGGGCCACGCGTGCACGACTTCCGTCATCGCTTCGCCATCCGGACGCTGCTCGACTGGTATCGCGAAGGCAAGGACGTCGAGCAGCAACTCCCAGTTCTCTCCACTTACCTCGGCCACGCCTGCGTGCGCGATACTTACTGGTATCTCTCGGCCTGCCCCGAGTTGATGGAAGAAGCGGCGCGGCGTCTCGATCGGCGATGGGAGGTGACGCCATGAAGCCCGCCTGCAATGTCGCCACGTTGATCGAGCGCTTCTTCACCGAGCGCCTCATGCGCCAGCGCAATGTTAGCGCCAACACGATCGCCTCCTACAGGGACACGTTCCGGCTGCTGTTCATGTTCGCACAGGTGCGGCTGCGGAAGTCCCCATCGGCCCTGACGCTCGCCGATCTGGCTGCAACGTTCATCGGCGCGTTCCTCACCGATCTCGAGGTAAAGCGCGGCGCCAGCGCGAAGACGCGTAACCTGCGTCTGACGGCCATCAGATCCTTCTTCAGGTTCGTGTCCTTCGAGGAACCGGCACACAGTGCGCTGATCCAGCGCGTGCTCGCCATACCGAGCAAACGCCACGACAAGCGACAGGTGCACTTCCTGACGCGCCCCGAGATCGAGGCGGTTCTCGCCGCGCCCGATCGAACGACGTGGCTTGGTCGCCGCGATCACACCTTGCTGCTGGTCGCGGCCCAGACGGGCTTGCGCCTCTCAGAGCTGACTGGCCTTGACCGGGATGCCGTCCACCTCGGGTCTGGTGCACACGTACGATGCGTCGGTAAAGGGCGGAAGGAGCGGACCACTCCGCTGGTCGAGCAGGCCTACAAGCGGATGGTGGCTGCCTGGAAGGAAAAACCCAGAAAACTTGTCGCCAGCTGACGAAAGAGCTTCTCAACACCATCCGTGGAGAGACACACGCGTCCATCTTCCAGGAACAGCGTGAAGCTCGCTCAGCGCTTCAGGATATAGTTGAACGCCTTGGCCAGGTCGTGCCCACGGGAGAGCTTGGCGAGCTGTTCCCGCATGTAGACCTGAAGATCATCGACCAAGGGACGGCTCAGCGTCTGCCGCATCTGAAACGCTCCTCCGCACTCCTGCCATTGATGGAGCGTTCGATCTCGAACAGCGCATCGATCCGGCGCACGACCTCGACCGCGATGGGCGAGAGCGGGATCTCCTTTTTGCCGGCAGCCTTGCGCCGCGCATTCTCTTCGATGTCGGCCATGGCGAAGAACGGACGCCTTCCATGCGACCAGCAGGCAGCCTCCCGGATAGGTCCGGGCTGGCGTCCCGCCAGATAGAGTTGGTTGTACCCGTCATAGGCGTCGGCCTGCAGGATGCCGGCATCTCGGGCCAGATGCCCCTGGGGATGCTCGCCCTTGCGGTTGCGGGAGTAATAGAACATCGCCTCGGCGGGCCGGCTCCACCAAATGGCTTGTCGTCCCGCACGTAGATCCAGCACCGCCCCGTGTCGGTCTCACCCTTAGCCAGCACCGGCACGGTCGTATCGTCGGCATGAAGGCGCTCGGCCGCCATGACATGGGCCTCAAGGCGGCGCAGCAACGGATCTAGCGAGGCACAGACCGCCCCAACGGCATCCGCCATGGTCGACAGTGCGATCGGCACGCCTTCCAGAGCGTAGCGCTCGGCCTGGCGGTTCAACGGCTGATGTTGGCCGAACTTCTCGAACATGATCATGGCCAGGAGGCTCGGGCCAGCCCATCCCCTGGCGATGGCATGGAATGGGGCCGGCGCCTGGCTGATCTTCTCGCAGTCGCGGCAGGAGAACTTCTCCCGAACCGTCTCGATCACCTTCCACTGGCGCGGCACCACTTCCAGCGTGCGGGTCACATCCTCGTCGAGCTTGCGAAGGCGATTGCTGCCGCAGCATTCACAAGCCGTAGGCCCATCGATCACCAGTTCCCGGGGCAGATGCTCAGGGAAGGTCTGGCGCTCGGCACGCTGGCGCGCAAATCCACGCACCCTCGTCGTCTTCGCCACGGCCCGTTCCGCCGCAAGCTCGTCCTCGGTGGCGTCGGCTTCCAGCTCTTCGAACGTCAGCGCCAACTGCTCGATCAGCCGCGCTGAACGCTCTGACCGTTGCCCATAGATCTGATGTTTTAGCTTGGCGATCTGCAGCTTCTGCTGAATCCGCAACTGAGTTGGCGACCGCAGAGCGCGGGCTGATCTAGGAAAATCTGCGGTTGCCGGCATTTTGAGGAGTCCCAACGCGTCCAACTTGTGATTCACTGCGTCGCATGGATGCTGATCGCGACGCTGTTCCGGATGACGTTGCCGCCCTGAAAGAGGCGCTGGCAGTCGAGCGCGCGAAGGGTTTGGAGGTCGCCGCTGAACTCGCGGTCGCCCGCGCGAAAGCGTCGCAAGACGAAGCGCCGTTCTGGTCGATCGAAGATCCGCAATCGGTGTGTTCGCAGAGCATCATAGTGTCTCACGTGAGGAGCTGAGTACGCATACGACGAAGCTTACGATTACCCACATTTTGGTCAGAGTTTCGCGCCCGTTGCGATATCGATGAATCGCGATAATCCGCGCCACATGATCAGATTCCCTGGTGGCGGATCGTTGGCGCGGGCGAGATAGCCGCCGAGCCTGGCGATCTTGATGAGATAATGCGACAATGTCTTTCGTTGTGCGCTGACTGGCGTCTTGTCGTTGACGAGCCGATCAAGCAATTGGATTTCAGCTTTGGTCAGCACAAATTCCGGTGAGGCATTTGGCCCTGAACGATTGAGCATCGTCATCCAAAAAATGCGCCAGCTCACAATGCAGAATACCGAGATCAGATTCGTCAATCGCTGAGCAGTCCGCAGTTGCGAGTCCTCTGCCCTACATCCGGATTTGAGTATCTTGTGGAAGACCTCGATCTTCCATCGCAGGGAATACCATTCGAGTTTCTCGATCGCATCCCCGCGCGATTGCACCGGAAGATCGGTCAGGAGTTTCCATTCAATCTTCTTTCTGTTCTTTGGCGCTCCTCTTTCGTCAGCGTGGATCACTGTCAAAGTCAACGCTGGATACCGCGACTGCTTGCCTATCGGTGGTAGAATACGGATTTTACGATACCGGATTTCAAGAACAGCCTGGTCTGGATTGCCCTTGCTATCCTGGACTTCGATCCGATGGAGACCTTTGACCACGACCTCGTCCATTATCGTTGCAACCGTATGGTTGCCATCGCCTGCCAGGCGATTGACACAGGTCCTTACCAAGAAATGCGTTCCAACCTCTTGGGCGGCGCAAAACAATTCATAAATATCGGCCTCACGATCACCGATATGGATGCACTGCGATGGGTCCTCGAAAAGCTCCGTGGATTGCTTGAGGTTCTCCAGCCACCGAATGCTCTCCTTGGTTTCAATGGGGATCCGTGTCAGGTTGACCTCGCGCCTGAGCGCAGCGACCCCTCTGAATTTCTTTCTGGTCCAGAACTTCACGGCGCTGAGCCCCAGCGGAAGCCCCTCGAGGGTCACCGCAAGGCTCGAATGCATCAATATTCCGCATGTCGTGTATGTTTGGGGTTTTCCGTCCAATCTTCGAGAGTTGCTTTTGGGGATACGCTTAATCATCCCGATCAGATCCGGGCGCTCTCTTTGATAGGTGAATTCGGTCGTATCATGCAGGACAAGAACAGGCCCTTTCGCGGCCGCGATACGTTCCCGCGTCGATTTAAAATGACCAGACAGGATGTCGGCCTCGCTTACTCGTTCATTGGAGAAGAAACGATAGGCCGCCTTGGTGTTCGCCCAGTCTTGGCAAACCATCGGAATGCTCTGTCCGATGTCTCCACCAATCTGCTTCAGCAGCATGCGAAATCTCTCGCCAAGTCGAGCGTCCTGGAATTCGCACAGCGCAGCTTCACGGTCAAACCAGGTCACCGCGTCAGACGCCAACCGATGCGCCTTCTCATCCCGGGCGCGTGAGGTCAGTCCCATAGAGCACCTCTTCTCGAATCAGGTGCCCATCAAAGAATCACGAGCGATTCTGGCAGACTCAAGTTTTTCGACTCACTGCACCTCAAAAATGTGGGTAATCGTAAGACGACGAAGACCGCCTGATTGACGCATGCGCGCGGGCACAGCGAGCTCTATGATCGGTCGAAGGTCAGTGGCCTGCTGACCCGGCGGGCTTATCGGCCTGGCGCAGGAGCTTCCATTCCCAGGGCAGAAGTTCGTGCAGGCGCGACCCGGGAAGATCGGCGATCCGGGCCAGGACCTCGGCGAGCCAGGCCTTGGGATCAACGTCGTTGAGGCGATAGGTCGTGATCATCGTCAGCATGATGGCGACACGGTCGGCGCCGCGCTGGCTACCAGCTAAGGTCTAGTTGCGCCTTCCCTGCCTCTCAATGCGCGCTCAGCGCATTAGTGAAGCAGATCTTGCCATCGTATAGGAAGTGGGCGAAGTCGTCCCAGCGCCTGAGCATGTAGTTCATAGGCTTCAGTACGTCGGAGGAGCGCGAGAGGGTTTCGCGCTCTCGCAACAACCAGGCGTGCATGTCCTGGAGAAGCGACTTGCTTTTTCCTCTGCGCTGCGCGCGGAAGTAAATCGAGGGGCAAAGATCGAGCCGCAAGCGATCTCATCAAGTGCGTTTGTGAACAGCACATCTGCGGCTCTGACGTTAAGCAGCCCATTCAGCGCATGCTAAGAGACTGTGAGGCTCAGTTCCTGCGCCATCTCAGCAGCGATTGGGAATTGATCGAGCGTCGTCAGATTCTGAAGTAAGTGCGAGATCAGGGGCTGCGGAGATCTTGCGTAGGGTAGGCTCTACAGATGTTGTGAACTCCACGTCGCGGCAATACGTCATCGAAAGCACGCTCCGGGACGTGGCCCACCGCACTTAGCGCGCCAGTGATGTCGAACAAGGCTGCGCTCCCAATGATCTTCAAGCTCGAGGAGGCTGCCGCAAAAGCTGGGTCGGTCGATGGCCACAATTAGTTGCCGAAACTCTTCCCGTAAATTTCGCCGACGAATCAGCCGTCAGACCGCGAACTCAATCCACTGCCGCCTAGCCCGTTGGGGCATCAACATTCACCGATGGTTCTTCATTCCACGATAAGTCACACGTCGGATCGAAAAACAAATAATTGCGAGTCAGTTCTTCACCAGGTTGTACGTCACGCGCCGTTAAAAGTCGGCAATGATCGTCTTGATATGTGTTTGGCTGACGGCTGTGGTTCATGAAGCGGGCGTTGTCGGCATTGTACTCTATAACACCATCATTTGCCTTGTAGTCTCTTGGATAGGCATGCTTATCAAGTAGAGCTCGAAATGTTGGAGCTAGAGCTTCGTACTGCTCAGGCGTCACTGCGATGTCAACGATTGGGTTGTGAATCCATATCAGCGAACCTTTGGGCAAAAGCGTCGCGGAGAAAAGTCCAATACCGCCAAACTGGTCTGGCTTTAAAACAGTTTCGACAATCAACATTAAGGAAGTCTCCCCTAACACTCAGCAAGCTAACTGACCTGAGCCGCGAAATCTCCTGCACAAATCGGTAGGGTCGTCTAATCGCGCCTCCGTCCCGATTTGGATTTGTTTGCATTTGTTGCGGCAGCGGCTGCTGCGGATCGCCTTGTACGGGACCGCCGACTTGTCGGTGCTGGAAGGCGGCTGCAAGTCAGTGGGATTCCGAGCAAAGATCCGCGTCGATCAAGGCGGCGAGTTCCTGTCGCGCGATCGTGACCTGTAACCCTACCAGCGTGGCGATACGCTTACTTTCTCGGCCGCCGGCAAGCCAACCGACACGGATGTTGTAGACAAGCCCTATGTCGCGGAAGCCTTGCTGTGTCGGGATCGTGGCTTTGCCCGCCACCGGGACGTGAACCTCGTGTACTCCTTCTCGGCGGATTCCACGCGTGCTCGTTCCTCAGCCCTCTTCGCGGGGATGTTTTAATCATAGGCCGATCCACGCTTGGCATGGCTGGTGGGTAATCCAGCGCGCAGTTCGATGCTCCGGAACTTGCGCGCCAGCAGGGCCGGCCTGGTCCAGATGTAGTCAGTGCTCTTGGTCAGCATATGCCAGATGATCATCGCCAGCTTCCGCGCCGTCGCGACTGCCGCGATGTGCTTGCCGCGTCGTGAAGCCACGCGCTGGAAGAATGCACGCAGCGGTCCCGGCGAACGGGCTTCGACGAGCATTCCGCGAGCTTGGCCGCGCCCTGCTTGGTGATCCTGCCATGGTAGGCGGAGCCCTCGCCAGACTGCCTTACGCTCGGGTTTAGCCCCAGGTAGCTCACCAGCCTGGTCGGATCGGCAAAGCGCCGAATGTCGCCGACGGCCGCGGCCACGCCCGAAGCCACCGTCATGTCCACACCCGGGAGCGTCATCAGCCGCCGAATGATCGGATCGGACATCGCTTCACGCGCGATATCCGCCTCGACCTCCTTCAACGAACCCTGGATCAGGTCGATCTGCGCCAGGTGCCGCTCGATTGCGGCACGCTCGTCGGCAGGTACAATCTGGGCGGCGATCCACCTGCGACCGCTGATCCCTACAAGGTTGAGGTGTGGACAGGGCGGAATGAGGTGGGCGTGAAGGACCGACTGAATGAGGTTCTTCAAGCGTACCCGCTGACGCACGAGCTGCGTACGGCGCGCAACTTGCCGTCGCAGGGCCATAGTGCGCTGATCGGGTACCCAGACCTCCGGAAGAAATCCGGTGGCGTACAACTTCGCGAGCACGGCGGCATCAATCGCATCCGTCTTGATCTTTGCGTGCGCGATCCACCGCACCTGCTTCGGGTTGGCGATGACAACACGGTCGACATACGGCGCCAGAACTTCGACAACGGCCGCGGCATTGCCAGTCGCCTCGACGACCACGTGATCATCATGGGTGAGTTCCTTCCTGGCGAAAGCCTCCAAGCTGTCACGAGTCATGGGAATGCGGCCGAGCTTCGTTAGATGTCCCTCGAGCAGCGCCACGGCCTCGGCCGCCACGCGATGGATGTCCATGCCAATGATGCGCATCTCTCCCTACATGGTCAGTGCGAAAGGGAGCTGCGGGCAACACGACAATTACGGATCCGCGCTCGCAGCGCATCCGGGCTAGTCGCAGGGGCGGCCAGATAACGACCTCGAACTCGCAGTTCATGTCAGTGCGACGGCCTGCCCGCACTTGCGTGCTCCCGGTGCCCCGAGGCCCGGATCGGTCTACGCTAATGGGCTAGATCGAGTCTGGAAACACGGGACACCGGCTACATCATGCCGGATAACGCGTTCATCGAGGCCTTCAACCGCCGCTTCCGGGCGGAATGCCTCAACGCCCATTGGTTCCTGTCCCTTGCAGACGCCCAGGAAAAAGTGGAGACTTGGCGCAGATACTATAACGAGGAACGGCCCCACGGGGCGATCGGCAATCGGCCGCCGATTTTGCTGCAAAATCACGCCGGCGCCACCAGCCCGCCAACGTGATGAGAGGCGCAAAACTCTAGTTCTGGCTGGTCCAAAGTTCGGTCTCGCTGCACACGGGACAGCTCTACTCTTGGCTGGTCTAAAGTTCGGTCTCACTGAAAATCCCGAGATGTAACTGCTGCCATATGAAAGTTCAGTGGCAGGTTAGGTGCGGGATAATTCTCGGGCGTATCCACCGTATCGGTGACCTGTGAGGGATCTAGCGCTGGTGGTGCGCTCCTAGACCCCTGGTCATCGCCCGCGCTTCCGCCGCGATGCAGTCCTGTGAGGACGCCAGATCTGCACTAAGCGTTTGGCCGTAAGGGATATCAGCCGATTTGCCGAGCCCCTGTCCCTCGACTGCTAAGCACCAAACCGGGATGCTGGCGTGGGAGTGAGCAAGGAGGGCTTATGCGCTTTGTCCGAAGCCGCAGCCCGTCGCGGGCTGATTGTCTCAAGCTTATCGGCCAACTCGCCAAGCCCGGCTGCAGGCGGCGCATGAACGAATTGCGATGTTCTCCGCATCGAGACCCCAGAGCGGACCTGAAGGCAGAGTAGATCGTTTCCCTAAATCGAAGGGCCATCTCAAGCGCTCATGGCCACGAGGTAATCGAGCCATAACCAGGGCTGCCTTATTCGCTCGGCTCGTTCCTCTGAGTGCTTCTCGGCCAAGCCGTGATCGCGCCAGGTGTCAAAAGAGAGACGACACTCGTGCCAGAAAGTACTCCCCCCGCGCTCTATTCCTGAGCCCGGACACTGAAACACGCAACAAACGCACGGCACGGCCTGCGCACCATTGGCCCCGGCATCTTTCAATGCGGCGTTCGTCGATCCGCCGCAAGGGCCATGCAGACGCCTTGCGAAATTGAGCACCTCGCCCGAGTCGAGACGGCCCCGATGACCCCGGTCGTCGTCGCGGTGTGCCCGCCTGGTGCTGACTTCGGCCGGGAAGGCCTGCACGATCAGCTAAGCTAGAAGATTGTCGCGGCGATCGTCAATTGAGGCCGGCAGGAAGTGCGAAACGCCTCGGCCTTCGCGCCGGCGAGCCTTGCTCTATGATTTGTCTCGGCATCAAAGTACGCGGGAGATGTGCGGTCGTGCACATGATGGCCGCGATATGGCCTAGATGGGGCAGCAGCCTCGGGCTGGAGTTCCTGATGTTGACATTCAGCAGCGCAAGCTGGTCGCGAACAGACACAGCTCTGGTGCTCGGTAACGATGCTGTCGCGGGGCTTGTCTTTGGGGCGCTTCGCTATTTGAACTCCTCAAACACTGATCTGGCCGATTTGATCAGCCGGACAGAGGTCGCTGCGGCTTGCTCAGCTTCATCTTGCGCTCAAGCTCCTTGACGCGATAGGTCATTTCAGGTCGTCATCTTCGACGGGCAGAGTAGTGCCGAAGGCAGCCCGCGCTGAACCAAATCCTTATCCCGAACAACGCGGCTCTCATCAAAGCGTCAAAAACCGGAGTAGCGACAGATACTTCGCGGTCTATGCACTGCTCTTGCAGATTTCAGCGACTATCTCCGCCAAAAAATAGGAAGGGCATTGCTGGCGAGCTTTCCGCGGGCACGTTGAATGCACATGTCAAGAGTATAACCAGGACAAGGGCGTTGGAGGCAGCGTCGGGGTAGCACTGCGCGAACTGCGGAACACCTCGACTGGGCTAAGTGATGACACGGTATCCCGGACCATTGCTGACCCCTGAGATATGTACTGAACGGCTCGAGGCGGATCGACGAGGTGCCGGGCAGTGCCTCGTTGGCCAGAGGAGCTTTCTGCCGGTACGCCACGACCAGCCCGAGATCTTCAACACCGACCAAGGCTCGCAGTTTACCGGCGCGGCGTTCACCGGCGTGCTCACCGACAACGGCATCGCCATCAGTATGGACGGCCGGGGCGCCTGGCGGGACAACGTGTTCGTTGAGCGGCTGTGGCGCAGCGTCAAATACGAGGAGGTGTATCTGCGGGCCTACGACAGCGTCAGCGACGCTCGCGCCTCGATTGGCCGCTATCTGGACTTCTACAATTGCCGCCGTCCACATTCGAGCCTTGACGGCAGCACACCGGATCAAGCCTACTTCACCCCGCTGCCGCTCCGCACGGCAGCCTAACCCCGGCAGAGGCTCCACTTATCGACGCGGATATTCTGTTCAGACAACCGGGGCCAGCTCAGTGCGGCTCAACGAGGAGCCGCACAGCGATGATCGCGCAAAGTTAATCGGGCCGGGTAGCGCTCACCCGCGCCCGGGGAACCGCGCCAAGCTCGCAAGACGCGCTGGAGCAAGCTATGATCCAATAAGAAGTCCAATACCGAAGCTATGTGGACGGGCTCCTAGCGTGGGATTGCCCCTCGGCATCTACATTGTCGGGTGATGAATGAGCCGAACGTCGTTGGGCCCTCCCGGCCCTAGGAGGGCGGTGTAGAGCTCGCCGCGAATGTCGTATTGCTTTACCGGCTGCGCCGCGTCCGGCAAGAGGCCCCAGCGGCCGAGCATCGAGAGCATCGTGTGCGAGGCGGGTTGGGTGCCGTGCGAAAAATTCTCGGGAACGGCGAATGATGCAGCATAAACCTCGCGGGCCGCCGGAAACGTCCTCTCAGCCCTGGAGGACGCCGGAGCGGCATGCTCCATCGAACGTCCAAGCAGCGCTGGTGAGGCTCGATTTGCTGGCTGCGCGCTGGGCTGCGGAACGTTTTCCGCTCGAGATCCGAGAGGAATGGCAGGGCCTGGCGCATTGAGTGGGGTGCTTGGCCTCATCGCCGCCGCGGGCACGAATAGCGCCGTGTAGCGGTCATTGTGAACGATAAAGCTGTTGGGTCGGCTGTCCTGGCTCGGCGGGATGCCGCTACGGTCAAGCGCAGCGGACGCGTGCTGGTCGCCCTGCCGGAAATTGAAGGGAATAACGGCCGATTCCGAATGCAGCCCTTGGTGATGACCCTCGGTTGGCTCGAGAGACGCCGATGGGCCGGCGTTTCCCACCATCGCCCACAGCAAATCCTGATCGTCGCCTTCTGCAGGAAGGACGAGCGGACCGCTGGCCTGAAGCGGTGCGCCGGCGCTTTCCATCAGCACACGCGCCATTGAATTGCCCGGCTCGCTCAGCTGGCGCTCAATGGCATCCAGTTCCGGCTGGCTTAGCGTCCTCTGCCTCTTCCCAGGCCTCAACTCACCGGTGTAATCCTCACCCATGAGGGCCTCGTGACTTGAAAAGGGAGCACTCCCGGTCAGCTCGTTCCGAGCCTGCTGGTAGCCGTCGCTCCAGTTGAACTGGAGAACGGCTTTGCCGCGATCCGGTCCCTGGTGTTCGCGCGCGGTTGGGAGAGACGATGTTAGGGTCGGTTCGCTCATCATCCCCCGCAGCGGGTTCTGATCGTGACCTTCCGCAGGCAGCTCTTTCGGCCAAGTCCAAGCTTCCCGCGGCGCGCTGTGCTGGGCAGCGGTGTCCACGAGGTGTCTGGTGACGGCGTCTTCGGGATGAGGACCGTGGGCCCCCTGGTGCCCAAGTTCCAAAGCCTCGATGAGGCTACGCTCTTCCTCAGACAGAGGAAGATAGTAGCGATCTGAAAAACCAGGAATCTCTGCAACGGCAGGGGCATCAAGCTGCGGCACTTCATCCAAGTACGGCTCAAATTCCGCTTGCTGCTGTTGCGGTTGTGACACTGCGGCGTGGTCACGGTCGAATGGGTTGATGCTGTTAAATGGGTCCATGTCAACTCCCCGGGTTTGAGTCGGTTGGCAATGCCGAGCCGATAGTGTCGCTCTCTCTCGCTCTATTAGGACCAGCTGTCGACAAGCTGACGCGCTTAGAGACTTACCGGATTGTGATCTCAGATCAGTCATTTCGCCGCTCCTGACCGCGACTGGTGAGGAAGCGGAGCGGGCGGTATGGCTTTGCGTGTTCGGGACGAGCTCAACGCCCTCGGCACTCTGACAACGCCACGATCTCGGCAACTAATTGGGGCTCTTCGTCAACCCAACTTCGACGCCATCTCGATCAACTTTCATCATAAATCTTACGGTTTGTGGCGACAACGGTTCCTTGGCTCACACACTCGGTTGCCGCACCGCGGCGGATCCTCTCGATCGGATTGTAGTTCTCAGCTGGCTCTGGTGCTCGGCAGGAAAGTCTTAGAAAGCCGGTAGGCCCTAGATTGGCGACCCTTGTCAGGTAATCAACGTCGCGCGCATGTTTGGCGCGGCTCTCGGCGAAGGTATCAAGTGCATGCTCCGCGACCGCTCGCCTTGGCGCCATTGAGATCCTGCATGGGCTTCTTCTTGCCGTTCCGAGCCCCCTCGGGATGTCTTTGAGTACGTCGACGGCCTTTTGCTGCCAGCGCTCGTATTCCCTCTGCGATTGGTTATTCAGGCCCAGAATCACTGAAGGTGAAAGGTTCGTTGCATCCTTTCCGGCAGGGCCGAAAGCGCCTCCTGGATCGCCTGTCGACAGGAATTTGTAGCGGTGCATGATCAACCGCAGACGGCTGACCGAAGGGCAGGATGTTGATCGTCTCCTTCGATCGTATCGGCTCCCTGGAGAAGTTCTCGCAGGTTCGTCATCCGCGTGGACACGCTGCCCTCTCTGAGCGCGTCATTACCCTTCCTGTGTAGCTCCCGTATTCTTTGTATTCACCCCCGGTCCCATTCAAGACCTCTATGTGCAGAACCCGACAGCAATTGCAATCGAGGCGACTTGAATCGCAAAGAGATGATTGTCTGAACCAAGCTCGCGAGTCCTGGCATGTCGATTGCTAGGAAGTGCCTGCTACATCATGCCACCAACTAGACGCAGAGGCCGAGACAGATCCAACTTGCCGTCCAACCAATTCTCTAGCAGACAAGCGGCGCTGTTAACTGCCGCTCCGCCAACGGAGCCCGGTCATGCTGATCGACACATCCAAAATCTTCGACTCCATTCGCATCAACAAGAAGGAAGCGCAAGAGCGCCAGACCGCGGCGCTATGCGAATGGCCTGGTTGCCAGAACAAAGCTACCCATCCGGCGCCCAAGGGCCGCGACAATGAGCGTGAATATTGGCACTTCTGCATCGACCATGTTCGCGAATACAATAAGTCCTACAATTTCTTCTCGGGCATGGACGCGGAAGCGGTCGCGCGCTACCAGAACGACGCGCTGACCGGCCATCGTCCGACCTGGAAGATGGGCGAGAACATCAGCACCAGCGAAATGACCGGCAGCGCGGCCGATTTCGAGAACGACTGGCATGCCCTCTGCACGCTCCTCGAGCTGAACGGACGCGCCGGTGCGCGCCCCCGCGCGAAGGCCAAGCCTGAGGCGCGCAAGATTTTAAATGCCGAGCGGAAAGCGTTGCAGGTGATGGGCTTGAATGCCAATGCGACGCTCGGCGATATCAAGGCGAAGTACAAGGCGATGGTCAAGCAGCACCATCCAGATGCCAATGGCGGCGACCGCTCCACGGAGGATCGCCTGGTCGAGATCATCAAGGCCTACCATTATCTCAAGACGGTAGTGCGCGATAGCTAGCCCGGATATCTCAGTGGGTCTCAACGGCGCATCAGCCGTGGAGGACGGAACCACCCAGACATTACTCGCTTTGCTCTGGTTCGCTGGCCGTTAATTCCCTGGCTAACGCGTTCGGCCGAGGATGGCGAACAATCGACATCTTGAGCGGTTCGTCTCATTTCGCCCTGACCTGCCCGTGAGTATTTCCTCCAGAAGGAGTTAGAGTCCGGCCTGAAGAAGGACGGACAAATGAAGCGAGCAAGGTTCACGGAAGAGATGGGGTATTCGGTCCCGATCGCCTGGCCTATTTACCGCGCAGCACGTTTTGACTGACGATCATGGACCAATTCCATTCAAGGAGGAAAAGCCATGATCTACGTTGGCCTCGACGTTTCGCTGAATTCCGTTGCGGTATGTGCGGTGGACGAGACCGGAAAGCTTATCCGGGAGGGAACGACGTTGGCGGATGCGCCATCGATTGTGTTGTATCTCGAACCATGGGCTGATCAAGTTGAACGGGTGGGCCTTGAGGCAGGACCGACGTCAGAATGGCTGACCGCAAATCTAATCGAACTGGGGCTGCCGGCCATCAGTTTGGAAGCCCGCCAAGTTAAGGCGGCGCTTTCGGCCATGCCAGTGAAGACCGATCGGAATGACGCCCGTGGGATCGCGCAGGTGGTGAGAACGGGATGGTTCAAGCCTGTTCACGTCAAGAGCATCGGCAGCCAAAGGGCGCGGACGCTGGCCGCGGCTCGCAAGCATATCGTTCGCTCCATCGCTGCCGCAGAGCAAGTCATCCGCGGACTTCTGCGTCCGCTCGGTCTCAAAGTCGGAATCGTCTCGCGGACTCTGTTCGCGACAAGAGTTCGTGAGTTGGTCGGCGATGACGCCTTGCTCGAGGCGATCATGAATCCGCTGCTTGCCGGACGCGAAGCGCTGATGCGAGAGTACGCCCGACTACATCGCCTGGTTCTGAAGACCGTGCGCAGTGACCCGGCTTGTCGGCTCTTGATGACGATGCCGGGGATCGGCCCAGTCTCTGCGTTGACCTTCCGCTCCACTGTGGACGATCCCAGGCGATTCCTGCATTCCCAATCCGTCGGCGCCTATCTCGGGTTGACGCCCCGACGATACCAATCTGGCGAGGTTGATCGGGTGAGACGGCTCACAAAAGTCGGAGATGGAGAGACGCGCACAGCCCTGTTCGAAGCTGCCAACGTCGTTCTCAGGCCATCAACCCGATGGTCTCCGATGAAGGCCCGGGCGGTGCGTGTTGCCCACCGGCAAGGAAGCAAGCGTGCGAAGGTCGCGCTGGCCAGGAAGATGGCTGTCATCCTTCACCGAATGTGGGTTGATGGAACCGAATTCCGATGGACGGCGGTGGCGTAAGAACGCCATCGCCATCCCAAGAGACGCCCGTCGCGGGGCGTGGGGATGGTCGAGTTCGTATGATCTGTCGTGGCATCCGCCCTCCAGGTCGGGTGACTACGCCGAAGAGCTTGAACCGACCATTCAACCGAATCCCATCGTGTGGCGGCTTTGCCGACCACGAACAGAAGCAAGGTACCCGCGGCACGCGCTCTTAAGGGATTGACAGAAGCAGACCGAATACAGAAGCAGATTATCGCGGTGTTGAAGGAGCATGAGGCCGGGGCTAAGACGGCTGACTTCGCTCGCAAGCACGGGATCTCCGAAGCGACGATCAACAATTGGAAGGCCAAATTTGGCGGCATGGATGTCTCCGAGGCCAAGCGGCTGAGGCATTGGAGGAGGAGAACGCGAAGCTGAAGAAGCTTCTTGCCGAGCAGATGTTCGATGCGGCAGCGCTTCGCGAGCTCCTTTCAAAAAATGTATGACCCGCCCCGCCCGTGCAAGGGTCGTTTCGATCAGGACGATGCAGTCTGCACAAATGTATCCGGCCTCTTGCAAGTGGGCCGCTGTTGCGGCCAGGCCATGATGAGATCCGCGCGTGCCGTTCCCAGATAAATGGTCCGGGCTCAAAACCCGCTTTTTTGCACAGGGCTTACGGCGCGCCGATCGACTGTCTCGTCATCACTTTCACGAGCCTCGCAGTCTGGAATAAACGGGATCAGCTAAAGGCCGGATCCCGCCGTTCGTAGCTTGCGCCGGGCTTAGTCATCACTACCCACGCGATCCGCGCAATCTTTGCCGCCAGGGCGACGGTGACCTTGTTAGTGTGCATGCGTGCCTGAAGTCCATCAAGCCAGGCGCGAAGGTGATATCGCGAGCGATCAAGGTGTGTCACGCAGGAGCGGGCGCCGTGGATGATCATCCGGCGCAGATATCGGTTGCCGCGCTTGCTTATCCCCAGCAGCTTCGTTTTGCCTCCCGTAGAGTATTCTCTGGGAACAAGACCCAGCCAAGCTGCCATATCGCGGGCCTTTTTGAACTGTCGGGCAGATCCAGCTGCTGCCAAAAAGCGCCGTCGCCGCGAGGGGACCAATGCCCGGGATAGTCATTAATCGACGTGCGGTATCGCTTTGAGAGGCAATCGCCTCAATCTCGCGGTTGACTTCAGCAATCCGCAGCTCCAGCTGCCGCAGCTCGTCGAATGTAGATGCAAGAATGCGACGCATGGCCGACGTTAGATCATTCGATTCATCTGCCAAAACCCTCGGCAGATCTGCCTTGCACTTGCCGGCGCCCTGGTGAATAGCGATCCCATATTCTAGGCAAAAAGCCCGCATCTGATTTATGAGACACGTCCGTTGCGAAATCATCCTATCGCGAACACGATGCAGCGCTTGTAGGTCAATGTGTTCAGGCGACCGTATCTCGACGAAGCGCATTGTTGGTCGCGTCACTGCTTCCGCGATCGCTGCGGCATCGATGATGTCACTTTTGTTGGACTTTACATAAGGCTTGACGAATTGAGCCGGAATAATGCGGACGGTATGCCCCATCGCGGCGATCTTGCGTGCCAACCATTGCGAGCCGGAGCAGGCTTCCATCCCCACCAGAGCCGGCCCGGCGCGTTCGAAGAACTGCAAGACCTCGCCGAAACGTCGCCTTCTGGATCGGCATTCCGGCGGCGTCGAGCCCAACGACGTGGAAAAGGTTCTTGCCAATATCGATCCCAAACACCGTTGCCGGCCTGGGTTTGTTCCGTGTCCTCATTGCTTCCTCCTTTTAAAGGCCAACTCAGTCTGACCGAGAGGATGGGGCGGGTCATCCCATTAATGGTAGGGCCCGCCGCCGAGCGCGCTGCGGTCGCGCATCTGCAGGCTGTCATGAGCCTGTCGGAACGGCGGGCCTGCTCGATCGTGGGCGCGGATCGGAAGATGATCCGCTATCGCTCCAGCCGTCCTCCGGACGCGGCTCTTCGTGGCCGGCTGCGTGACCTCGCCAACGAGCGGCGACGTTTTGGCTACCGCCGGCTGTTCGTCCTGCTGCGCCGGGAGGGCGAGCCGTCGGGGATCAATCGGATCTACCTGCTTTATCGCGAGGAAGGGCTCATTGTCCGCAAGCGGCGGGCTCGCCGCAAGGCCGTGGGGACCCGAGCCCCGATCCTGGTCGAGGCGAGGCCCAACGCGCGCTGGTCGCTGGACTTCTCAAGGCCGGGCTAGCCAACCGACACGGATGTTGTAGACAAGCCCTATGTCGCGGAAGCCTTGCTGTGTCGGGATCGTGGCTTTGCCCGCCACCGGGACGTGAACCTCGTGTACTCCTTCTCGGCGGATTCCACGCGTGCTCGTTCCTCAGCCCTCTTCGCGGGGATGTTTTAATCATAGGCCGATCCACGCTTGGCATGGCTGGTGGGTAATCCAGCGCGCAGTTCGATGCTCCGGAACTTGCGCGCCAGCAGGGCCGGCCTGGTCCAGATGTAGTCAGTGCTCTTGGTCAGCATATGCCAGATGATCATCGCCAGCTTCCGCGCCGTCGCGACTGCCGCGATGTGCTTGCCGCGTCGTGAAGCCACGCGCTGGAAGAATGCACGCAGCGGTCCCGGCGAACGGGCTACAGCCCATGCTGCTTCGACGAGCATTCCGCGAGCTTGGCCGCGGCCCTGCTCGGTGATCCTGCCATGGTAGGCGGAGCCCTCGCCAGACTGCCTTACGCTCGGGTTTAGCCCCAGGTAGCTCACCAGCCTGGTCGGATCGGCAAAGCGCCGAATGTCGCCGACGGCCGCGGCCACGCCCGAAGCCACCGTCATGTCCACACCCGGGAGCGTCATCAGCCGCCGAATGATCGGATCGGACATCGCTTCACGCGCGATATCCGCCTCGACCTCCTTCAACGAACCCTGGATCAGGTCGATCTGCGCCAGGTGCCGCTCGATTGCGGCACGCTCGTCGGCAGGTACAATCTGGGCGGCGATCCACCTGCGACCGCTGATCCCTACAAGGTTGAGGTGTGGACAGGGCGGAATGAGGTGGGCGTGAAGGATCGACTGAATGAGGTTCTTCAAGCGTACCCGCTGACGCACGAGCTGCGCGTCGCAGGGCCATAGTGCGCTGATCGGGTACCCAGACCTCCGGAAGAAATCCGGTGGCGTACAACTTCGCGAGCACGGCGGCATCAATCGCATCCGTCTTGATCTTTGCGTGCGCGATCCACCGCACCTGCTTCGGGTTGGCGATGACAACACGGTCGACATACGGCGCCAGAACTTCGACAACGGCCGCGGCATTGCCAGTCGCCTCGACGACCACGTGATCATCATGGGTGAGTTCCTTCCTGGCGAAAGCCTCCAAGCTGTCACGAGTCATGGGAATGCGGCCGAGCTTCGTTAGATGTCCCTCGAGCAGCGCCACGGCCTCGGCCGCCACGCGATGGATGTCCATGCCAATGATGCGCATCTCTCCCTCCATGGTCAGTGCGAAAGGGAGCTGCGGGCAACACGACAATTACGGATCCGCGCTCGCAGCGCATCCGGGCTAGTCGCAGGGGCGGCCAGATAACGACCTCGAACTCGCAGTTCATGTCAGTGCGACGGCCTGCCCGCACTTGCGTGCTCCCGGTGCCCCGAGGCCCGGATCGGTCTACGCTAATGGGCTAGATCGAGTCTGGAAACACGGGACACCGGCTACATCATGCCGGATAGCGCCTTTATCGAGGCGTTCAACGCCGCTTCCGGGCCGAATGCCTCAACGCCCATTGGTTCCTGTCCCTTGCAGACGCCCAGGAAAAAGTGGAGACTTGGCGCTGATACTACAACTGCGCATCAGAACACCCATCTGGCTATGTGATTGAAGAGAAGAGAGTTTGTTGAGCGGGATGCGATCCCGCGGGGTATTTTGGGTTCTGTCGCGCTCGTTCGGCGATAGATTGAGCAGCAGTGGTTATCAGCCAGGTGTGGGCGAAGATCCAAGGACTATCCGGAAGAGGATGGATGGATTCGATCTCGCCGGCTTCAGCGGCCAGCCGGAGCGTCTTAGGCGCGATCTTCGGGAGCTTTGCGGCGTTGCCAAGGTTGAGCCATGGCTCGATCCCGTCCTCGGCAGGCTTGAACACCGCGATGTGGTAGTTCGAGCGCATTGATGTGACGCGCTCGCGGGTCCAGCGATTGCCGTTACCGGTCTTGAGGCCGTTGCGATTGAGGAGGCCGGCAATCAGATCGTCGCTGGCGATCAGCACCAGTTGACGCACGGCCTGGACGATATCGGCAGAGGTGCTGTTGCGCTGTCCGCGCCGGCGCTTCGGCAAGCGCAACTCGCTGTGGGCGCCCCCCACCCAATGGACGATGAGAACGATCTCCGAGGCCGCGTCGTCGATATCGGCCACGACCTCATGGATGAGGGTGCGCACAATGCGCTTCTTGAGGCGAGCATCCGTCGTCGGCGCATCCCAGACCGTTTTGAGGTTCGAGGCCAGAACGCCGAGCGAGACTGGATCGGCAATGGGGGCGGGCGTCGCCGCATCATGCATGGCGATCTTGGCCTCAACCTCCGCCGCGTGAGCGAGCGCCCTGTTCCAGCGCGCTTCCAGCTCACTGGCCACCAGCCGGTTCGCGGGATCAGCGGCATCGTATTGCCGGAAAGCCCTGTCGGCGGCATAGCGCGCCGCTTCGAGGTCGCAACTGAGAGCATCGCGTACCTGATCGCGCCGTTCCCTGGCTCCCTTGGCGGCAGCGGTTGCGGCGGCGACAGCGCCCGGACCGACGACTCCAAGCAGCGATTCCTCGATGGCGTCATCGACGCGCAGTCCGCCGAAGGCGATGCAGTGGGCCCCGCCATTATCCATCCAGGCACGGTTGCAGCTGTAGCGCGGGATATGGTTCTCCATGCCGGAGTACCGGAGTGTGAGCTTAACGACCGCAGCGCGTGCAGCGGACTGTCGTTCGTGCCGGTGGTGTCGGAATCAGCGTTGCCGGCGGCCACAGAGCCCTCCGGGTCGCCGGAGGCAGCCATTGTGACGGTTGAGTTCCAGGGCGCGCGCGTGGAGTTGCGCGGGGCGCCTGGCCTTGCTGTGTTGAGCGATGTGTTGCTGGCACTGCGACGGACACGTTCATGCTGACGATGCCCGCGAGCCTCATGATCTATGTGGCGACGCAGCCTGTCGACTTCAGGAAGGGTGCGGAGGGCTTAGCGTTGCTGGCGAAGGAGACGCTGGGCCATGACCCGATGAAGGGCGTGGCGGTGGTGTTCCGTGCGAAGCGCGCCGATCGGGTGAAGATTGTCGTCTGGGATGGCAGCGGCCTTGTGATGTACTGGAAGCGGCTTGATGGCAGTAGCTTCAAATGGCCTCCCATCATGGCCGGCGTGATGCGGATGAATGCGTCCAGCTGTCAGCACTTCTGGGCGGCATGGATTGGACGCGCATGCACGCGCCTCACCTGAGATCGCGATGAAGGTAAGGGCGAGTGTTGCACGCGCCGGAGCGACGCTGATGGACATTTTCAGAGCGGTCAAGGCGGAGGCGTGCTTGTTTAAATGGGACCCAGGTCGCGATCGCCAAGTAGTAAAGCGCGACGCCGCAGAATTCACCCTCGTTGCTACCACCTGACGCGCCGATCGCATCGACGGACCTCACCACACACTCCTTGGAGTGGACCCATGTCAGCGCCGGACGCCCGACGGGCTTCTGTGTTAGCCGCCGGGTACACGCGCCTTGACACTGCGATGATTGCGCACCTCGGCGCTCAAACGCCCGACTTGTCGCAGCTGTGACCGGTCTTGTCGGCTATCCGACGTGGCCATGGAAAAAAACATCGAATACGCAGTATTCAGGGTGGCACGGATTCTGCTCACTGCGACCGTCATGGGAGCGGCGCCAGAACAACGACCGTTCGGGCTACGTTGCGAATGGCGCGCATGTTGTTTGTGAGGTGATATGCGAAGTGGAGTTCTTGTTTGCGGCGCGGCAGTAGTTTCGCTTGCAACATGCAGTCTCGCTAACTCAGCGGACCTGACCCCGGCGGCGAGAGTCTCGTCGACATTGTGGAGCTGGACTGGAGGATATGTTGGCTTTCACGGCGGTGGTGGTTATGGCCGCACGTCCTTCACCAATCCCTACGGGCCATCAATCTATGGCGACATCGTCAACACGCCAATATTCCTCGCCGGCGGTCAGATCGGCTACAATTGGCAAAGCAACGGATGGGTTCTTGGCGCCGAGTTGGATGTAAGCCATGCTGTGTCCGACGGCACAAATAGCTGTCTTGCCTTCTCCGGTAATGTTGTGATCGCCACCTGCAAGGCAGGTCCGAACGTCTTTGTCACAGGCACCGCTCGGATCGGTTACACTTTTGGTGCCCAGGGTCGCACGCTCACCTATGCCAAGGCCGGCGCAGCCTGGCAGAACAATCGCGGGAGCATCGCTAACAATGACGAATTTCACGATGACGGGTCTCCCGGATTTCCGCAGCACACTACGCAATTTGACTACGGTCGTTTCGGATGGACTGTCGGATTCGGTGTGGAGCAAGCCTTGACGGCCGCTTGGTCGCTCAAATTTGAATACGACTATATGAGGTTTGCTGGACCGCCCCTGGCGACGCCTCCGACCATGCAGTTCCCGCCGCTCGCCGTCATCCCCGCCAGCGCAAGCAACTTATCGAGCAGTTACCAAGTTGGAAAGATCGGCTTGAATTATCATTTCGGAAGCGGCCCGAGTCAGCCGGAATGGTCCCGTGGATCGCTGTTCAACGACGGAGGGGGGGGCGGTCATCGTGCATATCCCGATGATTGGTCGATTGAAGGCGGCTCACGGGTCTGGCTCAGCAGGGGAACATTCCAATGGGACTACAATCTTCCACCTCTGATGCCTGGCGATAGCGTCATTCCGAGTTCGAGGCTCACCTATCATGGGCTGGACGGCATTTCCGGCGAGCTTTTCGCACGTCTTGATAGTCCCTGGGGAATATTCATGAAGGGCAATGTTGGCCTCGGACGCTTCGAGAAGGGAAAGATGAACGACGAGGATTCAAGTCTCAGCGGCCTCGGCTATACCAACACGTTATCAGACCAGGCGAATGGGAAATTCATGTACTACACGGCCGACGCCGGATATGACTTTCTGCGCGATAAGGCCTACAAATTAGGCGCCTTTTTCGGATGGGGCTACTACGGCCAAAAATCGGATTCCAGGGGATGCGCGCAGATCGCCTCGCCGGTGGGGCCGTGCGCGGTACCGCTATCGAAACGGCTCACCGGCAGTCAAGACACCAATTGGAATGCGCCGCGTATCGGCATGAGCGCAGAGGCGATGCTGCTCGAGCGCTGGCGCGTGAGCGCCGACGTTGCTTACCTGCCGTGGACCGACTTTACTGGTCGCGACAACCATCTTCTACGCCCTGAAACAGCTTTCTACGATCAGCGCGGGCGAAGTGGTGCAGGCGTTCAGGTGGAAGGAACATTGTCTTACTTTCTCAGCAAAAACTTCAGCATTGGTGTTGGGGCCCGGTATTGGGCGATGTGGACCGGGGGGGACAGCGATGTCTCTTTCAATTACGGTGCACACACCCCTGCGAAGTACAGCATGGAGCGTTGGGGAACGTTCTTTCAGACCTCCTACAAGTTTTGACTGAATCGGGCAGCAAGCCCGGGCAGGCCAAATGTTTTTGTGGCCGGCCTAGACCGGAGGGACGGCAGCGCTATATATGAGCGCTGCCGCGGCTCCCGAGCTCGATTGAAATTCGAGTCGTGTCTCAGTTTGAAGTTTCGAACGGTTCCCGCCCATGTAGGGACCGTGCAGCCCCCGCCCATTCGGGTGTCAATTAGCGCCACCGCATCTTCGTACTTCGAGGGCTTCGGCACAGGCGGCTTCCACCGCGGGCAGACCGTCAGTCAGCAAGGCGTTGAGGATGTCGACCATCTGCCGATTGCCGTCGTCAGTGCTGGCAAGCCCGCGCCGGATCCGCTCAAGTGCGGCCGGCAGCACCCAATCCTTGAAGGGAGCACCACTGCGCAAAGCGCCGGGTTTGCGAGCCAGCACCGGCACATAATGCCAGGGATCGGAGGTCGTCTCGCCGCGTCCGAAGGATCGTGGATGCTCCGCAAGGATCCTTCCATCCTGGCGGATCACGATGCGATCGGTATAGCCTGGACCTCGACCGGGCGTCCGACTGCGCTGCCTGCGACTGAGTAATTGTTGTTATCGAAGCGCACCAGGCAAGTCTTCGTCGATGCCGTCACCGCATGGAGGCCGTCGAAGCGCGGCATAAGGAACGAGTTGGGCCGTTCGGTTTCGAACACGTCCCAGATCGTCTGATCGGCCAGCTCCGGATGGCGATGAGCCTTGGCGTAGGCGACGCATTTGTCGAGCAGCCAGGCGTTTAGCTCGTCCATGTTTTTGAACTGCAGCCGCGGCGTGAAGAAACGTTCTTGGAACAGCCCGACCTGGTTCTCGACATGGCCCTTCTCCCAGCCCGACGCCGGCGAGCAGGCAACCGGGTCCATCAGATAGTGGCTGCACATCTGCTGAAAGCGGCGATTCTAGCGACGATCCTTGTCGACAAAGATCGTCTTCACCGCGGTCTTCATGCTGTCGTTGATGCCCCGGCCGCAGATGACCTTGAACAGGGCGAACGCCCCTTCGTGGGCATCGAACACCATCTCGTGCGTCTCCCGCGGATAGGCCCGCACGAACAGCATGCGGCTGCGGGTGGTCCAAAGTTCGGTCTCGCTGCATCGGCGGCGAAAACTCTAGCAAAAAAGGGAGGACGAAATTGATATGGCGCGTCTCGCGGCATGGCACACGAAAGGCGTTACAGAGAGTGCTTTTGTGTCATTGTGCCAGACCCCCTCGCGACTGCTCCTTTCAAAGGACGACAGCGAGCATGGCGCGAACGGGATTGCAAAGAATGCTAAGAAGCTGCACGCTTATACGGTACCAAGCGTCACCGCCTGGCCGATCAAAAAGATCAACGATATTCTAGAGCGTGGGCATGCTCCCGGAGATGAGGAGCTGCGAGATTGGTTAGGGGGAATACCGAGCGAGGAGACCGAGGTCTTGTTTCTGGGTGGCAATCTAGCTGATTATTGGACAGCCAGCGAGGATAATCCGAACATGGCTAGCACACCGCAAGATCGTACGCCGATCAAGAAAGCAAGGATCAGCTTCGATACGCCGGAGATGATGACGGACTCTCGAACTCATTGCCCCTCGGAGTCCGGCCACTGACCCTCTCAGTCCTGAAGAGCTATCGACTGCGGTCGAATCGCGTGGGACTGGCACCCCTGCTTTCAGCTATTTGGAAGTCAAGCGTGCCGAGCGCATGCGCGTCCGGTCCCAAGGCCGGGCCCCTCGTCAGGTCGATGCCAAGTCAGCGAAAGCGATCATGCTTTGCCGAGAAGGACCTGTTTCACGGAACCCGACCGTGATGCTGTCTTACCCACCAGGTGCATCGGTCGGCACCAAGCGTGAATTTGGATCTTACCCAATGTTACCCAACGTGGTTTGAAAACCGCCTCAAGGCGGAAAAATGACGGATTAGCATCCCTGCACCGCGACCCTGGAAGAGGAGGGCGCGTGGGTTTACGGGCCAAAGAGCCTAGAGGAGGGAATGATGACAAGGAAGCTCGCCGCTTCTCGCGGTTATAGGATGAGTTTTGCCCGAAACGTTCTCGTCTGCACCACGCTTTTGGCTGGAACGGCCGTGGTATTCACCCAAGTCAGGGCGGACGACATCAACTGGCGCCAGTTTGAAGGCGCCTCGATCGTCTGGGCCTATGACATTCATCCGTATGCCGACGCGGTCGCAGCACAGTTGCCGGAGTTCGAGAAGCTCACGGGCATCAAGGTGACGCCGGAGCTTTATCCGGATGATGCCTATTGGAATAAGTTGACAATCCAGCTCAGTACTAAGTCACCGGGTTGGGACGTCGTGGGGACGGGAATTCAACCAGCTTGGGATCTTGCGCCAGGTCAATTGCTTGAGCCGCTCGACAGTTATCTGAACGATCCGAAACTCACGGCGGCGGGCTACGACTACCAGGATTTCTTCCCTGCACTTCGGGATGCGCTGACCTGGAAGGTCAAAGAAGGGCAGATCGAGCCGGGAAGCGGACAGGTCTGGGCCATTGCGCATGGCTTTGAGAACATCCAGCTGTTCTACCGCAAGGACATTCTCGACAAGTACGGCGTTGAAATCCCAACGGCTCCGCCGGAGATGTCCGCGGCCTGCGAAAAACTGAAGGCCGCGGACCCCGAGATCACACCTCTGGGCGTGCGCGGGGACCGTCTCGCGCGCGGCGGCGGACGCAGAGAAATCATCCGGCCAAATTCCAAGTGTGATCGGCTCGCGACGAGCAGGTTCAGAAGCAAATTGGTAGAGGTCGAGCGCCCGCGGCCGGATCGAGCGGATGATGCGCCGGGCGGGCATAAGCCAATTTGCATGGATTTCAGATCCAACACGCAGTACCAGCCTCTGCGTGGCTTGGCGGGCGCATGAAACGATTGCTGAGCTCGCAAAGCAGCCGGGACTAGATCCCGCTGTGCTTCAAAAGACGATCGAGGAACACAACGGGCACGCTGCCCAAGGACGGGATCCCCTCTTTAAGCGTGGGGAATCGGCTTTCAATCGCACGCTCGGCGATCCGACCGTCGGAAAAAATCCAAATCTTGGACCAATCAAAGACGGACCATTTATCGCGCTGCCGATCGTTCCGGCAACGCTTGGCACGGCGACCGGATTGGCGACGGACTTACGGAAGCGTCCTGGATGCACAAGGCAACGCAATCCAGGGTCTTTATGCTTGCGGGAACGACATGACGTCGCCGATGCGCGGAATTTATCCTGGGGCAGGCATAACAATCGGTCCCGCCATCGTATTCGCATATCGCACCGTCAACGCAATAGTGCTTTCCGCTGATCAGGAGCAAAAAGCCGTCGCCTCCAGAGGTTGACCGTCTACCACACTCGTCTGTGGCGGGGAATATGTGCTCGGGTCCGGGGCGCGCATCGATAGAAACGTCGGCCCCGACCCGCGACATCCTCGAGAGGGCGGCCGGGTTCGAGTTTGGTGAGCCCCGGCGGAGGGGGAGATCGCCGCATCGACCGTCTTCGATGTATCGCAAAGAGCTGGGCTCCCAACAGGTATTCCAAGACATATGACAGCGGGAAAAATCGATCGTTCAACAGCTAGGCGGCGTAGTGAGGAGTCGAAAATGTCAGGACGAGCGGCCCAGGCGTCTGCTTCCCCGACGCGATCGCAATCCGCTGGCCGCGAGGCAGTGATGCAACTCGACAAGATCGATTTTCGTCTTCTTGATCTCGTCCAACGAGACAATCGCCTCTGTAGTGAACAACTTGGAGGGAAGGTCGGCCTATCCGCATCCGGAGTTCAACGTCGGCTGAAGCGCCTTCGATCGACGGGCGTCATAGAGGCCGACGTTTCCATCATTTCTCCAAAAGCAATTGGGCGGAATGTGACTGCAGTGGTTCTCATTTGCTTGGAGCGCGCGCGTGCCGATACCGTTGATCGTCTAAAGAGGCAAATTAGCAAGATGCCTGAAGTGATGAGCGCATTCTACGTTACAGGTCTGGCTGACCTCGTCTTGCTAGTTACCGTAAACGATATGGAAGATTACGAGCGGTTTGCCCGGCGCCTTACAGACGAAAGTTCAGACATAAAGCGCATTGAAACAATGGTTGTCGTGGATCGGTTCAAAGTAGGATTTACTTTGCCAATAGCCTCCATCGCATGGTGTTGAGCGACTGACGAAGAGGACATTGGCTTGCTCAACTACCGTCGACCGCAGTCCGTAATGGTCTGCTTTGGTCTTTATGGCTAGAACCTATCTCAAAATTGAAGATCAGCGTCGATCGGCTATAAAGGAAAGATGATTCGGCTGACGGACGAGCAATGGGAGCGCATCCGGAAACACTTTCCGGAAGAGCACCTTGCCGACGGCCGGCCGGGCCGGAAGCCGATTGCGACGCGTCAAGTTCTCGAAGCCGCTCTTTGGATTTTGAACACGGGCGCGCAGTGGCACATGCTGCCGCAGTGCTATCCGAACTATAAGACCGTACATCGTCGCTTTCAGAACTGGTGTCGCAATGAAGTGTTGCGACGCGTTCTGACCGATATCGCCAACGAACTTCGCGAGAAAGGCTTGCTCGACGAAGAGGAGTGTTTCATCGACGCGACCTTTGCGATGGCCAAAGGCGGCGGTGCAGAGATCGGCCCAACGAGGCGCGGAAAGGGCTTAAAAATCATGGCGATTGTGGATCGCCACGGTTTGCCGCTTTCAGTGAGCACGCATGCCGCGAACCATCACGAAGTGCGCTTGGTACAGCTCTGCTTCGACTTCTACATGATCGAGGCCAAGCCAGAGAACCTGATCGGCGACCGCGCCTATGACAGCGATGCGCTCGACGATGAACTGCGGTCACAAGGCATCGAGATGATCGCGCCACATCGTTCAAACCGAGTGAGGTCGCTCACCCAGGACGGCCGCAGGCTCCGTCGTTATACTCGGCGTTGGCTAGTCGAACGCTTCTTCGCCTGGATACAGTGGCGGCGGCGCCTGCTGGTCCGCTGGGAGTTCTATCCGCAAAACTTCCTCGGCTTCGTCCAGCTCGCTTGCCTGCTGATCCTGTTTCGACAATTTTGAGATAGGTTCTAGATAGATCACAATCTTCGGATGGGGGATACGTTGCGTCGCTCGCGTCACGCCAAGATCGTGGCAACAGTCGGTCCGGCAAGTGCCGAGCCTGAGAAGATACGTGCTCTCTACCTTTCCGGGGTAGATACCTTTCGGCTAAACTCACGGAACCCACGAAGACCACGCAAGAGTTATGTGTGTATCCGTGAACTCGAGCCGGAATTCGTCCGGCCGATAGGCATCCTGCAGGATCTTTTGCGTGCTGGAGAAACGGTCCGCCTTGTGATCGATGGAGCCAAAGGAGCAAAGCAATCGATATCCTTGCCTCATCCGGAGATTTTAAAGGCCACGGCGATCCACGTCTTTTGCGTCTGCGTATTCCAGGGATGGTGATCAGTGATTCCAGGCGATCGTGATCACGGTTTCCAGACGATGGCGATCACTTGCGGAGGCGAACACGACTGACGTGTTGATGTGTGCTGGAAATGGTCTTCCTGGTCAAGACGGGCGGAGAGGGTTTGGAGATCGGTCCATCGGTCCATGGGAGGGCCCCGCGCGCGGCGCGGAGTGGCCCCCACGAGCGACGCAGCGGCGCGCGCGGGAGGGACCTGTGGGCCGGTGGGGCGATCGGGCGCGCGGTGGTCACGCTGTTGTCCTATCGTGGGCCCGTCGGCGCAGGCTGTCGCCCTTGAGCTCGATGCGGTGGGCGTTGTGAATGATGCGGTCCAATATGGCGTCGCCGAGTGTGGGATCGGCAATCACGTCATGCCATTGCGGCACGGGAACCTGACTCGTGATCAACAATGATCCCTTGTCGTAGCGGTCATCGACGATCTCGAGTAGATCACGGCGTTGGTCGGCAGTGAGCGCTTCGGGTCCCCAGTCGTCGAGTCACGTTGAGCTCAACGTGATTGGACTTATGTGCAGCGCGCAGTGATGTGGAGCGATATAGATCTCCCCGCTATTAACAGCCGCTTCGACCGTCCCTACTCAACATAACTGACGACGGTAGCGTGGTTCTCTCTCGTTCATCCGAAGGAGGCAACCATGCTCGAACACTTATTCCGGAAGGTTCACGCGGGTTACACGGCATCGCCCAATGGCACTTTGTTGGAAGATTTCGCTACTTGGCTCATCTCGGCTGGCTACGCCCGATCTACGGCCTGCCACCACGTACGAGGCCTAAAGGAAGCTCTCGACCGGATGTGTTCAACGCGGCTTGATTGCGATACCGGCGTTTCGGGAGGGTTCTTGTCGCAAGCATTTGCCCCCGCATCATTGCAAGGCACCCGACGCGCCGTTGAACGTTTTCTCATCGCGAGACGGCTGTTCGTCAAAGAACCAATACCCGAGCCGTTCTCAGCGCTTCTTGATCGCTACAGATGGCATCTATCGGAGGTGCGTGGCCTTACCAGCGCGACCGTGGAACAGCACATCGCAACAGTGAAGTGCTTGCTCGCGCACGCTTTGCCAGCTGGCGCCCCGCTGCATGCGTTGTCAGCTGCCACAGTCGAACGGTTCGTAATGACCAATGCGCGGCGCATTAAGCGACAAACCCTACAGCACGTTGTCGCTCGCCTCCGCGCCTTTCTTAGGTTTTGCTTCGACCAGGGCGAGATCCGGCAACGGCTCGACGCAATTGACGCGCCGCGCGCCTACCGAGGTGAACGACCGCCTCGAGCTCTGGCTTGGCCGCTTGTAAAGCGGCTGCTGCGCTCCATCGACCGATCGGAGCGGCTTGGCTGGCGAGACTACGCGATCCTCCATTTGATGGCGCATTACGGCCTGCGGCCCTCCGAGATCATCGCACTGACGCCTGGCTCCATCGATTGGGATAGCCGGACGCTCCGCGTCAAGCAGTGTAAGACCAGATCAGATCTGGCGCTTCCTCTAGCCGAACAAACCATACGCATCCTCAGGCGCTATCTGCGCCGCGGCCGGCCCGGCGGGGCGCACCGCGAACTTTTCCTCCGCGCAAGCACCCCGGTAGGTCCCCTCACGCACTACGCCATAGGCGATCTCTACCAGAAGCGCGCACGTCAGAGCGGTCTGCCGCTGCAGGATACATCCTCCTACTGCCTGCGCCATTCGTTTGCGATGCGTCTGCTCGATCGTGGTGTCGGCATCAAGGTGATCGGTGATCTGCTCGGCCATCGAACTCTGGAGAGCACCTGTGTCTATCTCCGGCTGCAGACCGGGGCCCTACGAGAGGTCGCGCTTCCTCTGCCAACGGCGACCATCGGCATCGAGGAGGACGCAGCATGAGCGCGACCTTATCGGCGAGCGCGTTCAACCAAGCGGTTGACCGTTATTTGCAGAGGCAACGTTCACTCGGGCGCGGCTATGTTCATGAGGAGCGCGTAATCGACGCTCTGCGTCTATTTCTGGAGAAGAACACCTGTACTGACCTCGATCAAGCGCTCTTCGAGGGATGGTGCGTGTCTCAAGGTCATCTTTCTGCAAACACGCGGCGCAATCGCCAGCGTATCGTGCGCAACTTTTGTCTCTATCGTCAGCGTACCGAGCCAAGTTGTTTCGTTCCGGATATCAATCGCTTCCCACGTCGGAGCCCCCATGCACCGCCGATCATCTTTGGGGCGGCCGAAGTCGCCAGGATGTTGGCCATAGCCGATCGTTTGGCTCCGACGTCAAGTTCGCCGCTGCGGCCAGCGGTGATGCGACTTGCCGTGGTCCTGCTCTACACCGCGGGGCTCCGTAGGGGCGAACTGCTGCGTCTCACCTTGGCCGACGTCAATGCCCGCTATGGCATTTTGCACATTCGTGCGTCGAAGTTCCACAAGTCGCGGATCGTCCCGTTGTCGCCGGATGCCTGTCGGGAGCTGAGGTTGTACCTCAGGAAGCGGTTTCGATCACCTTTGAGCCATTCGGCGGATTCACCCTTACTTTGCAATACCAAGGGGTGCGTGCGCGGCTACACAGGTACCGGACTGCGGGAAGGAGTCCAAACGCTATTCCAAATTGCCAACGTTCGAGGCCCCGACGGGCGAATCCCGCGGGTGCATGACTTTCGTCATAGCTTTGCCGTTGGGTCGCTGTTGCGATGGTACCAGCAAGGGGCGGATGTCCAATCCAATCTGCCAAAGCTTGCGATGTACATGGGGCACGTCTCAATTGTTTCGACTGCCTATTACCTCCGTTGGATTCCACAACTTTCTGCTGCGGCCAGCGATCGGCTCGAGAGGCATTTCGGCCACCTCATCACAGGAGGTGCCGCATGAGATCCCAAAGACCTAACGAGCTCGGCAAGAGCATCGAGCGCTTCTTCCGAGAGTATCTGCCGACGCTCCGGGGCACCAGCCGACACACCATACGCAACTACCGGGATGCACTCGTTCTGTTCCTGCGCTTTACTTCGTCGCAAACGGCCAAGGCTATCGAGGATCTCGATCTTGTCGATTTCACGGCGAAGCAGGTGCAGGACTTCCTGGCGTTTCTGGAGGCTGAGCGTCACAATGGAGTAGCCACTCGCAATGCGCGGCTTGCGGCGCTGCATACGTTCTCTCGCTTTCTGGCAACCGAACAGCCCGCCTATCTCGCCGAACTGCAGCGCGTGCTAGGCGTACCGTTCAAACGCGGCGCGCGGAGCAAGCCGATCGAATACCTTGAGCCGCAGGAAGTCGAAGCGTTGCTCAAATCGATCGACCGGTCCACAGAACGGGGCAAGCGCGACTATGCATTGTTCGCACTGATGCTCAACACTGGAGCCCGTGTTCAGGAGATCCTCGATCTGCGGCCGTGCGACATCCGCACTGATCCTCCTCATCAAATCCGGCTGCGCGGCAAGGGCGACAAAACGCGATTGTGTCCAATTTGGCCGCAAACCGCACGACTTCTGCAAGAACTGTCGAACAGTGCTGCTCATTCGGGAGGCCGCGACGCTCCGCTGTTCGTGAACCGCCAGGGCAACAAGTTGACCCGCTTTGGCGTTCGTTACCTGCTCAAGAAGCACATCACGGCCGGAGCCAACGCAACCCGCACGCTGCAGCAGAAGCGGATTCATCCCCATTCCTTGCGGCATACGACCGCCATCTTTCTCCTGAAGGCGGGAGTCGACTTCGCGACCATCAGCCAATGGCTTGGGCATTCGTCGCTGAACACAACCATGATCTATGCAAGGGCGGACATCGATCTAAAACGCCAAGCGCTTATGCAGGTGTTCCCCGAGATCCTCGCACCGCCTCGCGCCGGGCACGTCTCTTCTGCGGCGATCAACATTGTTGATTGGCTGAAGAGGCTATGACCTACAGGGTAAATTATGTGGAGTTGGGGGCTGTCAAAAACCGGACCAGCGCCGACTGTCAACCCTCAACTCCACATCACTGCGCGCTGCACATAAATCGAGGATCAGCAGATCGACACGGCCAAGGCCGCGCAACAGGCGTGGGTGACGACCGTCGCCGCGCGCGAGAGCGAGGTCATCGAACAGCCGCGGGACGCGCTGATAGAGCACGGAGCGGTTGTCGCGACAGGCCTTGTGGCCGAGCGCCGAGGCGAGCCAACTCTTGCCGACGCCTGCCGGGCCGCAGATCAGGAGATTGACGTGGTCGTCGATCCAACGGCCCTCGACAAGCTTGGCGAACAGCGGGCGGTCGAGACCGCGTGGGGTGCGGTAGTCGATGTCCTCGACGCATGCCTGCTGGCGCAGCTTGGCGTAGCGCAGGCGAGTGGCGAGCCGTTTGTCGTGCCGCAGCGAGGCTTCACGTTCGAGCAGCAGAGCAAGCCATTCGGCGTGACCGAGGCTGCCAGCCTCACCGGCGGCTTCGATGTCGGCGAAGGCCTTGGCCATGCCGTGGAGGCCGAGGGCGTTGAGGCGGTCGAGGGTCGGATGGGTCAGCAAGGGACGGTCTCCTAATTGTAGTAGCGCGGTCCGCGGATGTTGGCATGCAGGATCGGCGCATCGTCCGCGGAGCGCTGGTGAGCGGGACGCCGATCGAGATTGTTGGCGAGGATCGACTTGACCGAGCCATAGGTGCGCGCGCCGATGTCGATCGCCCGCGCAGCCGCCGCGTCCAGCCGTTCGCGCCCATAGGAGGCGGCGAGCCTGAGGATGCCGAGGCAGGCGCGGAAGCCTTGTTCGGGGTGCGAGCGCTCGTCGAGAATGAGGTCGCACAATGCGCTGGTTGCCGGCCCGATCGCGGCCGCGTCCTGGCGGATACGCCCGATAGTCCAGCCGGCGTAGCGCCGATGGCTGGAGGCCATGTGCTCCGGCACGGTGGTGTGCTTGTGATTGCCACTCATGCGCTGATGCGCGGCAATCCGCTCGCCCTTGTGGAAGATCTCGACGGTGCGGGCGGTGAACCGCACCTCGACCTCGGCACGCGCGAAGCGATGCGGAACGCTGTAATAATGCTTCTCCACCTCGACGTGGTAGTCGAGGCTGACGCGGCGGATCCGCCACTCGGCGAGCACGTAGGGGCTCGCCGGCAACGGCTTGAGCGCCGGCCGGTCGATCTCCTCGAGCAGCCGGCGGCGCGTCACGCCGAGCCGCCGGATCGGCCGCTCCTCGTTGAGCCTGGTGAGCAACTCGCCGATCGCTGCGTTGACCTCCGCGAGGCTGTAGAAGACGCGGTGGCGCAGGCGGCCGAGCAGCCAGCGCTCGATGATGAGGACGGCCTGCTCGACCTTGGCCTTGTCGCGCGGCTTGCGAGGTCGCGCCGGCAAGACGGCCGTGCCGTAATGCGCGGCCATCTCCGCATAGGTGCGATTGATCTGCGGGTCGTAGAGGCTCGCCTTGATGACTGCGACCTTGGTGTTGTCAGGCACCAAGAGCGCCGGGACGCCGCCGATCGCCGCGAAGGCGCCAACATGGGCGCTGATCCAGTCGGCGAGCCCCTGCGTCCACGTCGCTTGCGCGTAGGTGAAGCTCGAGGCGCCGAGCACGGCGACGAAGATCTGCGCCGTCCTCCGCTCGCCGGTGAGGCGGTCGACCACCACAGGCACGCCGTCGCCCGCGTAGTCGACGAACAGCTTGTCGCCCGCCGCGTGCGCCTGGCGCATCGTCACCGACAGGCGTCCCTCCCAGGCGCGGTAAAGCTCGCAGAAGCGCGAGTACCGGTATCCGCCGGGCTCGGCGCCGATGTACTCCTCCCACAGGATCGACAGCGTCACGTGCTTGCGCTTGAGCTCGCGGTGCACCGCCGCCCAGTCGGGCTCGGCTATGCGGCGATGACCCTGCCGGTTACCGTTGCCGGTCTTGGCGAACAGGCGGGCCTCCAGGGCCGCGTCCGTGAGTTCGTCGGGCAACGGCCAGCTCAGGCCCGCGGCCTCGAACCGCCGGATGGTCAGCCGCACTGTCGAGGGCGCCGCGCCCATCCGCCGGGCAATCTCGCGGCTCGGCAGCCCAGCCGCCTTCATCCTGATCACATCGCGCACGCGGCGCATCGCAAGCCTCTCCGTCGGCATCCAGGGTCCCCCTTCGCAAAACTGAAAGGTTGACCCTATGGGAGCCAGAAGAGGTCTCGTCACCCGGGCGACATCATCCCGGAATGGTGGGCGACATCATCTCGGAACGGGTGGGCGACTTCAAATCGGAATGGTGGGCGAGATCATCTCGGAATCCTGGGCGACATCGATCGGAATCCGCATCCTGGTCCCACTTATGGGCAATCTTGTTTCGATGGCCGCGCAATTTATCGAGCGTCAACAAGACATCCGAATGGACCATGTCGAAAGCAAACGCGAACTGAATTCGTGTGAAGAGGCTCGATATTGGACCAAACTGCCCAAGCATGCTGCTCTTTCCGCCTGGGATATCATTGGGCAGAAACAGCTTGAACATTCGTTCCAGTTCGTCGTCGGCAAACGCGCAAGCGATTACGGGGACGAACCGAATGTCCTCTCGTACAATCTGGCTCATAGCTCGCTGCAAATCTGAGATATCTAGTGGGATTGCGTCGATACCAGTGGCGAACAGAGCTGGCCCCGCAAATTCGGACAGTAGCTTGAGTGGATTTTCTGCCTGACAGCGGCGAGGATTCTTGCTGCGAATCAGGAGCGAAGATGACGAAGAAGAGCCGCCGGACGCATTCTCCGGCATTCAAGGCGAAGGTTGCTTTGGCTGCGGTCAAAGGCGACAAGACCCTGGCGGAGCTGGCGCAACTGTTTGATGTTCATCCGAACCAGATCACGATCTGGAAAAACCAGCTCCTGGAAGGCGCCGCCGGCGTGTTTGGGCATGACAAGACATCGGCCGAGACGCCGGTCGATTTGAAGGCGTTACATGCCAAGATCGGCGAGCTGGCGTTGGAAAACGATTTTTTGTCCGGCGCGCTCACCAAGGCGGGCCTGCTGAGCGCAAAGCGATGATCGACCGCGGTCATGATCTTTCTATCGTGCGCCAGGCGAAGGTCCTGAAGCTGGCTCGCAGCACGGTCTACTATGAACCTCGGCCAGTTTCGGCCGAGGACCTTGCCTTGATGCGTCGGCTCGATGAGCTGCATCTTGATTATCCCTTCGCGGGAGCGCGTATGCTGCGATCGTTGCTGCGGCGGGAGGGGGTATACGCCGGTCGCCGCCACATCGCGACGCTGATGAAGCGCATGGGGATCGAGGCGGTCTATCGTCGCCCGAACACGAGCAAGCCGGCTCCGGGTCACAAGATCTACCCGTACCTGTTGCGCGGATTGAAGATCGACCGGCCCGACCATGCGTGGGCAATGGACATCACCTACATTCCGATGCGGCGTGGCTTCGTCTATCTCGCGGCGGTCGTCGATGTGTTCAGCCGACGGGTCCTGGCCCATCGCGTCTCGATCACAATGGAGGCGGCCTTCTGCGTCGAAGCGGTCCAGGAGGCGTTGGCGAAGCACGGCAGGCCCGAGATTTTCAACACGGATCAGGGCAGCCAGTTCACCAGCCTCGAGTTCACCGATGTGCTGCTGGACGCGAAGATCGCCATCAGCATGGACGGCAAGGGCGCCTGGCGCGACAACGTGTTTGTCGAGCGGCTCTGGCGCACGGTCAAATACGAAGAAGTTTATCTCCGCGCCTACGACAGCGTGTCCGAGGCGCGAGCGTCAATTGCCAAGTATCTGGCCTTCTACAATCAGGGACGCCCTCACTCGAGCCTTGACGGGCGCACGCCCGACGAGGCTTACTTCGGCACGCAAGCTATGGTGATGGCCGCATGACCGTCGCCGACGATTTTGTCGTCGCTCTGGTCGGGCTACGCCCTCCCGACGCAACGACAAAATCGTAAAGCCCCGCGTTCAGCATAACCCGGCAGGAATCCACTTAAATCCAGCGGGGCGCTGTCCAAACAACCGGGGCCAGCTCTAACTGCTCTTGCCGCTCTTTCTCGTAGGCTCGAAGAGCCCTCATGTAAGGTGTATTCTCGTCTTCGGACATCAGATGGTCCGTACGAGAAGAGGAGAAGTGGGCGGGATTAGCTCAAGCGTGGCCCCTTTGACCATGATCCCCCAGTCCTCGTGCTTAGAGACGCCCTGGGCCATGATCTTTGTTTGGAGATAGATGTAGTTGCTGCCGAGAAGTGAGGAAGGAAGCTGAAGCGAGATTTGCGCCTTGTGAGAATCAGCAACACCTTCTTCGAAAATCGGCAGATGAGGTGGCGCCGAGATGGTCCGGCGGTAGATACGGAGTTTAGGCGCTGGCGCTTGGTCGATCTCTCCCACCTGAATAAACGGGTCAATAGCGAACGGATCGACGAGGTCGTTGTCGATGAGAACTTCAACGATCGCAAAGGTCGCGGGGGTGGGTGAGTTGTTGATGACGGTGCAGTCCAGAAAAAATGTCTGCGAAAGCTCTTGGTGAGACGCGTACTGGACGGTGAGCCTGTTTCCTTGCGGGAACGAGAGAACGACATGCAAGTCCGGCGTTGTGGCGCGGCGCATGATGTCTCGGATTCCGTAGTCGTGCATCGGCACTGACTGGAAATTGAACCGCTTGTAACTTCCCATCGGGAGCCTGATGGGGCCCGATCTGCGACTGTTGGACGGTTATCACGTAGCGGAACTTGCCGGTCTCCATGTCAACCCGGTCTATTCGAACGCCATCCATGCGCGGCTGGACCTTCGAGTTCAGGATCTGCTCAATCCATTCCTTCGTGATTTTGGGGTCAGCAACACCATCATCGACCTTTGATGGTTTGCTGGTGGCTTTTTCTTCCTCGACGCCGTAAATGAGTTGCCCAGAGTTTGCCAAGGAACTGACATCCTTGCACAGCTCTTCGGGATTCTTGCCGTCGCGAGATAGCGAAGGCGAGGCTTTGTAGTCGAGCGTAAGGCTCTCTTCCAATCCTTCGTCGACCAGGCGCTGAAGGTCGGTTTTGCGTTTGAGGTCAAGCATGCTCTGGCCTGTTAAGTCGGCTGCGGGATGTTGAAAACCATTACGGTTAATTGCAACTCGCGGTTATGGTCGATCGGCATTCCGAACAAATACCGAAATGAGGTCTCGCTCCGTTTCGGCAACGCGCGCTTCAGGTGAGGATGTTTTGGAATGGCCTCCTGGATGGTCTGGAGGATGCCTGAGAAGTTGCGGTTCCTGTTGAAAATGATGACTGCTGCCTTGGTGTCTCGCCAGCTCAGATATCCAAGCAATTGATCGATGGTCTCCAGAAACGCCTTCTCGCCGCCCCAGAACTTGCATTCGGCGATGAAGATGTTCCGATCTTTGTCCCGGATGAGGATGTCAGTCTTGCCGGCGAAATTGAACGTCTCGCCAGTAGCCTGTCCTTCGAAGTGCCCGTTGAGCTGCACCAAGAAGTGCTGCCGAAGGCTTTCTTCGCCCATGGTCGTGAAGGCTGTGGGGCTCCGTTCCATAACAGTCGCCATGGAGTCGATGATGCCAAGGATAGCCTCGTAATTGGTTTGGTCGAGGACAGGCTCAGGATTAAAAGGAGCGGTCGTCGCAGGCGGCGTGGTGATGACCTTGCGCCGTGTCACTGGCGCCACATAGGTCTTTGGCGTGTCTGGCCTGGCGCGAATAGGGAAGGAGAGGCCAGCGACCATCTGACGGGCTTCCAGTAGCTTCTTCTTGCGCGCCTCAATCTCGGGTCTCAACCGATTTGGCAGGCTATTGCGATGCGCGTCCGCCATTGCCCGCTGGGCGTTGAGGTAATCCTCGATTTCTTGGATGCGGGCTTTGAACTGTTTATCAACAGCAGCCGGTTCGAGGTTTTCGCCCTTCATGGCAAGGACGAGATTGTTGTAGTGGAGATTACCGCGTAACGCGCCACCCCATCGACCCGGATTGACGTAGAACATTCCTGCTTCACCCTCGAAAGGGATGATGAGGGCCAACAGAGTGCCCCTCAGGCGAGCCTCGCGACCATAATCGGGGAGGCGGATTTCCACTTCATGGGGCCCGTCGATGTATGCTTGATCCGCCCGGAGTGTGGGGACCGGGATCGTGTGCTTTGCGACGAGGTCGGCAATAATGTCGTCCGTCGGGGCGTTGAGGAAAGCGTCGGCATTCATACTCTGGACAGCAGCAAGCGACTCACGCACGCGAGCATCGACGTGATTGGATAGGTCCTGGTTGTAAAACAGAGGGACCGGGTCGCCCAAGCTCAGTACATGTACCTTCACGCCCACCTCCAAAGAGGAATCGGTCGATGATTCCTCAAACAACCCTCCGATTGCAATCGAAGTGACTATCTTCTGGTGAGTTGTACGCATAATGCACTGTGACCAAACAAATCTCGACGCGGGCGGGATAGGGAAGAGCCGAACGCAGTAGGCCGCCCTCGAATGAAGCTCGAAGACCTTCACCCAGATTGGCGGGACATCATGCACGCCTTGTACAACGGGGGTGCATCACATGCTGAGGTCAGGATGGCTTTAGCCAGCCACCCACGCGGTACGACAGGAACGTCCAACACTGTGAAAATTGCGCGATAGTTCTGAAACAGTTGCCCTTTGGTCGTTTTCCAAACAGCAACAAGATCAGCTGTTGCTGGCAAGCCGGAAAACCCTGGGGCTGCCAGTCCCTTGAACTGTACAGATCGGCTGCTTGCAGGTGTTGGATACCATTTAAAGATGAAGAAGGGAGGTACGATCGCTCGCATGGGCGGTGATCCATTCGCGCGGGCTGCGGGGTGGGTAGTGGCCGGCCCAGCGACTATAGGAGCGGGCAGGCATGCGGCGGCGTCCATATGGGACGGCACAGGTAGGCACAGGCAGAGGGTCTTTCAACGGGACCGCTAGCAGGCTTAACGGCTGATGGGGCCGTTCGATGGGCAAACTAGTTACGGACGGAATTTGGGGATGGGGTATCGAGATCATATGAGACAGGAACAAGCCAAAGGGCCGACTGGCCCCAACATCGCCGCGCTCATGTCGCGCCCCGCCGGAGGCTGAGGCGTGAAGATGCTGCCCTCTACTGCGGCCTATCGCCCTCGACGTTCGATCGCTGGGTCGAAGAGGGCGCCATGCCTCAGCCGATCAGGTGCAGCGGCGTAGTGGTATGGGACATGCAGAAAATCGATCGCGCCTTTGAAGTGCTATCAGGGGACGCAGAAGACGCTAATCCGTGGCGGGGGGTGTCGCTAACGCGTCAATAGCCTGTCGAGCTAGTAGCTTCTGCTCAGCCGCTTTGGTGTAGCGCTCCAATTCCTTCAGGCTCTCATGTCCGGTGATCGACGCGATCACTTTGAGTGAGCAGCCCAATTCGGCTACCCTCGGAACCTCGCTGATAACAGGTGAGCAGCGCACCGAGGGCGCTGATGCGTTCAACTCAGCTGGTCTACCAGCAAGAGCAGCGATGGCCCTGAAAGACCGACGCGGTATTGAGCTGCCTCGTCCAACGCTCGTCGAGCCGCGTCCGGCAAAGTTCACGCGAGAACTCATGGGAGGGTAATCATTTACGTGCTTTACAATCGTAGAGGTGAGTAATGGAGCGCGATCATGAGGAAGATAAATCCGGACTTATGATCTGAAATCCGGTGTGGCGTTCAGTGTCGTGTCGCTCGTGACGCAAAAATAGCAAGCCCGAACTTGCGGCTTGCAGTTTGAGAGCGCAAAGACCCTTGTTGTCTCAGGGGAGCGATATTAGAGCCGGCTCCACAAATTTGGACAGGACGATAAGTGGAATTTCTGCCTGACAGCGGCGATAATCGCCGTGAACAGGAGAAACCATGAGCAGACGACCGCGCCGGAACCACTCACCGGCCTTCAAGGCGAAGGTGGCGCTGGCCGCCGTCAAGGGCGATCGCACGATAGCCCAGTTGGCGGAGCATTTCGACGTTCATCCCAATCAGATTACGGCCTGGAAATCCCAGCTTGAGGGCGGCGCCTCCGATATTTTCGGACCGGGAGGCGGGACACCGGCCACGCCCGCGGTCGATGTGAAGTCGCTGCACGCCAAGATCGGAGAGCTGACGCTGGAGAACGATTCCTAAGAAACAGCATCGCCGACGTTCGGCTCCAAGGGCTGGAGAACGAAGCCGAATGCCTTGGCACGCCGATGCAAATTGTTGACCACTCGCGTCCGGTAGCGCGTCTCGTAGGACGAGGCCCCGGGATCGACATAGTCCATTCCGTATCGCACAGCATTGTAGAACAGAACTGCGATCTTGCGGGCCGTGGCGGTCACTGCCTTGGCCTTACCGATGCGCGATGAAAGTCGCCTGTAAAAGGCGCCGAGCGCAGTATTGGTGCGTCCGACGGTGACGGCAGCAAGGCGCAGAAGCGCCGCCGCCCGGCCGCCGGATCGGCGCGTTCGGGACGAGAGCCTTTTGCCGCCGGAGACCTTGTTGCTCGGCGCCAGTCCTAGCCAGGAGGTAAAATGCTTTGCACTTGGCCACGAGGAGAGGTCGTCACCGCATTCAGCGATCAGCTTCAGCGAGAGGTAAGGACCGAGGCCGTCGATCGTGGTGATGTCTTTTCCCAGCAACGCGAATAGCGCCTCGCGGACGTCGAAAGCTAGAGCGTTCGCCTGATCGGTTCGATTCCGACGCAGCGAGGCCGGCGGTGCTGGTCCATGACCACGACCGCGATGGTTGCTCAGTTCCTTCAACACGGCTTCGATCCGGGCGTCGCAGGCAGATGCCTTCTCGTGGTAGGTGTCGTAAAGCGCAAGTGCCTGCTCGAGCGCAAACAGATGCTCGGCGCGGTAGCTCCCGGTGAGCGCCTTCGCAATCGTCTCGGCACTGGAGTGGCAACTGTAATGGCGCAAGCACGCCAGCGCCTCGGGATCGCGCTCGCCGGCAAGGATCGCGCGTATGATACGCAGGCCGGTCGCGCCGGTGATGTCGGCGACGACGTGGTGGAGCTGAAGATTCATCTCCGTCAAGGCCTTCTGCATATGCTGGATGTGTGAGGCCGCGTACTCCAGCAGACGCTCGCGCTGACGCACGTAGGCTCGCAGCTCGGCAATCTGCCCTTTGGGCTGAAAGCTGGCCCGCAGCAACCCGAATGAATGGAGCCGCTGCAGCCATTGCGCATCGCTGACATCGGTCTTACGCCCCGGCACGTGCTTGGCATCCCGCGCGTTGACAAGAAACACCGTAAATCCCCGGGCATCGAGAAGCTCGAAAATTGGAATCCAGTAGACGCTGGTCGATTCCATGACGACGGTCTCGACGCCGCATTCCGTAAACCAGTCGACCAGCCGATGCAGATCGGCCGTGAAGGTACCGAAACTGTGGACTGGCTCCGGTGCGCGATCTGCCCTAACGGCCGCCATATGCATGGTGGCGCCAACGTCGATGGCAGCCGCGTTCGGGTGCACCATCGGCATCTTACCGCCGTCCTTCGACTTCGATCTTTTGGGATTCATCTGTAGTTCCTCCTGACTCCGGCGGAAGGGCTGGGCTGCGCAATTCATTCAAATTCCTAAACGGGATCGCCGAGATGGCGTCACCACTCTCAAGTGCGCAACAGCCCATGGACCAGGTTTTTTGACGGGGTCACGTGCCACCAAAATCGTATCGGCCGCTCCCTTCCGGCCGCAGTCTAGCGGTTGCCCGTTTCTATCCCACAGGGGGCGCGCAGCGTCGCGCATAGTTTTTTAGAAGGCGCGCTCACCAAGGCGGGATGGCTGAGCGCAAAGCGATGATCGATTGTGAACACGATCTACCGATCACCAAGCAAGCAGAGATTTTGAAGGTCAGCCGCAGCAGCGTGTACTATCTGCCGCGTCCAGTCTCTTCAGCCGACCTCGAGATCATGCAGTGTCTCGATCGGCTGCATCTGGAGTATCCCTTCGCCGGTTCGCGTATGTTGCGAGGCCTGCTGGCTTTGCAGGGGTGCAAGATCGGCCGCCGGCATGTGAAGACGCTCATGCGGCGGATGGGGATAGAGGCGCTCTATCGCCGCCCGCGCACCACCAAGCCCGCGCCCAGTCACAAGATCTATCCGTATCTGCTGCGCGGCATCGAGATCACGCGGCCGAACCAGGTCTGGGCCATGGACATCACCTACATTCCAATGGCGCACGGCTTCGTTTATCTCGCCGTGGTGCTGGACTGGGCGACACGCCGTGTTCTGTCGTGGCGGCTGTCGATCACGATGGAGGCGGCCTTCTGCGTCGGGACGTTGGAGGATGCTCTCGCTCGTCATGGCAGGCCGGAAATCTTCAACACCGACCAGGGTTCGCAGTTCACGGGCGCGGCGTTCACCAGTCTGCTTGCCAGCTACGGCATCGCCATCAGCATGGATGGCAAGGGGGCATGGCGGGACAACGTGTTCGTCGAACGGCTGTGGCGCAGCGTCAAATACGAGGAGGTCTATCTGCGAGCCTATGAAAACGTCAGCGAGGCCCGTAACTCGATCGGCCGGTATCTCGACTTCTACAATCGCCGTCGCCCACATTCGAGCCTTGACGACCGCACCCCGGATCAAGCCTACTTCGATCTTCCTCCGCTCCGCGCGGCGGCCTAACCCCGGCAGACGCTCCACTTATCGACGCGGAAGTTTTGTTCAGACAACCGGGACCAGTTCAATTCCTGGCCGGTCGGCGCTCTGTTTCTATTGTGTGTACTCAACTGCCAGTAAGCCAAAATGGCATGCACTCCGTAAGGACAATCGTCTCCGGGTAGAAAGAAAGACACGGCATCACGGGGGCGCCTGCATTCGTGCCGAGTGCAAATTTCGAAAATCGAGGGATTAAGTCCGTTGTTAAGCTGCATCAGAAGTTGCAGCCTTCTTATTTTGCGCTCCTCCCGCTAGTCCCGGGCATGAGAGCAAGTGATCAGCTGATGAAATGAGCTGGCATTAAACAACTCCAAGTCGCAAAAATATGATTATGATCCCGTTGAAGTAGTTTTCATGATAGTATACATCTTGAGGTGGATGTATTTTCGAGGCGGTGGGTCCTATCCGCTTCGCGAGTGCATGCCGCGAACCAGTTCTAATCTTCATCGTGCGCATGAGGCCTTGCGGGGTGAATGAGGTACGACGCAGTCGTTGTTCGAGGATTTTCCAAGCATGAGTTCTGGGACGAGGCGAACGTTGCGCGAGCTCAAAAAGAAAGCTGGTTTCGTTTCATGGACTGGACATGGATTGCGCCTATGATCTGCACTGTTGATCAGGCTGCAAAACGATCTGGTGGCCTCATATGCGAGTGTCCTTCGATGAGAACGGCACTAGCCGTGTCGACACGCTGAGGGAGTCGGATTCTAAGATGCTGGCGGTGTTTACCAGAATTCAGCCGCCTAATTGAGCCACGCGGTGACCCACGCTCAGACAATTCGGGTGTGTAACATCAAGATTGTTTTGCCGGGTTTGTCGCCAGACGCGACCACCACTGAGCTTGTTTAGACATCCAGAGAACGAGGCGCCGTCATGAGTGAAACAATGGCTGTTGAAAATGCCATTCCGCGAGCAGACATCGTCAAGCACGCGGACCGGCTTGGTGCCGAAATCAAGAACATTGCGCTGTCGGACGATTTGCCTGACGATGTCATCGTCGCGTTCAACCGGCTTCTACTAGAGCATAAGGTCATCTTCTTCCGTGATCAGGGACATCTCGACGATGCACAGCAGCAGCGTTTTGTGCTCCGGCTCGGCTCGCTGATACCGAATCCCATAATGGCGGACACAATGGGCGGTTTAACGATCCGGCAGGAGCTGTCTGATCGCGCCTGCAGTCATCTCAACCAGATCATCGATGAGCGGGTCCCCACAGCCATTTCGGTGCTGCGGCTCGCAGCGGTCCCGCCTTTTGGCGGCGACACTGCTTGGTCGAGCAGGGCGGCCGCTTATCTTGATCTTCCCGATCCCCTGCGGATGCTCGCAGATAACCTCTGGGCTGTGAGCTTCGTCGCATCTGATCTCACTGCGACAGAGAGGGCCACCGAAGCCAACAAGCGGCCTTGGTGGGGCGTATCCACTGGAACGATCTACGAAACGACACATCCCATTGTTCGTGTTCATCCCGAGACCGGCGAACGCATGCTTTCGCTCGGTCGTTCCGTGAACAACTTCGTCGGCCTGCAGCGCTATCCCAGCCAAAGACTGTTTGAACGGCTGCAATCCTATCTCATTGCGCCCCAGAACACCCTGTGCTGGAACTGGAAATCGGGCGACGTCGTAATCTGGGACAATCGCGCGACTGAGCCGTACCCTGTCAGCAAACCCAGCAGCCCTCACTGGATGGACCAGCTTGCGATTGACCCCCGCGTGCCGCACGAGAAGAGGCCAAAATCAAGGACGGCAAAGGCGGCCTGACATTGTTGGCACCTCCAGGATCACGTCAACGCCTGGAGATCCAAGACTAAGTTGCGGCCCTGCAATGTCGAGCGGAGCGGCCGGTCTTATGCGCGAGGACCGGCTAACGGGCGCAGCTGCCACCTGCTGGGCTTCTTCCGGGCCCAACAGCATTAGGTGTTTAGTCCCGGCATTTGCTGGAGCGGATTAAGTTTGAATCGTTCTGGCTGGGAAGTCCAGCATTTGCAGATGTATTCGTAGGGCGTGAGGCCCTTCAGGGTCTTCAGCCGTCGAGCGTAGTTGTAGGCGTTAATGAAGTCGGCGAGGTGTGCTTCGAGCTGATCGTGTCGATCGTAATGGTAGCGTTGGACGGTCGCTTCCTTGATCGTGCGGTTCATGCGCTCGACCTGGCCATTGGTCCAGGGATGCTTGATCTTGGTCAGCCGATGTTCGATGCCATTCTCTTGGCAGCGGATATCGAACATATGTGTCGTATATCTTGCCGTCGGGCCGTCCGCGTAGCGCGGCGGGAAAGTGAACTGGATCCCATTGTCGGTGAGAACCGTGTGGATCTTGTAGGGGACAGCCGCGATCAGGGCTTCGAGGAAGGCCGAGGCGGAGGTCCTTCCCGTCTTCCTGACCAGTTGCACGAAGGCGAACTTGCTGGTGCGATCGATGGCGACGTAGAGGTAGAGCTTGCCTTCAGCGGTCTGCAGCTCGGCGATGTCGATGTGGAAGTAGCCGATCGGGTAAGCCTTGAACTTTTTCTTCGCAGGCTTGCTGCCTTCGACCTCCGGCAATCGGCTGATGCCGTGGCGCTGGAGACAGCGATGCAGGGATGATCGCGTCAGATGCGGGATGGTCGGTTGGAGCGCATAGAGGCAATCGTCGAGCGGCAATAGCGTATGCCGCCGGAAAGCGACGATGATCGCCTCCTCCTCGATGGAAAGCACTGTCGACTTGGCGTCCCTGGGGCCTGTCGGGATATCGGCGACAGTCTCGCGCTCCTTCCACTTCGCGACAGTCTTCTGGTTGATCCCGTAGCGCTTGGCGAGCGCCCTCAGGCTCTCTTGACTATTTTGTATTGCACGACGGACTGCCTCCGTCGTGGTGGCGCAGCCGTGTAAAACTTGTCCCATAGCGCATCCTTCGAATCGTGCGATAAGAATGCACCATCAAAGCCTGGGACTAAACACCTAATCTTCAGGCATCGTCTTTGCTTGCCGGTCAAACCGATGACGCTGCATTTTTGATGATCTGATGCATCCGTTCGGCGAGCAGCATCCCCTTCATCCTATCGGGATAGTCAGGCCCGGCGATCTCACATCCAATTCAGAGCATATTCGCCACCATCTCGCGACGCGTCGGATGGCCTTGATTCACAGCGCCCCGCGTCGGCTGAAAGTATCCCGCTAGCGATCGTGCCTGCGTCTTACGTGCCGCATAAACAAGCCGTCAGTCGAGCCTTTCCAGCAGCCCCTAAATTGCGCCACTGCATGGGCGCCACACCTTTCAAGCGACCGTCGGTAGGTTTACGGCGAGCGGCGCAAGTTCATTTCGAAGATGCCCGGCATTACGACGGGCCGCTCCGAGGGACCGCTAAGCGGAACCCTGCCCGGGCCACATCGGCGCGAGGAGGAGATCGGAAGCCCCGGCTGTAGATTCCTGAAGCACATGGGCCGCTCCGGCTCGATTGGTGACTACGTTTTGTTTCGGCCAAGCCGTGCCGGCTTCCGCCCTCTGGACATCGGCTTGGGCGGCATTGCACCTTTAGCCGGCGGTGTGAATAATTCGAACAAGTGAACACCCAAAGTCTTGGCGATGCGTTCCAGGAGATCAATAGTCGGATTCTCTTTCTTCTGCTCAATGCGCCCCATGTAAGAGCGGTCGACCCCGGCATCATAGGCCAATTGGTCTTGCGGAATGCCGCGCTCAACGCGGATCCGGCGCACATTCCAGGCCACAAGCGCACGAGCGTTCATGCGCAGACGCAGCCATTCCGACGATTATGAAACCACTGGTTATAGCCAGAGTATTAAGATAAGCTCGCACCAGCTTTGGCTGTCCTCCCCAATTGCTTCGAGAAATCAGGCAACGTGAGATGCAGGCGCAGCTAACGCGTGCCCGTCTTCTCGCTGACCATCGGCAATAGCTTGCCATTAGCGGCAGAGAAGAAATAGCGCTCAAAGGTACCTGCGGCGTTTTCCGGGATCGCGATTATATGGGACGAATGTTCAACTGTGGGGCGAAATGGAAACGAATATTCTCCAGTAGGCCGGTCCTGGTTGTTGCCTTTCACGAGTGCGACCGGGCCCGTCACCACGGACCACCACGCCTTCCGCCAGGAACAGCAAGGACAACCCAGTTACGTGCATCTGCAATCGCTTGCAGTATGGACTGCGATGAAAAAGAGAAAGCGCAGGATGGAGCCACCCGATCAATGTAAGCCGATATGCGATTGCCATCTCAGCGCGAAAAGGAGGTCGGCGTGCGACCATTGGACGGGTACCAAAACGACCTCAGATTAATTATCGTTGCTCTGATTTCGGTAGAGTTTTCAGCTGGGTAGGAGTTTCAGGCAGTGCCAGCCGAGCCGAAGGTCGCGGAATCGGCGCCCAGCGTCGACGAGTTCACCTCATATGACAGGGAGCACGCTGTTGCCTACATGCGACTGCTTGATGCGGACGCTGACAAGGCAGATTGGCGCGAGATCGCGCGAATCGTGCTTGGGCTTGACCCAATCGTTGAACCGGATCGTGCGCGACGCACATTCGAAAGTCATCTGACTCGGGCCAAGTGGCTAGCGGGCCACGGCTATCGCGATCTGCTACGTAGCGGTTGGCCAAAACAATGATCGGCGCGGATGTCAGGGTCGCCGGAATGCGTCGCGATCGCAAAAGTTGATGATTCCATCGATTAAGTGCGTGCAAAGCCTGCACACGGAACCAAGCAACCGGAAAGCGCCACAATCATCGGATGCATTTAGCTGCATCTAAAGATTGTGCGGGAAAGGTACGATGCCGGATACTGACTGGAGATCTGAGGAAGCGTACAGCGGCCTTGAGAAGGCAGATGCTGCTGACTTGGCATGGGAGTGGCTGCGCCGGGATCGCGACTACCAAGAGGATTATAAGCGGTTATCGCGCCGCGAACGTTCAAACGCAGCGGCGGGCCACTTCCGCCGCAAGTGGGGGCTCTCGTTTTCCTGCTGACCCGCAAAAGACCTTCGACGAGCAAGGAGTCTTCTGGGCACCCGAGGTGCTGTCGACCGTACTGGCTGTGCGGGCGGCCACTTACATTGCGCCCAAAAGCTACCAGTTCGATTTCGAGAATCTGCCAGGCGGCGAGCTTCGTCGTGCGCCGGATGGATGGCATGCGATCGTGCCGCTTGGGGGCACGAGCCATCGCCTTTGGCTGTGCGAGCATCCGGCGAGTGCATCTGCTGTCATCGTTTATCTGCCGCTTGACGTGAATTTCGAGCTTCGCTTAGGGGCCGCGCGGCGACTTTGCCTCGCCCTCGAGCGTCGGCCGCTCGGAATGCCCCCTCTTGCTTTGCCTGCTTTGAAGCAGCGTCGGCTGATCCTTGCACTGCGCGCAGTGGATGGATGGCAGCAAGGAAATAGCTATCGCCAAATCGCGCAAGGTCTATTTGGAAGTCATAGTATCGCCGAGCGCGGCTGGAAGACAGACGATCTGCGCAGCCGAACCATTCGACTTGTTAAGCTCGGGCGACGACTCATGCGCCTTCGCTGCCGAGCATGGTTCGACAAAGACATCGGCAGGAATGACAGTTCATGAGCTGAGGCGCGACAAATAGCATCATCGCTGTTCTGTACAACAAATTCTTCCTCTAATGTCGCTCGCTTAGCTGTAGGATAAAGTGTTTGTGTTCCGATCTATCACTCCCGACCGCTTTGTTCAGATAGTCTCTCAAGTTGAGTGCTCTTGCCTGAATTGAGGCGCTACAACGAACTCTCGCAGACTGATTGAGGCATCCGGAGAGCACTTCAGGTGGGCTGCGCTAGCACCGAAGAACGAGCGATATCGGGATGCTCACTGCGATCCACCGCCTAGGCCCGATACGGCATGCCACTTGAGCGCGCGAGCCGAGTACGGCTTCCGCGCTGTGGAAGGAGTACTGACGACTGCACGATCTGGTGGTGAAGCTGGTCGCCGGTCAAGAGCTGTGTCGGCGCTTCCTGCAGATTCCGGGCGTCGGGCCGACCGTGGCCTTGAGCTTCATGACCGCCGTTGACGATCCGTCCCGATTTAGGCGCTTGCGCGATGTTGCGGCCTATTTCGGCCTGACCTCGCGGCGCGCAGTCCGGCACCTCGATCGACGCCCAGGGCCGGATCAGCAAGGCTGACGATGCCGATGTGCCCGCGCCCTGTACGAGGCGGCCAGCGCGCTTCTGACCCGCTACAAGGACAAGGTCAAAAGCTAGGGGGCGCTCGTCAAGCGCGCCTCCCATCGCAAGGCAACGATGGCGGTGGCGCGCAAACTCGCCGTGATCATGCATGCGGATGTGGGTCGATGGCCTTCCATTGCGACGATCCGGGCGCGCCGCAGGCCGACGTCAACGCGCGTGCGGCCGCGAAGGAACACAAGCTGCTCGGGACGCGCGCCTGAGGTCCAAAGTGCATTCCCGATCCTTTGAACCGGAGCTCCGCGATCTGCGGATGAGACCGGGTGCAGATCCAGGGCGACGGAACGCACGTTATCTTGCTTGTGGCCACGCCCCTCACGGCGCGATCAGACCACGCGCGAGTGCCTTTGATGTGGCTCCGTCACACCGGTGGAAAGATGCGCCGCGACGGCGTCCGCGCTGCCTCAGCAGCGATTTTGTGGCCGTCGATGAGCGCGCTAGAGTGCCCCACGCACTCGGACTCTCGCTGGTCGTGACGCTGCGTGGTGCCCATGCAAAGACCTTGTCTCAGCAAGAGAGGAAGCCAAAATGGGTGAGATGAAGCAGGTCAGACGACCGATTAAGAGAGCGAGATAAATGTGATCGTACTGCGCGCCCGCATGTGGTGGAGCAAAAACTCGGTTAAACCGTTGCGTCGTCCAGCCGCTCGATCAGATCGGCCCCCAGGTAGTCCCGCAGTACGGACAAATAGCGGCTCCCCGAGCTCTGTGTTGTTCCCAAAGTGGTGGCCGCCCGCGTGACGCTGCCTTCGCGTACAAAAGCGCGGATGGCATTTAGAGAAACTTCATCGTCTTGAGCCGCCATTGTCCGCTCCGTCGCCGGTATGAACATCCATCACATTATTCCATGTCCACAGCGGGAAGATTAGCCGTAAAAAAAGAGGCCACAGAGCAGGATCGCCCGGACGTCTTGAAGCGACGCGAGGCCTAGCCCGAGAGCCAGGGCAAGCTCGACCGGGGTCGGCTCGTCTTCATCGACGAGACCTGGGCATCGACCAACATGGCGCGAACACATGGCCGCTGCGAACGCGGCGAACGCCTGCGGGCCAGCGTCCTCACGGCCACTGGAACCTGCGTAGCCGCTCTAACCACACGCGGCATCATCGCCCCCTGGGTGCTCGATGGTCCCATCAACCGCGATGCCTTTGAGACCTATGTCGAAAAAGGTGCTCGTCTCCGAGCTTGCAGACCACGCCATCGTCATCATGGACAACCTCTCCAGCCACAAAGGGCCACGCATACGTGAGATGATTGAGGCGGCCGGCGCGACGCTCCTCTACCTTCCACCCTACAGCCCCGACTTCAGCCCGATCGAGAATGCCTTCGCCAAGCTCAAAGCAAATTTGCGAAAGGCCGCCGAACGCACCGTCGGTGGCCTCTGGGATGCCGTCGGGCGCATCATCGACACCTATACGCCCGCAGAATCCACAAACTACTTCGCCGCCGCAGGGCTACTTGCAACCTGATCGGCTAACGCTCTAATCCGGAAAACCGCGCTGTTTGCCGGTGCCGACGGCGGCGCCGAACAGTGGGCCATGATCGCCTCTGGTCGAAACGTGTAGACGATGACGTAATTGCGGTCGGCGCCCGCGGCACGAAGGTCCGCTATCTTCAAGCCTTCCCGCAATCTCACGAATCGGAGGAGGCTATGAAGCAATATGTTGGACTGGATGTCTCGCAAAAAGAAACGTCAGTATGTGTGGTCGACGAAGTAGGTCAGGTTTTGTTCGAGGGAAAGGCCAAGTCCGACCCCGGGGCGCTCACGGCACTGCTTCGCAAGCGAGCTCCGGACGCCGAGCGCATTGGTTTTGAGACCGGGGCGATGGCGAGTTGGCTGTGGCACGAGCTTCGTAGGGTCGATCTTCCAGTGGTCTGTATCGACGCTCGGCATGCGCACGCGGCTTTGTCAGTTCGTATGAACAAAAGCGATCAGAATGATGCTCGAGGTCTGGCCGAACTGGTACGGGTTGGCTGGTATCGGGAAGTCAAGGTCAAGAGCGAGGAAAGTCAGAAGATCCGCGCGACACTCGTGGTAAGATCCCGGCTTGTGGTCATTCGGCGAGATATCGAGAATCAGGTCCGCAGTCTCATCAAAGAATACGGCTTGCTGTTTCCACGTGCGATCGGACTGCAATTCCGTAATCAGGTTCGCGAGCTATTGGGCGAAGATCATCAGCTCCTAGGTGTGATCGCGCCGCTTCTGTCGATCCATGAGCAGATCTGCAAGCAACAAGGCAAGTTCGACACCGAAGTCCGCCAGTTGGCGAAGTCGGACGAGACGACGCGTCGCCTAATGACGGTTCCTGGTGTTGGCGTGGTGACTGCCTTGACGTTCCGCCATACGATCGATGATCCATCGCGCTTCCGATCGGCATCAAGCGTCGGCGCCTATCTGGGTCTTACACCGCGGCGCAGCCAGTCTGGCGAAACGGACGTCAATGGCAAGATATCCCGATGGGGCGACCGTCTACTCCGGACTTACCTCTTCGAGGCGGCGACCGTGCTGCTTTATCGGACGAAGAAATGGTCTTCTCTCAAGGCTTGGGGAACAAAGCTTGCCAAGCGAATTGGCATGAGAAAGGCAAAGGTCGCCATCGCCCGCAAGATCGCCGTCATCCTCCACTGTATCTGGGTCGACGGCACATCGTTCGATTGGGGGCAGGCGAAGGAAGCTTGATCCTATTTACCAGTTCCTAGTCCGGTTCGCCGGACTAGCGATGTCCCGCTGGGACGGTGGTTGTGGCGACCTCGTTCATTCGGCTGGTGGCGGCTCGACCGTACCCCGCTGCAGACGTTGAGGCGTCCGCCCCGGACATCATCATGAGGCGCTGCGCGACCTCGGAAAGGACCATGACCCCAGCTATGGCATTCGGCCCAACGACGCCAAACCGCAACCGGACTGGCATCAAGTCGCCATCCGCGCTCGCCCTGTCTACGCAATGGCGGGGCTCCGACAGGTCGAGCGCTACCGCCGTCAAGAAAGGAGAGACCACTTGACATCAAACTGCAATTAAAGGGCTGAATGACATCGATCCACTCGCCTACCTGACCGATGCCCTCGCCAACGGTGATTCAAAGAGCGACATCGATAGGTTGCTTCCGTGGGCTTAGCCGCCAAGACCTCAAAGCTGGTCTGCAATGGCCTTCAGCGGGGATCCCCGAAAGCTGCGATCGCAGTAGCAAGATCGCTTTTTTACCTGCAACATCAAAAAGCCTCCCTGAGTTTCTCGACTTTCATGGGGCCTTTGGCCGAGCAGGCCTTCGAGGTATCGAACTTACCGCGCGGCAGATTGCATGCAAGGGCGCCTCCCAGCCAGATTTTCCATCAAACCCATTCCTCCAGCTAGCGAGCCCCGTCGCGGCGACCACATCTTTATCGGCCGCACACCGCACGTTGCCCGTTCACTCATCAGCAGATTTCTTACGTCTCTCACCACGAGCAGCTTGCCAGGCCCCAACGTCTTCTCATCGCCTCCTAAAGTTGCAACAAAGTTCGGACCTGTAATGAATCCCGCTTTGATGGCAGGCCCAATCATACCGAGCGACAATGGCTCCTCTCGAAGCGCCCTTTCGCAATTGGCCCCAAGCTGGTCCGAAATGCGAGTCCCCAAGGATGTCCCGATTAAGCCTGAGAAAAGACCAAAGTTGAACTGGGCCATTATCCGGCGGTGGGAACGCCCATGCATCAGCTTTCCATGCTGCGTCCCCTAGAGGTTGCATAATCGTTTGAAGATTATCTTCGGGCGCGAGTCTGCTTGAAACGCCACAAATACCAAAGCGCCGGAACGAGGGCTCCTGTCATCATCATCGAGATAGCGGCTGACAGGCGGAACCCGTCGGAGATATTCCCTGCCTGAGCGAGTAGGCCGCCAACACCAGCAACACCAATCGCGCCGCCAAGTTGCCCTATTGCGCGGGACAGACCAGAAATCGCGCCTGCATACGGCTTCTCGACCATCGAGAGCAGAAGTGCGCTGGCTATTGGGGCTCCGATCCCGGTTCCCAACCCAATCAGCATCAGAAAGATCGCTGTGATCGGATATGGAATCTCTGGCGTGACGACGGTTAGCCCGGCACATCCCGCAAAGCGGATTGCTGCCCCCAGCACGATCAGGCCCCAGGATGAGAGCTTCCGTACGAGTCCGGCCGAGGCGAAGTTGCCTACGGCAACCATCAAGGCGAGTGGTAGGAGCGCAAAGCCGGTCTGCAGCGGTGTGAGGCCGATTGCCTGCAGAAAGTACAAGTTCAGAGCGAATAGCGTGCCGAGGAATACGGCTCCCCAGTCGAGCACCGTTACGCAAAGACACGAGAAGGAGAAACTTGAGAACAGAGACAGCGGCAGCATCGGGGCTCGTCTGTTTCGTTCGATCAAGATGAACGAAACCCCAGCGGCAAAACTCATTGCGATCCAAAGAAGCAACCATCGGCTGCCTAGCCCGCCGGAGGAGGCTTCACTGATTGCCATGACAAATCCTATGCAGGTTATCGCGGCAGTCGTTTGGCCGGGTAAGTCAAACTTCCGGCGCCGACGATGATCGTCGAAACCGTCTTCGACGCGTAGAGCGAGCCATAGACCTAGCACGCCGATGGGAACGTTGATGATGAAGATGCTCCGCCAATCAAACGCAGCCAAGAGCAGCCCGCCGACCAGCGGTCCCAGCACCAGAGCGGCGGCGCCCCAGCTCGACCAAAGGGCAATCGCTCGTGCGCGGCTGGCATCATCCTGGTTGACGCGAGTGATAAGAGATAGGGCGCAAGGTACAATGAAGGCCGCTCCGATGCCCTGCAGGGCGCGTCCGACGATCAGAACGGGGATGGAGCTCGCCAAACCACACATCAGCGATGTGACGGTGAAAACCGCGAGCCCAATCAGGTACGTTCTCCGAGCACCCAAGACATCCCCCAACGCGCCGCCAGACATCAGAAAACTGGCAAAGACAATAAAATAGGAATTCACGACCCAATGAAGACTAGCCATATCAACGTCCAGTCCTGCCGATATATCTTTGAGAGCAACATTCACCACGGACGTATCAAGAATAACCACGACATGACTTATGCTAGTTGCAACAAGCGTTCTCTTTGCGAGATCTTGGCGCTTCAGCGGGTGTTCGGTTGCATAATCAGGCATAGCATGTCGTGCTGGCCGTCTGCCGGACGGCCTCGGGCAGAACGGACAGTCCACGCTCCATCGTGGCCTCATCGATAGCTAATGGAGCCGTCACTTTGAGTACTCCATCTCGGCCCCACAAACCTCGGCAATCAATCCATCTCAAAAGCCTTTGCGGGGCCCACTCGGCAAACCGGAGTCGCATGAGCATTTAACTCCGTTATGGTCTAGCGACGGCCGGCGCATGAGAGCGGCTTCCTGCTGATCTCGCGCTGGAAGGAATGATTAGTCAAATGTCGACTACCGATGCCACCGCGATGAAAGCCAAATTGTTGCCACCGAATATGCCGTTGTGCTCGCTTGGCATCTTGAGGTTTATGAAGAGTAGGAAGCCCGATGCTGAGATTGATTCCGTCCAGTCGGCATATTGTTACGATCAGCATGCATCACTCCTACCCGTGAGTAAATGCCAGCAGACATTTCGAATGTCATATCAAGTACGATTTGGCACGATACCTCACTTCTGCATGATAGCCATTCTCGTCCGCCCTCACGGCAGGCTTCGGCAACTTGCCGCGGCGGCCACGCCCGGCGGTTCAAAAGAGACCGCCTGCTGCACCAGCATGAAAACTCTCTTCCGATCCTCCGCTGGCCGCAAAAACAATTGCCCGATGGTGACGGCGCAGGATGGCTCATTGTGATCGGCTGGTTACGCTTCCCGAATATGGCGGTATAGTCAGCCGACGCACTATCAGCGCAGTCAAACTTGCGTGCTACAGACCCCGTGTGAGATTGACCGGCCGATTTTCGGCAATCAATACTTCGCATGCGTGCGTCGTTTCGATCAACTGCCAACTTCAGTAGCTGACCGAAGCGACGCCTTTACTAGTAGACCCGATCGTAAGACTTTGCATGTCGCTCCAAATCGAGAAGCTATGTGGGAAGCTGTTGTCGAATGAGGGAGGCGGCGGTATCGATGCGAGTGTCAAGCCTGCCTGAACTGCTCGAAGAGATCGATACGTCGGCAGGAATAGAACAATGTGCTGCTTTGTCAGTTTGAGCACATCGATGGTCGACTGACTAACGTCCTCAGCGCTGATACGCTGCAGCTTCTGGCGCAGCCCGCGAAGGCCGAAGTTGAGACGTTTCTTGCCGAGGGTCGGATTTGATGCTGCCGGATCGACGTCCCTTGTCGGGCGATATTGTGAGGGCCCGGCGCGAACGATCCAGATTGGCATCGGCCCGCTGGAAGTCACGCGAGCAGAAGAGTCGCGACCGCGAGGGGAACAGCGATGCGGAGTGGATCCGCTTCAGTTGGATGATCCTTCGCTGCGGGCTCGGCAGGTGCGCTGCGGCTTATCTGATCTTGAAACATCCAAACGGACCGTATTTTTATTTTCAGTCTTTAGGCGGGCGCAGAAACGAGCAACTCCCAAGCATGTCCATCAGACTCCCCGCGTCCGCGATCACGGGACCACCCAGAACGCGGTAGCTGCTTCCGAAGGGGTAGGATGTCAGGTTTCCGCAGCGTCCTATACGGGTGAAATCCGCAATGCATCGCAAGCCCTGTTTAGTGGCCGACGAGGTTACCGCTCCAATCGGATAACAGAGGTCAATGGTCATGGAAGGATCGCGAGCACGACTTCGGACCGTATCTCTGGGCTATGGTTTCGATAGCTAGCTCGGAGAAGCGAGCTGCCCGCATGCTCCTTGCCCGGTATCTGCGAGTCCGACACTTTCAGCTATTCGTGTGCTAATTACCTTGCAAATTTGACCTCATCAGCGTCAATTTTGGACACCGATCCCTCGGGCCTAGGCAGGGCATCTCATGTGTTGCGCCGGTCGACGATATGGATTCTGAAGACGACACTCGATTCGCGCGAGGCGCCGTATGCGCAAGATCCGCAATACTTTAAGCACGATGTCGGCCCAAGCGCACCCGACGCGCTGCGGATATCTTCGTCATTGCAGTGGCCACGATCCTTTGTGGGGGGAGGGGGCGGCGGACATGGAGGTCTTCGCACAAGGAAAAGCGGTTGCGGCAATTCCTTCGGGAGCATGGAGTTCCAGCAACGACATGATCAGCCGCGTGCTAACCCGCTCGATCCGCTGGCATTCAAGCAAGCCTTCCGATGCTTTATAGCGCCTTCGCCTGGCCAAGGGACCAAGCTCACCGCTGTCGTGCGGTCCACGGCAAGGAGGCGCGAGGCGCCTAAGGGCAAGGCCTCAGCGCCACGCCGATGCCCATCGTCAATGTCTTCGCCACCGAAGCGCGGATGGTACTTGCTGGGCGCATGGCGCCGAGCCGTAACGAGGCCCCAAGGGGGCTGGAAGAATTCAGATGCTCTTGCTCGAAGTTGCATCGCTGCGGTAATTGCAATCGCCCCTTCACCAACAAGAGCTCGCACGCGACGCTCACGTCGTCCTGGCCCTTTAGGAAAATTATTAGGTTGCTTGCGGAGGTCGAGCGCTGCTTTGGAGCTCGGGCAAGCGCATTGTGGGCGCAAGAGCTCGAGCCAAGCACCTACGATTGATCGAATCCAGGGGCTACCGTCATCCGCGACAGATGCCTGGGGATGGCAAACCGCTTTCCCCCAAGTGGCGGCTATCGGTAGCATCACCTCGCGCCGGCGCCTGCATGGCGCCCCACGTAAACTGGCCGGGCGGTACTACGTTTTGTCCAGGTACATGCCTGCAAAGCGATCGAAGGTTTTCGGCTGCAACTGCATCGAGAACTAGTTGCGCTGGGGGCTCGATTTCGTCTTGAGCGAGCACGCCTGCCGAACCAGAATCAACAGCGGTCCGGAGAACTTTGCCGCTCTCCGCGGGACGCGAACAATCTCATTCACGTCCACCCAGCCGGCATCTCCGTACACCAAAAAGTCAAGCGCGCAGGATGGGAAGATGCCTCCTGCTCCAACTTATCAGCCACATCGATAGCTCTGTCGGCTTAGTGGCAATATTGCCAGCCGAATGACACCGAGAGCTTTGGAGTTAGAACGCAACTGCTATTCTCGCGACGAAGGCATGGACCTTTAAGAAGCGCTGCCGATGCCACGCCAGTAAGAGCTTTGGGTTGAGCTGGCGCCTGTTCGGAGACCGAAGGACAGTCCTTCTGCATGTGTCGGAGCGGCCAGTACAGTGCCGCTCAGAGCGCCGAGCGCTAAAGCGCGATGGCATCAAGTTCGATAGCCTGAATTTTGAGGTAGTTGGCGCATTCATCGGAGTGAAGGCATCGAGTGCTTGGCCGATTGCGGCGCAGAGCGCGTCGACGGTTCGCGCGGCAGCTTTGCGGAGCAGGGCTTGAGCTTGGCAAAGACATGTTCGATCGGGTTCAGGTCGGGCGAGTATTTTGGCGGGAAGAATAACTTGCCGCCGACGGAGCGGATGAGCTGTAGAAGTTTCGACTTAATCTGACGGCAAGGTTTGAACTGGCAGGGAATGGAGCTGCGGGCGAGCAGGAGCGCTCACCCAAAGGGCGCTCCCGCGCAGCCCGCAGCGTCTCACAGGAGACGTTACCATGACCCAGGAACAGAAGGTCATTCGCGCGAAAGTCGGCATGCTGGAATTGGCCAAGCAGCTCGGCAACGTCAGCCAGGCTTGCCGGATGATGGGCTATAGCCGCGACAGCTTCTACCGGTTCAAGGAACTGTACGACAAGGGCGGCGAGCTGGCGCTGATTGAGATCAGCCGCAAGAAACCGGTCCTGAAGAACCGTGTCGCGCCGGAGGTCGAGGCAGCCGTCGTTGAGCTGGCGATCGACCAGCCGGCCTGGGGTCAGGTGCGGGTCAGCAATGAGCTCAGGAGCCGCGGCCTGTCGATCTCCCCGTTCGGGGTGCGGGCGGTGTGGCTGCGTCACGACCTCGCCAACGTCAAGAAGCGGCTGACTGCGCTGGAGGCCAAGATGGCCCAGGACGGCCTGGTGCTGACCGAGGCCCAGCTCGTTGCGTTGGAAAGGGCCAAGTCCGAGAAGGAGGCGCACGGCGAGTTCGAGAGCGAGTGCCCCGGCTATTGCGGTGCGCAGGACACCTTCTATGTCGGCAACATGAAGGGGGTCGGGCGGATCTATCAGCAGACCTTCATTGACACCTACAGCAAGGTGGCGTTCGCCAAGCTGTATGATCGCAAGACGCCGATCACGGCGGCTGAACTGTTGAATGATCGCGTGGTGCCGTTTTTCGATGCGCGGGGCATCCCACTGAACCGGATCCTGACCGACCGCGGCACCGAGTATTGCGGCAATCCGGAGCATCACGAATACGAGCTCTACCTCGCCGTCGAAGACATCGATCACACCCGCACCAAGACCAGGAGCCCACAGACCAACGGCATTGTTGAGCGCTTCCACCGCACCGCGCTCGAGGAGTTCTATCGCGTCGTGTTCCGCAAGAAGATCTATCCGAGCATCACTGCCTTGCAGAGCGATCTCGATGAGTGGATCGCTGCCTACAATGAGGTGCGCCCGCATCAGGGGCGCTGGTGCTACGGCAAGACGCCGATGCAAACCTTGCTTGACGCAAGTGCTCTGTCGAGAGAGAAATTGTTGCCGGCTGCGTGAGGTCGGACATGAAACCTTTGTCGGACACCTGCCGCGACAAAGCACTCACTGTCAGCTCAAGTCCCTTCTTTTACAGATGAGCTGCGAACTACTTTGCTCCTGTGGCTGCCGAGGTGCAAGACGACGATATCGCCGCGTCGAAGGATGGGCTCAAGGACCTTCTCGACGTAAGTGCCAAAGCTCCAAAGCTCACGCCATCGATCGGCCTTTCGACGAACCATGGCGCATCGATTTGATCATGACGCAAAGCTGAAGGTCATGGTCCTCCAGCGGCCGTGGGAAACCTTGGGCGAAGTCTGCTCCCGCGCGGCACTTATCCCCGCAAGGGCGCCATATCGGTCCCCGTCCAGGTCTCGTCGATGAAGACCTGCCGCTCAACTTCGACGCGGCCTTCATACCTCGTCCGCTGGATTCCCGACCGCGCCACGCCGGGGCAATCCCGCTGGCCCGCCACGCTTTTTTTAAGCTGAGCTTCTCGGCGTGCACAAAATCCCACACTGAATGGTAGTCGACCTTCAGCCACGTCCGGCAAGCTCGGCAACGAGCCCCTGTAATGTGAATTTGCCGTCCTTGATCCATTGCGACAGCCAAACCGCTTATTCTCCGAAAGCCGCCTTCGGCTTGTGACCTCTTCCGAAGCGGTCGTCAAGCCGATTGACGGCCCATCTCCAGAACTGTGATCCTCCAGAAAGTTGAAAACACCTGGGCCAAGCACCGTATCGCCTGTCATCAAGCTTGGCGGACCGAGCATCGCCTTGTCCAAGTGATATTTCCTCCCTGCGCCTACGAAACATCCCCATACCAACCCATCAAGTTTGTCGAGGCCGTACTCTGGATGCCACTGCACGCCTTTAGCAACATTCCTGCCAACGGCTTCGATCGCTTCAATCACGCCGTAGGGTGCAACAGCAATAGTCCTATACGCCTCGGATGGCAGTACCGCCTGCTGATGACTGCTGTTACAGGATAGCCGTCTGAACTGCACCCCTGATGTGAGACTGGTAATCAGGGAGAGGAGCCGAGCGCCTGGGCGGCTGGGCGGGTTGATGGGTTACGGCCGCGATGCGGGGCTGCTGCGCAGCAGCCCCGCATCGTAGTAAATTTGCTTCGAACTCGGCAGGCGGCCGTAGGCCAGAGCCGAGTGCGGCCGTTAGCTATTGTACCGCTGATTGCATTTCTGGCATGCTGCGCTTCGCGGTAAGTCTGGCCGTTGACGCTCCTCCTGTTTGAGGTCTTCATGAGCTCTCCGCCTTGGCATTGTCATGAGGATTGCCGACCCGGCTCATGCTCGGGGCAAGGTCGTGCCGCTGAAGCAGGTCCGTGTAGTCGCCGCAGGCGTACTGGGCGGATCCAAGCGGTCGTCGCAACACCTGAACGAAGGAGGTTGCGATGAGCGTTCGAAAGCGACGATCACACCGTTCTGGACGAGCGCCGTTGCCGTCACCGGGACGACCGCCGGTAGCGGGGCGATCTGCACTCCAGCGATTCTGGTTGGGGATCGCGCAGGGGATGACCAGCGAGGATGCTGCATTGGCGGCTGGTATGTCGCAGCCTGTCGGAACCAGATTGTTCCGACAGGCGGGCGGCATGGCACCAGCGATGTTCAGATCTTCGACCAAGCCGCCGTCCGGGCGGTACCTCTCGTTTGCGGAACGTGAGGAGATTGCACTTCTTCGCGTTCAGGGCCATTCGAGACACGAGATCGGACGCCGACTTGGCCGATCCGCCTCGACCATCTCCCGTGAGCTACGACGCAATGCCGCGACGCGCAGTGGCGGCCTGGAGTATCGTGCGTCGACAGCCCAATGGTAACCGGCATGAGGCCCCCACCTAGCCACCCCTCGGCTTGCGCGCGATACAGCCTGGCATGAGCTGATCGGTGGAGGTGGAACGATGGCAAATGCCATGCTTGATGCCAGGCAGGAAGATGACTCCTATCGTCGCGTCGAGGTGATCACTGGGGAGCGCCGACGGCGTCGGTGGACGGGCGAGGAGAAGGCCCGGATCGTGGCGGAGAGCTTTGGGGAGAGTGCGAACATCTCCGAGGTTGCGCGGCGCAATGGCGTTTCGCGGGGGCTGCTTACGGTGTGGCGACGCCAAGTTGCGGCGGCGGTGGCGGGCAAGGCGCCGAGCTTCGTGCCAATCCAAATTGGTGCCGAGAGCGGTAGCGGGACAGCCGGCGAGCCCGAGCGTATTTCGCGGCTACAGACGAAGCCTTTGGAGATCGCCGCGCCGCCGGCCAAGGTTTGCGGGGTTGTCGAGATCGAGGTGAACGGGGCGCGCATCCGGGTCGAGCCGGGCGTGAAGCTGGCGACGCTGTCGACCGTGCTGGCGGCGCTTCGGGGCATCCGGTGATTGCGCTACGCTCTGACCTCAAGGTGGTGCTGGCGACACAGCCGGTCGATTTCCGCAAGTCGGTGCATACGCTGTCGGCATTGGTGAGCGAAGCGCTGCGGGCGAACCCGTATTGTGGCGACGTCTTCGTGTTCCGCAGCAAACGCATGGACAGGGTGAAGCTTCTGGCGTGGGACGGCAGCGGCATGGTGCTGGTGACGAAGTGGTTGCACCAGGGGCACTTCACCTGGCCGCCGATCCGCGACGGCGTGGTGCATCTCAGTGCGACGCAGCTCGCGATGCTGCTCGACGGACTCGAGTGGACGCGCGTCTCACCCAAGCCTGTGAAGCAGCCGGCCGTTGTCGGCTGAGAGGAGAGGATTTCGCTGGAGCCTGTGGCGCGCGGATGTATGGTCCGTTCATGGCGATTCGCCCGGACGTTCTCCCGACTGATCCAGCCGCTCTAACCGAGATGGTGCTCGCGCTTGACGCCGAGAACGAGAAGCTGCGTGTTGCGATGCAGACGCTCAAGGAGATGATCTTCGGGAAGCGCTCGGAACGGCTTGCCACGCTCGTGGCCGAGCAACTTGCGCTTGAGCTTGACGATCTTGAGACCAGTGTCACGCCGCCTGCAGCTGCCAACGACGATGTGTCTGCGGCGAAGCCGGCCGATAAGCCGCGCAAGAAGGCGCGCCGCAACATCGGCGCGTTGCCCAAGCATCTGCCGCGCTGTGAGCAGGTCCTGGAGCCGGAGGTGACGGCCTGCCCGTGCTGCCAAGGCCAGCTTCACAAGATCGGCGAGGACGTCAGCGAGGTGTTGGACGTGATCCCGGCGATCCTGCGCGTGCTGCGCACGATCCGTCCCAAATACGGCTGCCGCGGCTGCACTGATGGCGTGGTCCAGGCGAAAGTGCTGCCGCGCCTGATTGAAGGCGGCATGGCGTCGACGGCCCTCGTGACCCACGTGGTGGTCTCGAAGTTCGCCTGGTATTTGCCGCTGTACCGGCAGGTTCAGATCCTGGCCGGCCAGGGCATCCATCTTGACCGCGCGACACTCGCCGGTTGGGTCAAACGTGCCGCCTGGTGGCTCAGGAGCCTTTATGAGCTGCAGCTGCGGATGATTCAGGCCGCGCCGCGCGTGTTCTGCGATGAGACGCCGATGCCGGTGCTCGATCCCGGACGACATCGCCCCCGCATCTGCCAGTTCTGGGCGCATGCTATGGATGACCAGCCATGGGGTGGCCCCTCGCCGCCGGCGGTTGCCTACGTATTCGCCGACGGCCGTGGCACCAAGGAGATCGCCCGACAGTTGACGGGCTTTTCCGGCATTCTGCAGGTGGACGGTTATGCCGCCTACAAGGCGCTGGCCCGCGGTCATGGCGGCGCGATCCAGCTCGCCTTTTGTCTCGCCCATGCCCGACGCAAATTCGTCGAGGTGTACAAGACCACCCAGTCGCCATTCGCGCGCGAGGTGATTGAACGGCTGCAGGCGGTCTATGCGATCGAGGCAGTGATCCGCGGCAGTAGTGCGGAGCAGCGGCTGGCCGCCCGCCGCACCAGGAGCGCACCCTTGATGGCGGCGCTCAATGCGCGACTGACCGAGATCGTCGGCCAGCTGTTCTCCCAATCGAAGCTGACAGAGGCGATCAACTATGCGCTCAATCACTGGGACGGACTGACGCTGTTTCTCCGCGACGGCCGCGTCGAGGTCGACTCCAACACAGTCGAGCGTTCCATGCGCCCGATTGCCATGGGAAGACGCAACTCCTTGTTCAGCGGCAGCGAAGGCGGCGCCGAGAGCTGGGCCATCCTGGCGTCGATCGTGAACACCGCAAAGCTCCATGAGCTCGATCCGCAGGCCTATCTGACCGACGTGCTGGAGCGCATCGTCTCCGGGCGAACCAAGAGCCATCAACTGCACGAGTTGCTTGCCTGGCACTGGAAGGCGGCGCGCCAGCGCACCGCACAGGCCGCTGCGTGAGCCCACGTCGCCATAAAGCATCGTCATCGATGGCCGCCGCCGCGATGCCACTTGCGGAACTCGAGCGATGGCTGCAGGCTCGCGTCGATCAGCATCCTGCCGCCACCAATCTCCCCATGCTCGACGGCTACGTCGCCGCAATCGTGGCCGGACCGGTGTCGATGAGCCCACTCGACTGGATCTGCCCGCTGCTCGCCATCGATGCCGATGCCTTCAACCACGGCGGCACCCCGGAGTTTGCAGCCATATCGGCCGTCGCGCTGCGCCACAATGACATCAGCAACACCCTCTCGACCGCACCCGACAGGTTCGCGCCGATGCACCGGCGCAAACCCAGTGGAGACGTCGATCCGCGACCATGGTGCCAAGGCTTCTATGCCGCGATGCGGCTCAAGCTATCGGCGTGGGCGCCGTTGCTGGACGCCAGCAACGTCAATCGCGGCCTACTTCTGCCCATCCTGCTGCACTGTCGCGACGATCAGGGCCGTCCGCTGCTTGGACCACCACGAAGCGGTCGCGAGACCAAGAACTTTCTGCGTAACGCCCACGCCGATATTCCGGCGGCGGTCGAGGCCTTGCGGCAATACTGGATGCCGATCCGCTACGCCCGCGCTCGCTGATCACCGCGCACGTGGGAGCTCATACCGGTTACGCCCAATGGCACGCCGAGCGATCGGCCCGTCGACCCAAACCGACCAAGCTTGCGCTCAACACAGCCTTGCGCACTTATGTGGAGCAGCGACTGGCCGGCGTCGTCACGACCCCGAGTGGCGCTGCCGTTCCTGGTCCCGCCGTTCTGTGGAAGGGCCGCCGGCATGGCCCCCGAAAGGATCGGCGATGGGCCAGGGCTTGGAGCCCGGAGCAGATTGCCCGACGCTTGCCGATCGACTTCCCGGACGACAAGACGATGCGCATCAGCCACGAAGCCATCTATCAAGCCCTCTTCGTTCAGGGTCGGGGAGCGCTACGCCGCGAACTGTCGGCCTGCTTGCGAACGGGGCGCGTGTTGCGGGTCCCCAGGGCGCGCGTACGCAGGCGAGGCAAGAGCTTTGTCTCGCCGGAGATCATGATCAGTCAACGCCCCGCCGAAGCGGCCGATCGCGCGGTGCCGGGTCACTGGGAGGGAGACCTCATCCTTGGTCTTGGCAGCTCGGCGATCGGCACGCTGGTTGAGCGTACGACACGCTTCACGATGTTGCTGCATCTTCCCCGGCTTGCGGGGCATGGCGAAGCTCCGCGCATGAAGAATGGGCCTGCTCTTGCAGGACACGGAGCTGAAGCGGTGCGCGACGCGATTACACGCACCATCATCAGCTTGCCCGAAGAGCTGCGTCGTTCGCTGACCTGGGATCAGGGAGCCGAAATGGCTCAGCACGATCGTCTTAAGATCGACGCGGGTGTCCAAGTCTACTTCTGCGATCCGCAAAGCCCGTGGCAGCGTGGCACAAACGAGAACACAAATGGGCTGCTGCGTCAGTACTTCCCGAAAGGCACCGACCTGAGCGTCCACAGCGCCGACGAGCTCGCTGCCGTGGCAGCGGCCCTCAATGCCCGGCCGAGAAAAACCCTGGGTTGGAAAACGCCGGCAGAGGCGCTTGACGAGTTGCTGTCGTGAGTGAACACAATCGGTGTTGCGACGACCGATTGGATCCGCCCTGGATACCGCGATCGGAGTGGTGGATCAGGTTGCCGGGCGGCGGCTGGCGCGCCGCCAGCGCCAGCGAGAGCGCGGCGACCGCTAGACGCGCCTCCAGGTGCGTCTCCAGAGCCCAGCCGACCACACGCCGGCTGAAGGCGTCGAACATGATGGCGAGATAGGCGTACTCCGCCTGCAGGCGGATGTGGGTGATGTCCGCCACCCAGAGCTGGTCGAGGCCATCAGGCACCATGCCGCGGGCCAGGTTGGCACCACGCGCCAGGGGGGCGCGAGTCTGTCGGCACAGGCACGAACCGCCGTGACCTTGCCCCACGGGCTTAATCCAGTTTGAAGTTCGTTCTGGCCACAACAAGGACTAGAGCATGAAGCGCAGCCGCTTTTCGGAAGAGCAGATCATCGGGATTTTGAAGGAGCATGAGGCCGGCGTGTCGGTTGCCGATCTGTGCCGCAAGCATGGCGTCAGCGACGCCAGCATCTACAAATGGAAGGCGAAGTTCGGTGGGCTGGAGGTGTCGGAGGCCAAACGGCTGAAGACCCTGGAGGACGAGAACACACGGCTGAAGCGCCTTTTGGCCTACGCCATGCTGGACAACGCCGTCTTGAAGGATCTCGTGGGAAAGAAATGGTGACGCCCGCGGCCAAGCGGAAAGCTGTCGCCCATCTCCGAGGCGCGTTCGGGATGAGCGAACGGCGAGCGTGTAAAGCCATCGGCTGCTGCCGCATGACCATGAGATACCAGACCACCCGGGCGGATGAAGCCGGCCTTCGCCAGCGCATGCGGGCAATCGCCCAGGAACGTCGTCGTTTCGGCTATCGGCGCCTGCATGTGCTGCTCAAGCGGGAGGGCTATCTGGTCAACCACAAGAAGCTATTCCGGCTGTACCGGGAAGAGAGGCTCGCGGTGCGCCGCCGTGGCGGCCGCAAGCGGGCGATCGGGACCCGGGCGCCGATGATGGTGCCGATGGCGCCGAACGACCGCTGGTCGCTCGACTTCGTGTCGGATCAGCTCACCGATGGCCGCCGTTTCCGTATCCTCACCGTCGTCGATGATTGCACCCGCGAGTGCCTGGCGCTGGTGGCCGACACCTCACTCTCCGGCACCCGCGTGGCGCGGGAGCTGGACCGGCTGATGATCGAGCGCGGCAAGCCGAAGATGGTGGTCAGCGACAACGGCAGCGAGCTCACCAGCAACGCCATCCTGACGTGGGCCGATCAGAGCCGCGTCGCGTGGCATTACATCGCGCCGGGCAAGCCCATGCAGAATGCCTTCATCGAGAGCTTCATGTATAGACGGCCCCGCGGGTGCAAGAGGTTTTTACAGCATTTTGGATATCGGTCGGGTGCGTTCATGTATACGGCCTGTTAGTGCGACCGATGCCATGGCCGCTGGCCCTGATGGAGATCGCGGATCGAGGCCTCATCAACGGGTCGCGCTTGTTGCGCTTAAAGCTCTTCGGGCTTGCTCGATCCCCAGCTCCGCCGGTGTCCATCATGCTGTCATTTGCCCTCACACCATAAGGTGGCCAACATACGCGGAAAGTCAGGCCGCGAGCTTTGACCGATAGAATTCTCCGGTCGTCATCATCGCCCAGACGATCCGGGCCAACTTGTTGGCAACGGCGACGGCGACGACCATGGGCCGACGCCGTTCAAGCAGGGCTTCGATCCAGCCGCCTCCAACCCGGGAGCGTGCCTTTGGGTACCGAACGACGTTACCTGCTCCGATGACAAGCAAGTGCCTGAGATAGGAATCGCCCTGTTTCGTAATCCGGCCGAGCCGATCCTTCCCGCCAGTGGAATTCTGCTTAGGCGTCAGGCCAAGCCAGGCTGCGAACTCCCGCCCGGAGCGGAACATGGTCGCGTCCGGTACGGTCGCGGCGAGAGCCGTGGCCGTTATGGGACCGATCCCGGGAATCGAGGACAGCAACTTCGCCATCGGATTTACTCGCTGGATCTGAGCTAGCTCGCGCTCGATGGCCTCGACCTGCCGGTCCAATTCCTTCAGTTGGTTCATAAGAACGGCCAGTGCGATGCGGGCATGGGCCGGCAGCGTCAACCCCTCGTCATCCAACAAGTCCACCAGACCATCCACCCGTTGCCGGCCTTGCCCGACAATAATTCCGAACTCAGCAAAGTGAGCCCGAATGGCGCAGGCTGTCATGGTTCGCTGGCGGACCAGCAAGCCTCTTGCACGATGAAGCATCAAGAACCCTTGGTTCTCGACGCTCTTGATTGGAACGAACCGCATATTTGGACGGGTGACGGCTTCGCAGATCGCGGCCGCGTCAGCGGCGTCATTCTTGGCTCCTCTTCGTACGTAGGGTTTGACATAGGCCGGCGGAATCAATCTTACATCGTGTCCAAACTGCCGAATCTCCCGCGCCCAGTGATGAGCGGTCGCGCAAGCCTCGATGCCGACCAAGCAAGGTGCGAGCGAGGAGAAGAACGACATGATCTCGCCTCGCCGGAGGCGCTGGCGACTGGTCACTTGGCCTTGGCTGTCAACTGCATGGATGTGAAACACGTGCTTCGAAATGTCCAATCCAATTGTCGCGACTTTCATAGGGAATAGCTCCTGTTAGCGGGTCCGTACATCGCCAGTATATCGCCGGCGCCGAGGGAGCGGGGCCGTCTTCCCCATCAACGGCCGGCTGCGGGATGAAATGTTGAACGAGACGCTGTTTATCTCGCTGGCCCAGGCCCGTCGTGCTCGGATGCTGGCGCGCCGATTACAACGATGCACGCCCACACTCGCGGCTCGGATTGAAGACCCCGTCCGAGTTCGCACTCACCTGCCAACCGCGCCGGGATTTGGCGCTGCGCTATGCCGAGGGCTCCGCGCCAGCTCCCGTCGCTACCACCACCCAACCGGGCAAATCCAACAGCCGGAGCGCACTCAGGATTGGATAAAACTTGATGTGGTGGAACGGCCCGCTCCAACAGCATCAAAGTGCTAGAACGTGGTCGTTGTTCGAACGCCACAAAGGAGGGACCGTTCCGTGAAACAGGTTATCACCATCGGGCTGGATCTGGCCAAGCACGTTTTCCAGGTTCACGGGGCGGATGCCGAGGGCTCACCCGTGTTCAACCGGAAGCTACGGCGCAGCGAAGTTCTGCGATTCTTTGAGAAGCTGCCAGCATGCCTGGTGGGGATGGAAGCATGCGGTAGCGCCCACTATTGGGCGCGCGAGATCGCAGCTCTCGGTCATGAGGTCCGGCTCATTCCGCCGGCTTATGTCAAACCCTTCGTCAAGCGTGGCAAGACGGATGCGGCGGACGCTGAGGCCATCAGCGAAGCGGTGACCCGAAAGACCATGCGCTTCGTGCCGATTAAGACGGCTGAGCAACAGGCTGCCGCGATGGTGCTGAAGACCCGCGCTCTTCTAGTGCGGCAGCGAACGCAGTCGGTCAACGCGTTGCGCGCGCATCTGGCAGAATTGGGGATCATCGCCACCGCCGGCCTGGCAAAGGTTGAGGCGCTGGTCGCAATCATACGGGATGAGACAGATGCACGCCTGCCCGCAGCAGCGCGCTTCGCGCTGATGGCTATTGCCGACGAGATTGAAGCTTCAGCCGACCAGATCGAGAGGCTCGAGCGCGCAATCGTCGCGGAGGCCAAGCACGACGAGGACATGCGTCGGTTGACCACGATCCCTGGCGTCGGCGCCATTACGGCGGCGACCATCAAAGCGCTTGTGCCGGATCCCGGCGGGTTCAAGTCGGCTCGCCACTTTGCCGCCTGGCTGGGATTGACGCCGCGGCCTCATTCAAGCGGAGGCAAAGAGCGGTTGGGACGAATATCGAAGATGGGAAATCCAGAACTCCGCTCTCTCCTCGTTGTCGGGGCAACGGCCGTCTTGCGGCTTGTCCGAAACGACGTTCGGGCGCGGCCGTGGCTGAAGGCGCTTCTCGCCAGACGCCCCTTCAAGGTTGCCGCCGTCGCGCAGGCCAATAAGACGGCGCGGATCATCTGGGCGCTCCTGAACAAGGGCGGAATTTATCGGCGTCCCGACCCATTGGCGATTGCCGCGGTGACGCAGTGACCGCCAAAACGATCTGACCGGCGCAGGCCGGCAGAGGGCGAGGTGCAACAACAGGCGATGAACCCATGGGACGAAATCCCGAAACGAGTGAAGCTACTGCCCCCAATGCGCTCAAGCGCGTAAACTTGATTTAGCTCCTCGTTCCGCGGATCTCATCGAGGCCAGCGGCCATATTGTGCCGCGCGCAAAGGCCGGACATATGACCGCACCGTTCCAATGTGTGAAATCGACTGAAAAAGCTCTTGCCTCGCGGGCCGTTCCACATATGGGGGCAAGGTCAGCCGCCGCCGCAAGCACAGCAGATTGTCCTCTCGGATCAGGCGCAGCACGCGTTTGCCATTCACCGCAAAGTCCTCACGCGGCAGTTGCGCGGAGATCCGGCGATAGCCGTAATGCCGATGCGTCAGCGCCAGCCGCTGGATTGCGTCTCGCACGCCGGTTTCTTCGGCACCCGGGGCGGACGCCGCCCAACGCCGGTAATAGCCGGCCCGACTGACGCCGGCCAGCATGCTCATCCGCTCGATCGTGAGCGTCATCTGGCGACCACGCACTGAGGGTTGATCTAGTCGGCTAGGAAGATCTCGTGGAGAGGTTTGTCACGAGGTCACCGGTCACCATGTCAAGAGCGAGTTGTAAGGATGGCGATAAGGATAGGCATACGCCTATCCTTGAGGACGGCTCCGACACGCTGCGGCGCGTCGAGATCATCACGGGGACCGGCCGACGACGGCGCTGGTCGACCGATGCGAAAGCGGCGATTGTCGCGGAGAGTTTTGCGCCGGGTGCAAGCGCTTCCGGGGTGGCGCGGCGACACGACATCAGCCCGAGCCTGTTGTTTCTTTGGCGTCGTCAGACAACGCGGGCGAAGCTCGAGGAGCATGGAGGCATGCCATCAGGCTTTGTGCCGGTCGCAATCACCGACTGTGGAGGCAAATTGCCGCTATGCGAGGAGCAGGGAGCGATTGAGATCGAGGTCGGCGCAGTTCGCATCCGTGTCATGGGAACGGTCGACCGGCGAGCACTCTGCGAGGTGCTTGCGGCAGTCGGGACGGTCGGCCGATGATCGGGCCCCGCGCTGGGTTATCGATCTGGATCGCGACGCAGCCGGTCGATTTCCGTCGCGGCATGGACTCGCTGGCGATGCTGGTAAGCGAGGCGTTTGGAGCCGATCCGTTCGACGGCGGGCTGTGGGTGTTTCGATCCAAGCGCCGAGATCGCGTGAAGATCCTGACCTGGGACGGAAGTGGCCTTGTTCTCTACTACAAGAGAATCGAAGGGCAGTTCAGCTGGCCTCCGATCAAGGAAGGCGTCATGCCGCTATCTCATGCTCAGCTCTCGGTGCTGCTCGACGGCTCGGACTGGAAGCGTGTGCCGATGCGGGTTGTGGATCAACCAACACGAGCTGGTTGATCATCATCAAGAGTAGTTCGTCATTCATGCAGAGCTGTAGTAGAACGCGCTGCATGATTGATTTGCCTTCCGATCGAGCATTGCTCCAGCAAGCCGTGACGGCACTGTCGTCACGGCTTGCCGTGGTGTCGGCGGAATGCAGCACGCTGGCGGCCGAGCGTGATGTGGCGATCGCCCAACGCGATGCTGCAGTCCAGGAGAACGACAAGCTCCTGATGATCCTGTCCCAGTACAAGCGCACGATCTTTGGTCCCCGCTCCGAGACACTGGATCCCGGACAGCTGTCTCTCTTCACCATCACGGCGCAGGCGGCAGGTGCCGCCGCCAACGACGACGGGACCGGAGGCAGGCTGCCTGATGGAGCGGAAGGCCGTAGCAAGCGACCGGCGCGACGCAACCGGGGGAGGCTTCCGGAGCATTTGCCGCGCATCGACGTCGTGATCGATATCGAGAGCCACATCTGCCCCTGCTGCGGCGAGCGGCTGCACAAGATCGGGGAGACCGTCAAGGAAGCCTTCGACGTCATTCCGATGCAGTACCAGGTCAAGCGCATTGTGCGTCCGCGCTACGGCTGCCGGGGATGCCGCCAGGGTGTGCTGCAGGCACCGGCGCCGGCCCAGGCGATCGACGGCGGGATGGTGACGGAAGCCTTGCTGGCCCACATCGCGGTGATGAAATACGGCTACCAGCTGCCGCTGTATCGGCAGGAACAGATGTTCGCCGCGCAAGGCATCACGCTTGACCGGCAGACGCTGGCCTCATGGATGGGCCGCGCCGCCTGGTGGCTGAAGCCGCTTCACACGCTGTTGCGCGACACAGTGATGTCCTACCCGCGGCTGTTTGCCGACGAGACGCCACTGCCGGTTCTCGATCCCGGCCGTGGCAGAACCAAAGTCTGCCAGTTCTGGGCGATCGCCACCGATGACCGTCCGTGGGGCGGCCCCGCGCCGCCGGCGGTGGTCTACATGTTTGCCGAGGATCGCAAGGCGATCCGCGCCAAGCAGCTGTTCGGGGATTACCACGGCATCCTGCAGGTCGACGGCTATGCCGCCTACAAGGGCCTGATCAAGAACGGCGGCCGTCTGGTGCTGCTGGCGTTCTGCTTCGCGCATGCGCGGCGGAAGTTCTGGGACGTTCACGTCGCGACGAAGTCGCCGATTGCCGCGGAAGCGCTGCAACGGATCGCGATGTTCTACGCCATTGAGGATCGCATCCGCGGTCTGCCGGCGGCGCATCGGGCTGCGGTGCGGCAAACCGACACCAGGCCGCTGATCGAGGACTTCAAACCTTGGCTCGAGGCGCGACTGCTGGAAGTCTCGAAGAAGTCCGGTCTGGGCAAAGCCATCCGCTACACCCTCAACCATTGGGACGGCCTGACGCGCTTCATCGATGACGGACGCATTGAAATAGACAGCAATACGGTCGAGCGCAGCATCAAGCCGATAGGCCTGGGAAAGAAGAACTACTTGTTCGCCGGCAGTGAAGGCGGGGCCGAGACATGGGCCATTCTCGCCTCGCTCATCAACACGGCAAAGCTGCAAGACATCGACCCGCGACACTATCTGACCGATGTTCTCGAGCGCATCGTCTCCGGACGTACAAAGATCAATCAGCTGCACATGCTGTTGCCGTGGAATTGGAAGGCCGAGCGCGACAGTTCGCTGGCAAAGCTCGCCGCCTGATCAGTTCGACGGCAAGGACTCTGGAACTTCCTGCGCATCGCTGGTGTCGTCATAGATCTCCTCGCGGATCACGCGCAGCGTCATCTCGTGCAGATAAACTTGCAACGCCCTCTCCAGCTCGGTGAACTCCGGCAACAGAACTTTGTCGACGAAGCCTCGGGACGCACGGATCACCACCGTGTTGCGTCGTTGGCGGTGATAACGAAACGGCCGCAGCCCGTACCGGCGGCAAAGCGCCAAAAACAGGTGCCGCGACCATTGGTCAGGAAGTGAGAATTGCTGCTCGATCGGCGGATCGTGGCGAGCGAGCTCCGCGACCCGGGCACGCACCCGCTGTAGCGCAGCTTCCGCCGCAAGGCGCTCACCGGCAGTTCCGGCACCCGCGAACAACGCCTCGATCTTCCGAAGCTTCTCGCGCAGCTGCGATTCGCTGGTCATTCTGATCCCCGTTGCCCGCTCCGAACCGGGATCACCCCATCACCGCGCGCCGGCAGCGTCAATCATCCAGACCGCGCTATCCAGAGCATTCCGCGCAAGTCAAGCCCAGGCGCCAGTGATCCTCTCGTGACGCTCACGCTCGATCGTCTGCTCGCCTTGCCGAGGGGGACATCGTCATCGCCTGGATGACCGCGTAGACCCCGTCACGCTAGGCCCGGTGTTCTGCTGGCGTGCTTCCTTGACCCGCCGCAAGGCTTGCCGAAAAAACCAGTTCAACTGCTGGCCGATCTTACGCTCGAGTTCGGCAATGCGTTCCGCACCAGGGGCGGCAGCCGCAACATCGCGTGCCCGCTCCTTCACGCTCGACGCAACGGCATCGCTTTTGGGCTGCCGATTGGTCGGCCGCAGCGCCTGCGCCCCGCCGGCGCGAAAAAGATCGCGCCATCCATAGAGGTCCTTAGGGAGCAGATTCACCTCCTGGGAAAGAGCCCTTATGGGCTCACCAGCCAGAATGCGACGGACCGCCTCGAGCTTGAACTCTCGGCTGAAAACACGGGGTGATTTGTTGGGCATACGTTCTCCGTTAGAGAACTGTCCCTAATTTCCCGTGTCTCTCTGTTGGGGTGCACTCCACCAGCAACTACATCCCGTTGCAGATCTCGATAACGTACAGAGTCTTTCGCACTTTCAGGATTGACGGCTTCTTCTAGAATGAAGGAGCTTTGAATGAACGATGGGAATGCCATGGGTCAGGTGATCCAAATTGATGAGGCCCGGATTCGAGATCACCTGGGCGAGATGGTCCGCGGGACAGTGGAAGAGACACTGAACGCGATGCTGGAGGCCGAAGCGGACCAGCTGTGCGGTGCTGGGCGGTATGAGCGCAGCCCGGCCCGGCAGGACACGCGGGCAGGCGCTACGAGCGAACGCTGCAGACCAAGGCGGGCGACGTCAATCTGAAGGTTCCGAAGCTACGGCGGCAAACCTTGTCACCGGGCTGAAGGGCCGGAAGGAGGACCTTCTCGAGATAAGTGCGGAAGCTCACTCATCGATCGGCCCTCGATGAACCATGGCGCACGATCCTGTCATGCCGCAACAACGCAAGGAAAGTCACACGGTCTTCCAGCGGCCCTGGGGGACCTTGGCGAGAAGTCTGCTCCCGCGCGGCGACCATCCCCGCAAGGGGGCCATATCGGTCCTGGTCCAGGTCTCCTCGATGAAGACCAGCCGTTCAGCTTCGACGCGACCTTGATACTTTGCCCACTGGGCTCGCCGCCGCGCCGCCTAGGGGCGATCGCGTTCGCCAGCCGCCACGCTTTTTTGAACGAAGTCCCACACCGAGTTCTAGTCGACCTTCCGGCCACGGTCCATCCCTGATCCGTTGTGACAGCCAGACCTCGTGCACGCCCAAAACTGCCTTCGGCTTGTAGTCGCCGATCTGGCCAGGCTCGACGCTGCCGGTCTCATCGACCCGCTTCATTCAACCGATGGGCGTGCTGATCGCCACCCCAAACTGCTTGCGGCGCGATTGCGGGACAATCCGCCCCCGAGTGCCGCCAGGACACGCTTGCGAACTCCGATCCAGCAAACATGGTGAATCAGAAACCCACTGATTTTTGGGAATCCGAGATCAATTTAACCTAGCCCCATCCCGCTTTAACCGGTTTGGTGACGAAGGCTTGGCGCGGGCGCCTTCCTCTGCGTGCTCAACCCCTTCGTGTTCTCTACAACATCCTGAGGGGCGTCAAAACGATCAAAGCTTGTCGAGCGGAGCTCATCAAGAGGTTGACTTGGTCTCCGCGGATGCTTTTCGTGAGGTGCAATGCTTTTTCCGCCCTCTATAACTATGCCGACGATAGGGCCCGGTGGGCTGCCATTCATCCTGCCTTACATGGCGGACGTTGGCTTGTTCTTGCCGGATGTCGACGGCCTGCTTGTAACAGACTGCGCGCTTGACCTTCGCCCTTCGCTGTAGGGTCAAACCGCCCGACAAGGACGAGGACCATCGACGCAGCCGCGGTCGAAACACGATTTCACACCGCCGACCAAAGCGACCGGCAGTGTGTCGTGACGGCGCCGATTGTCAGGAATATGGCCCTAACGATCTACCCGCGATTACTCGGCTAATTGAGTCTATATAGCGACCTGTTGTTTTTGTATAAAATCATCCTCGCCCCCTCGATTGCCTCATCGAAACTCAGAGTGCCTCCAACAACGTGTTCAGTGAGAGCCTGAGCCAGGTATCGCTTGCCCCATCGACCAGCCAGCCAGTAAAGCTCGGGAATATGATAAGCATCGCTTGCGTACATTATCTTTGATAACGGGACTACTTCCATAACCTGCATGTATCGTTGAAACAGGCTCTGGTGCACAAAAGGCGTCATAATGGACAATTCAAAATAGCAGTTTGGATATAGATGACTGAGCCAAGCGGCTTTTCCCACCGATGGATAGCCCGCATGGAGAGGGATGATTTTCGGCATGCGCATTACGTCATCTCTGTCGAAACGACAGACTTCCTCAAGGAAGAACGGGTCTTGATTCCGAAGTATGACGGATGGCGCTTCGCCATCGCCAGTGTGAATCTGCATGGGAATGTCTCGCTTCAGGCATTCTTCTAGTGCGATTGTGAAATCGTACCGGCGAAGATCCTTCGAAACATTGTAATTGGCCTCTCGATCTCTGGGCGAAATCTTGTGAAACGATTCCCGAAGAGTGTTCCAGGAAGCTTGAGCCACCCCACGGTCGTAAAGGGGCCTGATCAGACCGATAAAGGGGAGCAGATATGACTTCATTCCATAAGACTTCTTCCCGTAATTTCCTTCTCCCTCCCCATCGAGCATTTCGCGCATCCTGGTTACAAAGCGCTGTTCATATTCTTCAAATGAAATTTCGAGAGGAAAGAGTTCCCGCTGAATCATCTCTATCCGTGCCAAACGGTTGCTACGGCAGGGCGAGATCGAGTCTTCGAACTCAGATATTTCGGTCGCCCCACAACCTTCAGTATACCCCGTGTCGAGCATGATATTTTCGTAATTCACGTCTCGGAACAGGTCATTTACGTAGGCCCAATAGTTCTTACAGCGTTCATTTCGTGCCTCAATGACCGCCTCAAGCCTTGGTTCACAGCCTAAGAACGACGCGAGTTCCTTGACAAGGAATTTCATGAACACACTTTCCGCGATATCACGGGTAATGCCGGCGACCTTGCTTTGAATGCCATATGCTTTGTCGAGGTCGAACTTAGTTGCCTCGTCACCATTGAGCCAACGGTCGTATATGCCTTGTGGAAAGTAGGTTCCGACGGGATATCCCGTTAAGGATATGCGCTCTACATAGCGTTGCGGGGTTGTTATGGCATCTCGAGCAGTAATTATGTGGCAATGCGTATCATCGATCGGGAGACCATTCACAATTTCAAATACTTTCAAGAATTCAGGATGCTGCCTCGACAGAAAGAGAGAGAGACCTTCGAGATGGTTGGACGAGCCAGCATTAGAGATCATGATCATCCTTTCTCTCCTGTATTGCTCGCTTTGCTACCCGGCTATGGGAGACGAGGCGCGCAACCGATGCTACGATCGTTGTGAGCCGTTCCGGAGTACTCCAAAGCGTCTATCCTCAGCGTAGCATGGAGGCAAGGCGCAATCTGAGCCAAATCGCTCCTGAGGCAGCGCACTTGTGCGCATGTTGCAAGGTTTGTGCAGCTTTTCACTGTATTGTTCTTGCGCGCCGATCACCCGCCACTACCCACGGCTAAACTGTGCGCCTTGCCGGGGACGATATGTCCACCTAAACGAACAAAAGTTTAGGATAAGGTGTCACGAGGCCACCGGGAACGGAGATGGTCCGGGAATCCAACCAATGTAGCCCGCCAAGCCCAGTATCCATCAAGTTTGGCTCGGCCTTCTTGAGTTCGTACTCTGTCAATGCTGCAAACTTCCCCCCGAAAGGCGCTACTCAGCGTCTGAGCCTGAGCAACATCAGCATCGAATTCAGCTTGCTTGCGGTGAAGGACGCAATGAGCTGGCTCCGGTTGTCTGAACAGCAATTCCGCGTCGATAAGTGGAGCTTGTGCCAGAGTTAGGCTGCCGCGCGGAACGGCAGCGGGTTGAAGTAAGCTTGATCCGGGGTGCCGCCGTCAAGGCTCGAGTGGGGACGCCGGCCATTGTAAAAGACGAGGTATCGGCCGATCGAGGCGCGGGCGTCGGACACGGTATCGTAGGCGCGCAGATAGACCTCTTCGTATTTGATGCTGCGCCACAGCCGCTCGACGAACACGTTGTCGCGCCATGCGCCCCGGCCGTCCATGCTGATGGCGATGCGATGACTGGCGAGCACGCTGGTGAACGCGGCGCCCGTGAACTGCGAGCCCTGGTCGGTGTTGAAGATGTCCGGCTTGCCGTGGCGAGCGAGGGCGTCCTCCAGCGTCTCGACGCAGAATGCGGCTTCCATCGTGATCGAGACGCGCCACGACAGCACCCGGCGGCTGAACCAGTCGAGCACCACCGCGAGATAGACGAAGCCGCGCGCCATCGGGATGTATGTGATGTCCATCGCCCAGACCTGGTTCGGGCGTGTGATCTCCATCCCGCGCAGCAGATACGGATAGATCTTGTGCCCTGGTTCGGGCTTAGTGGTACGCGGCCGGCGGTAGAGCGCCTCTATCCCCATCCGCCGCATCAGCGTCTTGACATGCCGGCGGCCGATCTTGCACCCCTCGGCAGCCAGCAGGTCTCGCAACATTCGCGAACCGGCGAAAGGAAACTCCAGGTGCAGCCGGTCGAGCCGTTGCATGATCGCGAGGTCGGCGGGCGACACCGGACGTGGTAGATAATAGACACTGCCACGACTGATCTTCAAAACTTCCGCCTGTTTGGTTATCGGCAGGTCGTGCTCACGGTCGATCATCGCTTTGCGCTCAGCAGGCCGGCTTTGCTGAGCGCGCCTTCTAAAAAACTATGCGCGACGCTGCGCGCCCCCTGTGGGATAGAAACGGGCAACCGCTAGACTGCGGCCGGAAGGGAGCGGCCGATACGATTTTGGTGGCACGTGACCCCGTCAAAAAACCTGGTCCATGGGCTGTTGCGCACTTGAGAGTGGTGACGCCATCTCGGCGATCCCGTTTAGGAATTTGAATGAATTGCGCAGCCCAGCCCTTCCGCCGGAGTCAGGAGGAACTACAGATGAATCCCAAAAGATCGAAGTCGAAGGACGGCGGTAAGATGCCGATGGTGCACCCGAACGCGGCTGCCATCGACGTTGGCGCCACCATGCATATGGCGGCCGTTAGGGCAGATCGCGCACCGGAGCCAGTCCACAGTTTCGGTACCTTCACGGCCGATCTGCATCGGCTGGTCGACTGGTTTACGGAATGCGGCGTCGAGACCGTCGTCATGGAATCGACCAGCGTCTACTGGATTCCAATTTTCGAGCTTCTCGATGCCCGGGGATTTACGGTGTTTCTTGTCAACGCGCGGGATGCCAAGCACGTGCCGGGGCGTAAGACCGATGTCAGCGATGCGCAATGGCTGCAGCGGCTCCATTCATTCGGGTTGCTGCGGGCCAGCTTTCAGCCCAAAGGGCAGATTGCCGAGCTGCGAGCCTACGTGCGTCAGCGCGAGCGTCTGCTGGAGTACGCGGCCTCACACATCCAGCATATGCAGAAGGCCTTGACGGAGATGAATCTTCAGCTCCACCACGTCGTCGCCGACATCACCGGCGCGACCGGCCTGCGTATCATACGCGCGATCCTTGCCGGCGAGCGCGATCCCGAGGCGCTGGCGTGCTTGCGCCATTACAGTTGCCACTCCAGTGCCGAGACGATTGCGAAGGCGCTCACCGGGAGCTACCGCGCCGAGCATCTGTTTGCGCTCGAGCAGGCACTTGCGCTTTACGACACCTACCACGAGAAGGCATCTGCCTGCGACGCCCGGATCGAAGCCGTGTTGAAGGAACTGAGCAACCATCGCGGTCGTGGTCATGGACCAGCACCGCCGGCCTCGCTGCGTCGGAATCGAACCGATCAGGCGAACGCTCTAGCTTTCGACGTCCGCGAGGCGCTATTCGCGTTGCTGGGAAAAGACATCACCACGATCGACGGCCTCGGTCCTTACCTCTCGCTGAAGCTGATCGCTGAATGCGGTGACGACCTCTCCTCGTGGCCAAGTGCAAAGCATTTTACCTCCTGGCTAGGACTGGCGCCGAGCAACAAGGTCTCCGGCGGCAAAAGGCTCTCGTCCCGAACGCGCCGATCCGGCGGCCGGGCGGCGGCGCTTCTGCGCCTTGCTGCCGTCACCGTCGGACGCACCAATACTGCGCTCGGCGCCTTTTACAGGCGACTTTCATCGCGCATCGGTAAGGCCAAGGCAGTGACCGCCACGGCCCGCAAGATCGCAGTTCTGTTCTACAATGCTGTGCGATACGGAATGGACTATGTCGATCCCGGGGCCTCGTCCTACGAGACGCGCTACCGGACGCGAGTGGTCAACAATTTGCATCGGCGTGCCAAGGCATTCGGCTTCGTTCTCCAGCCCTTGGAGCCGAACGTCGGCGATGCTGTTTCTTAGGAATCGTTCTCAAGCGTCAGCTCCCCGATCTTGGCGTGCAGCGTTTTCACGTCCACCGCGGGCTCGCTCGTTCTGTTGCCACCGCCAGGACCAAATACCTCGGCCGCCGCTTCCTGAAGCTGGGACTTCCACTGCGTGATCTGGTTCGGGTGCACGTCGAAATGCTCAGCCAACTGGGCCAGCGTCATCTCGCCCTTGATCGCCGCTAACGCCACCTTGGCCTTGAATGCCGGTGCGTGCTGCCGGCGGGCTCGTCTGCTCATCGTCTCTCCTGATTCGCGGGACAATCTTGCCCGCCGTCAGGCACAAACTCCACTTATCGCCCTGTCCAGATTTCCGGAGCCAGCTCTCAATACCCATTACGACGGACAAGATTGCCGGGGTCGATCAGCTCCCAATGATGGCCCACGGCGTGTGCAACGATCGCGGCATACGCCCCCGAAATTCGCTCGTAGCGCGTGGGAAATGAGTGACACCAATAGGCGCAGCGGAAAAAGGATACGGCAAGGCGATAAGTCGATAGCTGACATCATTTAGTGCGTCCTGTTGCGATTCGAGGCAGCTCTCGCCAGCCGTGCGGCATTCGATAAGCGCGCAATGCCTCACTTTGAATAATCCCCGCATTCCCAATGCGGACCATGATTGAAGCTACCGAACATCGGGGCTGGGATCATGCGCTATGACCCGACGGATTTCGAGTGGAGTGTTATCGAACCCCTTCTCCCGAAGGACGTCGAGGTTGCAAAGCCAGGCAACAACCGCCGCGTTCTCAACGGCATCTTCTGGGTCCTGCGCGCGGGAACGCCGTGGCGCGATCTGCCCGAGCGATACGGGCCTTATACGACCGCTTACAATCGCTTCAACCGCTGGCGCAAAGCCGGCATCTGAGACCGGCTGATGGATGCGGTCGTCAAGGCACACGATGGCAAGGTGCAAATGATCGACAGTTCGGTCGTGCGTGAGCGTCATCTGGCGACCACGCACTGAGGGTTGATCTAGTCGGCTAGGAAGATCTCGTGGAGAGGTTTGTCACGAGGTCACCGGTCACCATGTCAAGAGCGAGTTGTAAGGATGGCGATAAGGATAGGCATACGCCTATCCTTGAGGACGGCTCCGACACGCTGCGGCGCGTCGAGATCATCACGGGGACCGGCCGACGACGGCGCTGGTCGACCGATGCGAAAGCGGCGATTGTCGCGGAGAGTTTTGCGCCGGGTGCAAGCGCTTCCGGGGTGGCGCGGCGACACGACATCAGCCCGAGCCTGTTGTTTCTTTGGCGTCGTCAGACAACGCGGGCGAAGCTCGAGGAGCATGGAGGCATGCCATCAGGCTTTGTGCCGGTCGCAATCACCGACTGTGGAGGCAAATTGCCGCTATGCGAGGAGCAGGGAGCGATTGAGATCGAGGTCGGCGCAGTTCGCATCCGTGTCATGGGAACGGTCGACCGGCGAGCACTCTGCGAGGTGCTTGCGGCAGTCGGGACGGTCGGCCGATGATCGGGCCCCGCGCTGGGTTATCGATCTGGATCGCGACGCAGCCGGTCGATTTCCGTCGCGGCATGGACTCGCTGGCGATGCTGGTAAGCGAGGCGTTTGGAGCCGATCCGTTCGACGGCGGGCTGTGGGTGTTTCGATCCAAGCGCCGAGATCGCGTGAAGATCCTGACCTGGGACGGAAGTGGCCTTGTTCTCTACTACAAGAGAATCGAAGGGCAGTTCAGCTGGCCTCCGATCAAGGAAGGCGTCATGCCGCTATCTCATGCTCAGCTCTCGGTGCTGCTCGACGGCTCGGACTGGAAGCGTGTGCCGATGCGGGTTGTGGATCAACCAACACGAGCTGGTTGATCATCATCAAGAGTAGTTCGTCATTCATGCAGAGCTGTAGTAGAACGCGCTGCATGATTGATTTGCCTTCCGATCGAGCATTGCTCCAGCAAGCCGTGACGGCACTGTCGTCACGGCTTGCCGTGGTGTCGGCGGAATGCAGCACGCTGGCGGCCGAGCGTGATGTGGCGATCGCCCAACGCGATGCTGCAGTCCAGGAGAACGACAAGCTCCTGATGATCCTGTCCCAGTACAAGCGCACGATCTTTGGTCCCCGCTCCGAGACACTGGATCCCGGACAGCTGTCTCTCTTCACCATCACGGCGCAGGCGGCAGGTGCCGCCGCCAACGACGACGGGACCGGAGGCAGGCTGCCTGATGGAGCGGAAGGCCGTAGCAAGCGACCGGCGCGACGCAACCGGGGGAGGCTTCCGGAGCATTTGCCGCGCATCGACGTCGTGATCGATATCGAGAGCCACATCTGCCCCTGCTGCGGCGAGCGGCTGCACAAGATCGGGGAGACCGTCAAGGAAGCCTTCGACGTCATTCCGATGCAGTACCAGGTCAAGCGCATTGTGCGTCCGCGCTACGGCTGCCGGGGATGCCGCCAGGGTGTGCTGCAGGCACCGGCGCCGGCCCAGGCGATCGACGGCGGGATGGTGACGGAAGCCTTGCTGGCCCACATCGCGGTGATGAAATACGGCTACCAGCTGCCGCTGTATCGGCAGGAACAGATGTTCGCCGCGCAAGGCATCACGCTTGACCGGCAGACGCTGGCCTCATGGATGGGCCGCGCCGCCTGGTGGCTGAAGCCGCTTCACACGCTGTTGCGCGACACAGTGATGTCCTACCCGCGGCTGTTTGCCGACGAGACGCCACTGCCGGTTCTCGATCCCGGCCGTGGCAGAACCAAAGTCTGCCAGTTCTGGGCGATCGCCACCGATGACCGTCCGTGGGGCGGCCCCGCGCCGCCGGCGGTGGTCTACATGTTTGCCGAGGATCGCAAGGCGATCCGCGCCAAGCAGCTGTTCGGGGATTACCACGGCATCCTGCAGGTCGACGGCTATGCCGCCTACAAGGGCCTGATCAAGAACGGCGGCCGTCTGGTGCTGCTGGCGTTCTGCTTCGCGCATGCGCGGCGGAAGTTCTGGGACGTTCACGTCGCGACGAAGTCGCCGATTGCCGCGGAAGCGCTGCAACGGATCGCGATGTTCTACGCCATTGAGGATCGCATCCGCGGTCTGCCGGCGGCGCATCGGGCTGCGGTGCGGCAAACCGACACCAGGCCGCTGATCGAGGACTTCAAACCTTGGCTCGAGGCGCGACTGCTGGAAGTCTCGAAGAAGTCCGGTCTGGGCAAAGCCATCCGCTACACCCTCAACCATTGGGACGGCCTGACGCGCTTCATCGATGACGGACGCATTGAAATAGACAGCAATACGGTCGAGCGCAGCATCAAGCCGATAGGCCTGGGAAAGAAGAACTACTTGTTCGCCGGCAGTGAAGGCGGCGCCGAAACATGGGCCATTCTCGCCTCGCTCATCAACACGGCAAAGCTGCAAGACATCGACCCGCGACACTATCTGACCGATGTTCTCGAGCGCATCGTCTCCGGACGTACAAAGATCAATCAGCTGCACATGCTGTTGCCGTGGAATTGGAAGGCCGAGCGCGACAGTTCGCTGGCAAAGCTCGCCGCCTGATCAGTTCGACGGCAAGGACTCTGGAACTTCCTGCGCATCGCTGGTGTCGTCATAGATCTCCTCGCGGATCACGCGCAGCGTCATCTCGTGCAGATAAACTTGCAACGCCCTCTCCAGCTCGGTGAACTCCGGCAACAGAACTTTGTCGACGAAGCCTCGGGACGCACGGATCACCACCGTGTTGCGTCGTTGGCGGTGATAACGAAACGGCCGCAGCCCGTACCGGCGGCAAAGCGCCAAAAACAGGTGCCGCGACCATTGGTCAGGAAGTGAGAATTGCTGCTCGATCGGCGGATCGTGGCGAGCGAGCTCCGCGACCCGGGCACGCACCCGCTGTAGCGCAGCTTCCGCCGCAAGGCGCTCACCGGCAGTTCCGGCACCCGCGAACAACGCCTCGATCTTCCGAAGCTTCTCGCGCAGCTGCGATTCGCTGGTCATTCTGATCCCCGTTGCCCGCTCCGAACCGGGATCACCCCATCACCGCGCGCCGGCAGCGTCAATCATCCAGACCGCGCTATCCAGAGCATTCCGCGCAAGTCAAGCCCAGGCGCCAGTGATCCTCTCGTGACGCTCACGGTCGTGCGGGTCCATCAGCATGCTTCCGGGGTGAAAAAAGAGTGGAGATCGTTGTGTGGGCCGAAGCCGAGGCGGCCTCACCACCAGAATCCACGCGCGCGTCGACGCGAAAGGCCGCCCGGTCCGCCTCATGATCACCCCCGGCGAGGCCCACGACGTGACGTGCGCCGAGGCCCTGCTCGACGGACTCGATGCGCGCGCCGTCGTTATAGTCGACAAAGGCTACGATGCCGGCGGTGTTCGTGCCCACATCCGTGATCAAGGTGCGATCCCCACCATTCCCAACAAATCCAACCGGAAAAAGAGGTTCCGGTGGAAGAAGGCCATCTATCGCGAGCACAATCACGTTGACCGATTCTTCAAGAAACTGAAGTAGTTTTAACGCATGGCCACCCGACAAGTTCGGCGCGACGTTCTTCGCTTTCGTTTAACTCGCTTCCGTGCGAATTGGCTTCGATCAATTGAGGCCACACCCTAGTTTCCTGCCCGGGTCTTTCGATCAAGAAGTGCAACTGCAGCCGCGTCGCTGCAACTGCAAAGCGGTTGCGACGCCGACCATTCCGAACCCGAGACCGAGGGCGCTACTCATCGCCGATATGCTCGGGGCAGGCACTGACTCTTAAATTTCCGAATGCTCTTGGCAGGAACTATGGCTGCTACGAGGCGACTTTGACGCTCAGCGCTAAATCGCTCGGGTGCTCGCCTAGTCCTGCTCCGCGCAGCCTTAATCCCTTCTCTGCGCAACAATACGAGCTCCAGCCGTCATGGCGAGCTTGGTCGCAGCGTTACCAAAGTCGTTCGCAACGGCGAGTGTCGAATGGATTCGAGGATCTTTTGCCGATGATTGTGAGAGGCACCTTCAGGCCGGCTGGTGTCAAGCGAGGATGTGCGCGACGCGCCAGCATGTGATAGCGCTAGCTTTCAGCAAGGGTGCCACTCTTGCTCGCTCATCGAGGATCCTGGCGTTTTGATTCCTCACATGCTGCCTTCCTCTGTCGTTGCCCATTGGGAGGCCCCGCGATCGTGATCTCTTCGTCTGAATTTCTGCATCTAGCGGCGAGGATTGCAGCGTTTCTGCGCGAATTGGCTAGCTGCCGCGCTGGATCGTACTGTTTTCTGATTTAGAAGAGATCGAACAGGAAGGTGCAACACTGGAAAGCGAGCAGAGGGACGCGAAATCGTATGCCTGGGTCCTTTCACGATCGCGACGCTTCTTTGGAGCGCTCGTTTGCATACTACGCTTGTCCGCTCGGCATTCTTCTAGGCGGACTAGTTCAGTGAGCTCGCTTGGGTCCACTACGGTTTGACCCTAGGGCGGGTCCTTAAGCTACGACAACCAGGATTGTTGCGCATGAATAATAGTAAAGCCGCCACTACTGCGGAATTGTCCCAGGTCTTTGAGTACATTGAATCAAACGAGGGGCAATTTATTCGGCGTTTGATCGATTACCTTAAGCATCCCAGCATAAGCGCCCATAACATCGGCATTGCAGAGGTGGCCGAACTTCTCGTGAGTATTCTGAGCCGTCTGGGACTCGAGGCAAAGACGATTGAGACGTCTGGCCATCCAATGGTAATGGGTCGTTGGGAGCAAGCCCCTGGAGCGCCGACAGTCTTGTTGTATGGGCACTACGATGTCCAGCCCGCGGATCCATTGGACGAGTGGATCAGTCCGCCATTTGAGCCGAAGATCCGACAAGGTCGCATCTACGCGCGCGGCGCTGGAGATAATAAGGGGCAGCATTTCGCTCAAATATTGGCCGTGGAGTCCTACTTGGCGGTGCATGGCCGTTTGCCGTGCAACGTGGTGATTTTGCTTGAAGGCGAAGAAGAGGTTGGAAGTCCGCACATTGCGGAGTTCATCCGGGCTCATCGTGAGTGTCTAAAGGTGGACCTGGTTGTAACGGCTGACGGTCCGCTGCACGAGTCTGGTCGCCCGATTGTGGTGCATGGGGTTCGCGGCGAGGCGAGCTTCGAACTGCGTGCGCACGGCGCGAGCCGAGATGTTCATTCAGGGATCTTTGGTGGTGTCGTCCCAAATCCTATCTGGACGCTTGTGCACCTGCTTGCGACGATGAAGAACGCAGCCGGGGAGATTACAATCGACGGCTTTTACGAGGACGTGTTGCCGCCAAGCGAGCTTGAGCGTGCGATGGCAGCGCAGTTGCCTTTCGATGCAGGTGAGATAAAGCGCTCGCTCCGACTCGCAAAACTAGATGCGCCAGTCGATCGTCAGGTCGCCGACAGACTCTTCTTTCATCCGACATTGACTATCAACGGATTGCACGGAGGGTACGGTGGACCGGGGGCAAAAACGGTTCTGCCAAACTATGCCATCGTCAAATGCGATGCTCGGCTCGTAGAGCGCCAAACTCCTGATGACATCCTTGCTAAAATAGAGGCGCACGTCAGACGGTATGCACCGGACGTAGAGTTCATTCGCCTCGACGGAATGCTGCCGTCCAAAACGCCCTTAGACTCTCCATACTCGGCCATCGTTCAGCGCGCGGTACGGGCCGGGCAGGGTGTCGAGCCACTCATATATCCAATGGCAGGCGGCAGCCTTCCCGAGTATGTGTTTACGAAGATTCTTGGAGCGCACTCTTTTGTGGTGCCCTATGCGAACTTTGATGAAGCTAATCACGCTCCCAACGAGAACATAAAGGTCGACTGTTTCCTCAAGGGAATCCGTACCGGAGCTGCTCTTTTGCATGAACTGGGAAGAGCTGCCGGCGAGTAAAGGCTGTCACGGTGCGCTCGAGCAGCCGCCCAGGCCGAAGCTCGTTCGGCTTTTTCGTTTGCTTGCTTGAGATCTGCTCCCATTGTTGTCGGTGGCCCACGGGCCGTCGATGTTGAAATCTGTCGACGCAAGAAATAGTAGGCCCTCGATATGGCGATTGAATTGGCTGAACCCGGAGATCAAGATGTCCCTCTTGCACGTTGACCTGGATGACAAGTACCGGCTCGAGGCGAAGCGGATCTATCTCTCCGGCGTACAAGCGCTGGTCCGTCTTCCAATGGTCCAACGTGAACGTGACAGAGCGGCTGGCCTTAGAACCGCTGGGTTCGTCTCAGGTTATCGTGGCTCGCCGCTCGGCATGTACGATCATGCGCTCTGGCGCGCCAAGTCGTTCCTGCAGGCCAAGGATATCGCGTTTGTTCCTGGCTTGAATGAGGACTTGGCTGCCACTGCGGTGTGGGGCAGTCAGCAAGTCGGCTTGTTTCCGGGCGCACAGGTCGATGGCGTGTTTGGCATCTGGTACGGGAAAGGCCCCGGCGTTGATCGCTCAGTAGACGCGCTCAAGCACGCTAACTCGGCGGGTACTTCGCGCCAGGGCGGCGTGATCGCGCTTGCCGGGGACGATCATGGGTGCCAGTCTTCGACGCTCGCCCACCAGAGTGAGCAGGTATTCGCGGCCGCGCATATTCCGGTTATCAATCCTTCGACCTTGCAGGAATATCTCGACCTGGGGCTCTACGCCTTCGCATTGTCACGCTATTCCGGCTGTTGGATCGGATTCAAGGCCATCGGCGAAACGGTGGAAAGCTCGGCCTCCATCTACGATGATCCGTCGCGTGTACATATCACTCTCCCGACTGACTTCGAGATGCCCCCAGGCGGATTGAACATCCGCTGGCCCGATCCGCCGTTAGAGCAGGAGAGGCGCCTTTTCGGCCCGAAGATGGCGGCCGTTGGCGCCTTTGTGCGGGCTAACAAGCTCGACAGGATCGTGCTCGACAGCAGACCAGCTCGGCTTGGCATTATCACAACCGGCAAAGCATATGTTGATCTGCGCCAGGCGCTTGCCGAGCTTGGCATAACCGAGGACCACGCGCGCGCGCTGGGGTTGCGCATTTACAAGGTCGCGTTGACCTGGCCGCTGGAGGAAGAGGGTGCCAGGCGCTTCGCGCAAGGATTGCGGGAGATTCTGGTTGTCGAGGAGAAGCGGGGCTTTATCGAAGACCAGCTGAAACGCATTCTGTATAACGCCGAAGCGTGGACGCGACCGAATGTTTTTGGGAAGCACAATGAAGTGGGCGCGCCGCTGCTCCCAAGCGAAGGTGAATTGACCCCAGCTATGGTCGCCACCGCGCTCGTCGCGCGACTGCGCCGCTTCGAGAGCAGCACCCCTATGCTGGAGCAGCGGCTTGCACGTCTCGATGCCTTCGAACGGGCTGCACAGGCGAAGACGCCGATTGCACTACAGCGTACGCCCTACTTTTGCTCCGGCTGTCCTCACAACACATCGACTAAGATACCAGAGGGCAGCCGAGCGATGGCCGGCATCGGCTGTCACGGAATGGCCGTCTATGTGCCCTCGCGCCGCACTGAAACGATCACGCATATGGGCGGTGAGGGTGCTAATTGGATCGGGCAAGCACCTTTCACGAGCGAGCAGCACATCTTTCAAAACCTCGGTGACGGCACTTACACCCACTCTGGTTTGCTCGCGTTGCGCGCTGCCGCCGCAGCCGGCGTCAACATCACTTACAAGATCCTCTATAACGACGCCGTCGCGATGACAGGGGGGCAGTCTGCAGAAGGCGGCTTTAGCGTTTCACAGATCGCGCACCAAGTAGCCGCCGAAGGCGCAAAGCGGCTCGCCATAGTCTCCGATGATCCAAGCAAGTACCCGGGCGCCGGCTATTTCCCCCCCGCCGCAACCGTGCACCATCGTCGCGAACTGGACGAGCTTCAACAAGAGTTGCGCGAGATCAAGGGACTGACCGTCCTTATCTATGACCAGACATGTGCGGCTGAAAAACGCCGCCGCCGCAAGCGAGGTCTATATCCAGATCCACCAAAGCGTGTATTCATCAACGATCTTGTTTGTGAAGGTTGCGGGGACTGTTCGGAAGCCTCGAACTGCGTGTCGGTGCAGCCGCTTGAAACAGAGTTCGGGCGCAAGCGACAGATTGATCAATCCAACTGTAACAAGGATTACTCTTGCCTCGAGGGGTTTTGCCCCAGTTTTGTGACGGTGGTTGGCGGAAAGCTCAAGGGCCTGGACGCCACGACGCTGGACGCCGGCCAGCCGTTCACGGATCTCCCGCTGCCGGCTGAGATCAAGTTAGAGAAGCCCTACAACATTCTGGTGACCGGGATCGGAGGCACTGGTGTCATCACAATAGGCGCACTGCTCGGCATGGCCGCCCACGTTGAAGGAAAAGGGTGTTCGACGCTGGATTTTACCGGCCTCGCGCAAAAAAACGGCGCCGTCATGAGCCACGTTCGAATTGCGCAACGACCGGAAGACATCGCGACCGCTCGTATCACCACGGGTAGTGCCGACTTGATTCTAGGCTGCGATATCGTGGTATCCGTAAGCCCGACCGCGCTCAGCCGCGTGGAGCGCGGCGCTACCAAGGCCTTTATCAACGCTGACTTGCAACCGACGGCAAGTTTCGTCCAGAACCCTGACATCGACTTCGAGATTGGTGCTATGCGGACAGCGCTGAGTGACGCAATTGGTGATCACAATCTCGACGTCATCGACGCGACCGGGATGGCCGCGACCCTGATAGGTGACAGCATCGCGACAAATGCCCTCCTAATTGGTTACGCGTTCCAGAAAGGAGCTATTCCATTGTCGTTGGAAGCGATCATGCGAGCCATCGAGATTAACGGCGCGGCTATAGAGCTGAACAAGCAAGCGTTCAATTGGGGACGGCTCGCTGCCCATGATATGGGGCGGGTTCGCAGCATGATCGGCTCGCGGCACCGCACAACACGGCCGGCGCGGACGCTAACTGAAATCATCGACACGCGCGCAAAATTCCTAATAGACTACCAAAACAAGAACTATGCAGCGCGGTACCTAGCAGCAGTCAAGAAGGTGCGTGCGGCTGAAGCCGCCGTCGTGCCGGGCTCGAGCGAGCTAACTGAAGCGGTCGCGAGGAACCTTTTCAAGCTAATGGCCTACAAGGACGAGTATGAGGTCGCGCGCCTCTACACGAACGGCTACTTCGCGAACAAGCTGGCGCAGAATTTTGACGGGGACTATGAAGTTAGATTTCACCTGGCTCCTCCGATCCTTGCGAACCGGGACAAGATGACCGGATATCTGCGGAAAACGGAATACGGTGGCTGGATCACTCACGCCTTCCGCCTCTTAGCTTACATGAGGTTTTTGCGCGGCACTGCCTTCGATCCGTTCGGCCGCACTAGTGAACGTCGCACTGAACGACGTTTGATCGAAGATTATCTTGCGATGATCGAACGACGGGTCGCTGCGTTCAAGCCAGAGCAGCTTCCGCTGCTCGTAAAGTTGGCCGCGTCGGCTGGAGCGATCCGCGGCTACGGTCATGTCAAGGAAGCCAACGTCGCCAAAGCTCTGGCTGAGCAGGCGAGCCTCGAAGCGGAGATTGACAACACTAGCTTTACAGCTGCGACCTGATAGCAGGCGGCGCCTGCTGGATCCACACTTGTCCTAAAATAGAACGCCAGACTGAGGTCGGGAATGCTGTTCACGGAGAGAGTACGTCCGCAACACAGAAGTCTGCCGGCGGGCAACATACATCTCCAAGTCAAGCGCTGTTTTTGAGCGGTCCTCAAGGGTTCGCGATCGCTACGTATATGAGCGATCGGTATTTATTGGAGAGGGACATCATCGTGGGCGTGTCCATCACGGCACTTACGACGCGCTGTCCTCGAGAACCGCAGAAATCCTCGAAAGTAGCCCTTGGAGCGAAGGATTTCGTCGCTAAGCTGGCTTTCATTGCACCGATCAGGATCGCAGGATGATTTAAAGTCTACACCTCAAGCGCTGGCGCTCAGAGACGAAGGTGGAGGACCGGACTACTGAACCGGCTATTGCTCCTTCACCGCGAAGCCGTGCACTCAGAATCGCAGGTGAAGAAATTGGACGAGACAGGTGCTTCAATAGATGGAACTGGTCCGCAAGAGACTTACGAGCGATTCGTAGCCGGTGGGCGCTTTATGATTCAGCGAGCTCGTCGCACTGGTGAATATCTTTTCTATCCCAAAATAATGTCTCCTTCGGGAGAGGTCGACCTTGAATGGGTTGAGGCATCAGGTGGCGGAACCGTTTATTCGATCACGGTCGCTCGCAAGCGCGACGGCGCTTACAACGTTGCACTTATCGATTTAGATGAGGGGCCGAGGATGATGTCAACCGTTGTTGGCGGAAATGCGATCTCGATTGGCGCCCGTGTCAGGGCGCGCGTAGAGCTGGGAGCGGTTGCACGAGTGGTCTTCGACCCGGAGGTAAACTGACGATGCGTCATCCACTCTGTGGAAAAACCGCTCTTGTCGGGATGGGTACCGCCGGCATCGGGGCGGCCCCCGGATTTTCGGCGATGGAGCTTTTGGGCCTTTCCGTCCGCGCTGCGCTGGACGACGCCGGCATGCGGGTCTCGGACATCGATGCAGTGTTCGCCGCCACGAATATCCATCCGTGTGCGTCAATGAGTGTGTCTGAATATTTGGGCCTGAAGCCAAGATATTTCGATGCGACAAACATCGGAGGCTCCAGCTTTGAGCTGCATTTATTGCAGGCAACGCTAGCACTGCAGGCAGGGCTCTGCAATGCCGCCTTGATTTGTTACGGCTCGAACCAGCTCACTGCCGGGGGGCGCCTTGCCTTCATGTCCGATCCACAATGGCATGAGACCTCGTACGACGCGCGGGGTCCCATCACTGGTTATGCGCTCGCTGCAAATCGCCACATGCACCAATTTGGCACGACGCGCGAAATGCTGGCTGATGTCGCCGTCTCGGCCCGGCAATGGGCAAATCTTAATCCCCAGGCCTTCGCCCGCGGTCCGCTAACCCGCGACAGCGTGCTTTCCATGCGCATGATTAGCGACCCGCTCACCATCGGCGACTGTTGCTTGGTGACTGATGGCGCCGCTGCTTGCATTATGGTGCGCTCTGAGCGGGCTAGGGATTTTCGGAAGGTGCCGGTCTACTTCCTTGGCGGGGCTGCTGCCAACTGGCACCGCTCAATCCAATCGATGCCTGACATCACCGTGACAGCAGCCAAAGAGAGTGGCCCGCGGGCTTTCACGATGGCGGGGCTTTCTCACTCGGATGTTGACCTAGTGATGCTTTATGACGCGTTCACGATCAACACCATCCTGTTCCTGGAAGATCTCGGTTTCTGTCCCAAGGGCGAGGGGGGCCGGTTCGTGCAGGACGGCCGTATAGCGCCTGGCGGTTCGCTCGCCGTCAATACAAATGGCGGCGGCCTGTCCTGTGTTCATCCCGGCATGTACGGCATGTTCCTGATCGCGGAGAGTGTGGCTCAAATCCGTCGGGAGGCGGGTGAGCGGCAGGTCAAGAATGTTGACATCGCGCTTCTGCACGGCAATGGCGGCACGCTATCGAGCCAAGTTACCGCCTTTCTTGGTTCTGAGGCGGCACTATGAAACGCGCGCAAAAGGAGCGGGTGCCTGGTTGGTAGGATGCGCTCGACCATGCCAATTCACTTCTCGCGCCAGAAATGCGGCGCGATAAGGACGATAGCAGCTGCCGTTTCAACCGCAGCTCGAACAACAGTTCTTTGCCGGCCTGTCCACAACAATCGGACCAGACGATGCAGAGGAACGGGATAGATCATGCCGAATACCGACATCAAGATAGCGAAATTCTCAACCGAGCACCTTGATGGCGCGCTGAAACTCACAGCTAAGGCTGGGTGGTCTCATCGTATGGACGACTGGGCGATGCTCCTGAGCCTGGGATGTGGTGATGTTGCCCTTCTAGACGGCGCGGTCGTGGGAGCGGTGTGCATGACGCTCTTTGAGGAGATCGCGACTATCGGTCTCCTAATCGTTCACGAAAGCATGCGCGGCCAGGGCCTTGGCAATCGTCTGATGAGGCTCGCGCTCGAAAAAGCAGAGGGACGCGAATGCCGTCTCATCGCAACATCCGACGGCTTGCCCCTGTACCGTAAGCTCGGATTTACGGAGGTTGAGACGATACGCGTGTTCCGGGGGATAGGCGAGCCCGTGACGGCCCCTGCCGACGTTGAATGGGCAACTCAGGATGATTTTGATCAGATCTCGGATATAGATCGCGAGGGGGCGGCGATTGATCGCCGGGCGCTCATCTGCGCAGTCCGGACAAAGGCGCGCTTCGCTGTCCTGCGCGAATTCGGAAAAGTCGTGGGGTACGCTGCGGTGTTACCATATGGAGGCGGCGAGGTCGTCGGACCGGTCATCGCCCGTAGCGTCGAGGGGGCCAAGCGCCTGTTGTGTTTCCTAGTATCCTGTCGTGCCGGCGCCACGCTTCGCCTCGATCTCCGTCCGGAAGCAGGACCGGCGGAGTGGCTGAATTCAATTGGGTTCGCGGAGACCGGTAGTCTCATCGCCATGCGTCGCGGCGAACCTCCTCAAACCGGCGATACCGGAACGACTTTCCACACGTTTGCGCTTGCAACGAATCAGTATGGTTTTCCTTGATCGAGCCGGGTTGCTGCGGCCACTTTCATCGCCGCACGCGGCCGGATCCGCAGTCGTTCGGCAAGGCGCCCACCAGAATCCACGACAGGAGAAACCATGCAAGTACCGGTGACTTATTCGGTAGACGGGGATATCGCCCTCATTCGCATCGAAAACCCACCGGTCAACGCACTCGGTTATGAGGTAAGACGCTGCATCATCGCGGCTCTTGATCGTGCCTCCGCCACTTCCTCCGTCAGGGCCATCGTGCTCAGCGGGAGCGGACGCACATTCAGCGCTGGCGCTGATATCACTGAATTCGGAAAGCTTTCGAATGAGTTCTCATTTTCCGAGCTCAATCGTCGATGCGAGACGCTTGCAAAGCCCATTGTTGCTGCAATCCACGGCTGGGCCTTGGGTGGTGGCTTTGAGATGGCGCTGTCTTGTCACGCACGCGTTGCTTCGTCCGAAGCACAACTGGGGCTGCCCGAAGTGAATCTCGGGCTTATCCCAGGCGCCGGTGGAACCCAGCGCCTGCCCCGCTTGATCGGCCCTTTGGCCGCTCTCGAGCTGATCGTTACAGGCAAGCAAATTGGCGCGTTGAACGCAGCAAAGATGGGAATTGTCGATCTTATCGTTGACGAAAATCTTCTGGATGAAGCAAAGGCTTACGCGCGGGCGCTCGCCGATGGCGGCAAGACGCTTCTTGCTCTGCGAGACCGCGATGAGAAGATCGCGGAGGTGCGTTCGGATCCGTCCGGCTTCGATGCACATGCGAAGGAGTTGACCAAACGCGCACGCGGGCTGGATGCCCCCCTAGCATGCGTGAAGGCGGTACGCATTGCGCTTGACACGCCATTCGACGAGGCGCTCCACAAGGAGCGCGCAATCTTCGACGAGCTCATGAGCGGGGTACAATCGAAGTCACAGCGCCATCTCTTCTTTGCCGAGCGCGAGGCGGCGAAGGTCGCCGGTCTAGGGAAAGACGTCAAGCCGCGGGATGTCCGTAAAGTAGCCGTCGTCGGCGCGGGTACGATGGGTGGTGGCATTGCGATGTCTTTTCTCAAGGGCGGCATCCCGGTCACTCTGTTAGAGATGAACCAAGAGGCCCTCGAGCGTGGTCTTGGCGTGATCCGGAAGAACTACGACATCTCCGTTGCGCGCGGGTCGCTTACAACGCAGGCGCGCGATCAGCGGTTTGCGAGACTCTCGGGGACGACGCGCTACGAAGATCTCGCCGAAGCAGACATCATCATCGAAGCTGTCTTCGAGGATATGCTTGTAAAAAAGGAGGTGTTCGTCAAGCTCGACAGGGTCGCAAAAAAGGGTGCTATCCTAGCGTCCAACACCTCGTACCTCGATATCAACGAAGTCGCTGCTGTGACGAGCCGTCCCGCCGACGTGCTCGGCCTACATTTCTTTTCGCCGGCAAATGTCATGCGGCTTCTCGAGATCGTGCGCGGCGATCAGACAACACCCGACGTGCTGGCGACAGCTATAACAGTCGCTAAGCGTATCGCCAAAGTACCTGTTGTCGTCGGCGTCTGCCACGGGTTCGTCGGGAACCGCATGCTGGCGGCGCGCTCGACCGAGAACGAAAACCTGCTTCTAGAGGGCGCTATGCCGGAAACCGTTGACAAGGTCTTCTCCGATTTCGGCTTCCCGATGGGGCCTTTCGCTATGCTCGATTTGGCCGGTCTCGACATCGGTTGGCATATGCGAAAGTCTCGGAGCGACAAGATATCAATTGTGGACACATTGTGCGAGGCTGGTCGCTTCGGACAGAAGACCAGCAAAGGTTTCTATCTCTACGAAGCGGGCTCTCGGACTCCAATGGCTGACCCCTGGATCAGCTTGCTCATTGAGGAGAAATCGTGCCAGTCCGGCATCAGCCGTCGTGAAATTCCGGCCCAAGAGATTGTTGAGCGTACAATCTATCCGATGATCAACGAGGGAGCCCGCCTCCTTGAGGAGGGCATCGCGGCGAGGCCTTCCGATATCGACCTTGTTTGGGTGAACGGCTACGGCTTCCCGATCGGCAAGGGCGGCCCTATGTTCTGGGCCGACCATGTGGGCCTTGCAAAGATCCTGGAACGCCTTGAGTACTGGCATAGAAGGACGCGCAAAGCCGTATTCGAGCCGGCGGCTCTCTTGAAAAGCCTCGTGCGCTCCGGCGACTCCTTTGCCGCTCTTCAGTTAAAGCTGCAAACCGTACCTTGAGGCACGTGCTCAGACGTACGATTGAAAAGCGATCGTAAAGCTAGAGGCGAGCATGCAGGTTGCAGTTATGGTGTCATCTCGCGGTATTCGGTTAGCTGTCATGCGCTAGGGACAAGCGGCACGGTGTTAGAAACCCGATAGGAATGCCGTTGGCGCATTCGAGTTTTTGTGGGGAGATAAGGCAGGATGGATCTAAGTTTTACGAAGGACGAACTCGCCTTCCGCGACGAAGTTAGAGAATTTATTCGGAGGGCTCTTCCTGTCGATATACGCGACAAGATCATCGATGGCCGCCATCCGAGCAAGGAGGATATGGTGCGCTGGACGCGAATCCTCGCTGAGAGAGGGTGGGGCGTACCACATTGGCCAGTTGAGCATGGCGGCACGGGTTGGAGTTCGATCAAGCAATACATCTTCACCGAGGAGATGAGCCAAGCACCGGCGCCAGCTCCGCTCGCCTTCGGCGTCAATATGGCCGGACCCGTCATCTATACCTTCGGCAGCGATGAGCAGAAGAACCATTTTCTGCCACGCATCGTGACGCTCCAAGACTGGTGGTGCCAGGGTTTCTCGGAGCCGGACGCAGGCTCTGACCTCGCCTCGCTAAAGACGCGCGCGGTGCGCGACGGCGAACACTACGTCGTGAACGGCCAAAAGACGTGGACGACACTCGCGCAGTATGCCGATTGGATGTTTTGCTTGGTGCGCACGGACCCGGAAGCAAAGAAGAAGCAGCTGGGAATCTCTTTGCTGCTGATCGACATGAAGTCACCTGGCATTGCGGTTCGTCCCATTCAGACGATCGACGGCGGCCACGACATCAATGAGGTTTTCTTCGACAATGTCCGCGTGATGGTCGAGAGGCGCGTGGGAGAAGAGAATCGTGGCTGGGAATACGCGAAGTTTCTGCTTAGCAACGAGCGTGTTAGTCTCGCCAGTATCGGCGCATCGAAGGAGCGTATCCGGCGTATCAAGAATCTGGCCGCCCGTCAGACCGACGGCGGTGAGCGCCTGATTGATCAAGCCGACTTCCGCCAGAGGGTCGCGGCGGTCGAAATCCAGCTAAAAGCGCTCGAAATAACGCAACTTCGCGTGCTCGCCAGCGATAATAAGCGCTGGGCGGGCACACAGGACCCGGCAAGTTCAATCCTCAAGCTAAAGGGATCGGAGATTCAGCAGGCCACGTCGGAGCTGCTGATGGATATCGTCGGGCCCTACGCGCAGCCCTATCACTCGGAGGAGGAACTGGAACATCGCGATAAACCGTCGACAACTCCGTCTTGGGCCGCACCCATCGCTCCTTCCTACTTCAATATGCGGAAGGTTTCAATCTATGGCGGTTCCACCGAGATCCAGAAGAACATCATCGCCAAGGCAATCCTTGAGCTTTGAGGTGTTTCATTGTTTCGGACGCCCAAAGGCTCCTGCACCCCCCAGCCTAGAAGTCGAATCTGAGTATTACGAAGGTGTTAGCATATGAATTTTGATCTTTCCGAAGAGCAGCGACTGCTCAAGGACAGTGTCTGGCGACTAACAGCCGATCAGTATAGTTTTGAGGACCGCCGCAGATATCAGCGCGCCGAGTGCGGATATAGCAAGGCCATGTGGAAGCGCTACGCGGATCTCGGGCTCCTAGCGATCCCTTTTAGGGAGGAATACGGCGGTTTCGGCGGGGGGCCGATCGAGACTATGATCGTGATGGAAGCTTTCGGAAAGGCGTTGATTCTAGAGCCGTATTTCGCCACCGTAGTACTGGGCGGTGGGATCCTTAGGCATGGCGCAAGCGATGCGCAGAAAACGCAACTCATCCCCGCTATTGCCGATGGTAGCATGACAATTGCATTTGCCTATGCCGAGCCACAGTCGCGCTATGACCTCTTTGATGTCAGAGCTGAAGCGAAAAAGGACGGGAGCGGTTGGGTGCTGAATGGGGCCAAGGGGCTCGTTCTTCATGGCGATACGGCGGACAAGATCATCGTCTCGGCAAGGACGTCAGGAGCATCACGAGAAAAGAATGGCATCGGTCTGTTCCTCATTGAGGGGGACGCGACGGGCCTCGCGCGTCACGGCTATCCGACCCAAGATGGGCTCAGAGCAGCCGAAATTTCGCTCAAGAATGTACGGGTGCAAGCAGACAATGTCATTGGAGACCCAGGCGCGGGCTTTCCGGTCATCACGCGCGTCGCGGATGAGGCGGCCGCGGCACTCTGCGCGGAAGCGGTAGGCAGCTTAGGCGAGATGCAAGCAATCACGCTCGAGTATTTGAAGACACGTAAGCAGTTCGGCAGAACAATCGGGTCTTTCCAGACGCTCCAGCATCGATCTGTCGACATGTTCGTCGAACTGGAGCAGTCGCGATCGATGGCGATGTATGCGGCGATGATGGCAAGTGAAGCGGAGGCGAACGACCGCGAGCGAGCAGTCTCCGCAGCAAAGGTTCAAATCGGCCATTCGTCAAGGGAAATCGGTCGCCAGTCAATACAGCTTCATGGAGGTGTGGGCATGACGATGGAGTACCGGATCGGGCACTATTTCAAACATGTTACAATGATTGACGCGTTGTTTGGCGACGCCAATCATCACATGCGCCGCCTCGCAGCCCTAGGAGGCCTCATCAGCGAGGAGCTTGAATGACCTTCTTTGTTGGCTGCCGCGTTCGGAGCGCCAAATGAATGACGCGGATAACAACAACAGTATGACCCTGCTCAAACGGGCTGAGCTGAAGGCGGCCACTGGGGGCGAGTTCGAGGGATGGCGCACCTCGATATCAGATGTGTTTTTGGACCATGCCGGCCCTTTTTGGCATCGGCTGCAGGCTGATGGAACGGTACGCTGCGCCTTCCGCGTGCAGAAGAAACACCTCAATGGTGCTGGCAACGTCCATGGCGGCTGTTTTTTGTCATTTGCAGATTACTGCCTTTTTGCCATTTCAGATGCGCTGTCGAATGGGGTTACCGTCTTCTTGTCCAGCGAATTCCTCAACGCGGCACGCGAAGGAGAGCTGATCGAAGCCACCGGCGAGATCACCCGCAGCGGTGGCTCCCTGACCTTCGTCCGAGGCCAAATGAAGGCTGGCGAGCGGCTACTATTTACCTTTTCCGGCGTGATCAAGCGCCCGAAGCCAAAGTCCCGACCGGAAGCTGAGGCGACCTCAATCTAAGACAGTCAGCTATCACTGTCCCGGCCAACAGTCATCGTCGCATGATAGCGGCGCGTCGGCCCGCGTAGTGCCGGCGAAGGTCCAGTTGCGCCTTCCCAATGCGATGCCCCGCAAAGCTCTTTCGGCCGCGTTGTTGCTGACGCAGATCCTGCCATCGTCTAGGAAGCGGGCGAAGTCGTCCCAGCCTGAGTCTGTAGTTCATGGCTTCAGGACCTCGGAAGAGCGCGAGAGGGTTTCGCGCTCACGCAGCAACCAGGCGTGCGTGTCGTCGAGAAAGCGTTTTGTTCTTCTCTTGGCGCACGGCGCACCGCTCGTCCGCGCCGCGGCCGTTGATGGCGCGCTCGATCTCGAACCGCGCGTCCAGACGCCTGACCGCCTCCAGCGCGATCGGGGAGACCGGTATGTCTTTCTGGCTTTCCCGGGCGGTTTTCTCGATGTCAGCCAGTTCGAAGAGGCCCCCGCCGCGCATGGGTGAAACAAAATGCCAGCGTGAACGGCACCGCTTTCCCATGCGGATCGAACAATGGCTTGAAGCCGCTATACCAAACGGCTTGCAGGATGCCGGCGAAGGCTGCGCAGACACTTCTGCGGGTGCTCACCTCGCCGGTCGCTCGAGGCGCAATAGATCACCGCCGGCGCTCAAGCCCGGCGGAAGCTGGTCATCCGTAAGCGCTGTTCATCGGCCACCTACCGGATGACGGGGTGATCTGCGAGTCTGCGGTTGTTTGAACCGTTAGGCTTAGAATGGACACAGTGCGTAGTGCTATCACGGAGCCGGTGCGTCGGCTTGAGGTCTTCACTGGAGCCGGCCGTCGGCGGAAGTGGAGCGACGAGGACAAGGCGCGGATTGTTGCGGAGATCGTGGCGAGCGGCGACTCGGTGTGTTCGGTAGCGCGACGGCATGGATTGTCGCCGCAGCAGTTGTTTGGCTGGCGCCGTCAGTTGCGAGAAGCAGCGGGCGGTCATTCCGAAGCAGAAGAAGTACAGTTTGTGCCGGCGGTGGTGGATGCCGTAGTGCCGGCGGCCGCTCTTGGCCGTGAGCGCAAACCGGTGCGTTGCAAGCCCAAGCTGGATGCTGCCGGGATAATTGAGATCGAAGTCGACGGCATCACGATCCGGGCCGGTCGTGGTGCGGACCCAACGATGATTGCGTCGATCGTTCAGGCGCTGAAGGCGAGCCAGTGATCGGTCCGTCGGGTGCGGTCCGGGTGATGGTGGCGACCAAACCGGTAGACTTTCGTAAGGGCATGGAGGGGCTTGCGACCCTGGTGCGCGAGAGCATGGGGGCTGACCCATTCTCGGGAGCTGTCTATGTGTTCAGGGCCAAACGGGCGGATCGGATCAAGCTGGTGTTCTGGGACGGAACGGGTTTGTGTCTGTTCGTCAAAAGGCTCGAGGATGGGATCTTCCGCTGGCCGAAGATCGAGGACGGCGTGATGCGTCTGTCGGCGGCGCAATTGTCGGCGCTGCTGGAGGGGCTTGACTGGCGGCTTGTGCATGAAGCACGGGCGACGCCGGCGCCAACACAAGCGGGATAGTTGTTGGCGGCGCTGCGGCGAAGTGAATCAGGAGCGTCGGACGCGTCGCCAGATGGCGGCGAATATGCTCTGAATTGGGTGTGAGCGACGCCCTGCCTGACGATCCCGAGACGCTGAAAGCGATGCTGCTTGCCGAGCGGTGCGAAAGCGAACGGCTGCGTCAGATCATCAAGGAATTGCAGCGACATCGTTTTGGCCGGCGGGCAGAGACGCTGCCTGAAGATCAGATGCTGCTAGGTCTGGAAGACGTCGAGCAGGTGGCAGCGTACGGCGAGACGGCGCAGGACGTCAGCGCACCTGAAGGCCGTGATGCGCGGGCTCGCAAGCGCCGCGGCAACCGTGGCGCCTTGCCGGCGCATCTGCCGCGGATCGAGGTCGTTATCGACATCGACAATAAGATCTGTCCCTGCTGCCAAGGCGAGTTACATCGGATCGGCGAGGATAGAAGCGAGCGGCTGGACCTGGTCCCGGCGCAGTTCCGGATCCTCGTGACGCGGCGTCCCAAATACGCCTGCCGTGCTTGCGAGGACGGTGTCATGCAGGCGCCGGCCCCGACCCGGTTGATCGAGGGCGGACTGCCGACCGAGGCCACCGTCGCCCAGGTTCTTGTCTCCAAATATGCCGATCACCTGCCGCTCTATCGGCAGGCGCAGATTTACGCCCGCCAGGGCATTGAGCTCGATCGTTCGACGCTGGCGGACTGGGTGGGGCAGGCAGCCTTCCACCTGCGTCCGTTGCATGAGCGCCTCCTTGGCAAGCTCAGGCAACGGCCAAAGCTGTTCGCCGACGAGACGACGATGCCGGTGCTCGATCCTGGCCGTGGGCGCACCAAGACCGGTCAGCTCTGGGCCTATGCGGCGGACGACCGGCCCTGGGGCGGCGCCGATCCGCCGGGCGTCGCCTATGTCTATGCCCCCGACCGCAAGGCCGACCGACCAATCGCCCATCTGGCAGGCTTCAAGGGGATCCTGCAGGTCGATGGCTACGCCGGCTATGGCAAGCTGGCTGAGCGTGGCGGCGTCCAGCTTGCATTCTGCTGGTCACACATGCGGCGTAACTTCTACGAACTTGCCGCCCCTGGCCCCGCGCCCATTGCGAGCGAGGCGCTCAAGCATATCGCCGCGTTCGATACCATCGAGAAGGACATCCGTGGCCGCAGCGCCGAGGAGCGCCGTCTCGTTCGGCACCAGAAAAGCCGACCGCTGGCGGAAGCCTTCGAACGGTGGCTCCGCGCAAAGCTCGCACTGATCAGCCAAAAGGGCAAGCTGGCCGACGCCATCCGCTATGCGCTCTCACGCTGGGAAGGTCTGACGCGCTTTATCTATGATGGCCGTATCGAGCTCGACAATAACGTCGTCGAACGTTCGATCCGTCCGATCACGCTCAACCGGAAAAACGCGCTGTTCGCAGGCTCCGACGGTGGTGCCGAGCATTGGGCCATCATCGCCGCGCTGGTTGAAACCTGTAAGCTGAATGACGTCGATCCGCTCGCCTACTTGACCGACGCGCTCACCAGGATCGTCAATGGCCATCCGAATAGTGACATCGATCAGTTGCTGCCGTGGGCCTATCGCCGTTACGACCTCAAAGCTGTGGCCTGAAAACAGCGCTTACGGTCATCCCGCGCCTAAGGTAGATTGTTCGGTCGTGCACTTGCGCTTGGTCAGGATGCGGATGGTGGTGTCGTCGCCATGCAGGCGCTCGGCGACAGCACATGGCGTTCAAGCAGCTGGAAGAGCGGCACGACGGCGAAGGTACCGCCAACCTGGTCGTTGACGACAGCAGGTCGATCCTCTCCGTCCTAAAAGCGCACACTCTGGCTGTTGAGCGCGATATGCATGCCGAACCTGTCGAACAGGACCGTCGCCAGCAATTGCGGCCCGATGAAGCCGTGCGGCGGGCATGGAAAGGTGCCGGCGGCTGGCTGATTGCGGATTCCGACGAAGTCGCCCGGGTGTACCGATATGAAGTCGCTCGGGGATTCCGAGACGATGTCGTCCACCTTTCCGATTTGATCTCGCCCGGTGACGAGGCGTTCTGGCCTGCTGGTTCTCTGGCATCGGTCAAGCCGCGTGGTCAATCTGGAATCGCGACTTCAACCTGTTTTTCTTCTTCTGCGGTTGCTGTGGGCATGTGGGCAACGCCTGGCGTTGTCCAAGTGAAGCGGCATGTCCACAGCGTTAGGGGCTTAGGTCTTTCGGGCGGATTGCCGAGTTCGGCGCAGGCTCTCGCCGGTGAGATCGAGCCGATGGGCATTGTGGACGAGGCGATCGAGCACGGCGTCGGCGTAGGTGGGATCTCCAATGAGCAGATGCCACTGGTCCACGGGGAGCTGGCTGGTGACGATGGTGGAACGGTGACCGTAGCGATCTTCGAGGATTTCCAGGAGGTCATGACGGGCGGCGGCATCGAGCGGTTCGAGCCCCCAATCGTCCAATCACGTTGAGCTCAACGTGACTCGACTTATGTGCAGCGCGCAGTGATGTGGAGTTGAGGGTTGACAGTCGGCGCTGGTCCGGTTTTTGACAGCCCCCAACTCCACATAATTTACCCTGTAGGTCATAGCCTCTTCAGCCAATCAACAATGTTGATCGCCGCAGAAGAGACGTGCCCGGCGCGAGGCGGTGCGAGGATCTCGGGGAACACCTGCATAAGCGCTTGGCGTTTTAGATCGATGTCCGCCCTTGCATAGATCATGGTTGTGTTCAGCGACGAATGCCCAAGCCATTGGCTGATGGTCGCGAAGTCGACTCCCGCCTTCAGGAGAAAGATGGCGGTCGTATGCCGCAAGGAATGGGGATGAATCCGCTTCTGCTGCAGCGTGCGGGTTGCGTTGGCTCCGGCCGTGATGTGCTTCTTGAGCAGGTAACGAACGCCAAAGCGGGTCAACTTGTTGCCCTGGCGGTTCACGAACAGCGGAGCGTCGCGGCCTCCCGAATGAGCAGCACTGTTCGACAGTTCTTGCAGAAGTCGTGCGGTTTGCGGCCAAATTGGACACAATCGCGTTTTGTCGCCCTTGCCGCGCAGCCGGATTTGATGAGGAGGATCAGTGCGGATGTCGCACGGCCGCAGATCGAGGATCTCCTGAACACGGGCTCCAGTGTTGAGCATCAGTGCGAACAATGCATAGTCGCGCTTGCCCCGTTCTGTGGACCGGTCGATCGATTTGAGCAACGCTTCGACTTCCTGCGGCTCAAGGTATTCGATCGGCTTGCTCCGCGCGCCGCGTTTGAACGGTACGCCTAGCACGCGCTGCAGTTCGGCGAGATAGGCGGGCTGTTCGGTTGCCAGAAAGCGAGAGAACGTATGCAGCGCCGCAAGCCGCGCATTGCGAGTGGCTACTCCATTGTGACGCTCAGCCTCCAGAAACGCCAGGAAGTCCTGCACCTGCTTCGCCGTGAAATCGACAAGATCGAGATCCTCGATAGCCTTGGCCGTTTGCGACGAAGTAAAGCGCAGGAACAGAACGAGTGCATCCCGGTAGTTGCGTATGGTGTGTCGGCTGGTGCCCCGGAGCGTCGGCAGATACTCTCGGAAGAAGCGCTCGATGCTCTTGCCGAGCTCGTTAGGTCTTTGGGATCTCATGCGGCACCTCCTGTGATGAGGTGGCCGAAATGCCTCTCGAGCCGATCGCTGGCCGCAGCAGAAAGTTGTGGAATCCAACGGAGGTAATAGGCAGTCGAAACAATTGAGACGTGCCCCATGTACATCGCAAGCTTTGGCAGATTGGATTGGACATCCGCCCCTTGCTGGTACCATCGCAACAGCGACCCAACGGCAAAGCTATGACGAAAGTCATGCACCCGCGGGATTCGCCCGTCGGGGCCTCGAACGTTGGCAATTTGGAATAGCGTTTGGACTCCTTCCCGCAGTCCGGTACCTGTGTAGCCGCGCACGCACCCCTTGGTATTGCAAAGTAAGGGTGAATCCGCCGAATGGCTCAAAGGTGATCGAAACCGCTTCCTGAGGTACAACCTCAGCTCCCGACAGGCATCCGGCGACAACGGGACGATCCGCGACTTGTGGAACTTCGACGCACGAATGTGCAAAATGCCATAGCGGGCATTGACGTCGGCCAAGGTGAGACGCAGCAGTTCGCCCCTACGGAGCCCCGCGGTGTAGAGCAGGACCACGGCAAGTCGCATCACCGCTGGCCGCAGCGGCGAACTTGACGTCGGAGCCAAACGATCGGCTATGGCCAACATCCTGGCGACTTCGGCCGCCCCAAAGATGATCGGCGGTGCATGGGGGCTCCGACGTGGGAAGCGATTGATATCCGGAACGAAACAACTTGGCTCGGTACGCTGACGATAGAGACAAAAGTTGCGCACGATACGCTGGCGATTGCGCCGCGTGTTTGCAGAAAGATGACCTTGAGACACGCACCATCCCTCGAAGAGCGCTTGATCGAGGTCAGTACAGGTGTTCTTCTCCAGAAATAGACGCAGAGCGTCGATTACGCGCTCCTCATGAACATAGCCGCGCCCGAGTGAACGTTGCCTCTGCAAATAACGGTCAACCGCTTGGTTGAACGCGCTCGCCGATAAGGTCGCGCTCATGCTGCGTCCTCCTCGATGCCGATGGTCGCCGTTGGCAGAGGAAGCGCGACCTCTCGTAGGGCCCCGGTCTGCAGCCGGAGATAGACACAGGTGCTCTCCAGAGTTCGATGGCCGAGCAGATCACCGATCACCTTGATGCCGACACCACGATCGAGCAGACGCATCGCAAACGAATGGCGCAGGCAGTAGGAGGATGTATCCTGCAGCGGCAGACCGCTCTGACGTGCGCGCTTCTGGTAGAGATCGCCTATGGCGTAGTGCGTGAGGGGACCTACCGGGGTGCTTGCGCGGAGGAAAAGTTCGCGGTGCGCCCCGCCGGGCCGGCCGCGGCGCAGATAGCGCCTGAGGATGCGTATGGTTTGTTCGGCTAGAGGAAGCGCCAGATCTGATCTGGTCTTACACTGCTTGACGCGGAGCGTCCGGCTATCCCAATCGATGGAGCCAGGCGTCAGTGCGATGATCTCGGAGGGCCGCAGGCCGTAATGCGCCATCAAATGGAGGATCGCGTAGTCTCGCCAGCCAAGCCGCTCCGATCGGTCGATGGAGCGCAGCAGCCGCTTTACAAGCGGCCAAGCCAGAGCTCGAGGCGGTCGTTCACCTCGGTAGGCGCGCGGCGCGTCAATTGCGTCGAGCCGTTGCCGGATCTCGCCCTGGTCGAAGCAAAACCTAAGAAAGGCGCGGAGGCGAGCGACAACGTGCTGTAGGGTTTGTCGCTTAATGCGCCGCGCATTGGTCATTACGAACCGTTCGACTGTGGCAGCTGACAACGCATGCAGCGGGGCGCCAGCTGGCAAAGCGTGCGCGAGCAAGCACTTCACTGTTGCGATGTGCTGTTCCACGGTCGCGCTGGTAAGGCCACGCACCTCCGATAGATGCCATCTGTAGCGATCAAGAAGCGCTGAGAACGGCTCGGGTATTGGTTCTTTGACGAACAGCCGTCTCGCGATGAGAAAACGTTCAACGGCGCGTCGGGTGCCTTGCAATGATGCGGGGGCAAATGCTTGCGACAAGAACCCTCCCGAAACGCCGGTATCGCAATCAAGCCGCGTTGAACACATCCGGTCGAGAGCTTCCTTTAGGCCTCGTACGTGGTGGCAGGCCGTAGATCGGGCGTAGCCAGCCGAGATGAGCCAAGTAGCGAAATCTTCCAACAAAGTGCCATTGGGCGATGCCGTGTAACCCGCGTGAACCTTCCGGAATAAGTGTTCGAGCATGGTTGCCTCCTTCGGATGAACGAGAGAGAACCACGCTACCGTCGTCAGTTATGTTGAGTAGGGACGGTCGAAGCGGCTGTTAATAGCGGGGAGATCTATATCGCTCCACATCACTGCGCGCTGCACATAAATCGAGGATCAGCAGATCGACACGGCCGAGGCCGCGCAATAGGCGTGGATGGCGGCCGTCGCCGCGGGCAAGCGCCAGATCATCGAACAGCCGCGGAACACGTTGATAGAGCACGGAGCGATTGTCACGGCAGGCCTTGTGGCCGAGCGCCGAGGCGAGCCAGCTCTTGCCGACGCCCGCCGGGCCGCAGATCAGCAGGTTGGCATGGTCGTCGATCCAGCGTCCCTCGACAAGCTTGGCAAACAGTGGGCGGTCGAGGCCGCGCGGGGTGCGGTAGTCAATGTCGTCCACGCACGCCTGCTGGCGCAGCTTGGCGTAGCGCAAGCGAGTGGCGAGCCGTTTGTCGTGCCGCAGCGAGGCTTCACGTTCGAGCAGCAGAGCAAGCCATTCGGCGTGACCGACGCCGTCGCCCGCGTAGTCGACAAACAGCTTGTCGCCAGCCACGTGCGCCTGGCGCATCGTCACCGACAGGCGTCCCTCCCAGGCGCGGTAAAGCTCGCAGAAGCGCGAGTACCGGTATCCGCCCGGCTCGGCGCCGACGTATTCCTCCCACAGGATCGACAGCGTCACGTGCTTGCGCTTGAGCTCGCGGTGCATCGCCGCCCAGTCGGGCTCGGCGATGCGGCGATGACGCTGCCGGTTACCGCTGCCAGTCTTGGCGAACAGGCGGGCCTCCAGGGCCGCGTCCGTGAGTTCGTCGGGCAACGGCCAGCTCAGGCCTGCGGCCTCGAACCGCCGGATGGTCAGGCGCACGTCGAGGGCGCCGCGCCCATCCGCCGAGCAATCTCGCGGCTCGGCAGTCCAGCCGCCTTCATCCTGATCACATCGCGCACACGGCGCATCGCAAGCCTCTCCGTCGGCATCCAGGGTCCCCCTTCGCAAAGCCGAAAGGGGACCATAAGGGAGCCAGAAGAGGCCTCGTCACCCGGGCGACATCATCCCGGAACGGTGGGCGACATCATCTCGGAATGGGTGGGCGACTTTAAATCGGAAAGGTGGGCGAGATCATCTCGGAATGCTGGGCGACATCGAGCGGAATCCACAGGCTGTTCTTCTTGCAATCGCGACAGGTGAGCTTTTTTCCCGCACCGTCTCGATAAGCGTTCCTCTCGCCGGATGTCTTGCAGCTAGCAAGTGGAGCGACTCTAGGCGCATAAAAACCTCGCGCGACCGCCTTCAACCGGGGAATTTCGAAGTCGAGACGTTCTCCATTGGGATATTTCGACGCTCGCCTTTGGTAAATTGTTACAAGGGGATAAAACACCGTAACGCCCGGAAGCGAATTCTCTAAGAATAAGTCGACCTCCGTAGGAGCAGCTGAATGACGGGCGGATGCTGTGCGAAGATGTGGGATCTTCAGCGAGGGGCAAATCGATGGAGTTTGGTGGTTGGCCTCATGTCAGACGCGATCTGGCGTCCGCGCGACAGAGGGCTTCAGCGTTCCTGGACAGTCTACTGCTAGAGGATGATCCCGCCCAATCGACACGGCAAAAGTGGGTCGCAACTTGGGCCGGGACCGGAGATGCGTATTGCCGTCTTGCTGACCTCAACATTAACAAAAAAGAGTACCACGAAGCCAGGGAGGCTTGGCTTTGCGCGCTCACTGCCTTCGAGGTTGCCAGGAGGCTAGTTGCTGGTGATGATTTGCAAAGGGCGGACGTTTCAGCCAAAGCCGAGGCTGGCCTTCAACGGATTGGACTGTCCGGCCATGAAGTGGAGAGCGTAAAGATAGCGTGCGGCGATCTTGGGGGCTTTTCCGCGTACTACCTGCCTGCTGTAACTCCAAATTCGCGCGCGCCTGCAGTCATTTGCGTTAGCAACGAAGAAGAGAAAGGAGTGACGTTACTAGGCAGGCTGTTGCCTGTGATGATTGGCCGGCGGATGTCCATCCTAGTTGTCTCCCACGAGGACATCGCAAATCGCGAACACGGTGGATCCGAGATCGCATTGTCCCATTGTTTTGATCATTTGTCGGTTCGTTCTGATGTTGATAGTAGTCGTATCGGCGTTTATGGAGACGGCTTATCGGCTCCTTTAGCTACTGATTTTGCCGCTTACGATCGCCGCATTGCTGCGGCGGTTTGTGATGGTGGTATCTGGAAATGGACGCGTTCTCTAAGATCCATCGATTGGATGACGTCGACCGACGAAAGCGCAAATAGTCATGTGTTGCCGGGGCGTCGCTTGCCGCTTCCTCGAATGCCGAATTGTCCAATACTAGTGGTAGCCGGTGGGCGCGGCATTGTTAGCGTGTCCGAGGCCATCAAACTACAGGCCGTTTGTATCGCGGCCCGCATGGACATCGACTTGATCGTGCCTCAACTCTTAAGAGGAGGCCGCGGTGATGAGGTTGATAACTTTGTAACCTCAGATGACTGCATCTTCAGATGGTTGGACCGGGTACTTGTCGGCTACAAGCGCTCGACCTCTCCCTTTGGCGAGGCAATCAATCTTTGCGAGCAGGCGAAATTGACGACTTGATGCGGCACTGATCGATTTAGGCCTACAACACGCCAATACTCAGCTTTTGCGATGCCACTCGGCTATTCTTCGCGATCGAGGTTAGCCGCTTGTTGAGATAGTCGAGTGATGCCTCGTCCAGCCCCTCAAACAGCGCAGAGTTCAGAGCTTGCCTCTTAGCAGATAGCTTCGAGACTTCTCCTCGAGCCTTCTCGGTTAGGGACATTTGAACGAACCTTGCATCATCTGGCGACGGCTCGCGCGCCAGAAACTCCATGGTTTCTAGCTTTTTCGTTTGGTTGGTAACGAACGCGGGATGGATTCGAAGTTTGTTCGCAACGGCTATCCCCGAAACACCGCGACCATCATCGAGCTCGTCGATGGCCATGAGGATCAACCACTGCGGCTCGGTCAAACCCAGCAGTTCGGCCCAGCTTTTGTGTATTTGCTCAATATGGGAATGGATCTCGACAACATTCCAGATGAAGTCTTTGACGGCCCTGTCCATTGTTGGTTTTTCAGCCATTTTGGTTGTTTCACCAAATCATAGTGACTGGCGCCTTCCCTACACCTATCTCGGTTCGGTCGGTGCCGAAAGCCTCCCTACAGCATGGTTGCCATGTAAGAAATAAATTGATTTTTACAATTAAGTTCGATCTACTAACTTCTCGGATCGTTGAGGGTGTCTTCGGCGGGCCATGTAGAGAATCTCCAGGAGAGCCTCTGGGATGCCCCCCGGGGGTTCTTTTTTTGTTATATTTCGCCTCTGCAGGTGTGAGTCACTAAAATGCCACAGGTTGGCGCCGTCTTGCCATTGTTGATATTAATTAATTGATACAATTGTTTTGTTCAACTACAACTCGGTTGACGGAGAGGGGGCGCCTCGACGTCTCCGTCAAGCACCCGCCCAATCGGTGAGGCTAGCAGCGGCGGATCTTTGAAGGACGGAAACGGCGTTTCCAACTTGGAGGTTTCAACGATGAAATTGATGAAGAGTCTTGTCATGGGTTCAGCGGCAATGTTCGCGAGCGCGGGGGCGCATGCGGCCGATCTTCCTGTGAAGGCAAAGGCAGTTGAGTACGTAAAGATCTGCTCGCTGTATGGTGCTGGCTTCTACTACATCCCCGGCAGCGACACTTGCATCAAACTGGGTGGCTATGTGCGCGGGACAACCGCGCTGGGCACGAACAGCGTCTGGGGTGCCGCTGCCAACGGTGTCGCTGGTGCACACAACCGCCTCAGCAACTACTATACGGCGCAATCTCGCTTCGACTTCAACGTTGATACGAGGACCGCGACTGAGTATGGCGTGCTTCGCACATACGCCGAGTTGGCGTTCACCTGGACCGGGGGCGGCTATTCTGGCGCTGGTACGAGTGCCATCAATGGCTCAACGGCCTACACGACGTCGCCCGCTTCTCAGGTTTCTGGCGGTGGACTGTCCGTCTACTACGCCTTTATGCAGTTTGCCGGTTTCACGATCGGTAGAGCGCAGTCGCAATTCTCCTCTCCTTGGACCAACTATCCTGGAAACGCCTTCGATGGCATGCCCGGCGGCGCTGGATGGGAGGCTGTCAATCAGTTCGCGTATACTGCTGACTTCGGCCAGGGCATTACCGCCTCCTTCTCGGCCGAGGATCAGGTTATCCGTACGACCAACATCTGGAACGTTAGCGGGGCGACGGCTGCAGGTCTTGCCACGGGTACATACGGGGCTGGCGATATCGGCGGCTCGCGGTCTCCCGATCTCGTAGCTATGCTGCGTGTCGATCAGGCGTGGGGCCTCTTCCAGGCCTCGGTCGCCGCGCATGACAATCATGCTGGCTATTATGGTGTCGATGAAACGACCGGGCATCCAAGTGACAAGTGGGGTTGGGCTGGTCAGCTCGCATTGTCAATCAAGAACGTCCCAACCGGTGCCGGTGACACGATCAACGTCCAGGGTGTCTACACCAACGGTGCAAGCGTTTACAATTTCCAGCAATATATGCCGTCCACCTTTGCGATCTATAGCGGTACGGGGGTGCCAGGAGGTTACCAGAGCTTGGGTCTCGGCGGCGTTTCTGACTCCGTCTTCGTCGCAGGCGCCGGCCAGCAACTGACCACGACTTACGGTTTCAACGGCGCGTACACCCACAATTGGAACCCATACTGGAACACTGCCATCTTCGGTGGCTGGGGTGCCGTGCGTTACAACAACACAGCCAAGGGATATATCTGCGGCGCGTTCGTGGCGACGCTTGCGTTGTCGAGCGGCCTTCCTGGTTGCAATCCCGACTTCAACTATTCGGTCGTCGGCGTAGCGACGCGCTGGAATCCCGTCAAGAACCTGACCTTCTCGACCGAACTTGCTTACACGATGCTCGACCAGAAATATGCGAGCGGAAGCACGGTCGCCTTGCCGGTGCAGGCTGGTATCGCCAAGCCGGCGGCAACCTACGAGCTGAAGGATCAGAGCAGCCTGCAGCTGATGTTCCGCGCGCAGCGCAACTTCTAAGTCTTCTGTCAAACCAGCAAAGGAGAAGTGGCTCTATCGAAATAGGTTAATCTCCAAGAAGGCCTCCGGCATGCCCGCCGGAGGCCTACGATTTGGCGAGATTAGTTGGTGAGCATGAAACCAAAATCCCCTGGCTTCCTTGTGCAATTCGCGTGGCTAGTCGAGCTGAGCACTCAGACTGCATCACTGCTGCGCCTGAATCCCCCGGTGCAAAGTGCAAGGGGACGGCTCCGCTAGCGTGGTGACTCTAAAGCTTGTTTCGCAAGGGTGACTTTTTCGAGGATTGGGCCGCGGACTTTGTCGGGATCGTATTGTGGTTCTTCAGGCATTCTATAATGGCGTTCTTGAGTTCGGCAACGCTTCTTGAAAGCACCGCGGCGAATGCGGTTTCGGGTGATCTCGGCGAAGAAGCGCTCAACCATGTTGAACAAGGAAGCCAAGGTCGCCGTGAAGTGAAGACAGAAGCGTGGATGCGCCTTTGAGCCTGCGCTTTACAGCCGGCGCTTTGTGGGTGGCAAGTTGTCGACGATCAGGCGGAGGCCGATGATCGAGCAGCTTGAGAAAGCGCAGGAGCTCTCGATGCGGGTGGTGTGGCATGCAGGCCCCGATAGTCCGGCATGTTGAGCGCCGCGAACAGGGTCGTGGTGCCAATGCGCTTGTAGTCGTGGGTCATGGTGCCAGCGCGACCCTTGTTATTGGCAGGCCGGGCTGGGCCCGATCGAGGGCCTGGATTTTGGCTCTTTTCATCGACACACAGGACCAGCGCCTTGCTGGGGGGGTGCAGTAGAGCCCGACTGCGTCCTCCGAAAATCTTTGTCGCGGGAGTATGGCTAGCTACGGCAAGCTCCAGGAAAGATCTGAGACAATACCGCTGAGATACCGAGCCATCGCATGGGCCCGAATCGCGCTCCCTGCGCCAGGACGGCCTGAAGGTGCGCTACTGTTCCTCCCGGCGACTACGACATTGCTGGACGCTTCCGTGCGTAGTGTAATGACAATGCGGCTGCACGAGGTCGCTGCTAGCGGCCGCCGTCGTCTAACCCGCTGAAGATCGTCAAACAGTAAGCCTCCGGTGGGGCTTTCAATTACCCATAACTTTGACCACTCGAGCTGATCCGCTGATCGACGAAATCTTGAATCGAAAGAATCACTTGTGATTCCTTGCTGAGCACCTGATTCGCGAGGGGGTGCTCTATGAGGCTGACATTGAGGGATCGATCGACAAAAGGCTGTTTGCGGTCCTTGGACGGGGAATGTTGGATTGATCGAGAGAGTAATGGATGCGAGTTTAGGGACGCGCGGCTCGGCGACAGATTCCGCAAACTGCTCACGCAGATTGGAAGCGCGATGGGACAAAGCATTCCGCTCGTCTGCCAGGATTGGGCGAATACCAAGGCAGCCTACCGCTTCTTCTCTAACGTAACCGGCATGAGGCCCCCACCTAGCCACCCCTCGGCTTGCGCGCGATACAGCCTGGCATGAGCTGATCGGTGGAGGTGGAACGATGGCAAATGCCATGCTTGATGCCAGGCAGGAAGATGACTCCTATCGTCGCGTCGAGGTGATCACTGGGGAGCGCCGACGGCGTCGGTGGACGGGCGAGGAGAAGGCCCGGATCGTGGCGGAGAGCTTTGGGGAGAGTGCGAACATCTCCGAGGTTGCGCGGCGCAATGGCGTTTCGCGGGGGCTGCTTACGGTGTGGCGACGCCAAGTTGCGGCGGCGGTGGCGGGCAAGGCGCCGAGCTTCGTGCCAATCCAAATTGGTGCCGAGAGCGGTAGCGGGACAGCCGGCGAGCCCGAGCGTATTTCGCGGCTACAGACGAAGCCTTTGGAGATCGCCGCGCCGCCGGCCAAGGTTTGCGGGGTTGTCGAGATCGAGGTGAACGGGGCGCGCATCCGGGTCGAGCCGGGCGTGAAGCTGGCGACGCTGTCGACCGTGCTGGCGGCGCTTCGGGGCATCCGGTGATTGCGCTACGCTCTGACCTCAAGGTGGTGCTGGCGACACAGCCGGTCGATTTCCGCAAGTCGGTGCATACGCTGTCGGCATTGGTGAGCGAAGCGCTGCGGGCGAACCCGTATTGTGGCGACGTCTTCGTGTTCCGCAGCAAACGCATGGACAGGGTGAAGCTTCTGGCGTGGGACGGCAGCGGCATGGTGCTGGTGACGAAGTGGTTGCACCAGGGGCACTTCACCTGGCCGCCGATCCGCGACGGCGTGGTGCATCTCAGTGCGACGCAGCTCGCGATGCTGCTCGACGGACTCGAGTGGACGCGCGTCTCACCCAAGCCTGTGAAGCAGCCGGCCGTTGTCGGCTGAGAGGAGAGGATTTCGCTGGAGCCTGTGGCGCGCGGATGTATGGTCCGTTCATGGCGATTCGCCCGGACGTTCTCCCGACTGATCCAGCCGCTCTAACCGAGATGGTGCTCGCGCTTGACGCCGAGAACGAGAAGCTGCGTGTTGCGATGCAGACGCTCAAGGAGATGATCTTCGGGAAGCGCTCGGAACGGCTTGCCACGCTCGTGGCCGAGCAACTTGCGCTTGAGCTTGACGATCTTGAGACCAGTGTCACGCCGCCTGCAGCTGCCAACGACGATGTGTCTGCGGCGAAGCCGGCCGATAAGCCGCGCAAGAAGGCGCGCCGCAACATCGGCGCGTTGCCCAAGCATCTGCCGCGCTGTGAGCAGGTCCTGGAGCCGGAGGTGACGGCCTGCCCGTGCTGCCAAGGCCAGCTTCACAAGATCGGCGAGGACGTCAGCGAGGTGTTGGACGTGATCCCGGCGATCCTGCGCGTGCTGCGCACGATCCGTCCCAAATACGGCTGCCGCGGCTGCACTGATGGCGTGGTCCAGGCGAAAGTGCTGCCGCGCCTGATTGAAGGCGGCATGGCGTCGACGGCCCTCGTGACCCACGTGGTGGTCTCGAAGTTCGCCTGGTATTTGCCGCTGTACCGGCAGGTTCAGATCCTGGCCGGCCAGGGCATCCATCTTGACCGCGCGACACTCGCCGGTTGGGTCAAACGTGCCGCCTGGTGGCTCAGGAGCCTTTATGAGCTGCAGCTGCGGATGATTCAGGCCGCGCCGCGCGTGTTCTGCGATGAGACGCCGATGCCGGTGCTCGATCCCGGACGACATCGCCCCCGCATCTGCCAGTTCTGGGCGCATGCTATGGATGACCAGCCATGGGGTGGCCCCTCGCCGCCGGCGGTTGCCTACGTATTCGCCGACGGCCGTGGCACCAAGGAGATCGCCCGACAGTTGACGGGCTTTTCCGGCATTCTGCAGGTGGACGGTTATGCCGCCTACAAGGCGCTGGCCCGCGGTCATGGCGGCGCGATCCAGCTCGCCTTTTGTCTCGCCCATGCCCGACGCAAATTCGTCGAGGTGTACAAGACCACCCAGTCGCCATTCGCGCGCGAGGTGATTGAACGGCTGCAGGCGGTCTATGCGATCGAGGCAGTGATCCGCGGCAGTAGTGCGGAGCAGCGGCTGGCCGCCCGCCGCACCAGGAGCGCACCCTTGATGGCGGCGCTCAATGCGCGACTGACCGAGATCGTCGGCCAGCTGTTCTCCCAATCGAAGCTGACAGAGGCGATCAACTATGCGCTCAATCACTGGGACGGACTGACGCTGTTTCTCCGCGACGGCCGCGTCGAGGTCGACTCCAACACAGTCGAGCGTTCCATGCGCCCGATTGCCATGGGAAGACGCAACTCCTTGTTCAGCGGCAGCGAAGGCGGCGCCGAGAGCTGGGCCATCCTGGCGTCGATCGTGAACACCGCAAAGCTCCATGAGCTCGATCCGCAGGCCTATCTGACCGACGTGCTGGAGCGCATCGTCTCCGGGCGAACCAAGAGCCATCAACTGCACGAGTTGCTTGCCTGGCACTGGAAGGCGGCGCGCCAGCGCACCGCACAGGCCGCTGCGTGAGCCCACGTCGCCATAAAGCATCGTCATCGATGGCCGCCGCCGCGATGCCACTTGCGGAACTCGAGCGATGGCTGCAGGCTCGCGTCGATCAGCATCCTGCCGCCACCAATCTCCCCATGCTCGACGGCTACGTCGCCGCAATCGTGGCCGGACCGGTGTCGATGAGCCCACTCGACTGGATCTGCCCGCTGCTCGCCATCGATGCCGATGCCTTCAACCACGGCGGCACCCCGGAGTTTGCAGCCATATCGGCCGTCGCGCTGCGCCACAATGACATCAGCAACACCCTCTCGACCGCACCCGACAGGTTCGCGCCGATGCACCGGCGCAAACCCAGTGGAGACGTCGATCCGCGACCATGGTGCCAAGGCTTCTATGCCGCGATGCGGCTCAAGCTATCGGCGTGGGCGCCGTTGCTGGACGCCAGCAACGTCAATCGCGGCCTACTTCTGCCCATCCTGCTGCACTGTCGCGACGATCAGGGCCGTCCGCTGCTTGGACCACCACGAAGCGGTCGCGAGACCAAGAACTTTCTGCGTAACGCCCACGCCGATATTCCGGCGGCGGTCGAGGCCTTGCGGCAATACTGGATGCCGATCCGCTACGCCCGCGCTCGCTGATCACCGCGCACGTGGGAGCTCATACCGGTTACTCTCTAACGACCGGGTCAGCGAAGCGGACATTCTGGCCGGCGATTTCCAATCAACACATGATCGTGCCGCCGCCACTGGAGATCTCGTTCTTGTGCTGCACGATACAACCGAGTTCAGCTATCAACGCGAGAAGTCAGAAGCGATCGGCATCACCAAGAGCATAAACACTGGACGGGATAAGGCAGGTCGCCTCAGATCGCACACGGTTTGCGGAATCCTGATGCATTCGAGCCTCGCGGTTACAATCGAGGGGGTGCCGCTGGGGTTGGCGGCCGTTAAGTTCTGGACACGGAAGAAATTCAAGGGGACGGCAGCGCTTAAAAAGAAGATCAATCCGACCCGGATTCCCATCGAGAAAAAGGAAAGCGCCCGGTGGTTGGAAAATCTGAGGCAGTCTACGCAACTCTTGATCATCCGGGACGATGCATCCATATTGGTGATCGTGAGAGTGACATCTACGAACTCTTCTGCGCAGCACAGGAGATCGGAACCCATTTCCTAATCAGGACCTGCGTCGACCGCTTGGCTGGAGACGGGGATCACACCATCGCCGACGAAATGGACGAGGTCGCCGTCAAAGGGCTCCATCGCATCGAAGTCAGAGACAGCAACGGCGATCCCGACCAAGCCGTTCTTGAGATCAGGTATCGCAAGATTCGAGTTCTGCCGCCGATCGGAAAGCAGAAGCGTTATCCCGCTCTGACCCTGACAGTGATCCATGCCGAAGAGCGCGGGACGCCGAAAAACAGAAAGAAGATCGATTGGAAGCTGATCACTGACCTGCCTGTTGGTTCCCGCACCGACGTCATTGAGAAGCTCGAATGGTATGGTTTGAGGTGGAAGATCGAGGTGTTCCACAAGATCCTCAAATCGGGCTGCAAAGCTGAGGAGTCGAAGCTTAGGACCGCCCAGCGTCTGACCAACTGATCTCGCTCTTTTGCATCCTGAGTTGGCGGGTCTTCTGGATGACGATGCTCAACCGTTCCGCCCCAGACGCACCACCAACCCTCGCGTTGACTGCGACTGAATCGGCGTGCTCGATCGCCTCGTCAACGACAAACCAAGAGCAAGACGGAAAACGCTCTCGCACTATCTGATCAAGATTGCCCGGCTCGGCGGTTATCTCGCCCGCGCCAGCGATCCGCCGCCCGGCAATACGGTCATGTGGCGCGGCCTGTCACGCCTCACCGACATCGCGCTGGGCCCCGCCACGGTCGGAGGAGAATTTGTGGGTAATTGAAAGCCTCACCGGACGGTTACGTCAAACAGGCAAAAGACGCTGGATTTGATCGCCGAACTGCCGCTGATTGCATCAATCAAGATTAAATTCTCGCTTAGAAATCCTGGCGAGGCGACCGAATAGAGTGCGCCGCTTCGCGAAGGGAGCGCACATCAGAGGCACACTCTGGCGCCTAGTACTTCATAGATACCACGAGAAACGGAATTTGTGACGGCAGAGCACCTCCTCTTGGGACCCGCATAGGACGCCCGTCCGCTGAAATTCAACAATGGTGACCCTTCGTGTGCGGAATTTGAGCGTCAATTCCGGATTCATTGCATCAATTAGTATCGGCAGTCCGCTACGATATAGCATTACGTGCTGGATGTGCCACGACCAACTGGTGGTTGTTGCACCCGCGAACGACGGCTTTCCTGAAAACAATGATCATGCGAACTAAAATGGGGGTAAAATGAAAGAGCAAGAAATGTGCGGCATGATTGCAGACATTAAAAAGGGAACGCTGTCGCGACGCTCCTTCATCCAAAGAATGGCGGCGGTGGGTATCGCAGCGCCGATCGCGAGCCAGATTCTGATCTGGAATGATATCGCGATGGCGGATGCAACGTTGCAATACAAGCCAACAAAGGCTGGTGGCGGCGGGCCACTGAAGATTCTGCTCTGGCAGGCTCCGACGCTGCTCAATCCGCACTTCGCCTCTGGAGTTAAGGACCGAGTGGCGTCGCGCGTCTTTTACGAGCCGCTCGCTGGCTGGGATAAGGAAGGTAATCTCGTTCCGCAACTTGCCGCGGAAGTGCCGACCCGCGCTAATGGCGGCCTATCCGAGGACGGCAGGACCGTCACCTGGAAGCTGAAGCCGGGCGTGAAATGGCATGACGGTAAGCCATTCACCGCCGCCGACGTCGTCTTCACGTGGGAATACGCCAAGGATCCTGCTACCGCCGCTTATAGCGCCGGCACGTACGCCAACATTAAGGTCGAGAAGATCGACGACCTCACCGTCAAGGTAGTTTTCCCGGAGCCGACGCCGTTCTGGGCCGATCCCTTCGTTGGCGGCTTTGGCATGATTATCCCGAAACATCGCTTCTTTGACTACAAGGGAGCTAAGTCACAGGAGGCGCCCGACAACTTGAAGCCCATCGGCACCGGTCCCTACAAGCTGGTCGAATTCAGGCCGGGCGACATCATTACGGCCGAGCGCAACACCGACTACCACGTGAAGAATCAGCCGTACTTCGATACGCTTGAGGTGAAGGGCGGCGGTGACGCGGTCTCGGCGGCGCGCGCCGTTCTGCAGACCGGCGAATTTGATTATGCCTGGAACCTGCAGGTAGAGGATGAAGTCCTCAAGCGCATGGAGACCGGCGGCCGCGGCAAGATCACCGCGGTTCCCTCGGGGGGGATCGAGTTCATCATCCTGAACACGACCGATCCCTGGACCGAGGTCGACGGTGAGCGTTCCAGCGCGAAGACCAAGCACCCGACCCTGTCGGACCCCAAAGTGCGCGAGGCGATCAACCTGCTGATCGATCGGGATTCGATCCAGAAGTTCATCTATGGCCGCGGCGGCACCGCGACTGCGAGCTTCGTTAACGAGCCCCAGCAGTTCAAATCGACAAAGCTCAAGTATGAGTTCAACATCGACAAGGCCAACAAGATCCTCGACGAGGCCGGCTGGAAGAAGGGCTCAGACGGGATCCGCGAAAAAGACGGCAAGAAGCTAAAGTATCTTTTTCAGACCTCAATCAACGCCCCACGCCAGAAGATCCAGGCCATTATCAAGCAGGCCGCCCAGCGCGCCGGCATCGACTTGGAGCTTAAATCGGTCACGGGCTCGGTGTTCTTCTCGTCGGACGTCGCCAACCCGGACACCTACGCGAAATTTTATGCCGATATGGAAATGTACACGGAGACGCAGCCGCAGCCCGATCCAGAACGGTTCCTCAGTCAGCTGACATCGTCGGAAATCGCAACCAAGGAGAACAAGTGGCAAGGTCGCAACGTCTCGCGCTGGTCTGATCCGGCTGCGGACGAGGCCTATAAGGCGGCGCAGAAGGAGCTCCAGCCGGCTAAGCGCGCCGCCCTGCTGATCAAGGTCTACGAGATCTTCTGCGAAGCCAACGTCATCGTGCCGATCCTCTCACGAACGAACGTCGCGGCTGCCTTGAATAACCTATCCCACGATCCCTCCGGTTGGGACGTCGACACCTGGAACCTCGCGGGCTGGTATCGCAGTTAGGTGCCGAGAAGCCATCGCGGAGACATCATCTTCGCGAGGGGCTCTGTTTGCTTCGGTTTGTCCCGTGCTGCACCGGGAGTCAACGGAGCGAACGGGCGGCAATCGGCATTCAGTTCGCAGCGCCGCCGCGAACACAAGGAGGCAAAACATCATGGCGACCTATCTTTTACGGCGTCTGATCATCGCGATTCCCAGTCTACTCGGCATTAGCGCTATCCTGTTCACGATCCTGGCGTTGGCGCCAGGCGATCCCTTCGCCGAAATGGCGGCCAATCCAAACGTACCGCCCGAGATTCGCGAGGCCATCCGCGCCAGCTTCGGCCTGAACGATCCGATCGGCATGCGCTATCTGCGATGGCTCTCCGCGTTGGCGCAAGGCGACTGGGGTTTCTCCTTCGCCAGTCGCATCGATGTGGACGACCTAATCCTGCAACGCGTGCCGACCACCCTCTTCATCGTCGGCTCCTCGCAGATCCTGGCGCTGTGCATCGCGTTTCCTGTTGGCACCTTCGCGGCCACGCGGCCTTATTCGATCTTCGACCAGATCGCTAACACGCTCGCCTTCGTCGGCTTCTCGCTACCGACCTTCTTCACCGGCTTACTGTTCATCCTGCTCTTCTCGGTAAAGCTCGACTGGTTGCCCTTTGTCTACCGTTCCGATATCGCCGCCACCGGCTGGCACTGGTATTGGGAGATGTTCCGGCAGGCGATCATGCCGATCACCGTACTCGGCCTTTTCCAGGCAGCCTCCTACACGCGCTACGTCCGTTCGGCGGTGCTCGACGTCGTCCGGCTCGACTACGTCACCACCGCGCGGGCCAAGGGCCTGAGCGAGCGCACGGTCACCCTGCGCCACATCACTCGCAATGCGCTGATCCCGGTCGTGACGATGGTCGCGCTGCAGATGCCTGCCGTCTTCGGCGGCGCCATCGTGACCGAGCAGATCTTCCGCATTCCGGGCATCGGCTCGCTGCTGATCGGCGCGATCCTCGCCAACGACACACCTGTGATCATGTCGGTGACCTTCGTGTTCACCTGCCTGGTCGTCCTGTTCAATCTCATCGCGGATTTACTTTATGGTTGGCTCGACCCTCGCATCTCCTTTGGCTAATCCCACTGTGGCCCCCGTCGCATCGACCGTGGCAGTCTCGCCGGGCCGCGAGGCTTGGCAGCGCTTCAAGCGCCATCGCCTTGCCGTGGTTAGTAGCTTCCTCCTCGGTTACCTGATCCTGGGCGTCGTCGTCGGCCGTTGGCTGTGGCCGGTCGTGATCGACGACATCGACTTCTCGGCCCAACTGCAGGGGCCGTCGCTCGCCCATCCGTTCGGCACCGACGATCTCGGACAGGACCTGCTTGCCCGCATGATCTATGGCGGGCGCATCTCGCTAGCAGTCGGGCTCGCGGCGATGGCGGTCGCGACCACAGTCGGCGTCGTCGTCGGCGCAATCGCCGGCATGTCGCGCAAGATCGTCGATCCCGTTCTGATGTGGGTGACAGACCTGTTCCTCTCGCTGCCGCAGCTGCCGCTACTGCTGCTGATCATCTATCTCTTCCGCGAACAGCTGAAGGCGGTGTTCGGCGTCGAGGGCGGCGTATTTGTCCTGATCGTCGTTGTCATCGGCGGGCTGCGCTGGATGTCGGTGGCGCGCCTTGTGCGTGCACAGTTCCTCTCGTTGCGCGAGAAGGAGTTTGTCGAGGCGGCCCGCGCCCAAGGCGCGACCAAGTTCCGCCAAATGACGCGCTACATCCTTCCGAATGCGCTCGGCCCGGTCATCGTCGCCGCGACGATCGAAGTCTCTTCGGCGATCATCACCGAATCGACCCTCTCCTTCCTCGGCCTCGGCTTCCCGCCGGATATCCCGACCTGGGGGCGTCTGCTCTTCGAAGCCAAAGATCATCTCGACTCGGCGCCGCATTGGGCGCTGTTCCCTGGTGCCGCCATCTTCCTCACCGTGCTGTCGATCAACTTCATAGGCGATGGCCTGCGCGATGCGCTTGACCCGCGCCGCGTGATCTGACCCTGGAACGACCGGGACTCTCTTATGACCTATCCGATCCTCGCCGTTTCCAACCTGACCACATCCTTCCGCGTTGAGCGGGTGTGGCGCCCGGTCGTCAAGGGCATCTCGTTCGACATCAAGCCGAAGGAGACGGTCGCGGTCGTCGGCGAGTCCGGCTCCGGCAAGAGCGTGACCGCGCTCTCGATCATGTTGTTGACCCCGCCCGGCTCGAGCAAGGTCGAGGGTTCGATCAAGCTGGCCGGCAGGGAGCTGCTGACCTTGCCGGACACGGACATGCGCCATATTCGCGGCAATGAGGTCGCGATGATCTTCCAGGAGCCGATGACCTCGCTCAACCCGGTGCTGACCATCGGCAACCAGATCGGCGAGGCGCTGATCCTGCATCGCGGCCTGTCGCACTCCGACGCCAAGGCCGAGACGATCCGGCTGCTAGAGAAGGTGCGCATCCCGGCGGCGAAGTCGCGCTTCCACGAGTATCCGCACCGCTTCTCTGGCGGCATGCGCCAGCGCGTGATGATCGCGATGGCGCTGGCCTGCAAGCCGAAGCTGCTAATCGCCGACGAGCCGACGACGGCACTCGACGTGACGATCCAGGCGCAGATCCTCGAGCTGATCAAGGTGCTGCAGGACGAGGATGGCATGTCCGTCCTCTTCATCACGCACGACATGGGCGTGGTCGCGGAGATCGCCGACCGCACGATCGTGATGTACGACGGCCACGCGGTCGAGACCGGCCCGACCGAGGACATCTTCAACCGGCCGAACCATCCCTATACCCGCGCGCTGCTCTCGGCGGTGCCCAAGCTCGGCTCGATGGAAGGCCACAAGCGGCCGATGCGCTTCCCGGTCGTCGACCGCTCCACCGGCCTCTCCGACGTGCCGACCGAGACCTCGGATACGGTGGCGGCGGCCGAGCGCCCCGTGCTCGAAGTCCGCAACCTGACGACGCGGTTCGAGATCCGCTCCGGCCTGCTGGGCGGCGTCAAGGCACGCGTGCACGCGGTTGAGAACGTCTCCTTCAGCCTGCAATCCGGCGAGACGCTGGCGCTGGTCGGCGAATCCGGCTGCGGCAAGTCGACGACCGGTCGTTCGGTGATGCGCCTGATTGAGCCGCTCTCCGGCTCGGTGCTGCTCGACGGTGAGGATGTGCTCAAGCTCGACCAGCGCACGCTGCGCGACCGGCGCAAGCGCATGCAGATGATTTTCCAGGATCCGTTCGCCAGCCTGAACCCGCGCATGAATGTCGGGGCGGCGATCGCCGAGCCGCTGCTGATCAACAACCTCGCCAATCGCGCGCAGGCGCGCGACAAAGTCGCCGAGCTGCTGCGCGGGGTCGGACTGGAGCCCGACATGGCGAGCCGGTTCCCCCACGAGTTCTCGGGTGGCCAGCGCCAGCGCATCTGCATCGCCCGCGCGCTTGCCGTCGAGCCGCGGCTGATTGTGGCTGACGAGTCGGTCTCGGCGCTCGACGTCTCCGTGAAGGCGCAGGTGATCAACCTGATGCTCGAGCTTCAGGAGCGGATGAAGCTCGCCTATCTTTTCATCTCGCACGACATAGCGGTGGTCGAGCGCGTCAGCCACCGCGTCGCGGTGATGTATCTCGGCGAGACAGTAGAGATCGGCCCGCGCGAGGCGGTGTTCGGCAATCCGCAGCACCCCTACACCAAGCGCCTGTTGGCCGCGGTGCCGGTGTTGGATCCGGCGCGGCGGCTGGAGAAGCGCCCGGTCTCCAACGACGAGATCAAGAGCCCCGTGCGTGCGCCGGACTATGTCCCGCCCGTGCGCCAGTTCCGCGAGGTCTCGCCCGGCCATGCCGTCATGATCTGGGGCCCGGAATGGGAGAGGAAGGAGCCGGCGGCGATCGCGGCTTGATGCTTCGGCATCCCGAGGGTTTACTCTTCCGTGAACCGTGTGGACCGCATCGATTGCATCCGTATCCAAGCCCACACGCTCTGCGAAAAGCCCTGGTGTGCAGCCGGTTCGGCCGCCGCTCTGAGATCCTCGACCAGCTCAGTCGACTTTCTCTTCGAGGAAATTGAGGGCCACACGCGATCCATAGCAGATTCTATGTGGTTGCGGTTTCCAGCGAGCCTCTTCCGCTGGGTAGCGCGAGGCAACGCATTGCCAAAACTGTCGCTTCGATGGCCTAGGCCACGCGCCTGCTCGCGAAGGGAATTTTGACGTGGTTCTGCCCGGGCTTGGTCGAAAAGATGGGCTTGGCGAAATGGCTGAAGCGGAGATGTTGAAACTGAGAGCGATCGAGAAAGTCGAGGCCGAGCTCGATGCCAAGGCCGAACAGTACCAGGCTGCTGCCGAGCGGCGCAAAATAGCTATCACGCGAGTAGCCGGCGAGTTCGAGGCTAGCGTAGCACAGGTGGTCGAAACGGTCTCGGCAGCCTCGACCTAACTTGAAGCTTTCGCGCGAAGGCTTACCCATTTGGCGGGCCAGAGCCGTGCACTCTCTATCGAGGTCGTCGCTTCGTCGAAAAAAGCGTCCATCAATGTTCACGTCGCGGCATCGACAAGCGTAATGGCGACAACGGTCGCTGATCTCGACCGTCGGGTCCAATAGGCTGCCCATATGGCAAGTGAAGCGGTTCGTAAAGACTATCTTACCGACCAACGCATGGCAGCTCTAGCGGCCGCGGCGGAGCGGATCGGCGGCGTTATTCAGCTGATCGCTGCGATCGCGCGGCAGACTAATTTGTTCGCGCTGAATGCGACGATCGACAACGCGTTCGCGGCAGAGGCTTCGCTGTAGTTGCCCAGGAAGTGAAATCTCTCGCGGCACAAACTGCGGGTCGTGGTCGAGTAGCTCGGCCATTCGGCTTTGCCCTCACAGATCCGGGCAGGCGGCTTTCCCGCACCCGGCCTCTTCCCGAGAGTAACCCGCGTCATATCTGCGCCTGCGCCCCTGTGCGAGTGATGCGTGGAGTTGGCAGGCGGAAGCGTGCCGTCAGGGTCTCGAACTCCGGCCAGCCCATGCGCCGAGTTTTCTGGCTACGCCGTCTCAGACAACGCAGCCAGGTCCGACGCACTTCCCGGTAGAAGCCGTTGAGCACTGGATAATTGTGCGGCCTGCCATAATAGCCATAGTGCCCGCGCAGAACGGCGGCGAACCGCTCGTGCTGCGTGGCCAGTGGCGCATGCATGAAGCGCCATGCCTCCTGGCGCAACGCCGTCAGCTTGCGCGTCAGGCGTTTCCCTTCCGTCTTGTGCTTCACGATGAACCGGCCATCCCGGGTCCGCCCGCAGTAATGGGTGAAGCCGAGAAAGGCGAAGGTCTTAGGCCGCCGCTCGCCGCGCCGCTGACGCGAGAGGGCCGCGAACCGGCCAAACTCGATCAGCCGCGTCTTGTCCTCATGGAGCATCAGGCCGAAGGTGGCCAGCCGCGCCCTGAGGGCCAAGAGCATTTCCTGCGCGTCTGCCTTGCTCTCGAAGCCCATGACGAAGTCGTCCGCATAACGCACGATCACGATGCGACCGCGTGCGCGGCGACGACGCCTGTAGCGCGGCAATCTGGGTAGGAAGTGCGCGGCGATCAGGATGGCGAGGCAGTGTCGCGGCCTGATGATGATTGCCGCGATGATTGTCGCGCGCAAGAGTTTTGTTGAACTCTGATTGTCGCGCAGCGTCAATCAGCGACGGTTTTAGGTGTCGCGTGCGATGGCGGCCGTCCTGGACCGCGTTTTCGTTCGAGGGCGGTCCGTCTGCGATAGCTCTCGACGTTCATTTCCACGATGGTGGCGTGGTGAACGAGGCGATCGATAGCGGCGAGGGTCATGGCGGGATCCGGGAAGACCCTGTTCCATTCGCCGAATGGCTGATTGGCGGTGATCAGCATCGAGCGGCGCTCGTAGCGTGCACTGATGAGCTCGAACAGCACGCTGGTCTCGGCCTGATCCTTGGTGACGTAAGCGAGATCATCAAGGATCAGGAGATCGAAGCGATCGAGACGATTGATGGCCGCCTCGAGGTTGAGCTCGCGTCGCGCCAGCTGGAGCTTCTGCACGAGATCGGTGGTGCGGGTGAAGAGGACGCGCCATCCGTTCTCGATGAGGGCCAGGCCAATCGCTGCCGCCAAGTGGCTCTTTCCGCCGCCGGGCGGGCCGAACAACAGCAAATTGGCGCCCTTGCCCAGCCAGCTGTCACCGGCGGCGAGCGCCATCACCTGCGCCTTCGAGATCATCGGCACGGCTTCGAAGTCGAAGCTGTCGAAGGTCTTTCCGGCGGGCAAACGTGCTTCGACAAGGTGTCGTTCGATCCGACGGCGGCCGCGTTCGGCGATCTCGTGCTCGGCGATGGTCGCGAGGAAGCGGCCGGCCGGCCAGCCTTCCTTGTCGGACTGTTCGGCAAATTGCGCCCACAGCACCTTGATGGCAGGCAGCCGGAGCTCATTGAGCAACAGATTGAGGCGCGCGGCATCAACCGTATTTGTTACGCTCATGCTGCACCTCCGGTTTCGGCGGTACCGATGAGGCATTCGTATGTCGCAAGCGGCACGAGCTGCACCACGACGCTCGGCAGGTTAGCGGGATCGGGGGCGAAGTGAGCATGTAGCCGGTTGAGGTCGGGCAGCCGGCCGGCCTCGAGGTCGGCGGTGAGCTGATCGGCGAGTTCGGTCTCGCAGCCGCGTTCATGAGCGAGCGCGAGGAGATCGACCATGATCCGGCAGGCTTTTTTGTCCGGCAAGCGTTCGCGCAAGCGATCGAAGGTCTTCCGATAGGCATCGCGCGGGAACAGCCGATCTCGGTAGACCAGATTGAGAAGCGCCATCGGCTTGCGCCGCAGGGAATGGATCACGTGCCGATAATCGACGACCTGGTCGTACTTGCCATTGGGATGCGGCCGCCCACGCGGCAGGGTGACGAGATGGGTGCCGCCGACGAACACGTCGAGACGATCATCGTAAAGGCGCACCCGCAGCCGGTGTCCGATCAGGCGCGATGGCACCGTGTAGAACACCTTGCGCAGGGTGAAGCCGCCGGACGATGTCACGCGGACGATCACCTCTTCGTAGTCGGAGGTGCGCCGATCGGGCAGCTCCTGCAATACCACGCGCTCGCTATCGATCCGCTTGGCGTTGCGGGCATTGCGGCGGCTGACGATCTCGTCGATGAAGCCGCGATAGGTGGCAAGATCGTCGAAGTCGACAGTTCCGCGCAGCAGCAAGGCGTCCGCGATTGCTCGCTTGAGATGACCGTGGGGCCCTTCGATCGAGCCATTCTCGTGGGCGACGCCTCGATTGTTGCGGGAAGGCCGCATGCCGTAATGGGCACAAAGGGCCTCGTATCGCTGCGTCAGATCGTCCCGTGCATCACGATCGAGATTGCAGAATGCGGCCGACAAGCTGTCGGTCCGATGCTCCCGCGGCGCCCCACCGAGCGACCAGAGGGCATTCTGCAGGCCTTCGGCCAGGGCAACGAAGCTCTCGCCGCCAAGCACGACGTGGGCGTGCTCGAACCCGCAATAGGCCAAACGGAAGTGATAGAGACGATGATCCAGCGGTGCGCCCGCGATCGTCACACCCAACTCCCCCATGTCTGTGAAGTCGGAGAGGCCGAGTTGGCCAGGCTCATGCGTTTGGCGGAAGATCACCTCCTGCTCCTCGCCGTGGATCGCCCGCCAGGCACGGATACGGCGTTCCAGGGTACGACGGATGCCGCTGCCGAGATCCGGATGACGCCGTAGCATCTCCTCGAACACCGCCACCGGGCGTAAGCCAGGTGCCGACTTCAGGATCGGGACGATCTCGGTCTCGAACACGTCGCTCAACGGGTCCGGCCGTCGCCGGCCGCGCGGCGCCTTCCTTTGCGATGGAAATCGGGGGTCTCTCTCGATCCGATAGGCGGTCGACGCACTGAATGATGCCTTGGCCGCCGCCACTGGCGGGCTATCGGTCTGACGGTACTTCATGTAGAGCCTCATCTGGTGATCTGTGATGTGTCGGCCGGGCACGCGAGTGATTCCTCTTGGCGGAAGAACCACTTGCATAACCCCGCCGGCCCCGATCACCAGTCGGCGCGGTCCTCCTCGGGATCGCGCCGACGCTTGGCTCGTAACTCCGGTCGGGCTACGCCCTCCCTACGTCACGAGCCCAGCTAAACTCTCTCACCTTGATTGACGCTGCTTTCCATCCTGATCGGGTTCTTCCGCACATTTGGTGCAGCTTGAGTAGCTGGGGTTGGACAGGTTGCCCGGTCATACTCAAGCAGCCAGAAGGACGCGTCGACGCAATAGCGGATAGCTTGCCCGGCCATACATTTGTCGTTTGATGGCTTTGATCCTGCTGATCTGGCCTTCGACCGGACTGGTTGTCCAGGGGGTTGTTATTGCCGCTCGGACCGCGTCGATGTCGCGCGCGATGCCGTTGGCGAAGCTCTTGAGCTCGCTGGTGGCTGCTTGTGCGATCCATTTATCGAGCTCGGCGATGTCGCTGCCCCTGAGAAGAGACACAAACCGCTTCGCTAGCTCTGCTGTCGTGGCGAGTTCCGGAGCTCGCGCAAACAGGTGACCGAGGAACAGCCTGGCGTCAGCATCGATCTGATCCAGATCCCGACTCAAATACCAAGCACAGCGACGACGCGAGGGAGCTTTCCAGGTTGGGTGCGGTTGTGCTGCTCCTCCGGAGCCTGCATGTGCACGCCTGTCAGCGGCCCATCGCGCGACGGTCACCCGACTTCCAGTATAACCCTGTTGCTGAAGCTCGCGCCAAAGCTGCTGGCCCCCCTGGCAGCCGGAGGCCCACCGCGCTTCGAGCCATGCCGAGAAGGGCGCGAGAAGATGTGAAGGTCTGTGAGGACGCGAATGCTCTGGTTCGCCGCCAGCGGCCAGCCAGCGCTGAACCGTGCGCCTGTCGACGCCGAGCAGTTGGGCGATCCCAGATGTCGGGCAACCTTGCTCGCGTAGGCGACAGATTTCATCCCAGCGTTCGCGTCGTGCAGCCTTTCGATCCGCCCGCAATTGTGCAAGGCCGGGCGGGAGCGTGGAACTGCCAGTCTTCGGTCGTTGCACGGACGCCATGATTTGCACGGCGGCGGCTATGCTGTGACGATGGCGGCCGACCGCGTGGCGCAGGGCCTCACCCAGACTGTTGAGCAGGTGCCAGCGGTCCGCCACCTGCACCGCGTCGGGTGCGCCGCAGCGCGCGCCATCAGCATAAAGGCCCGCACGGTCGCGCGCGACGACCTTGATCTCCGGCCAGCGCTTCAGCCAGCGCGCAACACTGTCGGCATTACGATCGGGAAGCAGGTCAAGTACGCAATTGCGCTCCAGATCGCAGATGATCGTTCCATATCGCTGGCCACGACGCCAAGCCCAATCGTCGATGCCGACGACGGTCGGGGCCACGAAATCCGGCAAGGGAGCCGAGTGAACCATCCGGAGCAAGGTGTCGCCACTGACCGGCATGGCCAGTTTGCGCGACAGGCGCGAGCCGGGTTCTCCGCCGACCGCAAAGCCCATTGCCAGTAGGCTCTCGCCGAGGCGGGTTGTGCGTCTTGCTTTCGGCCGCACCGTTGCCGGTAGCCGCTCGGTGAATATCTGACGCGGGCATTGCGGATTCGCGCATCGAAAGCGTCGCGCCTGAAGCCGGATTTCGACCACTCGACCTTGCCACGGCAGATCGGCTAAGCGTCGCAGGTAATGGCTGTGGACGCGACCCGTCTGGCCGCCGCAACAGGGACAGAGCGAGACCGCTGACTTCGGCCGAGCCACGAGCACCACCCTATCCGTCTGGGGAAGGATCTGGACAATCGAAAGTTCGGGGGAAACCAGCGAGCGGAAGGCATGGAGCAAGGCGAATCACGGACGTCGACTGCGATTCCGACCTTATGCCCTTATTCGCACTGTTCGTGAATCCTGCACCCTGCACCAAATGTGCGGAAGAACCCCTGATCGCCGCGCGACAGACGCCATTGATAGTCCAGAGATCGAGGATGTAGTGCAGGAAGATATCGGCAAGGAGCGGGCTGATGCCCGCCCCCTGCGGCGTGCCCCTGTCCGTCTCTCGCTTCTCGCCGCTCTCAAGAACGCCGGCTCGCAGCCACAGCCCGATGAGCTGCAAGATGCGAGGATCGGCGATCCTCTGCGCCAGCATCCGCAACAGCCACTCGTGGTCGACCGAGTCGAAGAAGCTGCGTATGTCGGCATCGAGCACCCAGTTCACGTGCTGGCTCATGATCGCCGTATGCAGAGCATCAAGCGCCATGTGAGGATTCCGCCCCGGCCGGAAGCCATAGGAGAACCCGAGGAAGTCGGCCTCGTAGACGGCGCTCAGCACCTCGGCCACCGCGCTTTGGACAATCTTGTCCTCTAGCGCCGGCACGCCGAGAGGCCGCTACCGCCGTCGGCTTTGGGGATGTAGATGCGCCGCACCGGCTGTGGCCGGTAGCGACCGGAGTGGACCCGTCCGCAGAGGTCGCGGAGGTTATCCGTCAGCCTCTCTTCGTACTTCGCCACCGTCACCCCATCGACCCCCGCGCTGGCCCGCCGCTTTTGTCGTCGAAACGCCCGAAGAAGAGCGTCTTCGTCGACATGGTGCAGCAGGGCCGTGAACCGGGTTTGGGCAGCTTGCTTGGCTGCCGCGTTCACCCGCTTGAGGTTCGGCGGCAAGGTAACCCGGCTCTGTGTCCGGACCCTGGCCTCCTCGCGCGGGCTCCCCTCGAGCTGGTCCCTTCCCTCCATGCGTCTCGTTACCTTCGACGACTTCACAGGTAGTATGGACCAGTCCGACTCCCGACCTCAGCTCGAACAACGGCTCTGGCGGTGCCTTGCCGCTGTCCCCCGCTGGAGATCAATCCAGCGGACCCGGTCGGGCCTCTCATGTTCCGATGATTACCTTCCGTGCGTGATGAGGCCATCGACCCCGACGGAGCGGCATCGTCTCGCGTATCGACGATGCTCATGCAGCCTTCGTGCTTAGGGAACACACTCGGCCTCCGCAAACATCCACCTTTCGAGGCTCATTCCCGCACCCCGCACGACTCCTGTCTACACTTCGGACCCCAGCGTTGCCGCGACGCCCGCAAGACTCGGTCCCGGCTTGCCTGCTACGGCTTTGGCCGGATGGGACTTGCACCCACAAACAATCATCGGCTTGGCATGACGTACTCCCCGGCGGTGTTGTAGGTCGGTAGAGCAAAGCCGCCCGGACGCGCGCCCTCAAATAGCGCCGTAGCGGGCGGGCGGCTTTGCGGTGGTCACCGGCAGTTCTCCGGTAGGATCGGGTTGCGACACGCCAACGCAACCGAGAAACCGCCGATGACCGACATGATGAACCTGCGCACGCTCCTGGAGAAGACCCCTGATGCGCAACTACGCGCGAGATGATTGGCTTTGTCGCCAGCGACTGATGGAGCTGGAAGTGGAAGGCCAGACCGGGCCGCCTACGGCGAGAAGAACCCGGAGCGTCTGGCCCCGCGCAACGGCTACCGCGACACGACCTGGGAGACCCGCGCCGGCACGCTTGAGCTCCGCATCCCCAAGCTGCGCAAGGGCTCCTACTTCCCCGGCTTTTTGGAGCCGCGCTGGACGGCCGAGAAGACGCTCACGGCCGTGGTGCAGGCCTGCTGGCTCTGTCGCCATTGCAACGAAATGCCGGCGTCGGCATCGGCGCGGCAGACCAGGGCTACCGCAAAGCTGGCGCGACTATTTTAGACTCAGCTCACGAGGTGTTTGCATCGAGTGAGATGATCGTGAAAGTAAAGGAGCCCCAGCCCCCCGAGTGGGCCCTCCTGCGAGAGAACCAGATCCTCTTCACCTACCTTCATCTGGCGCCTGATCCAGAGCAAGCCAAAAGCCTTATGCAATCTGGCTGCACTGCCGTTGCCTATGAAACCGTGTCTGATGCGCATGGCGGTCTTCCGCTGCTTGCGCCGATGAGCGAGGTCGCTGGCAGGCTTGCGATCGAAGCGGCCGGTGCGGCCCCGAAACGATATGCTGGAGGGCAAGGGGCTGCTGATCGGTGGGGTTCCCGGTGTCCAGCCGGCTAGGATAGTGGTGGTCGGAGGCGGCGTTGTCGGCACCCACGCGGCCCGGATGGCGGCAGGCCTGGGTGCCGAAATTACAATCCTAGACCGCTCGATTCCTAGGCTTCGCGAGGTGGATGAACTATTCGAAGGCCGCGTTCGAACCAGGTTCTCGACGATCGAAGCCGTCGAGGAGGAGGTCTTTGCAGCGGAGGTTGTCATCGGCGCTGTACTTGTGCCGGGTGCGAGCGCGCCCAAACTCGTCACCCGTGACATGTTGAGTTCAATGCGCAAGAGCTCAGTGATTGTCGACGTTGCGATTGATCAAGGCGGCTGTTTCGGGACCTCACGTCCAACCACGCACGCCGATCCGACGTATGAGGTGGATGGGGTGATACACTACTGTGTCACCAATATGCCAGGAGCCGTCCCACTAACTTCGAGCCATGCGCTGAACAATGCGACACTGCCGTTTGGGCTGGCTCTTGCCCATGGGGGGCTCGCAGCAGTGCTCGACGATCCGCATCTGCGCGCAGGTCTCAATGTCCATCGGGGCCGGGTCACCTACAGGGCTGTAGCTGAGAGCCTCGGCGTCCCATTTTCACCGATCGAACAGGCGGCGGCCTGATCACAGAGGTCCCTCTGGGACGTTTCCTCCCTGACTTGGCGAGCCACTCCGAAAAGGAGTGGCCCTTTTTTGCTAGCCTAGATCACGATTTCAGCTGTCGTAGAATCTCTGGTCGGGCCGAAAGAAACTGAATGCGTATGCAGGGGACAAGCCGCCCTCGATCCGCGTTCATCCTGCAACTGGGGCTACGTACTATGGCTGCCCTGGATAAGTGGGAGTCGCCGACGGGATCAAGCCGGCGATCCTATCGATCAGCTCATCGTCGGCATCACGAATTCTGCGCCGCTCCGGATGCCCGTTGGCCATCGCGTCGTGATTGTTTTCAGTTTGGTGTAAAATCGCACTCCTTCGGGGCCGTGCATGTGGTGGTCTCCGAAAAGAGAAGCTTTCCACCCGCCGAACGAATGAAATGCCATCGGAACGGGAATAGGGACGTTTATTCCGACCATTCCGACCTGAATCTGGTGAGCGAATTCTCGTGCCGCATCCCCGTCTCTGGTGAATATGGCGGTGCCGTTGCCGAATTCGTGCTTATTTATCATGTCGGCCGCCTCATCATAGGAACCAGCGCGAGCCACCGCGAGCACAGGGCCGAAGATCTCCTCTCGATAGATTTTCATCTCCGTTGTCACTCGGTCGAACAGGGTTCCCCCTATAAAGTAACCGTTCTCGTACCCTTGTCGCTTAAAGTCGCGCCCATCAACAACGAGTTCTGCACCCTCGGCAACGCCGGCGTCGACGTAAGCGCGGACCTTGTCACGGTGTTGTTTCGTCACGAGCGGCCCCATTTCTACGCCGGGATCGGTGCCGGGACCAATGGTCAATGCACGAACCTTCGGTGCCAGTCTTTGGATGAGTTCTCGCGCCGTGGCATCGCCGATAGGGACGGCTACCGAAATCGCCATGCAGCGTTCGCCCGCCGAGCCGTAAGCTGCTCCCATCAGTGCATCAACTGCCAGATCCATATCGGCGTCGGGCATTATGATCATGTGGTTCTTGGCACCACCGAGTGCCTGGCAACGCTTGCCGTGATGCGTTGCGGTCTCGTAGATATAGCGCGCGATGGGCGTCGAACCGACAAAACTCACAGCCGAGACGTCAGGGTGAGTGATAAGTGCATCAACCGCCTCCTTGTCGCCCTGGACGACGTTGAACGCTCCGCGGGGTAGACCTGCCTCATTGAGCCACTGCGCCAGGATAAGCGAAGCCGATGGGTTGCGCTCGGACGGCTTGAGGACGAAAGTGTTTCCGCAGGCGAGCGCGACGGGAAACATCCACATCGGAACCATTGCCGGAAAATTGAATGGGGTAATGCCGGCGACGACGCCGAGCGGCTGCCGCAGCGAATGGGAATCGACGCGGGTGCCGACGTTCTCGGTAATTTCACCTTTGAGGAGTTCCGGCGCGCCCGTCGCAAACTCTACCACTTCCATTCCCCGCTGAATCTCTCCTTTCGCATCGGACAGAACCTTGCCATGTTCAGCACTGATCACTTGAGCGAGTTCATCGATCCGGTCTTCGAGGATTCGCAAGAAGCGATTGAGAATGCGCGCGCGCCGGAGCGGAGGCGTGCTGGCCCACGCCGGAAAGGCCTCTCTTGCCGCAACGACTGCAGCGCTTACGTCTTCGGCCGAAGCCAAGCCGAGCGTTCCCGACTGTTCGCCGCTCGCAGGGTTGAAGACAGGCGAGCTCCTACTGCCTCGACCCTGGAATACTTGGCCATTGATGAAGTTCGGAATGGTCGCGGACATCGTTGCGCTCCTCTGTCGGATGCTTGATCTCAACCGATATGAAGCGCATGAATCTGCACATCAATTGCCGTGTTCGCGGCTCCGTTGTGCAGAAAGTGTAGTCAATGGATTGGGAGCGGGTTCGGATATTCTTGGAAGTCGCGCGTGCTGGGCAGATCCTGAAGGCGTCAAAGCGGTTGCGGCTCAACCATGCGACGGTCGCCCGTCAACTTACCGCGTTGGAGAAAGGTCTCAACGCCAAGCTGCTCGAGCGCCACATCTCAGGTTGCGCGCTCACACCGGCAGGTGAGGCCCTGGTTGCGGCTGCAGAACGCGCCGAGAGTGAGCTTCTCAAAGTCGGCGCAAGCATCGGCGGTACTACAGAAGCGATTACTGGCACCGTGCGCGTCGGGGCCCCGGACGGGCTGGGTAACTACTTTTTGGCTAGCCGGCTTGGAGCGCTAGCTGCCAAACACCCTGGCCTTGTCATTCAGCTCGTCCCGCTTCCCCGCACTTTTTCATTGTCGCGGCGCGAAGCGGATATTGCAATCACCCTCGACGAGCCAAAGCAAGGGCGGCTGATCGTCTCGAAATTAACCGACTACACGTTGAGCGTCTATGCGGCGCAGAGCTATTTGTCACGGGAAGGTGCAATCGAAAGTCAATCTGATCTGGCGGGACGGCTGTTCGTCACGCACGTGGAGGACTTCGTGTACAGCCGGGCGCTGGACTATGCCTCGGCTCTTGGCCGCCTGATGTCGCGTCGCTACGAATGCGGCAGCGTCGTCGCCCAGATGGAGGCCGTGCGAAGCGGCCACGGAATCGGCATCTTGCACGACTATGCGGCCCGAAATTATCCCGAACTACAGCGCCTACTCCCCGAAGTGCGGTTCGCGCGAAGCTACTGGCTGACTTCGCATTCCGACACGCACGAGACCCGTCGTGTCCAGGAAGTGCGCCGCTTCATCACGACTTCAATCAAAGCCGCGAGGATCGACCGCGAGATGGATTGACCGATTTCGCTGCCCAATCAAGTGAAAGATACTCACTAGTAATGCGGCGGAGTAATCACCCAAACCACCTTTGCGGGCACCTTTCCTGGATTTGCGCAGCGATGTTGCGAGGTGCTGCTGAACGAAAAGCTATCCCCCTCCTCAAGCTGGAAGCGCTTTCCGTCAACCCATAAGTCCAATCGACCCGCAATCAGAATGCCTGCTTCATTGCCATCATGGCTGTACTCGCCGCTATCAGCGCCTGGTTCGATTGTGCTCAGAAGGAGTTCGAGAGGACCGGCTAGATTGGGAGACAGAAGCTCTTCAGCGATGCCTAGCCCAGTAAATGTCAGGCGTCGGCGATGCGCTTTACGAACGATGACGTCCCTTTCATCCGGGGTAGCCTGCAAGTTGCCATTGAAGAACCAATTCATATGGACGCCGAGGGCGTCGCTGAGCTTCTTCAAAATTCCGATCGGCAGCTTCGATTGATTTCTCTCAATTTGACTCAAATAGCCGACCGAGATTCCGGCTGCCTGGGCAAGCTGGGTCAAGGTCAACTTCTTGATTTTGCGCAATTCACGGATCTGTCCGCCCACGGCGGCTTCAGGGTCCATGCTGGATCCCGACTCTGTGGCCGCCCATTCGTCAGCCGCGCGTATCGATCTAATAGCCATCGACTCCTTCGACCTTCAAAACAACGCTAGCACGAAAGGCCTCTCGATGCTCGACGGAGTGCACCGAGACCACATCAGAAGCCAAAGTCTCGCAACCTAGGCGCGCTCAGTCGCCGAGAGCGCTCGATTCTTTATAGACGGCACAATTTTGAAAAAAAACACCTTGGTCATGAAAAAAATCGTTCACAATTGTGAAAAAATCTGACAGAATTTCACGGTTGGATCGGAGATCGGGTGTGACGGAACTTCCCAAGTCGGCTCAAGTCGTCATCATAGGCGGCGGAATCATGGGCTGCAGTCTGGCCTACCATCTAACCCTTCGCGGTTGGACGGACGTTGTTTTGCTCGAACGAAAACAGCTTACGTCCGGCACCACTTGGCACGCAGCGGGCCTCGTTGGGCAGCTTGGTGCGACTCACAATCTCACACGGCTAGCTCAATACACGACAGAGCTTTACTCTGAACTCGAGCGCGAAACGGGTCAAAATACCGGATACCGACAGATTGGATCGCTCGCAATCGCCAACAACCATGAGCGTTTTGAAGAACTCCGGCGTGGAGCCTCGATGGCCCGATGTTTCGGGTTGGAGGTCAACGTCATGTCGGCGAAGGAGGCGGGTGATCTTTGGCCGTTGATGGCGACCGAGGACCTCGTCGGCGCGGTGCACCTTCCGAAAGACGGGCAGACGAACCCGGTGGATACGACGCAAGCCCTAGCAAGGGGAGCGAGGGGTCGTGGGGCGAAGATATTTGAGAATACCGCGGTTACCGACATTCTGATCGAAAATGGCCGTGCCACGGGCGTGCGAACGAAGGACGCCGAAATAGCAGCTGAATACGTCGTCAATTGTGCTGGCATGTGGGCGAGGGAGCTCGGTGCACAAGCCGGCACGACTGTCCCTCTTCACGCTGCCGAGCACTTCTACATCGTGACTGAGCCGGTGCCTGAAATCAGAAAGCATCTTCCCGTACTGCGTGACGGCGATGCCTGTACTTACTTCAAGGAAGACGCCGGCAAGCTGCTGGTTGGTTGGTTCGAGCCGGTCGCAAAGCCGTGGGGTATGCAGGGAATTCCTGAGAGCTTTGAATTCGATACTCTGCCAGATGACCTCGAGCATATTGAGCCATTGCTTGAGGGGGCAATTCGTCGTGTGCCGATACTGGCAAAAACCGGGATCCAGTTGTTTTTCAACGGTCCTGAAAGCTTCACGCCCGATGACCGCTACATGCTGGGCGAGACGCCTGAAGTGCGGAATCTCTTCGTGGCGGCCGGCTTCAACTCGATCGGTATTCGCTCCGCGGGTGGAGCAGGTAAAGTCCTGGCCGACTGGATCGTCGACGGTCATCCCCCGATGGACCTTTGGGACGTTGATGTGCGGCGCGTCATGCCGTTCCAGTCGAATCGACGATACTTAAAGGACCGCACTGTCGAGGCTCTCGGCCTCTTGTACGCCATGCATTGGCCGTTCCGGCAGCCCGACACGGCAAGAGGAGTTCGCCGCTCGGCCCTCCACGATCGTTTGCTCGCGCAAGGAGCTTGTTTTGGAGAGGTCGCGGGCTGGGAGCGACCGAACTGGTTCGCGCCGAAGGGGCGAGAGGCAAGGTACGAATATAGCTACGGCCGTCAGAATTGGTTCGAACACTCAGCCGCGGAACATCGGGCGGTACGGGAAAGTGTTGGATTGTTCGATCAATCGTCCTTCGCGAAGTTTATCCTTGAAGGGGACGATGCCGAATCCATCCTGAACAGGATATGTTCCAATAACGTTTCGGTGCCGGTCGGCCGCATCGTCTATACGCAATGGCTCAATGAACGAGGCGGCATCGAAGCGGATCTTACCGTCACGCGCGAAGGCTTGAAGCGATTTCTCATCGTAACGGCGGCGGCGACGCAAGTCAGGGACTTTGCCTGGTTGCGCCGTCACATTCCCGAAGGTGCGCGAGCGATCGCGATCGATGTAAGCTCCGCCTACGCCGTACTGGGCGTCATGGGTCCGAAATCAAGGGATCTCTTGAGCAAGCTTACGGATGCGGACCTCTCTAACTCGGCATTTCCCTTCGCGACCTCCCAAGTCATTGACCTTGGCTATGCCAAAGTCAGGGCAAGCCGCATTACCTATGTCGGCGAACTCGGATGGGAATTGTACATCCCAACTGAGTTCGTACAGGGGGTCTATGATTGCCTCGTCGAAGAAGGCGCGGCATCAAATATGCGTCTCGCTGGCTATCATGCCATGAATTCTCTGCGAATGGAGAAGGGGTACCGTCATTGGGGGCACGACGTCACGGACGAGGACACCCCACTGGAATCAGGTCTCGGCTTTGCGGTGGCGTGGTCGAAGCCGCAAGGCTTCATTGGACGAGATGCACTGCTGCGCCAGAGGGACGCAGGGGCCAGGCGAAAAATGATCCACGTCGCGCTGAACGATCCGGACGTGTTGATCTACCACAACGAACCAATTTGGCACGACGGGCGGCTTGTTGGCCGTATCACGTCCGGCATGTTCGGACACACAGTCGGCACCTGCTTGGGATTGGGCTTCATCGACAACTCGAATGGCATTGTCGATGCGTCCTTTCTCCAGAGCGGGAAATTCGAGGTCGAGGTCGCCGGCGTGCGTGTACCCGCGCGCGCATCATTCCGTCCGTTTTATGATCCCAACAATAGTCGCGTAAAGGATGTCGGGGAGGGTGCTCTCGTCTCGGCCGCGGCCTCGTAGAAGAGCTAGATTGTCATGGCCGAAACAAGCGTCATACCTGGACCTGTTCATGCCGAAACGCAAACGTCAGTTGTCGATGGGTCTTCCAAAGATCGCTCCCTGCGTCCTGATTTCATTCTGACATTCTCCTGTCCGGACCGAATTGGGATTGTGCACGCCGTTTCAGGCTTTCTCGCCACGCACGGGTGCAATATCCGTGACAGTGCTCAATTCTCGGACCGCAGCGTTGGAAGGCTTTTTATGCGCGTGTCGTTTGATGCGCCTAGCGTCCTGCTGACGGATCTGCAGGCAGACTTCTCGGAAGTCAGCACTTCATTCGGTATGACCTGGGAATTTCATGACTGCAAGTCGAGGCCTCGTCTTCTGATCATGGTGTCGAAGGCGGGGCATTGTCTGAACGATCTGCTGTTCCGGTACGCAACCGGCACTCTGGGGGTCGAAATCCCGTTGATCGTCTCCAATCACCGCGACTTCTACCGGCTCGCCGCGTCCTATGACATTCCGTTTCATCATATGCCCATCACCGCCGATACGAAGCTCGCGCAAGAAGCAAAGCTCCTCGAGTTGGTTGAGCAGGAGCGAATCGACCTCGTTGTCTTGGCGCGCTACATGCAGGTCTTGTCAGACAATCTTTGTCAAAAGATGTCTGGAAGGATCATAAATATACACCATTCCTTCCTGCCGAGCTTCAAGGGAGCTCGGCCGTATCATCAGGCCCACTCACGAGGGGTCAAGTTGATTGGAGCAACGGCCCACTACGTGACGGCCGATTTGGATGAAGGCCCAATCATTGAACAAGACGTGCTCCGTGTGGACCACTCCCTGACACCAGACGATCTTTCGGCGATCGGAAGAGATGTCGAGGCCGCCGTTCTGGCGCGGGCCGTCAAGCTGCATGCCGAAAATCGAATACTCATGAATGGCGATCGCACGGTGATCTTTCGATGAACATCCGGGAAATAAGTGAGGCCACTCTCATCGACGGTGGCGCGGTGGCGGCAAGGCTCCATTCTGAGCTGCGAAGTGCAGTCGAGAACCTTGTAGAGAGAGGGCTTACGCCCGGACTGGCCGTAGTCCTCGTTGGCAACGATCCGGCGAGTTCGGTGTACGTCCGCAACAAGATTCGCCGTTCTGTTGAAGCTGGTTTGCGTTCATTTCATCATGAACTGCCGAGCACGACGAGCGAAACAGATCTGTTATCGTTGATCGATCGACTGAATTCCGCTCACGACGTGGACGGTATTCTCGTGCAGTTACCGCTCCCTTCTCATATCGATGCCCAAAAGGTGACGGCGGCCGTCGATCCGGCGAAGGACGTAGATGGCTTTCATCCGATGAATGTAGGCAAGCTCTCGCTTGGCGGGCGTGCGCTAGTCCCCTGTACTCCGCTCGGGTGTATGCTGCTGATCAAGGGAGTTCGCAGCCAGCTTGCTGGACTGAATGCCGTCATCGTTGGACGCTCCAACATCGTCGGTAAGCCGCTCGCGCAACTTCTACTTCGAGAAAATTGCACGGTCACAGTCGCGCACTCCAGGACTGAGGATCTACCTTCGGTGTGTCGCCGCGCGGACATACTTGTAGCTGCCGTCGGGCAACCCGAGCTTATTCGTGGTGACTGGATCAAGCCCGGCGCGATTGTAATCGATGTCGGGATCAATCGCGTCGAGCACGAGGGGCACCAGAAATTGATCGGCGACGTGGACTTTGCAGGCGCGCGTGCCGTGGCCGGCGCGCTCACCCCGGTTCCGGGTGGGGTGGGCCCCATGACGATCGCTTGTCTTCTCAGAAATACAATCGAGGCCGCCTGTCGTCGACACGGCGTCGCTTCGCCTATTGGTGCGTCGTGACCAATTATTCCAAAAAGCACCTTATGAAGAATGTCCGAAGCATCCTTGAAAGTTATCTGAGCTGCAGCCGGGGCTGTGAAGCTCCGTTTCTTATCGAGCCGTAGCGGATGAGGGCCCTGCTGATGAACGCTTCCCACTCATCGTCCGCGAGCATGGCGATCAATGAACCAAAACTCCTGGCGGTGTCCGGAATTCGAGTTTCCTACGTCGCTGGGGTCGATGTTCTTCACGGCGTGTCGCTTGATGTTAGCGCGGGCGAAGTAGTTTGCCTTTTAGGTCGCAATGGCGCCGGAAAGACAACGCTCATCAATGCACTCTGCGGTTTACTTCCTGTCAACGCCGGGCAGCTGACGTTCGATGGTAAGTCTCTTCTTGCTATGAAGCCGAGCGGTATCGTTGCTGCCGGCATAGCTGTTGTGCCGGAGGGCCGGCGGGTTTTCTCCAATCTGACCGTCGCGGAAAATCTCGCGATGGGCGGCTATTCTCGTCGAACTGGCTTCGGGCCGTCCTGGCACTTCGATCGCGTTTACGATCTCTTCCCTCGGTTGGCGGAGCGTCGTGATCAACATGCCGGAACGCTGTCAGGCGGCGAGCAGCAAATGGTCGCCATGGCGCGGGCCATGATGGCAAAGCCGAGGCTCCTCCTATTGGACGAGCCCTCCATGGGCCTTGCGCCTTTGCTGATTGAACTGATCTTCGACACGATCAATCGGCTCGCCAAGGATGGCATGACCATCCTTCTTGTGGAGCAGAATGCAGCAGCGGCGCTCGATGTCGCTGATCGTGCATACGTTCTGGAGCGCGGCACGATCGTCAGATCGGGGCTCGCAGCCTCGCTTGAGAGCGATCCAGAGATCCAACGAAGCTATCTCGGCGTCTAACATGTTGCATTTGGAGGATTGGAAGATGGTACTCGCTCGTATGGGCATATTCGCAACTGTTCTCCTCTCGTTTGGGTCTTCGGCTGTGGCGAAGGACTTTCCGGTCGGCTTCTTCGGACCCTTGTCCGGCCCGGCGGCTGCCTACGGCTCTGAAAGTCTTGCTGGCGCCCAATTCGCGCTTGAAGAAATCAATGCCGGGTTCTTGGGTGCGGACAAAATAAAGCTCATACCGGCGGATGACACCGCAAGCCCCGGCGTGGCCGCGCAAGCCGTTCAGCGCATGATCGACGTCGACGACGTGGTGGCGGTGGTCGGCGGCTCCACAAGTGCCGGCACAGCCGCGGCGATCGAGGTCACCAAAGAGGCGAAAGTGCCGCAACTCTCTCCACTTGCAGTGGACAGTGCCCTGACGTTGGCAAACAATCCTTGGTTCGCGCGAATAGCGCAATCGTCAACCACTTGGGCCGAGCGCACTGCAGAGTGGCTCAAAAAGGATAAGGGAGCAAAGAGCGCGTATCTCCTGGTCCGAAATGACAACTTCGGAGTTCCCCTGGCTGAAGCGTTCGAGAAGAAAGCCAAGGAAATCGGACTTGAGCTCAAGGGTAGGATTGCTTACGAGCCCACATCCCGCGAGTTTAAGCCAACGTTGGCGACCGTGGCATCAGCAAAGCCCGACTATATCGTGCTCTGGGGGTACTACACCGAAGCGGGTCTAATGGCGAAACAAATGGCAGAAATGCAGATCAAGTTTCCGTTCTATGTCGGAAGCGCGATTGGCATAGACCAATATCGTGAAATAGCCGGACCTTCGGCTGAGGGTACTTATGGCCTGCTCTATTATCTGGCGGGCTCGATCGAAACGGACGCCGGGAAGAAATTCGTTCAGAAATGGAATGAACGCCATCATAGAGCGCCAACTCAATATGAAGGCATGGGCTATGATGCGATGTATGTCCTTGCTGACGCAATGAAGCGGGCGGCCGCAAAGAGTGGGATTTCCAAGCAGACAATCCGCGACGAAATCTTCAACACCAAGGCGTTTCAGGGCGCAACCGGCCCGATCACAATACTCTCAAACGGTGACGCTCACCGGCCTTTGCCCATGGCCGAGCTCGTCGACGGCAAGGTCAAGCTCGATACCCTGCTCAAGTAAAGGCGTTCGAGGCGCGTTCTACCATGAATCTCTCGCTTCAGCTGCTAAGCGGACTGGCAGTCGGTTGCATCTACAGCCTTGTGGCCGTCGGATTCAGCATGGTCTACCGCGCCATGGGATTGGTGAATTTTGCCCAAGGCGACCTGATGATGGTTGGGGCTTTCGTCGGCTATTCGATCATCATCAGTGCTCCCACTCTTCCGTTTTGGCTCGTTGTTCCATTTGCGGCCGCGGTCACGGCCTGCTTGGGGTACATCATCGCGCAAAGCGCACTCTGGCCCGCCATTCAGCGTGGAGCGAGTCAGACTTACCTTGTGCTGCTCACGCTGGGAATTGGCATCGTTCTCAGCAACGGCGCCAGGCTCATCTGGGGAGCAAACCCGCTCGTCTATCCTATCCCTCTTACTCACGAGACGATCAGGGTCGGGCAGTATCCTGTACCAGCGGTCTATCCCCTCATCGGATTGACGATGGTGGTGTTGATCGTTGGGCTCCACATCCTCTTCACTCGGACGTGGCTCGGTTTGGCCCTACGTGCGGCAGCTGACGATGCTCAAACGGCGTCTGTCATGGGAGTGAATCGCAGATTTGCATCTGCGGCGTCCTTTGCGCTGGCTTCGGGTATTGGTGCTGCGGCCGGTGTTCTCTATGCGCCAATTACCTTCGTGTCTGCCGACATGGGAATGCTCGGGATCAAAGCGTTCGCCGCGGCTGTGTTGGGCTCATTGGGAAGCATCCCGGGATCCGTGATCGGTGGCCTTGTGATTGGGATTGGTGAAACGCTGGGAGGTCAACTGGTTTCATCGGAATACCAGGACAGCTTGGCCTTCCTCCTCATGATCGGCATCCTGCTCGTAAGACCGACCGGACTAATGGGAAAGAGAGGCTAGGCACGTGCAAGAGGCTGTCTTGTCCAGAACGGCAAAGGAGTCGCTGTCTCAGCAAAATGATCTCGCGAGCACGACAAGCCAGAATCGAAATGACTGGATTGTCTTTGCGGTTATCGTGAGCATTCTTTGGTCTGTGCCCTTGAGTCTCGGTGGCTTCTATCTTTACCTAGGCTTGGCCGTTGCGATTTACGCGATTTCTGCATTGGGCTTACAGACTATGGTCGGGCTCGCAGGGCAACTGTCCCTCGGGCACGCGGCTTTCATGGGAATCGGAGCTTACACTTCCGTTCTTCTCCAAAAAAATCTTGGTCTGCCGTTTCTCGTGACACTCATTGCTGCTGGGCTAGCGGCAGCTGCCGCCGGATTGCTAATGGCGCAGCTGATTAGGCTTTCGGGTGTCTATTTCAAGATTGCGACGTTTGGCTTTGGCATCGTCGTCCATCAGATTCTTTCCAACTGGACGGGTTTGACAGGCGGTAGCGCCGGAGTCCGTGGAATTCCTGTGATCAGCATAATTGGCTTCCAGGTCGAAACGCGCACCGGCCTGTTCGTATGTGAAGCGCTTACACTCACCCTCATTTATGGTTTGCTCGTTCGCCTTAGCCACGGAAAAATCGGTCGTGCCTTCCGCGCGATCGGCCAGAACGAAGCGGCGGCTCGAAGCGTCGGTATTCCCGTGGCACGCTATCGAATGATCGTGATCACACTCGGTTGCGCAATCGCCGGGATTGCAGGCGCATATCTGCCACATCTCATGCGCTTTCTAAGTCCCGAAAGTTTCACCTGGTACGAGTCGCTCACATGTCTGATCATGATAACCGTGGGCGGCCTGGGATCGCTTCCTGGCGCCATCATCGGGGCGGCTGTCCTGATCGTTGCTCCAGAATATCTACGGGACTTTGCGCAGTACAAGATGCTTGCGTTTGGAGTTCTGCTTGTTGCTTCGATGATCTTGCTGCCTAAGGGCATAGCGGGCGCCGGTGCGGCCTTGAGCCGCAGCAAGAGGATTCATATAAGATGAGATCTTCTGAGGTTATCCTGACATTGCGCGAGGTGACGCGGCGCTTCGGCGGCCTTGTTGCTGTCAATAAACTATCGATGGACGTGAAGGAAGCAAGCATACATGGTCTCATTGGACCAAACGGTGCTGGAAAAAGCACTGCTTTCGATCTGATATCGGGCCTCACCACCGTAAGTGCCGGCGAGATTTGCTTCAGAGGTGAAGCGATCACTCATATGACTCCCGAGGCCCGGGTGGCGTCCGGTATCTGCCGCACTTTTCAGACCCCAAAACTCTTTGACGAAATGACCGTATTGGATGTCGTCGCAACAGGGCGGCATCTCCACAACTCGGTCGGTCTATGGGGAAGCATGTTCTCGATCGGCAGAAAGCGGAGGGAAGAAGCGAAAACAGTTTCTGCGGCGAGAGAATTTCTGGAGATCGTTGGTCTCCTGACGAAAGCGGACGCGCCAGTAACGGACTTGTCCTACGGTGACCGCCGCCTCGTCGAGATCGCTCGTGCGTTGGCGACCGAGCCCAACCTTCTGCTGCTTGACGAAGTCACGTCGGGCTTAAACCCCGTCGAAACGGCTACCGTTGGCGACCTGTTGCGCAATCAGGTCCGGCAGGGATTGACGATTGTCTTGGTAGAGCACGATATGAAATTCGTCATGGGGTTGTGTGAACGGATCACCGTCATGAACTACGGATCGGTTATTGGAGACGGAAGTCCCGATCAGATTGCGACTGATCCGAATGTAATTGCCGCTTATCTTGGAAGTCCAAAGGACGGACAGCGATCTCGCAGGGCTCTTAGAGCCGAACAACTGGTCTAACAACGTCTGGTTGCCTAGCGGCTCTCTCCTGGATGCGAAACAGATGCTCCAGGGCACAAACAGGCTCAGTCGTGAAAATTTCTGATAAAATTTCATATTGACAAAATTATGAAGGGAGATTTAGCTCTCCGCAGACAAGAATGGGGAGGATTTTTGATGACTGGCATCACGAAACGTTGTGTGCGCACTGCGCGATCATCCGTATTCCTCTTGACCGCGATTTGTTGCGTCTCGTCCGCAGCCTTCGCCGAAGATTTCAAGATCGCTTTGATCACGAGCACCACAGGCGCTTTCGAGGTTTACGCCAAGCAAGCCCAGATCGGTCTTCAACTCGGTCTTGAGTACGCAACACAGGGCACAATGAAGGTCAACGGCCGACCTATCGTGGTGATCCAAAAGGATGACCAGTTGAAGCCCGATCGGGCACGTGCGCTGATCGAAGAATCCTTTCAGGACGATAAGGCCGACATAGCGGTCGGAAGCACCTCGTCTGCAACCACCCTCGCCATGATGCCCGTTGCTGAGGAACTCAAGAAGCCTCTCGTCGTCGACGTCGCCGGCGCCGACAGTATCACTGGTGAAAAGTGGAACAGGTATGTAGTTCGCACGGGCCGAACCGTTGGGCAGGAAGCTGTAGCCTCAGCCTCGCTTCTGGCCGGGAAAGACACTTTCATCGCAGTACTCGCTCAAGACTATGTTTTCGGTCGCGAGAGCGCGCAGGTCTTTAAATCGACGGCGACAAAAACCGGCGCAACCATCGTGGCCGAAGAGTTTCTGCCTATCAATACCACTGACTTCACTGGCGTCGCGCAGCGCGTCTTTGATGCGCTTAAGGACCGCCCAGGCAAGAAGATCTTGTGGGTGAATTGGGTCGGCACCAGCCCGATCGCAAAGATCAACGCGATGGACCCCGCTCGCTATGGAATCGAACTAGCGACGACCGCTGCTCCGCTTCAGGGAATGGCCGCGTACAAGGGCATTCCTAACCTGACGGGCGTGACCCCCTATTACTACGAAGTCATCAAGAACATCGAAAATGAATGGCTCATCGCCGAGCACAAGAAGCGGTTCAATTCGCCGCCTGATGTTGGAACGGCGTTCGCATTTGACGCGGCCCTGGCCATCGTCAATGCCGTCATCAAGACAGGAGGTTCGGACTCCGAAAAGCTCGTCGCTGCCTTCGAAGGTATGTCGTTCGAGGGTTCAACCGGCCAACTCACCATCCGCAAGGAAAATCATCAGGCGCTCCATGATTTCTATGGCGTGACTTACACCACCGTGCCGGGCGTCGAATGGGCTGTGCCTAAGCTGATCAAGGCATTTGGTGGCGACGAGTTGAACTCCGTGCTGAACTCAATGGCCAAGAGCAAATAGGCCACAACAGCCATGTCCCCCAGTCGGCCCGAACGCGCAACCTTCCCTAACGCAGGTGCCAATCCGGCAATACTCAGGACCGTCGATCTTGGCGTTTCCTTTGGAGGGCATCGGGCCGTGCACGCCGTCAGCTCGTCCTTCAAAGGTGGTACGCTTACCGCCATTGTTGGTCCAAACGGTGCGGGCAAAACGACTTACTTCAATCTGATCTCGGGTCAAATCGCATCTTCCCACGGCGAAGTATGGCTCGGTGAGGAAAATGTAACGGCTTTGTCCGCAGCCCAACGGGCAAAGAGAGGGCTAGGCCGAGCATTTCAGCTTACCAATCTCTTCCCGCGCCTGACTGTCCTTGAAAATATTCGCCTGGTTGCACAATCGATGCAAGCTGGTCGCCACTGCCACGGTCTCAATTTCTGGAGCATATGGAGCGATGCAGGCGATCTGATCGAGCGAGCGACCGATATTCTCAAATCCGTCTCGATGGCGAATCAACTCGGTGAGCCGGTTGCCACTCTTTCGCACGGCGACCAACGCAAGTTGGAGGTTGCCATGCTCATCGCCATGGATCCGAAAGTGTACATGTTTGACGAACCAACGGCCGGCATGAGCGCCGACGAAGTCCCGGTGGTCTTGAACCTCATTCGCGATCTGAAAGATTTGAGCCACAAGACGATACTTCTTGTCGAACATAAAATGGACGTTGTCCGCGATCTCGCCGATCGTATCATTGTCCTCCACAATGGGCAGCTCGTGGCCGACGGTAAGCCGGCCGATGTGATTGAATCGGAAATCGTACAGGAAGCTTACCTGGGCACAAATGCCGGTTCGAGACGAGGCGCGATGTGACAGAACTTCTGCTCAATCTCGAGAACGTTCACACCCACATTGGTTTATACCACATTCTGCAGGGGGTGGGCTTTCGCGCTCAACGCAATCGGATCACACTTCTCCTTGGAAGAAATGGTGCGGGCAAAACGACGACGCTGCGAACGATTATGGGACTGTGGCCTGCCTCAAAAGGCCGCATAAGCTTCGCCGGCACTGACATTGTAGGTCGCTCGACTGCGGAGATCTCGCGGCTCGGTATCGCTTATGTGCCCGAGAACATGGGCATCTTCCCTGACCTCAGCGTGAAGGAAAACATGCTCCTAGCAGCGAGAAACGCCTCGCGCGTGACAGATATCGATCAACAGCGCCTGGAGTGGATCTTTGAACTGTTTCCGGCCGTTCATCAGTTTTGGAACAAGCCAGCTGGAAAATTGTCCGGCGGTCAAAAGCAAATGGTGGCAATGGCGCGAGCAATCGTCGAACCCCGAGAATTGCTACTGATTGACGAGCCAAGCAAAGGGTTGGCGCCGGCGATCGTCAACAATATGGCCGAAGCTATGCTCAAACTGAAGCAGAGCGGAGCCAGTATCCTACTGGTCGAACAGAATCTGCAGCTTGCACGCGAGGTCGGAGATGACGTCGCAATTATTGACGCCGGAAGGATCGTCCACACGGGCCCCGCGGATGAGTGCTTTGCGCGTGACGACCTCCTTCAAACGCATTTGGGTCTCGCGCTATGTCCTTGAACCGTTCCGACCTGATGCCTTTGGCGCTCTTGCCGATTCTGATGGGCTGCGCATATTTGGCGATCGGTAATCCCGCTGCTTGGTTCACTCTGACGATTGCTGGAGTGGCCATGGGGATGATTATCTTTACGGTCGCGTCCGGCATGACCATTGTTTTTGGTTTGATGGATGTATTGAATTTCGGCCAGGGCATTTTCATCACAGTTGGAGCTTATCTCTCAGCGACCGTCTTCGCATCACTCAGCGGCTACGTCGTATCTCCGTACCTGAGCGAGAATTGTCTCGTGATCCTAGTGGCCATCGTGGCTGCCGTGGCTGGTGCCGGCTTGTCCGGCTTTCTGTTTGAACGATTGCTGGTCAAGCCGGTCTACGGCGATCACTTGATGCAAATTCTGGTGACGACCGGAGGTCTAATCGTCGGTGAAGAAATCATCAAGATCATCTGGGGCGTTCAGCAGGTAAATGTGGTGCTGCCGCCGTTTCTGAGCGGCGCTTTCGTGATCGCCGATGTTGCCGTTGAACGCTATCGCGCCTTTGCCTTCCTGGTTGGGGCTCTCGTCTTCTTGGGCCAGTATCTTGTGTTCACCCGCACAAAAACCGGGCTGTTGATCCGCGCAGGGGTTCACGACCGCGAAATGGTCGAGGCTCTCGGTTATGGCGTGCGACGCCTCTTCGTCGCGACATTTGTATCAGGCTGTGCGCTTGCTGGTCTCGGCGGTGTGATGTGGGGCCTCTACCAGCAGACGCTTGTCCCACAGATCGGGAGCCAAATGAACGTACTGGTGTTCATCGTCATCATCATTGGCGGGCTTGGATCCACCGTCGGCGCTCTTCTGGGCGCGATCTTGGTCGGGATTTGTGCGAACTATGCCAGCTTCATCGAGCCCAAAGTCGCACTATTCTCAAACATTGCTTTGATGACGACGATACTCCTTTGGCGCCCAAATGGGCTTTATCCGGCGAGTGCGCGGTGATTACGTCGATGGATTGGACGCGCCTGATATCTAGAGACCGGCCAGGGAGCCGGCTTCTGGCCATACTTCTGATCGCAATCATTGTCGCGCTCCTCGTGGCTCCGTTTGCGCTAACCGGGGCCAAGGCGATCAGCATTTGCGTTAAAATCATGATCTTCGCGGTTCTTGTGGCAAGCTTCGATCTGCTGCTCGGCTATACCGGGATCGTAAGTTTCGCCCATACCGTGTTCTTCGGGATCGGGGCCTACGGTGTCGGTATCGCCATCGTCAGATTGGGGGCGAACTGGACCTCCCTAGCCGTTGGCGCGATCGCGGCTATCGTCGTGTCCGTCTTGCTTGCGCTTGTCATCGGCTTGTTCTCGCTACGAGTGCGAGCGATATTCTTCTCTATGATCACGCTCGCTCTCTCGGCGGCGGCCCAAACCCTTGCAACTCAGTTGTCCAATCTGACTGGCGGGGAAGATGGCATTATCTTCCGGTTGCCGCCTGCCTTGATGCCAAGCTCCCGCCTCTTGGATACGAAGATCTTCGGGCTTACGATCGACGGTAAAGTCGTCTGCTATTATCTCATTTTTGCGATGAGCGTGACATTCGTTCTCGCGCTGCTCCGTATCGTGAATTCACCGTTCGGACGTGTGCTGCTCGCTATCCGCGATAACGAATTCAGAGCGGAGGCGATCGGCTATCCGGTTTTTGTCTTTCGAACGCTGTCCAATGTCGTTGCTGCCGTGTTCGCCTGCTTGGCTGGTGTCATGTTGTCGCTTTGGCTTCGATACACCGGACCGGACGCCTCGCTCTCGTTCGAAATCATGCTCGATATCCTCATGATAGTCATCATCGGTGGGGTCGGGACGGTCTACGGCAGTATCGTAGGGGCGGCTGCGTTTTTAGTGGCGCAAGGCTATCTGCAGGATCTACTGAAAGGTGCGAGCACGGCCTTAGGCTCATTGCCGGGAATCGGCCAGGTGCTGTCCCCGGATCGCTGGATGTTGTGGCTCGGACTGCTTTTCATTCTGGCAGTCTATTACTTCCCAACTGGAATCGTTGGAGTGTTGCGTCGTCCCGCGCGGAGGCTGGAATCAAGCACCAAGCCATCCGCCAAGGAGCGCCTCAGTACTGTCTATCGCTGGATGGGACGCGCGAGATGATGCTTCCATCGACAATCATCTGCGGGTTCCTCGGGGCAGGCAAGACAACACTCATCAACCATCTCCTGCATAATCCTGGATCCGAACGTCTTGCCGTTCTGGTCAACGATTTTGGTGCGATTAATATTGATCAAGATCTCATCAAGGTCGAGACTGAAGATCAGATAGAGCTGAGCAACGGTTGCGTTTGTTGTTCAATCCGAGACGATCTGGCGTCCGGTTTGGTTTCAGTCAGCCGGCGGTCGAACAAGTTCACACGCGTCCTGCTCGAGTGCAGCGGTGTATCTCATCCCGCCGGTGTATTGAGAGTCTTCGACGCCGATCCCATCAGAGAGCTGTTCTATGTCGATGGCCTATTCTGTTTGATCGATACATCCAACATACTCGATCTCGACTTCCAAAGCACGGAGCTTGCAATCGATCAAGCGGCCATGTCCGATCTAGTTTTGTTGAATAAGACCGATTTGGTGTCCGAGGCGGTGCAGCTCGAAGTCAAGCAAATGCTTCAAGCAGCTCAACGCAGCATGAAGCTGTTGGATGTTGTGAATGCGCAAGTCTCGACCGAAGTTCTCTTTGGTCCGACGGAACAAGCTCGCCACAGAGCTCGCGGAGCGGTACAGGGCAAACACTCGGATCTTTACGAAAGTGCGTCCTTTTACTGGGATGCTCCAATTCGTGCAGAAGCATTCAGACAGTTCGCCGAGGCTCTCCCGTCCCAAATTCTGCGCGGCAAGGGCTTGTTGAGTCTGATGATCAAAGACCAACAGCGACCGTCACGGGCCATCTTTCAATTCGTAGGAAAGCGATCTTCCGTCGAACTGGAGCGAGAGGAAGGTCCTGAGAGAAGCCAGATCGTATTGATCGCCCGGCGAGGAGAACTCGACAGGAGCGCGATTGACGCGGCTCTTGAGCTCTGCCCCGGTGCGCGTGCCGGCCTACCAATCGCGCAGCGCCGGCGTCCAAGGCGTCCGAAGATCTGCGAATAGAAGCCACAATCGAAGAAGGGTGTCCAAATGAAGACAGCTGACCGAATATTCTTTGGCGGCCCCATCCGGACCATGGACCCAGCGAATCCGGTCGCCGAGGCCGTTGCCGTTCGAGAAGGCAGGGTTTTGGCGGTCGGCTCCAAGGCGGACATCGAAAGGCTCGCGGTCGCCGATACAATCCGAAGCGATCTTGGGGGAAGGGCGATGCTGCCCGGGTTCGTTGAGGCTCACAGTCATCCCATGATGAGTGCGCTGGCTTGGGGCGACCCGGTCGTCGATATTCGAGCAGTTCATGAGCCGACGTTTTCCGCGGTAATTGCCAAGATGCGTCGCCGTGTTGCGAAGGCGAAGCCTGATGAAATCATCTGGTTTCTCGGACTTGATCCGCAACTGCACGAAGGCATGGAAGAGCCGTCCCGCGAGCTTCTCGATGACATAGCCCCCGACAATCCGATCGTCGTTCAGACGATCAACTTTCACGGAGTGTTCATAAACACTAAAGCCCTTGCCGCTTTTGGGATTGGTGCTGACTACAAAGCGCCACTCGGCGGAAAGGTATTCGACGCAGCAGACGGGCTTCCCTGGAAGTTTGCCGAGACTTCGGCGTGGCAACTGTGCAACCGCTTTTACGATATCTGCGGCGAAGAGCGAAAGAAGCGTAGTTTCGAGGAGTGGGTGCAGAAATTCGTACGAGCAGGTTATACCACCACGTCAGAGATCATGATTGAGCCTGGCGCGGCCCGAATGCTCTACGCTATGGTGAAATCGCGCCGAAATCCGCTCCGTATTGTGGGATACGAAGCGAAACATCTGGGCGGTGAGGTGACGGTCGCCCGGAATTTTGGGGATGACGATTTCCGGATGATTGGCACCAAGCTCCACGCAGACGGCTCCGTTCTGCTGGGCAACGTCTGGACCACAAGCCCCTACCTGAACAACAAGATGACACTCAAGGGAATGGGGTTACCCGAGAACAGCACGGGTCATTCCAACATTTCAGAAGAGAAATTGTACGAATTGGTCGTCAAATACGTGAGTGAGGGCTGGCAGATGTCAGTCCACGCTCATGGCGATCGGACCATCGACATGGTCCTCAATGTGTATGAGAGAGTCATCGAGAGGGTCGGCGCTGACAAAGTATCCGGGCCGCTTCGCATTGAGCACTGCGGGATCATGCGTGAGGATCAGATCGATCGTGCTGTTCGACTGAACGTCGTTTGCTCGTATTTCTTGCCTTACGTTCACTACTGGGGTGAAGCGCTCCGCGACTATCTGCTTGGCGAGGAGCGCGCGGCTCGCTTCGCTCCCTCAGGTTCCGCGTCAAGAAAGGGCATGCGGGTCTCCTATCACTGCGATTCGCCAATGACATGGCCAGATGCGCTTGTTTGCCTGAATGTCGCTGTCAACCGAAGCACAATGAAGGGCGCAGTCCTTGGCCCTGAGCAACGCGTGTCCATGGAAGAAGCGCTGAAGGCGATTACGATCGACGCGGCATATCAACTGCAGATGGACGATAAACTCGGGAGTATCGCCACCGGCAAATTTGCAGATTTCGTCATTCTTGATCGAGATCCCGTTGTCTGTGAAACCGACCGAATTCTTCAGATTTTGATCGTCGGCACAGTCGTCGGCGGAGTTGATACCAGCGACTTTTTTCGAGCTTCAATTAACTGATCCAAGCGACTGAGTGCGCGTGGTTCTGCTCGAAAGCGCTTCCTCCCAGACTGGGGCCATTTTCGCGATGGCCCTGTTTTTTTGTTCAGATCATCCATGATCGACAACAGTTGTTACTCATTTGCCCCGCCCCCACCAGGACGGCCGGCGGCGATTCGCACCAGGCGATGACGTACAGATTGCTCTGCAATTTAAGTGTGGTGACGTTCGTTGGTTCAAGCCGCCGGCGATTATCGGCGCTTAAAGGAAACGTGAACAATGACGCCTCTGCCGTTCGTCTTCAATAGCTCGGAGGCGTGATGGCCCATATGACCACGCATTCTCGATTGTTGGTGTTTGCGTAACGATGCGGAAAGTCGCTCGCGAACGCAAAACTATCGCCTTCGCGCAGGACGACATGACGCTCGCCGATCCAAAGGTCGAGCTCACCTGAAATGACATATCCCGCTTCCTCACCCTGATGTGTGTAAGGTTCTTTGCCGCTTTCGGAGCCAGGAGGGAATGTGCATCGCAGGAGTTCGAGCTGCCGTCCAAGATTGGGGGACAAAAGCTCATCAGTAATGCCACCTACGAAGGTCAGTTTCCGTCGTGAACTTGCTCTCACAACATACTCACGCAAATCGCTGTCATCATCGGCGTTCGGCGGAAAAAACCAGCTGATTGTGACCCCCAACGCCCGGCTGATACTATGAAGAGCTTTCACCGAAGGGCTCGAGACCCCACGCTCGATCTGACTGAGATATCCCTTTGACAGGCCCGCGGCGTCGCTGAGTGCGTCGAGCGTGATGCCGCGTGCCTTACGTAGGTTCTTGATTTCTCCTCCGATACGGTCGCCGACATTGAGCAATTCTTCGACGTTGACGGGTTGCTCAGCCTGCTCTGCCAGTCCCTCCAGATTGGAAGGGCGCAGCATCTTAGGCGGCGTCCTGATCATCGAACTCATTTTCGCTCCTTGAATCGATCGAGTGCAGGTGTGGGACGGGATCAATTCCACTTATCCCCGCAAACCCCGCACACTTACTCTTTCGCATAGATTCTTGCCAACAAAACGCACTGAAGTATCATTTTGCTATTGCAATATTCACTTTTGTGGATTTCACTCCTATACAATTCATCTTGTGGGGTTGGAATGGCAGCAAGGATTCCCGGGGAGGCCGAAGTCGTAATTATCGGCGGTGGCATAGCGGGCTGTTCGGTTGCCTATCACCTGACCAAGCTCGGCGTGAGCGACGTTGTCTTACTCGAACGCAAGCTGTTGACATCCGGAACGACATGGCACGCCGCAGGTCTCGTGACGCAATTGCGCGCCACCCGAAACATGACGGAGCTAGCCAAATACACCGGCGAACTGTTTCACAGTCTCGGGCCCGAGACTGGGCAGGAAACAGGCTTCAAACAAAACGGCGCTCTGCGGCTCGCCAAAAGCCCTGGCCGCCTCGAGGAATTGCTGCGCGGCGCTTCGATGGGGCGCAATTTCGGCCTTGAGATGCATGCTGTCTCGCCTGCAGAGATCAAGGAGCGATGGCCGCTCCTCAATCTGGATGGCATCGTTGGAGGGATATGGGCTCCTAAAGATGGCCAAGTGAATCCTGCCGACGTGACGCAAGCCTTTGCGAAGGGCGCACGAATGGGCGGTGCGAAAATCGTTGAGAACTTGCGCGTCGACCGGATCCTGATTGAGCACGGGCGTGCGGCAGGCGTCTCGACGAATGAAGGCGACATTCGTTCTAAGAAGGTCGTCATTTGCGGCGGCATGTGGTCGCGAGAGTTTGTCTCGAAGCAAAGCATTTCTTTGCCTCTTCATGCAGCAGAGCACTTCTACGTCGTCACAGATGCAATCCCGGACTTGCCGCGCGAACTGCCGGTATTGTTCGTGACCGATGAGGAGGCTTACTACAAGGAAGATGCCGGCAAGCTGCTCGTGGGATGCTTCGAGAAGGAGGCGAAGCCGTGGGCCAGCGGTGGTATCCCGGCGGACTTCTGTTTCGACTCGCTGCCTGAGGACTTCGATCATTTCGAACGAATTCTCGATATGGCGGTCAACCGGGTCCCGGTACTTGCCAACACAGGCATACAGCTATTTTTCAACGGCCCCGAAAGTTTCACGCCTGACAATCGATACCTCCTCGGCGAGACTTCCGAGGTATCGGGACTCTTTACGGCCTGCGGATTCAATTCGGTAGGCATCCTTTCTTCCGGCGGCATCGGAAAGGCGCTCGCCTCTTGGATTAAGGAGGGTCACGCACCGGTCGATCTCGCCGACGTCGATGTTCTCCGTATGCATCCTTTCCAATCGAACAGGACGTATCTCTACGATCGGACGAAAGAGGCTCTTGGCCTGCTCTTCGATATGCATTGGCCCTACCGCCAATACACGACGGCACGTGATGTTCGTCAAAGTGTCTTTCATGACCGCTTGAAAGCACACGGTGCAGTAATGACGGAGGCTGCCGGATGGGAGAGGCCTGGGTACTTCTCCCTCGACGGAAAAGCGAAGGAAATTGAGTATTCATATGGCCGGCAAAACTGGTTCGATATCGTCGGCCAAGAGTGCCGAAACGCAGCCGGGTATGTCGCACTGTTCGATCAGAGTTGCTTCGTCAAGTATATGGTCGACGGGCGGGATGCCTGTGCAGTTCTCAACCGAATCTGTGCCAACAATGTGGACGTGCCCGTAGGCAAGCTTGTTTACACGCAATGCCTAAACGAGCGCGGCGGGATAGAGGCGGACGTTACGGTAACCCGGCTTACCGAAGAATCCTACTTGGTGGTAACGGCGGCGACGTCGCAAACGCGCGACCTAGTGTGGTTGCGACGCAATACTCCAGATAAAGCTCATGTTTTCATTCGGGATGTGACGTCGGGATTGCCCATGCTCGGTCTCATGGGACCTAATGCAAGGCCATTGCTTGAGCGGTTGTCAGGTTGCGATCTCTCGAATTCGGCCTTTCCGTTCGCATCCAGCCAGGAAATAGAGATCGGCTACGCGAAGCTACGTGCAAGCCGCGTCACCTATGTCGGCGAGTTAGGGTGGGAGCTCTATGTACCGGCCGAGTTCGCCGCCCATGTCTTTGACAGGGTCGTTGCGGCAGGCGCTGACTACGCCTTGTCACAGGCAGGCTACTTTGCTCTTGGCTCCATGCGCATGGAGAAGGGCTATCGCCACTGGGGCCATGACATCGGGCCGGAAGATACGCCCTATCAAGCTGGTCTCGGCTTTGCGGTGAAACTGGAAAAGCCGGGAGGGTTCATTGGCCGCGAGGCACTGCTGCGACAGAAAGAGCAGCGAACGCTACGCCGCCGGCTCGTGCAATTCAGAATGACCGAACCGGATGCTCCGCTTGTCTACCACCAGGAGCCCATATGGGCTGATGGTCGTTTGGTCGGATCTGTTACTTCTGGCGCCTACGGACATCGTGTCGGCGCGTCCCTCGCAATGGGCTACGTCGAGAGCGGTGATGGAATAGACGCCTCGTTTTTGTCCGCATCAAAATTCGAAATCGAGGTGGCCGGCAGGCGTCACAGGGCAGCAGCGCAATTTGCTGCGCACTATGATCCCTCCAACTCTAAGATCACCGCATAGATCGATCGCGGACAGGAGCAATGCCATGAGCGCGAGCGCCGCCGTCTCAGAGCCGCAACTCTCCGTGCGGGACGTCGCCGTCCATTTCGGCGGCATTCTGGCGCTCGATGGCGTTCGCTTCGATTTGCAACGGGGCCAGATCCTCGGCTTGATCGGCCCTAACGGCGCCGGCAAGACGACGCTCTTCAACTGTTTAAGTCGGCTCTACACGCCCGTCTCAGGCGACATCATCTATGAAGGCGGTTCCATCCTGTCGAGCCCAGCCCACCGGATGCCAGGAATCGGCATCGGACGCACATTCCAGAACGTATCACTCTTCCGTCAACTCTCCGTGCGCGACAATATCCGCATTGGCGCCCATTCGAAGAGTGGGAGCGACTTGTTTTCCGATTCTCTGGCGCTTCCTTGGGTGCGGCGACGGGAAAAGCATATCGATCTCATTACCGCGGAACTGATCGAATATCTCGATCTCGCCGATGTGGCGGATCTGCCAGTCAATGGGCTTCCCTTCGGAACGCAGAAGCGCGTCGAACTGGCGCGCGCGCTTGCGATCGAGCCCGGCCTGCTTCTCCTCGACGAACCGGCCGGCGGGCTCAACCATGAGGAAGTCGCCGAGCTCGGACGGTTGATTCGTCAGATCAGAGACGATCGCGGAGTCACCGTGCTCCTCGTCGAGCACCATATGGGCCTCGTGATGTCGGTTTCCGACAAGGTCGTCGTTCTCAATTTCGGCCGCAAGATCGCTGAGGGCGCACCCGCCGAAGTTCAAAACAACCCCGACGTCATCGCTGCCTATCTCGGAGGAAACACGCATTGACGGCGCTTCTCAACGTCACCGGGTTGCGCGCCTCCTATGGCGATTTCCGCGTCCTTCAGGGCATCAACTTTACTGTCGAGCGAGGTGGAGTGACAGCCCTGCTTGGTGCAAACGGCGCCGGGAAAACGACGACGCTGCGCGCCGTATGCGGCATGATCAGGCGCAGCGGCGCCATTATCTTCGACGACGTCGATATCGCCAGGCGCGCGACGGAGGACATCGCGCGGCTCGGTATTGCTCAGGTCCCGGAAGGTCGTGGCACCTTCACCGGCCTGACGATAGAAGAGAATCTCCAGTGCGGCGCGATCACACGCAAGCACAAGGCCTCAATCGCCACCGATATCGAGCGCGTCTATCACTGGTTTCCACGATTGAAGGAGCGCCGTCGACAGCAAGCCGGTACGCTGTCGGGTGGCGAGCAGCAGATGCTCGCCGTCGCCCGCGCCTTAATGTTGCGCCCGAAGCTAATACTGCTTGACGAGCCCTCTTTTGGCCTCGCTCCGCTGATCGTCGCTGAGCTCTTTTCGATCCTCCGCCAAGTCAATGAGGAGGAGGGCGTCGGCATGCTCATTGTCGAGCAGAACGCAGCGCTCGCCCTCGAACTCGCCGACCACGCCTTCCTGATCGAGACGGGAAGCATCTCGATATCGGGGCTCGCTGCTGAAATCCGAAATAACGAATCCGTTCGCGCCGCCTATCTAGGCTACTGAGAGGATGCACAACACATGGAGTTGCTGATCCAGCAACTGGTAACCGGCATCGCGACCGGCGGCATCTACGGCTGCATGGCACTCGCCATCGTGATGATATACCAGGCGATCCACCACCTGAACTTTGCTCAGGGCGAGATGGCGATGTTCTCAACCTTCATCGCCTGGCAGCTGCTTCAATGGGGTCTTCCCTACTGGTTCGTGATCCCGCTGACGGTGGCAGTCTCCTTCGTTGCTGGAATAGCGATCGAGCGCATTGTCATCGGGCCACTCGGCGACGCCCCCGTCTTGAGCCACGTCGTTGTCTTTATCGGCCTGTACTCCGTCATCAACAGCCTCGCAAGCTTCGTCTGGGATTTCACAACCAGACCTTTTCCCAGCCCCTTCGGTGAAGGCTCGCAACTCGGCAGCCTGATCAGTAACCAGCAGATAGGCATGGTCGCCGTAACGCTCCTCGTCCTTGTTCTGCTCTATGCTTTCTTCCGCTACACGCGAATTGGCCTCGCCATGCGGGCGGCCGCGGAAAATCCGGCCTCAGCTCGTCTTGTCGGAATCCGTGTCGGGTGGATGGCGGCACTCGGCTGGGGCATGGCCGCCGCGATTGGCGCGATCGCCGGCATTCTGATCGCACCCATCGTCTTCCTCGAGCCAAACATGATGCTGTCGATTCTGCTCTACGGGTTTGCTGGCGCTGTGCTCGGTGGCTTGGCAAACCCTGCTGGAGCAGTCGCGGGCGGCATCGCCGTCGGGGTCATCGAGAATCTCGCGGGTACATATGTCCCGGTCATCGGCTCCGAGCTGAAGTTGCCGATCGCGCTCTTCCTGATCATCGTCGTGCTCGTTTTCAAGCCGACCGGCCTTTTCGGTCGTACCATCGTGCAGAGGGTCTGAATCGTGACGATAGAGACATCGATCGCGCGGCAGTCTTCCGCAACAACGAGCAAGCCCACTGCCGTCAATCCCGCGCAGCGCCTCAATGCAGGTAGGCTGACAATTGCCGTCACTTTCCTGGGGCCCGCGATTGCTGCGCCCTTCCTCGTGGGCAATTTCCTCATTTTTCAGCTCACCATGGTGCTCGTCTATGCGATCGCTATTCTTGGCCTCAACATTCTAACCGGGATTAACGGCCAGTTCTCACTCGGCCATGGCGCCTTCTACGCGGTAGGTGCTTATACCGCCGCCATCATGATGGATCGCTGGGGCGTCGGTTATTTCTGGACCCTGCCGGCGGCCGGAACCATTTGCTTCGTTGTCGGCTTCCTCTTCGGCCTGCCGGCACTTCGCCTCGAAGGCGTCTATCTTGCACTCGCAACCTTTGCACTCGCCGTGGTCACCCCGCAGCTCTTCAAGCTCTCGCCTTTCGAGCCATGGACCGCGGGCGTCACGGGCATCACGCTCACCAAGCCCGACGCTCCATTCGGCCTACCACTCGATCAAGACCAATGGCTCTATCTATTCACGCTGTCGATCGGGATCGTAGCCTACGTTTGCGCCCGCAATCTGATCGCGAGCCGCGGCGGCCGGGCCCTCATGGCAATCCGCGACAATCCGACCGCGGCGCGGTCGATGGGTATCAATACGGCGGTTTACAAGTCGCTCGCCTTCGGCGTCAGCGCGCTCTACACGGGTGTGGCCGGCGCGCTCGGTGCGATCGTGGTCCAGTTCGTGGCTCCGGATTCTTTCACCTTCTCGCTCTCTGTTGCGCTCCTCGTTGGTCTGGTTGTCGGCGGCGTTGGCTGGTTGCCAGGCGCGCTGTTCGGCGGCGCCTTCGTGCTGTTTGTCCCGAACTTCGCAGAAGCGATTTCCAAGGGCCTATCCGGCGCGGTCTACGGGCTCGTCCTGATTCTTCTCATGTACGTCATGCCTAGCGGACTGGGCGGTATCGTGCGCGCCGCGAAGGCGCTCGCGTGGAGAAAATAGATTAGTGCAGTTTCAAAATGGAGCAGAACCATGCATAACAGACGCTCAATCCTGAGATACGTCCTGCTGGGCGCCGGTCTCGCGCTCTCCGGCGCGAGTTATGCAGCAGGCAAATACGATCCAGGCGCCTCCGATACCGAAATCAAGATAGGCAATACAAATCCATACAGCGGTCCAGCGTCGGCCTATTCCACGATCGCCAAGACACTCGATGCCTATTTCAACAAGCTGAATGACGAGGGTGGCATCAATGGGCGGAAGATCAAGTTCCTATCCTACGACGACGGCTATTCGCCACCCAAGTCGGTCGAGCAAGTGCGTAAGCTGGTGGAGAGCGACGAAGTCCTTCTTCTTTTTCAGCCGCTCGGGACCGCACATAACATCGCTATTCGGAAATACCTGAATGGCAAGAAGGTGCCGCAGCTCTTCGTAGCGTCCGGCGCAGCTACGTTCGGGGACCCCAAGCAGTTTCCCTGGACCATGGGCTGGCAGCCAAGTTACGAAAGCGAAGGCATTATCTACGCCCGCTGGCTAGTGGAGAAATTCCCCAACGCGAAGATCGGTGTATTGTACCAGAACGATGATTTCGGCAAGGACGTCCTGAAAGGCCTGAAGACAGGACTTGGTGATAAGACCTCAATGATCGTCGCCACCGCACCATATGAGGCCTCGCAGCCGACGGTGGACTCGGAAGTAATCAAGTTGAAGGCGTCTGGAGCAGATGTCTTCATCAATGTTGCCACGCCTAAATTCGCGGCTCAGGCTATCAAGAAGGTCTACGAGATCGGCTGGAAGCCGACGCAAATTCTCTCCAACGTCTCTGACGTGGTCAACGACGTCTTGAAGCCCGCCGGCCTCGAGGCCTCGACCGGCATTCTCTCGACGGCCTACCTGAAGGACACAGGAGATCCACAATGGGCTGACGATCCGGGAATGAAGGACTTTTATGCCTTCATGGATAAGTACTATCCGGCCGGCGATAAAAGCTCAAAGTCGAACGCCTACGCCTACACCGTAGCTCAGACGCTGGCCCACGTCCTCAAACAGTGCGGCGATGATTTGACTCGCAGCAACATCATGAAGCAAGCGGCCAGCATGAAGGGCGTGACCCTGCCGCTCCTTCTGTCCGGAACGTCTATGACCACCGGCGAGGACGATTTCTATCCGATCGAGCAGCTGCAGATGAAGAAGTTTGATGGCACGCGATGGGTGCACTTCGGCAAGATCATTTCCAGCGAGGACCTGCACGATCCAAAGAAGCCTTAAGTCGCAGCGGCGCGGATTGGCTTGCCAAGATCCGTCGCCGGGCCGGACCTCCACGCTGGCCCACGCGCAAGTACCCAAGCAGCGACAACAGTTTGAGGATAGCATGGTCGACCGCATATTCTTCAACGGTACGGTTGTAACGATGGACCACGCGCGGCCGACCGCCGAAGCAGTGGCGGTCAAGCATGGCGAGATCGCTAGGGTCGGCGGCACGGACGACATTCTCGTGCTTGGTCAGCCAGGAACAGAGCTCATCGATCTCAAAGGCACGGCCCTTCTGCCGGGCTTTATCGAGGCGCACGGGCACCCTCTATTCAGCGCCTTGACCTGGGGGGAGCCAGTTATCGACATCCGCGCTGTGCATACTCCGACCTATGACGCCGCGCTTGCCAAGATCAGGCGTCGGGTCGCAAAAGCTCAACCTGGCGATTACATTATGGCCGTCGGTTTGGATTCAACGCTGCATCAGGGAATGAAGGAACCGAGTCGAGACGAACTTGATAGTATTGCGCCTCACAACCCTCTATCCGTAACATTATTCAATTTCCATGCCTCGTACCTCAACAGCAAGGCGATTGAGGCCTGTGGTCTGGACGGAAAGATCGGTCCCGAATTTGCAAACCAGATTTCCCGAGACGAACAAGGGCGTCCCTGGAAATTCGCTGAGAATGCAAGCTGGCATGCGCGGGACATATTCTTCGAGAAATGCGGAAAAGATCGTGCCGTCCGCGAACTGCGGGATTGGCTATCGAAATACTCCGCCGCGGGATACACGACGACAGCGGAAATCGGCATGTTCCCAGAGTGGGCCGGCTACTTCGATGCTCTCCGCAAGCAGGAGACGCTGCCCATCCGCATTCGGGTCTATGAGGCAGGGGTGCTTGACAGGCCTTACACGTCGAAATTGGGAGATGGCGACGATCGCTTCAGGACCATCGGGATCAAATTCTGGGCAGACGGCTCGCTTTTCGTCGGCACGGCTGCCGTGTCACAACCCTATCTCAATACAGAACTGACCATCAAGAAACTCGGTCTTCCGACTGACAATCTTGGCCATACAACCTATAGCCGGGATGAGCAGGCGAGGCTGATGACGGCTGCGATTTCGCAAGGCTGGCAATTGGCCGTACACACGCAAGGCGATGCGACGGTCGACGTGACGTTGGATCTGTATGAAGAGATTTTCAAGGCCTATCCGAATGTAAACGGACCTTGCCGTCTGGAGCACTGTACGATGATGAGGCCGGATCAAGTCGAGCGTGCGCATAAGCTTGGGCTCGTCTGTAGTTTCTTCAATCCACTTGCTTACTACTGGGGTGATCCCATGCGGCAGGACATGTTTAATCCAGAAAGTGCCGACGCGATATTGCCATTCGGAACAGCAACCAAGCTCGGCATGCGTGTTTCTTATCATTGTGACTCGCCGATGACATGGCCGGATCCGATGTTGTGCCTTTACTTTGCAACTACACGGCGAACGCAATCGGGTACGGTGCTGGGCGGCAGCGAGCGTGTTGATATAACGACCGCCCTAAAGGCAATAACAATCGATGCGGCGCACCACCTCCAGATGGAGGACCTCGTCGGGAGTATTGTCGACGGAAAGCGGGCGGACTTTGTCGTGCTTGATCAAAGCCCGCTTTCTGTCGATCCGGAAAATTTACGCAACATCAAGATACTCGGAACCTATGTTGATGGCGTGCGAGTAGAAGCTGCCGTGGACTTGAAATGACGCCGGTCACGATCATCGGGGGATTTCTGGGAGCTGGAAAAACGACTCTCGTTCGCCGCTTGCTTGCTAGCCCCAACGGGCGTCGACTCGGCGTTCTCGTGAACGATTTCGGAGCCCTCAACATAGATGCCGAATTTATAGGCGAGATCAGATCTGACGTCGTTTCGCTGAAGAATGGCTGCATTTGTTGCAATATCAATGCCGACTTGATCGGCGGTGTTCGCCGGCTTCTTGCAACCAAGACGCCTCCAGATCACATCATTATTGAGACCAGTGGAGTGTCACAGCCGCGCCGCGTGGCCGAAACGTTTTTCTCAAACGGCTTGAGTGATCGGCTGATCGTAGACAGCATAATCTGCTTGATTGATTGCCTAAATTTTCCGAGTCTCACTTATGAGGAGACCGAATTTGCCATCGAACAGGCTGCCGTTGCAGATATCGTGGTCCTTAACAAGGTAGATGCAAGCTCGATGGCAGCAATAAAGTGTGTTTCTAAGACTCTGCGCGACGCCTTGCCATCGGTGCGAGTTCTTGAGGCAGCACACGTAGATATTCCTCTCGAAATCGTATTCGGAATGGATCATAAGCGAAGGAGACGGTTGAGGGCGGTGCGGGCTGTCTGTCTCGTCGACGGAGACATGCAAACCCACGATCGCGCGTTTGTTTCCTGGAGCTGGCAGTCAAATCGACCGCTCAGTCTGGCTGCATTTCGCGAGGCCGTTAGACAATTTCCGGTAAGCATCTATCGAGCTAAGGGGTTTCTGTTCTTCGACGATGCGCCAGGCGAGCCTGCTCTATTCCAATTGGTCGGAAAACGATCTTCTCTCGATTTTCAGGGGCGCCTTACGCCCATCCGCCGGAACTCGCTCGTCGCCATAGGGCGCAGAGATTGTTTCGATCCTGCCAGAATGCAGGCCATAATCGACGGTTGCCTTCTGATTAATCAGGGACCAATTCAGAGCTTGCAATCGGGCAATCCTGAGCGATCTTCGGCGCGCTGTTCTTAATTCCTCGGACTCGCGCTCACCTGTTGCCGGTCGCTTGCAACTCATCTGCTGCGCTCCGGTGCGAACAGGATCTCGCATCGCTAACAACGAGAGTTAGTCTATCCAAACACGAACCGCGCAGATGGAGAAGGTGACATGCATTCTTCAGCTTTTGATTACCCTGCCACGACTCCGGAAATGACGGTAGTTCGACTAGGCGGAAAGGATGTGCCCGACGAATATAATTGGCTCGCGGAAACCAGCCCGCGGGTGCAAGCGTGGGTAGCGGAACAAAATCGACTGACCTCACACTACCTAGCCGGGCTCCCGAGGCGCGAATTCGTTTCGGAGGCCATCGGCCGATATGATGTAGCTCGGCCGGACCAACTTCCGAGGTTCGCTGGGGGCGCTTGGTTTTGGATCTCGAGCAATATCGAAAGCGGCAGGCCGGCTGTCCGGACGGGGCCAAGATTTCCCGCTTCCGGAAGTATCCTATATGATACGACTGATCTCGAATCAGCTGTACCTACGATCACCTGGATCAGCCCAAGCCCGGATGGAAAAATACTTGCTCTCGGATTGTGCGAAGATGGGAGTGAAAATAATCGTATCATACTGATCGACGTAACGACCGGCCACATTTTACCGAATGCTCCTGATATTCCACTGATGGATAATTGGACAGGCGGCGTTCACTGGCTGCCTGACAACCGCGGCTTCTATTTCACGGGCTTGCCAAATCGATCCGTGGATGGCGGATTCGAAGTCTTCCTTCACAATCTCAGGTCAAAGCAGACTGACCGAGCCGACATTCCCTGGTCTCCAAACGCAGACTACCGAGGTGTATTCATTCGGCCCGGGACTACGTGGGCGATTGCGGTGCAGGGACTATCGGATCCTGTTCCCATTGCAGTGCTTGATCTCGCTGATCCGCATGCCCAATGGCGTTCCTTCGTTCGTGAGGCAGAAGGCGGGCTCCCCGGTCAGGTGTTCGGTGATCAATACATTGCTGTAACATTCGTTAACGCCAATCGGGGGCGGATCGTCAGTATGCCTCTGTCCGGTGATGGCTCAATGGACACTTGGTGCGAGATCGTTCCCGAATCCAATGTTGTTTTCAGGACGATCATCCCGGCAGGAGATCGTTTCTACGTCACGTTGTTTGATGATACCTATTCTGGCGTTCATATCTATGGATTGAATGGCGAGTTTATTGATAGCGTTAGGCTGCCCCCTCTCGGCGTGATTACCGAGGGCATCTTTCCGATAATGAACCTGACGAGACCAACCTTCGAAACAACGCCTCTGTTTGTGGTCTCAACCCTGACGACTTCATGGGGCATATATAAGCACGACCCATCAAGTGGCGGTCTGGAAACAGTCGTTGCGCCTGCCACGACTATTCCCGATGCGATCGTGGAAGAAGGCACGGCGCGGTCCAAGGACGGCACGCATGTGCGGTATCATGTCGTTGGAAAAAGACGGAGGGAAACCGGGCCGCGTCCTGCATTGATCTTCGCATACGGGGCGAGCAATCGTCCGCTCATCCCTGAATTCCCAGGTGCCATGGCCACCGTGGTTGAGGCCGGCTGTATTTTCGTCCACGCGCATATCAGAGGCGGTTCAGAGTTTGGACTTCGCTGGTGGTTGGAGGGGAGAGCTCAAAACAAGCAGAACGGTTACGACGATTTATACGCTGTTGCCGAAGACCTGATTGAGAAGGGTTTTACCCAACCTGAGCGGCTAGCCGTAGCCGGAAAGTCAAACGGGGGTATGATGGCTGGTGTGGCGATGACGCAAAGACCCGATCTTTGGGCTGCAGCAATTCCCCTCGTACCGGTACTGGATCTCGTAGACTGGTTCACGCGACCCTATTTGCATGGAAACATCGAGTTTGGCGATCCCGATGATCCGCAGGACCTTGAGCGTATTCTCGCAACGTCACCTTATCACGCTATCAGGCCTGGTGTTGCCTACCCGGCGCTTCTGGCGGTTGCTGGTGCGACCGACCCACGCTGCCCGTCCTGTCATGTCTCAAGGTTTGTGGCGCGTCTCCAGTCCAGACAAGTGAAAGGCAAGCCAGCTTTAATGCGGATCCACGAAAATGAGGGCCACGGTGCCGCGGCCGCAGCTGAGGTGCGCGTGCACCTCAACACAGAGTGGCTTACTTTCGTATTGTCCGAGATCACTGGGTAAGCGCGTTCAAGCCAGATACATGAGTCGATCCGATGTGCTGCGGTTCAGAGTGTTTCAGGAGGATCTGAAACGCAGATTGTCGCGCGATAGCTCGTTTACAGACTTGCAGCCCATCAACTTCATGCCGCGCTCTACCTCGGCACGCAACAACGCGAGCGCGCGCTCGACCCCAGCTTCCCCCGCAGCCGCGAGGGCGTAAAGATAGTACCGTCCGATCCCTACCGCCTTGGCGCCCAACGCCAGAGCCTTGATGATGTGCGTTCCGCGCTGGATGCCGCCGTCCATCATCACATCGATCCGATCCCCGACCGCATCGACGATCTCGGCAAGCTGATCGAATGCGGCGCGCGATCCATCGAGCTGGCGGCCGCCATGGTTCGACAGGACGATTCCTGCGCAGCCGATCTCGACCGCCTTCCTTGCATCGTCGGGCGACATAATGCCTTTGAGACAAAACGGTCCGTTCCAGATCTGTACCATCTCGGCGACATCGTCCCAGTTCATCGAGGGATCGAGCATCTCGGTGAAATAACGACCGATCGACATTGCGCCGCCGCTCATGTCTAGATGCTCTTCGAGTTGCGGCAGTTTGAATCGTTCGTGGGCGACATAGTTGATGCCCCACATTGGCTTGATGGCGAATTGGGTCATCCCACCAAGCGTCAATTTGAAAGGAATGCTGAAGCCGGTACGAAGGTCGCGCTCGCGGTTTCCGCCGGTGATGCTGTCCACCGTCAGCATCATGGTCTCGACTCCTGCCTCCTTGGCGCGCTGCATCATAGCCCTGTTCAAGCCACGATCCCGGTGAAAATAGAATTGATAGACTTGCGGCGTGTCGTGGGTCTTGCGTAGCTCCTCAAGACTAACCGTTCCCAGCGACGAAACGCCGAATAAAGTGCCGTGTTTTGCCGCTGCAGCAGCGACCGCGCGCTCTCCGCGATGATGGAAGAGGCGCTGCAGGGCTGTCGGCGAGCAATAGAACGGCACTGCAAGCCTCTGACCCATTACCTTCACGGACAGGTCGATATCCTGCACTCCGCGCAGCACGTTCGGCACGAGATCGCAGCGCTCGAAGCTTGCGCTGTTCCGCCGAAGACTAGCCTCATCGTCCGCACCGCCGTCGATGTAATTGAAGATCGGTCCTGGCAGTCGCGTCAGCGCGAGCTTGCGGAAGTCATGGAAATTGTGGCATTGTTCGAGCCGCATGGTCTAAATCCTGTTTGCTGATGATCAGCCTTAGGCCTCGGTCTGTTCAAGGCTCGGCGGTGTTACGCAATTGGCGATCGTTTTACCCATGAACCCGACTGACTCAAAGAGGGAAAGCTGAGAGTTCGGTTCGGTGAATACTTCAAGCTGGCGACCGAACATGGTGACCTCGGCGTCGCTTCCGAACTTAGGAAGAAGCAGACCAGCACGGACATTTTGACCCATCGGGTGCGATCAGCTCCGTCTCGTCACCTTGCGGGGCGCCCATGTCCGACTGGCCTGAGGTGTCATTCCCCTCAGGGCGCGACCAGCCTACGTCCTGCTGCATCGCCCCATTCATTCACAGTGCGATCTAGCGGCCCCTCAGGTTTCGGGCGAGCTCAATAAGGTCGTTATTTCCATTTCTAACGTTGGCGTTGAGAATTCTGCCTCTCAGCGCCAAACTGCGCTGAATTTCTGCATCCGCGGGGCTCTCACGCCCCAAGTTTGCAGGAAAACAAATCGCCCTTCCAGCTAGAAAGTCGTTGTCTACTAGGGAGATCGGAAGATGAGTGCCGCCTGGGTCTTGGAGTCATTCGCAAAGATGTGGCGGCAGGCTTGGGATGGTAATCGAGACCGAACTGCGGTCCATGCGAAATCTTCTTGTCGCAAACCGCTCGGAGATCGCAATCCGAATCTTCAGAGCCGCGTCCGAGTTGGGATTGCGGACATTCGCTGTTTATGCAGAGGAGGACAAACTCTCTTTGCATCGGTTCAAGGCCGACGAAGCCTACCAGATCGGCAAGGGCAGGGGACCGCTAGAAGCCTATCTTTCGATCGACGAAATCATCAAGGTCGCCAGAGAGCGCGCCATCGACGCGATCCATCCGGGCTATGGGTTTCTCTCCGAGAGCCCGGAGTTCGCCGATGCCTGCGCGCGCGAAGGCATCGTGTTCGTCGGTCCGGCCCCCGAGACGATGCGCACGCTCGGCAACAAGGTGGCAGCGCGCAATCTCGCAATCTCCTGCGGAGTGCCGGTCATGCCGGCAAGCGATCCGTTGGTCGACGATCCCGAAGCAATCTTGTGCGGCGAGGGCCATTGGCTATCCAGTGATGATCAAGGCCTCATGGGGCGGCGGCGGTCGTGGCATGCGGCCCGTCGAAAGCGAGGACCGCCTCGTCGACGCGGTGCTCAGCGCAAAACGCGAGGCGCGCGCGGCCTTTGGCAAAGACGAGGTTTATCTTGAGAAGCTCGTGCGCCGGGCACGCCATGTCGAGGTGCAGATCCTCGGAGACCGGCATGGCAACCTGGTTCACCTGTTCGAACGTGACTGCTCGATTCAGCGGCGCAACCAGAAGATCATCGAACGGGCCCCGGCTCCATATCTCGATGCGCAGACGCGTGATGCACTTTGCGCTGCCGCGCTCGAGATCGGCAGGGCGACGGATTATGTCGGCGCCGGTACGGTCGAGTTCCTGATGGACGCAGAAACCGGTCAGTTCTATTTCATCGAAGTCAATCCGCGCATCCAGGTGGAGCACACGGTCACGGAGGTAGTGACCGGTTTGGATATCGTCAAGGCCCAGATCAGGATCGCCGGTGGCGGTCACATCGGCAAAGCCCCCGAGACCGGAATCCCGCGGCAGGCAAATATCCGTTTGTTTGGTCACGCCTTGCAGTGCCGTATCACAAGCGAAAATCCAGAAAACAATTTCATCCCCGATTACGGCCGGATCACTGCTTATCGCGGCGCAATGGGGTTCGGCATCCGCGTCGACGGCGGCACGGCCTATTCCGGTGCAGTGGTCACGCGGTACTACGATCCGATGTTGGAAAAGGTTGCGGCCTGGGCACCGACACCGGACGAGGTCATCGCTCGCATGGCGCGAGCGCTGGCTGAGTATCGCATTCGCGGCGTAGCAACTAATCTTGCGTTTCTGCATAACGTGATTGACCATCCACGTTTCCGTGCCAACGACTACACCACGCGGTTCATCGACGAGACGCCCGCGCTATTCGATTTCAAGGCGCGCCAAGATCGCGCGACTAGGCTGTTAACCTGGATCGCCGACGTCACCGTGAACGGCCATCCTGAAACCCGTGGGCGGGTGAAGCCGGTCTCGGATGCACCGGTATCAAGCGTGCCGCAATTCGCAGATCCCCCGCCGAAGGGAACCCGACAGCTGCTGGAGCAACTCGGCCCCAAAGCGTTTGCGAACTGGATGAAGGCGCAAAAGCGCGTACTGGTGACTGACACGACCATGCGCGACGCTCATCAGTCATTGCTCGCAACACGGATGCGCACGAAGGACATCGTCTCGGTTGCGCCAGCGTATGCGGCCGGCCTGCCGCAGCTCCTTTCGGTCGAGTGCTGGGGCGGAGCGACATTTGACGTGGCAATGCGCTTTCTCGCGGAAGATCCATGGGAGCGCTTGACCGATCTTCGATCGAGGCTGCCGAACATCCTGACTCAGATGCTGATCCGTGGTGCGAACGGCGTAGGATATACCAACTATCCGGACAACGTAGTCCGGCATTTCGTTCGTGAGGCCGCGAAGGCCGGCATGGACCTGTTTCGTATCTTCGACTGCCTGAATTGGGTCGAGAACATGCGCGTCGCAATCGACGCCGTGGTCGAAAGCGGCAAGCTGGCGGAGGGGGCGATCTGCTATACCGGCGATATCCTCGACCCCAGTCGCACCAAATACGCACTGCAATATTACGTTGCCCTTGCGAAAGAGCTCGAGGCAACTGGAATTCATATTCTCGGCCTGAAGGATATGGCAGGCCTGTTGAAGCCCGCCGCGGCGCGCGTCCTGATCTCCGCACTGAAGCAGGAGGTCGGCCTGCCGATCCATTTGCACACGCACGACACCTCGGGCATTGCGGGAGCCACGATCCTAGCCGCCGTGGAAGCTGGGGTAGACGCGATCGATGCTGCGATGGACGCCATGAGCGGAACGACATCGCAGCCCACTCTCGGGTCGATCGTCGAAGCACTAGCGCGCACCGAACGTGACACCGGTCTTAGTCCGGATGCCATCCGCCGCATCAGCTTCTACTGGGAGGAGATACGGTCTCAGTATGCGGCTTTTGAAAGCGACCTCAAGGCTGGCGCCTCGGAGGTCTACCTGCATGAAATGCCAGGTGGCCAGTTCACCAATCTGAAGGAGCAGGCCCGATCTCTGGGGCTTGAGGCGCGCTGGCACGATGTTGCGAGGGCCTACCGTGCGGCCAACGACTTGTTCGGCGATATCGTCAAGGTGACGCCATCGTCGAAGGTGGTCGGCGACCTGGCGTTGATGATGGTATCACAGGGGCTGAGGTCAGAGGATTCGCCGCCGAAGACCGCGATATCGCGTTTCCAGCCTCCGTCGTGGAGATGCTCCGCGGCGATCTGGGCCAACCACCGGGAGGATGGCCGAAAGCCTTGCAGAAGAAAGCTTTGCAGGGGGAGACGCCGATCGTGGTCCGACCGGGATTGCTTCTGCCTGATGCGGACCTCGCCGGACTGCGCGACGAGGCGGAAAAATTTGCGGCCGTGCGCTCAATGAGCCCGAGCTCTCCGCGTATCTGATGTACCCGAAGATCTTCACCGAGTTCGTTGCAATCCAGCGCAAGTACGGTCCGGTGTCCGTACTGCCGACGCCCGTATTCTTTTATGGCATGAAAATTGGCGACGAAGTACACTGGAAATCGAAAGCGGTAAGGCACTGGTCGTGCAGCTAGTGGCGATCGGCGAGCCGCGCGAAGACGGGCAAGTCGAGCTATTCTTTGAATTGAACGGGCAGCCACGCGTCATCACCGTTCCTGATCGGGCCGCGGCCGCTACTGTCAAGGCACGCCGGAAGGCGGAGAGCGGGACTCCGGCCCACATCGCTGCGCCGATGCCCGGTGTGGTGTCGAATGTAAATGTCGTCAAGGATCAGGAGGTCAGGACTGGAGATGTGCTGCTTACCCTCGAAGCCATGAAGATGGTGACTGTGCTGCACGCGCCGCACGATGGAGCGGTCGCCGATCTGTTCGTCGCTCCCGGTGCTCAGGTCGACTCGAAGGATCTGTTGGTCGATCTGAGGCCAAGCCCGGCCACCTAGACCTGCGCCCGCTATAGAACGAACTTTTCGGCTCGCTGTCGGCAGTTTTCTTCCGCCTTCCCTCGAATTGAGACGATAGCGATGCGGCTCACTCGAAAGATCTGGTCTGGGCGAGCCTCGCGTAAGGTCCAAAGCCGATCGACCTACGTCGCGAACTCAGGCTCAATTTGGCGCCGATCATTGCCATCGGACATCACTGGTGATAATTCCAGCGCCTCGCCACCCTTCATGAGCTATTCTGCGAACACTGTTCGCTTCGCTCATGCCGTTTCGTTCTTGAGAGTTTCGTCTTGATAAGAATCTCCGCGGAGAAGATCACTCCTCGACTGGTCGGCACCACGGCGGTAGCCGGAAGCTGTCGGCATCGTAAGGGGCTGGAGCAATAAGCGCCAGTTTGCCGCTTTCATCTTGTATCTGATAAAATAGATGCGGCATTCCTAGTGAGAGATCATGGATGTGATCCGGATAAGGAATAGCCGCTTGCCAGCGAGAGTGATATTTGACGACGCCAGCAACGCTGCGATAAGCTGTTGCGCGCAAGGCGTCCGCTACCCTGCGGTGCTGAGCGAAATCTCCTGGAGCGCCCGTTCCGCCCGCGATTGAGGCCGCGATCGCGTGGTGTTGGACCGCATTGTAAACTTGGCAGCCAACCTGCGGCGTCGAGCTCGGTCCAAACCTCTTCCTGTATCGTTCCGCGAAGCGATTTCCATCCTCGTCGCGCAGAAGGCCTGTTACGGCACTCACGATTACCCGACAGCATCACTTCCAGCAATTTCAGAAAACGATTGATGCATTGCCCCATATTGGAGATACACGAGGCTGTTCGAGGGGCGCTCCATAAATTGACGCTGGAAATGAGCAAGGTCGACTGCGTAGAAGTGGGTATTCGCCACGGCGGCCGGATCAGTGGCATTTGCTTCTGCAATGATGTCGCGCCACTCGGTTCGCGACGTGGAGACGATCTCCGGGCCGTACGAGACGACCCAGCCGAACTGCGTTGCGACCCCCGCCATGGCATTGGCGATGACTATGCTGTAGGGCGTTGAGCCAGAAATGATCGCGAGGCGGTTGCTTGGCGGATTCCACCGCCCGGTGTTGCGCAGTGAGCACAGGAACTTTACGAAACCCTGCCCATACCAGTACTCCGCAGGGTTCGCCATGATGCAGCCGAACTACCGCTCGGGATTGCTCTGCACAGTGTCGTGGTGTTGCAGAAGCGTGTTATGATGAATGTAGATAATCCCGGCATCGGCGATCGGCTCATACTCGGAGTTCTGCGGACCGATGTTGTAATCGTTAATAGAACGCCATGCTCCTCCATGAGACGTGCTGCAGCCGACACCACTTCTTCCGCGCTTTGCCTGCCAGTATCCACAAAAATTGGCTGAAGCGGATGGCCGAGTAAACCGCCCTTCGCGTTGATTTCCTCGCACGCGAACTCACGCCGTTACGAAATTCGGCGCCATCGATCGCAAACGGGCCGGTGAGGGGCACCAGACTTCCGATAGGGATCGGGTGAGCGTCACGCGTCATCGCTTTTGCCAGCCTTTCTGCCCATTATCGCAGGTCTCTCCGCTCAAACAGCAAATGGTGCATCATTGCACGCAACCGAGGAGGGCTTACCGGCTTGGTTAGAAGCGGAAAACCGACTGCCGCGATTTGCTCTCTGATCCTTGAGTCGACATCTGCAGTGACAATCACAGCGGGAATGTCTCGGCCCAGGATCGAGCGGATAAGGCCAACGACCTCAGTCCCCAACGATCCACGAAGTCTGTAGTCCGCGATAATAAGTCGTGGCGGACTTTTGTCGATCATCATCAAAGCCTCAGCTTCTGAGGAGGCAGCAGTGACCGTCATGCCCCAACGACCGAGCAGTTCCTCCATCGCGCGACACACCTCGCCAAGAGACGACATTGAGCGCACGGCGAGCGCACTGCAATGGCGCATCCACGGTTCCTGACGAATGGCGGAACGAAACCTTCAGTAGATCGCGTAAACTTTCCGGATGGTTTCGGTCACATCCCAACGGCCGGTCCAACCAGGAGGAAGAACGACGAGATCCCCCGCCGTGATGGCGTGGGCCGTGCCGGTGATTTCGTCGGTGATTGTTGCGGTGCCTGACAGGATGAATGCCACTTCGGTGTCTGGGCGATTGTTGACGGGCCAACCTCCTGGTTGGCATTCCCATATGCCGATATTTCCGCCTGCGTTCGGAGCAATCCTCAACAGGCGGAGCTGAGGGTCGCCTCTGTCTGCTCCGGGCCGTTGACCGGCGGGCGGGAGCTGGCCGGAAGCGACATCGGTGCTTTTGATAAAGGTCATTGCTGTCATTCAGTCTCTTTCTTATCTGCGACGTCGTTAGTGTGCGCCGGTCAATGATTCGAGCACGTGGGCTATTCGGGAGGGGCGCTTGATCAGACGCTCCTCGGCGTCTCCGATAGAGGCAGCATAGAGCCCGAGATTCACGCCAAGCCAGCGAAAGGGCTCAGGCTCCCACTGTGGCGACCGATGATTAACGACAGGCAGGTGGTTGATCTCGTCGTCCCGCTCGAGGATGAGATTCCGAAGGACGCGCCCCGCAAGGTTGCTGGTCGCGACACCGTCTCCAACATATTGACCTGCCCATGCGACACCACTGGTACGGTCGAGGCCGATGGACGGATGCCAATCGCGCGGAACTCCAAGCGCACCGCCCCATCGATGGGTGACACGGATCCCGCTGAGACGAGGAAAAAACTCGATCATCGCTGCTTGAATTTTCTCGTGCACGGCATCCACAGTGTCGTACTTAGATGAGATCCTCGAGCCGAAGTGGTAAGGTGCACCCCTGCCTCCAAAGACAAGCCGCCCGTCCGCCGTCACTTGCGAGTAGGTCCGCAGATGACGCATATCATTGAAGGCGACACGATGATCGAGCTTCAACTCGGTTCGCAGATGTTGCGGCAGAGGTTCGGTGGCGAGCACCAGCGAGTACAGCGGGATGAGGGCGCGACGATACTCCTTGAACTGCGGCGTGAATCCCTCGGTCGCGCGAACTACGATATGAGCCCGAACCTTGCCACCGGGGGTGATGACGCTGCCTTTGCAAAAGCTTGTTGCGGAGGTGTTCTCGTAGATCTTGGCGCCGAAAGCCTCGACAGTGCGCGCGAGGCCGCGAACGAGAAGGCCAGGATGAACGACTGCGCAATGTTCGGTGTACAGTCCGCCGACGCATCCCTCGGCTGCTATCAACGCCGAGGCTTCCTGTGAATTCAAGAGCCGCCATTGATGCGGAAGGCCAAGGGCCTGGGACGACTGGATGGCAGCGCGGGCGCGACTAAGTTGCGCCGGCGACCTGGCCAACGACACAAGGCCTTGCTTCGAATATTTTGCGTCAATGCCCTCGTCGTGTAGTACGCGACCGATCTCGTTAACCGTTTCGTTCATCGCTGCCTGAAGCGCGAGCGCGGCGGCGAGCGACGAGGACTTGGCGACGTGCTGCAGCGAAAGCGGGAAAATTGCGGATGCCCACCCCCCGTTGCGACCAGACGCGCCGTACCCGGCATACTCTCGTTCAACGATGATCACGCGCAGGCGCGGCTCAGCCTTCAACAAGTAATATGCGGTCCAAAGACCTGTATAGCCTGCGCCGACAATCGCAACATCGGCGTCGATATCGGAGTCCAGTGCCTTTCGACGCCCAGCGTCTTCGTGCCAGAGGGGGACGTTCGGCAGACAAGTTAGGGCTCGGCTAACGGCCATTTTAAGAAACCGAATTTGAGGCTGCAGGCTTTCCATAAATGTTAGAGGCGATAACACCGGCCCGTCCATCGAGCACTTCTACAAAGGAGGTCGAAGTTGCTATACAATTGTCTAAACAGCCCCCGGATACCTCGAGGTATTTTCAGCAGATGATCACCGTGAACGGCCTCGTAGCCATCGATACTCTTGGCCTTTCTTTTCGGGCTGGCGGCGCGGGCGGGGATCGTCTGGTTACATGGGCGCACGCCTGCGACTTGCCCGATCCGTGGAGATGGGTCGCTGCCGGAGATTTGGTAATGACAACGGGTGCCGGCATCCCAACGGATCCCCTCGAGCAGGCCGACTGGCTCAATTGTCTGGCCGATAGGAACGTAAGTGCGCTTGTGGTGGCGGCGCGCGCCGACGCTCCCCAGATGCTCGAACAGATGTTGGCCGTCGCGGACGCACGCAAGTTCCCCGTGCTCGAAGCAAGCTTCGAACTCGAATTTGTCAAGCTTGCACGAAGAGTGATCGAGAGCGCGTTGCAATCCCAGCGAAACCGGCTCGAGGCAAGTCAACAATTATTCCAGTCGTATACCTCTGCGCTCCGGGAGCGTAACGACTTCGAGGGGCGTCTGGCCACGCTCGGGAGACGTGAAGAGTGGCACGTGGAAATCCGCGATCCGGTCAGCGGCGACCCTATCGCCTCATCGGGCGAGGCTCCGGCTGGCGGCGGAAAGCCGGAAACTGCGGACATTCCGGGCCGCGGGCGGGCGGTCTTAACGGTGCGGCATCGCAAGGAGAACAGGATTATCGATCCGCTTCTGGTCCACTATCTGGCTGGATTGGTCGCGGTCGAGCTTGAGCAACAGGCGATTGAGCGAGATCATCGCCGCGCCGAGGGCGAAATCCTCTTGCGCGATTTACTGGAAGGGGCGGTAGATTTCGCCGCCGCTCGCGCGGTGCTCGAGCGAAGAGGTTTGCACGGGCCACTTGTCGCTCTCGCCATCGATCCAAGCGGCCCGGCTTCGAGGGACTTGCAAGAGATACACCATGCGTATGCGTTGCGTTCGATAAGCCCCTTATTGCTGCAAGAAGATGTCACGATCGCGGTCGTGCCCGATCGGGAAGATCTCATCCGGACGATAGTGAGCGCGTTGGGCTCGGACTCCAAGGCGGGGATGAGTCGACCAATCATTGGTACAGGCTTCCTAGAGAGCGTAAATCAGGCAAGGCTCTCGCTTGCGCGTGCGCGCGAAGGCGAAGTTTGCCTGGTCAAATACGGATCAACCGAAACGCTTACCGCCTTGACACCCAAAACCCTCGCCGAGGCCCGCGACCTGGTGGATCGATACTTGGGTCCGCTGATCGAGTACGACCGCGATCATGACACATCGCTTTTGGCTACTCTCACCTCGTTTCTGAGCAATGATGGTAGCTGGAAGCTGACAGCCGTCAAGTTGAGCATTCATCGCCAGACACTCGTCTATAGGTTGCGCATGATCGAGCAATTGACCGGCCTAAAACCGGCTTCAACCTCCGGAACGACCGCATTTTGGCTTGCCTTGCAAGCCGGGCATTCGGCGGGAATCCTAGGTAAGCATGGCGGTCAATGACATTGCTGCACCGTCGTCAAATGCGCTCCAATACTCCTGGTAATCACCTAAGTGTCCAATGGCGGAGGCGCAACACCCGATCCTCGCAAAATAGAGTTTAAAGCGCGAACGGCGTCTCTTCTGGAGTGCCGTCGCTCTTTACGCAAGAAATGCAGCAGCTGACTATTGCGATAGTCGAGTGCCATATCTCTGGGCTCGCGGCGCGAGTTCGACGCTGCGTTCACATGGACGTCGGGCGGTTATAACGGAGCCGGCACAACTGCCGTGAATGGTTCGACAACTTACGGCGGAAGTGCGGCCGGAACGAGTGGCTCCGGTTCGGTCGCCGGTGGTGCTCTTGGTATTTATTTTGCCTTCATCCAGTTTGCTGGTTTTACCTTCGGTAAGGCCGCCTCGCAGTTCTCGAGCCCTTGGACCAACTATCCGGCGAATGGCTTCGATGGTATGCCGGGCGGCGGGGGCTACGATGCCGTCAACCAGATGACCTACACCGCCGATTTTGGACAGGGCATTACTGCTTCGTTCTCTGCTCAGGACCAGGTTGCCAACTACACGACGAACATCTGGAACGTGAGCGGTGCGACGGCCGCAGGTCTCGCGGCCGGTGCGTACGGCGCTAATGACATCGGGGGCACGCGAGCTCCAGACCTCGTCGCGATGCTTCGTGTTGATCAGGCGTGGGGCCTCTTCCAAGCGTCTGTCGCTGCGCATGATAACCATGTCGGTTACTATGGAGCGTCCGAGATTACCGGCCATCCAGACGACAAGTGGGGTTGGGCTGGTCAACTTGCATTGTCGATCAAGAACATTCCAACCGGCGCAGGCGACAGTATCAACGTACAAGGTGTGTATACGAAGGGGGCGAGCCGCTACAACTTCCAAGATTATATGTCGACCACGTACGCGATGTACGGTGGTACTGGTTTGCCCGGTGCTTACCAGAGCCTCGGCATTGGCGGTCTGTCGGACTCAGTGTTCGTCACCGGTGCTGGTCAGGAGCTGACTACGACCTACGGATTCAATGCTGGCTACACCCACAACTGGGATCCGCGCTGGGCCACGGCCATTTACGGTGCCTGGGCCGCTGTGCGCTACAACGACACGGCCAAGGGCTACATGTGCGGCGCGCTGGTCGCAAATCTCGGGCTATCGAGCGGCGTTGCTGGCTGTAATCCCGACTTTAACTATGCAGTTGTCGGTACGGCGACCTACTGGACCCCCGTCAAAAACCTGACCTTCATGGGCGAGCTCACCTATACCATGCTCGATCAGAAGTATGCGAGCGGAAGCACGGTCGCACTGCCCCTGCAGTCAGGTATCGCTAAGCCAGCAGCTTTGTACGAGCTTAAGGACCAAGGCAGTCTGACGTTTCGCCTCCGCGCTCAGCGCGTCTGGTGACAGTTTGTCAACTTAGAGGAAGGAGAAAAACACACGGTTCTATAGCTTCAACTTTAACCTCCAAGAAGGCCTCCGGTATGCCCACCGGAGGCCCTTTACCTTTGTTCAAAGTTTCGGCCGTATATGAACCGCATCCCAGTCCTAATTTGCAATCCCGGCCAGATCCGTTGAGGTGCGGCCTCCGCCACGTGATCCCGGCTCAGCACGCGCAGAATTTCTGGAGTTCTTTGCGAGTTCAGCAAAATTGATCAGGGTCCGGCCGAGCCATCCCCTCGGAGCCGCCGTCGCTCGCTTGCCCGAAAGCGTAGCGCTGGCGAGCGACAGCGGCGGAGAAGGGTGGCGTGCATCCCCTTGGTGGGCCTGAGCATCGTCAGGCCGCCCGGCGTAACGCCTCCTTCTTGTGCTCCTTCAACAGATCCATGTTGAGACAGCGATGGTCCTTGAGCCTCGTGACGCTCGAGGGTGAGCGCCCGCACCAGCCTTAAACAGCTCTCGGCTTTGGGGAGATTAGCACCATAGGTGCGCCGCCGGATCTCCTCGTTGAGACGCTCCAGCATGTTGGTCGACTTCATGTGCATGCGGTGCCCCAGCGGCAGCCGGAAGTAGGTCAAGGTTCCTCGATGTTGTCCTCGACCCAGCCGGTGAGCTTGGGGTACTTGCCGCCCCATTTGGCAAGCCAAGCCGCCAGATCGCGCCGCACCTCGCCAGGATCCCGCCGGTCGTACATCCAGGCAGCGCAGGCAATCGCCGTCGGCCTTGCCAACGCCTCCCAGCGCTGACAGCGCTTGAACTGCTCGGTCGAGAGCCGTCCCTGCGGGTCCCGCGGCACCTTCAACTCGATCTTGCCCACCCGGGCGATCAGCGAGCGTGTGTAGTAGCCAGGACCGATAGCCGAGCCGAGCTTCGGTCCGCTCCCCCTTCTCCGCGCCGAGCGTCTCCGCCATCTAGGCTTCCAGTGTCTCCTGCACGGCGGCCTGGATCAGCGGCTTGAGGAACTCCTTGTCCGACGCCTAAAGCTGTTTGACGGCCGGTACATCCGTCCTATTCTTCGTCACGGGCATGGTGGTCCTTGCTCCTCTACGAGCGGTGATCTTCCAACCACCGGACTTACCATGACCGCTTCAACCGCTCAGCTTTTGCAGAATCTGCCGCACACTACCCAGAAGCGCTTCAGATCAGTCCTTCCTGTGTGACGAACTGATGAATCTGCGGCGAGAGACTGGCGGCGTTTCCCGACGGTAAGACCGAGCTCGTCAACTACCGTGCTTACGGTAACCTTCTGATCGTCGACCGGCTGTTCGCGGCCGCGGAACTGAAGCTCGGCGAGGAACACCAGCAGAAGGTCAGGATCGTGCGAACCGACGGGAGGTCCCTGTGACCGATACAGGCCAGGCGAATGACAGCGCGAACGATGCGCCTCGCATAAAGCCAGCGGAAGAGAACGCGCAAAGCCTGCGGCTTCGGCCAGACCGGCCGCAGGTGGTGCGCCTGTCGCGCAAGGTGCTTGCGGGTGGTAGCGCGCTTTTGCTCGTGCTCATCTCAGGCGCGGTGTTCTGGGCGCTGCAGGGGAAGCGATCGCGCAATGCCGCTCCGGAGGAGCTCTACGCCACGGATCACCACAATGTCGCCGATCAGCTTGCAAACCTGCCGAAAGACTACGCGGAGATCCCGAAGGGGGTGCCACGATTAGGTCCACCTCTGCCTGGCGACCTCGGCCGGCCAATCGTTGCCGCGCAAGGCTCATCGAGCTCCACTTCGCTTGGACTAGATGCGGAACAGCAGCGGGTCAATCAGGAGAGCGAGGCGGCGCGCATTCGCTGTGATCTGCCCGGCCAGATCACAGCACAAGTCACAGAAGCGGTATACGATTCTCCAACCGGCCGAGCTCGCCTTATCCCCCAGGGCGCAAGGCTGATCGGCACCTACGATAGCCAGGCCGCATTTGGACAGTCGCGCCTGCTTCTGGTCTGGACGCGCCTTATCATGCCGAATGGAAGGTCGGTCGTTCTGGAGCGCTAGCCCGGCGCGGATGCGGCAGGCTATTCTGGTCTTGAGGACGAGGTCGACAATCACTGGAAGCAGCTGCTCGGCGCAGCCGCACTTTCAACTTTCCTTGCCGTCGGCACGGAGGAGAACTCCGGAGCCGATACGGGCAGCACGAACAGTGATCTCCTTGCTGCTCTTCGCCGCGGGGCAGGGGATTCGGCCAATCAGACTGGCCAGCAGCTGGTTCGCCGCAATCTCAACATCCAGCCAACCTTCCCGATCCGGCCGGGATTCCCGGTGAGGGTAATGGTCAATCGGGACCTGGTGCTCGAACCCTACAGAGGATGAGGACAATGGCTAAGCTTAAGCTCGGAGCAATCGAAGACGACAAGCCGATCAAAGTGACTCACGAATTGCCCGCAAGCGTACACCGGGACTTACTCGCCTACGCCGAAATCCTGGCTCAGGAAACCGGACAAGGGGTGCAAGATCCGGCCAAGCTGATTGCGCCAATGCTGGCACGGCTCATGGCCGCCGACAGGAGCTTTCGAAGGGCTCGCCGGGCCCGTCAACGTCCGAGCGGAGGCGAGGGGTAGCGCTCGCGGAGCAAATTCAGAAAGGCAGCCAGCGCTGGGTTTTCATTATCCGCTCGCCAATACGCCGAAAAGTCAAAACGGCTGGGACCAGAGCCGTCGCTGAGCTCGCGGTATACGAGGCCCGCAAAGTTGATGTTCATGTCAGACTCAAGCACCATGCTGATTCCTGCGTTCATGCTGATTAGGCGGCTGACGTCGTGGCGCCCGATTTTAGGACGGTCCGCCGGGCAAACGAGCTTGGAAATCAAGAGATCTTCGAACTCTTTGCCCGGATCGTAATGGATCAGCAGCACGGTCTGGCCCGCAGATCAGTCCAGTAGACAATGTCACGCGCGGCGAGGGGATGATCGTGCGGCAACGCCACGATGACGCGCTCGCTCCACAGCGACATCGATTTGCTGTCGAGGAGCGGCAGGTTGCCGGTGACGATCAGAACATCGAGAACGCCGTTGCGAAGCGCCGTCGCTAAGCGTGTTCGTGATCGTTCGATAGTAGCCAGCTCGATCAGCGGAAATCGCCGCCGGAAGTCCAGCAGAGAGGTTTGCAGGTTACCCACGGAAAGCGAGGTGCAGAATCCGACGCTCAGCCGGCCGGCCTCACCGTTTCGAACCGCTCTGGCGGTGGCTATCAAAGCATCGAACTCCTCCAGAATCGTCCTAGCAAGGCGCAGGACACTGCGGCCCGCCTGCGTTGGACGAACACCACCGCTGAAGCGCCTTGAAAATGGCAATTCCCAGATGATGTTCGATCTCATTGATTCTGCGGCTGAGGCTGGATTGTTGGGATCTCAGCAATTCCGCCGCTTGGCGGAGACTGCCACAATCGGCGGCGGCTACGACCGAACGCAGATGCTTCAGTTCGAGGGGTCCGCCGGCGCATGGGGAGAAGGTTTTGATCGAAGGAAATCGCGCATCGTCGAGGCTCGGGCGAGGCAGCGATGGCCATGCTGCCGCAGATGATGCTTCCAATAGCTTACGCTGCCGTTCGAATGACGGGGCCCACATGACCCGCCTTTCGAATACGCGCCAGGGTATCGGTCGATACTTCCAGATATCCCGCTACCGCAGTCGTGTTTTCCGAGCGGTCGAGCTTTACCAAGAGGGCGGAGAGGCCAGCCGGCGCCCCGAAGAATGCGCTCCATCCGGGCGTCCGTGACAGTGACGATCTCGGTCATTCCAATGGGAAGGCCGTACTCGATCATGGCAGCGAACAACTCATAAGTGGCGGCAACCAGCCCGCCAGTCGCCTTCGGCGCATCCGGCGAAACATCGAGCGCGAACCGGCTGCTCTCCCAGATCTGACCGCTTCGAGGCGGCGGGGCTTCCGTCCAGAAGGATTGGGAAGGTGTCTCTTAGCATGGTTGGGCCGGTCGAGGGCAGAAGCCGGACGCAACCCTGAATGTGTCCGGATGAAGAGCGGTTCAGGAGATGAACCGGGCGAAGGGCATCGAGTTCGTCGACCTCCATGTCGCTGACCTCAACGTTCCAGTCCAGGCGCTGTTTAAAAACGCGATACCGCAGCCGGTGCATCTCGGCGAGATCGCCGACGAATTCGCCATAGTACTCCGGCATGATGAGCTGCATCATTTTTGCCTCCCTGCTTGGTTTCGGGAATTAAGCAGAGACACCTGGGCAGGCGCACCTGTGCAGTTTCACAGGTGCTTGCGGTTGGCCAGTAGCTTATTTTCGGGATTTTGATTCACTTAAGAGCACGATGGCTTGTCGGATCGAGCTGACACCCAGCTTCGCCCGGGCGTTGTCCAGGTGGAATCCCGTGCAGATTCCAATGATCGCGCGCAGGTATTCCAATCTGATGCCGCGCAGCGTTCCGATCTGATCGCGCGCAGGTGAAGCACCCGATCGTTGAAGGTAATTGGCACCATCGTTAGCCCGTGGTCAAGCGGCCACCGAAGGGATCACGTCACATGTTTGATGGTGTCGCTGGGCGGAGCGAAGCTGACCGGACGCGCACCCCCAACAGTGCCGTAGCGGCCGGTCAGCTTTGCGGGCCGCAGTCTAATTAGCCGACGATGTAGTCAAGGCCGAGCAAGTACGGGCGGGCGCCGCATGGAGTCACCGTTCAGTTCGAGTCTGTGGGCGTTGTGAAGCAAGCGATCAAGTATGGCATCAGCGTAAGTTGGGTCATTTATGAGCCCATGCCATTTGGCTATTGGAAGCTGGCTGGTGACGAGTGTTGATCGACGGCCGTAGCGGTCTTCGAGCATTTCGAGCAGATAATGACGGGCATTCGCGTCGATGGATTGGAGGCCCCAATCGTCCAATCACGTTGAGCTCAACGTGACTCGACTTATGTGCAGCGCGCAGTGATGTGGAGTTGAGGGTTGACAGTCGGCGCTGGTCCGGTTTTTGACAGCCCCCAACTCCACATAATTTACCCTGTAGGTCATAGCCTCTTCAGCCAATCAACAATGTTGATCGCCGCAGAAGAGACGTGCCCGGCGCGAGGCGGTGCGAGGATCTCGGGGAACACCTGCATAAGCGCTTGGCGTTTTAGATCGATGTCCGCCCTTGCATAGATCATGGTTGTGTTCAGCGACGAATGCCCAAGCCATTGGCTGATGGTCGCGAAGTCGACTCCCGCCTTCAGGAGAAAGATGGCGGTCGTATGCCGCAAGGAATGGGGATGAATCCGCTTCTGCTGCAGCGTGCGGGTTGCGTTGGCTCCGGCCGTGATGTGCTTCTTGAGCAGGTAACGAACGCCAAAGCGGGTCAACTTGTTGCCCTGGCGGTTCACGAACAGCGGAGCGTCGCGGCCTCCCGAATGAGCAGCACTGTTCGACAGTTCTTGCAGAAGTCGTGCGGTTTGCGGCCAAATTGGACACAATCGCGTTTTGTCGCCCTTGCCGCGCAGCCGGATTTGATGAGGAGGATCAGTGCGGATGTCGCACGGCCGCAGATCGAGGATCTCCTGAACACGGGCTCCAGTGTTGAGCATCAGTGCGAACAATGCATAGTCGCGCTTGCCCCGTTCTGTGGACCGGTCGATCGATTTGAGCAACGCTTCGACTTCCTGCGGCTCAAGGTATTCGATCGGCTTGCTCCGCGCGCCGCGTTTGAACGGTACGCCTAGCACGCGCTGCAGTTCGGCGAGATAGGCGGGCTGTTCGGTTGCCAGAAAGCGAGAGAACGTATGCAGCGCCGCAAGCCGCGCATTGCGAGTGGCTACTCCATTGTGACGCTCAGCCTCCAGAAACGCCAGGAAGTCCTGCACCTGCTTCGCCGTGAAATCGACAAGATCGAGATCCTCGATAGCCTTGGCCGTTTGCGACGAAGTAAAGCGCAGGAACAGAACGAGTGCATCCCGGTAGTTGCGTATGGTGTGTCGGCTGGTGCCCCGGAGCGTCGGCAGATACTCTCGGAAGAAGCGCTCGATGCTCTTGCCGAGCTCGTTAGGTCTTTGGGATCTCATGCGGCACCTCCTGTGATGAGGTGGCCGAAATGCCTCTCGAGCCGATCGCTGGCCGCAGCAGAAAGTTGTGGAATCCAACGGAGGTAATAGGCAGTCGAAACAATTGAGACGTGCCCCATGTACATCGCAAGCTTTGGCAGATTGGATTGGACATCCGCCCCTTGCTGGTACCATCGCAACAGCGACCCAACGGCAAAGCTATGACGAAAGTCATGCACCCGCGGGATTCGCCCGTCGGGGCCTCGAACGTTGGCAATTTGGAATAGCGTTTGGACTCCTTCCCGCAGTCCGGTACCTGTGTAGCCGCGCACGCACCCCTTGGTATTGCAAAGTAAGGGTGAATCCGCCGAATGGCTCAAAGGTGATCGAAACCGCTTCCTGAGGTACAACCTCAGCTCCCGACAGGCATCCGGCGACAACGGGACGATCCGCGACTTGTGGAACTTCGACGCACGAATGTGCAAAATGCCATAGCGGGCATTGACGTCGGCCAAGGTGAGACGCAGCAGTTCGCCCCTACGGAGCCCCGCGGTGTAGAGCAGGACCACGGCAAGTCGCATCACCGCTGGCCGCAGCGGCGAACTTGACGTCGGAGCCAAACGATCGGCTATGGCCAACATCCTGGCGACTTCGGCCGCCCCAAAGATGATCGGCGGTGCATGGGGGCTCCGACGTGGGAAGCGATTGATATCCGGAACGAAACAACTTGGCTCGGTACGCTGACGATAGAGACAAAAGTTGCGCACGATACGCTGGCGATTGCGCCGCGTGTTTGCAGAAAGATGACCTTGAGACACGCACCATCCCTCGAAGAGCGCTTGATCGAGGTCAGTACAGGTGTTCTTCTCCAGAAATAGACGCAGAGCGTCGATTACGCGCTCCTCATGAACATAGCCGCGCCCGAGTGAACGTTGCCTCTGCAAATAACGGTCAACCGCTTGGTTGAACGCGCTCGCCGATAAGGTCGCGCTCATGCTGCGTCCTCCTCGATGCCGATGGTCGCCGTTGGCAGAGGAAGCGCGACCTCTCGTAGGGCCCCGGTCTGCAGCCGGAGATAGACACAGGTGCTCTCCAGAGTTCGATGGCCGAGCAGATCACCGATCACCTTGATGCCGACACCACGATCGAGCAGACGCATCGCAAACGAATGGCGCAGGCAGTAGGAGGATGTATCCTGCAGCGGCAGACCGCTCTGACGTGCGCGCTTCTGGTAGAGATCGCCTATGGCGTAGTGCGTGAGGGGACCTACCGGGGTGCTTGCGCGGAGGAAAAGTTCGCGGTGCGCCCCGCCGGGCCGGCCGCGGCGCAGATAGCGCCTGAGGATGCGTATGGTTTGTTCGGCTAGAGGAAGCGCCAGATCTGATCTGGTCTTACACTGCTTGACGCGGAGCGTCCGGCTATCCCAATCGATGGAGCCAGGCGTCAGTGCGATGATCTCGGAGGGCCGCAGGCCGTAATGCGCCATCAAATGGAGGATCGCGTAGTCTCGCCAGCCAAGCCGCTCCGATCGGTCGATGGAGCGCAGCAGCCGCTTTACAAGCGGCCAAGCCAGAGCTCGAGGCGGTCGTTCACCTCGGTAGGCGCGCGGCGCGTCAATTGCGTCGAGCCGTTGCCGGATCTCGCCCTGGTCGAAGCAAAACCTAAGAAAGGCGCGGAGGCGAGCGACAACGTGCTGTAGGGTTTGTCGCTTAATGCGCCGCGCATTGGTCATTACGAACCGTTCGACTGTGGCAGCTGACAACGCATGCAGCGGGGCGCCAGCTGGCAAAGCGTGCGCGAGCAAGCACTTCACTGTTGCGATGTGCTGTTCCACGGTCGCGCTGGTAAGGCCACGCACCTCCGATAGATGCCATCTGTAGCGATCAAGAAGCGCTGAGAACGGCTCGGGTATTGGTTCTTTGACGAACAGCCGTCTCGCGATGAGAAAACGTTCAACGGCGCGTCGGGTGCCTTGCAATGATGCGGGGGCAAATGCTTGCGACAAGAACCCTCCCGAAACGCCGGTATCGCAATCAAGCCGCGTTGAACACATCCGGTCGAGAGCTTCCTTTAGGCCTCGTACGTGGTGGCAGGCCGTAGATCGGGCGTAGCCAGCCGAGATGAGCCAAGTAGCGAAATCTTCCAACAAAGTGCCATTGGGCGATGCCGTGTAACCCGCGTGAACCTTCCGGAATAAGTGTTCGAGCATGGTTGCCTCCTTCGGATGAACGAGAGAGAACCACGCTACCGTCGTCAGTTATGTTGAGTAGGGACGGTCGAAGCGGCTGTTAATAGCGGGGAGATCTATATCGCTCCACATCACTGCGCGCTGCACATAAGTCCAAAATCAGGAGGTCGACGGCGGAGATGCTCTTCATCCGCGAAGCGAGTCGACCATCACCCCGGGCAAGGTCCAGTTCTTCGATCAACCGCGGCAGCCGGGTGTAAAGCACAGAGTGGTTGTCCCGGCAGGCCTTGTGGCCGAGCGCACAGCCAAGCCAGCTTTTCCCGACGCCGGTTGGCCCGACGATGGCGCAATTCTCATGGTTCTTGATCCAGTCTCCCTTGAGCAGCATGTCGAACAAGCGGCGGTCGAGCCCACGGGGGGCGCGGTAGTCGATATCCTCGGGCACGGCATGATGACGCAGCCTTGCCTTGCGAAGACGAAGCGTCAGGCGCCGGTTGTTACGCCAAGTCGCTTCATGGTCCAGCAGCAACGCCAGCCATTCGGCATGAGCGAGACCCTGGACCTCCTCGTTGTCGGCGAGGCTCGTGAACGCTGCGGCCATGCCGGTAAGGCCGAGCCGGGTAAGCAGGTCGAGTGTGGGGTGTGTCAGCATTTTCTTCCCTTCTAGTGGTAATAGTCCGAGCCTCTGATGTTGGTGTGTATGATCGGCTCGCGCTCGGAGGACGCGGGCGTTGCAACGCGATCGAGCCCCTTCTCGAGGATCGATTTGATGCTTGGGTAGTTGCGCGCCTGGATCTCGAGCGCGCGCAGCGCAGCCGCCTCGAGACGCTCGGCGCCAAAGCGCTTCTCAAGCCGGATGATACCCAGGCACGAACGATAGCCCTGTTCGGGATGCGGCCGATCCTCGATGATTCGGTCGACCAGCTGGCGCAGCATCGGGCCGATCCGCGTTGCCTCGCTGCGGATCTTTGCCGGCGTCCACTCGCCATAGCGCCGGTGGCTGGAAGGCATGTGGGCGCTGATCGTCGTGTGCCGCCCGTTGCCGCTGCCGCGCATGTGTGCGGCGATGCGCTCGCCGCCCAGGAAGACTTCGACCGTTCGCGCGCAGATCCGCGCTTCGACCTCCCGACGGGCGAAGCGGTAGGGCACTGAGTAGTAGTGCCGTTCAATCTCAACGTGATAGTCGAGCCCGACCCGGCATCGGCGCCATTCGGCATGGAGCCACGGGTCGCCAGGAAGCGGCTTAAGATTCGGCACATCAATTTCCTCGAACAGCTGGCGCCGTGTGCGGCCATACTGACGCAGCACCCGTCCGTCATTTAGCTTGGCCAGCCACTCGGCGATCGCACCGTTGAGCTCGGCCAGGCTGTAAAAAGTTCGGTTGCGCAGCCGCCCCAGCAGCCAGCGCTCGACGATTCCGACGCAGGCCTCGACCTTCGCCTTATCCCTCGGACGACGCGGCCGTGCCGGCACAATCGCCGTGCCGTAATGCTGCGCCATATCGCTGTAACTGCGGTTGACCATGGGGTCATAGAGGCAGGCCTTGATCACCGCCACCTTGGCGTTGTCGGGCACCAGGAGTTGTGTGGCGCCGCCAAAAAAGCTGAAGGCCGCGTTATGTCCCGCGATCCAGTCGCCGAGCTGCTCGGTCCACGTCGCCAGCGCGAACGACAAGCTGGATGCGCCCATGACCGCGACGAAGATGTGCGCCTCACGCACCTCGCCAGTTTTACGGTCAACCACCGGCACCGTGTCGCCGGCATAGTCGACAAACAACTTCTCGCCCCCGCCGTGGTGCTGGCGCATCACCAGCGGCAGCCGGCCTTCCCAGTTGCGGAACAAGTCACAGAACCGGCTATACCGGTACCCGTCCGGATGCTCTGCAATGTACTCGTCCCACAGCACCTGCAAGGTCACGTGCTTGCGCTTGAGCTCGCGGGCAATAACGGACCAGTCAGGCTCGGCCACCTTACGGCGACCCGGCTTCACGCCCGGTACCCCGTACAGCCGTTGCTCCAGCTCGGCGTCGCTTATCGCTTCCGGGACGGGCCATGCCAGACCCGCGCGCACAAACCGCTTCAGGGTGTCGCGTACCGTCGTCGGCCCGACGCCGACACGCGCGCCAACCACGCGCGTCGAGAGCCCAGCCTCTAGGCTCAACCTCACAATCTCGCGCACCTGGCGCATGATAACCCTCCTCGTCGGCATCCAATTCTCCAAGCTGTTTCCAGCCGGAGACATGGCCAACGATCAGGCCTCACACCATCCGAATCTGCGCGCGATCAAGTCGGAATGCTGCGCGGAGAATGCTCGGAACGCTGCGCGCGATCATTTCGGAACGCCGCGCGCCATCAACTCGGTACAGTGCGCGCGATGACCTCGGAATCGGCAATCCCGCGGTTCTTTCAGCAATACTCAGAAAAATCCCGATTTCCCCGGCTGACTTGCCGCGCGCCGACCATTCGAGTCATTCGTATTCTCGAGGCGACAGCAGTATCCCACCGACCAAGCGGTCAATCATCCAAAATCGCCTTGCGTGAGCATGCAAGAATCCTGCGATGAATCGGAGGCTGTTGGCGTGCGCGACCAGGGCGCGCTCGAAACTTTTTCGAGGCTCGTCAGTCGCAAAGCTCAAAGTAGCGATCGCGCCCTTGCAATCGTGAATGGGAAATGTGATTCCACAACGAATCCCAAATTTAGCCGCTTCTTCGAATAGGGCGCGCTCGGAGTCCGGTTGATTTCGCAGTTCGAATCCATGCCCCCATTGAAAGGGTTGAGAATGGTCGATCGCTCGACGTACCACCGGGTCGACGGAGTCGTACCCGCGCTGCAGATAGAGAGCCGTCCAAGAGGATGGGTAGCTCGAGATTAAGTTTGGGGCACTGCCTCGTTTTGCCGGAAGAGCAAGATACGCGAAGCAGGATAGGTTCAGCGCAGCTGTGACATCGGCCATGCTCTCCTGAGCTGTGTCTGGATGTGTGCTTTCGGTCAGCCGCTCAGCAAATTTCTGAAAAACCCGATCCACCACTTTTGAACCCGCGGGCCTCCCTGGTCAGCGACGCTCCCACTCGATGCAGGATCGAGCATCGCTGCGAATGGGGCAAAACAAAGAGGAAGTTCGACCGCATCGGGCCGAGCGGCTGGGAGCTATGCTGCAGGCGTATGGGCCCGCGTTCTTAGCGCTCACGTATGATCTCCGTCTGATCGGTCAGTTCGAAATTCTGCGCGCAAGTACGAAAGATCGCCGGATTACTGCGTGATTTGGCTTTCCGGACTGCACGTTCGTACAGCTCTTCCTAGTAGAAAGAGCCGTTCACGAAGGAGATTGCTCATGAAGGTCGGTGTTCCCAAGGAAATCAAGACGCATGAATATCGCGTGGGTCTGACGCCTGGAGCCGTCCGCGAGTATGTTGCCGCCGGCCACAGTGTGCTGGTCGAGACCGATGCCGGCGCCGGTATTGGTGCGACAGACGAGAATTACCGCAAGGCGGGCGCGACGATTTTGCCCTCCGCTCGCGAAGTATTTGCGTCTAGCGAGATGATCGTAAAGGTCAAAGAACCCCAGCCGCCCGAGTGGGCCCAGCTGCGGGAAAATCAGATCCTCTTCACTTATCTGCACCTGGCGCCGGACCCCGAGCAGGCCAAGGGTCTCATAAAATCAGGATGTACTGCGATCGCCTACGAAACGGTGACTGATGCACATGGCGGCCTACCCCTCCTTGCGCCGATGAGTGAGGTCGCAGGCCGGCTTTCGATCGAGGCAGCTGGTGCGGCTCTTAAACGGTATGCGGGCGGTCGTGGCCTGTTGATCGGCGGTGTGCCCGGTGTACAAGCTGCTCGCATTGTCGTCATCGGGGGTGGCGTGGTTGGTACGCACGCAGCTAGAATGGCGGTCGGGTTGGGGGCTGAGGTCACTATCCTTGACCGTTCGATTCCTCGTCTTCGCGAGTTGGACGAGCTATTCGAAGGAAGGGTTCGCACCAGGCTCTCGACGATAGACGCGGTCGAGGACGAGGTGTTTGCTGCGGACGTCGTAATCGGGGCCGTACTGGTTCCAGGCGCAAGCGCGCCGAAGCTAGTCAGCCGCAGCATGTTGAGTTCGATGCGCAAGGGCTCGGTCATCGTTGACGTTGCTATCGATCAAGGTGGATGCTTTGAAACATCTCGTGCGACGACACATGCTGATCCAACCTACGAGGTAGACAGCGTAATTCACTATTGTGTCGCCAATATGCCGGGAGCAGTATCGCTTACCTCAAGCCAAGCGCTGAATAACGCGACGCTGCCTTTCGGCCTGGCATTGGCTAATAAAGGATTCTCAGCCGTGCTTGAGAACCCGCATCTTCGAGCTGGCCTGAATGTCTATCGAGGCCGGCTCACTTATAAGGCCGTAGCCGAAAGCCTCGGCCTGCCATATTCACCGATCGAACAGGCAGCTGCCTGATCAACGAGGCTCCTAGGGGGCGTTTCCTCCCAGACTTGAGGGGCCACTCCCTTAGGGGGCCCCTTTTTTCGTCGCCACGAGGGGAATTCCTAAAGCTGAAATTTCGCTCGCATTTTTGCCCGTCGAGTCCGTCTCCTTGCGTGGAGTTTCCTGAGACCATTCTCCGTCACGGCGCCTCGTTGGCAGCGACAACTCCTTCGAGAATCGAACGACCAGCTCGCGCGACTTGTTTTTGCTGGCTGGGCATATCGTGGTGATTTGAATTGTACGTCGCCCGCAGTCGGTTTGCGATGCCTCACTGCGCTTGCCATTCCTGCAAGAGTCACTCTTGCGTTTGTTCAAACTTGCCCGTCCGGCGCCCCGCTTCGGCGAGCTCTTCGGCTCCGATATACCCCTGACCGTGCACGACTTCCTTCGCAGCGCGATCCGGCTCATCCTCCTTCCGACGCACAGACCCAAACGGCCGCTCAAGCATACGGCGGACCCGTATGGGCTCCGGACCGATATGGAAAGCCGACGCCCGTCGATCTAAGGTACGCTCTGATTGCGTGGAGCGGTTGCGCTGGCGCAGATAGTCCAACCACGTCGGACATTGATAGCGTTCAGTCCATAGTGCCGGCTGCGATGTCGCGCGCTATGGACCAGCCATAGGCGCTGGTGCGCTGGCGCTATAGCTGGACGTCCTGCATCACCTTGTGAAAGGCCAGCGCATTCTCCTGCGCTACGCGATATTCAATCTCAACTACAAGAGGCCCACTCCGTGCAAGCCGAACTTCTGGATCGGCCAGCATCTCGGCATCTTGCTCGCGAGCGCTGATGCGAGGCATGCGCAGCCAGAGCCCCAAGAGCGGTGACGCCATCATTAACCCAGCCGAGATCAGGAGGGCTGTTTGCACACCGGTCACATCCGCCAGATAGCCCCGGGCCCAACTGCCTACGGCAATCCCGCCTGATCCCGCCGCCTGGTAGGCCGCAAGGGAACGGCCTGCCACCCATCGAGGTGCCGATAACTGCACCCCGATATTAAACAGTGCCCACGCAATCATCCACACGGCAACCGCAAGAAACAGTGCGACGGCCGTCAAATATTGGCTCGCTGCTCAGCCCTACTGCGGTAATCGCCCCAGCCATTGACAGCGCGCGCGCACGGATTGCCGCCTCGCCGCTCATGTGCTTGCGCACCCTGGCAATATTGAGTGCTCCGACAACCGCGCCATACCAAAGGCACTGAGCATGGTGCCATATGTCTGTGCGCCCCCGTGTAGCAGATCGCGAGCTACAAGGGGCATAAGCGCGATGATTCCGCCGACGATCACGCCCGTCACTATGGAGCGGACCAGCACGATCTTGATGGACGGAGAATTGATGATATAGCGTACTCCTGAAACAATGGCGCGGCTTGGGCTCTCAGGCGGGAGACGACTCGGTTCAGAGATACGCTGCCATAGAAAGAGAGCGAGGATCAGCGGAAGATAAAGGAGCGCGTTGAGCGCGAACGAAGCCACCGCGCCCGCGGCTGCGACTACGATTCCACCGATCGCAGGGCCCACGCTTCTGGCAATGTTGTAGCTGATGCTGTTTAGTGCAACCGCCGCCGGAAGCGTTTCCGGTGGCACTTGCTCACTGACCGAAGACTGCCACGCTGGATCCATCAGCGCCATGCCGGTGCCTACAACGAAACACAAGACCAGCAACAAGTTCGGTGTCACTAAGCCGAGCCAAGCTAGTGCCGTCAGCGCCGTTGCGCCGGCGAGCGCGATGCGGACCGAGACGAGCGCCACGATGCGCCGATCGTGCATATCGGCCATCGCGCCCGCTGGTATCGAGATCAACATGACGGGCAACATCAGAGCAGCTCTGAATCAGAGCGATCTTGTCAGCCGCCGATGTCATTTGCGTCATCGCCCAGCCGCACCGACGCTTCGAATCAGAGCGCCGAGATTGGCAAGCACGCTGGCTAACCAGATGCGCCGGAAGGTGAGATATCGGAGTGGGGCGGTAATGCCATCGCTCTCTATCGTCCGGCTTTTCAACGAATATGTCATCTCGGCTGCTGCATCACCTCCGACGATTAGATTGACTTGGTGGTCGACGGTGCAAAATTCCAGTCGCTAGTAGATGCTTAGTGGGGCGTCTGAGTTGGCTTGCCCAAACACAAACGCTTTACATACCGCCCGGCGCTAGAGAGCGCGCCGCAACCTTACCTGGCCCGGTTGTCGCGATAGAGGCTGTTTCTGGTCTGCCAAAGGCAGGCGTGATCGAGCTATCCCGCCGGCTAGCTGACTTCTGCGACGTAGCCCCGGTATATCCAGGATTTGGAGCGCTCCGAGCGCGCAGAGATCTTTCAGCTGCGGCATTTTTAGTTTGCCGCGATCTCGAGGGCGAAATTGTTTTTGGTCGTGATACGTTCCGGAGGCCGGCGCTTGCTTTCACAGTCCGCTGGACGAAAGTGAGCCAGTTTCAAGGCCGAACCGCGGATGAACCTCCGGCAGGTTCTTGTGCTCTCGTCCGAGTGGATGAGCCACGGGACTGATTAGATGCAAATCGCACGGCTCAGTCTCTTGATGATTTTCCAGAGACTAGAGCATCTGGGTCGCGGTTTCGGGCGTTGTCCGGGAATGAGCGAGGAAACTCTTCGCAAAATAGAACAGAAGGAACAACGGTTCCTCAATCTTCAGGAGACTCGATCGGAATGGCGAAACCAGCCTTCACGCGATCCATGATGACCATGGTTTTGAACCCCTTGATGTCCGAATTCTCATAAAAGAAACGCCGCGTGAATTGCTCGTAGTCCTCCATGGTTCGGGCTGTAATGTACAGGACGAAATCAGCATCGCCCGTAACATAGAATCCATTGACGACTTCAGCTGACGATTTGATAGCCTTCTTGAACTTGTCGATGATGTCTGAGCGTTCTCGCTCGAGGCTCACCAGCACGAGCATCTGAATAGGCCTTCCAACTGCTTTCGCAGAAACAATCGATACATCGGCTTCGATGATCCCATCGGAGCGCAGTCTCTTTAGCCTCCGTTGACATGCCGTCGCGGAAAGCCCGGCCATTTCGCCGATAACCTCCGATGTCAGACGGTTGTTCTTCTGTACGATCTCAAGGATGCGGGCGTCGATCCGGTCGTATTGCATGATGTGCTCCAGCCTTCAGGTGCATTCCGTCGCAAGATGCGTAAGTGCCGCAGGAAATCCTCCGAGCCGCGGGGAAATGCGACGCAAATCTCTGTGCACTATCAGTATCCTGATTGTATGGCAGAGTTCAACACGAGACCCGCAGATGACGTTTTAACTCTTCACTCGGTATCTGCAAAATCCGCGCCGGCGCGACTTCCTTGCAGGGGCGGAGCTTGGGAAGGGCCATTGGCGGGCCGATGGACGAGGAGATGCTGTGATCGACTCCGCGATCGGGGAGGAGGTTGCGTATGTAGCTCGTTGCGGTGCCGCAGCATTGGCGTACTGGCGGCTGAACAGACACAAGATGATCGGCATCAAGACCATTGCCAAGCGGAGTCGCTCGATCGTCCTGCATCCGCCTGAGTCCATAACCGAAGTGCGACACTTCCTTGAGGAGGTGTGGCGGACTTACAAGCAGCTGCGCTGGACGATCGATGCGAGATTGTCCGCATTTCGGTCAATGGCGTCTCGGTCCGGCAAATCGCGGCAGCTCTGGATCGCTCGCCATCAACGATCTCCCGGGAGTAGAACCGCAATCGGCGTCCAGGTCGGCTACAAGCCGGCCTATGCCCAGCAACAGATGCATCGGCGCTGGACAGGCAGACGCTTCACACGACCGTCAATCGTCTCGTCAGCTCAGCTGGCACTGCGAAACCCGATCGTACCGCATAGTAGGCCTCTCGAGCTTCAAGCTGCATTCCATCGCGAACCGCCAATCCGCGCAGGAAACTGCCCTGACATTGAGAAAATGGGCAGCGAATCTCTTTGCAAGAGCAGTATCCTGATTGCTCACACAATTTCAACGAGCTGACCCCATGGGGATCCTTCAAAATGACCCTTCAAAGTTTTAAGAAAAAAAATCCGCGATGGGGCGGTCTTTCTAGCCAGAGGCTTCAGAGCCTCAAGCGCTCTGATTTCTTGTCCGGGGCCGCATTTGTCGATGGCAAGTGGATCGAGAGTGGACAAAGGGATGCGGTGATCGATCCTGCGACCGGGGAAGAGATTGCCAATGTTGCCCGTTGCTCTGCCGCGGAGACAGATCTGGCGATCGCGGCAGCTGCGCGGGCGGTCGGTGTATGGCGAAATTTGTTGCCTGTCAGGCGGGGAGAAATTCTTCGATTGTGGGCATCATTGATGCGTGACCATTCGGAAGAGCTCGCCATTCTGATGACTAGCGAGCAAGGCAAGCCGCTCGCCGAGGCACGCTCTGAAGTTACGTACGGCGCAGGATTCCTGGACTGGTTTGCCGCAGAGGGTGAGCGTGCCTATGGCGAAACGATTCCTAGCCACAAGGAAGGAAGTCTGCTGCAGGTGAGAATGCAGCCGATCGGTATTGCAGCTGCGATCACCCCTTGGAATTTTCCGGTCGCCATGATCACGCGAAAGGCAGGTGCTGCGCTTGCGGCGGGTTGCCCAATGATCGTGAAGCCTGCGCCGGAGACGCCGTTGTCGGCTCTCGCCGTGGCAAGATTGGCGGAAGCCGCCGGCGTTCCGGGGGGTGTTTTCCAGGTGCTTGCCGGCGATTCGATTGAACTATCGAAGCGTTTGTTGAGCGATAGCAGGGTGCGCGCTCTGTCGTTCACCGGTTCTACCGAGGTTGGTCGTTTACTTCTGGAAGGAGCGGCAAAGACGGTCAAGAAAGTATCGCTCGAGCTTGGGGGGCATGCGCCTTTTATTGTCTTTGACGACGTCGATCTAAATAGGGCTCTCAAGGGAGCCTTGGACGCAAAATTTGCAACGTCCGGGCAGGATTGTTTGGCTGCAAACCGCATCTACGTCCAAAGGCGCATATATCGAGACTTTGTCGAGGCATTTGCTTCAGTGATCTCGAAGCTAAAGATCGGCCATGGTTTGGAAGTCGGAACGGACATCGGGCCCATGACAAAGTTGTCGGTGGCCAACAAATGCAGGTCTCACATCGATGATGCTGCAAAGAAAGGCGCGCGCGTATTTTGCGCGGAGAAGGGCTCGAGCTTAGGGCCGAATTTCGTTCCTCCAACCTTGCTAAGCGATGTTACCGAAGAAATGCTGATTGCGCGTGAAGAGACATTTGGGCCCGTCGCCGCGGTACTGCCATTCGATTCTGAGGAAGAAGTCGTGGCTCGCGCCAACGCTAACGAATTAGGACTGGCAGGATACGTCTATACAGACGATCTGCGCCGGGCGCTTCGTCTTTCTGAACAAATTGAGTGCGGCATGGTCGGGGTTAACACTGCGTCATTTACAGGCCCTCCTATTCCGTTTGGCGGATGGAAGCAGTCCGGTCTTGGTCGAGAGGGCTCACGGCACGGCTTAGCAGAATACATGGAGCTCAAATACGTCTGCTTTGGCGATTTGGCGGCCTAAGGAGAACCGGAATGATTGAAATCAAAACCATCGCTGAGCGCGACCGCTCAAGCGTTCTGCACCCTTTCACTCAGCTCAAGGATTTTGCGAGCGGGAAGATGGGCGATCCCACGATCGTCACAGGAGGAAAAGGTATTTCCATCAAAGACGCAGAAGGGCGCAGCTACATTGACGCGTTTGCCGGCCTTTACTGCGTAAATATCGGCTATGGGCGCACTGAAGTTGCTGAGGCAATCGCCAGGCAGGCCTATCAATTAGCTTATTACCACACCTATGCGGCTCATACGACTGAGGAACTCGCAACGCTATCGGACCGTCTGGTTCGGATGGCACCTGGTAAGGCTAGCAAGGTGTTCTACGGCCTTTCCGGCTCGGATGCGAACGAGACGCAGGCGAAGCTGGTCTGGTACTACAATAATCTTCGCGGCCAGCCGAAGAAGAAAAAGATCATCTCTCGCGAACGCGGGTATCACGGCTGCTCGGTGGTCTCTGGATCCATGACGGGGATGTCCTTCTACCACGACCACATGGATCTTCCTTTTCCGGGCATTCTGCATACTGGTACTCCTCACCACTATTGGGGAGCGGAGCCGGGCGAAACTGAGGAAGAGTTTTCGCGTAGGCGCGCCGCTGAACTCGAAGAGTTGATTGTACGCGAAGGACCAGAAACCATCGGCGCATTCATCGCTGAGCCGGTCCTCGGCACGGGCGGCATTACGCCGCCTCCTGCAGGCTACTGGCGCGACATTCAGGATGTGCTCCGGCGGTACGACGTTCTCCTAATCGCCGATGAAGTTATTTGTGGGTTCGGTCGGACCGGTGCAGAGTTTGGAAGCACGCTGTACGGCATTGAACCTGATCTGGTAACCGTCGCTAAAGGCTTGACCTCAGGCTATATGCCTCTCTCGGCCGCCATCGTGGGCAAGAAGGTTTACGCCGTCATGGAGGAAGCCGCCGATCGAGTCGGAGCGTTCTCCCACGGATACACGTATTCTGGCCACCCGATCGCCGCAGCTGCCGCAAATGTGGTCCTGGACATCGTTGAGAAGGAACAGCTAAGCAATCGCGCTAAAGTCATCGGGGCACATTTCCAAGAGCGCCTTAAGGAGAAGTTCTCTCAGTTGGAGATCGTTGGCGAGGTTCGAGGCGTCGGTCTACTTGGCGCGGTCGAATTTGTTGCTGATCGGCAGACGAAGCGCCGGTTTGATGTAGATCTTAAAGTTGGCGCGCGGATTTCGAAGGCGGCGCGCGATCGTGGATTGATCGCTCGAGCTATGCCCCATGGGGACATTCTTGGCTTTGCGCCGCCGCTAGTCGTTTCAGAAAGTGAGATCGACGAGATTGTTGATCTCGCGTACCGGGCAACAAAACAGGTAATGGACGAGCTGAGAAAGGAGTCCGCTAAGGAGTAAAGTCTCGGAACTCGTGAGCTGCATATGCGTACCGACCTGATGAACCGGCATTTGCGACTGCACAATTCGAGCAGCAACGAAACCCGGGAAGTTGCGAATGAATAGAAAAACAGACCTGACAGTCGCTAGCGCTGAACTTTTGAAGGTCTTCGAGTATATTGACCAAAATAAAGAGGCCTTTGTCAGTCGCTTGATCGAATACCTACGACATCCCAGTATCAGCGCGCATAATGTCGGCATTCGGGAAGTTGCCGAATTACTCGTGGGCATGCTCAGTCAACTCGGTTTCGAAGCGCGCACCATTAACACGTCCGGCCACCCGATGGTCGTAGGACGTTGGGAGCGTGCACCTGGAGCACCAACGGTTCTCTTGTATGGCCACTATGACGTCCAACCTCCGGATCCGATAGAAGAATGGATCAGTCCACCGTTTGAGCCCACGGTGCGGGACGGCCGCATCTATGCTCGAGGTGTGGAAGATAACAAGGGGCAGCATTTTGCGCAGCTACTAGCGATAGAATCGTTTCTGGCTGTTCATGGCGGCTTGCCATGCAACGTATCGTTTCTCCTCGAGGGCGAGGAGGAAATCGGAAGTCCTCACATTGAGGAGTTCGTTCGGGAAAATCGCGATATCCTGAAGCCAGATTCGGTTGTAACGGCTGATGGCCCAGTTCACGAATCGGGTCGTCCTGTGGTCGCCTACGGCGTACGGGGAATTGCGGCCTTCGAATTACGCGCTCGTTCAGCGAATCGGGATCTTCATTCCGGAGGCATCGGCGGGTGGTTCAACCCCATTTGGACGCTTGTTCACTTACTTGCAACGATGAAGGGTCCATCTGGAGAGATTACGATCGATGGCTTTCACGACAATATCGTGCCGCCCACTGAGCTAGAGCGTGCGGCCGCCGCCCGCTTGCCACTTGACGAGAGCATCGTCAAGCGAACGCTAGGTCTCAGCAAACTGGACGCACCCACCGACCGACCGGTGTTCGACAGGCTTATGTTCCATCCAACGTTGACTATAAACGGTTTGCACGGAGGTTATGGCGGGCAAGGATCCATGTCGGTGCTGCCACGGGAAGCCAGCGTGAAGTGCGATGCTCGTCTGGTGGAGGGACAAACCCCGGAGGACGTGCTTGCGAAGATAGAAGCCCACGTCAAACGACACGCGCCGGAGGTCGAGTTCATTCGGCAGGAAGCGATGTTACCGTCGAAAACGCCACTCAATTCCCCATTCTCGCAAATAGTTCAGCGCGCCGTTCAGATCGGACAAGGTGTGGCGCCGCTAATTTACCCCTCCTTGGGAGGAAGTCTCCCCGATTACGTGTTCACAAAGATGCTTGGCACCCACGCGTTCGTTGTACCTTATGCGAACGCTGACGAGGCCAATCATGCTCCTAATGAGGATCTAAAAATCGATTATTTTGTCAATGGAATCCGTACGGGGGCCGCTCCTAGATGGGCTACGTAGAGTTGAAGGAGCGAGCTCCTCGGAGACCGTCACTGACGACAATCGCGGTTAAGGCGCCTTTCATCCGCCATTCAGCAAAAATGCCAACCCGCTGGTAGAGACAAGCTCTGTTTTAGGATGACGAAAGATGGAGCATACGCCGTCGGGCAACGCACAAAGAGATTTAAAGACGGCCAAGGCGTAAAAGTGTGAACGGCGATTCTTTCGGATCGTTTCTATCAACAAGGACAGACCTATGACCATTCGCGCGGGCCGGGAATTTCTGGCCACCCCCGGGCCCACCACGATGCCCGATGAGGTGCTGCGGGCGATGCATCGTCCTGCGCTCGACATCTATTCCAGGCAGATGACCGATCTGACCGAGGGGCTGTTGCACGATCTCGCCAAGCTGTTCGCGACCAAAGGCAAGACCTACACCTATATCTCCAACGGCCACGGCGCCTGGGAAGCGGTGCTCAGCAACGTGCTCTCGCGCGGCGACAAGATCCTGGTGCTCGAAAGCGGTCGTTTCGCCGTGGGCTGGGGCCATGCGGCGAGCCTGATGGGCGCCGATGTCGAGGTGTTGAAGGGCGACTGGCGCCGCGCCGTACGGCCCGACCAGGTCGAGGAGCGGCTTCAGCGCGACAAGGAGCACACTATCAAGGCCATCGTCGTGGTGCAGGTCGATACCGCGTCGGGAGTCTGGAACGACATCGAGGCGATCGGGAAGGCGATCAAGGCCGCCCGCCATCCCGCACTCTACATGGTTGACACGGTCGCCTCGCTTGGCTGCATGCCTTTCGAGATGGACAAATGGGGCATCGACGTTGCGATGTCAGGCTCGCAGAAGGGCATGATGACGCCGCCGGGACTCGGCTTCGTGGCCGCCAACGACCGTGCGCTGGAGGCGCACAAGAAAGCCAACATGGCTACACCCTATTGGAGCTGGAGCGAACGCGAAGGCAGCGAGCATTATCGCAAATATGCCGGCACCGCGCCTGTGCATCTCCTGTTCGCGCTGCGGCAGGCGATCGACCTGATCCACGAGGAAGGCCTCGAGAACGTCTTCAAGCGCCATCGCTTGCTCGCCGAAGCCGCGCGGCGCGCCGTCGCCTCTTGGTCGGAAGGCCTGGTGCTCGGTTTCAACATCGCCGAACCGGGCGAGCGGTCCGATACGGTGACCACCGTTACCATGGGCAACGGCCACAATCCGCTCGCGCTGGAACGCTACTGCAAGGAAAAATGCGGCGTGGTGCTCGGCACCGGCATCGGCGATCTGCAGGGCCAGGCCTTCCGGATCGCCCATATGGGCCACATCAACGCGCCGATGCTGCTGGGCACGCTGGGCGTGATCGAGGTCGCGCTCAACGCGCTGAGGATTCCGCACGGGAAGGGCGGGCTGGAGGCGGCAGTCTCGTATCTTGGCGAGGCTGTAGAGGCGTAGGATTCGCGGCTGCGGCCTACAGCCAGATTTGCAATGAGAATTTCTTGCACCTTCGTTGAATTCGAAACGGGTTTTCATCGACGCCACCTTTATCCGCGCCAGGTAAACCTGTGGCAGCAGGTGAATGCACGGATTTCCGAGTTCGTCTGCAACTGGCTCGAGGTGACGCCGGAGGAAGCGCGCAAGATCCAGAGGGATTGTTACCAGCGCTTCGGCAAGACGATACGCGGCAGGATGACCCTGCACGGGTCCGCGGCGACGATTATTCGCCTATGCGCACCGAATCGATCGTTCGCCGCTGGAGCCAAATCCGGTATTCGGCGCGGCGATCGGGAAACGGCCGGGGCGCTAGCTTGATCCTGACCAACGGTCAGATCAGGGACTTGCATCGCGTGCGGCGAGGCCATTGCTGACCCGCTTTCCATATCTTCTCACGTGATGATCAACCGCGACGGCCGCAGTCGTTGGAAAGAGAGAGGCTTCTTGTGTGTCGCGACGCACGGTCGGCAGCGAGATGGTTAGCCGAAATTCCCGCCTTGCAGATGATGTTGATCCCTAGGATTGGAGAACGGGTAGATGCGTATCCTTACAGTCACACTTGGCCACGGATCCGTGTTATTGTTCCACGGTGCTTACCACTTCCGATCTTAGCTTGTCTCGTCTAATAGACCTGCTCATACAAGCTGCACACTTCCTGTTGAGATTTTCCCTCAAGGAAGGACATCTCGCCCTTCTTGTGCTTTGCGTAGGTATCGACGAACCCCCCGGGAAACCATCCGGTTACCGTCTGGTTGGCCAACAACCGATCAATAGCTTCGGCCAGCGTTTTCGGCAGGCGGACATAGCCACGCTCTGTCAGAGCCGACGGACTGAGAAGAGACAGGTCCTCGGTCGTGGCCTCCGGTGTAGCAAGTTCTTCTTCTATGCCTTGAACGCCAGCGTGTACGATCGCGCCGAGTTGCAAATGCGGGCTCGCAGTAGCATCCCCGGCGCGAAATTCAAAGTTGAATTGAGCGGCTTTGGAAACATCGCTCAACTCGGATACAGGACAGATACGCACGGAAGCTTCGCGATCACGGAAACCGAGATTGTTGAAGGCCGCGCTCCAGCGGTGCGGCGTCAATCGAAGATAGGAAACAACGCTTGGCGCGGTGATCGCAACGACTGCGTCGAGATACTTGAGGATACCAGCGATGAATTGACCGGCCGCTCTGGAAAGCTCGTGTTTGCCCGTTGGATCCCAGGTCGCCGGTTTGTCGTCCTTCAAAAAACTAAGATGGATGTGCGCGCCATTGCCAACGCCGGACGGATTACGAATGGGCGTGAACGTAACCTCTTTGTCGAATGCATGCGCGACTGAACGAATCAACTCACGTATGATCGTCGACTGATCGGCTATGGCAATTCCTCGCGAAGGTCCCATGGTGACTTCGTACTGCCCAGCGCCAAATTCCTTCATGAAGGTATCGGGCTCCAAACCAGCTGCTCGCATAGCTGCCACAAGAGTCTCCGCCATGCCCCGCTCAGCGCGAAACCCATCAACGGTGTAGGCGCCTCCGAGAGTAGCTGTTGCGTTTCGAAACTGGAACTCGTGCTCGAATGCGCCAACCAACTGCAGTCCTGCAACCCTATTGAGTCGATCAAGAGCACCCTTGAGTATTGAACGGGTACAGAATTCCCATGGCCGACCATCGGTGTGCCGAATATCGCCCAGCGCGAAATGTTCCACCGGCACATTCTCACCAAGTTCTACCCGCACCCTCGCAGTTCTGTCGGGAATAAGCACGAGATCGCCGAGTGAGCCGAACGGGCTTTCGGCAATAGCGTCGAAACAGGTGATCTGGACATTCGTTGGCGTCCAGCCAATCCCGCGCTTGGTGCGCTTCTCGAACTGGCTGGCTGGAAATGCCTTGCCCCGAACCTTGCCAGCAAGATCAGTGCAACAGGCAATAACCATTTCCTCAGCGATCATCTTTATCTCCTGAAGGTTGGGCCGGTGAAACCAAGCGAAGTGTGTCCCAGGCCTCGAGCCGCGCTTTTGTCGTAGGCCAGTCTGATTCCGATACTTTGACGATCAACGCCTCGACAAAGGCGATCGCGCAGACGAGCGTGTCCCACGCTGTTTGAATTTCGATCGGCAAGGCAACCACGTGATCGCTATGACGTGCGATGGGCGACATCCATTTGTCCGTGATTAGCACGATCGAGGGGCGGCACTCTTTTGCGACGATATCGGCAAGAGATTCCAGGTCGCGCTGGTAGCGGCGGAAGTCGAATAGGATGAGAACATCCTGTTTGCGGATCGATAGCAGCAAATCGGGCCAATGTTCCGGGTTCGATGGCAGATGGTGAACTTTCGGTCGAATTTGCTTGAGGTGAATCGACAAGAAAGTCGCGATATTGTCACTGATACGCCCCCCGAGAACGAAGATCGCTCGTGCCGGATCGGAGATGAGCGTCAAGATCCGATCAAATTGTTCCTGAGGTACGCTTTGGCTCATCTCGTGCATCCGATCTGACGCACGCCTTGCGTAGTCCGCCAAGAATGCACCGCCCTTGCTGGGCTTCTCGGTAGCTTTCAGTTCGAGAGGGGAGCTTCGGCTCTCCTTCAATTCTGCTATTAAATGGCGCTGAAACTCCTGATATCCGGCAAAGCCAATTTTGCTAACGAACCGTGTGATCGACGGTGCGCTGACGCCGGTGCGCTCAGCTAGTTCTTGAATGGTCTGAAGAGCGCCGAAAGGATAGTCGGCCAGCACCGCATCGCCGATCTTGCGTTCGCTGACAGTCAGATTGGCGTTTTCTCGCTTGATCATCTCTCGCACGGTCATGGCACCCAAACCTGGTTCGGCAACTAATCAGACGATGAAAAAAACCAGTGTTGATGAATAGGCCGATGAAAAAAATTTGTCAAAGTAAAAATATATATGTATTCTGATTGACAAATTTCTGGCCGAGGGGCATGTAGTTCGGCGATGGAAGTCGTGCAGCAGCCTGGGTGACGCATTGCAGCCGTTTGATACCCCCGCAAAGTTGCTATCGCCGTCTGACCCTTCGCCCCTTGATTTGATCAATGCTAACGGGCGTGGAGCCTTCGTTTTGATCTGCGAGCACGCGGGAACGATTATCCCGCGGCGGCTTGGAGACTTGGGTCTCGCTGCGGCCGAAATGCACAGGCATATCGCGCACGACATCGGTGCCGAAGGGGTTGCGCGCCAACTTGCGGATTTGATCGACGCTCCGCTCTTCTTGCAGCGCTACAGCCGCCTAGTGATCGACTGCAATCGTCCCTTCGATGTCTCTGACTGCATTCCAGAGATGAGCGACAGCACAACAGTGCTGGGCAATCTGCGCCTGTCGGAGCAAGAGCGCCGTCAGCGTTACGTGGAAATACACGAGCCATTCCATCGGCAAGTGGCGCTCCTTCTAGATCGTCGCGCGGCGGAACGATTTCTGACGATTCTGGTCGCTGTGCACAGTTTCACGCCGCGGCTGAGGGGAGGGCCCGATCGGCCTTGGCAGCTCGGCGTTCTTTCCAATCGTGATCGTAGCTTTGCCGAACGTTTCCTGACTGTCTTCCAGGGGCGAAATCCAACGATACTATCGGCCCACAACGAGCCCTATCGAGTTGACGACAAGGGAGACTACACGGTCCCGATACACGGAGAGCAGCGCGGCTTGCAGCACCTGCTGCTTGAAATCCGGAACGATCTAATCAGCGATTCCGAAGGACAGCGCGTCTGGGCCAAGTTGATTGCCGACACCTTAATCGAGGCTTTAGCAAAAGGTGCTGGCAATGACTGACTTTCCGACGACGCGGGAAGTGCCGCTCAAACGAAAAGAAGCCGCACTATTGCTGATCGATGTGCAGAATTTTTGCGCTCGGCGCGATGGCGGCGAATTCAAGGATGTGCCCGAGGCGGATATCACCGGCAAGTACGGCTATTTCTTCAATCGTTTGAAGTCCGTCGTAATCCCCAACCTGGAGCGACTACAAGCGGCATTCCGCGCGGCAGAAATTGAGGTGATGTACACGACCATCGAGAGTCTCACGAGCGACGGTCGCGATAGAAGTCTCGACTACAAAATCACCGGATTTAACGTACCGAAAGGTTCGTGGGACGGCAAGGTGATCGACGAAATCGCGCCAGGGGACGACGAGATCGTTCTACCGAAATCATCATCGAGCGTCTTTGTATCGACCAATATCGATTATCTGTTGCGCAACATCGGGGTCAAGCAGCTGGTGTTGTGCGGGCTCGTTACCGACCAGTGCGTCGAATCTGCGGTGCGCGCCGCTTGCGACCTAGGCTACCTGGTCACCCTCGTGCCGGATGCGTGCGCCACCTATAGCAAAGAGCGACACGACGGTAGTTTGAGGGCGATCAAGGGATACTGCCGCCAAGTGTACACGGACGCACTGATTGATGAGATCGGCAAAGTGTGTGCGGCTCCGTCCAGCGAGAAGAGTGATCGAAATGCCCAATCTTGAAGCTGCCGTCAAGGTTGGCTCGAAGGGCCATGACTGAATTCAAGCGTAAGCTCGCTTAACACCTGTACTCAACAGGAAGCTCATCAATGCGTCGCGTCAGAGTCGCGAAAGGGCCGCAGAATTTGGTGGAATTGGAGCAGACACCAATCGGCACACCGGTAGACCGAGGAGAGGTTTTTCTTGATAGGCCAAACGTCGCCGGATCTTTCCGGACAGCTGTTCCATGCACGGCGCGGCGTCGCGGCGCGTCCTTGTCGGCTTACAATCGATAACGCCGGGGTAACGCGTCCGAACCACGAACCCGAAGGGAGGAATTGAAATGGCAAATCTTGAAGATGCGGTGAAAGCTGCCTGGAAGGCCATCGACGAAGATGGAAGCTATGCAACTGAGCTCACCCGAAAGCTGGTCCGAATTCCCTCGGTCAACCCGAAATTTATCAGTGACGCTCGCCAGAACCGCGAGAGCGCTGTCCAGGACCTGGTCCAATCGGAGCTCACTTCGATCGGCATGTCGGTTGAACGATGGGATGTCTTTCCCGATAGGCCAAACGTGGTCGGCCAGATCGGCGGCGCCGAAGAGCGTAGTCTTTTGCTGTGCGGCCATATCGATACAGTGCCGATCGGCGAGCGCAGTAGCTGGAGCGTTGATCCCTTCGGTGGTGAGATCATAGGCGGTAAGCTTTACGGTCGCGGAGCGGTCGATATGAAGAGTGGTGTAGCGGCGGCCATAGGCGCCGTTCGCGCCATCTGCGCCGCGGGCATCGGGCTTCAGGGCCGTGTCGCCATACATTCTGTCGTCGATGAGGAGGCTGGCGGCTTCGGTGCGATTGATGCCGTCAAACGCGGCCATCTCGCCAAGGCTGCCATTATCACTGAACCAAGTTGGGGCGAGATCCAAATTTGTGAAGGGGGCCTGGAATGGATACGGATCACCATCACGGGTCGACAGGGCCATTCTGCGTGGCGTTATAACGAAATCTGGCCGCAGCGCGATGGACCTGATCGGTTGAGGCCAGCCGTGAACGCGATCGACATAGCAGCGCGTTTTCTGGACGCTCTCAGGAACTTCGAAAGCTCGCGATGCCGCAATCGTCAGCATCCGTTGCTGCCGCCCGGTATGAATACCTTCAATGTCGGCGCGATGCGCGCCGGTGCAGGCCTCGGGCCGGATGGTTTACCCCTTATAATGACGAACCCCGCTATTGTCCCGGATGTGGCTGTCATTGACCTCGACTATAAATTCCTTCCCAATCAGAGACAAGAAGACATACGGTCTGAGTTCGAGGCCTTTGTTCATCACTTCTGCCAGCAGGATCTCTGGTTGCAGAACAATCCGATCAGGGTCGAATGGGAGCTCGGTGGTCTCCATTTCCCGCCTATTGATACTTCGCCCGATCACGCCATCGTGCAGTCGCTGATGAAGCGCCGAACGCAACTTGGCGGAAAGTCGAAAATTGCAGGTGTCACGTTCGTCACTGACGGTGGTCACTACGCCGGCGCAGGAGTCGATGCTGTGATCTGCGGTGCATCCGGGGACGGTTTTCACGGTACCGACGAGTACGTGGACATTGCTTCCCTGAAAGAGACGACCAAAACCTTGGCAGCCACCATAATCGACTGGTGCGGCGTCAAGTAATCCAGCGTGTGCAATGACAGAGAGGTGAACATGACCATGAAACGATCTACTCTTTGCGTGAGCCTGACTCTTGCCGCTCTTGCTGCGGCGTTGCCTGCCCGTGCCGCCGATAGAGTTGCTAAGATCGGCGTGCTTGCGCCGCTGACTGGCGGCTCGGCGGCGGACGGAAATGAAATGATCAACGGCGCCAAGCTTGCCGTTGACGAGATCAATGCTGCCGGTGGTGTAGCCGGGTACAAGCTGCAGGTTGTCGTTGGTGACACCCAGAATCAGTCCGCTGATGCGGTGACCAGCGCAATCGAGCGACTTACCAGCGACCGTGACTTGAATGCGATGTTTACCGGCTACGCTAGTGGCAGCAATTTCGAGATCGAAACCATAGCCGAACATGAGTTGCCCTATCTGATCTCGGCGAACACGGCTCAGACGCGGGACATCATCGCGCCCCATCCGGACAAGTACCCGACTGTCTGGTCGTTAAACCCGTCCTACGACGCTTACAATACAGCGATGGTTCCAGTCCTGGGGGAGTTGGAGAAGAGCGGAAAGCTGAAGCTACCCAATAAGAAAGTTGCCCTGATCTCCTCCGATAATCCTTATTCGAAGACGGTTATGAACGGGCTCGAGAAGAGCTTCAAAGAGGGGGGCTGGACTGTAACGTCAACGGACCTCCTCCCTTTCGGTGAGATCGACAACTGGCGTACGTTTCTGGCCAAGGTCCGCCAGGACAATCCTGCTGTTATCATCAATACCGACTATCAGCCGGGTAATGCAGCCAAGTTCCTGACGCAGTTCCTCGAGCAACCGACGAATAGTCTTGTTTTTATCCAGTACGCGCCTTCGGTTCCCGAATTCCTCAAGCTGACTGGTAAGCAGTCCACTGGCATCGTCTACAATCTGCTGGGTGGCACACTCAATACTCCGAAAAACCCACGAGCGGGCGAGGTCATTAGGAAATACCAAGAAAAGTATGGCAGCGAACCGGGTTCATACGGGCCGGCACTCTATGAGGAAGTCATGATCTATGCCGATGCTCTGAAGAAGGTAGGTGATCCGACCAAGCGGCTCGCCATCGGCAAAGCCATCGGCGAGACTCAAAAACAGATCGCGGGGGGGGCGCTCGCCTTTGATCCTAAGACACATCTTGCTGTGCAAGGCGACAACGCGCTTCCGATCCAGTTCTTCCAGATCTGGGACGGCAAACGGGTTCTGTTCTATCCGGTGCAGTACAGCGATGGAGAATTCCAAATGCCCCCCTGGATGAAGCAATAGCATTCACGGTCAAGCGGCCACGCGGCGTCACCGCGTGGCCACTGCTTCCTCAACGCCAGCCGCGAAGAGCGTACCATGGTAAAAGAAGGTCAAAGGGAGCCATTGCTCGAGATCCGTCGCGTCACTCGACGGTTTGGCGCATTGGTTGCGCTCGACAACGTTTCGTTCTCTATCGGTAAAGGTGAGATCTTCGGGATCGCCGGTCCGAACGGCAGTGGCAAGAGCACGCTTTTCAATGTCATCACTGGGATCCCATTCGGTCCGAGCGAGGGCGAGGTGATCCTATCCGGCAGGCCGATCCATCGCCTAAGGCCGCATGAGATCAGTCGAGCGGGGGTCCTTCGCACATTCCAAAAGGATGCGGAGTTTGCCACTCTTACAGCGCGCGAAAATGTTTACGCAAGCGCTGTCTATTGCGGCCAGATGTCCTCGGCCGAAGCGAAGGACGCTGCGGAACGGGCTCTCGATGATGTAATGTTGGCGAAAGAGCATCGAACAAAATCTGCCTCAAATCTCTCCGTGTTCGAGCGCAAGCAGTTAATGATCGCTTCAGCAATTGCGGGCCGTCCTAAGGTACTTCTTCTTGACGAGCCTGCCGCCGGCCTGACGAAGCCGGAAGTATCCGGTCTTTCGGATCTCATAAGTGCCGTACACGCGCGCGGCATAACCATCGTTCTCATAGAACATGTACTCCCACTTCTCCTGAAAGTATCCAAGCACCTGATGATCCTTAACCACGGCGCTGTCATCGCTTCAGGCGAGCCGGAAGACGTGGTGCGAAACCCCGAAGTTGTTGAAGCTTATCTCGGGAAGCGGGAGGCGGGTCTTTGAGCAGCAATACAAGAGCACTTGAAATCATAGACCTACATGCCGGGTATGATGTTTCCAACGTGCTAGTCGGCATGAGCCTGCATGTCGGCTCGAATGAGCGCGTGGGGCTCTTTGGACCCAACGGGCATGGCAAGACGACGCTGCTAAACACGATCTCGCGGGTGATCCACCCGCGGGTAGGCCATGTGCGCTTCATGGGTGAGCCGATCAATGATCTTGCTGCCCAGAAAATCGTTGCGCGCGGTCTGATTCACGTGCCCCAGGGCAATCGACTCTTTCCCGATATGCAGATCATGGAGACCCTTGAGCTCGCGGCCTACACCAAATGTGCGCGGGAAGAGCTAAAATCGAACCTGGACTACGTGCTCCGTCTTTTTCCACGACTTGCTGAGCGCCGCCGACAACAATGCAAGACGCTGTCGGGCGGCGAGAGGCAGATGCTCTCGATCAGTGTAGGCCTCATGTGCGCACCTCGCATGCTGATGCTAGATGAACCGACGCTTGGGCTATCGCCCAAGCTGAAGGATGAGCTTGCCGAGGCGATAGCAGAAATATCGTCACGAGGCATTCCACTTCTCCTTGTTGAACAGGACATAGCTTTCATCCTGTCGCTGGTCGACCGAATGTACCTCATTGATCACGGGGAAATTGCCCGAGAAATCAAGCGAGGCGCAGAAGTGGACCATCAAGAAATCATGGACATGTATTTTGGATCGGAGCACGCATGATGACGGCCGACGTCCTTAGTGCCATTCTCGTCAGCGGTATAGTGCTCGGCTCTGGTTATGCTTTAATGGCGAGCGGCCTTTCACTCGTTTGGTCGACACTCGGTATTTTCAATTTTGCCCACGGAGTGCTGATGACGCTCGGTGCCTATGTTGCCTGGACAGTATCCGATGCGGCTGGCCTCGATTTCGGATTGGCCGCCGGAATAGCGCTGACAGTAGCTACCATGGTGGGTGCCGGCATTTTGATCGAACGGGTTATAGTGCGGCCGTTTTACAACCATCGCGACTTCTTGCTCATAACCGTGATGACCACGCTGGCGGCGATGATTTTCATGCAGAAAGGAATCCAGCTGATCTGGGGCGCCAGGCTTAAGCAGCTGGATCCGATCATGCCTGGTAAGATCCGCCTTCTTCAAACGACGATCTCGGCTCAGGAAGCTCTTATCATCATTATCGCGCCGCTCTTGCTTGGCTTGCTGTGGCTCTTTCTCAGTCACTCGCGGATCGGGCGTGGAATAAGGGCTGTTGGGCAGAACCCGGATAGTGCACGCCTGATAGGAATCGACGTGTCTCTTCTGTTCATTATAACGTTCGCTTTGTCGGCCGTTCTTGCCGGTTTGACGGGGGTACTTCTTGGCTCCGTCCGTCTGCTGACACCAGAATTCGGCGCTGAGCCGCTCGTTAAGGCGCTGATCGTCGTGATCTTCGGCGGGCTCGGCTCGCTAGGTGGGACAATTGTTGCCGCCTATCTAATGGGCTTCCTGGAGGCCGCTCTGGTATTTCTCGTTGGTATCTACTGGGCACCGTCCGTGATCTTTCTGCTGCTGATTGTTGTCCTTCTCGTAAGGCCGCAAGGGCTTCTCGGAAAGGTGGTGCGGTGATGAACTTCCTCCGCAACAGAAAGATATGGCTAATCGGGGCTTTGCTGATTGCCGGGCTCCTCGTGCCGATCTTTGTGCAAGACGTTTATCTCCGGCATTTGTTCATTATCTCGTTCGTTTATGGGATCGTAGCCGCAAGCTGGGACGTCACTCTTGGGTACGCCGGCATCTTCAATTTTGCTCATATGGCTTTCTTCGGCGCTGGGGTCTATGCGACGGGGCTAACGGCAAAACTTCTCGGTATCGATCCGTGGATTGCGATGCTGATAGGAGGACTGGCTGCCTCTATGGCCGCTGCCATCGTCGCGTTGCCGGTCGTTCGCCTGCAGGGCGTCTACGTGGTCCTCGTCACATTCGCTTTTAGCCAGCTCGTGATGCAGTTTGTCATTAGCCAGTCGGATATCACGGGTGGCACGCAGGGGCTTGTACGGGTACCGACAATATGGCTTCCGAATTACAATTTCGTGCGCGACTACAAGCTCGGCTACTATTATGTGGCATTTTCGCTGCTCGTTTTTTCGACCGTGTGTCTGCGTCGGCTGGTCGTCTCGAATTTTGGCCTTTCTATAATAGCTCTGCGCGACAACGAGGATTATGGTGTCTCGCGCGGCATACCAGTCGCACGGCAGCGGCTGTTTGCACTAGTCGCCAGTGCGTTCTTCACAGGGTTGGCAGGCGGGTTCTACGTCATCTACCTACGCGTGGCCTCTCCTGAGGTCTTCGATTTCTCTACCGTGTCGCTTGTGTTGAGCATGGTACTCGTCGGCGGCACCTCGAGTATTTATGGTCCCTTATTTGCGGCGCTTATGCTGACTTTCATTTCGGAAGGGTTTGCTACCATTGATAACTTTTCTGAGGGGCGTCACATGTTGGTTGCCTTGGTGATGATTGTCGTGCTGCTATTCCTGCCAAAGGGCCTCGCATCGGCATTGCCGAAAAACGTTGGAAGTAAAGCGCAACTCCTATTTTCGCGTGGAAGGCATGGACCTTCAGGGAATGCTGCCGACGCCACACCCACAAAAGAATGCGGTTGAGCTGCCGCTTGTTTCTCTTAACTGATTGAGGAGAGCTGCCATTGACATGAAAATTGTCGTCGTTGCCGGAGAAGCGTTTGGTCTGCTGATGCACTGCCGACGTTAATGCAAAGGAACTCGAGGCCTCCGAGAGTGCGGATCCTCAGATGGATCATTTTCGTTGAAGAAGACCATGCTTATACGGTTCATTAGATTCAAGCCGCGGACGAACCATTGACCAGAGCCCTTAGTCAAGGGCAAGTGCTACATTTCGATGATTGTTGTGCTGGACGTGGCTATCGCAGGGTGACATAGCATCAACCTTGGCGTGGATATATGTGTCGCTTCTCTGTCATCCATTGATCCGTAGATGGCAGGATAGCGCAACCTGGGTTGACAGCTATGCGGGCTGTCGTCTCGACGTCAGCTTGACAGCGATGAATTATGACCTGCGACTGAATTTTTATCCAGCGGCAGTTAAAGTCTCGGAGTTAGTGTAGCGAGACCGAACTTTGGACCATTCAGAACTAGAGTTTTTCGCCGTGATCACGTTGGCGGGCTGGATGCGCCGACGTGGTTTTGCAGTAAAATCGGCGGTCGATTGCCGATCGCGCCATGGGGCCGCTCTTCATTGTAGTATCTGCGCCAAGTCTCCACCTTTTGCTGGGCGTCCGCAAGAGACAGGAACCAGTGGGCGTTGAGGCATTCGGCCCCTGAAGCGGCCGGCCGCTGAGTTGAGAACCGCGTCAACTTCCGTCTAGTGTTCCTACGAAGCTACCATAAGACTGAATTTTTCCACAATTCCTGCGGGACGCCAGCTAATTTTCGCCTGGCGCAAACCCGGAATCCCAAGATCTTGCCCCCGATTGAGGAAAGTCGCTTCGGCTGCAATCTCTCGTGCTAGTGCGTGAAGAAGGTATTCATAGGCGCCTTTGTACTCTCGTTCGGCTTTCTCATGATGTTCAACAAACATTGAAGAGTTGAGCCGCTCGCCTATGGCGAAACCGACGAGCTTTCCCGCTATCTCTATCACCACTCCTTTTATTGGCAGCGAGTCAAAGGACTGTAGAGCGACTTTGACGGCGAAGGTCTCCTCTAGTGCCGAGTCTCGGCCAGCTTCTTGGTCGCTTAGCCATCTCTCCTGAAGCTCGATGCAACTAACCAAATCGCGCGCCTGTAGCGGTCGCGCGGTTGGATTAAGGTTCGCAAATCGCCTGACGAGATTTCTCTTGCCTTCGAACTTCTTGCCCTTCAACGTCATCAATTCGCCGACATTGTAGTAGTAGTCGCTATTGTCACGATCGAATACGAGGGAAGTGCTTTGTGAAAGTTCGTGAGCAAGGGGATATGGGATACGCTCCCATCGGTAGGTTCTGAGCCCAGGTAGGGGATCACGCATTATCTGTTCTGGATGCTCTCCTATCGGGGGGAAGAACCGCAACTCGCTGTCAGATTCCCTCTGGTACGATACCAGAAGGTGATTTTGATAAACACAAACCTGATGGTGTTTTAGATCGGCCCAGCAAAAAATGTTAGCAAAAGTCATCTCGCAGCATTTGGGCGGAAACTCCGTAAAATATCGATCAAAGGTTGTCTTCTGAGACATCGATATCGGTTGCATCGCGTCTAAGATACAGCTCATAGTGCCGCGGCTCATGCAAGTGCCTTTCTGAGATCAGGAATTGACTGCACTTGTCACCCGTTAGGCAACATCGAGTTCGCCTTAACTTGATCTTCACTGAGTGTTTGACTTGGTCGACTTCGTCCTTGCCACGTCTGACATTTGGATAAGGTGCAACAGCACAAATTGATTTATCCGGCGCAAGTAGTCATGCTGGTTGGTTTTGATCAGATGTTCGTATCCAGCAATATAGTTTGAATTCTCGCAGCATCGGCACATAAAGGGCTCGGCGAGAAAGTACTCCGAGCAATTGTAGTCTATCGAAATTTCGTCCGTCTCACTATCAATCGCCTTGAGGGCCTTCAGAACGACCATGTCAGAGACGACCATGACGTAAGCGTTGGGACGACAATTGTGATTGATAAAGTCAATAAAGTCGCTACAAAGGTGTCGGTGATGACCAATCTGTATGGTTCTCTTGTTGGCCGTCTCTAGAACGGCTCCGCCGAGTTTTCCCACAACATCGCCGCTCGATGTTGGTTTCCTCGAAAAAAGACCAAGTCCATTGATCTTAGATGGCCCCAGGAAGAGCCAAGAACTGGTCTCACAAGCAAGGTCATTCTCAGCCATTCTGCGAAGTCTCCGTGGCTCCTGACAGTCGGCTCGACGTCGACAGCGTTACATCTTTATCGCCGCGCCACTGTCTATAGCGTCGACCGGGTATGTGGATCATCTAAAGTGCTCCGTCATGCCTTGGCAACTCATCAATTCTAGTAGCTAATGTTGAAGATGCCCGTCGCGGTATGCCATGTGCAGCGAGAGGGTGGGGCGGAACGACGCCTACGATCATCTGTAGCCGACCTGCAATTACCCGGTTGCTTTCATCATCCCGAGATGTTTTTGCACGCCGCAAGAGGGAATTCATTACTGGGCCACAGTGGCTAGATCGCGGATGAAAACGCAGAGATCGTCAGCTTTTAAGGAGTCGCAGCCGGCTGCGCCTGCTTCCGTAATGTGAACAATCGACAGCCCTGAACATTGCTGGCGATGAGCACAAGACAAATAGGGCATCAGACTTCAAGCTTCGCATCACGATCGGGCGCGACGCAGTGATCATCTCGGCTATCGTCTGTCGGACGAAGGCAGCGGCTGGTCGGCTTTCTCGGAACTGCCCAGCTGCGGCACTTGTTTCTGGGTCGCGCGTCCACCGCCACACATAGGTGGTAAGAACGGAGCTTCTCGCCAGCAATTGCGAAGCAGCTTGTCCCCTCAAGGCGAACTCCGGTGGACCATCAAGTTGCCAACTAGGCATCAGGATTCAGAACCCTAACGTATTGTCAGTGGACCGACGGGTTCAAAATGAGTGCGTTTCTGCGGTGACCATCAAACTCGTTCCTCAGCTCCTCTCGGGTTCGCCAAATTAACCAGTAATCATAATCCATAATCTCCCCTTCCACCTCCACCAGTATCGATACGTCTCCTTCATGATGCGCACACGCGTATTGCAAGACTAGGCCCTTATCTAGTGCCCATCGCTCTACAAGCGCACACAGGAAGTCTGGTGCCCACATTGCAAAAGAGAGGCTGTGTGTCACCTTTGCAATGGTTCCGGACAGTCCTTTTCCTCTAAAGTCGCTTCTGATCCAGTAGTCCCCGTGGTAAGCGACCTTCCCCGTTATCGTCGTTGCACTTGCGACTCGGCAAGTGCAACGGTAATAACGATTCGCACATACGGCCGGATCCGCATAAAACGCCTTTAAGGATTCAAAATGTTCTGCAAGATTACTGCCTGAAAGATCGTAAAGGCGCTGCGCGGCCAAAATTCCCACAGCGTTCTCGTTGTCGAGTCCCATTATCCAATAGCCCTCGCCTGGGTTAATCGGCGAGAGGTCTGGCCGGAAATTTGGTTCGATTGGCTCTTTCGTTGGCGTCGTGCGAGAGATCCGGGCGAACTCGTCGAAATCGAATCCTAATCTCAACTTGACGCCTTTTTCAGCGAGGAAGTCGTCATGAATTTGGAGCGTGCGAGAAACACGCAATGAATCCTCTAAGCACTTCATTGCTGCACCTTGTCCTTCGCGTGATCAGTGTATCGTAGCCAAACTGCTTCATGCTGATAACGCACTCTCAATGGATCGAGATACTACCAATTTTGGTTCACGAAACGTTGCGGTGCCTTCATTGCGGGATGGAAGGGAGGCACCCCGCAGCGGAAGTTGAGCCGCGTGCGTTGTGGGCCACGGTGCTCGGACGATCCGTATCGAACATCTAAGGCTGCAGCGGTGGAATTCGGCGGCAAGCGCTTAGCTAGCTGAACCACTCGGCCCGTGACAATTATCTTCGACAGAGCACAAGCGGGGTCTCCCTCCGGTGAAGTCCTCACCGGATGCTTACGAAGCGGGCGATACGAGTCAGCTTTTTGTAGCGAGTTGCAATGCGCTTGAACTATCCGTGCGGAGTAGGCCGCAGGGTTACCGTTTGAGCAGTGCAGGGTTCTCTTGGTAGAACCTGATCAGCTTGATGACGTTTTCGATTCCGAAGTCGGTGAACACCTGTGAGCGTCACGAGAGGATCACTGGCGCCTGGGCTTGACTTGCGCGGAATGCTCTGGATAGCGCGGTCTGGATGATTGACGCTGCCGGCGCGCGGTGATGGGGTGATCCCGGTTCGGAGCGGGCAACGGGGATCAGAATGACCAGCGAATCGCAGCTGCGCGAGAAGCTTCGGAAGATCGAGGCGTTGTTCGCGGGTGCCGGAACTGCCGGTGAGCGCCTTGCGGCGGAAGCTGCGCTACAGCGGGTGCGTGCCCGGGTCGCGGAGCTCGCTCGCCACGATCCGCCGATCGAGCAGCAATTCTCACTTCCTGACCAATGGTCGCGGCACCTGTTTTTGGCGCTTTGCCGCCGGTACGGGCTGCGGCCGTTTCGTTATCACCGCCAACGACGCAACACGGTGGTGATCCGTGCGTCCCGAGGCTTCGTCGACAAAGTTCTGTTGCCGGAGTTCACCGAGCTGGAGAGGGCGTTGCAAGTTTATCTGCACGAGATGACGCTGCGCGTGATCCGCGAGGAGATCTATGACGACACCAGCGATGCGCAGGAAGTTCCAGAGTCCTTGCCGTCGAACTGATCAGGCGGCGAGCTTTGCCAGCGAACTGTCGCGCTCGGCCTTCCAATTCCACGGCAACAGCATGTGCAGCTGATTGATCTTTGTACGTCCGGAGACGATGCGCTCGAGAACATCGGTCAGATAGTGTCGCGGGTCGATGTCTTGCAGCTTTGCCGTGTTGATGAGCGAGGCGAGAATGGCCCATGTCTCGGCCCCGCCTTCACTGCCGGCGAACAAGTAGTTCTTCTTTCCCAGGCCTATCGGCTTGATGCTGCGCTCGACCGTATTGCTGTCTATTTCAATGCGTCCGTCATCGATGAAGCGCGTCAGGCCGTCCCAATGGTTGAGGGTGTAGCGGATGGCTTTGCCCAGACCGGACTTCTTCGAGACTTCCAGCAGTCGCGCCTCGAGCCAAGGTTTGAAGTCCTCGATCAGCGGCCTGGTGTCGGTTTGCCGCACCGCAGCCCGATGCGCCGCCGGCAGACCGCGGATGCGATCCTCAATGGCGTAGAACATCGCGATCCGTTGCAGCGCTTCCGCGGCAATCGGCGACTTCGTCGCGACGTGAACGTCCCAGAACTTCCGCCGCGCATGCGCGAAGCAGAACGCCAGCAGCACCAGACGGCCGCCGTTCTTGATCAGGCCCTTGTAGGCGGCATAGCCGTCGACCTGCAGGATGCCGTGGTAATCCCCGAACAGCTGCTTGGCGCGGATCGCCTTGCGATCCTCGGCAAACATGTAGACCACCGCCGGCGGCGCGGGGCCGCCCCACGGACGGTCATCGGTGGCGATCGCCCAGAACTGGCAGACTTTGGTTCTGCCACGGCCGGGATCGAGAACCGGCAGTGGCGTCTCGTCGGCAAACAGCCGCGGGTAGGACATCACTGTGTCGCGCAACAGCGTGTGAAGCGGCTTCAGCCACCAGGCGGCGCGGCCCATCCATGAGGCCAGCGTCTGCCGGTCAAGCGTGATGCCTTGCGCGGCGAACATCTGTTCCTGCCGATACAGCGGCAGCTGGTAGCCGTATTTCATCACCGCGATGTGGGCCAGCAAGGCTTCCGTCACCATCCCGCCGTCGATCGCCTGGGCCGGCGCCGGTGCCTGCAGCACACCCTGGCGGCATCCCCGGCAGCCGTAGCGCGGACGCACAATGCGCTTGACCTGGTACTGCATCGGAATGACGTCGAAGGCTTCCTTGACGGTCTCCCCGATCTTGTGCAGCCGCTCGCCGCAGCAGGGGCAGATGTGGCTCTCGATATCGATCACGACGTCGATGCGCGGCAAATGCTCCGGAAGCCTCCCCCGGTTGCGTCGCGCCGGTCGCTTGCTACGGCCTTCCGCTCCATCAGGCAGCCTGCCTCCGGTCCCGTCGTCGTTGGCGGCGGCACCTGCCGCCTGCGCCGTGATGGTGAAGAGAGACAGCTGTCCGGGATCCAGTGTCTCGGAGCGGGGACCAAAGATCGTGCGCTTGTACTGGGACAGGATCATCAGGAGCTTGTCGTTCTCCTGGACTGCAGCATCGCGTTGGGCGATCGCCACATCACGCTCGGCCGCCAGCGTGCTGCATTCCGCCGACACCACGGCAAGCCGTGACGACAGTGCCGTCACGGCTTGCTGGAGCAATGCTCGATCGGAAGGCAAATCAATCATGCAGCGCGTTCTACTACAGCTCTGCATGAATGACGAACTACTCTTGATGATGATCAACCAGCTCGTGTTGGTTGATCCACAACCCGCATCGGCACACGCTTCCAGTCCGAGCCGTCGAGCAGCACCGAGAGCTGAGCATGAGATAGCGGCATGACGCCTTCCTTGATCGGAGGCCAGCTGAACTGCCCTTCGATTCTCTTGTAGTAGAGAACAAGGCCACTTCCGTCCCAGGTCAGGATCTTCACGCGATCTCGGCGCTTGGATCGAAACACCCACAGCCCGCCGTCGAACGGATCGGCTCCAAACGCCTCGCTTACCAGCATCGCCAGCGAGTCCATGCCGCGACGGAAATCGACCGGCTGCGTCGCGATCCAGATCGATAACCCAGCGCGGGGCCCGATCATCGGCCGACCGTCCCGACTGCCGCAAGCACCTCGCAGAGTGCTCGCCGGTCGACCGTTCCCATGACACGGATGCGAACTGCGCCGACCTCGATCTCAATCGCTCCCTGCTCCTCGCATAGCGGCAATTTGCCTCCACAGTCGGTGATTGCGACCGGCACAAAGCCTGATGGCATGCCTCCATGCTCCTCGAGCTTCGCCCGCGTTGTCTGACGACGCCAAAGAAACAACAGGCTCGGGCTGATGTCGTGTCGCCGCGCCACCCCGGAAGCGCTTGCACCCGGCGCAAAACTCTCCGCGACAATCGCCGCTTTCGCATCGGTCGACCAGCGCCGTCGTCGGCCGGTCCCCGTGATGATCTCGACGCGCCGCAGCGTGTCGGAGCCGTCCTCAAGGATAGGCGTATGCCTATCCTTATCGCCATCCTTACAACTCGCTCTTGACATGGTGACCGGTGACCTCGTGACAAACCTCTCCACGAGATCTTCCTAGCCGACTAGATCAACCCTCAGTGCGTGGTCGCCAGATGACGCTCACGGTCCTTCAATCCCAAACTGCCACGTCAGACCTGCTTCCAGCTCCACACCCTGGCGTTCATTGCCGCTGGCGAGAACGCTCTGCTTGTCGGCAAACCTGGCACCGGGAAGTCGCACATCGCCAAGGCGATTGCCTATCAGGCGATCCTGCAAAGCCACAAGGTCCAGTATCTTGAGACCGACGACTTCTTCCACCGCTACGCCCTGAACTCTCCGGCACAACGCGAGGTCCGGCTGCGAACCATCATCGACTGCGATCTCCTCGTGCTGGACGATCTATTCCTCGCACGCGCCATCCCCGACGACGCCGGCACTTTGCTGCAGACCCTGATCCATCAGCGCTACAAACTGCGCCGCAGCGTCATCGTCACCTCCAATCGCGTCGTGCAGGATTGGGGGGCATACCTTGGGGACAACACTATGAGCACGACAATCCTCGATCGCCTTATGCATCATTGCCATCTGCTTGAGTTCGACGGACGCAGCTATCGGCTCAAAGAAGCCGCTGAAGCTCTTGCCCGGGAAACAAACTCAAACTAACAGTCCCTTGTCCTGCCTCGCGGGTGGAGGAATTTGACTGACCACACCCGGAGGAATTTGAAGTGACCCGCGGGGATAGAACTCCTCGAGCACGGTGCGGTGGAAGCGCTCAACAATGCCGTTGGTCTGTGGGCTCCTCGTCTTGGTGCGGGTGTGATCGATGTCTTCGACGGCGAGGTAGAGCTCGTATTCGTGATGCTCCGGATTGCCGCAATACTCGGTGCCGCGGTCGGTCAGGATCCGGTTCAGCGGGATGCCCCGCGCATCGAAGAACGGCACCACGCGATCATTCAACAGTTCGGCCGCCGTGATCGGCGTCTTGCGATCATACAGCTTGGCGAACGCCACCTTGCTGTAGGTGTCAATGAAGGTCTGCTGATAGATCCGCCCGACCCCCTTCATGTTGCCGACATAGAAGGTGTCCTGCGCACCGCAATAGCCGGGGCACTCGCTCTCGAACTCGCCGTGCGCCTCCTTCTCGGACTTGGCCTTTTCCAACGCAACGAGCTGGGCCTCGGTCAGCACCAGGCCGTCCTGGGCCATCTTGGCCTCCAGCGCCGTCAGCCGCTTCTTGACGTTGGCGAGGTCGTGACGCAGCCACACCGCCCGCACGCCGAACGGGGAGATCGACAGGCCGCGGCTCCTGAGCTCATTGCTGACCCGCACCTGCCCCCAGGCCGGCTGGTCGATCGCCAGCTCAACGACGGCTGCCTCGACCTCCGGCGCGACACGGTTCTTCAGGACCGGTTTCTTGCGGCTGATCTCAATCAGCGCCAGCTCGCCGCCCTTGTCGTACAGTTCCTTGAACCGGTAGAAGCTGTCGCGGCTATAGCCCATCATCCGGCAAGCCTGGCTGACGTTGCCGAGCTGCTTGGCCAATTCCAGCATGCCGACTTTCGCGCGAATGACCTTCTGTTCCTGGGTCATGGTAACGTCTCCTGTGAGACGCTGCAGGCTGCGCGGGAGCGCCCTTTGGGTGAGCGCTCCTGCTCGCCCGCAGCTCCATTCCCTGCCAGTTCAAACCTTGCCGTCAGATTAAGTCGAAACTTCTACACGTATGCCGCCGGAAAGCGACGATGATCGCCTCCTCCTCGATGGAAAGCACTGTCGACTTGGCGTCCCTGGGGCCTGTCGGGATATCGGCGACAGTCTCGCGATCCTTCCACTTCGCGACAGTCTTCTGGTTGATCCCGTAGCGCTTGGCGAGCGCCCTCAGGCTCTCTTGACTATTTTGTATTGCTCGACGGACTGCCTCCGTCGTGGTGGCGCAGCCGTGTAAAACTTGTCCCATAGCGCATCCTTCGAATCGTGCGATAAGAATGCACCATCAAAGCCTGGGACTAAACACCTAGGCCAATGGGCTTAAGTTTACACTTCATTTTTCTTTGCCGCTCCGGCTTCAGCACGCTTGATAAGTCCTGAATACACCAGGACGCGTCGGCCCTTACAGCACAGGACACCACTTAACAAAGTTAAAAACTCGCCAGATTTTGCGACATTTGTCTCTGCTTCAATCAAATCACCTTCGCTGGCAGACTCCATGAATTCAGCAAAGAAAGACAGTGTGCTCGCACGCTCTATTCCGAGTCGTGCCAATGCGAATGCGAACAAGGAGAATTCAGCAAACTTCATAAGACACCCGGAGTCAGCGCTGCCCATACCGTTCAGGTGCCGTTTCTCGAGCCGGAATGCACATCGGATTCGTTCACCAGCATCTTGGGAGAAGTAGAATGGCCCACATCTGGACTCAAACGTAACTCGCGGCCAGGTGCGCCAGCCAATGAACTCCCCCTTAGTTTCGATGACGGTCCCATTAAGAGAACGCATGCCGAGTCGTGCAGAGTCGGTGTGCATAAACAAAGCCCTCCTGGATAAGTTCGCGTAGGCCCGAAGCTGTCGCCGCAGCGGAGTCCATCAGCACAAAAGTGTTCTTTGCGCGAATTTTCGACCAGCTCTAGTCAGCGGTCTCCCGTCAAACATGGTAGGTTGACTTAATGTTGACCGCCCACAATCGGAGCGTGATCAACCGGATTTTGGGCCCTTCTGTCGCAACAGACGAACCAAAAACAGAGCCAACAACGGGGCGAGTCATTGATGGCCGCGCTAAGGCGAAGATCTAAGGCATACCGCGAGTATGCGGCGGGCCGATCCGGCCCGCGCCATCAGGCGCCCTCGAGCCAAACCGCACCATCTTCGTGCACGTCCTCGACGTTCCACGCGTGCCCGGCTGCACAACGCCTCAGCCGCCCGCCACCTGCTTGATGATCTTATTCTTCGGAGTGCTGCTCTTATCAGAATTCGCTCACCACCTCCTTCTGCCCCAACACGCTCAGGAGCTTGCTCTCAGGCGGGTTGGCCGAAGGCCTTCGGCACTGAGGCACCAAGATCACGCCAGGTCAATCTTTAGGCGCTTGCTCGCAAAAGTTCGGCATTAGGATCATTGCTAGCTGCCGCTGGATTGAGAAGTTGTAGGTCAAGCAGCTGTGGCACTCGCTCAGATCCCGCGGCCCTTATACACAACGTGTCCCAATCCAACCAACAATAGGCTGATCTCACTGAGCTCAATGCCAGGGCGAGTTGCACCGGATCGGCGAGGACCCAAGCGAATGGCTGGACTGGTCCCGGCGGAGTTCCGGATAGTCGTGACCCGACGTCCCAAGTACGCTTGCCGAGCTTGCGAGGACGGCGACGACCTCGATCGGCGGCAGGTACGCCGGCAAGGTGTCACGGGTGCCGCGGCGCTTACGAGCCCGCGACTCACGGCCTTCAGGCGCACTCTCTCCCGCGCCAGCTCGTTTTATGCTGCACCTGCTCGACATCTTCCAGGCCCAGCAACATCTGATCTTCCGGCAGCGTCTCTGCCCGCAGGCCACACCGCGTCGCCGCAATTCCCAATTCCCCGATGATCTGACGCAGCCGTTCGCTCTCGCATCGCTTTCAGCGTATCGAGATCGTCAGGCAGCACGTCCTTTACACCCAAATCAGAGCATATTCGTTGCCATCTGGCGACGCGTCCGACGCTCCTGATTCGCTTCGCCGCAGCACTGCCAACAGCTATCCGGGCTGCGCTGGCGCCGACGTCTCCCCGCCTCGTGCACAACCCCGCCCCTTGAGCCCTTCCAGCAGCGCCGACAATTGTTCCGGGGGCGCAAGACAGATAGCGGGATCATCGAGATTGAAGTCGACGGCATCACGATCCGAGCCGGTCGTGGAGCGGACACCGCGCTTTGCATTCCCGGCGAGCAGTCGGCGCCGGCACCAGGGTCCACCACCGCCGGCACGAGCTGAACTTTGTCTCCTTCGGAATGACCGCCCCCTGCCTCTCGCAACTTTCGCCGCTAGCCAAACAGCTTGCTGCGGCGACAGTCCATGCCGCCGGGCTAACCGAACACACCGACTCGCCACTATCTCCGGGACGATCCGCGCCTTGTCCTCGTCGCTCCCCTTCCGCCGACGACCGGCTCCGGTGAAGATGACCTTGCCCCCATATGTGGAACGGCCCGCGAGGCAAGAGCTTTTTCAGTCGATTTCACACATTGGAACGGTGCGGTCATATGTCCGGCCTTTGCGCGCGGCACAATATGGCCGCTGGCCTCGATGAGATCCGCGGAACGAGGAGCTAAATCAAGTTTACGCGCTTGAGCGCATTGGGGGCAGTAGCTTCACTCGTTTCGGGATTTCGTCCCATGGGTTCATCGCCTGTTGTTGCACCTCGCCCTCTGCCGGCCTGCGCCGGTCAGATCGTTTTGGCGGTCACTGCGTCACCGCGGCAATCGCCAATGGGTCGGGACGCCGATAAATTCCGCCCTTGTTCAGGAGCGCCCAGATGATCCGCGCCGTCTTATTGGCCTGCGCGACGGCGGCAACCTTGAAGGGGCGTCTGGCGAGAAGCGCCTTCAGCCACGGCCGCGCCCGAACGTCGTTTCGGACAAGCCGCAAGACGGCCGTTGCCCCGACAACGAGGAGAGAGCGGAGTTCTGGATTTCCCATCTTCGATATTCGTCCCAACCGCTCTTTGCCTCCGCTTGAATGAGGCCGCGGCGTCAATCCCAGCCAGGCGGCAAAGTGGCGAGCCGACTTGAACCCGCCGGGATCCGGCACAAGCGCTTTGATGGTCGCCGCCGTAATGGCGCCGACGCCAGGGATCGTGGTCAACCGACGCATGTCCTCGTCGTGCTTGGCCTCCGCGACGATTGCGCGCTCGAGCCTCTCGATCTGGTCGGCTGAAGCTTCAATCTCGTCGGCAATAGCCATCAGCGCGAAGCGCGCTGCTGCGGGCAGGCGTGCATCTGTCTCATCCCGTATGATTGCGACCAGCGCCTCAACCTTTGCCAGGCCGGCGGTGGCGATGATCCCCAATTCTGCCAGATGCGCGCGCAACGCGTTGACCGACTGCGTTCGCTGCCGCACTAGAAGAGCGCGGGTCTTCAGCACCATCGCGGCAGCCTGTTGCTCAGCCGTCTTAATCGGCACGAAGCGCATGGTCTTTCGGGTCACCGCTTCGCTGATGGCCTCAGCGTCCGCCGCATCCGTCTTGCCACGCTTGACGAAGGGTTTGACATAAGCCGGCGGAATGAGCCGGACCTCATGACCGAGAGCTGCGATCTCGCGCGCCCAATAGTGGGCGCTACCGCATGCTTCCATCCCCACCAGGCATGCTGGCAGCTTCTCAAAGAATCGCAGAACTTCGCTGCGCCGTAGCTTCCGGTTGAACACGGGTGAGCCCTCGGCATCCGCCCCGTGAACCTGGAAAACGTGCTTGGCCAGATCCAGCCCGATGGTGATAACCTGTTTCACGGAACGGTCCCTCCTTTGTGGCGTTCGAACAACGACCACGTTCTAGCACTTTGATGCTGTTGGAGCGGGCCGTTCCACCACATCAAGTTTTATCCAATCCTGAGTGCGCTCCGGCTGTTGGATTTGCCCGGTTGGGTGGTGGTAGCGACGGGAGCTGGCGCGGAGCCCTCGGCATAGCGCAGCGCCAAATCCCGGCGCGGTTGGCAGGTGAGTGCGAACTCGGACGGGGTCTTCAATCCGAGCCGCGAGTGTGGGCGTGCATCGTTGTAATCGGCGCGCCAGCATCCGAGCACGACGGGCCTGGGCCAGCGAGATAAACAGCGTCTCGTTCAACATTTCATCCCGCAGCCGGCCGTTGATGGGGAAGACGGCCCCGCTCCCTCGGCGCCGGCGATATACTGGCGATGTACGGACCCGCTAACAGGAGCTATTCCCTATGAAAGTCGCGACAATTGGATTGGACATTTCGAAGCACGTGTTTCACATCCATGCAGTTGACAGCCAAGGCCAAGTGACCAGTCGCCAGCGCCTCCGGCGAGGCGAGATCATGTCGTTCTTCTCCTCGCTCGCACCTTGCTTGGTCGGCATCGAGGCTTGCGCGACCGCTCATCACTGGGCGCGGGAGATTCGGCAGTTTGGACACGATGTAAGATTGATTCCGCCGGCCTATGTCAAACCCTACGGTGCGCCCCGACGGCGCGTATTACCAGTGGAGGAAGGATCCACCCAGAGAGTTGTCGATTGATCTGGTAGCTGACGAGCGGTTTGGACGAGCAATCGGACGGATCGAAGCCTCGTGACAAAGGTCGCTTTAGGCGGCCGAGCAATCCAGCGGGCCGTAACGTGAGTGAAGCCTGAGCACGCCTCGAAAGTTACGATGTGAATGCCGATCCGATCGTATGGCGGGGAAGGCCGTGCGGACAGGGAAGCAATCGACGCACGCACCTGTCTGGTTCACCGGGGTAATGGGCACGGCACGTTGGAAAGGTAGTACGGGTAATCGGGGGAGACCCGTCTTGGTCGAAGGTCGCGCCTTCAGCATTGAGTAGTCGATGGACCGGACGGGAGTCGGACAGGGTCAAAGGTACCGATGAAACCGGGTAATTCCGGCGGAGGAAAGGACCCTGACTTCAGGTGCGCTTTTAAAGATGGCGAGGGAAAGGGTAGATTGGCGATGAGCCTTGAAACGCCCGATAAGATCAGGAGCCTTCAGAGAAAGCTTTATTGCAAAGCGAAGGCGGAGCCTGCCTTCCGCTTCTATGTGCTGTACGACAAGATCTGCCGCGAGGACATTCTGAGCCATGCCTACAAGCTGGCCCGCGCCAACGCGGGTGCGCCGGGAGTGGACGGAATAACTTTCGAACAGATCGACGCGTCGGGACTCGAAGCATGGTTGGCTGGCCTGCGCGATGAACTCGTCACGAAGACCTATCGGCCCGATCCGGTGCGGCGGGTGATGATCCCGAAGCCCGGCGGCGGCGAACGTCCGCTCGGTATCCCAACAATCCGGGACCGGGTCGTCCAAGCTGCTGCAAAGATCGTGCTGGAACCGATCTTCGAGGCGGATTTTGAGGACGGAGCTTATGGATATCGCCCGCGCCGCAGCGCGGTCGATGCCGTCAAGGAAGTGCACCGGCTTATGTGCCGGGGCTACACAGATGTTGTTGACGCCGATTTGTCGAAATACTTCGACACGATACCGCACTCGGACCTCCTCAAATCGGTGGCCCGACGCATCGTCGACCGGAATGTGCTGCGGCTGATTAAGTTATGGCTGCGAGTACCGGTCGAGGAGCGGGATAGCAACGGGAAACGGCGCATGAGCGGCGGTAAGAGCAACAAGTGTGGCACGCCACAGGGCGGTGTCATCAGTCCGCTGCTCTCCGTCATCTACATGAACCGGTTCCTGAAGCATTGGCGTCTCAGCGGTCGGCGTGAAGCATTCCATGGCCAAATTATCTCCTATGCCGACGACTTCGTCATTCTCAGCCGCGGCCACGCGGAAGACGCATTGACGTGGACGAAAGCGGTGATGACCAAGCTTGGGCTGACACTCAACGAGACTAAAACCTCGGTGAAGAATGCCCGATTGGAAAGCTTTGACTTCCTTGGGTACACGCTCGGACCCCGCCACTTCCGCAATGGGGGGCGGTGGTATCTTGGCGCGGCTCCGTCGAAGAAAAGCGTGCTGCGGATCAAGAGGAAGGTCAGCGAACTGCTGACGCCGGGCAACAAGGGCGCTTGGCCCGAAGTACAAGCACGACTGAACCGCCTTCTGCGCGGCTGGTCCGCTTACTTCAGCTATGGCTCGCTTGCTACGGCTCATCAGGCCGTTGATCGACACGTCTTTGACCGCGTGCTCGCCTTTCTGCGCAGACGACATAAGACGCCAGGACGTGGCGTCAGACGGTTCTCTGATCAGATCTATGGGAACCCTGGCGTACTTGTGCTGAACCGCGTGCGCAAAGTGTCGCCGACGTGCGCCTTGTGACGAAACCTGTCGGAAAGCCGGATGCGGGAAAACCGCACGTCCGGTTTGATGAGCGGGGAGAGGAAACGGAACGCGCAACAAGCGCATCACCGCGCCTCTCCTCGACTCTACTACGAAGAGGAGCCAAGAATGACGCCGCTGACGCGGCCGCGATCTGCGAAGCCGTCACCCGTCCAAATATGCGGTTCGTTCCAATCAAGAGCGTCGAGAACCAAGGGTTCTTGATGCTTCATCGTGCAAGAGGCTTGCTGGTCCGCCAGCGAACCATGACAGCCTGCGCCATTCGGGCTCACTTTGCTGAGTTCGGAATTATTGTCGGGCAAGGCCGGCAACGGGTGGATGGTCTGGTGGACTTGTTGGATGACGAGGGGTTGACGCTGCCGGCCCATGCCCGCATCGCACTGGCCGTTCTTATGAACCAACTGAAGGAATTGGACCGGCAGGTCGAGGCCATCGAGCGCGAGCTAGCTCAGATCCAGCGAGTAAATCCGATGGCGAAGTTGCTGTCCTCGATTCCCGGGATCGGTCCCATAACGGCCACGGCTCTCGCCGCGACCGTACCGGACGCGACCATGTTCCGCTCCGGGCGGGAGTTCGCAGCCTGGCTTGGCCTGACGCCTAAGCAGAATTCCACTGGCGGGAAGGATCGGCTCGGCCGGATTACGAAACAGGGCGATTCCTATCTCAGGCACTTGCTTGTCATCGGAGCAGGTAACGTCGTTCGGTACCCAAAGGCACGCTCCCGGGTTGGAGGCGGCTGGATCGAAGCCCTGCTTGAACGGCGTCGGCCCATGGTCGTCGCCGTCGCCGTTGCCAACAAGTTGGCCCGGATCGTCTGGGCGATGATGACGACCGGAGAATTCTATCGGTCAAAGCTCGCGGCCTGACTTTCCGCGTATGTTGGCCACCTTATGGTGTGAGGGCAAATGACAGCATGATGGACACCGGCGGAGCTGGGGATCGAGCAAGCCCGAAGAGCTTTAAGCGCAACAAGCGCGACCCGTTGATGAGGCCTCGATCCGCGATCTCCATCAGGGCCAGCGGCCATGGCATCGGTCGCACTAACAGGCCGTATACATGAACGCACCCGACCGATATCCAAAATGCTGTAAAAACCTCTTGCACCCGCGGGGCCGTCTATACATGAAGCTCTCGATGAAGGCATTCTGCATGGGCTTGCCCGGCGCGATGTAATGCCACGCGACGCGGCTCTGATCGGCCCACGTCAGGATGGCGTTGCTGGTGAGCTCGCTGCCGTTGTCGCTGACCACCATCTTCGGCTTGCCGCGCTCGATCATCAGCCGGTCCAGCTCCCGCGCCACGCGGGTGCCGGAGAGTGAGGTGTCGGCCACCAGCGCCAGGCACTCGCGGGTGCAATCATCGACGACGGTGAGGATACGGAAACGGCGGCCATCGGTGAGCTGATCCGACACGAAGTCGAGCGACCAGCGGTCGTTCGGCGCCATCGGCACCATCATCGGCGCCCGGGTCCCGATCGCCCGCTTGCGGCCGCCACGGCGGCGCACCGCGAGCCTCTCTTCCCGGTACAGCCGGAATAGCTTCTTGTGGTTGACCAGATAGCCCTCCCGCTTGAGCAGCACATGCAGGCGCCGATAGCCGAAACGACGACGTTCCTGGGCGATTGCCCGCATGCGCTGGCGAAGGCCGGCTTCATCCGCCCGGGTGGTCTGGTATCTCATGGTCATGCGGCAGCAGCCGATGGCTTTACACGCTCGCCGTTCGCTCATCCCGAACGCGCCTCGGAGATGGGCGACAGCTTTCCGCTTGGCCGCGGGCGTCACCATTTCTTTCCCACGAGATCCTTCAAGACGGCGTTGTCCAGCATGGAGTCGGCCAGCAGCCGTTTCAGTCGCGTGTTCTCGTCCTCCAGGGTCTTCAGCCGTTTGGCCTCCGACACCTCCAGCCCACCGAACTTCGCCTTCCATTTGTAGATGCTGGCGTCGCTGACGCCATGCTTGCGGCACAGATCGGCAACCGACACGCCGGCCTCATGCTCCTTCAAAATCCCGATGATCTGCTCTTCCGAAAAGCGGCTGCGCTTCATGCTCTGGTCCTTGTGGTGGGCCAGAACGAACTTCAAACTGGATTAAGCCCGAGGGGCAAGGTCAAAGACGTCAAGCCGCCAACCGGCTGCACTGTGTCCATTCTAAGCCTAACGGTCGAAACCGAGCCGCGGACTCGCAAATCACGCTTTCATTCGGTAGGTAGCCCCTGAAGAGCGCTCACCTCCTTCGGCCTCCGAACGTGCGCTGCCTCCAAGCACCTCAAGTGCGCACCCCGAGTGATGAGAAACTAGGTACCTTTTGCATCCAAACACATCCGAAATTCCCTTCGTTGCAGAGGCTTTGCGCCGGATCTAATCGAAACCACGGAGCCCGCGCATCGACTTAGTTGCGGCTCGGCTCGAAAACGTGCGCTTTATCGACGTGGCCTATATCGATTTCGTCACCGAACGGTGCATGATCGCCCGCTCATCTTAGAACGCTTATAGCGGCTGTCTCTAAACGCCTCCGATTTCCTCGGTCCCCGGCAACGCCGTGACTGTGGCCGGTCCAGTCTGGCTAGAACCTATCTCAAAATTGTCGAAACAGGATCAGCAGGCAAGCGAGCTGGACGAAGCCGAGGAAGTTTTGCGGATAGAACTCCCAGCGGACCAGCAGGCGCCGCCGCCACTGTATCCAGGCGAAGAAGCGTTCGACCAGCCAACGCCGAGTATAACGACGGAGCCTGCGGCCGTCCTGGGTGAGCGACCTCACTCGGTTTGAACGATGTGGCGCGATCATCTCGATGCCTTGTGACCGCAGTTCAACGTCGAGCGCATCGCTGTCATAGGCGCGGTCGCCGATCAGGTTCTCTGGCTTGGCCTCGATCATGTAGAAGTCGAAGCAGAGCTGTACCAAGCGCACTTCGTGATGGTTCGCGGCATGCGTGCTCACTGAAAGCGGCAAACCGTGGCGATCCACAATCGCCATGATTTTTAAGCCCTTTCCGCGCCTCGTTGGGCCGATCTCTGCACCGCCGCCTTTGGCCATCGCAAAGGTCGCGTCGATGAAACACTCCTCTTCGTCGAGCAAGCCCTTCTCGCGAAGTTCGTTGGCGATATCGGTCAGAACGCGTCGCAACACTTCATTGCGACACCAGTTCTGAAAGCGACGATGTACGGTCTTATAGTTCGGATAGCGCTGCGGCAGCATGTGCCACTGCGCGCCCGTGTTCAAAATCCAAAGAGCGGCTTCGAGAACCTGACGCGTCGCAATCGGCTTCCGGCCCGGCCGGCCGTCGGCAATGTGCTCTTCCGGAAAGTGTTTCCGGATGCGCTCCCATTGCTCGTCCGTCAGCCGAATCATCTTTCCTTTATAGCCGATCGACGCTGATCTTCAATTTTGAGATAGGTTCTAGTATCAGCCTTGGGGGCATTAGTCGGCGCGAAGATCGTACGTATTGAATCCTACGGAGATGCTGGCAAACGCCCCCCGCAGCTGCCCAGTTATCTTGCGCGGGATTGGAGGTCGCCAGGATAATCCGAATACCCCAAACGCCATTCCATATGTTCAGGTCCCCTAAGAGTTCGATACCGATGCGAAGGCGCTTGAGGGCGCCGCTAAGCTTTGTCCAAAAAGCGGAAGCGAGGCTCTTGCGAGTGCGACCAAAATAGATGTCAAACGCAAGTTAAAAGAGCCGAAAGCTAAGTTACCATGACAGACAGCGCTCGGCCTGCTTGCTCAATGGCGAACTTCGTAGGCCGGGGTTCATTGCTGTTCAGGGAACGGAAGTGACAATGAAAGTTCAGTCTGTAAAAGGCCCGACCACCGAACCTGAGGCTTCGGCGATCACGCCCTATTCCCTCCCTTAATATTCAAGCAGTTAATAGGAACGGAATGGCAGGAAGCGTGATATGGCTTCCCACTACCTCTAGGATGGAATGTGATGAGCAGCTGGGACAACGGCCCGCCGGCTATCGAGCTAACCCACCAATGCTCGTAGGTTCGCGCCACATGCAGTTTTGCTATGTCGCATGTTGACGCGAGGTCGGGCAACCTCTCCTGCTCCACCTCTTTTCGAGGTAGCAAGCTGCCCGTTTTAGGACGGCGGTTACTAACCTAGCTCTGACATGCAACACGGGACGTAAGCAGCAAATGTTCGACAACTCTAACGAACTCAGCCCTTGGGACCGCGATCACTTGTTTCACCCCGCAACGTATGCTGGAGCGCATGCACGAGGTGAATTGCCGACGCGTGTGATGCGCAAAGGAGACGGTGTTTACATCACTGATACGTCCGGCCGAACCAGTCTCGATGCCTTCGCAGGCCTTTTTTGCGTCAATGTTGGATACGGCCGCCAGAAGATAGCTGAGGCCATTGCAAAACAGGCAAAAGACCTTGCGTACTATCATGCTTATATTGGTAACGGCACCGAAGCACCCATTAGACTGTCTAAAATGATCATAGATCGCGCGCCTCGGGGCATGAGCCGAGTCTATTTCGGCCTGTCGGGTTCTGATGCGAACGAGACCAATATCAAACTGACATGGTATTACAACAACGTGCTTGGCCGACCGGAGAAGAAAAAAATTATATCGCGCTGGCGCGGCTATCACGGTTCAAGCGTAATGACGGGTTCGCTGACTGGGCTTGAACTGTATCACAACGCGTTTGATTTACCGCGCGACCCGATTCTTCACACTGAGGCACCCTACTATTTCCGTCGCGCCGACCGAACGATGAGCGAGGCGCAGTTCGCCCAAGCATGCGCCGATAAGCTGGAAGACATGATCCTGTCTGAGGGGCCCAATACAGTTGCGGCCTTCATCGGCGAGCCGATCTTAGGCGCCGGCGGTATCGTTCCGCCGCCCACCGGCTACTGGAAAAAGGTGCAGTCGGTACTAGAAAAATACGACATTCTACTCATAGCGGACGAAGTCGTCACCGGCTTCGGCCGCCTCGGCACCATGTTTGGCTCCGAGCACTACGGCATTAGGCCGGACCTCATCACCATCTCGAAAGGCCTCACCTCTGCGTACGCACCTCTGTCAGGCGTCATCGTTTCTGATAAGATTTGGCAGGTACTCATACAAGGATCTGATCAACTCGGCATGATTGGTCATGGCTGGACCTGTTCCGCCCATCCGATCTGCGCAGCGGCTGGCATTGCGAACCTCGAACTGATCGATGAGATGGGCTTGATCGCTAATGCTCGTGATACGGGCGCCTACCTCCGCGCCGCATTGACTGACGTGCTCGATGGCCACAGAAATGTCGGAGAGGTACGTGGGGACGGACTGATGGCGGCGTTGGAATTTGTTGAGGACAAGGATGACGGCGCCTTCTTCCATCCAGCCAAAAAAATTGGTGAGCAAGTAGCCGCCGCCCTGCTCGAGCGTGGCGTTATCGGCCGGGCCTTGCCGCAAGGCGATATTCTCGGGCTCGCCCCGCCGCTGTGCTTAACTAAGGAAGAGGCTGATATCATCATCGAGAAGACAGCGAGTGCAGTCAAGGCCGTTCTTGTCAATTGACCAAGTGGACTGGCTGCATAGAGTCATAGAGCCTGAGATCCCACTGCTATCACGAGCGCACAGTTGCGATAATCGTTGCCAGGATACAGTCGCGCGGCGCTGCTGCCGGTGGGATACGTCCTGCAGAGACACGTCAGAACACCTCTCTATAAGAGCACTGCCATCAGCAAATGGGAGGCAACTTTGAAGCTTCGGGGAAGATCGCCTCCCAACCAATCGGCCGAACGAAGTCCGCTCAACGTGCCGGCGAACATTACCACGCAGCTGTTAACCGGCAACGAAGAGGCAGGCCCGACCGCAAGAACCACGAAGAGACCGACGATTGGTTGAAGCCATCACCAATCAGCATTTTCAATTCAGTCCTATCAATCGTCCGTCTTAATGAAAGGCGCCCCCCTTGTGTGCTTTAAGGGATTGCCCGAGGATTTGACCTTAAGTCTAGCTTTAAGGCCACGTGGCGAATGCAGGTCAATGTTGGGCGCCGAGCGCTTGCGGCGCCGCAGACCGTCGCGCTAGACTGCAAGGTCTCTTCGAAGGCGAACCTTCTCATCTTAACTCCATCGTCGCGCGCCGGCATAGTGTGCTCGTAGCCTGCTGATCACCTGGGATCGACCAGCGGCAGGGGCAACTGGGTGGGGATGCTGTGCCAGCTCTTGTTCCTGTCGAGATCACGTCTATGGCGGCTCCGATCTCGAACGGCGTACCAGAATAGGCGTCACCGCCTGCGCAGCGTGCAAGGGCTGGAATCGTGGAGGTCGAGCTTGGGGGCCGTCGTGTTCGCGTTGACCGCTACGTGGACATTGAGGCTCTGCGCAAGTTCTTGAGCTCTTGCGGCGACAATGATTCCGATCCCTAGCGACGTCCGGTTTGGATCGCCACTTGGCCACACCGATGTGCATCGCGACTGTGAAGCCTCGCTCTAAGGGTTCAGGAGAGCCTGAAGCGCGATCCCCACGCGGGCGTTCCAGGCCGCTGCGGTGATCAGGTTAAGACTCTCTGGCACGGCGGGTTGGGCCTCTCGCTCTGCGGTAGAGCTCCTTGATCTTGGGAAGTTCATCTGCCCCGCGGCGTCAGCCGACGCTGTAGGCGCGCGCCATATCGATGGCGCAGATGGCCCATATGACCTCGGCGAAGGCGACGATGCTGTGGGACGTTTTCGACGAAATGGAGATCGAGGGCAGCCTCATGTGGGTCTATTGCGTCGGAGAAGACGACCTTCAGGTGTTCGTGAGCGTCATCTGGCGACCACGCACTGAGGGTTGATCTAGTCGGCTAGGAAGATCTCGTGGAGAGGTTTGTCACGAGGTCACCGGTCACCATGTCAAGAGCGAGTTGTAAGGATGGCGATAAGGATAGGCATACGCCTATCCTTGAGGACGGCTCCGACACGCTGCGGCGCGTCGAGATCATCACGGGGACCGGCCGACGACGGCGCTGGTCGACCGATGCGAAAGCGGCGATTGTCGCGGAGAGTTTTGCGCCGGGTGCAAGCGCTTCCGGGGTGGCGCGGCGACACGACATCAGCCCGAGCCTGTTGTTTCTTTGGCGTCGTCAGACAACGCGGGCGAAGCTCGAGGAGCATGGAGGCATGCCATCAGGCTTTGTGCCGGTCGCAATCACCGACTGTGGAGGCAAATTGCCGCTATGCGAGGAGCAGGGAGCGATTGAGATCGAGGTCGGCGCAGTTCGCATCCGTGTCATGGGAACGGTCGACCGGCGAGCACTCTGCGAGGTGCTTGCGGCAGTCGGGACGGTCGGCCGATGATCGGGCCCCGCGCTGGGTTATCGATCTGGATCGCGACGCAGCCGGTCGATTTCCGTCGCGGCATGGACTCGCTGGCGATGCTGGTAAGCGAGGCGTTTGGAGCCGATCCGTTCGACGGCGGGCTGTGGGTGTTTCGATCCAAGCGCCGAGATCGCGTGAAGATCCTGACCTGGGACGGAAGTGGCCTTGTTCTCTACTACAAGAGAATCGAAGGGCAGTTCAGCTGGCCTCCGATCAAGGAAGGCGTCATGCCGCTATCTCATGCTCAGCTCTCGGTGCTGCTCGACGGCTCGGACTGGAAGCGTGTGCCGATGCGGGTTGTGGATCAACCAACACGAGCTGGTTGATCATCATCAAGAGTAGTTCGTCATTCATGCAGAGCTGTAGTAGAACGCGCTGCATGATTGATTTGCCTTCCGATCGAGCATTGCTCCAGCAAGCCGTGACGGCACTGTCGTCACGGCTTGCCGTGGTGTCGGCGGAATGCAGCACGCTGGCGGCCGAGCGTGATGTGGCGATCGCCCAACGCGATGCTGCAGTCCAGGAGAACGACAAGCTCCTGATGATCCTGTCCCAGTACAAGCGCACGATCTTTGGTCCCCGCTCCGAGACACTGGATCCCGGACAGCTGTCTCTCTTCACCATCACGGCGCAGGCGGCAGGTGCCGCCGCCAACGACGACGGGACCGGAGGCAGGCTGCCTGATGGAGCGGAAGGCCGTAGCAAGCGACCGGCGCGACGCAACCGGGGGAGGCTTCCGGAGCATTTGCCGCGCATCGACGTCGTGATCGATATCGAGAGCCACATCTGCCCCTGCTGCGGCGAGCGGCTGCACAAGATCGGGGAGACCGTCAAGGAAGCCTTCGACGTCATTCCGATGCAGTACCAGGTCAAGCGCATTGTGCGTCCGCGCTACGGCTGCCGGGGATGCCGCCAGGGTGTGCTGCAGGCACCGGCGCCGGCCCAGGCGATCGACGGCGGGATGGTGACGGAAGCCTTGCTGGCCCACATCGCGGTGATGAAATACGGCTACCAGCTGCCGCTGTATCGGCAGGAACAGATGTTCGCCGCGCAAGGCATCACGCTTGACCGGCAGACGCTGGCCTCATGGATGGGCCGCGCCGCCTGGTGGCTGAAGCCGCTTCACACGCTGTTGCGCGACACAGTGATGTCCTACCCGCGGCTGTTTGCCGACGAGACGCCACTGCCGGTTCTCGATCCCGGCCGTGGCAGAACCAAAGTCTGCCAGTTCTGGGCGATCGCCACCGATGACCGTCCGTGGGGCGGCCCCGCGCCGCCGGCGGTGGTCTACATGTTTGCCGAGGATCGCAAGGCGATCCGCGCCAAGCAGCTGTTCGGGGATTACCACGGCATCCTGCAGGTCGACGGCTATGCCGCCTACAAGGGCCTGATCAAGAACGGCGGCCGTCTGGTGCTGCTGGCGTTCTGCTTCGCGCATGCGCGGCGGAAGTTCTGGGACGTTCACGTCGCGACGAAGTCGCCGATTGCCGCGGAAGCGCTGCAACGGATCGCGATGTTCTACGCCATTGAGGATCGCATCCGCGGTCTGCCGGCGGCGCATCGGGCTGCGGTGCGGCAAACCGACACCAGGCCGCTGATCGAGGACTTCAAACCTTGGCTCGAGGCGCGACTGCTGGAAGTCTCGAAGAAGTCCGGTCTGGGCAAAGCCATCCGCTACACCCTCAACCATTGGGACGGCCTGACGCGCTTCATCGATGACGGACGCATTGAAATAGACAGCAATACGGTCGAGCGCAGCATCAAGCCGATAGGCCTGGGAAAGAAGAACTACTTGTTCGCCGGCAGTGAAGGCGGGGCCGAGACATGGGCCATTCTCGCCTCGCTCATCAACACGGCAAAGCTGCAAGACATCGACCCGCGACACTATCTGACCGATGTTCTCGAGCGCATCGTCTCCGGACGTACAAAGATCAATCAGCTGCACATGCTGTTGCCGTGGAATTGGAAGGCCGAGCGCGACAGTTCGCTGGCAAAGCTCGCCGCCTGATCAGTTCGACGGCAAGGACTCTGGAACTTCCTGCGCATCGCTGGTGTCGTCATAGATCTCCTCGCGGATCACGCGCAGCGTCATCTCGTGCAGATAAACTTGCAACGCCCTCTCCAGCTCGGTGAACTCCGGCAACAGAACTTTGTCGACGAAGCCTCGGGACGCACGGATCACCACCGTGTTGCGTCGTTGGCGGTGATAACGAAACGGCCGCAGCCCGTACCGGCGGCAAAGCGCCAAAAACAGGTGCCGCGACCATTGGTCAGGAAGTGAGAATTGCTGCTCGATCGGCGGATCGTGGCGAGCGAGCTCCGCGACCCGGGCACGCACCCGCTGTAGCGCAGCTTCCGCCGCAAGGCGCTCACCGGCAGTTCCGGCACCCGCGAACAACGCCTCGATCTTCCGAAGCTTCTCGCGCAGCTGCGATTCGCTGGTCATTCTGATCCCCGTTGCCCGCTCCGAACCGGGATCACCCCATCACCGCGCGCCGGCAGCGTCAATCATCCAGACCGCGCTATCCAGAGCATTCCGCGCAAGTCAAGCCCAGGCGCCAGTGATCCTCTCGTGACGCTCACGAAGGACCAGTCGAACTCGGCGAGCGTCAGCTTTTCGTCGAGCCCGGATTGCTGGTATCGCCGCTCGATAAGACGGGACTGACGACGGTCCAGTTCATCCTGCAGGATAAGGGAGAAGGTCTCGAGGAAGGGCTGGTTGGCACCCTGCGCCTGGAGCACGCGCGTCTGCAGCGTGTCGCGGACACCCGACAGGCGCAGCTGTCGCAGGCAACGCTCAATTTCCGGCATGGTCATCATGTGGTTTGGTCTCCAGTGTGAGGTGAGAAGCCGCGGGAGCGCTCGTGGCGCCGGAGCTGGCCGGGGTTGCGCAGGCGACACGAGCGCGGATTGCCGTGGCGTGATCGTCGTGAGCCTCGGCCTGCCGGCCATTGTCGCCGGCATCGTGCCGCACGGCACGGCTGAAGAGATCGCCGTATTCCGCGGGGGTACGGATCAGCGGATGATCCTGGGTGAGCGGCGATGCCGGCTGTGGCGTCGCTCCAACCTGCGCGATCGCCTGTTCGAACAACCGCTCGACGGTCGCACGCACGTGCTTGTAACGGTAGATGCGGTTGCCGATGGCGTGCGCGCAGGCCTGCTCGACCAGCCGTGCTGGATACTTCCGGCTCAGCCCGACAATGCCCCACATCGCGCGCTGTCCGGGGCGCCCCTCGGTGTCGAACACTTGCTGGCATAGCGCCCTGGTCTGCGGCCCGATGCGCTCGGCGCTCGCCAGCAGCACGGCGGTTTGCCGCGACGGATTGAACGGCCGTTCGCTGGTCGGCAGGACAACAGAACCGGGGTGCGTCATCCGGGAATGAACACGCAGCAGCGCATGGGTGTGGCGATCACGGATCTCGATCGTGGAGGCGTAGATCCGCACCACGACCTGACTGCCGATCGGCGCGGGCCGCGCGGCGTAATAGCTGTTGTCGACGCGTACGGTGGTGTCGTCGCAGACAGTCCGGACGACTTCGGTGAAGATGCGGAAGGGAGCGACAGGCAGCGGCCGCAGGTGCGGCTTCTCTTCCTGGAACATCGCCTCGACCTGACGGCGCGTGCTGCCGTGGATGCGCTTGGAGGCCCAATTCTCCTCCCAGTGCCTCAGGAACTCGTTCTGGGCTTCCAGTGTCTCGAAGCGCCGTCCGGCCAGCGCGGTGCCCTGGGTATGTTGAATCGCACTCTCGACGCAGCCTTTCCGATTGGGATCGGCCACCCGCGCGGGATCGGCGACCACGGCGTAATGAGCCAGCATCGCGCTGTAAATCGGGTTGAGCTCGGGCTCGTACAAATCCGGCTTGAGGACGCCTTCCTTCAGATTGTCGAGCACGACATAGCTGGGGACCCCGCCAAAATACCGGAACGCCTCTTCGTGGAGCTGCGCCCAGACGTGTTGGCTGGACTTCCAGACCACCCGCCGGAAGCTGCGCCGCGAGTAGCGCAGCGTCATCACAAACAGGCGGGGACGGCGGTACCGGCCGCTCCTGGGATCAATCGTCAGAGCGCCCTCGCCATAGTCGACCTGGGCCTCCTCGCCAGGCAGGAACTCAAGTCGATCAAATTGCTCGGGATCGCTGTGTCGCAACGTGCGCACAAACCGCTTGACGCTCTGATAGCTGGACGGAAAGCCAAATCGATCGACCAGGTCCTGGTAAATCGCCTGCGCATTCCGCTTCAGGCGGACCTGTTCTTCGATCCATGCCCGATGCGGTTCGCAGGCCGAGCGGGCCAGGCTGCAGGCGGCTGTCGCTTCCGACACCCCAAAAGCCGGTGGTCGGGGTGGGGGAATTTGGTCGTCCGCGCTCACCGTGCCGGTGGTCACTTCCCCGGGGGAGTTTGCCTCCGCACCAGCCCGCAGCGCCCGGTAACGCCGGATCGTCTTGCGATCGACCCCCGTCAGCCTGTGGATCTCGCGCTGGCTGGCGTTGCGATCAAGTAATGTAAATACCGTGCTTTGCAGATGTGCCTTCAAGACGTTCAACTCCCAGTCCCCTTGCTGGATAAAAGGGGACCAAAATAAACGTCCTGCCTGACCGGCTACCGCTGTTCAGCGGCGCTGCCGGTGATCATCAGGTGGGGGAGTTTCAAGTGACCATACCCGGGGGATTTTGACCGACCCACGGGGGTTCTATCGCGTCGTGTTCCGCAAAAAGATCTATCCGAGCATCACTGCCTTGCAGAGCGATCTCGATGAGTGGATCGCTGCCTACAATGAGGTGCGCCCGCATCAGGGGCGCTGGTGCTACGGCAAGACGCCGATGCAAACCTTGCTTGACGCAAGTGCTCTGTCGAGAGAGAAATTGTTGCCGGCTGCGTGAGGTCGGACATGAAATCTTTGTCGGACACCTGCCGCGACAAAGCACTCACTGTCAGCTCAAGTCCCTTCTTTTACACATATTTGGAGACAAGCACCTGGGCGACGGTAGCCTCGGTCGGCAATCCCCCTCGATCAGCCGAGCCGGCGCCGGCGCCTGAATGACGCCGTCCTCGCAGGCACGGCAGGCATATTTGGGACGCCGGGTGACGAGATCCGGAACTGCGCCGGGACCAGGTCCAGCCGCTTGCTTCGATCCTCGCCGATCCGGTGCAACTTGCTCTGGCAGCAGGGACAGGTCTTGTCGTCGATATCGACGACGACCTCGATCCGCGGCAGGTGCGCCGGCAAGGCACAAGGTTGCCGCGGCGCTTGCGAGCCCGCGCCTCACGGCCTTCATGTGCGCTCACGTTCTCCGCCGTTTCGCTGTACGCTGCGACCTGCTCGACGTCTTCCAAGCCGAGCAGCATCTGATCTTCACGCTACGTCTCTGCGCGCCGACCAAACCGATGTCGCTGCAATTCCTTGATGATCTGTCGCAGCCGTTCGCTCTCGCACCGCTCGGCGAGCAGCACCGATTTCAGCGTCTCGGGATCGTCAGGCAGGGCGTCACTCACATCCAATTCAGAGCATATTCGCCACCATCTGGCGACGCCTCCGATGCTACTGATTCACTTCGCCGCAGCATCGCCAATAGCTATCCGGCTGGAGTTGGCGCCGGCGTCTCCCGCGCCTCATGCACAAGCCGCCAATCGAGGCCCTCCAGCAGCGCCGACAATTGCGCCGCCGACAGACGCATTACGCCGTCTTGGATCTTGGGCCAGCGGAAGATCACATGCTCAAGCCGTTTGGCGAACAGGCTCAGACCCGTCCCCTCCCAGAACACCAGCTTGATCCGATCCGCCCGCTTGGCCCCATAGCCACGACCGGGTCGCAAGTCCGACAGTACACGTTCTAAGATGTCGTGTTTAGCGTCACGTGAAGGTGCCCGCGCAAATCGGGCTCAACGGACAAACCTACAAGAACATTCACGTTGAGATCATGCCTTACGCGTAAGCAGTCGGCGATCGCAGCTCAATGATCTCATGAGCATGGGTAAAGCCCTGCACGATTCACGCTCACGGATAGGTCTTGAGACGCACTAACAAGGCCGCTCGTCGCGCTTTGTTCGCGCGACTATTATAGCGTTTCTCAATATGCAATCAAACTGGCCGCCTTGATTCCGCTCTGACCATTTGCCTCAATCCGACGGGCTCGACAGGCGAAGCTGCCGGCAAGACCATACCTCAAGCTAAAAAGGAGGCGGCTTCCCTCCCTCTCGTGGTCTGCTTGATAATGTGTACCGCCGGCTCCATTGGCGGCATTGCGCGATGAGTGACAAGTTACTCACGCGTGTACCTGTTCGACGCAAATCCTCTCAATGAAGGTGTGCGTTCTAATCCATCGACTAGGGCGTGTGGACTCTTGGGATTCTCAAATCAGGTGGAACGTGATTCAAGGCTTTCTTTTAGGAGGAAGCCTTGGGTGTCACAGATCGGCTCGTTCTGAGCGATGCGCAATGGGATCGTATCTCCTGCTTGATCATCGGCCGGCCGGACCAGCGCGGCTCGACGGGCCGCGACAACCGCATGTTCGTCGAGGGCGTGTTGTGGATCGTGCGGACCGGTTCGCCCTGGCGCGATCTGCCTGAAGCATTCGGCGAATGGAACAGCGTGTTTCGGCGCTTCAGCCGGTGGAGCGCCAAAGGGGTCTGGCTGCGCATGTTCGAAGCGCTGGCAGACGATCCGGACTTGTTTAGTCCCGGCATTTGCTGGAGCGGATTAAGTTTGAATCGTTCTGGCTGGGAAGTCCAGCATTTGCAGATGTATTCGTAGGGCGTGAGGCCCTTCAGGGTCTTCAGCCGTCGAGCGTAGTTGTAGGCGTTAATGAAGTCGGCGAGGTGTGCTTCGAGCTGATCGTGTCGATCGTAATGGTAGCGTTGGACGGTCGCTTCCTTGATCGTGCGGTTCATGCGCTCGACCTGGCCATTGGTCCAGGGATGCTTGATCTTGGTCAGCCGATGTTCGATGCCATTCTCTTGGCAGCGGATATCGAACATATGTGTCGTATATCTTGCCGTCGGGCCGTCCGCGTAGCGCGGCGGGAAAGTGAACTGGATCCCATTGTCGGTGAGAACCGTGTGGATCTTGTAGGGGACAGCCGCGATCAGGGCTTCGAGGAAGGCCGAGGCGGAGGTCCTTCCCGTCTTCCTGACCAGTTGCACGAAGGCGAACTTGCTGGTGCGATCGATGGCGACGTAGAGGTAGAGCTTGCCTTCAGCGGTCTGCAGCTCGGCGATGTCGATGTGGAAGTAGCCGATCGGGTAAGCCTTGAACTTTTTCTTCGCAGGCTTGCTGCCTTCGACCTCCGGCAATCGGCTGATGCCGTGGCGCTGGAGACAGCGATGCAGGGATGATCGCGTCAGATGCGGGATGGTCGGTTGGAGCGCATAGAGGCAATCGTCGAGCGGCAATAGCGTATGCTGTAAAAGAAGGGACTTGAGCTGACAGTGAGTGCTTTGTCGCGGCAGGTGTCCGACAAAGATTTCATGTCCGACCTCACGCAGCCGGCAACAATTTCTCTCTCGACAGAGCACTTGCGTCAAGCAAGGTTTGCATCGGCGTCTTGCCGTAGCACCAGCGCCCCTGATGCGGGCGCACCTCATTGTAGGCAGCGATCCACTCATCGAGATCGCTCTGCAAGGCAGTGATGCTCGGATAGATCTTTTTGCGGAACACGACGCGATAGAACTCCTCGAGCACGGTGCGGTGGAAGCGCTCAACAATGCCGTTGGTCTGTGGGCTCCTCGTCTTGGTGCGGGTGTGATCGATGTCTTCGACGGCGAGGTAGAGCTCGTATTCGTGATGCTCCGGATTGGGTTCTTCCGCACATTTGGTGCAGGGTGCAGGATTCACGAACAGTGCGAATAAGGGCATAAGGTCGGAATCGCAGTCGACGTCCGTGATTCGCCTTGCTCCATGCCTTCCGCTCGCTGGTTTCCCCCGAACTTTCGATTGTCCAGATCCTTCCCCAGACGGATAGGGTGGTGCTCGTGGCTCGGCCGAAGTCAGCGGTCTCGCTCTGTCCCTGTTGCGGCGGCCAGACGGGTCGCGTCCACAGCCATTACGTGCGACGCTTAGCCGATCTGCCGTGGCAAGGTCGAGTGGTCGAAATCCGGCTTCAGGCGCGACGCTTTCGATGCGCGAATCCGCAATGCCCGCGTCGGATATTCACCGAGCGGCTACCGGCAACGGTGCGGCCGAAAGCAAGACGCACAACCCGCCTCGGCGAGAGCCTACTGGCAATGGGCTTTGCGGTCGGCGGAGAACCCGGCTCGCGCCTGTCGCGCAAACTGGCCATGCCGGTCAGTGGCGACACCTTGCTCCGGATGGTTCACTCGGCTCCCTTGCCGGATTTCGTGGCCCCGACCGTCGTCGGCATCGACGATTGGGCTTGGCGTCGTGGCCAGCGATATGGAACGATCATCTGCGATCTGGAGCGCAATTGCGTACTTGACCTGCTTCCCGATCGTAATGCCGACAGTGTTGCGCGCTGGCTGAAGCGCTGGCCGGAGATCAAGGTCGTCGCGCGCGACCGTGCGGGCCTTTATGCTGATGGCGCGCGCTGCGGCGCACCCGACGCGGTGCAGGTGGCGGACCGCTGGCACCTGCTCAACAGTCTGGGTGAGGCCCTGCGCCACGCGGTCGGCCGCCATCGTCACAGCATAGCCGCCGCCGTGCAAATCATGGCGTCCGTGCAACGACCGAAGACTGGCAGTTCCACGCTCCCGCCCGGCCTTGCACAATTGCGGGCGGATCGAAAGGCTGCACGACGCGAACGCTGGGATGAAATCTGTCGCCTACGCGAGCAAGGTTGCCCGACATCTGGGATCGCCCAACTGCTCGGCGTCGACAGGCGCACGGTTCAGCGCTGGCTGGCCGCTGGCGGCGAACCAGAGCATTCGCGTCCTCACAGACCTTCACATCTTCTCGCGCCCTTCTCGGCATGGCTCGAAGCGCGGTGGGCCTCCGGCTGCCAGGGGGGCCAGCAGCTTTGGCGCGAGCTTCAGCAACAGGGTTATACTGGAAGTCGGGTGACCGTCGCGCGATGGGCCGCTGACAGGCGTGCCCATGCAGGCTCCGGAGGAGCAGCACAACCGCACCCAACCTGGAAAGCTCCCTCGCGTCGTCGCTGTGCTTGGTATTTGAGTCGGGATCTGGATCAGATCGATGCTGACGCCAGGCTGTTCCTCGGTCACCTGTTTGCGCGAGCTCCGGAACTCGCCACGACAGCAGAGCTAGCGAAGCGGTTTGTGTCTCTTCTCAGAGCCTGACTCAAAAAGCGTCGACGTCTTCAGGGGCTGGCCAAGCGGCGAGTTAGGAGCCTCAGATGGGCGGCGAGCAACCAGGCTAGCTCGGTGGCGGCAGAGCCTTCGAAGTCTTTGGAGAGGCGACGACATCTGCCGAACCATGCAAAGGTACGCTCGACGACCCAGCGCCTGGGCAGGAGCTGGAAGCCTTTGACCCCGAGCGGTCGCTCGACGATCTCGATCGTCCATGGTCCGCAGTCGGAAAGTGCGTTGAGGAGCTGTTTGCCGCGATAAATCCGATCGGCAAAGACATGCTCAAGCCTTGGGAAGCGGCCTCGCAAGAGCTCCAACAGAGGAACGGCACCATGGACATCCTGAATGTTGGCGGGATGAACATAGGCAGCCAGCAAGAGACCGTTGGTGTCGGTAACGATATGGCGCTTGCGCCCATGGAGACGCTTGCCGGCGTCGAATCCGCGTGGCCCGCCGGCCTCGGTCGTCGAGGCGGTCTGGCTATCGATGACGGCAGCTGTCGGCCTGGGCTTTCGCCCAAGTTTCCGGCGCGCCTTCCGAACCAAAGCTTCGACGATCTCCTGCCATCTACCCGTGTCGCGCCAAGCGTAAAAATAGCCCTGAACCGTCGAGTATGGCGGGAACTCCTTCGGCAAGGCTCGCCACTGGCAGCCGCTCGACAGAATATAGAAGATCGCCTGCACGATCTCGCGCAGATTAACCTCCCGCGGCCGGCCCAACCGACGTCGCGGCGGCATCTTCCGGGCGATCAACGCCCACTCTGCATCGGTCAGATCACTTGTGTAACGCAGTCCACTGCGCTGATACTTGATACGAGCGGCTTTGGTCCACGGCATGGTGCCCTCCCTCGAATCTTTGCAAATCCGAAGGAATCACAGGCCCGCTAAAGCCGCTCACCTTTTTCGGTCAGGCTCTCAGGGGCAGCGACATCGCCGAGCTCGATAAATGGATCGCACAAGCAGCCACCAGCGAGCTCAAGAGCTTCGCCAACGGCATCGCGCGCGACATCGACGCGGTCCGAGCGGCAATAACAACCCCCTGGACAACCAGTCCGGTCGAAGGCCAGATCAGCAGGATCAAAGCCATCAAACGACAAATGTATGGCCGGGCAAGCTATCCGCTATTGCGTCGACGCGTCCTTCTGGCTGCTTGAGTATGACCGGGCAACCTGTCCAACCCCAGCTACTCAAGCTGCACCAAATGTGCGGAAGAACCCCGGATTGCCGCAATACTCGGTGCCGCGGTCGGTCAGGATCCGGTTCAGCGGGATGCCCCGCGCATCGAAGAACGGCACCACGCGATCATTCAACAGTTCGGCCGCCGTGATCGGCGTCTTGCGATCATACAGCTTGGCGAACGCCACCTTGCTGTAGGTGTCAATGAAGGTCTGCTGATAGATCCGCCCGACCCCCTTCATGTTGCCGACATAGAAGGTGTCCTGCGCACCGCAATAGCCGGGGCACTCGCTCTCGAACTCGCCGTGCGCCTCCTTCTCGGACTTGGCCTTTTCCAACGCAACGAGCTGGGCCTCGGTCAGCACCAGGCCGTCCTGGGCCATCTTGGCCTCCAGCGCCGTCAGCCGCTTCTTGACGTTGGCGAGGTCGTGACGCAGCCACACCGCCCGCACGCCGAACGGGGAGATCGACAGGCCGCGGCTCCTGAGCTCATTGCTGACCCGCACCTGCCCCCAGGCCGGCTGGTCGATCGCCAGCTCAACGACGGCTGCCTCGACCTCCGGCGCGACACGGTTCTTCAGGACCGGTTTCTTGCGGCTGATCTCAATCAGCGCCAGCTCGCCGCCCTTGTCGTACAGTTCCTTGAACCGGTAGAAGCTGTCGCGGCTATAGCCCATCATCCGGCAAGCCTGGCTGACGTTGCCGAGCTGCTTGGCCAATTCCAGCATGCCGACTTTCGCGCGAATGACCTTCTGTTCCTGGGTCATGGTAACGTCTCCTGTGAGACGCTGCGGGCTGCGCGGGAGCGCCCTTTGGGTGAGCGCTCCTGCTCGCCCGCAGCTCCATTCCCTGCCAGTTCAAACCTTGCCGTCAGATTAAGTCGAAACTTCTACAAAATATGCCGATCGCCTGCCGCTCTACCGAGGCGCAGATTTACGGCCGCCAGGGCATTGAGCTCGATCGTTCGACGTTGGCGGACTGGTGGGACAAGCTGCCTTCAACCTGCGTCCGCTGCATGAGCGGCTCCTTGGCAAGCTCCACAACGGCCAAAGCTGTTCGCCACGAGCCGACGACGCGGTGCTCGATCCCGGCCGCGGACGCACCAAGACCGGTCAGCTCTGGGCCTATGCGGCGGACGACCGGCCATGGGGTGGTGCCGTTCCGCCGGTCGTCGCCTATGTCTATGCGCCCGATCGCAAAGCCGACCGACCGGTCGCCCATCTTGCTGGCTTTAAGGGGGTCCTGCTGGTCGATGGCTATGCCGGCTATGGCAAGCTCGGCAAGCGCTGCGAGGTTCAGCTTGCATTCTGCTGGTCGCACATGCGGCGCAACCAACTTGCCACCCCCGGGTCCCACGCCCATCGCGAGCGAGGCGCTTCAGCACATCGCCGAGTTCTACGGATCGAGAAGGACATCCGTGGCCGCAGCGCCAAGGAGCGTCGCCTCGTCCGGCAGCAGAAGAGCCGACAGCTGGCGGAGGGCCTCGAGCGCTGGCTCCGCGCAGAGCTCGCGCTGATCAGCCAGAAGGGCAAGCTGGCGATGCCATCCGCTATGCGCTCTCGCGCTGGGAAAGTTCTGACACTCTTCATCGACGATGGCCGCCTCGAGCTCGACAACAACGCCGTCGAGCGCTCGATCCGTCCGATTGCGCTCAATCGGAAAAATACGCTGTTCGCAGGCTCCGACGGCGGTGCCGAGCACTGGGCCATCATCGCATCCCTGGTTGAAACCAGTAAGCTGAACGAGTCGATCCGCTCGCCTAGCTGACCGACTTTCCATCAGGATCGTTAATGGCCATCCAAACAGCAACATCGATGAGCTGCTTCCGTGGGCCAATTGCCGTCACGACCTCGAAGCCGTGGCCAAAGAACGACGCTTACCCTCCACCCGTGCACTCAGGAATTCGATGGTAGGATTAGCAGCCGTTGTCATCCGGAGCGCTCCGCACCGCCGCCGACGTCTCCGACACCAAAGGCACGAATGATCGTGTATCCGCGAAGCCGAAAGGACCAGTTGACCTGGACACGCCCGGAGCGGTCAGTCATGAGCCATGGTTCGCGCGCGATCCATCTTGCAACCGCATGTGGCTCGAGACTTTCTGCGGCAATCTGAGCTTTCAAATCATCCGGCCACTGCTTCCAGCCTACGCCAACACACGTCAATGCGCTGAGTTACTCGTGCCGCTCGAGCGGAGATCGCTGACGCTGGCGTCCAGTTCCAGGGCAGAAGTTCGTCAAGCCGATGAGCCGGATGGGCGGCGATGCGGGCAAGGATATCCGTAAGCCACGCCTGCGGGTCGATGCCGTTCATCTTTGCCGTGACGATAAGGCCGTACATAGCTGCGGCGCGCAGCCCTCCGCGATCAGAGCCGCAGAACAGCCAGGACTTCCGTCCAAGAGCAATGCCTCGCAAGCCCCTTTCGGTGGCATTGTTGGAGACACACACGCGCCGTCCTGAAGGAACAGCGTAAAGCTCGCCCATCGCTTCAGGATATAGTTGAAGGCCTTGGCCAGGTCGTGCCCCCGAGACAGCTTGGCAAGCTGCTCCCGCATATAAACCTGGAGGTCCTCGACCAGGGGCCGGCTCAGCATCTGCCGCACCTCAAGGCGCTCCTCGGCACTCTTGCCGTTGATGGAGCGCTCGATCTCGAACAGTGCATCGATCCTCCGCGCGACCTCGATCGCGATCGGAGAGAGCGGAATTTCCTTCTTGCCGCCGGCCTTGCGCCGGGCATTCTCTTCGATGTCAGCCATGGCAAAGAACGGGCGCCGTCCATGCGACCAGCAGGCAGCCTCCCGGATCGGGCCTGGCTGGCGTCCCGCCAGATAGAGCTGGTTGTACCCGTCATAGGCGTCGGCCTGCAGGATGCCGGCATAGCCCGCCAGATGCGCCTGGGGATGCTCGCCCTTCCGGTCTCGTGAGTAATAGAACATCACCGCCGGCGGATCCGTGCCCCCAAACGACCGGTCATCCCGGATGTAGATCCAGCATCGTCCCGTATCGGTCTTGCCCTTGGCCAGCACCGGCACTGTCGTATCATCGGCATGAAGACGCTCGGCCCTCATTACATGAGGTTCCAGCAAGCGCAGCAGGGGATCCAGCGAGGCACAAACTGCGCCTCCGGCATCTGCCATGGTCGACAGTGCGATCGGCACGCCTTCCAGCACGTAGCGCTCGGCCTGGCGGTTCAAGGGCTGATGCTGGCCGAACTTCTCGAACACGATCATGGCCAACAGGCTCGGGCCAGCCCATCCCCGGGGGACGGCATGGAACGGCGCCGGCGCCTGGCCGATCTTCTCGCAGTCGCGACAGGAGAACTTCTCTCGGACCGTCTCGATCACCTTCCACTGGCGCGGCACCACTTCCAGCGTCAGCGTCACGTCCTCGCCAAGCTTGCGCAGGCGACTGCTGCCGCAGCATTCACAAGCCGTAGGTCCATCGATTGCCACCCGTTCCCGGGGAAGGTGCTCGGGGAAGGTCTGGCGCTCGCCGCGCTTGCGGGTAAATCCGCGCACCGTCGTCGTTTTGGCCACGGCCCGTTCCGCCGCAAGCTCGTCCATGTCATCCGGAACAGCGTCGTCGGCATTCATGCGACGCAGTGAATCACAGATTGGACGCGATGGGACTCTTGAGGGTTCTGTGAGGTCGCGGGGCAAAGGCCAGCCGCGCGCTCTGTCGTAGCGTGCGACCTCATAGAAGCCGGATTGAACGAAGCCGCGGAGTTGTGGGCGCTATGGGAATAGTGCAGCCGGTGTGGCTGCGGGGAAGGCGCGCCTGTGGTCGCCGCGCGTCGGCGCGATATTGATCGGACGTGAGCGGCGCCATTGCTTGGGCCAAGGGCGCGATGCAGCGAGGGATTGGTGGCGCTGGGATGCGCGGCCGAACGATTGGCGGGGTGAGCGGTGACGAGCGCGGCCACGGCGACCTCGGACGCTGCTACCGAGCAGGTGATCACGGAAGGGGTGGATGGTGCAGGCGCTGGTCATGATGTGTCACAACGAAACGGACGGTCGCGCGCGCAGGCTCGCGGGATGACGTCGACGCGCCGCATGGTGCCGCCGCAATGTGGGCAGGCGGGGATCTCGCATTTGACGAGGGGATCGGCTTCTGGATCTGGCGGAAGATGGCGGACAGCGAGGAGCTGACGGCAGAGGGCGATTTTGTCGCTGCGTCCGCCATTGGCGAGGAAGCCATAGTGGCGGATGCGGTGAAAGCCGTCCGGCAGGGTGTGCAGGAGAAAGCGCCGCATGAACTCACCGGCATCGAGCGTCATCACCTTGGCTTTGCGATTCCGCCGATAGTCCTTCCAGGAAAAGCTCACCTTACCATCGGCGAGTGAGATCAGCCGACTGTTGGCGATGGCGACGCGATGCGTATAGCGGCCGAGATAAGTCAGCACCTGTTCGGGCCCGCCGAATGGCGGCTTGGCGTAGACGACCCAGTCGGTCCGTCGGAGCTGATCGAGCCGCTGTCTGAATGCGGCGGGATCGGCGAGATGGGCGAGATCACCAAAAAAGCCCAACTGGCCAGCCACGAAGGCAGCTTGCAGCTCTTGCAGAAACAGGCGGCGGAACAGCCGGGAGAGGACGCGCACCGGCAGGAAGAAGCCGGGCCGGCAAGCGACCCAGCGTGTGCCGTCGAGCGAAGGTCCACCACCAGGCACGACGCAGTGGACATGCGGATGGTGTTGCAGGGTCTGGCCCCAGGTATGGAGGACGGCGGTCACGCCGAGCTGGGCGCCGAGATGCTTGGGGTCGGCCGCGATGGCGGTGAGCGTCTCCGCGGCGGAGCGGAACAGGATGGCATAGACCACCGCCTTGTTCTGGAAAGCAATCGCTCTGGCCGGCGCCGGCAAGGTGAAGACCACGTGGAAATACGGCACGGGAAGGAGTTCGGCTTGCCGCTCGGCGAGCCATTGCGCGCGCGCCGCGCCCTGGCACTTCGGACAGTGCCGATTGCGACAGGAGTTGTAGGCGATGCGCGTCGCACCGCAGTCGTCGCATTGCTCGACGTGGCCACCGAGCACGGCCGTCCGACACGCCGTGATGGCGCCCATCACGCGTCGCTCGACGCGGCCGAGGTGACCGGCATGCGCCTGTCGAAAAGCTTCGCCGTGGCGGCGGAATATGTCCGCCACCTCCAAAGCCGGGCCCATGAGGCCCGATCAGCCGGGTGGAACGATCTCCAATCGCAGCCGGTCAAGCGGACTCGGGGTCTGGCTGATCGTCTTGGTGGCGACCTGGGCGTAGCGTGCCGTGCTTTGCAGGCTGGCATGGCCGAGCAGCACCTGGATGACACGAATGTCGGCGCCGTTCTCCAGAAGGTGGGTCGCAAAACTGTGCCGTAGTGTGTGCACCGTCACGCGCTTGTTCAGACCGGCTGCGATGTGGGCCGAGCGGCATGCCGCGTGCAGCACGGTCGCATCAAGCGGCCGCTCACTGTCGCGGCCGGGAAATAGCCAGCGTGTCGGTCGGGTTAGCCGCCAATAGGCCCTTAGAATCTTCAGAAGCTGCGGCGAGAGCATAACGTAACGGTCCCTGCCGCCTTTGCCTTGTTCGACCCGGATCACCATCCGCTGGCTGTCGATATCCGCGATCTTGAGGAAAACCACCTCCGACACGCGTAATCCGGTGGCATAGACGGTCGTCAACGCTATGCGGCTCTTTAGGCTCGGGATCGCCTCCAGAAAGCTCACCACCTCGTCGGCACTTAGCACGACCGGCAGCTTGCGTGGCTCCCGCGCGTAGGCGATGCGCTCCGGGATCGTGCTGTGGCCGAGCGTCACCCCGTAGAAGAATCGCAACGCACAGACGATCTGGTTCAGGGCAGGCCATGAGATCCCCGTCGCCACCAGATGAACCTGGAACGCGTGGACGTCCTCCAAGCCCAAATGGTCGGGCGATCGGCCAAAATATCGGCTGAACTTCGATACTGCGTTGAGATATGATCGTTGCGTCGCCGGCGACAAATTGCGGACCGTCATGTCCTCGATCATGCGTCGGCGGAGAGGGCTAAGCTGGGCCATCGGAAAACCTCCTGTCTGAAGGGTTGGGCTCTGAAAACCCTCGATCCTCTCAGACAGGAGGCGGCCGTTACCACCTCTCCTCAAATGCCGCGCCAGCGGCTTCGTTCAATCCCCAAAATGCCAGCAGCTGCAGATTTTCCTGGATCAGCCCGCGCTCTGCGGTCGCCAGCTCAGTTGCGGATTCCTCCAGTCGATCCCTTCCAGCATATAGGCCATCTGCGCCGCAGAGATCGATACCGCGCCGTCCGACGCCGAAGGCCATATGAACTTGCCGCGATCCAGGCGCTTGGCGTAGAGCGACATGCCCAACCCATCATGCCAGAGGATCTTGACCAGATCGCCGCGGCGCCCCCGGAAGATGTAGAGATCGCCAGCATGGGGATCGCGCTTCAGGGTCGCCTGGACCGCAAGCGCCAGGCTTTGCATCCCGCGGCGCATGTCGGTGTGGCGGTGGCGATCCAGACCCTGACGCCGCTCGGGATCGGGATCATCGCCGTCTCAGAAGCTCAAGAACCCGCTGCAGCGCCTCCGTGTCCACGTCCCGATCAACACGCACGCGACAGCCGCCGCCAAGCTCGATCTCGATAATGCCGGCCCGTGCACGTTGCGCAGGCGGTGAAGACACCGGTTGTGGCGCGCCACTCGAGATCGGAGCCGCAGGCGTGATCTCAACCGGAACAAGCACCGGCGCGGCATCCCCGCTCAACTTGCCTTCGCGCGCCAACCGGCGCCACGTGAACAATTGGCTTGTCGACAGCCCGTTACGTCGTGCCGTCACCGACACTAGACGTGGCCCGCCATAGCTCTCGGTGACGATCCGCTGCTTTTCTTCCAATGTCCAACGGCGTCGAGCGCCTGTCGAGACGACTTCAAGTCGGGAAACCTTCGACATAGGCATATGGTCAGTCATACGCCTATGTCTTCATCCTCCATCAAACCGCACAAGGCGGCCCTCCCCGGAGCGATACCCTAATCCTGCCTGGATAACGAACATCACGTCACTGCCACTTCAGACTTGTTTGAACCACCTCGGTTAGCGATTCTTCGAAGATATCGAGACCCCGAGTCAGCGTCTCAAGATCGATAGTGAGTGCAGGAAGAAACTTTATGACTTGATCGAGGGGGCCGCACCGTTCAAGAACCAATCCTTTCTCAAATGCCCTGCGCGTCGTAGCCTCAGCCGCTGCGGCGGTTTGACAGTCAAGTCCCAATGCCATGCCCCGCCCTCGAACCGCAAAGCCATTTCCGCACTTGAATGCAATAGCCTCAAGCCGACGCCGCATAAATGCTCCGAGGCGTTGAATTTCCAGGGAGAAGTTCTCCGTGCTCCAATATGCATTTATTGCCGCCGTTGCCGTGACGAGAGCAAGGTTGTTTCCTCGAAAAGTCCCTGTGTGTTCACCAGGTCGCCATGCGTCGTGTGCCTCTTTGATCAATAGCAGTGATAGCGGTAAACCGTATCCGCTCAGAGACTTCGACAGCACGACAATATCTGGCGACAATGCCGCGAATTCGAAGCTAAAGAATTCCCCGGTGCGACCACAGCCCATCTGGACATCGTCAACTATGAATAGAGCGCCAACATCGTTTGCTATGGCCTGAATTGATTGCAACCATTCCTTGCGAGCTACGTTTATGCCGCCTTCCCCCTGCACAGTTTCCACTAGAATGGCGGCTGGACAATCGATGCCGCTACTCTGGTCCATCAATACTTTTCGCAAGTAGTCAGCCGTATCAACACTTGGCCCAAGATAGCCATCGTAAGGCATAAAAGTTGCGCCAGCTAAAGAAACACCACTCGCCGCTCGATAGAAACGATTACCACTGGCAGCAATCGCTCCTAAGCTCATGCCATGATATCCATTCGAAAAGGAAATGATGTTGTGGCGCCCTGTGACTTTGCGGGAGAGTTTTAAAGCTGCCTCAATAGCATTTGCGCCAGTTGGCCCCGTGAATTGGAATCGGTACTGCAGACCTCTTGGCCGAAGAATGACGGAGCTGAAAGTCTGCATAAATTCGAGCTTCGCGGGAGTGGCCATATCGAGCCCGTGCACAACGGAATCGGTCGCGAGATAATCCATTATAGCAGCTTTGAACCCGTGATTGTTGTGGCCGTAGTTCAGTGCTCCAGCACCGGAGAGGAAGTCGATGATCTTTCGACCACCCTCTGTTAACATAATAGAGCCGCGCGCTCGGCTGAAGATAGTCGGAAAGGAACGCGAGTATGAGCGAACGTTTGACTCCAGCTCTTCTAGAACCTGCATATTTCGCGGCTCGCCAGTAGGTCCACCCATCGCATATCTCTTTCGCAAGCTTCGAATGAACGAAGGACATTGGCCAGACCGTGAACTGGGACACGCGCACACTAGGCGATAAGTGTCAAAACGGCCTCCGACAAGTCTCTTACCGAAGGACATGGAGCTTCGAACCTACCCATCCTGGTGGTTGCTGATCACCGTCTACTTAGCAATGTTCTGCATATCCTGCTTAAACAGGGCTTCACAATCAGATCAGTTTAGATGGGAGTTGCCTATGTCAATTCAGATGGGGGGTGGATCAGCCGCGATTGCATCGGTACCTTCACCCAGCGAGGCTGATGTGCAAATTGAGCGTCGACTTAGTGAGGCCGCAACTTACGATTCGGAGCCGATCTGGAGGGCGCAAGACGAGCTGACTAGTGCAATTGCAGAGGCAGGCATACATTTTGAGGGACAAGCTTGTCCCGCATGTCTTCGGCCGCTTGTCATAGGATCCAGGCTGGAAAATGATCTGATCACTATCGCGGAGAGCATGGTCAAGCTTCTCGATGCCGCTGCCCAACTGTATTGCCGAAATCCTGAAGTGCAAGATCTATTTCCCGCCTATAAACATTTGCTTCGTTTCATCGTTTGTCTGCCAAAGCATCGACCGATTGTAAGAATATGCCGATTGGACGGCCTATTCAGTAGCGATGGGCATTACAAAATAATCGAAACAAATACCGAGGGGCCGGGAGGTGTTATTCAGACCGGTCTAATCGCTAATGTTTGGAGCCATGTTGCCAATCCACTGACACATGGCCTGGCATTCAACGTGGGTAAGCAGCCCCTAGTTAGGGATCCGCACTGCTTTGTCCGGGAGCTGATGCTTGCTCATCGCGAAGAGACTGGCCGAGACCTCAGAACCGCCGCTATAGCTAACTTTCGCGGCCGTTTTACCAACGAAACGGATTGGATAGAGAAGCGGCTAAGAGACGTTGGAGTCGAAGCTGTGCTGCTTGATCTTAGCGAAATAAGGCGAACGTCTCGTGGTTTAGCTGCGCCGGACGGACAACTCATCGACCTTGTATATAACAAATTGGATGTCAGAGACGTCATCGATTCGGTCGAATGTAACGACTACTTGGAAGCCTGTGCGGCTCAAGAGGTGGTTACGATAAACCCATGGATCTGCCAGTGGATACTCTCTGACAAGGCAATTCTTGCTGTGCTTACTGACGATCGATACAGTTCGCATTTTGACAGTGAGCAGATGAAGCTTATTGCCCGACACATTCCATGGACCCGCCTCGTCAGAGCAGGAATCACAACCGACATCGAGCGGCGTAGGATTGAACTTATCGGCTACATCCGAGAGAACAAGAACAATCTTGTTCTGAAACCTTCAAATGCCACGCGTGGTGAGCACGTCCTAGTTGGGCGTCTCACCTCCTCAGAGGTTTGGGATGAGCACATCAGATACGCGGCCAGTAAGCCCTACGTTGTTCAAGAGTACATCTGGCCCGGAGAGCTTACCGCTCTTCATTTGTCAACTAGATCGATCAGAAAAATGGTATATGGACTCGATTGTTATGTGTTCGGTGGCCGGGTTGCAGGATTCAACTCTCGGGCGAGCTTCGATGCTGTAATGAACGTTGGCCGAAGCGGTATTTTACTGCCAGTCGCTGTTTCCAATGCTGCTGGTTAAATTCACAATTCTCCACTTGAGCAATCCGAAAGTATTCCAGCGACGAGGCTCGTATCGCCAGGAGACTCGCTGTTTGAAAACTACTCTTATAGGCCGCCGTGAACATTGCCCCGTCGCTGAAGTGTCATCCTGTTGCGGTTAAGCCCGGTACTTGTACCCCAAGTGGTGCGCGTGGAGCAACGGATCTTCGGCGGAGTTGATGGGAACTGTGGAGTTCGTTGCGGTGAGGTGAGTGGCATGGGCGGCGCGAGGCAGGTATTTCGACGACCATTGACCCGCGGGATATTGTTAAATCGGCACCTAGTTAACGATTTTGTGCGGGCTTCATCGAGCTCGAAGAACGGGATCTCGTTGAGCAGCCCAGGGCACATCCGGCTATTGAAAATATCGATGAAGCGGTTTTGCAGTTCTGCATCGACGTTCCTGCCGCGATAAGGTGACACTCGATAACGGTGCCCTTGGTTCGTAAGTCTCCGAAAGAGACGCCTTTCGGCTGACCGGCCTGTCGCCATCAGTTCAAAGGCAACGTCAAGTTGAAGAACTTTGGCAATACGTATGGTCCCGCGCGCGATCTGGTCGTACAGCGTCTTCCAGGCCGATGCCTATGGCGGCCAGAGCAAGCTCTACGACCCAAGCCACAACGAGGTCCGATCCTGGAACCGGGGGGTGGGTCCAGGCCCGCCGAAGCGTTCTTCGTGATGGCTGATTTGGCGGAGAATGCGGGCCGCAAGGTGCAAGGCAAAAAGCCAGCGATGATCTCGCCACTGACACTGAGGCATTCCGCCGGATCGAGCCCTTGTTCGAGCCCAGCGCGCGGGAGACGCCCGAGCGGCGCCAGGCCGTGCGCCAGGAGCGCAGCGTCCTGCCGGTCGCTGATCTGACGGTCTAGATGCGCGGACAACGCGCCAAGCTCTCACGGCGCAAACTTACGAGCTCTTCTGCTTGCCGCAGGATCTCGGGACGAGCTTTTTGGTGCGAGTGCAGACCAATCGGTCGCCCGCGGCGCAGAGCCGCGGGATGGAGTTCATCGGGTCTTCGCCCAGCCTTCGCCTGCCCCTTGGGCGGGACGCCCTTACGTCGCGATCGAACAGGATGAGGCGGCATGCATGCACGTAAAGTTTGCCGCCATCCAAAGCTTACCACCCGTCGGTAAGCAGAAGCGATACGGTCCTCAGCTTCTCAGCTACGTCCAAGCCCTTGAGATCGACCCGCCTGAGGACCGTCCGACCATGGACTAGAAGCTGGTGACCAACCTGCCGGTTCAAGATTTCGCCGTCGCTGTCGAGAAGCTCGAATGGTACGCCCTGCGCTGGAAGGCGGAACTATCCCAGGAGGTCATGAAGTCGGGTTGCCGTGCCGAAGAGCTGAGGCTTGAGACCGCGGAGCGATTGGCCAAGTTTGTTGCCCTCATAGCGATGGCCAGCCGGCGCATCTTCTTCCTCATCATATCCGCATGAGCAAAGCCTAAGTTGCGCCGGAGACAGTCCTTAGCTCAACCGAAATCGCAGCGCTTGATGCCGTCGACGCGGCGCGGACCAAAGATCTTCTTCAGGCCAAATATTAGCCCCGACCTGAACCCGATCCAAACAAGTCTTTGCCAAGCACCTGCTCAGAAAGACTGGCGCACGAACCATTTACGCAGTCTGCGCCGCAATAGGCCTGGCACTAGACACCTTTACCCCAGATGAATGCGCCAACTAGCTCTCAAACTCAGACTATGGAACTTGCCCCATCACGCTTTGGTAATTCGCATCCGCTCGCTAAACGTCGACGAGGTCTCTCTCCGCCTAGCACGTTGAACGATCCGATCGCAGAATACTCTGTGCTCCTGGACGCATTCGACCCTCGATCGCGGAATTGAGATCGTTTTGCCCGCCTGATTGCGAAAGCCGCGAGTAAGATGCTTCCATTATTTTCGGGAGAGTGGATGCCATCGCAACTTCGATGCTGGTCGCCACACCTTGAAGACTCGTTGCGTTAGAAGACGAAACTTCCGCTTCGGATTTGGTAGGAGAAATCCCTTCCCAATGCTGTATCCCTCATCATCGAGGACGACCATCAGTTCGGATAACCAGCGCTGTCTCTCGATCGGCCACGATGTGCAAAAAGAGGTGTGAGATGAAGGTCGCGCGTAGCAATAGATCAAACAATTAATGCGTGCCGAAGAAGTGCGATAGCCAGACGATCGTCGGGAAAGCAAGAAATACTGCCGTCTACTATTGAGAGAGGTGGGATGTGGCGCGAAGGATACATGCTGTACAGAATCGGCACACTCCCGCCGCGTGAGGCCGCACACCTTCCCCTCGGGAAGCTTTTGAGCTCTCTTACATATTGCGGCTTGGGCTTACTCTTGGGTTGGGTAGCGCAAAAATTGGAGGACCCCGAGTGCCTCATCCTGTGATTTGCGCGACCAGCCACACAAAAAACGTCATGGAGATAGGATGACTGTTGAAACCGCGCCGTCAGCGGTTCTTGTCGGAAAAAATCGCAACGGCAATTGGGTCGTCCGCGAAAGGAACGGAAATTTCGGCGGCTTGTTTGCAAACCGAACGCAAGCCATCAAATACGCTCTGCTTGCAAATGGCCATCGTCCAGAAACTATCGTCGAAGTGACGTACGCCATCGAACTCTATGTTTCCCCTTTGCCCATCGCATGACTTGGCAGGAGCTATCCAAAACGCTGGAACAGCGTGCCTGGCACTCTTAGCGTCCAAAACAAGACGGCTGTTGGTCGTGATGACGGAAAAGTACCTGCCGCTTCTTTTTTCTGTGAACGACTCCTGTTGCCCGCTAGTATGGCAACTGGTTCCTGACATTGAGATGAGTTAGGCCGTTGTGCCGTGCTGGAGACACCTGATCTTCGGTCATCAATGCAGAGCGGCTGCGGGCGCAATAGACTGTTTGCTAGCACTATGGTTCAGGAAGGTGTTCCACGCAGCAGGCCGGGACGAGCCGCTCGCGTTCTGCGGAGGCAGTCGGCAGCCGCGTTGGTTGCAGCTCCTATCAAGGTTGCGCTCTTAGGCGTTGTTACTCGGCCGGCCTCAGAAGCAGCCGCCAAGTCCTGAAGAGGCGCAGCACCAAACCTCCGGTGACGCTCTTGAACTTGCGCCCATGGGCGGTTGGAAAGACTTTTGCGAAGATGCGCTCGGCGGTACGTAGATCTTCCGGGTCATCAATTTCGTACCACCTGAGGTCATCGCATCTCACCGCAGCAAGCTGCAGGCCTCCCGTTTCCACGAGATAGGAAATAAGCTCCTCCATGTATGCTTGGGTAGCTCCGGCCCTGATCATATCATCTAGAGCCGGGATGACCTCTGTCCGCAGGGTAGACGCGGAGAGTCTCAATAGATTCAGCGTTTTGTAAAGAGGCGGGCCACCCACGATGAGGTTTCGCGCTGTTTTTTCCAAGCAAGACTCTTGAATGAAGCCAAGTTTGGACAACAGAACCGCCGTTCCTGCATCAACTCACACGGTAGGCGAGGCGGTGATTTCGCGCGCACGCGCCTACCTAGAGCGCCTGAAGCAAGCGGAGCCAGCGACGAAAGGCGCAGCAGCCCTGTCGCCCTAGGAATAGACGCATGTGGCGACCAACCCGAGCCCGCCTGCCTCACCGCCGGAAAACGTGGCTGCACATCTGCGCTCAAAGCTTTCGGTAGGCCCGTCGCCGATGATGGGCGAGACAGCCTCGTCGACATGTCGAATTGGCATCACGGCCTTGGCGACGCCGTCGGCTTCGCAATTGAAACGCGCGCCAGGAGACCTTCCTTGCCTCCCGTAAGCCCGTACTCCTCTGCCGGCTTGCCGTCGAGTTTAGCCGCTTCGGCTACCCTCCTGCGCGGCGAATTCATCAACGCGCTCACGGCCCGGATCGGAAAGATGGAGCGGGAGCTGCAAACGTTGAACCGTAGCCTCTACGCACATCCCTTTCATCACCAGCGATATTCATTCCACCGCACCCAAGTGGTGGAATCCCAGCCCATTCCTGAAGGATCATCGAGATCGCCAAAACCTCCGGAGGCGCTCGATATGTTATTCCGGGGCGACGTGCCCGATGACTTCCCGCCCAAGGATACGATCTTGCGCTCAAGGCATTGCTCGATGATCCCGACAAGGACTTCACCGCAACTTTTACTCCTTCGAGATCCACATGGATGATGTCGGCACCGGCCGGTTGACCGCTGGGAGCAGCGGCGCGGCACCGGGTCTGGCGCCGAACAGCAGGTGCCTATCTACGTTGCGATCGGCCCTTCGCTGGCCGTCGTCTGTGGCAGCGCGGAGCGTCGTGCCGGCAAGCCCGCCGGTTTCTCCCTGGCCATCTTCAATGAGGCCTTCTCCTAAATTGACGGCAAAGAACCAGCTGGCAGATGGTCAGCTTTTACAAAAACCTCGGCCTGCAGTTCGTGATCGCGGCAACGTTCGAGAAGCGGGTGGCCGCGCTCGAGCATATGGACACCATCGTGGAGGTGGACCGGATCCGCGAGCAGTCCAGGGCTACCGTGGTGCAACTGAAAGAGAAGGCCAAGCGCGAACTGATGGCCATCCATCCGGACCTGATGTCCGAAGTTGAACTGGCCACCCCTCTGGCCGCTGAGTAGTCATGGCCCGGCGCTTCACGGACGCTAATCGGCTCCTGAACGACCTGCTCGATCGTTTCGAGGCCCGAGCCGCAATGCGATCCCTACCCGGAGTATCCCGCTTTCTCATCGATACCCCTCGCTTGCCACCCAGCAGGCGCGGCGGACCTTGGTATCCGAACAGACACCGATCTTTCATTGGTCGGACATCGATCCGGACGGCACCTGGATCTTCCACACCATCGAGCGCGCCGTCGATCGACCGATCCGCCCCCACCTCATGAGCGTCGAAGTTGCCGAGCGTTTGGGACAAGTGCCGTTCAAAAATCGGCACCCGCTCGATGTCCACCGGACTCCGGGATCGCAGCTGTGGCAGCCTGGCCAAAGATGGAGCCAAGACACTCGAGCAGGAAGAACTCGATCCAGTCCTGCCAGAGCTTCCTAGAAAGTGCGCGCAGATCAACGCGGTATTGATCCGGATGAGCTTCCTCGGTCGACGATCTCCGTCGGCCTTTGTTAAACAACACCTGTGTTCCGCAGGGTGAACGCCATGAGTAGGACGGCTCCTTGCCGTGCTTCGACCAATCCCATTGGCACCATGGCGACAACGCCTCGAAGCATTGCCCACTCCAGAAGTGAAGAATGGGAATCTCTTGTAACCGTGTGTTAGTCCGTTGGTTCGATTACGAAAGCCCCAGTCGGTCTGCGATTTCTCGACAATCACCGAAACAAGAGCACCAATGTTGGTGCCGTCTCCAAAGCGCGCGGCGGATGATCAGCTCCTCGATCCACACTTAATGTCATCCTCTCTGGTGATGCCGACTTCGGCCTTAGCCCTGGTCCCAACGCCGCCGACCTGGCCATATCAGGCAACGCGGTAGCGAAGGGAAATTGTCAATTTGTCGCAAGATCAAGCGGTGGGTCGATCGCGCTCGGCCTTAAGCGTGCGTCTCCGACGAGTAAACCAAGTTCGTTGAAGCGAGATTCGGCCATCGCCGCGAGCGTGCTTAGCGCGAAGGCGCTCAAGGCTTAGCGCATCGCTCAAAAATGGTGAGAGTGTTCTGGCCGACGCGAGCATCTGCGAGATGCCGAGCCTGGGTGATTCTGAGAAAGGACTGGAGATCCGAGGAAGGGTACAGCGGCCTCAAGAAGGCAGAAGCTGCCGACTGGCCTGGGAGTGGCTGCGCCGGCATCGCGACTACCAAGAGGATTATAGGCGGCTATCCCGCCGCGAACGTTCAAGCGCAGCGGCGGGCCAGTTCCGACTCAAAGTGGGGGCTCTCGTTTCCCTGCTGATCCACAAGAGGCCTTCGACAAGCAAGTAGTTCTGAGCGCCCGAGGTGCTGTCAGCGTATTGGCTGTGCGGGCGGCCCACTACATTGCGCCTAAGAGCCACCAGCTGGACTTCGCCAATCTGCCGGGCAGGGAGCTTCGCCGCGCGCCGGATGGATGGCATGGCATCGTGCCGCTCGGGGGCGCGAAGCATCGCCTTTAACCAAGAGAGCTTCCGGCGAGCGGATATGCTGTCATCGTTGATCTGCCGCTCGGCGCCAGTTTCGAGCTCCAGTTGGGGCGCCGCACGTCTATTGTGGCGCGCGCTTGAGCATCGGCCACTCGGAACACCCCCTCTTGCTTTGCCTGTTTTGAAGCAGCGTCAACTGATCCTCGCGCTGCGTGCACTGGATGGATGGCAGCAAAAAAAATAGCTATCGTCGGGCAAGGCTTGTTTGGAAGCGCTCGTATTGCTGGACGAGGATGGAAAACAGACGACCTGCGCAGCCAAACCATTCGACGAGCCTTGACTGCTGCGCATTGCTCCACAAGGGCAGACGAAGGAATGACACTTCATGAGCTATTAGAAGATCAACGGCATACCTCCGTTCCACCAGCAATTCTTTGCTCGTATAGCACAATCGCGGATAGGCTGACATCTTTGCGTAGCGATCTCTCAGTTGTTTTTGACCTCGGGATTGCTGCACGAGACAGACGCTTTCTTCGCAAGGGCTTGACGAATCAGCCCGCATGGTTCCTCAAGTTGAGTGCACTCAAATGTCAAATAGCGGGCAACGCGTTGATCTCCGCTGTATCAGATTGAGGCGCCTGGCAGGCGTCAGGTAGTCTGCGAAAGTGGTGTCTTCTTGCAAAGGCGAACCACCCATCGGCAAAAAGAGCGAGCGATCTCGGGATGCTGGCTGCGATCCATGGCATAGGCGCGATATTGCATGCCACTTGGAGTGCGTGAGCCGGGGATGATTTGCAAAGCGCCCCCTCGCACCAGATCAGTGACGATGATTTCTGGTGCTACAAGAAGGCATTTCCCTGTCATGACTGCCGGCAGAGCGAGATAATTGTGATCGTACCGCGCGCCCGCTCGTATGTCGTTTGGGGACAGGTTCATGGCCCTCAGCCATGTCGGCAGGATGTCGGGACGTGATGTGATGTTCAGTACCGGCGTTGATCGAACGATTGAAAGGTCTCTTCCCGCGACCAGATTTGGAGGGCCGACGCATACAAGCTCCTCCCTGTAGATCTCCCAACTGTCGGCGGATTCGATGACGGAAAGATCGCGTGTAATCAAAATATCGTAATTATCCGAAGATGTCGGCGGCGATAGGGAGCTGACGACGTCCACGATAACACCTCCCGCTTCAGCAGAGAACTCTTGCAGATTTGGAATCAGAAGCGAAGAAGCAAAAGTCGATAATGATGTGCGGACGACAATCCGATTGGTTTCAGCGGCCGCCCGCCGCCGCATTCTCTTGGCGGTGAAACCGACTGTCTCGAGCGGTTCAGAAACTGCGTTTGCGAATAGCCTCCCAAATTCCGTCAAATCACTGCGCCGCCCCCGCCGCTCGATGAGGTCAGCACCAAGATAGTCTCGCAGTACGGACAAATAGCGGCTGACGAAACTCTGCGTTATTCCCAAAGTCGTGGCCGCGCGTGTGACACTGCCTTCGCGCGCGACGGTCACAAAAGCACGGATGGCATTTAAAGGAACCTCATCGTCTTGAGCTGCCACTGTCTGCTCCAGCGCCAGAATGAACATCTATCACATTATTCGATAACCCAAGCGGGATTGCCGGGTGTGAAGGGCCGGCTGCGCATAAAATCCTCTTGGGAGCGTTACTGATATTGGTCCTGTGCCGAGCAAGATCTGCATCACAGATCGGTGTTGTCAGCGTGACTAAGTCCTTTTGCGGCGAGCCGCCTTCGGCTTGCGACCTTTAGGTAAGGTAGCCGGTGGGGGGGCACCCTTGGATGGCCGAACAAGCAGCTCGGAAACAGCAACCCCAAGCGTCTCGGCCAGGCGATCGAGAAGATCGATTGTCGGGTTCGCCTGTTGACGCTCAAGCCCGCCCATATAGGAGCGATCCACACCTGCATCGTAGGCCAGTTGCTCCTGCGAAATACCGCGCTGGACGCGAATCCGCCGCAGATTGTAAGCCACAAGCGCGCGAGCTCTCATGCGCGCAGGCAGCCATTTTGATGGTGATCAAACCACTGGCTATAACCCGCCTAAAAAGTGGCGCACCAATCGAAGGTTTCAATCGAATTCTTCGATATGTGTCATCGAAACTCGCGGTCAGCACCAGCGCGGTCATGGCAACCGTCCCTCTATCAATTCGCAGCGACGCAGGTTTCGAGGCGGTGACCGGAGCCCAGCCGTTCCGCTGCTCGGCACCGTTCGATTGCGCTTCCCATTTGCGCAAACGGCCGTCATCCCAAGGCAAAGATGCTCATCATTGCGAGGGGCCCTCAATCAACGAATGGGGTTGCAGGTTTGATGAATGAGCCGGCGCAGTGCGACAATTTGGCATCCGTTTACGCAACACGCGCTTCAAGGGGAGATGACAAGGATCGCGCGCGGTGAGGGGGCTTACCTTCTCGCCGCCGACGGTCGACATATCATGGATGCAATCTCGTCCTGATGGGTCGTGACCCACGGCCATTGTCACCCACATATTGTCAGCGCCATCCAGGAACAGGCGGGCAAGCTCAATCAGATTATTTTTGCTGGGTATACGCACGAGCCAGCCGAGGAGCTTGCGGCGCAACTCTTGCAGCTCACGCTGCCTGCTCTTGAGCACGTCTTCTTCTCAGATAGCGGTTCGACGAGTGTCGAAGTCGCGCTGAAGATGGCGCTGGGCTATTGGAAAAACATCGGCAAACGGCGGACGCGCATTGTGGTGGTGCAACACTCCTACCATGGAGATACGGTCGGAGCGATGTCGGTCGGAGGCCGTGGCGTGTTCAATGCAGCCTATGAGCCTCTTCTCTTTGACGTCACACCAATCCCGTTCCCGGCAACAGGTCGCGAGCGGGACACGCTCAGTGCACTATATTCAGTGTGCCGGGAGGAGATGGCGGCGGCCTTCATCGTGGAGCCTCTGATCTTGGGCGCGGGAGGAATGCTGATGTACCCAGCCTGGGTGCTGCGCGAAGACTGGGGCGCTCTCTTCATTGCAGATGAAGTCATTGCTGGCTGGGGTCGAACCGGAACGCTGTTTGCGTGCAGGCCGACGTCACTCCAGATATCGCCTGTTATTCAAAAGGTCTCACTGGTGGATCGCTTCCGCTCGCAGTGACACTCTGTCGCGCTGATATTTTCGACGCGCACTATTCGAACGATCGCAATTTGACGTTCTTCCATTTGAGTTCATATACCGCGAACCCGCTTGCCTGCGCCGCCGCAAAGGCCAATCTGGATCTTTGGTAGAGCTCCGATGCGCGCACGCGCGTGTCAACCCTCGCATCCATGCAAGAGCACGCAATTCAGCCGTTTCAGGCAGATCCGCGCTTTGCGAACGTTCGTCGGACCGGCACCATCACTGCGCTTGAGCTGAAAACAAATGACGCCGGCTATCTCGCCGGCATCGGTCCGAAACTTCAGGCCTTCTTCAATGACCAAATCTTCTCCTGCGTCGCTCGTACGATCTACGTGATGCCGCCTTATTGCGTTACAGCTTTCAAGCGAAATTCTGAAATGAAGCCAAGATCGGATAATAGGACCGCCGTTCCCTGCATCAACTCATGGAAAGGAGCGACAGCTGCCGCGTTGGGCGCTTCGCTGACGACTAGCTGCCGCAATACATTTTCCTCAAAGAAGACGTCGCCCTCAAGAACAAGGGAGTCTCCGCAAAGGAGAGCGTCACGCGCCAGCCAGAGCGAATAGGCGCTTCCAGTGCGGTCGTAAACAGAGGATTCGACGTATTTAATTGCAACATTGCCAAAACGACTGCCACAGGCTTCTTGGATCGCCTCTTTGCGATACCCGACAACAATCGTTACCTGTTTCACGCCGAGGCGCCCAAGGTTACGTAATGCGTTGTGCAGGATGGCAGTGCCATGGATTTGGACGAGGGGTTTCGGACTTAGATCCGTTAGCGGCCGCAGACGAGAACCCACTCCAGCGGCGAGAATGAGAGCATGCTTGGGAGCATTCACAGGCATTTCATTCGCCTTCTTCATCTCGAGTGTCGCTCCGTAAGCATCGTGAACTCCTCTGTTCAGTGTTACGTGCCGCAGACTTGTCCGGTCACGCCAGATATTGAAGCGGGTAGGTGTGAATTGTCATCAGGCATACACCTGCATCAGCCGTTGCGTCAGCTTCCTTAAGCGTCAGGGCCAGATGTTTAGCCATGTCCGGAGCTGTCCCGGATGTTAGGTCGCAGCCTTGCTGGGTGGCACCGGATCGAGACCGACGAGAAGTCAGGGGGGGCATGGGCCGGGTTTTGAAGAAAGAAAACTTTAGGTGTCACACCTGCTGACATGGACTAGCTGGGCTGCAGATATTGCTTTTCGGCCTCGGCGAGTTCGTCGTACTTTAGGAGCTCGAATATCTCACTCAGCGGCGCGATATGAGATTCGATGCTTGCAACGCTCTCTTGAGCTGCGATGCTGTCGCAGATCCGCCGCATTGCGGCTGCCGCAGCTCGCATGGAGTGATTGGCCCAGACGACTGTGGAGATCCGCGAATTGCGATAGGCAGAGACTGGCGTTCGAAAGTACGTCGTCGGAACAATGACGACAGGGAGCCGGTTCCGCCACTCGGTGACGAACGAAAGCATCTCGTCCGCGGTACTCTTTCGCGAGTGAATCAAGATTGCATCGGCTCCTGCGTCGGCATAGGCATGAGCGCGCAATATGGCTTCGTTCAATCCATGGCCGGCGATCAGCGCTTCGATCCTAGCCACGAGAACAAGGTGCTCAGCGACCGTATCCTTCACAGCCCGCAGATGACCGGAGAATTCATCGATATCAGCGAGCGGATGCCGTTCACCAATGAGCGAGTTCAGCTTCGGGAAGCAGCTGTCCTCAAGCGAGACGCCCGCCGCGCCAGCCTGATGAAGTTTGCGTGCGAGGAGGCGAGCATTGTTGAAATTGCCGAAGCCGCCGTCACCGTCAACGAGCACAGGTAGCTCGGTTGAGTCCACTATGCGTTCCACGCTGTGGACGAGCTGGGTCCATGAAGCTTCATTGGCATCGCGATAGCCGAGCGAGCTGGCAATCGACAGGCCAGACGCCCAGAGCCCCTTGAATCCTGAGCGCTGGGCGATCGTGGCGGACAGGCCATCATGCGCTTCCATCAGAAACGAGAGCTCATCATTCGAGCAGACCTGGGCGCGAAGCATTTCGACTGGCGACGGCTGTGCGCATTGACGACCTGCGGTAGGCCGAACGGCTTGTGGTTGATACTGCATGCCTAAATCCTGGAAGCCGATCCTCGATTGGCGCCAACGTCACTGTTCTTATCTTTTTAACGTGACGCCGATCAATGACCAGCATTGGTAGTTTTTTGAGACGCGCAGACTGGCATGATTGCCATAGACTTGGCGGCCGAACGCGAAGCTTTCGTTATGGGTTGATGGGCGTCGCGCCTAACGCTGAAGAAGGAGCGTGGATGCAAATTGAAATGACCTGGGTTCCCGAGCCGGGTACTGCGGCCCCTAGAGAGAATTCCCCACTCCTTGGTGGGAGGAGTGCTTTGTGAAGGAGTGATATCCGGCTCACATAGAGTTGGACACGATATCGACAGCCAGATTGTCGTAATGCTGCTGTCGAGTTAACGACATATGTCGCAAGCCCTTCGACAGGGCTGCAGTGGGATGGCGGCCTCGCGCGAACGTCGCGACAATCGCCGAGAATTTATCCCGCCTCGCCGATTTTTGTTGGCGCCGCTGAGCGGCATGGCATTTGCTGATGCCTCTCTTGCTCTCTCGAGTCCAGGAGAAATTCATGGCGGATGTGCAAGAAGTTGTGCTGTCGGAACGGGAAAGACAGTGTTTGCGATGGGTGGAAAAGGGGAAGTCATCCTGGGCCATCGCAGTCATCCTGGGCGTGAGCGAAAACACCGTCAACTTTCATGTCAAGAATGCGATGCGAAAGCTGGAAACGACCAGCCGGACCCAGTGCGTCGTCAAGGCGCGGCGTCTGGGTCTTCTTGATTAACGGCCGCAGTTCCGTTGCCGCTGAAGAGGCGTGCTTCTATTTCGTCGCCGATTGTCACGGGGGCCGTGGACCACTAGGCGAGGCGAGATCACGGACTCACGGCGCTTCTTGAAAGCTCGACGGCCGGTCGGAGCCCCATGTTAACCTTGTGATCCGTCCGACCCCCTGCTGCGGACGTGGCGGTCGTATGCGTGTCGCATTGAAGAGAGGTGATGGTGGCGGCTGAGGTAGTGAAGTCGTGCTCGCCGGAAAGGCGGTGTAGACGGCCTAGGCCGGACACGAAGACGGCAATCATGAACCCATTTCCAAAAGCGTGCTGCTGGTAGACGTTGCACCATATTCTAGCGCTCTGCGCGCTCAACCCGAGTGCGGGCGATCCTCACGAAGCGTAGCTAGCTTAATGAACTACCTTTTCGCGGACCGCCAATGCGAAGGTTGCGTTCTTTCGATGATATAGCGTACGAGGCTCAAATGCCCCTGCATCAAACTCATGCCGCGGCGATGACCGCCTGTAACGACATCGATCCCGCTGATGCCGCTTTGAAGGGGGGCTGCCTATGAAGACGTGAAGTTGGCCTTTGAGGCTTTGGCGGGCCCACTGATACACAGGACAGACTCTGGGATCTGCCGGCGGCGACAGTTCACGCGATGGTCATCACGGACAAGAGCTCGGCGCCCGCGAGGACCGACCGGGCGAAAAGCATAGCACGGCGGATGACAGGCTTATGTAGCAGGACGAGGAGCAATCCAGGCTTTGGCGCTGACGCGGTTCTTGCGGGCGGCGCAGGGCCCATGAATCAAGACATCATGCGAGTGGTCTATGATCAGAAGGGGACGATACAGTCAACTCATGTTCTATCTCTAAACGACGCTGATGCGAGTGGTGGTGGCGCCGGTCGGCGCGCTGCTGCCCGTTGATCGTTCCGCCCCGGAAGGCGGCGCTTGCTCTGGGCTGCAACAGCACCGTTACGGAACGGTTCGCAGTGAGGGTTGCACTAGCCTTGAACCAGCCCGGCTGATCCGGCAGCAGCGGGCATTCTCGGATCGAAAATCTCGCCCTTGATCTCGTTTGTGTAACAGGGGGTTCGATGAAGACCACGGCTCGTGCGTGGGTTGCCGCCGGGTGGATCAGGATCGTTTAAGCTGGGCCGTAGCTCCCTCAATTGCTGCTGATGCCCAGCTTCATTTCGCCGTTTTGCGCCGAAGAACCTGATCTGGTGCTTGTACGTGTTGTTGATTGTCGGCTGAATCTCAAGACGTGTTGCAACGTAGGCCGTTTCTGGGGCGCTTTTACTCTCCTCGTCTCGAGCGCAATCCTTTCGGCAATCAGTCAACGAACCGATCTTTCGGCGTGACTAGAACCTATCTCAAAATTGTCGAAACAGGATCAGCAGGCAAGCGAGCTGGACGAAGCCGAGGAAGTTTTGCGGATAGAACTCCCAGCGGACCAGCAGGCGCCGCCGCCACTGTATCCAGGCGAAGAAGCGTTCGACCAGCCAACGCCGAGTATAACGACGGAGCCTGCGGCCGTCCTGGGTGAGCGACCTCACTCGGTTTGAACGATGTGGCGCGATCATCTCGATGCCTTGTGACCGCAGTTCATCGTCGAGCGCATCGCTGTCATAGGCGCGGTCGCCGATCAGGTTCTCTGGCTTGGCCTCGATCATGTAGAAGTCGAAGCAGAGCTGTACCAAGCGCACTTCGTGATGGTTCGCGGCATGCGTGCTCACTGAAAGCGGCAAACCGTGGCGATCCACAATCGCCATGATTTTTAAGCCTTTTCCGCGCCTCGTTGGGCCGATCTCTGCACCGCCGCCTTTGGCCATCGCAAAGGTCGCGTCGATGAAACACTCCTCTTCGTCGAGCAAGCCTTTCTCGCGAAGTTCGTTGGCGATATCGGTCAGAACGCGTCGCAACACTTCATTGCGACACCAGTTCTGAAAGCGACGATGTACGGTCTTATAGTTCGGATAGCACTGCGGCAGCATGTGCCACTGCGCACCCGTGTTCAAAATCCAAAGAGCGGCTTCGAGAACTTGACGCGTCGCAATCGGCTTCCGGCCCGGCCGGCCGTCGGCAAGGTGCTCTTCCGGAAAGTGTTTCCGGATGCGCTCCCATTGCTCGTCCGTCAGCCGAATCATCTTTCCTTTATAGCCGATCGACGCTGATCTTCAATTTTGAGATAGGTTCTAGTGGTTTTCGCGAGGAAAGAGCTCGTCCAAATCGGCAACGCTTGCAGTCAACGAGTCGGAGGTCGCCATGCATACCACCCTTGGCGATGTCGGCTTAGCTGCTGATCAATGCGCTGCTCTTCGTGGGGATGATGCCCGTCGACAAGTCTGCCCGGTGACCCAGCGAGGAGGAGCAATCTCATATGCGGAGGAAAGCTGCTTCGCTGTGTCCCGGGTCTTTGCCACTGAAGATCAAAAAACGCTGGCGCTGTCTGGCAGGCGGTCTGCCGAGACGCTGTGGTGTCACTTGGCAGCCAATGTCGGCAACCGAACATGGTCGTGCAGCCCCTAACGGCTGAAAACTTGTGACTCTTCATCCGGCACGCAGCTTGCAATGAACGGCCCATGACATAGCGCAAGCCGCGCTATGTCATGCGCTTGCGTGCTTTCCACCGCTTCTGCTTGACCCGGCAGGGCCCGCGAGCCTGACCGCTCGACCTCAGCCGGAGCAAATCCATGAATACATTACTCTTCTCCGCCACGCTGCTTTCGATTGCCTGCATCACCTCCACGGCGCTTTCACAGGAGCGAACGGATGCGGCGTTGACTGATGACCCATTCCTTTGGCTCGAGGAGATCGAAGGGCCACGCGCAGTGGCTTGGGCTCGCGCCGAGAACGAGAAGACGCTCGGGGTGCTCCAGTCAGATCCTCGCTATGGGCACTTCTACGGACAGGCGCTCTCCATCCTGCAGGCCAAGGATCGGATCGCATATGTTTCATTGAAACGGCGCGGCTTGGAGAATTTCTGGCAAGATGAGAACCAGGTGCGCGGCGTCTGGCGGCGCACCACGCTCGAGAGCTATCGTAGCAAAGACCCACAGTGGGAAACCATTCTCGACGTGGACGCCTTGGCGGTCGCCGAGAACAGGAATTGGATCTTTCAAGGTAGCAGCTGCCTTCCGCCTGAAGAGCGCCTCTGCCTGATTAGTCTTTCCGATGGCGGCAAGGATGCCGCGTCCATACGAGAGTTCGACTGCGACGCCAAGACCTTCGTTGCGGATGGCTTTTATCTCCCAGAGGGCAAGCAGCACGTCAGCTGGGTCGATCGTGACACACTCCTTGTTGCACGGGACTGGGGCGAGGGGACTTTGACGCAAGCCGGCTACCCCTTTGTGGTGAAGGAGCTCAAACGCGCTCAGCCGCTCAGTGAGGCTCGCGAGATCTTTCGTGGCGGGCCCACCGACGTTTCGATGTCCCCCTTCGTGCTTCGTGACAGTGCGGGCAACATTCATGCGACCGGCGCGATCCGCGCAATCAGCTCTTTCGAGTCCGAGTATGTGGTCTTCCGCCCCGATGGGCCCGTCAAGCTCAATCTGCCGAAGAAGGCCGCGGTGATCGGTCTAGTGGGTGGTCGCCTGCTTGTAAGGCTTGATGAAGATTGGACGCCGCCGGGCGATATCAGCTTCGCCGCCGGATCGTTGATTTCGTATGATCTGGCCGAATGGAAACAGGATCCGATGCGCGCCAAAGCCTCGCTCGTCTTCCAACCTGGGCCCCGCCAGGCCCTGAGCGGGTTAGGCGCCACAAAGAATTTGTTGATCCTGACGATCCTTGAGAACGTTCAGAGCAGAGCGTTCGCTTATAAGTACGATCACGGAGCTTGGTCCGCGACGCCGATCCCGCTGCCGGAACATGCAAATGTCAGCCTGTCAGCCACCTCCCATGAAGCGGACCGAGCCATGTTCGCGGTCTCGAGCTATCTCAGACCAACCTCAGTCTGGTATTTTGATGCCGAAAGCAAAAGCCTTGAGGAGTTGAAGACGACACCGTCTGCCTTCGATGCGTCCAACCATGTCGTGGAGCAGCTCGAAGCCACTTCGCGTGATGGCACGTCAATTCCCTATTTTCTGGTGCGGCCGAAAAACGCAAGGTGTGACGGCACGATCCCGACACTTCTTTATGGCTATGGCGGTTTCCAGGCTTCGCTTCTGCCCTCTTATCTGGGACCGGTGGGGCGGCTCTGGCTCGAACAGGGCAATGCCTATGTCGTGGCGAACCTGCGTGGGGGCGGCGAGTTTGGTCCACAATGGCACCAAGCAGCCCAGGCGGCAACGAAGCAGACGACATGGGATGATTTCATTGCCGTTGCCGAGGACCTGATCCGCCGGAAGATCACAAGTCCGCGCCGGCTAGGCGCGATTGGCGGCAGCCAGGGCGGCCTGCTCGTTGGCGCCGCAATCACCCAACGTCCAGAACTCTTCAACGCGGCCATCATCAAGGTGCCGCTGTTTGACATGCTCCGATACACCAAACTGGGCGCAGGCGCCTCCTGGATCGGCGAGTACGGTGACCCTGCCATTGCCGAGCAGCGTGCGTGGATCGAACGCTACTCGCCCTACCAGAAGCTGATGGCGGGCAAGACTTATCCCGCTCCCCTAATTCTTACCTCTACCAAGGATGACCGCGTGCATCCAGCGCACGGCCGCAAAGCTGCCGCGAAGCTCGCCGCGCTGGGCCAGCCTTACTTCTATTACGAGAACATCGACGGGGGACACAGCGCCGCGGCCAATCTCAGGGAATATGCGCGTCAACTGGCCCTTGAATACACCTATGCATCGAGGCGGCTTTGTTCTGAGTAAAATTCGGTCAACGGGCTGATCGAAGCAGACAAATAGAGACCATCGGTTATCTCAACGTCTTCACGGTGCTCAGCTGAATTCATCGAAACCAAGGCGAGAGGCGGATGGGCCGCCGGCGGTGCGACGAAGTTCGTCAGATGCGCAAGTTACCGGTTTGAACAGCCTTACCTTTGCCGAGCGGGTTTTCCGGCTTCCCAAACACAACATGACGAGCGGATAACTTGCCAAATGCGCTTCCTTCAGGATTGTCTCGGCAGACCCTCTTCGTTCGACAGGGCGCGACGTGCGGTTGACATCCGAAGACGAACAGTCAAAGCAGCAGCCCTGCGGGCGTCTTCGTGCTTGAGAAAGCATGTCAGGTAGCGTCAATGCAGGCATGCGCGCATTGATAATCCTGCTCGGCGCTGCGCAAAGAAGTTCACGACCGCCCTGTCGTTCAACGTCGATGAAAGCGATCCGTCGGCTCTGGATGAGCGCGGCATGTTCGAGACCCCGCAGCTCTTCTGTAAGCCAGTCGCGTGCGACGAGTGAATCGAAGGATCAAAACGTCATCTGGGCTGAAGCCTTGAGGCGAAGTGTCGTCGACGTCAGGATGCTTTTGTCGCTTGCACAATGCGGCCGCAGCTAGACCACGCGATAAAAAACGAGCACGTGACCAGCGCAGCGACTCGCCTCTTGCCGACCCTCTTGATGGCCGGGAAACTCTTCGCTAGATCACCACGGTTCACTATGGAGATGCCGCCGTGGCAATGGGTATTGTGAAGTGGTTCAACTCGACCAAAGGTTACGGGTTCATCAGGCCTGAGGACGGAAGTCCCGATGTCTTCGTGCACATCAGTGCCGTCGAAAAAGCCGGTTACACCACCCTCGAAGAGGGGGCCCGGGTAAGTTATCAGCTCAAGGCCGGGCGTACGGGTAAGATGTCAGCTGATGATCTCCGGGTTGGCTGATCTGACCCGCCTCCGGAAAACTGGTCTTTGCAAAGCGTGTTCTCGCACCTGTCCGGCAATGCCTTGTCACAGCGCGGGACGTTCGGCCTTTCGACCGTCTCTTCTAGGCATGGGGCTGTCTCGCAAACCGCTTGAGAGCCTCGATCTCCTGAAGCCGTTCACCATCGCTGCAGCCAGAGTTACAGCTTTTCCCAGCCAGGTCGCAGTGCCAAATCGACCTTGTCACGGTCTATTTGCTTTAGCCCAAAATGGTTGTGCCGGTCGGCAAACCAGAAGAACAGCCTTTTGACTTTCACGCTTCTGTAATTGTCGCAGCTTTTGCAGCTTGCGGGGATTGAGCTTGCGCAAGCCATCAACAAGCATGTCGGCCTGGTGAAAGCTCTCGCTATGCGGCAGCTCGTCGAACAGCCGGGAGGTTGTTCAAGGAAGTTTAGCTTTCTGCCATAACGCTCAGTCATATTAAGTATTTTCAAACCGGCGATTTCAACCGGCGCGGCGGAGCGCCGCGGGGGCCATCCTGAAGCGGCTGTTCCTCACCGTGAAGGAGGATGAGCTTGCGCACCTTGTGAACCAAAAGCGGACTCGGCTCTACACGCGCCGCATCTGGTTTCTCTACGAATGGCTGTTGGGGCGCGAGCTCAATCTGCCCGCAGCAGACAAGGTCTCCTAAGTCGGATACTTCGATAGCGATTCCCAGTATGCAAGCTCCGGACAAAATTCAGCACGGCACCGCGTGCCAATAACCTGCCGGGCACGCCGGACTTCTGCCCACTATTTTTTGAGACGCCGCTACTTGCGGAATTTGTTGCAAAGGATCTCAAGGAGCGCGTCCCCGTCGTGGTGAGCCAAGTCCCGAAGGATCTGCTCGCGCGAACCGCCGCCTCTCCTCAAGGACTCGAAGTCGAGTTACGTCCTCGAAGGAGAAAGGCGGCCGCAGGATCGCATCCAGCGCTCGGGCAAAGTCATCGGCGAAGCAGGACCGGGGCCGCTCGATGAGGCTGAGTGTTTGCGCCTGCAGCGGATCGTCATCGGTGATGAACGCTTCGTCAAGCTCGGCTCCCGTAACGAAGGCGGCTTCGTCGGCGAGCATGACGGCGAGACACAAAGACCCGTTCCGGATCATGTTAGCGCACGTCACGAAGATCGCCTGGCTCGTGCGCGGCTTGATCGCGTTCGATCAGGCGGCATCAAATGAGCTTGATCCTGCGCCGCCGTGCTGGCTTTCGGGTTCGTCTACGTTCCCCCCTACCGCCTCATGTTTTGACGCGCATTCTCGCCGTAGCGAGATCGTCCCCTATATCGCCCCATCCGCTGCCGGTTCCTGAGCCCACAAGATTGCCGAGATCGTCGTGGGGCCGGCGGCGCCGCTCGACACCGAGCGGACGCTAATATCGCTCGATGGGGATTACCGGGGAATTTCCCCGGCGGTCGTGGTCGATCTCCTCTTTCAATGAACCCAGTTTGTATTGGGAGCAGAATTCCCGATCGGTAACTTTCGGGCCGTTCATCCTCGCTTGAAAGGTAAAAGTTCCCGCTCGGTAACTCTTGCGCGCCCTCGATACTGCACAAAAGTTCCCGGGCTGGCAGCTTGCACAAACCGGCGATCATTCACGACTCTTGAACACAGCCAGCGAATTCACACGGCGCTTCGCGCCATCGGCAATCGATATGGCCATCTTCTCCGGAAATCCTTTTGGAAGCGCATTCAGCACCTGATCTATGGTTTTTGTGGCTGTATCGCCGAGCTGCTGGATGACAACCTTGACTGTTTTGTCGGGTAGACCGCAGCTTTTCGCAGTCTGCACGAAATGTCGGCCGAGAACCGTGTGGACGACGTAATGCCGGTTGCTGCCGATCGGCATGGCCAGCTTCATTTGGTTTTGGCTGATCTGTCCAGCGTCCAAGCTCGGCTGGGTCGAAATGATGTCGTAAAGCGGGGCAAGATGAAAACGTCCGCCCGGCGCCAAATGAATGCTAAAATTCTTCGCGTGGCCATCGGTGGCGGCAAGCAGCCAGAACACGATCTGCGCCTTGAAGAAAATGGTCTGGTCGTCCTCAGGCGTATCGCTGCCCTTGAGCAAATCCGAGATTTTGCGGATGCCGGGTCCGCCATCGGATTCATACTTTCGCGCGGGTGGAACGGACAGCGCCTGGCAGCAGTCTTCCTGCGGCAGCCGCAACAGGCGGTCGTCGCGCGTCCAGATGCGATCGAACCGCTCAACTGCGAGCACGCGGCGCCCGGCGAAATCGATGATGCTTGATTTGGCGACAGGCAAGCCGAGTGCCGCAACCAGCTCAAGGCACAGATGCTCGTTTTCAACGCTGCCGGTCAGGTCGATTCCGTTCGGCAACTTCCCGATCTGCGGCTTGATAATGTGCGTAGTTGCGGTCGTGCCATGAGGCACGTGCCACTTGTCTTTCCAGTAAAGCAGCGCTGTCTTTTCCTGCGCGCCCGCGAGAGAAATGCGGAAGTCCTGGTCGGGGCCGATGCCGAGCGGATTGCTGGCAAGGTTGCCGAGAATGGCGGCGATCTCCTGATCGCTAGCGGCGCGGCCATCAATGGCGCCGGCGCCCCCGGGTGCGGCACTGTCGGGAAGGAATTGCAGCGCCCCGATGCAATCGCGGCCGATTGCGGAGAGCAGGCTGTAAGCGTCGGCGCCATCAGCATGCGCGCGTTCGGCGACGCGTCGGCGGATGTCGTCATTATCGGGCAGAAGATTGTCAAAAACAGCGACGACGGGATCGCCGATATAACGATCCTCCCGCAATGGCAGCGACACCGAAACGGGGATGGCATTTTCCCACGCGAGCCACTGCTTGTCATACTGGAAATCGATTGCGCCGCTGCTCTCGCGCCGCAGCCGCCCGACCAGCCGTGCGTTGAGATAGACGTTGAGCGGCGCGCGGGCAGGACGACGCGCCATCAGAACAGATCCTCAATCGCTTCAGCCGTCAATTTGGTGCGCGGCCGGATGACCAACTCGAGGTCGAGCCCGGCCAGCGCATCCATCAAGATGCGCAGCTGGGTTGCAGGTACACCCGCTTCCAGCTTCGAGACCGTCGCTTGACGCGCATGCATCTTCTCACCAAGGTCCCCCTGGGTGAGCTTCTTCTGCCGCCGGTAGCGCCTGATCCCGGCGCCAACTTGTTGCGGAGTGCGGGCGATCGTATCCATAAAGGCATGATACGCAAACGCGTATAATTTGTAAATATACGCGACCGCGAATATCTATATATTATACGTGGTCGCGTATATTTAGGCATAATACGCAATTGCGTATGAAACCCCGCGATCCCACTGCCGCTCTTATTGAAGTTACTAAAAACTAAAGCTGATGATCGATGTAGAGCTGGTGGCTCGAATCTGCCGGTGGGCGAGAGAGCCTCCTCGACATGTCGAACGTTCGTATCACTATCGTGCCAAGCAACTCCTTGTATCCATTTTGCTGCAATAGTAACAACAACAAATTCAATGACTTGAGGCCGGATTGTTCCCGATCTGAGACCGGACACTAGCTCCGATCGGACCTTTGGAGTCTCGACAGCGATTGAGCTGGAAAGCTATATTAGAACATACTAAGAACTGATCTTCCGGTTGTATTTTCAAGACCCACTCTCACTAACATTTTGCCCGGCAGGCCGTGCATTTAGCGCCGCCAACTCAGGATGAAGTCGGGCCCAGGAGCCGCGTCATTGACCTTGTTCCGCCATTTGCATGACGACGCCTTTTTAGCTTTTTCGCGCGATCACAAGCACCTGTACGCAGCGTGTCTGCTCGATCTGCACGAACGCTTCTTTTCAGGCGCGCCGTCGTTTCCGACCCCGCAGCAGGTGGTCCACGCCATCTACGACGTCATGCGAGCCAACCCCGTCCTCTGGAACGAGGGCGATGATTTGGGCAGCCTGCCGGAAATGATCTCCGCGGGACGCCGCCGGATCCGGAAGGCCGACGTCGCGCTCGCTTCCGAGAAGGGCGACAAGGCGCTCGGTCTTGCCCGACAACTGTACGCCCGGCTGCTTGCCTGGGGATGGCTTGAAGAGGAGGAATACGGGCTTCGCGTTACCGTGGACATGGCTATGGGACCGCTGCTCGTGATCCAGCGGCTCGCGAGCCTCAATAAGGATCTCTCGCAGCGATTCGGCGGCTTGATCGTGCAAATCCGCCTCAACCTGGAGGCCGTCGAAAAACTGAGGCCCGAGATCACCGACCGCAAGCAGCGCGAAGCCGCGCTCGCCGTCCGCGAGGCGCGTAATCAGGCCGACCAGTTCACTAAGAGCCTGCGGGCCATTCTGGCCGACCTGAAGCGCGTCCGACGGACCGTCATGGAGTCGAAAACAGTCGCTACCCGGCTGGAAGCCTTTTTCGAGGAGTTCGTCGAACAGCTTCTGCTGAAGGATTTCGAGTCCATCCTCACCGTCAACCATCCGTACCGCTTCCGCGACGCCATCGTCGATCTCGCGCGGAGGATCTCCTACACCCCGGAAACCATGCAGGTCCTCGCCGAGGAGTACATAGCTTCCAGCATGGCAGCCGACATCGAGGACGGTCGAATGGCCGCGGCCGACGACCTGCTGGCCATCGAAAGCATCTTCGATCAGATCGGGGAGATGTTCGACAGGATCGAGGCCTTCCGGAGGCAGCTCGAAGCCCGGGTCCGCAACACCATTAAGTACGCCGAGCGGGGCGGGCAGGGACTCGTCGGCCGGGCCGGCGACCTGGTGCGGCGCCTGGATGCCTTACTGCGGGACGGCAGGCACCACAAGGCGACAACCGAATGGAGCATCGAGCCGCTGCGGTCGCCCTGGTCGGAGCACCATCAGGCTCCGGCCAGGCAGCCACGCCGTCCCGTCGAAGCAAGGGAGCTCGCCGAGCCGCCGTCGGATCCGTTGTATGATCTGCGGAAGAAGCTCCGCCTCGAGTACATCGCTCGCATCGCGCCCCGCCCCGAGGATGTCAGACGATTCCTCGAGGGCCAGGTGCCGCCATTCGCGACCAGGGAAGCCCGCTTCATGGAAATCGATACCGTGGACGACTTTCTCGCCTTCGATTGCGCCCGCCGATATGCGCTGACAGGCGAGGTTCCGGCGCAGGTCGCGGCCGGGTTCGAACTCGAACCGTGCCCCGACACGCCACCACACGATAGCGAATGGCTCCGTTGCGCAAACTTCCTGGTCAAGCGATCGGGCGCACTCCGGAAGGCGAGGGCGGCTCATGCTCAGTGAGTTCGAAAACGTCGAGCGCTCCTTCGGCGCGGAAAAGGCAGCCGACCTCCGCAAAGCGCTGCACTTCCTGCTACGGCGGCAGTTCGTGTTCGCGGGAGACCCCCGGACCGGGACAGTCTACAACACGATCATGGACGGCCGCTTCCGCGACGTGGTCGACGGCTTCTTCGATAGTTGCGGATACCGCGTCCATCGCGATCCGGAGGCGCAGTGGGCCGGCATCGTCGCCATGGACGAGGACGTGCCGCTGCCCCGGATGAAGCTCGACGAAACCATCGTCATGCTGGTGCTGGCGGCATACTGGCAGCAGGAGGTGAACGTCGGAGCAGTCGAGGACCGGGCCGTCGTAGTGGCCACTTTGAACGACCTGTTCGATCGCTACCGCGAGATGGCGCAACACGGCGGCGGAGGCGCGATCTCGCCCGCCCGCTTCCGGGACATCCTGCGCGAGGCTGCCCAACGCAGTTTGGTCGAGATCAGTGATTTTGACGACGAGCAGCAGGACTGCGAGATCAGGATCCGCCCGATGATTAAGCTGATCAGTGGCAGCGATGCCCTCCAACGGCTTGAGCGCTACGTCCGTAGCGAGGAGGCGCGGTTTCCGCAGCCCGCAGGAGACGAGGCATGATGGAACTACGCCACCTGACGATGGTGAACTGGCACCTGTTCGACGTCGCCGACATCGACGTGACAGGACACGTCGGGGTCCTGGGCGAGAACCGGTCCGGCAAATCGACAATCCTCGACATGGCACAGGTCGTTCTCACCGGCGCGAGCCGGCGGTTCTTGCGCCTGAACGCGGTCGCCGGCGACAGCGGAAAATCGCGCAGCGGCTCGAAGCGCAGCGTCGTCGATTACTGCCTTGGCACCCTCGGCGAAGACCAGCGCCGGCGCGACGAGGCGCGCACCTACATCGCGCTCGGTTTCGAAGACACGGAAGGCGCCCGGCCACCGGTCACGATCGGCATGGCGCTCGAGGCGCGCAAGTCCGACAGCAGGGAGACCGTGCTGGCACTCTTCGTCGCCGTCGGGACCGTTCTGAGCTCCAAGGACTTCATCGAGCAGCGAGGAAAGTCGCAATTCCCGGCGCAGTGGGAGGACGTGCGCGCCCGGATCGCCGCGGCGGTCGGTGAAGGCAACTTTGTCAATCATCGCGACCGGGCGAGCGACTACGTCCGCGAGTACATGCGCCATCTTCTGCCGCATTCGCCCTATGGCGAGCAGAACGCCAGCGCCCTGCAGAAATCAATCGTCAACGCGATGACGCTCGACCACAACCAGACGGCCACGCAATTCGTGCGGAACTACATCCTCGAGGACAGTCCGATCGGCATCAAAGAGCTGCGCGAGTCGATCCAGACATACCGCAACATCAGCGAGACCATCCGGAAAATGCACCTCAGGCTCGAAGCCCTAAGGGCGCTTCGGGTCGTCCTCGGCACGCTTGAAGAGGCGCTCGAGACCAAGTTCAGGGAGGAGTGGATCGCAAAACGTGCGACTTGGCTCGCGGCGCGCGCGACAAACCTGGATTTCAAGACCACGCGGCGTACCGAGATGGCGCGCCGGGACGCCGCAGCAAAAGAACTCGAATTCATCGACGACGACGTCAAGGCCATCGATAAGGAGATCGAACGCCTCATGGCCGCGATCGCCGAGCACGATGCCAAGACCGGCAGAAAGTTCCTGCAGCAGACCGCCGATGTGGCCGGGCAGGCGGCGCACCGCGCCTCGGCGGACTTCAAGGCTCGCATGGAGAACATCCGTCGCCTGGAGCCGCTACGCGCGATGTGCGCAGACGGTTTCGAGGACTTCGTTCCTACGCTTGAGCGTCTTGTGACCGCCACCACCGAGGCCGACATCGGGGGCGTCTCCGACGAGGTCACCGCGGCCGAGAAGTCCTTCGCGGCAAGCGGCGCGAAATGGCTGCCGAAGATCGACGAAGCACGTCAAGCGATCATCGCGGAGCTTTCCGGGCTCCGCGGCCGGCGCGACGAGGTGCTCGAACGGATCCGACAGCACGCCGCCGGTGGGGCGCGCGCCTATCTCGGCGACGACACTGAACTCCTCTGCCGCAGGCTGCGGCAGAGGGGAATGGTCCCGCGCGTGCTCTGCGACATCATCGAAGTCGCCGAACCCGAGTGGGTAGGAGCCGCCGAGGCGCTCCTCGGCCGCGACCGGGAAGCCGTGTTCGTGGACAGAGCGGATATCAGCGCCGCCACGTCCATCTTCAAGGAAGGTCGCCGCGAGTTTCGCCATGCATCGCTAGTGAGCCTAAACAAGCTCGAGCAGTTCAGGGCCAAGCCGGAGCGCGGCACCTTCCCCTCGATCTTCCGGAGCCAGGATCCGGACGCGATGGCCTTCATCATGCGCCGCTACGGCAATGTCCGTCTCGCCGACACGCTCGACCAGTTCAACAGGCCCGGCCGGGCGATTATGAAGGACGGCCTCTACGACGACGGACTCGTCCGGAGCCATCGCTGGATTGAATCGTCGCAGCATAAGATCGGAAAGGCAGCCCAGGCGAACGCCCTGCGATCCCTGCAGGATCAGGCCGAGGAGCTGGGTCGGATCCTGACCGACAAGGGGAAGGAGGCCCATGCCGCGGAGCAGGCTTTTGCCGCTCTGAAGAACATCTGCGAGGGACGTAATGACCTGGGGGCTTGCGCGGCCGCCTTCGCGGCCGCGCAGACTGAGGTCGCTGAAGCTCAGGCCAGGCTCGATGCCCTCGACGGCGCGGGGGACGGCGGGCTTCGCGACAAAAAGAGGGCGCAGCAAAAGCTGAAGGAGAAGAGGCTGGAGGAGAGAAAGACACAGCAGAAGGCGTTCGGCGAGCATGACGGCGAGGTCAGGTCGGCGGAGAGGAGGCTCGGAGAGGGCGAGAACGTGCCCGGCTCCGAACTCAACCTCAGGGTCGCCCGGTCGATATACCGCAAGTTCTTCCCACTCTACTCCACCGCGAAAGGCAGGGCCGTCTACCGCGACCGCCTCGATGCCGCAGCCCAAAAGGGCTTCGCGGAGAAACACCGGGCCATCGCCGAGAAGGCCTTGAAGGATGCGAACGCGTCCGACAACGAGCGCGCCCGGATCGAGCGACGGGTCCGCGAGCTTCTTTACGATTACTTCGACCAGTTCGGAATGAGTTCGCAGGTCGGCGCGGAAAGCGAGCCGCTGCAGGAGGTGAAGCCATGGATGGAGCAGCTCATCTCGGATATCGAATCCAACGAGTTGCGCCAGTACGAAAGGCAGGCGCGGGAAGCGGCGGAGAAGGCGTCCACCCTGCTGCGCGGCGAGTTCATCAACGCGCTCACGGCCCGGATCGGAAAGATGGAGCGGGAGCTGCAATCGTTGAACCGTAGCCTCTACGCACATCCCTTCCATAACGAGCGATATTCATTCCACCGCACCCAGATGGTGGAATTCCAGCCCATCCTGAAGATCATCGAAATCGCCAAAACCTCTCCGGAGGCGCTCGATATGCTGTTCCGGGGCGACGTGCCCGATGACTTCCCGCACAAGGATACGATCGTCGCACTCGAGGCGCTGCTCGAGGACCCCGACAAGGACTTCACCCAGTTCGAGGACTACCGCAACTTCTACACCTTCGAGATCCACATGGAGGATGTCGCCACCGGCCGCTCGACCCGCTGGGAGCAGCGGCGCGGCACCGGGTCTGGCGCCGAACAGCAGGTGCCTATCTACGTTGCCATCGGCGCTTCGCTGGCGGCCGTCTACGGCAGCGCGGAGCGTCGTGCCGGCAAGCCCGCCGGTTTCGCGCTCGCCATGTTCGATGAGGCCTTCTCCAAGATGGACGGTAAGAACCAGCGGCAGATGATGAGCTTCTACAAAAACCTCGGCCTGCAGTTCGTGATCGCGGCGCCGTTCGAGAAGCGCGTCGCCGTGCTCGAGCACATGGACACCATCGTGGAGGTGGACCGCATCGGCGAGCAGTCCAGGGCCACTGTGGTGGAACTGAAAGAGAAGGCCAAGCGCGAGCTGATGGCCATCGATCCGGACCTGATGTCCGAAGATGAGCTCGCCACCCGTCTGGCCGCCGAGTAGCCATGGCTCGGCGTTTCACGGATGCGATCGGCCTGCTGAACGACCTGCTCAACCGCTTCGAGGCGGGGGCCGCAAGCCCGATCGCCCACCCGGACTACCCCGCTTTCCCATCAGTCGTCGCGGCGGACGCCTTCCTGAAACAGATCAGGGAAGCCGAAAGCGCCGG